>CAVUQC010000008.1:0-113965 GCA_963743575.1 uncultured Solirubrobacterales bacterium | reverse complement strand
CTGCGGTTGGCTGAGGGTCGGGTCCGTACAGGGGGGTCTGCTGGTGCAGGAGCAGCCTCCATTCGCCGCTCGCCCTCAGATAGATGCTTGTCATCAGCGCCGAGTACGTGTCGTCGCCGTCTCTTCGCCCCTCGAACCGGTAGGTGAGCACTCCGACATCCGGCGCGGACCGCAATACGTTCGGATCGAGGATCCGGAACTCGGGCCATCCCGGGCTATTTCCCATGGCCGAGACGGTCTCGCTTTTCGTGAGGGCGGCCCCCGGGATGATCACCCGCGCCTCGTCGGCCAGGCGATGCTCGTACTCCCTGCTGGATCCGGCGGCGAGCTCATGCTCGATTTCGAGTAGGTCCTGCTCGATGCCCATTCCTGCCTCCTTTGCTTCGTCCATCGATGGCTACCCAGGAAGGCGCCCTGCTAGTGCAACAGGCGGAGTCATGTCCTCTTCCTGACAGATCAGAGCGCGTCGCCGCAGCAATGGAGGCGGATGCCGGTTGTACGCAAAGAGACGATGTTCCACACGACTCCCAACCGGTCCCACGCCGCCCAGCCGAGGGACATTCCGATCGGTGTGGTGGGCGCCGAGGCCCTGCCGGCGAGCATCTGCACCATCGCAGTCCGGCGCTACCGGGATTGGAGCGCGCTGATTCTCCGGGGAGAGCTCGATCGCCCGACAGTCGCCGAGGTCCGGGCGGTCGTGGAGACCGAGCTGGCGGAGAATCGACGCGTGCTGATCGGGCTCGTCGGACTCGACTTCAGCGACGTCAACGGGATACGCGTCTTCGCGGACTTGGTCAGACAGGGGGGTTCGCGCGGTGGTGAGCGCGCCGTGGAGGTTCACGGCGCGAGGGGTCAGGTCGCCCGACTCGTCCGTCTACTCGGCCTCGAGGACCTCATCACCTCCGACCCGGTTCTGGCCGGTCGAGCCGATCGGGTCTAGCCGCCGGCGGCTTTGACGAAGCTGACTGAGTAGAGGAGCCGGGCACCCCGGTAGGCGCATCCGTATGTCCGCCTCGACCCCCGTCGTTGATGTGCCGACCCAGCCGCGATGTTGGCGAAGCCGCCGGCCGTGACACAGCCGCCCCTTCTGGATGTCTCCCTGCGGCTGGCGAGCCATCGGCTGCTCCCGGCGTTGTCGACCGCGAAGGCCGGGGCCCAGGTCGGAATCGTCAGGGCGACGATCTGTCCCGGTCCGACCTTGAGCGGCCGGTCGAGTGGAAAGCTCGCTGTGTTTCCGAACCACGCGCGCAACGGCTCGGTCCTGCTCTCACGCAGAAGGATGTAGCGCGGGCTCCGCGACCGCTTGTCGTGAACTCGCTTCAGGATCGCGAGCCTCGCCCTCGAGTCACCGAACTTCCGGTTGAAGCCCTTGATCTGGTCGTGCTTCGGCATGCCGAGGTCGATCGACCAGGATTCGATCCTGCCCTTCGCCGGAGCCCGGAAGATCTTTCTCTCATCGCCCGCCGTCGCCTGGAAGCCGGTTACCCGGGCTTCGACGAGGCAGTTGCGCGGACAGCTCGGTGTCGCCGAGCCGACCGTCCCGAGCATGCTGCCCACCGCGGCTCCGGGCACGAGCGCAGCAGCCCCGAACAGTGCGATCAGGCCAACCACCAGACCTGCAGGGCGGATAGAGGTCCTCATGTTCGAGATCAACCCGCTCGGCTTCCGGTCGACTTGGAGCGGTGGGCTGAGAGGTCAGGCTCCTGACACGGGCGGATCTCCTGACAGGAGCCATCCCTCCTCGATGCGCTCGAGATCGCTGCAGCTCTGCAGGTTCGCGATTGCAGTCGTCACGGAGGGTCGCCTGGCGCCGACGAGATCGGCGATGACCCCGTGCGTCAGGCGGAATGGGACGAGGGTGCCCGCCGGGGTGACCTTGCCCCAGTTCCCCGCCAGATGCCAGAGCAGGAGCATCACCCTGCCTTCGACGCCTCGCATGTTCGTGATCGCGTTCAGCACCGCCAGCCAGCGCGAACGGCGGACGATCCTGTGAAGGACCTCCCCCATAAAGGCGGGCCAGCGACCAGCGAGCAGGCGCCAGCGTTCATCGAGGATCGCGCAGGTAATCGGCTCGAGAACCGTCCAAGCGGTGGTTGACGGCACGGGCTGAAGGGCCGCGTCGTCGTCCCAGGGGCGCAGAATGTCGCCGGGACCGAGGATCTCGCTGGAGCGCGTTCCGGCGACCTCGATGCTGCGCATGAGCAGGCCGTCGACCACCAGGATGCCGAGGTCGCGTGGCTCGCAGAGCGAGTCTGGATTCCAGCTGCCTCGCTCGGCGGCTACGCCCGTCGCCTGTAGGCCCTGCCGGGCCGCGTCGCGGCTCGAGGCGGGCACGGCAGCGAGGAGAACGGGATCCTCTTCGAGTACGTGGACCGACTGGTCGCCTGCGTCTGCATGTGGTCGTGTTGGTGCGGGGGTCTCGGTCTTCAATGGGTCTCCCTTGCGATTCGCTCTCTTTACGTAACAACCGACCGGGCGGGAAGGCGCGGCCCCTCCCGCCGTCTGAACCCCATGCCTTCTGCCTGTCTCCGTGTCCGACGGCTGACAACCCGTGTCATCCGAGCGCGACGTTGGGACCGGCGACCCGTTTCTGTCGGCAGGGACTTAGCTGAACCGCCGGCCCCTCGCGTGAGCCCGGCAGCCAACCCCGGAAGCGCGAAAGGAGAGGCCAAAGGTGAGAGCTCGATACTTCAGCGGGGCCGCGATCGCATCCACCGTGCTGATTGCGTGCGCCGCATTGTCAATGGGGGGCTCCGCTGGAGCCCAAGGGGCCACTGGTTCCTACTACCGCTTGCCACTGGGCTCGCGGGAGCTGCGCCTGGGTGATTCGGGTGCAGACGTGAAGACGCTCAACTGGGCGCTTCGCGCGGAGGATCTCGACGCTCCGGTCCTTGACACCTTCAGCCGCGAGACGGAAGCCGCCGTTCGCTCGCTCCAGCGCGCCGCCGGTCTGGATAGCGATGGCGTCGTCGGCCATCTCACCATCAAGGCGGTCGCGTCTGGAATGCCGCGAGTTCGCTCGACCTGGTACGGGCCGGGCCTGTGGGGCCATCGGACAGCCTGCGGAGTTCGCCTGGCGGCGCGCACGATCGGCATCGCGCATCGGAAGCTGCCCTGCGGGACTCGGGTGACCGTCGCCTATCGCGGGCATTGGCAACGAGCGCGCGTGATCGATCGCGGGCCCTACCGCAAGGGCTACGGCATGGACCTCACGCGTAAGCTCGCGAAGAGGCTCGACGTGATCGCCGCCGGCACCGCCAAGGTGAAGGTAGGGGTGGTTCGGTGAGGGCGCCGGGGGCGAGGGCGACGACGCGCGCGGCGACGACGCTCGTCTCATCGGCGGCGCTGGCCGCGATCGCATTGGCGGGAGCCATCTGCGCGCCCGATGTGGCGAGCGCTGCCGGCTGCCCTGGGATGCCCAGGGGCCTCAGCCCGTCCGGCTCGGCCCCGGCACGATTCACGATGCTGGTCCGCGTCAACCAGGCGCAGAACGCACGCATCTACACGAGCCATGACACGGCGGCTGGTGGGCTCGCTGACTGGATCCGCCCGCGGGACGTCTTCGTGATCAACACCCGCTTTCCCGGATCGACCCCGGCCGAATGGTCGAAGACGGCCCGCATCCTTCGCAGGGGCTTCCCCTGCAATCGGATCGTTGCCCTGAATGGGCTGGGTGGGGACCCGAATGCTCCCGGGTATGCCTACGCATTGCGAGGTGACCCTCGTGTGTGGGGTCTGCTCACTGACTGGGAGCGACTCGATTGGAGCGTCGCGCGAGGCTCGAATCCCTACCTGGCGCCGTGGGCGGGCAGGTTCGAGCGAGCTCGGCAGCGAGTTCGCCACTGGGTCGGCCGGATGCTCGTTCCGCACGGGATCACCGGCAGGGCCGGGGTGGTGCCCGAGTTCCACGGCAAGTGGGATTACGGGAAGCTCGCAAGGGCGATCAGCGGTCCGCATCGACGGCTCGCGCCGGGCCGGCGCGGATTGCAGAGCGTGCAGGCGCAGGACGCCTGTGCGGCGGCCGGCGGCCGAGGGATGAAGGCGATCGTCGGTCGCCTGCTCCACGAGTACAAGAGGTCGAATCACCGCCGCGCCAGTGAGTGGCGCGTGCACGCGGCGAATCTGAGCGTCCAGGTCTCCTTCACGCACGCGCCCGAGCCCTGGGAGAACATGGCGCTGCTCCGAACGTCGCCGGTGCGTGCGGCCAAGTGCACCGCGGCGGCGCTCAAGCGCGGCGCCGGAGCGATTCTGTACTGGGCCTCGCCGGACTCGATGCGCGCGTTTCTGTCCCTGCCTCGCATGTGTGCCCTGCTGCGCCGGACGTCAGGTTGCTGACGCTTCGGAGCATCCATCCGCAACCTGCCCCATAGGGGCGGTTTCCGACCCGAAATCGACCTAGCTGAACCGCCGATTCCATTCGGCGGCCGGGGGACCCGAGTCCCTGGGGCGAATCGCCGTGAGGCGGCGTAACGCGACTCTCTTGCGCGTGAGCCCGGCAGCTAACCCCGGAAGCGCAACTCAGAGAGAGGCCAACAACATGAAGTCAGCATGCCGTCGCTCGAGCCGAGGCCGAGCCGTCATCCTGCTCGCAGTTTGCATGAGCGGCTCAGCGACCGCACTCCTGGCGGGCTCGCCCGCCGCCGAAGCCGGCGGCAGAGGATATCTGCGCGCGGTGAAGTTCGGGGCGAGGCCGCTCAGGCCCCACATGAGAGGCACGGATGTCCGCAAGCTCCAGCATGCGCTGACGCGCCTCAAGCAGCCCACTTCCGCGGACGCCGTCTATGGCAAGGGCACCTACAAGTCGGTTCGTGGGCTCGAGCGACGCCGTAGCTGGCGGATTGACGGCCGAGTGGGCCGCGGCGAAGCCGCCCGCATCAAGCTCGCCGTTCGGGAGCAGCGCGCCCGGCGGCTGGCTCGGGCCCTGCTGGGCAAGGCCCGCCTTCAACTCGATGGCACGGCGGTCGCTCCGGCTGACGCGCCGGGTCCGGTTCGCCAGGCGATCGATGCCGCGAATCGGATCCACACCAAGCCCTACGTCTGGGGCGGGGGGCACGGCAGCTGGAATGCCAAGGGTTACGACTGCTCGGGCGCCGTCAGCTATGTCCTGCACGCAGCCGGCCTCCTGAGCTCGCCGATGACGTCGGGTGGCCTGACGCACTGGGGCCTTCCCGGAACAGGGCACTGGATCACCGTGTTCGGGAACAAGTCCCATGCGTGGATGATCGTCGCCGGCCTGCGGTTCGACACCTCCTCGGCCGGCGAATCCTGGAACCAGGGCTCGGGCCCACGCTGGCGGGTCACGGTCAGAAGCGGGAGCGGCTACACCGCTCGCTATCCGGCGGGCCTCTAGCGCACGCCGCGGGCGAGGGACGCCCGCGGCGTGGCTAGGATCGCCCGATGCTGATCGACGGCGCAGAGCTGGCCGCCCCGGCGGCTCCGCTCAACGACCTGCTGCGTCCCGGCCTCGACTCGGCCCCGGGTGAGGCAGCGGTCATCTCGGCGGAGCGCTTGCTGAGCTGGAGCGAGCTCGACCATGCCGCCTCGGCTCTCGCCGGTGGCTATCGGGCGATGGGCCTCGAGCCGGGCGACCGGATCGCCTCGCTGATGCCCAACCGGGTCGACCTGTTGATCCACTACCTGGCCTGCTTCCGGGCCGGGGTGATCGCCACGCCGCTCAACTACCGCTACACCGCGCGCGAGATCGACCACGCCCTCGAGGTGAGCCAGGCGCGGGTGTTGCTGGCCCACGTCGAGCGGGCCGAGGACGTCGCCGGGAGCAGGCTCGCCTCCGGCCTCGAACTGGGCACGATCGCCTACCGGGACTCGGAGCCGCAGCATGCACTCAACGTGGAGCCTGCGGACATCGGGCATCGCTGGCGCCATGAGTTCGCCGAGCTCCTCGGTCACGAGCCGCTCAGCGCGGAGGTCGAGGAGCCGGATCCGGACGAGCCCGCGGTGATCTTCTTCACCTCCGGCAGCACAGGGCCCGCGAAGGGGGTGACCCACACCCGCGACACGCTGCGCTGGATGATCGCCAGCGCCGCCGGCGCATTCGAGCTCGACTCCTCGGACGTCTTCCTTCCCGGCTCCTCGATGTCGCACATCGGCTCGTTCCTCTGGGCGCTCGCCATGCTCTCGGTGGGCGGCGAGGTGATCGTGGCGCGGAGCACCGACGCCCACGAGCTTCTCCCGCTGCTGCGCGATCAGCAGCCGACGATCCTGGCGATGATCCCGGCGGCCCTCTCGGCCCTGATCCACGACCATGATCTCGAGCCCGGCGACTTCTCCTCGCTGCGCATCTGCCGCGCGGGGGCCGACAAGGTCTCGACCGAGCTGCTCACGGAGTTCGCCGAGATGGCCGGCTTCCCCATAGTCGAGGGATACGGGATGACTGAGGTCGGCCTTGCCACGCTCAACCCGCCTTCCGGCGACGTCCGGCTGGGATCAATCGGCACTCCGATCTGCGGCTTCACGATCGCGCTGCGCGACGAGGACGGCGAGCCGATCGAGGGCGGGGAGGTCGGCAGGATCTGGATCCGCACCCGCAGCCGGATGGCCGGTTACTGGCAGGCGCCGGAGGCGACCGGGCAGGTCGTGATCGACGACTGGCTCGATTCGGGCGACCTCGCACGTGCCGACGACGACGGCTACCTGTGGTTCTTCGGCCGCAAGAAGCAGGTGATCGTCCACGACGGCTCCAACATCAGTCCGTACGAAGTCGAGGGCGCCCTGGTCGAGCATCCGGCGGTCGCGCTCGCCGGCGCCGTCGGGGTGCAAGACGCGGTCCACGGCGAGAACGTCCGCGCCTACGTGACCTTGGCGGAGGGCGCCGAGGCGCCCTCGCGCGCCGACCTGATCGTCTTCTGTCGCGATCGGATCGGCTACAAGGCGCCCGAGGAGATCCTGATCCTCGACGAGATGCCGCTCAATCCGACCGGCAAGATCGACCGGGTGGGGCTGAAGCGGATGGCGGAGGACCACCTCCACCCGCACGGCCTCGACTGACCAGTTCGCGCCGCTAGGGCTGCGCGACCGGGACGGGCGTCTCGACACTGTCCTCCGGTGTCACCAGGATCGCGCCCTCGCCGGAGGCGTAGGCCTCCTCGCCGTGGTGGACGAGGTCCATCCCCACTGCCTCGTCGCGCTCGACCCCTCGCAGCGAGGTGACGTACCCGATGGCTCGTAGGAGGACGTAGGTCATGCAGAACGCATAGGCGGGGCCGGCTAGGTCCGCCAACACCTGGTCGAGGAGCTGCCCCGGGTTTCCGTAGAGGATCCCGTTCGAGATCCCGTTCCAGCTCGCCTGCGCGATGAAGCCGACCGCGAGGATTCCGGTGAAGCCCGCCACACCATGGGCTGCCAGCACGTCGAGCGTCTCGTCAACACGCGTCCGCGGCCGGTAGAGGATCACGAAGTAGCAGGGGAAGGCCCCGAGGAAGCCGAGAGCGAGCGCCCAACTGGGGCTGATGAATCCGCCCGCGGGAGTGATCAGCACGCAGCCGACGATGATCGCCGTGGCGGCGCCGATCGCCGTCACCCGCCGGCCTCGGATCAGGTCGAGAATGAACCAGGCGACCAGCGTCGCGCAGGGGCAGAGCAGGGTGTTGGTGAAGGCGAGCACGCTGTTCTGGCCAGTCGAGAACCCGCTTCCCCCGTTGAAGCCGAACCAGCCGAACCACAGCAATCCGGCGCCGAGCAGAACGTAGACGGCGTTGTGGGGGAGCAGGGCCTGGCGGCCGTAGTCCTTCCGCGCGCCGACGACCAGCGCCGCCGCCAGGGCGGAGAAGCCGGATCCCATCTCGACCGGGACGCCGCCCGCGAAGTCGAGGGTCCCGCGCTCGAACAGCCAGCCCCCGCCGAAGGCCCAGTGCGCGAGCACGGCATAGACGAGCACCGACCAGAGCGCGGCGAAGACCAGGAAGGCGCCGAACCGCATCCGCTCGACGACGGCTCCGGAGACCAGCGCGGTGGTGATGATGCAGAAGGTCGCCTGGAAGGCGAAGAAGACCAGGTGGGGAATCGTGAGGCCGTTGACCGGCGCGAAGGTCACGTCGTGCATGCCGGCATAGTTGAGCCCGCCGATCAGGTCGCCGGTCCCGTCGAAGGCGAGCGAGTAGCCGATCAGCGCCCACGTCACCATGGCCACCGCGATCGCCGCGATGCACATCATGAACGTGTTCAGGGTGTTCTTCGATCGCACCAGGCCGGCGTAGAAGAGGCCGAGGGCCGGGGTCATCAGCAGCACGAGCGCGGTCGCCATCAGCATCCAGGCCGTGTCGCCCGTGTCGATCTGGCCGGCGGTGGCGAGCGTGCCGATCACGGCGGATCCACTGGAGTGACGGCGGCGTTGTCCGACTCCCCGGTGCGGATGCGGATGGCCCGCTCCAGTGGGACGACGAAGATCTTGCCGTCGCCGACCTCGCCGGTCCGGGCACCCTCACCCAGGGCGGCAACGGTCGGCTCGACGAACGGATCGGTCACCGCGACCTCGAACCGCACCTTCTCGGCCAGCTCCATCTTCACGGTCGTTCCGCGATAGGTCTCGACGTGATCGAGCTCGCCGCCGTGGCCCTGCACCCGGCTCATCGATACGCCCTTGACCTCGGCGCGATAGAGCGCCTCGAGCACGTCGTTGGCCTTCTCGGGGCGCACGATCGCGATCACCAGCTTCACCGCTCCGAAGCTAGCCGCGGAGTCCGACGGAACTGCTCAGCAGACGTCGGGCCGATCGATCGTCAGCTCCACCGTCGATCCGGGGCTGACTTCCGATCCGGCTCCGGGCGAGGTCTCGCAGACGTCCCAGTCCGAGGGGACCAGGACTCCGAAGAGCCCGCCGCCCCGCTCGCTCGGGTGGAGCCCGAGGTCGTCGAGGCGCTGCTCGGCGACGTCCAGTGGCTGGCCCGCCAGCGAGGGGACCGTCACGCCGCCCGGCGACCCGGAGGCTCCGCTGGCGGTGGCCGTCCCGGTGGACCGCGAGAGCTTTGGCGCCTCGATGGCGCCGACCACAGCGAATGCGGCGATCGCGACCAGTGCCAGGGCGAATCCGACCCTGCGCCGGCCGCGCCCGGGGCGCGGCATGGGATCTGTCGGCGGCAGCGCCGGGTCGCGGGAGAGGCGAACCGTCTCAGGCAGCGGGGCGGCCTCTCCGGCTCCGACGACGTGCTCGGGCTCGGTGACGGCCTCGCCGCGAGTCGCCGCTAGGGCGGCGCGCCCGAGGTCACCGGCGGAGAGGAATCGGTCGGCGGGATCCTTCGCCATCGCCCGGCGGATGACCGGATCCAGGACGCTCCCGCGCTGGCCCGCCGATGGCGGCTGCTCGTTGACGTGGGCCCACATCTTCGCCGAGCTCTCCCGCTCGGCGAACGGCACCTTTCCCGTGAGGGCCCAGTACAGGACTCCCCCGAGCGCGTACACGTCGGTGCGCGCGTCGACCCGGCGCGCCTCGATCTGCTCGGGAGCCATGTAGTCGACCGTCCCGATCACCTGGCCGGTGGCGGTCAGTCCCGTCGTGGCGCCCATCGCCTTCGCGAGGCCGAAGTCGGTCAGGTGAGCGCCGTCCTCGTCCACGATCACGTTGTGCGGCTTCACGTCGCGGTGGACCAAGCCGGCGGCGTGCACGGCGTCGAGGCCGTCGGCGACCTGGGCGATCAGCCGCGCTGCCTCGTCGGGAGGAAGAGGTCCATCCGCCTCGACGATTCGGCCCAGGTCGCGACCCGGGACGTACCTCATCGACACGTAGAGCAGGCCGTCGCGCTCCCCGGCCCCGAAGACGGTCACGACCCTGGGGTCCTCGACCGACGCCGCCGTCCGCGATTCGGAGCGGAATCGCGCCCGGAAATCCTCATCGCCGGCGAGGTCCGATCGGATCACCTTCAATGCGACCCGTCGTTCCAGCCGCAGCTCGGTGGCGAGATAGACGATGCCCATGCCGCCGTGACCGAGCGTCCGCTCGATGCGAAAGCCGCCGAAGCTTGATCCCTTGCTCAGGGCGCCCGGCACGCCGCCTCTGGTCGTTCCCTCGACTGACATCCCCCGTCCAGTATCGCTGCTCGGCGCCGGCTACCGGCGCGGCGCTATGCAGCGCTGAGGAGACCCGGCTCGAGCGCTGCCTCTACCCCGGCCGGCTCCAGATGGGTGATCAGGATGTAGGAATCGGCGACGTCGTCGAAGCGGATCCGGGCGACGGTCCCGCTCTCGGAGATCTCCTGGACGACTCCGGCCACCGAGGTCCCGGGCTTTCGGTAGCAGTGCCGCCAATTGGTCTTGATCTGGGCTATCGCGCCGGGGGTCATTTATGGCTCCTGGGTTCCCCATCGGCTCGGTGTGGGATCCGGGCAAGGGGAACAACCGCAGTCGGCATCCGGGCAAAACACGTAGGCTCGGAGGTGTGAGCGACCCGCTGACCGGCGACCAGCTGCGAGAGCTGCAGCGCCCGCTGAAGGAGCGCTATGGGAGCGATCCGGAGGCGGCCGCCATCACGCTCGAGGCGGAAGCCACCCTCGACGACGACATCGCCTGCTCGGTCCAGACCGGCCGGGCGCTCGTCAAGGCGGGGCTTCATCCCGGCACGGGCGGCGACGGCACGCTTGCCTGCTCCGGGGACATGCTGCTCCAGGCCCTGGCGGCCTGCGCCGGCGTGACGATGCGGTCCGTGGCGACCTCCATGGGCCTGGAGGCGACGGGATCGATCCACGCAGAAGGCGACCTGGACTGGCGTGGAACCCTTGCGGTCGACAAGGAGGCTCCGGTCGGCTTCACCGACATCCGCCTTCGCTTCGAGCTCGAGAGCGACGCGACCGACGACGAGCTCGAGACGCTCACGCGCCTCACGGAGCGCTACTGCGTCGTGCTCCAGACCCTCGCTTCCTCGCCGAGCCTGTCGTTCTCGCTGGAACGGATGTGAGCGAGCAGGACCTCGAGGCTCCGGACGTTCGAGCCCTCTCGCTGGCCTCGGGCGCGGGCCGTATGGCGATCGGGGCCGGCTTGCTGATCGCTCCCGAGCTGTCGCTGCGGGTGCTCGGCTTCTCCGACGTCTCCCCGGCGACCGTGGCGATCGCGCGTGTCGCGGGAATCAGGGATCTCGTCCTCGGGGGCGTCACCCTCGGCGCACTCGACGACCGGGAGCGGCTGCTGGGCGCGACCGTCGCCAACGCGACGGCCGATGCGGGAGACGCCGCCGCCTTCGCCCTCGCCACCCGCTCGGGTGAGACCGCCGCGGGCCTGCGTGGGATGGCCACCGCGATTCCGGCAACGCTCGCCGGGATATGGGTCGCGAGCCGGCTGAGCTGAGCTCCGCTCGAGCGCGGAACGTGCTCGAGCGCATCCGGCGGGTCCCGGAGGGCTTCGTCACCACCTACGGCGACATCTGCCCCGAGGCACCGCGCTTCGCCGGCTCGGTCCTGTCCGCCTGCCACGACCCCTCAGTTCCATGGCAGCGGATCGTCCGGGCTGACGGTTCATTCGCCAAGGGTGAGGAACAGCGCCGCATTCTCAGGGCAGAGGGGGTCCCATTCCGGGGGAAGCGCGTCGACATGGACGTCGCCTGGATCCCGGGTGATGAGCTGGCCTGACCGAACCCGCCCAGGGGCAGGAAGCCGCGCGGCGCGGCGGAACTGGGAGGCGGACGAGCACGATGATCATCGATTCCGCCCACTACCAGGACGGCGTGCGCCAGCACGACGATGCGCTCACCGTCGAGCGCGCGGCGGAGCTCCGGCAGGCCGCCGGCCCCGGTGAGTTCGTCTGGATCGGCATCCACGACCCGGGGGCCGGCGATCTGGAGCTGCTCGCCAAGCTCTTCGACCTGCACGAGCTCGCGGTCGAAGACGCTCAGCAGGCCCACCAGCGGCCGAAGATCGAGGACTACGACGATGACGTCTTCGTCGTCCTCAAGACCGCCCACTACCACGAGGATCAGGAGGAGGTCCACTTCGGCGAGATCCACCTGTTCGCCGGGCCGGGCTACGTGATCAGTGTGCGCCATGGTCCAGGAAGCGAGCTGCACTCCGCGCGGAAGCGGCTCGAGGAGCGTCCCGATCTGCTCAAGCTCGGGGCCGCGTCTGCGGTATGGGCCGTCCTGGACAAGGTCGTCGACGACTACATACCGCTGGTCGAGGCAATCGAGGACGACATCGAGGAGGTGGAGAAGGATGTCTTCGACGACGACATCCCGGCGCCGACCAGGCGGATCTATCACCTGAAGCGCGAGGTGATCGAATTCCATCGGGCTGTCTGGCCGCTGCTCAACCCGTTGGAGTTGCTCGAGCAGGGCGGATTCGAGCGCGTACCCGAGGAGCTCCGCAGCTTCTTCCGCGACGTCGCCGATCACGCCCGCCGGGTGGACGAGCAGGTTCAGTCGCAGCGCGAGCTGCTCACCAGTGTCCTGCAGGCGAACCTATCGCTGGTCAGCGTCAGCCAGAACGAGGTCGTGAAGAGGATATCGGCGGTCTTCGGAATCATCGGGGTCCCGACCTTCATCGCCTCCGTCTACGGGATGAACTTCGAGCACATGCCCGAGCTCCACTGGCGGTTCGGCTACCCGCTCTGTCTGGCGTTCATGGCGCTTGTCGCCCTGGCCCTGGTCCAGTTCTTCAGGAGGATCGACTGGCTCTAACCTGAGTTCGATGCTTCTGGCGCACGTCGGCGGGCCGGTCTTCGAGCCGCTTCAGGCAGCGGCTCTGACGCTCGTCGCTACGGCCTACGCGTTCCGGCTCATGACGCTCTCCCAGGAGGGACGGCCGGTTCCGGCCTGGCGGGTCGTCTGCTTCGCGTCGGGCCTCGTGCTGATCGCGATCGCGTTCATCTCGCCGCTGGGCCGGATCGACGACGAGCTCCTCTTCGTCCACATGATCCAGCACCTGCTGATGGGCGATCTGGGCGCCCTTCTGATCGTCCTCGGCCTGACCGGGCCGTTGCTCCAGCCGCTGCTCGCAAACCGCTGGCTCGGCTGGCTGCGCCACCTCGCCCATCCGCTCGTAGCCCTGCCGCTCTGGGCGGTCGATCTCTATATCTGGCACGTCCCCGTGCTCTACCAGGCCGCGACCGAGCACAACTCGCTTCATGCCCTCCAGCACAGCTGCTTCATCGGCTTCGGCGTCCTGATGTGGATGCCGCTGGTCGGGCCGCTGCCTCAGCCCAAGTGGTTCGGCCTCCCGGCGAAGCTTGGTTATGTCATCGGTGTTCGCTTCACCGGGATCGTGCTCGGCAACGTCTTCATGTGGTCGAACTCGGTCTTCTACCCGCACTACGCAGCTGGCGAGGCGAAATGGCACATCTCGGCGATCACCGATCAGAGTCTCGCCGGCGTGATCATGATGGTCGAAGGCACCTTCGTCACCCTCGGGGTCCTGGCCTGGCTCTTTCTCCAGTGGGCCCAACAGGACACCGAGCGCCAGCGGCTGCTCGACCTGGCCGACT
This sequence comes from uncultured Solirubrobacterales bacterium, assembly GCA_963743575.1. GTDB lineage: Bacteria > Actinomycetota > Thermoleophilia > Solirubrobacterales > 70-9 > DASUPK01. The sequence continues at coordinate 100,549 of CAVUQC010000008.1, read as the reverse complement.
CGCGCGGCGTGCCGCTCAGCGATGCTCGGGCCGCGCGCGCTGCGGCCGCGGGGCAGGGGGCCAGGCTGGAGGAGCGCATCAAGGCCGAGGGGTCGAGCTGAGCTTCTCCCAGCCGCGCCGCACCCCGTAGAACCCGAGGGCAGCCAGAGAGAGGCCCAGATCGATGGAGAACGACGCGAGCCGCCCCGGCGCGCCGGTGTAGAGCCACGCGCCGAGTCGCTCGCGACGCGTGGTCTCTAAGGTGCGTTCTTCCATGGAGACGACCGTAAAGGAGCTGCCCGACTCGCGAGTCCGCGTCGACGTCGACGTCGACGCGAAGGACGTGGAGGGCAGCATCAAGAAGACCGCCGAACAGCTCGGCCACGACATGAAGATGCCCGGCTTCCGCAAGGGCAAGGTGCCGCCCGAGATGGTGGTCCAGCGCCTCGGCCGCGAGGCCGTGCTCACCCAGGCGCTCGAGTCCTCGCTCGGCGACTGGTACGAGCGCGCGATGCTCAAGTCCGGCGTCAACCCCGTCGGAGATCCGAAGCTCGACCTCTCCGATCTGCCCGACGAGGGCAAGCCGCTGAAGTTCTCGATCGAGGTCGCCGTGCGCCCCGGCGCGGAGCTCGGCGAGTACAAGGGGCTTGAGGTCGGCCGCGAGGAGCCGGAGGTGCCGCAGGAGGCTGTGGACGGTGAGCTGAAGCGCCTCCAGGAGGGATTTGCTCGCCTCAACCCGGTGGAGCGGGAGGCGAAGGAGGGGGACGCCGTACTGATCGACTACGAGGGCAAGATCGACGGGGAGCCGTTCGAGGGGGGAACCGCCAAGGACTATCTGCTCGAGCTGGGGGAGAACCGGGTGCTGCCCGAACTGGAGCAGGCCCTGATCGGGGCGAAGCCCGGCGATGAGCGCGCCGCCACGGTCCCGTTCCCCGACGACTACCCGGCCGAGGAGGTCGCCGGCAAGACCGCTGAGTTCGGCGTCAACGTCAAGGAGGTCCGCGAGAAGGAGCTGCCGGAGCTCAACGACGACTTCGCGTCCGAGGCCTCGGAGTTCGAGACTCTCGCGGAGCTTCGCGATCACATCTCCGGCCAGATCGAGCAGATCCTTGAGAACCAGATCGCCGAGCGCTTCCGCGAGGCGGCTCTCGACGAGGCCGTGAAGAACGCCAAGGTCGAGCTTCCGGATCCGGTCGTCGAGGCCAGGGCCGCGGAGATGTGGCGCCGCGTCGAGCGGCAGCTGCAACAGCAGGGCATGGATCCCGAGAACTACCTTCAGGTGCAGGGCAAGACGCGCGAGGAGATGATCCAGCAGGCTCGACCGGAGGCCGAGCAGGCGCTGAAGCGCGAGGCGGTCCTCGAGGCGATCGCGAAGGCGGAGGGCATCGAGATCACCGAGGAGGAGATGCTCGAAGCGCTCCAGATCCCGCCGGGCCATGAGGACCACGGGCACGACGAGCCCGACGTCGCCCTGCAGAAGATCCGTGACTCCGGCCGCGAGGAGCTGCTGAAGGAGGACCTCCGCATGCGCCGCGCCCTCGAGGTTCTGGCCGAGGAAGCCAAGCCGATCCCGCTGGAGCAGGCGAAGGCCCGCGAGGAGATCTGGACCCCGGAGAAAGAGCAGGAGGAGGAGGAAGAAGGGCGCCCTCTGGACGCCCGGCTCCGACTAGCTCCGGCTTCATGCCGTCGATCCGGAAGGAGATCTCGATCGACGCGCCGCCCGAGAAGGTCTGGGACGCGCTGCGGGATTTCGGCGCGCTGCACACGCGTCTCGTTCCGGGATTCGTCACCGATTGCCGGACGGACGGCGCCGACCGGATCGTGACGTTTGCCTCCGGCGCCATCGTCCGAGAGGCTCTGATCGACAGCGATGACGCCGGGCGCCGCCTCGCCTGGAGCATCGTGGACGGCCCGTACCGGCACCACAACGGAGTGGTGCAGGTCTTCGCGGAGGACGACGGCAGTCGCTTCGTCTGGACCGCGGACCTGCTGGCCGATGACGAGGTCCTGACGCTCACAGAGCAGTCAATGGAGGCCGGAATCGGCGTCGTCAAGGGCACCCTCGAGGCCGCGGACTAGCGCGGGAAGTTGGCAGGGCAGCCGCTCCGCGGGGGCGCCGGAGGTGTTGATGGGACATGAGGCGCGCAATCGCAATCGGTGTGGCGGCACTTGTGCTGGTGCTGCCTGCCTCCGCCCTGGCGGCGAGCCAGATTCGTCACTTCGAGGGGGACCTGCCGCCCGTCGGCACCCCCTCGCAGCCGCAGCCCGGTGGCATCCTGCGGCTGGACGTCGTGTTCAAGGACAAGCACGGGCGCGGAAAGTTCACGCCGCGCCAGCTCACCGCGGTGAACCTCGACGGGATGCCGCTCACCTTCTGCGCCAACCAGCCTGGCCAGCCCACTTCGCAGGGTGCGCTCACGAGCTCATTCCCGACGCAGGCCAAGTTCAAGATCACTGGACGGAAGCCCGGACAGGCGAAGCCCAAGGCCAACAGCTACACCTACAGCACCTCCTATGGCTTCACATCGTTCGCCGGGACGATCGACACGAGGGTCTACAAGGTTCAGGGCAAGGGACCGGTGCGGGCCTTCAGCACCCTGACCATCGATCGCTACGACTTCCCGCCACCCGGTCCGGCGAACTGCTCCTCCAACGGTCCCCGGGGCGCAAGCGGCATCCAGTGCCGCATGGCCGGCGAGTCGAATCCGCTGCCGCTCTGCCGGATCGACTAGATCCCGAGCGAGGTCTGCGGCTCCGGATAGGTGACGCGGCCGCCCTCGGCCACGGCGGACTCGGTCATCTCGTGCGGAGTCAGCGAGCCGTCGGGACCCAGGTGGAGGACGCGCCAGCCTCTGACCGTCAGCACGTCTGCGAGCAGCCGGCGGTGGCAGTGCTGCCAGTCGCCCTCCGCGCACATCACGGCCGTGCGGCGCTCAATGGCCAGCGACTCGAGCATCTCGAGGCCGGCTCGGAACGAGTCGGTCGCCATGTGATCGGCGTAGCCGCGGAACGCCCCTTCCGGGACGGCGGTGTTGACCGAATCCGGCTGTGACTCCCGCCGGCCACCGAGGTCGGCGCCCAGCGGCGCGTAGCCGACCCCGGCCGCCTTCATTGTCCCTGCGAGGGCGGAGCGGTTGAACTGGGGATAGCGCGAGCGGGGGTTGGCCCGGACGTCCGCGATCAGCTCGACTCCGGCTCCGCGGACGAGTTCGAGGAACTCCTCTTCCTCGTGATTCGAGTGCCCCACGGTGAGGATCTCCTTCACTCGCAGCCGACCCTACTCGCGCCCGCGCCGGTTTGCCCGCCGCCCGTGGTGGGTGTCAGATCGCGACCACAGGCGAGCGCCCAGCACAAGTCGCTACGGGCTTCGCCCTCCGCTCCAAGATGCCGCGCTCTGGTGGTCGCTATGCTGCCCGCCTCATGAGTCCCCTTGTCCCAATGGTGGTCGAGCAGACGTCTCGCGGCGAGCGCGCATTCGACATCTACTCGAGGCTGCTCAACGAGCGGATCATCTTCCTCGGCACCCCGGTGACCGAGGACATCGCGAACCTGATCGTCGCGCAGCTGATCCATCTCGAGTCCGAGGACCCGGACAAGGACGTCTCGATCTACATCAACTCGCCGGGCGGCTCGGTCTACGCCGGCCTCGCGATCTACGACGCGATGCAGTTCATCAAGCCCGACGTCTCGACGATCTGCGTCGGCGTCGCGATGAGCATGGGCGCCCTGCTGCTCGCCGGCGGCGCGCCCGAGAAGCGGATGGCGCTGCCCAACTCGAAGATCCTGATCCACCAGGTCTCGGGCGGGTTCTCCGGCCAGGCGACCGACATCGAGATCCATGCGAAGGAGATCATCGACGTTCGCCAGCGGCTCGACGAGATCATCTCCAAGCACACCGGTCAGCCGCTCGAGAAGGTCGCAAAGGACACCGAGCGGGACTACTTCATGAGCGCGCAAGAGGCGAAGGAGTACAAGATCGTCGACCGCGTCATTGAACATAGGTAGGCGCCTCGCTCTCGTTCTGATCGCGCTCGGCGCGGTCCTGGCAGTTCCCGCGGCAGCCGCCGATAACGCGGTCGTCCAGAAGGCCTCCGTCTCGCCCGATCGCGGCTTCACCGATTCGGCCGACGGTGTCCGGATCGATTTCCGGTTGAGCGGCTCCGCGCCCGCCGACGTGACGATCAGGATCGCCGGCGGTGGCGATGAGGTCCGCCGGATCGTGATGCCCGGCGTGCAGCCCGCGACCGACAGGACGGTGAGGTGGGACGGGCTCACCAATGGCGGCCGACCGGTCGCCGACGGGACCTACCACGTCACCATCGCGGTGGTGGGGGGAGGTCAGAAGGACGCGGGAAGCGTGCAGCTGCACGGGCACATGTTTCCCGTGCGGGGCCCGCACGGAACCCGGGGGGCTGTGGGTCGGTTTCACGCGCCGCGGGACGGCGGCAGGATCCACCAGGGCTTCGACATCACCGGCGCCTGCGGGACCCCGCTCGCGGCGGTTCATACCGGCACGGTCACCAAACGGGCCTTCGACTCGCGCCTCGACGGGAACTTTGTCGTCATCAAGGCGTTGGGCGAGAATCGCTCCTACCTCTATGCGCACATGGTCCGGCCGTCGAGCTTCCACAAGGGCGATGAGGTTCACGTTGGCCAGATCGTCGGCCACATCGGGCGGACCGGCAACGCAAGCAGCCCGGGCATTCCGTGCCACCTTCACTTCGAGGTGCATATCGGAAGCGCGGGCGGCCGCGCGGTGAACCCCCAGCCCTACCTGCGGGCCTGGGACCGCTACAGCTAGACGCGCGTCTGGATCGCAGCGCTAGGGCGTGTCCGCCGAGAGCGCGAAGGGGCTGCCCTCGGAGTCACGGCATACGGCCCAACGGTCACCCGGATGAATCACCGAGCCGCCGAGGTCTTGGACGCGCTGGAGCGCGGCGGGCAGATCGCTCACGGTGAAGTAGGGCAGCGAAGCGGTGTCACCGGGCCCCGGTCCACGCTCGTGGACCCCCACTCGGAGGTCGCCTCCGTTGATCTCCCAACCCGCCCCCGCGTCACGCGGTCTTGGCGCGAACTCTTCGCCGAGCACCTCGGCCCAGAACCGCCGTGCGCGTGCGGGGTCGTCGGCAGGGAACTCGATCAGCGGGGGAGACATGACCCCCAGTATCGGGCATCCGCCCAAGAGGACCATCTGGGCCCGCTCCAGTCGTCGTGGGCGCGTTTTCGTCCTCTACGGTCGATAAAGCGCCCAGGAGGCTGAGCCGGCCTCGGCTTTCGACCAAATGTGGGGCGACCGCTTGTGGCCGCGATCTGATGGCGAAGCCGTCCTGCAGCACTTCAGTTCGGCCATCGGGCTGACGATCTCACCTCCATCGCGCCACGGACGGCGACCAACACGATCGGAGGAAGAGCATGTCTGAGCAGTCAATGGAGAGATCGGTGCAGGAGGCGCTCGCCCACGAGGGAATCGCCGTCGAGGTGCTGGCAGCTGGCCAGTTCAGTCCCCGAGGCCACAGCGGCTCCCTGTTCCTGGGCGGCGTGGCCGGCGATTCGCTCGGGGGCATCGCGGGTGCGGCTGGCGAGGCGGTTGGGACGGTTGCCGGGATGGCCGGTGCCACTCAGGCGACGGATGCTGCCCGCGGGCTCCCCGACCACATGGTCGTGGGCGTGACCGCTGACGCCGTCTATGGGTTCGCCGGGGCCACCAAGGCAGGTTCGCTCGCGTTCCAGATCTCCCGTGAGCACCTCAAGGCCACCGTCCACCAGCGTGTCGATGTCCGCGTGCTGGAACTGGCCGATGAGGAGAGCGGATCCAAGATCGAGCTCGAGGGAAACCGGCTCCCGATCACGCACAGCAAGGACGTGATCTCGGAGCTCACCGGCTGAACCCGAGCGGCCGCTATGAGCGCTTGCCCTGCCGGACCTGCTCGAGCAGGGCCCAGGCATCGCCGACCTCGCCGAGATGGCGCAGCTTGTCCGGGTTGACGACCGAGTTGATCCCCTGGATCTGGCCGTCGGCGATGTCGACCTCCATCGCGCTGAACACAGCGCCGTTCTCATCGAGAAAGAGCGCTCCGGGCTGGCCGTTGACCTCGACCGGCTGAATGCTGAGATTCGGGATCGCCCAGCCCGTCTTTGCCCAGTTGCGGAGCGTGCGGGCGACGCGATCGCGGCCGTGCAGCGAGCGCGCGATCGCCGGAGCCTTGCCGCCGCCGTCGCCCTTCAGAACCACGTCCTCGGCGAGCAGCGCCTCCAGCTCGTTCATGTCGCCCTGCCGAGCCGCCGCGAAGAAGCGGCCGGCGAGCTCCTCGCGCTTCTCCTTGGAGGCCTCGAAGCGAGGCTTGTCCTGATCGACATGGCGCCGCGCCCGGGTCGCGAGCTGACGGGCGTTGTCCTCGCTCTTCCCGATGATCTGAGCGATCTCGGCGTAGTCGTAGTCGAAGACGTCGTGGAGGAGCAGGGCGGCTCGCTGCTCGGGTGAGAGGTTCTCGAGCAGCACCAGGAAGGCCAAGGAGAGCGAGTCGGCCATCTCGGCCTGGCGCTCGGGGTCCTCGCGGGTGTCCACGACGATGGGCTCGGGCAGCCATTCGCCGACGTAGGTCTCGCGGCGGGCGCGAGCCGAGCGGAGCTCGTCGATCGCGAGCCGCGTGGTGATCGTGGCGACGTAGGCGCGCGGCGAGTCGAGCCGCTCGCCTCGCTCCAGGGCGGTGTTGACCCGCAGCAGCGCCTCCTGGACCACGTCCTCGGCCTCCGCGACGCTGCCGAGCATCCGATAGGCGATCGCGAAGGACCGGGGACGAAGCTCCTCGAGGAGCTGGTCGTTGGACTCGTTCATGCGGCGAGCGGCCTCCGTCCCTCCGTCGGCAGGCCACCTTCGGCGCCGGCTGCCAGCTCGGCGAACCCGTCACGCCAGTTCGGGTGCCGCGGGGCCCAGCCGAGCTCTCGCTTCGCCTTGGCATTCGATTGTCCGCGCAACTCGGTCATCATGATCACGCCCGGCTTGCCCGCGAAGAGCCGTCCGAGCCACTTGGGCACCCGCCTGGGCGCCGGTGCACCGATCGTCTCCGCCATTCCCGGCAGCCAATCGCGGACCGGCTCGGGGCTGTCGTCGACGATGTTGTAGACGCCCGCCTCGCCGCCCTCGACGGCCGCCAGGGTCGCGTCGGCTGCGTCCTCGATGTGGATGAACGACCAGACACCGCCGCCGTCGCCGACGATCGGGAACTTGCGTTGCCGGATCGGCTCGAGATGCTCGCCGCCGGTCCACAGGCTCGTCCCGGGGCCGTAGAACCCTCCGTATCGAAGGGCGATTCCGACGGTCCAGTCGGCGCTTGTGACGGCCTCCTCGACATGCCGGATCGCTCCGAAGGTTTCGCGGATCGGGCCGATGGGGTCGGGATCCAGCGGATCCTCCTCGGTCTTCACCGGGCCGCCGACCCGCTCATACAGCCATGCGGCGAAGCTCTGCGCCACGAACCGCTTCACACCGATCGCCTTTCCGGCGGCCAGGAGATGGTCGGTTCCCTCCCTCCGCAGCCTGTTGGTGGGCGCGAAGGTGCGGTCCACGTTCCGCATGCTCCCGAGGTCTGAAATGGACGTGAGCTCGTGGACGATCACCTCGGGCTCGGCCTTGGCGACCGCCGATGCCACCTCCTCGGCGTCGAGGGCGTCCGCGATGGCCGCGCGTGCGCCGAGTTCCTCGACGACGGACGCCTTCGAGGGGGTCCGGGTCATTCCCGTGACCTCGTGGCCGTGCTCGACCAGCTTCGGTAGGAGCTGCCTTCCAAGTGCCCCTGTTGCTCCTGCGACGAAGATCCTCATGATTTGCCTCCTTTGGGTCGATCTACCCCAAAGACGAGGTGGGCACGCATCCAGTGACACTTCGTCGGAAGGAAACCGGCCGCTCGCGGCGTAACGAGATTCCGCAAGGCCGAGGTCGGCAGGCGTCTAAGCTTCCAGCGAGGAAGGAGCCGGCCGGGCGAAGCGAGACCGAGGGAGTATTCCGCTGGCACGTCCCACCGAATCCAACGAGCAGCTCCTCTGCAGCTTCTGCGGGAAGTCGCAGCGTCAGGTCAAGAAGTTGATCGCCGGCCCCGGCGTCTATATCTGCGACGAGTGCATCGACCTCTGCAACGAGATCATCGATGAGGAGCTCACCGCTCCCCCGACCTTCGAGCTCGAGAACCTCCCCAAGCCGCGAGAGATCTACGACGTCCTGAACGAGTACGTCGTGGGCCAGGACGGCGCCAAGCGCGCCCTCTCCGTGGCGGTCTACAACCACTACAAGCGCGTCCAGATGAACTCCTCGGATGAGCCGACCGAGGAGCAGATCGAGCTCCAGAAGTCGAACATCCTGCTGCTGGGGCCCACCGGCTGCGGCAAGACGCTGCTCGCTCAGACCCTCGCCAAGATCCTCAACGTCCCCTTCGCGATCGCGGACGCCACGGCTCTCACCGAGGCCGGCTATGTGGGCGAGGACGTCGAGAACATCCTTCTCAAGCTGATTCAGGCCGCTGACTTCGACGTCAAGAAGGCCGAGACGGGGATCATCTACATCGACGAGATCGACAAGATCGCCCGCAAGGCCGACAACCCGTCGATCACGCGCGATGTCTCCGGCGAGGGCGTGCAGCAGGCTCTTCTCAAGATCCTCGAGGGAACAACTGCCTCGGTCCCGCCACAGGGCGGCCGAAAGCATCCGCACCAGGAGTTCCTGACGATCGACACCTCGAACGTGCTCTTCGTCTGCGGCGGTTCCTTCGGCCAGCTCGACGAGGTGATCGAGCGGCGGATCGGCAACCACGGTGTCGGCTTCGGCGCCGAGGTGACTTCCAGCGCCGACAAGGACACCGGCGAGGACTTCGAGCAGGTACTCCCCGAGGACCTGATGGAGTACGGCCTGATCCCGGAGTTCATCGGCCGCCTGCCGGTCGTCTCAGCGATCCATCAGCTCACACGGGACGACCTGATCACCATCCTGACCGAGCCGCGCAACGCGCTCACCCGCCAGTTCAAGCGCTTCTTCCAGTTCGACGACATCGAGCTCGTCTTCGCGCCCGATTCGCTCGGGGCGATCGCCGACAAGGCTCTCGAGCGCGAGACCGGCGCTCGCGGCCTCCGCTCGATCCTCGAGGAGACGCTGCTCGACGTGCAGTTCGAGCTGCCCTCCCGCGGCGACGTTCAGAAGTGCGTCGTCACCAAGGAGACGATCGAGAAGGGCCAACGGCCGATGCTGGTCACCGACGCCACCGGCGAGCACGAGATGGAGCTCGAAGACCCGGCGCTCGGCGAGCAAACTGCCTAGCGGCCACCAGGCCGCTCCACTTTGGAGCGGAGGGCGAAGCCCGTAGCGACTTATTTGAGGCGGCCGCTTGTGGCCGCGGTCTGATGGCGAAGCAGTCTCACGTACACGTCGGCTCGTCCCCAGGCGCGAGCCGTGTCGCGCCATCCGGCGTGATCCGATAGCCGAGGGGCGCGGCGATCGGCGGGACGTTCACTGCCTTTCCGTTCACGCTCAGGTCGACCTTGCCGTTGCCGAAGGTCACCTCGAAGGCCTTACCGTCGTAGGGGCCGACGGTCTGGTCCCTGACGAGATCGACCCCGTTGATCACGGGATGCCCGCGCTGATCCACGAGGCAGACCCAGACCAGGGCATGGGTGCTGATCTGGAGAGAGACCGGGGCCTCGGGTGTGGTTGGTGTGGTCGTCACCTCCACGCCCGTCGTCACCGTGGCGCCGCCTCCACCTGACCCTCCGAGCGGCCCCAGGCCGACCAGTCCGATGGCGACCCCGATCAGTGCCGCGAAGGCGATCGCGACGAGCACGCTGCGGGTGTGTCTGCGGTCGTGAGGCTCACCTGCGTCCGGCTCTGCGGGCAATGACTGCTCGTCCAGTCCCAGGAACGTGGCGTAGATCTCGACCAGGGCTTCGGGGCCCGGAGCCGGCACGTCCTCCCAGCGGTCCTCCTCCATCGCGCGCAGGACCGGGACGCTGATCTTGGTGACCCTCTTGACCTCGTAGAGGTCGAGTCCACGTTTGAGACGGGCTTCGCGGAGGGCCTGGCCGGTCTGCATCCTTCGTATTGTTCAGCCATGAGCACGCGCTCGTCCCGGGAGCCGATTGAGGCGGTCAGGCATCAGCTCCGGCCCCTGTTCGACCAGGTGGTCCTCAAGGAGCTCGATCAGGACCGGATGCGCCGGTCCGGCCTCGTCGTGCCGCAGGGGATCGACGAGCCGCCGCCGCAGCAGGGCATCGTGCTCGCGGTCGGCCCGGGGCTCGACTGGTGGGAGTCGGCCGGCGTCGACATGCCGGTGCGGCCGGGCGACCACGTGGTCTTCCCGTCCTCGGCCGGCGTCTGGGTCGAGATCGACGAGGAGCGCCTGCTCGTCTGCCGCGTCGGTGAGATCCTCGGCGTGCTCGAGTCCCTGCAGGAAGAGTCGGGCTAGAGCGCGGCCAGAACCTCGGCGGCGGCGCGTTGCCCGGAGCGGACGGCGCCGTCCATGTAGCCGTACCAGTAGTCGGAGGTCTCGGTGCCCGCCCAGTGGATGCGCTTGAACGGCGCTCGCAGCGCCGTGCCGTGCGCGGTCAGGGCGCCGGGCGGTAGGTAGCCCTCGTAGCAGCCGCGCGTCCAGGTCTCGTGGGTCCAGTTCATCTCGAAGTACTCGCGCGGATGGCGGGCCGCCTCGCCGAAATAGGTGGCGAACGCGTTGAGCACGGCGGCCTTGCGTTCGCGCGCCGAGCGGCGCTGGTAGTCCCGCGCGGCCGCCCCGTCGATGAAGCCGAGCAGGACGCCCGGGCTGCCGTCGGGCGGGGAATTGTCGAACGTGACGCGCACCGGGCCGTCGAGCGCGACGGCTTGGCCGGTCAACCCTGAGTCGCGCCAGAAGGGGCGGTCATAGAGCGCCTGACACTTGATGATGTTGCCCTGGGGGAAGCGCTGGAGCAGCTGGCGACGGTCCGCGGGCAGGTGTGGGTCGTAGTGGATCTGGGCGGTGACCACCGGAGGGCCGGTGACGATCACCTGCTTGCCCGAGACGGTCATGTTCTTGGTGAAGACCCGCACGCCATGGCGGTGCTGCTCGATCCGCTTGACCGCCTGTTTGAGCAGCACGCGCTTCTTCCCGACCCGCTTGGCCAGCCTCTTGGAGATCAGCGCCGAGCCTCCGATGAAGCGGCTGTCCTGGGCGCCGTCGGGGACGTTGAAGAGACGGTTCAGGTCGGGTGCGGTGGTCTCGTTCGTGCCGGAGGCGATGTAGAAGAGCGTGAAGAGCAGGGAGAGGTCGCTGGGCTCTGCCGCGAAGACGGAGCCGATCCCCGTGTCGAAGAGAGCTTTCGCATTCGGGGCGGTGAAGTTCGACTGCTTCCAGGTCTCGAGGGTCTGACCGTCCCATGCCGGTGCGTTCCCGGCCGTCCAGGGCGCGGCGACCGGTACGGTCGCAGCCATCGAATTGAGGTTGGTGATCGCACCGAAGACCTCACCCACAGCGGTCGGATCAGGCGGGATGGGCCCGAGCGGCCCGCCCGACTGGTACGGCGTGAGAACGCCGTTGGCCCAGTAGACGTTGTTGCCGGTGTTGTAGGTCTTGAAGGTGCCGATGCCGAGCTCGCCTGCCAGCGCAACGAGGTGATCCTGGGTCGGGCCGACCCACTCGCCCCCGACCTCCGTGATCTTGCCTCCACCGATGTTGTGGTTGAGGGTCCGGCCGCCGACGCGATTGCGCGCTTCGAGGATCAGCACGGACCTGCCGTTGCGCAGGACCTCCCGCGCGGCCGTGAGACCGGCCAGGCCGGCTCCGACGACGATCACGTCGGCACGACGCCTGCGACGCCGATTCTTCGTCTTCCCCTGCTTTGCCTCCTCGGCCTGCGCGCCCAGCGCGCCTCGGGGGAGGTAGGCGCCGATGGCTGCTCCCGCAGCCGCCCCTGCGCCCGTGCCGATGAACCTGCGCCTGCTCAGCCGGTCCTGCTCGCTGTCTCCTCCTTGAGACACGGCGTGGAGTCTGCCGATCCCGGCGCTCGGCCGCTCAGTGACCGCAACTAACATCGGCGCCCAATGGACGCCGAGCGCCGAAAGACCCTGGAAGCGACGACGCGCTGGGATCCCGGCACGGTCGAGCAGCGTGTCTTTCGGGGCTGGCTCGAGGGGGGCTACTTCCACCCTCCGGCCAAGGGGACGCCGGCGGAGAACTACTCGATCTCCATTCCTCCGCCCAACGTCACGGGCGCCCTCCACATGGGGCACGCCCTCAACGGGTCGATCCAGGACTCGCTGATCCGGCTCAACCGGATGAGGGGCCGGAACACCCTCTGGGTTCTCGGCACCGACCACGCGGGGATCGCCACCCAGGCCGTCGTGGAGAAGGAGCTGGCCTCGCAGGGCACCTCTCGGGAGGAGCTCGGCCGGGAGAAGTTCACCGAGCGCGTCTGGGAGTGGAAGGAGCAGTACGGGTCGACGATCGTCGAGCAGTACAAGCGGCTGGGCGCCTCCTGCGACTACGAGCGCGAGCGCTTCACCCTCGACGAGGGCTATGTAAAAGCCGTCTACAAGGTCTTCGTGGCCCTCTACGAGAAGGGTTACATCTACCGTGGCGACTACCTCGTGAACTGGGATCCGGGCCTCGGTTCGGCGATCTCGGACCTCGAGATCGAGAACCGTGAGGTCACGGACACCCTGTATGAGATCGCCTATCCGCTCGAGGGCGGCGGCGAGCTGGTGGTCGCGACCGTGCGGCCCGAGACGATGCTCGCCGACACCGCGGTGGCCGTGAATCCGGATGACGATCGCTACCGGGACGCAGTCGGGAAGAGCGCGATCCTGCCGCTGGTCGAGCGCCCGATCCCGGTGATCGCGGACGATCATGTGGACCCCGAGTTCGGGACGGGCGCGCTCAAGATCACGCCCGGGCACGACCCCAACGACTTCGAGATCGGCCAGCGCCATGAGCTGGAGGCGTTCAGCGTGATCGGGGAGGACGGGCAGATCACCGACGCCGCACCGGAGCGCTTTCGGGGCATGAGCCCCGCGGAGGCACAGGAGGCGGTGATCGCGGAGCTGCGCGAACGCGACCTGCTGCGCAGCGAGGAGCGCTACACGCACTCGGTCCCGTTCTCGCACCGCTCCGGCGAGCGGATCGAGCCGTTGATCTCGCTCCAGTGGTTCTGCCGCATGGACGAGCTCGCGAAGCCGGCAGTCGAGGCGGTCGAGGACGGCCGGATCCGGATCATTCCCGATGGCGCCTACCGGCAGTACATGCACGGCATGGAGACGCTGCCCCCATGGACGATCTCGCGCCAGCTCTGGTGGGGGCACCGGCTCCCGGTCTACTACCGCGGCGACGAGACCTATGTCGGGGAGGAAGCCCCCGACGGGGACGGATGGGAGCAGGACCCCGACGTGCTCGACACCTGGTTCAGCTCGGCGCTCTGGCCCTTCGCGACTCTCGGCTGGCCGGACACGAGCACTCCGGAGTTCAAGTCGTTCTTTCCGACCGACGTGCTGGTCACGGCGCGGGACATCATCTCCCTCTGGGTCGCACGGATGATCATGACCTCGCTCGAGTTCACCGAGCAGGTTCCGTTCAGCGACGTGTACGTCCATTCGGTTATCCAGGCGCCGGACGGTCGCCGGATGTCGAAGAGCCTCGGCACCGGAATCGATCCGCTCGACGAGATCGGCGAACACGGTGCGGACGCGCTCCGCTTCGGACTGCTCGCGATGACATCCACCCAGGACGTCCGGTTCTCCCAGGCCCGGGTCCAGCAGGGGCGCGACCTCGCCAACAAGATGTGGAACGCGTCCCGGCTGATCCTGCTGAACGCGCGGGACGACATCGAGCCGGGGCCGCGCTCCGAGCGGGTGGAGGACCGCTGGATCGCATCCCGGCTCCAGCGCGCCATCCGGTCGGTGACGGACTCGGTCGAGGCTTACGACTTCTCCCACGCCGTGCTCGACCTCTACGAGTTCTTCTGGTCGGAGCTGTGCGACTGGTATCTGGAGATCGTCAAGGCCCGCCTCTACGACGGTGATGACGAGGACGCGAGCGCGACCCTGCTCTGGGCGCTCGAGCAGGTGCTGGCCCTCGCCCACCCCTTCATGCCGTTCGTCAGCGAGGAGATCTACTCCTACCTGCCGAGCGCACGGCCTGAGGCTCTGGTGGTCCATCCGTTCCCGGAGGCGGACGAATCGCTGATCGACGAGGAAGCCGAGCGTGAGATCGGCGCCGCCATCTCGCTGACCAGGGCACTGCGGCGCTGGAGGGACCTGGCCGGTGTCCCGGTCAAGCAGGTGCTCAGCGCCCGCGCCGGGGATCGCCCGCCGGACCTCGTGTCGCGGCTGGCCAAGGTCGAGTTCTCGGAGGACGGGGGGGAGCCGATCGCGACGGTGGGCGGGATAGAGCTGCTGCCGACGGATGGAGTGGACGCGAAGGCGGTCGAGGCGCGAATCGAGGAGCGGCGACAGAAGCTGCGCGGCGAGGTGAAGAGGGGCGAGGGCAAGCTCGGTAACGAGAGGTTCGTGGACAAGGCTCCGGCTGATGTGGTCGACGCCGAGCGGGTGAAGCTCGCCGCATATCGGGCGGAGCTCGAGGAACTCGGGGGCTGAATGTGGGTCATCCACGCGCCCGGATGACGGCACATGCCTGACCCCCATCAACCCCCTGGGCGGATAGCGCGGTCCGACGAGATCCTGCGCCGCCGTGAGGTCCTGGGCTGGAAGCTGGGGCTGGAGCGGATGCGGCGGCTGTGCACGCTGCTCGGCATGCCGCAGAACCGCTTCGCCTCGATTCACGTCGTCGGGACGAATGGGAAGACATCGGTGACGCGGATGACCGCCGCGCTGCTCGAGGCGCACGGCGCCTCGGCCGGTGCATATCTCTCCCCGCACATCCACTCGTGGCGGGAGCGGGTGATGATCCGGGGCGAGCCGATCTCGGAGGAGGCGTTCACCGACGCGCTGGAGCGGGTGGAGCAGTCGGCGGAGACCGCGGACCGGGCGGCGGGTGACGAAGGGCCGGTGACCCAGTTCGAGCTCCTCACCGCCGCGGCGTTCGTGGCCCTGGCGGCCGCCGGGGTGAAGTACGCGGTGATCGAGGCGGGGCTCGGGGGCCGGCTGGATGCGACCAACGTGATCCCCTCCCAGCTCACCGTGCTGACGTCGGTCGGCTATGACCACACGGAGTGGCTGGGGGAGACGCTGGAGGAGATTGCGAGGGAGAAGCTGGCGGTGCTGCGCGACCACACGGAGCTGATCGTGGGGGATGTGCCGGCCGAGGTGGAGCCGGTGATCTCGGAGGTGGTGGAGCAGCGGCACGCTCGCGTCACACGGGTGGGGGTCGATGCCGGGGGCGATCAGGTCACCTACCGGGACAGGAATCTCGCGCTTGCCGAATCGGCGACCGAGCAGGCCCTCGGCCGGCTCGACGCGGATGCCGTGCTCGGGTTGCAGGCGATCACGATTCCGGGCCGGGCCGAGTTGGTGATGGGGGATCCGCCGCAGATCTTCGACGCCGCTCACAATCCCGATGGCGCGCGTGCGCTGGCCGAGGCGCTGCCGGAGCTCGCGCGCG
The DNA here is from genome assembly GCA_963743575.1 of uncultured Solirubrobacterales bacterium. Taxonomy (GTDB): domain Bacteria; phylum Actinomycetota; class Thermoleophilia; order Solirubrobacterales; family 70-9; genus DASUPK01. The sequence goes on along the minus strand of CAVUQC010000008.1, from coordinate 85,007 downwards.
GGAGAGAGATCGTGTGCTGCCTGGCCGTGCTGGAGGGGAAGGACGCCGGAGGGATCATCCATCCTCTCGCCGGGGTCTGCTCCCAGTTCGTCTGCACGGAGATCCCGCCGGATGCGATCGAGGGCTCGGGGCGCCCCGGTGGGCGCGCCCGGCCGGCGCTCGAGCTGGCGGCGCTGTGCGAGAAGGCTGGGGTGGGGGCCGAGGCGGTGCGAGATCCGGTCCGGGCGTGGGAGCGAGCACGAGAGCTTGCGGGGGAGCGGGATGGGGTCGCGCTGGCGGCTGGCAGCCACTACCTTCTGAGCTGCATATGGACAGAGAGGCCCGCTCAGAGCTCCTGACGATGATGGGACTGGTGGCCATCGTCGTCGCGGTGGTGATCCTGGTCTTCTTCGCCTTCGGCTACGTGTTCGGCCTGCTCTTCCTGTAAATCGTCCTGAAAATCCTCTGACCCAATGCCAGGCAGGGTTCAACCCCCAAATAGGGAAGTACGTACACTCGCGGCTCCAATTCGCCCATGCCTCTAGGAATCTTCGGACTCAGCGGCACGGCCGGCCTCATCGCCAGCCTGGTCATTCTCTTCCTGGTCGTCGTCTATCTGGCGCTGATCTGGTGGACGTACCTCGACGCCCGCAGGCGGATCGAGGATCCGGTTCTGATCGCGTGCGCCACGGCGGCCTCGGTGTTCCCCTATCTGGGCACCGTCGTCTACACGATCCTGCGCCCGCCGGAGTTTCTCGAGGATCGCGAGGAGCGCGAGCTGGAGCTGCGAGCCGCCGAACTCGAGCTGCGGCAGCGGATCGAGAATTCCTGTCCGCACTGCGAGTACCCGATCGAGCGCTCGTACCTGCGTTGCCCCAACTGCGAGCGGCGGCTGCGCAACCCGTGCCGCAAGTGCCACAAGCCGCTCGATCCGCGCTGGGGCATCTGCCCGTACTGCGAGACCCAGGTCCGCAAGCAGCAGCGTCCCGACCGTGAGACGACCCGCCGCACCGATCGGCAGAGATCCGGCCGGTCCACGAGCCAGCGCTCATCGGCCTCGAGCTCGGGTTCCGGTTCGTCCTCGGGCTCCTCACGCGCGTCCTCGGGCTCGTCACGCTCGTCCTCCTCAGACGGCCCCACCCGCCGCCAGGACCGCCCGGCGGTAGGCGCCAGGCCGCCGCAGCGGCCGAGCGGCTCGAGCCGCTAGACCTGATCTGTAGTCCCAGCCGCTAGTCCCGAAGCAGGGAGCGGATCGTCCGGGAGACCGCGCGCGGGTTGTTCTCGATCTGTCGCCAGGTGAAGCGGAGGATCCGAAAGCCCAGCACCGAGAGGCGAGCGTCGCGGGTGCGGTCGTCCTCGAAGGCCGACCTGGTGCGGTGGGATTCCCAGCCGTCGAGCTCTGCGACGAGACGATGCTTCGGCCAGAGGAAGTCCACGACGTAGCGATCGACTCTGGCGTTCACAACCGGCTGGGGAAGGCGGTGGCGGCGGCAGAGGGCTAGGAAGCGTTGCTCCAGCTCGCTGCGGGCGCCGTCGGTCGCCACCTCCCCGGCATTCACCAGCCCACGGAATTCGGCCTTCGGGACGGCTGCGGCGAGTTGGGCTGGGGAGAGGTGTGGGCGGAGGTCGGTGAGGGTCCGCCCCGGCGTGGTCACCGGGATCCGGTGTCGGCGGGTTCGAACACCAGCGATGAGGGTGGAGGAACGGTGGAGGATGATGCCGTTGCGGCGGCTCTTGCCGGCGGTGCTCAGGACGGACACGTGAACAGGCGGCGGACTGGCGTCATCGTGCCGGCGGCGGATCCCCCAGAGCTGCGCCGCGCTCTCGTGACTGAGGACGGCCCCCTCGCCACACGCCAGGACGGCGGCCATCCACGTGCCCTCGTCGCTCAGGTTGCTGTGCCCGACGGCGTAAACACCGCGATGAACAGGGTGGAGGCGGCCGGCGGTTGCGCGCTCCGCGATCCGGCCACGAGACATCCCGACGCCGTTGAGCTGGCCAGTCGTGATCACGCCATGCTGATTCGCCGCGATCCTGGCGATGAGACCGTCCCGGCCCCGATTGTCGAGTTTGCTCCGCATACCGGAGCGAAGTCGACAAACGCCGCGATCTCGCCCCCTTCATCGCCGCTTTTGGCCGATCCCGCCCCTCCATCGCCGGTTTTCAATCTCCGCGCAACGCGATCCCGCCTGATTCCGCTACGGTGCCGCGGCCGTGGCCACCGAGCGCACCCTCATCCTCGTCAAACCCGACGCATTCGAGCGCGGCCTCACCGGCGAGGTCATCGCCCGGTTCGAGCGCAAGGGGCTCCGCCTGATCGCGCTCAAGCTGATGCGGGCCGACCAGGACATCGCCAACGTCCACTACGAGGAGCACACGGACAAGCCGTTCTTCGGTGAGCTCGTCGAGTTCATCACCGGCGGTGAGCTGGTCGCGATGGTGCTGGAGGGGCCGAATGCCGTCAAGGCAGCACGCCAGGTGATCGGCGCCACCGATCCCGTCGAGGCTGACGCCGGCTCGATCCGCGGCCAGTTCGGCACCGAGGTCACCTTCAATCTCGTCCACGGCTCCGACTCGCCTGAGTCCGCCGAGCGCGAGATCGGCATCTGGTTCACCGAGATCTAGGACACGCCACCGGGGCCGTAGTCTCCGGGCGTGACGGCGCCCAAGCGAATCATCCTCGCGTCCAAGTCTCCCCAGCGGAAGTCGCTGCTCTCCTCGATGGGGCTGACCTTCACCGCGATCCCCCCCGACGTCGAGGAGACGAGCGAGGGCGAGCCGCGCGAGGTGGTGCTGTCCAACGCTCTCGCCAAGGGCCGGGCGGTGGCAGCTCGGCGGCGGGAGGGAACCATGGTGATCGCGGGGGACACGGAGGTCGTCGTGGACGGGCGCGTCGTCGGACAGCCCGCCTTCGAGGGCGAGGCGCGCTGGTGCCTCGAGACGCTCTCTGGCCGCTCCCATGAGGTCCTCGGCGCCCTCGCACTGATCGGACCCGACTGGGTCGACGGCGAGGCGGTCGTCCGGACCGGAGTCGAGTCCTGCCGCGTCACCTTCGACCAGCTCGGCCCCGAGCTGATCGACCGCTACCTGGCGAGCGAGGAGTGGCGAGGCCGGGCCGGCGGCTATGCCGTGCAGGGTTTGGGCTCGACGCTCGTCGACCGGGTCGAGGGCGATGTCTCCAACGTGATCGGCCTGCCGATCCGGCTGCTGCTGAAGCTCGCGCCGGAACTGGCGGCCACCAGCCCGCAGTAATTCCGAGCGGCGGCAAAGCCGCCGCGACTTGTGGTGGGCGGGCGCTCGTGGCCGCGATCTGATGGCGAAGCCGTTCTGCCACCAGCTCCGTTTCCGGGCATTTTGGGCATTTAGGGCGAGCCGGTAGGCTGCGAGCGATTGCTCATATTTCGTCCTGACGATGACCTTTCTGTCTTCGATAAGCCCCGCGCGCGACATGGCGGTCGACCTAGGGACCGCCAACACCCTCGTCTACGTACGTGGCCGGGGGATCGTCCTCTCCGAGCCCTCGGTGGTGGCGGTCGACACCAGCAGCGGTGAGGTGCACGCCGTCGGCGCGGAGGCCAAGCAGATGCTCGGCCGAACGCCGTCCACGATCAACGCGATGCGCCCTCTCAAGGACGGCGTCATCGCCGATTTCGAGGTCACCGAGTCGATGCTGCGCTACTTCATCAAGCGCGCGAATCACAGCCGCTTCACACATCCCCGCGTCGTGGTGTGCGTTCCTTCGGGAGTGACCGGAGTCGAGAAGCGAGCGGTCGAGGAGGCCTGCCTCGGGGCCGGCGCGCGCGAGGCCTATCTGATCGAGGAGCCGATGGCGGCCGCGATCGGCTCGGGCCTACCGGTGAGCGAGCCAACGGGCAGCCTGATCGTCGACATCGGCGGTGGCACCACCGAGGTCGCCGTGATCTCACTCGGCGACATCGTCGTCTCACAGTCGATCCGTGTTGGCGGCGACGAGATGGACGACGCGATCGTCAACTTCTGCAAGCGCGAGCACCAATTGCTCATCGGCCACCAGACGGCCGAGGACATCAAGCACGAGGCGGGCTCGGCCGCGCCTCTCAGCCAGGAGGTCGAGATCGAGATCCGCGGACGCGACCTGGGCTCTGGCCTTCCACGGGCGGTGAAGCTCAACTCCGCGGATGTCCGCACCGCCCTCGACGAGCCGATCGCGCAGATCATCGCGGCGGTTCGGGACACCCTCGACCGCACCCCGCCGGAGCTGGCGGGCGATCTGATGGAGCGGGGGATGACCCTGGCGGGTGGCGGCGCGCTGATTCACGGGATGGCGGAGCGGATGGGCAAGGAGTGCCAGGTGCCGGCGGCGCTCGCCGATTCCCCCCTCACCTGCGTCGCGACCGGATCCGGCCAGGCCCTCGAGGAGTTCGAGGCGATCAAGAGAGCGCTGAAGAACTCGAGGACCCGGAGGCGGTTCTAGGGCAGGCTGAAGGGGGAACGCGGCCATGTACCTCCTGCAACGCCCCGAGGACCTCCCGCCCCGCCTCAATGGCCGCCTGAACGTCCGCATCGCCGTCCTCACCGCTCTCCTGATCGCGGCGGTCGCCACCGTCCTGCTGCGGCTCTGGTCGCTCCAGGTGCTCGACGGCCAGCACTACCGGGCTCTCGCGCAGGACCACGGCGTGCTCGACGTCCGGGTGCATCCTCCGCGTGGCGAGATCCTCGACCGCAACGGCCGAGTCCTGGTCGAGAACCGCACGGTGATGACCCTCCAGCTTCGACCCTCCGATCTGCCGACTGACCGCGGCGATCGGGGGCATGAGCTGGCCAAGCTGGGTGGTCTCCTGGGACTCTCCCAGCGAGAGATCCGCAGCCGGGTCCAAGCGACCCCGCAGTACGCCGGCTATCCGGTCGTCCTGAAGCAGGGCCTCGACCGGCGGCTCCTTTTCTACTTCCTCGAAAACAAGGAGAGCTTTCCCGGCGTGAGCGTCGAGCGGACCTATGTCCGCAAGTACCCGGACGGGTCGCTCGCGGCCCACCTCCTGGGCCAGGTCGGCCAGATCAGCCCGCATCAGCTGACCCGGCCTCAGTACGGGACGCTCAAGCCAGGCGACATCATCGGCCAGGCGGGCGTCGAATACACCTACGACAAGTTCCTCCGCGGCACCGCAGGGGCCGAGCGGATTCAGGTCGACGCGCTCGGGCGTCCGCGAGGCACCCTCGGCCGCCGGGCCGCGCAGGCGGGCGACAACCTCAGGCTGACCTTGGACTCGGGCATTCAGGAGACCGGCGAAGCCGCGCTGCGCGCCAAGGGTCTCCCCGGAGCGTTCGTGGCCATGAACGTCCATACAGGGGGGATCCTGGGAATGGGCTCCTATCCCACCTTCGACCCGTCCTTCTACACCCAGCCTCACACCAAGGCCCAGTACGACGCCTTCGGCAACCGTTCCGGCGACCCACTGGTGGACCGTGCGGACCAGGGGGGTTACCCGACCGGATCTGCGTTCAAGCCGATCACCGCCACGGCTGCGCTCGAAGACGGTCTGATCACCCCGAGCACGATCTTCGACGACACGGGCTCGCTCGACGTCGGCGGTCTGGTGGTCCACAACGCCGGTGGGGCCGCCAATGGGCCGATCGACATGCGCACGGCGCTCCAGGTCTCCTCGGACGTCTACTTCTTCAACCTCGGGCTGCACGCCTCTGCGAGCGGCAACGGTGGCCAGATTCAGGACTGGGCATTCAAGTACGGCCTCGGCCGCAAGCCGCAGGTCGACCTCCCCGACGCCACCGCCGGCCTGATCCCGACGCCGGCCTGGCGCAACCGCGTGTACCGCAGTCACAAGAACCCTTACATCGACAGGCCATGGAATCAGGGGGACAATGTGAACCTCGCCGTCGGCCAAGGCGATGTGATGGTCACCCCGCTGCAGCTGGCTCGAGCGTACGCCGCGCTGGCCAACGGCGGCACCCTCGTCCGGCCGCACGTCGGAGGCACCATCGTGAACCTCCAGGGCCGGACCGTCAGGAAGATCGATCCAGCGCCACAGCGACACCTCCACATCTCGAGCGAGACGCGGAACGTGATCCTCGACGGCCTGCATCGCGCCGCCGACGAGCCGGGCGGCACTTCGTACCCGGTCATGGGCAGCTTCCCCATTCCGGTTGCCGGCAAGACCGGCACGGCCGAGCGCCAGGGCCAGCAGGACCAGTCCTGGTACAGCGTCATCGCGCCATATCCCAACCCCCAGATCGTTGTCACCGTGACCGTGGAGCGCGGCGGGTTCGGGGCCGAGACGGCCGCGCCGATGGCCCGCGCGATCCTCGAGCGCTACTTCAACCAACAGGGTGGGGGCGTCGACAGCGCCGGCGCCCATGCCGCAGGCCCGGGCTGATGGAAGCCGCCAAGCCATCGCTCACCATCGCGCCGCGGCGCTCGCGGGCCGCCGCATGGCTCAGCCTGCGCCCGATGGACGGCGTGCTGGCGGGCGCCGCCGTCGGCCTGATCGCCTTCAGCGTCTTCACCCTCGCGACGTCCACCCGGGACGAGATCGCCGGCCGGCCGTTCTTCTTCGTCGAGCGCCAGAGCCTGTACGCCGTCCTGGGAATCGCCCTGATGGTCGCCGTCGCCCGGATCGACTACACGCGCCTCCGCGATCTGCGCGTGACGATCTACGCGGCGATGGTCGGCTCGATCGCGTTGGTCCTCCTGGTGGGAACGGCGGTGCGGGGATCGAACCGCTGGATCGACCTGCCGTTCTTCCAGTTCGAGCCCTCCGAGCTCGCCAAGGTCCTGCTCTGCGTCTCCCTCGCCGCGTTCGTCTTCGAACGCGTGAGGCGGCCATTCGGCCTCCGACAGACCCTCGTCATGCTGGCGCTCGGGTTGGCGCCGGCGGGGCTGGTCTTCCTGCAACCCGATCTGGGGACCGGGATCGTGCTGGTGGCGATCGCGCTCACGATCCTGTTCGTCGCCGGCATCCCCTGGCAGCATTTCGCCGCAATCGGCGCGGCCGTCGTGCTCATCGGTGCCGGCGTCTACGCGGCCGGGTCGGCCGCGGGCGTCCACTTCCTCCACGGCTACCAGCAGGATCGGCTCACCGCCTTCCTGCACCCAAGCGACGATCCGAGCGACGCCAGCTATCAGGTGAATCAGGCCATCATCGCCGTCGGCTCCGGAGAGGAGGTGGGGCGCGGGAACGACGCCACCCAGACGGAGCTTCTGTTCCTGCCGGAGCGCCACACCGACTTCATCTACGCCGTGATCGGCGAGCGCTTCGGGTTCCTCGGCGCCGCCTTCGTCGTCATGCTCTACGCGGTCCTGTTCTGGCGGGCGATCAGGGTGATGCGGATCGCGCGGAGCTTCTACGGGACGATGATCGCGGCCGGGGTGGTGGCGATGCTCGCCTTCCAGGTGATCGTCAACGTCGGGATGAACCTCGGGTTGATGCCCGTCACGGGGATCACGCTCCCCCTGATGAGCTACGGCGGCTCCTCGGTGCTGGGCACATTTCTGGCGCTCGGCGTCCTGCAGGCGATCCACGCCGATGCCCGCGATATGTAGAGATATGCAGGTAGGGGGAACTCTTTCAGTGTCGTTGAAGCAAGGCGCTACAAATGCGTGGGGCGCAGGCACCCGGTCCGGGGCCTGCCTAAAAGAACTTGAGAGCTAGGAATTCATGTACCGCAAGCAGGTGCGCCGTCGACGGGCGGTGCTGTTGCTGCTCGTCGCCGCCTCACTGACACTGCTCAGCCTCTATTACCGCGAGGGAAGCTCCGGTGGGCCGCTGCATGGCGCGGAGAACGTCGTCTCGACCATCTTCTCGCCCGTCACGAGCGTGACGGACCGCGCTCTCAAGCCGGTGCGCGATCTGGTCAACTGGTTCCACGAGACCTTCGACGCGCGGGGCGACAAGGCACGGCTCGAGGACCAGGTGGCGTCCTTGCGCAACCAGCTCGCCCGCCAGCAGACCCAGCAGTCCGAGGCGAAGGAGCTGAGCGCTCTCAACGAGCTGACCAGCGGCGGGATCGTTCCTGACGGGACGACGCCGGTGACCGCTCGGGTCGTCGGCCGCTCGCCGACGGTCTGGTACTCGACGGTGACGATCGATCACGGCTCGGGCGACGGCATCCGGATCGACGATCCGGTGGTCGCCGCACAGGGCCTCGCGGGCAAGGTCACGCAGACCACTTCGAACACCGCCCAGGTGACGCTGATCACCGACGCCGACAGCGCCGTCACAGCGCGCGTCCAACCCAGCGGGGCAACCGGTGTGGTCGAGCCCAACGTCGGCAATCCGAACGACCTCCAGCTCGACTTCTTGGAGCGCGGCTCGCACATCGCCGAGGGGCAGATGGTGGTCACCGCGGGCTTCTCCACGGGCACCCTCGGCTCGATCTTCCCGCCGGGAATCCCGATCGGCCACATCACGCAGGCGACGGTCGAGGAGCAGCAGGCCTACCAGCGGGTTCACCTCGCGCCGTTCGCCGACCTTCGCGACATGGACTTCGTCAAGGTTCTGACCACGCACAGCGGAGGCTCCAAGTGATCCTGACCCCCGGGACCATCGCCCGGCTCGTCGCCCTCTGCGGGTTCATCGCCATCGCCCAGGTCGTCTGCTTCTCCAAGATGGACGTCTTCGGATCGAGCCCGGACGTGGCGCTGCTCGTGGTCTTCTCGATCGGCGTCCTCGGCGGCAGCCTCACCGGCGCCGTGGTCGGGTTCTCGATGGGCTTGCTGATCGACTGCCTTCTGCTCCAGACGCTCGGCGGGTTCGCCCTGACCCTGCTCTCCGTCGGCTACGTGGCCGGCCGCTACCGCGAGACGGTCGGGCGCCCGACCCGCGGCGCCGTGCCGCTGCTTGGCGGAGCGCTCACCCTGCTGGGGGCCCTGGTGATCGCCGCGATCCAGGTCGGCACCGGGATCGACGCCAACGTCAGCGCGATTGTCGTGCGTGATGCGGTGATCAAGAGCCTGATCGGAGCGCTTCTCGCGATTCCCGTCCTACTTCTCGTCAGACTGGTGGTGCGCTCCGCGCTCGTCGATGAGCGGAAGGCGGCCAGGCGCACGACCGCGCCGCGGCCCGTGGAGCCCTAGAGCCGTGATGTACAGGCGCACACCAGAGTCGGAGCCGGAGAGGCGCACCTCGCCTCTGGCCCTGCGGATCTCGATCATCACCGGCCTCGCCGTGGCGATCTTCGCCGTGCTGTTCCTGCGCCTCTGGTACGTCCAGATCCTCTCCGGCGACAAGTATCGGACCCAGGCCAACGACAACCGGATCCGCGAGGTCCGTGTCCAGGCGCCGCGCGGCGACATCCTCGACCGCAACGGAAAGGTGATGGTCGCGAACCGGACCGAGCTCGCCATCGAGGTGAGCCCCGAGGACCTTCCCGATCCCGGTCCGACCCGCTCGCGGGAGATGCATCAGCTCGCGATGGTCACGGGCATGACGCGGGTCGAGCTCCACAAGGCGCTGCAGAATCCCGAGCGAGCCGCGCCTGGCGGCCCGGTGGTCGTCAAGAAGGGGCTGGGGGTCAACAAGGTCTATTACCTGCGGGAGAACCAGTCGAGCTTCCCCGGAGTCAGCGTCCAGCGGGTCTTCACCCGCGAGTACAAGGATGGCGACGTCGGCGCCCACCTCTTCGGCAACGTCGGCGAGGTGACAGCCCAGCAGCTCAAGGAGCCGCGCTACGCGGGCCTCAGCCAGGGGGACACGGTCGGCCAGTCGGGCATCGAGTACGAGTACGACCGCTTCCTGCGCGGCAGGGCCGGAACCGATCGCCTCCAGGTCGACGCCCTCGGCCGCCCGACCGAGCAGCTCAGCGGCCGACCCGCCCAGGCCGGCGACGACGTCAGGCTGACGATCGACCAGGGCCTGCAGAGCTACGGTGAGAGCGCACTCGACTCCTTCGGCCTCCCGGGGGCCTTCGTCGCCATGAACGTGCACAGCGGCGACGTCCTGGCGATGGGATCGGCGCCGACCTTCGACCCGTCGATCTTCACCCACCCGATCACCCAGAGCCAGTACCACGCGCTCACCTCCAGGAAGACCGACGCCCCGCTCGCGAACCGGGCGATCCAGGGTCTTTATCCCACGGGCTCCACCTTCAAGCCGATCACCGCGACGGCCGCGCTGCAGGACCACCTGATCTCGCCGAACACGATCTTCAACGACACCGGCTCGCTCAGGATCGATAACAACCAGGTCCTGCACAACGCAGGACATGCGATCAACGGGCCGGTCGACATGAGCGATGCGCTCAAGGTCTCCTCGGACATCTACTTCTACAACCTGGGCATGAAGGCCAAGGCCTCCAAGGGCGGCGGCATGATCCAGGACTGGGCGCGCAACTACGGCCTCGGAGAGAAGACGGGGATCGACCTCCCGGCCGAGGTCGACGGGCTGATCCCGGACCCGGCCTGGCGCAACCGGCTCTACCACGAGCACCTCACCGATCGCCCCTGGACGGTCGGCGACAACATCAACCTCGCCGTCGGCCAGGGCGACCTGGAGGCCGACCCGCTGCAGATGGCGGTCGCCTACGCGGCCCTCGGCAACGGCGGGACGGTCGTGACGCCCCATCTCGGCAACGACGTGGAGAGCGGCACCGGCCGGGTGATCGAGGAGATCCGACCCGGGGCAAGGCGCCATCTGGACATCTCGCCCACGACCAGGGACACGATCATGACCGGGCTGACGCGAGCCGCCACGGAGCCGGGTGGAACCTCCTATCCGGTCTTCGGGCATTTCCCGTTCGAGGTCGCCGGGAAGACCGGTACGGCGCAGCGCCCGAACCAGGCCGACCAATCCTGGTACATCGTCCTGGCGCCGGCCAAGAACCCGCAGATCGTGGTCGCGGTCACCCTCGAACGGGGTGGGTTCGGCGCAGACACCGCCGCCCCGGTCGCCGCACGCATCCTCGAGCACTACTTCCACCTGCCGATCACGCCGGCCGCCAGCTCGAGCTCGGCTGGGCAGGGCGGTACGCACGAGTGATGCCGGCACGATCCCGCCTGACGTCTACCCTCCATGTGATGGTAGGACGGCTTCGCCATCACACGGGTTGCTCCTCGGCTGTGCCTCGGAGCACCCTCGCCTAATGGAAGCAGCACCCCTGACGCTCAGACCCACTCGCGCTCGCCTCGGCGAGCGCTTCGGCATCGCCCACTTCGACGGTGTCCTGTTCGGCGCTGCCGCGGCGCTGATCGCGTTCAGTTGCTTTACGCTCGCGGTTGCGACGCCCAACGACGTGCCCGGCCAGCCGCTCTTCTTCGCCATGCGGCAGGCGATCTACGCACTGATCGGCATCGCCCTCATGTTCGCCGTAGCCAAGATCGACTACTCGCGCTTCCGCGAGATCCGCGTCGGCATCTACTCGTTGATGATCGGCTCGATCTGCCTCGTCCTGCTGTTCGGGGCCGCAGCGCGCGGCTCCCGCCGCTGGATCGAGCTTCCCTACTTCCGGTTCCAGCCCTCAGAGCTGGCCAAGCTGCTGCTCATCGTCGCCCTCGCGGCGTTCGTGATCGAGCGCACCCGCCGCGGCACCCCCGCGCGCCAGACCCTCCGCATCCTGGCGCTCGGCCTCGCCCCGGCCGGACTCGTCTTCCTGCAACCCGACCTCGGCACGGGAATCGTGCTCGTGGCCATCACACTCACCATTCTTTTCCTCGCCGGGGTTCCGTGGTCGCACTTCGCGATCATCGGTGGCGTCGCGGCATTGGCCGTGAGCTTCGTCCTCGTCATTGCCCCGGCCACCGGCCTGCCCAGCCCGCTTCACGGCTATCAGCAGGACCGGTTGACTGCATTTCTGCATCCCAGCAACGACCCAAGCGACGCGAGCTATCAGGTCAACCAGAGCGTGACTGCCATCGGGTCCGGCGAAAAGACCGGACGCGGAGACAGCTCCACTCAGACCAAGCTCCTGTTCCTTCCCGAGCGGCACACGGACTTCGTGTTCGCCGTCATCGGGGAGCGCTTCGGCTTCCTGGGAGCCGCATTCGTACTGTCCCTATACGCCCTGCTCATCTGGAGAATGCTGCGCATTCCGACGCTCTCCAAGAACTTGTACGGGACCCTGATCGCCGGCGGCATCGCCGCCATGCTCATGTTCCAGATTCTGGTCAACGTGGGCATGACCCTCGGCGTCATGCCGGTAACCGGCATCACCCTGCCCCTCATGTCTTACGGGGGATCCTCGGTGATCGCCACCTTCCTGGCGATCGGGCTCCTACAGAGCATCCACGCACAAGCGCGGCTCAGCTCCGGCGCACGTAGCAGGGCGCCTATCCCACTGTTGCGCTGAGCCAGCTAAAGCACACCCAAACCAACACCAGGGGTCAGGTCTTGCACGTGCACTTCGTGCCCCTGCAAGACCTGACCCCGGTTTGTGGTGCTGCGCTCGCGCAGAAAGGAAACACATGAAGAAGAACATCCTGGTCAGCGTCGATAGCGGTGAGACACGCGTCGCCGTGCTCGAGGCGAAGGGCAGCCCCAAGGAGGGCAAGCGCCCCAAGAAGGCTGCCCCAACCAATGAATGGAAGGTCGCCGAGCTCTACGTCGAGCGCCGCGGCCGCCGCTCGATCGTCGGCAATGTCTACAAGGGCAAGGTCGACAACGTCCTGCCCGGGATGGAGGCGGCGTTCGTCGACATCGGACTGGAGCGAAACGGCTTCCTCCACGTCGACGAGATCGTCCTCCCCGACGGCAAGGCCGTCCCCAAGCGGGGCCGCGGCCGAGGGCGCCGGATCGACGAGCTGATCAAGCCCGGCCAGGAGATCATCGTCCAGGTCGTCAAGGACCCGCTGAAGACCAAGGGGGCGCGCCTCTCCATGCAGCTCTCGATCGCGGGCCGCTACCTCGTCTACATGCCGCAGGGCGGCGGCATCGGGGTCTCCAAGCGCCTTCCCGACGGCGAACGGACACGGCTCCGCAAGCTGATCGACAAGGTGGACATCGGCAAGGGCGGAGCGATCGTTCGCACCGCCGCCCAGGGCGCCAAGAAGGAGGACTTCGTCCGCGAGATCTCCTATCTGCACCGACTCGACGAGGTCGTGCAGGAGCGGGCTGAGAAGTCCGAGGTCGGCCAGATGGTCTTCCAGGAGGCCGATCTCTCGATTCGCGTAGTCCGCGACGTGCTCGTCGAGGAGTTCGAGGGCGCGATCATCGACGACCCCAAGCAGCACGATCGGGTCACCAAGTTCCTGCAGCGAACCGCGCCGGAGCTCGCCGAGCGCGTCGAGCTTTACGAGGGCAAGCCGCCGCTGCTGGAGAAGTGGGACGTCGAGAAGGCGTTCGACTCCGTGCTCAGCCGCCGCGTCGATCTCCCCTCGGGTGGCTATCTCATGATCGACTACGCCGAGGCGCTGACGGTGATCGACATCAACACCGGCAGCTTCACCGGCAAGGGCAAGGGGCGGCTCGAGGACACGATCACCAAGGTGAACGTCGAGGCGGCCGAGGAGGTCGTGCGCCAGTTGCGGATGCGCGACATCGGCGGCATCATCGTCATCGACTTCATCGACATGGCGCGGGCACGCAACCGCGACCAGGTCCTGAAGACCCTGCGGACCGCGCTCGACGAGGACCGGACCAAGACGTACGTGGTCGAGGTCTCGCCGCTCGGCCTGGTCGAGATGACCAGGCAGAACGTCACGGACGGGGTGCGCGAGATCCTCACCAAGCGCTGTCCGACCTGTGACGGCGAGGGCGTGGTCAGCTCCGAGGAGACAGTCGCGATCACGATCGTGCGCAAGCTCGGGGAGTTGGTCGAGGAGCAGCCCGATCCTGAGGCGTACCTGATCCGGGTCAACCCACGGGTGGCCGCGGAGCTGCTCTCGGCGGACTCCGGCCTCACGGAGCTCGAGGAGGAGACCGGCAAGCGATTCCACTTCGAGGGCGGAGACGCCCTCTCGCTCGACACGTTCCACGTGGTCGAGACAGGTGGACGCGACGAGATCGAACAGCGGGCGCTGCCCTTCCAGGTGGGCGAGGAGGTGCTCGTCTCCATCGAGGAGCCCCACATGTACAACGTGGACGACGCCGTCGCGCGCGTCGATTCCTACATCGTCAGCGTCACCGGAGCCGGCCCCCATGTCGGTGAGCAGAGGATGGTGCGGATCGAGAGCGTCGGGCGCTCCGCGGCGACCGCCGCGCTGCTCGATTCCGATGGGAACGTGGTGGAGCCGGGGGCCAATGGAAATGCCGGCGAGAAGCTAGAATCCTCGGCCTCGAGCGGGCGCCGCCGTCGCGGCAGCAGAGGCGGCAGGCGACGGTCCCGCGCCGGCAGCAAGGACTAGAAAGACCACCACAAACGGCGGCCACAAACACCGCCGCCGAATCAGGAAAGCACACGAGACATGGCCAGCTACGCAGTCATAGAGACAGGCGGAAAGCAGTACCGCGTCGAGAAGGGCTCGACCCTCCTCGTCGATCGCCTGACCGCGAAGGAAGGTGACAAGGTCGATCTGCGGCCGGTCGCCTTTCGAGACAAGGAGATGGTGCTCGGCAAGGACCTCGAGAAGGTCAAGGTCGAGGCCAAGGTGGCCGGACATGAGCGCGGTCCCAAGATCCGGATCTTCAAGTATCGGGCGAAGAAGGGCTACCGCAAGCGCGCCGGGCACCGTTCCGAGCTGACCCGGCTGGAGATCACGGACGTCAGCATGAAGTCGGCGGCCACAAGACCCGCCGCCGCATCAAGCAGAAAGCCGGCCGCCTCGACGGCGACAAAGCCGGCCGAGAAGAAGGAGAAAGCCGCAGATGGCTCATAAGAAGGGACTCGGATCGAGCCGGAACGGCCGCGACTCCAACCCGAAGTACCTGGGCGTCAAGGTGTTCGCCGGCCAGGCCGTGAACGGCGGGGAGATCATCGTGCGCCAGCGCGGCACCCGCTTCCGACCCGGCGACGGCGTCGGCATCGGCCGAGACCATTCGATCTTCGCGACGCGTCCCGGCGTCGTGCAGTTCAGCACCGGCCGCCGCGGCCGGACGATCTCGGTCGTCGCCGGCGACTAGCTCGTTTCCCTGAGGGGAAGCCGGGTAACGGCAAGGCTCACGTTCTCGACAGGAGGAGGTGAGCCACGTGCTCACGATCACCCCCGAAGCCTCGCAGGCAATTCGCGGGATTCTCGCCGCTTCCGATGCCCCCGACGGCTCGATGTTCCGGATCAGCCCGCAGGGACAGGACGGGCTTGCGCCCGGCCCCGGCCTTGCGGTCTCAGTCACGGATGAGCCGGCGCACGATGATCAGATCGTGCAGGGTGAAGAGATCGCGGTCTGCGTCGAGCCGAGCGCCGCGGTGATGCTCGACGACAAGGAACTCGACGTGACCGTCGTCGGCGAGCAGGTCAACTTCAGCGTCGGCGATCAGGCGTAGCCCGCTGGATTTGACGCAGGGGGGCGTGTTAGGTTGGCGCCGTGTTGCGCCGACCCGGAAGGTTGGCGGCGCTCCTCGTCCTCACCGCGTCCGCCTCGCTCGTGCTCACGGCAACCGCCGTGGCTGCGACCTCGCCCGCGCAGCAGCAGCTCGTGGCTGCCTATGCGCCGCACCTGATGCTTCGCGAGCAGACGGCCGACGACAACTGCAACACGAGGGAGGAGCAGTACAACCCGCCGACCACGGTGGACGTCGTGCTCGGGAACCCCGCCGTGACGCTGGTCCATTACGTCGGAGGGAAGGACGTTCCCGTCAAGCGGGGTCCTACCGCCGCGGACATCGCGCGGCTCGGTGATGACTACTACCTTGACCTTCCCGGGGACCCGCTCAGCATCAAGTGCCCTGCTCGCGGCAGCTACGCAAAGGACTTTCAGGCCCTGAGGAATGAGGGCAAGGCGCCCGCGGTCACCTATGCGCACATCGCAACGGAGCCGGGCCACCCGGGCCTCGTCGTCCAGTACTGGTTCTTCTACTACTTCAACCAGTTCAACGACGTGCACGAGGGCGACTGGGAGGGGATGCAGATCTCCTTCGACGCCGACACCCCCGCCGAGGCGCTCGCGCAGGGCCCCTCCCAGATCGCTCTCTTCCAGCACGCGGGTGGTGAGCGGGCCGATTGGGACGACGGCAAGGTCCAGAAGGACGGGACGCACCCGATCGTGTACCCGGCGGCGGGTTCTCACGCCACCTTCTACGACAACGCGATCTACATACAGAACGGCTCGAATGGCTCGGGCGTCGGTTGCGACGACACCCAGGAGCCGAACATCCGATCCGATCCGCAGCCCGTGATCATCCCGACGGCCGCTGCCCCCGGCGGCGAGTTCCAGTGGCTCGGCTTCCTGGGCCACTGGGGCCAGCGGGAGAAGGGGTTCAACAACGGCCCGCAGGGGCCGACCACCAAGAAGCAGTGGCTCCGACCCTTCACCTGGATGGACGGAATCCGCCGGGACAGCCCGCGGCTGCCGGGTGGAGCGGTCCTCGGCCCGGCCGCCAGCACAGCCTTCTGTGGGGCGATCGAGGGCATCTCCGAGTTCATCAACCTGGAGGCCAAGTCAACCCTCGGGGCGATCGGCCTCGGGCTGGCCCTGCTCCTCCTACTCGTCGTGCCGCCGTTGTTCACGCGCTGGCGCCCGGTTGACATCACCACGCTCCGGCACAAGTGGACCGTCGGCCAGCTCCTCCGCGGCGCCCGGCAGCTCTATGGGCGGCACTGGCGCACGATGCTCGCGATCGCCCTGAGCGGATTTGTGATCCTCGCGGCCATCCAGGGCGCGCAGTACATCTTCACGCAGCTCGCCGGCAGCGGCGAGGTCCAGATTCATCCGTTCGGCCTGACGCTCGAGTTCAACGGCTCGTTCGGGAACCTCGCCTACCCGATCGGTTCCGCGCTCGCCTCCGGAGCGGTCGTCGCCTTCGTCCACCGGCGGGAGCAGGGGAAGGAATCGGGGGTCCGGGAGGACTACCGGGAGATCTGGGGCAAGCTCTGGCGCGTCGTCGGCGCCCAGCTGCTCGTCTACCTGTTCCTGGCCCTGATGGTCGTCACGGTCATCGGAATCCCGTTTGCCGCCTACTTCTACGTCGCCTGGCAGTTCGTTCAGCAGGAGATCCTGTTCGAGGACCGCTCGATCCGGGAGTCGCTGCGCGGCAGCCACGCCCGGGTCCGTGGCCACTGGCTGCGGGCGCTTGTGGTCACCGCGATCCTCGCGGTGATCGCGGTGGTCATCGGGCCAGTGCTCGGCTTCTTCCTGATCTTCCTCAACCTCTCGGCGGTACTCGTCAACCTGATCGCGTCGGTCATCTACGGGCTGGTATTGCCCTACGTGGCTCTGGGACGAACCCTGCTGTACCTGGACCTCTGCTCGCGGGAAGAGGCCGAGGAGGCCGCAGGGCTGAAGCGGCGGCACTGGTTCTCGCGGGCGCGGCCCGTCGCCGAGACCGGCTAGGGCCTCCGGACAACTCCATCCGGCTACCTTCGCGCCGTGCTTTTCGATCGAGCCAAGATCTATGTGGAGGGTGGCGGCGGCGGCAACGGCGTGGTCAGCTTTCGGCGCGAGGCGCATGTGCCGCGGGGCGGTCCCGACGGCGGCGACGGCGGGCGCGGCGGCGACGTCGTGCTGGCCTGCGACGCCCAGCGCCGCGACCTCTCCTCGCTCGGGCGGAGTCGGCACTTCCGCGCCGGACGCGGGGAGCACGGCAAGGGCAAGCGCCAGCATGGGGAGCGCGGGGCGGATCGCGTCATCGCAGTGCCACCGGGGACGGTCGTCCTGGGTCTCGACGGCTCTGAGGCTGAGCTGCTGGCCGACGGCCAGCGGGTCGTGGTCGCGCGCGGCGGCTCGGGCGGCCACGGCAACAAGCGCTTCGCCACCTCAACGCGGCAGGCACCGCGGTTCGCGGAGCGCGGCCTCGAGGGGGAGTCCGGTGAGATCGAGCTGCGCCTCAAGCTGCTCGCCGACGTCGGCCTGGTGGGTCTGCCCAATGCCGGCAAGTCCTCGCTCCTGGCCAGGCTTACCCGGGCCGATCCGAAGGTCGCCGGCTACCCCTTCACGACCGTCGAGCCCAACCTGGGGACGATCGAGCTCGACGGCCATCAGCTCGTGCTCGCCGACATCCCCGGCCTGATCGAGGGTGCGGCTGACGGAGCGGGGCTCGGCCACGAGTTCCTCGCCCACCTGGAGCGCTGCCGCCTCCTCGTGCATCTGGTCGAGGTGGCGCCGGCCGAGGGCGATCCGGAGACCAGCTACGAGACGATCAGGGGCGAGCTCGCCGGCTACGGGGCCGGGCTCGACGGGCTGCCGGAGATCATCGCCCTCTCCAAGGTGGACCTGATCCCCGAGGGCGAGGCCCAGAGCCTGGTGCAGCAGTGGAGCGAGCGGGCCGGCAGCGAGGTGGTGGGCATCTCCTCCGCGACCGGAGCCGGCCTCGACCAGCTCACCCAGGCGATCTTCGCGGCGCTGCCCGACGAGTCGGACGCGGTGGCCGCGGATGAGAAGGAGTTCGACGCCGAGCATCGCGTCTACCGCCCGGGGGATGAGGAGGGCTTCGACGTCGTGCCGGAGGGCGACGGACGGTTCAGGATCATCGGCCGGGGAATCGAGCTGCTGATCGCGCGGCACGACCTCGAGAACCCCGAGGCCCTCGACTACCTGGAGCGGCGCCTGCGCGAGATCGGCGTGATCGCGGCGTTGCAGCGAGCCGGCTTCGAGCCGGGCGACGAGGTGGTCGTCGGCGACCTCGAGTTCGAGCTCGACCCGCGATGATTCGGCCATGACCGTGGTCGCGAAACTCGGGTCGTCGATCGTCGCCGGAGAGGAGGGCGCGCTTCGCAGCGAGGTCCTGGACAGTGTCTGCGCGCAGGTCGCCCAGCTGCACGCGAGCGGCGAGAACGTCGTGATGGTCACCTCGGGCGCGATCGCCCGGGGGATGCGGGTGATGGATCTGCCGGCCCGGCCCTCCGCGATCGACGAGCTTCAGGCGGCCTCCGCGGTGGGACAGGGCAGCCTCTTCCGGGCTTACGAGGAGCGTCTGGCGAAGGGAGATGTGCGGGCCGCGCAGGTCCTGCTCACCGCCTCCGACCTGCAGCAGCGGACGCACTACCTGAACGCCCGCCAGACTCTCAGCCGCCTGCTCGCCTGGCGCGTGGTTCCGGTCGTCAACGAGAACGACACGACGGCGACCGACGAGATCACCTTCGGCGACAACGACTTCCTGGCAGCGCAGGTGGCGATCATGCTCGAGGCCCGGCTGCTGGTGCTGCTCACGGACCAGACCGGCCTCTACACGAAGGACCCCCGGCGTCACGACGACGCCGAGCTGGTTTCCGAGGTCACGGACGAGGGCCAGCTCGGCGGCTATGAGATCGGCGAGCACACCTCGCCCTTCGGGCTCGGCGGAATGCGCAGCAAGGTCGCGGCGGCGACCATGGCGGGCGCCTCCGGGATCGGTGCAGTGATCTGCGACGGCACCGCCCACGGCACCCTGCTTGGGGCCGCGGGCGGCGAGTCCGCCGGGACGCACTTCAGCCCCCACCGGCAGCGGGCGTCGAGCTTCAAGCTCTGGCTTCGCTACGCCAAGCCGAGCCACGGCACGCTCCGGGTGGACGACGGAGCGGCCCGCGTCCTGCGCGAGAAGGGCAGCAGCCTGCTGCCGGTCGGGATCACCGAGGTGGAGGGCGAGTTCGACGCCGGCGACGCGGTCGAGGTGGCCATGGACGGCGGGACGATCGGCAAGGGCATCGTCAACTACTCCGCCTCCGAGCTCCGCCGGATCAAGGGGATGCGGACCGAAAAGGTCAGAGAGCTGCTTCCGCACGCCTCCGAGGAGGCGGTGCACCGCGACTACTTCGTGCTCACCTGAGCCCGAGACTGGCCAGCCAGCCAGTAGAGTCTCGGGCGATGGGCTCCGGAGAGGAAGCGGGAACGGTGCTGAGCGACCCGCAGCAGGCGGTCCTGACCGCGGTCTGCGACACGGTCGTTCCCTCGCTGCCACGCGATCGCGACCCGGAGGGCCTCTGGGGCCGCAAGGCGAGCGACATCGGCGTCGATGCCGGCGCCGCCCAGCTGATCTCCGAGATCCCGGATCCCGAGCTGCGGGGCGGCCTTCTGATGCTGCTCGACGCGCTCGGCGGCCAGGGGATCACCCAGGCTCCGTCCCAGGAGTCGAGGGAGCAGATCCTGCGCAACACGGCCTTCGCCGACCCGCGCGCCGCCGCCGGCGTGGCCGCGCTGATCGGAATGACCCTCTTCCTCCACTACGGCGCGCCCGACCCCGAGAGCGGCCAGAATCCGAACTGGAAGGCCTTTAGGTACCCGGGGCCGATCTCTCCGCCGCCGCAGGTGGAGAAGCCGCTGAAGATCCACGAGCCCTCGGGAGCCGAGGAGACGCTGGAGGCGGACGTCTGCATCGTCGGGTCCGGCTCGGGCGGGTCGGTGATCGCGGCGGTGCTCGCGTCGCGCGGCCTGGACGTGGTCGTCCTCGAGGGCGCCGGCTACTACAACGAATCCGACTTCGCCCAACTCGAGCTGCCCGCCTACCAGCAGATGTTCTGGCGCGGCGGCCCGACCCCGACCGCCGACGGCAACGTCAGCCTGGTGGCAGGGACGACGCTCGGGGGCGGCACCACGATCAACTGGACGAACTGCCTGCGCACCCGGTCCTGGGTCCGCGAGGAGTGGGCACAGCACGGACTTGGGGACGTCGGCGAGTCGGCGTATGACCGCCACCTCGACACGGTGCTGGAGCGCATCAGCGCCAACGACCGGTGCAGCGAGCTGAACGGGACTCAGCAGCGGCTGCGGGAGGGGACCGAGGCGCTCGGCTGGAGCTTCGAGACGATCGTGCGGAACACGGACGAGGGCGCCTACTCGCCCGAGACAGCGGCTTACCTCGGTTTCGGCGATCAGTCGGGGAGCAAGCAGAGCGCCGACAGAACCTGGCTCGCCGACGCACAGGAGCAGGGGGCGCGCCTCCTCACGTTCACCCGCGCTACGCGGATCCTCACCGAGGGCGGGCGAGCCAGCGGAGTCGAGGCGGTGTGGCAGACGCCGGACGGGCGCAGCGCCCAGGTGACGGTGAGGGCGCCGCGGGTGGTCGCGGCCTGCGGCTCGCTCGAATCACCGGCTCTACTGCTGCGGTCCGAAATCGGCGGCCCGGTGGTCGGGCAGAACCTGAGGCTGCATCCCTCGAGCGTCGTGGGTGGCGCGTATGGCACCGACCAGGAGGCATGGTGGGGTGCGCCACAGGCCGGGCTCTGCGACGAGTTCGCGGACACCGGTGAGGGCTTCGGCTTCCTGATCGAGACGGCGCAGTACGCGCCGGGATTGATCGGCTCGGCGACGCCGTGGATCTCCGCCGCCGATCACAAGCAGCGCATGGAGGAGTTCCGCTTCACGGCCAACTTCATCTCGCTGACGCGCGACCGAGGATCCGGCCAGGT
Source organism: uncultured Solirubrobacterales bacterium (assembly GCA_963743575.1). GTDB lineage: Bacteria > Actinomycetota > Thermoleophilia > Solirubrobacterales > 70-9 > DASUPK01. The sequence goes on along the minus strand of CAVUQC010000008.1, from coordinate 63,691 downwards.
GATGGTCGACGCCAACGGGGAGGCGATGCCGCTCTACTCGGTGACCGATCCGCTCGACCTGGAGAACTTGAAGAAGGGGATCGAGGTTCAGATCCGCCTGCACGAGGCCGCGGGAGCGCACCAGATCGGCCCGCTTGCCGAGGGCGCGCCGACGTGGCGCCGGGGCGACGACCTCGAGGCGTTCATCGCCGCCGTCAAGCGAATCCCGTTCCGAGCGGGCGGCTACAAGCTCTTCAGCGCACACCAGATGGGGACTTGCCGGATGGGCGAGGACCCCCAGACCTCCGTTGCGGGGCCGTGGGGCGAGTTGCACGACACCAAGGGCGTCTGGATCGGGGACGGCAGTGCCTTCCCGACCTCGTCGGGAACCAATCCGATGGTCTCGATCATGGCGCTCGCACATCGCACCGCCGAGGCGATCGCCGAGGATGCCGGCGCATCAGCGGCATCCGCGGAATCGGCCGAAGCACAACCCGCTTAGACAGAACTCGAACCAGGAGGAATCGACCGTGGCCACTGAGACTGCAGCTCCCGCCCAGGCGGGACACCCGACCAACGAGATCGTTCGCGACCGCCTCTACATCGGCGGTGAGTGGGTCGAGCCGTCGGGAGATGGCACGATCGAGGTGATCGACTCGACCACGGAGAAGGTGATCGGACGGATCCCCGAGGGCACCCCCGAGGACCTCGATCGCGCGGTGACGGCGGCGCGTCCGGGCTTCGAGGCGTGGCGCCGGGTGCCGGTCGAGCAGCGGGTCGACGCCTGCATGGCGATCAGCGCGGCGCTCGCCGAGCGCGCGGATGAGATCGCGACGCTGGTCTCGGCCGAGGTGGGGATGCCACTCGCGCTGTCACGGACCATTCAGGCCGGCCTGCCGGCGATGGACTTCGGCTCGCAGGCGCAGGTCGCCTCCGAGGTCGTCTGGGAGGAGCAGATCGGCAACTCACTCGTGGTGCGTGAGCCGATCGGAGTGGTCGGCTGCATCACCCCTTGGAATTACCCGCTCCACCAGATCTGCGCGAAGGTCGCACCCGCGCTGACCGCGGGCTGCTCGGTGGTCGTCAAGCCGAGCGAGGTGACGCCGCTCACCTCGTTCATCCTCGCCGAGATCATCGACTCGCTCGATCTTCCCGCCGGGGTGTTCAACCTCGTGACGGGTTTCGGCCCGGTGGTCGGCGAGGCGATCGCGGCCAACGACGACGTCGACATGGTCTCGTTCACCGGGTCGACGCGAGCCGGGCGGCGGGTCAGCGAGGTCGCCGCCGGGACCGTCAAGCGGGTGGCGCTGGAGCTCGGCGGCAAGTCCGCGAACGTGATTCTCGACGACGCCGACCTGAAGGCGGCCGTTGGTCACGGTGTTGGGAACTGCTACCTCAACTCGGGACAGACCTGCAGCGCGCATACCCGGATGCTCGTCCCGCGCGAGAAGCTGGCGGAGGCTGAGCAGGTCGCGGCGGCCGCCGCCGAGAAGGCGACACCTGGCGATCCGTTCGAGGACGGCACCCGCCTGGGCCCGCTGGTCTCGGAGGCCCAGCAGGAGCGGGTCCGCGGCTTCATCCAGAAGGGCGAGGACGAGGGCGCCAAGCTGGTGACCGGAGGCGCGGAGCCGCCCGCCGGCCTGGAGACGGGCTACTTCGTTCGGCCGACGGTCTTCTCCGACGTGAAGCCCGATATGACCATTGCCCAGGAGGAGATCTTCGGGCCGGTGCTCTCGATCATTCCCTATGACTCGGAGGACGAGGCGGCGGAGATCGCCAACTCGACCATCTATGGGCTTGACGGCGGCGTCTGGTCTGCCGACCCCGAGCGGGCCAAGGCATTTGCTCGTCGAATGCGCACCGGCCAGGTCCAGATCAACGGCGCGACGTTCAATCCACTTGCCCCGTTCGGTGGCGTGAAGCAGTCCGGTCACGGTCGCGAGCTCGGCAAGTTCGGCCTCGAGGAGTTCCTCGAGATCAAGAGCATCCAGCTCTAGACGATTCGCGCTGGCGGGCGGGTCCTGTCGCCGAATTTCATCGACACGCGCAAGGGCCGTGCGTTCGGAGCAGCGCGAGAAGGCGCAGGTCTAACCGGACTTGCCGTGACCGTTCGCGGCGCCTCCGTCGTGGACGCCGGTCTGCCCGGGGGCGTTGCCCGAGTTCCCGGGCGAGGCCGGTGAGCCGGAGCCTCTGGAGGTGTTCTGCGAATTGCCATGCGGCTTGGCGTGCCCGAGGGCATTGCCCTGGGGCGCGGAGGCAGGCCCGGGCACGGGTCCCTGGCCGTGGCGACGGACGCGGCGGCCGGGGTTTCCCGTGGCGGTGTGGTTCTGCGCGCGCTCGGCCCTGCGGTGGGCACGCTGGGAATGGCCGCGGGAGGTCGTGGTCTCGCGGTGTGACTGCGAGCTTGGAGCGGAGGCCGGTGCCGTCCCCGCCTCATGACCGGCTGAGGGTTGGTTGGGCAGATGGACGCCGGCTGAATTGAAGACGGAGCGGACCGGGCTCGGCATGGTGACGCCGGCGAACGCCAACCCGGCGAGCGCCAGGGGCAGGACGGCCACGACGAGAGCGACCCTCGCGATCCGGGCGCGCCGCCGGAACCCGGCCCCCCGAGAGCGTGAGGGGCCACGCCTTGCGGCCTGCCCTTCGATCTCCAGGGCCGAAGCGCGGACGGTGTGGGCGAGCCTCGGGACCAGCTCCGCGCCGAGTCCCGGATCGGGCCGACTCGGAACAGCCGCCTGCAGCGCCTTCTGGAATAGGACGATCTCGCTCATCTCATCCCTGTAAGCGCCGTTTCCGTTCACAGGGTTACCCCCTTCCGGGCCATTTCTCGCTTGATCGCCGCGAGCCCGCGACGCTGGAGCGCCTTCACCGCACCGGGTCGTTTGCCCATCGCCCTGGCCACGTTTTCGATGCTCAGGTCCCCGACCACGCGCAGAAGCAGCACCTCCCGTTGCTCATCCGAGAGGCCGGCGAGAACCTCCTGGACCCGCTCCAGGCCGATTCTCGCCAGCGCTTCCTCGGCGGCATCCGCTTCCCGCGCCCTCGGCTCAGGCGGCTCCGGAGTGAGCTCAATCGGTCGCCGCGCCGAATGCCGGCGGGCGTCGATCAGCCGGTGATGCGCGATCGTGAAGACCCAGGCGCGAAAGCTCTCCTGATCGCCCTCGAATGCAGCGATGTCCCGGGCAACCTGGAGGAAGGCTTCGCTCAGAACGTCCTCCGGATCCGGGGCGCCGTTGGCGCGCAGATAGCCGAGCACGACAGGCGCCAGCTCGGCGAAGATTTCGGCCCAAGCGGCCTCATCGCCGTCTCGCGCCCGGTCGAGCCGCCGCATGAAGCGATCGCCGGCCACGCCGCGACCGTAGCGCAGGAGAACGGGCCGCACGCGCGGCCCGTTCTCCCGCCCCTGGGTGCTGCTGTGGCTACGGCGCGACCGTGAGGGTGGTCTGGCCTGCGGCGCTCAGGCAGGTGATCTTCCTGCCCTTCTTCGCCTTCCTGCCCTTCTTCGCCTTCTTGCCCTTCTTCGCGCTCCCGACCCTGCGATCGGTCTCTGCAGCCGTTGCCTGAAGCGTCACGGTCGCGGGTGCTGCGTCCGTGGGCTTCGGCAGCGTCGCCGCAAAGTCACCGTTTGGACCGGTCATTGCGGTTTCGGTGAGCGGGGTGGTGCCCCCGGCCCCGACGTATGAGAACTGCACCGTCCGGCCCTTGCGACAGCCGCTCGTGGCCATCACGTTCCCCGTGACCGAGATGGTGCTCGTCGTTGACGTCACGGTGCTCGGGCTCGCCGTCAGCGAAATGGAACCGGGCGCCTGCTTTGGTGCCTTCTGGCCGTGTCCGTTGTTGCCGAGGGCCCCTGGCGCGACGGCAATGCAGGCGATCAACGACCCGAGGGCGATCACGGTGAGGCGCTTTCGCATTCTGTTCCTTTCCCTAGCTTCCGATTGCCTCTAGCCCGTAAAGCGCCCGGGGTCGACGTAGGGATACGGGTGAGTTCGGAATGCCCTCGCGGTTACTCTTAGAGGGTGGCCACCGCAGCCAAGACCGTCGCCGAGGCCTGTCGCGAGGCCAAGGATGCTTCGCACCTGCTGGCGCGCGCCAGCCGAGATGAGAAGGACGCCTGCCTGAGGGATCTGGCGGACCGCATTGACGCTTCCGCGCGGGGGCTGCTCGAGGCCAATCGGGCCGATGTCGACGCTGGGCGTGAGGAGGGGCTGAACGAGGCCCTGCTCGATCGGCTCGGGCTGACCGAGGCGCGGGTGGCCGAGATGGCGAAGGGCGTGCGGGAGATCGCCGAGCTGCCGGACCCCGTCGGCGAGGTGGTTGAGGGCTGGACCTTGGAGAACGGGCTCGAGGTGGCGAAGAAGCGGGTTCCGATCGGGGTGGTGGCCGTCGTCTATGAGGCGCGGCCGAACGTGACGATCGACGCCGCTGCGCTTTGCCTGAAGAGCGGCAACGCCGCCGTGCTGCGCGGCTCGAGCAGCGCGGAGAGCTCGAATGCCTACCTGGCCGGGCTGCTGGCCGATGCTCTCGCCGCCGCCGAGCTGCCCGCCGCGTCGGTGGTGCTGATCTCGGGTGGTGGGCACGAGCAGCTGGCCGAGCTCGCCACCGCCGAGGGCCTGGTGGATCTGATCATTCCGCGCGGCGGTGAGGGGCTGAAGAACGCCCTGAAGGAGGTGGCGAAGGTCCCGGTGATGTACGCGGCCGCGGGCAACTGCCATGTTTACGTGCACCAGGACGCGGATCTGGAGATGGCGGAGCGGATCGCGTACAACGCCAAGGTGCAGCGGCCGGGCGTCTGCAATGCGGCCGAGACCCTGTTGGTGCATCGCGATGTCTCGGCGGAGCTGTTGCCGGCGCTGCTCTCGAAGCTGAGCGACGCCGGGGTGGAGCTGGTCGGCGATGAGGCCACCCGGGAGGCTGCCGACGGGCTGGCGGTCGGCGAAGCGACCGAGGTCGACTGGGACACGGAGTTCCACGGCCTGAAGATGGCGGTGGGCGTCGTCGATTCGCTCGGCGAGGCGGTTGACCACATCAACCGGCACGGGACCGGGCATTCCGACGCGATCGTGACCAGCTCGAAGCAGGTGGGGGATGAGTTCACGGATGCGGTCGATTCCGCGGCCGTCTACGTGAACGCGTCCACGCGCTTCACTGACGGCTATGAGTTCGGGATGGGCGCGGAGATCGGCAATTCGACCCAGAAGCTGCACGCGCGAGGCCCGATCGGGCTGCGCGAGTTGACGACCACGAAGTACGTCGTCCACGGCAGCGGGCAGGTCAGGGAGTAGCGACGTCGCACGGATCGGGGTCCTGGGCGGGGCCTTCAACCCGCCCCACGTGGGACATCTGCTGCTGGCGCAGGAAGCGCGCTGGCAGCTGGAGCTGGACCGGGTGTTGCTGATGGTGACGCGGCGCGCGCCCCACAAGGAGATCGAGGACGATCCGGGGGCCGAGGTCAGGTTGGAGCTGGCGATGCTTGCGGCCGGCGATGAGGACGGGGTGGAGGCTTCGGGCCTTGAGGTGGAGCGGGATGAGGTGTCGTACAGCTACCGGACCCTCGAGCTGCTCGCCGAGAGCGAGCCGGAGGACGAGCTCTATTTTCTGCTCGGCGCCGACATGGCCGCCGGGCTGGCGAGCTGGAAGGAGCCGGCGCGGGTACTGGAGCTTGCCTCGCTTGGGGTGGTGCCGCGGCCGGGTGTCGGTTTGGGAGCAGTGGAGTCCGCGTTGGAGCGGCTGGGTGCATCCGACAGGGCAGAGATAATTGACATGCCACTTTGCGGAGCGTCCTCGACCACAGTCAGGCAGCGAGCGCGGGAGGGAAAGCCGCTCCGGCATCTGGTTCCGGATCCGGTGATCAGGGTGATCGGGGAGCGGGGGTTGTACCGATGAGTCGCGGGCTGGAGATGACCTCGGAGGAGCTGGCGCGCCGGCTGGCCACCATCGCCGACGACAAGGGGGCCACCGACCTGATCGCGCTCGATGTGCGGCAGCTGGTCGGCTACACGGACTACCTGGTGATCTGCACCGCGCGGAATGAGCGTCAGGGCAAGGCGATCCACGACGAGGTCTACCACCAGCTCAAGAGAGACGGCTGGCTCCCTGCAAGGGTCGAGGGCGTGCGGGAGTCCGAGTGGGTGCTGATGGACTACCTGGACGCGGTTCTGCACGTGTTCACGCCCGAGCCGCGGGAGCGCTATCGGCTCGATCAGCTCTGGGGCGAGGCTGGGCGGCTCGATCTGGACCTGGCCAGCGGCCAGCACGCCGCGATCTGACGCGAAGCCGTCCGAAGGGGCTCCTAGCCTTTCCGTCGTGTCCCAGGAGCGCTTCCGGCGCACCGTACGCGGTTACGACCCAGCGCAGGTCGACGCGGCCATTGAGGCACGCGATGCTCGGCTGGCCCGCCTCGAGCGGGAGGCCCAGAGATTGGCCGAGCGGGTGGTGGAGCGCGAGAAGCGGCTTCAGGATGTCCTCAAGAAGCCGATGGCTGCGGCCGTTACCAAGGGGATCGAGGAGATCTACGGGCAGGCGCGCCGCCAGGCCACGCGGATCCGGATGAAGGCGCTGGAGGACGCGGTGCAGATGGCGGACCGGGTGACGGAGCTGTCCGGGCTGAGAGACGAGCTGGGCGCCCGGGTCTCGGAGCTCGCCGATGTGGCGAGGGAGCGTCTGGGGCTCGAGGAGCTCGAGGAGGACCGGCCTGCGGTGGGGACTGAGGCGGCTCAGGCGAGCGTGTACTCGGGCGAGGTGGAGATCGAGGTGGGGCCGCTGAAGGACTTCGCGCAGCTGACGGGGTTCGAGGATGCGGCCGGGGAAATCGACGGCGCATCCCAGATCAAGGTGAAGCGCTTCTCGGGCGGCCGGGCCTGGGTCTCGATGAAGCTGGACAACCCGATCGACCTGCTGCGGGCGCTGGAGGAGAAGGCGCCCTTCGAGTTCGTGGTTCGCGATACCCGCAGCAGCGGAGTTGTCCTCGACGTGGATGAGGACAGCGGCGAGAAGCACCGCGCGGCCTAGAGCTCCCCGCCGTCACACATTCCTGACGCTCTGCGCGCCTCACGTCGCCCGATCGACGCGAGGATCGTCGGGTGCTCACATCCAACGACAAGGGGAACATCGCCGAATTTGCGATCGCGCTGGAGGCGATGAAGCTCGGGATCGACGTCCTCAAGCCGGTGGCTGAGCATTGCCGTTACGACCTGGCATTCGATCTCGGCGACCAAATCCTCCGAGTGCAGGTGAAGACGGCCAAACGACGAGGAGATGTTCTGGTGATCAATCTCGTCAGCAGCTGGCACTCCCCCAGCGGCTATGTCCGCAATAGGTACGAGGTGGGCGAGGTCGACATGATCGCCGCCTTTGACCACGAAACGGGGTCGAGCTACCTGATCCCGTTCCTGTTCGTATCCGACTTGTCAGCAGTTCAGCTACGTCTCGTGCCGCCCAGGAATGGCCAGAGAGCGTCGATACACTTTGCTGCTGATCACAGCCTCGCTGGGGCCATAGCTCAGCTGGGAGAGCGCGTGCATGGCATGCACGAGGTCGCGGGTTCGAGCCCCGCTGGCTCCACTACACAAGCCGACGGTGATGGCACCGAAATCACCGTCGGCGCTCATCTCTTTCGGAACCGCTTCGGCTACTGGATGGAACGCGCCGCCGCCGGCGACGAGATCCTGATCACCCGCCGCGGTCGCCGCTACGCGCGCCTCGGCCCCCCGGATCCGCAGCTCGCCACCACAGATACCTCTCCGGTTCCAGAGCCAGAAGAGGACCCGGCGGACTGCTCTCCCGGTACTGCTCGTACTTCTCCGTGAGGGCCGCCAACCCCGCCGAGCCATCCGCGACGTCCAGGATCCGAACCCTCCCCAGCGCCTGCACCCACGCCAGCTCCTCCCAGTCGTCGGAGTAGCGATCCACCGTCAGCGCCGCCCGCGGATCCCCCCGCAGAAACCGCAGCCGCGCCGGCTCGCCCGCCCGCTTCGGTTTGTCGTCGATCGCGCTCCAGATCCGCCCCTCGGCCACCGCAAACGTCACGGGCAGCACCCGCGGCGCTCCCTCCTCGTCGGCCACTCCCAGCCGCCCGACCCGTGCCGTCTCCAGCAATTCGTTTGCCCACGCAACGACCTCGGTAGGTTCCCCGGGAGCCACCAACCAACTGTAGGTCGACGAAAGGAACGCATGGAGCTCGGAATCGGATTGCCGAACACAGTGCCGGGAACGACCGGCAATCAGCTCACCGACTGGGCGCGCGCCGCCGAGGACGCCGGCTTCTCTTCCCTCGGAACGATCGACCGAATCGTCTTTCCGAACTACGAGCCGGTGGTCGCGCTCTCCGCCGCAGCCGCGGTGACCGAGCGCATCAAGCTCGTCACCGACGTCCTGCTCGGCCCGCTGCGTCAGAACTCCGCGATGCTCGCCAAGCAGTTCCTCTCTCTCGACGCCCTGGCCGGAGGCGATCGCGCGGTCCTCGGCATCGGGATCGGCGGCCGTGAGGACGACTACGACATCAGCGGGATCGACATGTCGAGCCGCGGCAAATGGCTCGACAACGCCCTCGCGAAGATCCGCGACATCTGGAACGCGGAGGGCGATCTCGAGACGAAGGTCGGCCCCCGGCCCTCCGGCAAGGGCCCCTCGCTCCTCGTCGGCGGAGCCGTGGAGGCATCCTTCGACCGTGCCGCCAAGTACGGCGACGGCTGGACGCAGGGTGGCTCCGGCGCCGCACAGTTCGGCGCCGACATCTCCAACCTCGACGACGCCTGGAAGAAGGCCGGCCGCGACGGACAGCCCCGGACCCTGGCCCTGGGCTACTTCAGCCTCGGCCCCGACGCCGAGGCCACGGCCCAGGCCTACGTCGGCGACTACTACGCCTGGCTTGGCGACGCTGCCGTGCAGGGCATCGCCTCCGGCGCCCCCAAGGACGCCGACAGCATCAAGGCGTTCATCAAGGCCTACGAGGAATGGAACTGCGACGAGCTCATCCTCTTTCCCTGCTCACCCGATCCCGAGCAGGTCACCCTCCTGGCCGAAGCCGCCGGTCTCTAACCGACGGCTGCCGAAACGATCCTTGCGTTAGCAAACGCTGACCCCGGGGTATGGGCGGGGGTAAGGATCCTCACCACAGCCGCCCGCCGAACTGCGGTGCTGCACGTGAGCGTTGGCCGGTTCGGCCGGCAAGGAAGGAGACAATCAGATGGAATCTTCGAGGTCAGCCTCGTCGTGGATTCCTGCCGATCCGGGACCCCTTGGGCTCGCCGGATTCGCGATGACCACGTTCGTTCTCAGCATGTTCAATGCGAACATCGTCAGTGACGCCGGGGAACCGGTGGTTCTGGGATTGGCGCTCGCTTACGGCGGTATCGCGCAGCTGCTTGCCGGAATGTGGGAGTTCCGCACCGGCAACACCTTCGGCGCGGTCGCCTTCTCGTCATATGGGGCTTTCTGGATTTCCTTCTGGGCGTTGGTGACCTTCTTCGTGAAGGACATCCCGGAGGCTCATGCCGGAAGCGCGGTCGGCCTCTATCTCTGGGCGTGGGCGATCTTCACCACCTACATGTTTCTCGCCTCGCTCCGCACCACCGGTGCCGTCGCACTGGTGTTCTTCCTGCTGTCGATCACGTTCATCCTGCTGGGCGCGGGCAACAGCGGGGGCAACGAGAACGTGATCCATTGGGGCGGCTACATCGGGCTCGCCACAGCGGCGGCGGCCTGGTACGCGTCGTTCGCCGCCGTGATCAACTCGACATTCGGCCGGACCATCGCCCCGGTCATGCCGCTTCAAGTGGCGCGGGGAGAGGAGGTGGACCCAGCGGGACGCTGACTGACGCACCACGGCTGGAGGCGGCGCCGGCTCGCCGGCGCCGCCCATCCGGTCCCGGCCCCTGGCGGGGAGTAGCTTTGAAACGAGAACGGACTTAGGAGGAGAGATGGCGACCAAGGTGAGCAGCGCGGACCTCGAAAAGCAACTCGAGTCGATGCTCGACATCGAGCAGTTCCCACCCCCCGAAGACTTCAAGAAGGAAGCGCTCGTCGCCGACGAGTCGATGTTCGAGGAAGCCGCCAAGGATCTCGAGGGCTTCTGGCAGCGCCAGGCGGAGGAGCTGCTTGATTGGGCCGAGAAGCCGACTCAGACGCTCGATGAATCCAACGCCCCGTTCTACAAGTGGTTCGCGGACGGCAAGCTCAACGCCTCCTACAACTGCCTGGACAGGCACGTAGAAGCAGGCAACGGCGACCGCATCGCATTCCACTGGCGCGGTGAGGAGGGCGAGGAGCGCGACATCACTTACTCCGACCTCCACGCCGAAGTGCAGCGCTTCGCCAACGCGCTGAAGGACCGCGGCATCGCCAAGGGCGACGTCGTAGGCATCTACCTGCCGATGATCCCCGAGGTCGTCGTGTCGATGCTCGCCTGCGCCCGCATCGGCGCCCCCCACAACGTCGTCTTCGGCGGCTTCTCCCCGGAGGCCGTGCGCGAACGCATGGAGTTTTCGGAGGCCAAGGCCCTGATCACGGTCGACGGCGCCCGCCGCAAGGGCAAGACCGCGCCGATCAAGAGCGCCGTGGACGAGGAGGGGATCGGTGATCTCGATTCGATCGAGACGATCTTCGTCGTCAAGTCCACTGGCGCCGACTGCGAGATGAAGGAAGGACGGGACGTCTGGTTCGAAGAGGCGATGAAGTCAGCCGACGCCGAGTGTCCGGCCGAGCCCATGGACGCCGAGCATCCGCTCTTCGTCCTCTATACCTCAGGCTCGACGGCGAAGCCCAAGGGCGTGCTGCACACCACCGGCGGCTACCTCCTCGGGGTCACCTTCACCCACCGCTACGTCTTCGATTTGAAGCCGGAGTCGGACGTCTTCTGGTGTGGCGCCGACGTCGGCTGGGTTACCGGCCACTCCTACATCGTCTACGGCCCCCTCTCAAACGGGGCGACCGGCGTCATGTACGAGGGCCCTCCGGACTACCCGGACAAGGACGTCTGGTGGGACATCATCGAGAGCCACAAGGTGACCACCTTCTACACCGCGCCGACCGCGATCCGGGCGTGCATGAAGTGGGGTGTGGACTATCCGAACAAGCACGATCTCTCATCCCTCCGCCTGCTCGGCACCGTCGGCGAGCCGATCAACCCCAAAGCGTGGCTCTGGTACTACGAGGTGATTGGCGGCGAGCGCTGTCCGATTGTCGACACCTGGTGGCAGACCGAGACGGGCAACATCATGATCAGCTCCTTGCCGGGAATCACCGCGGCCAAGCCCGGATCGGCGACGAAGCCTCTGCCGGGCATCGACGCTGCGGTGCTCGACGAGGAGGGCAACGAGGTCGACGGCGACCAGGGCCTTCTGGCGCTCAGGCGTCCCTGGCCGGGGATGCTCCGCACCCTGTTCAAGGAGGACGAGCGGTTCAAGGAGACCTACTACTCGAAGTGGGACGAGACGACCTACTTCGTTGGCGACGCCGCGCGCAAGGACGAGGACGGCTACTTCTGGGTTCTCGGCCGCGTCGACGATGTCGTCAACGTCTCGGGCCACCGCCTCTCAACCGCGGAGGTCGAGTCAGCGATCGTCTCCCATCCGAAGGTGGCAGAGTCCGCCGTCATCGGCATCGCAGACGAGGACACCGGTCAGGCCATCTGCGCCTTCGTCACGCTCGAGGGCGATCTCGAGGGCAACGACGAGATCGCCAAGGAGATCAATGAACACGTCTCTCGGCGGATCTCGAAGATCGCCAGGGTCAAGAAAATCATCTGGGCCGGCGACCTCCCGAAGACCCGCTCCGGCAAGATCATGCGCCGGCTCCTCCGCGACATCGGCGAGGGCCGCGAGCTCGGTGACGTGACGACGCTGCGCGATCCGAACGTGATGCAGCAGATCGAGGAGAAGGTCAGGGAGCACGACGAGGAGAACTAGACCCGCGCGTCTCCGAGCTTCCGGGCTCGTTCGAGGGCCGGACGTGTGCCCGCCGATAACTCTCGCCTGAGACGCCACGTCGCACCCGAGAAGTTCCGGTTCGCAACGGTTGCGAATCCCTCCTCGTCCTCGCGCAGGGCCAGCAGCAGGTGCGCCACCCGGTCGGCGGGCGGCAAATCGCCGGCCTCCCCGACGCGCACGCAGAAGCAGTGAACGCGGTGTCCCCCCGGGCGCACGAGGATCGCCCCCTCCTGACCCACCAGCCAGGACCCCAGGCGGCCCGGCTGCAGCGCCAGGCCGGTGCCGGCGAGCAGCTCACGCTCGTCGTGACCCACGAGGTCACCGAGCAACCCGAGGGCCCTGCTGTCCTCGGGGCTCTCCGGGCCGCCGATCGGCTTCACGCCGCGAGCGCCCCGGCGACCCTGCAGGTGCAGCACGGCGATCGCATGCCCGAGGAAGATCGCCGCGACCGGGAACGCGAGCGGCTGGATCCAGACGAGCAGAGCCGCGGGCACACCGAAGGTCACGACGATCGCGACGCTCCACAGCGTCCAGATCCGGCCCTCCTTCGCCAGGCTCCTCTCGCTCGCCCGCCGCCGCCACGGCATGGCCGCGGCCTCGGCGAGCACACCCGCCTCCACTGGGCCTAGCCGCCCGCGATGGGCCGCCGCAGCACGACCAGATCCGCGTCGAGCGGCAGCTCGCGCACCACCTCGGCCGAGCCATCCGCCAACGTGGCGCTGGCCAGCATGCCCTCATCGAGCTCGCGGCGGAAGGCCTCGATGGCTACCCGTTGCGCGCCTGCGTCCTCGGCCGTCCAGCTTGCCAGTTCCGTATGCCCCGTCCGGTCGAGCTTGATCAATCGCGACATCCTGATTCCTCCTTCCTCTCCTCCTGAATATACGCGGACGTGCTCACCCCGATGAGCATTTGATGAGCGCCGGCGCCTAGTGTGGGCCACGGTTCTTGCGAGCCAGTGATGGAGAGGTACAGATGAACCGTCCCAACAAGGTCGTGCAGCGCTGGCCGCGATGACGGTCTTCGCAATGGGGCTCGCCGCGGATGGGGTAGGGGCAAAGACGAAGAACAGGCGGGTGGGGACCTATCGGGGGATGACCGAGGAGGGAAACCCGGTCAGCTTCAGGATCACAAGGCATCGCCGCGTTGTCGACTTCATCGTCCCCGGCGCGAGGCTGGTGTGCTTCGTCCAAGAGGCAGGGACGGATGCGGAGCCCCGCTACAACCAGACAATCACCATCGCCCCTCCCGCGATGCCGCTGCAGGGGGTGGCAAGGTTCATGTTCGGGTCCGATACGCCGAACACATTTGCTCCCTACCAGGGAATCTTCGTCAACGGCAAGCCCGACGGCACCAAAGGGTTTGGCACCACGGCCCTGAAGGGAAACGTCGTCGCCTACTCGTGGGCCGCCTCCATGCATGAGCCTGGGACGGAGGTCTGCGAAACCAACTACATCGACTGGAAGGCGAACAAGGTCGGCCGCTAGAGGAATCAGGTGCCTCTGAGCCGGCCGACGCGCGCCAGTGCACGAGCTCCGCGCTCGTAAACTGGCCGCCATGGCCGAACCCGAGGCAAAGGCGGCGTCCGAAAACGAGATCGAGCGCTACGACCCGCAGGCGATCGAGCGCAAGTGGCAGCTCGTCTGGGAGGCCGAGAACACCTGGGTGGTGGCGAATCCGGGCTCACCTGAGTTCGACGAGTCGAAGCCGAAGAGCTACGTCCTCGAGATGCTGCCGTACCCCTCGGGCGAGCCGCACGTCGGCCACCTGAAGACCTATTCCGTCGGCGACGCGATCGCCCACTTCCGCCGCCGCCGCGGCTTCAGCGTGCTGCACCCGATGGGCTACGACGCCTTCGGGCTCCCCGCCGAGAACAACGCCATCAACACCGGGGAGCATCCGCGCGAGGCGACCGAGAAGTCGATCGCATCCTTCCGCGAGCAGTTCATGCGGTGGGGCATCTCCATCGACTGGACGCGGGAATTCGGCACCCACCAGCCGGCCTACTACCGCTGGACGCAGTGGATCTTCCTGAAGCTCTTCGAGAAGGGACTCGCCCATCGCCACGAGGCGCCCGTCCAGTGGTGCCCCAAGGACCAGACGGTCCTCGCCAACGAGCAGGTGATCGACGGCCACTGCGAGCGCTGCGGCACGCTGGTCGAGCAGCGCAATCTCGAGCAGTGGTTCTTCCGGATCACCGAGTACGCGCAGCAGCTGCTCGACGACTTCGACCTGCTCGAGTCGTGGCCCGAGAACGTGGTCACCATGCAGCGGAACTGGATCGGCCGCTCCGAGGGTGCCGAGGTGACCTTCAGCTGCGAGGCCATCGATCTCGACTTCCCGGTCTTCACGACCCGCCCCGACACACTATTCGGCGCGACGTTCTTCGTCCTCGCACCGGAGCACCCGCTGATCGAGCGCCTGGCGGAGGGCACCGGGCAGGAGCAGGCTGTCCGGGAGTACGTCAACGAATCCACCCGCGCGACGGTCGAGGAGCGCGCTGACGAGGAACGCCAGAAGACCGGGGTTCCGCTCGGCCGCGAGGTCACGAACCCGGTCAACGGCGAGCGCATCCCGATGTTCGTAGCCGACTACGTCCTGATGGAGTACGGCACCGGCGCGATCATGGCCGTGCCGGCTCACGACGACCGTGACTACGAGTTCGCCAAGGCCTACGACCTGCCGATCAGACGCGTGATCGAGGGCACCGATCCGGAGCAGTCGAAGGACGACGACGGACTGCCGTACTCCGGCGACGGCACGATGGTCAACTCGGGCCGCTTCGACGGCAAGCAAAACCGCGAGGCCTACGGCGAGATCATCGACTGGCTCGCGTCGGAGGACCGCGGCAGGCAGGCGGTCAACTTTCGCCTTCGCGACTGGCTGGTCTCCCGGCAGCGCTACTGGGGCGCCCCAATCCCGATTCTCTATTGCGACGAGTGCGGCATGGTGCCGGTGCCCGAAGACCAACTTCCGGTGCTGCTCCCGGAGATCGAGGAGTACGCGCCCAAGGGGAAGAGCCCGCTGGCCGCGGCTGAGGACTGGGTCAACACCGAGTGCCCGAAGTGCGGAGGCAAGGCCCGCCGCGAGACGGACACGATGGACACCTTCGTGGACTCCTCCTGGTACTTCCTGCGCTACCTCGACCCGCACAACGACGAGGAGTGCTGGGCCCGCGACGTCGCCGACTACTGGATGCCGATCGACCAGTACATCGGGGGGGTCGAGCACGCGATCCTCCACCTGATGTATGCGCGCTTCTTCGTGAAGGCGCTGCACGACATGGATCTGCTCGAGGCTCGTGAGCCGTTCGCAAATCTCTTCACCCAGGGGATGATCACCCGGGACGGGGCGAAGATGTCCAAGTCCAGGGGCAATACGGTGAGCCCCGCCGAGTACGTCGAGCGCTTCGGCGCCGACACCCTGCGGACCTACATCTGCTTCATGGGGCCGCCGATCAAGGGCGGCGACTGGTCGGACGAGGGGGCGGAGGGCATCTTCCGGTTCCTGTCGCGACTCTGGCGCCTCGGGCGCGAGGTCGCGGAGAAGGCGCCCAAAGAGGCTGGCGCCCCTGCAGGCGAAGCCGAGGAGGCGCCTTCTGATGCCGGCGATGTCCGGGCGCTCCTCGCCAAATCCCACTGGGCGATCGACAAGATGACCCGCGACATCGATCCCCGTTTCCAGTTCAACACGGCAATCTCCGCGGTGATGGAGCTGGTCAACGAGATCTACCGCCTCAAGGACGGCCTCTACGACGACCCCGTGGGGGCCTCCTCGGTGCGATTCGCGACCTCGACCGCGGTCTCCCTGCTCTTCCCGTTCGCCCCGCACCTCTGCTCGGAGGTCTACGAATGGCTCGAGGGGCAGCGGGTCTGGGAGCAGCCCTGGCCCGAGGCCGACCCGCAACTGCTCGAGCAGGACACCTACATGCTCGTCATCCAGGTCAACGGCAAGCTCCGCGACCGGATCGAGGTCGGCTCCGACACCGCACAGGAGGAGCTGGTCGAGCTGGCCCGCTCGTCCGAAAACGTCCAGCGCCACCTCGATGGCAAGGCCGTGGCGAAGGAGATAGTCGTGCCTGGCCGCCTGGTCAACTTTGTCGTAAAAGGATGATCTGGTAGAAAGGCCGGGTGCTGGTCAGGCGGCTCGCGGAGGCTCCCACGGAGGAGTGGCACAGGATCCGGAATCACATCCTCATGGATGCCGGTGAACTCGGCTCCCGGAACATGTCGGTGACCTGGTTGCAGGTCCCTGGCGGCAGCGATCAGATCCTGCACTCGCACGAGGAGTCGGAGCAGGTCTACATCGTCGCGAGCGGCCGCGGCACCATGACGGTCGCCGGAGACACGCAGGAGATCTCCGAAGGCGACCTGATCCTCGTTCCACCGGCGACTGACCACTCGATCGCCAATGGCAACTCACCCGATCTGTGCTGTGTGTCGGTGCAGTCGCCCCCCGTAGCGGTCTCCGAGGTATTCGGGCGCTCGGGTGTCGGCGTCGCCTCGGAATACGACGAAGAGGAGTAGCTCCGTGACCCGCAGGCGGGTCATCGTCGGAGGACGCGTCCAGGGGGTCTTCTTCCGGGACACGACGAGGCGGCGGGCCGAGACCCTCGGCGTCGCCGGCTGGATTCGCAACACACCTGACGGAACGGTCGAGGCGGTCTTCGAGGGCGAGCCCGGCGCGGTTGAGGAGATGGTCGAGCTCTGCCGTAAGGGTCCGGGCAGGGCGGAGGTCGAATCCATCGAGATTGTCGACGAGCAGCTGGAGGGCCTGACCGGCTTCGAGATTCGCTGAGCCTCCGGCCATTCGTCGCTCATCCGTCACGAAGTGGCAGCGACTCACGAAGTGCGCCTCCGCAGGCTTTCCCGAGTGCCCGAACTGAGCCGCACACAGCTGCTCCTCTATGCCGCGATCGCAATCGCGGTGCTGCTGGTCGGCGCTCGCTGGATCCACTCCGGTGGCGGCGGCTCGGCCGGAGGCGCCGAGGTCAGCTTCGCAGCTGATTCGTCGCATCAGGCTGGTGGCACCCGGGATGTCGTCGTCCACGTCGCGGGAGATGTACAGCGCCCCGGCGTCTACCGCTTGCCCGCCGGGTCACGGGTGACGGACGCCGTCAGGCGCGCGGGTGGTTTCGCCGGCGGCGCCGACCAGGATGCGATCAACCTGGCGGCGCGGCTCAGTGACGGGCAGCAGGTGGTCGTCCCCGGCCCTGGCGCCGCCGCAGCGAGCTCGGGATCAGGCGGACAGAGCGGCCCGATCAGCCTGGGTAGCGCGACCCCCGACCAGCTCGATGAAATCGACGGCATCGGCCCGGTCACGGCCCAGAAGATCATTGAGTTCCGCGACCAGCACGGCGGTCTCTCCTCGATCGATCAGCTGGACGAGGTGGCCGGAATCGGCCCCTCCACCATGCAGACGCTCAGGGCCGCCCTGCAGCCCTGAGCGTGGCCATCGGGTTAGTGCCCGAGCAGGCGCTCCCACTCGTTCCGGCGGTGACCCAGGTTTTCCTCTTCGGCCGGCTGGTTGCCCCGCGGGATGCTGCCCGCGTGGCCCTCCGCCGCCTGCATCTGGGCACGGCGCCGGTCGAGCCGTCCCTGATCGATATGGATCGGGCCGCGCGACTGCGTCCCGCTTTGGGTCCGTTCGCGATTCCTTGTCATCACTCCTCCTCGCCGAAGCCCTCGTTCCTTCGCGGGTACCACGTGGCCACTGGGTGAAACCTGGGTCGTCAGGGCCCACGGGTGCCGGGCGCTGGACCCGCGAATGGCGTTTCGCGATCCTCGCCGGGGCCGCCCTCGGCCTCGCGCTCGCACCGCTCGCCGGCGCGGAGCCGTCGCTCGGAGCGGTGGGCGCGGCCCCGATCGCGGTGATCGGCCTGTTCGCAGCGCGGCCACGGCAGGCGGGCGCCGGCGAGGTCGCCTGGCTCGCGGTCGTCGCTCTGGTGGCCGTGCTGGCCGGCCTGCTGGCAGGAGGAGCCCGCCTCCACGCGATCGACGTTGGCGCACTGCGGGCGCGTCCGGGACAGGCCGCCACGGTCGATGGCTTCGTCGCCGGCGTCCCGCGCCGCAATGGAGACGAGGTGGACGTGCGGGTCGATTCGCCCCGCGGCCCGGTGCTGGCGGTCGCGCCAGAGCCCGTGGCCGACCTGCCCATCGGTACCGAGGTGCGGCTCGAAGGCACGCTCGAGTCCCCGGAGCCCTGGCGAGCCGCCTACCTGCGCCGGCAGGGGATCGCGATGGTGCTTCGCACCGACCGAATCGACCAGCCCGGCGGGCGCCGCGGAGGGCTGAACGGGTGGATCGACGGGATCCGGGCGCGGGCGGAATCGGCCCTGGGGCGCGGCATGCCGGAGCGGGAGGCGGCCCTGGCGCGTGGGTTCGTGCTCGGCGAGGACGATCGGATCGACCACCGAACGCGGGAGGACTTCCAGCGCTCGAACCTCACCCACCTGCTGGCGGTGAGCGGCGAGAACGTGATCCTGCTCTGCGTCCTGGCGTGGCCGCTGCTGGCGCTTCTCGGCCTGCAGCTCCGTGCTCGGCTGTTCGGGGCGCTCCTCCTGATCGCCATCTATGTCCCGGTCACGGGGGCCGGGCCGTCGATTCAACGCGCCGGGGTGATGGGCGCCGCCGGCCTGATCGCCGCCCTGGCCGACCGGCCCCGCTCTCGCTGGTACGCGGTGTTCCTCGCCGTGGCGATCACGCTCGCGATCAACCCGCGCGCCGACGGCGATGTCGGCTGGCAGCTCAGCTTCGCCGCGGTGGTCGGGATCATGCTCTGGGCCAAGCGCCTTGCATCGCTCTTCTCGGGCTCGGCGCGGAGGGGGTCGGCTCGAGCGGCGCTGGCGGAGGCGATCGCCGTGACGACGGCGGCGACCGTGGCAACGGCCCCGCTGATGGCGGAGGCCTTTGACCAGCTCTCGCCCGCGGCTCTCCCGGCCAACGTGCTCGCGGCCCCCGCCGTGGCCCCGGCTATGTGGCTCGGCATGCTGGCCGGGATCGCCGGCCAGCTGCCGGTGGTGCCTGTGGAGCCCCTCAACTGGCTCGATTCTCTCTGCCTCGCCTACATCGCCCAGATCGCGCACTGGCTCGCCGCCCCCAAATGGGCCCTCCTAAGCGTGCATCTCAGCTCGATCTGGGCGGTGACCGGCGCGTACGCGGGTCTGATCGCCGGGGTGGAGGTCGTGCTTCGCGGGCTGGCGGGCCGAGGCGAGCTGGTGATCCAAAGGCTGCTCGTGCCGGCAGCGCTGATCGCGGCGGCGCTCGGCCTCCTGGCCTGGTGGCCGTTCGGAGCGCCGGCGCCGCCGGGCCTTCCGCCCACCGACTTGACGGTGCGCGTCCTGGACGTTGGGCAGGGCGATTCCATCCTGCTCGATCCGCCCGACGGCGATCCGGTGCTCGTTGACACGGGCCCGCCGGGCGACGGGGTCGAGGATCGCCTGAGCGGGCTCGGAATTCACAGCCTCGCCGCGATCGTGGTCAGCCATGACCAATCCGACCACGCCGGGGATCTCGGAGAGCTGCTCTCCTCGGTCCGAGTAGATCGCCTGGTCTACGGCCGGGACGATCCTCGCCTTCGCGGAGCGGCGCTCGCGGCGGGCGCCCAGCCGTACCGGCTGGCGGAGGGCGGCGAGATCGACTCCGGCTCGCTCCATCTGAGCGCTCTCTGGCCCCCGCGGGAGCTGCTGGGAGAGACTGGCGAGGATCCCAACCTGCTCTGCCTGGTGCTCGTGGCGCAGTGGCGGCACTTCTCGATGTTGCTCACGGGGGACGCCGAGGCCGAGAGCGTGCCCATGGATCCGGGGCCGATCGACGTCCTCAAGGTCGCCCACCACGGATCGGCCGACAGCGGGCTAGGTCCGCTGCTCGATCACTCGGTTCCGAAGCTGGCGGTGATCTCGGTCGGCGCAGGCAACTCGTACGGACATCCGACGGAGGCGACCCTCGAGGAGCTCCGCTCCCACGATGTCCCCGCCATGCGGACCGATCGCCAGGGAGAGATCGACATCGACGCGAACGGTTCCCGCTGGACGGTGAGCAGTGCCCGGGGATAGCCTGTCCGGGGATGGCGGGAGCAAGACGAGCAGCGGCGGTTGCGCTTGTCCTCGTGCTCGCAGTGGCCGTGGCAGCGGGCGTGGCGGGCGCGAGGAAGAAGCATCAGGGAAAGCGGGGATGGAGCACGACGGCCTCGCTGACCCAGGCCTCGAGCACTCGGTTCAGCGGCAGGGTCTCCTCGACGCTGGGCGCCTGCGTCGCCAAGCGGGTCGTGACGCTCTACTACACGGACCCGAGCACACTCCAGACCCAGCCGCTCTCCGTTCATCGGACCGGCGGGAAGGGCAAGTTCCAGATCGACCTGGCCAAGCCGGCCTTCACGGGCAGCTATTACGCCGGGGTGAGTCAACGCAAGGTGCGGGCACGGGGCGCCAAGCAGACCTGCAAGGCGGGGCAGAGCCACGCCCTGGCCGTTCAGGGGCAGCCGCTCGCCCCGGGGTGAGCTCCGGCCGCATCCAGGCCCGGGCCTAGACTCAGCCGAATGCCCGATCCCGAGATGAAGCCGGCGTACCTGATTGCCGGAACCGACGAGGCGAAGATCGCCCGGACCAGAAGCCGCCTCAGAGAGCGCGCGGAGCGGGAGGGTGGCCCCGGCGCACTCGAGCTGTTCGAGGCGGGAGACGGGCGCCGCGCCCCGGACGTCGAAGCGCTGGTCAACTCGCTTGCAGCGATCTCCCTGATCGCGTCGCGTCGCTACCTCCTGGTGGACGGCGTCGATGCCTGGGGCAAGGCGGACGCAGAGCGCGCCGCCGGGGCACTGGCCCAGATCCCTCCCGAGACGACGCTCGCGCTGGTGTCCCACGGCAAGGCGGCGGCCGAGCTGGTCAAGGCGGTCGAGAAGGCGGGCGGCGAGGTGCTCTCCTTCGATGCCCCCAGGGAGCGCGAACTGCCCAAACAGCTCGTCGCAGACGCACGGGAGCTCGGCTACGAGCTCGAGCCCGCGGCGGCCCGGCTGCTGGTGGAGCGTCTCGGCCCCAGGCCCGTGCGCCTGCGGACGGAGCTGGAGCGCCTCGCGCTCTGGGCCGGGCCCGGGGGCCAGGTCGGTATGGCGGACCTCGAGTCCATGGTGGCCGACACCTCGGAGGAGGCGATCTGGACTCTTGCCGACGCCCTGGTCGCCGGCGATGAGGCCGAGACGATGCGGGTGGCCGAGGTGCTCGTCGCCCAGGGCGAGGCACTGCCGCGGATCATCTACTCGCTGGCGCCCAGGCTTCGCCAGGCCCTGCGCGCGGCGACCGAGCTGGAGGGGGGGAGGCCGGCCGCTGAGGTGGCGAAGGGACTCTCGATGCATCCCTACGCGGCGAAGATGCTCGTCTCGAAGGTCAAGGGGCGCACCCCGGAGGACCTGGATGCGTCAATCCGGGCGCTGGCCGATCTCGAGCTCTGGTCGCGGGGCGGATCCGACTATGCGGAGGGCGTTGCCTTCACGCTGTCCCTGCGCAGGGCCATCGGCCTGGTGCCGGACGACACCGAGCCCCTAGCCTGGGCACTGGGGTGACGGCTACTTGCCGGCGGTGGCGGCGATGCTTGCGGCGCGGGACTTCTTGCGCGCGCCGGTATTCCGGTGCAGCGCGCCCTTCTGGACCGCCTTGTCGATCCGCGAGACCAGCGACTTGTGCTCGGAGGCGATCGTCTCGGCATTGCCCGACTGGACGGCCGACTCGAGCCGCTTGAAATGAGTCTTCACCGAGCTCCGAAAGCGCAGGTTCTCGGCCCGCTCACGCTCTGTGCGGGCGTTCCGCTTCTTTTGTGAGGCGATATTGGCCATGAAAAGACCCGCGAGGCGGGCGGCGAAGAGAATAGAGCAATGACCGACCGCGACGACGACTTCGGCGACGTTCCGACGCCGCCGGAGCCGTTCGACCCTTCCACGCAGGAGTTTCAGGCCGTCGGCGGCGACGAGGAACAGTCGGGGACGGAGGAGCGCCCCAGGGATTCCGGGCGCCCGCTCCTTCCACCCGATCTCGAGGAGGAGATGGGCGGCACGCTGAATCTCGACGCGGATCTGGAGGATGCGCGCGAGCTGGAGGCCGAGCGGCTGGAGCGCCGCCACGAGGCGGTCTCCATGGACACCTCAACCTTCATGGCGATCCCGGCACCTACGCCGAGTACCCCGTTCATCCCTCCGGAGTTCGACGAGAAGGAGGGGCGGCTGGGCCGCTCGACGGCGTTCTTCTCGATCGCCACGGCCTTCTCGCGCGTGGCCGGTCTGGTCCGGGAGATCGTGGCCGCGAGCTATTTCGGCATCACGGGACCGATGTCCGCGTTCACGATCGCCTTCCAGGTGCCGAACCTGGTTCGCTCGCTGTTCGCGGACGCTGCGATCCAGGCCGCCTTCGTGCCGGTCTTCACCGAGGAGCTCGAGAAGGGCAACAAGCGCGAGGCGTTCCGGCTCGCCTCGACCCTGATCTACATGGTCACCCTGGTCCTCGGGGCGATCACGGCGCTCTTCATCCTGCTCGCGCCGGTGATCACGCCGATCTTCGCGCCCGGGTTCAGCGGAGAGATCCTCGACCTGACGGTCACGCTGTCGCAGATCCTCTTCCCGATCCTGATCATGCTCGGCGCCACGGGGATGGTGGTC
The DNA here is from genome assembly GCA_963743575.1 of uncultured Solirubrobacterales bacterium. Lineage (GTDB taxonomy): Bacteria > Actinomycetota > Thermoleophilia > Solirubrobacterales > 70-9 > DASUPK01. Next base: position 41,150 of record CAVUQC010000008.1, on the reverse strand, counting down.
GGGGTCCTGAACAGCTACGACCGCTTCGCGGCCTTCGCGATCTCCCCGTTCTTCTGGAACGTGGTGATCATCGCGGTGCTGGTCCTCCTCGAACCGGCCTTCCACGGCAACAACCGGATCTACGCCTACGCGATCGGGGTTCTGGTCGGAACTGTCGTGCAGCTCGCAATTCCTGCCTGGGACCTGCGCCACACGCCGTTCAAACTGACCAGGGACTTCGACTGGCACATCCCGGAGGTGAAGAGGGTCCTCCTCCTGATGCTGCCGGTGACGCTGAGCCTCGGCCTGATCAACTTCGACCTGCTCCTCAACAGCATCGTCGGGACCCTCGTCTCGACCGAGGCTCCGGCCGCGATCGACAAGGCCTTCCGCATCTACATGCTGCCCCAGGGCATCTTCTCCGTGGCCGTGGCGACCGTGACGTTTCCGACGCTGGCCCGCTTCGCGGCGCGGCAGGAGTGGGTGAACCTGCGTGGGACGATGGCGAACGGGATGCGGCAGATCCTGCTGCTCCTGATTCCCGCCGCGGCGGCCGTGTTGGTGCTCTCGGTGCCGATGACCAGGCTTGTCTACCAGCGAGGCGAGTTCGACGCCCAACAGACGCATCTCGTCGCGCAGGCGCTCTTCTGGTTCGCGTTCTCCCTGCCGTTCAACGGCCTGTACCTGATGCTGACGCGCACCTTCTTCAGCCTGCAGCGTCCCTGGATCCCGACCGCGGTGGCCGGCTCCAACCTGGTCGTGGACATCATCTTCTCCTTCGCCCTCTACTCGCCATTCGGCATCGGAGGCGTCGTCGCCGCGACCGTGATCGCCACGGTCTCGAGCGTCATCGCGGAGGTGATCATCCTGAGGCGCCAACTCGACGGGTTGGAGCTGACCCGCCTGTTCGCGACCGCGGCCCGGGTGCTGTTCGCCGCCGCGCTGCTGGCGGGGGTCAGCTATTTCGTCTGGGACGGCCTGGACCAGGCACTCGGTCGCGGCACGATCGCCCAGATCATCTCGCTCGGCGTCGCCCTGGCCGCCGGATTCGCAACCTATTTCGGAGCGGTCCTTGCCCTCCGGGTGCCCGAGGCGACTCAGATCACGAGACTGGTGCGGCGGATCTGAGCCGGCGCTCGCTCGGCGCTACTTCTTCTTTTTCTTCTTGCACTTCTTGGCGGCGGCCGCGGAACGCTTCTTCGTCTTCTTGCACTTCTTTTTCTTCGGTACGGCCGCCGGAGGCGCGGAATTGGTGCCCGTCGAAGGGGGGCTGGGCGGCGGAATCGGTACTGGCTTGACGAAGTTCCAATAGCTTGCGTGCGATGTGAGGACGGTGAGCTGCAGATTGCCGCTTGGCAGCAGTTGGCGTGCGCTGATGCATGGGTCGGGGTTCGCCGTCAAGGAGCCCGGGCATTCACCGGCCGGCTGGGCGTTGCGCATGATGGTGAGCGTGTTCGGATCCGTTCCCGAGGGCAGCGCCGAGGCATCGATCGTGAAGACCAGTCGCAGCGGATTCGCCACGGTCGCATCGGGGGCTGTGATCTGAACCTCTCGGCCGAAGACCGAGTAGCCCACGGGAGGTGCCTGCGTGATCGCAAAGGTGTCGGTGATCGTGACCGACCCGCCCGTCGGGCTGGTGACGGCCGTGGACACCGGCTCACCCGGCGTCGGTCCCCCGCCGCCGTCGCTGCTCACCGTGCCGCCCGGAGCGGCCGTGCCGGTGGTGGTCGATGAGGAGGACACCACCGTCCAGCTCCCGCCGACGGGCGGGTCTTCGACGTTTCCGGCCGGGTCGTTCGCACGGACGTGGAATGTGTGTACACCGAGTCCAAGGCCCGAGACGCTGTATGGCGACGTGCATGGATCGAACGCGCCTCCATCGAGCGAGCACTCGTATGTGGCGAGGCCATCGTTCGCCTGGAAGGCGATGGTTGCCGACGTCGCGGTCGTCGATCCGACCGGTCCCGCCGTGAAGTGCGTGGCGGGCGGCGTGACGTCCACTGCCAGGGCGGCGTCGATGTTGGGAGTGTTCGAGCCGGCGGTCACGCTGACCGGGTCGGCGAGGTCCAAATTCGCCTTGTTGTCGTAGGCCTCACCCTCGTGGTGGTAGCTGGGGAAGTCGGTGAAAGCCACCTTGTAGGAGCCGCTCGCGAGCTTGGGGTAGGTGTAGTGGCCGCTCGTGTCGGTCTGCACACAGTCGCCGTTGGCATCCGGCCCGTATACCGCTACGCAGACGTGTGCGAGCGGTGCCCCGCTCCCCTCCTCGGTGACGGTGCCCGAGATGGATCCGCCTCTGTGAAGGGCCGCGTCGATGTCAGGTGTCGTGTTCTCCACGGTCACTGACACAGGTTCGGCTGCGGATTCGCCGGTCTTGTCGTTGTAGTACTGGGCAACGTAGGTGTTCAGCCCCGTGTCGACAAAGCGCACGGTGTAGGCCCCTGCCCCAAGGCCAGTGATCGTGTAGTTCCCGTTCGCGTCGGTGATCGCGGACCCGCCATGCGTATTGTTGTAGGCACTGACGGCGATTCCCTGCACCGGGTCGCCGTCATCGTTCGTCACGGTGCCGGTGATCGTGCCGCCGTGGGCGAGGGCGGCGTTGATGTTGGGCGTCGTCTGGCCATCGGTCACCGAAACAGGGTCGGCGGCCTGGAGGGTCTGCTCATTGGCATACCATTCCTGCACGTAGTTGGCGCCGAAGCATGAGAAGAAGCTCAGCTTGTAGTTGCCCGTGGCGAGCCCGGAGAGGGTGTAGTTCCCATCCGACTCGGTGATCACCTCGAAGGTCCCTCCGGAGTCGGATGTCTCCACGCACGCGTCGGCGATCCCATCCCCGGTCACCTCGTCCGTGATCGTGCCGGTGATCGCCCCGGTCGCCGCTGAGGCCCCGCTCGGAAGAACCAGCACGGCCAGAAAGGCGATCGCGCATAGCAACCAGGAACCTCGCCCCCCGCGGCCGAGCCGAACCCACATCTCGCGGCCACGCTCTCACAATGGCCGAATGGAGTCAACCGCTCCCTATGTCGGGCGCGGATCGCCGACCCAGTAGCGCGGCCCGGGCCCCGAGCCGGCGGCCCGGTCGTTCGGATTCGCCAGCTTGCAGCGATCCAGCGAGAGGCAACCGCATCCGATGCACTCGGTCAGGCCGGCGCGCAGGCGCTCGAGCTCAGCGATCCGCTCGTCGATCCGCAACGTCCAGCCGGCTGAGAGTCGCGACCAGTCGCCGCGGTTCGGCGCGCGGTCGGGAGGGAGCTTCGCGAGCTCCTCGCCGATCTCGCTCAGGGTCAGGCCGATCCTCTGAGCGAAGACGATGAACGCGACCCGCCGGAGGACCGAACGGGGATAACGGCGGTGGCCGGAGCCGGCCCGCTCGGAGGTGATCAGCTCCCGATCCTCATAGAAGCGGAGCGCGGAGGCGGCGACGCCGCTGCGCTTCGCCACCTCGCTGATCGTCAGGAGATCGCGCATTCCGGCAGGGAAGCAGGAATCCGCCTTGACTTCAAGCTCACTTGAGCTTGTAGCTTGATGCTTCCACCACCCCAGGAGGCACGATGAGCGATGAGCGAACTGCGAGCGAATTGATCACCGGCGAGGTCACCTCTTGGCCGGGAGTCGAGGCGGGCTACGGCAAGCGCGGCGAGTGGGGATTCCGGGTGAACGGTCACGAGGTCGGTCACCTGCACGGCGACCACGCCGCCCATTTCAGCTTCGGCAGGGAGGTCGGTGCCGCGCTCAGGGAGCAGGGGCGCGTGGTTGACCATCCGGTCTTCCCCGGCAAGGACGCCATGGCCGCCCGCCGCGTCGACACTGATGAGGACGTGCTCGACGTGATCGAGCTGATGCGGCTGAACTACGACCGCATCGTGGCCCGCTACGGCGCGATATCCGCGACCGCGTAGCGGCTGGTCACGCGGAAGGCCGACGGGTCCTCGTTGGCCTCCTCGTAGATCTCCAGCAGCCCTGCGCGGAGCTCCTCGGCGCGGCCGGCCTCCTCGAGCGCCGGGCGGACCGCCACGGCCATGGGATGGTTCTCACCCTCCCGGTCGGCGAAGTATTCGGCGGACGACGCACTGAAGGAGATCCCATGCTCCTCCAGCGAAACACGCAGGCCATGGGGCTCGAACAGATCGCTCAACGCATCCTGGTCATGCCAGAGGAACGGAGGCGAAGCGGGCGGCTGCTCGAGCACCTCGGCAACCATCTGGCGGCCGAGCCGGACCGCGCGGAAGATCGGCCCTTCGGGCACCCAGGCGGCGAGCAGGATCCGCCCCTGCGGCGCCCGCACCCTCGCCAGCTCGGCGGCTGCCGCCTTCGCGTCGGACGCGAACATCGCGCCGAAGACCGAGATCACGAGGTTGGCGCTGGCGTCCGGAACCGGGATCGAGGCGGCGTCGCCGACCTCGAAGGTCACATCGAGGCCTCGCCGCTTGGCCTCCGCGGCGCCGACGTCGAGGAGCCGCCGTGCGGGGTCTATCCCCGTGACGATCGCGCCGCCCTCCGCCGCGAGCAGCGCGGCGTTGCCCGTCCCGCAGCCGACATCGACCACGGTCTTGCCATCCAGCTCTCCGACGAGATCGACGACCAGCTCAGCCGCGGGCAGGAGCTGCTCGGCGATCACCTCGTATCGGCCGTCACCCCATTCCATCGCGCGGCGGACTCTACGTCCGGCGCGCCCTACCCTTCCAATCCGCCCTATGGACAAGATCCGGAACTTTTCGATCATCGCCCACATCGATCACGGCAAGTCGACGCTTGCCGATCGCATCCTCGAGCTCACCGGGGCGGTCGATGCGCGGACGCACGTGCCGCAGATGCTCGACTCGATGGAGCTCGAGCGAGAGCGGGGCATCACGATCAAGGCGCAGGCCGTCCGGGTCGCCTACCAGGCCTCCGACGGCGAGACCTACAACCTGCACCTGATCGACACCCCCGGGCACGTGGACTTCTCCTACGAGGTATCGCGCAGCCTGGCGGCCTGCGAGGGGGCCCTGCTGGTCGTCGATGCCGCCCAGGGCGTTGAGGCGCAGACCGTCGCCAACGCTTACGCCGCAATTGACGCCGGGCTCGAGCTGATCCCGGTCCTGAACAAGGTGGACCTGCCGGGCGCCGACCCCGACGGGGTCGCCACCCAGGTCGCCGACCTGCTCGGCGGCGATCCGTCAGATGCCCTGCGGATCTCGGCGAAGACCGGGGAGGGCGTCACCGAGGTGCTCGAGGCGATCGTCCAGCAGATCCCACCGCCCCAGGGCGCGCCTGACTCGCCGCCGCGGGCCCTGATCTTCGACTCCGAGTTCGACCAGTACCGCGGCGTCGTGGCCTTTGTCCGGATGGTGGACGGGCGCTTTTCGAAGGACGAGCCGATCAAGGCGATGCAGGCGGGCACGCAGGCCGACATCGACGACATCGGGTTCTTCACGCCGAAGATGACCCCCGCGAAAAGAATGGCCGCGGGCGAGGTCGGCTACGTGATCACCGGGATCAAGGACGTCACCAAGCTCCGCGTCGGCGACACGCTGACCAGCAGGGAGCGGGCCGCGTCAGAGGCGCTGCCCGGCTACCGCGAGGTTCGCCCGATGGTCTTCTGCGGGCTGTTCCCGATCGACACCGACCGTTATTCGGATTTGCGTGATGCGCTCGACCGCCTTGCCCTGAACGACGCAGCGCTCTCCTACGAGCCCGAGACCTCCGACGCGCTCGGCTTCGGCTTCCGCTGCGGCTTCCTCGGCCTGCTGCACATGGACATCGTCCGCGAGCGGCTGGAGCGCGAGTACGACCTGGAGCTGCTCGCGACCACCCCGAACGTCCGCTACGAGGTGACCCTGATCAACACCGGAGAGGTGATCGAGGTCCGCAGCCCGACCGACATGCCCGATCCCGCCTCCATCGAGTCGATCTCGGAGCCCTACATCAGGGCCACGATCATCACCCCCAACGACTTCGTGGGCCTGGTGATGGAGCTCTGCCAGAAGCGCCGCGGCGAGCATGTCGGACTTCACTACCTCTCGCCGACTCGAGTCCAGGTCCAGTACGACCTGCCGCTGGGAGAGATCGTGCTCGACTTCTTCGACCAGCTCAAGTCGCGCAGCAAGGGCTATGCGTCGCTCGACTACGAGCCGATCGGCAACCGGCCCTCGGACCTGGTCAAGCTCGACGTGCTGCTCGCCGGAGACAAGGTCGATGCCCTCTCGCTGATCGTCCACAAGGAGGCCTCCTACGACCAGGGACGCAACCTGGTCGAGCGCCTTCGCAAGACGATCCCGAGACAGCAGTTCGACGTGCCGGTGCAGGCCGCGATCGGGGCCAACGTGATCGCCCGCGAGACGGTCAAGGCAGTGCGGAAGGACGTCACCGCGAAGCTCTACGGCGGCGACGTCAGCCGGAAGAAGAAGCTGCTCGAGAAACAGAAGAAGGGCAAGAAGCGGATGAAGCAGGTGGGCGCGGTGGAGGTGCCGCAGGAGGCGTTCCTCGCCGTGCTCGAGATGGACGGCGATGCCTAGCGCCGGGCAGCGCGAGAGCCTGGCGCGCGCCGGCATGGAGGCCTTCAACGCGGGCGACGTCGACCGGATGCTGGCCGCTCTGGCGAGCGACGTCGAGGTCTACGCCTCGCCGGAGCTGGCGAACGCCGGGACCTTCCACGGACATGACGGCTTCGTCTCGTGGATCACGGCCTGGACGGATGCCTGGCAGGAGATCTCGAATGACGTGACGGACACGATCGTCGTCGGCGATCGGCACGTCGTCACGGCGGTCCATGAGGAGGGCCGAGGCCGGGACGGAATCGAGCTCACCATGAAGCTCGCCTTCCTCTTCGACGTCGGCGACGACGGCCTCTGTCACTTCCTGGCGATGCTCCCGACGCCGCAGGAGGCGGTCGAGATGGCCAAGGAGCGGGAGAGCTAGATCCGGACTCGCCTGAGGGGAAGGCCGAGCCGCCGCTCGACCTTGGCCAGCGGATCCTTCCCGTTGGCGATCAGCAGCACCACCTCATCCGCCGGGAAGTCGCGGAGCTCGTCTTCGAGCGCCTGGGCGGGATCGTGATCGCCGACGGAGCCGCTGACCGGCAGGCCGGCCGCAACGAGAGCCCCGGCGGACCGGGCCAGCAGGCCCTCCGCCTCCCGGCGGGCGTTGTCTTCGGCGGAGAGCCAGCGGTCGAGGCGGTGGCTGGGCACGGGCACCACGACGCGGACGTCCGTGGGCGTCCCCGCAAGATCGGCGATTCGCTGGGCGGACTCGGCGTTCGCCTCCGTGGCTGCCACAACCAGGACCCGCCGGCCCCCGTCGGCGTGCGCGGCGACCTCGATCTTGCGATCGGGACGTGCGCGGGAAGCGAAGAAGACCAGCGCGGTGGCTGCGATGCCCCCCACCGCGATGCCGACTCCCGCGCCCAGGATCCCGCCGAGGGCCATCGAGGCCACGATCGCCACGCAGATCAGGCCGATGATCAGCGGAATCGCAAAGGCGCGGAACCTCAGTCCGCCCTCGGGGTCGGTGGTGGTCAGCAATGGAGACACGCACTCCGTACCGTAGCCCCGGCCCGCGTGGGTCGGGTCCCTCTGCCTAGAATCGCGCGCCTGAGATGCCCGTGAAGACCGACGCCATCGGCAAGCAGTGGCCGGCCGCGACCTATGAGGTCGGCGCGGAGAAGATCCGCGAGTTCGCCGATGCGATCGGGGCCGGGAGCGACGTGCACCGTGACCACGAGGCTGCCAGGTCCGCCGGGTTTCGAGAGCTGGTCGCTCCGCCGATGTTCTGCGTCGTCTACAGCGCCAGGGCGATGGGACCCGCGATCCTCGACCCGGCCGTCGGCATCAACCTCGCCACGATGCTCCACGGTTCCCAGGAGTTCGAGTGGGATGAGCCCGTCTGCGACGGCGACGTGATCGAGACGACCGCCACCTGCCGTGAGATCTACGAGAAGGACGGCAAGGGCTTTTACGTCTTCGAGACCATCTCCACGAACCAGGACGGCAAGCAGGTCGTCAAGGGGACGTGGACCAACATCGTCAGGGGGGTGTGACCGTGGCCGACCTCAAGGACCTGAACGAGGGTGACCCGATCCCGGAGCTCCGGGTGACTCCGGACAAGTACCTCCCGCATCGCTACGCGGGAGCCTCCGGCGACTTCAACCCGATCCACATCGACCCGGAGTTCGCCAAGGCGGTCGGCCTGCCCGGCAACATCCTGCACGGCCTCTGGATGATGGCCCAGGTGGCTCGCGGCAACGCCGCGATTGCGGATGGCGATCCGAGGGCGCTCAAGCGACTCTCGGTCCAGTTCAGGGGAATGGGCTTCCCCGAGCAGGAGCTGGTGGTGAGTGGGACCGTCCGGGAAGTTTCCGACGGCCGCGTCGTGATCGACACGGTCGCTGCACAGGGCGACAATCAGGTGATCAGGAACGCCCAGGCCGAGCTCAGCGCCGACTAGCTCTCCCCGCGTTCCTATCATCACCTCTGTGCTGACAGAGCGACAGCGCAAGATCCTGAGGCTGCTGGTCGAGCGCTACGTGGACGACGGGCGGCCGGTCGGTTCGCACGCCCTCGCCAACCGCGATGACGTCGACTGGAGCGCCTCGACCGTGCGCGCGGAGCTCGCGAGCCTCGAGCACGAGGGTTTCCTCACCCATCCGCACACCTCGGCGGGCCGCGTCCCGACGGACACGGGGTATCGCTTCTACGTGGAACGGCTGCTGGCGCGGCAGGACAGCCTGCCCCAGCCGGTCCCGGGGGAACTCGGAATCTCTCGCATGCGGCGTGAGGTCGATGTCGCCATCCGGGAGACGACCTCGACGCTCTCGCAGGTCACGGACCTGGTCGCGCTGGTCACGGCGCCGCCGCTGCACACGGCCACGATCCATCGCATCGAGGTGCTGCTCCTGCAGCCGAAGGTCGTGATGGTCGTGGTGATCGCCTCCAACGGCGGGGTCACCAAGCGCGTCTTCACCTTCGGCGAGGAGGTCGACACCGGCCTGGTCGAGTGGGCCGCGAGCTATCTCAACGAGCGCCTCGCGGGCCTCGGACTGGGGGCGCGCATGGCCGCCGATCGCGTGCGCGATCCCGAGCTCGGCTCGGCAGAGACCGGTTTCCTCGCCGAGATCTCCAGTGCCTTCACCGACCTCGAGGAGTCGGCCGAGGACACTCTCTATGTCGATGGCACGGCGCGGCTCCTCTCGGAGGAGCATCTCCAGGATCTGCCCCACGCCGACGAGCTGATGCGCGCACTCGAGCACCGTGTTGACGTCCTGCGCGCGCTGCGGACGGCGCTCGACCGCCGCTCGGTCTTCGTCTGGATCGGCGGCGAGAACCCGGAGCCGGAGCTGCGCTCGGTGAGCGTGGTCGGCGCCAACTACGGCCTCGGCTATCGCAACCTCGGGTCGGTCGGGATCATCGGCCCGCTGCGGATGGACTACGCAACCGCGATCGCCAATGTCAGGGGCGCGGCCGGCGAGCTCTCCCGCTTCTTCGAGACGGTCTACGACGAGTAGGAGTCGGGCAATGGCCAAGCGCGACTACTACCAGGTGCTGGGCGTTGAGCGGAACGCCTCCGATGGCGAGATCAAGAAGGCGTTCCGGAAGCTGGCGCGTGAGCTGCATCCGGATGTGAACGCGCACGACCCCGAGGCCGAGGAGAAGTTCAAGGAGGCGGCCGAGGCCTACGAGGTGCTCTCGGACTCGGGGCGTCGGCAGACCTATGACCAGTTCGGTCACGACGGCCTCCGCTCCGGGGGGTTCACGCCCGGGGGCGGCTTCGGCAACATCCAGGACATCTTCGATTCCCTCTTCGGGGGCGGTGATCCGTTCGGTGGCTTCGGCGGAGGCCCCGCGGCTGGCGCGGACATCGGCGCGGCCGTGGAGATCTCGCTGGAGGACGTGCTGGAGGACCAGATGCGAGAGGTCTCCTTCGATGCGGTCGTGGTCTGCGAGCGCTGCCGCGGAAACGGAGCCGAGCCGGGCACCCCGATCGAGACCTGTCCGAAGTGCGAGGGGAGCGGGCAGATCCGTGAGGTCAGTCGCAGCATCTTCGGCCAGGTGGTGCGGGCGATGCCCTGCGACCGCTGCGGCGGCGACGGGCGCATCCCGGAAACACCCTGTGAGCGCTGCGACGGGGCGGGCAGGATCGCGGAATCCCGGACGTGGGAGGTGGACATCCCCGCCGGAATCGAGAACGGGCAGCGGGTGCGGATCGCCGGGGCCGGCCATGCCGGCGATGCCGGCGGGCGCCAGGGCGACCTCTACGTGGAGATCCGGATCGAGCCGGATGAGCGGTTCGCCCGCCAGGGGACAGAGCTGATCGTCCGCGCCGAGGTGCCGGTTGCGACGGCGATCGTCGGAGGAGAGGTCTTCGTCCCGACGCTCGACGGGGAGGTGGCCGTCGAGGTTCCGGCAGGGACGCAGCACGGCGAGACGACGGTCCTGAGCGGTCGCGGCCTGCCCCCGCTCCGCGGTGGGCGGCGCGGCGACGAGCATGTGGTCTTCGAGCTGGTCGTGCCCACCGACCTGGACGATGAGCAGCGAGAGGCCGCGGAGCGCCTCGCCGAGACGCTCCAACGACAGACTTCAGAGCGGAGATGATCCGGCTGGCCGTTCGCTGCGCTCCGGAGTATGCGGAGGCGGTGATGGCGAGCCTGCTGGAGCTCGCCCCGAACGGGCTCGAGGAGGAGCGTGGCCCGGGCTGGGTCGAGTATGCGATCTACGGGCCGCCCGGCGAGGTTCCGGACCTGGGTGAGCTCCAGGCGGCCGCCGGGGGCAGCCTGGTCGATGTCACCACCACCTCGGTCCCCGACGACTGGGCGGATCGCTGGGTGGACTTCCACCGCCCGATCGAGGTCTCGGGCCGGATCGGCGTGCGCCCGTCCTGGTGGGACCCCAAGGATGGGCTGATCGACGTGGTGGTCGATCCCGGCCGGGCCTTCGGCACGGGCGGCCATCCGACCACCCGACTGTCTCTCGCACTCCTGGTCGAGCTGGAGGAGGCCGGTGAGGCCTCCGGCCCGATCGCCGATTGGGGCACCGGCAGCGGCGTGCTGGGGATCGCCGCCGCCAAGCTCGGCTGGTCGCCGGTCATCGGGTGCGACCGCGAGCTCGCCTCGCTCGAGACCGCCCGGGCGAACGCGGAGGCCAACGGCGTCGAGATGTCGATCGAGCGCGTCGATGTCCGCGAGGGACCGCCCCCGGTCGCTCCCACAGTCGTCGCGAATCTGACCGGGAACCTGCTCATCGACTGCGCCCGTCACCTGGCCGAGGCCGGAACGGCCCCCGACACCTTGGTCTGTTCCGGCATGCTGGAGGAGGAGATGGACGAGGTCGCCGCGGCGTTCGTCCCGACGGGGCTGACCGAGTCGGCGCGCCGCGTCGAGAACGATTGGGGAGCCCTGCTTCTCCGCGACGCCTAGTTCGAGGTGCAGATTCGAAGGCCGAAGCGCTGGCCGATCCTGTCGGATCGATCCTTCAGCTGGAAGATCCGATGCAGGATCAGGGACTCTCTTTCGTCCTGCGCGAGTCCCCCGGCTCGGCTCGCCTCGAAGAAGAGACGGCTGCGAAGTCTCACATTGGCTCGCCACCTGGCGAACAGCAATGGCCGCACTGGAGGAGAACCCATCCGGGCGGTCGCGCGAAGGATCCGGGCGTCCTCCTGTCCCCAAACCCGGGTCACGGCCTCCTCGGCTCTGGGAGCGCTCCAGCCCTGCGACCTTGCGGCCTCCCTGGCTTGCGCCTGCTCGACCAGCGCGTAGTTGAAGCTGATCGCGCACGTCGCGTCGACCCGGGCGGCGAACTGCCGCCACGCTGGGGTCATCCCTACCGCCGTTGAGGGCGCAGGTGGGTAGTAACCGGGTGGAGAATGATCCGGCGGGTAGTCGGCGGGGAGGTGCTTCGGCGGGAGTTGAGTCGGACCCGGCAGGCTTGCGGCATCCGAGCCGCCGATCCAATTCCACGGTGCGAGCGCGACCAGGACGAGCACGGCGAGGAGGATGCCGACGATGGTCTTGAAGGTGTCGGGTGCCACGATCACTTTGTCGGATCGTCCTTGGGCGTCCTTGAGCGGCGAGAAAGCGCGCTAGGGCATCATTTGGACGAAGAATGGATGCCGCCGACTCCAGGGCGGGTCTGCCGATCGCCGTCTTCGACTCAGGCGTGGGCGGGCTCACGGTCCTCCACGAGTGCCTCGTCTCGCTGCCGGAGGAGGACTACGTCTATCTGGGGGACGACGCGCGCTTTCCGTACGGTGCTCAAACCAACGCTGAGCTCCGCGATCACGTCGCGCAGATCACCCGGTTCCTGCTCGACCGCGGGGCCAAGCTGCTGGTGATCGCCTGCAACTCCGCCGCCTCGGCCGGCCGGGAGGTTGCGAGGGAGATCGCGGCCGAGGCCGGGGTGGAGGTGGTCGCCGTGATCCGGCCCGAGTCGGAGATCGCCGGTGCGCTCACCCAGTCAGGCAACGTCGGGGTTCTCGCGACGCCGGCGACGGTGCGGAGTGGCTCCTACCTGCGGGCACTCTCCGAACAGCACCGCAAGTTGACGGTCACCGAGGTCGAAGCACCCGACCTTGCCGCGGTGATCCAGCGCGGGTTCCCGTTCTCGGAGAGCGTCGTCGAGATGGTGCGCTCGTATTGCGAGCCGCTGAAGCGGGCCGAGGTGGACACGGTGATCCTCGGCTGCACGCACTATCCGCTGGTCGCGCCGATGCTGCAGCGAACCCTCGGGCGGGACGTGCGGCTGGTGACGGCCGGACACGCGATCGCTGGGACCGCGCAGCGGGTGCTGGCGGAGGCCGGGCTCGAGAAAGGCGGCAATGAAGAGGGGACCTATCGATTTCTCTGCACGGGGGACGCGGATGCCTTCCGCGACCTCGGGACCCGATTCCTCCAGATGCCGCTCGGCGACGTCGAGCGTGTCGACCTCCCATGAGCCGTTTGCAGCCTTTAGGGGGCTATAGGCCCCATAAGGCTGCAATCGAGGTCTGATGGCGGATCTCAGGCCCGAGGACGTCCCTTTCCTTCCCTGGGGCCTCCTCCTCATTGCCCTGGGTTCGTACGTCGTCGCGGTAGCGGCCCTGATCGCCGCCGGCCGCCGCGAGGACGCCCGAGCCCTGGCGGGATTCATCCCAGACTGCCTCGTCCTGATCTCCCGCCTCGCGCGAGACCGCCGCATTTCCGGACCGAGGAGAGCGGCCCTCTTCATTGCCCTCGGCTACCTGGCCCTGCCGATCGACCTCGTCCCGGATTTCCTCCCCGGGATCGGCCAGCTCGACGACGCTGTTGTCCTTGGGCTCGCTCTCCGACTCGTTGTCCACGGTGGGGGCATCGACCTGGTCCGGAATGCATGGCCCGGTCCCGAGGCCTCGCTCACGCTCGTCCTCCGAGCCGCGGGGCTCGAGACGAATGGCGCCGCATCGGGAGGAACTACGCTTTAGCCCATGACCATCCTCGAGCAGGTCCAGGAGGACGTGAAGACGGCGATGAAGGCCGGCGAGAAGCAGCGCGTCGGCCAGCTGCGCATGCTCGTCAACGCCCTCCAGGCCGAGCAGAAGGAGGGCAAGGGAGACGAGGTCGCGGCGCTCCAGCGAGAGCGCAAGAGGCGGCTGGACGCGGCCGAGGCGCTCAAGGAGGGTGACAGGACGGAGCAGGCCGAGGCCGAGGAGGCAGAGGCGAAGCTGATCGAGGGCTACCTGCCCGAGCAGCTCTCGGACGAGGAGCTCTCCGAGCTGGTCGAGAGCGCGGTTGAGGAGTCCGGCGCCACCGAGCCCAAGGACATGGGGGCCGTGATGAAGGTGCTGATGCCTAAGGTCGGCGGAAGAGCCGACGGCAAGCGGGTCAGCGCCGCTGTGAAGGAGCAGCTCAGCTCTTAGTGGCTCGCCGGCAGCTCACCATCGACAACAGCGTCGCCGCCGAGCTGGCCGGATCGGAGGACGCTGTTCTCCGGGCGCTCGAGGGTCACCTCGATGTCGACCTCTACCTGCGCGGCAACGTCCTCACCCTCGATGGCGACGCCAGCGAGGTCAGCACGGCCGAGACCGTGGTCGGCGAGCTCGTCGACCTGATCGAGCAGGGGCATGAGATCGCTCCCGGCACGATTGAGGCCGTCACCGGGGCGCTCGACCAGCAGCAGAGCCCGGCCGAGATCCTCGAGGACGTCGTCTGGCAGCACCGGAACACGCGCGTCGCCCCCAAGACCGTCAACCAGAAGCAGTACGTCGACTCGATCCGCCGGCACACGATCACCTTCGGAATCGGCCCGGCCGGCACCGGCAAGACCTTCCTCGCCGTCGCCATGGCGGCGGCGGCGCTCTCGCGCGGCGACGTGAGCCGCGTGATCCTCACCAGGCCCGCCGTCGAGGCGGGGGAGAGCCTCGGCTTCCTGCCAGGCGACATCCAGGCGAAGGTCGATCCGTACCTGCGGCCCCTCTTCGACGCGCTCTACGACATGCTCGATCCCGAGAAGGTCAACTCCTACTTCGAGCGCGGCACCATCGAGGTCGCACCGCTCGCCTTCATGCGCGGCCGCACGCTCAACGACTCCTTCGTCATCCTCGACGAGGCCCAGAACACGAGCCCCGAGCAGATGAAGATGTTCCTCACCCGCCTTGGTTTCGGCTCGAAGGTCGTCGTCACCGGCGACATCACCCAGATCGATCTGGAGCGCGGCTCGCGCTCCGGGCTGGTCGAGGTCGGCGACATCCTCAACGAGGTCCAGGACATCAGCTTCATACGCTTCGGCGGCGAGGACGTGGTGCGCCACAAGCTGGTGCAACGCATCGTCGCCGCCTACGGCGAGGCGGAGAGCCGCCCCCGCCCGTCCGAAGGGGGCGGCTGACATCGATCTCTCCGACGTCCCGGGCAATCTGCGCCGCGCCGTCGGGGCCGCCCTGCACGCGGCGGGGGTCGACGACGGCCATCTTGGCGTCGAGATCGTCGGGAAGGGCCGGATGCGGACGCTCAACTACGCGGCCCGGGGCGTGGACGAGGCGACCGATGTGCTCGCCTTCCCGATCGACGAGCAGCCCCACGACACCGGACCGCGTGAGCTCGGCGATGTCTTCGTCTGCCCGGAGAAGGCCACCGACGTGACCGAGGCGGCGATCCACGGCACCCTCCACCTCTGCGGCTTCGACCACGAGAGCGACCAGGGGGAGATGCTCGAGCTGCAGGCCAAGGTCATGGCCTCGTTGTGAGCAGGGCCGGCTTCGTCGGTCTCGCGGGTCGCCCGAACGTCGGCAAGTCCACCCTGGTCAACGCGATCGTCGGCTCTCACGTGGCGATCGTCTCGGAGCGCCCGCAGACCACCCGGCGGGCGATCCGCGGGGTCGCCACCGACCTGGCGGCGGACTGGCAGCTCGTCATGACCGACCTCCCCGGCGTCCAGAGGCCGCGCGACGCGCTCACCGAGCGGATGCAGCGGCGGGTGGAGAGAGAGATCGCCGACTCCGACGCGGTCCTTTTCGTCGTCAACGCCGAGCAGGGGGTCGGCCCCGGGGACCGGTTCATTTCAAAGGCGTTGCTGGAGTCGAGCATCGACACCCCCGTGGTCTGCGCCGTCAACAAGGTGGACCGCCTCAACAACGCGGAGACAGCCGCCGTCCTCGCCGAGGTGGGGAAGGTCGACGCCGTGGACGAGATCTTTCCCGTCAGTGCGAGGAAGGGGAACGGACTCGAGCCGCTGATCGCGAAACTGATCGAGCTGCTTCCGGAGAGCCCCTTCCTGTTCCCGCCCGAGCAGCGATCGGATTTGCCCAGCGAGGTCCTCCTCGCCGAGCTGATTCGCGAGCAGGTGCTGCGCCGCACGCGCGACGAGCTGCCGCACGCCGTTGAGGTCCAGGTCTCCGAGGTCGCCTACCGCGAGGATGGCGTGGTGGAGGTCGTGGCTCACGTCTGGGCCGAGACCGAGTCGCAGAAGGGCATCCTGATCGGCGCCGGCGGCCGCAAGATCAAGGAGATCGGGACGGCGGCGCGCGGCGAGCTCGAGCGGGAGCTCGGCGGCCGCGTCTTCCTCGATCTCCAGGTCCGCGTGCGCAAGCGGTGGCGCAAGGATGAGGGCCTGCTGGACCGCCTCGGCATCGAGTAGCCGTTCACATCCCTTTCACCGAGATGCGCTCGGCGGTCAAGAAGATTCGCCCGATCAGACGACGAGAGGAGATTGATCCCATGGAACGTGACCGGGAAGAGTGGACCGACGAGGACGAGCGGCATCCGTAGGGCGCGGAGAAGCCGATGCCCGTGCAGGAGGAGGGGATTGCGGTCGGCCTGGAGGGAGAGGACGGCTTCGACGCCGACCTCGATCCGGAGATCGCCAAGGAGGTCCAGCTCCAGGAGGAGACCAGGGAGGCCGAGGGCGACGAGGACGGCGATGACGAGGTCGAGACGGTCCTCAACTTCGACGACGAGGCAGACGACTAGCTGAACCCGCGCCTTCAGGCGCGCGAGCGGGCGATTCGTACAATCGCCCGATGGTCGTTCAAACCGCAAGAGACGCGGCGAAGGTCCGCTTCGACGAAAAGGGCCTGGTGCCGTGCGTGATGCAGGACGCCCGCTCCGGCGAGGTGCTCACCCTTGCCTACATGAACGAGGAGTCGCTGCTGCTCACGCTCGAGACTCGGGAGATCCATCTCTACAGCCGCAGGCGCCGCGAGATCTGGCACAAGGGGGCGACCTCGGGGAATGTGCAGCGGGTCAGGCAGATCCGCTACGACTGCGACGGGGATGCCCTCGTGGCGCTGGTCGACCCGGCCGGCCCCGCCTGCCACACCGGTGAGCGCTCCTGCTTCTACCGCGACCTGGAGGGCAGCGCCGATCCGGGGGTCGATGCGCCCGGCGTGATCGGCGAGCCCGCCCTGCTGCCCTATGAGGCCCTGGCGACCCTCGAGCGGACGCTGGTCACGCGCCGGCGTAAGCGCCCACAGGGCAGCTACACCGTCGAGCTGCTCGAGGATCCGAAGCTCGCCGGCGACAAGGTCAGAGAGGAGGCCGCCGAGGTGGTCAAGGCCGTCGACTCGGAGTCCGACGAGCGGGTGGCCGAGGAGGGCGCCGACGTCGTCTACCACCTCGCGGTACTGCTGCTCTCTCGCGGCCTCTCGATGGCCGAGGTCCTCCACGTCCTGAACGGCCGCCGGCGGGCTCGATGAGCACCGTGGGGGCGGCGACCAGCCTGCCCGGCCTGCAACCAGACCTGGATCGCGCCCGGCAGCTCGCGGCGACCGCCAACGTGGTCCCGGTCCGCTACCGCTTCATCGACGACTGCGAGACGCCCGTCAGCGCCTTCCTCAAGCTGCGCGGCGACGGGCCCTCCTTCCTGCTCGAGTCTGCCGAGCAAGGCCGGCTGGGCCGCTGGTCCTTCCTCGGCTTCAGGCCCCGATCGGTGCTGCGCTGGTCGGACGGCAAGCTCTCCGAGGACGATCGCGTCACCGACGCGCCGGACCCGTACGCGGCGGCCGCCGAGTACCTCGGCCGGTACGAGATCGCCGAGCCCGACGAGCTCCCTCCCTTCGCGGGTGGAGCCGTCGGCTTCTTCGGCTACGACCTGGTCCGCACCGTCGAGCCGCTCGCAGAGCCCAACCCCGATCCGATCGGCCTCCCGGACATGGCCCTGATGATCACCGACGTGCTCGTGGCGTTCGACCACCAGCGGCACGAGGTCACCCTGATCGCCAATGCCTTCGTCGAGGACGGCGGGATCGAGGAGGCATACGCCCGTGCGGTCGAGACGATCGGAGAGGTGCGCGATCGCCTTCGTGAGCCTGTACCAACGACCAGGGTTGCCAAGGCGCTCGCACCCTCGCCCGATATCTCCACAGGCGAAACCGAGGAGATGGCGGTTGATGGCGAAGCCGTCAAACGATTCATCAACTTTGAATCGAATCTGACGCGTGAGCAATTCGAAGCGACGGTGACCCGCATCATCGAGTATGTCCACGCCGGCGACGCCTTCCAGGTCGTTCCCTCCCAGCGCTTCACCTCGCCGTGTCCGGTCGAGGCCTTCTCGATCTACCGGGGCCTTCGCACGGTCAATCCCTCGCCGTACATGTACTTCCTCGACTTCGGCGACTTCGAGATCGCCGGCGCCTCCCCTGAGCCGCTGGTCAAGGTGACCGGTGACCGGGTCGAGACCCGGCCGATCGCGGGCACCTATCCGCGCGGCGCCGACGAGGAGGAGGACCGGCTGGCGGCGGAGCGCCTGCTCCAGGACCCGAAGGAGCGGGCGGAGCACGTGATGCTCGTCGACCTGGGGCGCAACGACCTCGGCCGGGTCTGCGAATACGGCTCGGTCAACGTCGACGAACTGATGGTCGTCGAGACCTACTCGCATGTGCTTCACATCGTCAGCCAGGTATCGGGCAAGCTGCGCCCGGACGTCAGCGCGATGGACGCCCTGCGCTCGATCCTCCCGGCGGGAACGCTCTCGGGCGCGCCCAAGGTGCGCGCCATGCAGATCATTGACGAGCTGGAGCCGCAGAAGCGCGGCCCATACGGTGGCGCGGTCGGCTACCTGAGCTACACGCGCGACCTCGACACCGCCATCTACATCCGCTCGGTGGTGGTCAAGGACGGTCTCGTCCATGTACAGGCAGGTGGCGGGACGGTCGCGGACGCTCAGCCGGCCTACGAGTACAACGAGTCGGTCAACAAGGCGAAGGCCGTGTTCCGCGCGGTCGAGCTGGCCGCCGAGCAGCCGGAGTGGCCATGAGCGCGCCGCGCGAACAGGATGGTGTCGGTTCCGTCCTCGTCATCGACAACTACGACTCCTTCACCTACAACCTCGTCCAGTACCTCGGAGAGCTGGGGGCGGAGGTCGGCGTGGTCCGGAACGACAAGGCAACCGTCGAGGAGCTCGTTCGGCTGAAGCCCGATCGCCTCGTCGTCTCGCCAGGTCCGTGCACCCCGAAGGAGGCGGGTATCTCGGTGGAGGCAATCCGTTCCTTCGCCGAGGCGGGAACTCCGGTCCTCGGCGTCTGCCTCGGGCACCAGTCGCTGGTGGAGGCTTTCGGCGGCACGGTCGTCCGCGGCGACCCGATCCACGGTAAGGACGCGGAGGTGAAGCACGACGGCAACGCGGTCTACGAGGGTCTCTCCAACCCGCTGGTGGCCGGCCGGTACCACTCGCTGATTGCGGACCCGGACCTGCCCGACGAGCTCGAGCTCACCTCCACCTACGGCGATGTGGTGATGGGCGTTCGACACCGCGAGCTGCCCGCAGAGGGGGTCCAGTTCCATCCCGAGTCCGTCCTCACTCCCCAGGGCAAGAAGCTCCTGGCCAACTTTCTGAGGTGAGTCCGACCATGCCCAACGACATCGTCACTCGCGCGATCGACGAGATCTGCTCCGGGACTCACCTGACGGCCGATCACACCTCGGCCGCGCTCGCGGAGATCATGGAGGGCAGGACGAGCGAGGTGCAGACCGCCGCCTTCCTGATCTCGCTGCGCGCCAAGGGCGAGACGGTCTCCGAGCTCGTTGGCCTGGCGCGGACCATGCGCTCGCTCGCCGCGCACGTCGAGATCGACGAGCCCAGCCTGCTGGACACGGCGGGCACGGGCGGTGGCCCCACCACCTTCAACATCTCGACCACCGCCGCGCTGATTGCCGCTGGAGCGGGCTGCAAGGTCGCCAAGCACGGGAACCGCTCGGCCACGAGCAGGTCGGGATCGGCCGACGTGCTCGAGGCCCTCGGAGTCGACATCGAACTCGGTCCCGCGGAGGTCGCGACCTGCATCGAGGAGGTCGGCTTCGGGTTCATGTTCGCGCCCAAGCACCATCGGGCGATGGCTCACGTGGTGCCGGTGCGCAAGGAGCTTGCGGTGCGAACGATCTTCAACTTCCTCGGGCCGCTCACCAATCCGGCCGGGGCAGCGACCCACCTGCTCGGCGTTTCCGACCGCGCCTACCAGGAGATCATCGCCGAGGCCCTGCTGCAGCTCGGCTGCTCGCACGCGCTGGTCGTGAACGCCGACGACGGCATCGACGAGCTGAGTGTCTCCTCCCGCACGCGGGTCATCGAGGTCGCCGAGGGCCGCACCGAGGAGTGGTTCGTCGAGCCGGGCGACTTCGACCTGGGGACGGCGCCGCTGGACGCGATCCCCGGCGGGGAGCCCGCCGAGAACGCGGCGGTCATCAAACACGTCCTGGAGGGTGAGGGCGGTCCCGCCCGCGACGTCTCCCTGCTCAACGCCGGCGCCGCCATCTATGTCGGGGGTGGCGCGAGCGACCTCGCGGATGGCATTGCCAGGGCGACGGAGGCAATCGACTCGGGAATCGCGTTCGATGTCCTCGGCCGCTTGGTGAAGCGCTCCCGCGAGCTCTCCGGCGCGAGCTAGGGTGTCTTCGACGAGATGGGCATGATCGAAGACCTGGTCGGGTCCGCGCGGGCAGGCGTGGTGCGACGAAGCGCTGAGGTGCCGTTGGGGGATCTCGAGCAACGCCTGTCCGAGCGGCCGGAGCAGCGCCCATTCGGCGAGGCGCTGACGCGGCCCGGCCTCTCCGTGATCGCCGAGTTCAAGCGCCGTTCTCCGAGCGCGGGCGAGATCAGGCCCGGTGCGACACCGGCTGAGATCGCCCGTTCCTATGACGAGGCCGGGGCAGCCGCCCTGTCGGTCCTCACCGACGAGGCGCACTTCGGCGGCGCGCTCGCCGATCTGCGCGAGGCGCGAGCCGCCTGCGAGCTGCCCATCCTCCAGAAGGACTTCGTCGTGGACCGCTACCAGCTCTACGAGGCCGCGGTCGCGGGTGCGGACGCTGTGCTGTTGATCGTGGCCGCACTCCACCAGGACTCGCTCTCGGCGCTCCATGACGAGGCCATGAGCCTTGATCTCGACGTCGTCGTCGAAGTCCACAAGGAGCCCGAGCTCGAGACCGCCCTGGCCGTCGGGGCGGAGGTGATCGGCATCAACAATCGCAATCTCGACGACTTCACCGTCGATGTCCAGACGACCTACGAGCTGATCACCGATGTCCCTGCCGGCAAGACCGTGGTCTCGGAGAGTGGCATCGCGGACCGCGCCACGCTCGATGATCTCGAGCGGGTCGGCGTGGATGCCGTGCTGATCGGCGAGGCACTGATGCGCGCTGACGATCCGGGCGCGAAGCTCCGAGAGCTGATCGCGGATGAGGAGTCCACCCGCGAGCACCTGCTGCCCTGATTAATTAGAGAACCCGTAGAACCTGCTTAGAGACGGTTAAGCGGCGGGTCCCACACTGACCCGCATGAAGTCGCTGAAGAGATTCCTCTCGACAAGCTTCGGGTCCGCCGTCGCGGGCGGCACCGTCGTTCTGATCGTCGGCCTCATCCTGATTCAGGCCGGTGCCGTCGACACGAGCAAGGACGAGAGCTCGGCGCCGGTGATCGCGCCGGCCGCCCTCGCCCGCCCCGCCAGCAACTCGAACCAGGGACTCACCGTCCATGACATCTATCAGCGCGACGGCGACGGCGTGGCCTTCATCCGCTCGACGATCGTGCAGAAGACGCAGTCCGTCTTCGGCCTCCCGCAGCAGCAGTCGAGCGAGGCCACAGGATCCGGCTTCCTGATCGACAACGACGGGCACATCCTCACGAACGCCCACGTGGTCGAGGGGGCAAAGACCGTCACGGTCCAGCTCGGCAATGGGGCCGAGCAGAACGCCCAGGTGGTCGGCAGTGATCCCTCCAGCGACGTCGCGCTCCTCAAGGTCGACAACACCGAGGGCGCCAGCCCGCTGCCTCTGGGCGACTCATCGAAGGTTCAGGTCGGCGACCCCGTCGTCGCGATCGGCAACCCGTTCGCACTCGATCGCACCGTGACGAGCGGGATCGTCTCGGCGCTCCAGCGCCAGATCCAGGCCCCCAACGGCTTCTCGATCTCCGACGTGATTCAGACGGACGCGGCGATCAACCCCGGAAACTCGGGCGGCCCGCTGATCAACGGAGATGGCGAGGTGATCGGCATCAACTCGCAGATCGAGAGCCAGAGCGGCGGCAACGAGGGCGTCGGCTTCGCCGTCCCGATCAAGACCGCCGCCGATGTCGCCACACAGCTCGAGAACGGTGGCCAGGTCCACCAGGCCTATCTCGGGCTCTCCGGCGGAGACATCACTCCGGAGATCGCCCACGCACTCAACCTCCCCGTGAACCAGGGCGTCCTGATCGAGCGTGTCCTGAGCGGCGGTCCCGCCGCCGACGCCGGGATCAAGGGCGCGACGGGCCAGGCCACGATCGCCGGGCAGACCTTCCCAGTGGGCGGCGACATCATCACCAAGGTCGACGGCAAGGCGATCGCCGGCATGGACGACGTGATCTCGGCCGTCAACGACCACAAGCCCGGCGACGAGATCACCCTGACGGTCTTCAGCGGGGGTCAGCAGCACGACGTCACCGTCAAGCTCGGCGACCGCCCCTCGCACGTCCAGGACTCGAACTCGAGCTCGCTGCCGTAGCTAGGGACGGCTTCGTCCGTAGCTAGGCACGGCTTCGCCATCAGACCGCGGCCACAAGCGGCCGCCCCACATAAGTCGCTACGGGCTTCGCCCTTCGCTCCTAGATGGAGCGGCCTGGTGGCCGCTAATAACGCCGTGCTCGACCAGGCTCTCGCCGGTCTCGGCGATCGAGTCCTCGATCGGCCGCGGCGACCAGCCCAGGGTGCTTCTCGCCCGCTCGGAGCTGAACTCCGTGCTCTTGCCGAGACTGCCGAGCACCGAGCGGATCTCGCCGTCGAAGAGGGACAGCGCGCGAACCATCAGGTCGGGGACCGTGCGCGTCGGCACCTTGGACGCCGAGTCGCCGAGCCGCTCGCGCAGGACCTTGCCGACGTCGGCCATCCAGAGGAACTTGGTCACGGCTATGAAGCGCTGCCCGCCCGCCTCGGGAGAGGTGAGCGCCTTGATCTCGAGATCGGCGACGTCGCGCACGTCCACGAAGCTGAAGCCGAGCCTCGGCACGCCCGGCATTCCCTTGAGCAGCCGCTCGATCGTCTGCAGCGAGTAGGAGAGGTCGTCGGTCAGGAGCGGGCCGATGATCGCTCCCGGGTTGACCGCCGCCAGCCGGTCCTCGGCGCCGCGCTCCTTGACCAGGTCCCAGGCGGCCCGCTCGGCGATCGTCTTCGAGCGGGCGTAGGGCGTCATGTCGGTGTCGTTCGGGTCGGCCCAGTCCTGCTCGTCGAGGGGGTGCGCTCCGTTACCCGACGTTCGCCTGACCGCCGCGATCGAGGACGTGGTGACCACCCGATTGACCCCGGCGTCGAGCGCGATGCGAAGCACCCGCAGCGTTCCCTCGCGGGCTGGGACGATCAGCTCATCCGGGTCCTTGGGTTGCTTCGGGGGAAAGGGGGAGGCGACGTGGAGCACGTAGTCGCAGCCCTCGATCGCCTGCTGCCAGTGATCGTCGCTGGTCAGGTCCGCCTGATGGACGGTGAGGTGGTGTCCCGGATCGACCTGCGAGGCGATTGCGGCGTGGACCTCGGGCTCGCGTGAGGGATTGCGGATCGTCGTCCTGACGGCGTACCCGCGCTTGAGGAGCTCGACGATGCACCAGCCGCCCAGATAGCCCGAGCCGCCGGTTACTAGAACTGTCTTGCCGTCACCCTCTGCCATTCGTCTTCCGTGACCCTAGTCGAGTGTTGGGGCTTCGCGAAGACGACCTGCACATCCCGCAGGCGCCGTTCGCGGAAGCCGGCTTCGCTCATCGCCAGCCAGAGTGTCCAGAGACGGCGGAACGGCTCGTCATAGCCGAGTTCGGCTGCGAGGTCCGCATTGGCTCGGAAGCGCTCCCGCCAGAGCTCGAGCGTGCGCGCATAGTGGGCGCCGATCTCCTCCAGCCAGATCGTGCTCATGTCGGTCTCCTGCGCGATGCATCGCTGGATCAGCTCGACCGACGGCAGGCAGCCGCCGGGGAAGATCAGCTTGTTGGAGAAGCTCCGGGTCGCCTTCTCCTGTTCATAGAGCCGGTCGTCGATCGCGATCGCCTGCAGGAAGAAGAGGCCATCGGGCTCGAGCAGCTCAGAGCAGCGGCGGAAGTACTCCTCGAAGTACTGCCAGCCGACCGCCTCGATCATCTCGAGCGAGACGAGCTTGGTGTAGCGGCCGCGGAGGTCCCGGTAGTCCTCGAGCAGCACGTTGACGCGGTCCTCGACGCCCGCGTCGGCGATCCGCCGCAGGGCGCCCTCGCGTTGCTCGGTGGAGATCGTCGTGGTGGTCACCCGGCAGCCGTAGTTGGCGGCGGCATGGGTCGCCATTGCGCCCCAGCCCGTGCCGATCTCAAGCAGATGATCGTCCGGACCCAGCTCGAGCGCCTGGCAGATGCGCTCCAAGCGGTTGCGCTGCGCCTCGGCGAGGCCCGCCTCGGGATCCGGGAAGACGGCAGACGAGTACATCATCGACTCGTCCAGGTAGAGCGCGAAGAGATCGTTGCCGAGGTCGTAGTGCGCCGAGATGTGGCGGCGAGCCGCCCGCTTGCTGTTGCGGGGCACCCGCCACAGGGTGCGCTGGAGCGGAGAGAGGATCGGGTGGAGTCTGCCCCGGAGGCGGTCGAGCGGCCCCAGGTTGCGCACCGCGATCCGCATGAGGCCGACCAGGTCGTCGCAGTCCCAGAGGCCATCGCGATAGGACTCGCCCAGGCCGACGCTCCCGCCGTGCAAGGCCCGGTAGAAGGCGGGGGATCGGATCTCGACGGTCGCGCTGAGATCCGAGTCGGGATCTCCGAAGCCAAGCTTCCGGCCATCTGGTTCGATCAAGTCCAGGCGGCCGCCGCGCATTCGGGAGAAAGCGCCGAGAGCCAGTCGCCTGGACGCCGACTCGATCGCGGTCATCGACGGGAGCCTACTTCCCGGAATGCCTGCTCGCATGGAAGAAATGGGAATCCGCCTACCCTTGTCGCATGGCCAAGGTCAAGGTGTGCGGAATGACGAACCTCGCCGACGCGGAGCACGCGGCGAGCCTCGGCGCCTGGGCGATCGGGTTGATCCACCACCCTGACAGTCCGCGCTACGTGAAGCCGGACGTCGCCGAGGAGATCGCAGCGGCCCTGAAGCGCCGCTGCGAGATCGCCGGTGTGTTCGTCAATTCGACCCTCGAGGAAGTGATCGAGGCCGCCGAGCGGGAGAACCTCACCCTGCTGCAGTTCCACGGGGAGGAGGGTCCGTCGTTCTGCGTCGAGGCGCGTCGGCGCACCGGCGCCAAGGTGATCAAGGCGATGCGCATCAACAGCCCCGCCGACGTCCAGGCCGCCGAGGCGTTCCGCACGGACTTCCATCTCTTCGACGCCTACTGGCACGGGATTCACGGCGGGACGGGCAAGAGCTTCGACTGGGACCTCGCGGTCAAGCGTCGCTCGAAGGTGCCGATGATCCTGGCCGGGGGCCTGACGGCCGAGAACGTCGCCGGGGCGATCGAACTGGTGAAGCCGTACGCCGTCGACGTGGTCAGCGGGGTGGAGGCGGAGCCCGGGCGCAAGGACCCCGCCAAGGTCGAGGCGTTCCTGGAAGCGGCCGGTTCCAGGGTTGCCAAGCCGTTCGCGCCCATACCCGGCACCCCCGGAAGCGAAGCTGAGGAGGTGGCCGGTTGACGGCGGTCGTCGAGGAACGCTTCGGCCCGTACGGGGGCCGGTTCGTTCCCGAGACGCTGATCGCGGCGCTCGACGAGCTCAGCGCGGCGTGGGCCGAGGCGCGGGAGGACGAGGGCTTCCAGTCCGAGCTGTCGGTGCTGCTGCGCGACTTCGTCGGCAGGCCCACGCCCCTGTACCTGGCTGAGCGCCTCTCCGAGCGGGTGGGGAGGCGGGTCTACCTGAAGCGAGAGGACCTCGCCCACACTGGAGCGCACAAGATCAACAACGCGGTCGGTCAGGCGCTGCTTGCCCGCCGGATGGGGAAGACGCGGATCATCGCCGAGACCGGGGCGGGGCAGCACGGCGTCGCGACAGCGACCGCATGCGCCCTGTTCGGACTCGAGTGTGCCGTCTACATGGGCAGTGAGGACATCCGCCGCCAGGCGCCCAACGTCGAGCGGATGCGGCTGCTCGGTGCCGAGGTGATCCCGGTTGAGGCGGGTGCGCGGACCTTGAAGGAGGCGGTCAGCGCCGCGATCCGCGACTGGGTCGCATCGGTCGAGGACACCCACTACGTGATCGGGTCCGTGGTCGGCCCGGCCCCCTATCCCGCGCTCGTCCGCGACCTGCAGCGTGTGATCGGCGACGAGGCGCGCAGGCAGGCGCTCGACGCCGAGGGCGCGCTGCCGGCTCGTGTGATCGCGTGCGTCGGCGGCGGCTCCAACGCGATCGGCAGCTTCCATGCGTTCCTCGACGACCCGGTGGAGTTGATCGGCGTCGAGGCGGCGGGCGAGGGGCTCGATAGCGGCCACCACGGCGCCTCGCTCGTGGCGGGCAGCACGGGCGTCCTGCACGGCGCGCTCTCGTCGGTGCTCGCCGACGATCAGGGCCAGATCCTCGAGGCCCATTCGGTGTCCGCCGGGCTCGACTACCCGGGCGTGGGGCCGGAGCACGCCCACCTGCGAGATTCGGGCCGCGCGACATACGAGTCCGCCACCGATGTCGAGGCCCTGCGGGCGTTCCGAGAGCTGGCGCGCCTGGAGGGGATCATCCCCGCGCTCGAGCCTGCCCACGCGATCGCCTGGCTTTTCGAGAACGGTGGGGGCGAGGGCTACGACGTGCTCACGCTGAGCGGGCGCGGCGACAAGGACATGGACGAGGTGACCTCCAAGCTCGCCGATCTCGATGGCTGACGGGACCGCGACCGAGACCGGGGCGGCCCGGATCGAGGCCGCGTTCGACGTCGCTCGTGAACAGGGCCGCACCGCCCTGATGCCGTACATGATGGGCGGCTTTCCCGACCAGGAGACGGCGGGCGCCGTTGCCGATGCCTACGTCGATTCCGGAGCGGACCTGATCGAGCTCGGTGTTCCGTTCTCGGACCCGCTCGCCGATGGCCCCACCATCCACGCTGCGGACACCGCGGCGCTGGAGGCCGGGGCGACTCTCGAATCGGTGCTCGAGACCTGTACGCGGGTCGCCGACCGGATTCCGGTCGCGCTGATGGCCTACTCGAACATGATTCTGGCGCGCGGGGTCGAGAACTTCGCCTCGGTGGCAGCCGAGGCGGGGGCCGCCGGCGTCATCGTCCCTGACCTGCCGCTCGAGGAGCAGGGTGCGATCGGAAACGCGCTGGTCGCCCACGGCCTCGTCCTGATCCCGCTCGTCGCTCCCACCACCCCCGCCGAGCGCCGGACCCGGATCTGTGCCGGCGCTCAGGGATTCGTCTATCTCGTTTCGACAGTGGGCGTCACCGGCGAGCGAGCCGAGCTGCCGGACGAACTGGCCGAGCTGATCTCGGCGGCGCGGGACGAGGCAGACGTCCCGGTGGCGGTCGGCTTCGGGATCTCCACCGCAGAGCAGGCCGCCATCGTCGGGAAGGTCGCCGACGGCGTCATCATCGGCACCCGCCTCGTCCGCGAGGTCGCCGAGGCTCCGGATCGCGAGGCGGCCGTCGCCGGCCTCAGCGCCTTCCTGCACGAAACTCACGCCGCGCTCTCCAGATAGGCTTCCGGCCGTGCAGGTAATCCTCTTCACAGTCCTCGGCGCGTGCGTGATGGTGATCGCCTATGCCCTCGGGATACCGGGTCCGGTCGACGCGATCCTCTTCCTCGGCGGCGTCTTCACGGGCGCCCTGCTCCGCTACGCCCAGCCGCTGATCGACTGGATCACCCGGCCCTAGCCGGCCGGTTCGTCATCCGCCGCGACGCGGCGGAGCAGATCGCGGAAGGTCGCCAACTCCGCGGTGCTCAATGCCTCGAAGCCTCCCCGGCGGCTGCCGATGCAGCGCGCCAGGGCCTGCCGGGTCTCGCGTCCCTTGGCGGTGGGGGAGACGAGCCGCCTTCGTCGGTCGTGTGGTGCGGGCTGACGCCGGACCAGGCCACGACCTTCGAGGCGAGTGAGCAGCGTCGAGGCGTTCGCGGGGTCCACGTCGAGGCGCCGCGCGAGTTCGCCCGTGGTCATGTCCCCGGCGTCGCTGAGCAGCCAGAGGGCCTGCGCCTCGCCGGGCCCCAGGCCGAGGCGGCTGGCGCAGGAGACGAACCCTCCGCGGAAGCTGCGGACGAGCCCCCCCATCAGGGCCGAGATCTCCGTGCCGAGACGCTCGCGGCGCTGGTCTTTGCTTGTGGACATACCTTTTAGATTACCTTTGAATTCATAGATATTGTAGCAGCTGTCGACTACGGAAAGGAGCACCCTCGATGGACACGCTCATCCTGATCGCCAGCTTCGGACCGCTGATCGTGCGGCTGGGCATCGTGCTGTGGCATCGCTATCGCGTCCGGCGGGCATCCACGTAGGCTGGGAGCCGTGGACCCGGATGGGACATTCGAGTTGCGGGCGATCGGCCAGGTCGAGTCGCCCCTGACTGACCCGTCGTCGGCCCCGAAGCAGGGCGATGAGGGCGCACCCGAGGCTTGGATCGAATTCGAGCCCGACGTCCTCGAGGCGCTGGGGAACATCCGGGAGGGCGATGAGCTGCTGATCCTGACCTGGCTCGACCGGGCCGATCGGGACGTGCTCGTCGTCCACCCCCGCGGCGATGCCTCGCGCCCGCCGGAGGGTGTGTTCACCACCCGCTCTCCTCACCGTCCGAACCCGATCGGGCTTCACCGCATCGAGGTCGCCGAGGTGGACGGCGGCCGGCTTCGGGTGCGGAACCTGGAGGCTCTCGACGGCACCCCCGTGGTCGATGTGAAGCCCGTCCTGAGCGTCGATGCCTCCGAGCGCTGACCGCCGCCGTCGCATCGCTAGATTGATCGCGTGAGAATCGGCGTGCTCACCGGCGGAGGCGACTGCCCCGGTTTGAATGCGGTGATTCGGGCGATCGTGCGGAAGGGCGTCGGGGAGTATGGGCACGAGTTCGTCGGCTATCGCAATGGCTGGGCCGGGCCGTTGGAGCGGCTCGGCTTCCCACTCGGGGTCCCGGAGGTGCGCGGGATCCTGCCTCGCGGGGGCACCATTCTCGGTTCGTCTCGGACCAACCCGTTCAAGGAGGACGGCGGCCCGCAGCGGCTGGCAGACAACCTGAAGACGGATGGCGTCGACGGCCTGATTGCGATCGGCGGCGAGGACACGCTCGGGGCGGCGGCCAAGCTCCACGGGGAGGGCGTGCATGTCGTCGGCGTCCCGAAGACGATCGATAACGACCTCTCCGCGACGGACTACACCTTCGGGTTCGACACGGCGGTCAACATCGCCATGGCGGCGATCGACCGGCTGCACACGACGGCCGAAAGCCACAAGCGCACGCTGATCTGCGAGGTGATGGGACGCCATGCCGGCTGGATCGCGTTCCATGCCGGCCTCTCGGGCGGAGCCAACGTCATCCTGATCCCGGAGATCGAATTCGACCTCGACAGGGTCTGCGACTACATCGTGCGCCGGTTCGAGAGCCAGTATTCGCCGATCGTGGTGGTCTCCGAGGGAGCGGTTCCGAAGGGCGGCATCCCCTCCGCCGACGACGCTCCCCTCGACGCCTTCGGCCACGTCCGCCTCGGCGGGATCGCCCACTGGCTCGAGGGCGAGATCGAGCAGCGAACCGGTCACGAGGCTCGCGCGACCGTCCTCGGGCACATCCAGCGGGGCGGCACCCCGACGGCCTTCGATCGCGTCTTGGCCACCCGTTTCGGCCTGCACGCGATAGACGCGGCCCACAACGGCGACTGGGGAAAGATGACGTCGCTGCGGAGCACGGACATCGAGCTGGTCGACCTCTCGGAGGCGACGGCGGAGCTGAAGACGGTTCCCGAGTCGCTCTATCGCGAGGCCGAGGTCTTTTTCGGTTAGCGCACGAATGCCCCGCCTGGCGCTTGCGGCGCTGCTCGCTCTGGCCTTCACCGGCTGCGGCATCGCCGGCAGCGCAACGATCGAAGCCCCGGTGACCGTCTACGTCAGCCTGCCGCTGACCGGTCCCCGGGGAGCCGACGGCCGCGATGCCGCGGACGGCGCCCGGCTGGCCCTGGAGCAAGCGCAGGGACGGGCCGCCGCGATTCGCGTGCAGGCCACCTATCTCGATGACGCCAAGGGGCGGGTCTGGGATCCGGTCACCGTCGGCGCCAACGCCCGGCAGGCGGTTCAGGACTCATCCGCGGCCGCCTACATCGGCGAGCTGGATTCGGAGCCGACCAGGGCATCGGTGCCGATCACGAACGACGCCGGCCTTGTGCAGGTCTCGCCAGGGGCCGGGGGAGTTGACTTGACCGCGCCCGCCGCGGGCTATCCGGACTCGCCGGACCGCTACCGGCCCTCGGGCTCGCCCAACTTCGCCAGGACGGTCCCGGCGGACGATGTGGTGGTGGACGCGGCCGCGAGCTGGGTTTCGGAGCTCGGTGCGACACAGGCCGCCGTTACCTCCGACGGTTCGGCCTTCCAGGACCTGGCGGCCTCCGAGTTCAAGTCGGCGGCGACGGGGCACGGCGTCGAGGTATTGCCCGGGCCTGCGGCTGCTGCCTACGAGCCCGCCTCGGGACGATTGACCGTCGATGGGCGGATCTATCAGCTCAGTGCTCAACTCGATCCCGGCAACCTTCCGGGCAAGGGCTTCGTTGCGCAGTTCGCGCAGCGCTATCACCGCAATCCGGGCGCCTACGCCGCCTACGGCTTCGAGGCGATGGGCCTGGTCCTCCAGGCGGTCGCCGGGGCCGGGACGGACGCCTCCTCGTTCCGGGACAACGTCCGCAACGGGGTCCTCGGGGCCCACCGGGACGGAACCGTGCTGGGCAGCTATTCGATCACCGACGAGGGCGATACGACCGAGTGCATGATCCAGCGCTACCGAGTGAACGGAGCGACGCGGACCCCGCTGGGTGCCCCCTGCCCGCCGGGCTAGATCTCTGAGGGAGGGCCCTCGATCACCGGCTCCCCGGTGATCACCGAGGAGACCCAGCCCTGGATCTCAGGTATCAGAGCGAAGTCGATCGAGTGTTGTACCCGCGCCTCTCGGTAGGTGACCATCAGGCCGCCCTCCTCGAGCAGGTCGCGTGCCTTGCGCCCGAAGCCGACGGGGATGACCGGGTCGTAGGCGCCGTGCGTCACGTAGGCCCGCATACCGCGTTTCGCCCGCGGGTCGAGCTTCCAGCCGCGGACCATCGGATAGAAGCCGCTCATCATCAGCAGCCCGGCGGCCTTCGGGCGGCCCATGCCGAGCGCCACGGCGCAGGCGACTGCTGCACCCTGGCTGAACCCGCCGATCACCGTCTTCTCCCAGGGAATTCCCCGGTGCCGGAGCTCGTCGTCGAGGAAGCGGCAGAGCTTCGCGAGCGTGTCGATGAAGGTGTCCTCGTCGGGGTGACCGACCTCCCTGATCACGTACCAATGGCGGCCGCCTGGCGGCACGTTGGTCAGCGGTGCGCCTGGCGTCATCGCGAAGAGCTTTCGGTCCGGATCGAGCTCATCGAGCAGCGGGTAGAGGTCCCGCTCGTCCGTGGCCCGGCCGTGGAGCAGGATCAGCGCGCCCTCGGGCTCCCCAGCGGGATCGCGGGTCAGGTGGGCTAGCTGAACGACCTGGCCGGGCCGTTCGCCGGCCGGCGGCTCAGGCGTGGACACGCGGGTTGTGGATCGGCCGGAGGACCGGCTCGACCTGTTCCCGGAGGTGCTCATAGTCCGGCGGCAGGGAGAGCTTCTCGCCGAGCGACTCCAGCGGCTCGTCGACGGTGAAGCCGGGTCCGAGCGTCGCGATCTCGAAGAGGACGCCGCTCGGTTCGCGGAAGTAGATCGAGCGGAAGTAGAAGCGGTCGATCACCGGGGTGGGGCGGCCGCCGGCGGCGATCACGCGATCGCGCCAGGCCTCGTGGTCGTCGATCTGCGACGCCCAGGCAATGTGATGAACGCTTCCCGCGCCCTGCAGCGCGCGCTCGGCCGGGGGCTCGGAATAGCCCCAGAGGCCGCCGCGGGTGTCGCCGCGACACTCCCAGCCGGGCCGGCCCTCGTCGCCGGTCAGCGGCTCGAAGCCGAGCGCCTCCTCGAGGAGGGGACGGCTGACCTCCGGATCGCTGGCGTACGCGATCGCGCCGTCGAAGCCCTGCAGGGCCATCTCGGACGGGATCTCCGGGTGTTCGGCGATCAGCGGCTCGTCGCTGGTCTCGACCACCTTGAACTCGTGGCCGAGGCCCTCGGGGTCGCTGAAGCGAACCAGTCCGTCGGAGAGCTCGGCCTCCGTGCCGTTCTTCTTCAGGCGGTCGGCCCAGAAGTCGAGCGCCTCGGGACTCCCCAGCCGCCAGCGGATGCCCCAGATCATCCCGTCGCCCGCGCGGCCCTGAGGCGCGCCCGGGTACTCGAAGAAGGTGAGGTCGGAACCGGCGTCGCCCTTCTCGTCGGCGAAGAAGAGGTGGTAGACGGTGGGGTCGTCCTGGTTGACGGTCTTCTTCACCAGCCGCAGTCCCATCACGCCGGCGTAGAAGTCGACGTTCTTCTGCGCGTCGCCCGTGATCGCGGTGATGTGGTGGACGCCCTCGAGCTTCATCCCTCTGCATCTTGCCCTATCGACGTGGTTTCCACCGGTCCCTGTCGGGGCAGATCACGCTCATGAAGATCGTCTTCATCCCGATCAGCATCCTTGGCGGGTTGCTCGCCGGATTCGTCGGCCAGAAGGCATTCGACGCGATCTGGGGCAAGGTCGACGAGCGCGAGCCGCCGCAGCCGGACGATCGTGAGGCGAGCCTCGGCAAGCTGGCGCTCGCCCTGGTCATCGAAGGGGCGATCTTCCGGCTGGTGAAGGGCCTCGTCGACCACGGCGCGCGCCAAGGCTTCGCGCGGATGACGGGAGAGTGGCCGGGAGAGAAGCAGCCGGACAGGGCGTAGTGGCCCGCCGGCTCAGCGCAGCGCCGAGGTCAGCGCTCCGTCGAGGTCCGGTTGCCGGAACTCGTAGCCGCCGTCGAGCGCGCGGCGCGGAAGCACCCTTGCTCCTCCGGCGACCGCATCAGCGAGCTCTTCGCCGCGCAGGGCGGTGACCGCGAACTTCGGGACCGGCACGAAGGCCGGGCGGTGCACCGCCCGGCCGAGCGCCTTGGAGAACTCGCGGTTGGTGACGGGATTGGGGGCCGTCGCGTTGATCGTGCCCGAGACCTGGTCATCGTCCAGCGCCCAGAGCAGCAGGCCGACCTCGTCGTCGAGGTGGATCCAGGACATGAACTGCTCGCCGCCGGCGATCGGGCCGCCCGCCCCGAGCTTGAATGGAAGCAGCAGCTGCTTGAGCAGGCCGCCGTCCTTGCTGAGCACGAGGCCGGTCCTGACGATCACAACGCGAGGGATGAAGCGTTCGGCCTCACGCTCCGCGCGCTCCCAGTCGACCGGGATCTCCGCCATGAAGCCCTCGCCGGGCTCGGATTCCTCATCCAGGATCTGGGCGCCACGGTCGCCGTAGTAGCCGATCGCCGACTGGCCGATGAAGACGCTCGGCTTGCCCGGCGCCGTCTCGATGCCCTGAAGGAGATTGCGGGTGCCGAGCAGGCGGCTCTCGCGGATCCGCACCTTGGCGTTGTCGGTGAGCCGCTGGTTGATCTCCTCGCCGATCAGGTTGACGACGCCATCGACTCCCTCGAGCGCCTCGGGCGGCGGGCGTTCGGTGGTCGCGCGCCAGGCGTGCCAGTGAACCGTTGGGTTCTTCGCCTTCGCTCGGTCGGGATCCCGGGTCAGACCGACGACCTCGTCGCCGCGCGCCAGGAGCGCGTCGGCAAGGGCCGAGCCGATCAGCCCGGAGGCTCCTGTGATGAGTACCCGCATCGGCGGGGGATGCTAGCCAGGTGCCATGCTCGCGCTAGGTTCCCCGCCGATGCCGGACGCCGTCAGAGACGCCAGGCCCGGTGAGGGCGCGCGCCTCGCCGAGGTCTATCTGTCCTCCGGACGGGCGGCCTGGGCACGTCACCTTTCGCCCGTCGGCCTGGCCGAGGTGAGCTCCCAGGCTGAGGACTGGGAGCGCTGGATCTCCGATCCCGATCTGATCGTCCTTGTGGCCGAGCGGCGCGAACAGGTGGCGGCGCTGGCGTTGCTCAGCCGGAGCACAGACGAGGATTCCGATCCCGCGCGGGTCGCGCTGCTTGACCGGCTCTACACCGAGCCGGCGTCATGGCGGAGGGGACTGGGACGCGCCCTGCTCGATGGCGCGATGGCGGCGCTCCATGAGCGCCGCTTCCAGGAGGTGACGCTGTGGACGGCCGAGTGGAACACGTCGCGCGGCTTCTACGAGGCGCTCGGCTGGGCGCTCGATGGGGCGACGCGCGAGAAGACCTTCGCCGGAAGCACCTTCACGGAGGTCAGGTACCGGACGCAGGTCCCACGGTGAGCGCCGCTTCTGCGGCTGCAATCGGCGCGGGAGCCGCACAGGGGGATGCGCGGCGGATCGGTGTCCTGTTCATGGTCGGTTCGGCCTGCTTCGCGGTGGCGTCGCTGCCGGGCGCGTCCGACGTCTCCGCCAAGGCTGTCGGCGTCATCTACTTCGTCGGCTCGATCTTCTTCACGACCGCGGCTTTCGAGCAGCTCAGGGTCGCTCGCGGCACGGGCACCGCGGTGTGGGCGGCCGGGGTCCAGTTCGCCGGGACGCTGTTCTTCAACGTCACGACCTTCTTCGGGATGTACCACCACTTCACGACTCACACCTCGAACCTGCTGGTCTGGTCCCCCGACGTGTTCGGGTCGATCTGCTTCCTCGTCTCGAGCGTGCTCGCCGAGCTGGCGGTGCTGCACGCCGTGCTCCTCGTCCGCCGCTCGGCGACCCTCAACCTGATCGGCTCGGTCGCCTTCGGGATCTCAGCCGCAGCCGGCTACGTCGTCCCCGACACCAACGAGCTGTTGAACGCGTCGCTGGCGACTTCGATGACGCTGGTCGGGGCTCTCTGCTTCCTCTGGGCGGCGCGGATCCTGGTGAAGCCGCCGCCGTGGCTGCTGCCGAAGACTCGGGGGGCTGCGCCGGCGGCGGGCTAGCTCGACGCGGCGTCTGATCCGTTGCCGGATCCGCCAGCGCCTTCGACGATCTCGTAGGTGCCGGTTTCCTCGGAGAAGCGCGCCAGGCCGGCCTCCTTCGCCTCCTCGACTACAGCCCGGGCGACGCTGGCCGCCACGTCGCGGTTGAAGACCGAGGGGATGATGTAGTCCTCCGCCAGGTCGTCGTCGGTGACCACCTCGGCGATGCCGCGCGCGGCGGCGAGCTTCATCTCCTCGGTGATGCGAGGCGCGCCGGCGTCGAGGGCGCCGCGGAAGATCCCGGGGAAGCAGAGGACGTTGTTGATCTGGTTCGGGTAGTCGGAGCGGCCGGTGGCCATGATCCGGACGTGGGGCTCGGCGTCCTCCGGCATGACCTCGGGAGTGGGGTTCGCCATCGCGAAGACGATCGCGTCATCGTTCATCTTCGCCAGGGAATCGGCCTCGATCAGGCCCGGGCCTGAGAGGCCGATGAAGAGGTCGCAGCCCTCGATCACCTCGTTGGGACCGCCGGAGCGCTTCTCCTGGTTCGTGTTCTCGGCGAACCACTTCTTGATCTGAGACATCGACCCGTCGCCGTAGTCCTCGCGGTCCGTGGAGATCGCGCCCTTGCGGTCGCAGCCGATGATCTGGCTGATCCCGGACTCCTGCATCATCTTCGTGCAGGCGATCCCGGCGGCACCGGTTCCGAGTACGAGCACGCGGAGGTCCTCGATCGGCTTGCCGGTGATCTTCAGCGAGTTGAAGAGCGCGGCCATGACGACGACGGCGGTGCCGTGCTGGTCGTCGTGGAAGACGGGGATGTCGAGCTCCTCCTTGAGCGCCTCCTCGATCTCGAAGCAGCGGGGGGCGGAGATGTCCTCGAGGTTGATGCCGCCGAAGGTGGGGGCGAGGAGCTTGACCGTCTGGATGATCTCCTGGGGGTCGTTCGTGTCGAGGCAGATCGGGAAGGCGTCGACCTGCGCGAACTCCTTGAACAGCATCGCCTTGCCCTCCATCACGGGCATCGCGGCCTCGGGGCCGATGTCGCCCAGGCCGAGGACCGCGGAGCCGTCTGAGACGACGGCGACGGTGTTCGCCTTGATGGTGAAGTCGAAGGCCTTGGTCTTGTCCGCGGCGATGTACTCGCAGACGCGAGCTACGCCCGGCGTGTAGGCCATCGAGAGGTCGTCGCGGGTCTTCAGCGGGTACTTGTTGTGCTGCTCGATCTTTCCCTTCTTGTGCATCTCGAAGGTGCGGTCGGTGAAGCCGAGGACGCGCGCGCCGCGCGTCGATCCGATCGAGCGCAGGATCTGCTCCCACTGCTCCTCGCTGTTGGCGTCGATAGTGAACTCGCGCACCCGCTTGCCCTCTGGCCCGGCGCCCGGAATGAGGTCGACGGACTGAAGCGCGCCCCCGGCCTCAGCGATCTGCGCGGTGAGCTTGCCAAGAGGCTCCTGGCGAGCATCGAGCTCCACGCGGACAGTGACGCTGTATTGAGCCGAGGCGGCCATCGGGCGCTGATCATAGGGGGCGCCTCTCGCGAGCTACGCGCCACACAAACACCTGCAATGAAGGGGCGAGGGCCGAGAGGTTGGGGGAGAGGGAGCGGAGTTGGCGGCTTACATTCGATATGCGCATGCAACCCGCCAGATGCGACCTTGAAGTCGCCAGGATCGCGGGCCTGCAGCATGGGGTGGTCAGTTCCGCCCAGCTTCGGGCGGCGGGCATGTCGCAACCTGCCGTGTCCAGGCGAACAGCAGCCGGCAGACTGCACCGGCTTCATCGCGGTGTCTATGCCGTTGGCCATGTCAGCCTCAGCTTCGAAGGCAGGTGCATGGCGGCGATCCTTGCTCTTGGCGCGGGCGCAGTCGTCAGCCACCGGAGCGCGGCGGCGCTCTTGAGGATGCTGAAGCCCGGGGATGGGCCGATTCACGTCACCGTGCCCGGCGACGGCGGCCGGGAGCGCCGTTCGGGCATCGCAATCCACCGGTCCCATTCCCTCATTGCCGCTGTTACGACTCGCCGCAACGGCATCGCACTCACCAAACCGGCACGAACTCCCCGCGACCTCCATCGCACCGTTCCCCGGCCGGTTTTTCAACGGGCGGTTCGCCGGGCCCTCGATTTGCGCCTCATCGACTCGACTGACTCGAGAGCGAGGACGAACTTGCGCGCAGCAAGCTCGAGGGACTCATGCTCAGACTCTGCCGCCGCCACCACCTTCCCCAGCCCGAGGTGAATGCGCGAGTCGGCTCATACGAGGTCGACTTCCTCTGGCGGGCCAGTCAGCTGATCGCGGAGACCGATGGCCTTCCGGTACCACGGCCATCGCGCCGCGTTCGAAGCCGATCGCGCACGTGATGCCAGCCTTCAGAGTCTGGGCTACCGCGTCCTCCGTTTCACCTACCGCCAGGTCCGCAACGAGCCAAGCCAGGTCGCATCGGCCCTACGCACCCTCCTCGCCTAGAGCTTCCCCTTCTCGCAGCCCTTGCCGCCGAAGTCCTTCCCCGCCTGGCCCTTGCACACGTCCCGCGATCCCTTGCCACCGGCGATCCGGTCGCGGCCCGCGCCTCCACAGATGCGGTCGTTTCCTCCGAGGCCCTTGATCCGGTCGTTGCCGCCGTTGGCCACGATCACGTCGGCCCCTTTGGTCCCCTTGAGCTTCTCGCCCGCGTCCGAGCCGACGATCGTCGCCTGGCGACCAGCGCAGGTGAAGATCGACTCCCAGGCGGGGACCTCCTCGCGCATCGGGTCGGGGGTGTTGGTCCGGTCGGTGAGGCCGGAGCCATCCACATTGACCGTGTAGATATCGCCGGTGCTCAGCGGCGGTGTCCCGCCGAACGCAATCAGGTGGCCGTCGGGCGAGAACACCGGTGAAAACGGGCTCAGGCCGGTGTCGGGAGACACGACGAGGCCGGTCCCGTCGGCATTCATCGTCGCGATTCGAACGCCGCTTCCGGCGGAGTAGGTGAAGGCGATGCGCTTGCCGTCGGGCGAAAAGGATGGGTCGGTCTCATAGACGGACGGGGTGTTGGTGATGTCGGTGAGACCCGAACCGTCAGGAGCGATCGTGTAGATGTCGCAGGTGGGAGCGCAGCGGTCGAAAGCGATCTTCGAGCCGTCGGGCGAGAAGTCAGGGTTCTCATCCTTTGAGACGTCGGTCAACGGATGCTGACCAGATCCATCGGCCTTCATCAGGTAGAGGTGCACCGGGGGCTCCTCCGGGTTGCTGTTGTAGGCGATCGTCTTTCCATTGGGCGAAAAGACCGGGGCGTACTCGCCCATGGTCGGCGTGTTGGTGAGATCGACCTGACCGGAGCCATCGGTGTTCAGGGTCCAGATGTCCGTTTCGTCGGCGACTCCGCGCGCGAAGACGATCTTCCGCCCATTCGGCGAGTAGCTGGGATTGATCTCGTAGTCGGGAGAGTTGGTCCAGTCCACCTGCCCCGAGCCATCCGGGTTCATCGAGAAGAACTCGAACCCGAGACTCGGGTCGTGGATCCCCTGGTAGGCGATGCTGCCGTTCTTGGCCAGCGGAAAGGTGGCCCACGCGCTCGCCGAACCGATTGCGATCAGAGCAGAGGCCGCTATGAGCGCGATCAGCCCCGATCTTCTCCCCGGCCGCATCGGACAGCGAAACTACCATGGAGCCAGTGCCCTCCTCAACCGCAAAAAAACCTTCGTCCAAGTCGAAGAAGAAGCCTGCCGAGCTCTTCCTGATCGACGGCAATTCGCTCGCCTACCGCGCCTTCTTCGCGCTCCCGGAGTCGATCGCCACACACGACGGCCGTCCCACCAACGCGATCTACGGCCTCGCCTCGATGTTCGCCAAGATGCTGATCGACCACGATCCGAGTGCCGTCGTCGTCTGCTGGGACGCCGGCTGGTCCGGCCGCGAGCTCACCTACGAGCCGTACAAGTCCCAGCGCAAGCCCCGCCCGGACCTCCTCCGCGACCAGTGGCCCCACCTGATGCCGCTGGCCGAAGCCTTCGGGTTCACCAACATCAAGGTGGATGGCTTCGAGGCCGACGACGTGATCGCGTCGCTCACCAAGCGAGCCCGAGAGCAGAATCTCGACGTGATGGTGGTCTCCGGCGACCGCGACGTCTACCAGTTGGTCGAGGACGGGGTCCGGGTGATGACCACCTCGCGCGGCGTCACCGACACGAAGATCTACGACAGCGAGGGCGTCGTCGAGCGCTACGGCGTACCGCCCGGACTGGTCACCGATCTCATCGGGCTGAAGGGCGACACCTCGGACAACATCCCCGGCGTCCCCGGGATCGGAGACAAGACCGCCGCCCAGTTGCTGCAGGAGTTCGGCGACTTGGAGAGCGTCCTCGCCAACGTCGACAACATCTCCGGCGCCAAGCGCAAGGAGAACCTCACCAACCACGCCGAGGACGCCCGCGTCTCCAAGCAGCTCGCCACCGCAATCACCGACATCGACATCGAGCTCGACCTCGACGAGCTGATGGGCAAGCGCATGGATCGCAGCCGCCTCCGGGAGGTGGCCCGGGAGTTCGAGCTGCGCGTGATCCTCGAGCGCCTCGAGGACGAGCTCGGGGCGGAATTCGTCCCCGACGCCAAGGTCGACGAGGAGCTCGACGCGACCGCAGAGGCGGGTGCGATCTCCGACCTCGCCGAGCGCGACGTGGCCCTCGCAATCGGGGGCGAGACCTGGTCCGGCTACGACGGCAAGAAGCTGGTCGAGGGCGAGTGCCCCGACCTCCGCAAGCTGGTCGAGGCCCTCGGCAAACGCCGGCTGATCGGCCATGACCTGAAGAGCCTCGGGGGCGGCGCCCGGCACGGGATCCTGGCTGCCGCCGGTCCCGGCGGCCTCGATCTCCGCCACGACACGATGGTCGGTGCCTACCTGCTCGATCCCGCCCGCCGGACCTACGACCTGACCGACATCGCGGCCCAGCGCGGGCTGGCAGCCGCCGCCAAGGACGCCGACACGGCCGACGGCGACCAGCTCGAGCTTGGGGAGGAGCCGCCGCCTGATCCCGCCGCCGAGGCCCGCCTGGTCTGGGAGATCGCACAGCTCCAGCGCAAGGGGATGAAGGAGGGCGGCCTGGAGAAGCTGATGGACGAGGTCGAGATGCCGCTGATCGAGGTCCTCGCCTCCATGGAGCAGAACGGCGTCCTGCTCGACCAGAAGCGCCTCGCCGACATCGGCGAGGGATTCGAGCAGCGAATCGAGACCCTGCAGGCCGAGATCTTCGAGCTCGCGGGGCACGAGTTCACGATCGGCTCCCCGCAGCAGCTCGCCGAGGTTCTCTTCGACGAGCTCGGCCTGACCAAGAAGCGCCGCGGCAAGACCGGCTTCTCCACCGACGCCCGCGTCCTCTCCCAGATCCGCGAGGAGCACGAGATCGTCGCCAAGGTCGAGCAATGGCGCGAGCTGACCAAGCTGAAGAGCACCTATCTCGATGCCCTCCCGGAGCTGATCGATCCCGACAGCGGCCGCCTGCACACCACCTTCAACCAGACCGCCACCGCGACCGGCCGCCTCTCCAGCACCAACCCGAACCTCCAGAACATCCCGATCCGCAGTGACGAGGGGCGCCCGATCCGCTCCTGCTTCGTCGCGCCGCGCGGCCACCGGCTGCTCTCCGCGGACTACAACCAGATTGAGCTGCGGATCCTGGCCCACATCGCCGGCGATGACGCGCTCAAGGAGATCTTCGGCCGAGGCGAGGACATCCACGCGGCGACCGCCGCTGGGATCATCGGAGCCGATCCGAAGAATGTGAGCCCCGGCGAGCGCTCCAAGGCCAAAATGGTCAACTACGGCATCGCCTACGGCCTGAGCGCCTACGGTCTCGCAGACCGGCTCAACATCGAGCAGGAGGAGGCCGGCGCGTACATCGACCGCTACTTCGAGCGCTTCCCGGCGGTGAAGAGCTACATCGTCGAGACGGTCGAGTTCGCCAAGGAGCACGGCTACGTCAGCACCCTGCTCGGCCGGCGCCGCCCGATCCCGGAGCTCCGCTCCGGCCGCCCTCAGGTTCGGGGCCAGGGCGAGCGGAATGCGGTGAACATGCCGATCCAGGGAACCTCGGCCGACATCATCAAGATCGCGATGGTCGATGCCCAGCGCCAGCTCGAGCAGTCCGACCTCTCCACACGCCTCGTTCTCCAGATCCACGACGAGCTCCTCTTCGAAGGCCCGACCGACGAGATGGACGCGGCCGCGAAGCTGGTGGAGAAGGCGATGTGCGGCGCCTTCGACCTCGATCCGCCCCTGGCGGTCGACGTCGGCGTCGGCAAGGACTGGCTGG
>CAVUQC010000007.1:0-1690349 GCA_963743575.1 uncultured Solirubrobacterales bacterium | reverse complement strand
CTTTTGGCATGGGTGTCCCGAGCATGGACGCGTGCCACAGGACGTCGGTGGCTACTGGGCCGCCAAACTCGATCGCAATCGTTGGCGCGATCAACGCAACAACACTGCACTGTGGGAGGCTGGCTGGCTCGTCCTCAGATATTGGGAGCACGAGGATCCACGAGCCATCGCACGTTTCATTCGAACTTGCGTATTGCGGGAGCGTCAGGCAGCGAGCAGCAGTGATTCATCTGCCGATACAGGCATTTCAGCAGTAGTCAAGCGTCGTCGCACCGAGAGTGCCACGGCATAGCCAAGCGGCGGGGGAACAGCGTTCCCGATCTGGCGAAACTGCGAATTCCTCCGACCATGGAATTCCCAGTCACTCGGGAACCCTTGGATCGCGGCGCTCTCCTGAACAGTGAGCCGGCGCATTCTCTTCGGGATCCGCGTTACAGGGGGATCACCCCGCATTAGACGAGCGTGATACCCCTCTACCCAGCACCGACCAACCTTCTCTTCCAACTGCATTTGATCAACGATCGGAGTGCGATTGCCGCCCATTGACGCCGGCAATGTTGAGGCCGGAGCATCTAAATTCAGCGCGCCCCTTCCCGTTGAACAGCATTCCGGCAAACGGAGAGCGACGTAGTACGGGCCTGCGCGCAGGAGTGACTATCGCTGTGCACAAACCGTCGTTACCTGGGCTTCCACACCGGGGCAATTGATTCAAGACCTCACGAACTGTTGGCGGGTCTTCTTGGGAGGTGACAGTTGGCTCAACAGGATCGCTGTCCCTGATTCCGACCATGAACATTCGAACTCGGCCTTGAGCCACGCCGAAATGGCTTGCGTTGAGTATCCACGTCCGGGTGCGGAACCCTAGTGTCGAGCCGTCTCTTGGAGCTTCGTGTGTAGCTTGGACCATCGCCTATTCACGGGGATCGCGGCCACATTTTCCATTACAAACGCGGGGGGCGACAGCTCACCAACTAGTTCCAGGAATCGCCAGACGTGCCGACTTCGCGGATCATCTGTCCGCATCTGTCCGGCCACTGAAATCCTTGACAGGGCGGACCCCCGATCACGATCGCGCCTGGATGCCCTCGAAGACGATCGAGGTCAACCAGGTGATCAACATCGCCCTCCTCGATGTGAGTGCCAATATTCCTTTTGTACGTCGCAACGGCGTCAGAATCAAAGTCGTTCGCCCAAACTGGCTTGAAACCCGCACGGATGAAACCGAGATCAAGACCGCCGCACCCTGAGTAGAGGATATGAACTCAGGGGTTTCCCGCATCCACTGGAAAGATACGAATCCTGCGGACGGCACGCTCCCCCTCTACAAAAGGAATTCTTAGATGCCAGACACCTCCCCCGTCAGGGAATCGTTCCGGCGACTGTTGTTGCCCACTCAGCCCGACCTCGAGGAGTGTGCCGTGTCCGCAGCTGCGGAAGCACTCGATGCGGGCGGCTTGGCACCGCTTGACCAAAGCACATTCCTGGAGACAGAGAGGGGCAAGTGGGAAGACACTGGGGCGCCCGACGAACTGTTTGCACGCGCGGTACGGGCATACCTTGGAGCGGGCGACCCACGTTTCGGCGACTTGCTGGCTGGCAAGTACTTCGAGGCTCCATGCAGCGCTCGCAGCCCAGCCTCGACTCGGACATGAAGTGGCATCGGCCATGCTGAGCCATGCCCGCCTGATGGCTGGACTCGCGGCCGAGGACAACCTGTCTGCTGCTCAGATCGCACGGATCGTGACGCGGAGGGATCCGAGGCTGCCAGTTACTTGGCAAGCAATCGATCGGATCCTGGCAGCCATCGGTGAAGAACCGACTCTGGACGCCACGGATGTGCAGTGCCTGTACCAGCTCGATGCGACTACTGAGGAGCAACTCTTCGCGGACGCAGAGCTCCACGACTGCGTTGCGATGACCTTGCGACTCGCTTCAGAGCTTGGGATCGAAGCAGCTTTCCAACGCGACCTCACACTCCTGACAGAGATCCCCTTCGGCCCCTACCTGCAAATGCTCCACTTCCTATGTGTAGTCGCCGAGTACTACGACCATCCACTCGAGTTCATCTACGAATTCAACCCGCGGGGCGAGGCAGCCGAATGGCTCTTCCGGAACTATCCGGCTTCGCTGGATGGAAAGGGAACCCGTTCCTCAACAACGCTAAGTCGGTCGACACCTTGGATCGGAGTTGGGCGAACAGCAAGAAGGCGGCGCAGGCTAAGCACGCCCACGCTCTCGTCGGACTAGTGGCTTCATTGAGCAATCTTGGATTTGCGCCTAGGCGCGAATTGGCAGCCTGGATACGACGGCTGCTCCTACGGGTGCTGAAGCTGCAGGAAGGAATAGGAGTCCAAGTTCCCAAACTGACCAAGAGGGCGATCGAGAAGCTCATTTCGGCCGTAGTTGCGGGACCAACCTCGACCCTGGGAGTTGTTGAGCAGCGAGTCGTTGATGCGGTTGCCGCCACGCGCTACGAGCAACCGCAATGGGTCGCCCGAGGGCTTGGGGATTCTGTCAACGCAACTAACATCAGCCGCCGGAAATGTGGGGACTGTGATTTCCAGGATGCTGCTGCAGGGGCGGTCATCGCATTTGAACCGCACGCAGGGAAGTTAACTCCGATCTATGTGGAAGGCCATCAACGCACCCTTAAGGAAGTCATCATCCGTCGGATTGAAGAGTGGACTGAAAACTTCGGCGAGGGCAAGCATTGGGATATCGTCATCACATTTCTCGCGCATCAGATTCCAGAAGTTGATCCCCTCGCACGAATCGCCAGACCCGAGGCGACCGCAACTATGAACGCCCGGCTTTACGCCGACTGGCTCGCTGACGTCGATGCGGCCGACCCTCAAATAATTGAGTCTTTCGAGCGATATGTGAGGGCGCCTCTGATGGAGCGGCGGACTCCTGAATCAGTAAGGCGAACGGTCCTGAACCTGCTCTCTGCGTGAGCACAAGGGGCACGCCTCCGTCCCTACCATCCCGCGCCCCATGCCCCGCCGCTCCGACCTCCGCAACGTCGCGATCATCGCCCACGTCGACCATGGCAAGACGACGCTCGTCGACGCCATGCTCTGGCAGTCCGGGGCCTTTCGGTCCGGGCAGGACGTCGCCGAGCGGGTCATGGACTCCACCGATCTCGAGCGCGAGAAGGGGATCACGATCCTCGCCAAGAACACGTCCGTTCGGTACGGGGAGACCAAGCTCAACATCATCGACACGCCCGGGCATGCGGACTTCGGTGGGGAGGTCGAGCGCGGGCTGACGATGGTCGATGGGGTGCTGCTCCTCGTCGACGCCTCCGAGGGGCCCCTCCCCCAGACGCGCTTCGTGCTCCGCAAGGCGCTCGAGGCCCATCTGCCGGTGATCCTGGTGGTGAACAAGGTCGATCGGCCCGATGCTCGGATCGGCGAGGTG
Organism: uncultured Solirubrobacterales bacterium; assembly: GCA_963743575.1. Classification (GTDB taxonomy): domain Bacteria; phylum Actinomycetota; class Thermoleophilia; order Solirubrobacterales; family 70-9; genus DASUPK01. The sequence goes on along the minus strand of CAVUQC010000007.1, from coordinate 1,686,929 downwards.
GTCGATGAGGTCTATGAGCTCTTCCTCGATCTCGATGCCGACGAGTCGCAGATCGACTTTCCGATCGTCTACACGAACGCCCGGGCCGGCTGGGCCTCGCTGGAGGAGGGCGACGAGGGCACCGACCTCTCCCCCCTCCTCGACCTGGTGCTGGAGCGGATCCCGGCGCCGGAGTACGAGGAGGGCGCGCCGCTGCAGGCGCACGTCACCAACCTGGACGCGTCCCCTTATGTAGGGCGGCTCGCGCTCTGCCGGGTGCGGAACGGGACGATTCGCGACGGGCAGCGGATCGCCTGGTGCCGGGCGAACGGCGAGATCTCCAACGCGACGGTCAGCAACCTCTACGTGACCGAGGCGCTCGAGCGGGTCGAGGCCGACCGAGGCCGGGCCCGGCGAGATCATCGCCGTCGCCGGCCTGCCCGACGTGACGATCGGGGAGACGCTCGCCGATCCCGAGGACCCGCGGCCGCTGCCGGTGATCACGGTGGACGAGCCCTCGCTCTCGATCACGGTCGGGATCAACACCTCGCCGCTGGCGGGCAAGGAGGGCTCGCGCCTGACGGCGCGGCAGATCCGCGACCGCCTCGACCAGGAGCTGGTCGGGAACGTCTCGATCCGGGTGCGCGACACCGAGCGGCCCGAGGTCTGGGAGATCGAGGGCCGCGGCGAGCTGCAGCTGGTCGTGCTGCTGGAGCTGATGCGGCGCGAGGGGTTCGAGCTCACCGCCGGCCAGCCGCAGGTGCTGACCCGCGAGGTCGACGGCAAGCTCTGCGAGCCGGTCGAGCTCCTCTCGATCGACGTGCCCGAGGACTTCGTCGGCGTCGTCACCCAGGCGCTCGCGGTGCGCAAGGGGCGGATGGAGCAGATGATCAATCACTCGACCGGCTGGGTTCGCCTCGAGTTCCTGGTGCCGGCGCGCGGGCTGATCGGCTTCCGAACGGAGTTCCTGACCGAGACCCGCGGCACCGGCCTGATGCACCACGTCTTCGACCGCTGGGAGCCCTGGGCCGGCGACCTGCGGATGCGGCCGACCGGCTCGCTGGTCGCCGACCGCCAGGGGAAGACCGCCGCCTTCGCCCTCTTCTCCCTGCAGGAGCGCGGCACGCTCTTCGTCGGCCCGGGCGAGGACGTCTACGAGGGCATGATCGTCGGCGAGAACTCGCGCGCGCGAGGACCTCGACGTCAACGCGATCAAGGAGAAGCAGCAGACCAACGTCCGCGCGGCGTCGGCGGACGAGATGCTGAAGCTGGTGCCGGCCAAGCGCCTCTCGCTCGAGGAGGCGGTGGAGTTCATCCGCGAGGACGAGTGCGTCGAGATCACGCCGGAGTCGGTGCGGCCCCGCAAGACCGCCCTCGACCAGGTCGACGCGGATGAAGGCGGCGCGTACGCGCGCGCGGGCCGAGAAGGCCGCGGTCAACGGATCCGGCTGACCCCCTTCAACCTAGAGCTGCGTTACTTCCCTTCTTCGCGCAGTTTGTCCTCGATCTGCTGGGCCACTTCCCCGGCCAGACCCGGCTTACCGGCAGGAGTCCCCACGGGCGCCTCGGCTATCGAATCGAATTTCTCCTTGCCGGCCTGCTTCTCAGCCTTGGCTTCCTTCCAAAGGACATCGCGGTCGAACAGGGTCTCCTGGGTCTTGGGGTTGAACTTCACCTGAGCTTTCTCCCCGACGAGCGGCCGACGATCCGTATCGGACTTGAACATCTCGGTGAACTCCGCGCGGAAGGCCGGGCTCCCATCGTCGGGCTCGACATCGACGACGTAGTCGTAGACGTGGTGATAGTGGCCGGTCGGGGCGTAGACGTTGATGCCCCTGCGGTACTGGCCCTCGTGAGTCTCGCGAGCGATGACGGTCGCCTGACCCTGCTTCCATCCGATCTTGAACATGCCTGTTCCTTTCGTCACCTAGGCGTCCAGAGCCTCAGTTGAGACTCGGAACGAAAGGATGGCTAGCGCCGCTCTGATCAGCTGAAACCGCTGCTTTCGACCGAGAAGGGGGTATCCGGTCTACTGCCCCTGTCGGGGGACGCGAGCTACTCCACGGGGCGCCGACGGCTCCGCTCGGCGTAGGCGTCCCGTTGGGCGCAGGCGAGTTGGTCCGCGCGCTCGTTCAACGGGACCCCGGCGTGACCGGGGACCTGCACCCATTTCACTTTGCGACAGGCAACCTCGGTGGACAGCTGCTCCCACAGGTCGCGGTTCTTCACCTGCTTCCCGTCCGCCGTCTGCCAGCCGTTGGCTTGCCAGCTCTCAAGCCGTTCCTTGAAGTTCTTCATCACGTAGGTGGAGTCGATGAAGATGCACACGCGGGCGGGCGCGGGCAAGGCGCGCAATCCGGTGATGACCGCCATCAGCTCCATCTGGTTGTTCGTGGTTTCGAAGTCGCCGCCGGAGAGCTCCCACTGCATGGCTGATGCTGCCATCGGAACGGCGGGCGATCAGACTGCCGCGTACCCACCAGCGCCGGTGGTCTTGTTGGCGCAGGCGCCGTCGGTCCAGATCTCGTATGTGAGGTCGCTGGGTGAAGCCACGATGCCCGCAGTCTGCCTTAACGACGTCGACAGCGCGCTCGCACAGGGGCACTAGACCGGATACCCCGCTTTGGACGAGAAGCGGCGGTCCCGCGGGTCCTACTCCGGCTGAAACAACGCGATCGTGTTCCCGGCCGGGTCCTTGAACCAGGCGGAGCGACCGATGCCCGAGCTCGTTGCGATGTGGTCGATCGTCTTGATGTACTCGGTGTCGTACTCCTCAAATTCAACGCCGCGTCCCTCCAGCTCGGCGACATCGGCCTCGATGTCCTGCGTCCAGAAGCGAACCTGAGTGTGATCGGCGTTGTTGTCGCCGGGCCGGAAGTAGATCAGCAGGGTCGTGCCGTCGCCACATTCAAAGAGCAGATGGTTCTTGATCGTGCGCGGCGAGAGCTCGAGACCGAGCTTGTTCTCGTAGAAGTCCCGGCACGCGTCGAGATCAGCCGAGATCAGGACCGCGGAGACCGGGTTGTCTCGAACCATTCGCTAGCTCGCGATCGGGTCCGGCTCGCCGAGCTTGGAGCGATCGGGCGGCTCGTAGACGGCGCCGGGGACTCCGCCGACGATCAGCAGCCGCACGCCATCGTCGCCAGGCCAGATCTTGCGGGTGGTGCCCGGTCCGACCCTGACGAAGGTCTCGCCGTCGAGAGGATGGCGCTCGCCCTCCACCTCGATCTCGGCGCCTCCGCCCAGGGCGAAGTAGACCTCCTCCTGGCCGTCTGAGCCATGGTCGTGCTCGGGGTAGCCCTCGAAGTTCGGGGGGAAGTCGATCACCTGCATGCCGAAGGCGGTGACGCCGAGCTCGGCTCGGGCGCGCTTGTAGGCGCCGCCGAAGATCGCCTCCATCTCATCGATTCGCTTCACGGTGCAACCGCTCATCTCTTCTCCTTTGTCGAGGCGTGAGGGGACTCTACGCTCGACGTTGCCCGCGCCTCTTGCCAGGAGGTCTAGTCTGGGCGCTCAATGAAACGACACCCTTGATCCGCGCGAGGGTGGCGGCGACTCCGCTCGATGCTTCGCCGACACCCCACGATGGTCAGCCTCGGCGGTGGAATGTTGGTTGCGGTCGCACTTGCGATCGGACTCGCGGGCCACGGCCACGATTTCATCGTCGCCCTCGGCTCCGCACCCATCTGGGTGCTCGGCACGGCCGTCGCGCTCCACGTCATCTGGCTGCTGGTCCGCACCGAGGCCTGGGCCGTATGCATCGACGCGGCGGGCGGCACGGTCGGCCGGCGGCGGCTCTTCCAGGCCTCGAGCCTCGGCTACCTGGGAAACATCTTCAACGGGCAGTTCGGGCTGGCCGTTCGGATCACCGCCCTGCGGCGCTCATCGCCGCGCGAGTGCCCGCGCGCGCCGGTGCTGCTGGCCGCCGAGCTGCCGATAGTGGTGGTCGAGGCCGCCCTCGCCGCAATCTGCTCCTTCACCCTGGTCGTTCCGCTCGGCATCCCCTGGTGGGCGCCGACTCGTCGCCTTCGCGGCGATGGCCGCGTTGTTCGGCGTCATGCAGCGGGTCGCGCGTCACCGCCGCGAGGGGTTCTGGACCGGCATCGCCGTGCTCCGCGGCATGCGGGGGCGCCACCGGATCATCGCCCTCGTCTGCGTCGCGGTCGTGCTGCAGATCGCCCGCAACTGGCTGCTGCTCAACTGGAGTGGCGTCAACGCCTCGGTGTTCGACTCGACCGCTCTTCTGATCGGTCTCGCCGTGATCGGGCTCCTCCCGGTCGGCCCGAGCCTCGGCGCCGCCACTGTGGTCCTCATCCTGGGGACGAATGGCGTGGCGGCCGAGGCCGCCGCCGGAGCGCTGCTGACGGCGACCGCCGCCGCCGGCGCACTCTGCTTCGCGAGCTGGGCGGTGGTGGACCGGCTCTGGATGCGTCCCGAGCCGGCCGCGGCCACCGGACTCCCCGCCCCGGTCGCCTAGGCGGCGGGGCGGCGCGACTGCAATCCGAGGCGGACGCGCGCCTGCTGCACCGACTTGATGTTGGTGCGGCAGGTCTTGGCGATCCGGCTGTCCTGAGTGTCGGGTCGCCGCTTCATCTCGAAATCGATCCGGGCGCGCGACTCCGCCTTCTGGCGGCTCGCGGCCGGCTCATCATCGAGCCCGACCAGCGCAGCCTCGCCGGCCATCTCCCGGCGGCATCCCAGGCAGTAGAGGTCATCGCCGTCCTTGATCCAGGTCACCGGGAGTGCCGGGCGCTCCACCTCGGCCATCCAGCTGACGGTCACATCGCACCGGGCGCAGGTCCAATCGGGCGCGGGCGCAGTCGTCGTCTTGGGCATCTAGCTCCACCTTCCAGCCCTCTATGCGGGTTCGCGCGAAGGAAGAGGGGAAAGAGCCGCCGGGCGAATGCTCTCTTCCAGGGTAGCCGTCGGCTCAGCTGTTTCAAGATTCCTACCTTGGGTAGTATTTTGCTACTGTGGGTAGCAATAGAGGGTCGGCACACAGGCCCGGCACAAGACTTAGGAGGATTTGACGCGTAATGGCGACCGCTGAGGAGAAGGCGACCGAACAGGCTGAGAAGCAGGGGCAGAACGGCGAGGTCGACGAGGCTTCGATTCAGGAGCAGCTCGGGATCGAGGCCGGCGAGACCACGTTCTCGCTCGAGCTCTCCCAGGATCAGGAGGACGTGCGCGACTGGGCGCATGGGTTCGCCGAGCAGACCGTCCGCCCCGCCGCTCATGAGTGGGACGAGAAGGAGGAGTTCCCCTGGCCCGTCGTGCAGGAGGCGGCCAAGATCGGGCTCTACGGCTTCGAGTCGGTCGCGCAGTTCTGGGCCGACCCCTCCGGGCTCACCTTCCCCCTCGTGAATGAGGAGCTCTTCTGGGGCGACGCCGGGATCGGGATGGCGATCTTCGGGACGACGCTCGCGGTCGCAGGAATCTTCGGCTCCGGCACGCCGGAGCAGATGGTCGAGTGGGTGCCGCAGTGCTTCGGCACCGAGGACGACGTCAAGGTCGCCGCGTTCTGCGCCTCCGAGCCCGACGCCGGCTCCGACGTCTCCGGCTACCGCACCACCGCCAAGTACGACGAAGCGAAGGACGAGTGGGTCATCAACGGGCAGAAGGCCTGGGCGACCAACGGCGGGATCGCGGACGTTCATGTCGTGATCGCCTCGGTCGATCGCGAGCTCGGCTCGCGCGGCCACGCCGCCTTCGTCATCCCCCCGGGCACCAAGGGCTGCGAGCAGGGCGCCAAGGTGAAGAAGCACGGCATCCGCGCCTCGCACACGGCCGACGTCCACCTGGACGACGTCCGCGTCCCCGGCTCCTGCCTGCTCGGCACCAAGGAGAAGCTGGACGAGCGGATCGCGAAGGCGAAGGAGGGCAAGTCCGGGAGGACCCAGGCCGCGATGCGGACCTTCGAGCTCTCGCGGCCGACGGTCGCCGCGCAGGCGGTCGGGATCGCCCGCGCCGCCTACGAGTACGCCCTCGACTACGCCAAGGAGCGCGAGGCGTTCGGGCGCAAGATCATCGAGAACCAGGCGATCGCCTTCACGCTCGCCGACATGAAGCTCGAGATCGACTCCGCGCGGCTGCTCACCCATCGCGCCGCCTGGATGGGCAAGACCGGCAAGGACTTCGACAACGCCGAGGGCTCGATGTCGAAGCTCAAGGCCGGCGAGGTCGCCGTCTGGAGCGACCGAGCGCGCGATGCAGATCCTCGGCGGCAACGGCTACAGCCGCGAGTTCCCCGTGGAGCGGATGCACCGCGACGCGAAGATCTGGACGATCTTCGAGGGGACATCGGAGATCCAGCGGCTGGTTATCAGTCGCGCAATCTCGGGGATGCAGATCCAATGACCGAATCGCACCCCGCCTGGCCGAAGGGCGGAGAACCCCTCGGCGAATACGAGGAGATCGAACTGCACGGTCACAAGATCGGCTTCCAGGCCGCCGGTTCCGGCGACGAGCTTCTGGTGCTGCTGCACGGGATCACCTCCACGGCCGACGCGTGGCGTGATGTGATGCCGCGGCTCGCCGAGCGCTACACGGTGATCGCGCCCGACATGATCGGCCACGGCCGCTCGGCCAAGCCGCGCGGCGACTACTCCCTCGGCGCCTACGCCGCCGGGGTCCGCGACCTGCTCGCCGTGCTCGGCTACGAGCGCTCGACGGTCGTCGGCCACTCCTTCGGCGGCGGGATCGCCATGCAGTTCGCCTATCTCTTCCCCGAGTACGTCGAGCGGATGGTGCTGATCGCCTCCGGCGGGCTCGGCAAGGAGGTCCACCCCATGCTCCGCGCCGCGGCCCTGCCGGGCTCGGAGTGGGTGCTGCCCCTGCTCGCCCGCGAGTGGTCCGTGAAGGCCGGCGACGCGGTCCGGTCCGTCGGCGCCAAGATCGGCATCGAGGCGGGTCCCGACATCGCAGAGTTCGCCCGCGGCTACGCGTCCCTGGTCGAGGACGGCGCATCCGACGCCTTCATCCACACCATGCGCGGCGTGATCGACCACGACGGGCAGCGCGTCTCGGCCCTCGACCGCCTCTACCTCGCCGACCAGATCCCGACGCTGATCGTCTGGGGCGACGTCGACCCCGTGATCCCGGTCGAGCACGGCCGGAACGCGCACCAAATCGTTGAACACAGCCGTTACATCGAAATCCCGGGCTCAGGCCATTGGCCGATGCTCGACGCTCCGGACCGGATCGTCCAGGAGCTGACCGAATTCATGGAGGAGACACAGCCGTTCCAGTGGTCCCTGGAAACGGTGCGCGAGCGCCTTCAGCGCGGGCCCCAGCCCGCCCCTGAGGCAATCGTCACCGGGACCGCATAAAGGAGGAGCCGATGTCGCCAGCCACTCTGTTCGGGGCAAGCAGTCCACCCGCCGGAGGTGCCGCGACCTCCGACGTGATCTACGCCACCGCGGGCGCGATGGTGGTCTCGGTCGTCCTGCTCGGCCCGATCCTCCTCTACAAGCTCGGCCGCTTCCCGGCGCTCGGCCGGCTCGCCGCCCTGGACGAGAAGGCCACCAAGCTTCCCGGCTGGGCGGCGCTCCCCGGCAGCTTCCTGGCGGTCGCGCTGCTGATCGCCGTCTTCGGGATGTACTGGGACATCTCCCTGCACATCGACCAGGGCCGCGACCCGGGGCCGCTCGCCAACCCCGCGCACTACTTCATCCTCGCCGGGCTCTTCTTCGTGTTCACCGCGGGCGTGCTCGGGATGGCGCTTTCGAACAAGCCGACCCGGACCTCGATCCGGCTGGCGAACGGCCTTCACGCACCGATCGGCGGTCTGATGATCGCGATCTGCGGCGCGAGCTCCCTGTTCGCCTTCCCCCTCGACGACATCTGGCACCGGATCTTCGGCCAGGACGTGACCCTCTGGGGGCCGACCCACCTGATGCTGATCGGCGGCGCCTCGCTCTCGGTGCTCGGCGCCTGGGCGCTGCATGTCGAGGGCGATGAGGAGCGCAAGGCCGCGCGCCGTCCCCTTCCCTTCTGGACCCGGCTCCGCGAGGTGACCCTCGCCGGCGCCTTCCTGGTGGCCCTCTCCACCTTCCAGGGCGAATTCGACTTCGGCGTGCCGCAGTTCGCGCTCGCCCTGCAGCCGACGCTGATCATGCTCGCCGCGGGGATCGGGCTGGTCGCGGCTCGCATCCGGATCGGGCGAGGCGGCGCCCTCGGCGGCCTGGCGATCTACATCGCGATCCGCGGCCTTCTGACCCTCCTGGTCGGGCCGCTGTTCGGCGAGATCATGCCGCACTTCGCGCCCTATCTGGCCGAGGCGCTGGTCGTTGAGGCGGTCGGCTTCCTCTACCTGCGCGGCCGCGACGCCGCCGAGCGCCCGATCACGTTCGGCGCCCTCGCCGGTCTCGGGATCGGCACGATCGGCCTCGCCGCCGAGTGGGGCTGGTCGCATGTCTGGGTCGTCAATCCCTGGCCCGCGTCCCTCTTCCCGGAGGGAGCGATTGCGGGCCTGATCGCCGCCATCGCCGGAGGCGTCATCGGCGGATTCATCGGCAGAGCGCTGACCCCGGCGGTCGATCGCGCGGAGCGGGTGCCTCGACCCGCACTCGCGATCGCCGCCGTGGCGGCGGTCGGCGCGGTCGCCTTCCTGATCCCGGTCGACACCGGACCGCACGTAACGGCGGTCTTCAACCTGAACGTCCGGAACACCCCTGACGGCCGCGAGGCGACGGGAACCTTCCGCCTCAACCCGGCAGATGCCGCGAACGACGCCTACTGGTTCAACGTGACCAGCTGGCAGGGCAAGGACGGCCCGGCCCACATCGACACGCCGGAGCAGATCGGCCCGGGGCTCTACCGGATCACGAACCCGATCCACGTCGACGGGACCTGGAAGACGACGCTGCGCCTCCACCACGGGCGCCAGCTCGCCGGCCTGCCGATCTTCATGCCGGCCGACCCGGCGATCCCGGTTCCCCAGGTTCCGGTCCAGTCGCACATGACCCGCGCGTTCCAGCTCGACCACTCGCTGCTCCAGCGCGAGCAGAAGAAGGGCGTGCCGGGGTTCCTCACGCTGGCCGCCTACCTCGGCGTCGGCGGAATCTCCTTCGCGCTGATCTTCGTGGTCGGCTGGGGCCTGGCGCGGCTCGAGCGGCTGGGCGGCAGGCCGATCCGGCGCTCGCCGAAACCGGCCAGCGCGCGAAAACCCAAGCGCAAGACCGAAACCCTCCCGGCGACGGTCTCCACATGACCGTCTTCATCCCCCTCGCTCATGCTGGCCACATCGTGGCCGACGCCGCGATCTTCGGGGTGCCGGTCGGCTCGGTGCTGCTGACGATCTGGGCCCTGAATCGCTGGGGGCCGAAGGACAGCTGAGCTAGTAGCGGATGATCTTGACCCAGCCCTGGAGGTCGAGCGAGTACCCGTCGGCCGAGCCCTTGAGCTGGTTGATCCCGGCGGGATGCCAGCTCAGGTTCGCGCGCAGCGGCCCACCCTGCTGGCCGATCTTGGCGGGGTCGAAGCCCGTCCGGAAGGTGCCGTTGAAGGGATCGACCCACGCAGAGACGCGGCCGCCGCTGAGGCTGACGTAGTGCCAGTCCCTGTCGGTGAGGCCGAGCAGGATGCCGTCCTTCTCACCGGCCTTGATCATCAGCTCCTGGCCGACGCCTCCGTCAAGTCGCTTGTCCCACACCATGGACATCGGCCCGACATCGAAGGGGTTGGTGCCGGCCTCGGCCTTGCCGCTGCAGGTCGCCGTCTGCGAGGTGTTGCCCGAGCAGCTCCCCCAGCCGCTTCTGCCGTACGGGGTGTAGCCGTACGCGTTGATGTGGGTCTTGAACTCCTTCCACTGCTCCACCGGAGCGGTCAGCTGGACCTTCTCGCAGCCGGTCAGGACATCGCTCGCGTCGACGCTTGCCAGGTCATTGCCCGAGCCACAGTCGATCCTCTCGGCGACGCCGTCCTGGGCGCTGACCAGGTCGTTGCCCGGGCCAGCCCGCACCGTGTCGTGGCCGGGGCCGGCCAGCAGCTGGTCGGGGCCTGCGCCGCCGATCAGCCTGTCGTTGCCCCGCCCGCCCGCGATCGAGTCCGCTCCGGCACCGCCGCGCAGGCAATCCGAGCCGGCACCGCCGCGGAGGCCGTCGGGACCGCTGCTGCCCGCGTGGTGATCGCAGCGCGCGCTCGCGCTGGAGGCCGCTGCGCCGAAGATCAACAGCGCCGCGATCCCCAGTAGTGCGGACAACCACAGCATCCGTGCTGAGTACGTAGTCATGCGTCCTTCCGGCATCGGCCGGAGGGATGGAAAGCTGTAGTGGTTCGCACCCGGCTGGACTAGCCGGAGCCGAGCTCGGTCTCCTCGTCAGGGTCGACCGTGGGCTGGATCCTGAAGCCCTCGGAGATCCAGCCGCCCATGTCACCGTCGACGGCGACCGCGTCGTAGCCCTGTTCGCCGAGACGGCTCGCGGCCTCCGCCGCCTGCTTCCCGTCCTTGGCGATCACCATCAGGCGCGCGCCCTGCTCCGGCCGGTCGGACGAGCTGTCCAGGTCGCCATCGGGAAGATGGGTTGCGCCGGGCACGTGGCCCTGGCTCCACTCCTCCGTTGAGCGAACGTCGACCGCGGTCGCGTCCCCGGCTGCGATCTCCCTGCGGGCGTCCTCGACTCCGACGCTCTCCGTTCCGCTGGCCATCTCCCCCTGGCTACCCGTTCTGGGCGAACGCTACGCGGAGAGCTGGCGCTTCGAGCTGGTGTGTCCGCGACGGCCGTCCGCGTTCCAGTCGAGATCAAGCTTGAGGTGTCCCCCGCTCCGCGCCGCGGTGCGGGCCAGCTTGGTGAGCTGAAGGCGAAGCGCTCGGGTGGCGCCGCCACGGATCGTCATCCGGAGCTTGGGGAGAGCGACGGCCACATGCCGGACCGCCTTGCCGTGCTGAACGGTCGTGAGCAGGGTGGCGCTCGCCCGGAGCTTGCATCCGGAGGCCAGATGGCAGGCGGCCTTGCCGGCGATCAGATGCGCACCTTGGGGACGCAGCATCTTCCGCCACTTGAAGCGGACGCCGACGTTGGTCTTCGCCACGCCGACCCCGGCGAGCGACGAGCTGAACGAGCCGCCGTCGCCGCTGATCCGCAGGCGGGCCGTCGCGTCCCCCCGCGAGTCGGGTGCGAACTTGACCTGCACCGCGCAGCGCTCGCCGGAGGCGAGGACGACGTCGGTGCAGTCGTCACCCGCGAGGCGGTACTGGTCCGCATCGGAGCCGATGATCGACGCGCCGTCGAGCCGCATGGCACCGTCGCCGTCGTTGGTGAGCTCGAAGGTCTGGCCGCGGCTGGTGCTGTCCACAGCCTGTTGGCCGAAGTCGTGACTCGCCGGCGTCAGCGAAGCCTGCGCCGCCAGGCCGGTGCCGGTCAGGTTGACCTGCGCGCCGCCGTCCTGGTCGCCGAAGAAGCTCAGCTGGGCGACCTTGTCCCCGGGGCTGTCGGGCTGGAAGCGAACCTCAGCCGTGCAGCTGGCGGCCGGGTCGAGCGGGTGGCCGGTGCAGTTCTCGTGGATCAACTTGAAGCTGGCGACGTCGCCTCCCGAGACGACCGCGACGAAGAATCCCCCGGGCAGCTCACCGTTGTTGGTCAAGGTGATCGTGCGGGTGAGACCCGCCTGGCCCGTGGTCGCGGACCCGAAGTCGGCGGGGTTGGGCGAGCCGACGACGTTGGCCTGGCCTCCGCGTCCGGTGAGATCGGCGGTGAACTGGTAGCCGTTGACGCTCACCCGGAGCTGCGCCGCGTAGTCGGTCGGGTTGTTCGGACCGAAGTTCACCTGCACGGTGCAGGTGTCATTCGGCTGGAGGGTGGTTCCCCAGCAGTTGCTGAAGCCGGTCCAGAAGTTGCCCGAATCGGGCCCGACGATGTCGATCGAGTTGACCTGCACGGCGGCCGGCACCCGTATTCCGGACCTGAAGGTTGGTCTGGGAGCTGCCGTTGTTGATGCGCTGCAGGCCGAAGTCGTAGCTCGCCGGCTCGAAGGTCAGAACCGGGTCCGCACCGGTGCCGGTCAGCGCGACCGTCTGGTCGCCCCTCGGCTCGTCGGAGAAGACGTGCAGGCTCGCCTCCCTGCTGCCCGCCCCGCTCGGCCAGAAGTTCACATTGATGGTGCAGCCCTGGCCCGGAGCGAGCTGCCCGCCGCAATTGCCGTTCTGATTGAAGTCGGAGGAGTTCGTCCCGTCGATGAAGACGTTGTTGATCGAGACGGGCACGTCGCCGGTGTTCTTGGCGCTGACCTGCTGCTGGCCGCCCTGGCTGCCGACGGTGGCGGCGGGGAAGTCCAGCTGTCCGGTGGAGAGGGTCAGCTCGCTGTGGCGGCCGAAGCCGCTCAGGCTCGCCGTCGCGGGGCTGTTGTCCCCGCTGTGCTTGACGTCCAGCTCGGCGCTGCGTGAGCCCAGGTCCGTCGGCGTGAACGCGACGCGCAGCTCGCAGCTCTCACCCGTGGCGAGGACGACGCTCGTGCAGTTGTCCACGGTGACGACGAAGTCCGAGGAGTCCTGTCCGCCGATCGACACGCCGCCGACGTCCAGCTTGTCCGGGCCGTCGTTGGTGAGGAGCACCTGCTGATCGGGGCTGCTCACTCCGACCAGGGTGTCCGGAAAGTCGAGCGACTTCTGGTTGAGCTCCGCGGTCGCCGCGTTGGCGGCGGCCGGCAGGGCGGCGAGTGAGATCAATGCGACGGCGACGATTGCTGCGCTGAATTTGCCTGCTCCCGTTCGAGACATAGCCGCCACATCGCCCAGCGCACCGCCGACCTTTACCCCCCCTTCGATTTGTTAAATAAGCGCACGCTCGATGGACACCAGGACCGTGCCGTCTTTGGACAGATGCAACGGGATTTGCAGTGCCGGCCCCCCTAAACGGCCAATCCGCGGCATGGCCGCGCGCGTACCATGAGTTGATGGCGACTGCACCGAGGTTGGATCCGACCGAGGTGGCGGAGATCGGCTCGCGCCTCAGGGAGAACATCGCGCTGGCGGTGAAGGCTCCCGAGCGCGTCGTGCGGGACCTGGTCGTGGCCCTGCTCGCCGACGGGCACGTGCTGATCGAGGACGCGCCGGGCGTCGGCAAGACCGCCCTCGCCCGGGCGCTCGCCCGCTCGCTGGAGGCCGAATACGCGCGGGTCCAGTGCACCTCGGACCTGCTGCCCGCCGACATGGTCGGCACCAACGTCTTCAACCAGCGCACCGCGAGCTTCGAGTTCCACCCCGGGCCGGTGTTCGCGAACGTCGTCCTGGTCGACGAGATCAACCGCGCCTCGCCGAAGACCCAGTCCGGCCTGCTCGAGTGCATGCAGGAGCGCCAGATCACCATCGACGGGACGAAGCACGAGCTGGCGCGGCCCTTCGTCGTGCTCGCGACCCAGAACCCGGCCGAGTACGAGGGGACCTATCCCCTCCCCGAGGCGGAGCTCGACCGCTTCATGGTCCGGGTGACCCTCGGCTACCCGGCGGCCGACGCCGAGGCCGCGATGCTGGCCGAGCACGCCGATCGCGACCCGGTCGACTCGCTCACGCCGATGGCGGACGTGACGACGGTGCGCGCCGCCCAGGCCGCGCTCGCCGGCATCGAGGGGACCGAGGCGCTGCGCCAGTACGTGGTCGCGGTCTGCGAGGCGACCCGGAAGGACGAGCGCGTCGAGCTTGGTGCGAGCCCCCGCGCCAGCCTGATGCTCTTCCGCGCCGCCAAGGCACTCGCCGCCCTCGAGGGACGCGATCACGTGCTACCCGACGACGTCCAGGAGCTTGCGCCCTCCGTCCTCTCCCACCGGCTGCTCCTCTCCTACGAGGTCGACGGCGACCAGCGCGAGGCCGTGGTCCGCGAGGCGATCGACAGGGTCCCCGCGCTTTGAGATGAGCGAGCCGAGGGAGCCCGGTACGCCCCGGGCACCGGTGACCGCGGCGCTCGGCGCTGCTCTCACCCTCGTCGGCCTCGGCTTCGGACTCGACGCGGCCCTCGTCTGCGGGATCGCGCTGCTGCTGCTGGCCGTCGGCGCAGTCGCCTGGGTGGAGCTGGCGACGCGGCGCGGGCGATTGGTTCGCGAGCCCGGGCCCGGGCGCCTCGAGGAGAGCGAGCCCTATTCCCTTCGGATCGCCCTGCAGCGGACACTGGTCCCGCCTCCCGGCGGCGAGCTGACCGACCCGCTGCTCGACCGCCCCCTGCCGGTCGGGCCGCGCTGGTCCCGGCGGCTGGAGCGGGACGTCTGGCTGGAGACCCCCGGGCGGCGTCTGCTGAAGCCGACCCGCCTGGTCGTTCGCGACCCGCTCGGCCTCTGGCAGCGAGAGCTCGACTCGGGCCGATCCGGTGAGCTCGTCGTCCTGCCGCGGATCGACCCCGTGCGCTGGGCCGGCGCGGGCTCCGAACCGGGCGGGCAGTCCTCCGGCTCGGGGAACGCCAGCGACGCCACCTCGAGACGCGGCGGCCTGGCGCAGCTCGAGGTCGATGGGCTGCGCGCCTACCGCGAGGGCAGCCCGGCCTCCCGGATCCACTGGCCCGCTGTGGCGCGGAGCGGCGAGATGATCGAACGGCAGCTGATCGCCGGCGGCGAGCCGCGCCCCCTGGTCGTCTTCGATCCTCGCGGGGGAACCGTGACCCAGCGCGAGCGGGCGATGCGCGCCGCGGCCTCGCTCTGCGTGGAGCTCGCTCGCGCCGGTGGATGCGACCTGCTCGTTCCGGGCGAGCGAAAAGCGATCTCGATCGACCCCTCGCTGCGGACCTGGCCCGAAGCGCACGTCCGGATCGCGGTCAGCGACCCGCGCTCCGGGCCGCCGCCACCGCGCAGCGGCTCGGGGGCGGCCGTGCTCTGGGTGACAGCCGGGCGCACGCTTCCCGGGTCCCTCCGGCGGCTGGGTCCCGGGAGCTTCCTGGTCACTCCGAGCGGCACACGGCGGGCGGCCGCCTTCCGCGTCTCGGGCTGCTTCGCCTATCCGGTGGCCGGGGAGCGGGTCGCGCCGGGCCGGAGGGTCGCCGCGTGAGCGCCGGAGATGTCGCATGCAAGACCTGACCCCGGGGGTTTGGTCGCGGCGGATTGAGCTTGTTTGCTTCGCCGCTCTTGCCGCGTTCGCCGGGGTGCAGTGGGCGAGCCTCGTCACCCATCCGCCGGCGGGCCGGATGCTCTTCGCCGTCGTCCTCGCCACAGGCGCCGGGGCGCTGCTGGCGGCGATCGCGCGGCTCGAGCCGCGGGGCATGCGCTGGGCGCTCGCCGCCCTGGCGACCCTCGCCGTCCTCTGCGCCGGGATGGTCGTCGTCGGCCTGCCCGCGCGCCTCCTCCTCCCCGGCCACTGGGACGAGCTCGGCAACAACATCAGCCGCAGCCTGAACGGGGTCGGCGATGTCCCCGTCCCCTACTCCGGGGCCGACACCTGGACGAGGCTGGTGATCCTGCTGGCGGCCCCGCTGCTCGCGGGCCTCGCCGCCTTCGTCGCCTTCTGGCCGACCCGCCGCCGGGTCGCGGGCCGGGTCGCGGCGCTGGTGCTGCTCGTCGGGCTCTACCTCGTCGCGGTCGCGTGGGCGGCCCCCTCGCGGCAGCTGGCCGGCGGCGCGCTGCTGCTCGTGCTCGTCTGCGCCTGGCTCTGGCTGCCCGGCGTCTCGCTGACCCGCCGCACCGCTGCGGCGGTTGCGGTGAGCGCCGCCGCCCTGGTCGCCCTCCCGGCCGCCGCCGCGCTCGACACCGGGCGCGGCCTGCTCGACTACCGCCACTGGGGGTTGTTCAGCGCCAACGGCCAGAGCTTCCGCTGGGACCAGACCTACGGCCCGCTCGACTGGCCACAGCGGGGAACCCAGCTGCTGCAGGTCTCCAGCGAGCACACGCACTACTGGAAGGCGACCAACCTCAACACCTTCGACGGCACCCGCTGGCTCCGCTCCTCGGTGTCCGGGGGCCAGCCCGCTCTCGGCGAGCCGCTCAAGTACCACCCGAAGGCCGTGCCGCCCCGACCCGACCCGGAATACGTCGACCGGATCAACATCGTCGACCGGGGGCTGAACAGCGACTTCGCGATCGGCGCCGGAACGATCCTCTCGCTCCGCGGAGCCTCGGCGCGGCCGACCACCGACGCGGTCTGGCAGATGAACCGCCAGCTCAACCCGGGGACCAACTACACCGCGCTGATCTACGACCCGCAGCCGAGCGCCATCGTGATGCGCTCGGCCGGAACCAGCTATCCGAACACGGCGCGCAGCTACACGACCTTCTCGCTCGCCCCGGGTGGGGAGCGCACGGTCGTGGCGCCGTTGTGGGGCTCCTCCGGGCCGCCCTCGATCGGCGCGCGGGTGAACGGCACTCCCTACGCCGGCATGTACGCGCTCGCCAACAAGCTGGCCGCGGGTGCACACGATCCGTTCGAGGCCGTCCACCGCGTCGATCTCTACCTGCGGAGCCACTTCACCTACCGGCAGAACGTCCCCGGCCACCAATACCCCCTCCCCGCCTTCATCTCCCAGGACCGGGCGGGCTACTGCCAGCAGTTCTCCGGCGCCATGGCGCTGATGCTGCGGATGCTCGGCATCCCCAGCCGGGTGGCGACGGGCTTCGCCCCGGGCGGCCGCGATCCCGAGAAGAACAACTTCCTCGTCGACGACACCGACGCCCATGATTGGGTCGAGGTCTTCTTCCCCTCGATCGGCTGGGTCACCTTCGACCCGACGCCCGGCGCCGCCCCGGCCGCCACCCAGCTCGACGACAACGACCTCGGCGTCACCAAGTCACCCGCGCCGGCCGAGAAGAGCGGCGGCCCGGCGTTCCCCGACTCGCCCGCTGGCCCCACGGCGCTGCACAAGCGTTCGAGCGGGGGCGTCCAAGGGCCCTCGGCCAAGTCCCCGGGGCCGAACCTGCTGATCCCGCTCGCCGCCCTCGCGGGCGCCCTCGTCCTCTTCGCCCTGGCCGCCTACGCCTGGCGACGCCGCCGCCGGGCACATCTGGACCCGGATCGCCTGGCCGCCGCCGAGCTCGGCGAGCTCGACCGCGCGCTGGAGAGAATCGGATCTCCGCTGCCGCCGGGCGCCACCCTCCTCGAGGCGGAGGGCCTGCTCGATCGGTTCGCCGGCCCCGATGCCGCTCGCTACGCGGCGCTGCTCAGGGACGAGCGCTATGGATCGCCGGGCTCACCGCCGCCGGGGGTCGATGAGCGCCGGGCGCTGCGGCGCGCCCTTGCCAGGGCGGCAGGCCGGCGCTCGCTGCTGCGGGTGCTGCGCGCGATCCCCCCCGGCGGGCCTAGCCCGCGTACGGGGCGCGCGGCGTCGAGGACCACTCCGTAGACGTGCCCGAGGAGCCGGGCGTCTTCGGGTCGTCGTGTGAGCGACGCCGGTGCCGAGGGATCGGGATCAAGGCGATCACGAAGGCTCCGCCCACCAGGGCGGCGAGCAGCCTCCACTTGGCCGCGACGGCCGTCGCGGCGTTGGTACCGAAGTCGAGGGACACGACTCCCGGCTGGAGGTTGGAGGCAGTGGCGATCCGGTAGTCGCCGTCGCTCGGCACCTTGAGCTTCGCGATCGCGCCGTGCTCGCCGATGACCTCGCTGCGCTGGGTGCCCTCGGCCGAGATCGTCCCCCCGGCGGAGCTCATCGCGATCGCAGGACCACCGGCGACCGGGATCGCCTGGAAGCTGAGGGCGCCGTTCTGCTGCTCCTCCGAGATCGAGCCGTTCTGGCTGTAGTAGACGGTCACGGTCCCCTTGGGGAAGTGGAGCACGCCACCCTCCGGGAGCCCCACGGTGCCGTACTCGGCGGAGTGGTCGCTGAACAGGGTCCCCAGGGTCACGACAGCCGCGGCGAGCAGAAGGCCGGTGACGAGGATGTTCTTGAGCCAGCGCATCTGTGATCCGACCATCGGCAGAAATGGACGCAAATCGGAGCCCTGGGCACGGTTTCTCGACTGATGTAGGGTCGCGCCATGCCTCGCCTTGCCTGTGCAGCGGCGCTGCTCGCCGTGGCGATTGCGGGTTGCGGTGGCGGCTCCAAGACCGTGACCGAGACGCAGACCCAGCCACAGAGCCTCACCACGACCACCGCGCAGGGAAATACCGTCACCGTCCACGTGCAGCGGCCCCCGCCGATCCCGGCCGGCAACCACGGCCCCCACTACTTCGACACGCCCTCCCACAACATCGGCTGCTACATCAGCGCGCACGACGCCCGCTGCGACATCCGCCAGCGCGCCTGGTCCCCTCCACCCGAGCCGGAGTCATGCATCAAGGCCGGGGTCGACTTCGGGCAGGGGATCGCCGTCGGCCCGGACGGCGCCTCGTTCGTCTGCGCGGGAGACACCACGCTCGGCGGTCCCAGGCTGCTCGGCTACCGACACTCGGCCCAGCGCGGCACGATCCTCTGCGTCAGTCGGATGGCCGGCATCACCTGCCGGAACACGGCCAACGGCCACGGTTTCTTCCTCTCCCGGGCGAAATACCGGATCTTCTAGGCCAGGCAGCGATCCCCCCTCTGCTGACCGTCCGTTTGGGATATACCGGCCTTATCGGTAAGTTTGGTTCATGCGCGGATGGCCTAGGGCTTCGGCGCTTCTCACGGCGGGTCTGCTGGCATCGTTCCTAGCCGCAGCGCCGCACGCAAGCGCAGCCGGCTCCGGATCGTTCAGTCCGGCCTCCTCTCTGGGCACGCCCCGCACCGGGCCCTCCGCCGTCCTGCTCGACGACGGCCGGGTACTGGTCGCCGGCGGCTTCTACAACTTCTCTCCTGCGCTCGGCAGCGCCGAGGTCTTCGTCAACGGCGGGTTCAGCTCCGCTGGCCTCGGCTCACTGTCCACACCCCGGCAGCGTGCGGCCGCCGCGCGGCTCGGCGACGGCCGCGTGCTCCTGGCCGGTGGCTTCAACGACAACTCCTATCTGAGCAGCGTCGAGATCTTCAACCCGACGACGAACTCGTTCGGTGCGGCGCTCTCGATGCCCGGCCCGCGGGGGGGTGCCGTCGCGGCCCCTCTACCGGACGGCCGCGTGCTGATCGCGGGCGGCAACACTGACGGCGCTCCCTCCCATGTGCTGGCGAGCGCGTTCGTCTACAGCGCCGCGACCAACAGCTACACGCTCACCGGCTCCATGACGACGCCGCGTGAGGACGCGGTCGCCGCGCCGCTCTCCGATGGGCGCGTCCTGGTTGCGGGCGGCTTCAACGGCTCCTCCGATCTCTCGAGCGCCGAGGTCTTTGACCCCACGACCGGCAGCTTCAGCTCGGCCGGCATCGGTTCGATGACCGTCCCGCGCGAAGCGGCTGCCGCGGCCCCGTTGCCCGACGGCCGGGTGCTGGTCGCAGGCGGCTACGGCCCCGCGTTGCTGGCGAGCGCTGAGACCTTCGACCCCGCGACGGCGACCTTCAGCTCGGCCGGGATCGGTTCGATGACCAGTCCTCGCGCCCGAGCCTCCGCTGCCCCGCTCCCCGATGGACGGGTGCTGGTCGCCGGCGGCACCCTGAACGGTTCCTCGACGACCGCCAGCACCGAGATCTACGCCGCCACCAACACCTTCAGCCCCGCGACGACGAAGCTGAAGAAGCTGAAGCTGCTGCTCCAGGTGTCGGCCTTTGGAACCGTGCAGATCAGCGACGCTCGAGACAGGCACCGCGGCGCGACCGCGTCGAAGCGCCCTCGGCACCGCGTGCGGAAGCTGACCCTGCGGCCCACGAGTGCCGTGGGCGGGCCGGGCACGATCAAGGTCCAGCTGCGGCTGACGAAGCGCGCCATGCGCAAGCTGCAGCGGACGGGCAAGCTCAAGATTCGCGCCCGGATCACGTTCACGCCGCAGGGCGGACTTGCCAACATCCGGAAGCTCAAGCTGGAGATTCGCTCGAGGCACAAGCACCGTCACTGACCGTGTTGGCGACGGTCACCCCACTCACGCGGGGCGACCGCCAAGCCGCGCCGCGGGGCCGGAGATACGCTGGCCCGCACTGTCTCGTCTCGGAGGAGGAGGAGATCTTGAAGGCGCCAAAGTTGGGGTTGACCGTCGGCCTTGCCATTTCCGCGTTCGCGCTGTCGGCCTGCGGCAGCAGCGGCGGCGCCAACGTCTCGACGAACGGCAACTCAGAGCTCTTCACCACCGCCGGCTTCCAGAAGGCCTACGGTGCGGTCACCGACAAGGCGGGCGAGAACGCGCGGGCTCTCCAGGTCCAGATCACCGAGGGCGGCGCCGACTTCAAGCTCCGCAACGGAGAGCAGGCCACCGGCTTCGTCTACACCGGCGGCGACCTGCACGACGAGAAGGTCGATGTGATCGGGCCGGGCTCGCTCCAGGGCCAGGACTTCCCCTTCACAGAGGTGGACCCCGCGGCGATCGACAAGATCGTCTCGGGCGTCAAGCAGGCATCCGGCGTGAACGACCTGAAGGTGACCGTGATGACGCTCGAGAAGAGCGCCGTCGACGGCCAGCTCAAATGGACGATCAACGCCGAGGGTGGCGGCCGCACCGGCCTCGTCTACAACGCCGAGCCGGACGGCTCGAACGTGACCTCGCCGCTGGGCGACATCGCCGGGTCGGGCTCGAGCTCGGGCGGCAAGTAGCTCTCACGCATTTCTTAGGCGATCTCGCCAGCATGGGGTCGTGCGCGTACTGGTCGTAGACGACGAGCCCCAGCTGCGCCGCGCCCTCGAGCGCGCGCTGAAGCTGGAGGGCTATGAGGTCGAGCTCGCCGCCGACGGCGAGGAGGCGCTCGGCTCCGCCGGCACGGGCTCTCCGCTCGACGCGATCGTCCTCGACGTGCTGATGCCGAAGCGCGACGGGCTCGATGTCTGCCGCGAGCTGCGGGCGCGCGGCGACCGCACGCCGGTCCTGATGCTGACCGCGCGCGACGCCGTCCAGGACCGGGTCGACGGCCTCGATGCGGGGGCCGACGACTACGTGGTGAAGCCCTTCGCGCTCGAGGAGCTGCTCGCACGGCTGCGGGCGCTCCTGCGCCGGACCAACGGCGAGCCCTCGGAGGAGCTCACCTATGCCGACCTGACCCTCGATCCGGCCACCCGCGAGGTGAAGCGCGGCGACCGGCCGATCGAGCTGACCAAGACCGAGTTCGGCCTGCTCGAGCACCTGATGCGCAACCCGCGGCTCGCCCTCACCCGCTCCCAGCTCTTCGAGGCGGTCTGGGGCTACGACTTCGGGCCTCGCTCCAACTCACTCGAGGTCTACGTCGGCTATCTGCGCCGGAAGACCGAGGAGGGCGGCGAGCCCCGGCTGATCCAGACGGTCCGCGGAGTCGGGTACTCGCTGCGCGAGAAGTGAGCCTGCGCCGCCGGCTCGCCCTGCTCTCCGCGCTGGCCGTGGCGGTGACCGTGCTGCTGGCGTCGGCGCTCGTCTACGTCCTGGTGCGCGACCGCCTCCGGGGCGACATCGACAACGACCTCCGCCACCAGGCGGACGTCGTGACCCAGCGGGCGGGGCAGGTCGCACCGGGGATCGCCGGGACCGGGCAGGGGCCGGTGACCTTCGGCACGGGTGCGCCGCCGCCCGGCCCGCCCAATCTCAAGGGCAAGCAGGACAAGGACGCTCAGAAGGGAGACCGCGTCTTCCTGCAGCGTGCCGAGCCGCCTCCCGGGCCCGGCGCGGCGCCCGCGCTCGCCCAGGTGATCGGACCCGACGGCGCCGTCCTCCCGGATCCGAGCTCCCAGTACCGGCTGCCCGTCTCGAGCGCCGACCGCGAGCTCGCCGCCAGCGGCGGAGACGCGCAGTTCAGCGACGTCTCGGTCCAGGGGACGGACCTGCGCGTCCTCACACAGCCGCTGCAGACCGGCGGCGCGATCCAGGTGGCCCGCTCGCTCGCGGACACGAACCACACCCTCAACACGCTGGTCATCATCCTGGCCGCGGTCAGCGCGGGAGGGATCGCCCTGGCCGCCGGGCTCGGCCCGGTCGTCGCGCGCACGGCGCTCGCCCCGGCGGGCGAGGTCTCCGACGCCGCCGAGGAGGTGGCTCGCACACACGACCTCACCCACCGGATCGAGGTCCGAGGCGACGACGAGCTCGGTCGCCTGGCCGCCAGCTTCAACGAGATGCTCGCCGCGCTCGAGCGCTCCGAGTCCGCCCAGCGCCGCCTGGTCGCCGATGCCTCACACGAGCTGCGCACGCCGCTCGCGACGCTGCGGACCAACATCGAGACGCTCGGCCGCACCGAGAACCTCGACCCGGCGGAGCGCAAGCGCCTGGTTGCGGATCTGACCCAGGAGCTCGAGGAGATGACCGAGCTGGTCGGCGACGTGGTCGAGCTCGCCCGGGCACCGGGACAGGATGCGATCGCCCGCCAGGAGGTGGCGCTCGACGAGCTCACGCGTGACGCGATCGAGCGGGCGCAGCGCCGCGCACGCGACATGAGCTTCGCCGAGGACCTCCACCCCACCCTGGTTCACGCCGACGCCCAGCGGCTCGGTCGGGCCATCTCGAACATGCTCGACAACGCCTGCAAGTGGAGCCCGGCGGGAGGCGAGATCGAGGTGAAGGTCGCCGATGGCCGGGTCACGGTCCGCGACCACGGGCCCGGGTTCCCCGCCGAGAACCTCGACAAGGTCTTCGATCGCTTCTGGCGCGCCGACCATGCACGCGGCAAACCCGGCTCGGGCCTCGGACTGGCGATCGTGCAGCGCGTCGCCGACGAGCACGACGGCACCGCGCGCGCCGCCAACGCGGAGGACGGCGGCGCGGTGGTCAGCCTCGCACTGCCTGAGATCTGAGCGCGAGCTCGAGCTCGAAGCGGGCGTCCGGGTCGCC
Source organism: uncultured Solirubrobacterales bacterium (assembly GCA_963743575.1). Classification (GTDB taxonomy): domain Bacteria; phylum Actinomycetota; class Thermoleophilia; order Solirubrobacterales; family 70-9; genus DASUPK01. The sequence continues at coordinate 1,664,263 of CAVUQC010000007.1, read as the reverse complement.
GAGCTCGTCCCCGAAGAGCTCACGCAGCCGGCCGAGCCGGTAGCGGATCGTCTGCGGGTGGAGATGAAGGGCGCGGGCCATCGCGGCCGCGTTGCCGCCGTGCTGAACGTAGGCCAGCGCCGTCTCCTCCATCCGCGCCCTGCCGGCCGGAGTGAGCTCGTCGAGCGGCGCCAGCCGCCGGGCGGCGAGGCGCCCGGCGAGGCCGGCGGACTCGAACAGGAGCAGCTCCGGCAGGTGATTGTCCGCGTCGATCACGCCGTCGCCCTCGATGGCACCCGCCTCCGCCGCCCGCAGGGCCGCCGAGGCGATCGCCCAGGCACGCCCGAGCTCGGCCCGCGGCACGGTCGGGCCGAGCGCCGCCGTGACGCCGCGGGTCGCCCGCTCGAGCTCGGCGGCACGACCCGCGCCCGCCGCGCCGACAAGCAGCGCGCAGCCGACGCCGTTGACGCTCGCGACCAGCGCGTCGGCCGGGAGGCGGCGGCCGATCCGGGCCAGGTCCCCCTCCGAGACTGCAACCGGCGCGGCGCTCCGCGCGAGCCTCCAGCCGGCCGTCTGAGCCGCCGAGCGCACCTCGGCGTCGGGCGCCGGTGGATCGCGGAGCAGCAGGGCGAGCAGCTCGCGGCGGCGATGCTGGCGCTCGCCCTCCTGCTCGCGCTGGGCCTGTGCATAGCCCTCGACCGAATCAGCCGAGAGCTCGTCGATGTAGGCGAAGATCGCCTCGGCCAGCAGGCCGAGCTCCTCGGGATCAACCTTCGCCCGCCGGGCCGCGGCGGAGACGCGCCGCCAAGCGACCCGGGCGCCGACGCGGTAGGCGGACTGCAGCGAGTCGAGCGTCCGCCCCTCCCTGAACTCGGCCCGACCCAGCCCCACATATACGTCACGTCCCGACTCCCGGCCGGCGCCGGGATCCCGGATCAGGGCGACGAACTGGCGGAGCGCCTCGCTCACGCCGGTGCGGATCGCGACGCCGAAGGCGCCCTCGAGCGGGCGCGCGTACTCGGGGACCTCACGGCCGATCGTCTCCAGGATCTCCTCGGTCGCCTGCGGCAGCTCCGGCTCGATCGCGTCGGCCAGAGCGGGCGGCAACGCGTGCCAGGGCACCACAGGGGGCACCACCGGGGTCTGACCCCTTAATGAAGGGGTCTGACCCCTTGGGTTAGTTTTTGGTGAAGGGGTCTGACCCCTTGGGTTGGTTTTTGTCATTTAAGTGACAAGACTTGGGCCGAACTATTGGGTTTCAGGCTAACTCTTTGTGCGGTCGCCTGCCTACGCTGCTCACATGACGCGTGCCAGCAAGGTCGTGAACCTCGGCGCCATGGTGGTGCCCTTCGTGGCCACCCTGGCGGCGATCGTGCTGCTCTGGGGCAGCGTGGTGAGCTGGCACGACCTGGCGCTCTTCGGCGTGATGTACGTGCTCACCGCAGCCGGGATCACGGTCGGCTTTCACCGCATGCTCACCCACCGCTCCTTCCGCGCCCACAAGGCGACGGAGTACGTCTTCGCATCCCTGGGCTCGATGGCCGTGCAGGGCCCGGTGATCGCCTGGGTCGCCGACCATCGCAAGCACCACGCGCACACCGACGTCGAGGGCGACCCGCACAGCCCCCACGTGGGTCACGGCGACGGCGTGGTCGGGGTCTTCCGCGGTCTCTGGCACGCGCACATGGGCTGGCTGCTGTCCGAGCACGGCCGCGCCGATTGGAAGAAGTTCGCGCCCGATCTCTATGAGGACCGGGGCATGCGGCTGATCAACCGGCGCTTCGTGACGCTCGTGTTCCTCGGTCTCGGCATCCCGGCGCTGGCCGGCTACCTGATCACCGGCACCCTGCTCGGCGCCGCGACTGGCCTGCTCTGGGGCGGCCTGGTCAGGGTCTTCTTCGTTCACCACGTCACCTGGAGCGTCAACTCGGTCTGCCACTTCCTCGGATCACGCCGCTTCGAGGTCGACGACCACTCCACCAACGTCTTCTGGCTCGCCCTCCCGTCGCTCGGCGAGTCCTGGCACCACAATCACCACGCATTTCCTCGCTCCGCCGTGCATGGGCTGCGCCGATGGGAGCTCGACCCCTCCGCCCTGCTGATCGCCGCGATGGAGCGGACCGGTCTCGCCTGGAACGTAATCCGGATCGCACCGGAGCGCCAGGCGGCCAAGGCCGTCGGCGAAGCTCAAGTCGTTTCTTAGCCGGATCTCAGCCTCCTCTCATACCCGCCTGGCTTGATGGTCGTCGAGCCCGGTTGATCCGGGAAGCGACGGACAGGAGTAGGAGATGGAAGAGAAGAAAAAGAAGCGAGGGCTGACCATCAGGCTTGGTCCCCTCGGCCTGTCGCTGCTGGCGGCGTGCATCACCGCCGTCGGCGTGGCCGCGGTCTCAATGGCGGCGGACGGCGGCAGCAGCAGCGGCAGCTCAGGCAACAGCAGCGGCTCGGCGACGGTTCCGGGCCCTCCGCCCGGCGGCGGTCCCGGCGTGATGACCTTCCGCGCCCCCAATCTCTCTGCTGCCGACAGGCAGAAGATGGAGGACTTCCGGAAGTGCATGGAGGACAACGGCGCTCCGGCGCCCCCGGATCCGAGCAACATCGATCCGAGCAACCCGCCGAAGCCGCCGAGCGCGGCCGACCGGGACAAGGTCCAGAAGGCCTATGAGGCCTGCAAGGACAAGCTCCCGACCGACATGCAGCACGCCGGACCTCTCGGCATCGGCACGTTCAAATGCGGCCCACCGCCGGGCGCCCCGCCCCTGCAGGGTCAGCAGAAGAACCAGAACCAGGATCAGAGCAACAACTCGGGCATCAGCTCGAGCGGCTCGAACTCCTGACCAAGACTCGTCCGAACAAACGGCGTGGCCTTTCCCACGGCACGCCCCATACATCCCCCCCAGCGAACGGGCCCTCTGAGCGGGGCCCGTTCGTCGTGGCCTACCTCTCCTGGTTCGAGTTCAGTTCGCGCATCCATCCCTCGAGGATCCGGCGTTCGCTGTCGCCATCATCGACCAGCGACAACCGCAGGAGCGACTCGGCCCTAACGACCAGTTCCTCGCGCGAAAGGGGTGCCGCAGCTTTCCTCGCCGTTGCGTGCAGATTGAACGTTCCGCGCCAGCGGGTCCGCCTGCACCTCACGTGCTCGAATCCCAGAGCCTCGAGGTGGTGGCGGAATCGGCCTGCGTACCAACCCTCCCTGTGGACTGCCCAGTTGGCCTCCTGCGAACCGTAGAGGTGGCGAAGCACCTTCAGACGGCTACGCGAGGTCGGACGAAGCAGAAAGGCCAGGGAGCTTCTTCGAAAGTCCGGGGTCTCGATCCAGAGAAGGCCGCCGGGGCGCAGGAAGGTGTGCCAATCGATCAGCAGCCTGAGGGCGGTTGGCCTCTCAAAGTGCTCGAAGACGTGGTGGAGCCTGATCTCATCGACGGAACCGGGTCGATAGTCGAGCTGAGTGATGTCTGCGAACTCGTCCGGGTGGATGCCGTCTTGGACACCCTGATTCTCAGGCGGCAGGTCGATGTTCCGGTACCCGTCGAGATAGTTCCCGCCGCACCCGAGGTGAAGGCGGAGCTGCTTGCGCGGGTGGCCGCTAGACCGGCAGATCGACCGACTCCAGCGCCGCTGACGGCTCGGAGTACGCGGTCAGGCTCGCCACCTTGCGGTCGCGTTGCTCGAGGACGTGGGCGAGCGGGACGTCGAGGTCGTCGCCGCTCTCCTTCTCGGTGATCTGGAGCCGGCCCAGGACGACCCAGCGCCCGTCGGCGGCGGCGCGCAGCCCCTCGGGCTTGAAGCTGTCCTTCTCGAACAGCTTCTCCATGTCGCTCCGCCAGTTCGCAAACCCGCGGACTCCCTTGTAGGCCTTGCCGTCGATGAAGACGGTCTCCATGCGAATCTGAAAGTCAGGGTGCAGCAGGGCCTCAAGCCCGGCCCCTCCCCGGTCGAATTCGTCATATATGCGCCTCACCGCGTCCAGCGCAGTGCCGGTGTCGGCCTCCTCCATTGCGGCGTTGAATTGACGTTCGAGCGTCTCGACGTCGTGCTGGTCGTACATTTGCTGGCCCTCAGTATCTCCCCAGTAGTGCGGATGTCGCGGCTCGGCCGCTCCGGGAAGCTATCGGAGCCATCGGGAAGGGAACGTCCAGCGTAATGAGGGAGAGAGCACCAGCGGAGACCGGCGGCGTCGCCGAGCAGGAAATCCGCGGCCGGCTGGACTCCATCCGTGTCGGTATCTGGCTCACGGTCATCGGCTGTGTCGGCTCGGCCGCCTACGCGCTGCACACCTGGAGCGGGCCGCACCGTGACCTGATCGTGGCGGCGAGCGCACTCGGTCTGCTCAGCGTTCCCCTGGTCCTGGCGCTACCCGGCGAGCGGATCGTCCGCAGCCGCTACGCGGATCTCTTCTTCGTCACCTGGTCGCTCGGCGACATCCTGCTGCTCGGGCTGATCGCCGGATTGGACGGCGGGTCGACCAGCCCGTACATCCTGCTCCTGGTCCTCCCCTTCCTCTTCGCGGCCCTCTCCTACACGCCCCGAGCGATCGTGGTGGTCGGCGTAGCGGACCTCGCGGCCTTCTCGATACTTGCCTTCGCCGTTGGCGGCGGCCTGCCCCTCGGCGGCTTCGGCCTGTTCGCGATGGTCTGCGTCGGTCTGTTGGGAACGTGGGAGGCTCGCAACCTGGCAAGGCAACGCAACACCCTCAGCGAGACGGTCGTCGCCAGGGAGCGCAGCGAGGAGACCAGCCGCAGGCTGACCCGTCAGCAGACGGCCGTGGCACAGTTCGGCCAACTCGCGCTCGAGGGCACCGACATCGACGCACTCTCGGACGAGGCAGTCGCGCTCATGGACCGGGTCCTCGACATCGACATCGGCGCCATCCTCAAGCTGCTGTCGGGCGGCGACGAGCTGCTGTTGATCTCAGGGATCGGTCTCCCGGACGTCGGGGAGGCGCGGGTTCCCACCGGGCACGAGTCGCAGTCCGGCTACGCGCTCGCCACCGGAGAGCCGGTCGTCGTGGACGACTGGGAGACGGAGAACCGCTTCCGCGAGTCGAAGCTGCAGGTGGACACGGGAATGCGCAGCGCGGCCGCCGTGCTGATCAAGGCAAAGGGCGATCCCTACGGCGTGCTCGGGGTCGGCTCGCGCATCCCGAACAGGTTCACCCAGGACGACATCTCCTTCATGCAGGCGATCGCCAACGTGCTCGCCAACGGAATCGAGCGCAGGCGAAACGAGGAGCACACCCGGCACGAGGCGCTCCACGACCCGCTCACCGGGCTCCCCAACCGCAACCTTTTCCTCGACCGGCTGCAGCACGGACTCTCGGCGGCGGCCCGACGCGAGACGGCTGTCGCGGTGCTCTTCCTCGATCTCGACCAGTTCAAGCTCGTCAACGACAGCCTCGGACACGCGGCCGGCGACGAGCTCCTCGCCGCGGTGGCCCCCCGGATCGAGCAGGCCCTGCGGCCGGGAGACACGGTCGCTCGCTTCGGCGGCGATGAGTTCGCGGTGCTGGCCGAGGACATCGGGAACGAGCGGGGCGCGACTCGCATCGCGGAGCGCATCGCCGAGGCCCTCACCCATCCCTTCATCCTGCGCGAGCGGGAGCACTTCGTGAGCGCGAGCGTCGGCATTGCGATCGGCGAAGGCAAGGAGCCGCCCGAGGCCCTGATCCGTGACGCCGACGCCGCCCTCTATCGCGCCAAGGAGCATGGGCGTGGCGGCTATGAGATCTTCGACGAAATCATGCGCTCTCGCGTGATCGAGCACATGCAGATCGAGAACGACCTCCGGCGCGCGATCCAGCGCGAGGAGCTCGAGCTCCACTACCAGCCGGTGATCAAGCTCAGCGACGGATCGATCGTCGCCCTGGAGGCGCTGCTGCGCTGGAACCATCCCGACCGCGGGCTCGTCGGGCCGATCGGCTTCATCCCGGTCGCCGAGGAGTCCCGGCTGATCGTGCCGATCGGGCGCTGGGTGATCGAGCAAGCCTGTCGCCAGGCAGCCGCGTGGCAGCAGCTGAATCCCGACTCCGCGCCCATCTCGGTCGCGGTCAACCTCTCCGGGCGCCAGATCGCCGACCCCGATCTGCTCTCCCACATCGAGGGGTCGGTGCGAGCGAACCGGATCGATCCGTCAAGCCTGTGGCTCGAGCTCACCGAGACCACGCTGCTCGATGACACCGAGTTCGTCGAGCGAACCCTCGAGTCGCTCAAGGGCCTCGGGGTCCGGCTGGTCCTGGACGACTTCGGCGTCGGCTTCTCATCGCTCGGCTATCTGAAGCGCCTGCCCCTCTCGATGATCAAGCTCGATCGCAGCTTCGTCGAGAACCTCGCGGAGGGCTCGCACGACGCCGCGATCGTCCGGGCGGTCAACGAGATGGCGGACACGATCGGCATCGGCGTGGTCGCCGAGGGCGTGGAGTCCGAGCAGCAGGTACGGATGGCGAGAGCGCTCGGCTGCGGGTTTGCCCAGGGCTTCCACTTCTCGAAGCCGGTTGCTGTCGAATACGTCGAGCGGCTGCTCGACCAGCCGATGCCGACGTTCCGCTGATCCGCCGGTTACGCGAGACTCACGGATGTGGAAAGCCCCGGCTTTTGGGATCGGACCCTGGCGAGACTTCGCGCGCGCAGCCTCGACGAACGTCTGCTCTCCGGTGATCGTCCCGATGGAAGCAGGCTGGCAAAGGCACGAAGCGCTGAGCTTCTCGATCCCAGTTACCGCAAAGAGGTCGCCCGGGCGCTCAGGGAGATGCTCGATGCGGCCGAGCACGCCAGGAAGAACTTCATGAGGGCGCAGATCTTTCTCAGGGAGTTCGACCTGGTCCAGTCTCGAGCCGCAATCCGAGATCTCGCCGACGTGCTCGAGGGAAACACACCCGTGAACCCGCGCGGGGTGATCCTGGCCGACCGGCTGGTGCGCGACGGCGGCTCCCCCGTGTTCTTGGGATCCAACGGAAGCGTGGAGGCGGCAGTCAGCAGAGCACGCTCCGCACTTGACCTCGGCTAGTGGCACGAACTCCACGCGAGTACCATGTGATTCACCTAGTTGTTGGCCTAGGGGGAACGCATGTCGGCAACTCCAAGCGCAGACATTCCGCAGTTCGAGATCAACTCTGGGCCCGGTCCCGGGCGGGTCCGGGTGGTACGTGTTGCGGGCGAGGTCGACATGTCCCACGAGGAGGAGCTCCGCGGGGAGCTTCGCACGGCCGTCGCCGCCGACTCGGCCGGGATCGTGGTCGATCTGACCGAATGCGAGTTCATCGACTCGAGCGGTATCCGGGCCTTGCTGCTGTCGCGAGAGGCTCAGAACTCGGACGAGGGATCCGAGCACCTGGCAGTGGCGGCCTCCGGCGAGCAGATCCTTCGCATCCTCACCGTGATGGGCATCGACCGGGTGATTCCCATTCGGCCGACGGTCGAGCAAGCCGCATCGGCGATCACCGGCTGACCTGATGCACGACATCGCCGAGTTCCTGGGGGGGCGAGACCCTTTCAGCGGGCTCGACGAGGCAGCGCTCGAGGCGCTCGCCGCCAAGACCGAGGTGGAGTTCTTTCCCGCCGGCACCACGATCGTTCCGCAGGGGAGGCTCTCCCAGGGACGGATCAGGGTGATCAGGCGCGGGTCCGTCGAGTTGGTCGACCGCGGGACCGTCATCGACGTGCTCGGCGAAGGCGAGATGTTCGGGCATCCCTCGGTGCTCTCCGGCCTCCCTGCGAAGAACGAGGCCCGGGCGAGTGAGGACACCCTCTGCTACTCGCTGCCCGCGGAGGAAGTCATTCCGCTGCTCGGCCGCCCCTCGAGCCTGCGGTTCCTGACCCGCTCACTTCTCAATCGTGCCGGGCGTTCGTCTCGAGATGATGCCGTCCCCCCCAGCCCCGAGGTCGCCCAACAGCCTGCGGCGTCCCTGGTGCGAGGTCCCGCGGTCAGCTGCAAGCCGGACACGAGCCTGAGGGAGGCGGCGCGGATGATGAACACCAGGGAGGTGAGCTCCGTGCTCATCGAGCTCGGCAACGGGGATTACGGGATCGTCACCGACCGCGATCTGCGCGTGGGCGTCGTGGCCGGCCCTCTCTCGCCGGATGACCCGGTCTCCTCGGCAATGAGCTCGCCCGTCATCGGAGTGGGGGCCGATCAAACGGGAGCGGACGTGATGTTGGCCATGCTGGACAACAACATCAGGCACGTACCGGTCTTCTCGGCCCGATCCGAGCTGCTCGGTGTGATCGTCGGGATCGATCTGATCGCCGCGGAGACCCGGTCGCCTTTCGTCTTGCGCCGGGCGATTGCCGCGGCGAGGACCCAGCGTGACCTGAGCGACGCCGCCAGCCGGCTGCGATCGACGGTGATCGCGCTCCAACGCGCGGAGCTCTCCCCGACGCAGGTCAGCGATGTGATCTCGGCCGTGGCGGACGCACTCATCGCTCGAATCATCGAGCTCGCGATCGACTCGCAAGGTCCCCCTCCAGCCGAGTTCTGCTTTATGTCGCTAGGCAGCCACGGCCGGCGGGAGCCGGTTCCCTCCTCCGATGTCGACTCGGGTATGGCCTGGCGGAATGCTCCGGATTCCGACCCGCTCTCCTCGAACGCGAGCCGCAGCCTCGCGACGGTTCGGACCACGGAGTACATGCACGGGATCGCCGCGAGCGTGGCCGACTGCGTCCGAGTCGTAGGCTGGCGCCTCGACCCCCACGGCGTGACCGCCTCGGGCACCTTCTCCGCGAGCTCGATCGAGGACTGGCAGCGAGCGATCGAGCAATGGCTGGCGCACCCAACGGAAAACCGTGTTCTGATCGCGACGTCCATCCTGCTCGACGGCCGGATCGTCTACGGCCCGCACCGCGGCCTCGACGTCAAGCAGCTCCTCTTCGAGGCCGGCTCGCGCGACGTCCTCGAACGCTGGATGCTTCGCCTTGCTCTGGCCGCGAAGCCCCCGACCGGCTTGAGGAGAACCTTCGACATCAAGCACGGCGGGCTGTTGCCGATCGTCGACCTCGCGCGCTACGCGGCCCTGCGCGCAGGCGTCCGCGTCACCCCGACGCTCGAGCGGCTCCGGTTGGCGGCGGCCGAGGGCGTCATCCAGGTGACCCAAACCCGGATCCTCGAAGAAGCATACGAGCTGTTCAGCGCGCTCCGGCTCGAGCACCAGGTGGGGCAGCTCGAGGCCGGCAGGGAGCCTGACGACGTCATCGACCCGCGGGAACTCGATCCGCTCACCAGGCGATACCTGCGCGACGCCTTCAGGGAAGTCGCTGGCGTCCAGCGCTCGATGACGAGCGAACTCTCCCCTCGCTAGCCCGTGGTCGAGGCCAGCTCAGACGCGGCCCGGGCCTACCGGGAGACCCCGATGCCCCGCTCGAGCACCCCGTGGCGCGAGGCCGCCTTCACCGTGCTCGACTTCGAGACGACCGGGCTCGACCACGCCGCCGACGAGATCATCTCGTTCGCGACAGTGACCGTGGCCGGCGGACGGGTCGGCCTGGCGGACGCCCGCTACGAGCTCGTGCAACCGCAGCGAATGCCGGATGCCGAATCCATCCGCATCCATGGTCTGCGCGAGACCGATCTCGAGGGGGCCGACCCACTCAACGAGCACCTCGACGGGCTGCTCGAGGCGGTCACCGGCAGGCCGATCGTCGCCCACGTTGCGACCGTCGAGCGAAAATTTCTGCATAGCGCCCTGGGGAAGCACGGACTGAATGTGCGCAATCTCTTCATCGACACGGCCATGCTCGACCGCGAGCTCCGTCGGCTCCGCCGGCGGCCGGCCGCCAAGAGCGATCCGATCGGCCTCTCCGCGATGGCCCGTGAGCTCGGCCTCCCGGTGCACCGCCCGCACCACGCCGACGGCGACGCGCTCACCACCGCTCAGGCATTCATCGCCCTGGTCACCCACCTCGAGGAACTCGAGCCGCAGACGGTGGGCTCGCTGGAGCGCATCTCCCAGCCGAGGCGCCGGCATAGACCCTCCCTGGCGGGACTACTCCGACGATTGGGCCTCGCCCGTGGCCCCGCCTAGCCGATACGTACAACATCCACCAGACATCCTCAATTTGCGGAAATCGGCCTTGACGTGTGTCCGCTTCCGCACATAGGGTCCACACCATTCCGGCATATATGGTCGCGCCCGCAAGGACGTGGGCGGGGCCGCGACGGAGGGAGAAGAGCAGTGACGCCACCTGAGGGCATTTCCGACGTGGACCAGACCCGGGCGGACGAGCAGCGGCTTGCAGAGCTCGGCTACAAGCAGGAGCTCTCGCGAGGTTGGAGCGCGTTCACCAACTTCGCCATCTCGTTCACCATCATCTCGGTCCTCGCGGGGACATTCACGACGTTCTCGTTCGCCTGGCTTCACGGCGGACCAAGCATGGTGTCGATCGGCTGGCCCGTGATCTGCTTCTTCGTGATCATGGTCGGGCTCTCGATGGCCGAGCTGACGTCGAGGTACCCGACTGCGGGCGGCCCGTACTGGTGGGCCCACGACCTCGGAGGCAAGGGCTGGAGCTGGATGACCGGCTGGTTCAACATCGTCGGCCTACTTGGCATCGTGGCCTCGGTCGCCTACGGCTGCGCTTTCTTCCTGTTCAACCTGCTGCAGCTGTACGGGTTGAACATCTTCGGCGTGAACTTCGGAGACACCAATCACATCCTGGGCGAAACCTTCTTGCTCTTCCTGATCATCCTGTTGCTCTACACGGTCGTGAACATCTTCGCCGACCGCGTGCTGGCGCTGATGAACAACATCTCGGTGGGCTGGCACCTGCTGGGCACCGCGGTGATCATCGGGCTGCTGATTTTCGTGCCGGATCATCACCAGAGCACCAGCTTCGTCTTCAGCACCCGCTTCAACGAGAGTGGCACCCTCGGGGGCGCCACCGGCGGTCTCGGCTTCTGGTTCCTGGTCGCCCCCGTCGGCTTCCTGCTCGGGATGTACACGCAGACGGGCTACGACGCATCCGCCCACACGGCGGAGGAGACTCAGGGCGCCGCAATCAGCGCCGCCCAGGGCGTCTGGCGGTCGATCTTCTTCTCGGCAATCATCGGCTGGCTCGTGCTGCTCGCGTTCCTCTACGCGGCCACCAATGTCACCGCCGTCGATGACTCGGGCGGCGCGGTATTCGGCATTTTCAACTCCGCGCTTAACCCCTGGGCCGCGAAGATGGTGGTGTTGATCGCGACGGTCGGGCAATTCTTCTGCGGAGCTGCCGGCCTGACCAGCGCCTCGCGGACCTGGTACGCGTTCTCGCGCGACCGAGCCATTCCCGGATGGACGGTGTTCCGGCGGGTCAATCGCGACCGGGTGCCGTTCAACGCGGTGATCGCGGTCTCGTTCTTCTCGCTCCTGATCTCGATCCCGGCTCTGTTCGGCAAGAACGACATCCCGTTCGCGTTCTTCGCGCTGACCGGAATCTGCACGGTGGGCCTGTATCTCGCCTACATCATTCCGGTATTTCTGCGCCTGCGAAAGGGTGACGCCTTCCAGGCCGGACCGTGGAATCTGGGCCGGCGTTACAGGATGATCAACATCCTGGCGATCATCTTCGTGGTCGTCGTGGTCTACGCGCTCGACTTGCCGTACGACCCGACGGGGCTGCCGTGGAATGAGTCATTCGATGCAGCGAACGTGAACTACACGCCGTTCGCGATCATCCTGCCACTGATCTTCGGCATTTGGTACCTGGTCTCGGCGAAGAACAAGTACCAGGGTCCGGTCAGCACGCTGGAGGAAGACGTCGTCACGCGCGACTAGGAAAGGCGAGTGGAAACGATGAACGAATCGAACAAGTCCATCGGCGAGAAGGACCTGACGGTAGCTATCGGGATCCTCGGCTTGATCGCCTTGGCTTCGATCATCATTGAGATCGTCAGCTGACGCTCGACAGTAGCTGCGCGGCGCCCACGGCCAACGGACCGTGGGAGTTGGGCCGCCCACTCGACCCGCGTTAAGCGCGGGTAGAGTGCGTTCTGGGGAGGACCTGTCCCCCGCGCAAAGCGGCGAGACGCTGGTACGCCCAATCTCGCCCTGCGTCGATATTTACGAAATCTCAATGCTCTTCGGAGGTTTCTCTACGGGAGCTTGACGCGCCGCGACGGAGGATGGTCGTATGGCGAGTTTTGCTCTCCGGCGAACGACAGGACCTGCACTCAAGACCGCGGGGCCGTCGATCGGCGGTGCTTGGGGACTCCTCCTGTGGGCGCGCACACGCCTGCGGCGGCCTTGGCTGGACCGACAGATCGCTCGTGGCGCGCAAGGGCTGGGCGATCCGCCGCTGGCGCTCCGGCAAGCTCAGCTCGTCTCCTCGCGCGAGCGGACAAGGCTCGCGAGCCGCCTCGAGCGAGTGCTGGTGGATGCTTCGCCGGTGGGGACGCTCGGCGGCGTTGTGCGAATTGACGTCGACGCGGTTGAGGTGGCGAGGCCAGTCCTCACCGAGTTGGTCCTGTCCCTGCGCTCGTCCGAAGCGGTGGCCGCGCCAGGGGTGGTGCTCGGCTGGCGCCTGCTGACCGACCCGAGCAGCCCTGTTTACGCGCCCCCCGGAGAACTTGCCGACCCGGATCGGCTCTGGCACGAATCCTTCGCGGTGTTGTTCGCGCTGCGGCCTCTCGCCGTCGCCGAGGTAGCCACCCCATGAGCAGCACCGGCTCAGATCATGGCCGCCCCCTGCACGAAGCGGCGCACCACGCCGGGGTCGAGACTGTCCCGGAGCCACACGAGCCCACGGTGCGCACTGGGACGAAGCCCGGCGCGAAGCGAAGCTTCAACGAGGCGGCGCACAAGCTCGGCTACTGGCGCCCTGAGTCCCCGGCGGCGAGGGAGGCGGAGTCCGAGGCGGTCCGCAAGCGTTTCGACGCGCTCAAGGACAGCCAGCGCGATGTGATCACCGACGCCAGCAAGGCCGCTCTGGCGCTCGGGGCGCTCGGCGTCGTCTACGGCGACATCGGCACGAGCCCCCTCTACACCGAGCAGGTCATCTTCACGCAAAACGCCAGCGTCGCTCAGGCGACCGCCGCGGACGTCTATGGCGTCGTCTCGCTGATCTTTTGGGCGCTGATCATCGTCGTCGGCGTCAAGTACGCGGGCTTCATCATGCGCGCACACAACCGCGGCGACGGCGGCATCATGGCGCTGGCGTCACTGATCCAGCGACACAGGGTGCCCCATGGCGTCGCGTTGGTAACGATCGGCCTCTTCGGTGCGGCGCTGTTCTTCGGCGACGCGATCATCACGCCGGCGATCTCGGTCCTCGGCTCGGTACAGGGGTTGAAGGTGGTAGAGCCCGCCCTCGCTCACCTGGTCGTGCCGATCTCGGTCGTCATCCTGATCGGGCTGTTCGTGCTTCAGCGACGCGGCTCGGGCACGATCGGGATCCTGTTCGGACCGGTGATCATGGTGTGGTTCGTCGCCATCGCGCTGCTCGGGCTCCACCAGCTGGCGAGGGACCCGGCGGTGCTTCAGGGGCTCTCGCCCACCTGGGGGGCTCGCTTCCTCGTGGACCACGGACTACAGAGCTTCTTCGTGCTCGGCGGTGTCGTCCTCGCCGTGACGGGCGCCGAGACGCTCTACGCGGACAGAGGTCATTTCGGCGCTGCGCCGATCCGGCTCGGCTGGTTCGGGGTCGCCTTCCCCGCGCTGGTGCTCAACTACCTCGGTCAGGCGGCGATGATCCGTCACGACCCGAGCACCGCGGTGAACCCGTTCTTCCTGATGTCCCCCGAGTGGGCCCGCATACCGATGCTGTTCCTGGCGACGGCGGCGACGATCATCGCTTCTCAGGCGGCAATCTCGGGCTCCTTCTCCGTCGCCCGCCAAGCGGTCCAGCTCGGCTTCCTGCCACGTCTCAACATCTTGCACCCGTCGAAGCTGGAGGGCCAGATCTACGTCCCGTTCGTGAACTGGGCGCTGTGTGTCGGGGTCGTCACGCTGACGCTCGTCTTCCAGTCCGCCGACAGGCTCGGCGACATCTACGGCGTTGCAGTCACGGCCACCTTCGTCCTCAACACCGTCCTTTTCCTGGCAGTTGCCCGCTACCTCTGGGGCACGCCGAGGCGCAGGCTGGTGCCGATCGCCGCCCTGTTCCTGACCGTGGAAGTGGCGTTCTTCGCCTCCAACATCATCAAGATCGAGCACGGGGCATGGCTTTCCCTGGCTCTCGCCCTGGTCATCTCGCTCGTCATGATCAATTGGCGCCGAGGGCAGACCGTCGTCACCCGCCGGAGAATCGAGAAGGAGGGGCCGCTGGCCCAGTTCCTCGGCGACCTCGACACCCAGGTGGAACCGCCGACGAAGGTCAACGGCGTCGCCGTGCACCTTCACCCCAGCAAGGAGACCACCCCACTCGCGCTGCGGCTCGAGGTTGAGAACACTCACACCTTCCCGAAGCGGGTCTTGATTGTCTCCGTCGACCTGGTCAGCATCCCGAACGTCGACGAGTTCGAGCGCTTCACGGTCGAGCGCATCGGTGATGAGTTCAATGTCCTGCACGTCACAATCCGGGCCGGCTACCACGATTCCCTCGACGTCCCAGCGGCGTTGAGGCTCTGTCGCAAGCAGGGGCTGCTCGAACGGAACCTGGATCTCGAGAACGCCTCTTATTTCGTCTCGCGAATCTCGATCAAGCCGACCGAGGACATCCCGCCGCTGACCCGCTTGCGAAAGAAGCTCTTCATGGTCATGGCCCGCAACGCGGCGAGCCCGATCGACGCCTTCAAGCTTCCCAGCGACAAGACAGTGCTGGTCGGCTCGCAGATCGGTCTGTAGCAGCGGATCGACGAATCTCACAGGGCAGGCGTTGAGATTTCGCTAAATCGCAATTGGTCTACGCCGTGGCGGTCTTCGTCAGCTTCCTCGCGGGGCTGCTGGCGATGGCGCGGTTCTCGCGGCGCCGGCGGTCCTGGTGGCTGTTCGCCATCAACGTGATTGCCGCTGTGGTCGTCGCCTTCACCCTGGTGGTCAACCTGGCCCGCGGCTATCCGCTGATCTCGATCGCGGGGACCGTCGTGATCGGCGGCTTTCTCTGGAACCGCCGGGTGCGCGCCGGGCGCCCGCGAGGGATCCAGACGGTGGAGCGGACAGCCGAAACCGACGACCGAGGGACCGAAGTATCGTCCGGGCCTCAGTGAGCGACGAGCGGCACACCTACCGATCTCACCTCAAGACAGCCGTGGCAACCAGCGCGGCACCCTATGGGTACACGCTGACGATCTGGACCTCGGGCGCAGTGACGACGCACTCCCTCGGCATCCCGACGGCATGGGAAGCCCTTCTCTTCCTGGCGGGGGCTGTGATCGGCTTCGGAGTGACGGCCGCATTGGCCTACGGGCATCCCGGTGAGATTCTGGTCCCGAGGGAGCACGGCTCGGTGCGCCTTTGGGGTGGCTTCCATCTGGTCTCGGTCGGTCTCGCGATCGGCGCGACGGCGCTCGTCACAGCGACGGTGAACGACCCCGTCGCCTGGATGATCGTCGGCTTCGTCGCGACGCTCGTGTACCTGGTCGTGATCGCAGCGCAGTTCACGCTGGCCGATTCCCACCAGCCATGACGCGAGCCCCAGCGCCGCCTGCCTACTGGTCGACATGTAGCCGGTACCCGATCCCCGGCTCGGTGATCACATAGCGAGGGCTTGACGGGTCGGGCTCGATCTTGGCCCGGACGTGAGCAAAGTGGACGCGCAGGTAGTGAGTCTCGTCCTCGTACCCGGGGCCCCAGACCTCGTGGAGGAGCTGGCGGTGGGTGACCAGCCGGCCGGGATGCTCCGCCAGCTTCGAGAGCAGGTCGAACTCGATCGGAGTCAGGTGGAGCTTCTCGCCGTCTCTGCTGACGGAACGGTCGGCGAGATCGATCTCGAGGTCGCCGACCTGGACGGCTGAGTCGCCCTCGTCGCTCTTGCGCCGTAGAACCGCGCGCATCCGGGCCAGCAGCTCCTCGCTCCCGAACGGCTTCGTGACGTAGTCGTCCGCTCCGGCATCGAGCGCCAGGACCTTCTGGCGCTCGTCCCCCACGGCGGAGAGCACCACGATCGGAACCTGGCTCCAGCGACGGATGTCGGCGCAGACCTCGATGCCGTCCCCGTCGGGGAGGACCAGGTCGAGCACAATCGCGTCGGGCGGCCGGACGGAGACGGCGTCGAGCGCCTCCTTCTTGGTCGTCGCCTCCTCCACCTTGTATCCGGCGTTGGTGAGGATCACCCTGAGCCCTCGAATGATCTGCGGCTCGTCGTCGACGACAAGCACGCGGGACTCCCCGGCGCTCATGCCACCGTCGCCGGCTGCTCGACCAGTGGGAAGGAAACGGCGAACGCCGTGCCGTCGGCAGAGTCCGCCTGCAGCCTCAGCTCTCCCCCGTTGGCCTCGACGAACCCCTTGCAGATGGCGAGACCGAGCCCGGCTCCCTCACGCTCGTCGCCGGTGTGGAAGGCCTTGAAGATCTCGTTGCGCTGGGAGACCGGGACACCAGGTCCGCGATCGACGACGCGGATCGTCACCTTGCCCGCCCCGGCGCCGCCGCTCACCCGGACCGGCTCGCCGGGCGGCGAGAACCGCAGGGCGTTCTCGATCAGGTTGGAGAAGACGCGCTCGAGCTGGGATGCGTCGGCGCGCACCAGAGGAAGCTCACCACCGAGCTCAATCTGGATCCGATGCGGCTCGTGCTGCTCGCGAAGGTGCGAGATCGCGGTCGAGATCACGTCGAGAAGGTCGCACCAGTCGGTCCGGGGATGGACGGCCCCCGCCTCGATCCGCGAGAGGTCGAGCAGGTTGCCGATCAGCCTGGTCAGCCGGTCGGCCTCCTCCTCGATGGCGTCGATCAGCGCGATCCGGTCCTCGGTGGAGGTTCCCTGCTCCCGTAAGCCAGCGGCGGCGGTGCGGATCGCTGTCAGCGGCGAGCGCAGGTCGTGGGAGACCGCGTGGAGAATCACCGTCTTGGCTGCGTCCGCCTGCCGAG
This sequence comes from uncultured Solirubrobacterales bacterium, assembly GCA_963743575.1. Lineage (GTDB taxonomy): Bacteria > Actinomycetota > Thermoleophilia > Solirubrobacterales > 70-9 > DASUPK01. The sequence continues at coordinate 1,647,351 of CAVUQC010000007.1, read as the reverse complement.
CCGCCTCCGCGTCTGCGCTGCGAGCGGCCGCCGTCTCGCGCTCGGCGGCGACATCCAGCAGGCGCCCGAGGGGCGTGGCCAGCCGGCTGAGATCCGCCTCGGTCCAGCTGGCCGACGCGGCGGCGTATAGCCAGACGGAGCGGGCCTCGGTCGGCAGGCGCAGGCCGATCTCGCCCTCCCCGGCCTGGGGCGCCGAGCTGGCCGCGAGCCTGAGCTGGCCACCCCCGATCGCCTCTAGGTCCGTGGAGATCGCCGACACCATGTCGTCCGTCCTGCTGAGGAGCGCCGTCGCCGCATCGGCGACCATCGCCGCCTCCCGCTCGCGCGCCGTCGCCTGCTCGGCGCGCAGCTCCGCCTCGGCGGCCCGTTGCCGGGAAAGGCTCGCCAGCCGGCCGACCACGAGGGCGGTTACCAGCAGCACCCCGAGCGCGACGACGTTGTCCGAGTCGGCGATCGTCAGCTGGTGCAGCGGCTTGATGAAGAAGTAGTTGAGGATCAGGACGCCGACGACCGCTGCTGCCAGGGCCGCGACCTGGCCGCGCCGGATGGCGACTGCGAGCACGGCAATCAGATAGAGGCTGCCGAGACCCGCTGGGGTCGCGACCGAGTCGAGCAGCGCCACCAGCGCGGTGGCCAGCCCCACCCAGGCCAGGGTCTCCAGAGTCGTGGCGGCGATGCGGCCGAAGTCGGGCCGCGAACGCATGCGGTTCATCTCAAAGCCAGTTTAGGTAGGGCGGGCGCCGCTAGTGCGGGTCCAGCGCCTCGGTTGCACTCACGAATTCGCGCCAGCGCTCGTGCTCGGCTGAGCGCCACTCCTCGTCCTGCTGCGGATCGACGCTGCGGTCGGCCGGAAGCATCTCCGGCAGGTCGGTGAGCGAATCGATCACGCCCGATCCAACCGCGGCGAGGGCTGCCGCGCCGAGGACCGTCGCATCCGCACCCGCGGCCTCCACCGGCGCCCCGATCATGTCCGCCTGGAGTTGGAGTAGCAGTGGCTCGTTGGTGAGGCCGCCGTCCACGCGAAGGGTCTCCACGGGTGAGGTCTCCTTGATCGCGGCGACGACGTCGGCCACCCTCCAGGCGATGCCCTCCAGCGCCGCCCGAGCGACGTTTTCGCGCGTCGTGCCGCCATATATGCCCGACATCACCGCGCGGGCGTTCGGCCGCCACCACGGCGCTCCGATCCCGGCCAGGCCCGGGAGCACCCGGGCGCCGGCCGAGGTCTCGGCCTCGCGCGCCAGCTTGCTGAGCTCGGGGGGGCTCTCGGCGATTCCCATCTGATTGCACAGCCACTCCAGCATCGCCCCGGCCGCGAAGACGCCGCCGTCGAGCGCGTACTCGAGCTTGCCATCGATGCTCCAGGCGATCGTCGGGAGCAGGCCGCCGGCCGGCTCCGGGACCCCTTCCCCCACGTGCGCGAGGACGAAGACACCGGTGCCGTAGGTCGCCTTCACGCGGCCCGGCTCGACGCAGGCCGCGCCGGCGAGGGCAGCCTGCTGGTCCACCGTCTGGCCGCGGAAGGGCAGCTCGACCGGCCAGCTCTCGTGCCGGAGCGTTCCCAGGTCGCCCGCCGAATCGCGGAGCTCCGGCAGCACGTCCATCGGGATGCCGAAGATCTCGCAGAGGCGCTCGTCCCAACCGGGCTTGTCGATCCTCTGCAGCTGTGTGCGCGAGGCCGTGGCGGGCTCGGTGGCGAAGCCGGCCCCCAGCCGGTCGCAGAGGAAGGAGTCGACGGTTCCCATCCGCAGCCGGCCGTCGGCGAGGGCCTTCTTGACGTCGTCGTTGTTCTTCAGCAGCCAGGCCAGCTTGGCCGCGGAGAAGTAGGGGTCGAAGGGGAGGCCGCTGAGCTTCCTGACCTCGTCCTCCTTGTCGGTGAGTACGTCGAGGATCTCCTGGGAGCGCTTGTCCTGCCAGACCACGATTGGGCTGAGCGGCTTCCCGCTCTCCGAATCCCAGGCCAGCACCGATTCGCCCTGGTGGTCGAGCCCGCAGGCGACCACCTCCCCATCCGCGCCATCGAGCAGCTCGGCCACGGCCTCCGCGACGGCGACCACCACCTCCTCGCCGTCCTGCTCGACCCAGCCCTCCTCGGGATGGCGATTCACCTTGTCGCGGCGCGCTTCGCCGACCGGTTGGAGCCGCTGGTCGAAGAGCGCGGCCTTGACGCCGGTGGTCCCCTCGTCAATCCCGAGCAACATCCCGTCGCTCATGTGCCAACCCTATTTCACTTCGATGATCACGGGGCCCGCTTCAGGATCAACCTGCGCTGCCCAGTTGGACGGGATGTATGAAGACCGTCCGGGCACCAGGCGGCCCCTCCGCCCGCTCCACAGCTCGCGGCCACCCTGGCGGACTCGCAGCCGCGCCCGGCGGACGAACTCGGTGGAACGCAGCAGGAAGCGGCCCCGCGGCGGGGGGTGGCCGGTCGCCAGCAGCAGGTTCGGAGCGACCCAGGCGAGTGGAGCGCGCGCCGCCAGCCGCACGGTCGCTGGCCAGTCACCGGGACCCCTCAGGTATGCGGCCACGCTCGGGGACACGTGACCGCCGTCCTGAGCGCAGACGTCTGCAGTCTCGGCGGGGTGCAGCAGATTCCCCGCCGCGAATACACCCCGCCTGGTCGTGCGCAGCGCCGGGTCGATCAACGGTCCGCGGGTTCCCGGGTCGAGCTCGCAACCGGCCATCACCGCCAGCTCGTGGTCCGGGATCCAGTCAGCCGTGAAGACGACGAGATCGCACTCGACGATCCGGGTCCGGCCGGAATCCAGCTCCGTCAGCACGACTGACTCGACCCGCTCGGAGCCGTGGATCGCGCTCACCTTGGTCCGGGACCAGACCGGCGCCCGGTAGCGAACGGCCGCTCCGGCGCGGAACACTCGCAGCGATTGATGCCTCGGCAGCTCCGTGACCAGCCCTGCGACCGAGGCGCCGCCGTGGGCCAGGGTGGCGACGGCGGAGAAGCTGACGTGCTCGGCTCCGACGATCACCGCTCTGCCCCCGACCTTCCGGCCCTGCAGGTGGACCAGCTGCTGAAGCGTCGCCGTGGTCATCACGCCGGCGGGACGCGATCCGGGAACGAGGCGCGCGGATCGAGGCCGCTCACGGCAACCCGTGGCGAGCACGACCGCGGGCGGGTCGATCTCCCAGCGCCCCAGCGGCCCGGTCAGCTTCAGCAGGCGGGCCCCCTCCCACTCGGTGACCATCGTCTCGGCGAGGACCTCGACGCCGGCGGCCTCGGCGAGGTTCCGATACTGCTCCGCGTAGCGCGGTCCCGTGAGCACCTTCCGCAGGTCGCGCACGCCGAAGCCGGTGTGATCGGAGTGCCGCGGGATCCCTCCTGCCTCGCGCTCCCGCTCGATCACCGTGACAGGCGAGATGCCCAGCTCGCGCAGCCCGATCGCAGCTGCCAGTCCGGAGGGCCCGCCGCCGACGATGACCGGTCCGTCATCGATCGCCATCGTCCTCACCCCCCTCCATCGCTGCCGCAACCTCGGCGCCACAGAAGAATCCCTGGCATCGGCCCATCAGTGCGCGCGTCCGGCGGCGTAGCCCGTCCGGGTCGGCAGGTGGAATCGGACTGCGGAGCGCCGTATCGATCTCCTCACGGGTGACCCGCTCGCAGAAGCAGATGATCCGGCCGCCATCCTGGTACGGCCGCGCGCCGAACTCGCCGATGTTCGGCATCCGGATTCCCGGCCGCTCAGGCTGAGAGCTCAGGTCGAGCCCGGCGTCCCCCAGCGCTCCCTGTACCCACTCGGCGATCGCCAGCGAGGCGGTGATGCCGGTGGAGCGGATCCCGCCGGCGCAGACGTAGTGCCCATCGGCCTTCAGCTGATAGTCGCGGTGCTCTGTGGCGGCGCGGAGCCCGACGTAGGTGGCGGTCACCTCATGGCGCTCGAGCTCGGGCAGGATGCGCGCCCCCGCCTCCATCAGGGAGGCCAGCCCCTCCGCGGTGGTCGAGCGGTCCGTCTTGTCCTCGACGTCGTCGGCGGTCGGGCCGAGCAGGACGTTCCCGTAGATCGTCGGCGAGACCAGAACGCCCTTGGTCTTCTCCGTGGGGACCGGCAGCAGGACGTGGTTGAGCAGGCCGCGCGCGAGCTTGTCGAAGACGATCAGCTCACCGCGCCTCGGCGTCACTCGGAAGTCGGAGTGGCCGAGCATCGCGTCGACCTCGTCGCTGCGGAGCCCTGCGGCGTTGACCATGTATTCGGCGCGGATCGTCCCTCTCTCGGTGTCGATCACGTGGCCACCGCCGCTCGGGCGAACGCCGGAGACCGCGGCGTTCAGGACCAACTCGCAGCCGGCCGTCACTGCCTCGGTGGCGTAGGCGAGCGTCGTCGTGAAGGGACAGACGATCCCCTCGCCCGGGATCTCCAGAGCGCCCTCCGCCCCGGGGCCGATGTTGGGCTCGCGCGCGTAGAGCTCCTCGAGGTCGACCGGCCGGGCGTCCTCGTATCCGTTCTCGCGGGCCTTCGCCTCGACCTCGGCCAGGGCATGCCGCTGCTCGGGATTCCAGGCGACCATCAGCGCGCCCAGCTGCGCCGTCGGGATACCGACCTCATCCGCGTAGGCACTGAGCAGCTCGTAGCCGCGCGCGACCAGCCCCGACTCGATCGTCCCCGGCTTCGCATCGAAGCCGGTGTGCAGGATCGCCGTGTTCGCCTTGCTGGTGCCGGCACCCACGTCGGGACCGGCCTCGATCAGGGCGCAGCTCGCGCCGCGCAGGCTGAGCTCACGGGCAACCGCACAGCCGACGGCGCCGGCGCCGGCGATCGCGACGTCAAACGGGCCCTCGGGTGCAGTTCCTTCGCGATTCATGGTCGGTAAGTTCACCATGATGCCTCGCCCCCTGATCGGAGTCTGCGCAGCCGTCGAGCACGCCAGCTTCGGCGTCTGGGAGGACGAGCCCGCGACCCTACTGCCGCTGTCCTATGCGCGGGCAATTCACGGCGCGGGCGGCATGATTGCCCTGCTGCCCCCGGACCGCCGTGCCACGGAGAATCCGGACGAGCTCCTCGATCGGATCGACGCGTTGGTCCTGGGCGGCGGCGCCGACATCGACGCCCAGATCCAAGGGGTCGAGGCCCACCCTGAAACCGTTGGGACCAATCCGGATCGGGACAACTTCGAGATCGCCCTCGCCCGGCGTGCACTGGCGCGCGACATTCCGCTGCTGGGCGTCTGCCGCGGGATGCAGATCCTGAACGTCGCCTGTGGCGGGACCCTGGATCAGCATCTGCCGGAGCGGCTCGGACACGAAGGTCACCGGCCGGTTCCCGGCTCCTGGGCGGAGCACGATGTGCGGATGGAGCCGGGCTCGCTCGCCGCGGAAGCCGCGGGCACCGACCGGCTTACGGTGAAGACCCATCACCACCAGGGAGTCGACATGCTTCCCGAGTCACTGACGGCGAGCGCCTGGGCGACCGACGACGACAGCGTCGAGGCGATCGAGTCAGCCGACGGGAGCTTCGCGCTCGGCGTGCTCTGGCATCCGGAGGAGGACGCATCGGACGCGGTTATCCCCTCGCTGGTGTCCCGGGCCGCGGGGTAGGTCCTCGCGGCGACGCGCCTCGGCGTCCTGGGCTCGGCTGCGGGCGAGCTCCGCGAGCGTGCTGGCGATCGCCGCGACGACGAAGAAGACCGCGAGCGCGACCCAGTTCTGGGCTTCAGCGATCGTGAAGCGGCCACCGGCGGGATGTGGAAGAAGTTGAACGCGACAGCGCTTGCGAATGCCGTGAACAACCCCAGCCGCAGTCCCCAGAAGGTCGAAACGGCGATCACGGCAGCAGATAGACGACTCCTAGCGAGACGGCCGGGGCGACGGTCTTCAGCGGATGACCGCAAGGGTGCAGAGCACGACTGCCACAAGCGCCACACCGAGGCCGAGGATTCGGGAGCGAGGCGGTTCACGCAGCAAGAGCGGGGTGCTCGGCTCCATTTCGCCACAAAGTATGGCTGGCGCGTGCGCCCCTCGACGCGAGGTCCGCGCCTGTCCCAGGCGTATATTCGGCAGAGCTGTCATGGCTCGACGTATTCCCAGGGACGAATCGCTGGCGCGCGTCCACGGCGTGGGCGCGCTCTTCTCCGCCGCCTACGGCAACGTGGGCAGCTCGATCTACTACGCGCTCGGCGTCACGGCGGCCTTCGCGCTCGGCCTGACGCCGGTCGCCTTCGTGATCGCCGGCCTGATCTTCATGGCCACGGCTGCCACCTACGCCGAGGCGACCGTGATGTTCCCCGAGGCCGGCGGCTCGGCGAGCTTCGCGCGACATGCCTTCAACGAGCTGGTCAGCTTCCTCGCGGGGTGGGGCCAGATGCTCAACTACATCATCACGGTCGCCATCTCGGCGTTCTTCGTTCCGCACTACCTGGCGGTGTTCTGGCCCTGGCTTGGGGACTCGCCGGGAGACATCCTCGGCGGCATCGCGGTGATCGTCTTCCTCGCCGCACTCAACGTGAAGGGGACGCAGGAGTCGACCCGGCTCAACCTGATCCTCGCGGTGGCCGACCTCTGTACTCAGGCCATTCTGGTCGTGATCGGGATGGTGCTCGTCTTCAGCCCGACCGTCCTGGTTGACAACGTCCACCTGGGCGTGGCGCCGAGCTGGGGCGACTTCCTGCTCGGAATCGCCGTCGGGATGATCGCGTACACCGGGATCGAGACGATCTCCAACATGTCCGAGGAGGCCAAGGACGCCTCCAAGACGATCCCGAAGGGCGTCGGGCTGACTGTCCTGGCCGTCCTCGGCCTCTACGCGCTGTTGCCGCTGATCGCGCTCTCGGCGATGCCCGTTCATCACGTGGCCGGCAACTACACGACGGATCTCGGCACCAAGTTCGCCGACGACCCGGTGCTCGGCATCGTCGAGAACCTCGGGCTGAGCTCCGGCCTGACCGACATCCTTCGCTACTACGTCGGGGTACTCGCCGCGGTCATCCTGCTGATCGCCACCAACGCGGGGCTGATCGGGGTCTCGCGACTCACCTTCTCGATGGGCCACTACCGCCAGCTCCCTGAGCGGCTCCGGCAGGTTCACCCCAAGTACCGGACGCCATACGTGGCGATTCTGGTCTTCTCGGCGATCGCGATCGTCACCCTGATCCCAGGCGAGACCAAGCTGCTTGCGACTCTCTACTCGTTCGGCGCGATGCTCTCCTTCACGATCGCCCACATCTCGGTGATCAGACTGCGGCGGCGCTTCCCGGACAAGGAACGCGATTGGAAGCCGCCCGGAAGCATTCGGGCGTTTGGCTTCGACCTCCCGCTGACGGCCGTCTTCGGCGGGTTCGGAACCTTCGCCGCCTGGATCGTCGTGCTGGTCCTCAACCCGCGCACCCTCGTGATCGGCACCGCCTGGATGCTCCTCGGCATCTCGATCTACCTTCTCTACCGCCGCTCGCAGGGACTCTCCCCCGTGCAGACCCACAAGGTCGTGCTCCCTGAGCCGCTCGGGGTCGAGGAGGTCGAGTACAAGAGCGTTCTGGTCGCCTTCGAGGAGGACGAGCCGTTTTCGGAGCAGACGATGGTCACCGCGGTCAAGCTGGCCTCCAAGAAGCGTCGCGCAATCCACGTGATCTCGGTCGTCATCGTGCCGAGCCACCTGCCGCTCGACGCCTCACTATCCGATCAGGAGGAGGCGGCCCGCTCGAAGATCGAGCAGGCGAAGCTGATCGGCGGCATGCGCGTCAGCGGCCACGTCCACCGGGTGCGCCCCAACCAGGCAGGACACTCCATCGCCGAGGAGGCGCGCGAGCTGAAGGCGAGCGCCCTCGTCATGGGCCTCCGCTACCGCAACGGCGCCCCGCTCTACGGCAAGACGCTGCAGACGGTGCTGGCGGAGCGGCCCTGCAGGGTGATCGTGGTCGGCGAGCCAGAGCGCGCCCGCGAGGCTGCAGGCTTGGGGGCGGTCACCGCCCCGGCCTAGCCTCTCTCGAACATCCTCCGGCGCTCGTAGTCCGTCACGACCTTGTCGAACAGGCCCTGCTCGAGCTGGCCGTAGTTCAGGTAGTGCTTGTGGACGGCGTCGCCGAAGGCTTTCTTCGCGAACTTCGACTTCTCCCAGAGCGCGACCGCCTCCCGCAGCGAGGCCGGGAACGCCTCAGCCTCGCCAGCCTCATAGGCGTTGCCCTTGAGCTCAGGGCCGGGATCGGTCTGGTTCTCGATCCCGTCGAGCCCGGCCGCGAGCAGAGCCGCGAACGCCAGATAGGGGTTCGCGTCGGCGCCGGGGATGCGGCACTCGACCCGGCGCGACTGGCCGTGTCCGACGACCCGGAAGCCGCAGGTCCGGTTGTCGCGGCCCCAGGAGACGGAGGTAGGCGCCCAGCTCTCCGCCGCGTAGCGCTTGTAGGAGTTGATCGCCGGCGCCACGAACAGGGCGAGCTCACGGATGTGATTCCGCATCCCGCCCAGGAAGTGGCGGAAGGTGTCGGTCTCCTCGCCGTCGCCGTCGACGAAGGCGCTCTTGCCGTCCTTGCCCACCAGGCTCTGGTGAATGTGGCAGGAGCTGCCGATGTCGTCCTCAGAGGGCTTCGCCATGAAGCTCGCCGAGATCTCGTTCAGGAAGGCGATCTCCTTGACGCCGTTCTTGTAGATCGTGTGACGGTCGGCCGCGGTGACCGCGTCTGCGTAGCGGAAGTTGACCTCATGCTGGCCGTACCAGGCCTCGCCCTTCGAGAACTCGACTGGGATCCCGGCGCCCATCATGCCTCGGCGGATCGCGCCCAGGTACTGCTCGTCCATCGTGGTGGCGAGGATGTGGTAGTCGAGGATGTAGGGGATCGTCGGGGTTAGGTCCTTGTATCCCTTCTCCCAGGCCTCGGCGTAGCTCTCCTTGTAGAGGTAGAACTCGAGCTCGGAGGCGGCGTACGGCGTGAAGCCCATCTCCTGCGCCTTCTCGTAGACCGCGATCAGGACTTGCCGGGGGGAGGCAACCACCGGGCTGCCGTCGTGGTTGACGACGTCGGCGAGCACCATCGCGGTCCGGTCGAGCCACGGAATCATCCGCAGCGTCGAGAGGTCGGGCATGATCCCGAAGTCTCCGTAGCCGTCCTCCCAGTTGGCCATCTCGTAACCCGGGAGCGGCTCCATGTCCATGTCGAGCGCCAGCAGGTAGTTGCAGCCCTCGACACCGTGACCCGTCACCTCATCGAGGAAGTACTCGATCTCGATGCGCTTGCCGAAGAGCCGCCCCTGCATGTCGGTGAAGGCGGTGACGATGGTGTCGACGGTCCCGTCCTCGCCGGCCTTCTTCAGGTCGTCGAGCGAGAGCATGCCGCGGGTGCCACCGGGGCCGCCTGGCCTGGAAGCAGCTTCCTTGCCCTTCTCCCCTGATGCCATGCGCGGACCCTATATCGTCGGATCATGGCTAGCAAGGACGCAATCCAGGTGATTGAGCCGGCCACAGCGGAGGTGATGGCGGAGCTGCCTCGTGCCGGCGCCCATGAGGCAGACGAAGCGGTGGATAGAGCCAGAGCGGCTTATCCATCCTGGAGGAAGTTGCCGCCTGGGGATCGCTCGGCGCTGCTTCACCGGCTCGCCGATGCGATCGCCGAGCACCAGGAGGACCTCGCGAAGCTCGAGGCGCGCAACGCGGGCAAGCCCATCTCCGACGCCCGCGGCGAGATGGGAATGGTGGTCGAGACCTTCCGCTACTACGCCGGGGCACCCGAGCGGCTGACGGGGAAGACGATTCCGGTCGCGGGGGGCGTCGACATGACCTTCCGCGAGCCCCTCGGGGTGGTCGGGCTGATCACCCCCTGGAACTTCCCGCTCACGATCGCCTCCTGGAAGATCGCCCCCGCTCTGGCGGCGGGCAACACGATCGTCCTGAAGCCGGCCGAGCTCACCCCGCTGACCGCGGTCGAGCTCGAGAAGATCGCGCTCGAGGCCGGCGTGCCCGAGGGTGTGCTCAACGTCGTACCCGGCAAGGGCAGCGTCGCCGGCCAGCGCATCGTGGAGCACCCCGACGTCGCCAAGATCGCCTTCACCGGCTCGACCGAGGTCGGCCGCGGCATCGCCGAGGCTGCGGCGGCGACCATCAAGCGGGTCACCCTCGAGCTCGGCGGCAAATCCGCCAGCGTGATCTTCGCCGAGGCGGACCTGGGGGCCGCCGCAGCCTCCGCCCCGCTCGCCGTCTTCGGCAACGCCGGCCAGGACTGCTGCGCCCGCTCGCGGATCCTGGTGGAGCGCTCGGCGATGGACGAGTTCATGTCCGAGCTCGAGCAGGCCGTCGCCGCGATCCAGGTGGGAGATCCGCTCGACGAGTCCACCCAGATGGGCCCGCTGATCTCCGCGGACCAGCTGGAGACGGTCTCGTCATTCGTGAACGGCGAGGCCCCGGTCGCCTTCCGGGGGAGCGCCCCCGACGGCCCCGGCTACTGGTTCCCGCCGACGGTGCTCGCGCCCGTCTCGAACGACGCCCGCCCGGCGCGCGAGGAGATCTTCGGCCCGGTCGCCTGCGTGATCCCCTTCGAGGGCGAGGCCGAGGCGATCCGGCTCGCCAACGACACGATCTACGGCCTCTCCGGGTCGGTCTGGACACAGGACGGCGCGAAGGCGCTGCGGGTGGCGCGCGCGGTGGAGACCGGCGTCATCTCGATCAACTCGAACACCTCGGTTCGCGTCTCGACGCCGTTCGGCGGCTTCAAGCAGTCCGGCCTCGGCCGCGAGCTCGGCCCCGACGCGCTCGAGGCCTACAGCGAGGTCAAGAACGTCTACTACGCGACTGAGGAGGATTGAATGCCAGGACGCCTCGAGGGGAAGGTGTGTGTGATCACAGGTGCTGCGAGTGGCATCGGCGCCGAGTCCGCGCGGCTCTTCGCCGAGGAGGGCGCCCGGGTCGTCGGCGTCGACCTCGCGGAGGGTGCTGAGGGCGAGCTCGCCCTGCAGGCTGACGTCGCCGATGAGGACTCGGTCCGGGAGATATACGCCAAGGCGGCGAGCGAGATGGGCGGCATCGACGTCCTCTTCAACAACGCCGGGATCAACCCGCCCGACGATCAGTCGGCCCTGGATACCACGCTCGAGACCTGGCAGCGGGTCCAGGACGTGAACCTGAAGTCGGTCTTCCTCTGCTGCAAGTACGGCATCCCCTACCTGCAGGAGGCTGGCGGGGGCTCCGTGGTCAACACCGCCTCGTTCGTCGCGGTGATGGGCGCCGCGACCTCGCAGATCTCCTACACCGCCTCGAAGGGCGGGGTCCTCGCCCTCTCGCGCGAGCTCGGGGTGCAGTTCGGCAAGGAGGGAGTTCGCGTCAACGCTCTCTGCCCAGGCCCAGTCAACACGCCCCTGCTCCAGGAGCTCTTTGCGAAAGACCCCGATCGGGCGGCCCGCCGTCTGGTGCACGTGCCGATGGGCCGTTTCGGGGAGGCCCGCGAGATCGCGCAAGGCGCGCTCTTCCTCGCGAGCGATGACAGCTCCTACGTGACCGCCTCGACCTTCCTGGTCGACGGCGGGCTCTCCGGGGCGTATGTCACGCCCGAGTAGGCTCCCGGAGTGTTTCGCAAGACATTCCTGCTGGCCTTGGCGATTGCGCTCCTGGGAGCGGCCGGCGCGCAGGCCAACACGATCACGATCGGCAACCCGCTGACGAACCCGAGCTACACGACGAGCGGCTTCAGCGGCGCGCGCACCTTCTTCAACACGAAGCTGATCGACGGCTCCGATCCCGCCTCGCCAGTCGATGGGACCGTGACCAGCTGGGCGGTCGGGAGGCCCGACGGCAGTTTCGCGCTGCGGATCCTGCACAAGCTCGGCGCCGTCTCGTACGTCGCGCTCGCCGGGGACGACGAGCGCCAGCTCGTCTTTGACCCTTCACCGTCCCCTCCGCAGCCAACCAGCCTGCCGATCCACAAGGGGGACCTGATCGCGCTGGTCGATGGAGGAGGCACCAGCCTCGCCCAGTCGGGCACCGGATCGAGGGTCATCCTTGAGTCCCCGGCCATGGTCGGCGGGCCCGCGCCCTTGCTGTTCACGACGAGCGACACGAACAACTACGCCTTCAATGCGACGGTTCGCTATTGCCTCGTGCCTAATGTCATTGGGACGAAGCAGGCAGCCGCCAGCTCCGCCCTCGCCGCCGCTGATTGCCCGGTCGGCCAGATCCTGAAGCCGAAGAAGAGGGCGAAGCGCAAGCAGGCGAAGTTCGTAAAGGCGACCAGCATCCCCGCGGGCACCGCGGTCTCCGACACCACGCCGGTCGATCTCACCTTCGGCAAGAAGCCGAAGAAGAAGCACAAGTAGCCGCTCGCTAGTCGACCGCGTCCAGGAATCGGCCGCAGAGCTCGCGCCCGCGCCGGTTCCAGTCATCGATCTTCTCTCGGGTTTCGGTCCGCAGCGCCTCCGGATCGACGCCGATCCTGACCGCGTCTTCGTCGGAGCGGTAGTCGTCGATCCAATCCTGCGCGTCCCCTGCGCTCACCTCGGCGTGGAACTGGATCGCCCAGGCAACCTCGCCGATCCGGTAGGCCTGCGCGCAGACCGGGCTGCGGGCGAGGACCGTGGCGGACTCGGGCGGCAGGGCCTCGTAGCTGTGCCACTGGAAGGCCTCGAAGCTCGGCGCCATTGCTCCCAGCAGCGGGTCGGCTCTCCCCTCCTCGGTCACCTCGACGCGATGCCACCCGATCTCCGGCTCGCTCGCCCGCCGAGCCGATCCGCCCGCCGCCTCGGCGAGCAGCTGTGAGCCGAGGCAGACGGCGAGCACGGGCATCGCGTCGTCGATCATCGCCGCGAGGAAGTCCTTCTCGAGGCGCAGCCAGGGATGGAGGTCCTCCTGGTCGGCGTGCATCGCGCCGCCGAAGGTGAGAATGGCGTCGTAGTCCGCGATCTCGACGGCCGGTGCGGTTCCGCGCTCCGGGAGCAGCCACTCGTCCACCTGCAGTCCACGCTCGCGCATCTCGTCGGCGAACACACCCGGGCCCGCGTCGCGTTGATGCACGATGGTGAGCGCTCTCATCGGTGAGATACTGGCGAATCCAACTGGAGGCCGGCATGGATGCATCCCAAAGCGAGAGGCGAACCATCGAGACCGGGGAAGCGCCCGCCCCGATCGGCCCCTACTCGCAGGCCGTGATCGCCGGCGGCGTGCTCTACGTCAGCGGCCAGGTGCCACTCGACCCCGAGAGCGGAGAGCTGGTCGAGGGCGGCATCACCGAGCAGGCCAGCCGCTGCCTGCAGAGCCTCGAGGCGATCTGCCGGGCCGCGGGCACAGAGCTCACGGCAGCGGCGCGCATCGGCATCTATCTGACCGACATGACCCAGTTCCCGGACGTGAACGACGTCTACGCGACCTTCTTCCACAAGCCCTTCCCGGTTCGCTCCACGGTCGGCGTGGCCGCTCTTCCCAAGGGCGCCCTCGTCGAGATGGATGCCACCGTGCCCCTCTCGCCTTGAGCGAACAGGTCTCCCTGGGAGACATCGAGGCCGCCCGGGAGGTGGTCGCAGACATCGTCCGGCGCACGTACGTCTTCGAGACCCGCTACCTCTCTCGCACCACCGGTGGGACCATCGCCCTGAAGGCTGAGAACCTCCAGCGCACCGGCTCCTTCAAGCTGCGCGGCGCGCTCAACAAGATCGCCGCCATCGAGGAGGGGACAGAGGGCGTCGTGGCGGCGAGCGCCGGGAACCACGGTCAATCGGTGGCATACGCAGCTCGATCGCGCGGGCTGGCGGCGACCATCTTCATGCCTGAGCGGGCCGCCCTCGCCAAGATCGCCGCGGCGCGTGAGTCCGGTGCGAAGATCGTGCTTCAGGGCGAGTCGATCGACGCCTCCGTCGTGGACGCGCGCGCCCATGCCGAGAGCGAGGGGCTCGCCTTCATCCACCCTTTTGACGATCCCGCGGTCATCGCCGGCCAGGGGACGATCGGCCTGGAGCTGGTCGAGGAGGTCGAGGACCTCTCGAAGGTGTTGATTCCGGTTGGCGGCGGGGGCCTCGCGTCCGGGATCGCGACCGCGATCAAGGCGGTGCATCCCGATGTCGAGATCGTCGGGATCCGCTCTCAATGCGCGCTCGCCGACGGCATCGCCGTGAAGCAGCCGGGGGAGATCACCGAGCCCATGCTCGAGCAGCTGCTCGACGAGGTGGTGACGGTGGAGGAGGATGCAATCGCCGAGGCGATCATGCTGCTGCTCGAGCGGACCAAGCTCGTCGTCGAGGGCGCGGGCGCAGTCGGGGTGGCCGCACTGGTCGGGGAGCAGGTCGCGCCGGCGGCCTCTGGAACCACCGTGCTGATCCTCTCGGGGGGCAACATCGACACCGGCGTCCTGGCTGATCTCGCGCGCCACCACGAGACCGGGCGCGGCAGGCGCCTGCGGATCTTCACCAAGATCCCCGACGAGCCCGGCTCCCTGGCTGCACTGCTCACCATGATCGGCGAAGGCGGCGGGAACCTGATCGACGTCGATCACGTCCGGGAGGGCGTCGGGCTGGCGGTCAGCGAGACCGGGATCGAGCTCGTGATAGAGACCCGGGGCCCCGATCACGCCGAGCGCCTCCTCGGCAACCTCAGGGAGATGGGCTACAAGCCCGACGTGCTCAGCTGAACTCGTACTCGGCCGGGTCGAGCCGCCGCGTGCGCCGCCGGTACTCGAGCGTGAAGCCGGGCCAGTTGTTCGAGTTCCGCCCGTTCTCGTCGACGTACCAGTTGTGGCAGCCGGTCTGCCAGACCGAGGTGGAGAGGCGTTCCTGCATCTCGCGGTCGAACGCGTCAACGACGTCGGGACGCACGGCGAGCCAGCCACCACGCCGGCGCAGTCTCTCCACCGCATCGGCGATGTAGCTCATCTGGCTCTCGAGCTGGAAGACGATCGACCCGGAGCCGAGGTTCGTGTTTGGCCCGTACATGACGAAGAGGTTGGGAAAGCCGGCGACGGTCATGCCCAGGTACGCGCTGGCCCCCTCGCTCCAGACCTCATTCAGGTCGAGGCCGTCGCGCCCGCGAATCTCCATCGGAGCGAGGAAGCGGGTGCTCTCGAATCCGGTCGAGAGCACGATCACGTCAACCGGGCGCTCGGTGCCGTCCTCGGCGAGGATGCCGGTCTCGGTCAGCTCCCTCACGCCCTGGGCGATCAGCTCGACGTTGTCCCGGGCGAACGCCGGGTAGTACTCGTCCGAGATCAGGACTCGCTTGCAGCCGAGCACGTGGTCGGGCATCAGCGCGCTGCGGAGTTCGGGGTCTTCGATCTGGTCGCGCAGCTGCCGGTCCGCCATCCTCGTGCCGACCCGTCCCATCGGGCTGAACTGGTTGAAGGCCGAGACGAAGACCTCGAAGCGCAGCCAGACGAGGAACCGCTCGACCAGGCGGAGCGGCGGGAACCGCCGGAACAGGGTGCGCTCCCAGCCTCTGAACGGCCGGTCCTTCTTCGGGAGCACGTAGGGCGCCGAGCGCTGGTAGACGTCGAGCTTGCCGACCCGCGGGGCGATCGCGGGCACCACCTGGATGGTGCTCGCGCCGGTCCCGACCACGGCCACCCGCTTGCCCTCCAGTTCGACCGAGTGGTCCCATTGGGCCGTGTGGAAGATCGGCCCGCGGAAACGCTCCGCTCCCGGAATCCGCCCCAGGGCCGGCAGGCTGAGCTGGCCGCAAGCGGACACCAGGACCTCTGCCTCGATCACGTCCCCCTCCGTCGTCCGGATACGCCAGACGCCCGCCTCCTCATCGAAGTCCGCGCGCTCGACCTCGGTGCTGAGCCGCAAATGCCGCTCGAGGCCGTATTCGGCCGCGCAGCGCTCGAGGTAGTCGAGGATCTCGGCCTGGGGCGGGTACTGCCGAGTCCAATCCGGATTCGGCTCGAAGGAGAACGAATAGAGCAGCGAGGGCACGTCGCAGGTCGCCCCCGGATAGGTGTTGTGGCGCCACACTCCTCCGACCCCGTCGGCCTTCTCGAAGATCGTCAGCTCTTCGATCTCGGCCTTCTTCAGGGTGATGGCGAGACCCAGTCCCCCGAAGCCGGCGCCGATGATCGCTACCCGCGGCGGCTTTGGGGGCCCACCGTTGCCCGAGCCGATGAGCGCGATCGGGGGCCGCTCCGCGAGGGGACGGCCTGCCCAGATGTCATCCAGGCAGCGACCCAGGTCGGCCATGGCCTCGTCTGCCTCGCGCAGCAGCCCGGCCGCAAGCTGGAAGTCATGCCACATGCCGTCGAAGCGGGCGTAGGAGACGTCGACCCCCGCGGCGCGGGCGCGCTCGGCGAAGCGGTCGGAGTCGTCCAGCAGGAGGTCGTGCGTCCCCACCTGAAGGTAGGTCGCAGGGAGGCCGTGCAGGTCCGCAAAGAGCGGCGAGAGCTCGGGGTCGGCCGGATCCGAGGTGCCTCGGTAGAGCTCGGTGCCCTGCTCGATCAGGTCCCCGCGCAGCCCAAAGTCCTTGCCGGCATTCACCGAGACCGACGAACCCGAATTGGTCAGATCGAGCCAGCCGTTCAGGATCGCGAGTCCGGCGGGCTCCGGCTCCCCCGCGTCGCGCAGGCGCGCCGCGAGCGCCACAGCCAGCCCCCCACCTGCCGAGTCCCCGGCGATCACGATCGATTGGGGGTCGAAGCCACTCTCGAGCAGCTCGCGATAGGCGCCCATCGAGTCCTCGAGCGCCGCCGGGTGGACGTGCTCAGGGGCGAGCCGGTAGTCGAGCAGATGGACCGGTGCCCCTCCCGCCTGGGCAATCTGGGCGGCGAGTCCGCGGTGGGTGCGGGGCGAGCCGAGCAGATAGCCGCCTCCGTGGAGGTAGAGCACCGCCCGTTCCTCATTCGCGTCCGGCGGAACCAGGCGGTCGCAGGGGCGGCCCCCGAGCGACCCATGCACCACCGAGACGCCGGGCGGGATCCGCGTGATCGCGGCGGCGGCCTCGGTCCAGGCGCGCTGCGCGCGAACCGGGATCCAGGTGCGCTGGATCGAGCGCTGGAGCAGCCGCGTCAGTCCCTTGACCACAACGGTGGGCAGATACCGGCTCACGAGCCCAGGAGAATAGGGTTCAGCCGTGGCCTCCCATGAGACGGTCGATGTCACCACCGACGGGCCGGCCGCCCGGATCCTGCTGAACCGGCCCGATGCGCTGAATGCCTGGAACGAGCAGTTCGGAGTGGATCTGCTGGACGCCGTGAACACGGTCGGGACCGACGACGAGATCCGCGCCGTCCTGATCACCGGCGCCGGACGAGGCTTCTCCTCCGGCGCTGACCTGAAGGAGCAGCGCGGGTCCGGCGACGACGGCGTCCCCGACCTGAGCGCCCGCCTGAAGGAGCGCTATCACCCGATCGTCACCGGCCTCCGGGAGATGCCCAAGCCGGTGGTTTCGGCGGTGAACGGGCCAGCCGTCGGCATCGGCTGCTCGCTGGCGCTCGCCGCCGACCTGGTCATCGCCGCGGAGTCCGCCTACTTCCTGCTCGCCTTCGTCAACATCGGCCTGGTGCCGGACGGGGGCTCGACCGCCTTCATCCCCGCCCGGGTGGGATACGCACGAGCCGCCGAGATGGCGATGCTCGGGGAGCGCGTCCGTGCGAAGCAGGCGCTCGACTGGGGCCTGATCAACCGCGTGGTCGGAGACGACGAGCTCGAATCCGCCTCCTCCGCCCTGCTGGAGAAGCTCGCCAACGGGCCGACGCTCTCGTACGCCGGAGCGAAACGGCTGCTCAACCGGAGGCTGTACGCCGACCTCGACGGGCAGCTCGACGCCGAGGCGGACGCCCAGAAGGGCCAGGGTCAGAGCAAGGACTTCATCGAGGGCGTGCTGGCCTTCGTCGAGAAGCGCCCGCCGAGCTTCACCGGCTCCTAGCCGAGCCTAAGCTGACCTGGTGCTGTTCCGGCAGATCGTGCACGAGGACCTGAGCTGCGCGTCCTATCTCGTCGGGGACACCGACGCCGGCGTCGCGGCCGTGGTCGATCCGCAGTGGTCGATCGAGCCCTACCTGCGACTGAGCAGGCTGCACGGCGTCCGGATCGAGCACGTGCTCGAGACCCACAACCATGCAGACCATGTCTCCGGACATGGGCGGCTGGCACGCGCCACCGGGGCGACGATCCACATCCACGAGCTGGCGGACGCCGAATACCCGCACGAGCCGTTCGCCGACGGCTGGCGGCTTGACCTCGGCCGCGTCCGCCTCGAGGCGCTCCACACCCCCGGGCACCGGCCCGAACACGCGTCATTCGTGCTCCGCGACACCGACCGGGGCGGCGACCCCTGGGCGGTGCTGACCGGGGATTCCCTGTTCGTAGGCGACGTGGCGCGCCCGGACCTGGCGATCGAGAAGCGCGAGGGCGCGGCCGGCATCTTCCACTCCCTGCACGACAGGCTGATGACGTTGCCCGACGACGTCGAGGTCTGGCCGGGGCACCTAGGCGGCTCGGCCTGCGGCAGCTCCGGCATCGACCACAAGTCGACCTCCACGATCGGCTTCGAGCGCGCCCACAACCGTGCGCTGCGGTTCGCGACCGAGGACGAATTCGTCGACGACGCGATCTCGACATTGGGAGCGCCGCCGCCCAACGTCGAGCACATCGTCGCGATCAACCAAGGGCCGCTGATCGAGGACATGGGTACCCCGATCCCGCTCGCCCCCAGATCGGTCGAGGCCGGGATCGCCGAGGGTGCGCTGCTCGTCGACGCGCGCACCAATGAGCAGTTCGACGAGGCGCACATCCCGGGAGCGATCAGCGCCTCCGCCTACGAGACCGGCTTCGCAACCAAGGTCGCCAAGGTCGTCCCGACCGGGGTCGAGCTGATCGTCGTGGCTGCCTCGGACGGCTACGAGCTCGAGGCCGCCGAGCTGCTCGCCTCGGTCGGCCTTCGGGTCCGCGGCTTTCTCGAGGGCGGAATGACCGCCTGGCGCTCCGAGGACATGCCGGTGCGGCGCATCGAGCTGATCGACCCGGAGGAGCTCGCCGGCCGCATGGAGAACGACGACCTGATGGTGCTGGACGTCCGCGACGAGGACGAGTACGCCGGCGGCCACATCCCCGGCTCCGTCAACCTGCCCTACGGCGAGCTGTCCGACCGACAGGGCGAACTGCCGCGGGATCGAGAGATCGCGGCGATCTGCAGCGGCGGGAAGCGCAGCGGGCTTGCCGCCTCGATCCTCCAGCGCGAGGGCTTCCAGCGGGTCCTGCACGTCGCCAACGGCGGCGTCGGCACCTGGCAGCGGAGCGGGCGCCCCGTTGAGTCCGGCTAGCCCTTCTTCTTCGCCGACTTGTGTCCGGCGCTGATCGACTTCAGGAACGGGACCAGCTTCTTCAGGAACGCGTTCACCTTCGGCTCCGCAGCGCTCGGATCGTTGTGCGCGTAGGTCGTCGAGCGGTCGACCAGCTTCAGGTTCTTCCGCGGGATCCTCGCCTCAGCCGCCAGCGACTGCGCGGCCGAGATCACCCTCGCGCCGCCTAGCGCTGCGCCGAACGCGTAGATCTTCATCCGCTTGCGCAGCTTCGTCGCGTCCGTGGAGTGGACGTCGAGGACCGACTGCGCCGGATTCGGGAGCCCGTCGCCCACCGCGCCCGAATCAATTGTCAGGCGCAACGGGTGGTACCAGGCGGTGCCGTCCAGGTTCTGTAGGCCCCAACCCGAGAACATGCTCGCCCAGCGCTGGATCGGCGTGATGTTGCCGGCGCGGTCCCAGCCGCGCGGGTCGCCGCTGGCGGCGAGCTGGCCACTGTGAACCTGGGCAGCGAGCAGCGAGGAGGGAGAGGTCTTGACGTCGGTCGCGAATCCGAAACCCGCCTCGTTGGTGGGATTGATACCGGCCGGAGGCTTCAGGTTGGACGGCAGAAGCGGCCAGCCCTGGAGAACCGAGACCGTGTTGGGCGATGCCTTGGCGGCCGCGGAGCCGACCATCCCGAATAGGCCCGCGAGCGGCGCCGGAATGCCGCCGAAGGCGAGCCATGGAGTCGAGGTCTGCAGATTGTTCAGCGAGGTTTGTGCCTGGTCGGCCGTCACCGGCGTCGGGCTGCTGGCACCGTCGATCAGGACGAGCCCCGACAGGTCGCGCCCGCCGGGTTGGCCGTTGAAGTCCCAGGTCGCGTAGGCGGTGGCGATCGATCCGCCGAGCGAATGACCGCCCATCGCCACGTTGCGGCCCTTCTTGGCAGCGGCCTTGACCACCACGCGGAGATCGTTGATCTCGGTGTTCATGCCCCACTGCCGGGCGAAGGGAACCGCCGAGTCAGGAATGTTTTGGAGGTGGTTCGTAATGCTCGGGTTCGACAGGTACCCCAGGTAGTAGTTGAAGAAATCGGTGGGGCTGACCTTGCCCTGCTTGAGGAGGTTGAGCTCGGACTGGTCCTCGAGGTAGTTCTCGCGGCGCTCCACGGACCAGACCTGCCAATTGGGGAGGTCCTTGACGATCGTCTTCGCGAGCGGTTCGAAGTACGCAGCGCTTGCCGAGGTGCCCGGGTTCAGGACGAGGACGTTCTTGGCCTTGGGATCGCCGGTCTTGAGCACGCCGACCACGTTCAGGTTCGCGGGGGTACCGGGCGACGGATAGCCCGCCATCGTCTTGAACTTCACCGGTGGCTTCGCGCTTGCAGCGGGCGCCAGCACCGCCAACATCGCGGCGGCCGCAACCGCCATCAGCGTGACCCGCACGGACTTCCCGCCCCTTCGCCTCATCCCAACTCTCCTCATTCTTTCGCCTGCCCCGATCATTGATACAGCGAACACGGAATGTATTGATAAGTCTCGCTTCCCGGCCGCCGCCGAGATGCGCAACTTCCCGGTAGCTGCGGGTTTCTGATCGATCCATGAGGCGATTCTGCTCTGACCATCCCGTTGATCGCCGTCGCGACGGGGCTGCTTCGTCACCGGCCTCGAACGCGTTTGCGATCAAGGCGGGATTCAGCCTGCCGACCAAGCGGCTCGAGGCGTCCTACAAGGTCGCGCTCTTCGAACGCCGCTTCTAGCGACGACGGCTGCTACCCGCCGCCGCCCCACCTGGCCAAGGCGATCCACAAGGCGACCAAGCGCAAGGTAGGAGTGGCCTCCAACACCAAGCGCCTCGCCAACGTCAACCAGGTCTACATGCTGCGCCAGGGCACGAACTGTGACCACCTCCGGATGGCGCTGCGAGCGGTCGGCGGCGTCTACGTGCTCGATTCGAAGCTGGGCACGGTCCGTCTCCAGGGACACAAGGGAGCGGCGACTTCCGGGCTGGCGAAGCGGATCACCAACTTCACCGTGGCCACCAAGACCTTCCGCGTCACACAGCCCGATACCGCCCCGCGCCTTCAGACGATCTGTCCCGGCGGCAGGTTCCCGCTCGGCGGCGGGATGTCCCAGAGCCCGGTCGTAGGCGGTGACGGCGAGGGCGTGTATCCGCACTCCTACGAGCGCCTCGGCGCCCAGCGCGGCTGGCACATCAGCGTCGTCTTCCTCGACCCCAGCCGCTCCAGCACCACCCCGCGGGACGTCACCGTACAGGCGACTCTGCGGGTTCGGCGTGATCCCGGCGACGCCGACTCCCCACGTCACCGCCTACCTTCGCCCGGGCCAGACCAAGACCGTCACCGCCCGCTGCCCCAAGGGACAGTCCCTCGTCTCCGGCGGCTTCCAGCGAACCGACTTCCGCTCAGACGGCGGCGATTACGTCACCGAGTCCCACGCTCTCGGCACGAAGGCCTGGGTGGTCAGCGGCCACGCATACGGGACCGGCTCCGGCGAGCTCACCGCGATCGCCTACTGCGCCCGGATGAAGAAGCCGATCATCACGGAGGTCGCCTCCTCCCCGGCCCCTGTCGGCTCGGGCGGTTCGGCGACGGCAACCACCCCCGACTGCCCGGCGGGCAAGCGGATGGTGACCGGGGGCTTCAGCAGCAACGACTCGACCGAGGGGCTCTTCGCCCAGGGCGTCTTCAATCCCAGCGGGACCTTCTCGGCGACCTCCTACGGCTTCTTCGGGCCGGTGCCGCAGCTGACCGCGTACGGCTACTGCCTACCGGCGAAGGGCTAGCTACCTAGGCACGGCTGGGCGCTTCATTCCCGTGTCCGAAGCGGACGTCGGGAAGGACCCGGCCGGCCCAACGCGGCAGGTACCAGGCCCAGGGGCCGAGCAGCCTGAGCAGGACCGGCATCAGCAGCAGCCGGATCAGCATCGCGTCGAGCAGCACGGCGATCCCGAGGATCAACCCCATCTCCTTCGGCGGGAGCGGACCGGAGAGCGCGAAGGTGAAGAAGACCGCCACCATCACGGCGCCGGCGGCAAAGATCACGCGGCCGGAGTGGGCGAGGCCGCCGACCATCGCCTCCTTGGGTCGTGGGTCCGGTCCCAGTGCTCCTTCGCCGAGGAGAGCAGGAACACGGTGTAGTCCATGGAGATCGCGAAGATCATCGCAAAGAAGAACACGGGGCCCCAGGCATCGAGGAAGCCCTGCGGCTCGAAGCCGAGCAGCGAATGGAGAGCACCATCCTGGAAGATCCACTTGGCTACGCCGAAGGCGGCTCCGGTGGCGAGCAGGTTGGTGACCACGCCGGCCGCCGCGATCAGCGGGGCCTGCAGTGCGACCAGCAGAAGGACGAAGCCCAGAGTCAGCACGACGCCGATCACCAGCGGCGTCTTCCCGGTGAGCGCAGCCGCCAGGTCGTGGTTCTCGGCCACCGCACCGCCGACGACGGTCTCCGCCGGAAGCTCCGTGCGCAGCCGGTCGATCGTCGCGCTCACCGCCGAGCTCGAGGGATCCTGCCTCGGGATCGCATAGATCAGGGCAAGGTCTCGCGACCGCTGTGCGGGCAACACCTGGCCGATGCCGGGATCGCGTCGCGCGATCGCAGTTGCGGCACCGGCCTCGGATGCCGGCGCGACGAGCTGCAGCGGCCCGGTCGCGCCTGGACCGAACGCCGCCTGCACCTGGCCGTAGCCGACCCTGGACGAGTCGCCGGGCGGGACGACCTTGATCGAGGGCATCGCCGTCCCAAGCGTCAGCACAGGCAGGGTGAGGGCGACCAGGGCCAGCACTGCCGGGACGCCGTAACGCAGGGGATGACGCCACAGGCGCTCGCCCCAGGCCGCGAATCGCGGCGAGCGATGCTCGCCGGAGTGGGCCCACGGCAACGAGAGCTTGTCGACCCGCGGCCCCAGCTTCGCGAGCACCGCGGGCAGCAGGGTCAGCGTCGCGGCGAGCACGAAGACGACGGCCAGCATGATCCCGACGCTGACCGAGCGGAAGGCGGGGCTCGGCACCAGCATCACCGCGCTCAGTGAGATCAGGACAGTCACGGCCGAGAAGAGCACGGCCTTGCCGGCCGTGTCCATGGTCTGCGCGACCGCCTCCTCGGGCGCAAGCCCGGACCCGAAGAACGCGCCGCGGAAGCGGTAGACGACAAACAGCGCGTAATCGATGCCCAGTGCCAGGGCGAACATCAGAGCGAAGTTCATGGCCCAGATCGAGATCGGCAGAAACTGCGCGCCGAGGTAAAGGGAGCCGGCCGCGGCGACCAGGCCGACCAGGGTCAGCATCAGCGGGAGGCCGGCGGCGACCAGCGAGCCGAAGGCGATCAGCATGATCGCCAGGGTCACGGGCCAGGAGATCACCTCCGAGCGGAGCATCGCGCTCTTGTTCGCGGCATTGAAGTCGGACCACATCCCGGGCGCGCCGGTCAGGTGGACCTGGGTCCCGTCGTGGCCCAGCGACGCCAGCGGCCCCTTGAGGTTCTCCGCCGCGGCGACCATGGCATTCGCGTCCTTGGCGGCTCCCGCCTGCACGATCGCGGTGTGGCCGTCGGGCGAGATCGAGGTCCCTGGCTGCGGCCCGACCACGGATCGCACCGCGGAGTCCGCGCGCAGTTTCCGCTCGACGGCCGCGACCGTGGAATCGAAGTTCGGATCTCCGCTGGAGGACGCCGGCGAGTGAACGACGACCATGAGGCCGTAGGCCGAAAGTCCCCGGAAGTTGCTGTCGATCAGCTTGCGCGCCTGGACGGACTCTGAGCCTGTGGCCTCCCAACCAGCGCCGGAGAGCGCCTTCTCGACCCGTGGAGCGAGGAATCCGAGACCGAGGGCGACCACGGCCCAGCCGATCACCACCACCCGGAAGTGGGTTGCCGTGTAGTGCCCCAGCCTCCCGATCGGACCGACCTCGGTCATCGGGTCTCCGGATAGACGACCGAGTCGAGATGCAGCGCATGCCTCAACACATAGGAGGCCGGGCAGACGCCCGCGAGGACGTAGAGCCACAGGTTCACGCCGACCAACGCGGTCAGTACCAGGAACCAGGGCGAGACCAGGGCGACCAGCGCGACACTGATCAGGACGACAGTACCGGCGAGGGCAAAGAGGACCCGCTCGAGCGGCCACCGGGAGCGAGACATCTAGGCGCTCCCTTCCAGCAGGCTGTCGAGCCGGTCGATTTCGTCGCGCAGGCCGTTGCAGACGTCGTCACAGAGCGACCAGACGACGGGGTCGGCGATCGAGTAAAGGGAGAAGTTGCCCTCCTTGCGGCGCTCGACGATCCGGGCTCGAAGCAGCACTCCGAGATGCTGAGAAACGTTCTGCTGCGAGGCGCCCGTGAGCTCCTGGAGCTCCTTCACGCTCTTCTCGCCCTCGCGCATGGCCTCGAGCATGCGAATGCGCATCGGCTCGCCAAGCACGCGAAAGCGCTCGGCAATCCGTTCGACCAGCGGTTCAGGCAGCGGGTGGGGAAGCTCGGTCTTGGTTGCCATGGCGGGCAGAATAGCACAACTGCACCGTTGTGTGCTAGTGTGATTGTGCTCACCATGACGATGACAGCGACAACAGAACGACTCGGAAAGCTTCGGCACCGCGTCGACGTCAACGGGCGGCACACGATCGTCACGGATGAGCCGCGCAGGCTCGGCGGGACGGACGAGGGGCCTGCGCCTCACGAGCTCCTCCCCGCCGCGCTCGCCTCCTGCATCGCGACGATGGTCGCCCTTTACGCGGAACGCCACGAGTGGGAGGTCGGTGACGCGAGGGTCGAGGTGGAGTACGACCCAGAGTCCGAACCGCGTCACTTCAATACTGAGCTTCACCTGCCGGGCGATCTCTCACCCGATCAGGTCCGTAGGCTCGAGCGAGTCGCCGAGAGCTGCCCGCTCAGACGTGCCCTGGAGACGGGCTTCGAGTTCAAGGAGAGGACCGTTGCGCAGCAGTCAGGCGTCGCGGCGTAGCCGGGAACCTCGCCGGCTCTAGTAGCCGCTTGGGTGCCGCGCGACGAAGTCGGCCGTGTTCTCGTTCAACTCAGTCGACCAGCGCGGGCCGTCTGAACCATTGCCGGCGGTGTCCCAGCGCAGCCCGGCGATCATCGCCCAGGCGTGGCCGCTGTTGGCGAAGACGGTGATCCAATTGCCGGCGCCCGGCTCTCCCCAGACCTCGAAGCCGGTCGAGTCGAGCGGGCTGGAGAGGAGCCCGCCGCCGTGCAGGGCGAAGCTGACCGCTCCCGAGCAGTCGTAGCCGCTCGAGGTGAACGAGCCGTGTCCCCCACCCCAGATGTAGGGCAGGTCGTCGATCTGGTTGGCGGCCTCGATCGCGGCACGGACGGCGAGGGGGGCGTTCGACGGCGGGATCGCGTCCCCGCTCGAGTCGATCGTCGCCCGGCCGGCGGGCGCCGGGATGTGGGAGATGTCGAGCTGGATCTGGTGCTGCTTCGCGAGGAGCGCGTTCAGCACGCCCTGGCGGGCGTTCCGGGCGGACACCAGAGAGGACTGCTGTTGCTGGATCTGAGCGTGCTGGGTCGCGATCTGCCGTTCCTTTGCAGCCACGGAGTCGCGAGCGGCCTGGATCCGGTCATGAGTGGCCTGCAGCTGGGTGACCAGGGCGGTGATCTGGTCCCGAAGGCCGCGGACGCGCGCCACGACCTCGTTGTCGTAGCTCTGGATGTGATCGATGTACTCGGTGCGAGTGAGCAGGTCCGACCAGTTGGCCGACTGCATGATCACCGCGGTGACGTCTGGGTCGTTCGACTTGTACATCTGCACGAGCAGCTGCGCGAGGGCGCCGACCGACTTCTGCAGCTTCGCGCGGATCCTGCGCAGCTCGGCCCTCTCCGCGTTGAGCTGCGCGGTCGCCTTGTCGAGCTCGGCCTGCTTCTGGTCGAGCTGGGCCTGCGCCGTGGCCTGCGCCTGGCGCAGGTGCGACTCTTCGCCGATCAGCTGGTCGACGCGCTGGTTCATGGCGTCGATCTGGCTCTGCAGCGAGCCCGAGCTCGACTGGATGCGGCTGAGCTCGTCCTGCTTCTGGGCCACCTTGGACGCTGGGTCGCCGAAGGCGCTCTGGCCGACGGTGACTCCCGCCACCACCACCGCGATGAAGGCGATCAGCGAGAGCACCGCAATGCGGCCGCGGCGGGTCGTTCTCGGTCTCTGGGTACGAGTCGGCATCGGCAGTTCAGCCCCGCGAGCCCTGCAAGCCCGGCGGCTGGGGCCAGGCTAGTGCTTCGGCCCCGAATTGTCAGCAGTTGCTAACAGGCGTGCAAGATCCCTTGCGCCTGGCCTACCTAGAAACGATCAGGACCGTCCCGCCCACTCGAGGTCGGGCACGTTGCTCGTGAACACGTCGAGTACCTCGGGGTCGAAGTGCTTTTCCCGGCCCTCGGACATGATCCCGAGGGCCCGATCGATCGGCATCGCCTCGCGATAGGGACGCTCGCGTGTGAGGGCGTCGTAGACATCGGCCACCGCGGCAATCCTCCCCTCGATCGGGATGTGGTCTCCGGTGAGGCCGCGCGGGTAGCCGCTGCCATCGACCTTCTCGTGGTGGGTCCAGGCGATCGACTCCGCGAGCTGGAGGAGCGGGGATTCCGACCCCTGCAGGATCCTCTGGCCGATCTCCGCGTGGGTCGCCATCTGCTCGCGCTCCTCAGGGGTGAGCGGGCCAGCCTTCAGCAGGATGTGATCGGGCACGGCGATCTTGCCTATGTCGTGCATCTGCGCCGCCAACGGGATGGCGTCGCAGAGCTCGGGGGCGAGGTTCAGCCGGCGCGCGATCTCCTCGGTGTATGTCCCCATTCGCGACAGATGATGTCCCGTCACCTGGTCGCGCGTCTCCACCGCCAGGCTGAGCTTGCGGACGGTCTCGAGGCGGGAGCGTTCGAGGGATTCCTCAGAACGGCTCAGCTGCTGGCGAACCCTCTCGGTCTCGAGGCTCTTCATCGCAACGTCCTGCTCAAGCTCACGCCGATGGGCCCTTGCCTGCAGCTCGAGCTCCCGTCGGCGGATCGCGTTGCTCACGGTGATCAGCAGGTCACCGCGCCGGTACGGCTTGACCAGATAGCCGTAGGCCCCCATCTCGAAGGCGCTCTCGGCCAGCTCGGGGCTGTCCTCGCCGGTCACCATGACCACCGCGAGGTCCTTCTCCTCGCGAGAGGCCAGCAGGCTCCGGATCAAGTCCATTCCCGACTCGCCGGGCAGGTTGATGTCGCAAAGCAGCAGATCGACGATCCCGATCAGCTTGGTGCGGGCCTCGCTGGTGTCGGCTGCGACCTCCACGTCGTAGTGGGACTCCAGGATCCGGCCGGCCATCTTGCGGGCAGCGGGCTCATCGTCGAGCACCAGGACCGAGGGCCGCACGACTAGACCGGCTCTCCGGCGTCCAGCATGGTCCGAACCTGGGCGAGGAGCGCGGCGACCGAGAACGGCTTCTCGAGCAGCGGCACGCGCTCGATGACGCTCTGCTCGTCGTCCATCACCGGCGTCGTGTAACCCGACATCATCAGGACAGGCAGCTCGGGGGCGACCCGCTCCACGACCTGCACGAGCTCGGATCCGCGCATCTCCGGCATCACCACGTCGGTCAGCAGCAGGTCGAACGCCGGCCCGCCGTCCTGGATCAACTGCAGCGCCTCCCGGCCCCTGCTCACCGCGGTCACCTTGTACCCCGCCCTGGTGAGAATCCTGACGGCCAGGGCCCTGACCGCGTCCTCGTCCTCGACCACCAGGATCCGCTCGCCGGCCCCGACGGGCGGGGCGGCGTCGCTCGAGTCAGATCCGGCATCAACGACGCCGTCGATCGCGGGAAGGTGAACCTTGAATGAGGTCCCCTCCCCCGCCTCGGAGTAGATGGTGATCGCGCCGCCGCTACCGCGGACGATCCCATAGACCGTGGCCAGACCCAGCCCCGTCCCCTCCCCCTTCGGCTTCGTGGTGAAGAAGGGCTCGAACACCCTCGCCTGCGTCTCCGGGTCCATGCCCGTGCCGGTGTCGGCGACCGTCAGCCGGACGTAGCGACCCGGCTTCAGCTCGGGATTGTCGTCGAGGAAGTCGCCGTCAACGTCGACCTCGGCCGTCTCGATCCGAAGACGCCCCCCGTGCGGCATCGCGTCTCGCGCGTTCAGGGCGAGGTTGACGAGAACCTGCTCGAGCTGCCCCGGATCCGCCAGCACGGCGGGCAGGTCCTCGTCGAAGCGAGCCGCAAGCTCAACGTGCTCCCCCAGAGTCCGCCGGAGCAGCCTTTCCATCTCGTGCACGCTGTCGTTGAGGTTGATTGGCCGCGGCTTGACGACGTCCCGCCTGCTGAAGATCAGGAGTTGGCGGGTCAGCTGGGTGGCGCGCTCGGCCGCCCGTCGGATCTCCACGACGTCCTCGTAGGCCGGCGAGTCCTTCCCGATCTCCTCGGCGACGAAGTCCGCGTAGTTGAGGACAACGCCTAGGAGATTGTTGAAGTCGTGGGCAACACCGCCCGCGAGCTGGCCGACGCTCTCGAGCCGGCTCGCCTGCTCCCGCTGCTTCTCCCGTTCCATCTGCGCCACCAGCGCCTGCTGCTCGCGCTCCATCTCCACCCGGTCGGTGAGGTCACGGACAGCTGCAATCCCCAGAAGCTCCCCGCCCAGCTCGATCGATGACAGCGAGATCTCCGCCGGGAACTCGGAGCCGTCACTCCGGACGCCGTACAGCTCGATACCGGCGCCCATCGGGCGCGTCCGAGGCTCCGCGAAGTAGTCGGCCCGATGCCCCACGTGCTCCTCTTGGAAGCGCTCGGGCAGCAGGATCTCCACGGGCTTTCCCAGGAGCTGCTCGCGCGAGTAGCCGAAGAGCTGCTCGGTCTGCTCGTTGAACATCGCGATCGTGCCGCGGCGATCCACCGCGACCTTTGCATCGGGAGAGAATTCGAGGAACTGCTCGAACAGCCCGAAGTCGCCGTCGCTGCTCCCACCCCTTTTCCCCTCATTCTGATGGGTAAAGCCGAGGCGCTCAATCGGTCCCATCGCGCCTCCTTCCGATGGCGGTCCCCCAAGAAACCGCGACCTTCCCGCGGACGATGCTGGAAGGTGAAGTAGACCGGTGCAGCCTACTCCTTTATGGCCTACCTGACTACGATCCTTTGTACATGAGCGAGAAATATTGCGACGTCGGCCGGGGCGTGACCCTCTGCTACGAGACCTTCGGCGACCCCGCCGACCCGTCGATCGTCCTGATCATGGGGCTGGCGACCCAGATGATCGCCTGGCATGAGGACTTCTGCGAGGCGCTGGCCGAGCGTGGCTTCTACGTCGTGCGCTTCGACAACCGGGACATCGGCCGCTCGACGCATTCCGACTTCCGCCCGCCCAGCGTCGGCCAGATGCTCCGCCGCCGCGTCGGGCCCGAGCAGTACACGCTCTCCGACATGGCCGAGGACACCGCGACGCTGATGCGCAAGCTCGAGATCGCGCCCGCACACGTCGTGGGCGCCTCGATGGGCGGGATGATCGGCCAGATGCTGGCGGCCGAGCATCCTGAGGTGGTCCGCTCACTCACCTCGATCATGTCGACGACCGGCAGCCGCTGGCACGGCCAGCCCCACCCTTCGGTCTACCGGTATCTGCTCCGCCCCCCTCCCCACGACCGCGAGGGCTACGTCGAGCGCTCCGCCGAGGTCTTCGGCCTCGTGGGATCGACGGGATTCCCGCGCGACGAGCAGTACGTCCGCGAGCGGGCGGGCCGGAGCTACGACCGCGGCTTCGACGTCCGGGCGGGGGGACGACAGCTGGGCGCGATCATCGCCTCCGGCGATCGCACCGACAAGCTCGCGCACATCACCGTCCCCACACTGGTGATCCACGGAACCGTGGACAAGCTCGTCCGCCCGTCTGGCGGCAGGGCCACGGCGAAGGCGATTCCCGGTGCCCGCCTGATGATGATCGAGGGCATGGGACACGACCTGCCTCGCGGCGTCTGGCCGCAGATCCTCGACGCCATTGCCGAGCACGCGCGCGCCGCGGACGGCGCCCAGGCGCGAGCGGCGGTCTAGGCGCGCAGCAGCGACGCGTGGATCGCCCCCTCGGGGCTCGCGATCCACATCGATGATCCGTCCCTGATCAGCGCGACCTCGCCCGGCATCGCCGGATCGCGGTACTCGATCTCGGCATCAATCGACTCGGGCTCCGGACCGGCGGCGAGCTCCTCCTCGAGTGGGGTCCAGTAGTGCGTGTTGTTGATGTGACCGGCGGCATCCAGTTCGGTGGCGCGGAAGTTCCACGGAGAGCCGGCGGCGCCCTCCGGTGGATCGGGGTGCCGTAGCCGCACGTTCGCGTCCCGTCCGGCCGCGCTCTCCTCGTAGACGGCGGCGAAGTCCGGCGGAAAGCGCATCGGCCGTCCGCGGTCGGGATCGAGGCAGACCCAAAGCGACACCGTCTCCACCGCCGCGGTCTCCCCGGCGATGGTGGTCCGCCGTTCCGCGGAGAAACGGCCGAAGCCGCTGCAGAAGGTCCGCAGGGTCAGCGGTTCACCGAAGTGCGGGAACCGCCCGACCCGGATCCGCGTCCGCCGCACGATCCAGGCCCCCCGGCCCTCGAAGCCGGCGTCGACCAGGTCGGCGTAGGCGACGTCCTGCAGCCACCGCGCCATCGCGTCGAGGCGGCAACGGCCGGCCGCGTCGGTGTCGGCAATGCCGGGCAGCATCGCCTGCTCATAGGCGCGGCCGCCGGGCCAATCCACGAGCTCACCAAGCTTCATCAATCGGGTTGCGCTGTTGCGCACCCTCGCATCACTTGAGCTCCTCGAGCGAGTCGCGCAGCCGGTCCAGCATGGACCAGAGGTCCGGCATCTGGTCGCGGTCGGCGACGATGCCGAAGTCCATCTTCCCGCAGTAGCTCATCACGGTCATGTTGAGGCCCATTCCATCGGTGATCACCGAGATCGGATAGTTGCCGACCAATTGCGCCCCGGCGCAGTACAGCGGGAGCTGCGGCCCCGGCACGTTGGAGACCACCAGGTTCCAGGTCGGGCGGCCACGGCCGCTGGTGGAGATCGCGAAGGTTGCCCGCGCCGCGCGCGCGAAGACCGCCGGGGGGATGAAGTGGTTGGTGTCCTGGAGCAGCTCGGCCGGCAGCGCGCGGTGGTGCTCCTTCATCGCCGCCAGGGCCCGATGGGTCTTTTCCAGCCGTCTGACCGCGTTGGGCTCGTTGGTGAAGAGGGGCGCGCTCATCAGCATGATCCGGTTGCCGTAGGTCCCCATCTCCTCGTCGGTCCGAACCGAGACCGGTATCTGAACGACCAGCGGGTCCGGCGGCAGCTCGTCGTGCTCGAGCAACCAGCTGCGGACCGCTCCGGCGCAGACCGACACGACGACGTCGTTGACGGTCACGCCGTGCTTGTTCTTCACGTCCTTGACCTCGTCGAGGGCGAGCTGGCCGAAGGCGAAGCGCCGATGCGGTGAGATCCGGCCGTTGAAGCAGGTCTTCGGCGCCTTGAAGTGGGTGTGCGCGAGCACCCCACTCTCGCGGTTGCTGAACGGCCGGGTAAGCCGGTCGGTCACCTTGGCGATCAGCCCGGTTCCCGGGATTCCCGCGAAGACCGGCGACTCGTCCAGATTCGGCAATGCCCGCGGCAGGGACCGCAGGATCCGGAGCGGGTAGCGCGGGAAACCCAGCAGCCCGCGCGTGAGCATCTCGAACTCCGTCGGCTCCCGGTCCGCGCCGTTCTCGCTCGGCTCCGGCAACTCCCTGCCCTCGGGTGCAAGGTCGAAGAGAACGCCCATGATCTCCGCACCGGACAGACCGTCGATCAGCGAGTGGTGGATCTTGGTGAGCATGGCCTTGTGCCCGTCCTCGAGCCCATGGATCAGGTACAGCTCCCAGAGCGGCCGGGAGCGATCGAGCGGCCGCTCAGCGATCCGCGCCGCCTGTTCCGCGAGCTTCTCCTTCGCTCCTCCCGGCGGCAGCGCCAGCTCGCGGACATGGAAGTCGAGATCGAAGTTGGGGTCGTCGAACCAGTACGGATAGTCGAGCCCGAACGGAACCTCGACGAGCCGCCAGCGCAATGGCGGCAGCAGAGGCAGCCGCTCCTCCATCAGGTTGCGGATGTCCCGGAAGCTGAGCTCTCCGCTCGGCGTGGTCGAGGGGTCGAGGATCGTCAGACCGGCGACGTGGCCCGTCTGGTGTGAGCTCTCCAGCGCCAGGAACTGCGCGTCGAGGCTGGTCAACTGACGCATGCGACGATCATATGGCGGTCCCTGGCAGCGCCCGAGGGTTTAGGGGATTACTTGCACGGGCAAGTAATCCCCAGACTTGGAACCTTCGACTTAAGGAGGGATCCCGCTATGGATCTCGCATTGCTCGCTCTTCGTGTCGTCATAGGGGTGCTCTTCGCCGGACACGGCGCCCAGAAGCTTTTCGGGGTCTTCGGCGGAGGCGGCCTCGACGGCACCGCCGGCATGTTCGACAACATCGGCCTGCGGCCGGGCTGGCTGCACGCCCGAGCCGCCGGCGCGGCGGAATTCGGCGGAGGCGCCCTGCTCGCCGTCGGCGTCTTCACCCCGTTCGCGGCGGCCATCCTGATCGCCGTCATGACGACGGCGGTTATCACGGTGCACGCCCCGAACGGCATCTGGAACACCAACCAGGGCTATGAGTTCAACCTGGTCATGGCGACCGTGGCGTTCGCCCTGGCGGGCATCGGCGCCGGCGGTTGGTCGCTCGACAACGCCTTCGGCTTCGACCTGCACGGGGTCGCTTGGGCGATCGGCGCTCTCGTCGTGGGCGTGATCGGCGGCGTGGGCGCGGTGCTCTCGGGCCGCAGCGTCACGGGGCACGAGCCGCATCCCGTTTCGTAGCGAGCTACGGCTTCGCCATATGATCGTGGCCACAAGCGGCCGGGCCACCTAACCGCTCGGGGCTCCGCCCCTCGCTCAAAGATGGACCGGCCTGGTGGCCACTGGAGGAGAAAGACATGCTGGGTAAGCCGTCGAAGAAGCTGAAGAAGGAGCTGGAGGCGAGCGGCAAGCGAGCCAACGCCACCATCGTCGAGATCGCCGAGAAGGGAATGGCGATCACCCGCGGCGCCGAGGGCGTCGTCGCGAACACTGAGATCGCGCTCAAGACCCATCTGCGCGTTCAGCCCGACGACGAGCCCGAGTTCGAGGTCAAGAAGCGATTCAGCTATCCGCAGATGGCGGTCCCCGCGGCCGGGCAGACGGTGCCCGTCCTCTATGACCCGGCCGACCACGACAAGATCATCGTCGACTACTCGAGCGAGGCCCAGCAGAACGCCGCCTTCGCCTCCGCCGGCATCGACCCGAGCCAGATCGGCCAGCTCGTGCAGCAGGCCGAGCAGATGCGCGCCCAGGCCGGCGGCATGCAGGGCGGCATGGGTCAGGTGCCGGGCATGGGACAGGTCCCCGGCGTGACCCCTCCGGCGGCCGCCCAGCCCCAGATCGATCCGGTGACGCAGCTCGAGAAGCTCGCCAAGCTGAAGGAGTCAGGCGCACTCACCGAAGCCGAGTTCGAGGCCGAGAAGGCCAAGATTTTGGGTCAGTGAGGGACGGCTTCGCCATATAGCCGCGGCCACGAGCGGCCGCCCCACATAAGTCGCTCCGGGCTTCGCCCTCCGCTCCAAAGTGGAGCGGCCTGGTGGCCGCTATTTGCCGAAGATCAGCGGCAGCTGGAGCCCGATCGCCAGCGCGGTCAGGGCCAGCGCGGTGAAGCGCTGATACGGCCGGACCGCCAGCGCCGCCAGCGGCAGGAACCAGATCAGGTACCAGGGCAGGAACCAGGTGGTGGTGACGAGCACAGCGGCGGTCGCCCAACCGGCGTTCTCGAGCCAGTCGCCACCCCGGTAGACGCGGATCAGCAGCAGGGCGACCGTCGGAAGCAGCACCAGCATCCCGATCCTGCCCAACGTGTGGGTGGAGATGCCGAGGCCGAGGATGTCGTTGACCACGCCCGGAATGTCGTTGGGGGTCTCCAGGCGCGCGTCGTGCTGGAGGACGTGCAGCAGGCTCGAGATGTGCGTCCCGAATACGAGCAGCGTTGCGACCCCGATCACCACGGCCGCCCCCACCCCCCAGAGGATCGCCTTCCAGGGGCGGCGGGAGCCGAGCAGCGCGAAGGGCAGCAGCACGACCGACGAGCTCTTCACCGCCACCGCGACCACCAGCGCCGCCATGCCGGACTCGCGCCCGGCCAGCATGAGGTAGATGCCGCCGAGCGCCGCAACCAGCATGAGCAGGTCGTTGTGCCCACCGCCGACCGCGTAGGCAAGCAGGACCGGGTTGAGGCCGAAGAAGAGCGTCGCCGGCAGGGCGGGCCGGCCCAGTCGCGTCGCGCAAATCCAGACCAGCCCCACACAGGCGAGGCTGGCGAGGGCCGCCGAGCCCTTGAGCAGCCAGATCGCGGACGTGAAGCTCACCCAGCCGAGCGAGAGGCTGCTCAGTGTGAACAGCGGGCCATAGGCGGTCGTGTTGAGCGGCCAGCCCACGTATATGTAGGAGGGATCGGTCGGCGCCGCGGAGAGCGGGTGGACGTAGGGGTTCAGATGATGGATCGCGTCGAGCCGTGCGTATCCGACGTAGTTGAAGATGTCGCTCGAGAGCAGCGGGG
This sequence comes from uncultured Solirubrobacterales bacterium, assembly GCA_963743575.1. Lineage (GTDB taxonomy): Bacteria > Actinomycetota > Thermoleophilia > Solirubrobacterales > 70-9 > DASUPK01. The sequence continues at coordinate 1,612,634 of CAVUQC010000007.1, read as the reverse complement.
GCGCAAGCAGGAAAACGAGATGCAGGGCGACGATCGCGCCGATCCCCACCCGCACCCGGACCGAATCCGCGAACAGCAGCACCCCGAGGTAGCAGAGGCCGAGCACGATGAAGAGTGCGGCGAACACGTCACCGCTCAGCGACAGGTTCAGGCCGTGCAGGGGGCCACGGATTGCGCTCGGTAGCCCGTGGTGGATGTGCAGGGTCGGCCCGTAGTGCTTGGCGGCAGCCCCGGCCGCCATCAGGAAGCCCGCGACGATCATCCCGCCTAGGAAGGCGTTGGCGAGCAGCGTCCGGTACGCCGGCCTCACCCGCGGGAGGGCTGGGACGTGCGGCTGCGCGACGGCGGCCGGCTCGATCGCAGAGTCAACGGTTCCGGGGAGTGACTCCATCGGGGCGCAGGATGGTAAAGCGGACCCTTAAGGCCCGCTCAGCCTCGGGTGATGCGGGACCCGCACCAGGTAGGTCCCATCGGCCGAGGTGAACTCCGGCCGGAAGCCGGCGGCCTCCAGCTCTGCGATCGCAGAGTGGACGTGGGTGATGACCGCCCCCGCGTGAATTCGTCGCAGCGCGTCCGGAAGATCGGCGCTCCATGCCCGGAGGACGCCATAGTTGTCTCGAAGCTCCTGCGGCGTGTAGTGCTCGAGCCAGCCGTTCAGGACCACGCGGGTGCGTGGCGAGCGCCAGTTGATGTAGGAGCCGACACCGGCGTAGGTGACGATGCGGCCGTGCTTCGGCGGGTGCGCGATCGCGTAGTCGGCGACGGGAAAGCCCAGGGTCGGGTCGTCGCGGGCAGGACCGAGCACAACCGCCCAGACGAGCGCTGCAGCAGCAGCCGCGACGCCGAAGATCGCGGCCGGGCCTCGCAGGCGCGTCGGGCCGCGATTCGGAGCAGTCCAGACGACGAGCAGGGCGAGGATCGGGCCGATGAAGACGATGTTGCGGATCGAATAGCCGGCGAAGACGAGGAAACCCGCCGTGACGAGGAGCGTTGTGGCCCGGCGGGGCTGGGGCGAACGGATCCACATCCAGACGGCGAAGCAGGTGGCCAGGCCCAGATAGACGACCGCCAGCGGCGAGCTGAACGCCGACTCCCATTCGGTGCTGGCCAGGGAGATCGCCTGGTTCTGGAAACTCAGCAGGTACTCCCAGATCGCCGAGCCGAGCGGCGTCGCGACGGTGACGGTGACAGCGGCTCCGACCGCGACGAGGCCGAGCACGGCCACACGCGAGAGGGGTACCGAGCCCGGTATCCCCCGCCAGTTGTCGATCGCCAGCCCGACGGTCGCAAGACCGAGGAGCAGGAAGCCGGCGACGAACCCGCCGTGCAGGTTCGCCCAGAGTGCGAAGAGCGCCAGGATCGCGACCGGGGCAAACCAGACCCGGCGTCCTCCTTTGCCGCCCGGACTGCGGCTCCAGAGCGCGACCAACAGCGCGATGAGCACGGTGAAGATCAGCACCGTGAACCCGGCCGCGCGGGGATGAACGACCGCGAGGACCCCCGGAAAGTAGAACGCGGTGACGGCCACGAGCATCGGCCATCCCTTGCGCCGGCAGAGCCACAGCAAGAGCGCGAGCGGCGCCGTGATCAGCAGCGCGTAGAGCACGGTCAGCCCGGTGGGGCCGATCAGCTGCGAGACCCTGAAGAAGGCCAGCTCCGAGAGCCACTGCTGGTTCAGCCAGGTGCCGCCGTGGGAGATCGTGGAGAACGGATCGTGGGTCGCGAAGCCGTGCTGGGCGATGAACCGGCCGCTGGTCAGCGAAAGGTAGAAATCGCCGTTGTGAGACCGGTCGAGGCAGAGCGCGAGCGCGCCGACGAGCGCGATCAGGGCACCGATCAGCGCCCAGGTGGATCGCGTGGTGAAGCGGCCGCCTGAATCAGCGGTTGCATCGACGCCAAGCACGGGATCGGTATTCGTAGCGGTTTGGGCGGTCCGAATGGGTCACCAGGGCGTGAAATCGGCCGATTTCGGCCAAAAACCCTAATTTGCAGGCATTTCAGCATCTGCTAACATGTACGACCCCGCCGGGCCACGGAAACCCGGCATTTGCAGCGTTTTCGCGCAGCTCTTCCCACGATTGCAGCCTTCGCGAACGCAGCACTCGACCGCGGAGGTAACTCATGTCTCAGACCAAGACCGCTCACAACTCGCGCGCTCGCGCGCCCCGCACACGGCGCTGGACCTGCGCCGGCTGCGAGGTGACCGTGCGCTATGCCGCAGGCAGCAAGTCCACCCCCCGGCGTCCCGAGGGCTGGACCAAGGCCGGCGGACAGTGGCTCTGCCTGCACTGCCAGCGTGAGAAGGCTGTCGAGAAGGCGACCATCGGCGCCAAGGGCGACGGCTGGGCCTCCCGGCGCCAGGCGCTGCTCGAGTTCGAGCTCAAGCGCAGCCCCGAGGAGCCCGACGGCGTGATCGCCAAGCGCGCCAATTGCTCGACGGGCCATGTCCGCAAGGTCCGCGAAGAGCTCGAGGCCGGCGGCAAGCTGTCCAAGGCTGCCGCGTAGGGGCCACCAGGCCGCCTCTCTTCAGAGCGGCGGCGAAGCCGCCGCGACTTGTCTTGGGGCGGCCGCCTGTGGCCCCGGCTTTATGGCGAAGCCGTCTGACGCTTTGCCGAAGCCGCGGTGCGTTTCCCATCCCGAGAATCGGGTAGCGTTCCGCTCAATTGCACCTGCCGAATCAGGTCGCTTGACCTGAACGGGGGAACCAACTGGAGCGCAAGCTCCGCGTGGGCGAATCGGTCGATCCGTAGCGCACTCTTTCAGCGCGAGCCCGTCAGCTAACCCCGTAGGCCCGAGAAAGAGAGGTTGGCATGAGCACGTTGATCGATCAGTTAGCGACCGATCGCATCCGGGGCGGGCGTCTCGTCCTCGCGTACTCGATCGGGGCGATCTTCGGAGTGGCGCTGGCCATCGCGGCGCTGGCCGCAGCCGGCACCGGGCCGTAGCCGCGGCTCACCGCCCGAGCGCGCCCATCCAGGCGAACAGCGCTGCGTTGGCGGAATGAAGCTGGATGCTGCCCTTCGGGGCGCTGGCCCGCGAGGCCTTCTTGCCGTACCAGGTGCGGAGATAGAGGCCGTGCTTGTCGCGCGAGCGATGTAGGGCGCTGCGGGCGTTGCGCTGGATGATCGCGTACCAGTTGCCGTTGTTGTCGTCCTTCGCGAACTCCAGCATCGTGCGCAGGTACCAGAAGTCGAACTGCGGGCCCATCCAGAAGCGCCGGTAGACCTCGAGGGTGGTCGTCGCGAGTTGCTCGGCGCGCTGGCAGTACGACTTCTTGCCGGTCTCGTCGCAGATGATCCGGTGGGCCAGGATCATCGGCCCGTTCACGTAGGGCATCGGCGACGGCGCGAACGGCGGATAGTTGTTGAAGGCCGACTGCGCCTCCCCCGGTTCCGCGACGGGGGTCCCGGCGGCCTCGAGCTTGGCCGCCTCGTCGGGGTTCGCGCTCAGGGCCTTCTGGTCCGCCGCGGTCGTGGCTCCGGGCGCTGCTCCGGTCGGCGAGGCGCCGCCCTTCGGGTAGTAAGTCTTCGGCCTGCGCAGGCGGGCGTACAACCCGGTCGTGGGATCGGTCAGCCAGACGTCACCCCAAGCGATGTACTTGAGGGCGTCGTCCAGGTAGTGGGAGTCGTGCGTGATCGCATAGAGCTTCGCGGAGAGCAGGGTCCCGCCGGCCAGGGACTCCCCGGCGTAGAAGCTGTGGTTGGTGTTCCACCAGATCCCGCCCGGTCGACCCGGCGTGTTGTCCCAGCCCGAAACGCTGATGTAGTTCTGAGCGATTTCGGCGTCGGTCAGCCAGCGGCCATTGCCGGTGGCGCGGTAGGCGTCGAGGAAGGCGAGGCCCCACCAGCCGTTGTCGTCGAACCAGGTGGTCTTGCCCGGATTGTGCTGACCGGGCCGAGGCCCGAAGCCGGCAACCGGCCTGAGGTTCGGATTGAGGTAGCGCTGGGCTCCCCAGGCGAAGCGATTGAGCTGACGGAGGTGGCGCCGCGAGGGCTGCGCGATCTCCAGTCCGTTCAGCGCCTCGAAGAGGGGCACGACCCCCCACAGGGAGGCGACCTGCGACGAGCCCAGGGTCGAGCTGTACCAGTGCCTGCCCCGGTTCCACCAGCGATGGGTCTGCTTGACGCCCTTGTTCGCAGCCTTGAGATAGTGCGCCTGGCTGCTGCTCAGCGCGTTCGCGCTCGGCATGCTTGCGACACCCGCGACGATGAGGGCCATCAGCGAGATCAGCACTGCGAGCGAGCTTCTGCGGACGAACGACACTCCTACCCCCGAACACGTTAGGCGGGGAATTGACTCGGCGTGGGCAGCCGCGTGCGGAAGCTCAGTCCAGGGGTCGCGGTAGCGGAGCCTGCGCGCCGGGAAAATAGTGAACCCGGACGTGCGCACCCCTCGGGGAGTCGCCGATGTAGGTGAAGTCGGAGTAGACCCAGAGCGCACGGTTGAAGTAGGTCATCAGCATCTGGTTCTCGACCTCGACGATGACTCCCGAAGCCCTCGTGTCCGCGCCGCTCACCCGACGGATCAGCGCGGGCTGCCGCGCACGGTCGACCTGAGCGGGCCGAACGCCGGAGACGGCACCGACATCGGTGCAGTGGAGGCCAGCCCGCCGACGCCGGCCCCCGCTCCGGCGACGACGAAGTGCAAGAAGAAGCACAAGAAGAAGCACAAGCGCTCGGCCGACAGCTCCAAGAAGAAGCACAAGAAGTGCAAGGGGAAAAAGAAGAAGAAGCGGCACTAGTTAGTCCCCGGCCCGCTTCGGAGCGACTAGGTGACCCGGACCCGCGCGATCACGGAGAGCGACTGGTAGTAGACGTCGCGCCCGAATCCCGGGGCCGGGAAGAGAAATCCCTGGATCGCGGAGGGAACCTCGACCCGCGCCTTCTCCGCGCCCGAATCGAGGTCCAGGACCACCAGCGAGTCTCCACCCAGCGAGCGGCTGGCCTGCATGGCGCGGGCGCTCCGCGCGAGCACCGGCCCCGCGGCCGCGACGGCTCGGCGGAACGGGCCGCTCTTCAGCACCGGATGGCCCTGCCAGTCGCCCACGACGAGCTCACGCGCCTCTGGATAGAGGATCAGGTGTCCCGCGTGGGCCAGCCCGTCGCGGCGCCAGAGCGGCTCGAGCTCGTCGCCCTTCAGGCGCCAGGCGCGGACGAAGGCGTTGCCGGCGTCGTAGGCGACCACGATCCGGCCAACCGGGTCCCAGCCCGGCGGGTTCGACTCGGTGCCACGCGGAAGGCCGCTGATCTCGACCGAGCTGGCCGAATCCGCATCGAGCCGCGACCACCAGAGCCTGACCGGCGAGGCGTCCACGCCGCTGCCGAGCATCGTGTGATCCACACGGTTGCGACCGTTGTCCATCCAGAAGATGTGCTCCGGCGTCACCACCGGGTCCCAGCCGTACCCGCGGCCGGGCGCCGGCCCGTAGCTCGGGCGCCAGCCGTCATCCACCGTGAGCCTGCCCGCATCCCGGTCGAGCCGCAGGGCGAACATCTTCGTGGAACCGATCACGAAGACGGTCTCTCCGTCGCTGGAGAGTCGGCCGACGCACGGTTCCGGCAGTGGCAGCGGCGGAGCCACCGGTAGGAGCGTCTCCGGATCCAGAACCGAGACGGTCGAGGGTTCCCGGCCGGCTGGCGCGTCGCAGTCCTTGGTGACCAGCTCGCCGCCGTTCAGGACCACGAACGAGTTGTACGGGCGGTCCACCGGCAGCCGGTGCGAGGCGAGCACGTCGAGGGCCGGGCTGAGCCGATGCGCCCAGCGCCCGAAGATGGCGTGCAGGTCGCCGTTGGCGTGCGCCGCGATGCCGCCCGGCCAGAACCGCCCGCCCGGAAGACGTGGTGTTGAGGCGATGACCGCGAGCGTCTCGGGGTCCAGCCGCTCCACCCAGGCATCGACGTCACCGGCCTGAGGCCCCCCTGCCGGCATCCCGTGCCGGAGCGCGTAGAGCTCCCCCGGGTCGCGCCGGACCAGCGCGTCCGTAGCGAACGCGTCATGGACCGCCGCAACCTCGAGGCGATCGCCCGGCCCGATGCCGAGCCCGGGTCCCTCCACGGCCCCCCATCTGCGTGGGCCGCCGTCCTCGCAGGTCCAGGGCCTGGGCCAGTAGGCGCCGTCGGTCAGGAGGCGGGCACAGCGTCGGAGCGGCCGATCACGTGCCCCTTCGAGTCCAGGGCACGCACGGCGAACACCGTCGCGGAGGTGCCGAGATCGACGCGGGTCTCGAACGAGCGCTTCTTCGTCGTCGCGATCCGCGAGAGGGAGCCGGCGCTCTGGCCGGCCAGGAACCGCCACTTCGCCACGCGGGTGGCCCCGTTCCAGCTAGCGAAGAGCGAGACCCCGGTCGGGCCCTGGCGCTGGGCGACGATGACCGGCTTCGTCTTTGGCGAGGCCTTCCACGGGAACCTGTAAGTCCGGTAGGTGCCGTCGTCCTGCGGCAGGCTGCCGTCCAGCAGGAGCTTGCCCCGGGCGGAGAATTCCGAGAAGAACGGCTCGGACCCGAAACCGACGAACACGTTGTTGTCGGGCAGCCTCTGCAGGCTTCCCTCGCTCTGGGCGGAGGTGTTGTTCGACCGCGCGAACTGGCGCACGAGCGTCGCCCTGTGCTTCCGGAAGTTGAGCTGCAGGATCAGGCCTCGCGAGAAGGGATTCAGCTGCGGCGGCCCGGCGCCGTCGTCGAACATCGAGATACGCCCGTTGCTCAGCATGTGAGCGTCGTGCTGGAAATAGAACTGGGCTCCGGGGCCGAATCGGAAGTTGCTGCCCTTGCCCCCCAGCGTCCAGAGGAGACGGCCGCTCGCGCGGTCGATGGCATAGACGCTGGAGGTGTCACGCGCCGAGATCAGCACCCGGTCGTGCTTGAGCGTCTGGATCGCGTTGATGTGGAAGGCGTCGTAGAAAGCGCTGTTCTGGGGCGTCGCCTGCGAGGTGTCGAGCGGGATGTGGCCGTAGGAATGCCACTCCCACTCGACCAGCCCCGTCTTCACGTCGACCTGCTGAACGATCGAGTCGATCAGCGGCGAGAGGGTGCCCGCCGGCGTGCCCGGGAGGTGAACCCGGATCAGCGAGTAGATGGTGAAGAGAGCGCTTCCGTCCTTCGTGAGCCGAAACTCGTGCAGGTCCATCGGGTAGCCGTTGCCAGCGTGCACGACCCTGATCACGTTGTAGGCGTGGTTCGCGATCACGGCGCCGCCGGCGCCGAACGCGGCGACGCTGACCGTCCCCTCCCACCAGGTCAGCACCTTGCGGCCGCGGTACCTCTGGATGCTCAGGTTGGCGGCGACCTCCGGCGGGGTGAGCTGCCTGAACCAGACGAGGTTGCCACCGCCGTCGGTGATCATCGGGCCCCCCGGCCCGACCGGATTGATCGTCAAGGTGTTGTTGCTTCCAGGGTGAACAATGGGCGAAGGCAGGGGGGCAAGGAAGACGCTCCCATTGCCGCGCGCCCGCTTGGAGCTCCTGTTCACCGTGATCCGCGGCGGGGTCAACCCGGGCTCCGTCACGAAGTGGTCGAGCTTGTCCGGTTGGTTCGTGGACAGGTTCAGGGTCGGGAGCTTCGGCCCCAGCGTCGCAACCGTGAACGAGTAGCGGATCGGCTTGCGCCCCCTGATCCGGATCTCGACCGAGACGGATTCACCCTGCGTCAACTGCTGATCGAGCAGGAAGCTCGCGCCGCGATGACCGGAGTACGAGCTCAGATGACCGGAATGCGGCCCCGACGTCTGCCCGTTGACGCTGACCGAGCGGATTTCCTTGCGCGGCGCCCCGAGGATGCTGATCTGGGTCTGCGGGGAGGCGTCGGGCGTGTTCGCCTGCGGAGAGATCGTCAGCTTGCCGCCCGAGGCGAAGGCACTGCCCGGTGCGGCAAGCGCCACGATCGTCAACCCCGCGATGAGGTATCTACGCCTTCTCCGCATCGCTGGAAGGCTAAGCGCCCCCATCGGACGACCCCTCGTCAGTACTGCGGTAAATAGCGCTCGGCCGGCGACAGAGATTCGTGCGGAGCCAGCTGGACGTGTCCGAGAGGTTCAGCCGGCCGGCGATCACGTCCTGCTCGAAGGCGATCCCCTCGTCACCGAGACGGCCATCGGGAGAGTCCGCCGGGTCGTGGCGCAGGTGCTCGGAGATCCACCGGGTCACGCTCGCACCGCCGAACATCGACGCGCGCACGTAGCCCACGAAGTGGCGCACCTGTCCCACGCTGCCATCGTCATAACGTTGCTTGAACCCCTTTCCGGGGATGCGGTTGCGGCCTCCGCGGGCCAAATCGGCGAGCGCCCGCCTCCCCCTGCTGATTCCGCCCCCCTGTTGCCCGAGGTCCAGCAGGAAGTCGTTGACGCCGTCGTCCGTCTCCGCCAGGTACCCGGCGAGCCCTGCCAGACGCTCGCATGCCGTGCCGCTGAGATGAAGGGGCGCCGCCGGGTCCGAGTCATCCCCGAACGGATCGATCACGAAGTACGCAAGCGCGGCGACCCCGAGGACGCAGACAACCGCTATCGCGAGCACCGCCTTCATGCAGATGCAGTATCGCTTTGTGCCGAGATGAAGCGGCGGATCGAACAGCTGACCCTCGGAGCGGATCCCGGGCGGTGGGCCGAGGCGGGCTTCGAGACCTCCGGGGAAGCGATGCGCGCCGGCGAGGTTCCGATCGTCTTCGCGCCCGGCGAGGGAGTGCTCGGCTGGCGACTCTCCGGGTTCGACGGTGAGGTCGATGGCCTACGGGTCGCGCCGCCGTCCGGGGCCGGGCCGACCCAGTCCACGCATCCGAACGGGGTCGTCCGCGTGGATCACCTCGTCGTCTTCACTCCCGATCTCGAGCGCACGACCGCCGCGCTCGAGGGGATCGGCGTTGCGCGCCGCCGCGTCCGTGAGGGCGAGGCGGACGGCAGGCGGCTGCGTCAGGGCTTCTTCCGGCTCGGCGAGGTGATCCTCGAGGTCGTCGAGCACGCCGACGTCAAGCCGGGCCCGGCTCGCTTCTGGGGCATCACCTTCGCCGTCGCCGACCTCGATGCGGTCGCCACCCTGCTCGGCGACCGCCTGGGCTCGATCCGCGACGCCGTTCAGCCCGGTCGGCGAATTGGGACTGTCCGGAGCGCCACCGGCCTCGGTCTGCCGGTCGCGCTGATCAGCGACGGCTGAGGGCTAGTCCGGGTACTCGTCCTTGCGCCAGGACCGGGGCTCCTCGGGCTGCTCCTTCGGAGTGCGATCGACCAGGAAGGAGTGGAACGGCGCCACGAACGGGTCGGGCGCCATCACCTGATAGGTCAGGTAGACGGTCCCGTTCTCGCGAGCGAAGGCGATGTAGCCCGGTCCCTCCCGCAACCCGTCTTTGAGATCGGCGCCGACCTGCTCGCCCCACTCCTGGAGCCAATCGGGCGGGTCGTCGATCATGCCCTTGACCTCGGGGATCTCCTGCGCCTGCTCGGGGGTCAGCGCCAGGCCGAAGTCGAAGGGGAAGTCGCTCTCGTAGGTCGAGACGTACGGGAACTCCCACCCCATCCGCTTCTTGTAGGCCGCGAGCTCGTCGATCGGCGCACGTGAGAAGCAGAGGAAGGTCACGTCTCGATGGTTCAGGTGGACCAGCGGGCCGCTGAACTCGTCCCCCAGGCTCGTGCAGCCGGGGCAGGCGCCCTTCGTGTAGTCGGGCCCGTACATGATGTTGTACGCGAGCAGCTGCGAGCGGCCGTCGAAGAGCTCGGAGAGGCTCTTCTTGCCCTCCTCGGTGTCGAACTCGTAGTCCTTCTCGACCGGCATCCAGGGCAGCTCGCGTCGCTTCTCGTTGATCTCCTTTTCGCGCTCGGCCTGCTCGGCCTCGAGCTTCGCAAGCTCGGCTCGGGCTGCATCCCATTCCTCGCGCGTTCCAGTTCTGTCAGGCATCCGGATTCCTCCTTTGTTCTGGCTATACCCGGATGACTCTCTGCGACGCGCAGACTCATCGGCCTGCGGCCGTGTTTGATTGGGGGCCCATGAAGCACACGGCTCACGGATACTGGCTGGAGGAGGCGGGCGAACGCCCGGCGCTGCCGCCTGCCGAGGGAGAGCTGAGCTGCGACGTCCTCGTCATCGGGGGCGGCTACACGGGCATGTGGGCGGCCTGGCAGATCTCGCAGCTCGAGCCGGAAGCTGAGGTGATCGTTCTGGAGGCCGATCACTGTGGTCACGGGCCCAGCGGCCGCAACGGCGGCTTCGCCAACGCCATGTGGTTCAGCCTGCACACCCTCCGCAACCGGGTCGGGGACCGGGCGGCGGCCCGGGTCGCCGAGGCTTCTCAGGATGCCGTCGACGAGATCGGCGCCTTCTGCGACACCCAGCAGATCGACGCCTGGTACCGGCGCGGAGGCTACCTGCAGCTGTCGGCCGCCCCCGCGCAGGACGGGATCTGGGACGAGGCGGTCGCCTCCTGCCGTGAGCTCGGCGACGGGGACGCGGTCGAGGAGCTCAGCCCCGAGCAGGTCGCCGAGCGCTGCCGCTCCCCACGCTTCCGAGCGGGCGCTCTCTATCCGGGGGCCGCCACCGTGCAGCCGGCGAGGCTCGCGCTCGGGCTGCGGGACCGGCTCGCGGAACGTCCCCGCGTGCGGGTGTTCGAGAGCTCACCCGTGCGCCGGCTGCATGCGGGGAGCTGGGGCTGCCTCGCCGAGACTCCGACCGCCCGGATCCGCTCGGGGGCGTGTGTGCTCGCCCTCGGCTCGGCGAGCGGCGCCGCGGGCTCGCCCGTGCGTGGGCGGCTCACGGTGACCTCAAGCCACATCGTGCTGACCGAGCCGGTTCCGGACCTGCTCGAGGAGATCGGCTGGACGGGCGGAGAATGCATCACCGACTCGCGAGCGATGGTCCACTACATGCGGACGACACCTGATGGACGGATCGCCCTCGGCTGGGGCGGTGGGCGGATCGCGTGTGGCGCCCGGCTTGGCGGATTGACCGAGGTCGATCCCGGCGTCGTCCAGCGGGTCGGGTCCCATCTGCGCTCGTTCTTCCCCGAGCTGGAGGGCCGCCTGCTCACGCATGCCTGGGGCGGCCCGATCGACGTTTCGCCGTCCCATCTGCCCGTGGTCCTTCCCGTGCGCTCGGACCGCGTCCACGCCGCCTTCGGCTATACGGGTAACGGAGTCGGGCCCTCGATGCTGGTTGGCCGGATCCTGGCCTCGCTCGCCCTCGAGCGCCGCGACGAGCACTCCGGGCTTGCCCTCGTCGACCCCGAGCCGCACCTCGTCCCGGCCGGCTTCGCCTCCTGGCTCGGCGGCAACGTCATCCGCGCCGGACTGGTGAGCAAGGAGGCGGCGGAGGACCGCGGCGACGTCGCTCGCCCGATCAGTCGCGCCCTGGCGGCGATCCCCGAGCGGATCGGCTTCCACATCGGGCGGTGAAAGAAACGCTGATTCGCGGGCGATAGCCTGCCCGTGTCTTGACTCAGCTTTATCCCCAGCTCGGGTATAGGGACCCGGAGCAGGCGATTGCCTGGCTGGAAGCGCTCGGCTTCGAGGTGCTCCTCACCTGGCCCTACCCGGACGGGAGCCTTCGCCACGCCGAGCTGCGCCTCGGGGACGCGATCGTGATGGTGGGAGGAGTTCGGGAGGAGTTCGAGCACCCCGAGCTCCGTGAACGGACCGTGGGACACGGAACCTACGTGCATACGGACGATGTCCCGGGCATGTACGTAGCGGCCATCGAGGCCGGCGGAACCAGCGTCTTCGAGCCCGAGCCGACCGAGTGGGGCACCGAACGGGCCCGGGTGCTCGATCCCGAGGGATACGAGTGGTCTTTCGGCAACTACGAGCCGGGCTCGGACTGAGCAGAACCGAATCGATCTCCAGAAAGTCGGGTTAGCGTGATACGTTGACTCGGAGTCAGTGGAGAAAGGGAGCATGGAAGCTTCGGTAGGTCTCAGGATTCGCAGCTTGCTCGCCGCATTCGCGTTCGCGATCGCGGCGTCGCTACTGATCTCGCCCGCGGCGAAGGCCGGCGTGGTCACCGACGGCGTTCCTGGGACAGCCGGGTGCCCGCCGATCGCCGACAAGCCGGACTCAATTCCGCACGTCAACTACACGGGTATGAAGCAGATCACCTACTGCTACGGGCCGATCAACATCGCGCCGGGGCAGAACATCATCAAGCTGCGGACCGCCGTCGACACCGTGGGCCAGAAGCTCTGGCCCCAGGAGCCCGGCTACATCACCCGCTTCGACCCGGAGTTCATCTATAAGGACGGGACGGTCCCGAGGGTCGATGTGGTCCACCTGCATCACGCCGTCTGGCTGGTGAACGGTCACCCGCAGTTCGCCGCAGGTGAGGAGAAGACCACCCAGCAGCTGCCGCAGGGCTTCGGCTGGCGGAGCGAACCCGGTGACTCCTGGATCCTCAACGACATGCTGCACGACCTGCTGGCGCAGACCTCGCAGGTCTACCTCGTCTGGCGAGTCGATTTCGTCCCCGACACCTCGCCCGCGGCCGCGACGATGAAGACGGTGACGACCAGATGGATGGACGTCGCCGGGCAGAGCCTGTATCCGGTCTTCGACGCCCTGCGATCCGACGGCCACAACGGCAGCTACACGTTTCCCGACCAGGCCCCGGCCGCGGATCTCCATCCGTGCACACTCAACGGAGGCGAGGCCTCGTGGGCACCCGGCAGCCACGGCTGCCTGGGCGGAGCCCAGAGCTGGACAGTGGGGGGAAACCACCCCCAGACGCTGATCGGCACCGCCGGACATCTCCACCCCGGCGGCCTCAACACCCAGCTGCGTGACACCCGTGTCACCGCGGGCGTCAGCCACACGAACACCCTCTTCACCTCGGCCGCTCACTACTACGAACCGGCGGGAGAGGTCTCGTGGGACGTCTCGATGGGTGCGACGCCCGGTGGAGTGAATCCCGGGGACCCGACCTGGCAGGTGCAGGTGGAGCCCGGGGACAAGGTCAGCGTGCATGCGACCTATGACACCTCGCGAGCCGACTGGTACGAGGTGATGGGGATCATGCCGGTCGCCGTCTACGACGGGACCCTTTCGGGCTCGCAAAACGCACAGGCCTCGGACTGCCCGCCGACCGGCACTCCCCCAGCGGGGTGCATACCGCAGAACCAAATCCTGACTCACAGCCACCTGGCCGAAAACGACAACCATGGCGGAGGCCCGACCGGCGCAGCGAACCCGTTCTCGCTGCCGAGCGCTCCCTCCCCGGGCAACACGGTCAACATCCAGTCGTTCGCGTACCACGCCGGGAACGTCGGCCTGAGCGTGCCCACCATCCAGCCCGGGCAATCCCTCACCTTCCGCAACAGCGACGCGATCCCGGCCGTCAACGCCTTCCACACGATCACCGCGTGCAAGGACCCGTGTACGGGCAAGACAGGCGTCGCCTACCCGATCGCCAACGGGCCGGTGACGATTGACTCCGGCGAGCTCGGCTTCAACGGCAATCAGAACTCGCTTAGCGGTGCGCCCGCCTCCGGAACCGACACCTGGAAGACGCCGTCCGACCTTCCCGCTGGGACCTACACCTACTTCTGCCGGATCCATCCGTTCATGCGCGGTTCCTTCCGCGTCGAGAAGCAACCGAAGCCGACACAGAAGCTGACGGCCGAGAAGAAGCAGAAGATGTCCAAGGCCGCGGTAACCGACAGGGTCGACAAGGCCGGCACCCTCCAGCTGCAGGCGAGGGTGCGGGGAGCGGGCGCAGGCGCATCCGGCGGCTCGCACGTCATCTCGGAGGCACTCGACGCTCGCCGGTCCACGAGGTCGGTCCGCCCCGGGGTTCGGACGAAGATCAAGCTCAGGTTCTCGAAAGCAGCCCGCAAGAAGATCCGCAGCGCGATGGGCGGCGGCCCGGCCAAGGTCATCGTCACCGCCGTCGCCACTGATAGCTACGGCAACACCTCAACCGCCAAGACCCACTTCAAGCTGACCGGCTGAGCCCGGCGGGCGAGCGGCGAAGGGCCTTGCTGGGGGGGCCTACGACGGCGGCTGGCAGGTCGGCGGGAGTGTCACCACGCCGGGGGAGTGCTTGAACGTGTGCATGTTGATCCACTCGTCCAGGTTCGGGTCGTAGATATTCTGGAAACCGAAGTGCAGCACCCTCCAGAACGTCTCCGGGTCGTTCTCATCGACGTAGATGTCCGCCTCGGCGAAGGGGATCCGGGGGAAGAGTCCCGGCGGACCCGGCGGGAGGGCTCTGGCGAGCCGGAAATGGTTCACGTAGCGACGTCTGTTCCTGTTCAGGATCTCCGGCCCCACGTATTCGGCACCTCTGAAGATCTCGTTCAGCTGGTCCAGGGTGAATCCCGGGATCCGGGAGCAGGGGTGATCCGTCACACCGGGCCAGATGTAGGTGATCGTGTAGAGGGAGTTGCCGAAGATCAGATTGATGAAATAGATCGGATAGCCCGGGCCACCGGCGATCATCTCGCTGTTGCCGTCGCTTCCTCGCCAGGTGAACGGGACGTTCACGCCGAGGTCCGGAACGAGATAGCGACCGCTGCCGCGGAAATCCCGGGGAAGCCGAGGAGTCGGCTGTGGATGGCACGCCAACCTGCGAAGCCTCCTCGAGATCTGGATGTTGCTCCGAATCTCCGCCCGTCTCGCCCTGTTGCGAGCCCTGGCGAGCCCGCTCCTCTGCCGCGTCAGCTTCCGCTGAAGGCGGTTGCACGCCGAAGCACTCTCCCGCGCGAGCGGGTTCGAGGAACCGCCGTCGCTCTTGGCGATGCGATCGGACGCGCTGCCGCCGGATGGGAAGACGAGCGCTGCGAGCAGCACCAACGCCACGATGGCGATGGACCCGCGCGGACCACGAGCGCGCCTTCTCTCCCCGGACGCCAAGAGACAGCCAGTCTAGGGTCGGCCGCGGACCCGATCTTCAGCCGATCTTCTCCGCCAGCTCGATGATGATCCCGTCAGGGCCGCGGATGTAGCAGAGCCGGTAGCTGTCTTCGTATTGCTCCAATTCGCCGACGAGCTCCGCGCCGCGGGCTTGCAGGCGGGCGAGAACGTCATCGATGTCATCGACGGCGAAGGTGAGATGGCGAAGACCTGGCTCGTTCACCGGCGCATGCCTTGTCTCCCCCTGGTGCGAGGGGGAACGGAACTTGCTCAGCTCGACCTGTCCGTGGCCGTCCGGGGTTTGCAGGAACGCGACATCCGATCGGACGCCCTCGAGCCCCACGATCCGGTCCACCGCGGGGCCTTCGACAGATCCCTCGCCCTGCAGCTCGAGTCCAAGCTCGACGAAGAACGCCGTCGCGCTCGCGAGGTCGTCAACCGTGATGCCGACGTGATCCATCCGTTGGACCGCCAAGGGCTCGATCATATGCTCCTCGCTCAGCCTGCTGGATCGAGATCGGCGGTCTCATCGATCAGGAAATCCAGCAGGCCCTCCATTCCGGTCGCCGCATGGATCTGGCGCTGCAGATCGGCTCCCGAGCCAGCCTCGAGGACGCGATCGGCAAACCGGGTCGAGTTCAAACGGTCCAATGGCTGACGTCGGGCTCTCCCCTCCCAGTTTCCGCGCCCGAATTCAGGGCATCTCTCCACCATGCGTCGCCCGATGCTCGCCGCCGCCCTGCTCGCCGCGCTCGCGTTGCTCTTGCGCAAGCTCTTGGAGGACTTGGATTCGCGAGCCTCATCGGCCCCCTCTCCGGCAACCCGCGAGAGCCAAGGAGTGACGGATCTCGGCGCCATCAGCCGGAAGCAGCTCTACGAGCTTGCGAAGGAACTTCAGATACCGGGCCGTTCGAAGATGACCAAGGACGAACTGGCCCGAGCCGTTGAGCGCAAGGGGAAGGGCAGGCAGTCTCAGAGTTAGCTTGAGGTCCGCCGACCCCGCGGCGGTCAAAAACTCTTGACGACGAGAAACGAGTGCTGTAAATATCCGGCTCGTCGGAAGCAAGACGGGTCGCCCGTCCAACTGGGGAAAGGGCGAAACGGATTGCGTTTTCTTTTGAAAAGGAGGAGACGCGAATGCGGCCTGTTGACGATACGAGCACCAGCTCACCCAATCTCACTGGCAAGCCACTGGAGATCAAGGCGCATCAGGAGGGGGACTCGATAACCATCGCCCTCTCCGGTGAGATGGACCTATCGATGGTGGACAGCCTTGAAACTGCGATCTGGCGGGCCGAGCAGACGGAGGCTGAACGGATCGTTCTGGATCTATCCGATCTGTCTTTCCTGGACTCCACTGGGTTGAGCGTTCTTCTCAGGGCGAGTCAGCGGAGCAGCGAGAACGGCAACCGGCTCAGCTTCATCCCTTCGAAGCATGAGG
Organism: uncultured Solirubrobacterales bacterium; assembly: GCA_963743575.1. Classification (GTDB taxonomy): domain Bacteria; phylum Actinomycetota; class Thermoleophilia; order Solirubrobacterales; family 70-9; genus DASUPK01. Next base: position 1,596,380 of record CAVUQC010000007.1, on the reverse strand, counting down.
TTGTCACCGGGCTCGTTGCCTTGACCGGAACGGGCACAATGTTCGACTGAGCTCTCTCACCAGCGAGCCCTCCCGGAGGAGGGCTCGCTGGTGGTAGTCAGACATAGCGGGGCGGGATTCGAACCCGCGACCTTCGGGCGTGTTCAGGCCTCAAGAACCGCCCGCGTCGTACTTGAACGAGACCCCGAGCCGGATGCGGAACTCGGACACCTTTCCGCTGTCGATCGTCACGTCCTGGCGCACGACCTCGGCGATCCGCAAGTCGCGCACGGTCTCGCTGACCTTCTCAACGGCGTTCTTCGTCGCCTGCTCCCATGAATCCGAGCTGGTGCCGACCACTTCGGTGACTCGATAGACGCTGTCTGCCATCTTTTCTCCTTGCGTGGGGACCGGTCTCCGTAGCCTCACACGTCCAGCCATTAATTGCCGGCTCAAACCGGCGTCGGCAACAAAGGCCTGGAAGGATCCGACCGTGGAGCGTGAGCGAGGGGGAGATGAATGAAGCGGGTCGTCGTCATCGGCGCTGGGTTTGCGGGCCTCGCCGCAGCCGATGCGCTGCGGTCCGACGGAGCAGAGGTGACCGTGCTCGAGGCTCGCGATCGAGTGGGCGGCCGGGTCTGGTCGGTGCCCTTCGGCGATGGGGCGATCGTCGAGCGCGGAGCCGAGTTCATCCTGCCCGGGTACGACGTGATGAGGGGGATGGCCGAGCGGTTCGGGATCCCGCTGGTGCTCAAGGGGACGCCCTACGGGCGGCGCGTCTCCGTCGGTGCGGAAGCTGTATCCCAGACAGCACTCGAGGCCGCCTTCGACCGACTTGGCGAAGACCCCCCGGCAAAGTCGGAGAGCGCTGCAGACGCGATCGCCACGTTGGGGCTGGACGCGCCCGTCGAAGCCCTGGTTCGGACCCGAGTGGCGATCTCCAACGGCCATCCCCCCGAAGACCTTGAAGCCTCCGTGCTTGAGGAGGGAGCGTCGACCTTCGGCGATTTCGACAACCAAACGCTGGAGGGCGGCAACATGCGGCTCGCCGAGGCGATCGCGGCCGAACTCCGCGGTTCACTGCATTTCTCCTCCCCGGTCCGGCGCGTGCGCTGGACGGAGGACACCGTGAACCTCGTCACCGCCGCCGACGAGATCGAGGCGGATGCGGTCGTCATCGCGATCCCCACCGCCCCATTGGCGGAGATCGAATTCGACCCTCCACTCGAGGGTGCGACCGCCGAGGCGTTGCGCTCGGTCACCTACGGCCAGAACTCAAAGCTCTTTCTGCGCCTGCTCTCGCATGCGCCGCCGAGCGCGATCATGTCGGTAGCGGGTCGCTTCTGGTCCTATACCCAGCTGGGCGCGGATGGCGAGCCCGCTCCATTCCTGGTCGGCTATACGGGTACGCAGGCGGCGATCGATGCCCTCGGTGGCGCACACGAGGTCGAGTCTTGGGTCGCCGAGCTGGTCGCGCTCCGTGAGGACCTGGATCTCGACCCGGAACCCGGCAACGCCATGCTGTCGAGCTGGCACGACGATCCTTGGGTGCGCGGCTCCTACTCGGCGCGCAGCCTCTCATCGCCGCTCCGCGACGAAGACCTCGTGAGGCCGATCGGCCCGCTCGTCTTCGCGGGTGAACACACCGCCGGCGAATGGCACGGGCTGATGGAAGGGGCACTTCGCAGCGGACGGCGGGCGGCTGAACAGATTCGCTCGTCCGCCTAGACCGCGGCAGCAACAACGCCATAGGCCCGCGTTTGCGGGCGGGGCCAAGACCCCTAAACCTTCGTGCAAGGGGCCCGGGCTCTCGTGAGCCTTGGACGAATAGCGGGTTCGCTTCGCATGAAAATGGCAGTTCATCGCGAGATACTGCTTGGGCGGTGTCACAAGAGAACGTTGAGGTCGTGCTCGCTGCCTTTCGTCGTTTCGAGGCCGACGACATGACCGGATTCGGAGCGCTGCTGGAACCAGGCATCGCCGCCACCGCGGCCGCCGGTTGGCCGGAGCCTGGTCCATGGATCGGAGCGGATGCGCTGGTGACGCAGCTGGAGCGGATCAGAGCGGAGTGGTCGGAGCATCGCATGGCCCAGGTGGAAATCCTGGCCGAACGAGGCGAATGGGTCGTGATCGAGTACTCGTGGGAGACCGCGGTCGCGACGAGCGGAATCGACAACGTGTTCGACTTGGTCGGCGCCTTCAGGGTGAGGAACGGACTTGTCGCCGAGGCTCACTTTCGCTGGAATCGCGCCGAGGCCCTCAAAGCCGCCGGGCTGCGGAAGCACGCAAACCTCCGCTTTCGATGAGAGACGGTTTCAGACCGGAGAAGCGCTGACTCGGGCACAAGAAAGGGCCGCTGGAGCGGCCCTTTCTTTCTGAGGTAGCGGGGGCGGGATTTGGACCCGCGACCGCCGGGTTACGGGCGTGGTCTCCGATCTAGGCTCTACTCGTGTCACCAACTCCGGTGCTCAGCAATCGCGCGAACCCCGTGATCACCGCCTGTGCAATCAAGGCGACCAGTAGGGCGCCGACCAGGAATGTCTCGTGTCCCGGGACATACTCGGCCACCGTCTCCGGACGTGCGATCACCAGAGCTAGGACCAAGCTGGCGCCGATCCCCCAGGTGACGGTGTAGGCCGGTAGTGAGCTTCTCAAGAACGATCGCCAGGGACTCGCGGTGAACTCCTCTTGATGGCGCCTCAGCACGGCAACAGCCAACGAGGTCCAGAGCGCGGAAAGGAAGAATGCCCCGATCACGTCACTCGGAAGGTGCCCGCCCGCGATAACCAACGAGTAGCTCACCGCAATGGTCAATACAGCTCCGGCCGCGGCGGCCAGGTGGCGCCAAGCCGGCGGGCTCGCCATGATCGCGCACATGGAGAGAGTCATCGCCGCGGTTGCGTGACCACTGGGCCAACTGGCGTCGCCAATCGACCAACCTGGTGCAATCCAGTCCTCCGGGCGCGATCCGGCGAGGAGGAGCTTCAGGGATTCTGCGCTCACCACGCTCCCGAGGAGAATTACGACTATCGCCACGGCCAAACGCCGCTGCCGGTGCCTGAGGGTGAAGATGGCGATCAGCGCACCCAGGAAGGCGTAGATCACCGGGTTGCCAACCTGGATGGCCAAGAGGGCCAGCGGATCCACGATCGGTCGGTCAAGACCCATGAAGCCGTGCAGCGTGGTCGCGTCGAGGCTGCGCCCAACGGGCAAGGCCAAGGCGACGATTCCCGTGAGAATCAGCCCGCCCAGAGAAAGGGCCGCGCCCCCAAGAGCCGTCCGAGAGGTTCCCATCTCGGGGCATCGTAGGCGTCGGACCTAAACCTCGGCACAAGCAACAAGAAGAAAGGGCCGCAAGCGGCCCTTTCTGAAGTAGCGGGGGCGGGATTTGGACCCGCGACCTTCGGGTTATGAGATGCCGTGAAGCCGCTCGGTGGGCTCATGCTGAGCGACGCCAGGCACGCTGAGGTGAGTTGAGATCAGCTCAGTTTCTCTCAGTTCGGTACCACGGCCGGTACCACGGCGCGGCGGCCGGCTCGGCGTCGCAGCTGGCCCCGCACCCGACCGACGCGCCGGTCGCGAAGGATGCGGCGGGCGGCGTTGTGCCCGGCGGCGGCCATCACCCCACCGCCCGGGTGGGTGCCGGCGCCGCAGAGGTAGAGCCCGTGCACGGGCGTCGCGTAGTGGGATAGGTCCGGGGTCGGGCGCATGAACCCCATCTGATCCAGGCCCTGCTCCCCCTGGAAGATGTTCCCGCCCTGGAGCCCGAAGATTCTCTCGAGGTCCGGCGGGGCCAGCACCTCACGTTCGACGATCGCGTCCGGGACGTTGGGCGCGTACCGCGCCAGGTGCTCGACGCAGGCGTCGCCGTAGCGCTCGCGGGCGTCGCCCTCCCAGGCCTCCTCATCGGGCGGGCCGTACTGCGTGAACATCGTCATCACCCAGCGGCCGTCGTCGGTCAGGCTCGAGTCGATCGCGGATGGCAGCTCGGCCTCGACATAGGGCTCCGTCGCGGGCCGGCCCATGAGGCAATCCTGCCAGGCCCGCTCCAGGTAGCCGATCGAGGGGCAGAGGTTGACCCCGGTCATGTGCAGCATCCGGTGCTGCTCCTCAGTCACGCCCTCATACCGGGGCGGCTCGGAGAGCACCATGTTCACCTTCACCGAGGCGCCACGCGTCCGGTAGCGCCGCATGTCCTCGGCGATCTCTGGCGGGAAGTTCTCGCCACCGGCGAGGTCGAGGATCGTGGTCCTCGGATGAGCTCCGGAGGCGACGATGGGAGCGCGAATCTCCTCGCCGCTCGCGAGCGTGACGCCCACGGTTCGCCCATCGCGAATGTCGATGGAGGCCACCTCGGCGTCGGTGCGGATCGTGGCGCCGGCGGACTCGGCCGAGCGGGCGATCGCCTGGCTGATTGCGCCCATCCCGCCGATCACCTGGCCCCAGACGCCCGGCATCCCGTCGAGCTCACCCAGCGCGTGGTGCAGCAGGTTGTAGGCGGTGCCGGGCGTGCGGGGGCCGGCCCAGACACCGACCACGCCGCTCGAGGCGATCGAGCCCTTGACCGCGTCGTGCTCGAACCAGTCGTCGAGCAGGTCTCCGACCGACATCGTGAAGATCCGGACCAGGTCGTGCACGTCGCGCTGAGAGAGCCCGGCAGCCCGTCCTCCCTCGCGCAGCAGCGCCGCGATGTCGAGCGGGTTTCGGGAGCCCGGAGCGGGCGGCTCACGCAGGAGCATAGGCCGCAGGAAATCCGCCGTTCGCTCGAAGAGGTCCTCGAAGTCCGCGTAGACCTCGCCGTCCTTGCGCGAATGAGCGCCGATGGAGGCGGCGGTCCGCTCGGACTCGTTGAAGAAGAAGATCGGCCCGTCCGAGGTCATCGCGGCGTAGGCAGGGTCCAGGGGAACCGCCCGGTAGCCGAAGTCGTGCAACCGCAGATCGGAGACGATCTTCGGCTGCAGCATCGAGACGACGTAGGAGGCCCGCGAGACCCGGGCTCCCGGCCAGACCTCCTCGGTCACGCACGCACCGCCGAGAATCGGCCGCCGCTCGAGCACGACAACGTCGAGCCCGGAGCGCGCCAGATACGCGGCTGTGGTGAGACCGTTGTGCCCCCCGCCCACGACGATCGCGTCGTAGCTCGCGGGCGGTGGCCCCGGGTGGGCCGGTGCGCTGGGAGCGGGGGTGCTGGTCGCCGCCTCGATGGCGCGACCCTATCAGATCGTTGATCTTGTAGTCAATTTCACAATCATCGGGCGAGGGCGTCCACGGCCACGCACCCATGCCGGTGAACGACCACGGGGTTGAGCTCGATCAGCTCCAGCCGGCGCTCGAGGACCAGTTCTCCGAGCCTGGCCGCCAGATCCGCCGCAGCGCCGACGTCGAAAGCCTCACCGCCCCTGCCTCCGCCGAGCAGATCCGCGCCCCGCAGCGACCGCATTCCCGCCGCGACCCGCGGGGCGTGCGCGGGGAGGGGGATGACCGCGACGTCACGAAGGACCTCAGTCCAGATGCCGCCGAGCCCGACGGTGACCACCGGCACGATCGCGTCGGCCCGCGCCGAGATCAGCAGCTCGATGCCCGGCTCCGCCATCCGCTCGACCAGCAGGCTCGCGCCTTCCGCCTCGGGGAGGGCGACCAGACGACCCAGGGCTCGCCGGAGGTCTTCCTCGGCCGCGATGCCGAGAGCGAGCGCGCCCGTGTCGGTCTTGTGCCGCACAGCCCGTCCGGAGAGCTTCAGGGCAACCGGCCAACCGAGCTTGCTCGCGGCCGCGACGCAGCCGTCCTCGTCGCCGAGCTCGAGTTCGACGCCCTCCGGGACGGGAATGCCCCCATCGCTGAGCAGTCGCTTCGCAGCCGCCTCCCCCATCCACTGGCCGACATCCCCGTTCGGGCCGGTGTGCCCCCTGGAGGCCGCGGCGGCGATCGCCCGTAACCGGGCCGGGTCGCCCGGCCCGCGCTGAAGCGCCCGGACGCAGGCCAGCGCGGTTGTCAGGCCCGCGACCACCGGGATCCCGCGTGCGGCGAGCTCGCGGGCGGCGGCATCGTCGATCAGGTCCGGGAGCGTCGAGGCGATCAACGCAGTCGCGTCGCAGCTCTCGGCGCCGTCCGCGAGGCCGGTCCTGACCGCGCGCCACTGGTCCTCGTGCTCGGGGCGCAGTCCGGCGGGGTGGTCATAGAGCAGCAGCAGCTGATCGATCGCGCGATCGGCGCCGACCGCCTCCACGATCGAGGCGAGTCGCTCGCTTTCCCCCCAGATCAGCGAGGTGTAGTCGAGGGGGTTACCCGGCGTGGCGGCGTCCGGAAGGACCTCCGCCAGCTTCCGCTTGGTCTCATCCGCCAGCGGCGGCAGCTCCATTCCCTCCTGCTGCGCCAGGTCCGCGGCTATCCCCGAGTCCCCACCGGAGCAGGTGAGGACCGCGATCCCCCCGCTCCGGCCGACCCGTGCCCGTGGCTCGGCGAGCACTCGCGCCACCTCCAGAAGCTCGTGCGGATCGCGGACCCAGGCCGCGCCCGCCTCCTCCACCAACGCGCGAAACGCCCGCTGGTCACCGGCGACGGCTCCTGTGTGGGCGGCGGCTGCCGCGGCGCCTGCGCGCGACTCGCCCACCTTCAGCACCGCCACCCCTACGCCGCGCTCCGCGCATTGCGCGAGCGCTTCGGCCAGCCTCGCACCATCGCCGTCCTCCTCGAGGAAGAGCGCGATGGAGCGGACCCCGTCTCGAGCCGCAACCGCGGCGAGCCAGTCCGGCGCGTCGAGCACCGTCTGATTCCCCGCGGAGACGAGCGTGTGGAAGTCGATGCCGCGGCGCGAGCCGATCGCGTTGACCGCCAGGTTCCCGCTCTGCGTGATCATGGCGACGGGTCCGGGCCGGAGCTCCGGCACGGAGTCGCCCCAGAGCGGCGCTCGCGCGGCGACCGCGATCACCCCGTTGCCGTTCGGCCCGCAGAGCGGGATCGCCGCCTGCCCTGCGACCTCCGCCAGCTCGCGTTCCAGCGATCCTCCGCCCGGCGCCTCGCCGAAGCCGGCGGAGAAGACGACGGCCGCGCGGCAGCCGCGCTCCGCCGCCTCGGCGAGCGACCTCGGCACCTTGGCCGCGGGAATCGCGAAGACGACCGCGTCGACCGGCTCGGGCAGCTGCGCCGGCGATGGCACGCAGTCCCGGCCGTGCACGCTCGTCCTCGTCGGGTGAACTCCCCAGACCGGACCGGTGAACCCGGCCCGCTCGAGATTCGTGAGGACCGTGTCGCCGTAGGAGCCGGGCCGGTCGGTCGCCCCGACGACCGCCACCGAGCGCGGCTCCAGCAGCGGGGCCGGATCGGGCCGGTGGGGGGCGCCGTCGGGCACTAGTGGAGGATGCGCTCCACTCCCCGGCGCTCCAGTCCCCTGGCGATGATCAGCCGCTGGATCTCGCTGGTGCCCTCCCAGATCCGGTCGACGCGGAGCTCGCGCAGGAATCGCTCGGCGACGTTCGAGCGCAGATACCCGCGGCCGCCGAACGCTTGGACGCAGCGGTCGGCGCACCTCCAGGCCGCTTCGCTGACGAAGAGCTTCGCCATGGACGCCTTGTGATGAGCCAGTTTGGGGTCGGCGCCGTCGTCGATCATCGCCGCGACCTGCAGCGCGAGCAGGCGGCCGGCGGCGGCGTCGGCAGCGGAGTCCGCGAGCGGGAACGAGACCCCCTGATAGTCGTAGACCCGCTCGCCGCCCTGCTCGCGGGTCGTGGCCCAGTCGACGGTCTCATCGAGCAACCTCCACATCGCGCCGACCCCGCGAGCGGCGATCCCGAGCCTCTCCTCGCTGAACCAGGAGCGCTGGAGCTCATCGCCCCCACCGATCTCCCCGATGTAGTCCTCGGGTCCGACCTCGACGTTCGTGAAGCGAATCGTCGGGTGGCGGTCCGGATAGCTGTGCGTGAAATCCGGGTTGTCGACGGTCTCCACCCCCGGCTTGTCACGCTCGACGACGAAGAGCGTCGGCAGACGATCCGTACCGTCGATGACGTTCGCCATCACGACGAGCACCGTCGCGATGTCGCCCGAGGTGACGAACCACTTCTCGGCGTTGATCACGAAGCCCCCGTCGCTTCGCTCAGCGGTGGCCTCGATTCGCGAAGGATCCGAGCCCGCCCCCCGCTCGGTCACCGCGTAGGCGTCCTTGGCCTCGCCGCGGAGCGCCGGGCGCAGATACCGCTTGATCTGCCCCTCGCTTGCGTGCTTCCAGACGTTGTAGGCGTTCGGAACATGCCAGCTGATCGCGTTGGTGCTGCGCCCGTACTGCTCCTCGACGAGCACCCATTCGGTCCGGGTCCAGCCCTGTCCGCCCGCCTCGGGGGCGTGCAGGCCGCCGGCCAGCCCGGCCTCGATCGCCTGTGCCTTCACCCTCCCGATCGTCTCCTCCGGGAGCCGGCCGCCCCGCGCCTCGGCCTCCTCCTCGAGCGGCATCAGGACCCCCTCGACGAATGCCCGGGCACGCGCCTGGAGTTCCGTGGCTCGCTCGTCCAGCCCCGGGATCGGGTTCGAGAGGTGGCCGACTGGCGCCGTGGCCGGCATCGGGCGTCACCCTAGTAGCACTTGACTACAAAGTCAAGACAACATACGATCCCGGCGATGACGCCCGCCCTGCCGCTCGATTCCGCTCAGGTCTCGGAGACGCTGCGGCCGCTGGAGCAGGCGACGATGCTGCCGCCGGCCGCCTTCACCGACCCCGCGGTGCTGGACTGGGAGCTGGATCGGATCTTCTGCGCGGGCTGGATCTGCGTCGGGCACGTCTCCCAGGTGAGCGAGCCCGGCGGCTTCCTGATGCGGGAGATCGGCCGCGACAGCGTCGTCGTGATCGGCGGCGAGGACGGTCGGCCGCGCGCCTTCCACAACGTCTGCCGTCACCGCGGCGCCCGCCTGGTCACCGACGGCGAGGGGAGCGTCAATCGGCGCCTCCGCTGTCCCTACCACGCCTGGTCCTACGACCTCGACGGTGCCCTGCGTGCCTCTCCCCACATGGACGGCGTCGAGAACTTCGATCCCTCCTGCAACGGGCTGGTCCCCGTCCGCCTCTCGACCATCGGTGGCCTGCTGCTGGTGGACCTGAGCGGGGACGCGCCGGACCCCGCTGAGCACATCGGCGGCCTGCTCGAGCACCTGGAGCGCTACCGGAATGCCGAGCTCCGCAGCGCCGGCAGGGTCGACTACGTCGTCCCGGCGAACTGGAAGGGCATCGTCGAGAACTACAACGAGTGCCTGCACTGCCCGGGGGTCCATCCGGAGCTGAACGCGCTCAGCAACTACATGAGCGGCGAGGAGATGGAGGGCGACGGTGCCTGGTGTGGCGGATCGATGACGCTGACAGGCGACGGTGCGGCGACGATGGGGAGCGGCGGCGGCCACGCGACCGACAGGCCACCGATCCACGGGCTCTCCGAGGAGGAGCTGCGCTCGATCCTCTACGTGGCGTTGTTCCCGAACGCCCTGGTCTCGTTCCACCCCGACTACGTGATGCTGCACACCCTGTACCCACGTGCGCCGGACCGCACCGACGTCGTCTGTGAGTTCTTCTTCGAGCCGGCCACCATGGAGGCTCCGGGCTTCGATCCCTCGGACGCGATCGGCTTCTGGGACATGACCAACCGCCAGGACTGGCACGTCTGCGAGCTCGCACAGTTGGGTGCCGGCTCGAGGGGCTACACGGCGGGCCGCTACTCGCTGGAGGAGACGGACACCCACGCCTTCGACCGGATGGTCGCCGAGCGCTACATGGAGGCGCTACGGGACCGCGAGGCGGTTTCGGCATGAACGAGATCGCCGCAAGTCTCGGCGAGGTCGGGCTCCCGATGCCCGTCGACTCGCTCGCCTCGCGAGACTGGGACGCGATCGTGGTCGGCGGAGGCCACAACGGCCTGACTGCCGCCACCTACCTGGCGCAAGCCGGGAAGAGCGTGTTGGTGCTCGAGCGGCGCGAGCGCCTCGGTGGCGCCTGCACCCTCGAGAGGCCGTTCGACGATGACCGGTTCGTGATCAGCCCCTGCGCCTACGTGGTCGGGCTGCTCGACGAGGTCGTGATCCAGGAGCTCGGCCTGCGGGACCGCGGGCTGCGCGTCTTCGTCGCCGATCCGAACCTCTGGGTCCCCTTCGAGGACGGCAGCTCTTTCGGCCAGTGGCTCGACGACGAGCGGACGGAGCACAGCCTGGACGAGCTCGGGATCTCCGAGAGGGACAAGAAGGGTTACTGGGCCTACGAGGAGCTCTTCGACCAGGTGCGGATCAAGCTGCGGAAGGGAGCGCGGGACACCTGGGTGGGAGACACGCCGACCCGGGCCGAGATCGAGGAGATCCTGGACGGCAACCAGACGATGATCGACCTCGTCTTCGAGGCGTCGATCGCGGAGGTCCTCGACGATCACATCGGCGACGAGCGGCTCAAGACCGCGCTCTACGGGCAGGGGATCATCGGCACCTGGGGCGGGCCCTGGGAGCCGGGAACCGCCTCGATCAAGCTGATGCACTACCAGGGCGACCTCGAGGGCCAGGGGCCCGTCTGGGGTTACGTCGAGGGCGGCATGGGGATGGTGAGCTTCGCGATCGCCGAGGCGGCTCGCGAGTCAGGCGCGGTGCTGGCCTGCGGGGTCCCGGTCTCGGCGATCCACCCTGGCGAGGGGGTCGAGCTCGAGGACGGCACCAGGCTCCGCTCGGGAACCGTGCTCTGCAACGCCGATCCGAAGCGGCTGCGCGGGATGCTGGAGGGCTCCGACGTCGACGATGCCTTCACGCGGCGCCTGGATGAGTGGAAGGTCCGCAGCCCGGTGGTCAAGTTCAACGCCGCTCTCGAGCGCCTGCCGACCTGGACGGCCGCAGCGGGTGACGGGTGGGCCGCCCACGCAACGATCGACGTGTGCGGATCCATGCAGGAGGCGCAGCGAGCGTTCGAGACCTGCGCCGCCGGCGAGCCGGCGGTTGCCTTTGGCGAGATCTACATCCAGACTGCGTACGACCCGACCCCGGCCCCCGAGGGCAAGCACCTGCTCAGCGTCTTCGGCCAGTACGCGCCCTACGAGATCAGCGACGGCGACTGGGACTCACGCCGCGACGACGTCGCCAAGCAGTTCGTAGACCTGATCTCGCGCTTCGCGCCGGACCTGCCTGACTGCCTGATCGACCACGAGGTGCTCGGTCCCCCTGACATCGAGAAGCGGATCGGTCTGACCGGCGGCAACATCTTCCAGGGCGAGGTCACTCCCGACCAGATGTGGGAGGGCCGCCTCAGCGCCCGCACGCCGATTCCGGGTCTCTATCTCTGTGGCGCGGCGACCCATCCTGCGGGGAGCGTGATCGGTCTCAACGGGCGGAACGCCGCCGAGGCGGTCCTCGCGGACTCGGGTGTCGCGATCGGCGCCGCCGCCTAGCCCACGCGGCGACCGGCGTCGGAGGCTCTCCCTAGGCTGGATCCATGGAGGAGGCAAGCGCTCCGCGGTCGGAAGGGCCTGACGCCAGGGAGCGGATTCTCCGCGCCGCCACCGAGCTGATCGCCTCCGACGGGATCGACGAGGTGAGGATCGCCCGAGTCGCGAACCGGGCCCGCGCCTCGACCGCCCTCGTCCATCACTATTTCTCCACCCGCGAGGAGCTGCTTGCTCAGGCGCTCCTCCAGTCCTTCGAGCTCGCAGCCGACGAGCGCTTCGTGGCGGGCCCCGCCGCGGCCGCCTCCGCGACCGAGGGACTGGCCATCGCGATCGAGGAGTGCCTGCCCACCCCGGGGGAGGGGGAGCGCGAGTGGGTCCTCTGGGTCGAGCTCTGGCTGCGCGCGGCGCGCGAGGCGGAGCTGCGTCCGGTGGCGGGGCGCATGTACGAGAGCTATCGAGAGTGGGTTGCCCGGGTAGTCCGCCGCGGGGTGGAGAGCGGTGAGTTCCGGGAGGTGGATCCGGATGAGGTCGCCGATCTGGCGATGGCGCTGTTTGACGGGCTCGGCGTCCGCGCACTGATCCGCGACCCCGCTATGAGCCTCGAGCGCGCACGCCGGATCGCGGCCGAGCGCCTCGCCGCCGAGCTCGGAATCGATCCGGAAGCGCTCGTCGGCGCATCGCCCGGCTGACTTGCCTCGTGTTCGGTTTCGGGGTAAGCTGAACGGCGGTTCAGTGTTCTCAAGGAGGAGAGGACAGGGGAGGTGAGCCCCCGACCCCAGATCGACCACGTCAGGCGACCCCAGATCCTCGCCGCAGCTGCGGAGGTGATCGCCGAACGCGGCCTCGCCAAGACGCGGATCGCGGACGTTGCCGAGCGCGCCGGGACGAGCTCCCCCGCCGTCCTCTATTGGTTCGGCACCAAGAGCAAGCTGCTGACGGCGGCGCTTCACGAGGACGAGCGCCAGTTCGACGAGCTGGTCGCCGAGCGCCTCGAGAACCTCGATAGTCCATCGGCCAAGCTCCGCTCGCTCTTCGAGGTCTGCGCCGAAGACGCCAACTGGACCCTCTGGCTCGAGCTCTGGACCAGGGCGCTTCACGACGGACCTATGCGCGAGGCCGAACGGGAGGTCGAGGGCCGCTGGCGCAGCCTGCTCACCGAAGTGATCGAGGAGGGGCAGAGTACCGGCGAGTTCACCACTGACTCAGCCAAGGACGCCGCCCTGGTCCTCGGCGCCATGATCGACGGGCTCGCCGTACAGGTCACGATCGAGGACCCCGCCGTAAGCCGCAAGCGCATGCTCCGCGTCTGCGTGTCGAGCGCCGAGACGCTGCTGCACGCGGACCTCTCCGCGCGTCACGCTCTGAAAGCCGCATCATGAGCGGGAGGGCGATTGGCGAGGCAGCAAGAGACACTGTTCGTGAGACCGTGCCCCACCTCGTGAAAACGGAACTCAGGAGGAAACTCGAATGACGAACCACCCGAAGGAACGGCCTGACTCCCTGAGCAGGCGCAATTTCCTCCTGAAAAGCGCAGGTGCCGCGGTCACCTTCTCCGCTGCCGGCCCCCTGCTCGCCGCCTGCGGCAACACGACCAGCGTCAAGGAGAGCACCGGAGCGGGCGGCGAGCTCGTCGGGCCGGGAGGCCTGCCGCTCGCGAGGCCCGACAAGCGTGTGGTCCTGCCGCGGTGGGAGGATCCCATCGCGTCGGGGCTCCAGCCGGAGACTGGCGGGACGTTCACCGTCTACGCCTATCCCTCCTACCTCTACAAGAAGATCCTCACGGAGTTCGGGTCCAAGTACGGCGTCGACGTCCAGTACACGCCGTTCGACAACGTCAACTCTGGGCTCCAGCGGCTCGCCTCCGGTGCGGTCACGCCCGACGTGACGAATATCACGCCGGATGTGCTCGACATCGGCGTGGCCGGCAAGCTGGTCAAGCCGCTCAACCTCGACTACATCCCGAACCTCCAGAAGAACATCTGGCCGCAGCTCGTCGACCCGTTCTATGACGGCGAGTCGCGCTACACCGTTCCCTACACCGTCTACGCCACCGGGATCGCATGGAGGACGGACATGATCAAGGAGGACATCGCCGGCATGAGCCAGCCGTGGGACATCTTCTGGGAGTCTCAGGCGTATAAGGGCAAGGTGGGGCTCCTCTCCGAGAACCGCGAGACGATCGGCATGGCGCTCCTGCGCAAGGGGAACACGGACATCAACACCGAGGACTCCGGACCCGTGAACCAGGCAGTGTCCGACCTCAAGCAGCTCTACGGCATCTGCAACGTCAAGGTGGACGACCTCCAGTACCAGACCATCCCGGAGGGGTCGAGCTGGCTCCACCAGGCCTGGTCGGGAGACATGATCGCGGGCTACATCTATTACCTGCCGAAGGGAACACCGGCGAGCGCCCTCGCCTTCTGGAAGGCACCCAAGGGCAAGGTGCCGGTGCAGAACGACTGCTTCGCGATCTGCTCGACCACGAAGAAGCCGGTGCTCTCGCATCTCTTCCTCAACTACCTCATCGACAACGGCGTCGCCTATGAGAACTTCGTCGACTTCAACGGGTATCAGCCGCCTTTGAACGAGATCGACCCCCACACCCTGGTGCAGAAGGGTGTCTTGCCCGAGAACCTGGCGAACAGCGTTCTGACGAACGACGATCTCGGTCCCGACTCCCTGCAGTACTGCACGCTCACGTCTCAGGGACAGCAGATCTGGGAGGACGGCTACTCGAACTTCCTCGCCGGAGGAGGGAGTTGAGGGGTCGGGGGCGGGAGCGTTAGGGCGTCGTGTACCGGCGTTGGCTGTGGCCCGCTCTCGCGCTCCCTGGCGTTGTCTGGCTGATCCTCCTCTTCATCGTCCCGTTCTATGCGGTCCTCGGGGTCGCGTTCGGAACGGTCGACCCGGTCCTCTTCCAACCGGTTCCCATCTGGAACCCGCTCGAATGGAACGTGGGTTGGATCAGCGAGGTCCTCGGTCGGCTCGCCCCGGGAGGAATCTGGTTCGACGTCGAGATCAGGACGCTCCTCTACGTCCTCGTCTCCCTGGCCCTCTGCCTGCTGATCGGGTATCCGGTCGCCTACTACACGGCCCGACACGCGGGGCGGTGGAAGGGCGTCGTCCTGATCCTGATCATCCTTCCGCTCTGGATCAGCTACATGATGCGAATGCTCGCCTGGGTGAACCTCCTGCAGCTGAACGGCTGGGTGAACGACTTTCTGACGTCCACCCACGTGCTCAGCCAGCCGCGGGACTGGCTCGGCGGAAGCGCCTCGACCGTCATCTTGGCTCTCGTCTACGGCTACATCCCTTACCTGATCCTGCCACTCTTCGCCGCGCTCGATCGCATCGATCGCAGCCACCTGGAAGCGGCACGAGACCTCGGTGCGAGCCGCTGGTACGCCTTTCGCAGGGTCACCCTCCCGCTCTCGAAAACCGGCATCCTGGGGGGCGCCGTCCTCATCACGCTCCCGATGTTCGGTGACTACTACACGCCGAACATCGTCTCGGGCTCTCCGAAGACGTCGATGATCGGCAACCAGATCGACCTCTACTTCCACGGTGGCCCGCAGCCGACGATCGGCGCCGCACTGACGATCGTGCTTGCCGCCTTCCTGACGATCCTCATGCTCTACTACCTGCGGAGCATCCATCGCGCCCAGAGCGAGGGCGAGGCGTTGGGGGCGCTGTGAGCACCGTTGCCGAGCCGCGAGCGAGGCCGCAGCGGCCCCGAGCGAGGCCGCAGGCCTCGACCTTGACCCGCTTCCGCGGCTGGCTCCGCAACCCATGGGGAAAGCCGCGCTTCCTGGTCGCCTTCACCTGGATCTACATCGTCTGGTCGATCGTGCCGGTGCTGATTGCGGTGCTCTTCTCCTTCAATGCGACCCGCTCCCGTACGGTCTGGGACTCCTTCTCCATACGCTGGTACTGGGGCGATCCGGTGGACTCGGTCTTTCACGACCCGACCCTTCGGCATTCCCTTGTTCAGAGCTTCAAGCTGGCTGGAGCGGACGTTCTCATCGCTGTCCCGATCGGGGTACTGCTCGCCATCGGTCTCGCTCGCTGGCGCGGTCGCGGCTCCGGCACCTCCAACTTCATCATGCTTTTTCCGTTGGTTACGCCCGAGATCGTCATGGGCGTGTCGCTTCTTCTCGTCTTCAGCCACATCTTCACATTCGTTCCCTTTGGAACGGCCGCCCAGATCCTCGGCCACGTGACCTTCTCGATCTCCTTCGTGGTCGTGATCGTGCGCGGTCGGCTGTTCTCGATTGGCAGCCAGTACGAGGAGGCCGCCGCCGACCTCGGGGCCTCGCCGTTCGTCGCGCTGACGCGCGTCCTCCTGCCCTTGCTCACCCCGGCGATCGTCGCCTCGGCCGCCGTTGTGTTCGCCATCTCGGCCGACGACTTCGTCATCAGCCAGTGGCTGTCAAGCGGCGGACCCACCGACACCGTCCCGATCCAGATCTACGCGGCGACGCGCGCCGCGCCGTTACCGTCTGTGAACGCGATCGCAACGATCATGATGGTGTCAACCCTCCTCATTGTCACGGCCGGCTTCCTCACCTGGCGCTTCTTCACCCGCGGAGAGCGACGGGCGGGCAAAGCGGCGGAGGACATCGGCGGCGCATTCAACCTCACCTAGTTTCGGGAGACCAATGGCACGCGGCGAAATCGAATTGAGCAAGCTGACCAAGGAGTTCGCCGAGGTGACCGCGGTGGACGGCATCGATCTCCACATCCCGGATGGTGAGTTCTTCTCGCTCCTCGGGCCTTCTGGCTGCGGGAAGACGACCACCCTGCGAATGATCGCCGGCTTCGAGCAACCGACTTCCGGTGAGATCCTCTTGGACGGCACAGACGTTGCCTACACACCGGCTCACCTGCGCAACGTCAACACGGTGTTCCAGAACTACGCGCTCTTCCCGCACCTGAACGTCTACGACAACATCGCGTTCGGGCTGAAACGGGCGAAGCGGCCGAAAGCCGAGATCCGCGAGCGCGTCGGCAAGGCGCTTGAGCTCGTCCAGCTTCCCGGCTACGAGAGGCGCAAGTCGTCCCAGCTCTCGGGGGGCCAGCAGCAGCGCGTTGCCTTAGCGCGCGCTCTCATCCTCAACCCGGCCGTGCTCCTCCTGGACGAGCCGCTCGGCGCCCTCGATGCGAAGCTCCGCAAGGCCCTCCAGATCGAGCTCAAGTCCCTCCAGCAGGAGGTCGGCATCACGTTCCTCTACGTCACCCACGACCAGGAGGAGGCACTTACGATGAGCGATCGCCTTGCGGTCATGAGAGACGGGCACATAGAGCAGGTCGGGGAGCCTCAGGACGTCTACGAGGATCCCGAGACGCTCTACGTCGCCGACTTCCTCGGCGTGTCGAACCTCATGCAGGCCACCATCGTCAGTGCCGGCACGAGTGCCTGCCGCGTCGCGCTGGACGGCTACGAGCTCCAGACGCGGGGGACGGAGCGCGACGTCACGGGGGAGGCGAAGATCGTCATTCGACCGGAGCGCATCGAGCTCGAAGAGCACGGGTCTGCGTCGGGGCCGAACCGCATCCCGGCAATGGTGGAGCGCGTCGTCTATGTGGGCCCGGCGATCCAGGTGATCGTCCGTGCCGCCACCGGTGAAGCGCTCCAGGCCCTCGTTCAGAACACCGGCGGTGGAATCCCCTACGAGCAGGGCACCCCGGTGCAGGTCCACCTACCCGTGGACGCGCTGCGCGTCCTCCCTCCGGGCATCGGCGATACGCCTTCCCTCGAGGGTGAGGAGCCGGATCCGGAGACTGTCGCCGCCGGCTGACCCGCGGAGCCGCGTGGTCATCGTCATCGCCGTGGCGGCGGTGACGGTTGACACCGCCCTGCTCGGGCTGATCGCCCCTCTCCTTCCCGAGATCGAGCGGCGAACCGGGGCGAGCGAAGGCGCCCTCGGGGCCTCTCTCGCAGCCTATGCATTGCCGATAGTCCTTCTCTCGCTTCCGCTGGGTCGCCTGGCAGATTCGGTGGGACGCAGGGGCCTGTTGATCGCGGGGCTCGTGCTGGCCGCGGCGGGCTCTGGGGTGATCGCGACATCGGAGTCCATCTGGCCGCTGATGCTCGGCCGGGTCATCCAGGGGGTCGGGTCGGCGGCGAGCTGGATCGCCGCGCTCGCCCTCGTCTCCGACCTCGCGCGACCGGGCCGGAGGGGCGAGGCGATCGGTGTCGCCCTTGGTGCGACCAGTGCCGGCTCGCTCGCGGGGCCAGCACTCGGGGGGGTGACTGCCGACCTGCTCTCGTTCGCCGCCCCCTTTCTGATCATCGGCGGGATCTCCGTCGCCATCGCCGTCGTGGCCACGTTCTTGCTGCCTCCCGAACGACGCACGGCGCCGCGGACACCCGCCTGGGCCACGATCAGGCGCTCGGTTGGATCAGGGAACGGCTCGGTGGCGGTGGGCATGACCATCGCCGGGGCCTGCGCCCTGGGCCTGATCGAGGTCGTCGCACCGCTCGACCTCGACTCCCGCCTCGGCTTGTCCAGCGCGGTGATTGGCCTGCTCTTCGCCTGGTCCATAGCGGTCGACGCCGCGGTTGCACCGTTCGGCGGCCGCTGGGGGGATAGGCACGGCCGGCGCGACCCGGCCGTGCTCGGGCTTGCGGCCACGGCCGGCTCGGCTCTCCTACTCGCGGGACTGGGCGGGACCCTAGGAGCGGCCCTGGCGCTCGGACTGTTCGGAGCCGGATTCAGCCTCACGTTCTCCGCCGCGGTCCCGTGGCTCGACGCGGCTTTCGGCGAGGTCGAGCGCGGGCTTGGGTACGGGGTTCTCAATCTGCTCTACGCGACCGGGTACACGATCGGCCCCCTGATCGGCGGCGCCCTGCTCGAGGTCGGGAGTGCCACCGCGGCCTACGTGGTGACGGCGGTCGCGCTCGCGGGGTGCGCCCTCGTCGTGCTCCGCCGGGTGCGGGCGCCCACCGTCGGGCAGGCCTGACGCAACTCTCACCTACCACCACTGGACCCCGGCGTCGTGGCTTGGAACGATCCTTGGTCGTGAAGCGTCAGCAACTGGGAGATGAATGAAGCGGGTTGTCGTCATCGGAGCCGGCTTTGCGGGCCTCGCAGCAGCCGACACCCTGCGCGCGGGCGAAACTGAGGTGACCGTGCTCGAGGCGCGAGACCGGGTGGGGGGCCGAGTCTGGTCGGTGCCGTTCGGGGAGGGGGCGCTCGTAGAGCGGGGGGCCGAGTTCATTCTGCCCGGCTACGACTCGATGACTGCCCTGGCGGTGCGCTTCGGGATCCCATTGGTCCTCAAGGGGACCCCATATGGGCGGCGCGTGCCGATCGGCGAAGAGGCTGTGCCCCAGTCCGTCCTCGAGACCGCATTCGACCGCATCGCCGGGGAGTCAACCGCGGACGCCGCAAGCGCAGGCGACTTGATCTCCGGTCTGGACCTGGACCCGCCCGTCACTGCAGAGGCCCTCCGGATCTACGAACGCCTGCGAACCCTTCTTTCGGACGAACTGGGGATCACTCCCAGCGCCGAGACGATCGAGCTCCTTCAAGTGCCCCCGGCGGCACAACCACGTGAGTGCCGTTCTCGCTGTGCGATCAAGGGCCTATCATCGTGCTCAGTTGCAGCTCGATGGAGGGCGCCGTGCGGTCCGCCAAGAAATCGGAACCCGGAACGGAACGTTTCGTGCCTGAGGGGGTTCACGACCTTCGGGTTCTCCACGAAGGCAGCGGGCCGAGCAAAACGAAAGGCCCGCCTGAGCGGGCCTTTCGTGAGTAGCGGGGGCGGGATTCGAACCCGCGACCTTCGGGTTATGAGATCGATCGAAATGTTGATCGCTTGCCTCAGCTTGCGTTGCGTCGACACGGCTCCGATTGCCTGAGGTCTCCTGAGTTGTTCTCAGATTGATGCCTGCTTGATGCCTCGGCTCGGCGCACATGCCCCGGGGGTGACGCTTCGCATGGAAAGCGGCGGCTTCGCGTCAACCCGCGAGATACTGCGTGGAAGATGTCGCAGGAGAACGTGGACGACTTTCTGGAGGGCGTCGAGGCCCTCAATCGAGGCGACATGGAGAGGGTCCTGGAGGGATACGCCGAGGAGAAGGCCCACCTGCTCGAGGGCGGGTTCTTCAACCAGTCGTAGTTTTTACGGTTGCGCCAGCTGGTGCGTGCGAAATAGCGTGCGCCCACTGGTGCTGGCAGGGAGAACCCACAGGCGGGTCATTGCTTTGCTGATCGCGGTTGCCGCCGCCTCCTGTCTTTTGGCTACCGCTGCGAAGGCGGCGACGGTCACCGTCGGGAGTCCCCTGACGGCCGATTTCAACGGTTCGGTCGCCTGCGGCGGCGCCTGCACCATGGCGAATGTCGCGTTGGGAGAGCCGGGGGCGAACCTCACCTCGCCCGTGAACGGGACGATCATCCGATGGCGGGTAACCACCGCGGGAGCCGTGGGCACGGGCACTTACGCCCTGCGCGTCCTGCGACCCAGTGGCGGCCAGTTCATCGGGGCGGGCACGAGTGCTGCGAACGTGACGAGTGCGGGTCCACAGACGTTCACCGCAAACCTTCCCATCCAGGCGGGGGATCTGATCGGCGTCGATTCTCCCGGCTCGCCCAGAGATGTTGCCGCAGCCCAAGTGACCGGATCCAAGGCGCACACCTGGTTTCCACCAGTCCCTGACGGCTCGATGTCGGGCACCGGCACGGACGCACCGCTCAACCCCGAACTCGCGCTGAACGCGGACGTCCAGTTCCCGGACCCGGTCACGCCGCCGACGAACCCCGGCACGACGAAGAAGAAGTGCAAGAAGAAGCACAAGCGCTCGGCGAGCGCCGCGAAGAAGAGCTGCAAGAAAAAGAAGAAGCAAGGTGTGGCGGCCGCTCGCACAGACACGAAAAGCGCCAGTCCACGATGAAACGGGGCGAGGCGGTCACTGAAGAACCCAACGCACTCCTGGCCACCGCGTGGATTGCTCGCTGCACTTCCTCGACGTTCTGTTTCGAAGCCGCCGCTTGACTCAAGCTTCGCTTGCAGCAAGACGCGTCAGCCAGATGAGAGGGATCCCTCAGCCCGGAGATGGCGATGGAGCGGATGGAGGATCAACCGGAGCCCGCTCCGTTCCTGTGGCGGATACCCGGACCAACAGGAGCGCGGAATAGCGCCAGCCGGTTCGGGATTCTGAATCGGTAGCCACCGCGTGTGACATCTGCAGGACCTCCCCGACAGTGTCCTTGGTTCGCGCGGCGTCTATCTGAGTGACGAGCTCTCTCATCGACGAAGCTTCGAAGCCAAGGAGTTTGGTCCCCTCCACAAGGCGGCATCATAGGTGGCCGTCTGTTGCCAGACGCGTCTGACGAGCGCCACCAGGCACCCCCTTGAAGTGCCGCTTCTCGTCCAAAGCGGCGCTTTTCGGTCGAATCGCTGCAGCGGAGTTGGCTCCTCCTTTCACGCGAAAGCAGTAGCCACCTCGACGGGAGCGACATTCCGCTTGGATCGCCTGCGGGATACTGGTCGGGCGAAGGCTTGGGAGCGACAGCCGCGAAGCACCGCCTTGCGCGACGTATACAAGGGTTCGATGGGCGACTACACGAGGAGAGTGACTCGATGGCGACGGCAGCAGCTGGAGGCGGCGCGGATAGATCGGTTGCGGAAGAGCTCCGCAGGCGCGGTGTCAAGGGTGTCCTCGTGCAGATGGCCGAGGGCGGCCAGCTCCTCGCCGTGAAGTGCGAGATGCCCCAGTGCTACTGCCCCCGGGGTCGTAGGTACTTCGAGCCGATATCGCCGGGTGCCGATTGGATGCCGACGGCCGACCACTATCCGATGCTCAAGATGCACGGAGGTCGCCTTACCCCCGACAACGTCCGGCTCGCGCATCGGGTCTGCAACCAACGTGACTACCTGTGGCGGGTCAAGATCAACGCGATGCTCGGGAAGCGGATGTCGCTGGAGGACATCGCCAAGGAGCTGAACGTGGAGAAAGTTCCAACGATCCACGGCACGGACGGATGGACAGCTACATCTGTTCGGAAGGCATTCGTTTCCTAGTCCGGGTTCGGCGCTGGGTGCCGCTTCGCGCGAGCAGCAGCAGGGCGCACCAGGATCAGCGCAGCGGCAGCGGTGATGGACCTCATGACTGAGTTTCTTGCGACGAGTGCACGTCATTGGGCCAGGGCACGGCGCAGAGTGGCGCCGAGTTCGGCCATCTGCCGCTGTGACACCTCGGCGGACAGGATCGCCTGCGACCCGTGGAACGTGCCGGGCCAATGGTGCAGCTCGACCGGCACGCCGGCCTGGAGCAGCCGCAGCGCGTAGGTGATGGCTTCGTCGCGGTTCGGGTCGAACTCTGCGCTGGTGATGTAGGCGGGCGGTAGGCCGCACAGATCGGTGGCCCGCGCCGGGGCGGCGTACGGCGAGGCGGACGCGAAGCCAAGGTAGTGGCGCCACGATGCCGCGACCTTCTCACGTGTCATAAACGGCGTATCGGTGAAGTGCCGCGCCGACCACGTCTCCTGCCGGTCATCGAGCTCGGGCTGGTTGAGTAGCTGGAAGCGGATCGCCGGCCCCTGCTGGTCACGTGTCCGCAACGCCACCGCGGCGGCGAGCCCCGCGCCGGCAGCGTGGCCGCCGACCGCGATCCGCTGCGGGTCGATGCCGAGCTCAGCCGCGTGGTCGACTGCCCAGACCAGCACGGCGTACGAGTCGTCCAGGGCAGCCGGGAACCTGTGCTCGGGGGCACGGCGGTAGCCCACTGAGATCACGACCGCGCTCGAGCTTTCCGCGACCTGGAGCGCCCACGGGTGCTCGGTCTCCAGGTCACCCATGACAAATCCGCCGCCGTGCAACCAGACGATGGCGCCCTGCGCCTGGTGCGGGCGATAGATCCGCACCGGCACCTCCGGATCGGCGGGCACCATGCGGTCCTCGATCTTCAAGTCGGCCGTGTCGGGTGCAGGTGCAGCGCCGGCCAGCTGGGCGAGATTCTTGCGCGCCGTGACCGGATCCGTCAGATCGGCTGGGGGGAACAACGCAATAGATGCTTGTAGTTCGGGATCGATGTTTGCCTTTCTGATTTCAGTGCTCATCTGCTTCTCCTTGTGTGTTGTTCTTTGTGATCACGCGGAAGTGGCTCAGAAGCAGGCCCAACGTTGGATCAGGCGGCCTCGGTCGCTGGCTCGGCCCCCATCCCCTGCTCCTCATTGCCCTCGTGCTTGGCCGCCAGCTCGGCGGGCGCCGGCGCATCCAGCAGCTTGACCGCGACTGCGATCGCTGCCGTGACCAGGGTCGCCCCGAGCAGGTAGGCGAGATGGAAGCCGCCGTTCAGCGCCGCTGTGTGCGACCTGCCGTCTGCGAGCAGATTGTCCGTGCGCGAGGCGGCCAGCGTCGCCAACACCGCGAGCCCGATCGCGCCCCCGATTTGGCTGGTCGCGTTGACGAGGCCGGAGGCAAGACCCGCGTCGTTCGGCGTTGCCCCGGACATCGCCAGCGACATCAGAGCCGGGAAGCCGGTGCCCGCACCGAGGCCGATCAGAACCACCGCCGGGACGATGTCGGTGAGGTAGTTGCCGTTGACCGGCGTGCGGGCGAAAAGCAGCAGGCCGACCGTGATCGAGATCATCGCGGGAAGCAGCGTCCGCTTTGGACCGAAGCGCATCTGCAGCCGCTCGGAGTAGCGCAGCGACATCGCGCCCATTACCAGGGTCGAGGGTAGGAAGGCGAGACCGACCTGGAGCGGGTTGTAGCCGAGGACCTCCTGCAGGTAGAGGGCGCCGAGGAAGAACATCGCGAACATTCCGGCGACCATCAGCGCCAGGACCAGGTTCGCGCCGGTGACGTTGCGCGAGTGGAACAGGCGCAGCGGCATCAGCGGATTTGGGACCCGCGCCTGGCGGCGCAGGAAGCTGCCCACGAGGACGCCGGAGACGGCGCCGAGCCCCAGGAACTGCCAAGAGATCCAGCCCTCGGCGGTGACCTGGAGGATCGCGTAGACGCCGATCATCAGGCCGCTGGTCAGGATCACGGCGCCGGGCAGGTCCGCTCCCTGATCCCAGCCGATCCCGGGGCGGTCCTCGACCAGCCGCCGGGCGAGGATCGCGGTCGCGATCCCGATCGGAACGTTGATGAAGAAGATCCAATGCCAGCTGATCGCGTCAGTGAGAACGCCGCCTGCCAGCAGGCCGATCGAGCCGCCCGCCGAGGCGACGAACCCGTAGACCCCGATCGCCTTCGCCTGCTCGCGCGGTTCGGGGAACATCGTCACGATCATCCCCAGGACGACTGCCGCAGCCAGCGCCCCGCCGACGCCCTGGACGAAGCGGGCGGCGATCAGCATCCCCTCGGTCTGCGAGAGGGCGCAAAGCACCGAGGCGCTGGTGAACACTGTGAGGCCGGCCAGGAAGACGCGCCGCTGACCGAGCAGGTCGCCGAGCCGTCCCGCGAGCAGCAGTAGGCCGCCGAAGGCGATCAGGTATGCGTTCACGACCCAGGCGAGGCTCGACTGCGAGAACCCAAGATCGTCCTGGATCGAGGGCAGAGCGACGTTCACGATCGTCGCGTCGAGGACGATCATCAGCACGCCGGCGCAGAGCACGTAAAGGGCGGTCCAACGGGTGTCGACGTTCTCGGTGATCATTCGGAAGCTCCTTGGTTAGCCGGTGAGATGTTGTGATTGAGTCGAAAGAGGTTGTCGGGGTCAAAGCGCCGCTTCACGTCGGCGAGGCGTCTGAGGGTGTCCGCGGGGTAGGCGCGCCGGACCCCCTCCTCGCCTTCGTCGCCGAGGAATCCGACGTAGGAGGCAGATTGGTCTCCGAGCTCGGTCACGAGGCTCTGCACCCGTGCTTCGTGCTCGGGAAGCTCATCCTGTTCTTCGAACGTCGCGGCGACGTTCACCATCAGCTTCGCTCCGCGATGTCCGAATGCGGTCGCATCGTCGGGAACGCGAGCCATTGCGCCGCCGAGGACCCGGAGCTGAACCCCCGCCATCTGGGCGCTCGAGGTCTCGAGGTGCTCGAGAATCGCCTCCGCCCCTGCAGGGGGCAGGGAATCGATCAGCACGTTCCTCGCGGCGGCGATCGCTGGGCGCGGCCCCTCCGGACCTTCGTAGATCTCCGGATAGTGGAGCGGGCGGACCATGTCGGCAAGCGGTGTGGCGAGGGCGCGGATCGGCGCGATCGTCCGCTCGCCGGACTCGGCGTCCCCCGCGTAGACCATCACCGCGATGACGATCGGACTGCCGTGCGCCTCGGCGGGGATGAAAGGCAAAGGCGGCGCCTTCACCACGTTGGCGATCACCGACAGCTCCTCGGGAGCCGCCTCGGCGGCGGTGATCAGACCATCGATCACCTCGGTGCTTGCCGGCAGCATCAGCATCCCGCCGACGACGTGGTCGATCTCGTGAAGCCGAAATCGGAGCGCGGTAACGACTCCGAAGTTGCCGCCCCCGCCGCGGAGCGCCCAATAGAGATCAGGGGCACTTCGCTCGTCGACTTCGCGCAGCTCGCCATCGGCCGTGACCACCTCGGCACCGAGGACGTCGTCGATCGTGAGCCCGAACTTGCGGACTAGAAAGCCGATGCCACCGCCGAGGGTGATGCCTCCGACCCCGACCGAGGCGGCATCGCCCAGACCGGTGGCGAGGCCGTGCTCGCCAGTCGCACGGGTGTAGTCGCCGGCGTTCACGCCGGGCTGTGCCCGCGCGGTGCGACCCTCGACATCGACGTCGACGGCGTTCATCCTCGAGAGGTCGAGGACGATGCCGCCCTCGGAGGTCCCGTAGCCAGCGTAGCTGTGGCCACCGCTTCGAACCGCCAGCTCGGCGCCCGTCTCGCGCGCCAGGCTGACGACGCGGACGACCTCGGATGCATCGGCGGGCCGCACGATCGCCGCGGGGCGGCGATCAAATCCGGTGAAGAAGACGCCCCGGGCGTCGTCGTATCCGGGGTCGTTGGGGCCGACCACTTTGCCGTTGAGCTCGGCGCGCAATCCGGCGATCGAGACTTCGAGATCGGAACCTTCGAGATTGGACTTCATTTGCACTCCTCACTCACATTGATCTGGGGTTCTTGCGAACACCGATCGAAGGTCCCACCGGAGGGGGCCGCTGTGAATGCGGCTAGCTGGCGTCGCGATGTCCGGCTAGCAGGTGTCGAACCCCTCTAAGCTCGATCTCGCAATAATTGGAGGGACCGGCCAAGGAGGCTCGGCTGAGCACGAATCCCGAAACGGCGAAGGGGCCGGGGAGCGCCTCAGACGCAGACGCGCGCGAGCAGCTCCGCAATCTGCTCGAGGAGCAGGCCGCGCTGCGGCGGGTTGCCACTTTCGTCGCCGGCGGACCTGAGCCGTCAGCCGTTTTCGAGTTTGTCTGCGCGGAGGTTGGCCGGCTCCTCGCTGTGCCGAGCACTATCCTGATCCGCTTTGACGGAGGTGGCAAGGGAACGGTAGTCGGCCAGTGGCCAATGACCGATGCGCCGGAATTCAAGCCCGGCCAGGTGGTCGAACTCGAGGGGGAGACGTCAGCGGTCAAGCTCAGCCGTAGCGGTCGCCCCGAACGCATCGAGGACTATGCGAAGGTCCCCGCAGGGCCGCTGGTTGATGGAATTCGCGCCGTCGGAATCGAGTCATCTATTTCGGCGCCGGTCTACGTGGAGGGCAAGCTCTGGGGGTCGCTCGGAGTATCCAGCGAGCGGCGGAGCGGCTTCGCAGTGGGCGCCGAGCACCGAATCGCCGCCTTCACAGAGCTGGTCGGGGACGCGCTGGCAAACGCCGACGCCCACGAGCGGCTGCATTCGCTGCTCAGCGAACAAGCCGCGCTGCGACGGGTCGCCACCCTCGTGGCCCGCGAGCCGAAGCCAGAAGAGGTATTTGAGTGCGTGTGCGAGGAGCTGGGAACCGTGCTCGGCGGCGAGGCGACGAACCTGGTCCGAATTGAAGCCGACGGGACGCAGAGGATCGTCGCTGACTGGAACCCCTCGGGTGTGCAGATTGCCATGCCAGTTGGCATGGAGCTGCCGCTCGAAGGCGACGGTGCTACCCACCGGATGATCCGAAGCGGCCAAGCGGAGCGGATCGATGATTACGGCGAGCTCACCGGACCCCGAGGCGAGCTGGCGCGGCGCTACGGAATCACTTCTGTCGTCGCAACGCCGATCAGGGTGGGCGGCAGGCTCTGGGGAGCGCTCGGGACCAACACCAGCTCGCCCGACGGGTTTCCCTCCGACACCGAAGTGCGGATGGCGAGCTTTGCGGAGTTGGTTGCCGACGCGATCGCCAACGTCGACGCTCGCGAGCAGCTCGCCGCCTCCCGTGCGCGCATCGTCGAGGCGGGTGACGCCGAGCGTCGCCGGCTGGAGCGAAACCTCCACGATGGAGCCCAGCAGCGGTTGGTGTCGCTTGCGCTCGCCATTCGCCTTGCGCGATCGCAGCTGAAAATCGATCCGGAGGATGCGGAGCGGCGCCTCCAGGCCGCCGATCATCAACTGGCGCTGGCGATCGAGGAGCTCCGCGAGCTCGCGCGCGGCATCCACCCGGCGGTCCTCACCGACCGCGGGCTCGCCGCCGCGCTCGAATCGCTCGCCGACTCGGCGCCCTTTTACCTCAAGATCGTGTGCGTCCCCGAGCAGCAGCTACCGGCATCGCTCGAGGCTGCCGCTTATTACGTCGTCGCGGAGGGCGTGGCGAATGCGGCAAAGCACGCCCAAGCGTCAGAGATGCAGGTCCGCGTTTTCGATTCCGGCGGCGAGATTTGCATCGAGGTCCTGGACGACGGGATCGGCGGAGCAACCCCGATGCCGGGAGGAGGGCTTCGTGGGCTGGCCGACCGCGTAGAGACCCTCGGTGGCGGGTTCCGGGTCGACAATTCACCCGACGGGGGGACAACCCTGCGGGCAAAGATCCCAATCGAACCGCAGGCGAGTCAGCGAGCGAACGGCCTGGGATAACTGTGGCTAGCCCCATTGTCGATCAGGCCTCGCGAGCCGAGAATCCTTCTCGGATGAACGAAACGGTTTTGATCGTCGACGATCACAAGGGCTTTCGTAGCTCCGCCCGCGAATTCCTCACCGCCGAAGGGTTCGAGGTCATCGGCGAAGCCGCGGATGCGGCTTCGGCTATCGCGGCGGCACGGGAACTGGGTCCAGACATCGTCCTGCTCGACATCCAGCTTCCCGATCTCGACGGAGTGCAGGCCGCGGAGCAATTCGAGCGACGAGAGGACAGGCCGGCGATCATTCTCACCTCCAGCCGCGACGTTTCCTATCTCGCTGGTGCCCTTGCGGAGTCCTCGGCACGCGGATTCATCCCCAAATCAGAGTTGAGCGGTCCTGCGCTCAGGGAGCTACTTGCCTGAGGTGACGATGAATCCGCTGCAAGAACCCGGTCGCGTCGTCGTAGCCGACGACTCGGTCCTCTTCCGGGAGGGGATCGTCCGCTTGCTCGACGACGCGGGCTACGAGGTGGTTGGCCAAGCTTCCGATGCCGAAGAGCTCGTGCGCAAGGTAAGGGCGCACAAGCCCGACGTCGCCATCGTCGACATCCGAATGCCGCCGGGCAACGCCGATGACGGACTGCGCGCCGCATTGCAGATTCGCGGCGAGATGCCGGAGACAGGAGTGCTGGTCTTGAGCCAGTACGTGGAAGACGGCTACGCCCTCGATCTCGTCGGCGGCAGCGCCCAGGGCGTCGGATACCTGCTCAAGGACAGAGTTGTCGACGTCGAGCGATTCACCGATTCGGTGCATCGGGTTGCCGAGGGAGGCTCGGTTCTCGATCCGGAGGTCGTGGCACGCCTGCTCGGCCGGCGGCGGCAGGAGGACCCTCTGGAGAGCCTGAGCCCGCGCGAGCGGGAGGTTCTCTCGCTGATGGCCGAAGGCCGCTCGAATCGCGCGATCGCCGCCGAGCTGGTGATCACGGAGGGGGCGGTCGAGAAGCACATCAGCAGCATCTTCTCGAAGCTCGATCTCGCTCAGGATGCGGAGGATCACCGCCGCGTTCTGGCGGTGCTCGCCTTCCTTCGCGCTTGACGGGTTAACCCCACCCGCGAACGCCGGGCAGCCTCATTGTCCAGCCCACGGTGCGGTGGCAACCTCGCGCCATGTTTGGAAATCACATCGACGTGGTGACGATGACGGCCTCCGAAGCTCGCGATCACCTCATCGAACTAGAGGCAGAGCTGGAAGCGGCGGGTGGCAGCGGGGTCGTTGACATCGAGGCCTACCGCCGCGACATCGAGATCGAGATAGAGCGCTGGCATGAGTTCTTCGTGATCGCCTGGGTCACCGAGATAGCGACGCTCCGCGCCGAGCTCTCTGGAGCCAACCACGGCTGAGCCCCGACAGAGGAAGGACTTCGAATGACCCAGCAGCTAGCACGACTGGCCGACGTCGCCTATCGCCGGCGGGGCCGTATGGTCCTCGGCTGGATCGTGGGGGCGACCCTGATCATCGGCGTCGGCTCGGCACTGAAGGGAGAGTTCAAGGCCAACTACGACACGCCGAACTCGGAGTCGAGGGCTGCCAGCGACATCACCAAGAACCGCTTCAGCGGCTACTCGGCACAGGAGATCTACGTCGTCTGGAAGGACGCGGCGGGCGCCCGCAGTCCGGGCGCAAAGGCCGGGGTCGACGGCTTCCTCGCGGAGGCGCAGAACGTCAACCACATCGCTCCGCATACCCCCTTCCGATATTCCAAGGACGGAAAGATCGGCTCCACCACGCTGCCGATGACCGTTCCCGGCTGGGAGTTCAAGAAGGCGGATGGCATGAAGCTGATCGACGCCGCCGAGTCCAACGATGGACACGGACTCGAGCTGAAGCTGGGGGGCGACCCGATCTACGCGGCGCAGACCCAATCGAGCCCGGAGGGGATCGGCTTCCTGGGCGCCGCAATCGTGCTGCTGATCGCCTTCGGATCGCTGGTAGCAGCCGGGCTGCCGCTGGCGATCGCGCTGGTCGGCCTCGGAATCAGCTCCGGCGGCCTGATCGCGCTGCTCGCCAACGTCATCAACGTTCCCAACTGGACGACGGCGGTATCGGGGCTGATCGGGATCGGCGTCGGTATCGACTACGCCCTCCTCGTGTTGACCAGGTTTCGCTCCGCGATGAGCGAAGGCAAGGACCCCCACGACGCCGTGGTCGAGGCGGTCTCCACCGCCGGCCGCAGCGTGATCATCGCCGGCTCCACGGTGGTCATCGCGGTGCTCGGGCTGTGCCTCACCGGCCTGACCTACATGTACGGGATTGCGATCTCGGCCTCGATCGCTGTGCTCGTCGTGGCCCTTGCGGCTCTCACCCTGCTCCCGGCTCTGCTCTCCTACCTCGGCCCGCGGGTCGACCGGCTGCGGATCCCGCTGCTCGGCCGAGCTTTGAAGAAGGCCGACGGCAATATCGCAAACGATGATTCCCCGGCGGCACGCTGGAGCCACGTGGTGCAGCGACGGCCTTGGGTCGCCGCGCTCGCATCGCTGGCGGTTCTCCTGGCCCTCGCCGTACCGGCACTCGGGATGCGGCTCGGCTTCCCCGATGCGGGCAACGACCCGGCCGACACGATGACCCGGCAGGCATACGACCTCAACACCAAGGGCTTCGGCCCCGGGGCAAACGGGCCGCTGGTCGTGGCCGCGACGCTTGCGGACAAATGGGACGGACCAACTGTTCAGCGACTGGCCCTCGACATCCGCCGCGATCCGGGCGTCGCGTTCGTCCCCTCTCCTAAATTCAACTCGAATGGTGACGCGGCGATCGTCATGGTCATCTCCAAGAACTCGCCGCAGGACCAGAAGACCGAGGACCTCGTCGACCGCCTTCGCGACGACGTAATTCCCCAGGCGGTGGGCGGCTCCGGGGTAACTGCCCACGTTGGTGGCGTCACTGCCGCGCTCGAAGACCAGAGCAACTACATGAGGGATCGCCTGCCGCTGTTCACAATCGGCGTCGTAGGACTCTCCTTCCTGCTCCTGCTCGTCGCCTTCCGCGCACCGCTCATCTCGCTGAAGGCGGGGATCATGAACCTGCTCTCGGTGAGTGCCGCCTATGGAGTCATGACCCTGGTCTCGAAGGGCGGTGCGGTTGGCAGTTTGATTGGAATCGACCACGGGGTACCGGTGGCGCCGTTCATGCCGGTGATGATGTTCGCGATCCTCTTCGGCCTCTCGATGGACTACGAGGTGTTCTTGGTGTCGCGGATCCGCGAGGAGTACCTCAGGGACCGAAACACCGCCCGAGCGGTCGCCGACGGTCTCGCGAAGACCGCACGAGTGATCACAGCCGCCGCGGCCATCATGGTCGTCGTGTTCCTGGCCTTCCTGGCCGCACCGGACGTCTTCCTGAAGCTGTTCGGAATCGGCCTCGCCTCGGCGATCCTGCTCGATGCGACGCTGGTGCGAATGGTGCTGGTGCCGGCCGTCATGCAGCTGCTCGGAGATCGCAACTGGTGGATCCCGAGCTGGCTCGAGCGGCGACTGCCCAGCGTCGACATCGAGCCCGTCGGGCTAGGAACTGCGGACGGAAGGCCCTAGCCATACATCGCTTCTGCTTTGCGCGAAAAGGGGCAGCAAACCGGATACCCCCCTTTCCATGCAAAGCGGCGGTTTTTGCAAAACCGCCGCAGCAAATGGGACGACATTGGGACGACGGATTCAGTCGTCACTCCTCCGGCCAAAACGAAAGGCCCGCCTGAGCGGGCCTTTCGTGAGTAGCGGGGGCGGGATTCGAACCCGCGACCTTCGGGTTATGAGCCCGACGAGCTACCAGACTGCTCCACCCCGCGTCGGTATCAGCGAGTTTAACGCGCCGTCCCTGGATCGCAACTTGGACGTTTGACCGCTGCGCATGCTAAATTTTCGCGATCCATAGACCTGCTTAATCGCTAGCCCACATAGGGCTGGCGACCGGGGGACCCAAGGTCCCAGGGGCGAATTGCCGAATAGAAGGTATAGCGCGACTCAATCCGCGCGAGCCCGCCAGCTAACCCCGGAAGCACGATGACTGAGAGGTCGGCAAATGGGCCACGAGCCAACGCCGGAGAAGGATGGCCGGCGCGTTACACGCAAGGTCGTACTCGCGATCGGATTCGCAGTCGCCGGGATCATGGGCGCGTGGGCGCCCTCGGCGCTTGCCTGTCCCGGCGCCCACGTGGGCGCCGAGAACCTGACGACGGACCAGGGTCGTGCCTCCGTCGTCTGCCTGATCAACAAGAAGCGCTCCCGCAATCACGCTAAGCCGGTGCACGAGCATCCACTGCTCGACTCGGCCGCGCAGTCCCATACCGATGCCATGACGAGCCAGAATTTCTTCTCCCACGACGGAGACGGAACGCCTGCCTCGCGCGCCTCGAATGCCGGGTACATGGCCGGCGCCAGGGCATGGGGAATCGGTGAGGACCTGTTCTGGGGCGCCGTCCAGCGGAGCACGCCGAGCGCCACGGTCAACGCGTGGATGCACAGCGCGGAACACCGCACCGTGATGCTCTCGCGGTCCTATCGCCAGGTCGGAATCGGGGTAGCCCAGGGTTCGCCCGCCGGCGCGGACAACGGCAATACGGGCACCTACACCGCCCTCTTCGGCTTCCGCAAGGGGGGATAGCCCGGCGCGCGTTTGTCGTTAGGAGGATGTGAGGGTCCGGTGGGCACATCCTCAAGAAATGGGAATAGGATGCCCGCGGGTGCCCAGGGATCGCACGACAAGGATGTCGCGATGCGCGTTGCCGTAGTCGACATCGGCACGAACTCGACGCGGCTTCTGATCGCGGACGTGGAGGGCACCGGGGTCTACGAGGTCGAACGACGGACGAGCGTCACCAACATGGGCCGCGGTGTCGATCACACCGCCACGATCTGCTCGGATGCCGTGGAGGACGTCTGCACGGCAATCGCCGACTACAAGGCGCGCTACGAGGAGATGGGCGCTGACCGGGTGATGGCGATCGCCACCAGCGCGGTGCGCGACGCTGTCAACGGTGAGGCGTTCATCGCGGAGCTACGCGAGCGCTTCGACCTCGACGCGCGCATGCTGACCGGCGCGGAGGAGGCCCACCTCACCTACCTCGGCGCGACGGCGCACCGTCCTACCGCCGGCCCGACCCTCGTCTTCGACATCGGAGGCGGCTCCACGGAACTCGTCGTCGGCACCGGCCGGGAGGTCGCCTTCCACACCTCGCTGCAGGCCGGCACGATCCGGCACTCCGAGCGTCATCTCACCTCGGACCCCCCGAATCCACACGAGCTCGAGGATCTGGCAGCCGACATTCGCAACCTGATCGACCGGGCGGTGGCGGCTCAACCTGACGGCGCGCCCACGCGCGCGATCGCCGTGGCGGGGACCCCGACCTCACTCGCCGCCATCGATCAGGGCCTCGAGCCGTATGACCCGGGCCGCGTTCACGGCTATCACCTCGGCCTGCAGAGGATCCAGCGGATGCTCAGCCGGCTCTCGTCGGTGCCGCTCGCCGAACGGCTCCACATCCCCGGCCTCCATCCGGGGCGCGCTCCGACGATCGTCGCCGGGACGGTCATCCTCGTCCAGGTGATGCGCGCATTCGGCCTGCAGGAGGTGGAGGTCTCCGAGCTGGACATCCTCCACGGTTCCGCGCTCTCGGCCGCGATGGCCCCCGCCTGACCCGACGCTTGGCCAGTTTGTAGCGACTTCGGAGGATCAACCGAATATTGGGTATTGCTTCCGTCCCGGCCCAGATGAATACTTGGGAGGTCGGGAGAATTGGTGCTGGGCCGGACGCCCAACACCGCCTCTCGGCTCATAGGATCCGGGCGTTTGCCGCAAGGCGCCTCCCGTCGTCTGGATCCACTACATACCCCCCAAGTAAGGCCCCTGAGACGTACCCCTGCCCGTCCTGACGGGGCCTGTTTGCAAAGACCGGCCGCCAAGGATTGGCGGCCGGTCTTCGTTTGTAAGGGCTCCAAGGCCGCTCTCCTTCGGAGCGGAGGGCGAAGCCCGTAGCGACTTATGTTGGGCGCCCGCTCGTGGCCCCGGCTGTATGGCGAAGCCGTAGTGTCACCCCGGTGATCTTCGACGAGTGGGAGATCGAGCTCCACGGCCACCAGGTCGTCTACCGGATCGCCGGCGACGGACCGCCCGTGGTGCTGATCCACGGGATGGTCAACTCCTCCAAACACTGGGAGCGGGTCGCTCTCCAGCTCGCCGAGCGCTACACGGTGATCGCGCCCGATCTCCTCGGCCACGGCGACAGCGCCGCGATCCGCGGCGACTACTCCCTCGGTGCCCACGCCTCCAGCATCCGCGACCTCCTGACGACCATCGGAATCGAGAGGGCCACGATCGTCGGCCACTCCCTGGGGGGCGGCATCGCGATGGTCTTCTTCTACCAATTCCCTCAGAGAGTGGAGCGCCTCGCCCTGATCTCGAGCGGCGGTCTCGGCCACGAGGTCAGCCCGATGCTCCGCGGGGCCGCCCTGCCGGGGGCGTCCGCCGGCATCTGGCTGGTGGCCAACCGCCGCGTCCGCGCGACGATCGAGCGCGTCGGCGAGCGGATGCGCGCTCGCGGCAGCCGCAAGGGCCTCTACCTCCAGGCCGTGGCCCGCGCGATGCGCCCTCTGCAGGAGGCAGCGGCGCGCCAGGCCTTCCTGCAGACTCTCCGATCGGTGGTCGACGTGCGAGGCCAGCACGTCAGCGCCGTCGACCGGCTCTACCTGCTCGGTCAGCTGCCCACCCTGATCGTCTGGGGAGAGCGTGACCACACCATCCCGATCGAGCACGGCCTCGCCGCACACGAGCGGATTCCGAACAGCCGCTTCGTTTCCCTCCCGAAGGCGGCGCACTTCCCCAATCTCGAGGATCCCGACGGCCTGGCTGACGCCCTGCTCGAGTGGCTCGACGAGACCGAGCCGGGACTGATCGAGGATGCTGAGTGGGGCCAGATCGTCGGAGCTCGCTCGCCGCGCAGGCAGCGGCTCGGCGTCGAGCCGGGCGCCTAGGCGGTCGCCATCGCCACCGAGTGATTGGCGGCGATGCGGTTGTCGGGATCCCAACTCCGCTTGACCTGCGAGAGCCTCTTGCAGGTCTCCTCGGGAAGAATCGCCTCGACGTCACACGCACGCTCGGCGTAGTCGTAATAGCCGCCGTCCGCGGCCCAGGGGCCGAGCGCGTCGTGGAGCTTGTCGAGCTGGCCCTCGATCGGGTCGCGCATGGCCGGGTCCATCAGCATGCCGATCCCGAGCATCACGTACTCGGCGTCGAGCTTGTCGAGCGCGCCGGCATTCTCCGGGGCGCGCGCCAGCGCCCCGCCGAGATGGCGAAGCTCGGCGAGCAGCAGTGGCGAGTCCGATTCGGGTCCCGCTGCCGCGACGAACGCGTCGAGGGCCTCATCGGGCAGCTCTTTCACGGTCGCGTGGTGGCCAAGGCCCGGGACGGGCGGCTCGGGATCCATCGCGATCCGGCTCAGCGCCGGTGTGGGGATCTGGTCGAAGGCGTCCATGACGGGCTCGCCGATCTCCCGGAGCGGCGCGACCAGCTTCTCCCCCTCCTCCTTGCCGCCGATGCAGCAGGCGGTGATCGCAAGCCACTTCTTCCCGCGGATCTCCTCGGGGATGTCCGGGATCGGAGGCAGGTTCAGCATGCGGACCATGCTCCCGACCTCCTCGGGAACCTCGGCTGTCCAATCGCGATACCGCCGCAGGCCTGCCTCCGTGACGTCTGGGGCGAAGAGCAGGCCGCCGGCGTACACCTCGGTCACGGGAAAGAGATTGACGTGCAGCGCCGTGACGATCGCGAATCCGCCGCCGCCGCCGCGCAGGGCCCAGAACAGATCCGGATCGCTGCCCGAATCGACCGTGCGTGCCTCGCCGTCGGCGGTCACCGCCTCGATCGAGGTCACGTTGTTGCAGGCCCAACCGTACTTGCGGCCCAGCCAGCTCAGCCCGCCTCCCAGCGTGTACCCGGTCACCCCCACATTTGGAGAGGTGCCGGGAAGGAAGGACATTCCCTTCTCGTGCGCGGCGCCGCCGATCTGCTCGGCCAGCGCGCCCGCCTCCATTCGGGCGGTGCCATCGGCGACCTCGATCGCCTGCATGCGCTCGGTCTTGATCAGGATCGTGTCCTCGAGTGACCCCATCGCGACTGCCCCGTGTCCCGTCCCTTGGCCGGTGACGCGTAGGCCGTTCTCGCCCGCGAAGGCGACCGCCTTGGAGACGTCGTCGGCGCTCTCCACGAACGCGACAGCAGCAGGCTGCTGGTCGGCCGCAAGGTTCCAGGCCTGGCGGGCCTCGTCCCAGTCGGAGTCGCTCGGAGTCGCCACCCTCCCCCGGATTGAAAGCTCAGACGCGTCGGGCATCGGCGGCCACTCTATGCCAGCCGAAGGGCAATTGGCAAGCATAGGATCCGGTCCCCGCGAGCGAGGAGAGCCGTGGCACGAACACCCCTGCTGGCCAGCTTGCAGGAAGCGATGGACGAGGCCGACTGGTTCGAGCGGCCTCGGACACGGCGCGAGGTCCTGCAGGGTGCGAGCGCGGCGGTCGCTGCCGGCACGGTCTGGTCCGCGCTGGGCTGCGGAGGCTCCAACCCGCCCGAGCACGATGAGCCGATTGCGGTGGTCGGCGGCGGGCTGGCCGGGCTCGTCTGCGCGCAACGGCTCAAGCAGGCAGGGCATCGCGCGGTCGTGCACGAGGCGAGCGATCGCCTGGGCGGCCGCGTCTGGACCATCCGGGATCAATTCGCCGAGGGGCAGATCGCCGAGCACGGAGGCGAGCTGATCGACAGCGATCACGTGGCGATGCGGGCGCTGGTCGCCGAGCTCGGGCTGTCGCTGTCCAATGTGATCGCCGCCGAGAAGCCCGGGACGGGCGACGTCT
Organism: uncultured Solirubrobacterales bacterium; assembly: GCA_963743575.1. GTDB lineage: Bacteria > Actinomycetota > Thermoleophilia > Solirubrobacterales > 70-9 > DASUPK01. The sequence continues at coordinate 1,560,218 of CAVUQC010000007.1, read as the reverse complement.
TCCATTTCAACGGCGCCCGCTATCCCGTGCGCCAGGCGGTGGCCGATTTCGGCGCTGTCTACCCGAAGCTGAAGCGCGACCTGGCCGAGGCCGGCTATCCGACCCTGCACAACCACCACAAGCCGCGCGGCGTGGAGCTCGACCACATCTCAATCGCGGACTGGATTCAGCAAAACGTGCCGGGCGGCCTGGCGTCGGATCTGGGGCGGCTGCTCGACGTCGCCTATAACACCGAATTCGGCGCGGACATCGGCGATCAGACCTCGCTGAACCTTCTCTACCTCCTCGGTTACTCGGGCGGTGGCCGCCTCCGCCTCTTCGGAGCGTCGAACGAGAAGTTCCGGGTCGAGGGCGGGAACGACCAGGTGCCTCAACGCCTCGCGAAGGAGCTGGACGGGCAGGTAACGCTCAATTCGGAGCTGGTCGAGATCAGCCGGCTCGATGACGGCCGTTTCCAGCTCACCTTCGACGGCGACGGCGGGACCAAGGCGGTGCGTGCGCCGAAGGTGGTGCTGGCGATCCCGTTCGCGGTGATGCGCGAGTCCGTGGACTACTCGGGCGCGGGGTTCGACCCCGTGAAGACGATGGCGATCGAGGAGCAGGGGATGGGGACCAACTCGAAGCTCAACGTCCAGTTCTCCACGCGAAGCTGGCACGAGGACGAAGCCAACGGCAGCACCTATGCCGACACCGGCTACCAGTCGACCTGGGAGGCGAGCCGCGCGCAGACGGGGCGCTCGGGGATCCTCGTCGACTACACGGGCGGCACGATCGGCAGGGACTTCGGCGGCGCCACCGCGGACGAGCGCGCACGGCGATTCGTCGAGCAGCTCGGACCCGTCCTGCCGAGCGTGACGGATTACAACGGCCAGGCCGTGCTCGACTACTGGACCGGCCGGCCCCTCACCCGCGGCAGCTACTCCTACTACCGGGTCGGGCAGATGACGGCGTTCGCCGGGGTCGAGGGCAAGCCCAGCGGCAACTGCCACTTCGCCGGGGAGCAGACCTCGTACACGTTCCAGGGCTACATGGAGGGGGCCGTCAAGAGCGGCGAGCGGGCGGCGAGCGAGATCGCCGGCGGACCCTGAACCGCTAAGCGGGACTCGGCTCGGCGTCGACCGGGATCCGCGCCACCCGATCGAAGGCCACCCGGGCGACCATGGCGCCGGCGATCCCTGCGACCCCCGCCATCACGAGCGCGGCACGCGGATCGATGGCCTGCGAGAGCCAGCCGGAGAGCGGGCCGCCGATCGGGGTCGAGCCGAGGAAGACGATCGAGTAGAGAGCCATCACCCTCCCCCGCATGTTCGGCTCCGAGGCGAGCTGAAGCGACGAGTTGATGCTGGCGGCAAGGGTGACCGTCGCCGCTCCGAGCGGAGCGAGCGCCGCGATCTCGAGGGCGAGGCTGGGCGCGCCGGCCGCGAGCAGCGCGATTACCCCGAACATCAGGGAGGCGCCGATCAGGAGCATCGGGGTCACTGAACTGCGCGCTCCGTTGATCAGGGCGCCGATGATCGCTCCGATGCCCATGGCGGCTACCAGGACAGCGTAGGTCGAGGGCCCGCCGTGGAAGGTGAAGCGCGCGAGCAACGGGAGGACGACCTGGAAGTTGTAACCCAGCGTTCCCACGATGGCCATCAGCGCCAGCGGGATCCAGAGCTCCGGATCGCGCCGGACATAGCTGAGGCCGGCGCGAACGGCGCCGGGCGCCCGCGCCACGACCTTCGCAGGCTGCAATCGCTCGGTGTCCAGACCGACGAGAACCCAGATCATGAAGGCGAAGCTCGCGGCGTTGAGGGCGAAGCAGGGCTCCACGCCGACGGTCGCGATCATCACGCCGGCGAACGCGGGGCCAACTATGCGGGCGCTGTGGACCAAGACGCTGTTCAGGCTGACGGCGTTGACGACCCGGTCCGAGCCGACCATCTCCATCACGAACGCCTGACGGGTCGGATAGTCGACGGCATTGACGCAGCCCCGAACGAAGACGAGCGAGAAGACCATCCAGGGGACGAGCGCGCCCTCGGCCGAGAGCGCGAACATGGCCAGCGGGGCGACCATGTGGAGGCCCTGCGTCAGGATCAGGAGGCGCCGCTTCGGCACCCGATCGGCGATCAGACCTCCCCAGGCGCCGAAGATCAGCATCGGCAGGAACTGGAGCGCGGTCGTGACGCCCACCGCGAGGCCGCTGCCGGTGAGCGAGAGGATCACCCACATCTCGGCGATCATCTGCATCCAGTTGCCGGACAGCGAAACGAGCTGACCGGTGAAATAACGCCGGAAGTTCGGGATCCGCAGACTCGCGAAGGAGCGGCCCAGGGCCTCTGTCACTCGAGCATCCCCTCCATCAGCTCGGCGGCCCGCTCCAGCGTGCGGCGGTCCTCGGCGTCGAGCTTGGAGAGGCGAGTGGCCAGATAGGCCGTCTTACGGGCGCGGAGGCGCTTGAGAAGCTCACGGGCCTCGGGACTGACGCTCAGGATCGAGGCGCGGCCGTCCTCGGGGTCTCGGACCCTCTCCACCAGGCCGGCCGCTTCGAGGTGCCGCACGATCCGCGTGGCCGTCGGGCGCTTGATCCGCTCGCGCTCGGCGAGCTCGCTCGGCGAGAGAGGGCCATGCCGCTCGACCGTCGCGAGGGCGGCAACCTGAGACGGACCGAGATCGGTGCCGGCCTCCTGGCGAAGGCGGCGGGCCATCCGGGTGATCGCCCAGCGCAGGCGCGGGGCGAGCTCCTCCTTGATCTCCGGTGCGCGGTCAGAAGTAGTTTGCATTGCTAATTAGCATAGCAAACCATCTACTCCTCTAGCCTGGCGGCATGCGCCGTTCGCCAGGGAGCGTTGTGGTGATTGCGGTTCTCGGCCTCCTGCTGGCCGCCGGGGGGATCGCCGTCGCCAAGAAGAAGCATCGCCACGGCAACCTGCCGCGCGGTCCCTACCCGAGCCTGGCCAGCTGCCCCGTCTTCCCCGCCTCGACCGCCGGCCCCACCGCTCCCTCGGGCGCCGACGAGTCGGCCTGGAACCAGGACATCTCGGCGGCCCCGGCAGATCCGAACTCAGCGGCCTACACCTCCTACATCAACGCCCACGGCGGCGACCTGGTCCACCCGGACTTCGGCTCGCCCAACCAGTACGGATTCCCCTACGCCGTGGTCGGCAAGAGGCAGAAGCGAACCAAGGTCAACTTCAAGGCCTATGGCGACGAGTCCGACCATGGCGCCTATCGCGTGCCCCTCAAGGCCCTGGTCGAGGGAGGCCGGGGCTCGGACGGCGACCGCCACGTCCTCACGGTCGATTCAGCTCGCTGCAAGCTCTATGAGCTCGGCCGCGCCTTTGCGCAGAAACGCCCCAAACCGCATTGGAACGCCGACGTCGGCGTCATCTGGGACCTGCGCTCGGCCGCGCTCCGTCCTGAGGGCTTCACCTCCACCGACGCCGCCGGGCTGCCGATCTTCCCCGGTCTCGTTCGATACGACGAGGCCGCATCGGGCCACATCAACCACGCGATCCGGGTGACCGTCGATTCGACCCAGGACGCCTGGATCCACCCTGCCTCGCACTGCGCCGGCGACACCTCCAGCCCAAGCGCGCCGCCGATGGGCCTGCGCCTTCGCCTCGGTGCCGGCTATGACATCTCCGGGATCACGGGGCCTGCCCACGCGATCGCCGCGGCGATGAAGCAGTACGGGCTGATCGTCGCCGACAACGGCTCCAACTGGTACATCTCGGGCACTTCTGATCGGCGCTGGTCCGACGAGAACCTCGATCAGCTCAAGTCGATTCCCGGCTCGGCCTTCCAGGTAGTGCAAAGCGCCGCAGCCATTCACCGCTGCTGAGGCCCTCCGCCGAGGCGTTCACCATCCGCACGCCGATCAGCGCGAGAACGAGGCCCGCCACCGCACCGATGCTGAGCGGCTGGCCCAGGACCGGGACACCGGCGATGGCCGTGGCCGCCGGAACGAGGTAGAGGAAGCTGGTCGCCTCACCGCTCTTCTCGTTGCGAAGCAGCCAGAAGAAGAGCATCACGGCCCCGATCGAGAGGCCGAAGATCAGCCACGCGAGCGGCGCCAGTGCCCCGGCGCTGAGGCCGAACCCCTGCGTGAGGGCGGCGAGCGGGGCGATCACGACGGTGGCCGTGAGCAGCTGGATCGTGTTCGCGACCTTCGGGTCGACGTCAGAGCCATAGGCCCTCTGCACGAGCGTCCCGCCGACGAGACCGGCCAGGCCGACGATCGCGAACATAAAGCCGAGGGCCGACCCGCCGCCGTGAAGCTCCTCGATCACCGCGAGCACGACCCCTCCCACGCCGATCACCGAGCCCAGCCATTGCATCGGCGCGAGATGCTCGTCGAGCAGGAAGGTCGCGAGCACCGCCACCAGCAGCGGGCTCGAGCCCGCCAGCAGAGCCGTCAAACCGGCGGGCACGCCATGCTCGAGCGCCAGAAAGATCCCGACGAACTGCGCCGCCTGCAGGAGGAGGCCGACCGCGACCATCTGGACGATCGCCGCTCGCTCGCGCGGCCAGGGGGCGCGCATCGCCATCGCGATCGCGGCCATCACCAGCGCGGCCACGCTCATGCGCCAGAAGAGGATCGAGAGGCCGGATGCGTGGCGAACCGCCAGCGTCCCGACGATGAAGCCGCTGGACCAGATCGGAACCATTGCGGCCTTGGCAAGTCGAAGCCTTGGTCGCTTGCTCATCAGTAGCCCTTTCTCACATGGGGTCACCGATGAAACGTCAGCGACTCGCAGGCTGTGAGGTCGCGCCGGAGCTCAGGAAGTGCCGAGGGCCGAGTCGAGCGACTCGCGCTCGGTCTTCGCCCACTGGCGCTGGGAGGTGAGTTGCCGGAGCGCGGAGCGGATCAGCACCGGCCAGATCAACCAGGTGTAGAGCGCGTAGACGTGGCCCAGCACGAAGCCCTCGAGCCATCCGGCGGCCCCGCGCGCGGTTCGGGCGGCGATGCAGCCCATCACGGTGCCGCCGAAGCAGAGGAGGTAGAAGAAGGCGAGCTGCCACCATGGCCCCCCTCCCCAGACCGGGGCGGTGCCCGTCGCGAACAGGTAGATCGCCGCGATCAGCCCGAGCCCAACGACCGTCTGCCAAACGGGCATCAGCAGGTAGGCGGCCTGCTCAACCCGCGCGCGAACGGGCAGCGGGGCGCGCAGGACGCTCGGCATCAGCGACATCGCCTGGAGGTTGCCCTGCGACCACCGCGTTCGCTGGCGGAGCAGGGGCCGCAGCTTCGGCAGCCCCTGCTGTTCGACCGTGGCGCGCAGGTCCTGGCGTCCCTTCCAGCCTGCGGCCATCAGTCGTAGCCCGAGGTCCTGGTCCTCGGTGAGCTTGTGGCGCCACGGGCCCTCCTCGTCGGCGACGTCGTCCAGCGCGCTCAGTCGATTGAACTGCCCGTTGCCTCCCATGCCCGCCGTACCCCAGCCATTCCGTCCCGATTGGAAGAGCCAGCCGTAGACCGAGAATTCAAGATCCTGAAACCAGGTGAGCGGGCGGCGACGGTTGTAGATGCGGACGAGCGTCTGGACCCCGCCCACCTCGGGGTCGACCAAGTGTGCCGCCGCGTACCCAGGCGCCGCCGAATCGAGGCGACCGTCGGCATCGATCACGCAGACGATGACCCGATCGGGGTCGAACTCCGTGCGAACCTTCTGGAGCAGCCGATAGCCCTGATTGAGCGCGGCGGCCTTGCCGCGCTGCGCGTCAGGCGGGTGGCGGTGAACGACGTGGAGGGCCGGGTCGTCGATCGAGTCGAGGATCTCACCGGTCCGGTCCGAGGAGTCGTCATCCATCACGAGCACCACGCGCTCGCGCACAGGTATCGAGAGGAGCCGCCTGACGCTGTCCGCGATGGTCGCCTCCTCGTTGAGCGCGGGCACGATGAAGACCCAGAGGAACTCGTCGGTGCCGCCTGGCGGGACCACGGGTGGTCGAGCGGCCGAGCGGAGGCCGCGGACGAACAGGATCGCGGTCCATACGAACATCGCGACCACGACCACCAGCGCCACGGACAGGAGCGTCTCCCAACCGGAAGGGAGGCCGTCGAACGGCCACCTGACGTCGCCCACCACCTACTCCTCGAGGTGGTCGTTCGGCTCGCCGGCGCCTTCCTCCTCGAGGGAGGCCTCGAGCTCGTTGCCCAGCTCGAAGCCGGCGGCCCTGGCGACGGCGGTGCGGCTGTATCCGGGGCCGAATTGGTTCGGAGGCTCGCCTCCGAGGAGCAGATGCTCGAGTGCTGCGACGATTCGCGCGGCGGCCTTGCCGTCCCCGTACGGGTTGTCGGCCTCGGCCATCTGCGCGTAGGCGACCGGATCGCAGAGCAGCCGGTTGCCCTCCATGAAGATCCTGTGCGGGTCAGTCCCGACCAGCTTGAGGGTGCCCTCGGTGAGGCCCTCGACTCGCTCGGTCGTCTCGCGGGTCACCAGGACGGGCTTGTTGAGCGAGGGCGCTTCCTCCTGAATACCGCCCGAGTCGGTGATCACCAGGTCACAGCGGCCGAGCAGCTTGGAGAAGGTCGCGTAGCCCAGCGGATCGACGAGCAGGACGTTGGGGAGGCTCTCGAGCCGGGCGTGCATCACCTCGCTGACGCGCGGGTTCGGATGCACGGGCAGCACGAACTTCGTCTCGGTGTGCTCCTCGGCGAGGCGGGCCACGCCCTCGGCGATACCGATCAGGCCGTCGCCCCAGTTCTCACGGCGGTGTGCGGTCACGACGACCACCCGCGCCTCACTGTCATAGAGTTCGTTGAGCGCCGGATTGGCGAAGCGCACGTCCACCGCACTCGCCCACTGGAGGGCGTCGATGCCGGTGTTGCCGGTAACGAAGATCTGGCTCACCGGCACGTTCTCGCGAACCAGGTTCTGGAGATTCGCCGAGGTCGGCGCGAAGTGGAGGCCCGCGATGGAGCCGATTATCTGGCGGTTGAGCTCCTCCGGGAACGGCGTGTTGTTGGGCCCGCCGGTTCGCAGCCCGGCCTCGACGTGCATGACCGGGATGTGGAGGTGGAAGGAGGCGAGCGCGGCGGCCATCGCCGAGCTGGTGTCACCGTGGACGAGGACGGCTGCGGGATACTCGCCATTCAGGATCTCCTCGGGCGTGGGAGGCTCGTCGCCGTGCATGTCGAAGCGCTCGGCGCAGAAGTCCTCGAAGCGCCGCATGACGCTGGAGACTCGCTCGTTGAGGCGGGAATGACGGCTCCCCGCCCAGAGCGTGACATCGGGGGTGATGTCCGCGAGGTCGAAGATGAACTGCACCAGCTTCTGGTGCTGCCCGGTCGAGATCACGATCGGCTCGTAGTACTCGCTCTCCCTCATGGCGAGGATGACCGGGACCAGCTTGATCGCCTCTGGCCGGGTGCCCACGACGATCGGGACCGCGAGCTTCGCCGCCGGGCGCACGCCCGGATAGGAGCTGCTCAGTGGATGGCTATGGGATTCGTCTGCGACCTCGCTGTGCTCCTCGGGATCGCGCACGCGCTCGACCGAAGGCTCTGTCAACTCGCCGTTCGGCCCTTTGTCCAATCCCTGCGCTCGCTCGCTTGTGGACGGCTCCATGCCTTTGCCATCGGCGGCAAACGCCCCGCGGTTTAGCGTGAAAGCAGGAATTACCGCCGGGCTCACTCCAAGAATCGGGTAGCGGGCGCCAGGCTTCCGGACTGGCCCGCCTGATAAATACCTGAACGTGCGGTTGCTGCCCGACGAACGCCTGTACTGGGATGCGGACCACTGCCTGCGCTTCCTCCGCGAGCTGGAGCCGCCGGCCGACGAGGATGCCCCCACCGGCGAGCCGTATCACCTGTATTGGTCCGGGCCCTTCACGAACAAGCACGCCTTCAGCGTCAAGTCCCTGCTCGCGACGCAGCGGAGGCGCGGGGAGGTCTGCCTCTGGCTGGACGCCGAAAACGGTTACCCCGGGCATGAGCAGAACGAGGCCCTGCAATCGGTCGGGTCCGAGATCACGGTCAGGGCCTTCGACGCGGAGCTGGAGTGTCGCGGAACGCCGCTCGAGGGCAGAACCGAGCTGCAGGAGCACCCGAGCTCTCTCGAGCGGGCAAATCTCCTTCGCCTTGTCACCCTCCATAACTACGGCGGCGTCTACCTCGACCTGGACACGATGCTCCTGCGCGACCTGAGCGACCTGTTCGAGCAGCCGTTCATGACCGAGGACTTCACCTACCGCTGGTCTGCCGACCTTCCGTATGGGAACAATGCGATCCTGCGCTTCGAGCAGGGATCCGAGAACGCGTGGAAGCTGATGGAGCGCGGTGCCGAGGCGGGGTCATGCAACCCGACGGTCGTCCTTCGGTTCGAGGGCGCCGAGGAGATTGATCTGACCGTCCTGCCGTGTGCCTTCTTCGACCCACTCTGGCCTCACCTGGACGGAAAATCCCGGCTGGAGACGGCCCGCTTCAAGGGATTCGATGACTTCTTTCGCAAGTTCAGCTGGCGCTTTCGCCCTGGGCCGGACGCCCGCTCCTACCGGGAGTTCTTCCCGGGAGCCTTCGCCTACCACTGGCACAACAATTGGGACGCCCCAGAGCACGACGAGTCCTATTTCGGCCGGTTCAATCGGGAGTTCGACGAGGAACTGAGAGACCAGCGCCCCGACGACCTGATGGCCACGGCATAGGGACCCGCCCCGATGCGGGGCCCGCCTACTTGCCGCGGGCTGCGTTGACCAGCTGGGGCAGCGGCGTGATCGTCTTGGCGGGCACAAAGGTGTCCTCCGCCTGGGAGACGCTGATCGGCGCCGGTCTGGGGTCTCCGCTCTGCGTGATCGAGAAACTGCCGACGATGCCATCCTGGACACTGGTCTTGAACAGTGAGGCGATCACGCCCGAGCGGGTCGCGTTGCCGGCCTGGATCGCGGGCATCAGCACCTCTGCCGCCTGCCCCGCGTAGGGGGCGAAGAGCTCCAGCGGCTCGTCCCCGATCTGCGACCGCAGCTCCTTGACGAAGGCAGAGCCCTCGCCGGTGAGGCTGCTCGGGACCTTGCCGGGGAGGCTGGCGTACATCCCCTTGGTCGCGGCACCGGCCTGGTCGATCGTGCTCTGCTGCGCGAAGCCGTCGGGCGCGAGCAGCTTCACAGGGCCGTCGTTGGGCCCGAGCACCGAGGCCTTGTCCTTGATGATCTGCGTGCCGTTCTGCTCGAGCAGGCCGGCAAGCAGGACGGCGTCCGCTCCGGAGGTCTTCACCTTCTGCATCAGGTCGGTGTAGCTCTTCGCCTTCGGGTCCCACTGCTCGACCCCGGCGATCTTCATGCCGAGCGATCGGGCGGCGCCCTCGAAGGTGTCGGCCTGTCCCTTGCTGGTCGGGTCGTCGGCGGCGACCAGGATGTAGGGGTTCCGGATGCCCTGCCCGTTGGCGAAGGTGGCGAGGCCCGCCATCTGCACCGCGTCGTTTGGGACGACCCGGATGTAGTTGCGCTTGCCGGACGGATAGTAGATGTCGGGCTCGTCCGGTTTGCAGATGCTGCCCGACTCTGTCAGGCAGACGAAGGTGTTGCCGGGCGAGACCATCGCCAGGCCCCCGCCCGGGGCCCTGTTGAGGACGGGAATCTCGACCGCGGCGCAGCCGGAGTTGTAGGTGCCTATCACGCCGATCACATCGGAGTTGCTGGCGTAGGCCTGCGCATTGGAGCGGCATACGTTCTCGTCCCATTCGCCGGTTGACGCGAGGGAGTCGTCGCAGGCCTGAAAGCCGACCTCGGTCTTGCCGGCGAGCCACCCCTTGCGCGCCATCTCCTGGACGATCGCGTCGTTCATCTGCTTCGAGCGCTCGGCGGAATCCCCCTGGAGGGGCAGGTCGGAGACGATCAGCTTCTCCGCCTTGCCGCTGCCCGAGTACTGGACGTCGCCGCAGTTCGCATCCACCGGGGTGATGCCGCTGATCTTGTCCTTGTCACTCGTGCCGCAGGCGGAGACGACGAGGACGGCCGCAATTGCGGCCGTCGCAAGCAGGACCGGGACGAGACGCCGGGACACCGCCCGTGACCCTATTGGGTCAGGCGGTGGCCTTGGCGGCCTGGCGCTCCGGGGTGATCCGGACGACGTCCCAGGCGAGCCCGAGCTTCTCGAGCGACCAGATCACTCCCGCCGAGGGATCGATCTGTCGCTTCTTCATCCCGTGCACGGCCGAGGTCGGGAAGGCGTGATGGCTGTTGTGCCAGGCCTCGCCGAACGTCGGGATCGCGAGCCAGGCCAGGTTGCGCGACTCGTCCGTGGTCTCGAAGTCCTGCTTGCCGAACATGTGGCAGAGCGAGTTGATTGAGTAGGTGACGTGGTGCAGGAACATCATCCGCACTGCGCCTCCCCAGAGCAATCCGGTGACACCCGCCATGACGGTGCCGCCGATCGCCCAGCCGAGGAAGAAGGCGGCGATGAACCCGCCGATGGCCCAGAGCAGGAAGGTCCGGTCCACGTAACTGACGATCGGATCCTTCAGCAGGTCCGGGGCGAAGCGCTCCTTCGAGCCGCGCTGAGTATGGATGAAGAGCCAGCCGACGTGGGCGTGGAAGAGCCCCTTGACCTGGGCCCAGGGCCCCTCTCCATACCCGACGTGCGGGCTGTGCGGATCGCCCTCCTCGTCGGAGAAGGCGTGGTGCTTGCGGTGGTCCGCGACCCAGGAGATGATCGGACCCTCCACCGCGGCCGAGCCGAGTACGGCGAGAACCGCACGGGTCCGGGGGCCCGTCTTGAAGCTTCGGTGTGTGAAGAGGCGATGGAAGCCGACCGTGATCCCGAAGCCCGTCGGGACGTAGAGCAGTACGAAGACGATGAGATCGCTCCAGCGCAGCCAGCTTCCCGCAAGCTGCCAGGCGACGATGCCCAGCAGCAGGAAGGGAATGACCGTGAGCGCGCCCGTGATGATCCGGTCGCGGGTCTCATTGGCGACGGGTTGGACATCTCGCGCGAGCGGGACACGAGGCTTCCGGACTGGTGAGGGCGGCACCGCTGTAGCGGACGGGCCGGCGGGGGGCGCTGTCACTCCGGCAACGTCCGACATGGGTCTCCTTTTGTTTGGTCCTGGCCGAGTCAATCCGACTCTCGTCGTCGCGACTCGAGTCCCTGTAAGCGGGACAGACCCTAGCGGTAATCCCTAAGCGATTGGTGAGCAATTCGGCTCCCCTAACAACAAGTGAATCCCCTCCCTCGGTACTGTCGGATCATCGCAACCGAGCCCCTCATACAGGAGATCGAGCGCGCCTTCCCGGAGCGCCCCTTCACGATCGAGCTCTGGGACGGGTCGAAGGTCCCGTCCACCAATGGCGACGGCCCGGTCTTCAGGGCGCGTTCGCAGGATGCCCTCGCCTACGCGGTCGCCGCGCCCGGCCAGCTCGGCCTCGGGCGCGCCTACGTGTCCGGCGAGATCCAGATCGACGACATCGACAAGGTCATCGACGTCCTCAACGAGTGGAAGCCGCCCCCCGTCGGGGCAGCGGCCAAGGCTCGGCTGATCGCGGCCGCCCTGCGGGCCGCCGGCGTCCGCCGTCCCCCGCCCCCTCCCAGGGCCGAGCTCCACCTCCGGGGGCGCAAGCACACGACCGAGCGCGACCGCGAGGCGGTCCGCCACCACTACGACGTCGGCAACGAGTTCTTCTCCCTCTTCCTCGACGAGTCGATGACCTACTCGTGCGCCTTCTTCAGCCGGGTCCCCCCGCGCAAGGGCTTCCGCCGCGAGCCCCCGACGCTCGCTGAGGCGCAGGACGCGAAACGGGAGCTGGTCTGCACGAAGCTCGCCCTCGAGCCCGGCCAGCGGGTGTTGGACGTCGGCTGCGGCTGGGGCAGCTTCGTGATCCACGCCGCGCAGCGGCATGGCGTCGAGGCGGTCGGGATCACGCTCTCGGAGAACCAGGCCGAGCTCGCGCGCCAGAAGGTCGCCGAGGCGGGTGTCGAGGACAAGGTCGAGATTCGAGTCCAGGACTACCGCGAGCTCGCCGGCGAGAACTTCGACGCCGTCGCCTCGATCGGGATGGTCGAGCACGTGGGCGAGTCCCAGATCGACGTCTACGCCGAGCAGCTCGCTTCGATGCTCCGGCCCGGGGGCCGTTTGCTCAACCACGGCATCTCCCGCCTGCGCCACGGCAACATCGAGGGAGGGGCGTTCTCGGAGCGCTACGTCTTCCCGGACGGCGAGACGACCCACGTCTCCCGGGTCATGCTCGCCCTGGAGCGGGCGGGCTTCATCTGCGAGCACGTCGAGGAGTTCGGCTCCGACTACGCCGAGACCCTCCGTCACTGGATTCGCAACCTCGACGACCACATCGAGCGGGCCGAGGAGATCGCCGGCCCCGAGCGGCTCCGGGTCTGGCGCCTCTACCTACGCGCGGCGCGCAACGGCTTCGAGATCGACTTCACCTCTGTTTACCAAGTGCTCTGCCGGCTGGGCGAGAGCTAGCACACCTCGCGCGGATTTGGACACATCCCGGTCGCGGATTCCGTCCTCCAGGCTGCTACCGTCCCGCGCGTTAGGCCGGTGATACCGGCAAAGGTGTGCGTAGCGCTCGCGTTGTTGCTCTCAGCTTCCTCGCGTTCGCAGCACAGTAAGAGGAGGCGAGATGCCTACCGGAACCGTCAAGTGGTTCAGCAACGACAAGGGCTATGGGTTCATCACACCCGACGATGGCTCTAACGACGTGTTCGTCCATTTCAGCTCGATCGAGGGGGACGGCTACCGTTCGCTCGAAGAGGGCGCGAAGGTCGAGTACGAGACCGAGCAGGGCCCGAAGGGCCCGGCCGCGACCGGTGTCAAGCAGGTTGCGTAGGGAGCCGCAAAGCTTCTGATCGTTCGAAAGGGCCCGCTCCGGCGGGCCCTTTCTTTTCGCGCCTGAAGACGCCGGGGCAGCGCCTTACCGGTGCTTGACGCCCTCTTCGACGAAGTTCGCCAGCCGGGGCTGGGTGACGGCAACGCCGTCAAGCGCCTCGTCGATCGCGTCCAGGGTGTCCTTCGAGAGCTCGACGCCGGCGGCCTCGACGTTGTCGAAGACCTGTTGCGGGCGTGAGGCGCCGATGATGCAGCTGGCGACGTTCTGCTTCCGGAGGATCCAGGCGAGGGCCATCGTGGCCGTGTTGAGGCCTGCACCCTCGGCGATCGGGATCAGCTTCTGGGCGGCCGACAGCACGTCGTCCGACATGTAGCGGCTCATCGCCCAGTTCATCGCGTCCGAAGCCATGCGCGAGTCCCCGGGAATGGGCTCGCCGGGCTTGTACTTGCCCGTCAGCACTCCCTGAGCGAGAGGCGACCAGACGATCTGGGAGATGTCGTGCTCCTCGCAGAAGGGGATCAGCTCCGCCTCGGGGGCGCGCCAGATCATGTTGTACTGCGGCTGGGAGGAGACCCAGTCCTTGCTGTCCGGGACGTCGAGCCCAGCCTGGGCTTGCTCGACGGTCCACTCGCTGAAACCGATCTCGCGCGCCTTGCCGGCCTCGCAGACCTCGGTGAGCGCCTCCATCGTCTCCTCGATCGGGGTCTCGGGATCGGGTCGGTGGCACTGGTAGAGGTCGACGTAGTCGGTCTGAAGACGCTCGAGAGACGCGTCGATCTGCTTGTGGATCTGCTCGCGGGAGAGGCCGCGGTCGGTGTCCGACATCGGGAAGAAGACCTTGGTGGCGAGGACGTAGCTCGAGCGGTCGAAGTCCTTAAGCACCTCGCCCCAGGCTGTCTCGGCGGCGCCGCTGCCGTAGACGTTTGCGGTATCGAAGAAGTTGATCCCGGCCTCGAAGGCGGCCTTGGTGCAGGCCTCGGTCTGCTCGCGCTCCACCCCGGCCCCGTAGGTGAGCCAGGAGCCGAGGGAGATCTCAGAGACCTCGATGTCCGAGCTGCCGAGCTTGCGAAACTCCATGACAGCCACCCTACCCAGCCGGTCTCGTCGGCAACCGGCAGCGCGAGTAAACGGCTGGGATCCGGGCATTGAGTAAGTGAGCCAGCGGATCCAGGAGGGATCCAGGAATGCGAGATGAGGACCACGGAGAAGACGAACCGGACCAGGACCTCGATGAATTCGCTGTGAGAAATGCCAGCGAGTTTCTCTACGCCGGACGACCGGCGGTGATCGTGAGGACGACGCATCTGCAGGGCTCCGACGCCGAGCGTCACCTGCGCAGCGGCCTGAGGCGGCTCATGCGTGAGGGCCGTGTAGCCGGGCTCAGGCCCTGAATCGTCCAGAAGATTCTCGGAGCTCACGAATTCGGCCTCGGCTGCCGATACCTAGCGCCATGAGACAGCACTGCACCCAATGCCTGACCGAGATCTTCGCCAACGGCAAGGAGTCGCCCGCCGGCGAGACGCTCTGCACCCCCTGCCACTCCGCTCTCTGGGGCCCGCAGACCACGGACGAGTTCCGCGGCATGGTCGCGCTGCACATGGGCCGGCCGATCCCCGTGGGTGTGGCCGCCAGGCTCGCCCGCTAGAGCGCTTCCTCTCTCGGGGGGAGAGCTTCTGCCGCTGGTCTCTTAGAAGCGGCAGTGAGTCCCTCCCGTCCAAGCAGGTCCTCCGCGGGCGCCGGGCGGTCCAACTCGAAGGCCGTCCTGGCGCCCGCGGACAAGCTCAAGCGAGAGGTCCAGACGTCACTCACCGACGACCTGGCCCAGGATCAGTACCGCAGCGGCTTCGGGCGGTTCGACGGGTTCGCCTACATCGCCGCCGAGGCGTACTTCCACCTCGGCGGCGGCTACGACGCAGGCCTGCATCCCATGCAGCTGAAGCGCCGGGGCAAGAGCCACTGGTGGCTGGTCGACAGCGACGGCCGCGTCATCGATCTGACGCTCGGCCCGCGGGAGAGCTCGAGCTTCCCCTACCACCGCGGCGCGCGGCGACCATTCCGCTACACCCGGGCCGGGATCTCACGACGTGCGCAGACGATCGTGGAGCGTGTTCAGGCCAAGCGTGGCTGAGGAGCGGCCGCCGGTCTATTCTGGGTCTTCGATGGCACGCGAACGCTGGACCGACGAGCGCCTCGACGACCTCGCGGAGGCAGTTCGGGACGGGTTCGCCCGCGTGGACGGCGACATTCGCGAGCTGCGTCAAACCGTCCTTCGAACGTGGATCGCGATGGTCTCTCTGCAGGTCGTCGGCTTTCTCGGCGTCATCGCGACCATCCTCGCCCGCGGCGGCTGACCGTCAGGGTCCGACCGCCCGCTCCGCCATGGTGAGCAGGTGACCCAGCGAGGCGAGAATCTGGCTCAGGCCTCTTTCCCGGAGATGGAGGAGGCAAAGGCGGCGCTGCACGGGCTCGAGGGCGTCGAAGCCGAGCCGACACAGTCTGTCCGCGCCTACGACGGGCCCTCCGACCCGGACGCTCTCCTCGCTCACCTCGGCTATGACGGCTTCCGGCCCGGGCAGCGCGAGCCAGTGGAGGCCGCGCTCTCTGGCCGCGACTCGCTGGTCGTGATGCCCACCGGCGGCGGCAAGTCCCTCTGTTACCAGCTCCCCGGCTTGGCCACGGATGCGCTCACCATCGTGGTCAGCCCACTGATCGCGCTGATGGCCGATCAGTGGCGGCGGCTCTCGGCCGACGGCCATCCGGCGGTGATGATCGCCTCCGGTCTCCCGGATCAGGTCGCACGCGACGCCATGGCGCAGATCCGAGACGGCCGGGCCCGGATCGTCTACTGCTCGCCGGAGCGCTTCGCTCAGCCCGGCTTCATGAACGCAGTCGGGCAGCGAAAGGTCGACCTGCTCGCGGTGGACGAGGCCCACTGCATCTCCGAGTGGGGCCACGACTTCCGCCCCGACTATCTGCGCCTGCCGCGGGTACTCGAGCGGCTCGGCCGGCCGACGGTGATGGCCTGCACTGCCACCGCCACCGAGGACGTCTCGACCGAGATCAGCCAACGCCTTGGCCTCCGGGACCCGCTGATGGTCCGCGCGGGTTTCGACCGCCCGAACCTGAGCTTCGACATCGTCCAGTTCGAGGGCAAGGGCTCGAAGGCGCGCAAGCTGGCGATGCTGCTCCACGGCCTCCGCGACGATGCCAACCGCCCAGCGATCGTCTACTGCGGGACCCGCAAGGACACCGAGGAGGTCGCCCAGTCCCTGCGCGAAGCCGGACTGAGCGCCGCCGGCTACCACGCGGGCATGGACCCAGACGAGCGCGCCTCCGCCCAGCACCGCTTCATGACCGGAGACGCCGAGGTGATCACGGCCACCAACGCATTCGGCATGGGAGTCGACAAGGCCAACGTCCGCTCGGTCTGGCACTGGGCGATTCCGACGAGCGTCGAGGCCTACTACCAGGAGGCTGGCCGCGCGGGACGCGATGGGCTCCCGGCCCGGGCCGTCCTCCTGGCGGGGCGCTCCGACCTGGGCCGTCTGGTCCGCTTCATCCAGATGCGGGAGGTCGAGCCCGAGTCCGTCTCTCTCTACGCCCAGCGCCTGAAGGCAGGCTCGGACAGTGAGGGGCACCTCACCATCGACGCCCCGCGGATCGACGAGGACCGGGTCAAGCTGGCGATCGCCGAGCGAGCCGGAGCCTTCGAGGTCGAGCCCGCGCCGGGAGGCCGACTGGAGCTCCGCTTCAACGACCGAATCGACCTGGCTGCCGCCCGCGCGGCCTGCAAGTCAGCCAGAGACCGCTCCTGGCGCGCCTATCGCGCGGTCGAGTCGTTCAGCTTCGGGGAGAGCTGCCGGCGCCGAAGACTGCTCGACCACTTCGGCGACTCGACTCCGGGCGCGCCCGAGGGGCGCTGTTGCGATGTCTGCGATCCGCAGTCGTGGCTGCCCTCGCCGGAAGAGCTCGAGGTGAAGGCGAAGCGGCGGAGCTCGAAGACAGCCTCTCCCCCAGCCGAGCTGTCAGCCGAGGACGAGTCGCTGCTGGAGTCACTCCGGGAGTGGCGGCTGAAGGCCGCCCGCGGCAAGCCCGCGTACACGGTCGCGAACAACCGGACCCTGGAGGGAATCGCCGCCTCCCGGCCCGGCAGCGAAGAAGCCCTGGCTGAGATCCACGGTGTCGGCCCCGCCTTCCTGAAGCGGCACGCGGCCGCGGTGCTCGAGCTGGTCGCCGGCAACGCCTAGTGCCGAGCTCTACCAGTTGCGCTTGGTTCGGAAGAGCTCCTGCACGTAGCCGACGACGCTGACCGGCGACATGAAGAGCTGGTAGAGCAGCAGGTAGCTGAAGAAGCCCTTGAAGTTGCGCCGGACCCGCAGCCCGACTTCCTCGAAGGAGTCTCGGCTGAGCTTGAACATGATCCCCGAGAGGATCATGTTGAGCGGCAGCACGAGCAAGGTCAGCGGGCCGACGATGGCGTAGTTCTGGAAGCCGAGTGCCAGGATGATGCCCACCGGAAATGCGATCGAGTAGACGAGGTCGACGTAGGGGAAGACGTAGTCGACGACGATCGAGTGGGCGTAGGAGCGGCGGCCCTTGATCAGGGCGGGGCCGAATTCCCTCAGGCCCTCGATCATGCCGCGTGCCCAGCGGCGGCGCTGCTTGGCGAACGCCCTCGCGGTCTCGGGAGCGTCGGTGAAGGCGACGGCGGTCTTCTCGTACGTGACTCCGGCGCCCTTGTCCATCATCGCCCAGGTGAGGACGATGTCCTCGCCGATCGCGTCGGGCCAGCCGCCGACCTCCTTGACGGGGTCGGTCCGGTAGACGGAGAAGGCGCCCTGGGCGACGAGCGTTCCCTGGAAGAGCCCCTGCTGGCGCTTGATGGAGGC
Source organism: uncultured Solirubrobacterales bacterium (assembly GCA_963743575.1). Lineage (GTDB taxonomy): Bacteria > Actinomycetota > Thermoleophilia > Solirubrobacterales > 70-9 > DASUPK01. Next base: position 1,542,564 of record CAVUQC010000007.1, on the reverse strand, counting down.
GATGCCCAGGAAGTAGTCCCACTCCTGGGCCTGGGTCAGCAGGTTCTTGCGGGAGTTGCGGACGAAGACCGCGCCGGCGACCGCCACGGTGCTCGGGGGCGAGACCATTAGACGCGCGACGCAACGCTTCAGGGCCTCTGGCATCAGCAGGGTGTCGGCGTCAACCGTGGCGGTCAGAGGCGTGTCGACGGTGGCGAGCGCCGCGTTAAGGGTGTGAGCCTTGCCGCCATGCGGGAAGGTGCGAACCGAGATCCGGTCGTCCATCTCGGCGCGGACGCTCGCCAGCTCGGTCGAGCGGTCGGTTGAGCCGTCATCGGCGACGAGGATCCGGAAGTCGCCCGGATAGTCCTGTGCGCAGGCGTAGTCGAGGGTCTCCTCGATCTGGTCCTCCTCGTTGAAGCACGCGATGATCAGGGTGATCGCCGGAAAGTCGACGTCGAAGCGGAGCGGCGGAGCCTTGTCGATCAGGAGCGAGCTGATCAGGTGGGCGTTGAGGTAACCGGGGATGATCGCGATGCCGGCGATCACCGCCGCGGCGAGCGGGACCGTGATCGACTTGCCGAGCTCCTCGATCCACGGAATGGCGAGCCAGAGCGAGAAGCCGACCCAGGCCAGGCTGCAGAGGGCGACCAGGACCAGCTTGAGCTTCAGCGGGAGGTAGAAGCGGCCGTACTGCTCGGGGAGCTTCTCGGCGACCGGGAAGTCGTTCCCGTTCGCGGAGACGACAGGCAGTTCCTCGTCGAGCTGCTTGGGCGGCTCCAGCATGCCGGTTTCGCTTGGCCTGAACATCTATTCGGGCCATCGGTGCCTGCGGGCGAGCTGGCCTCAGTGTTTCTCCGCAACCGCCCAGGAGTGGACGGGTGTTCGGGCTGTCGTCCTGAGGCCCCTCTAGCCTCGCGCGTGCCGATGGCCGATCCAGCCAGCGCGGCCTCCGCGACCCAGAAGCATCCGCCCGCGCACGTGGGGCGCGAGCTCGACCGCCTCGACAAGCGGATTAGACGCGGCGATCCCCTCTGGCCGGCACAGCTCGCCGTGGCGATCGCGATCTTGCTGCATCTTGCGCTCTCCGACAAGCTCGTGATCGGCCCGAAGTGGCTGATCCCGTCGGTCGAGGGCCTTCTCCTGCTCACGCTCATCCTGGTCGGGCCGCGCCGCGCGAACCGAGTCAGGTGGCGGCATCAGCGCGGTCTGCTCTGGACGATCCTCGGTCTCGTGACGCTGACGTATCTCGTCTCGCTCGGGCTTCTCGTGCACTTCCTGATCGTCGGCGGGAAGACCGGCGGTGACGCCCTGATCGGCTCGGGGGTGGTGCTCTGGGTCACCAACATCCTGCTCTTCTCCGTCATCTACTGGGACCTCGACCGAGGTGGTCCGCTGAACCGCCATACGAGGACCCATGAGCCGTGGCCGGACTTCTTCTTTCCTCAGATGGACAGCGATACGGCGAAGTGCACGCCGATGGGCAAGGAGTGGCGGCCGACGTTTCTCGACTACCTCTACACCGCACTCACCAACGCCACCGCCTTCAGCCCGACCGACACGATGCCGATCACTCAGACCGCGAAGCTGCTGATGGGGCTTCAGGGAACGTCCGCGATCATCACCCTCGGCCTGGTCGTCGCCCGCGCGGTCAACATCCTCGGCTGAACAGCCTGGCTACGCCAGGTTGGCCCTGCGCGGGTACACGATCTCGGGGTCGGTGATCACGTTCACCAGAGCCGGCTTTCCCGAGGCGAAGGCGCGTTCGAGGGCGGGCCGAAGCTCATCGGGCGAGCGGACCAGCTCGCCATGGCAGCCGAGAGCCGCGACGACCTCGTCGTATCGCGTCTCTGGCCGCAGCTCGGCGGCGAGCGAGTAGCCGTAGAGGAACTTCATCGGGTGGTGTTCGAGAGCCCAGATGCCGTTGTTTCCCATCACGGCAACGATCGGCAGGTTGTGACGGGCCATGGTGTCGAACTCCATCCCGGAGAAGCCGAAGGCCCCGTCGCCGAGTAGGAGACAGACCTGGCGCTCGGGGTGGGCCAGCTTGGCGCCGATCGCCTGGCCCGGGCCGGCGCCGAGGCAGCCGTACGGGCCGGGGTCCATCCAGGTGCCGGGTTCCCACGTTTCCCAGACGCGGCCGGCGAAGCTGACGAAGTCACCGCCGTCGCCGACCACGATCGCGTCGCGGTCGAGGAAGTTCCCGAGCTCCTTGTAGATGCGCATCGGATGGAGCGGAGAGCGGTCATCGTCGAGCGTCTCCTGCTCCTCGGCCCGCTTCTCCACCTCGACCCGGCGGAGCTCCTCCACCCAGGGAGCGGTCCGCTTGGGAGAGGAGTCGGCGGACTCGCGGATCTCGGTGAGCGTCGCGCCGATGTCGCCGGCGAGCGCGAGGTCGGGCAGCCGAGTCTTCTTCAGCTTCGGCGGCACGAAGTCCAGCTGAACGAGGGTCGCGTCCTCGGCGATCGATGCGCCGAAACCCAGGCGGAAGTCGAGAGGCACCCCGATCACGAGGCAGACGTCGCAGCCCCCCAGGCCGGCGCCGCGCGCGCGGGAGAAGTAGAGCTCGTGGTGGGGCGACAGGCAGCCGCGGCCCAGGCCGTTGAGGAAGACGGGAATGCCCAGCGCCTCGGCGAGCGCCCGCAGCTCGGTCTCGCCCTGCGCCCAGTAGAGGTTGGAGCCGGCCATGATCGCCGGCCGCTCCGCCTCGGAGAGGATCTTCGCCACCCCGCCTGCGCCCTCTGCGGGGCGGTCGGACTGCGCCGGTGGGTCGGGGATCTCCGAGTCCGCCTCCGAGAAGACGACGTCCAGGGGGTAGTCCACGAACGTCGGGCCGTAGGGCGCGGTCGCGGCGGTGTCGATCGCCTCGGCGGTGGTCCGCGCAATCTTCCCCGCATCCTTGACGGTCTGCGCCGACTTGACCAGCGACGAGACGAAGGGCAGGTGGTCGATCTCCTGGAGCGAGCCGCTCCCCCACCTCATCTCCGGCGCCCGGCCGCCGAGGGCGACCAGCGGCACGCCGTCCGCCTGCGCTGTTGCGATCCCGCTCATCCCGTTGGTGACGCCACAGCCGGCGGTCAGGGCGCAGACCCCGGGCTCACGCATCGCCTTCGCCCAGCCGATCGCCGCGAAGACCGCGGACTGCTCGTGGCGGGTGTCGATCACGTCGATCCCCTCCGCCTTGCAGCCGTCGAAGATCGAGAAGAGGTGGCCGCCGGAGAGCGTGAAGAGCTTGGAGGCACCGCGGCTGCGCATTGCCTGGGCGACCAGGCGCCCGCCGTGCACCGGTCCCGCGTTCTCGTGAGCCTCGGCGCCCTCGGCTCTCTCCTCGACCCGCTCGGGCATCTCGGCCGAGACTACAGCTCGTCCAGCTCCCGCCGCGCGGCGTGCGCGTCGAGCTCGGCTTCGTGCACGCGTCGCTCGGCGCCCTCCACGGTCTCCCTGGCGCGGTCGAGCTTGGCGCTCTCGCGCTCGAGCTCCCTCTCGGCCGCGGCGAGCTTGCGCTCGGCCTCCTTTCGGCGCTTCGCCTGCTTCTGGCGCTCGCGCCGGTCGGCCGCCTCGCGGTCACTGCTCCCTTTCCGGCTGGGGCGCGGCGCCGGCGTGGCGGTGCCGATCAGACCGATGGATGCGGCCCGCCGCTCCCGGACCACCCGCCCCCGCTTGATGGCCTCGGCGAGTTCGTGATCGCCCGCCGCGGCCTGCAGCGTCTCACCGACCCGGGTGAGGATCTGCGACCCGACCCCATGCTCGCGGCCGATCGCCTCGGCGGCCCGGGTCAGCGAGTCGACGGCTCGCTGCTCGCGCTGCGCGCTCTCGCGCAGCCTGTCCCGGTCGGGCGAGCCGGCCAACATCTCCTCCTGCGCCGCGCGCAGTTCGCGCCCCAGGTCGAGCAGCTCGGCCACGTCGGCGGCCTTTCGGGCCGCCAGCTGGTTGACGAGCCAGGCCGCCCGGCTCGGCTTCGGCAGCCCCTTCACCCAATCCGATCCGAGCTCCTTCGCCAGCGCCTTGCGAGCTGCGGTGAACTCCTCCAGCGGCCCCGTATAGAGACCGTCGAGCGCCTTCGCCGGCACGCCCTTCGGTGGCTCGAGGGGATTCGACGGATCCGCCATGCCCGCAGTATGAGGACCAGGCACGGGGCACCGCGATTTTCCGTAGCCCCGCATGGGTGATTTACCGAATTGCGAGGTTGCACCCGGCACGGTCGTTGTCCGATAGTCACCAGACCGCCGGGGGTCCTTGGGGATGTAGGGGTTCGTGGGTCGCCGCCTCCCGGATGGGCGGCGGCCCACTGACTTCCCGGTCCGGCGTCGCCCGCTCTATCTACTCAGCGAACGGCTTTGCTCTAGGACCCGGGGAGGGTGTGCGTGCGGCCGAGGCCGCGGTCCTGACTCGTCCCCGCGCGCCCGACGCCGGGGCCAGGTCGCGAGCGACGGCCGAGCCCATCCCCCGGGACGGGCGCCCGTCCGAGCCCGCCCACGACCGGCTCGCCGAGCGGGTCGCTCACATCCGCTCCGGGGCCGGTGTTGAGCGCCGCCGGGACGAGCGGCGCATACAGGTCGACCTTCCGGTCATAGCCCCGGATCTCCCGCTCCCCGCGCGGCTCGATCTCGATCGTCTCGGACAGCAGGGCGCGGGTGTCGCCCGTGATCAGGACGGGATCTCCGGTTTCCCGGGTCGCTGCCTCGACTCGCGAGCAGAGGTTGACGGCGTCACCAATCACGCTGAAGGAGAAGCGTCCGGCGCCGCCGATCGCGCCCGCGACGACTTTGCCGGAGTTGACGCCGATTCCAACCTCGAAGCCGCCGGGCCTGCGGCTGTTGATCGTCCGCGCCAGCTCGATCGCGCACTGAACGGCGCGGTCCGCGTGCTGGGGCACCTGCTCGGGCGCGCCGAAGACGGCCAGCACGGCATCGCCGATGAACTGGTCGATGTGACCGCGGTGGCGGGCGACGATCGGAACGATGCACTCGAAGAGCTCGTTGAGCCGCGCCACCACCTCGGAGGCCGACGACTCGGCGGCGGCAGTGGTGAAGTCCCTGACGTCGCAGAAGACGAGCGAGACCTCCACCTCCTGGCCGTGGGGCTCGAAGTCCTCGTTGATCAGGTGGGCGGCGACCTCCTCGTCCAGATACGTCCCGAAAGCCTCGCGGAGACGCTCGCGCTCGGCCAGCCCGTCGACCATCTGGTTGAACGCCGAGGAGAGCTCCCCGAATTCGTCCGAGGTCGTCACCGGGACGTGCTCGTCGAAGCGGCCCTGGCGGATCCGCTCGGTCGCGGCCTCCAGGTCCTCGACTGGCCGCAGGATCGAGCGCGTCAGCAGCACCGTCAGCTCGAAGCTGATCGTGAAGGAGACGAACAGGGCGATCAGCACGTTGATCCCCAGGGCGTCGGTGCCTCCTCCGTTCGAGGTGAGCGCCGCCACCACCAGGCCGGTGATCACGTTGATCAGCGGCAGGGAGCCGAGCAGCTTGACCCGCAGTGGCACGACCGGCCGGTCGATCCGAACCGGCATGTCGAGAGAGGCATTGATGTCGAAGAGGATCGGCCGCAGCGCGAGCTCGAGGGCCAGGTAGTGAAGGGTCGCGGCATAGGCGACCGTGAGCAGAGCCGCGATCGTGATCGGGAAGAAGGCGGGCCAGCTCAGGTCGAGAATCGCCATCGAGGCGATGACGGTGACCACGGTGACCAGAACCGGCACGAGGAAATCGCGCCGGATCAGCTGCATGGGCAGGCTCACCGCTGCGTGCCAGGCGTCCGCCGTCTCCTCCGAGGACCGGGCCCCTCCGATCCATGCCGTCAGGGGGTGCAGCCGTCCGAGCACGCGGAAGATGACGAATGAGATCCCGATGGCGGTCAGCCCGAGCGTGACCGCGAGAACCTTGAGGAAGTCGGAGCTGGAGACGTTGTAGTAGAAGCTGAACAGAGCGACCGCACCGGTGGCGATCAGGAACGCCGACTGGAGCTCGACCGTGATGAAGAACGCCGGGTAGCGGCGCCCGAGCTTCCGGTACAGCCAGGTGAGCGGGTGGGGATGGGACATGGGCGGCCCCAGATTGTCCCCTACAGCGCGGCGATGGCCTCCGAGACGGGTGTGTCGCCTCCAACCAGGTCGAATGCCTTGCCGATCGTGTTGTCGGCGCGAAGCGCCTCGGCGACCACGAGCGCGACGTCGTCGCGGGCGATCGAACCACCGGGCAGGTCGTCGCCCGCGCTGACCTTCCCGGTGCCTGGGTCGTCGGTGAGGCCGCCTGGGCGCACGATCGTGTAGTCCAGGCCGCTGCCGGCCACGAACTTGTCCGCGTCCGCCTTGGCCTCGAGGTAAGGCTTCATCTCTTCCGACCATTGATCCGGGTGGTTGACTCCGATCGCGCTCACAATCACGAACCGGCGGATCTCCTTGTCGATCGCGGCCTCGGCCGACTTGACCGCACCGCCGTAGTCGACGGTGAGCTTGCGCGCAGGCCCGCTGCCCGGCCCCGCGCCGGCGGCGAAGACGACCGCCTCGGCGCCTGCGAAGGCATCGTCGATGTCGTCGACGTTCTCGATGTCGAGCACGATGGGCTCGGCGCCGATGTTCTCGAGATCGTCGGCCTGCTCGGTCTTGCGAATGATCCCCCGCGGACTGTCGCCGCGCTCGACGAGCAGCTTCGCGAGCCGCATCGCGATCTTCCCGTGGCCTCCGACGATGACGACGTTCATGGCTCGACCATACCCTCATTTGGGCCGGATCCCCCTCACATCCTGCGCCGCGCGGTGATACTTGCCCCATGGCGACCGCGGACCTGACGGTGATCGGCCTCGGGCGCTCGGACCCGAGCGCCGGTGAGTACATCGCCGAGATTCAACGGCGGCTCGCCGCCCAGGACAGCGTCGGCTTCGAGCTGCACGCGATGGGCACCTCGCTCGAGGGGTCGGTCGAGGACATCCTCGCCGTGGTCGCGGAGCTTCACCGGATCCCCTTGGAGATGGGTCTCCCCCGCGTCTACTCGGTGCTGAAGCTCGACGAGCGTCGCGACAAGCAGCAGACGCTGAGCGACAAGGTGCGGTCGGTGGAAAAGCGCCTCGAGGACCGCCAAGACCCGGATCGCTGGCGGACCGCCTAGTTCGAATCAGTGCCGGGGGTGGGATTCGAACCCACACTGTCCCGAAGGACCGCAGATTTTAAGTCCGCGTGCCTCGACCAATTGGGCTACCCCGGCGGGTGAGGGAAGATCGCGCCGAGGCCGTGCTCGCGGCGGTTAGGCCGAGATCGCGAGCGAGTGGTCCTCGAGCGCCTTGGCTAAGAGATCGCGAAGCTGGTCGCGCTCGGAACGGTCGAGGTTGCCGAGCACCTCGTCCTCCAGGGTCTCGAGCTCATGCTCGGCCTTCTCGAGCGCCCGGTAGCCCTTGGGGGTGATCGCGACGATGTGCCGGCGCCGGTCCTCGGGGTCCCGGGTCCGGGCGATCATGCCCTCGTCCTCGAGGCCGTTGAGCAGGATCACGCAGTTATTCGCATCCATCATCATCGTCTCGGCGAGCTTCTGCTGGGTCGCTCGTCCGGACTCGCGCAGATAGACGAGCGCGACGAACTCCTTGATCTTGATCCCGATCAGCTCCGGGACGGCACGGCGATAGATCACGCGCGACAGGCGCGTCAGCAGGTTCATCGAGCCGGCAACCGATGGAGCTTGCGTATTCATCTCTCCCAATCGTAGCCTGCCTCACGGATAATCCTTGACTCGAAGATAATCCCTGGTATAGTGATGATCCTCGTGGAAGCTACGGAATACAAGATAGCGCGGGACTCCGACCGCCGCAGGTGGATCGCCCTCTTCGTCGTCTGCCTGGGGCAGCTGATGATCATCCTCGACACGACGATCGTCAACGTCGCCCTGCCCTCCATCCAGTCGGAACTGCACTTCAGCCAGTCGAGCCTGACCTGGGTGATCGACGGCTACCTGATCACCTTCGGCAGCCTGCTCCTGCTCGCCGGTCGCCTGGGCGACCTCTTCGGGCGCAAGCGCATCTTCCTGCTCGGTGTCGCCGCCTTCACTGCCGCCTCCCTGCTCTGCGGCATTGCCCCGAGCGGAGGAGCCCTCGTGACGTTCCGGTTCCTGCAGGGCGCCGCCGCCGCGCTCACCTCCGCGGTGATCATCGCGATCATCGCCGTCGAGTTCCCGCAGCCGAGCGACCGCGCCAAGGCGATGAGCCTCTACACCTTCGTGATCGCCGGCGGAGCCTCTCTCGGCCTGCTGCTCGGAGGCGCGCTGACCGAGGCGATCAGCTGGCACTGGATCTTCTTCGTCAACCTGCCGATCGGCGCGATCACCTACCTGCTCGGCCGCTCACTGATCGCCGAGAACGAGGGTCTTGCCGCCGGAGAGCGCATCGATTGGCTCGGCTCGATCCTGATCACCGCATCGTCGATCGCGCTGATCTACGCCCTGATCAAGATCCCGGAGTGGGGCTGGACCGGCGGACGCACCCTCGGGCTGGCCGGCATCTCCGCCGCGCTGCTCGCCGCTTTCGTCGCACTCGAGTCTCGGATCGAGAACCCGATCATGCCGCTGCGGGTCCTCAGCCTGCGCAGCCTGGTCACCGCCAACCTGGTCAGAGGGTTCCTCGTCACGGGCGCATACTCGACCTTCTTCCTCGGCGCCCTGTACTTCGAGCACGTCCGCGGCATGAGCCCCGTTCAGATCGGCCTCGCCTTCATGGCGATGAGTGTCTCGCTGGCGGCCATGTCGGCCGGCCTCGCCGCCCGGCTGGTCGAGCGGTTCGGGCCGAAGCGGACGCTGGTCGTAGGGATCGCCGGACCGGTCGTGGGCCTGGTGCTCTTCTCGCAGATCGGTCAGTCCACCCCCTACTTCCCGACGATCTTCGCCTCCCTGGCCGTGCTCGGGCTCGGCTTCGGCGCGGCCAACCCGCCACTGATGATGATCGCAATGGAGGACGTGCCGTCCAAGGATGCGGGCCTCGCGTCCGGGACCATCCAGGTCTCGATCCAGCTCTCCGCCGCCATCGGGCTGGCGGCGCTGGGAACGATCGCCACGGACCGGACCAATGCCCTTCGATCAGCGGGCGAGGGCGCCACCCAGGCGCTCAGCGGCGGCTACCACCTCGCCTTCCTGATCGCCGCCGGCGCGGCGGCCGTCGGGCTGATGCTCGCGATCTTCGCACTGCGCATGCCGAGCGCGGAGCAGATCGAGGAGGAAATCGACGAGGGCGCCCCGATCGGAATCGAAGCTGAGGCGGCCGAAACGGCCGAGCGGCTGGCCGCTTAGATGGGCCTTAGGCCAATCGGCGATGATCTGGATGCGTCAAGGGAGAGAATCCCCGCAAATAGCGCCAAAAAAGCACGCCTAGTACTCAGATTTCGAGGGCATTAAGCCTCAGGCGAGCGCAACCACACCGCTGCTACGGTGTTTCCGGCGGCAGGGAGAGCGCTTCGAAGTCACCCCGGTCTTGGAAGCTTCCACACTCACACACGCACAGCGACGCGGGCTTTTCGCCCGGCGATCGCCCCTTCTTCGGTTCCAAGACGATGAGCAGCTCGTCGCGCTGACCCGGAAGGGCCACCAGCACGCCTTCGACGCTCTGGTCGAGCGCTACCAGGCGCGCCTCCTGGGTTTCTGCCGCCAGATGCTGGGCTCGACCGAAGACGCCGAGGACGTGCTTCAGGAGGTATTCGTCGCCGCCTACAACGCGATGGTCGCCGACGAGCGTCCGATCGCCGTGCGGCCCTGGCTCTACCGGATCGCGCGTAACCGCTCACTCAACCACCTTCGCAAGCCGACCGCCGACGGTCAGGACACGATGGACACCCATGCCCACATGAACGGGGTGACCACGCTCGAGCGGGTCCAGAACCGCGAGGAGTTCCGCAACCTCCTCTCTGACGTCGGCCAGCTCCCGGAGACACAGCGCTCAGCGCTGCTCCTGCGTGAGATCGACGCGATGAGTTACGAGGAGATCGCCCAGGCGATGGACACGACCGTGCCCGGCGTGAAGAGCCTGCTGGTTCGGGCCCGCATCGCCCTGGCCGAGTCGAGTCAGGCGCGGCAGCTCACCTGCGACGACGTCCGCCTGGAGCTCGCCGAGGCCGCTGAGGGCATCGCCAAGGTCACCGGCCCTGTCAGGCGCCATCTGAAGACGTGCGACCCCTGCCGCGAGTTCCGCTCACAGCTTCGTTCCGACACCAAGGCCCTGGCTGCGATCTTCCCGGCCGGGCCGCTGCTTTTCCTCAAGGGCGCGCTGGTCGCCAAGCTCAGCGGGCTCTTCGGCGGTGGCGGCGGTGGCGCGGCCGCGGGTGCCGGAGCCGGAGCCGGCGGTGGCGGCGCGGCCGGCGCGGGCGCCGGTGCAGGCGCCGCGGGCGCCGGTGCAGGCGCCGCGGGCGCCGGTGCAGGCGCCGCGGGCGCCGGGGCAGCTGGTGCCGGAGCGGCCGGAGCCGGTGCAGCCGCTGCCGGGAGCACAGCCGCCGTTGGTGGCGCAGCCGCTGCAGGTGGCGCCGCAGCAGGTGGCGGAGTTGTCACGGCAGCAGGTGGCGCGGCCGCCGCGATCGGCACCAAGGCCGCAGCCGGGCTTGCAACCGCGGCGATCCTCGCCGGTGGCGCGGCTGAGATTCAGAATGTCTCCGACCATCACCCGGCCAAGAGCCCGACGCCGAAGACCAAGGTCAACCGTGGCAAGGCCGTGAAGATCAACATCCCGCCGAAGGCGGATCCGACCGTGGCCGCTGCCGCTGCCGCGACGCAGCCGCCTCCGGCCGCGGCCCAGGCGGCGGCGACGCCTCCCGAAACGGTCACGGTGTCTCCGCAGCCGACCGACCCGACGACGGCGACCAGCGCTCAGACCGGCGGCACCACGGCGGCCGCGACCACCGGCCATCGCCACCGCCACCACAAGAAGGCGATCGCCAACAGCGATCCGAACGCAACTTCGCCACAGTCCGGCCCGGTCACGACAGGTGTCGAGCCCTCCACTCCTGCCTCCCCCACTTGCGACGCGGACGGCGACGGCGTGGCCGATGCCGGTGCGCCGAGCAGCTGCACCACGCCGCCTCCCCCGCCTCCCGCGGCTCCGATCGACACCGGCGCGAGCGGGTCGATCCAGGACGGCGCCGTGAAGCCGCTCGCCTATTCAGTGCCGAAGAAACACAAGCCGGCGCCCAGAAAGCGCCACAGGGGTCAGCCTTAAGCCTGACCCCTGACCGTAATTCCTTCAGGCGTTAGCGGGCATCAGCCCGATGACCTTCAGCCGGCGGCTGAGGGCCTGAGCGGCGAAGGCATGCGTCTCCTCGCGGCTCGCACCGAAGAGCTCGGTGTTGTCCTCCTCCTCGGGCCACGGCGGGTCGATCACCTTGTCGGCGACCGGCAGTGACTGCTCGAGCATCTTCTGGATGACGCCACGGTAACGGTCGTCGGCCGTGACGCAGTCGGTCAGGAAGCGGACCCCGAAGGCGATGTGGCGGTGCTCGTCCCGAGCCACGTTGGAGAAGCCCTCCACGAATCCGGGAAGCGTCCCCACCCGCTCGTTGTAGTCGATGATGAAGTGCTGCCCGGTCAGGGCCAGCATTCCCTCGATGACCATGTGGTAGAGCGTCACGGCCTCGACCAGCGCATCCAGGTCCCCCGGCTCCTGCCCGAGCCGGTCCACCCGGCTCTTCAGGAGGTCGTCGAAGAGCGTGCGGAACGCGTCGTTGACGTGCTCGTCCAGAGCTTCAAGACGCTGCGCCAGGTCATCCGATCCCTCGAGCACACCCACCTCGCTGAAGAAGCGGTCGAAGAAGCGCACGTGGCGGGCCTCATCCGCGATCTGGGTGGAGAGGAAGATCCGCTGCGCCTCGGTTGGGGCGGCCCGCATGATCGGCCCGAGCTCGTCGGCCACCTTCTGCTCGCCGATGAAGAAGCTGGAGAGCCCGTACATCCGCTGGAAGCGCTCCTCCTCGGGGATCCGCTCGTGCCAATCGACGCGGTCCTGCGAGAAGTCAAGGTCCTGGGTGAGCCACTGCTGCTTCTCCCAGAGGTTGTAGAGCTGGGTGTAGTCGAGGAGCTTGACGTCACCCCGCCCGCCCTCCTGGAGCGCCGGGTCCGAGGTCGCCCGGAAGTCCTCGCGCTGCCCGCGTGACGGTCCCGACTGGGTCGCTTCCCTTGCCTCCACGCGCTGCACCCTACCGCAAGGACTGGCTGGCTGGCCAGTTTCGAGCGGTGTCTTTGGATCGAGGCAGTCGCCGAGAAGGGAGAAGTCAGATACAGGCCTGTATTCGTATACGATATTGTATGTGACTATGCAGGCGCATCGACAGGAGCACCCGCGGGTCCGGCGACTCGTCAGCGGGATGGGTTCACTGTCGGGAACCGTTGCCGCGATCGGCGCCGCGGCCGCCATCCCGCTGGGGTGGATCTGGATTGCGTCGAAGCTCGCCGGTACGAAGCGGGACTTGACGCCTTCCCTGGCCGTCCTCATCGCGACCGGGATCATCGTCTCGTATTGGCTGACGCTCCTCGTGGGCTCATGGATCCGGGGACGGACAGTGGATCCCCGCGAAGAGCGCGACCGGGTGAAACGGCGCTCGTGGAACCGCAGCTTCAGCGATGGCCCGAGACCGGAGGATCAGCGGGTTGATCCGATCGAGCGGGTCTTCATCGTCGTTGGGGTGCTCGCGATCATCGCCTTCGAGATCTGGTTCTTTTTCTTCGCTGGGGACCCGCTGCCGAGCCAGCCGGCCTTCTGATGGCCACTACGAAGACGGTGCCGCGGCCGAAGCGCCCGACGCGGCTTACTCGCAAGGAGAAACAGGCGGAGACGCGGCGCCGGCTGCTGGACGCCGGAGAACGAGTCTTTCTTCGTCGAGGGCTACAGGGCTCGAGTGTCGAGGAGATCGCGGCCGAGGCCGGCTACACCCGTGGCGCCTTCTACTCCAACTTCGACGGGAAGGACGAGCTGTTTGTTGACCTGCTCCACACGCGGGTCTACGACCGCTATGCCGAGCTCGCGACGGAATCCCAGGAACAGCCTGGTACCCCCCGCGAACGGCTGCGCTGGGGAGCAGAGCGGCTGCGCGATATGCAGACGGATGAGAAGGGAAGCTGGCTCTTCCGTCTCTGGCTCGAGTGCCTGACTCAGGCAGCACGCGACGACGTGTTTCGAAAGCTCGCAGCAACCTTCTGGAGTGGGAACCGAGCATTGGTGGCCGGCCAGATAAGCGCGACATTCGACGAGATTAGGAGCACGGCGCCGCTCCCGCCCGGCCAGCTCGCGACAGCGATGATCGGCCTCGATGTCGGCCTCGCCGTCCAGCACCTGGTCGATCCCGATGCCGTGTCACTCGATGTCTACGTCCCTCTTTTCGACCTGCTGTTCGGCAGGTTGGTCGAGGGATCTGACGAGTAGCGCAGAGAAGGTGACGACGCTACGCCGTCGTCGACTCACCCGGGGCCAGCACCTCGACCTTCGACTTCGTCTGTGACTCCACGTCGGACTTGAACGCCTCGGCGTCGGTCTTGATCGGCGGGAAGGTGTTGTAGTGGATCGGGATCACCGTCTCGGCCCCGATGAAGTCGGCGGCGACCACGGCGTCGTGTCGATCCATCGTGTAGTGCCCGCCGATCGGGATGAAGGCGACATCGACGGGCGTACGCTCGGCGATCAGCTTCAGGTCGCCGAACAGAGCCGTGTCACCGAGGTGGTAGAGCGTCTTGCCTCCGAGGTTGATGACGGCTCCGGCCGCCGCGCCGATCACCGTTCCCGTTGACGGGCTGAAGGGGCGGTCGCCGACGGGCACGGTGCTGGTGTGGAAGGCCTGCACGAGCTTCACCCAGCCCCAGTCGAACTCCACGGTGCCGCCGAGATTCGGGTCGGCGAAATTCTCGAGGCCCTCCTCGTCGAGCACGTTCGCGAGCTCGGAGATCGCGACGTAGAAAGCTTGGCTTCGCTTGCCGACCGCGATCGCATCGGCGTAGTGGTCCTGGTGCGCATGGGTGATGACGACGTGCGTCGGGTCGACGTCGTCCGCCGAGACCTTGGCCGCCGGGTTGTTGGGGGCGAGGAACGGATCAACGAGCACACGCGTGTCGCCGTCGACCAGCTCGACCGTTGAATGGCCGATGTAGTTGATCTCCATCTGGGTCAGTCCTCCTTCGTAGGTTCGGATTCCTGCTCTTCCAGCTTGTCGGCCAATGCCCAGCCGACAGCAACCCCAACCATCATTCCCATTCGTGCCTCCTCGGCCAGGAGGGTGCGCACGGCCGTCAGGCGAGCCTCCTCATCCGGCACGGTCGCCGCCTTCAGGGACTCGGTCTCGTGCGACTCCCCGAACCAACCGCCGGCGCCCAGTGCCTCGGCGAGGATCCGCTGAAGACGCGGCGCGGCGCGGGCGACCTGTCGCTCCGCCTCCTGAAACGCGCCAGGATCGGAGATCGCGTCGATCGCCGAGTCGATCTGATCGTCGCTGTAGGGCCCTCGCGTCACGCCGGGGACCCTACTTCCGCCGCTCCCACATCTGCAGCTCGCCATGGTCGGCGTAGCCGAGCTTGACGTAGACCGGATAGCCCAGCTTGGTCGCCTGCAGGGTGGTCGTCTCGAGGCCCCGATCGGCGCCGTCCGCAAGCGCTCGAGCCATGAGGCGACCCGAGATACCCCGTCCCCGGCCTTCGGGCAGGACGGCGACGAAAACGATCTCGCAATCGCTGCCGTTTGTGAACGCTGCGGCGCACGCCACCGTCTGCCCACCGATCGAGCCGAGATAGATACGAAGCCCCGATAGGTCTCCCTGCATCACCGGGAACTCACCGGGGGCGAAGCCGTAGGCGATCTCGTTCAGGCTCGAAACCAGTTCGTAGTTGGGCTCCTCGCGGATCTCGAGCTCGGGATCGGGCTGCGGCGCCCGCAGGCCATCGATCGGCATGGCCATCGCCCGGGGCGTGGCATCCAACCGGTGTCCCGCCGCCTCCAGCGCCTGCGCAACCGCGGCGTCGGCCTCGGGCACCCACACAGTCCAGGCCTCGACGCCTGCGTCGGAATAGATCTGATTGAGCTCGCCGATCGAGGCGACGATCGACTCAGCGTCCTCGTAGAGGACCGAATTGAAGAATGAGCGCTTCGGTGAGCCAGGGACGATCGCCGCGGCGATGCCCTTCCCTTCCCACACTCGCCCGCCTGTGCTCTCGGCGAGCACGGCCCAGAACGGCGGCATCGAGCTCCGGATGAGCCGGAGCCAGGCGGTGCCGTCGCTGGGAATCGTCATCGCCGGGCCTAGCGTTTACGAACCAGGGTGATCCCGTCGGCGAACCCGAGCATCACGACGTCCACGCGGTCATCCGCAGCGATCCGGTCGTTGAGCTCGACGATCACCGCAGTTCCCTCGTCCCCTTCCGGCGCGTCCAGCACGGTGCCCTCTCGCAGGGTGTTGTCGAGCATGATCAGGCCGTTGGATCGCAGGAGGCGGAGGCACTCTTCGTAGTAGAGGGGATAGCCGACCTTGTCAGCGTCGATGAAGGCAAAGTCATAGGCGCCGTCGTCGCTGAGCCCCTGGAGCGTGTCAAGCGCCGGACCGACTTTGATCTCCGTCCGATCGGCGAGGCCGGCCTGCGTCAGGTGTTGATTGGCGCGCTCGGCGTACTCCTCTTTGAGCTCGCAGCAGATCAGCTTGCCCGTGTCGGGAAGCCCTCGGGCGATCGAGATCGCTCCATACCCGAGAAAGGTGCCGACCTCGAGGGCGCGCTGGGCGTCGATCGCCCGGACGAGGATGGTGATGAAGGCGGCCTGGTCGCCGCCGATCTGCATCTCCTCGAGCTCGCCCATGTCCCTGGCGGCCTTCTCCACCTCGGCGCTGGCACCGTCCCGGAAGGAGCTGTGTGCGACGAGGTAGTCGTGCAACTCCGGGTTGAGGGTGATGAATCTCTCGACCGTCAACCCGGGTGCCTTTCTCGGCGAGCGTACGCGGCGACCAGGCCGCACGCGGCGCCGACCACCGCGCCACCGAGCCCGGCGAAGACGTTGGCGAAGTCGTCGACCAGGGGCAGGAGGATCAGGACCGCAGCCGCGACGGCGGCGCCGATCACCTCGACCTCCTCGCCGCGGCGGGAGCGGACCTCGGCGCCTCGGATCACGGCCCAGCAGGTCAGCAGTCCGAGGGCGATTCCGTTGCCGCCGGCGGCGTAGAGGACGTCATTGTGCGGCGCGAAGGCGGTCTCCATCCCGTCGGCGGCCAGCATGCCGAGCGAGCCACAGGCCACGATCAGGATGGCGGTCGGGATGGGGCCGAGCCGCCGTTCCACCGGCACGCCGAAGATCGCAATGCCGACTGAGGCGACGAACAGGTAGCCGATGTCGGGATAGATGAAGGGGGCGGCGAGGTAGCGCCACCAATCGGGGCCGACGGGGCCGAGGATTCCGCCCAGGCCGAACGTGTCGAGGGACGGACTGGCCACCCGCAGCACCACGATTGCGGCCGGCACCAGGATCGCTGCCATGACGGCATACGGGCGCTCGGTGAGCTGGTCCGTTCGCTGGGCCCGCGCCTGGCGGCGGCGGGCTCGGCGCGACTGCTTCGGAGTGAGCTCCTCGCCCCGGAGCTCGAGCTTCGGAGCCCGCTTGCGCAGCCGCGTGCCGCAGTACGGGCATTCGGTGACGTACGGACTGACCTCCTCGCCGCAACTCCGGCAGACGACGCTCAACTCGGGCGAGCTCACCCCGCGAGGATAGTGCGAGGGCGCGCCCGGTTTCTAGGCGCGACCCGTTTGCTGTTGGGCCTCGGCCCATCTGTTGAGCTCGTAGAGGATCCGGGCGAGCTCCCGGCCACGGCCGCTGAGCCGGTAGCGCCGGCCGCCGTCCCTCTCCAGCACGCCGGCATCGATCAGCTCGCCGAGGCGGTCGGAGAGCACAGAGGGACTGATCCCGGTTCGCTCGCGCAGCTCCGAGAACGCGAGAGTGCTGCGCCGCAGCTCCCAGACGAGCCGGAGCGCCCAGCGCCTGCCGAGGAGGTCCAGAGCGCTGTCGACGGGTCTTGACGAGGCCATTTGATACTGAAATAGAACTTCGTGCGGCAAAAACCTGGTATTCCGCTACGAAAATAGTACTAGACGCCTCGGAACAGGTTCGCTCGCGGCCGATTGGGTCAGGCGTCGGGGTCGCTCGCGGCGATGATCTCGCGCATCAGGCCGGCGATGTCGCCGTGGTCGGAGAGCCAGTCGAGCTGGCGACGGGCTCCGGCGCCATTCTCCATCAGGTCGGCGAGCGCGCCCAGCTCCCCCGCGCAACCGAGTTCCTCGGCGTGCCCGCTGAGGTCGTCGATCACGCCGCTGGCCATCTTCCCGCCCGGCACCTCGAGGCCCTGGTCGAAGTCGATCAGCTTGCCCTCGATCCCGACCACGGCCGCGCGAACCTTGTTGTCGTCGATCAGCTCGTGAGGATGCTCGATGCTCGGCACGCCCTCGTCGTAGTCCGAGGCGAGCCGATGGGCCAGCGCCTGGCCCAAGGCGGCGAAGGCGATGGTGTGCTCGACCCGGGTCTGCTGGTCGAAAACCCTGAGCTCGACGGTTCCAAGGTTCGGGTGTGGCCGCACGTCCCACCAGAGGTACGTGTAGTCCGGAATCGCGCCGCCGCGCATCATCTGCTCGACGCGGTGCGAGTAGATGTCCCAGGTCCCGTAGTACGGGGGCACGCCAACCCGTGGGAAGGCGCGGAAGACCGGTGTCCGCGACGACATCATCCCGGTGGTCTTGCCACGCCAGAGCGGGGAGTTCGACGACATGCCGAGCAGGAGCGGCAGGTAGCCCCGCATGCCGTCGGCGACGTAGATCGCCTTCTCCGCTCCGTCGATGCCGACGTGGACGTGCGTGCCGAAGATGAGCTCCTGCTCGGCGATCCAGCTGAGCTCCGCCGCCAGCTCGCGGTAGCGAGGGCGGTCGACGATCAGCTGGTCCTCGTAGAGCGCGGCGGGATGGGTACCGGCGGCACCGATCGCCAGCCCGTTCTTCGCCGCAACCTCCCGGACGGTCCGGCGCAGGCTGCGCAGCTGCTCACCTGCCTCCGCAACGTCGCGACATGGCTGAGTCGCCACCTCGAGCACGGACTGCATCAGCTCCGGCTTCACCTCACCAGGCAGGTTCGCTGGAAGGTCGCCCAGAATCGTCTCGATCGACTGCGATAGCTCGAGCGTCTCGGCGTCACAGATCATCAGCTCCTCCTCGATGCCGAGGGTGAACGGCGTCCCGCTGAAGTTGTGCTCCAGCACGGCCCGGACCATGACAGCCGCGGGGGATGAAGTTCGCCCGGCATCCGTGCTCCGCGCGGATGCAGCCACCTCAGAGGATCAGCCATACTGAGCCTCAAGGCCCAACTCAGGAGGTAACCGAGAAGATGGAAGTCAAGTCGATCACCGAGCAGAAGTCGCTCCTGGCAACGCTCTCGCCCGGCAAGCGCGCGCGGTTGCGCCGGCTGCTGTTCGACTACGGCCCCGGCAACGGAACCCTGATGCTGCTCCCGATCGACCAGGGGATCGAGCACGGCCCGCGCGACTTCTTCCCGAATCCCGCCTCCAAGGACCCCGAGTATCAGTTCAGCCTCGCCGCCGAGGCCGGCTACTCGGCGATCGCCTGCCAGATCGGCCTCGCGAGCCGCTACTACCCCGACTACGCGGGCCAGGTGCCGCTGATCCTGAAGGTCAACGCCAAGACCGATGTTCCGCCCTCGGACGACGCCTTCTCCTCGACCAACGCGTCGGTCGAGGATGCGGTCCGGCTCGGCGCCGACGCGGTCGGTTACACGCTCTACGTGGGCTCCCCACGCCAGGACGTCGACCTCCATCAGCTCAAGGGCGTTCGCGAGGAATGCGAGCGATACGGCATGCCGCTGGTGGTCTGGGCCTATCCGCGCGGCTCGGCGATCGACAAGAAGGGCGGCGCCACCTCCTTCTACGCGATCGACTACGCCGCCCGCCTCGCGATGGAAATGGGCGCCGACGTGGTCAAGCTCAACTTTCCGAAGTTCGATCCGGAGAAGGACAAGGACCAGCCGGCTCCGTACAACGAGATGGAGGTCTCCCCCGAGGTGGCCGTGCGCCAGATCGTCGAGTCGGCGGGCCGCTCGCTTGTCGTGCTCTCCGGCGGCTCCAAGACCGACGACGAGACGGTGCTGAACCACACCCGCACGATCATGGGCGCGGGTGGCTCCGGAGTGATCTTCGGCCGCAACGTCTGGCAGCGCGAGAAGAGCGAGGCGCTCGAGATCATCGGCCAGATCAAGGAGACGCTGCTCTCCAACGTGCGGCGAATTCCGTAGCGTCGGGCCGAACACGAAAACCGGCAATGAAGGCGCCCCCATTGGCGGGTTGCATGCGCATAGCGAACGGAAGCCGCCAGATGCCGGATAGTTCGCGCCGCTCCCGCATCAGCTGGGAGTGAGCTCACGTCCCATTCCCCGAGGCGCCCTGCATGCGGCTGTCCTCATTGCCGCTGTTCTGATCGTCGCCACCCTCTCGCGTTGCGGGACGGGCAGCGGCGGCTCCTCTGATCCGACCGGTCCTGTGACTGCGCATGTCACCCATGTCGTCGACGGCGACACGATCGACGTCACGCTTTCCAAGGGCGACGAGGAGTCGGTCCGCTACATCGGCATCGACACCCCGGAGACGGTGAAGCCCGGCACGCCGGTCCAGTGCGGCGGGCCCCGGGCACACGAGGTGAACGATCGCCTCGTCTACGGGAAGACGGTCACGCTCCGGTTGGACGCCGAGCACCGCGACGTCTACGGGCGGCTTCTCGCCTACGTGTACCTGCCGCGCGCGGGCCGGCGGCCGCTGTTCGTCAATGCCGAGCTCGTCCGCCGAGGGCTCGCCCGGACCCTGACGATTCCGCCCAACGACTCGTTTGCTGCGCTGTTTGATCGTCTGGCGACCCGCGCCGGCGTGCTCGGCCGCGGCTTGTGGGGACAGTGCCCTCTATAGTCGAAGACGCCCAACAGGGGGCGGCGGACCGGCCTTGTGCGGCTTGGCTCTTGCAAGGCCGCTTGCTAGCCTCCACGGCCGCCCGGGGGGCACTTGTGATGACTCAGATGCGAATGCGACAGAGCATGGCTCAGATCGAGCTGGCGTTCGAGCAGGAGATGGCGCTCGAGCGACGCCGGCGCGATCAGCTGCGCACGCGTGCGGTCCACCGCTCGCGCGCCCGTCGCATCACCCGCAACGAGTCCAAGGGCAAGGTCCGGTTCAGCGTCCTGCTCGTCTGCCTGACGATCACGGTCGTGACCGTGGTCGTCTCGATGTTCGAGACGCTCGCCTGGCTGATGGGCTAGCGACCACCAGGCCGCTCCACTTCGGAGCGGAGGGCGAAGCCCGAAGCGACTTATGTGGGGCGGCCGCAGCTGGTCGCGACTTAGGGCGACCACCAGGCCGCTCCACTTCGGAGCGGAGAGCGAAGCCCGAAGCGACTTATGCGGGGCAGCCGCTGTGGCTGCGACCTGATGGCGAAGCCGTCTAGCGCTGACTAAGCCGCTCCAAAGCGTCCGCCACGACCTCATCGGTCCCACCGTCATCCTCAACCGCGTCGGCGCCGCGACTCTCCCCCTCGCTCTCGATCCGCTCGTAGACCTCGTTCCGGAAGATCGGGACGTCCCGCGGCGCGGTGATTCCCAGGCGCACCTTCTCGCCCGCCACTGAAAGGACCTGCACCTCGACGCCGTCGCCGATCATGATGCTCTGGCCCGGCTTCCGCGTCAGCACCAGCATCGTTGCCTCCTACGACCGTTCGCCTACCCCCAGGCGCTCGGTCTTTGTCGGATACCCAGAAATAGGTAGCGTACATGGTTCCGCCCCGCCTGCCAAGGCACAAACGCCGAATCATCTAGAGTCCGCCGCCGTGGCCCGAAAGTCCCTGCGACCGCAACTTAACCAGATCCGCGCCTGGGTGCGCCAGGGGCGCACCGATGCCTGGATAGCGCATCAGCTCGGCGTGCCCGCGTCGCAGCTGCGCGACTTCCGCAGCCGGCACGGCCTGGACGCCGAGGGCGAGGAGCCCGCCAGCGACGTCGACCTCCGCGACGAGATCGAAGCCGAGATCGAAGCCGAGCTCAGTGAGCCGGAGCCCGAAGAGGAAGAGGGCGCCACTGAGGAGGACGACGGCGAGGACGAGGGCGATCGCGACGACTCAGACGAGGGGGACGGGGGTAACGGGGGTGAGGGCGCCGGTGGACGGAAGCGTCGCCGTCGCCGTCGCGGCCGGCGCGGACGTGGCCGCAGGCGGCCGCTCGAGGCGACCTTCGACCAGGGCGAGAACGATGGCTACGGGATCTGGCTCGATGCGTCGGTCAAGGACGACCCGACCTACACGGAGCATTGGCAGGGCCACAAGGCCTTGAGGGTCACCATCGAGCCGGAGCGGATCGTCCTCGAGCGCGTCGAGGACTGAGCCACCTCACTCCTGCTCGGCGCTGACCCTTCCGCCCGAGTAGTCATACGCGCCGCGCAGATAGGCGTAGAACGCCCCGTCCACGATCGCCTGAGGATCCAGGTCCACGGCCGCCATCGGCACCGCCTGGCGAGCCGCCTCGAGGCACCAATCGGTGCCCTTCCCGTAGAGGTCGGCAAGCTCCTGGGCTGAGAAGGTCGGCCCGATTCGCCGCCGGAGCTCATCGCGAATCGCATCCACGGAGCGGCGCGCGTTGCGGGCAGCTCGCGGGTCTGCCTCGAGCTCCCGCAACCGGCCGGCGCCTTCCTCCCACAGGAAGAGGGCGTTGTCGAGTGGATAGGCCACGCCTACTTGGTAGCAGGCGGCAACTTCTTGCCGGGGGTGGCCACGCACGCCTCGGGCGCGAGCGGTCCGGTGATCTTCCAGACGTCGACCAGCCCGGCCCCGGCGACGTGCTGAACGTTGCCGGCCCGGGAGATCCAGGTGCGCTGCACCGGCGCGGTGTCGGCGGCGGGATCGTCCTGGTGGAAGGTCGGCGTCGTGACGACGTAGTCGTAGTCGCCGTCGTTGAGCGCGCCGATCCACTCCGGGCACTCGGGGATCTCGTCGAACGATCCGCGCGGCCCGTGCTGGCCGATGTAGGTGACGCTGTTGCTCGAGTCGCCGCCCCAGAGCGGGTACTGGAAGAGCGCACCCATCGTGCCGGAGAGCGCGATCCTCAGATCGTGATTCCCGTCCGCCCAGTCGTAGGCGGCGCCCAACCCCTGGTTGAGCTCGATCGCCGGCTGTTCGGTCTTCGGGTAGTCCGGCGCCATCGACGAATAGCGCTCGTCGAGGTAGTGGGTCTGGGCCATGCGGCCGAACACCGCAAGGACGATCAGCGCGGCGAGGCCGATCCCGGCGAGCGGCACCGGCGCCATGCCCCTGCGTGAGAGGAGCACCAACAGCAGCGGCAGGGCGATGACCGCGAGCGCCAGGGCCACCGTGCCGGGGATGCGTCCGGTGTCGATCGCACCGATCGCACCCGCGCTGACGATGACCAGGAGGGCGAAGACGCTCAGGGTGCCGTATTGCCAGAGCAACGCCCGGGTGCCGAGCCGCCCCACTCGTTGCTCTCCCGCGAACCGGGGTGGGATCGCGAGCAGTGTCAGGGCGAGGATCAGACCCGGGGCCAGGTAGCGGATGTTGAGCCGGAACCCGATCGGCATGTCCTTGGGGCCGGAGGCGCCGAGCGGCGTCAGCAGGTAGGCGATCGCGGCGAGGATCGCAACGACGCCAAGCATGCGCTCCATCCGCCCACCCCGCCAGAGCACCAGCACCACCGCGATCACCGCAAGGGCCAGATAGGCCGGCCAGAGATCGCCGAGGCGCTCGTGCAGCGCCGGTGTGAAGTAGCGGCCCCAGATGCTCGTGTCGGTCGCGTAGTGGGCGATCGAGTACGGGTGGCGGCCCTGCAGCGCCTCGGCGTGGTGGATCGGCCCGATGTCCTGCCAGGGGAACGGATTGCCGGAGACGATCAGGTTGCGGAGGTACCAGTAGCCCCCTCCGACGAGCATCGCTCCGATCCATGCAGCCGAAGCCCGCAGCCGATTTCCCGCGCCGCTGATCCAGATGACGCCTACCGTCAGCGCCAGGACCGGTGGGACGACGGTGAGCTTGGTGCCAAGCGCCAGGCCGGCCGCCAGGCCCGCGACCAGAAGGGCGCCGGCAGGTGGCGCGGCCCTGGCCTCCCCGGACCCTGTTCGCTCCGGCCAGCGGACGTTGAGCAGGACCGCGACCGAGGAGAGGAAGAGCGCGATCGCGACGACGTCGTTGTTGGCGTTGCCGGGCTGGCGCGAGAACAGGAGGTTCGCCGCCATCACCGACGCGACGGCCGCGAGGCCGATCGGGCCCGTGCCGTAGGGGCGGCCGATGCAGTAGCCGGCGAACAGGGCGAGTCCGAGCCACGCCATGTTCAGCAGCGGCGAGAGGAAATCGTTCCCGAACAGAAGGATGCCGCCACCGTGGATGAGCTCCGAGACCTGGGGGTAGAACCAGTTCAGGTAGAGCGGATCGGTGTAGAGGAGCCCGGTGATCGAGCCGGTGTCCGCGATGTGCGCGGCGAGCGGCAGGTGGTACCAGAGGGAATCCCCGCCATAGATCCCCCGGTCGAGCGCCAGCAGCGTCGGCCCTGCCCACTGCGCGACCACGATCAGCGCGATCACGATGCCAACTCCCAGCTCGACTCGGCCGATCGGCGGCGCCGGCAGAAGATCGGTCTCCTTGCCCTTCCCCCACTGCGGCACCCGAGCCCCGGCCCGAATTAGCATCGGCTCGAGACGGAGCGCGCCGCCTCCCACGATCAACGCCGCGGCGACGAGCAGGACGCCGTCGAGCAGCCCGAACAGGCCCAGCAGCTCCGCAACGACCACCAGAATGCCGATCGCGAGCACCGCGTCGGCGAGCAGCGCCGGCGTCCCGATCCAGGCCGGCAGAGCGGCGCGCCGAGCCGTTCTCCCGGCGATCGCCATCGAGAGGACCACCGCCGCCAGGCCGATCACGCCGAGGATGTAGTCGCCCGTGCTGCTCACTTCTTGCCCCTGGCTGATCCTCCGTGTTGGCTCGCGGCGGCGGGCTGGTTCGCCGTGCAGCCGGCCGGGTCGAGCTCGCCGTTGACCCGGAAGACCGAGACGCGGCCGGAGTGCACGATCTCCTCGACTGCCGGATCGTTGATCACCCAGCCGCGCTCGGGCGAGGTCTCGGCGGTCGATGGGTTGTTCAGGTCGAGCGCGGGCGTGGTGATCAGGTAGTCGTAGTCGCCGTCATCGACGGCCTGCCTGAAGGCCGCGCAGCTCTCGATCGCACGGAAGTCCGCCTCGGGCAGGTACCTGCCGATGTACTGGACGTAGTTCGAGACGTCGTCGCCGTAGAAGCCGTACTGGTTGTACCCGCCGCTGGTGCCCGCGACGGCGATGCGAAGGTCCGAGGTCGGCTTGGCCCAACGGACGGCGTCATCGAGCTGGAATCGAAAGTCCTCGGCGCGGCTGTAGCGGTGGGCGAAATAGTCGTCCTGCTTTGCCCAGCCGACCCCGGCGATTGCCACGGCGAGCGCCGCCCCCACCAGCACCGCGAGCGCCGTCCGGCGGCGGGCCAGCACGGCGAGCCCCACCGGCGCCGCGACGAACAGGATTCCCATCAACGCCGCCCAGGGGATCGACGCGAAGGTGCTCTTCCAGGCGACGTTGGCGTCCGAGTAGTGAGAGGTGAGGAAGAGCGCGATCAGCGCGCCGGCGAGCAGAGGCAGCCGCAGGCGGGCGGGGACAAGGCGCGGCTCCAGAGGCAGCAGCGCGAGGCCCAGCGCCAGGCCGGGGGTCAGGTAGCGGAGGTTGATCCCGAAAGCGAGCGGGTGCCCCTCGGGGCCTGCCGCGGTCAGCGGGGTGAACACGTAGGCGATCGCGGCCACGATCGTCACAACTCCCGCGAGGCGCACCGCCCGCGAGCGTGGGCGCCAGACGGCGAGCACCGCGCCACCCGCGGCGCCGCCGAGGATCAGGAACCAGAGTGGGCCGAGGAGGTTCTCGATCGGGTTGAGGAAGTAGGCGCGCCAGAGCGAGGTGCTCGGATTGGAAACGATGTAGTGCGCGACGGTGTAGTCATCACGGCCCTGGAGCCCGCGGTTCGGGCCGGGGAGGTCAATCGGCCCGATGTGCCGGGTCCATGGCAGCGGGTTGCCGGCGTGGATCAGGTTGCGCAGGAACCAGAACCCGGCGGTCGCCACCACTCCCGCCAGGAAGACGCCGAACGCTTTACGGCGCACCCCCGGCGGCACCAGGAAGATGACGCCGATCGCCATCGCCGCCGTCGCCCCGGAGATCGTCAGCTTGCTGCCCAGGGCAACGCCCATCGCCAAACCCGCTATGAGGAGCGCGCCGAGGGACGCCGCCGAGGGGAAGGCGAGCGACGGCCTCTCCCCCTCCCCGGTCTCCGCTCGCATCGCCCAGGCGTTGATCAGAATCGCCACGGCGGCCAGCAGGAGCGCCACCGGCACTGTGTCGGTCGCCGGGGTGCCGGCCTCGCGCGGGACCATCGGGCCGGTGTCCATCGCGATGCAGACGGCCACCAGGCTCAGGGGCCCGACGCCGTAGGGACGGCCAATGCACCAGCCGGCGAGCAGCGCCACGCCGAGCCAGCCGAAGTTGACCAGCGGGCTGAATAGGTCCCTGTTGAAGAGGACGATTCCGGCGGCGTGCAGCAGCTCGGAGTTCTGCGGATAGAACCAGTTCAGATAGAGGGGATCGATGAAGTGCATTCCCCAGACCGAGCCGGTGTCGGCGATCCGCGCCGCGAACGGCCCGTGGTACCAGAGCGTGTCGAAGGTGAGCATGCCGCGACCCCAGACGTCCTGGAGGCCGGTGAACCAGTGGGCGGCGACGAAGGCCGCGGCGGCGAGGGCCAGAATCAGCTGGGGAAGGGGAATCGCCGGAGCAGGCGGCAGACCCGCAGCCTGGGGCGCTTTGGTCGGCGTATGGGCGAGGAAAGCGCCCCGCGCGCCGAAGAAGATGCCGAGGCCGACCGCCAGGGAGCTGAGGATCAAAACGGCGGGGATCAGGATGCCGAAGGCGCCGAGGATCTGCAGCAGCACGGTGAACAGCGCAACGCCGAGCACCGCCTCGGCCAGCCTCGCGGGTGCTCCTCCCCAGCCAGGCAGTAGACGGCCGCGCAGCCGGACCGCCGCGAGAGCCATCGGAATCGCGACCGCCGCGAGCCCGATGACCCCGAAGAGGTAGTCGCCGAAGGTCACTGGGGCGCGGCCGCGCCCGACCCCACACCCACGGCGGTCACTCTCTGCGTCGTTCGGTCACCCGCATGAGTGCAGGTTGCCGGGTCCAGCGGGGGGTTCAGCTTGAACACCGAGATGTCGTCGTTGGTTTCGACTCTGCTTCCGCCGGCGGCGGTCGTCCACAGGGCCTCAACGGGCCCAACCGACTGCGTCCGCTGGTCGGGGCCGATCACCGCGTACTGGTACCCGCCCTCATTCAGTGCCCGCACCCATTCCTGGCACTGGGCAACGAAGGCCGGCCCTCTTTGCAGGTGTTGGGATGCCTCGCTCGCAATCGGCAAATACGCCCCGTGCGGCCCGTGCCTGGCCACGTACTGGACGTGGTTCGAGAGATCGTCGCCGTAGAAGACGTATTGCTTGAAGCCGGGACGGCCGCCGACGACTGCGATGCGCGAATCGTGGGGCTGTGCGTGGTTGAACCAGGCGAGCGCGGCCTTCATGCCGACCGGGAAGTCGTGGGGAGCCGTCCTGGCCTGGTAGCGGTCCTTGACGTAGTCGTCCGATCTCGGCCAGCCAATCGCCACCACCAGAGCCAGCGCGAGCACCGCCCCGCCCGCGACCATCCGCGCAGGAGCGCCACGCTGGCGGGCAAGCACCAGTCCGACGGGTACGAGGACCAGGAAGAAGGCCAGCCCCACCGCACCGAGAAGGAAGTGCCGCGTCCACAGGTGCCCGTGCAGATCCCAAACCGGCACGGCCTGGACGAGCAGCAGAACGATCAGACTGCCGAGCAGCCAGGGCTGGAAGCGCGGCTTCAGCAGTCCCGAGTCGACGCCGAGCAGCAGCGCACCGAGAGCCAGCGCCGGCGAGGCGTAGCGGAGGTTGGTGGTGAACGCCGTCGGGTCGCCCTCCGGGCCGGCGGCCGTCAGCGGTGTCACGAGGTACGCGAGGCCGCTGAGCAGTGCCACGATCCCGAGCATCCGGATCATCGGGGTGCGACCGCGGAAGATCGCGAGCAGGAAGCCGCCGATCACCGCGACCAGGACGAGCGGCCAGAGGTCGCCGAAGCTGTCGTGCAGCCCGGGGACCAGGTGATGGCGGATCACTCCCCCGTCGGGCGGCACCAGGTAGTGGAAGACGTTGTGGGGCTCGCGGATGTTGATGTCGAGCTGGTGGGGTCCTGAGAGCGGCCCCGCCTTGATCCAGGGGAGCGGATTGCCGGCGTTCACCAGGTTGCGGGCGAACCAGAAGCCTCCCGTGACCAGCGAGCTGAGGACCCAGATCCAGGTCGCCCGCCAGCGATAGCCGGCGCTGACGGCGATCACGCCGAGGGTGAGAAGCCCGAAGGGCGCCAGCAGATTGAGCTTGGTGCCAAGGGCGAGACCGGCGGCGAGGCCGGCGACGATCAGCGCCCCGTTTGGCAACCTCGCCTCGAGCGGCGGGCCACCGGAATACAGCGTCCGAGCGGACCCGGCTGCGGCCCGCTGCTGTGCGTCGGCGTTGACCAGGATCGCGGCGGCCGCCAGGAAGAAGAACAGCCCCATCGTGTCGTTCTTGGCGTCCCCCGGCTGGTAGAGCAGCAACATGTTTGCGTCGAGCACCAGCGCCATCGCGATCACGGCGATCGGGCCGCCGCCGTAGACCCGCGCAAAGGCCCAGGCGGCGAGCAGGCAGAGGGCCGCCCAGCCGATGTTGAGGAGCGGTGAGAGGAAATCGTTGCCGAGGAAGAGGATCCCGGCCGAATGCAGCAGCTCGGAGTTCTGCGGGTAGAACCAGACCGTCAGGTTCAGGACCTCGGTGAAGTGCAGCGCGCCGACCTGGTGGTCCTGGACGAAGCGCGCCGCAAATGGAGCGTTCTGCCAGGTGGTGTTCGGCAGGTACATGCCGATGTCGAGGCCGGTCTGCGTCGGCATCGCCCAGTGGGCGATGACCAGGACGGCGGCCGCGGCGGCGGCGGCGAGTGCATACGGCCGGATCGCCGGCGAGGGCAGCGCTGGTCCCTGCCCCGCAGGGCGGAGCACAATCCCGATTCCGACGCCCACGACCAGAGTGGCGAGCAGCACCCATCCCGGCCGATACAGACCGACGACCCCAACGAGCTCGAGGATCACCACCAGCAGCGAGAGGCCGAGGACGACCTCGGCGAGCCTCGCCGAGGCGCCCGAGAAGCCGGGCAGGAAACGGCCGCGCAGGCCGACGGCCGCGAAGCCCATGGCCGCAGCCACCGCGATCAGCTCGATCGAGCCGGCGAGGTAGTGGCCGAAGCTCATGTGTGCGCCGTCGGTCCCAGCTTCGCGCACGCCGCCGGATCGAGGGGCCCGGTGATCTTGTAGACGGCGGCCGGGCCGGTCTGGATCACGGTCTTGACGTTCTTGTCGGTCTCGGTCCAGTGCGCTTCAGGTGGAGCACTCACCTCCAGCGCGCCGATCTTCGGTGTGGTGACGATGTAGTCGTACTGGCCCACGTTGACCGCCCGCCGCCAGGCTGCGCAGCTGACGATCGGCCTGAATGTGCCGCGGTTGAGCTCCTGGCCGACGTATTGGACGTGGTTGGAGAGGTCGGTCCCGTAGAAGAAGTACTGCCCGAACGCCGAAGCGCGGCCGACCACGCCGATCCGCTGATGGCTCTGCTTGCGGCCCCAGTCCTGGAGCGGCTGCCATTCCGGAGTGGAGCGGAAGCCGCCCTCCAGGGGCGGCCTGGACGCCGTCACGTAGCGATGATCGAGGTAGTAGTTCTCACGCACGCGCCCCAGGGCCACGGCAGTGATCGCCATCACCAGCCCGAACACGGCGAGGGCGAGGACCGGGACCCGCCGTCGCGCCCCCGCGACGAGCAGAGCCGGAACGCCCACGATCAGGAAGGCCAGGGCGATTGACGCCGCGTGATGCTCGAACTTCCAGTTCGACTGCGTGACCGTCCCCTGGATCAAGAGCAACGCGAAGAGCGCGATCAGGATCCACGGGCGGTTGCCGTGGCGGAACCACGGGATCAGTGGCAGCAGCAGGAAGCCGACCATGAGCACCGGCGACACGTAGCGCAGGTTGGCGTCGAAGCCGGCCGGGTCGCCGAGGCTGCCCGAGGCGGTCAGCGGCGTGAAGACGTACGCGATCCCCGCGACCATTCCGGTGACGGCAAGGATCCGCATCAAAGCACTCCCGCCCCGGAAGAACGCCCAGACGAGGGCCACGACGACTACGGCCAGGATCACGGGCCAGAGCGGGCCCAGGCGGTTGTGCAGGACCGGGAAGAGCTTGTCCTGCCAGACGCCCGGGTCGTTGTAGTACTCGCTCAGGGAGTGGGGCTGGCGCGGGTAGAGGGGAAGCTGGTCGGGTCCGGGCAGGTGAATCGGCCCCAGCTTGTGGATCTGCGGGAACGGGTTGAGCGCCTCGACGAAGTTCCGCCCGTACCAGAAGCCCGAGGTGATCACCAGGCCTCCGAGCCAGATCCCCAGCGCGCGCAGCCAGTGCCGCCGGCCCCCGAGGATCGCGACGCCGATCGTGAAGGCGGCGATCGTCGCCAGCAGGGTGATCTTCGTGCCGATTCCCAGACCCGCGGCCAGGCCGGCCATGAAGAGCGGCCCGGCGCCGACCGTCGCAAGGGCATGTGGGTCGCCCTCCACCGGCACGTCCTCGACCACCCCCGACTCGACCTCCTTCGTTCTCGCCGAGCGGGCGGAGTGCGCGGTGGCGGCGCCGTCGACCAGGAAAGCGATCGCCGCCATCAGGAAGAACAGTCCCGCCACGTCATTGGGCCCCTGTCCGGCCTGGGAGCCGACCAGCATCTCGGAGTCGAGCACGACGGCCGCACCGAGCACGGTGACGCCGCCGATCGCGTAGGGCCGACCCACGCACCAGGCCGCGAGCAGGCAGAGCGCCAGCCACATCAGGTTCATGAGCGGCGAGAGGAAGTCCGTCTTCAGGAAGACGATCCCGAGGCCGTGGATCAGCTCGGAGTTCTGCGGATAGAACCAGGCCGCCAGCTTGAGGGGATCGGTGAAGTGGAGCGGCCCGACGTGGCCCGTCTGCGCGAACCGGGCGGAGAAAGACATGTGGTACCAGGTGGTGTCCTGGTAGTACATCCCCTGATCGACCGCCTGCCCCGTCGGGTGGGCCCAGTGGACGACGACGAGCGCGGCGGCGGCTATCCCGATCGCCACCATGATCGCGCTGGAGCGCGCCTCCGGTGCATCGGGCCGGTCCGGCAAACCGTGGCTCCGTGCCCAGAACGTGGCGCCGAGGCCGGCAGCGACGAAGCCGATCAGCAGCGGAACCTCCTTGAACAGTCCGAGGACGCCCAGCAGCTCCGACACCAGGATCAGCATCGAGATCCCGATCACGATCTCCGCGAGCCGCGCCAGCGCGCCCGTCCAGGCGGGTGCGAGCAGGGCTCGTAGGTGGTAGGCGCCAACGCCGAGAGCGGTAGCGATCACCGCCAGCTCAGCCGCGCCGAGCAGGTACCGGCCTGTGCTCATCGGCTCATTCGCTCAAATCACAGAAAACGCGCACAGGCACAATGCCGCGCGCGCGAGCGGGGATCATAACTGTGGCGCTTAACCGTGGTTCAGCCGCTCAGTTGCCGAGACCCTTGACCACGTACGCGTGCTCGCCGGGCTTGACCATGCCCAGCCGGCGCGCCTCGCGCTCGAGGGATGCGGGACTGGAGGCGTCCCGCAGCTGGTTGGTCAGATCGACCTTCTCCTGCTTGAGCCGGACGAGCTCCTGGTCGCTCGACTTCGACCCCTGCCACGCCTGCAGCAGATTCACCAGCGGGTTCAGGTAGGAGACCATCACCCCGAAGAGGACGAGCACGAGGGCGATCCGCCCGACGCGGTCCCAGCGGATCCGGCTCGGCCCCGCCCGGCGCTGCACGCGGCGGCGGGGGGCTCGCCTGGGCGCTGCGTATGCCCTGCTGCTCATGACCCCTGATTCGTGCCCGGGGCCGCAATGTCCTTCCGGCTAGCGCTCGAAAACCGAGGAGCCCGGGAACTTCGCTCGGTCGCCCAGCTCCTCCTCGATCCGCAGCAGCCGGTTGTACTTGGCCACCCGATCTGAGCGCGAGGGGGCGCCGGTCTTAATCTGGCCCGCGCGGGTGCCCACTGCCAGGTCCGCGATCGTCGTGTCCTCCGTCTCGCCCGAGCGATGCGAGATCACCGTCGTGTAGCCGGCGTCGCGCGCGATCCCGATGGTCTCCAGGGTCTCCGTGAGCGTGCCGATCTGGTTCAGCTTCACCAGGATCGAGTTCGCGACGCCCATCTCGATCCCACGCCGCAGGCGCTCCGGATTGGTGACGAAGTTGTCATCCCCGACCAGCTGACAGAGGTCGCCGATCTTCTCGGTGAGCGCCTTCCAACCGTCCCAGTCCTCCTCGTCCATGCCGTCCTCAATCGAGACGACCGGAAAGCGGGCGCGGAGGTCGTGCCAGTAGTCGGCCATCTCGGCTGCCGACAGGCTCCGGCCCTCGTGCTCGAGCACGTAATTGCCGTCTTCGAAGAATTCGCTGCTCGCCGGATCGAGCGCGATCATCACGTCCACCCCGGGCGCATAGCCCGCCTCCTCGATCGCATCGATCAGGAAGTCGAGCGCCGCCATGTTCGACTCCAGGTCCGGCGCGAAGCCTCCCTCGTCGCCGCCGCCGGTCGAGAGCCCCTTCTTGTGGAGGATGCCCTTGAGCGCGTGGTAGACCTCCGCGCCGGTCCTCAGACACCCGGCGAAGCTGTCTGCCCCGGCCGGGACCACCATGAACTCCTGGAAGTCCACGGAGTTGTCCGCGTGGGCCCCGCCGTTCAGGACGTTCATCATCGGGACTGGCAGGAGGTCGCCCGCGCCGGCGTCCTTGGCCCCCGTTGCCGCATAGAGCTCCGCGAAATAGTCGTAGAGGGGCTGTCCGGCATCGGCCGCCGCGGCTTTTGCGACAGCGAGCGAGGCTCCGAGGATGGCGTTCGCGCCGAGGCGGCCCTTATTCGGGGTGCCATCGAGCTCGATCATCGTCCGGTCGAGCGCCGACTGCTCGGCGGCCCGGGCTCCCTTGAGGAGCTCGGCGAGCTCGCCGTTGACGTGCGAGACCGCCTTGCCGACAGCCTTGCCGCCGTACTCGTCCCCGTCGTCCCGCAGCTCGACGGCCTCGAACTCTCCCGTCGAGGCCCCGGACGGAACGATCGCGAGGCCGCTCGCCCCGGACTCGAGCTTCACCTCGACCTCCACGGTCGGGTTCCCCCGCGAGTCCAGCACCTGCCTTCCGTGAACCGTCTCGATCGTCGACATCGAAATGGAAGCTAGTCGAGAAGGCGACGGGCCGTCTGCCGGAGCGCGAGCTCGGGGTCCACACCGAGTCGCCGCGAGGCCGCAACCGCCTCCATCAGGAGGGTGCCGACGAGCTGTTCCGCCTCGGCCCTGGCCGCGTCATCCGATTGGGGGCCGCCGGGCTTCTCCTCCGCGGCGGAGCCCTCGGGATCGATCCGGCGGAGCACCTTCCGGGCGTAGAGCAGTGCGGGCAGGTTCTCGGGGAGCTCGGAGGGCTCGCCCCGCCCCTCGACCTCCCGCTTGATGTCCTCCCACTGGGTGAGGACCTCGCCCGCCGTCTCGAGATCACGATCGCCGTAGACATGCGGATGGCGGCGGATCAGCTTCGCCGCACATGACTCGGCCACGGCCGCCAGGTCGCCCTTCTCCCTCTCCTCCAGGAGAAGAGACAGGAAGAAGACCTGGAAGAGCACGTCTCCCAGCTCGTCCACCATCGCCTCGGTGTCGTCACGGCTGGCGGCGTCGGCCAGCTCGTAGGCCTCCTCGACGGTGTGCGGGACGATCGAGCGGGCATCCTGCTCGCGGTCCCATGGGCACTCGCGGCGCAGGCGCCGGGTGACCTCGTCGAGGTCCTGAAGGGCTTCCAGGTACGGCGGCGTGGCTATTGCCCGGCGGCGCCGGTCAGGCCCTGGAGGTTCGGCGTCGCCGGGGCGGCGGTGGCTGCACCGGCTGGGTGCGGGGTCTGCGGGGTGCCGCCTCCGACGGATGTGAACGGCTTGAATGAGCCCGGCGCACCCGGAGCGGGACCTGCGCCGGTGCACTGCAGCTGTCCACCGGTGCTGCCGCCGCTCGAAGTCGTGGCCTCCTGGCAGAAGGCGAAGACCGGAGCCGGGCATCCACCGCCGCTGGGCTGACCAGGCTGGCCTGGCGCCAGCTTCGACGGATCGCAGGTCGGCGAGGCGTTGTTGAAGTTGTCGCAGCCCGAGACGGTGTAGTCACTGGCGCACTGGGTCAGATTCGTCCAGTAGTCCCGGAAGTGCTGGCCGAATGCGGTGAGCGCCTCCTGCTGCTGCTGGCTCTTGATCTGCTGCTTGATCTGGTCGCCGAGCTTGCCGCCCGGGCCGCCGCTGGTCGAGGCGGAGGTCTCGTCGAAGCCCGTGACCTTCTCGGGCGTGGCCGATTCCACCTCGAAGACGAAATTGCCGGTGGAGGTCACGACCGGGCCCTGGATCGATTGCAGCGGCGCCTTGAAGATGTCGTCGTCGAGCGGCTGCTGGAACGAGCCGGGAACGACGTCGGTCCGCAGCCCGCCCTTGTCCTTCGAGGTCGGGTCCGTGGAGTACTGCGCCGCGACCTTCTTCCAGTTGGCGGCGGAGTCGTCCGTGCGGAGCGCCTGGTAGGCGAGGTTGATCTGGTGGGCGTCCTTGTTCTGGATGATCCGGATCGTGCGCTTCGCCGGCTGGGTGAACTGGCTCTTGTTGGCGTCGTAGTACTTGTGGGCGTCATCGCTCGAGACGGTCCCCACGCTGTCCTGGACCTTGCTCTGGATCTTGTTCTGGATCAGCTGGAGCTTCGCCCGCTCCAGGACGTCGGCGTCGGTGAGGCCGGCCTGATCGCGCGCCTTCTCGTACTCGGCCTGAGTCTTGAACTGCGACTTGATCTGCTGCAGCGACTGCTGGACCTCGGTGTCGGTGAAGGTGATGCCCTGGCGACTCGCCTCGCCCGAGATCCAGGCGATCTGGAGGGCGGTCTGCATCGCCTGGTCCTTGACCTGCTTGTACTGCGGGCTGTTGGGCTGCGGGATCGTCTGGGAGCCGCTCTGCCTGGCGGTCTGCACCAGGAAGCGGTTGAAGTTCGTCTTGGAGATGTGCCCGTCCTCGACCAAACCGGGGACGTTGAGGCTGGCGTCATCGATCACCGCGACATCGTCCGAGGGGACGCTCGGATGGCCGACGCCGACGGCGACCGCGACGATCACGACCATCAGCACCAGCAGGGCGCCGAAGAGGATCGCCAGATTGCGCTTCGAGAAGAACCCGCTCTTCACAGGGGCGGCAGCATAACCGTCATCACCTAAGTCGGCGCTAAGGCTGCGACGGCGGCGCCGATTCCCTCGACGAGCGCCAGCAGCGCCCCGAGACGCGCGCCCGCCTCCTCGGGCACGGGGACCGCGATCGTCCGCTCTCGCCATTGGTAGATCGCCTCGGGGACGCGCTCGTTGAGCGCGCCGACCTGCTCGGAATCGAGCTCGATCGGAGAGACCCTTAGGCGCCCGGCCCGGAACTCGACGTTCCGAACGCCGGCGTCGCCGAGCGCGATCCGGACACGCTGGAGGTCGAGCAGGTTGGAGACCGACTCGGGGACCGGGCCGAAGCGGTCCTCGAGCTCCTCTCGCAGAGCGCGCAGCTCGCCGGGCTCCCTGGCCGCCGCGACCCGACGGTGGACGTCGATCTTGGCCGCCTCGAAGGGGATGTAGTCCGCCGGAACGTAGGCGTCGACGTCCACGTCGATCCGGACCGGCTCCCTCGGCTCGGCGGGCAGCTCCGTGATCCCCGCGCGAAGCTCCTCGGCGGCGTCCTCGAGCATCTGGCAATAGAGCTCGAAGCCGACCGCGGCGACGTGGCCCGACTGCTCGTCCCCGAGGAGGTTCCCGGCGCCCCGGATCTCGAGGTCACGCATGGCCACGCGGAAGCCGGAGCCGAGCTCGGTGTTGTCCGACAGCGTCGAGAGCCGCGCGGCGGCGTCCTGGGTGAGGGCCTCGGCGGATGGATAGAGCAGGTACGCGAAGGCGCGTTCGCGGCTCCGGCCCACCCGGCCTCTGATCTGGTACGCCTGTGCCAGCCCGAGCTGGTCGGCCCGCTCCACCAGCAGCGTGTTCGCATTCGGGATGTCGAGGCCCGACTCGATGATCGTCGTCGCCACCAGGCAGTCGTGCTCGCCGCGGACGAAGGCGAGCATGGTCGCCTCCAGCTCCAGCTCGTCCATCTGGCCGTGTGCCTCGGCGAAGCGAACACCCGGGCAGAGGGCGCGCAGCCGCTCCGCCGTCTCGTGCAGGGAATCGATCCGGTTGTGGAGGAAGAAGACCTGACCTGAGCGCTCCTTCTCCCGCATGATCGCCCGCTTCACCAGGTCCTCGTCGTGGGGGCCGACGTGGGTCCGGACCGGCCGGCGCCCCTCGGGGGGCGTCTCGATCACGGAGATGTCGCGCAGTCCGGCGAGCGACATCTGCAGGGTGCGCGGGATCGGCGTCGCGGACAGCGAGAGGACGTCCACCTTGAGCTTGAGCTGGCGAAGGAGCTCCTTCTGTTTCACGCCGAAGCGCTGTTCCTCGTCCACGATCAGCAGGCCGAGGTCCTTGCCGCGGACGTCCCTGGAGAGCAGCCGGTGCGTGCCGATCAGGATGTCAACCTTGCCTGCACCGAAGCGCTCCACGGCTTCCTTGATCTCAGCAGGCTTGCGGAGCCTGGAGACCATCTCGACGTTGAAGGCCGTGTCCGCAAAGCGCTCGCGAAAGGTGCCGAAGTGCTGCTGGGCGAGGATCGTCGTCGGGACGAGCATCATCACCTGCTTGCCGTCGGCGACCGCCTTGTGGGCAGCGCGGAGGGCGATCTCGGTCTTGCCGTAGCCCACGTCGCCGCAGATCAGGCGATCCATCGGCCGCTCCGTCTCCATGTCCGCCTTGACCGCGTCGATCGCGTCCATCTGGTCCGCCGTCTCCCGATACGGGAAGGCCGCCTCGAACTCCATCTGCATCTCGCCGTCGGGGGGGAAGGTGTGGCCCTGCCGCACCTGCCGTTCTGCGTAGAGGTTGATCAACTCGCCCGCCATCGCGCTCGCGGCACGCCTGGCTCGGGACTTCATGTTCGCCCAGCGCTTGCCGCCCAGCGGCGAGAGGGAGGGCTCGTCGCCCTCGGCGCCGATGTAGCGGCTGATCCGGGCGAGCTGGTCAGTCGGCGCGAAGACCCGGTCGCCGCCGCGGTACTCGAGCTCGAGGTAGTCGCGGGTCACCCCGGCGAGGGTCTTCGTGTCGAACCCCGAGAAGCGCGCGATCCCGTGGTCCTCGTGCACCACGAAGTCGCCTACCCGCAGCTCGATCGCGGCCGCCA
Organism: uncultured Solirubrobacterales bacterium; assembly: GCA_963743575.1. Lineage (GTDB taxonomy): Bacteria > Actinomycetota > Thermoleophilia > Solirubrobacterales > 70-9 > DASUPK01. Next base: position 1,506,098 of record CAVUQC010000007.1, on the reverse strand, counting down.
GGCGGGCGCGCGCCGAGACCGGGGCCGCGGCCTTGCGGCGGTGCACCAGGCGCCGCTGTGGGATGACCGCCAGTTGCAGCTCCGGAGCCAAAAACCCCTCCCTCAGGCGTGCCTCTGCGAAGCTCACGCCCGGCTCCTCCGGGGCCCTGTCCCCGAGGAAGGAAACGTCGACGCGGCTCAGGTTGAAGCGCGTTCGCTCCGCCTCGCCCAGGCCCTCGAAGGCGACCACGGTCCGGTAGCCGGAGCGTGTGAGCTTCTCGAGCTCCCCCTCCGCTTCCCCCAACGTGCGCGACGGGAACTCGGCCCTCTGCGCCCTGAACGAATGCTCCTGGCCTGCGTCCGCTCCGAACGAGAGTCCGGCCCGGGCCTGCAGCGGCTCTGCGACATCAACGTAGAGGCGCCGAGCGTCCTCCTCGAGGATGGACGCGGTCACGTCCTCCCAGTGGTCGTGGAGCGCTGCCGGGATCTCCTCGGCGGCGGCGATCACGACCAGCGCCGCTGCCGGGACGAGATCGAGCGGCGCCAGGAAGTCGGCCGGATCCGCGTCGTCGTGATGCTCCGCCGAGAGCTCAGCCGCCGGCGCCAGCTCGACCCGCTCGGCCTCGCCGAGCGAGCGCTGGGTGAACACCGAGAAGCGGCGCATCGCGTCGATCTCGTCCCCGAACAGGTCGACCCGGATCGCCTGCTCCTCGGTCGCCGGGTAGACGTCGAGGATGCCGCCACGCACCGCGAACTGGCCCCGCTCCTCGACCTGGTCGGTCCGGTCGTAGCCGGCGTCGGCGAGCAGAAGCGTGACGTCGTCGAGGTCGACGCTCTCCCCCTTGTGGAGCGCCAGCGTCTCAGGCCGCAGCTTCGGGTCCGGAACCTTCTCGGCGAGGGCGATCGCGCTGGCCACGACCACGGCGGAGGGATCGGCCATGGCGTTCATCGCCGCGATCCTCAGGCCGGCGAGGTGAGGGGGCGGATCGAGGTGGGACTCGAAGGTGGTCCCCCTCGACGGGTAGATGTGGACCGGGCGCGGTGAGAGAAAGGCGTTCAGATCGCCCGCGAGGTCGCGGGCGGATCGGTCGTCGGCGGCGACCACCAGGACCGGACCGGACGGCGCATCGTCGCCGGTGATCAGGGCGGACAGCAGGTACGGGCGCAGCGACCCCGAGACATACGCGTCGACGGTCCCAGCGCCCAGGCCGGCGCGAAGCGCCGCGAGGCGCTCATTCTGCTCGGCGATCTCGAGTAAAGGTCTGAGGCTCATGATTCGGGCACGACAAACGCCCGGATCGACGATCCGGGTCATACATCCGGGCACAGGCCCGGCGTCAACCGAGCTTAGCGACGGAGCATTCCCGGCCTTGTAATCGGCGTGACGTCGGCGGAGGATCGACTCGACGCGATCGAAAGGAGCAGTCCATGGAGGTTCACCCCGGGGTTTTCGTTTCCAACGTGTCGACGACCGACTTCCACCCGGACGACGAGATCGGCGGGGACGCGGAGGAGCACACGCTGTTTGACAACGGCGAAGTACGGGCCGGATTGAGCCGGTTCGCGACAGGGGGCAATCCGGACGCGGTATGGACGCTTCCGGCAGTCCAGGTCCTGGTCGTGTTGGAGGGCGAGACGCGAATCGAGATCTCAAACGGTCCCACGCTGGAGCTCAAGACCGGCGACATGGCGGCGTTGCCGAAGGGAATAACGACGACGTGGCACATGACGCTGCCCTTCAAGGAGATGTGGGTGCTCGCCTAGTTGCGTTCGCGGTGCGGCAGGCCCGGCCCGGTGCGCTGCCATTCGACTTGGCCGCGCCCCTCATCGGCCGAGCGCTCGACCACGCCGTCCCAGCGGTGCAGCATCTGCTTGAGGCGGGCGACCGCCTCGGGCGGATGGGCGGCGACCTCCGCCGCGAGGTCGAGGGCCGCATCCTCCGTGCCGGCCGCGGGCGCCACGCGGTGGACCAGACCCATCCGCAGCGCCTCATCGGCGCTCACGTTCCGCGAGGTGAGCAGCAGGTACTTGGCCGTCGCCAGTCCGCAGAGGCTGACGAGGCGCGCCGGGCCAACCGGCACGCCGAGCGCGGCCCCGGGGAACCGCAAGCGGAGGTTCGATCCGCCCACGCGCAGATCGCAGGCAACCGCGATCTCGGCGCCCCCGCCCACAACCGAGCCATGGCAGGCTGCGACGGTCGGCTTGGGAAAGGCGGTCAGCTCGTCGTAGAGCTGGGCGAAGAGCTCCATCCGGCGAACCCGGCCGTCCTCCTCGAGCTCCTCCTTCACATCGGCCCCGGCCGAGAGGCCGAGGTGGTCGTTGGACGAGATCACCACCACCCTGGCATCCGGGTCCCCCTTCGCGCGATCGAGGTGCTCGAGGAGCTCCTCCAGCATCTGGGTGTTGATCGCGTTGCGCGCCTCCGCGCGCTCCAGGCGGATCAGGGCGACCTGCTTCTCATCGACCGTGTAGCTGGTCAACGGCATCAGGTCATCTCCTCCACCAGCCGCTCGACCTCGTCGGCCGAGTCGTGCACCAGTCTCCCCACGTCATCTCGCGGTTCGCGGAACCGCCCGAGCACGTAGCTGGACACGATCTCGGAGTCGGTGCTGTCGGGCCGACCCACCCCACCCCGCACCCGCCAGAAGTCCCTGCCACCGAGACCCTCGGCAAGGCTCTTCAGCCCGTTGTGGCCTGCGACGCCGCCGCCGACCTTGCTGCGCACCTCGCCGAAGGGCAGATCGATCTCGTCGTGAACCGCGATCACGTGATCGAGTTCCAGGCCAAGCTCGCCGCGAGCGGGCCCTGCCGCCGATCCGGATTCGTTCATGAAGGTCTGCGGCGTGAGGATCGCGACCCTGGGTCCGCCGGGCCCGATGCGGCCCTCGCTGATCAGTCCGCCGTAGCGCTTGCGTGGCCTGGGCAGATCCCAGCGCCGGGAGAGCTCGGAGGCGACCTCGAAGCCGAGGTTGTGCCTGGTCCCCGCGTAGCGGTCGCCGGGGTTTCCGAGGGCCACGATCAGCGCATCGGCGCGGCTGGCGGGGCGCTCATCGTCTCCCTCTCCCCCACCCTTGCGTCGGCGCAGCGACCAGCGGCTAATCGCCGCCTCCGCCTCCATCGCCACCGCCGGAGTCGCCTCCGCCGCCGGAGTCACCGCCTCCGCCGCCGGAGTCGGCCGGCTGCCCCGGATCCTGCTGCCCCGGATCCTGCTGCCCCTGCCACTGATCCTGCTGCCCCTGCCACTGATCCTGCTGGCCGCCCGCATCGTGGCCGCCATAGTGGTGCGACTCGCTCGAGCCACTGTCCGGCACCGTCGGCGGGACGTTCTGGATCGACTCGTCGCGATTGCGACCGCCGCCCGATCCGCCTTTGCGCCGACCGAAGAGGCGATCGAGAAGACCCACTACTCGCCGCCGGAGTCCTCGCCGCCGCCGTCGCCCTCGGCGGCTTCCGGCTGTTCGCCGTCGCCCTCTGGGGCTTCCTCGCCCTCGGCGGCCTCCTCGCCCTCGCCGACGAGCTCGGCCTCCTCCTCGAGCTCCGGCTCGGGCTCCTCCTCGACGCGCGGCGGGCTCAGGGTGGCGATGGTGATCTCCTCAGGCTCCTCGGCCATCAGCTTGACGCCGCTGGGGATGGAGACCGAGGCGAGGTTGATCGTGTCGTTGATCTCCATCGCGGAGACGTCGACGACGATCTGCTCCGGGATCTCGGTCGGCAGAGCCTCGACGGTGATCTCGCGGGTGACGTGCTCGAGCACCCCGCCCTCGCGGACTCCGGGCGCGTTGTCGGCCCCCTCGAGCTCGACGGCGACCTCGGACTGGATCTCCTCGTCGAGGCGAACCTCGAGGCAATCGAGATGGGTGACCTCGCCGCGCACGGGGTGGTGCTGCTGCTCCTTGATCACCACCGGCACGGTGGCCGAGCCATCGACCTCCAGGTCGAGCAGGGTCTGGCCCTCGAGCAGTACGGTGCGGAGCTCGCGCGCCGGCACCTGGAACGGGCGGGCCTCGCCGCCCTGGCCGTAGACCACGCCGGGGACCAAGCCGTCCTTGCGCAGGCGGCGTGTTGCCCGCGACCCGAAGATCTCGCGCGGGGATACCTTGAGTGTCGCTCGACTCTGTGCCATGACTGTGAGAGTACGCACCCGGCGGATCGGATTGGGCAGCTACGCTCGGGCGGCAGGATAGAAAATGACGGGAGACCATGGGCAGCGACCGAGACCCAGACCGATCTGAGCAGGAAAAGCGCGAGGAAAACCAGAACTGGGCGATCCAGGTCCTGCGCGCGGATCTGAGCAACCGGCCGCGGGTCAAGCCCGAGGAGCCGGACCAGCAGGAGCGAAAGATCCCGCAGACGCGGATCGGGCGCTCCGCCAAGCTCGGCACTGCGATCGGCGGCCAGGCCACCCGCTACGCCGGGACAGCCGCGGCCAACGTCGTCCGCTCCGACGAGAAGGCGCAGGAGCGCCTCGAGTCGCGGCACCTCGAGACGGCCCTCAAGATGGCCTCGGTCCTCGGAGAGATGAAGGGGGCGGCGATGAAGATCGGCCAGATGGCCTCCTTCATCGACGTCGACTTCCTGCCCCCCGAGTACCGAGAGATCTACCAGGAGCAGCTCGCCAAGCTCCGTACCCGCGCCCCGGCGATGCCGTGGGAGCAGGTCCGCACGGTTCTGGAAGAGGAATACGACGAGCGGCCCGAGAGCGTCTTCGCCTCCATCGAGGAGGAGGCCTTCGCGGCGGCGTCCATCGGGCAGGTCCACCGCGCGACGCTGCACGGCGGCACCCCGGTGGCGGTCAAGATCCAATACCCCGGAATCGCCGACGCGCTCGAATCGGATGTGGCCAACGCCGGGATCCTGGTGCGGCTCGCCCGGGTCCTTGCGCCGGGGCTCGACGCCAAGGCCGTGGCCTCAGAGCTGCGCGAGCGCGTCCTCGAGGAGCTCGACTACGAGTTCGAGGCGCAGAACCAGCGAAACTTCGCCCGCGCCTATGACGGCCACCCGTTCATCTTCGTCCCGAAGGTCCACTCGCGACTGTCTCGCCGGCGCGTGCTGGTCTCCGACTACGTCGAGGGCCGCGGCTTCGACGAGGTCAAGGAGCTCGAGCAGGACGAGCGCGACATCTTCGGCGAGATCGTCTACCGCTTCTGCTTCGGCTCGATCTACCACCTGCAGCACTTCAACGCGGACACCCATCCCGGCAACTACCTGCTGATGGAGGACGGCCGGGTCGCATTCCTGGACTTCGGGATGACGAAGCGGGTCACGACGCAGCAGATCCAGCTGGAGCAGCGGGCGGTCGACGCCGCCGGCCGGGACGATCCGGAGGAGCTGCGCGCGGCGCTGCACGACCTCGGCTTCGTCAACGACCCCAGCCGCGTCGACGCGGAGCGCCTCATGAAACACGTGAAGATGGTGGGCGGGTGGTACCTCGAGGACGGCGAGGTCCAGATCAGCCCGAAGCGGGTCATGAAGATGATCGAGGTGACCTCCGACCCGCGTTCTGACTTCTTCGATCTGGTCCGCAAGGAGAGCCTGCCGGCCGACGAGCTGATGGGGCGCCGGATGGAGACGGGACTGCTGGCGGTCCTTGCACAGCTGCGAGCGACGGCCAACTGGCACCGGATCATGCGCGAGTGGGTGTACGCGGAGCCGCCCTCGACTGTGCTGGGGGAGGCCGAGTGGCGCTACTTCGAGAGGCGCGGCACCAGACAGACGCCCGGCCTCGCCACCAAGGTCTAGTCCTTCTTCTCCAGCGCCGGCTCGGGCTCGCCCTCGGCCACTTCGAAGAGCCTCGGATCGTTCGAGCAGATCCCGTCCACCCCCATGGCGAGCAGCTCCCGGATGCGCTCCGCATCGTCCACGGTCCAGGCCATCAGCTCGAGGCCGAGATCATGGGCGACGTCCACGGCCTTCTGGGTGATGATCGGGTGGAAGACCCAGACGGCGTTCACCTGGAGGTCCGGCGCCTGCTTGGCCAGGATGCTCGGATAGCGGTGCCGGAGCGCGGATAGGCCGGCTCGCAGGGCCGGCTTCGCCCAGCCGTACTGGGTCCAGTCCCGCTTCGTCTTCGGGTAGGTCCAGCCCAGGCGAAGATCGGGTTCGAGCTGACGCAGCTTGCGAAGGCTGTCGATCTCCTGGGTGGAGACCATCGCGCGGTCGAGCAGGCCGCGGCCCGCGAGCGCACCGGCGAGCTCAGCCTCGCGACCGGCGAGCTTCAGGTCGCAGTCGATCTCGACCTCGTCGAGCGGGGGCTCCAGGAACAGGTCGAGCGCCTCGGTGAGGTCCATAGGCCGCCGGCGAAGGGCGTCGTCGAAGTCGTGGGCGACGATCAGCCTCCCCTCCTGCTCGCGCAGGACGTCGAGCTCGACCATGTCGACTCCATGCTCGACGGCAGCGTCGAAGCTCTCGGGCGTGTTTCCGGCGACGATCGCGTCGGCGCCCTTGTGACCGATCCGGCGGTACTTGCGAGCCGAGTCAGGGGACTGCTCGGGCGCCTTCTCGGGGGCGTCCTTTCTGTCTTTTTTCTCTTCCTTGGGCTTGGCTGGCATGGCGGCGCACACTAGACGTTTGATCCGGATGATTGACTCTGGACCGATGAGACGCGCCTGGATCGCCGGAGCGCTGGTCGCGGCCCTGATCGCGGGCTGCGGCGGGGGCGGAAGCAGCGGCCCGCAGACCGCCAGGGAGGTCGCCGACGCTTACGTCAGCGCCCGCAACTCCGGCGACGCGGCGAAGGTCTGCGAGCTCTACAGCCAGCAGCTGATTCAGCAACTGCGTACGCCGAACTGCGTGGGATTCGTCAAGGAGCAGACCTCGGGGACCGCCACGGACCTGACGGTGATTCGCGTCGTCCAGCACGGCAACCAGGCCACCGCCACGATCCAAGCCCGAGTCGGCGGCAATATCGCGAACGCGATCGCGCCGATCCAGCTGCAGCTCACCCGCCAGGGTGGCGAGTGGAAGGTCTCGGGCCTGGGCGGCCCAGGCGGCTGAAAAGACGGCTTCGCCGTAAGGTCGCGGCCACAAGCGGCCGCTTAGAAGAGCTGGTTCTCGCCGGCGAAGATTTCGGAGACCGAGTCGTCGGTGAAGATGCGCCGCATCGAGTCCGCCAGCGTCTGGGCGGCGGAGATCACGGTGATGTTGTCCGGAGCGCCCGGGCGTTGGGGCATGGTGTCGGTGACGACGATCCGCTCGATGCCCGAGTTCTCCTGGGCCAGGCGCTCGTATGCGGGGCCTGAAAAGACGCCATGGGTGGCGACCGCGAGCACTCGCTTGGCGCCCTCGTCGAGAACCGTCTGGGCCGCGGCGGTGAGGGTCCCGGCCGTGTCGATCATGTCGTCGACGAGGACGGCGGTCTTGTCCTTCACCTCACCGACGACGTAGCCGATCTCGGCGACCTGTTGCGCGGGCCGCTCCTTTTCCATCACGGCCCAGTGCGTGCCGATCTTCCGGGCGAAGTTGCGCGCGGTCTTCACGCGGCCGGCATCCGGGGAGACGATCACCAGCTCCTCGTCGAAGCCCATGTCGGCGACGTACTGCGCCAGCATGGGCATCGCCGTCATGTGATCCAGGGGGACGTGGAAGAAGCCCTGGACCTGGCCGGCGTGAAGGTCCATGGTGAGAACGCGGTCGACGCCCACCCCCTCCAGGCACTTGGCGACGATGCGGGCCGAGATGGGCTCGCGCGGCGCCGACTTCTTGTCCTGGCGCGCGTAGCCGTACCAGGGCATCACCGCGATGATCCGGTGGGCGGAGGCGCCCTGCGCCGCGTCGATCATGGCCAGCAGCTCCATCAACGCGTCGTTCGGGGTCATCCCCTCGATCTCGTTGGCGGCGGTCGACTGGACGATGAAGACGTCGGCGCCGCGAATCGACTCCTCGTAGCGGCAGTAGACCTCTCCGTTGGAGAAGGTCTTCAGGGTGACGTCGCCCAGGTCGACGGCCAGATGGCGGGCGATGTTGGACGCGAGCTCGCCGGACGCACGGCCACCGAACAGCATCAGGCGCTTGCGGTAGTCCTGGACGATCTCCGACATCGGGTGAGGCTGCTCGATGGTGCTCACGAGTCTTCTCCCTCGCTCGATTCCTTGTCCTTCTTCGCCGCGTAGCCCTCGACGTTCTTCTGGTCTGCCCTCGAAATTCCCAACGCACCAGGAGGAATGTCGTCGGCGATGACCGACCCGGCCCCAGTGTATGCGTCGTCGCCGACTTCTACGGGAGCGACGAAGGTGGTGTCAACCCCGGTATGAACGTTCTTCCCGATCTTGGTGCGATTTTTGTTTCGCCCGTCGTAGTTCGCGGTCACGGTGGTGGCCCCGAGGTTGGTCCCCTCCCCCACCTCGGCGTCGCCGATGTAGGAGAGATGCGGGACCTTGGCGCCTCGGCCGATGTCCGAGTTCTTGATCTCCACGAAGGTCCCCGCCTTGGCGCCCTCGCCGATCCGGGCCCCCGGCCGCAGGTAGCTGAACGGACCGACCCTGGCCTCGTCGCCCACCTCGCAGCCGGTCAGGTAGGAGTGGATGACGGTTGCGCGCTCGCCGACCATCGAGTCGATCAGTGTGGTCATCGGACCGACGGTGCTGCCTGACCCGATCGCGGTGCCGCCGCGGAGGAAGGTGCCGGGCAGGATCGTCGCGTCGGGCTCGATCCGCACGTCGGCGTCGATCCAGGTCGATCCCGGGTCTTCGATCGTGACCCCGGCGCGCATGTGGGCCAGGTTGATTCGCCGGCGGGCCTCCTCGGTCACCCGGGCGAGGTCCGCGCGGTCGTTGATCCCGAGGTTGACCGCAGGGTCTCCGATCAGATGGGCGATCACCTTGCCGCCCTGCTCGCCGATCAGCGGCAGGACGTCCGGCAGGTAGTACTCGCCCTGAGCGTTGTCGTTGGTCAGCCCGTCGAGCGCCTTGGCCAGGGCGGGTCCGGAGAACGCGTAGGTGCCCGCGTTCACCTCCTTCACCTGGAGCTCCTCCTCGGTGGCATCGCCGGGCTTCTTGGCCTCGACGATCCTCTGGACCTCGCCGTCCACGGTGCGGATGACGCGGCCGAAGGTGCCCGGGTCATCGAGCTCGGTGGTCATCATCGTCGCGGCCGCGCCTGCAGCGGAGTGCGCCTCCAGCAACCCGGAGATCTCCTCGGCGCTGAGCAGCGGCGTGTCCCCGGAGAGGACCAGGACCGTGTCCGAGTCGCGGACGACGTCGGCCGCGGCACGCAGCGCCCCGCCAGTGCCATCGGCCACGGGCTGCGTGACCGTCTCGGTTCCCTCGGGCAGGGCGGGCGACAGATCGTGCTCCGGCGAGACGATCAGGCAGATCCGGCCGGCGCCGGCCTCGCGGGCGGCGAGGACGGGCCAGGCGATCATCGGCCGACCGCAGACCTCGTGCAGGACCTTGGGCACGGCCGAACGCATCCGCGTGCCCTGTCCGGCGGCCATGATCAGCGCCGTGGTGGCCGGGGGATTCACAGCGGAATCGTAGATGCAGGGGCGCCACGAGCACATCCGGCCCGTGGCGCGTGGGAAGGGCTACCCGGCGGTCGTCGCCTCCTGGGCCTCGAATGCCGCCCGGACGAGCTCGACGATCTCGGGCGGGGCCTTCTCCGGTGCCCCGGCGTCGTGCGGAGGCTGCGGGTCGTACTCGATGCCGAGCTGCACCGCCTGAGCTACCTCCGGGCCGTTGATCTCGGTGACCAGGTGGAGGGCCATGTCGATCCCCGACGAGACACCGGCGGCCGTGACGATCTTGCCGTGCTCCACGATCCGGTCGGGGACGGGCTTCGCCCCCAGCTCGGCGAGCACGTCGCGCGCCAGCCAGTGGGTGGTCGCGGGAGCACCGTCGAGCAGACCCGCCGCCGCCAGCAGAAGCGATCCGGTGCAGACAGAGGTCGTCCAGGAGCTGGTCTCGTGCACGCCGCGGATCCACTCGTGCAGCGGCTCGTGCTCGAGCAGCATCCGGTTGCCGAAGCCTCCGGGCACGACCACGATGTCCGGGCTCGTCACCTCGTCGAGGGACGCGTCGGCCACCATCGAGAGCGTGTCCGACTCGTTGCGGATCGGGCCGGCCTCCTCGGCGACGAAGATGGCGTCGTTGCCGGGGACCGAGTTGAGGACGTCGTGCGGCCCGGTGATGTCGAGGGCGGTGAACCGGTCGTAGAGCAGGTAGGCGACTTGCATGGGAGCTCCTCTCAGGCGCGTGCCGGCACCTGGTCGTTGACTGTGCGGAAGCGTCCGCGGTAGGCGGCCGGCGCCACGCCGACGCGGCGCGAGAAGGCGCGGCGCATCGTCTCGGGCGTCCCGAATCCGCAGCGGGCGGAGACGACCTCGACGGGGTCGGCGCCCTCCTCGAGGAGCTGCCGGGCGCGTTCCACGCGGAGCTCCTCGACGTAGGCGGCCGGCGTCATGCCGGTCTCGCGCCGGAAGAAGCGGGCGAAGTTGCGCGGGCTCATCGCTGCCCGTCCGGCGAGCGTCTCGACGCGGAGGTCCTCGTCGAGGTTGTCGGCGATCCATGCCTGGAGGTCCCGCAGCGGGCGGCGCTCGGCGAGCTGGGCGGAGAGATGAGTGCTGAACTGGGCCTGGCCGCCCGGCCGCTGGAGGAAGAGGACGAGCCAGCGTGCGATCTCCACCGCGATCTCGCGGCCGAGGTCCTCCTCCACCAGGGCGAGGGAGAGGTCCATCCCGGAGGTGACTCCGGCGGAGGTCCAGACGTTCCCGTCGCGGACGAAGATCGGGTTGGGATCGACCGTGAGCTCCGGGTGGCGCCGGGCGAGCTCAGCGGTCGAGGCCCAGTGGGTCGTGCAGGTCCGGCCCTCCAGGAGACCTGCACGCGCCAGGAGGAACGCCCCGGAGCAGACCGAGGTGACTCGCCGAGAGCGACGGGCGGCGCTGCGGATCCAGCGGATCAGGGCCGCGTCCTCCTCTGCCCTGGCGACCCCGAAGCCGCCGGCGACCACCAGCGTGTCGATCGGCCCGCGGCAGCGCGCGGTGGTCGTCTTCGGGACGATCCCGTAGCCGCTCGAGCGGACCGTGATGGGATCGGATTCTCTTGCGACCACCTCCACGGTGTAGGCGCCGTCGCCGGCGAGAGCGTCAGCGCCGGCGAAGACCTCGGCCGGCCCGATCACATCGAGCGGCTGCACTCCCGGAAAGGCGAGGATTACGACGCGCCTTGGCTCTGCTGCTGATGCCACACGCGAATCATGGCCTCTCAGCGGTCTGTCTGCAATGACCAATTACAGACTATTTCTGCCACACCTAGGCAGCTTTGCTCCAGGCCCGTCCTCCGTTGGGCCAGGTCCGCCGCGGGATCTCGATAACACGTGGGTCGCGCCCCTGAGCCAATGCGCGCTCGCGCTCGTGCTGGCGGAGCCATTTGCGAATTGCATTGTCGGAAACTCCATATTTCCGGCCAGCGGCGCGATATCCGATCTCGAGCACCTCGATCAGCAGTTGCCTTCCGCTCGGCCGTTCGACTTTTCTTCGGCCGGCCTGAGCAACTCCGAGCTGTTGACGCGCACGGCTTCCGCACTTCCGAGAGCAGTACCGGTGATCCCAATACTTCGGGACAAATCGTTCATCGCAGAGAGCACACCGTCGAAACGCAGGAAGCCTTGGCGATCCTCGTTTGTTCGCCCCGCAATGAGTGTCCAGGGTCGCTGCGCAGTTCGGGCAGACGATTCGCAAGTTCTCGATCCTGTTGTCGTTCCGGATGCCGTTGATGTGATCCAGGATCAGACTCATTCGTTTGCCCCGCCAAAGCTCACCCTGACCACACAGCTCGCACTCGGGCTTCTTCAACCCCTCCTCATACAGGCGACGCTTGAGATTGCTCCGGTTGTAGGTAGAGCCCTCGATCAAGATCTCTCCACGAGGGATCTTCTTGTTGTGCCGAAGCAGCGCTTCATTGCTCGCCGCGCCGGAATCGAAATGGTCGGTTTCGATCCCCCAGACCGTGGCCCACTTCTTGAGCGTTTCCGGGTTCGCGCCGGTGTGGCAATAGCCGAGACAGCGCAAGGATTCAGCCCAGGATCGGGATGACGCGATTGCCTTGCGAGCCTCCTCCTCGGTGAAGCGCGGTGCCATTGGTTACGAACGTATGTTCGCATCCCGACCGGACCGTTTGAGGCTGGGGAGCTCGGATTTGAACCGAGTCTTGATCCTCCAAAGGGACCCGTGCTGCCAGTTACACCACTCCCCAGGGTGCAGAGCTCAGTGTATTTCCGGTTGGCGCGCGGGTGTGATCCATGAGAACGTCCGCGACGAATCCTTCCACTGCCCGACCCGGAGGAGAGATGGCAAAGGAGTACGTGTTCCTGGACGAGTGGGACGTCGACGCGTCGCAGGAGGCGATCTTCGAGGCGCTCGCCGATGCCCGCACCTATCCAGAGTGGTGGAAGCCCGTCTACATCGACGTCGAGGGTGACGAGGCCCCGGCCGAGGGCGTGACCACCAGGCAGCACTTCAAGGGCAAGCTCCCGTACACGCTCAGGACCACCTCCAAGATCGTCGCCTTCGACCCGCCCGCGCACTTCCAGGTCGAGGTGGTCGGTGATCTGACCGGAACGGGCAAGTGGACCCTGACTCCCAATGGGAGCCGCGTTCACGTCCGGTTTGACTGGATCGTCCACGCCGACCGCCCCTTCCTCCGCTACCTCACGCCCATCATGCGGCCGATCTTCCGTTGGAACCACAACTGGTCCGCCGCCCGGGCGAAGGAGGGACTCGAGGGATACGCCAGAACGCACCCAGGTCCGTGATCCCGGCCAAATAATCTCCCGGGTCCATGGCCCCAATGTCGCGCTTCCCGCGCATCTCCTCGTACGGGTTCCTCTCGGACTGCCACACCGGCGCCCTCGTCGCGCCCGAGGGGTCGATCGAGTGGCTCTGCCTGCCCCGATTCGACTCGCAGAGCGTCTTCGGCTCGCTGCTCGACCGCAGCGCCGGCTTCTGGCGGGTGGGCCCTCCCGGGTTGATCGCCCCGGTCAGCCGCCGCTACGTGCCCGGAACCAACGTCCTCGAGACCACCTGGATGACCGGGTCGGGCTGGGTCGTCATCCGCGACGGGCTGACCCTCGGAGACTGGCGGCAGGACAACGACTTCGAGCCACACCGGCGACCGCCCCCCGACGACGAAGCCGAGCACGTCCTGATCCGGCAGATCGAGTGCCTTCAGGGCGAGGTCGACATCGAGATGATCTGCCAGCCGGCCTTCGACTACGGGTCGACTCTGCTCGACTGGGAGCGGCGTGGCGACGACGGAACCGACGCCGAGGTCACCCACCAGGACATCCACCTGATCCTGACCGGGGACCTGCCCATCGGCGTCGACGGCACCGACGCCCGCGCCCGCCACCGGATGAAGGCAGGAGAGGTTCGCTACAGCGCGATCAGCTGGGGCCCCGCTCCGATCCCGCCCAGCTCCGCGGAGGAGTGCGAGCAGCGGCTCCAGCGCACGGTCGACTACTGGCGCCGTTGGCTCGAGGGCGGCAGCTTCCCCGACCATCCCTGGCGCGACTATCTGCAGCGCTCCGCCCTGGTGCTCAAGGGCCTGACCTACGCGCCCACCGGCGCGATGATCGCGGCCCTCACCACCTCGCTACCCGAGACGCCGGGCGGCGAGCGCAACTGGGACTACCGCTACACCTGGATCCGCGACGCGACCTTCACGCTCTGGGCCCTCCACACGCTCTCGCTCGATTACGAGGCGACTGACTTCATGGGCTGGCTCGCGGACGTCTACCAGGAGAGCCTCAAGGACGACCATCCCGGGCTGCAGATCATGTACGGGATCGACGGCAAGCGGGACCTGACCGAGACGACCCTCGACACTCTGAGCGGCTACGAAGGAGCCAAGCCGGTTCGGATCGGGAACGGTGCGTACGACCAGCGCCAGAACGACGTCTACGGCGCCCTGCTCGACTCGGTCTACATCCACGCCAAGGTCCAGGACCACCTGCCGCATGAGCTCTGGGAGGCCCTCTGCCACCAGGTCGAAGCAGCGATCGACGTCTGGGAGAAGCCCGACCAGGGAATCTGGGAGGCCCGCGGAGAGCCCAAGCACTACGTCTCCTCCAAGTTGATGTGCTGGGTCGCGCTGGACCGCGGCTGCCGGCTCGCCGACCGGACCGGCGACGAGGACCACCTCGAGCGCTGGACCGAGGTCGCCAACAAGATCCGCGAGGACATCCTCGAGAGGGGCGTCTCCGACCGAGGCGTCTTCCGCCAGCACTACGAGACCGACGCGCTCGACGCATCCACACTGCTCGTCCCGCTCGTCCGCTTCCTGCCGCCGGACGACGAGCGGGTGGTCAACACGGTCAACGCGATCTCCGATGAGCTGACCGAGCACGGCCTGGTTCTCCGCTACCGGGTCGACGAGACCGATGACGGCCTGGAGGGCGTGGAGGCGAGCTTCCTGATCTGCTCCTTCTGGCTGGTCTCCGCACTATCCGAGATCGGCGAATCGCAGCGGGCTCGCGAGATGTGCGAGAAGCTCCTCGGTATTGCGGGGCCGCTCGGTCTCTATGCCGAGGAGCTCGAGGCCAATACAGGCCGCCACTGGGGCAACTTCCCCCAAGCGTTCACGCATCTGGCGCTGATCAATGCCGTCAGCCACGTGATCTCGGACGATCGCGCGACCGGGGACCGCGACGTCACGGCGGTGCTCAGCGAGATGATCTCCCAGCACTCGGGCGGGAGCTAGCCGCCAGGCGAAGCCGTCATTCGGCTTCCGCCGGCGGCACCCGCCCCGCCTCGGTTCCCGGCTCCCCCGTCGGACCGGTGGGCGAGTGGATGCCGAGCACCCTCATCGCCTTCAGCCCCAGGCCGAGCTTCTCGCGTCCCTCCGTGGAGGTGACGTCATGCCCGCAGAGCTCCCGGGCGCGTTCCAGCCGGTAACGGATGGTGTGGCGGTGCGTGTAGAGCTGCTGGGCGGTGGCGGCGACGTTGCCGTCGTTCTCGAGATAGGTCTCGACGGTTGCGACGAGGTCGGTCTCGTACTGCTCGTCGTAGGCCACCAGGGGCTCGACTGTCTCGGAGTAGAAGCGCTCCAGCTCGGCGGGGTCCTCACTCATCGCGGGGAGCAGCAGCCGGTAGGCGCCGGTGTGCTCGAAGGCGAGCAGGCGCGCACCCTCCGCCTCGCCGACGTTGGCGGCCAGCAGCGCCTCCTGGCCGGCTCGGTACAGGTCGACCGGATCGACCGCGACTCTGCTCTGGGAGACGCCCACGGTGAAGCCGCTGAGGCCGGCGTCGAGTTCGTTGGCGAGCGCCTCCGCCGCGCGGGCGAGCTTCTCCTCCTCGTCGGCAGGGACGATCGCGATCACCTCCGCGCCCTCGGCCTCCGGGCTTCCCTCGGCGCCCAGTGCTCCGGGGCTGATCGCCCTGACGGCGCGAAGCGAGATCGCGAGGACCCGGCCGCGCCACTCCCCGGATTGCGCCACGTGTGGAACCGCGCGCGCGATCAGGACGCCCGAGCCGCCCGCCAGATCCGTCCCAAGCTCGGCGGCGCGCGCCTCGATGTCACCGCGATCGGTGATCTTGCGATCGAGGAGCGCGCGGACGAAATCCCCCGCGGCCTCCTCGGTCGCCCACTCGGGCGATCGGGAGCGCTCGAGCTCCAGCCCGACCAGGGTGGAGACCATGCGGAGGAGTGCGGCGTCGGGCTCGTCCTCCCCGCGGGGCCGCCAGCGAAGCTCACCCACGGAGCTGTCCGCGACGCGGAGGTCCACCCTCTCCACTCCGGAGCCGCCGGCGAGCAACTTCTTCTCCTCGTCCGGGGAAGCGGCCGCGACGGCCAGGACGTTGCTGGTCCGGTCGATCAGCGCCACGCTTGCATCGAGCGCGCGGCTCGCGGCCCGGGCGACGGCCGGCATCCCTGCACCGGCCTCGATCGCCGCCGAGAGCTCCTCGAGGCTGCCGGGATCGGCGTGACGCTGGCTGGTTTCCTTCGCGTTCATCGCAACATTTTGACGGCTTCGACGAAACGCTGCTTTGCCTGGGAAGCGGCGATACGACGCGATACTGCTTTGTGATGTCGAAGGAGAACGTGGATCTCGCTCACCGAAGCATTGACGCGATGAACCGACGCGATCTCGATGCCTATTTGGCGCTGATGGATGAGGATGTGGAGGCCGTCTCGCGGATCGTCGCCGTGGAGGGCGGCTTGCACGGGCACGACGGAATCCGCCGCTGGTGGGAGAGCTGGTTCGACGTCTTCCCCGACTACGAGGTCGAGATTGTCGAGACACGTGACCACGGAGACTTGGTCCTCGGGGCCCTTCGCGCTCTGGGCCACGGTGCGGGAAGCGACCTGCCCTTCGAGGACACAGTCTGGAACGCAAGCAGGTGGCAGCGAGGGAAGTGCGTCTGGTGGCAAATCTTCAGCACGGAGAAGGAAGCGCTCGAAGCCGCAGGGTTCTCGGAATAGCCGCTTTGGACGAGAAGCGGCAGTTGCGGCTTCTCCCAGCGGCATCTGTCGATGGCTTGGTGAGTTCTTCCGGATATGCCGGAACAACTCACCGAGAGGCCCCCTAGATCCAGGTGCTGATCTTGTCCCAGTTCAGGAAGATCACGACGCCGAGCACCAGGCCGATCAGCACCAGCGCGGCCAGCACGAAGAGCGAGAGGAAGCCGGCCACGATCTTCTCCCAGGCGCGCCCGTACGACCCCAGCGCCGGCGCGAGGATCAACCCGACGAATACGGAGATCGTCAGCAGTCCGGCGACGCCGAAGAGGTAGTACTCAGTGCCCAGCGCCAGCACCGGCGCCAGGATCGAGCTGGTGGGCCCGTTCATGACGCCGGGGATTGTGGCGGATGTAGTCGAGGATCAGCGCGACGATCGCGGCGGCCGCAAAACAGGAGAGCCCCAGGGCCCATCCGGAGGTCACATCGCTGAACCAGTGCACCCGTAGATAGACGCGCGTCAGGCCGACGATCACTGCGACCAGGACGCCGGCCGAGATCATCAGGCCGCGCTTCGTGACCCCCGGGGCAAGCCGCAGCGCGAGGGTGACCGACAGCCAGACGTACAGCGTGGAATAGGCCGCGTGAGCGCTCGGGAAGGCCGAGCCAGCCGCAGAGACGAGCGGATCCGGTGGGCGGGGCCGGTCGGTCCAGGCCTTGATCCCGTGGACGAGCAGGATGATCGCAACCATCCCCGAGACCAGCACCCAGAACTCCAGCCAGCGCCGCGTCGTGGCCAGGGCCACCGCCGCGAGGGCGGCCAGGGGCCAGGTCACCCAGCCGGAGCCGAGATGGGTGAGTTCCTTGGCCGCGCTCGTCAGCCATGCCGCCTGCAGGTCATGCGCCACGTTGAGCGCGGTCTGATCGCCGGGAGTCGGGCCCGGATCACCGGAGACCACGCTCCAGTAGGCGATCACGACGAACAGCCCTATCGAGAGCGCGGCGAGCAGCGACGTGAACTCGAGGCCGAGACCCCCCGGGGTGAGCCGGCGGCCGAGGAAGGCGAACTGTGGCCGCAGCCGCCTGCCCAGCTCCAGCAGCGGCCGCAGGGCCCGGCGCTTCTCCATCTCGGCCGCGACCTTGCCGCGATTCTCCGGCTCGCGCAGGAAGCGGTAGGCCAGGAACAGCCCCACACCGATTCCGACGACGATCGCGAAGACGAAGAGGCCCTTCCCGACGATGTTGGTGACGGTGTCGAGACTCTGTGCGAAGAAGTAGCCGATCAGGATCAGTCCGGCCGACCAGAGGCCGGTGCCCAGGATGCTGAAGGGGGCGAAGTTCCGGTACGGCATCTTGCTGCTCCCGGCGATGAACGGGGCGAGCGCGCGGACCAACCCGATGAAGCGCCCGATCAGGATCGTCCGCCCTCCGTAGCGGGAGAAGTAGCCCTCCACCTGCTTCAGGCGATCCTCGGTGATCCGGAAGCGCTTGCCGTGCCGGACGAGGAAGTCCCTGCCGAGCCTCGCACCGAGCATGAAGCTCAGCGAGTCCCCGGCGAAGGCGCAGGCCCAGGTGATCGCCAGGATCACGGGAAGCGAAATGTCGCCCTGGCCCGCCACCGCCCCGCCGAGCATCACGGTGAACTCCCCCGGCGCGATCAGCCCGACGAACGCTCCGGTCTCCAGGAAGGCGAGCGCGCCGACCAGGAGATAGGTCCAGGCTCCCAGCCCCTTCGAGAGATCCTGGATCGCACCCTCGAGGTCGATGTGCGGCAGGTCCCCCCGGAACACGAAGAAGGCGGCGATGGCGGCCGCCAGCAACCCGCGGCGGACCCACTTCCAGCTGATGCGAGAGCCGCTCATCCGGCCAGGGGAGCCGTCGCGATCGCCGCGGGAAAGCTCCCGCGCAGAGTCTCCGCCGCCGCCAGCGCGGCGTCCACCGTCGGGTAGAGGCCGAACGCTGTCGGACCGGAGCCGGTCACCATCGCATGCGCCGCCCCGGCGCCCTCGAGCGAGGTGAGGGCGTCCTCGATCTCGGGCCGCAGCGAGATCGCCGCGGGCTGCAGGTCGTTCACGAGATGCTCGCGATAGTCGAGTGGGGACCCACCCCCCTCGACCGCGTCGCGGAGCTGTCGCCGGATCGCCTCCAGCTCGGATTCACCGCGTGGCGTGCCCAGGCGGTCCGCCTCGGCGTAGACCCCGGCGGTCGCCAGCCCGTCGGGCTGCGGGATCAGCACCACGCCGTGCTCCGCGGACGGCGGAACGGGCTCGATCACCTCGCCGGCTCCGGCGACGAGGCAGGCGCGCGGCTGGAGCTGCGACGGGACGTCCGCTCCGATCTCGGCCGCGATCGAGCGCAACCCCTCCACCGCGCCCCGAGCGAGCCGCAGAACCGCGGCGGCATCAGCGCTCCCGCCCCCGAGCCCTGCCGCCACCGGGACTCGCTTGGTCACCTCGATCCGGAGTGGCGGCCCCTGCCAGCCGTTGCTCCGCAGAGCGGCGAGCGCCTTCGCGGTCAGGTCCGGGCCCTCGATGCCCTCGATGATCACCTCGTCGGAATCGGCTTCCGTCAGCTTCAGCTCATCCGCCAGCTCGAGCGGCTCGAACAGCGAGCGGATCTCGTGCAGGCCGTCATCGCGCTTCGGGCCGACGTAGAGGCAGAGGTTGAGCTTCGCGGGCGCGAGCATCGTCCCCGGCATCTCGGCGACGCTCATGGGCAACCACCCCGTTCCGCCAGTGCCTCACCGAAGCGCTGGAACTCCTCCGGAGACAACGCCTCGGCGCGGGCATCCGCCGGCTTGCCGATCGCGTCGAGCGCGGCCCGGGCCGGCTGCAGGCTTCCGGCGCGAGCGAGCTCCAGCGAGCGGGCGAGAGACTTCCGGCGGTGAGCGAAGGCGAGTCGGACCAGGGCGGCCAGATCCTCCGACGCACCGGCGCTCCTCCGGCGCAATCGCACCAGGGCCGACTCGACCCGCGGTCTGGGCACGAACACGGCCGGGTCGACCGTGCGGAGCATCGTCGCCTCGCAGGCGAGCTGAACGAGGACGCTCGGCGAGCCGTACTCGCGCGTGCCCGATTGCGCGCGGAGCCGGTCAGCGATCTCCCGCTGGACCATCACCAACCAGCTCTCGATCGACGGAAGCTCCGCGATCGTCCTGATCAGCAGCGGCGTCGCGATCGAGTAGGGAAGGTTTGCCACCACCTTGGTCGGGGCGGGCGCGAGACGCCCGAGGTCGACCTTCATTGCGTCCCCCCAGACCAGGTCCACGTCACCGAGCTCATTCGCCAGCGGCTCGAGCTGTTCCCGGAGGCGCTCGTCCATCTCGATCACGTGAAGCCGGCGCACGCCCGGCGCGACCCGCTCGGTCAGGGCGCCTCCGCCACCCCCCACCTCGAGCACGACATCCTCCGGGCTCAGCTCCGCCTCCCTGACGATCACGTCCAGCAGGTTGGGGTCGGCGAGAAAGTTCTGGCCGAACCTGCGCGGCGAGTGCTCCGGCGGGTTGGTGCCCCTGCCGCTCACCACCCGAAGACTCTTGCGGCGTTCTCCTCCACGGTTCCCTCGAGCTCACCGTACGGGACGCCGCGGATCTCGGCGAGCCTCTCGGCCGTCGCGACGACGTTGGCCGGCTGATTCGGCTTTCCCCTCACCGGCTGTGGCGCCAGGAACGGGGCGTCGGTCTCGACCAGGAGGCGGTCGGCGGGCACGAGCCCAGCCGCCTCGCGAATCAGCTCGGACCTCGGGTAGGTCAGGTTGCCGGCGAATGAGCAGTACCACCGCCGCTCGGCGGCACGATCGGCCCAGCGGGGGTGCGCCGAGAAGCAATGAAGGATCACCTCGACTCCTTCGGCCTCGCGGTCGAGGGTGGCGAACGCCTCCGAGACGGCGTCCTCGGAGCCCTCGCCGTCGCGTAGATGCACCACCAGCGCCTTGCCTGTCCGCTTCGCGATCCCGATCTGGGCCGCAAATGCGCGGCGCTGGTCGTCGGGGTCGGAGCTGTCCCGATAGAAGTCGAGACCCGTCTCGCCGACGGCGACGACGCCCGGACGCTCGCAGAGCTCCTCGATCGCCCCCGCGGCCCGCTCGTCGAAGCCCGTCGCGCTGTTCGGGTGCCTGCCCACTGACGCGAAGACCTCGTCGTTCGCCTCCGCGGACGCCACGGCGTCCGGGTTCGAATCCTCGCCCAGCCCGACGGTGAGGATCCGCTTGACGTCCGCCTCCCGCGCGGCGCCGATCAGCTCGGCCTCCGCCGGCTCGCAGAGCCCGAGGTGCGCGTGGGTGTCGACCACTAAGCGGCCACCAGGCCGCTCCACTTCGGAGCGAAGGGCGAAGCCCGTAGCGACTTATGTGGGGCGGCCGCTCGTGGCCGCGACCTGATGGCGAAGCCCATGAACCTGGAGCCTACGGCCCCAGGTTTGCTCGGATGAAGTCGCTGTAGAGAGCGGAGCGGGTGTGGACCGACGGATAGCCCTTCAGTCCGCAGATCACGAAGAAGAATGGGTTCCTCTTGGATGGAGGCGCCGTGCTCGCCTCGGCGGTGCCGACCAGGCGCGGGCCCGCCGGGGTGTTCGCGACCAGCGGACCGCCGCTGTCGCCGGAGCAGACCGTCGCCTTCACCGTCGCGCGCTTGATCTTGTGGTGACGGAACCGCCGGAAGGCGGTACCCGCCTTGCCGCCGGAGTCGCAGATCGCCCACGCCGGCAGCGGGCAGAACCTGACCGAGACGTTGGTCGCCGTCAGCACGCCGATCTGGGGCTTGGCGGTGAGCAGCGGATTGCGATTGCCGAAACCGACCACGGAGAGCCTCGCCCCGGTCCGGGTGTAGGCGGCGTCCTCGGCCGGATCCGCGACCTGGATCGGCGGCGCGCTGGTGGCGGTGCTCAGCGTCAGAATCGCGAGGTCGTTCTCGAACTGGTGGGCGAACCCCGGCGCAAACGCCACGGAGGACACACCCAGTGTCTCGCCGCCCCCGAAGGCCGACGGCGAACCGGTCCGGACCGTCATGGTCGCCGGGTTGCCGATGCAGTGGCCGGCCGTCAGCACCCTGGTCGAAGAGATCACCGTGCCGGTGCAGAGCGTCGTCGGCGTCAGCACGGCCGCGACGTACGGGTACTGCTGGATGCTCGCGGGCGAGCCACCGATCACACTCTTGCCGGCGCGCGGGCTCGCGCCTGCGATCCCGGTCGCGGTCGCGCCGATCAACGCCGTTGCGCAGATCGCCGCAACTCCCACCCTGGCCATCCGAGAGAGCATCGCGGCCAGGGTAGGGTTGCCCGCCGCTCGCGACATCAGTAGTTCTCCGTATCAGTCGGCGGCAGCCGAACTGAAGCGGTTCTACCTCTTCAGCTTGAAGCTGTGCGCGATCTGGTCGGTGGCGCCGGTCGCGGGATCCGTCGCCGAGACGTGGCTGATGACCTTGTAGCGACCCGGGGACGCCTTCAGGATTTTCAGCAGCGGTCCGCTCGGCTTGATGAAGTGGCCGGCCGGGACGCCGGCTTGCAGGGATCCCTGCTCGGTGTCCGAGCCCTTGACGAACGGCCCCTTCAGCTTCAGCGTCGAGACGACGTCGCAGTTGACGGAGCAGACGAACGGCACGACGATCCTCTTCGCGATCCGGAGCTTGCCGGTCGTGAGGTAGTTGATGATCGCGCCCGACTTATGGGCGGTGGGTGCGCCGGCGGCGCCGGACGCCGGAAGCAGCAACGCTCCGATCAGCGCGACGGCCGCAGCAAAGCTTCCAATCCGAGACTTCCTGCCCATCGATTTGCCTCCCTACTCGCCAGTACCGATTACCCGAGCCACCCTAGCACCGGGCAAATCGACCCTCTCGATCAGGCCGGGGCGAGCTTCGGGAACAGCGGGGCGAGCTCGCCGAGCTGCCGGCCACCGCCCCTGGAGCCGAAATCGGCAAGCTCCCGGGAGGACTCCTGGAGCGCGTCGAGCAGGCGGCCGGTCGTCTCCGGCATGTAGGCGTGGAGCATGAGCGTGGTGACGCGCAGGCCCTCCGCCAGCCCGTAGAGCACCGAATCCAGGCGGCCCGACGCCGAGTCGTCCTTGGCGAGATCCCAGGGCTTCGTCTCCTCCACGTACTGGTTGAGACGGCGCACGCCTCTCCAGATCTCCTCGAGAGCCTGGGTGAGCTCGGCCTCGTCGAGCAGCGCGCGCACGCGCTCGGGCGCGCCCTGGAGGTCGCCCGCCAGCCCGCTCTCCGCCTCGGCCTCGGGGACGACGCCGTCGCGGTAGCGGCCGATCATCGAGAGCACCCGGTTGGCCAGGTTCCCGTACTGGTCGGCGAGCTCGCTCTCGTACCGGGACTCGAAGCCCGCCGGAGAAATCTGCCCGTCCTGACCGAAGGAGACCTCGCGGAAGCAGTAGAAACGCAGTGCGTCGGCCCCGAACTTGTCGACCACCTCGTCGGGGTCGAGGACGTTGCCGAGCGACTTGGACATCTTGTGCCCCTCCATCAGCAGGAAGCCGTGGATGAACATCCCCTTCGGCAGCTCGATCTCGGCGGCCATCAGGAATGCGGGCCAGTAGACGGCGTGGAACTTGAGGATGTCCTTGGCGAGGATGTGGAAGGGCGGCCAGAACTTCTCCGTCACGTCCTCGCCCTCGATCCCGTAGCCGAGCGCGGTGTAGTAATTGAGCAGCGCGTCGAACCAGACGTAGATCACCTGGTCGGTGTCCCAGGGGACGGGTACCCCCCACTTCAGCGTCGGGCGGGAGAGCGAGACGTCCTGAAGCCCCTGCCGGATGAAGGAGAGCGCCTCATTGCGGCGGAAGTCTGGCTCGACGAATTCAGGGCGCTCCTCGTACAGACGCTCGAGGTCGCCCTGAAAGGCGGACAGCTTGAAGAACCAGTTCTTCTGCTTCTCGCGGGTCAACGGGATCTTGTGGATCGGGCACGTGTTGTCGGGGCCGATCTCCGACTCGGTCTTGAAGTCGGCGCAGCGCGGGCAGTACCAGCCCTCGTATTCCCCCTCGTACACATGCCCGTTGTCGTAGATCCGCTGGACGATCGCCTGGACCCTCTCCATGTGGCCCTCGTCGGTGGTCCGGATGAAGAAGTCGTTCGAGGCGTTGATCTTCGCCGCCATCTCCTTGAAGCGAGGGGCGAGCCGGTCCCCGAGCTCACGTGGGGTGACTCCCTCCGCCTCGGCCTGCTGCGCAACCGGCTCGCCGTGCTCGTCGGTGCCGGTCAGGAAGAAGACGTCCTCCCCGCGCTGGCGATGGTGGCGGGCGAGGATGTCAGCCGCGATCGTCGAGTAGGCGTGGCCGAGATGGGGCTCACCGTTGACGTAGTAGATCGGGGTGGTGACGTAGAAGCTCACGACGAGTGAGCCTAACTACAGAAGCTTCTCCTGCCCCTTCGACCCGCCGCCTGAGCGCCTCCGCCGCGGGATGCCCGCCGCCTCGGTCAGCGCGTCTTCGACATCGCGGAGGATGGCGCGCTCGGAACGGGAGGCGACGATCGGCTCGGCCATGTCGTCGACATGGACATAGGTGCGGCGGCCCTCGCCGCGGTCCTTCGGGTCGAGCGGGACGAGCGCGTAGATGCGGTCGGCTCGGGCGAACTTGCCGTAGCCGAGGGAAATCATGCGAGGTTCGCGCTTGGCCATGCCCTCACGGTAGCGCGAGGCCCGATGAAACCCCTGCAAATCGGATCCGATCTCAGGTCGGGCCGTGCGTCTGGCGATGATCGCCTTGTCGGGCATGGGAGCCGCCCTTCTTGCCGGATGCGGCAGCTCGGCGTTGAACGAGGGCGACATCAAGGACGCCCTCGGCAAGACGCCGTTGACGTATCACTACCGGGCGGAGCAATACAGCGGTGACGGAGCCGTGGTCGGCGGTACGGCACCCGTCAGCGCAGGGCTGGGGATGGCTACACGGTGACCGTCAATCTCCCGAGGTCCTTAGAAGCGAACAAGAGACAGGCTCCGGTCGCGAACGCAATCGAAGGTGCGATGTGCGAGCGCATGAACAACTGCGGGGGGGCCCGCCGGTTAGACGGTGCTGTGGGCTCCGAACGGCCCTATCGGTGACTTGTTCCGGAATAGCCGGAACAACTCACCAACTCTGGCGTTATCGGCGGGGTTCCCGCCCGGTGATCCCCTTGTAGAGATCGTTCGCCGGGACGCCGGTGAGCGCGGAGACGATGCTGGCCGCCGCACGGGGGCGGGCGCCTGCGCGGATCAGGCCGCGCAGCGCGTCCGTTGCGAATCCGATGTCGGCGGTCCCGCGCTCGGCCGCCGGCCCGATCACCACCACGATCTCCCCGCGGGCCTCGTCACGGAAGCGCCGTGAGAGCTCGCCGAGCGTGCCCCGGACGATCTCCTCATGGAGCTTGGTGAGCTCTCGGCAAACGGCAGCCGGGCGGTCGGGGGCGAGCTGGGCAAGGGCCTGCAGCGACTCGGGCAACCGCCGCGGGGACTCGAACGCGATCAGCGTCTCAGTGGACTGGAGGACTCGCTCGAGCTCGCCGGTTCGCCTCGGCAGAAATCCCTGAAAGCGGAAGCGATGGGTGGGCAGCCCGGAGACGACGAGCGCGGTGATGATCGACGAGGGCCCCGGCAACACCTCGATGTCGAGATCGCGGTCGATGCACGCTCTGATCAGCCGGAAGCCCGGGTCGGAGATCGCGGGCGTGCCGGCGTCCGAGACGAGGGCCACGCTGTCGCCGCGCTCGATCCGCTGGGCCAGCTCACGGGCGCGCTCCGCCTCGTTGCCCTCGTGGTAGGAGACCAGCCGCATCGCCTGGATCTCGATGCGCTCGAGCAACAGCCCGGTGCGGCGGGTGTCCTCGCAGGCGATCACGTCGGCCTCGTACAGCGCGCGTCGCACCCGCAGGGTGATGTCCTCGAGGTTCCCGATCGGCGTCGGGCAGACGACCAGCTTGCCCGGCATTGCTCAGCTCTCCTTTTCCAGCTCGATCAGAGCCATCGCCGCCGCTCCGATCATCCCCGCCTCGGGCCCCAGCTCCGCCAGGTGAACCGGTGTCCGGTTCATCGGCGCCAACGCGCGCGAGGCGAGCTCCTCACGAGCGGGATCGAGCATCAGGTCCCCAACGATCGAGACGCCGCCGCCGATCACGAAGAGGTCAGGATCGAAGATGTTGGCGAGGCTCGCCAGCGCGACACCGAGGTGCCGCCCGGCCTCCGCGACGACCTCCCGGGCGAGCGGATCTCCGTTGATCGCCAACTCCGTGACGGTCTTGCCCACGATCGGCCCCTCCGCGAGCGCCTTGCCGAGCGCCGAGTCCGGCTGCTCCTCCGCCGCCCTCCTGCCCTCCCTGGCGATCGCCGTTCCGGACGCGAGGGTCTCGACGCAGCCATGGTTCGGGCAGTTCCCCTGGCAGGGCGGGCCGTCCTCCTGGACCACGATGTGTCCCAGCTCGGCCGCGGACCCTGTCGTTCCCCGATAGATGTCGCCGTCGAGGATGAGTCCGCCGCCGATCCCAGTGCCGATGGTCAGCATCACGACGTTGCGCGCGCCCCGTCCGGCGCCGAAGAGGAGCTCCGCCAACGCCGCTACGTTGGCGTCGTTGTCGATGTAGACCGGCAGGCCGAGCTTCTCGCGCATCAGGTCCCGAAGCGGGACGTCGGAGATCTCGAGGTTGACCGCCTGGATCGCCACACCCCGGTCGTGGTCGATGGTCGCCGGAATTCCCAGGCCGGCGCAGAGCACGTCCGGTCGAGCGTCCCGGGCCTCCATCAGCTCCCTGCCAAGGTCCGCGAGCAGCTCGTCCTCGGTCAGCCCGATCGACGGCTCCTGCCCCTCGTAGTGGACGTGCTGCTCGGAGTCCACGACGCCGACGGCCATCTTGGTGCCACCCAGGTCGACGCCGATCGCCTCGCGGGCACTCAAGAGGACGTAAAGGGGTCTGGCTGCGGCATGCGTAAGTATTGATATCCCATGTCTCCGCAGGGAGATGACCGGCCGCCCAAGCGGCCCGAGGGCTCGGGAGGCAGCGGGAAGCCCGACGAGCCGAAGAAGCCTGGCGCGTCCGGGGCCAAAGGCAAGCCCGAAAAGGGCAAGAAACCGGAGTACACGGTCTACGGGCGCGGCGGCCGCGGTGGCGGAGGGGGCCGAAGCGGAAAGAAGCGCGCAGCGCCGCAACAGAAGCAGCCGGTCGGCAAGAGCGCCAGCGGTGGAAGGGGCGAGAAGCCTCCGTACACGGTCTATCGCGCCCGCCCCAGCCTGCGGGACCGGCTTCGCAAGCCGAACCTGGAGGGCATCCGCCGGGAGTCGGGCGGGGGCCACGGCGGCATTCGCGGCTTCTTCGGCCGGCTCACCGGAGGCAAGCGGCCCTGGCTGCGGTGGATCCTGATCTTCGCGGTCGGCTGGCTGCTGCTCAGCTTCATAACCTTCGCGATCTCGGCCCAGATCCAGAAGGGCAAGCTGCCCCAGTCCGCAAAGGACGCGCTGAAGGGCGGGCCGGCGGTCCTCGCGGGGCAGAACATCCTCATCCTCGGAGGCGACCGCCGGGGGAAGACCCAGCACAATGCCAACGGCTCAGAGGGCCAGGGGCCGCCGCGGGCCGACACGATCATGGTGCTGCACGCCTCGCTCACCTCGTTCCGCAAGCTCTCGATCCCGCGGGACAGCTACGCGGCGATCCCGAGCTGCGGCTCCCAGAAGATCAACGCCTCCCTCGCCTGCAACACGCGCAGCCCCAACGGGAACCCGGCTGAGACGATCAAGACGGTCGAGAATTTCCTCGGCATCGACATCAACCACATCGTGATCGTCGATTTCGACGGGTTCGCGAGCTTCATCAACACGCTCGGCGGGGTGACGATCACGGTGCCGGATACAAACGGCAAGCAGGACGGCCCGGTCGTCTGCGGCGACGTCGACGGGGGCAAGAAGCAGGGCGGCGTCTCCCTCAGGCTCCCGCCGGGCGACATCACCCTCCAGGGCGACAAGGCCCTCGCCTACGCCCGGATCCGGCACAACAACTGCAATCCATCCGAGGACGATCGCGACCGCGCGGCGCGCCAGCAGGCCGTGCTCAACGCCATCAAGGGACGCCTCACCAGCATCACCCGCTTCCCCTACAACTTCATCAAGGGGCCCTGGATCGGCTGGAACGCGCCCAAGGCCTTCATCAGCGACATGGGCGGCTTCACGCTCCCGCAGGTCGCGATCGCCGCGATCCTCGGCGGAAACGGGGCTACCAACGTGCTCGGCAGCGACAAGGCCGGGGTCGGCGTCGGTCCCGGGGGCAGCCTCGAGATCCCTCAGGGAGCCTGCGACGAGGCCGTGCAGAAGCTGCTCGGCGGCGATCCCCCGCGCCGCCCGGCCTGTTCGCCCTAGAGGGAGCCCTGAGGGGCGCCGGGCGCCCTCGGAAACATGATCGTCGCCGGGTTCTGGCCCCCCAGTACGGAAGCCTGCCACGCAGGACCCTGCTCGGATCGCCGCGCCCGGTGTTCCTCCTGTGGGCGAGGCAGTTGGCGACGGGATTGGCGAGGCCGGCGCCGGCGTTTCCGCCGTCGGCCGCGAGCGGCTGGTCCGGGCCGAAGTAGCGGCCGAACTCATGCTCGATGGCGTAGCGCGCCGAGTTCCGAGGCTGCGGCTTCCTCGACGTGAGCTGTTGCCGTGCCGTGAGTCCGATGTTGATGACGCGCGGGGCGCCCCACCGGTTCCCCACCGCTCCGGTGGTGGTGTAGCCCTGCCCGTTCGGGACGAACAGCACGTTCGGTGCGGGCATTCCCTGCTCGCCGAAGTAGAGGCGGTCCTGCTTCCAGATGCGGTGGTAGTCGCGAGATGCGGCGGCGCTCAGGCCCGTGGAGCAGCTGGCGCGATCTCTGGCCAACGGCTCGAGAGTCAGCATCACCATCCCGATCGCCACCACGAGGGCGGCAAGGAAGGTGAGAGCCATCTTTCTTCCCCCCGGCGCGCCCCCCAAATCCGCTCCGTCGGTCATAGCGATCTTCTCTACAGATCGACCGCCACGCCTCCCACCCGTTCCGTAATTACGGGTCCGTAGATTCCGTAGTGACTACTCAGTCGCCCGAGCCGGGGCTCGACTTCGCCTTGTCGGCACCGTTCGAGCTCGACTTCTCGGAGCTCGACTCCGAGCCGGAGGAGTCCGAGCCCCCGTCGCCGGAGGACGAGTCTCCATCCGAGCCCGACGACGTCTTGCTCTTGCTCTTGTAGTCCGTCGAGTAGAAGCCGGATCCCTTGAAGTGCACCGCGACCGGGTGGAACACCCGCTCGACGGGCGCGCCGCATACCTCGCAGGTCTCGACCGGGTCGTCGGACATGCTCTGGATCACCTCGAAGGTGTGTCCGTTCTCGCAGCGGTACTCGTAGATCGGCATCGGAGGCAAGAGGGTAGTGGGCGCCGCCGACCGGCACCGCACGCCCGGTGGCGGGCTCTTGGCCTACAGGAGGCCACTAGGCTGGGGTCGTGGTCGAGACAACGCTCGATGAAATCGTCGCGCTGTGCAAGCGGCGCGGCTTCATTTTCCCGGCGTCGGAGATCTACGGCGGCTTCGCCAACACCTACGACTACGGGCACTACGGCGTCCTGCTCAAGAACAACGTTAAGGGCGAGTGGTGGCGGGCGATGATCCAGGAGCGCGACGACATCGTCGCCCTCGACTCGGCCATCATCCAGAACCCGAAGGTGTGGGAGGCCTCGGGGCATCTCGCGGGCTTCACCGACCCTCTGGTCCAGTGTCTCGGCGAGTGCAAGAAGCGCTGGCGGGAGGATCACCTGCGCGAGGAGCAGCTCGGCGCCGAGGACGCGGAGGGCGAGATCCGCTGTCCCGAGTGTGGTGGGGAGCTCTCGGAGCCGCGCCAGTTCAACCTGATGTTCGAGACCTATATCGGCCCGGTCCATGACGAGTCGAACAAGGCCTACCTGCGCCCGGAGACGGCCCAAGGCATCTTCATCAACTTCAAGAACGTACTCAGCTTCGCCCGCAAGAAGCCGCCGTTCGGGATCGCGCAGATCGGCAAGTCGTTTCGCAACGAGATCACGCCCGGCAACTTCATCTTCCGCACGCTTGAGTTCGAGCAGATGGAGATGGAGTTCTTCGTGCCGCCCGTCGAGGCCTCGGAGTGG
Source organism: uncultured Solirubrobacterales bacterium (assembly GCA_963743575.1). Taxonomy (GTDB): domain Bacteria; phylum Actinomycetota; class Thermoleophilia; order Solirubrobacterales; family 70-9; genus DASUPK01. The sequence continues at coordinate 1,476,656 of CAVUQC010000007.1, read as the reverse complement.
CACGAGCGCTGGATGGAGGAGCGGATGCGCTGGTACACGGACCTGGGCATCCGGCCCGACCAGCTCCGCCTCCGCGCCCATGGCGCAGACGAGCTCTCTCATTACTCCAGCGCCACCTCCGACATCGAGTACCTCTTCCCGATGGGCTGGTCAGAGCTCGAGGGAATCGCGAACCGCGGCGACTTCGACCTCACCGAGCACGCGAAGCACTCCGGCGAGAAGCTCGAGTACGTCGACTCCGGCAGCGGCGACCGCTTCGTCCCCCACGTGATCGAGCCGGCGGCGGGAGTCGACCGGGCGATGCTCTCCTTCATGGTCGACGCCTACGACGTCGAGGAGGTCGAGGGCCGCGAGCGGACGGTGCTTCGCCTCCACCCCAGGCTCGCTCCGGTGAAGGCGGCGGTGCTGCCCCTGGTCAACAAGGACGGTCAGCCCGAGAAGGCGCGCGAGATCTACGAGGAGCTGCGCCGGCTGATGTCGACCGAGTACGACACCGGCGGCTCGATCGGCAAGCGCTACCGCCGCCAGGACGAAATCGGCACCCCTTGGGGGATCACGGTCGACCACCAGACGATGGACGACGACACCGTCACCCTCCGCGACCGCGATTCGCTCGACCAGTCCCGGATCGCGATTTCCGAGCTCCCCGAGGAGCTCACCCGGCGGCTGGGCGAGCCGTGGACCTCGCCGAAGCTCGGCGCGGCCGCCTGAGCGATGGAACGCCTCTTTCGCTGGAAGCACCTGCCCGCACTGGTCTTCGTCGTGCGGAGATCCATCCACTCTGTGTCGCCGGACCGCTGATCGTGTCTGTGAGCTGCCTCAACGCGAGCTCGACGACGGAGGTTCTCATCGCTGTGGCGAGCACCCAGGCGAGCTCGTGGGCCTTCGGAACTGCCACCAACGGGAGCACGGTCTCCGGCGTCGGAGTCCCGTTTCTCAACTCCGCCGGCGACACGGTCGTGGACGTCACGGACAGCAGCATCGCTCCGACGACCGCCACGGGGGGAGGTGCCTCGCTGTCGGTCGGCGCGCCTGACGGCTCAAGAATCGACGGCACGTTCAGCGCGCGGGCCGATCACACCTCGGCCAACCAGGGCACCTGCTTCGCGACCGCGGGAGCTGCGACCGGCTCAGGACACTCGTAGCTCGGGTTGGCTTTGAGCGCCCGGCGGAGCATCGGCGTCTTCATCCTCGCCCTGGCGATCACGGGCTGGAACTGCGGCAATGTCGGCCCGGTCGTCGACCAACTGACGAAGGAGTTCGACATCGGCCTCGGGGAGGTGGGGCTGATCTCGGGCGCCTTCTTCTTTGCGGGCTCCGCGGTGGGCAGCCTGGTCGGCGCGACGCTCGCGCGCAAGATCCGGGTGATGGCCGGGATCTGGGCGTGCTGCGTCCTCTCCCTGGTCGGCAACGTCGTCATCGCCGTCGGGGACAGCGTGGCGGTGCTCTCCGGTGGCCGAGTCCTCGCCGGTCTCGCCTTCGGGCTGGCGGCGGTCTTCGTCCCGGCCTATGCCCGGGCGACGGGCGGGGTCAAGATGCTCGGCCTCTTCGGAGCCGGGCTGACGCTCGGGGTCGCGGCGGCTCTCCTCCTCGGCAGCGTGCTCGAGGGTGCCGGGGTGGACTGGCGAGTCGCCTTCTGGATCACTGCGGCGCTTGCGGCGATCGCCCTGCCGATTCTCCCCAACGTGCGCGTGGAGATCCAGCGGACCGCCTCCGAGGGCGAGGGGCTGGCGCAGGAGGCGATCACCAACCAGGCCTGGTGGCGCGTGCAGCTGCTCGGGATCACGACCCTCAACCTGCCGCTGGTCGTCGGCGCGTGGCTGGTCCACTTCCTGATCACCGACGTGGGGCTCTCGGCCGCCGGGGCAGGTGGGCTCTCCTTCGCGCTCTTCGGGATCTCGGCGGTGATGAGGGACATCGCGGGACGGATGACCGCCGAAGGGGCGAGCCCGGTGTTGCTGGTCGTGGTCGGCCTCGGCGTGGGTGCCGCCGGCCTGGTGCTACTCGGAGAGAGCGAATCGGCCGCCGCGGCGCTCGGGGCGATCGTCCTCATGGGGGTCGGCCTCTCGCTGCCCTACCCCCTCTACTACGACGAGGCCGAGCGCGTCCTCCCCGACCGACCAATCGGCAGTCTCGGGCTGATGCAGGTCGGGGCCGGCATCTTCCCGATCCCGGTGATCCCGGCGTTCGGCGCGGCCCTGGCAGCGGGGAACGCGAACGTGGCCTTCGCCGCCCTGGCCGGATTCGCACTACTCACCCTGCTGCTCAACGCCCGGCCGCCGGTGCCGCCTCGCGAGCCGGCTACGGAACCCAGCGCTGCCCCAGGCTGATTCGCTCCTGGCCGACCCAGGCGAAGTCCATCGCGGCCTGGATCACCTCCTCCTTCGGGACCTTGCGATGGAGGTCCCACCAGTCGGCCAGAGACTGCATCGCGCCCACCATCTGCTGGGCGATCATCTCGACGAACTGCGGCAGCTTCGGAAAGTCGAGACCTTTGCGCTGCGCCTCCTCGCTCATCAGCTGGACGATCGCGGTGGCGACCTCGTCGCGCAGCCGGTCCAACCGAAGGGCTACGTCCGGGTCGCCCGCGTTCCGGAACATGATCCGCCAGGCTCCGCGCCTCTCCTCCACGAAGCCGAAGAAGGCCTCGAGACCGGCGCGCATCCTCGCCTCGCCCGGCTCCGCTTCGGCGACGGCCCCGCTGATCCGCTCGACCAGCTCGTGGACGTGCATCTCCAGCATCGCGACGTAGAGCTCGCGCTTCGAGGCGAAGTGCTCGTAGAGCAGGGCCTTTGAGACCCCGGCCCGCTCCGCCACGGCATCAAGCGAGGTCTCGTGGTAGCCGGTGTCCGCGAAGGCGTTGCGCGCCGCATCGAGGATCGCCTCGCGGCGATCCGCGGCGCTCATGCGCGAACGGCGTGCTTGTGTGACGGGACTCACGGTACTAACTGACTGGTCAGTCAGTTACTATACGCGACCGAACAGCGGAACGAGAGCACAGGAGGCAGTCAATGTCGGTCGCGCAGAAAGGCATCGCCGGGCAGATCACCTACGACGATCTCTACCGCCGCTGGGAGGAGGGCAACTGGAAGGCGACCGAGCTCGACTTCTCTCAGGACCGCGAGGGCTGGGACTCGCTCAACGAGATCCAGCGCAAATCCGCGCTCTGGATCTATTCGATGTTCTTCTACGGCGAGGACGCCGTCGCCGACGGCCTCTCCCCCTACATCGAGGCCGCCCCCAAGGAGGAGCAGAAGTACTTCCTCGCCACGCAGCAGGTCGACGAGGCACGCCACGCCGTCTTCTTCCACCGCTTCTTCAAGGAGGTGATCGGGGTCGAGGGCAGCATCGCCGAGGGCCTCGAGTTCACCAAGTCCCAGCTCGGCTGGGGCTACACCAACGTCTTCGGACGGCTCGAGCGGATGGTCACCGAGCTTCAGACGGACCGATCCCTCCCCAAGTTCGCGCAGGCGATCACGCTCTACCACATGATCATCGAGGCGACCATGGCCCAGCCGGGCCAGCACTTCATCGAGGACTTCTTTGCGAAGGCCGGCACCATGCCCGGCTTCAGCGCCGGGATGGAGAAGGTCTCCCGCGACGAGCAGCGCCACATCGGCTTCGGCGTCAAGGTCCTCTCCGAGCTCTTCGCCGAGTCGGACGAGTGCAAGGCCGCCGCCTCTGAATTGCTCCGCGAGGTCCTGCCGTGGGTGACAGGTGTCTTCGTCCCGCCCGGCTGGGACGAGCGCTACACGACCGAGTACGGATTCACGCTCGAGCAGATCTACGCCTTCGGGATGAAGTCGGTCGAGATGAAGTGGAAGGCGACCGGCTATCCGCTCCATGAGATGCCGCCCGGGATCTACCCCTTCGACCCCGAGATGCCGCATGAGGAGCGCGCCCAGCGCCAGATCAAGCTGCTGCGCGCAGGCGTCATGGGCGAGCCGAACGGCAAGCCCTCGGTCACCCCGGAGATCGAGGCCATCCTCTTCGACCTCATTGCCCGCTCGGCCCACACCGATGCGGTTGACCGCCCGGTGACGATCCAGTGGCGCTTCGAGGACGCCGAGCCGTACCACCTGCGCATCGACAACGGCTCGACTCGGGCCGAGCCGGGCGTGGCTGAGAAGGCTGACGTCACGCTCCGGACTACCTGGGCCGACTGGGTCGACGTCTCGGTCCGTGGCCAGGATGCCCGCCGGGCGATGCTGCGCCGAAAGCTCAAGCCGCGCGGCTCCCTGCGGCAGCTGGCCCGGATGCCGAAGATCTTCCCGCCGAGGCCTCAGCCGGTCGAGTAACCGGAGCGTGAAGCACCGCTGCTTTGCATGGAAAGCAGCGGTCTTGGCGACATGGCGATCATCCCTTGACAAGGGGTAGATCCAGCGTGAGGCTCCACCTATGGGACGCACCCGCCTAGACATCTACCGAATCGCGGTGCTGGTGCTTGCGATCGCATTGATAGTGGTATGGGCGACCGGTCTACCGCTCGGACTGCGGTTTGTCGTCGCAGCCCTACTGATTGCGGCAGTCGCCGGGACCATCTTTGAGCGAAAGAGGGGGAAAGACTTGCCCCCTCTGAAGGGATAATCGCCGAGAACTGTCGCGCCCGCCTCGGCCTGGCCGAATCGGTACTTGGCGACACCATCCGCTTTGGACGAGAAGCGGCGGTTCATAACTCTGGCCCCGGCTTTCGGGTCGCAGTTGGCGGGTTTGTCTCACTATGCGGGACTAACCCGCCAATTGATTCCCGCGAGTCCTGCTATTCCCCGAGCAGCTGCTTCTTCTGCGCCTCGAACTCAGCGTCCGTGATCTTGCCGGCCTCGCGCTGCTTCTCCAGGTGGGCGATCTGATCGAGCGGGTCCTGTTTCGGCGGTGAGATGCCCCCGCCGAATCCGCCGGCGTTCGGCACCGGCATCATCTTGCCAAGGATCCCCGTGAGCTTCTCCTGCAGGCCCGGGACCGTCGCTGCGTCGATCGTCTGACCCTTCTTGTCCGGGTCGATGCCCGACTCCCTGAGAGCCTGTTCGACCTCCCCGCGAGCCTCGGTACCACGCAGATCTACCGTCTGGCTCGACGTCTCGACCTTCGCTTCAGGCGCGGTCCACCCCGGCTCCCCCATCGAGACGCTCTGGGAGTCCGGCAGCGCCGAGCCCTGCACGGCTGCGTCGAACTCGGGCGTCCCGGGCTGCGGGATCGCCGTCTCGTCCTTTCGTCTCAGGAAGCCGAAGAGCCCCACGGGCCCGACTGTAGCGCTCGATCAGCCCACTGCAAAGGTGTGCTGCCCTGTCACCTTCCGCAAGCGCACGACGCCGCGCCGGGCCTTTGCGTGAACGACCTTGCCGTCGATGGCGACCGTGTGCGCCTGCCGCGGCATCGGCAGCTCGACGAGGCCGGATGTCCCGGGTGGGGCCACGACCGTGAGCTTGAACCGATGGCCGCCACGCTGCCAGCGCGAGGCGATCGGGCCATGAGGCGTCGGAGCCTTCCCCTGGGCGAACCGCAGGTCGCCCGGCTCCGGAGCGACGATCCAGCGCCGATATCCGGGAGCGGTCGGCCGGATGCCGAGCACATATCCGGACAGCGCCGGAACCGGCCCCCCGGCCCAGCCGTGTGCGAGGGAGACCGCGCCCGACCGCGGTGCCCCGTCGAGCTGCATGCTCTCCCAGACGGTGCCCGGTCCCCAGGCGAGCATCTGACCCCAAGTGCGCCGCATCAGGCTCAGTGCACCGTTCGCGTCTCCGATCGAGAGGCGGGCGAGGAGCTCGGTCGAGGAGATGAACGGCGAGATGTACCTGCTCATGTAGGGATCGTCCGACTCGCCGTTGGCGACACCGTACGGCGTCATCAGGTGGGCATCGATGAAGTGGAGCGCCTGCTGCGATTGGGCCGGCGTGGTGACCCCGCCGAGGATCGCCTCGACCTGCGCGTCCTGGGTGTGGTTGGTGCGCGGTTCGTCGCGGTTGAGGATGAAGGCCCCCGCTCGCGGATCCCAGAGCCGCGCGAGCATGGCGGCGCGAAGGGCGGCGGCCTGGTGCGCATCGGAGTTGGCCGCAGCCCGGCCTCCCACTCGCCCCTCCAACTGGGAGCCCGCCATCAGAGCCCGGAACAGTGAGGCGTTGGTGTAGGTGTCGATCCCGCCCGCCGCGTCGAACGGGTGCCAGTTGATCGTCAGGACCCTGGAGGGGGTGCGATAGAGCCCGCCGTCGAGACGAGCCAGAAAGTAAGCGAGGGCCCGTCGGACCACGGGCATCATCTCGCGTGCGAACCGCCGGTCGCCGGTGAGCATGTAGTAGTCGCGGACGGCGATCACCCACGCCGCGGTGTACTGAGGGAGGCGCAGGTCACTGTTCACCGGCTGCGCGGTGGCCGGGAACTGCGACGCGCTGGCGAGCGGTGCAGGCGGAGTCCTCGGGCACTGGACCGCGATCTGCGTCACCGGTGACAGCTGTCCGTCGCTGTACTGAAGGCAGCTGAACGCCCGCAATGAGGCCTGGAGGATGCCGGGGGCGGCCCGCAGCGAGTAGTTCCCGACCAGGTCCTCCATATTCATGTCGCCGGCCCAGATGGCGCGATCCCGCTTCGCCCCGTCCGAGACGACGGTGCGGCTGAACCCGTAGCGCAGGTCCCGGAAGGAGTCCATGGCGAACGTGTACGCGCTCGCGTACCAGACCCGGTTGAGCTCATTGTCGTTGGAGAGGAAGTAGCCGCTGTAGCCGTCCGGTCCCGGATGGAGATGCTCGGTCCGCACGCGGACGTAGTCGATCGTGGCGGTGCCGGGTCCGTCGAGTTGAAGTGAGATGTAGCGCTGCGCTCCGCGGATCCCGGGAGAGCGGAACTGGACCGGCTTCGTCGTCTGGATGACATCGGTCCGGGAGTCCGGGTCGTCCGAGGTCCCGAACGAGAACTGCGGGCCGCCGGTGTCCCCGCCCGGGGTCAGGTGATCCAGGCTCTCGGAGTAGCCCAGCCGGATCGGCGTGCCGCTCGAGGACGTCACGCCGACCTCCACATAGCCGCCCACGTTCTCGCCGAGATCGAGCAACAGGGCGGGGTTGCCGACGCCTGCGGCGTTGAGGCCGGTCTCGTCGATCGTCATCGCGCCGCCCCCGGGGGCCTTCAACCCACTGGTGCCGCGCACGTTCGACGGCGACGTGCCGACCACGTAGGCGGCCTTCGGATAGACGAGATTGCCCGGATCGATGACGAATCGTTTCCATCCGGTGCTCGCCGGGATCGGAGTCTTCGACTGGCCGGCCACCGAGGCATACGCAGATCCGGCCTGGGACGCCACCAGAGCCATTCCGAATACGAGCACGGTCAACCGGCTCCCTCTCCCCGGTCGGAGCACGGCGCGACCCTATCAACGCGACCTGAAGGGACGGCAAACGTGCTAAGCGCCGGGATCGTCCTCCGGATCGGATGAGCCTGAGCCCAGCTCGACCCCGACCAGGTTCGCCGGCCGCCCGGGCAGGTACATCGAGGAGCCTGTGGCGAGCGCGACCTGCTTGCCCTCCGAGTTCGTGATTTCGGCGGCGGCGATCACCAGCGTCCGGCCCCGATGGAGGATCCGGGCGCGCGCGACCAGGTCGTTCCCGTCCGGGAAGACGGGGCGCAGATAGTTGACCTTGAAGTCGAGAGGCGCCACGGCGGTGTCCGCATCCACGGTGCTGTAGGCCGCCGAGGTCATCGCGCTCTCGGCGAGCATCGCCGTGAAGCCGCCCTGAATCGTCCCCGCCGAGGTCGAGAGCCATTTGCTGCAGGGGAGGGCCGTCACGGTGCTGCCTTCCTCGACCTCTACGAGCCGCAGCCCGGTGAGGTGGTGGATCGGCGGCCGCGGCAACTCCTCCGCGGCAAGCGCCCGCAGGATCGCGAGACCGTCGCGGCTCTCGAACTCGTCCTGCGAGAGCACCTCGCCCTCGACCGGCTGCCGGAGCGGGTCCTCGGGCGAGCTGCCGGGGACCGGGTTCGGGTGGGGCGGTGCGTCGAGGTCGGGTGGCTTCGGAATCGGATCCACTGGCGGGAAGACGGAGCACCGGGTGGTCCCGTGCGAGATCAGCTGATCCTCTGAGTCGAAGAGAAAGGCCTCTGAGATGCCCATCGTGCGCCCACGGTGGATCAGCTGGCCGGACCCGGTCATCGCGGCCCCCTCGCGCGGCACGACCGGGCGGAGGAATGACATCGAGAGCTCAGCGGTCGTCATGCCCTGTCCGGCCTCCACGGAGGAGTGAATGACCGAGCCGAGAGCGGCGTCGCCGATCACGGCGAGCATGCCCGCCGAGATCAGGCCGGAGGAATTCGCGAACCAGGGGGATGCCGGCATCGAGAAGGTTGAGTGGCCCAGCGAGCCCTCGGTCATCTCGAGCTCGGTCAGATAGCCCATCGGCGAGAAGGGGATCAGCCCCCTCCTCCCCGCGCTCATGCGCTCGATTCCGGGAAGCCCGAGGAAGGAGCGGTCGGGGTAGCCGCCCTTCGAGGGTTCCTGCCAGATCACCCCGCCAGCAGGTGCCCCGCGGCCTCGGTCCCGGCGGAGATCACGTCGGCGTGATCGCGCTCGGGATCTGAGAGCAGCTGCAGGGCGATGCCGTCGGCGAGCGCGAAGAGAAGCGCGACGACCGCATCGATGTCGAAGCGCGGCTTGATCACACCCTCCTCCCGCTTGGCGCGCAGGATGTCGGCGACGTGGCCGCGGGTGCGGTTGAAGAGCTCACCCACCTCACGCTGGATCTCCGGGTTGCGCCTGCCGGCGGTGAAGAGGTCGAAGAGCAGGACCCAGAAGCCGGGATCGTTCTGGATCGAGTCCTCGAGGTCAGCGACCAGGATGTCCAGCAGCCCGTCCGCCGAGGTGGCCCCGGCAAGCGCATCGTCGAGGCGGGCGATCCGGTGCTCGGTGTCGCGCCGGACCACCTCGACCAGGAGCGCCTCCTTGGTCCCGAAGTAGTAGTGCAGGAGCCCCCGGCTCACGCCGGCCTCCCGGGCGACGTGCTCAAAGGTCGAGCCGGAGATGCCGCGGCGGGCGACGCTCGAGCGCATCGCCTCGACGATCCGCTGGGCCTTCTCCCCGCTCAGTTCGCGCGTCTTGGTGGCCTCCACGGGCCGAACACTAGGCGTTTGGCTGGCTGGACAGCCTGCCAGCCACCCCACGGGGTCAGACCCCTTAACGATGTTTAGGTGCCTGACCCTTAACGGTCAGCGGAGTTGCACCGGCGGGTTGTGGCCCGGGATGACCACTGCGGGATTCAGGTCCCGAATTCGCTGCCACTGCCTCAGGAGCTCCTCGCGCTCCGGACCGAAATCGTCGGGCAGGGTCATCTCGTCGAAGTACTCCGGCAGCGGCCCCACGCAGTCGGAGGCGATCACCACGAGGCCGTCATCCGTATCGACCAGGAGCGAGATCAGACCGTCGGAATGGCCCGGCGTGAGCATCCAGCGGATGCCCGGCTCGATCTCCCCGTCCTCGCCGTCGATGACCTCCAGGTTGGCCATCTCCATCACGCCGGCGACGATCTGGGCATACGGGGCCTCGGTCTCGATCCGGTGGACATAGGTGCGCCGCATCGGCCAGGCCGCCAGACCCTCGGCGTGATCGAAGTGGAGGTGAGTGAGGATCACGTCCTTCACCTCGTTGGGGTCGACGCCGAGCTCCGCCATCGCCCCGATCACCGGCGCTCCCTGCATGATCAGCCCGGGATCGACGAGATAGTCGCGCTCGCCGCGGATCAGAAGCGTGTTCGGGAAGGCCACCATGCCCGTCGTCCGCCCGCCCTGCTGGAGCGACTTGTAGCGCTCGAACCCCTCCGCCGAGCTGTCGATGGTTGCCGCCTCAGCGTCGCCGTTGGAGACGGCGAAGACGTAGCGCTGGGCCGGAACGAGGATGTGGACGCTGGCCATCGGCGCGCAGACTACTGAGCCGCGCGCTCACGGAAGATCGCCTCGATCTGCTCGAGCTCCTTGTCCTTCGTCTCCGGCACCAGCCTCCAGCAGAACCAGAGCGTGAACACCCCGACGGCCGCATACGCCCAGAAGGCGCCGGTGCGGCCCAGCAGGTCGATCAGCGGCAGGAAGGTCAGCGAGATCACGAAGTTCGAGGTCCAGTTGGCCATCGTCCCCACCCCGGCGGCCTTGCTGCGGACCTTGAGCGGATAGATCTCCGAGTTCATCAGCCAGAAGATCGGGCCGAGGCTGATCGCGAAGGCCGCGACGTAGGACATCAGGCTGATGATCGCGATCGCCGAGATCAGCGTGGTGCCCGCGTTGAAGAGGAAGGCCCCCCCGAGGACGGTGAGCGCGATCACCATGCCGGTGACGCCGACCATCAGCAGCGGCCTGCGGCCCTTCCGGTCGATCAGGCGGAGGGCGACGAGGGTCGCCAGGATGTTGACGACCCCGACTCCGAGCGACGCGACGATCGCCGAGGAGGCTGAGTTGACGCCCGTGAACTGGATGATCGTCGGCGCGTAGTAGATGACCGTGTTGATGCCGCTCACCTGCTGAAGCACCGCGAGGCCGACGCCGATCAGCAACGCGGCGCGGACCGCCGGCTCCAACAGGTCGCGCCAGCCGCCGGGCTTTGCCTCGATGCTGCCCTTGATCTCCTCGAGCTCCTCGGTGATCGCCTCCTCGTCGTCCCGCCGAATCTTCTCGAGGACCTTGCGGGCGGCGTAGTCCTGGCCCACCATCACGAGCCAGCGCGGGCTCTGGGGCATCTCGAGCATCCCGATCCCGAGGGCGAGCGCGGGAACCGCCCCGAGCCCGAGCATCCAGCGCCAGTCATGGGAATGGGAGAACGCCAAACCCACCAGGTAGGCGACGAGGATGCCGACCGTCACCGAGAGCTGGAAGTAGCTGACCAGGCGGCCGCGGCTCTCGGGCGGCGCCACCTCGGAGATGTAGACCGGGGCATTCGCCGAGGCGAGCCCGACCGCGACGCCCAGGAGCACGCGGGCGATGATTAGCACCGCGAGGCCCGGCGCCGCCGCGCTCGCCAGCGCGCCGATGATGAAGACGACCGCGGCGGCGATGATCACGTAGCGGCGCCCAAGCCGATCGGCTGCCTGGCCCGCAATCGCTGCGCCGAAGATCGCGCCCACCGGCACGGCGCTCACCACCATTCCCTGTTCGAACCCGCTCAGGTCGAAGTCGCCCTTGATGAAGAGCAGCGCGCTGGCGATGATCCCGGTGTCGTAACCGAAGAGCAGGCCCCCGAGCCCCGCAATCGCAGCCGTCATCACGACGTTGCGGCGGGCCCTCCTCTCGTCAGGTGCCACTTCCCGTGACGCCATCGCCGGTCGAGATTAGACCTCCTGGCGGCCGCAGAAAAGACGAGGGCGCCCAGTCAGTGGACGCCCTCGAAAAGAACCGGTGATGCCTGCGGTCAGGCGCTGGGGACGGTCTCGGTGTCCGGAGCCGGGGTGGTGGTCGAGGTGTACTCGAACTCCTCCTCCGCGCCGAACAGCTTGTCGAGCACGAGCTTGCGCGCGTCCTCGCTCAGGATGAGAACCAGGGCCGCACCGAGGATGCCCACGAGCAGGGCCTTTCCAAGCCCAAACCGGCGGCGGGTGCTCCGTCCGCGCAGCTGCTGTGAAGCATCCCGAAGCGACTCTGCCGCCGTCCGCAGATCACGCTGAACCTTCTTGTCGTCCATCAGGGCCTTCGCGGGCCCCTTCCCATTCGACATCCGGGCATACGCGCCCTTGGCGGCCTCGAAGGCCACTCGGATGTTCTCGCGCAGCTCGTCATCCTCGATGAGCCGTCGCACATATGGATTGGACGCAACCGACCGGGCAGCATCTCCGGCTTTCGCGCTTCTGCTTTGTGCCCCCATGGGTCTCCTCAGGATCGTTTTCCAGGGTGCACCGGGAGACTACCCGCTGGCGCGTTTCCCATCCGTTTGCAGGGCGACCTTCAGCACATCGCCTATGTCGTCGGCGTAGACGAAGTCCAGCCCCTCCCGCTCTTGCTCGGAGATCTCCTCCACGTCACCCTCGTTGCGGTCGGGCACGATCACCTGCTTGATGCCGGCCCTCTGTGCCGCCAGCGACTTCTCCTTGAGGCCGCCGATCGGCAGGACCTGGCCGGTCAGGGTGATCTCGCCGGTCATCGCCACGTCGTTTCGAACCGGGCGGTTGGTGATCAGCGAGGCGAGGGCAGTGGCCATCGCGATGCCCGCCGAGGGGCCGTCCTTGGGCACGGCCCCGGCGGGGATGTGGACGTGGATGTCGTGGTTGGCGAACCACTCATCCTCGAGATCGGGTGCGAGCTCGTGCGCGTGCCGCCGCACCCAGGTGAGCGCAGCCTGCGCCGACTCGCGCATCACGTCGCCCAGCTGGCCCGTGATCGTCAGGTTGCCCGATCCGGGTACCGCGCTCGCCTCGATGAAGAGGACCACTCCGCCGACCGGCGTCCAAGCCAGGCCGGTGGCGACGCCGGGATCCTTGGTCCGGCGGCGGGTCTCGGAGAAGACCTGGCGCTTGCCGAGCAGCTCGCGGGCACGCTTGGCCGAGACCCTCACCTTCCCCTTGGCCTTTCCCTCTGCGACATCGCGAGCGACCTTGCGGCAGACGGTGCCGATCTGACGCTCGAGATTCCGCACGCCGGCCTCGCGCGTGTACTCCTCGATGATTGCGTTCAGGGCGGGGTCGGCGAACTCGATGTTCGATGCCCTCAGGCCGTTCGCCGAAAGCTGCCTTGGCACCAGATAGCGCTTCGCGATGTGGAGCTTCTCCTCGACCGTGTATCCGGCGAGCTGGATCACCTCCATCCGGTCCTGAAGCGCCTGCGGGATCGTGTCCAGGATGTTGGCCGTCGCGATGAAGAGAACCTCGGAGAGGTCGAACGGCAGGTCCAGGTAGTGGTCGCGGAAAGTCGAGTTCTGGGCCGGGTCGAGCACCTCGAGCATGGCGCTGGAGGGATCGCCGCGGAAGTCCGCGCCCATCTTGTCGATCTCGTCGATCATGAAGACGGGGTTGCGGGTGCCGGCGTCGCGCAGCGCGCGGATGATCGTCCCGGGGAGGGCACCGATGTAGGTACGGCGATGGCCTCGGATCTCGGCCTCGTCGCGGACCCCGCCGACGGAGATCCGCTCGAACTCCCGCCCGAGCGCCTTGGAGATGGAGCGGCCCAGGCTGGTCTTGCCGACGCCCGGTGGGCCGACGAAGCAGAGGATGGGGCCTGGCGAGTCCGGGTTGAGCTTGCGGACCGCGAGATATTCGAGGATCCGGTCCTTGACCTCCTCGAGGTCGTAGTGGTCCTCGTCGAGGACCTTCCGCGCATGGGAGATGTCGAGGTTGTCCTCGGTCTCCTTGGACCAAGGCAGGTCGACCATCCATTCCAGATAGGTGCGGATCACGCCGTACTCGGCCGCGACGGGAGGCAGCTTTTCGAGGCGGGAGAGCTCGCGCTCGGCTGCCTTCTGCGCCTCCTCTGGAAGCTCGGCCTCCTCGATCCGCTGGCGCAGCTCGTTCAACTCCGCCTGCTGCTCGTCCTCTTCACCCAGCTCCTCCTGAATCGCCTTCATCTGCTGGCGGAGGAAGTACTCGCGCTGGCCCTTGTCAATCTCCGACTCGACCTGGGACTGGATCTTGGAGCCGAGTTGGACCACCTCGAGCTCGCGGGTGAGGATCTCCGAGAGCCGCCGTAGTCGCTTGGTCACGTCGACGGTCTCGAGCAGCTCCTGCTTCTCCTCGGTGGAGATGCGAAGCGCGCCGGAGATCAGGTGGGAGAGCGCCGAGGGCTCGTCAAGGTTGGCGACGGCCAGCTGGAGCTCCTCGGGCAGGTAGGGGATCGCCTCGATGATCTGACTGAAGGTGCTCTGCACGTTGCGGGTGAGCGCCTCGAGCTCCGTGGACGCCTCGATCACATCGGGCATCTCCTCGATCTTCGCCAGGAGGTAGGGCTCCTTGCTGACGTAGTCGAGGATCCGGATGCGGACGCTCCCCTGGACCAGGATGCGCAGGGTGCCGTCGGGCACCTTCATCATCCGCGCGACCGTGCCGGCGACACCAACGCCGTAGAGCTCGTCCGGGCCCGGCCTGTCGAGCTCGGGGTCCTTGGAGGCGACCATCGCCAGCATCCGGTTGCCGGAGAGCACCTCGTTGACCAGCTTGATGGAGCGCTCCTGTCCCACCGCGAGCGGGGTGAGGGTGTCGGGATAGGTGACCGTCTCCCTGAGCGGCAGGATCGGAAGGGCGTCGGGCAGCGGCTCGGTGCTGGCTACGGCCTCGTCGATGTCGGGGATCTCGACGACTTCGAGCTGAGGAGTCTCAACGTCGGCCATCGTCAGGCTCTCTCCCCCGTCTGGAGGCTCGCTACTCGGCGCGCTCAATCGGAACCTGGCGGGCGGCCTGGGGCAGCCTCGTCGGCAGCTCGACCCGGAGGATGCCGTCCTCATAGGTGGCCTGAGCATTCTCGGCGTTGACATCCACCGAGAGCTCGACGACGCGGCGGAAGGGTCCGGAGGGCAGCTCGACCTGCTGATAGGTCCGGCCCTCGGTGTCGCGAACCGGCCGCTCGCCGCTGATCACCAGCGTCCTGCCTCGCACCTCGAGATTGACCGCCTCGAGCTCGATGCCGGGCAGCTCCACCTTGACCACCGCCTTCTGCGGAACGTCGTCGCCGCAGTAGTACACGTCGACGCGCGGCACGAAGGCCGCGACCGGGCGGCGCTGCCGATAGCCGGCCTGGTCCCAGAAGTCCCCGAGGAGCTCGTCCATCTCCCGCCGCATCCGGGCGAAATCGGCGAATGGATCGCGCTGGCTACTCATGAGGGGAACCATAGCCATCAACACCATGGGGTCAGACCCCTTAACACCAAGGGGTCAGACCCCGGCGGTCAGACCTCGTAGGTCGCGCCCTCCTTGGCGATCTCTACCGGGCCCCCGAACCCCTTCTCCGCCTCCTCGCGCGCCCAGTCCTCTCCGAGCTCGTCGGAGATGTGGGTGATCACCACCCGCTTGACCCCCGCCTTCTTTGCGTGCTCGCCGGCCTCCTCCGGGGTCAGGTGGCCGCGCTGGCCCGTGCGCTCGGGCCGGGGAAGCGTGCCTTCGATGATCAGCAGGTCGGCGTCGTGCGCGATCTCGACGATCTCGCTGCCGGGGCGGGTGTCGGCGCTGTAGGCGACCTCGCCGCTTCCCTGGGAGCCGATCCGCACGGCGAACGTCTCGACGAAGTGCGGGACCGGGTGGAAGCTCGTCCAGATGTCAGCGATCTCGATCCGGTCGCCGGAGGAGTACTCCTCGATCCGGAATGCGCTCTCGATCAGATCGTCGTTGCCCCAGGCCCCGACCACCCGGCGGAAGGTCTCGATGGCGCCCGGAGGAGCGATCAGCCGGGGATGCGCCGGGTCATCGGTCCCGTCCCAGATGTGCACCGGCACCGGCTGCTGCTTCGGGGCGTAGATCAGCGCGTATGAGAAGGGGACTAGGTCGAGGAAGTGATCGGCGTGGAGGTGGGAGATGACTACGGCGTCCACCTCGGTGTAGTCCACCCGCTCGCGCAGCTTGCCGAAGACGCCGTTACCGCAATCGAGCAGGACCTTCGCCCCATCCGTCTCGATCAGGTACCCGCTGCAGGCGCCCCCGGCGTCCTGCCAGGAGGGCGATTTGCCCAGCACGGTGATCTTCAAGGCAGCTGCCTCATGGCCCGCCGGGAGACTAAAGGGGAGCGGCCCGGCTTCGCCATATAGCCGCGGCTGCAAGCGGCCTCTCTGCCTAAGTCGCTACGGCCTTCGGCCTCCGCTCCGAGAAGGAGCGGCCTGGCAGCCGCTCCAACAGCGCGGGCTGCCGGGGCGGAACCAGCCCCTCCGGCGTGTTGGGCCTGAACGTGGGACAGGGCGAATCGAGCCCGAGGGCGCAGAGGCCGCGGCAACGGAAGAAACAGTCCTCGCATGTCACCGCAGCAGTGCGTGCTCGACTCTCGGCCAAGGCCTACCCCTCTTCTCTCGTCATGTGGGCGGCCCCTAACATCTCCGCCGGATCTTCCGCCCCGGGCTCCGTACCCGCGACTGGGCTCGATCATGCCACCTGCAGCGCCTCTCGTCAGGCCCGTTTCCGCAAATGGCGCTCTTCTTTTTTCACCGTTTGGTCACGAGTTCCGCTAGCACCGGGGAACCGGCGACCGGATCCCCCCTCGCTAAGATCAGCGACCGATGGCGCACGAGCGAACAGCGGAGCTCTCGGCCTCCCCGCCGATGTTCGAGAGCAGGTTTCTCGACTTCTTCTCGCGGGTGCATCCGGTCATCCCGGCGCTGATCTTCGTGCCGGTGGTGATCGGCGGCACTTTCCTCGGAATAGATCGCGGGCTGGCCATCGGGACCACCGTCCTCCTCTTCATCGCCGGCCTCGTCATCTGGACGCTGACCGAGTACTGGCTCCATCGCCTCTTCTTCCACTGGCAGCCGAAGTTCCGCGGCGGCGATCGCCTCCACTTCATCATCCACGGCGTTCACCACGACCACCCAAACGACGCCATGCGCCTGGTCATGCCGCCCGCGGTCAGCGTTCCGCTCGCCGCGCTCTTCCTCGGCCTCTACGTCCTGGTGTTCGGGACGCCTCAGGCCTATCCGGCCTTCTCGGGATTCATCCTCGGCTACCTGACGTACGACTACATGCACTACCACCTGCACCATCACGTGCCGAAGACCAAGTTCGGCAAGCAGCTGCGCACCCACCACATGCGCCACCACTTCCAGGATCACCGCTACGGGTTCGGCGTCTCCTCCCCGCTCTGGGACGCGATCATGGGGACGCTGCCCAGGTCGCGCAAGGCGGCTCCACTCGGGAGCGAGGGCGAAGCCCGAAGCGACTGATGCTGGGCGGCCGTAGCGCGGCCGCCTGATGGCGAAGCCGGGTTACGCCACCCTCGACGGCGGCTCATTCCCCTCCAGCACCGCGATCACGTTGTCGGCGACCGCGCCCGCCATCCCGTCGCGGGACGGGATCGTCGCGGAGCCGATGTGCGGGAGCAGGACCGCACGCGGCGCCGTCAGCAAGCGAGGCGATACATCCGGCTCTGACTCGTAGACGTCCAATCCGGCGGCCCCGAGGGTGCCGGACTCGAGCGCGGCGGCCACGGCCTCCGAGTCGACCAGCGGCCCGCGGGAGGTGTTGACGAGCACGCCCTCGGGCCCGATCAGCTCGAGCTCGGCCGCGCCGATCAGCCCTCTGGTCTCCGGCGTCGAAGGCGCGTGGATGCTGACCACGTCCGAGGCCTCGAGCAGCTCTCGGAGCTCGAGGCGGCGGGCGCCCAGCTCGCTCTCCGCGTCCGGCTTGGGCGACCGGCTCGCGTAGACGACCTCAGCTCCAAGCCCGTGCGCGAGCAGGGCGTAGCGAAACCCGATCCGACCCATGCCGACCACCCCGACCGTCGAGCCCCGGATCTCGATGCCCCGATAGGCGGCCGGGTCCCAGCCACCCCATCTCCCCGCCCGCAGGTCGCGCTCGGCGTCGCTCATCCGGCGGGCCGCGGCGAAGGTGAGCGCCATTGCCAGCTCCGCGGTGGCCTCGGTGAGCACGTCGGGGGTGTTGGTGACGATCACGCCGCGATCGCGGCAGGCATCAAGGTCGACGTTGTCGTAGCCCACCGCGAAGTTGGCGACCACCCTCAGGCCGTCCCCGGCGGCGTCCAGGAGCTCCCCGTCGATCCGAACGCTCGGGTCAGCGACCACGGCCGCCGCCCCGGGGACCCGCTCCAGCAGATCTCCCCGCGTCGCCTCCACGCCCCCGACGCTGACCTCATAGCGCTCCCGGAGCCTGTCCAGTCCGGCCGGGAGGAGGACACGCGCGATCACAACTCTCTGAAGTTCAGCGTTCATCTCACTCGAAACTAACCGTTACGGTGTTGTAACTGTCATTTGGTGAAAAGGAAGGAATCCGGAGCCATGCCAAGAGTTTCGAACACAGTCGACCAGGCCAGGACGCTGCTCGAACGTCGCCTGAAGGAGCTCGATGACGAACGGAAGCAGGTCGAGGCCGCCCTCGCCGGGCTCGGTAAGAGTGCCAGGCGAAGCACCGGCCGTCCGCGCGGTGGCGGTCGCCGGCGCCGCCGAGGCGGCACGCGAGCCGACCAGGCCGTGAAGATCATCAGCGAGAACCCGGGGATCAAGGTCTCCGAGCTCGGCAAGAGGATGAAGCTCAATCACCCGAACTATCTCTACCGGGTGCTGCCCGATCTTGAGAAGGAAGGCCGGGTTCGCCGTAAGGGCACCGGCTACCACCCCGGCTAGGGTCGAACCGCCACAACGCCTCGGGGCCTAGATCAACCCGAGCTGCTGCACCGAGTCGCGCTCATCGCGCAGCTCTGCGACCGTCGCATCGATCCGCTCCTGGGAGAAGTCGGTGACCTCGAGGCCCTCGACGCGCTTCCACTCGCCGCCGGAGCACTCGCAGGCCGCCCCGCAGATCAGGCCCTCCTCGATCCCGTAGGAGCCGTCGGACGGAACGGCCATCGAGGCCCAGTCGCCATCCGGCGTACCGAGGACCCAGTCGTGCACGTGGTCGATCGCGGCGTTCGCTGCGGAGGCCGCGCTGGAGGCGCCGCGTGCCTCGATGATCGCCGCGCCGCGCTTGCCGACCGTCGGAAGGAACTCCTCGGCAATCCAGACCTCGTCGTCGACCTGGTCCCATGCGGGGCTGCCACCAACCAATGCGTTGACCAGGTCGGCATACATGCTCGGGGAATGGTTGCCCCAGACGGTCATCCGCTTGATGTCGCTGACCGGCCGGCCGAGCTTGTTGGCGACCTGGCTGATGGCACGGTTGTGGTCGAGCCGCATCATCGCCGTGAAGCGCTCGGGCGGGATGTCGGGGGCGTGCGCCTTCGCGATCAGGCAGTTCGTGTTTGCGGGGTTCCCGACCACGAGGATCTTGACGTCGGCCGCTGCCTTTTCGTTCAGGGCCTCGCCCTGCGGCTTGAAGATGCCGCCGTTCGCCTCCAGCAGGTCAGCGCGCTCCATCCCCTTGGACCGTGGACGGGCGCCGACGAGCAGCGCGATGTTGGTGCCGTCGAAGGCCTCCTTCGGATCGTCCGAGATGTCGATGCCGCGCAGCAGCGGGAAGGCGCAGTCGTCGAGCTCCATGGCGGTGCCCTCAGCGGCTTTGATCGCGTCGGGGATCTCGAGCAGGCGAAGCTTCACCTCGGTGTCGGGACCGAGCATCTGGCCGGCGGCGATCCGGAAGAGAATCGCGTAACCGATCTGGCCTGCGGCGCCGGTGACTGTGACGTTGACGGGGCTACTCACGTTGGGTTCTCCTTGAAGTCTCGGGGGCGATTCAGCGCGCGGGGCGCCTTACTCGTCGTATGGCCGATCAAAGCGCCCCACACACGTCAGACGGGATTGCGGAGCTGGCTGGGCGCCAGTATGGGGTTCTCTCGGCCGGGCAACTCTATGCCCTCGGCTTCAGCAAGGACACGGTCGCTGGGCGCGTGGCGACCGGATGGCTGCATCAGCTTCACCGCGGGGTCTACGCCCTTGGGCACCGAAGACTGTCGAGGAGAGGACGTTGGATGGCGGCGGTCCTTGCCTGCGGCGACGGCGCTGTGTTGAGCCATACCGACGCCGCTGCACTTTGGCTGATTGTGCCGCGGGCGCAGCTTGGACCCGTCGATGTGACGCTCCGAACACGTGCCGGACGCAGACGACGGGCTGGCATCCGCGTTCACCGACCGCGATACCTGCCGGAGGATGAATTGGCGATGAACGATGCGATTCCGTCTACGACACCACCGCGCACGATTCTGGATCTGGCGAGCAGCTTCAGCGCACGCCGGCTCGAACGAGCAATCGACGAAGGTGATCGGCTGAGGCTGGTCACCGCTAACGACCTCATTGAGCTTCTGCGCCGACATCGAGGCCACCCCGGTTCGAAACGTCTGCGGGGAATTCTCGCGCGCCACCAGATCGGTACGACGGTCACGCGCAGCGAACTTGAGGAGCGCTTCCTCGCCCTATGCCGGGCCCGCAAGCTTCCCCAGCCGGATGTGAACGTCCCACTGCTCGACTACGTCGTGGACTTCTTCTGGCGAAAGGCGCGACTGATTGTCGAGGTAGACGGTCGAGGCGCGCACGGTACCCGCCGCGCCTTCCAAGCCGACCGGGACCGCGACGGAAGGCTGGCGGTGGCGGGTTACCGCGTGCTGCGATTCACGTGGTGGGACGTAACGCGGCGGCCAGCAGTGGTGGCCGACCGCGTTCGGAGGCTTCTCTGAGGAGCGCCATCGGGGTGGGGCGCTTTAGTCGGCTCACGGCCGAGTAAAGCGCCCCAGCGGGTGGTTAGGCCATCGCGGACTGGAGGTTCTCCGAGACCGACGCGAGGAATTCCTCCGTCGTCTGGAACTCCTGGTCAGGGCCGATCAGCAGCGCCAGGTCCTTCGTCATCTTGCCGCTCTCGACGGTCTCGACGCACACGCGTTCCAGAGTCTCCGCGAACTCCGTGACCTCGGGCGTCTCGTCCATCCGGCCGCGTGCGGCCAGCCCGCGCGTCCAGGCGAAGATCGAGGCGATCGGGTTGGTCGAGGTCGGCTTGCCCTCCTGGTGCTGGCGGAAGTGGCGGGTGACGGTGCCGTGAGCGGCCTCGGCCTCGACGGTCTTGCCATCGGCCGTCATCAGCACGCTCGTCATCAGGCCGAGGGAGCCGAAGCCCTGCGCGACCGTGTCCGACTGCACGTCCCCGTCGTAGTTCTTGCAGGCCCAGACGTAGCCGCCCTCCCACTTCAGCGCCGCGGCCACCATGTCGTCGATCAACCGGTGTTCGTAGGTCAGGTCCGCCTTCTCGAACTCCTCCTTGAACTCCGAGTCGTAGATCTCCTGGAAGAGGTCCTTGAAGCGGCCGTCGTAGCGCTTCAGGATCGTGTTCTTGGTCGACATATAGACCGGGAAACCGCGGTCGAGGCCGTACCGGAGGGAGGCTCGCGCGAAGTCCCTGATCGAGTCGTCGAGGTTGTACATCGCGAGCGCGACCCCGCCGCCCGGAAAGTCGTAGACGTCGAGCTCGATCGGCTCGCCGCCGTCCTTGGGCGTATAGGTCAGCGTCAGCTCGCCCTCCCCCGGCACCACCAGGTCCGTGGCCCGGTACTGGTCGCCGAAGGCATGGCGACCGATCACGATCGGCTTCGTCCAGCCGGGGACCAGGCGTGGCACGTTCGAGATCACGATCGGCTCGCGGAAGATCACGCCGCCGAGGATGTTCCGGATCGTCCCGTTCGGCGAGCGGTACATGTCCTTGAGCCCGAACTCCTCCACGCGCGCCTCGTCCGGCGTGATCGTGGCGCACTTCACGCCGACGCCGTGCTCCTTGATCGCGTTGGCGGCGTCGACGGTGATCTGGTCCTCCGTCTCGTCGCGCTTGGAGATCCCGAGGTCGAAATAGATGAGCTCGACATCGAGATAGGGCAGGATCAGCTGCTCCTTGATGAAAGCCCAAATGATCCGGGTCATCTCGTCGCCGTCGAGCTCGACGATCGGGTTCTTGACGTTGATCTTCGCCATACCGGGGTCGGCGATGCTATGCCAATCCGGATCGCTGCGACCGGCGTTATCTTCATCTGCATGAGCAGCTTGGGAGGAGAGCGCAAGATCGCGACGATGCTCTTCGCCGACCTGGTCGGCTCGACCGAGCTTGCGACGGAGCTCGACCCGGAGGACCTGCGCGGCCGCCTCGAGCCCTTCTTCGAAGCCGCGCGATCGGCGCTCGAGCAGCACGGTGGAACCGTCGAGAAGTACATCGGCGACGCCGTGATGGCCGTCTTCGGAGCACCGGTGGCGCACGGCGACGATCCCGACCGGGCAATCGCGGCGGCGCTGGCTGTGATCGACCGGGTGTCGGCGATCGACGGTGACCTTGCGGTGCGGGTCGGCATCGAGACCGGCGAGGTGCTGGCCGTCCCGGAGAGCGGCGACCTCCGGGTCACCGGCGAGGCCGTGAACGCCGCCGCCCGCCTGCAGCAGGCCGCCTCCCCGGGAGAGGTGCTGGTCGGCGAGCGCACCGCCCGCGCCTGTCGCCGCGCGCAGCTCGAGCGCAACGGCCACGTCAACGCGAAGGGAATCGACAATCCGCTGACGGCCTTCCGCGCGATCTCGATCTGCGACGAGGAGGAGATCACCGACGTCCCGCTGATCGGCCGCCAGGACGACCTGGAGATGCTTCGCCTGATCGCCCGCCGGGCCGCCCGCGAGCAGATCCCCCAGCTGGTCACGGTCTTCGGCGACGCGGGCATCGGCAAGACCCGGCTCGGCGCCGAGCTCTTCGGGGAGCTTCGAGCCGAGGGATGGCGGACGGTGGTGGGCCGAAGCCCGCCGTACGGGCACGGCATCGCCTTTTGGGCGCTCGGCGAGATCCTGCACGATGCGGCGGGGATGCCGGCCGAGGCCCGGGCCGACGAGGTGGAACCGGCGCTGCAGGCGCTGCTGGTGGAGCTCGGCGCCGATGACGCGACGGAGCTCGCGGCGGCGCTCGTCGTGGCCATGCGGGGAGCGGACGAGGGCTCGGACGCCGAGGACGAGCTGAAGCGAGCCTGGCGGCGCTTCGTGGCGCTGCTGGCGTCGGACCGGCCCCTCGCGATCGGGGTGGACGACGCCCACTGGGCCGACGAGGGCACGCTCAACCTGCTCGAGGAGGCCGCCTTCGGGCTCTCCAAGGTTCCCGTGATCATCCTCTGCACCTGCCGCCCGGAGCTGACCGAGCGTCGGCCCGACTTCGGGCGCGCCGCCCGCAACAACACCCAGCTCGAGCTGATGCCGCTCGACGGTGAATCGGCAACACGGCTCGCGGAGCAGCTCCTGCCCGAGGATCGTCGCCCGATCGCAGGCCGAATCGCCGACGCCGCCGGCGGCAACCCGTTCTTCACCGAGGAGGTCTCGCGGGCGATCAGGGAGGAGCGCATCGAGGCCGTGCCGGAGCGGCTCCCCGACACGGTCCAGGCCGCCATCGCGGCGCGGATCGACCTGCTGCCAGCCGAGGAGAAGAGGGCGCTCCAGGTCGCCTCGGTCCTCGGTCACACCTTTGCCCAGGGACCGCTTGGTGACCTGATCGAGGAGGACCCAGCCGACCTACTCTGGTCGCTGCGGCGCAAGGCGCTGGTCGCCGAGCGCACCACGACCGACGCCGGCAGCTATGCGTTCCGCCATCAGCTGATCCGCGACGTCGCCTACAACTCGCTGCCACGCGCCGAGCGGGCCGCCCTCCATGACCAGGCCGCCGAGGCCCTGATGGAGTGCGACCCCTTCGCCGAGCGCACCGAGTTGGTCGCCTACCACCTCACCCACGCCCTCGAGCTGCAGCCGACCGACGAACGGAGGATGGCCGCCTGCGAGGCGGTCGCCGATGCGGCGGCGAGCGCCGTTCGCCGCGGCGCCGTGGCGCGCGGCCAGGAGCTCTACGAGGAGTCCGCGGAGCTGTCCCAGGGCCGGGAGCGGGTGGACGCGCTCTGGGCCGCGGCCGACGTCGCGCTGCGCCGCTGGCGGGGCGACCACGCCATGCGGCTCTTCAGGGAGGCGGGAGAGTCGGCCGAGGAGATCGGCGATTCACGAGCCGCCGCGGCCTACGCCCGGGCCGTCGAGGTGGGCACGAGGATGAGCGGGATCACCGGGAACCCCGACGCCGACCAGCTCCGGCCGCTGCTCGAGCGGGGGCAGCAGCTGGTCGCCGGCGACGACACGGTCACGAAGGCCCGCCTACTCCTCGACGAGGCCTGGCTCGCCTGGAAGAACGACCAGACGCTCGAGATGGAGGAGCCTGCCCTCGGCGGACTCGAGCTGGCGCGCCAGACCGACGACCTCGCGGTCCTCCAATCCGCACTCGACGCCATCACCGCCAGCGACTGGCAGCAGGGTCGCCATCGTGCGGCCGTGGAGCACACCCGCGAGCGCCTCGAGCTGCTCAGCGGTGCCCCAAGGACCGCCGTTCTCGATGTCGAGCGCAGCGACGCGCTCCACATGATGATCGAGTCACTGCTCCAGACCGGCAACTTTCACGAGGCGGAGTCCTACGCCGGTGAGGCCCGGGACCTCGACCTCTCTCGCGGGATCATCTACTCGGCCTGGCAGCGCGGGCTCCTGCCGGCCTTCTTCCTGGGCCGCTGGGACGAGGCGCTCGAGATGGCGAGGCACGTCCGCGAAGCCTGGATGGCGGCGGAGCGGCCGCCGCTCGGAGCGTTTGCCACCTCGATCGCCTGCGCGGGGGCGATCCAGGGCTTCAGGGGCGAGAGCGGCTGGCTCGAGTGGTTCGAGATCGCCGACGAGCTCTCCGAGGGCGCCCTCGGCAACAAGGCCGGCGTGATCGTGATGCGCGCCGACATCGAGCTCCACCAGGGGCTCACCGATCGCGCCGCCGAGCGCTTCGAGTCCGACATCGCGACGACCTGGTTCCGCTCCCCCTACCTGGCGAGCCGCGCGGAGTCCTATGCGCGGCTGGGCCGTCCGGACACCGACGACGCGATCCTGGTCGCCGAGGAGTACATCGGCGAGCACCGTTACGCCATGGGAATCCTGCTCCGCGCAACGGGGATCCACACGGACGACGAGAAATGCCTGAAGGAGTCGCTGGACCTGTTCAAGGAGCTCGACTGCCCGTACCAGGTGGCGCGCTCCGGCTGGATGCTCGGGGGCGAAGCGCGCGACGAGGCGGTCGAGATCTTCGAGCGCCTCGGAGCAACTCCGCCGGCGGGCTGAGCTAGCGGTTTTCCGCGTCGCGGAGCCGCGCGGTCAGCGTCTCGAGCAGCGTCCAGGCCACCTCGGGGTGATCCTCGATGAACGGCCGGAACTCCCACGCCGTCAGTCCCTGGCAGCGCAGGTCGGTGGTGGCGACGATCGTCGCCGAGCGCGGACCGCTGTCGATCAGGGCGATCTCGCCGAAGTACTCGCCCGGCCCGAGGGTTCGGACGATGTTCCCGTCGACGCTGACGGTCGCGTTGCCGTCCTCGATGACGAAGAAGCCCACCCCGCTCTTGCCTTCGGTCGTGATCGTGTCGCCTTCGCCGAAGCTGCGCTCCTGCATGCGGTTGGCGAGCTTCTTGAGCTCCTTCGGCTTCACCCCCTGGAAGAGGGGGACGCCGGTCAGCGTGTCCACCACGTCCGCCATGTGCGGCGATCCTATCCACTGTCAAGCGGTCTGACCCCTTTGTTAAGGGGTCTGACCCCTTGGGGTCTGACCCCATGGTGTCCGGTTTGGGTTGACGCAAAGAATGAATCGTGGTTCACTCTTTGGCCGATGGCCTATCGATCCACCGAGCGCACCGAGGCGCGCCGGGCCGAGACCCGAGAGCGAATCGTGACCGCGGCCCGCGAGTTGATCGCGGAGGGTGGGTACGTCGCCGCCCAGATCGCCGCGGTGGCGGATCGAGCGGGAGTCGCGGTCGGCACGGTCTACCGCCACTTCCCCTCGAAGTCCGATCTGTTTGCGGAGGTCTTCCGGGAGGCCTCGCAGCACGAGGTGGACGCGATGAGCGAGGCGATCCACGAGACCAGCGGTCCCGCCGCCGAGCGCATCGCCGCCGGCATCGAGGTCTTCGCCCGCCGAGCGCTCCGCGGGAAACGGCTCGCCTGGGCTCTGCTCGCGGAGCCGGTGGATCCGGCCGTCGAGGCCGAGCGCCTGCAGTTTCGCCACAGCTACCGGGACCTGATGGCCGAGGTCATCACCGAGGGGATCGCCACCGGCGATCTGCCCGAGCAGGACGTCGACGCGACCGCCGCCGCACTGATCGGGGCGATCGGAGAGACGATGATCGGCCCCCTGTCCCCCACCACGAACAGAGGCGACCCCGACGCGCTGATCGCCTCCCTGATCGACTTCTGCACTCGCGCAATCGGAGAGGAGCACCTGAATGGCAACGGCTGAGAGGCACACCGGAGTCCACACCCACACCGTCGAGAACCAGGCGCCGCCGCTGGTCGACTACAACGTCTTCGAGTCCGACGCAGTCATGAAGGAGGCGGTGAAGCGCGAGGGCGCCGGCTGGGCCACCGAGAAGATCTCCGAAGTCGGCGAGATCGCCGGGCGCGGCGACGTGATCGAGCTCGGCCGCCTCGCCAACGAGAACCCGCCGAAGCTCCGGACCCACGACCGCTACGGCAACCGGGTGGACATCCCCGAGTTCCATCCCTCCTGGCACGAGCTGATGCGGCTCGGCATCTCGCACGAGCTCCACTCGCTGCCCTGGCGTGAGCCTCAGTCGGGCGCACACGTCGCCCGCGCGGCGGCGTTCATGTGCTTCTCCCAGGCCGAGGCCGGCGTCGGCTGCCCTATCTCGATGACCTACTCGGTCGTTCCGGCGCTGCGCAGGCAGCCGGAGATCGCTGAGGAGTGGGAGCCTCGGATCCTCTCCGACGTCTACGACCCGCGCCAGATCGCCGCCTCCGAGAAGGAGGGATCCCTGTTCGGAATGGGGATGACCGAGAAGCAGGGCGGCTCCGACGTGCGCGCCAACACGACCGTCGGCAAGCCCATCAACGGCGGCGGGGCGGGCGCCGAGTACGAGATCACGGGCCACAAGTGGTTCTTCTCCGCGCCGCAGTGCGACGCGTTCCTCGTCCTGGCCCAGGCAGAGGGCGGCGTCTCGTGCTTCCTGATGCCGCGGCGGCTGCCGGACGGCGAGCTCAACCGCTTCCGCCTGCAGCGGCTCAAGGACAAGCTCGGCAACCGCTCGAATGCCTCGTCGGAGATCGAGTTCGACGGCGCCTGGACGCGGCTGGTCGGCGAGGAGGGCGCGGGCGTCCGCACCATCATCGAGATGGTCAATCACACCCGGCTCGACTGCGCGACGGGCAGCGCGACGGGGATGCGGGCCGGCGTCGCCCAGGCGATCAACCACGCCTCTCACCGGGTCACGTTCGGCAAGGTCCTGGTGGAGCAGCCCCTGATGCAGAACGTGCTCGCCGACCTGGCGGTCGAGTCGGAGGCGGCGACGATCAGCTCGCTGCGGCTCGCCCGTGCCTATGACGAGGCGATCGCCGGCGACGACCAGGCCCAGGTCTTCAAGCGGATCGCCAACGCGGTGCTCAAGTACTGGATCTCGAAGCGGGCCCCGAGCCACGCCGTCGAATGCCTCGAGAGCCTGGGCGGCAACGGCTATGTGGAGGAGTCGGGGATGCCCCGTCTATATAGAGAGGCCCCTCTCGCCTCGATCTGGGAGGGCTCGGGGAACGTGCAGTGCCTCGACGTGCTGAGGGCGATGGTCAAGAACCCGAACTCGGTCGACGCGTTCTTCGCCGAGGTCGCGGAAGGCTCCGGGGAGCCGCGCCTCGACGCGTACGTCTCGGAGCTCAGGGCGGACCTCCAGGACATGAACGGGATCGAGTCGCGCGCCCGCCAGCTGGTGGAGCGAATGGCGCTGGCCCTTCAGGGCTCGCTGCTGCTGCGCTTCGGCGACGAGGCGGTGGCAGACGCGTTCGTCGCATCCCGCCTGGCCGGCGACTGGGGCCACGCCTTCGGGACGCTGCCCGCCGGGACCGACTTCGTGCGGATCATCGACCGCCACCGCGCCGCTTAGGGCGCGCTGGCTCAGCCGCGAGCGCGGTAGTGCAGATGGATCACGCCGCTGCCGAAGCGGTGTTCGTTCACCAGCTCCAACTCAACGTGGGCGTCGCTCGGCAGTGCGGCCGTGCCGGCCCCCACAACGATCGGGTTGATGAAGAGGTGGTACTCGTCGACGAGCCCGGCACGGATCGCCTCGCCGGCGAGCTCCGACCCGCCGATGCTGAGGTCGCGCTCGGCTTCGGCCACAAGGCGCCGGATCGCCTCCGGATCGAACTCCCGCTCGAGTCTTGTCTTCTCGCTGGAGACCCCGTCCAGGCTTCGCGAGAAGACGACCTTCTCTGTGGCTCGCCAGATCTCGGCGTACTCGCTCGCCGGGTCGCATTGATCGGGGGCGACCTCCGCCGTCTCCCAGAAGACCATCGTCTCGTACATGCGGCGCCCGTAGAGGTAGGTGCCGATCGGCCGCTCGAGGTCATTGACGTAGGAGTGCAGCTCGTCGTCGGGCCTGGCCCAGCTGAAGTTGCCGTCCGCGTCCGCGACGTAGCCGTCGAGCGAGCAGATCGCGGCATAGGTGAGCTTCGCCATGTCAGTTGAGACCGGGCGGCCCCGGAAAACTCATCGGTACGCTGAGGCCATGTGCAGAAACATCAGACAACTACATAACTTCGAGCCTCCCGCGACGCAGGAGGAGGTCCAGGACGCGGCGCTTCAGTTCGTCCGCAAGGTGAGCGGATCGACCAAGCCGTCCCAGGCGAACGCCGAGGCGTTCGACCGCGCCGTCGCCGAGATCACCGCGTCGACGCGGGAGCTGCTCGATTCGCTGGTCACCAACGCTCCCCCGAAGAACCGGGAGGAAGAGGCGGCCAAGAAGCGGGCTAAGTACGAAGCCCGTTTCGCGGCCTAGCCCAGCCCAGGACGCTCTCGGGGACCGGCAGGTCCTGCGTCAGGTCCGGCGCGGCAATCGGCTGTCCGGTCCCGCTCGTGAGGGGAAGCTGGCCCGCCCAGTGGGGTAGGTCCATGTCCGCCTCCTCGTCAACGGGCGGCCCGGTTCGCACCTTCGCCGAGGCTTCGTCGATCGGGATCGACAGCACCCTCGTCGACTTCAGGTCGCTCTCGTCGGCGCCGCGGACCTCGTCCGCGCGACCCGGGGCGATGTGCTCGACGACGGCACGCAGGGCCTCATCCTTCTCGCCGGGATCGGTGACCTCGCTCGCCGTCCCGAGCACCATCACCGAGCGGTAGTTGAGCGAGTGATGGAGAGCGGCGCGGGCCAGCACCAGCTCGTCGATCAGGGTGACGGTCACACAGCAGGGCGTGCCGTCGATCAGCGAATTAAGCATCCGGTTGCCCTTGGCGCCGTGAAGGAAGAGGGTCTCCCCCACCCGGGCGTGAATCGTCGGGATGACGTACGGCTGCCCGTCGGCGACGAAGCCGACGTGGCAGGTGAGCGCCTCGTCGAGGATCGAGTGGACCAGGTCGCGGTCATAGCTGCCCCGGCCGGGCTTGCGGTAGATCCGGGTGCGCTCGGTCTGCTCGTACTCGGCGGCCATCGGCCGATGGTAGGCCGCGATCCGATCACGTCGTGGACGAATTACCGGGGGCGGATGCGCCACTCCGGAGTGTCCGCTACCCAGAATGCCTCTGGTGGACTGCGCTCGGCCTGTCTAGCCTGCTCGCTCACGCCAGGGGGCGGAGTCGAGGAGAGGGAGAGTATGCGCAGGGTCCTGGTCACGTTGGTCGGTGCTGCCGTCGGAACGCTGCTGTTCGTAGGCGCGGCGTCGGCGGCCACGGTCAACGTGGACAGCGGCATCGACGGCGTTTCCAATGACACCGCCTGCACGCTGCGCGAGGCGATCCAGGCGACGAACATTGACGCGGACTACTTCGGGTGCGTCGGTGCCGGCACCTACGGCGCCGACACGATCAACCTGCCCCCCGGCAACATCCTCAGCATGCAGGACCTCGGCGCTCCTAACAACGGCGACGACAACAACGTGAAGGGCGACTTCGACATCCTGGCGGGCGCGGGATTGACGATCCAGGGCGCGGGGACCGGGCCGGGCGGTGACACGATCGAGGGCAACAGCCTCGACCGCATCTTCCACATCCTGCCGGCCAGCACAGGGCCGGTGACGATCAGCGGAGTGGTCCTGAACGATGGCCTCGCAGGCCAGCCCGGGGAGAAGGGGGGCGCGATCCTGAACGAGGGCGGCAACCTCACCGTCACCGGCTCCGCCATCACCAACAACGGCGCGGCGTCCGGGGGCGCCGGCATCGAGACGAATGGGACGGCGGCCACCCAGATCACCAACACCAGCATCACGGGCAACAACCAGTGCTGCGAGTCGGCTTCGGAAACCGGTGGTGGGGCGATCGATCTCTCGAGCGGCGGTGGCGGCAGTCTGACGATCACCAACTCTGAGATCGGAGCAAACGGCGGCGGCAACCAGGCCCAGGGCCAGTCGACGAATCCCGGCCGCGGCGGCGGGATCTACTTTGCGCCCGCCACCAACGCGACCCTCAGCGTGACCGACAGCCGAATCGTCGCCAACGGTGTGAACTCCAGCGGCGGGGGGTCGCAGGGCGCTGGCGTCTTCGTCGGGGGTGCGACCGGGAGCACGGTCAGCTTCACCCGGGCGCTGATCGACGGCAACTCCGCCTCCCCCGCGACCCCCTCCGATCCCGCGCGCGGGGACGGCGTCTACATCGACGGGCCCGGGGCGACCTTCACCGACAGCCTGATCACGAACAACTCCGCTTTCGTTGGGGCAAGCGGAACTGCCAACGAGGGCGCCGGGATCTACGTCAATTCGAGCAGCGGCGCGGTCAGGCTCGTCGGCACGACGGTTGCGTCGAACAGCTTCTTCAGCGGCGCCAGGTCCGGAGCAGGCATCTACAACAAGGGCACCCTGGTGCTGCTCAACAGCACCATCGACAGCAACAGCATCGGCTTCAGCGGGGCAGGCGGCGGATTGACGCAGGCCGGCGGCACGGCGAAGATCGTGAACAGCACCTTCGCCAACAACAGCTCCGGCAGCGGCGACAGCATCAAGCAGTCCGTCGGCACGGTGACTGTCAGGGGCTCCATCCTGGACTCGAACGCCGATGGTTGCGCGGGCACGATCGGCACGGGCGGCTTCAACGTAGGCTCCGACAGCACGTGCGGCTTGACTGCGGGCACCGACATCGAGGATGCGACCTCCAGCCTCGGCAACCTTCAGGACAACGGCGGGGACGATGTGGGCGGGACCACCGGCGGCAACGCCGTGCCGGTCCCGACCCGCGAGCCGGACATCTCCACCTCGGACGCGATCGACCGGATCCCGGCGGCGTCCTGCACCGACGACTCCAGCAATCCGCTGGCCCTGGATCAACGCCACTCTCCCCGGCCCATGGACGGAAACGGCGATCTCACCGACGCCTGCGACTCCGGCGCCATCGAGGTCCCGGCATGCGACGGGGTCGAGGCGACGGTGGTCGGCAGCAACGGCAACGACGCGCCGCTCAACGGCACCGCCGGCGCCGACGTGATCGCGGGCGCGGGCGGCAACGACACCATCGACGGCCTCGGGGGCGCCGACACGATCTGCGGCGGATCGGGCAACGACCAACTCACCGGTGGTTCCGGGGCGGACCTGCTCTTCGGCGGCCCCGGGCTGGACATGATCCACGCCCAGGACGGCATTGCGGACACGATCAACTGCACCGGCGGGGGACCCGACAGCGGCACCGTCGACACCTCGCCCGCCGAGACCTATGTGAGTTGCGACACCGACGGCGACGGCGTCGTCGATTTCCTGGACGGCTGCCCGACCCAGTCGGGGACGAGCAACGGTTGTCCGGTGAACACACCGCCTCCGCCTCCGAACACCAGCACTGGCCCGACCGGCCAGCGCGCCGCGGCGCTCAAGAAGTGCAAGAAGAAGAAGAAGTCGGCTCAGGCGCGCACGAAGTGCAAGAAGAAGGCGAAGCGGCTGCCGGTCTAGCTCAGGTCAGCCAGCTCGCGTCGAGCTTGCGGATCACGGCCTCCGACAGCCTGACCGCGTCGGCGACCGTTCCGTAATGCACCCGGTCCGGGGTGTCCGTTCTCCAGTGGTAGTTCGTGGGGTTCTTCCACACGTTGCAGGAGGCGACCGAGACGCACTGATAGCCGGCCGTGAGGGGGAAGATGCCGTCGGTCGCGTTGCGCAGGCGCAGCTCACGAAAGGGCATCTCGATGCCGAGCTCGTCGGCGGTCGAATCGAGCAGCTCGAGCGAGGGCGCCGGATAGTCCCTCATGTTCAGCATCCCCTCCCCGCGCAGGACCAGCAGGTTGGGGGAGCCGACGGTGTCGAGGCAGAGGAAGAAGGTCCGATCCGTCGGCAGCTCGGAGGCGTGGCGCTCCATGAACAGGCCCATCCCCTCGCAGAGCGCCTCCTCGGAGGTTGAGAGGAAGAGGACGCGAGTGTTGTCCGGTGGGCGCTCGGCGAAGGCTCGGGCGAGGGCCAGCTGGGCGATGCAGCCGGTGCCGTTGTCGTTGGCCCCGGGAACCACCTCACCGGCGCCGATGTGCGCCATGAACGCCGCGCTCCCGGCGCAGACGGCCGTGCCGAGGCCGGTCAGCCTCCGGCTGCCGAGCGCGGCGCCCGCCGCGACGATCGCCGGGCCGGCCACCGTCGGCCACATCAGCGGCGGGCTGGTGTCGTTGTTCTCGAAGACCCAGGGAGCGTTCTCGCCCACGGCCTCGGTGATCGCCGGGTTGAAGAAGAACGCGGTGTGGGCAGCGTCGTGATGCGCCATCAGCACGACCGTTCGCTCGGCGTCCGCCGGACCGATCTCGGCGAGCACGTGGTGGGCGC
The DNA here is from genome assembly GCA_963743575.1 of uncultured Solirubrobacterales bacterium. GTDB lineage: Bacteria > Actinomycetota > Thermoleophilia > Solirubrobacterales > 70-9 > DASUPK01. Next base: position 1,444,360 of record CAVUQC010000007.1, on the reverse strand, counting down.
TTCGCTTCGGCAGCAGACGGCGAAAGCGGCGCTTGCCGGGAGGCAGCTCGTCCGCGATCAGGGCAGATGCGGCCACGCCCGTGACGGTCGCGAGGGCGCGAGTGAGACGCCCGCCGCGCCGCGCGGCCAGGCCCGCGAGCGCCCCGGCGCCGGCCAGGAGCCCGATCGGCCACCAGAAGGTGCCGTTCGCCCCGGCCTCCTCCTCGACGCGCACGTCGCGGGCGCCCGCGTCGTCCCGCAGCTCGGCCGCCAGCCATTCGGCCGCCCGGCGCTCGCCCTCGGACGCCGAGCCACGCCCCCACGAGCAGAGCTCATTGAGCCTCGCACGCATCCAATCTTCGTCCGGTGGAGCCGAGAGCCCAGCCGGTGCCTCCGTCGCCATGCCGGAAAGCTACCCGGCGGCCTCTAACCTCCGATCCATGGCCGGCGGTGGTGGCGTCACGCTGTTCCGTATACGCGGCATCAGGATCGCGGTGGACTACTCGTGGTTCATCGTCCTCTTCCTGATCATCTTCTGGCTCTCGGGCTTCTACAAGGACGTCCTCAACGAGCCGCAGGGATCCACCGCTCCCTATCTGCTCGCCGTCGCCAGCGCAGCCCTGTTTTTCGCGTCGATTCTGCTCCACGAGTTGGGACATGCCTTCGTCGCCCGGCGCCACAACATCGGCGTCTCCGGGATCACGCTCTGGATGTTCGGCGGGATCGCGCGGCTGGAGAAGGACTCGGACACACCGGGGACCGAGTTCAAGATCGCGATCGCGGGCCCGCTCGTCACCGCCGCCATCGTCGTTGTCTGCGCTGTGGTCGGGCTGGCACTGGTGGGAGGGAATGAGCTTCGTCACGCTGCCCTGACCCAGGCCGACACTCGCACCTCCGGCATCGCCGCGATGATCGGCTGGGTCGGGGGCATCAACCTGTTCGTCCTCGTCTTCAACCTCGTGCCCGCCTTTCCGCTCGACGGCGGCCGGATCGCCCGGTCGATCGCCTGGTGGCGGACGGGCAGCCGCAACAGCGGGACGCGCTTCGCCGCCACGCTCGGGGAATGGTTCGGCGTCTTCCTGATCGCGGCGGGCCTCGGTTACTTCCTTGCGTACCGCGGCGACCTGGTGAGCGGAATATGGCTCGCCTTCGTCGGGTTCATCCTCCGCGGGGCCGCCAAGGCCGCGCTGGCACAGACCGCGGTGAGCAGCCGCATCGAGGGCATCTCAGTCGCCGACGTGATGGAGCGGGATCCGGTGGCGATCCCGGAGGGTGCCTCGATCGAGCAGGCGCTGGACGAGTACTTCCTGCGCTACCGCTCGCCCTGGTTCCCCGTCGTCGATACCGGCAGGCACTTCATCGGCCTGGTGGATCGCGGCGCCGCCGACAATGTCCCGGCCGTTGAGCGCGCCTCGTCCGTCGTGGGCGACGTCCTCGCCCGTGACAGCGGCTCCCTCACCATCGGCGAGGACGAGCCGCTGGAGTCCGTGCTCGGCAACGAGTCCCTGCGCCGCCTCGGCGCCCTGATCGCCACCGACGCCGACGGCCGCATCCGCGGCGTGCTGACGATCGACGCGATCGGGAAGGCGCTGCAGCCCACGATGGCCCCCGGCAGCGCCGACACCAGCCTGTAGCTCTACGGCTTATTGCGGATGGCAGCACCTCCACCCGTCGCATAGGGTCGGAGCGAATGAGGGAGAAGCGGGGAGCCCGCTGCCTTTTTGCGGTTGTTGCAGCGCTGTTCGTCGGTGCGGTGGTTCCTGCCGCCGCCGGGGCGGAGAGCCGCAGCTTCGTCAACGTCTTCAACCTCTTCCCGCATCTAGGGGCGCTCACCAACGGGCCAGCGAACGAATACCCGTCGACCATCCCCGTCACGGGCGTTCCAGGAACCGTGACGAACGTAACGGTTACCCTGATCGGCCTCAGCTCTGCCAGCCCGGACGACATCGACGCCGTGATCGTGGGGCCGAACGGCCAGCAGATCATGCTGATGTCCGACGCCTGCGGAATCAATCCCAACGAGCTCGAGGATGACAACTGGACCTTCGACGATTCCGCCTCGACCTTCCTCTCCGATGGCGGGCCGTGCGGCGACTTCGAGGACGAGAGCTTCAAGCCCACCAACTACGAGAACCCCGACGACGACAATCTGACGGCTGAGGGCGGCCCGGCCGGGCCATATCTGAACTCGCTGTCGCTCCTTGCCGGAGGCTCACCCGACGGGGACTGGAATCTCTTCATGTTCGATGACAACGCCAGCTTCCACGGATTCGATCTCTCGGGCTGGGCGCTGAACCTGGAGATCCAGCCGCCGCCCGCGACGCCCGCGACGCCCGCGGCGCCTCAGGCGACCGGCCAGCGAGCCGCCGCGCTCGCGAAGTGCAAGTCGAAGAAGACGAAGAAGGCCCGCAAGAAGTGCAGGCGGAAGGCGCAGGCGCTGCCCGTATGAGACGCGCCTTCGGACTGCTGGTGGTGGCGCTCGCCGTGGTGCTTCCGGCGCTTCCGGCCCGCGCTGCGACTCCGACTGTCACGGAGTTCGATACCCCCGTCAACGGAAATATTTGGGGGATTACCGCGGCCTCGGACGGCAGACTCTGGTTCGCCGACCAAGGCAACGACACCGCCGGATCGATCGACCCCATCAGCCAGATCGTCAGCGAGGTCAGTCCGGCCATCAGCAACTCGATGGTCGGCATGGCCAACGGACCCGACGGGAACGTCTACTTCGGCGTCACCGATCCCTTCAACTCGATCGGCGGGATCATCCCAGCGACGGGTGCGAATCGAGCCACCTATCTGGGGGCCGGCAACCAGGCCTGGCCGTTCGTCCCGGTGACCGGTCCTGAGGGCAACATCTGGACAACTGAGCCGCGCGACCCAGCGCTGACGACCGGCAACGACAAGGTCAGCATCTCGACTCCTCGGGTGGACACCACCAAGACCGCCCCGGATGGAGGTCCGATCGTCAACCTCGAGACCCCGCTGACCGGCAACGCTGATCCGCAGGGGATCGCCGCGGGCCCGACCGACACCAGCAACAATCCGGGCGATGGCCTCTGGGTGGCCGAGTTCTCCGCCAACAAGATCGCCCGGCTCACCCCGCAATTCTCCGCAGGCGGGGAAGCCAACGCCGACGTCAAGGAGTACACGGGGCTGAGCAGCAGCGCCCATCCAGAGGGCATCGCCCTGGGGCCGGACGGCAACATTTGGTTCACCGAATACGGCGTCGGCAAGGTGGGCAGGCTCATCCCGCCGTCGACCGCCGCGGGAGCCCCGACCATCACCGAGTTCGCCCTTCCCGGCGGAGCCGGCACCTTCCCTTGGGGAATCGCCGCCGGGCCCGACGGCAACCTCTGGATCGCGGAGTCCGGCACAGCCAAGATCGCTCGGATGACGACCTCAGGGACCGTCACCGGCGAGTACGCGACTACGCACGCCTCCCCGGAATACATCACCGCCGGAGCCGACGGCAACCTTTGGTTCGGCGAGATCAACGACAACACGGTCGGGCGAGTCACGACCGGCCTTGATCAGCCCGCGTTCGCGAACACGAGCGCGATCCCGATCCCGCTCGTCGGCGCACCCAGCACGCCCGCCTCGATCGACGTTTCGGGTCTGCAGGGATCGATCACGGACGTCAACCTCCGCCTGACCGGGATTAGCCACACATTCCCCGATGACATGGACGTGATTCTCGAGAGCCCAACGGGCCAGACGGCCATGATCATGTCCGACGTCGGCTCAGGCGTCAGCTCACAGACCTCCGGGACGAAACAGTCCTACCCGGCGGACGGGATCACGCTCACGCTGGACGACCAGGCCTCCCGCTCGCTCTCCAACACCGACCCGCTGGTCTCGGGGATGTTCAAGCCGACGAACGTGACCGACCCCAACGAGAGCACCACCGAAGGCAACTCACCCGGGCCGTTCGGCACCAGCTTCCCCAGCGCGCTCAGCACATTCAACGGAGACGACCCGAACGGGACCTGGAAGCTCTGGGTCAACGACGACAACCTGAATGCGAAGGACACCGCGGGCAAGATCTACGGCGGCTGGGGCCTAGACATCAGCACGACCAGCGATCTCTCCGTCAGCAAGTCCGGCGCCGGGTCGGGGACCGTCACCAGCGTTCCTCCCGCCATCAACTGCGGCGCCACCTGCACCTCGACCTTCGCGTCGGGGACTTCGGTCGTCCTCACCGCCACACCCGCAGCGGGCTCGCGATTCGCGGTGTGGCAGGGCTGCGACTCCACGAGCGGCAACCAGTGCACGGTCAGCATGAACACGGCCACCAGGAACGTGACCGCGAGCTTCGAGCTGAGCGGCGGGGCCGTGCAGACACCCCCCGCTCCCGCCCCCACCGTGGCTCCGAAGAAGAAGTGCAAGAAGGCGAAGAAGCGCAGCGCCGTCGCCGCCAAGAAGTGCAAGAAGAAGCGCAAGTAACCCAACGAAAGGAATCACGGCGGTGAAGCGCAGGGTGGGAATCCTGATCTCGACGACGGTCGTCTGCCTGACGGCAGCGCCGGCCGCGCATGCGACCTTCCTCATGGACGCGCAGATCGACTTCACGTCGGATCCGATCGCCGTCGGGTCATCCGGCACCGGAACCCTCTCGTTCACGAACGACTCCACCGTGAACGAGGACGCGGACTCCGTCGACCGGGTCGTGCTCGAGCCGTCGTGCCGGAATCCCGGCCAGCAACCGCCTTGCACTGACCGTGAGCCCGGGATCTTCTCGATCGGCACCGGGACCGGTGTGACCGGGACGGCTTGTGCCGGGACCACATTCAACGTGACGACGAGCAACGCGGCGCCGTTCCAGGGGTCGCTCGATTTCACCCCGTCGGTCGCGATCCCGGACATGCTCGTCAACGCGACCTGCGCGATCACCTTCACCTACACGGCGCTGGCCGTGCCGACGATCGACACCCAGGGAGAGGACGGGACCCAAACCGACCAGATCGCCATCGTCAGAGCGGAGCACAACGGTGGCGGCCCGACCATATTCTGCTGCGGGACGGGCGACACGACGGTCAACCCAGCCCCGGCGACGACCCAGCAGCCTCCCCCCGCGGCGACCCCGACCCCGGCGCCTGTGCCCAAGAAGAAGTGCAAGAAGGCCAAGAAGCACAAGCGCAGCGCTGTCGCCGCCAAGAAGTGCAAGAAGAAGCGCTAGCGGCGCAGGACTCCGGAATCGCTCCTATATAGGATCGGTTTCGTGCCGGACCACGACGTACTGGTGATCGGAGCGGGCCTCGCGGGACAGCGGGCCGCGCTTGCCGCTGCTGAGCAGGGCGTCTCCGTGGGCATCATCAGCAAGGTCCACCCCGTGCGCTCGCACTCCAACGCGGCGCAGGGCGGCATCAACGCCGCGCTCCAGGAGGACGACAGCTGGGAGTCGCACGCCTTCGACACCATCAAGGGGTCGGACTACCTCGCCGACCAGGACGCGGTCGAGATCATGTGCAAGGCCGCGCCGGATGAGCTCCTCCACCTCGAGCACCTCGGCGTCACCTTCCACCGCAACGAGGAGGGCATGCTCGGCACCCGCGCCTTCGGAGGCGCCTCGGCCGCCCGCACCTACTACGTCGCGGACATCACGGGCCAGGCGATCATGCACGTCCTCTACGAGCAGCTCATGAAGTACTCCGAGGACGTCGCTCGCTACGAGGAGTACTTCACCACCAGCCTCGCGATGGATGACGACGGCAACTGCGTCGGCGCGATCTGCCGCAACGTCCGCGACGGCTCGATGGCTCACTTCGGCGCCAAGGCCGTGATCCTCGCCACTGGCGGGAACGGGCAGGTCTGGCAGCCGACCACCAACGCGCTGATCTGCACCGGCGACGGGATGGCGCAGGCCTACCGCGTCGGGGCGACGCTGATGGACATGGAGATGATCCAGTACCACCCGACGACCCTGGCCGGCAAGGGCTTCCTGATCACCGAGGGCGCACGCGGCGAGGGAGCGCACCTGCTGAACGCCAACGGCGAGCGTTTCATGGAGAAGTACGCGCCGAACAAGATGGAGCTGGCGTCCCGTGACGTGGTCTCCCGCGCGGAGCAGACCGAGATCAACGAGGGCCGCGGCTTCCCCGACGGCACGGTCGCCCTCGATATCACCGTGGTGCCGCGCAAGCGGATTCACGAGGCGCTGCGCGAGATCGTCCTCGTCGGTCGTGACTTCGCCGGGGTGGACATCACCAAGGAGCCGATCCACATCAAGCCGGGCAACCACTACACGATGGGCGGAATCAAGACCGACACCGAGGGACGCACCAACGTCCCGGGCCTGTACGCCGCCGGCGAGGTCGCCTGCGTCTCGGTCCACGGCGGCAATCGCCTGGGCGCCAACTCGCTCCTCGACACCCTGATCTTCGGGCGCCGCTCGGGCGTGGATGCGGCGGAGCGCGCCAAGGGCCGCGAGCAGGTCCATCCGTCCCACTCCGCCCAGGACGCCGATGAGGCCCGGATCGCCGAGATCCTTGGCCGCGAGAAGGGGTCAGGCCGGCGCGTCTCGGAGATCCGCAAGGAGATGGGCGAGACGATGGACAAGCACGTGGCCGTCTTCCGCGACGCCGAGGGCCTCGACCAGGCGCTGGAGACGGTGAAGCGCCTCAAGGAGGAGGCCAAGAGCGCCTACGTCGACGACAAGGGCCAGGTCTTCAACCAGGACGTGCTCGCGGCGATCGAGCTCGAGTACATGCTCGACTGCGCCGAGTGCACCTGCGTGGGGGCGATCCACCGCACCGAGAGCCGCGGAGCCCAGTTCCGAACCGACTTCCCCGAGCGCAACGACGAGGAGTGGCTCAACCACATCGACCTGACTCGAACCGACGACGGGCCCGAGATCAGCTACTCCGAGGTGACCATCACCCAATGGGAGCCGCAGGAGCGGACCTACTGATGAACACCCGGGGTCAGGTCTTGCATGCCACATCAGGATCGGCGTTGTCGTATGCAAGACCTGACCCCAGTAGGTTTTAGACGTGGCTGAATTCACTTTGAAAGTCAGGCGCTTCCAGCCCGAGGAGGCCGAGGGTCCCTACTGGGAGACCTTTGACGTCGACCTCGATCCCACGCTCTCCGTCCTGGACGGGCTCCTGCAGGCGAAGGATCGCGATGACGGCTCGCTCGCCGTCCGGTGCTCCTGCCGCGCGGCGATCTGCGGCTCCTGCGGCATGAAGATCAACGGCCAGTCGGGTCTCGCCTGCAAGACGATGATCGGCGAGGCTTCCGAGTTCGCCAACCGCGAGAACGGCGGCGGCGAGCCGATCGTCGTCGAGCCCATGGGAAACATGCCGGTGATCAAGGACCTGGTGACCGACATGGAGTCGACCCACTGGACCAAGATCCGCCGGGTCACGCCGTGGCTCCTGCCCGAGGGCGACCCGCCGGAGCGCGAGTACGTCGTCCCGCCTGAGTCGATGATCGACATCACCCAGTCCATGGCCTGCATCCAGTGCGGAGCCTGCGTGTCCGCCTGTCTCTCGATGGAGGCGGACCCTGACTTCATCGGCCCCGCCGCCCTGGCGAAGGCCTACCGCTTCGTCGGGGATCCGCGCGACGCCGAGACCAAGGAGCGCCTCAACGACCTCGCCCAGGACCCACACGGGATCTACGACTGCACCCACTGCTTCTCGTGCATCGACGCCTGCCCGAAGGGCGTGGCGCCGATGGATCAGATCATGCGACTGCGGCGCGCCGCCGGCGGCGAGGGCATCGTGGACCAGAACAACGGCCACAACCACGAGATCGCCTTCACCAAGATCATCGAGAAGAAGGGGACCCTCGACGAGGCGCTGCTCCAGCAGGAGTCATACGCGCCCGGGGTCAAGGGCAAGCTCATGCCGAAGCCTGCCGGAATCAAGGCTCTGCTGGAGTCGCTCCCGACCGCGCTCCGCGGCATCAAGAGCGGCAAGATGCGCTCGGTGCCCAAACTCATCCCGGGCGTGCACCCCAAGCTGCCCGGCGACGCCCAGAACCAGGTCAAGCGGATCTACGCGCACACCGAGGAGCACGGCATCGAGCTCAACCTGTACATCCGCGGCGAGGAGGCGGATGCGGACGAGAGCGTCCCCGAGGCCGACGCGGTGCCCGAAGCGGAGATCCTGCCGGAGTCCGACGAAGGAGAATCGTGACCGACCTGAAGATGGCCTACTGGCCGGGCTGTGTCAGCCGCGGCTTCACCACCGAGTTGCACGGATCGGTGGCCCTGGTCGCCGATCGCCTGGGCATCGAGCTGGTCGAGCTCGATCGCGCCAACTGCTGCGGCGCCGGAGTGATCGCCGAGCACAACCAGGAGCTCGCCGACACGCTGAACGCCCGCACCTTCGCGCTCGCCCAGCAGACGGGCCTGCCGATGATGAACATCTGCTCCACCTGCCAGGGCGCCCAGTCCGAGTGCCAGCAGCGGCTGCGCGACTCCGAGTACCGCACCCACATCAACGAGACCCTTTCCGAGGAGGGGCTCTCCTACGATCCGGAGGGCTTCTCCAACAAGAACTTCCTCTGGGTGCTGGTCGAGGACTACGGCCTGGACAAGCTCAAGGAGCAGGTGCAGCGTCCCCTCGGCGGACTGAAGGTCGGGCCCTTCTACGGCTGCTACATCCTCCGGCCGAAGCACCGGCTCGGCTACGAGGAGCACCCGGAGCGCGACCTCTATCTCGGCCGTGTGATCGAGGCGCTCGGCGGGCAGGTCGTCGAGTACGACGGCGCCCGGAAGTGCTGCGGCTTCCCGGTCATCACCATGGCCCGGGAGGTCTCGCTGCGGCAGGCCGGCACCCACATCGGCGACGCGCTCGACGCGGGCGCCGACTGCCTGGTGACGCCCTGCCCCCTCTGCCACCTCAATCTTGACCTTCAGCAGCCGGAGGCTGCCAGGGTCGTCAACCGCGACCTCGGCCTGGCCGTCCTGCACCTCCCCCAGCTCGTCGGCCTCGCACTCGGCTTCTCGCCGAAGGAACTCGGCATGAAGCGCCACATCGCCTCGACCAAGTGGGTCGAAGAGCAACTCGAAGCCGTACCGGCCTAGCGCTTCGCCATAAACGGCGGCCACAAAACCACCGCCACGAACAGACTGCGACCGGGACCGTTCGTAAGGTCCAGGGTCGAATGGCGTCGACTCAACCGCCGGAGATGCGCCACCGGGTCAAGGTCCGCATCCTCGTCATCCTGGCGTCGATCCTCGCGTTCCTGGCGATCTTCACCAGCTGGATCGACCGTCAGCTGCTCGACACGAATCAGTGGGTCCACACGAGCGGCCGTCTGCTCGAGGACAAGGAGATCTCGGACGCCGTCGCGACCTATTCGGTCGACCAGCTCTACGCGAACGTCAACGTCACGCAGCTGATCAAGAAGCAGCTGCCCCCCGATCTCCAGCAGGTGGCATCCCCCGTCTCCGCCGGGGTTCGCGAGGTCGCCACTCGCGCGGCTATCCGGGCCTTCCAATCGCAGCGGGTTCAGAGCCTCTGGCAGGACGCCAACCGCGTCGCGCATACCCAGCTGGTGGCCATCCTCGAGGACAAGAGCCAGGCGGTCTCGAGCCAAAACGGCAAGGTCGTTCTCGACCTCAGGCCGATCGTCTACCAGCTCGCCGACCGCCTCGGCTTCAAGAAGGAGGTCGCCAACGCGATCACCAAGGGCGAGCAGACGGGACACCTGAAGCCGGGCTTCGGACAGCTGGAGGTCGCGGACTCTCAGGAGCTCGACACGGCACGGACCGTCACCAACCTCCTCAACGGCCTCGCCTGGTTCTTCACGATCGGCTCGCTGGCTCTGTTCGTCCTGGCGATGTGGCTCGGCAAGGGCCGCGACTGGGTCATCGTCCTTGGCTACGGCCTCGGTCTGATCGCTGCGGGCCTGGCGGCGATCGCGGTGCGAGCAATTCTCAAGGGGCCGTTCGTCGACTCGCTCGCGAAGACCGAGGACGCCCGCGTTCCCGCACAGCACGCGTGGGACATCGGCACGTCGCTGCTCCACAGCATCGCCTCCAGCGTGATCATCTACGGGATTCTGTTCGTGATCGCGTCCTACCTCGCGTCGCCGCACAACGGTGCGGTCAGCATCCGCCAGGCTCTTGCCCCGACTCTGCGTGACAGACCGGGAATCGTCTGGTCCGTCCTCGGGGCTCTCGCGCTGCTCGTCCTGATCGTCTGGCCCCCCAGCGGCACCCGCCAGCTCGCCGTGACACTGCTCCTGATCGCGCTGGCCGCTGCCGGCATCGAGAAGCTCAGGAGGACCACGCGGCGAGAGTTCCCGGACGCCAAGCAGGGCGATTGGTTCGCCGGAATGCGCCGGCGGGCGCGGCGGGCGAGGAACGAGGCCGGGCGGCGCATGGGCTCGGCGATCCGGGAGCTCGGCTCGGACGACAAGCATCCGGACGATGCGAAGCTCGAGCGCCTCGAGAAGCTCGGCGACCTGAAGGAGAAGGGTGTGCTGACGGCAGCCGAGTTCCGTGAGGAGAAGAAGAAGGTTCTCGCCGGCTAGGGCATCGTGCCGCCGCTGGCCGCCAGGCCCGGATCGGCCTCCTCAGCCAGCTCCGGATCGGCCTCGATCCGCCGCTCGATCCACCTCGTCCCGAGAGTGTCGGTCGCGCCGTGAATCAGGATCGAGGCCAGGATCACGAAGGCGGCCGCCTCGAAGATCGCGTTGCCCTGCTGGACGCCCGAGTTGAGCACGAGCACGGCGAAGAGCATGCCGGCCACCCCCTTTGGCCCGAACCAGGCGATGAACGCTCGGTGAGGCTGGGGAAGGTCGACCCTGATGAACGCCAGGAAGATCGCCACGGGCCGTGCGATGAACAGCGCGAAGGCGATGAAGGCGACCAGCAGCAGGACATCGCTGTGGTACCCCGTGGTGACGATCAGCGCCCCGAAGGCGAAGAAGGTGATCACCTGGAGGATCGAGCTGACGTTCTCGCTGAAGACGACGAAGTCGTCCGCGATCGCCCGGTCAGCCACGCCCAGTGAGATGCCGCAGACGAATGCCGCGATCAGGCCATTGCCGACCGTCACATCGGCGATCCCGTAGGCGAGCAGCCCCATGCCGAGCGCGTAGATCCCCTCATAGCGCCGGACGATCCCGCCACCCGGCAGGTGATGCGTCAGCCGCCCGGCGGCCTGGCCGACCACGATGCCGACGAGCGCTCCGAACGCCGCCTCGCCCGCCAGCTTGGCTGCCTCGGTCCCGGCGTCTCCCCCGGGTGAGGCGAGGATGATGAAAAAGAGGACGAAGGGCAGCGCGAGGCCGTCGTTGAGCCCCGACTCCAGGTTGAGGGCGTGTCGCACCGCCGCGGGCACGCGCTGCGAGGTGACCACGGACGACGTCACGACCGGATCCGTGGCCGCGAGGACCGACCCGAGCAGGAACGCCTCTGACCAGTCGAAGCTCGTGAAGATCAGCTTGGCGGCAACCGCGAGCAGGACGAGCGTGAGGGGCATTGCGATCACCAGTGCGCGGGCGACCGGTCCCCAGTGGACGACGAGCATCTCGCGGTCCACGAAGAGGCCGTCGGAGAGCAGGGTCACGATCAGGGCAAGCTCGAAGAGGTGGACGACCGCGTTGTCGCCCGGATAGACGTGAATCGCGTCGACCTCGGCAAGGATGAGGCCGGCGGTGACCGACAGCACCGCGATCGAGAGCACCGTCCCGCGCATCAGCCCCGAGAGCGCCGCGGCGATCGCGAGCAGCCCTCCCGAGAACAGCATCGCTGTGCCGAAGCCAAGGTCCATGCGCGGCTTATACAGCGTGGGTGGCGGCGCCCTTGCGAGGGCCTACCCGGCTAGCGCCGGTGCTTGCCGCGCTTCTTCCGCTTCTTGCACTTCTTCGTCCTGTGCTTCTTGTGGTACCTGCGGCCGGCAGGGCACGGGCTCGGGCAGCTCGGCTGGCTCAGGACGTCCTTGCCGAACGGCTTCAGTCCCGTCGCCGCCGCATAACCGAGATGCGACAGCCCAAAGTCGTCCTCGACCCAGCGCAGCAGGCTGTAGTGGTTGTAGGCGTTCTCGGTGACCGTCCCGGGCGAGATGCACGGCGAGAGGGCGACTGCGCCGATCTTCCCTCCGCCGGGACCAGGGGTGAGGAAGCCCGGGTTGACGGTGTTCGGACCGGGCTGCTCGTTGCAGCAGGCGGTCGAGTCGCCCGACCCGCTGCCGCCCGCGGCCTCATCGAAGGTGACCAGGAGCAGCCCATGGTCCCGGTACGCCGGTGACCTCATGATCTCGGGAACCAGCCCCCTCAGGAACGTATTCGCCTGTGGCATCCCGCCCGGGCCACCGTCGGCGCAGGTCGCATCGTGCCCGTCGTTGCAGAGGTCGGGCGTGATGAAGGCGTAGTTCGGCGTCGTCGACTTCGAGCGCAGATCCGGGGCGAGATGGCTCAGGTCGACGTCGTTCCGCTGGCAGGTCGAGAGATCGGTGATCCCGTGGAAATAGACGAACGGGTTGTGCCGGGTCGCGTACTGGTCGTTGGGCCGTGCCCTCTGCGTGGAGTCCGAAGAGTTGAGGCTCGGGTGGCGGCAGCTCGCGGGCGCCGCAGGCGCGGAGTTGGCCATGTCCTGCATGTAGCCGCGCCAGGTGAGGCCGTTCCGCTCGAGCTGCGTCGCGACCGTCCCCGCGCCCGACGGATAGACGCAGCCGCTGCCCATGACCTGTCCGTTCGAGGTCGGAAGCGCTGGAACGACGTCGTGATAGATCTGGCAATCAGCCTGATTCTCGACGGTCGGCGCCTGGCCGCTGATCATCGCGATGTAGTTCCCCAGGCTCTCGTGGGCGATGCCGTAGTAGTTGGGAATGAAGGCGCCCCTGTTCTTCAGGGTGTCCGCCAGATACGGGATCTCCGTGTCGGGGCCGAAAGTCGTGGACTCGTTCTGGTTCTCCAGCACCACGATGAACACGTGCTTGACGTGGGGCACGCCGGCCGACGTCGGCGTGGCTTCCGGTCCCAGCAACCCAGCCACCAGGGCAGCCGCGAATAGGAGGAGGCTGCGGATCACCGGCTCGCCTGCCAGCCGAGCTCTTCGCGATAGGTGAGCGTCTCCGCTGAGTCCAGGTCCGAGACCATCAGGACTGCTGCCCGGTGGGTCGGACGAGGATCTCGTTGAGGGAAACGTCGCGCGGCCGCGAGACGGCGAAGGAAATGATCTCGGCGATGGCCTCAGCCGATATCGACGTGGATTCGTACATCTCCTCAACGGCCGACTTCGTCTCGCTGTGGGTGATGTGGTCGGTGAGCTCGGTCGCGACCGCCCCGGGCTCGACGACGATCACGCGCACATCGGGCTGGAGCTGCTGGCGCAGCGACTCCGACCAGCCGTTCATCCCCCATTTGGTCGCGGCGTAGACAGCGTTGCCCGGCCGCGCCGTTCGTCCGGCCACGGAGGAGAGATTGACCAGGTCACCGCCGCCATCGAGGAGCTGGTCGAGGAACACCTCGGTCGCCGTGATCGTTCCGAGCAGGTTGGTCTCGATCATCCGCGCGTAGTCCTCGGCCAACTCGGCGGAGAACGGACCGAGCAGCATCACTCCGGCGTTGTTCACGAGGATGTCGGCCCCGCCGAGCTCGTCCTCGACGCGCTTCGCTGCGGCGAGAATCGAATTGCGGTCGGTGACGTCGGCCTCGATCGCGATGGCGCCGTCGCCGAGCTCGTCCGCCAGCGCGTTGATGCGATCCACGCGGCGTGCGAGCAGCGCGATCCGGTGCCCTTCAGCAGCAAGTGCGCGGGCCGTCGCCTCGCCGATGCCGGATGAAGCGCCCGTGATCACGGCGACACTGCCGGTGGGGTTCTCGGTGTTCAAGAGGATCTCCTCCGTCGCTTACAGCCGTCGGAAGTGGTTTGACTGTTCCACCAATCGCCAAACCTGGGAGGCGCGGTCAGCTCAGGCTTGCGCCCGCCGGCACGCGGACGAGGTCCCGCTGGTGGAGCAGCTCCGCGACCTGGACGGCATTCGTCGCCGCGCCCTTGCGGAGGTTGTCGCCCACAACCCAGAGATTGAGGCAACGCTCGTGCGAGGGATCGCGGCGAATCCGGCCGACCAGGACCTCGTCCCGCCCGGCCGCGGCGATCGGGAGCGGATAGATGCCCGCGCCAGGGTCGTCGAGCACGATCAGGCCCGGGAAGTTCGAGAGCAGCTCGCGGCAGTCCTCCGGTGAGAGATCCTTGGCCGTCTGGACGTTGACCGACTCCGAGTGCCCGGTCACGACCGGCACGCGGGCGCAGGTCGCCGAGATGCCGACGCCCTCCGAGAGCCCGAGGATCTTGCGCGTCTCGGCCATCACCTTGCGCTCCTCGGTCGTGTAGTCGTCGCCGCCCTTGAAGTTCTCCACCTGGGGCAGCACGTTGAAGGCCACCTGGTGCGGATAGACCTGGGGCGCGCTGATCTTGTCCCCGTTGAGAACGGCCTGGGACTCGGCGCGCAGCTCCTCGATCGCCTTGCGGCCGGTTCCCGAGACCGACTGGTAGGTGGAGACGATCAGCCGCTCGATGCCGGCCCCATCCAGAATCGGCTTGAGCGCGACCATCATCTGCATCGTCGTGCAGTTGGGATTGGCGACGAGGCCGTTGTGCTCAGCGACCGCGTCGTCATTGACGCCGGCGACGACCAGCGGGACGTCCTCGTGCATGCGCCAGAAGCTGGTGTTGTCGACGACGACGGCGCCTGCCTCGATCCACTTCGGTGCCCAGGCCGAGCTCACCTTGCCTCCGGCCGAGGAGAGGATCAGGTCGAGCCCCTGGATCGACTCGTCGGTCAGCTCCTGCACCTCGAGCTTCGACCCAGCGAAGTCGACCTGACTGCCGGCCGACCTGGCGGATGCCAGGGGCCGCACTTCCGCAGCCGGGAACTTCCGCTCGGCAAGCACCTTGAGGATGGTCGTGCCGACGGCGCCAGTGGCGCCGGCGATCCCGACCCGGTATTCGCCCTTCGCCGCCATGCTCAAAGGGTACGGATCAGCTCAGCCGCTGACGGTCGGGCGGTGCTCGCCGGTCGGATCCTCTTCGTGGATCGTGCCGGCCCCCAGCTCGAAGGCGTCGTGAAGGGCCTCAACGGCCTGCGGCACCGAGTCGGCTCGGATCACGCAGGAGATCTTGATCGGCGAGGTGGAGATCATCTCGATGTTGATCTTGTTCTCGCCGAGGACCCGGAAGACCTTGGCGGCGACGCCCGGATGGCTGCGCATTCCTGCTCCGACGATCGAGACCTTCCCCATGTTCTGGTCGCTCTCGATGCCGATCTCGGAATCCTCGAGCCGGATCGCCTCCTCGGCCGCCTCGAGCTCATCGGCCTCAACCGTGAACGAGAGGTCCGCCCCGCCGTCGTGGGAGACCGGCTCGTTCTGGATGATCATGTCGACGTTGATGTTGGCGTCAGCGAGCGCGCTGAAGATCCGGCCGGCGACGCCGGGCTCGTCCGGCACGCCGGTGAGCGTGACGCGGGCCTCGTCGGTCGAGTGGGTGACTGCTGTTACTGAAGGCTGTTCCATGGTCTCCTGCTCCGAGACGACGAGGGTACCTGGGGCGTCCTTGGCCGAGCTTCGACAGTGGATTCGAACTCCGTGGTTGCGCCCGTACTCGACAGCACGGAGCTGCAGAACACGCGCGCCCGAGGAGGCCATCTCCAACATCTCCTCGTATGAAACGACTCGGAGCAACCTCGCGTCGGAGACGATCCTTGGGTCCGCGGTGAAGACGCCGTCGACGTCCGTGTAGATCTCGCAGACCTCGCCGCCGAGCGCCGCGGCCAGCGCAACGGCGGTCGTATCGGAGCCGCCGCGGCCGAGGGTCGTGACGTCCCGGCTGTCCGTCGAGACGCCCTGGAATCCGGCGACCAGCACGATCGAGTCCTCCTCCAGCGCATTGCGAATCCGGTCGGCCCGCACATCGATGATCCGCGCCTTGGTATGCGACGAGTCGGTGACGATCCCCGCCTGCGATCCGGTCAACGAGATCGCCCGGTGGCCGAGGTCGTTGATCGCCATCGCGCAGAGCGCGCAGGACTCGCGCTCCCCGATGGAGAGCAGCATGTCCATCTCGCGAGGGTCGGGGCGCGGCGAGATCTCGCGCGCGGCCTCGAGCAGCCGGTCGGTCGTCTTGCCTCGCGCCGAGAGGACCGCCACGACCGGGTGTCCCGCGTCGCGCGCGGCGACGATCCGCCTCGCGGCGCGCTTCAGCTCCTCGGTTCCCGCGACCGAGGTGCCGCCGAACTTCATCACCACGATTCCGTCTGTCTTCTGCTCCGTCGCCATGGGCACCGAGCATAGGCGAGCTTTAAGCCCGGACCACTAATATTCAGTGTGGATGGCGCAGGACGCAGCGATTCGCGTTTCCGGCCTGCACAAGTCCTACGGCGAACACGAGGCGGTCAGGGGGATCGACTTCGAAGTCGGGAAGGGCGAAGTGTTCGGCTTCCTCGGCCCCAACGGAGCCGGCAAGACGACGACCGTCGAGATCCTCGAGGGCTACCGGGAGCGGACGTCCGGAGAGGTCTCCGTGCTGGGCATCGATCCGATCCGGGCAACGCGTGAGTGGCGGACCCGCATCGGCCTGGTCCTCCAGGAATGCGAGCTCAACCCGCTCCTCACCGTTACGGAGACGATGGATCTGTACTCGAGCTTCTTCCCGAATCCCCGCGCGGTGGACGAGACCCTCGACCTGGTGGGACTCGGCACCAAGCGGGATGCGCGCGTCGGGTCGCTGTCGGGCGGCCAACAGCGGCGGCTGGACGTAGGCGTCGGGATCGTCGGGAACCCCGAGCTGCTCTTCCTAGACGAGCCGACCACGGGCTTCGACCCGACGGCGAGGCGGGATGCCTGGAACATGATCGAGGGGCTGAAGGATCTGGGCACGACGATCGTGCTCACCACCCACTACATGGAGGAAGCGCAGCACCTCGCCGACCGCGTCGTAATCCTGCGCGAAGGCCGGATCGTGGCCCAGGGAGAACCGGAGACCCTGGGCGACCAGCTCGGGCGGGAGACCATGATCCGCTTCCGGACCTTCAACGGCGTCGCCGACAGGGCCGCCGAGGCGATCGGCCGCGAGGCCCTCATCTCAGGAAACCAGGCGACGATCGCGAGCACCGACCCTCAGCGCGACCTCTACCGGCTGCTCGCCTGGGCCGAGAGCGAGGGGATCACGTTGCCGGATCTCGAAGTCAGGCGGCCCAGCCTGGAGGACGTCTTCCTGGAGGTCACCTCCAACGAGATGGTCACCTCAGATCAGGGAGCAAACGGCCGATGAACGACCTGCGCCTCGTCCTGATACAGACGAAGTACGCGCTGATCGCCACGCTCCGCACCCCGAGGGCGATGCTGTTCGGGGCGCTCTTCCCCCTCATCTTCCTGCTCCTCTTCAACTCCCTCTTCACCAACGGCGGGCCGCAGACGACGACGGTCGACGGTCACGCAATCAACGTCCACGCCTACTTCACGGCCGGACTGATCGCCTACGCGCTGGCGCTCTCCTGCTTCAGCACGCCGCTGATGGCGCTCGTCAGCCAGCGGGAGCGAGGCCAGCTCAAGCGCCAGCGCGGCATGCCGGCGCCGGTGTGGACGTTCGTGACCTCCCAGGTGCTCCGCTCGGTCGCCTTCGCCCTCGTGGTCGGCGGAATCATGATCGCGATCGGGATCATCTTCTACGGCGTCCACCTTCCGGCGCAGACGGTTCCCGGCTTCGTCATCTGCCTCGCCCTCGGGACCGCCACGCTGTCCGCGCTGGGAATCGCCGCGACCTCCCTCGCCAAGAACGAGGACAGCGCCCAGCCGATCGGGGCGTTCACCGTTGTGATGCTGTCCTTCGTCTCGGGAATCTTCATCGCGCTCGACTCGCTCCCCAGCTTCCTCCAGGATGTCGGGCGGCTGTTCCCTCTGTACCACATCGCCCAGGGCCTCCAGTCGACCGTCGCCCAGAATCCGAGCGGGATCGGCCTCTCCGGCAGCGACGCGGCCGCGCTCGTCATCTGGGGCCTCGCCGGCATCTGGATCGCCACGCGGCGGTTCAAGTGGGAGCCGCAGGGCCGCGCCGCCGAAGCGTGAGCGAGCGCGGCGCCACCACTAAATAGGCAGCGACTTCGCCTTCTTGCGGCACTTCTTCCGCGCCCGCGTTGTTCGCTTCTTCTTGCACTTCTTCAGGGCAGCGGCTCGCTGACCCGTCGGGGAAGATGTGGTGGTTACAGGCGCCACGTAGGTCTTGAACGCGAGGTCTACGGGGTCGTCCTTGGTCCAGGTTCCGACCGGAGGAGTTGAAGAAACGAAGAACGCTGCTCCTGCGGAATAGGGATCCGGGGTCGCGCCTTGCGACCACTCATAGCGGTTGCTGAGCGCAGTCGTGGCGTAGGCGACTATGGCGTACTGAGTGCCCGCTGCAACCGGCGCCGGTGCAGCAAAACTGACCGGCACGAACGCGAGAGAAGACAACGGAACGGCGGAGGCGGGGACCGTAGTTGCCGTAAGAACCATGCTGTCAGGAGCCCCACCCGACACGGATCGAATCTCGACGTTCAGCGGAGCTGTGGGGGCACCGGTCTTCTCGAGGTCCAGGTCGACCTGGTCGATCTTGCCGCTGAGACCCGCCGTGAACGTCTGGGCGACGCTCTGACCTGAGATGACGTCAAGCCCGGCGCCCAGGCTCGAGGTTTGCTGTTGATCGAGAGTTCCGGCTAGGGCGCCGTCAGGAATCAGCGCGCACGCGGAGATGACCAGCACGATGCAGCCAACCGCGCGGATCGTCCGAGGCAAGGTCATTCGTTCCCTCCGAATCAGAACATGTCCCCCTCGGACTGGAGACTGGCACAGCTGCATAAAGGCCCATACGTGGCCGACGTCACACACGGCGGATATATCTGATTGATATATCTCTGGCGCAATGGAACTGAGCGCCACGGGCAAGGTCATTCTGGGAATGCTGGCCGCCGAGCCGCGGACCGGCTACGAGATCAAACAGCTGGTCGACAACTCGGCCCGCTTCTTCTGGGCCGCGAGCTATGGGCAGATCTATCCGGAGCTGAAGAAGCTCGAGAAGGAGAAGCTGATCAGCGGCGACGACTCCTCACAGGGCGCTCGCCAGCGCACGACGTTCATGCTCACGGCCGCCGGCAGGCGCGCGGCGCGGGAGTGGATGGCCCAGCCTCCGGAGGTTCTGGAGACCAGGGACGAGGGCCTGCTGAAGCTCTTCTTCTCGGGCGCCCTCGAGCCGGACCGAGCTGCCGAGATCGCCCGCGAGAGGGCCGCCGTCTCCCGGACTAAGGCCGCCGAGCTGCGAGCGATCTGGGAGACGGTTGAACGGAAGGGCGAGCCCGACGGGCCCACGGCAGAGCCGGACCCCGGCTCACTGACGGTGCTCCGTTACGGCATCGAGATGAGCGAATGGACGGCGGAGTTCTTCGACCGCGCCGCCGAGGATCTGGAACGCTTGCAATCCGGTGCGGTTGCCACCGGGGGGAGGTAGGAAATGTTCAGCGCACTCGCATCACTCGCACAGCGTCGCGCCAAGCGGACCGTGATCTTCGCGGCGGTGTTCTTCGTCGTGGCCGGCGCACTGGGAGGCGGCGTCGCCAGCAAGCTCGCTCCCTACGGAGACGATGACCCCTCCACGGAGAGCGTCCAGGCGAGCGACCAGCTGAAGGCCGACGGATATCGCGACCCGAGCGTGATCGTCCTGATCCAGAACACCTCTCCCACGAACCCGACGGGACAGCACAGGATCCGCGGCATCGAGGAGGGGCTGCGGGCGAACCCCGACGTCGCCCGGGTCACCGGCTACCTCGACACGGCGAGCAACGACTTCATCTCGGGCACCGGGAACGCGACCTATCTCGCCGTCAGCCTGAAGGCGACTGACGACAAGGAGCAGCAGGACGCCGCCAAGGGGATCGCCGACAAGCTTCAGGGTCAACCCGGCGTATCGGTGGGCGGAATCGCGCTCGCCCAGGAGCAGGTCAACAAGCAGGTGGAGAAGGACCTGCGGATGGCCGAGATACTCGCCTTCCCGATCCTCTTCCTGCTCTCGCTGATCTTCTTCCGGAGCGCCGTGGCCGCCCTCCTTCCGCTGCTGATCGGCGGGTTGGCGATCGTCGGCACCTTCCTCCTGCTGCGCCTTGCGAACGAGGTGGTGTCCGTCTCCGTCTTCGCCATCAACCTGACGACCGGACTGGGTCTCGGATTGGCGATCGACTACAGCCTCTTCGTCGTCTCCCGCTACAGGGAGGAGATCGCCAAGGTCGGCCCGGGGTTCGAGGCGATGAAGCGAACGCTGAACACGGCCGGACGAACGGTCCTTTTCTCATCGATCACGGTCGCGGTCGCGCTCGCCTCGCTGACCGTCTTCCCGCAGCGCTTCCTCTACTCGATGGGAATCGGTGGAGCGCTCGTAGCCCTGCTCGCATCGTTCATCTCGCTGACCGTCTTGCCCGCCGTGCTGATGCTACTGGGCAACCGCGTCAACGCCTGGGCGCCGAAGTTCCTGCAGCGGCGGGCCGAACGGGATGCCACCGAGACCGAATCGGGCTTCTGGTACCGGCTCTCGCGCTTCGTCATGCGCCGGCCGATCCCGATCGCGACGGTCACCGCACTCCTCCTGCTGGTGCTCGGGATCCCCTTCTACTCGCTCAAATTCACCTCCGTTGACGCCCAGGTGCTCCCCCAGAGCGCCAGCGCGCGGCAAGTCGACAACGTGATGCGGGCCCAGTTCCCGCCCTTCCACGACACGCCGCACATCCTGCTGGTGGAGCACGCGACGCCGGCGGCCCTCAACACGATCGAACGCGACGTCGCCAACGTGAAGGGCGTCGCGGAGGTCCAGCCGCCGCAGCGGCTCCCCAATGGAGACGCGGTGATCACGGCGTACTCGACCGAGAGCTACATCTCGGACACGAGCCGCAATGCGGTCAAGGCGATCCGCGACCTGCCGGTCCCGCCGGGCTCGCAGCTGCTGGTGGCGGGCGCGCCCGCTCACTTCGTCGATCTCCAGCACAGCCTCGAGACTCATGCGCCCATCGCGCTTGCGATCGTGATCGTGGCGACCCTGATCGTCCTCTTCCTGATGACGGGCTCGGTGGTGCTTCCGGTCAAGCAGCTGCTGATGAACGTCCTCAACCTGAGCGCTGTCTTCGGGATCCTGGTCTTCATCTTCCAGGACGGGCGGCTGGAGGGCCTGCTGGACTACCGAAGCCAAGGGGCGCTCGAACAGACGATGCCGATCCTCCTATTCGCCGTCGTCTTCGGCCTCTCGACCGACTACGGCGTCTTCCTGCTCTCCCGAATCAAGGAGGCCCGCGACCGCGGCGCGAGCGACTCGGAGTGCGTGGCGATCGGCCTGGAGCGCACGGGCCGGATCGTCACCGCGGCCGCGCTGCTGTTCGCGATCGCGATCGGGGCGTTCGCGACGTCGCAGATCATCTTCATCAAGGAGAACGGCGTCGGCACGGCCCTGGCGGTCCTGATCGACGCCAGCCTGATCCGCGCGCTGCTCGTGCCCTCGCTGATGGAGCTGCTCGGGCGCTGGAACTGGTGGGCGCCGAGGCCCCTGCGCCGACTGCATCACCGGTTCGGGCTGAGCGATACCGACTACGGCGTGGCCGCTCCCTCCGCTCCCTCCGCGTAAGGAGCCGTGCAGGTCGCGGCGAGAGCCGCGGCTATGCTGCCGACCGTGACCATTGCCTCAGCAATCTTCCTGATCGCGATCGGCGCAATCCTGCGCTACGCGATCAACGTCCACTCGGATGTGGTCAACATCCAGACCGTCGGTCTGATCCTGATGATCGCCGGCGGCGCCGGCCTGGCGCTGTCCTTGCTCTACGAACTGGTCCGGCAGGGAGGACCGCCGAAGGACAAGGACGAGTACCCACAGCGGCGGGGCGGGTACGACGACCCGACCCGCCGCATGTAGTTTCGCTGTTCCGGCCGGCTAGCTCCTGTTGCAGGGGTTGCTGGGAATCGGGGCCCCGCCCGGGTACGTGAAGTCCGTGCCACCAGGGGGATTCTTGGTGTCGGTGTGGCTCACACCGTCGGCCGTCACGTAGGTGATCGTGAACGGCGTGTTGTAGAGCGGGCCGACTCCCAGATTGCAGACGGCAAAGCTGAACGTCCGCAGCGGCTGCGGCGAGTTGTCCGTGAAGGTCTCTGTTCCCGAGGGGCCCTTGACGTCCGGAGAGAGCGTGCTGGATGGGATCGCATCGGACCGGGTCCCGTTGGCGGCGTCACCCGCCTCGTTGCCGCTCGTGTCGTAGACATGAAGGTCCATGTCCTGGGTGCTCGGACCGTCCCCGCCGCTCCAGGCCAGCGTGGCGCGAACCAGCGGTGCCGTGGAGGTGGGAGTGGTTCCCGTCGGCTTCTTGCACTTCTTCTTCTTGGCCGAATGCGCCTTCTTCTTCTTCTTCTTGCACTTCTTCTTCGCAGCGACGGCCGTCTGCGTTCCGGCCGCGCTCACGGCGACGCCGCTCGTGAGGCTCACTGTCAAGGCGACGATCGCAAACAGCGTCAGTCCGAGGACTCCCTTGCTCCTGCTCATCCCTCCATCCTTCCCTGGGTACGCACCCCCCTTCGGCGGCGCAGCCTATCGGAGGGACCAGCGGCGGACCGGGCCCGAAGCCCGACCCGCCATCTGAAATCCCGGCCGACCCGCGGGCCGGCCCCAATCTTGCCTACGGAACCAGGCTGGTGCCGGGGCAGTACCCGTCCGGGATCGGCGCCCCGCCCGGATAGTTGACGTGGGCGCTGCTCCCCAGGCTCGGAGGAGTGCCGTCGTCGGCCCTGGTCTCAGTGTGGGTGACCCCGTCAGCCGTGACGAAGCTGATCGTGTAGTCGGTGTGGACCGAGCCGGAGACCAGGTAGCAGACGCCGAAGCTCAGCGGCCGCTTCTGATTGAACGCCTGATCCGTGAACGTTTCGCTGCCGGCTGGGCCGGTTAGGTCCGGCGAAATGGTGCTCGATGGGATCGTGTTCGCCCCATTGCCGGCCTGATGGCCGCTCGCGTCGAAGGCGAACAGGTCCATGTCGACGTCGCTCGAGCCGCCGTTCGACCAGGTGAGCGTCGCACGAACCAGCGTCTGACCGCCGGCGCCCTTCTTCTTCTTGCACTTCTTCTTCTTCTTGGCCGAGCTCGCCTTCTTCTTCTTGCACTTCTTCTTCGCCGCGACAGCGTGGCCGCCGGAAGCACTCGCGCTTCCGCCGACGGTCGCGGTGATCGTGAAAACCGCCAGCGCCATGAGCGCCAACAGCACCAGCCCCTTGTTCCTTCTCATCTTGATTCCCCTCTCCGGCTGTTTCCAGGTTCCGGGCGAGCCTACTATCGGTGAACTCGCCCGTGGTACTCAGTTCGGGCAGTAGCCCGACGGAATCGGGGCCCCACCGGGATAGTCGTAGTGGAAGCTGCTCCCTGGATTCTGGGAGTCGCCGTGAACGACGCCGTCAGCCGTCACGTAGGTGATCGTGAACGGAGTGTGGACCGAACCGCCGACCGTGTAACAGACCCCGAAGCTGAGGTCCCGGGCCGCCCGCGGAGTGAATAGGCTGTCCGTGAACGTCTCGCTTCCCGCAGGACCCGAGAAGTCCGGCGTGATGGATGTGAGCGGAATCGTGTTCGAGCCGTTTCCGGCGCGGTTGCCGTCCGCGTCGAAGACGAACAGGTCCATGTCCACGTCATCGGCGCCGCCGTTCGACCAGGTCAGCGTGGCGCGGATGACCGGCGAGGGCCGAGCGTCGGCCTTCCTCTTCTTGCACTTCCTCTTGTGGGAGTGCGTCTTCTTGCACCTCTTCCCGGCCTTCGAGGCTCCCGGCGCGGCGGTCGCGGTTCCAGCGATGGTAATCGCAAGGGCCAGCGCCGCGACTATGCAGGCAGCGAGAATCCCCTTGTTCTGACTCATTTGTTCCCCCTGATTCGTTCAGATGGTTGTGAGTACCACCTGAATACGGAGACCTCTACGAAAGGGATTGCCTTCCCGCGAGAGCCTTGCCAAGGGTGACCTCGTCGGCGTGCTCGAGGTCGGCGCCGACGGGCAGGCCGCTGGCCAGACGGGTGACCGTGACGCGATCCCGAAGCGCATCGGCGATGTGCAGCGCGGTGGCCTCTCCGGTCGTGGTCGGGTTCGTGGCGAGCACGACCTCCTTGATGTCGCCGTCGACGCGCTCGACCAGCTCGGCTATCCGCAGGTCCTCGGGGTCGATCCCGTCGATCGGAGAGAGTGCGCCGCCGAGCACGTGGTAGAGGCCGCGGTACTCGCCGGTTCGCTCGAACGGGATCACGTCCGCCGGCTCCTCGACCACGCAGATCACCGACTGGTCGCGACGGGTGTCCTCGCAGATGCGGCAGCGCGGGCCCTCCGCCAGGTTGAAGCAGACCTCGCAGAGGCCGACCTTCTCCTTCACCTCGCGGATCGCGTCGGAGAGGCCGAGGGCGTCCTCGTCGCTGGCCCTGAGGATGTGGAAGGCGAGTCGTTGCGCGGTGCGCTGTCCAATGCCGGGCAGCTTCGAGAGCTCGGCGATCAGCTGGCTGATCGGTCCCGCGTACATGAGGTCAGCCTAGCCGTGGCGCAGGGCGGGTCCGGGCTCCACCGCTAGAGAGCCGGGCACTCAATCGTCCCCAGCACGGGCGCGGCGCCACTGTTCCCGTACACGGCGTTGAAGCCCTCTCCGCCGGTCTGGGAGTCGGTGTGATGCCGTCCGTCCGTGGTGAGGTACGTGAGCGTGTAGGCCACCGGGAGCGTTCCGTTCTGGTGGCAGACGCCGAACCTGAAGCTCCGCGCTCCCGGCTTCCTCCAGAGCAGGTCGGTGAACGTCTCGGTCCCGGAGGGATTTACGTCACTCCGCGAGATCCTCGACTTGGTGATCCCATTCCCAGTGGGCGTGGTCACGCCGTGGCTGCCGAAAGCGTAGAGGTCGTAGTCGGTGGCGAAGTCGCCGCCGGACCAGGTCAGCGTGGCGCGAACAAGCGAGACCGGCTTCTTGCAGCTCTTCTTGTGGACCGGGACGCCGTGGACCCGGCAGATCTTCGCCTTCATCGCTACGGGGCTCGAGGCACCGGCGGCGGCGGTGACACCCGTGGCCATGACGAGGAGCCCCGCGGCGATCGCCAGCCCTCCCGCACCCCCTCTCACTACATCCCCGGCAATCCGGGAAGGCCGCCCCCACCGCCGAGCCCGGCGATTCCGCCCATCCGGCTCGCTGCCAGCTCCTGAGCGGAGCGAAGCGCCTCGTTGACCGCCGCGGCGACCATGTCCTGGAGCATGTCGACGTCCTCGGGATCCACGGCCTCGGGCGAGATCGCGATCTCGCGCAGCTGCATGTCGCCGGTCATCGTGACCTTGACCATGCCGCCGCCCGCGCTCGCCTCGACGATCTCGGTCTTGAGCTGCTCCTGGGCCTTGGCCATCTCGGCCTGCATCTGCTGAGCCTGCTTGAGCAGCTGGTTCATGTTGGGTCCCTGCGGCATCAGCCGACCTCGCTTTCACGCGTGTCGTCGTCGGGGACGACCTCCGTCGCGTCGAAGTTGTCCTTGATCATGTCGACCAGATCATCCTCGCTGACCTCGCTGGATGCCTCCGGCGTGGCCGGCTGCTCCTCCTCGATCAGCTCGTAGGCGGGCCGCAGGCGGGTGCCGACGATGAGCGTGATCGCCTCGGTCATCCGCTCGACGTTGACCGAGGACTCGGCCTTCTTCTTGTTGAACTTGGCGGAGTCGGGGAAGCCGATACGGAGCATCGAGCGCTCCTCCTCGATCTCCAGCGGACGGGCCTCGTCGAACAGGGTCGAGAGCATCGCCGAGCCGGAATCCCTGAAGTGACCGACGATCGCCGGCCAGGCCTCGATCACCCGGTCGATCTCCACGGTCGCGGTTGCCACCGCGGCCTCGGGTTCGGGCTCAGGCTCCGGATCCTCCGAGGCGGGCTGCTCCACGGGCGGCGGGGCCGGGGAAGCGTTCTCAACAGGCGGGCCCGGCGCTGGGGACTCTGCTTGGGCTCCTGCCGTGGTTGAGCGGGCCACCGGACTGCTGGAGCCTGCTGAGCCCCCTTCCCCGGCCCCACCGCCGGTCAGGCGCGACTCCAGGGACTCGATGCGGCGCAGCAGGGCCTCACGCGAAGAGTCGAGGCTCGGGGTCGCCACCTTGAGCAGGGCGACCTCGAGGGTCAGGCGCGGGTCATCGCCTTCTCTCATCGCCGCCACGGCCGCGCTGAGCGAGTCGATTGCTCCGACCAGCTTGGCGTCGTCCATTTGCTTCGCCTGTTCCGCGAGCCGCTCCGGCTGGGCGACCGTGACGGTGAAGGACTCCGGCACCTCTCCGGTCGCGCGGGCGACCAGGAGCTGGCGCAGGTGGGCGATCAGGTCTCTTGCGAACTGGCCCGGGTCGCGGCCCGAGCGGGAGAGGCGTTCGACCGCCTCCAGCGCGGACTTCGCATCGCCCGTGGCGAGGGCGTCCGTCGTGTCGAAGAGGAGCTCTGCGTCCGCGGCGCCCAAGAGCTCGATCACCTCGTCGGTGGTGACCGAGTCGCCTCCGAACGCAACCAGTTGGTCCAAGGTGCCGAGGGCATCTCTGAAGCTTCCGGTCGCCGAGCGCGAGATCAGGGCGACCGCTCCGTCCTCGATCTCGATGGACTCCGCTGCGGCGACTCGCTTCACCACCTCGGCGATCTGCTCCAGCGAGGGGCGCTGGAAGTCGAAGCGCTGGCAGCGGTCGACGATCGTCGCCATCACCTTCTGCGGCTCGGTCGTCGCCAGGACGAAGGCGGTGTTGGGCGGCGGCTCCTCGAGGGTCTTCAGGAAGGCGTTCCAGGCCTCCTTGGTGAGCATGTGGGCCTCGTCGAGGATGTAGACCTTCCAGCGCCCGGCGGCAGGGGCGAAGCCGACGCGCTCCCGCAGCTCGCGGATGTCGTCCACCGAGCGGTTGGAGGCGGCGTCCATCTCGATCACGTCGAGCGAGGTCCCCGCCGCAATCGTCAGGCAGGACTCGCACTCCCCGCAGGGCGTCAGGGTAGGGCCGTTGACGCAGTTGAGCGACAGGGCGAGGATCTTCGCCATCGAGGTCTTCCCGGTCCCGCGCGAGCCGACGAACAGGTAGGCGTGATGGACGCGGTCCTTCTCCACGGCGTTGGAGAGGGTGCGCACGATGTGCTCCTGCCCGACGACCTCCGAGAAGCTCTGAGGGCGGTGGCGGCGATAGAGAGACGCGGATTCGGCCACGAATCGAGTCTATCCCCCGCCTTCGGCCAGCCCCGGGCGGCGGCGGCGAGGTTCCGGAAACTCCGGGGGTTAGCCTTTTCACATGGCCTACGACGAAGCGCTCGCCGACCGCATCCGAGACGTCCTGTCCGCCCGCAGCGACGTCTCCGAGCGCAAGATGTTCGGCGGCGTCGCCTTCATGGTGGCGGGGAACATGGCCTGCGGCGTGCTGGGCGAGGATCTGATCGTCCGGCTGGGCGAGGAGGAGGGCGAGAAGGCACTCGCCGAGGACGGCGTCCGTCCCTTCGACTTCACGGGCAAGCCGATGAGGACGACGGTCTATGTGTCGCCGGAGCGGACAGCCGACGAGGAGGGGCTGGCGGAGTGGGTTGAGGCCGGCGCGGACTACGCCGCATCGCTGCCGCCGAAATAGCGCCGATCAGTTGCAGCTGATCCCGAGGTCCGCCGCGACGGTCTTCGGGACCTGGGCGTAGAGGCTCGAGCAGTCGAAGCTGCTCCCGGCCGTGACGAAGCGCCAACGGCCGACGGCTTTGCGCACCACGGTCACGCCGTTGCTCGCGAAGGGGTTGCAGTCCTTCGGCCCGGGCCGGAATGAGACCGAGGCCCACTTGGGCTTCTTCGTCTCGGTCGACACACGGACACGCGCGCACTTCGCGGGCAGGTCCACCACCCGCGCGATCCGCACCTTCTCCTTGTGGGACGGCTTCCGGTCGGCGTTCGCGACACCCACGACGAGAAAAACGGCTACCGCGACGCCGGCGAAGGTGATCGCACGCACGCCGCGGAGCCTACAAGCGCTGCAGACGGAAGCCGGCCGGCGCTACTTCTTCTTCTTCTTGCACTTCTTTGCCGCCGAGGCGAAGCGCTTCTTCTTCTTGCACTTCTTCTTGGCCGTCGTGGTTCCAGCTCCGTTACCGACACCGATTCCCTTCAGAGCGACCTTCAGCGGAGCGCCGGACGGGCTGGTCGTCGTGCTCAGGCTGCCGGTCTTGGAGCCGCCCGAGGTCGGCTTGAAGGTGACCTGGAGAGTGCAGACGTCGACGGTTGGCGGGAAGAAGGTGGGCGTCACCAACCTACCGTTTCGGGCGTTGCAGGTGTCGGTGTCCTGGACGATCGCGAACCCCTGACCAGTCGTGGTGATTGCGCCGAAGTCGTGTATGGGACTCGGACTACAGGGGTCGGTATTGGGAAAAGGGATCCCGAGACCGGTACTGCAGGTCGCCTCGAGCGCGAACGTCTGCGGATCGCTCGTGGTCCCCACGCTCCGGCTGCCGAAGTCGAAGCTCGGCACAGTCCAGAAGTCGGACGCGTTCGCGGCCGGCGCCGCAACCGCCAGCATCGTCCCACCCAGCAGCGCAGCGCAAATGGCTCTACTCAAACTCCGTCTCACCGTCGTTCTCCCTCGTTCGCCTGTGTCGCCGCGGCCTGGACTGGGCCGGGCCGGGCGTGAACGGACACCCTATTTCGATGGACGACCCCGGTGCATCCGGAATTTTCCGCAGATTCTGTGCCGGAAAGTTGTATGGACCGTGCACCCATCCTCGAGACGAGGCTCCCGGGCGTGTTCGCCGCTTTTGGCTCGAGCCAGGCTTGCCTGCATCACATGTCGGCTACCGCTTAAGGCTGCTTCCTTCCGGACCTGACCTGGTTCACAGGCCGACACTGCGCAGGACCTGGCCGTCAACGCCGCCTGTGGCGACCCGGCCCCGAGGGCCGGTCCCTTGTCAGGGAATTCAGCTCCGCTTGAGCGGGTTGCGGATTACAGGGCACCGCTAATTCCCCGCCTAGCACGGTCCACGGCGTAGTCTAGTGGCGGGGGGCTTCATTTATTCGCCCGATCGGCCGATGTATTGGGGGATGAACCCCAACGCGATGAACCCTGCGGCCACCCTGGACGTCCCCGGCCTGGTGCCGCCGACCGGAGCCAGCGATCCCTCCCGCCGCCTGGGCGACGTGGCGGTCGACCTCGGAATGGCCGATCGCGAGCTCGTTGAGCGGATCATGGCCGAGGAGCGGGAGACGAACCGCCCGGTCGGCGCCCTGATGGTGGAGAGCGGCATCATCGATGCGGAGCAGCTCGCCAGGATCCTGGCCGAGCGCAACTCACTTCCGTACGTCGACCTGAACAGCTTCGAGGTGGATCAGGGTGCCGCCAACGTGATCGACTCCGCCGAGGCGCGCCGCTTCGGGACCATCCCGATCGCCTTCCTGGATGACGGCGGCCTGCTCGTCGCGACCGCAGATCCCTCCAACGTCCTGGGCCCGGACAACATCGCCATGGCGACGGGCTACGAGGTCAAGCGAGCCGTCGCCACGCCGGACGCGATCCACGCCCTGATCACACGGCTCACGGGACTGAGTGGCTCGGTCACGGAGATCGACGAGGACCACGAGGGCCTCGACCAGGGCGAGGTCGTCGAGCTGCACGCGTCGGCCAAGCAGGCGCCGGTCGTCAAGCTCGTCCACTCGATCATCGCCGACGCGGTCAACCGCGGCGCCTCCGACATCCACTTCGACCCATGGCGGGACGCGATGCAGGTCCGCTATCGGGTGGACGGCGTCATGGTCGAATCGACCACGGTGCCAAACAACCTGGTGGCCGGACTCGTCTCCCGCATCAAGATCATGGCCGAGCTCGACATCGCGGAGCGCAGGGTCCCACAGGACGGCCGCGTCGCACTCGAGGTCGACGGCCGCCACATCGACATCCGGGTCGCCGTCCTCCCCGTGATCCGCGGCGAGTCGGTCGTGATGCGCATCCTCGACAAGGACCGAGTCGTGCTCGATCTCGACTCGCTCGGCATGCGCGAGCAGGACCAAGGGCTGGTCCTCGACGCGGTCGGTCAGATTCAGGGAGCGATCCTTGCGACCGGCCCGACCGGCACCGGCAAGACAACCACCTTGTATGCGCTGCTCCGAGAGCTCAACACGCCCGACCGGACCCTGATCAGCATCGAGGACCCAGTCGAATACGAGGTCGACGGGGTCAAGCAGATCCACGTCAACCAGGGCGCCGGGGTCACCTTCGCCTCGGGTCTGCGCTCGATGGTGCGCTCCGATCCCGATGCGCTGATGGTCGGGGAGATCCGCGACCGCGAGACCGCCCAGGTCGCCATGGAGGCCGCCCTCACCGGCCACCTCGTCCTTTCCACCCTGCACACGAATAGCGCTGCGATCACCGCCGCTCGCCTGATCGACATGGGCGTGGAGCCCTTCCTGATCGCGTCGGGAATCCGCTGCATCATCGGTCAGCGCCTCGCCCGCCGGCTCTGCGACGCCTGCAAGCGCCCCGCCGAGCCCTCGAGCGCCGAGCAGGCCGCGCTCAGTGGACTGAACAACGGCGTGCCCACCACCGTCTATGAGCCCGAGGGTTGCGTGAGCTGCATTCAGACGGGCTATCGCGGCCGCGTCGGCCTCTACGAGGTCATGACCCTGACCGAGGAGCTGCGTGGCCTGATCGTCGCCAAGGCGCCGAGCGGCGACATCGAGGCGGCCGCCGTGGCGGAGGGAATGCACCGCATGCGTGACGACGGGCTGGAGAAGGCCGCGGAGGGAATCACCTCCGTGGCCGAGGTCATGCGCGTCGTCGGCGACGCCTAGGCCACGGCTCGACCCGAGACCGCCAACGTCTCGATCTGATCGGCGGCTCGCTCATTCCCGGGCGATGCCTGAAGCCTCTTCGACACCGCCTCGAGGCGGCCGGCGAGGTCACGGTCGGCGAGCAGCTGGTCAATCGCCGCAGGTAGATCCGCGTCGCCGAATGTGTACGTCGGCAGCTGGATCCCGAAGCCCGTCTCGTCGATCCGCTGCGCGTTGTCGTGCTGGTCCCAGAAGATCGGCAGGACGATCATCGGCTTGCCGAAGTGCAGTGACTCTGTGGTCGTGTTGTTGCCCCCGTGGGTGATCACGAGATCGACCTGCGGAAGCACCGAGACCTGCGGCAGGAACTCCTCCCCCGCCATGTTCTCGGCCAGCTCGTACTCGTCGTGCTGGGGACCCTTAGAGACCACGTAGCGATGCGGCGTCTCGGCGAGCACCTCGACCAGCCTCCTCATCAGAGGCACGTCCCCGGAGCCGAGGGAGCCGAGGCTCACGTAGATCAGCGCGCCCTCACGATCGGAGAGCTCGGGTGGCGGAGTCCAATTCGCGTCGGTGGTCCGGACGCTCGATTCGAGGTTCTGCCAGGTCGGGCCGAGCGGAGCCGAGCGCTGATAGTCAACCTCGCCGGGATAGATGTAGAGGTTGAGCCAGTCCGAGGTGTGGATCATCTCCCCCTCGGCAAGTGGCGGCGCTCCGCGCTCGACGCAGAACTCGCTGAAGCTCGCCTGCATCTCGTCGATGGCGCTCCGGTATTCGCTGCGGTACTCGTCCCAGCTCGAGCGGTCCTCCATCGGCAGACCGGTGTAGGGAGGCGGCAGCTCAGGGTCCTTGATCTCGAGCGGATTGCAGGAGACGATCCGCACCCACGGCCGGCCGCTGGCGGGGATGGCTGGGAAGGAGCAGACGTTGTCCTCGACGATCACGTCGGGCTGAAGCTCGTCGAAGATCTCGACCAGCCGCTCGTCGACGTACCTCGCCCCATCGAAGAGCGCCTCCCAGGTCGGCGCCATGAATTCACCGAGCTGGTCGAAGGTCGACTTCCTGAAGACGGGCGCGGTCTCCCTGATGAAGTCCTTCCAGAACTGTCCGGGCTCCTCCGGCACCTCGGGCGGCGGGGCGAGCCGCATCAGGCGCTCCTCGAACCCCTTTTCCTCCAGGGTCCCGGCGAACGACTCCTCGATCACGAAGACGACGCGGTGCCCGCGCCGCCGCAGCACCTCGCCGATGCCGATGCAGTTGTTGGTCGGCCCGAAGGCGCCCTCCGGGAAGAAGACGATCGTCTTGCCGTCCGTGGCCATGGCGCGAGTCTATGCCGAGCCGCCTGTCGATTTGAGCGCCGGCCCTTCGTCGTTAGGGTGAAGCGGCGAAAGGCGCCGCCCTCGACAGAAGGAGCTCAGAGATGAAGTACGCGTTCACGATCTACGGCGACGAGAGCCAGCGCGAGAGCGCCAGCGAGGAGGACCTGCAGGCGGTCTCCCGGGCGTACGGCGCGGTCACCCAGGAGATGAACGAGAAGGGCGTGTTCGTGGCGGGCGACGGCCTCTACCCGACGCAGACCGCGACCACCGTTCGGGTTCGCGGCGGCGACCGCGACGTCACCGACGGTCCCTTCGCGGAGACGAAGGAGCAGCTCGGCGGCTTCTACGTGCTCGACGTCAAGGACCTCGACGAGGCGATCGAGTGGGCGGCCAAGATCCCGGGCTCGCAGTTCGGGTCCGTCGAGATCCGCCCGGTCCTGGTCTACGACGACGCCGGCAACCTGGTCGAGGAAGCGACTGCCTGACGGGGCGGAGCTGGTCGATCGCCTGTTCCGGCATGAGTCGGGACGAGCGATCGCTTCGCTGATCCGCGTACTCGGCGACTTCGACCTCGCCGAGGACGCGGTTCAGGAGGCCTTCGTCGTGGCCATGCAGGTCTGGCCCAAGCGCGGCGTCCCGGACAACCCCGGGGCCTGGATCACGACCACCGCGCGGAACAAGGCGATTGACCGGCTCCGGCGCGAGCGTCGGGGGACCGAGAAGCTTCAGGAACTCGAGGCGCTCGAGCCACCCGCCGCGACCGAGGACGACGAGCTCGATGAGGCACCCGTGATCTCGGACGACCGCCTCAGGCTGATCTTCACGTGCTGCCATCCGGCGCTGGCGGAGGAGGCTCGGGTGGCCCTCACGCTCCGGACGCTGGGAGGGCTCACCACACCGGAAATCGCCCGCGCATTCCTCGTCTCGGAGCCGGCGATGGCCCAGAGGCTGGTCCGGGCCAAGCGCAAGATCAAGACGGCGAGGATCCCGTACGAGGTGCCCGCTGATCACGACCTGCCGGACCGACTCAATTCCGTGCTGGCCTCGATCTATCTCATCTTCAACGAGGGCTATTCCGCCACCTCGGACGAAGCACTGGTGCGCCGCGAGCTCTCCGGCGAGGCCATCCGCCTGGCCGGGACGCTCGCCCGGCTGATGCCCGACGAGTCTGAAACCCACGGGCTGCTCGCCCTGATGCTGCTCCAGGACTCGCGGCGGGAGGCGCGGGTGGGCCCCGATGACGATCTCGTCCTGCTGGAGGATCAGGACCGCTCGCTCTGGGACCGCCGTGAGATCGACACCGGCCTCGGCCTGCTCGAGCGCGCCGCCCGCCTCGGCCCGCCGGGGCCGTATGCGCTCCAGGCCGCGATCGCGGGCGAGCACGCCCGGGCGGATGGGCCGGATCAGACCGACTGGGCCCGAATCGCCTCCCTCTATGGGCTTCTCGCCATCGCCCAGCCGTCGCCGGTGATCGAGCTCAACCGCGCCGTGGCGGTGGCGATGGCCGAGGGACCCGAGCGGGGTCTCGAGCTGCTCGACGACCCGGAGCTGGCCGCCGCGCTGGACGGCTACCAGTGGTTCTGGTCCGCGCGCGCCGACCTCCTCAGGCGCCTGGAGCGCGCCGACGCGGCCTCCCGCGCCTATGCCCGAGCCCTCGAGCTGGCGACGAACCCGGTCGATCGCCGTTTCATCGAACGCCGGCTGTCCGAACTCGCCTAAGCGGCAATTCCTCGCCAGCTGACCTCGAGCGAGGCGCTGACCGGGTCGCTGGGATCGAGGCCGAGGACGACCGCCTGCGCACCGATCAGGCCAGTCGCGGCGACGATCGCGAGCGCGGCGACGGCCGTGTCGAGATCCGGTCGGACCTCGCCCCTCTCCTTGCCCTCAGCCAGGATCTCCTCGAGCAGGCCGGGGACAACCTGCGCGTGATCACCCCTCACAAGAGCGGCGAAACGGTCCGGGTTGGCGAAGATCTCAAGCAGCGCGGCCCCGTGCAGCGAGGCCGGCAGGTCGGCCGGACGCAGGAGACTGACCAGCAGGCGCTCGATGACGGTGCCGATCTTCAGCCTCCTGTCCGCCAGCGAGGCGGCCGCCGCAGGCCGCACGTGGTCGTGGAAGTGACGCGCGGCGGCCTCGATCAGGACGTCGCCCTTGCGGGGGAAGTAGCGGTAGAACGTCGCCCAGCTGACGTCCGCGTCCTCGATTACGTCATCCACCTTCGTCGCCGCGACGCCGTCGGCCCTGAATCGGGCGATGGCGGCCTCGTAGATGCGATCTCGCTTCTCGAAGCCGCGGGCCTGTGTGGGCGCAGCCGGCATGCGAGCCGGGCGAACGTTTCCCCCTCCATATCCGACGAGCGGCCGATCGATGAGCTGCCGCCTCTTTGACGAAACCATATGCCATATGGTAACGTGTCAAAACCATATGCAATATGGATACTCGGCAATGCTAAGGGGCCAGGCGGCGAACCTCCCATCCGTCCGGCTGGCGCGTGTAGACGAGACGGTCATGCATGCGGTTGTCCCTTCCCTGCCAGAACTCGATCACCTCGGGGCGCAGCAGGAAGCCACCCCAATGACCGGGCCGGGGCACCTCCCCATCGCCGAGCTCCGCCGTGCGGTCGCTGAACCGCCGCTCGAGCTCGTCCCGCTCGATCGGGCGACTCTGCGGAGAGATCGACGCCGCGATCTGGCTGTCGCGAGGCCTGCTCGCGAAGTACGCATCCGAGTCCGCGGCCGAAAGCCGCTCAACGATGCCCCTGATGCGAACCTGCCGGTCGAGCTCGCGCCAGTAGATCACCAGCGCCGCCCGAGACTCCGCCGCGAGCTCCGCGCCCTTGACGCTCTCGTAGTTGGTGAAGAATCGGAATCCATCCGGTCCGAATCCCTTGAGCAGCACCATGCGCGCGTTCGGCGCGCCTTCCGCGTCGACCGTCGCGACCGTCATCGCCTCAGGCAGCGGGACCGCTCGCTCGGCCTCGGCAAACCAGGATCCGAACTGCGCGATCGGGTCGGCTGCAACATGCTCGCGATCAAGCGGGGGATTGTCCTGGCGGCGGGGGGTCATGATCCGGCTCCAGAAATACTCACATCTCGCGCCGCGAGTGGTGAGAGGATGCGGCCGTGAGCAGAGTG
This sequence comes from uncultured Solirubrobacterales bacterium, assembly GCA_963743575.1. Taxonomy (GTDB): domain Bacteria; phylum Actinomycetota; class Thermoleophilia; order Solirubrobacterales; family 70-9; genus DASUPK01. The sequence continues at coordinate 1,409,187 of CAVUQC010000007.1, read as the reverse complement.
CTCCACCGACTCGGCGGGTTCTGCGCGAGAAGGGCCCCTTGGGTCGTACTGGGTTGGGTGGTGCTGGCGGTCGGGCTGGTGCTGATCGCGAACTCGGCGGGCCGCCCGGAGAACGACAACCTCGAACTCCCCGGCACCGGCTCCCAGAGCGCAACCGACCTGCTCGACGCGAAGCTGCCGCAGCAGGCCAACGGCAGCGTCCCGATCGTCCTGCAGTCCAATACGTCGCTCGCCGAGGGCCAGAACGCTCAGGCCGTCAACGCGACCGCCCAGGCGCTGTCCAAGAACCAGTACGTGAACCAGGTACTGAGTCCGCTGATGCCGCAGGGAGCGGGCCAGATCACCAAGGACGGCAAGATCGCCTACATCTCGGCCGCTCTGAACGTCTCGTCCGGCGATCTCACCGACGCCCAGGGCGAGAACATCCTCGACACGGCCAAGAAGACCGCCGAGCCCGCGGGAATCCACGTCTCCGCAGGCGGATACCTCGGGCAGCAGATCTCCAGCCCAAGCACCCGAGCCAGCGAGATCATCGCGGTGGTCGCCGCGTTGATCATCATGCTGATTGCGTTCCGGCTGCTGGTCGCCATGCCGCTGCCCGTCACGACGGCGATCGTCGCACTGGCGAGCGGTCTCGCAGTGGTCGGCCTGGCCGGCCACCTCTTCGACGTCCCATCGATTGCACCGACGCTCGGCACGATGCTCGGCCTGGCGGTGGGGACCGACTATGCCCTGTTCATCATCAGCCGCCACCTGCGCCTGCTCGAGGAGGGCGCGGAACCGAGCGACTCCATCGCCAGGACGATCGCGAGCTCCGGGTCGGCCGTGGTTTTCGCCGCGGTGATGGTCATCATCGCGCTGCTCTGCCTCTACTTCAGCGGAATCCCGCTGGTCCGCTCACTCGGCTATTCGACCGCGATCGTGGTGGCGTTCGCGTTGCTCGCGTCGATCACGCTCCTCCCGGCGATCCTCGCGCTGATCGGAAAGCGGATCCAGGCCTTGCCTCTGATGCGCAAGGTCGAGGAGGCCGACGGGGACCGCAAGGGCGCCTGGGAGAGATGGTCCGCGGTGATCCGGAACCACCCACTGATCTCCTCTGGGATCGGGATCGTCATCCTTGCGGTCCTCATCATCCCGGCGACCTCGATGCACCTGGGCGCCCCGGACTACGGCCAGCTGCCGACAGACACGACCGAGCGGCAGGCATACGACGCGCTCACCGACGGCTTTGGTGTCGGCACCAACGGGCCGCTGCTGATCGCCGTCAACGTCACTGGGAAACCGCTCGCCTCCGATCCGTCCCAGGTCACGCAACTCCAGCAGCAGCAGGCTCAGCTCCAACAGGAGGAGGCGGTCAGCGGGCCGACCCCCCAGATCCAGTCTCAGCAGCAGCAGGTTTCGGAGGAGCTCCAGATCGCGGAGACGCCCGCCGGTGACCCGCGCCTGGTCAACCTGGAGCAGGAGATCCAGAAGCAGAGCAACGTCCAGGCGGTCTCGCCCGCCCAAACCGACAAGGCAGGGACCGCGGCGGTCTTCTCGACTACGCCCAAGACCTCGCCGTCGGACCGTGCCACCCAGGACCTGATCAACCATCTGCGCGACAAGACGATCCCGGACGCGACCAAGGGGCAGGGGATGACCGCCTACGTCGGCGGCACCACCGCCTCCTACATCGACCTCGCCACCAAGATCGGCGACAAGCTGTTCCTGGTGATCGGGATCGTGGTGATCCTCAGCGTCCTGTTCCTGACGATGGCCTTCCGGACCCTGACCATCCCGCTGGTCTCCGCCCTGATCAACCTGCTCGCGGTCGGCGCCTCGTACGGGATTCTGACCGCCGTCTTCGAGAAGGGGCATGGCCTGTCGCTCTTGGGCGTGGACCACACCATGCCGGTGGTGAGCTATGTGCCGCTGATGATGTTCGCGATCCTCTTCGGACTGTCGATGGACTACCAGGTGTTCCTCGTCTCGCGAATCGAGGAGCGCCACCAGGGCGGAGCCGACAACAGCGAGGCCGTCCGCGCCGGGCTGGTCAACGCCGGCAAGCCGATCCTGGCCGCCGCGACGATCATGTTCGCGGTCTTCTTCAGCTTCGTGGTCAACGGGAACCCCATCGTCAAGCAGTTCGGCCTCGGGCTGGCGGCGTCCGTCGCGATCGACGCGCTCGTCGTCCTGCTGATCATGCCTGGCGTGCTCGAGGTGATCGGCGAGCGCAACTGGCTCATGCCGCGCTGGCTCGACCGGATCCTGCCCAACCTCTCGGTGGAGGGCGATCCGAAGATGAAGAAGGAGACGGCGCCAACTCAGCTGTAGCGGGGCCGCGCGTATCATCCGCCGCCCCGGGCGCGTAGCTCAGCGGGAGAGCGCTCCCCTCACACGGGAGAGGTCGTTGGTTCGATCCCAACCGCGCCCATCTCACGCTGGCCAAATTCCACCTTATTTAACAATCGCACAAGTTGTACAAGTCGTAAATTAGTTGTAATCTCCGCCTCGATGGAGGTGAGCTCCCCCCGCGACGTCTGCCGCCGGCCGAGCGCCGCGACCAGCTGATCGACTGCGCGCTGGCGATCGCCGCGCGCGACGGCTACGAGAATCTCGCCTTCGAGGCGGTGGCCAACCGCGCCGGCGTGACCCGCAACCTCGTCTACCACTACTTCCCCGGCGGGCGGCAGCAGCTGCTCGAGGCGTCGGTGCACCGGGCCGGAGAGCAGCTCTCGAGCGGCTGGGTGACCGATCCCGGCGTGCCCCTCGGCGAGCGCCTCGCCTCCAACCTGAACCGCATGATCGACCATGCCTCCGAGCCGACGGACGCCTGGCAGCTCTATCGCCAGGGCCGCGGCACCGTGGACCCGACGCTGCTCGAGATCGCCCGCAGCTACCGCGAGCGGGTGATCGGCAACATCGCCCTCAACCAGCTCGGGACCGCCGCCGCGCCCCCGCTGGTCCGGATCGCGCTGGACGGCTTCCTCTCCTACGTGGAGACGGTGATCGAATCGTCGGTCGAGCAGGAGATCCCCCGCGAGCAGGTCCTGGAGCTGGTCAGCGGGACTCTGATGTCGGCGATGAACAACGCGGCCGGCGCGGACGCGCTGGTGATCCGGCACTGATGCGCCCGCGCGCCCTGATGATCGCCGCCGTGACCGCGGCGACCCTCGCGACCGGCGCGGCGACCGCCGGCCAGGCTGGTGCGGCCGCCGTTCCGACCGGATACAACCCCAACAACCTGCCGGTGGCGAGCTGCTTCTGGACTGGCCCGTTCACCAACGTCGACCCGAGGACCAACCAGGGATTCCCGGGTCAGGAGATCACCTACTGGGGCGCGAAGTTCGCGACGCCCCCCGGCGCCGCGGTGATCCTGCACGGCAAGTTCACGCACTCGCGCTTCCAGTCGATGACCGCCTACGTCAACAACGGCACCGCGACGAACACGGTGTCCGACTACCTGACGAAGCCGGACAAGGGCTCGACCAACCCATTCATCAAGGGCCACCGCCGCGACGTCAGGAAGCGCAACTACACGCTCACCGTGCTGAGCCAGCCCGCTCCCACGCAGCCGGCGCGCAACACCCTCTACGCGCAATCCGATCCGACGGGCGGCTCCTACCAGGACATCCTCTACCGGGTCTACGTGCACGACAAGGGACGGAACCGGCGAGGCGGAGAACCACTCCCCACTCCCGCGCTGCGGCTGGCCGACGGCACCGTCCTGAAGGGCCAGGCGATGTGCGACGCACTCAACTCCAATCACTCCTACCAGAGCCAGAACCTGGCGCTCCCCGTCTACAACAACTACGTCAACTGGCCCGGCAAGGACCCCGCTACGAACCCGGCAACTCCGGATTTCTCCTTCGAGAAGTTCTTCAGCTTGAGCTACACGCTGAGTTCCTACAAGACCCCCGCCGAGCACGCGGCCGCGGACTACACCCCCGTTGGCACCTTTTACAACAACCTCGACGCCCGCTACATGGTCGGTACCTACAGCTTCGCCTTCGGCCAGGTGCTGGTCGTCCGCGGCAAGATGCCGAAGACGCCACACACCGACTCGGGCGAGAAGCGCATGGGCGGCGGGCAGCTGCGCGAGTGGGACATGTGCGTCGAAGAATCGCTTGCCTTCACGGGCACCTACAGGTGCCTATACGACGAACAGTTCCCGCTGCGGAAGGGACGGCGCTATGTGATGGTCGTCGCGCATGCGGGCAACCGGCCCAAGAACGCCACCAAGCGGTGTGGTGTGGCCTGGCTTCCCGCCGACCCGGTGGGCGATGCTGCCGGCCGCCCGGACATCGGCTCGCTGGTGACGCGGAACATCATTCCCTCGCCCAGCTTCCACAAGACCTCCTGGAACGTGAACCAGCCGAACACCGCGGCGCGGGTAATGGGTTCCTACTACCCGACCGGGACCTACATGAGCAAGGCGCAGTTCCAGAAACAGTTCGGCTGTAAGGGCTAGCCACGGCCCCCAAACCGCCCAACGTACTCCTGCTGATCACCGATCAGCAGCGCTATCCCCGCCACTGGCCCGACTTCCCGGGCTGGCTGCGAGACCTGACGCCGAACCAGCACGCGCTCGAGCAGAACAGCCTCACCTTCCGCCAGGCCTTCACCAACACCTCGATGTGCTCGCCCAGCCGGGCGACCCTGCTGACCGGCCGCTACCCGGCCCAGCACGGCGTCACCCTCACCCACACCCAGGCGGACCTGAAGCCTGACCTCGCCAACACGCCGGCGGTGCTGGGCGAGTTGTCGGGGATGCTGCGCGGCCCGAACGCTCCGCGCCGCCGTGCCCTGCGGAACTTCGGCAGGGGCCTGGCTCAGGCGGGGCCCAAATCGGGCGGAGAGCCCGAGCTGCGGCCCGAGACCCAGAGCCTCGCGCACGTCCTGCGGAGCCGCGGCTACGAGGTTGCCTACAAGGGCAAGTGGCACCTGACCCATCCGTCCGGAGGGGAGATGCTCGGCGGCTGGGCGCAGGCCGATGCCGACCGCATCCGCGACGACTACGGCTTCGCCGACTGGGAGCCGCCCGACGCCGGCGAGAACGCCAAGGCTGAGCACTTCGGTGCCGGCAACGCCGGGCCACTCGGCCTCGGCTGGGATGAGGTCTACACGCGACAGGTCGAGAGCTGGCTGGCGCAGGCAGATCTCCCGGAGCCGTTCTGCCTGGTCGTCTCCCTGGTCAACCCGCACGACGTCCTCGGCTTCCCGGCGCAGCACGTGCGCGGCGGATACGCGAAGGACGGGTTCGTGGACCTCGGCGTGAAGCTGCCACCGACGGTCGACGAATCCCTGCGCGACAAGCCATCCGTGCACGAGCTGATGAAGATGGGCATGGCGGCCTATCTGGGGCCACTCCGCAACGAGCGCGACAAGCTCGAGTACGTCAACTTCTACGCCCATCTCCATCGTGTGGTCGACGAGCAGCTCGGCCGGGTGATGGCGGCGCTCGGGGACCCCACCGATCCCGACTCGATCCGCTCGCGGACCATCGTGTTCCGCTGCGCCGATCACGGCGAGATGGGCCTCTCCCACGGCGGGCTGCGCCAGAAGGCGTTCAACGCCTACGAGGAGACGATCAACATCCCGGTCGTTGTCTCCAACCCCGTGCTCTTCCCGCGCCCCGTGCACTCGGATGCGCTCGTCTCGCTGGTGGACCTGCTGCCCACGGTCGCGACGATCGCCGGCACCAGCCTCGACGGCCAGGCGAAGGGACGCGACCTGGCGCCGATCGTCGCCAAACACGCCGCCCCGGAGAACGAGCGCCTGCGCGGTTCCACCGTGGACCTGGGGGCGCTCGCCGCGCACGCCAGCCCCAGCGATTCCGTTCAGGACGAGATCCACTTCACCTATGACGACCATCAGGCAGCGACCGCCCTCCAGGACGTCCCTGGTCAGCCCAATCGCATTCGAGCGGTCCGGACCGCCGAGGCGAAGTTCGCCCTCTACTTCGATCCGTCGGGCAAGCAAGCGCCTGAGTACGAGATGTACGACCTGCAGCGCGATCCCGACGAGAGCCAGAATCTGGTCGACCGGAACACGGGCGAGGTGCTGAGCCAGGGTCACGCCGCGCTGCGCTCGGAGCTCGGTCAGCGCCTCGACCGCCTGATGGCGGTCAACGGCACCGCGCCGACCTGAGCGGCCCCATACGATCCCGCGCCATGGATCGCAGGGTCATCGGGCTGCTCGTCGCCGGCGGAATCCTGATCGTCGTCGTCGCGGTGATCCTGATCGGCCGTGGCGGTGGCGACTCCAGCAGCAACAGCACCGCGAAGGCCGACATCACGGTGCCCAACGGGCCCACCGTCAAGCTGCCCACCGGTTCCCCTCCGACGCAGCTCCAGGTCAAGGACCTGAAGACGGGTACCGGCGCCGAGGCCAAATCCGGGGATCAGGTGAGCGTCCAGTACGTCGGAGTGCTCTACGACAACGGCAGCAAGTTCGACTCGTCGTATGACCACGGCCAGCCGTTCTCCTTCAAGCTCGGAGGCGGCCAGGTCATCCCCGGCTGGGATCAGGGAGTCGCCGGGATGAAGGCAGGAGGCATCCGGGAGCTGATCATCCCGCCGAACCTCGCCTACGGCCCCCAGGGCCAGCCGCCGACGATCCCGGCGAACGCGACTCTGGTGTTCGTGATCGACCTCGTTTCGATCGGCTGACGGCCGAGAGCGGCGCCCGCAGGGTGATCTCGAAGCTCAGGCTTCCCGCCCCCGGCACCCTCGCCCCCACCAGATAGCCCCTGCGGAGTCGAGTTGCCGCGGCCGCTCCTCCGCTGGCGCGGACCGGAAGGTGCCCCGCCCTCGAAACAGCATCGCGCCACGGATCGAAGCGAAGGATCGTCGCGGTCGGGCCCGACCGGGTCTCGCCGCCGAGCACGTAGACGTAGCTGTCGAGGGTGAGAGCGCTCGTATGGCGGAGCGCTTTCGGGAGCCGCGCCGCGATCACCGAGCGCTCCGTCGCGACGTCGTACTCCTGGACCTCGCGCGAGAGCTTGCCGCTAGCGAGGCGTCCACCGATCGCGTAGAGCCTGTCGCCGACCACGGCTGCTGCGGCTCCGCTCACCGGCATCGGCAGCTTGGCGACACGCGTCGGCGCACCTCTCCCAACCGTTCTCAGCACCGATGCCACCGGCCGGCGACGGCCATCTGCACCGCGGTGCACCCCTCCGAGGAGGTAGGTCGCACCGGCGACCCGGATTGCCGCCGACCCCCGAACTTGCGGGAGGGCAACCTGACGTCGCACCGTACGGGGGATCGGCCGCCGGACGGCGATCGCGACGATGTGGCCGGGCATTCCGTGCCCGGCCGCTCGGCTGGCCGACGCCCCCTCGGTCCCGTGGACGGTCTTCACGCCGATCACGACCAGGATCGCGATCGAGGCCAGCAGCACAACGAACCGCACGGGACCACCCTCGTAGGCATCGCGCATGTCCCGAGAGTCTCCCCGCCGCCTGAAGCGGGGCTAATCGCCGGCTAAGGAGACCCTGCCGGTCTCGAGGTCGTAAACGCCTGCGACGACCTCAATCGCACCCGCCTCGACCGCCTGCTTGAGGATCGGGCCACGCGAGGCGATGTCGGCCGCCTGGGCGACCGCGTTCGCGCCGACGCACGTAGGGACGGTGCGCTCGGCAGGGGGCACCGCCTCGATCGCCGGAACGATCCGGTCCACGAGGCTGCCGATGGCCCCGTATTCGCCCGGTGGAAAGCTGGCCATGCCGTTCGCCGCATCAATCGCCGCGGTCACGGCACCGCAGTTGCTGTGCCCGAGGACCATCACCAGCTTCACGCCGAGCACCTTGACCGCGAACTCGGTGCTGCCGAGGGTCCCGGTGTCGATCACGTTGCCGGCGACCTTGGACGAGAAGATGTTGCCGCGGTCGACGTCGAAGATCAGGGTCGGCGAGACGCGCGAGTCGGCGCAGCTGACGATCGCCGCAAACGGCATCTGGCGTTCGGCCCGCTCATGGGCGACGGGCGAGTGGTCGTGCAGCTCCAGGCGCCCGTCCTGGTGGCGCCTGTTGCCCTCCACGAGCAGCTCGAGCGCCTCCTGAGGAGTGCTGGGGTGCGGCGCTGCGGGGGCATCGCTCCGGTTCGGCACGCCGCGAGTATTCCACCGAGGCCGGTGAGCGGCGGCGGACGCCAAAGCATGTAACCGTACGGGCCGCCGGATGACTGAATCCCATGAACAGGAACTGGTCCAGCGACTCCGCGATGGCGACGAAGCGGCCTTCGCGGAGCTGATCGACGATTACGGAGCCACGATGTTGCGAGTGGCCCAGATGTTCGTGCGTGACCCCGCCACGGCCGAGGAGGTCGTGCAGGAAACCTGGCTCGCCGTGCTCAACGGAATCGACCGCTTCGAGGGCCGATCGAGCCTGAAGACCTGGCTCTTCCGGATCCTCACCAACCGCGCCAAGACCAGGGGTCAGCGCGACGGGCGCATGGTCCCGTTCTCATCTCTGGCCGGCGCCGGAGAGGACGACGAGCCCGCGGTCGATCCCGATCGGTTCCTCGGCCCCGACTCTCCGCACCCCGGCGCCTGGGCGGCGCCTCCTCGCGCCTGGCCTGAGGACAGGGTGCTGGCGCGTGAGACGCTCGGCGTGATCCAGATGGCGATCGAGGACCTGCCCGAGGCACAGCGCGAGGTGATCCGGCTGCGAGACGTCGAGGGCTGGACCCCGATGGAGGTCGCCGAGGCGCTCGAGATCACGGATGGAAACCAGCGCGTCCTGCTGCACCGGGCGCGGTCGAAGGTCCGCGCTGCGCTCGAGATGTATCTGGACCCGGGGGTCGCGACATGAGCCTCTTCACACGTGAGATGCCCTGCCAGGAGCTCGTTGAGCTGGTCACCGCTTACTTCGACGGCAGCCTGTCGCGCTCGGAGCGCCGCCGCTTCCGCGCGCACATCAGCGGCTGCGATCACTGCACCGCCTACGTGGAGCAGATGCGGCTGGTGATCGAGGCGAGCGGCCGCCTCACCGAGGACGACATCGACCCGGGCGCTCGCGAGGAACTGCTGGACGCCTTCCGGGGCTGGAAGCGCCAGCGCCCCGCGGGCTAGTTCTCGTTGTCATCGAGCATCCCGGCCAACAGGCCGAGGTACTGGATGAGATGCCTCGTGCCCAGGAACTGGTCGATCACCCGCTGACGCGCCGCCTCCCCCATCCTGGCTCTCTGGTCCGGATCCTCGAGCAGGCGGTCTATTGCGGCCCCGACCGCCGCCAGGTCCGACGGGTCGACGAGGACACCTGAGACGCCGTCCTCGATCTGATCCTGGATGCCGCCGACCGCGCCACCAATCACGGGCTTGGACTTCCACATCGCCTCGGCGACGGTCAGGCCGAACCCCTCGGCGAGGCTCTTCTGCAGCACGACATCCGAGCGGCGCTGGATCGCGTTGACCATCGCGGCGTTCTCCGCGACATCGTCCATCGGCAGCGTGGCGAGGTGAACGCGCTGACGAACCTCCGGAACAAGGGCCTCCCGTGCGGCCCGAACCTCGGCGAGCACCTCGGCCCCCTCGGGATCGTCTGAAACCCCAGCGACCGACGGGCCGACGAGCATGAGGTGCGCAGACTGATTCCGGACATGCTCGGTGAAGCAGCGGAGGACTCCCACAGGGTCCTTGAGCCGATCCCACCGGGACACCTGGGTGATCAGCGGCGCATCGTCCGGGACGGGTGCGTCCTGGTCGATATCCGCATGACGGTCGACGCGGGCCCTGCTTCCGTCCAGGTGCTGGAACATCGCCTTCGAGAAGTGATCTCCGGCGCGGGCGCCGATGACCGCCAGGATCGAGTCGACAGCATCCGGCTCCAGGTCCTGGTTCTTCGGCGAGAAGATGTCGATGGAGGGCGGGACTATCCAGGTTCGGTCCTCTTCGAGACCCTCCCAGGCGAATTGCTTGCGCGAGAAAATGTAGGCGTCGGCATCCTGGACGTACGGGCGCAGGAAGTCCCAAGCCTCATGCGCGTAGCGGCCAGGCTCGTCGATCCCTATGTGGCAGCGCCACACGACGCTGACGTCCGCTGAGTTCACGTGGGGCACGAGACCAGCCGGCTGGGGATCATGGATGTAGACGATGTCCCCTTTGCGCACCAGACCGGTCAGCTCGGCGGCGCTCTCCATCAGACCCCGCTCATAGACCTCATGCTCCGCGGGCCCCAGCGGCCCGTCGTCGCCGGGCGCCTCGTGGAGGTGGTTATGCAGCCGCTTGGTGAGCTTGAAGAACTCGGGACTTCCGCCGATTGTCAGCCAGCGCAGGTCGACTCCGGACCCGCGCCCGTAGGCGAGCAGCGAGTGCAGCATCTCCGCGACGCCTCCGCCCCGGGCCGTGGAGTTGACGTGCCAAACGATGCGGCCGCGAAGCACTTCGTGGGCCCTGGCGATCGCCTCCTCGACTTCGGCGTAGCCGTCGCCAAGCAGAGGCCGGAAACGCTCGGTGGAGATCGCCGTGACCGGAACCTCCTGCAGTACCGCCATGAGGAGCACCCTACGGCCTTGGGCCCTCCGCACCAGCGCTTACGCTCATCTGGTGCTGATCCTGCTGCTCGCAGCCTCGGCGACGGCGCTCGCAACCGGCCTGGGAGCGGTGCCGGTCTTCTGGCTAGGCGGCCGCGCGTCCGTCTGGCAGCCGGCCCTGTACGGCCTGGCCGCCGGCGCGATGACGGTCGCATCGATCGTTGGCCTGCTCAAGCCCGGCTTCGACGAGGGGTCCGCGGGGGCGGTTCTGGCCGGGGTGGCCACGGGAGTGCTGTTTCTCGGCGTGACGCGTGTGGCGCTGAGCCACCACGACGTCCACTTCGGCGGGCGAACTGGGCCGGGGGCCAGGTTCTCCGTGCTCGTCTTCCTGGTGCTGCTCGTGCACAGCCTGCCGGAGGGCTTCTCGATCGGAACGGCGTACGCCTCCGACGTCTCCGGGCTCAGCCTCTTCGTCATCCTCGCGATCGGGCTTCAGAACGTCCCGGAGGGAACCAGCGTCGCCATTCCGATGGCCGAAGCGGGGTACAGCCGGAGCCAGCAGTTCTGGGCCGCGGTACTGACTAGCGTCCCGCAGCCGGTCGGTGCGGCCATCGCCTACCTGCTGGTGAACACGTTCAAGAACCTGCTGCCCTATTCGTTCGGCTTCGCGGCCGGCGCGATGCTGGCGCTGGTGGTATCCGACCTCGGGCCCCGCGCCCTGCGCGCGCCGGGCACCGCCCGCGGGCTCGTCGGCACGCTGGCCGGCGCCGGGACGATGCTAGGGCTGAGTGCTGCGCTCGGGGTCTAGTCCGACGCGCCGATCGCCCTGTTGACGTCGACGACGAAGTTCTCCGCCTCCGCCTGGCGATCGAGCGGGATCCAGACGGCCAGCGCCACCTGGTTGAAGTCGATGCGAACCCGTTGCTCCGCGTTTCCGAACATCCCCAGCGTCTTGCCCTTGTCGTCGCGCACCACCTCGCCCGCGGTCAGCTCGCTCACCGGCGCCTGGGCCTGGACCGCTCCCCAGCGAAGCGGCGACCGTATCCGAAACGGCGCGGCTCAAGGTCGCACGGCGACCGCCGATACTTCAGTCATGACCGACGGAACAAGGCGGCAGCGCGTCGTGCTCGAGACGGAGCGGTACAGGATCGTGGGCGACGTCACCCTGCCCGCCGAGGGCTTCCACAGCAGGCTCTCCGATCTGCTCAATCGTGAGGGCGTCGAATTCATCCCGCTGGTGAACGCGGTGGTCAGCGGCCGGGGCGGCGAGCCGCCGGTCGAGCGCTCGTTCATCGCCGTGGCTCGCGAGCACGTTCAGGTCGCCTACGAGTCCACGGACTAGCGGCGCCTCCTACGGACCGATCGGTGCGGCGTCCTGGATCTTCAGCGGGATGACCGGGACGCCGTCGCTCCAGCGGCCCATGGACCGGTGGGCACGGGTGTCGCCGAGGGCGGAGTTGCAGTAGGTGCCCGAGTAGGCGCAGCTCCGCAGGGCGTCCCAGACCTTCCAGCAGAAGTTCCAGTCATAGGCATTGGGAGGCCCGCCGAATCCCGGGCCGCCGGAGCAAACCCCGTGCTGGGAGGACAGCGTCGGCTGGCCATGCGAATCGGTGTGCGTCAGGACGAGATCCTTGTTGCGGTCGGGGATCTGCCCGAGCAGCGGGAAGACGGCGTTGCAGCTGGAGTTCTCCTTGCCGGGCTCCGAGATGACGCCATTCGCACCGGAGTGGCACTCGAACTTGACGCTCGGGGGAATGCCGGCCAGCGAGTCGTCGAGCGCGGGCTCACCGAATCCGTTGAACCCACCGTCGTGGGGATCGTCGAGGAAGATCGCCCTCGGCATGGGAAGCTCCAATGACCGGTACCGGTTCGCGAGGTCGGCGGTGATGATTCCGCCGAAGGAGAAGCCGAAGTAGCTCGCCTTGCGCAGCTGCGGATGAACACGGCTCCTGCTCGATTGCAGATAGGAGATGGCTCCGCGGATTCCGTTGACCGCCGAGTTGATGCAGGGCTCGATGTTGAAGGGACCCGGGCATGGATCCGCAATGCCGGTCTGCCAGCGCGGGTAGATGACGACGCTTCCGCTGCGCACCGTGTGGCGGATGAAGGCGTAGAGCTGGTCGAAGCCCGCGAACTCGTAGTAGCCGTGCATGACGACCGCGAGCGGGGCCTTCCGCGGCCTTGGCTTGGTTGGCTCGAACGCGTACCAGGCGTCATTGCCCGCGCCTCCAGCGCTCACTCGCCAGCCCCGATTGGGATGTGCTTGGCCGCCCGGCCCCTTCTTCGGCTGCGGCGGCTGCTTGACGGTGGTCTGCGCGCTTACGGAGGAGGCGAGCAGAGCGACGCTGATCCCGGCCAGGACCAGCAACCGCAACAGACGGAACGTTGCTGATTCAGTCAGGCGGAGAGTCGGCTCGGGCTTCTGCGGCCGCCTGCTTCCGCGCAGCCTTCTTGGCCTGCTTCTCAAGCCGGCGCTCCTGGAGCCTGCGTTCACGCTGGAGCTTCGCCATCGTGGTCTTGCGCTTGCCACCTGAGGCCATGTTCAGTTCCCCTAGAGCGCCTGGACGTTCGCGGCCGCCGGGCCCTTGTCGCCCTGCTCGGTGTCGAAGCTGACCTTCGCGCCTTCGGCGAGCGACTTGTAGCCATCGCCCTGGATGGCGCTGTGATGCACGAAGACGTCCTTGTCGCCCTCATCCGGCGTGATGAATCCGAAGCCCTTGTCATCGCTGAACCACTTCACGGTTCCTGTTGCCATTTCGGTCCCTCCATGTGGGGTGTGCACTGCGAACGCGAGGGTGCCCGGAGGCAACGACGGCGAAAACGCGGGGCACCTCTTTGATCGAGCGGTTGCTCGACCCGAGGGCCCAGCATAGGGCAGTCGTGCCTAGTTCACCGACGGGTCCGCCGGCATCCGCGCCAGCAGGGCGAACTCCCCGCCCTTTCGGGCCAGGACGTCGGACCACAGGTCGCCGTCCCCGAACGGGTCGTCCGGGTGGGCGTCTTCCACGATCCAGGACTCCTGCTCGAGCTCGCCGTCGAGCTGGCCCGCTCCCCAGCCCGCGTAACCGGCGAACACGCGGACACGCGAGAGCTCGGGCGGCTCGTCGAGGTCAACCATGCCGACGGTGCCGACGATCAGCTTGGTGGCCTCGGCCGGGTCCGGATGCTCGCCGATCGCCGTCACCGCATTCGGCTGCACGGGGCCGCCGACGTGCAGGAGGTGCTCATCGCCGATCAGCTCCGCGAGTTCGGGTGAGACCTCACCCACGGTCGTCTCCGATGGCCTGTTCAGCACCAGGCCGAACGCGCCCTCCTCGGAGTGCTCGACCATCAGGATCACGGTCCGGTGGAAGTAGTCCGGCATGCTGGGCGACGCGATCAGCAGCTTGCCGTTGAGGCTCTCGTTCACGCCCCCGGACAATAGGCTCCACGCATGGGGATCAAGCTCTACGGCACCCAGCCGTCACCGCCCTCCCACACAGTCAGGCTCGAGCTGGAGGCCAAGGGCCTCGACTACAAGCCAATCTGGCTGCTGCCGGGACTTCACCCAGCGCTCCTGCGCACACGCGGCTTCCGCGGTGGCACCGTCCCGGCCGTCAGGCTGGACGGGCGCAAGGTTCAGGGGTCTCGCGCCATCTCGCGTGCCCTGGACGAGCTCAAGGCGGAGCCTCCGCTCTTCCCGGCTGACCCGCAAAAGCGGCTCGAGGTCGAGGAGGCCGAGCGCTGGGGCGACGAGACCCTCCAGGACGTGCCGCGGCGGATCGTCCGCTGGCTCTCGGTTCACCGCCCGGAGACGCGGGTGATGATCGCCGAGGAGATCGGCGTTCCGCTGCCCAAACTCGCGGCGTGGGTCAACGCACCGACTGCCCGCTTCATGGCCAACAAGGTCGACAGCGACGAGGAGATCCGGAACGCAATCGCCGCGATCTCCGAGGTACTCGATCACGTCGATGAGCTGATCGCCGAGGGAGTGATCGGCGGCGAGGCGGAGAACGCCGCCGACTTCCAGATCGCAACCTCGGTCCGCGCCCTGCTCACCGTCCGGGACCTTGACCGCGTCACGCGCGGGCGCCCGGCGGCGGATCACGCGATGCGGCTGGTCCCGGAGTTCGGCAACGACTTCCCGGCAGGCCTGCTGCCCGCCGAGCTGTTCAAGGCGCCAGAACGATCTTGAGCGCCTCACGGTTGTCGTAAACGCGGTAGGCGTCAGGAGCCTCGTCCAGCTTCATGTGGTGAGTGACGAGAGGCGCCGGATCCAGCTTGCCGGCCGACAGCAGCTCGAGGACACGATCGAGGTGCTTGATCACGTTGGCGTGGCCGCTGGTGAGGGTGAGGGCCTTGATCCAGAGGACGCCCATGTGCACCTCGGTCTTCTCGGCGTAGACGCCCGTGACGGACACCGTTCCCGCCTTCCGCGCCAGCCGCATGGCCAGGTCCAGGGCCTGCGGGTTGCCGACAGCCTCCACCGCCAGATCCACCCCACGCCCCTCGGTCAGCTTCTTGACCTCCGCGCGCGGGTCCTGCTCGGTCAGGTGCACCGGGGTCGCCCCGAAGGACTCAGCCATCGCCAGGCGGTCGGCCACGGTGTCGATCGCGATCACCTGCGAGGCGCCCGCCGCCTTGGCGGCCTGAACCGCGCAAAGCCCGACCGGGCCCAACCCGATGATGGCGGCGCTCTCGCCCTCGGCCAGCGGCCGGGAGTCGATCGCGTGGAAGCCGGTGCCCATCACGTCGCCGGCGAACAGAGCGACGTCGTCGGAGAGGCCCTCCGGGACCCTCCGCAGAGTGAGGTTGGCGTGCGGAACGAGCACCTGCTCGGCCTGCGCGCCTCGCAGATCGCCGAGCGTCTTGCCGTGCCCGTAGACCCGCGCCTCGTCGCACTTGTGGAACTCCTCGCGCTTGCAGAAGAAACACTCGCCACATGCGGTCCCGTAGGTGCCGAGCACCCGATCCCCGACGCTCACCCGGGTGACCTGGTCACCCGCCGCGATCACCTCGCCGACGAACTCGTGGCCGATCACGAAACCGGGTTCGATCTGGACGCGCCCGTGGTAGATGTGGAGGTCCGAGCCGCAGATGCCGCTGGCCTCGACCCGGACGATCGCGTCGTCGGGCGCCAGCAGCTCGGGCTCGGCGACATCGTCGACCTGGACCTCGCCGGGAGCCTGGAAGGTGACCGCACGCATAGACAGAGCCTATGAGAGGATCGACGCGCCCGACTTAAGGAGGAAGGCGATGGGGATCGACAAGGCGCGGCCGGTGCTGATCACGGGCTGCTCGACGGGGATCGGACGGGCGACCGCCGAGCGGCTCGCCGACGATGGCTGGAACGTGCACGCGACCGCTCGGCGCCTGGACGCGATCGAGGACTTCGGCAAGAGGGGCTGCAAGACGGGCGAGCTCGACGTGACCGACGAGGGCTCGATGGAGAAGGCCGTCGAGGAGGTCGAGAAGGATGGCCCGATCGCCGCTCTGATCAACAACGCCGGCTACAGCCAGAGTGGCGCGATCGAGACGATCCCGATGGACAACGTCCGGCGGCAGTTCGAGACCAACGTCTTCGGGCTGATGAGGATGTGCCAGCTGGTCCTCCCGGGCATGCGCGGAGCGGGCTCGGGGACGATCGTGAACCTGAGCTCGATGGGCGGCAAGCTGACCTTCCCCGGCGGCGGCGTCTACCACGCGACCAAGCACGCGGTTGAGGCACTCTCCGACGCGCTCCGCTTCGAGGTCAAGGAGTTCGGCATCAACGTCGTGGTGATCGAGCCCGGCCTGATCGTCACCGAGTTCGGCGAGACGGCGGCCGGCAGCCTGGACGAGGTCTCCGAGCACGGTCCCTATGCGAAGTTCAACGCCGACGTGGCGAAGGTGACGGCCGACGCCTACAAGGGCGGGATGGCCAGATTCGGCGCCGGGCCAGAGGCGGTCGCGGCGAAGATCGCGAAGGCGCTGCTCACGCGGCGGCCGGCGACCCGCTACAAGGTCACGCCCTCGGCCCGTGTGGTCATGGGGATGCGCAGCCTGATGACCGACCGCATGTGGGACCGCTTCGTGCGCTCCCAGTACCCACCGCCGAAGCCCGAGGCCTGACCCCCGGCGACATAGAGTCGGGGCATGGACCTCGGCCTCGCGGTCGCGATCGCCCTCGCGATCGGCTTCGCGGTGACGAACGGGCTGCACGACGCCTCGAACTCGATCGCGACGCTGGTTGCGACCCGGGCGGCCCGGCCGGGGCAGGCGATCGTCCTCGCAACGATCTTCAACCTGATCGGGCCCTTCGTGGTCGGGGCCGCGGTCGCCGACACGATCGGCGGCATCGTCACCGTCTCCCCGTCGGAGACCACGGAGGTGATCGGCTGCGGGCTAGCGGCCGCCGTGGGCTGGAACATGATGACCTGGTGGCTCGGGTTGCCGTCGAGCTCCGGCCATGCGCTGGTCGGCGGCCTCGTCGGCGCCGCGGTGGTCGAGGGCGGGATCAACGCCGTCAACTGGGGCGGCATCGAGTCGGGGAAGCCGGTGGGGGTGTTCGGGACGTTGATCGCACTGGCCGTCTTCCCCGTGCTAGGGGGAGTGGTCGCCTTCCTGGTCATCCGGGCGCTGCGCCGGCTGGGAAGGCGGCTGACGCGCGCCTGGGACGGGTCGGTCGTCGCCGGTCAGTGGGGGATGTCGTCTGCACTCGCGTTCAGCCATGGCGCCAATGACGCGCAGAAGGCGGTGGGTGTGATCGCCGCGCTGCTGGTCGGCGCCGGAAAGATCGGTTCCCTCAACGACGCGCCCACCTGGTCGATCCTCGTCTGCGCAATCGCCCTCACGATGGGCACGGCGTTCGGCGGGTGGAGGATCATCAGGACCGTGGGACAGCGGATCTATCGCCTTCAGCAGATCGAGGGGCTGGCGAGTCAGACCTCGTCCGCCGGGGTGATCCTGGGGGCGTCCCTTCTCGGTGCGCCAACCTCGACCTCGCAGGTGGTCACCTCCTCGGTGGTCGGCATCGGCTGGGGGCGCCGGCGCCTGCACCACGTCAACTGGTCCCTGATCAGGCAGATCGGGCTCGCCTGGCTGATCACGATGCCGATCACCGGCCTGCTCGCGGCGGGGACGCTGGCGGTCTGGCAGTGGCTGACATGAGGAGGAAGCGGCGCTGGTTCCTGCCCGACACGCCTGACCTGATCGGCCAGCTGGGGGTGCAGGCCGGCATCACAGTGGAGGGAGTCGAGGCGTTCGCCTCCTGGGCCGCCGGAGATGAGGGCGCGGGCCAAGCGCTCCCAGGCATCGAGCACCGAGGTGACACGGCCAAGCGCGAGCTGCTCGAGCAGCTGCGGGACGCCTTCATCACGCCGATCGCCCCGGAGGACCTGTTTGCCCTCTCGCGCGGAATCGACTGGATCCTCGACTACGCGCGGGACCTGATCAGCGAGTCCGAGGCGATGTCCTCGCCGCCGGATGCGCGGCTCGCCGAGATGGCCGGGCTGATTCGCGGTGCCGTCGCTCACATCGCGGAGGCGATCAACCAACTTGGGGCCAAATCCAACGACGCCGCCAGCGAGGCAGCCGACCGCGCCATTCGCGCCGAGCGCGAGCTGGAACACTCCTACTACCGGGGCATGGCGGAGCTGCTCGCGATCGATCAGCGAAACGAGCGAATCTCCAGCCGAGAGCTCTACCGGCGCTGCACCCGGATCGGCGAGGAGATCGTCGACGTCGCCGAGCGGATCATCTATTCCGTGGTCAAGGAGAGCTGAACCGGACGTTTGAAAGCCCGCCCCTGTGCGCAGGATTGGTGACATGGGAATCAGTCCCACCGCTGACCGGCCCATGCGTCCGACGGCCCCGACCGAACCGGCGATTCTCCGCCGCCGCATTCGCCAGCGCGTCGGGCGCCGGATCCAGTGGGAGACCGTGTTCTTCGGGCTGCTCGCGGCCGTCGGACTGGCGGCCGTCCTCACAGCGATGCTGATCGGGGGCCTCGTCGCGGCCGGCGTGACGGACTTCGGCCAGACTGCCGCAGCCCTCTTTGACCACCTGCTGACGGCGGGCGGCGCGATCGCCGTCGCAGTTCTCGCGTTCAGCTACCTGACCGGCGGCTACGTCGCCGGCAGAATGGCCCGCTTCGACGGCTGGCGTCAGGGGCTCGGCGTCTGGCTGCTCAGCGCACTGTTCGTCCTCGCAGGGGCCATCGCGGCCTGGATCTCGGGCGGAGAGCTCGATCCGAGCAGTTCGATCTCGCTGCCGGCCGATCCAGTCGGCGACGGCCCGCTCGGGAGCGGTTGGGGCGTGATCATCGGCGCCGCCGCCCTGGTCCCCCTGCTCGCCGCGATCGCCGGAGGGATTCTGGGCGAGCGGTACCACCGTGCTGTGGACGACGCGGCCTTCGAGGCCGACGACCAGCCGGAGGAGTCGGGCGAGCCCGAGGAGGATCAGCCGTACGGGCCCGGCCGCGCCAGGCAGGCGGAGCCGGCTACCGCGGCGACCTCGAGCGAGGACTCGACCGTCTCGCCTGCCGCCAGGCCGTAGGTGAAGGCAGCCGCAAAGGAGTCCCCGCACCCGTAGCTGTCCGCGATGGGACCGGGAAGCGGTGCGGGCGCCCAGGTGCCGCTGTTTCCCTCGACGGTCTCGAACCGGCCACCCTCGGATCCGCGTGTCGCCACGAGCAGAGCGGGACGGGGCTGAAGCGCCTGGGCGTACGCGCTCTCGAGCTCATCGTCGTCGGAGTAGACCAGCGCGTCGAGCGCCACTCCCGACTCCGCCAGCACCTTCCCGGCCCGGGGTGAGGCGACCAGCACCCGCGCGTTCCGGGCCGCCTTCATCGCGCCGTCATCGCCCGCCGTCACGTAGACGCCGTCGGCTCCATCCAGGACGTCCCAGCCGAGCGGGTCGGCAAGCTCGGGCTCGAGCCGCTCCCCGATCGTGGTGATCGTCCGCTCGCCATGCGAGTCGAGAAAGGTGTGCGCTCGCCGTGTCGGAGCCTTCCGGTCGGCCGCCTGGACCGTGACGCCGAGCTCCCCAAACCGTGCACGTGTCCGAGCAGCCAATTCGTCTTGGCCGAGGGCCGTCAGCAGCGTGGAGCTCCCGGCGAGCCGCGCGAGCTGGACGGCGGCCACCCCGCCGCCGCCTGCCGGCTCCTGGAAGCTGCCGGACGCGTGGACGATCTCCCCCGCCACCGGGACGTGATCCCCGCGCACGAACTCCACCCACTCGACGTGTCCGACCACCGCGACCCTCACGCCGGGATTCTCGCCGCTCGGCCCGAGATACGTCGCGACGATTCTCTACCGTGCCCGGCGATGAAGTCACGGACGACGATCATCATCGCGTCGATGGCGGCGCTTGCGGCGGCTTGGCCGGGAATCGCACACGGCGGGCCGGCCGCGAAGAACCTCAACCGCTGGGCCTACCCGCAGACCGGCGCGGTCGTCCACAGCGCCCCGGACAGCTCATCCTCGAGCCTGTCGAAGCTGCACTTCCTCACCGAGCTTCGGACCCCCGAGGTCTACCGGGTGACCGGCAAGGTGGCCGAGGACGACGGCCACACCTGGCTGCGAATCGACGTGCTCGGCAGACCCAATGGCCGGAGCGGCTGGGTGCCCGACGACGCGCTCGGCCCTCTCCACAAGATCGACGAAACCCTGGTGATCAACCGCTCCGCCCTCCGGGCCAACCTCTACCGCGGGAAGCGAAAGCTCTTCAGCGCGCCGATCGGCATCGGGCGCGGCAAATGGCCGACGCCTCCGGGCGACTTCTACATCCGCGAGGCCATCCGGCTCAAGAGGGGCGGCGGCGTCTACGGATCCTTCGCCTTCGGCACCAGCGCCTACTCCCCCACCCTCAGCGACTGGCCCGGTGGCGGGGTGATCGGGATCCACGGCACCAACGAGCCGAACCTGATCCCTGGCCGGATCTCACACGGCTGCATCCGCATGCGGAATCCGCAGATCAACCGGCTCCGGCGACTGGCCGGCGTCGGTACCGCGGTCGAGATTCGCTAGCCGCAGTAGGCGAAGGACTGCAGCTTGCCGGTGGACTTCGCGCCGGAGTGCAGGCCCGTGGCGCGCCAGCCGCCGCCCTTCGGCATGGAGGCGAGCACGAAGACGGTGTCGCCTCCGTTGGCCAGCGTCGCCGGTGAGGCGACGAACCCGCCTGAGATCGCGGCACGCCCGCCGCCACACGGCTGCGAGTCGGCGGACTTGGTGGTCAGGTCCCCGGTCAGCGAAGCGGAGCCGCTCTTGGAGCCCACCCGCGCCCGGGCGCAGTAGGCGTAGGCGGTGAGCTGCCGCGGGGCCGGGTTGTTGTGCGAGGCGGTGAAGCTCCAGCTGCGCCCCTTGGAGACTCGATGCGAGTCCTCGGCCAACACCGTGAGTGCCTGCTTCGGGTCGGCTTCGGAGGAGAACCCGCCGGAGATGGCACGACGCTTGCCCGGGCAGGTCGCGGTGGTCGTCGCGCGAGGGTGATCACCGGGGCCCGTGGCGGCCGGAAGGGTCGTCGTGGCGGCGACGTGACCGATCTTCGGCGCTCCGCTCCGGCAGCGGACGATGGCTGTCAGCGAGCCGGTCGCTGTGGTCAGGGGGCTGGCTCGCAGCCCGGTCACGATCCAGCTCTTCGCACCGGAGCGGCGGGACGTGGTCACCACGGTCGGCTCAATTCCGCCGGGGGAAGCCGAGAAGCCGCCGCCGAGCGCCCGCGTCCCCGCCGGGCAGGTGGCGGTCGCGGTGAGAAGCTGATGTGGCGGGAGCTGGATCGTGCTCGAGCGGGTGACGATGGCGCCGGCCGGATGCGCGACGGCGATCGCAACGCTTGGCCCGAACGCGAGCCCCGCGAGCAGCAGTCCGGCCGCCAGGGCCCCTGTCATCCGTGTCCGAAGTGTCATCAGATTCGATCCAGATCCGATGTCGGCAACGTACCGGTGCGCACGGCCCAATTTGGGACCCCCCCACTTTCTGGTACGGGAATTGCAGGAATTCGGGAGGAAACAGGAAAGGTTCACTCCCCTGTGATCCGACGCCCCCTTCGCTCATGGAAGAGCGCGCTCGCGTTGGCGCTGCTCCTCGGCCTCCTCGTGCCGGCCACCGCCCTTGCCGGCGCGGTGATCACGCCCGTGCCGACCTTCCCCTATCCGAGCGTCAACCTCAATCAGCAGTTCGACGCCTCGATCACCCTCTTCAACAACTCGACCGGAGCCGAGGCGGGCGCCGGGGTGAGCGTCACGGCCGGGAGTCTCGACCTCTTCCCCTCCTGCCCGGACTCCGTCGTCACCGCGAACAACTGCCCGACCGCCGAGACCGGCGTCTTCACCCTGAGCTCCACCGGGACCAGCGGCGCCGGCGACTGTCCGCCGGGGACCTGGACGATCTCCGAAGCCGCGCCGGGCCGCTGGCGCTTCCTGCCCCCGTCGACCGTCCTCCTCCTGTCGGGCCACAGCTGCACGATCAACTTCACCGCGACGGCCAACAGGTTGCCTCAGTTCGATGCTGACCTGACCGCACCCGGCAGCCAGACCAACCAGGTCGCATCGGTCGACGCCTTCAGCCCGGTGACCAGCCTCACGGTCCGCAACAGCGGCTCGGGACAGACCACCGTGCTCGCGCCGACGACCGGCGGAGGCGGAGTCGCCGCGGCCAACGCTTCGCTGCACGTGTCGGAGGGGTGCAAGCGCATCGCGACCGCCAAGGTCACCGGCCCGGACATCGACACCGTCACCTTCTTCGTGGACGGCAATCGGCATGCGACCGTCCACCACGCGCCCTTCCAGACCAAGATCAAGGCGTTCAAGCTCTCCCGCGGCCACCACAAGGTGACCGCGAAGGTGAGCTTCACGCAGGGAAGCGGCCAGAACCCCTCCCCCGCGAAGTTCCAGGGCGGCTTCCTCCGTTGCGCGCCGCCGAAGCAGCCGAACTTCACCGGCTAGCGGCCTCGGTCGGATAAGGTCAGGCCGCGAGCAGCGAGCGGACGGCCGAGACGAGCTCGTTGACCTTGAAGGGCTTCGGCAGCTGAGCGTCCGCGCCGACCTGCGAGGGCCAGCTGTCGGCGGTATGGATAGCGCCGCTCACCATGAGGACCTTGACGCCCTCGAGGGCTGGGTTCTCGCGCATCTGCTCGATCACCCGAACTCCCCCGCCACCCGGCATGCTCATGTCGAGCACGAGCAGGTCCGGCGTCTCGCTCACCAGGCCGTCGAGGACGCCCTGGGTGTCGATCGCCTGGCGCACGTCGTAACCCTCGGACCGGAGCACGCGAGTCATCAGGTTGCGCATGGCCTCGAAGTCGTCCCCCACGAGGATCGTGCCTGGGGACGAATCACTGCTGCTTGTGAGCTGCTCGGTCATGCGCGGGGGGTCTGACGCTTATCGGCATCCCGCGCAGCGAAATTGAGGCGGAGGGGGTGGGATTCGAACCCACGGTACGACGAACGCCGCACAACGGTTTTCGAGACCGCCCCGTTCAACCACTCCGGCACCCCTCCAGGGCAGGGCGAAGGCTAGCGGCGCCGCTACCGCTTCTTCTTGCATTGGCTACGCGGGGGCCGGCAGCGTCCCCTCGAGCACGTAGCGCAGGACGTCCACCACCTGCTCGGGCTGCTCAGCCGTCGCCATCGCAGCGCGATCGATCTCCTTCAGGGCGTGGGTCGTATCGGGATCGTGCAGCGTGACGATCGGCTTGCCCAGCGCCGCCGCGTAGCCGGCGTCGAAGGCCGCGTTCCACTGCTTGTACTGGTCGCCGAACCGGACCACGACGACATCGGCCTGGCGAATCAGGGTCTGCGTGCGAATCGCGTTCACGCCGGCCCCCTTGTGGTCCTTCCAGAAGCCCTCGGACTCGTCGCCCAGGATGGCGACTCCCACATCGTCGGAGGCGCCGTGGTCGGTGACGGGCGAGGTGAAGGTCACGTCGAGCCCGGCCCGCTTCGCGCCCTCGGCGATCCGCTCACGCCAATCGGAGTGGATTTCGCCCGCGAGATAGACATTCCATGCCATCGCGGCGATCTTAGTAGTTAGCCTTCGATCCACTCCGGAGAGGTGTCCGAGTGGCTTAAGGAGCTCGCTTGGAAAGCGAGTGGGCGGGTTAAACCGCCTCGTGGGTTCGAATCCCACCCTCTCCGCTGTAGTTGTCACAAACAGAGGGAGAGGGGAACATGGCCAATGAGGGCCAACGTAAGTGGTTCAACCGCGCCGCGAAGGTGGGACGCACCGCGCAGCGGATCGCCGACCTGCCGGCAGACGCGGTGGGCCGCGGCAGGCCGATCAGCGACACGGCCAAGCTGGACCTGTACGAGAATGGCCTCAACGCCGTCGCGACTGTCCTAAAGGCTCCGAGCAAGCACCGGATCACCGAGATCAAGGAGAACGTGGGCCGCTTCACGGTCCGGATCGAACTGTCGGGAGAGGAGCCCTACGAGGCCAACGTGTGGCAGGCCTTCTGGGCGGACGAGTGGAAGCAGATGCAGCCCGGCATGGAGGTCAGCTGCAAGGTCGACCCGGAGAATCATGAGCTCGTCTGGCTGACGCCCACCGGTTTCCAAGAACCGGCAAAGCAGGTCAGCGGGCCGAGGCTGAATCTCGGCGATTGCATCACTGACTCGTCCCAGCTGATCGCCACCGGCCGGCGCGCGACCGCGACGGTCCTCTCCTCCGATCCGATGGGCAAGAAGGCGCCCGGCACCGACGACGAGTTCTTCCTCCTCGACCTCGAGCTGAAGGCCGATGACGAGCCGCGAACCTGGAAGGTGAACTTCGGCATGCGGGTCCCGAAGGGCGCCGAGGAGATGGTGGCCAAAGGGGAGGAGCTCCAGGTGGCGTTTGGCGCGGTCGGCAATCCCGACCAGGTCGCCGTCGACTGGCCCGCGACCTCGGGTGGGCGGTTCTCGTAGGGCGATGAGTGACGACCAGGGCAGCGGCTTCGAGTGGCGCCGCAAGCGCGGGTGGCTCAACCGGACTCTCGAGAAGGTCGAGGACCTGCCTTACAACGTCGTCTCCGGCGGTGGCGCCCTGACCGACTCCGCCAAGCGCAAGCTCTTCGAGGACGGGATCGTGGGTCAGGCGCAGATCCTGAAGGCGCCCAGCGAATGGGCGACCTCAATGGTGCAGGAGAACCTGGGCCGCTTTCAGGTCCGGGTCGAGATCCCGGAGCGCGAGCCCTACGAGGTCAACGTGACGCAGTCCTTCCGAGGCGGCTACGAATCCGAGGGGCTCAAGGAGGGAGCGCTGGTCGCCTGCCGGGTCGATCCCAAGGACGACCAGCGGGTGTTGCTCCTCGCCCCCGAGCCGGACGAGCGCCGTGTCATCGCGGTCGACTCCTCCGACATCCTCGCCGAGGGGAAGCGCGCGACGGCGACGGTCGAGCTGGCGAACAAGCTCGACGTGAAGGCGCCGGGGTCCGGCGATCCGATGTACGAGCTGGTCATGGAGCTGCGCTCCGATGCCGAGCCGGCGCCGTGGAAGATCAGGATCGGCCAGCGCGTTCCCGGCGGCGCCGGGAAGCTCGTCGAGAAGGGGAGCGAGCTGACCGTGGCGTACCTCGAGGTCGACCAGGGGCACTCGGCGGCCGTCGACTGGCCCGCCTCCACCAGCGGGCGCTTCAGCTGACGGTTCCATAGGCTTCCCCTCGTATGGCGCAGGTACAGACCGTGACGGGGCCGATCGACGCCGATCAGCTCGGCACCACACTGATCCACGAGCACCTGCGCAACCAGGACGAGGCGGTCCACAACCAGTGGCCCCAGGCCGGTGCCGTGAAGGAGGAGCCCCCGCACGAGGTCGCGGCGGGCGAGGACTACGACATCGCCGTGCGCGAGGCGAAGGCGGCGGTGGACCTCGGCATCAAGACGATCGGGGAGCCGACGGCGATGTTCCTCGGTCGCGACGTCAACTTCATGAAGCGCGTCTCGGAGGAGACCGGCCTTCAGGTCGTGCCGTGCACGGGGATCTACACCTACGACCACCTCCCGCAGTTCTTCGCGAACCGGGACCCCGACCAGATTGCGGAGCTCTTCGTCGCCGACATCGAGCAGGGAATCCAGGGAACCGACATCAAGGCCGCGTTCATCAAGTGCGCCGCCGACGAGCCCGGGGTGAACGAGAACATCGAGAAGATTCACCGAGCGGCCGCGCGGGCGAGCCTCAAGACCGGCGCGCCGATCATGGCCCACTCCCGCCCCGCCAGCAACACCGGCCCACGGCAGGTCGAGATCTTCGAGGAGGAGGGCGTTGACCTCAACAAGGTCCAGATCGCCCACTGCGGCGACACGGACGATCTCGACTACATCGAGGGGCTGATCGAGAAGGGGGTCTGGATCGGCCTGGACCGCTACGGCCTCGACATCTTCCTGCCCTACGAGAAACGGCAGGCGACGGCGAAGGCCCTGATCGTCGACCGCGGCCACGCGGATCGGATCTTCCTCTCGGCCGATTCGGTCGCAAGCACCGACTGGTTCCCGCTGAACGTGATCGATCAGCTGATCGCGGGAGGAGCGGCGAACGACTGGACGATCCGGATCGTCCCCGAGAAGGTCCTGCCCGAACTGCGCGAAGCCGGCATGACCGAGGAGCAGGAGCGGACGATGATGGTGAAGAACGCCGTCGATTGGCTCACCGCTTAGGCAATCGGTCTAGCTTGCCGGTGCACGCAATGCCTGCGCCGACCATTGCCACCACTGATGCGAACGACCCCGGCCTGCTCAGCGCCGGCGGCGTGTCGCTGTTGATCGACCATTACGAGATCACCATGGCCGCGGCGTATTACGGCCTCGGCCGCAACGAGCCGGCCGTGTTCGAGCACTTCGTCAGGACCCTGCCGCTCCACCGGAACTGGCTGCTCGTCTCCGGGCTCGGCCCCACTCTCCGGCTGATCGCCGGACTGCGCTTCGGCGACGAAGAGCTCGAGTTCCTCAGCTCCATGGGCTGCCGGGACGACTTCCTCGACCACCTTGCCGACTTCCGCTTCACGGGCGACATCGACGCGATGCCGGAGGGCTCGATCGCGTTTCCCAAGGAGCCGCTGCTGCGGGTGACCGCCCCGCTGATCGAGGCGCAGCTGATCGAGACGCTCCTTCTCAACCAGATCAACTTCCAGACCATGATCGCGACGAAGGCGGCGCGCGTGGTGCTCGCGGCGAACGGGAAGAGCAATTCCGTCGTCGACTTCTCTCCTCGCCGCGATCATGGACTGGACGCAGCGATGAAGGTGGCCCGGGCAACCGCCGTCGCCGGGTTCGGCGGGACGTCGAACCTCGCCGCAGCCAAGCGATACGGGCTCAACCCGGTCGGGACCATGGCCCACTCGTACGTGCTCAGCTTCGAGACCGAGGAGGAGGCGTTCGTCTCGTTCATGCGCAGCAGTCCGGAGAATGCCGTGATGCTCGTCGACACGTACGACACGCTCGAGGGCGTGCGCCGGGCGATCTGGGCATCGCGAGCGACCGGAATTCGCCTGACGGGCATTCGGCTCGACTCCGGCGACATCCCGCGACTCGCCCGCGAGGCACGCACGCTGCTCGACGACGCCGGGTTCGAGAACACGAAGATCGTCGCCTCGGGTGACCTCGAGGAGCACCGGATCGCCCACATGTGCCGCGCCGAGGTGCCCATCGACGTCTGGGGTGTCGGCACCGAGATCGGCACGAGCCGGGACGCGCCCGTGCTGAACGGCGTCTACAAGCTGGTCGCCGAGCAGAACGGTCAGGGCTGGCGCCCGGTGGCGAAGCGCTCCACAGGGAAGGAGAACCTGCCGGGGGCGAAGCAGGTGTTCAGGCGGTTCAGCGACGGAGCGATGCGGGAGGACGTGCTCGGACTCGTCGACGAGACGCCGGACGGAGAGCCGCTGCTGGTGCCGGCGATGCGTGACGGTCGGATCGTCCTGGCCGAGACGATGGAGGAGATGCGGGCACGTGCCCGGCAGAGCGTTCGCGCGCTCCCGGTCGAGCTGCGCAGGGCCGGCCAGAAGCCCACCTACCCGGTGCGGATCTCCAACGCTCTGCGGAACCTAGCGACGCGAGGAGAAGAAGGACTCGAGCAGGGCGGCTGACCGCTCGGCCAGCAGTCCACCCTCGACCGCCGGGCGATGGTTGACGACGGGCTCGGCGAACAGGTCGATGACGCCGCCGATCGCTCCGCCCTTCGGATCGGAGGCCCCGTAGACCACCCGCGGGACCCGCGCCAGGGCGATCGCCCCCGCGCACATCGGGCACGGCTCGAGGGTCACGTAGATGGCGGTCTCGAGCAGCCTCCACCCGCCCAGGCGCTCGGACGCCTCCCGGAGGGCCAGCACCTCGGCGTGCGCGGTGGGGTCGCCGCGCAGCTCCCGCTCGTTGCCGGCCTGCCCCAGGACCTCGTCCCCGCGGGCCACCACCGCGCCGATCGGGACGTCCCCGTGCCCCGCCGCCCGCTCGGCGAGCTGGAGGGCACGGCGCATCATTGCCTCATCGGTGTCCATAGGTTTCACGGCAGGAACTTTCTCAGCGGGACTGTGTTTACAACCTAAGCTGGCGAACCGCGCCGGCCACCTCCTCACTAGGGACTCTGACCTGGGGACCATGCGAAAGCTGATCGCCACAACCACGCTCGTCCTGGCCGCGGCCGCCATCTGGGCAACCGCTGCCTCGGCTGCCGACGCCCCGCCGCGGGCTCCCTACGTGCCCGGTGAGCTGCTCGTCAAGTTCGACGGTGGCGCCGAGCGGGTGCTGGATCTGCCCCAGGGCGTCGGCGTCCCTGCCGCCCAGCAGGCGCTGACCGCCAACCCGGCGGTCGCCTACGCGGAACCCAACTACGTGGCCCACGCCTCGGCGATCCCCAACGATCCCGGGCCGGCCGGTACGCCGGGTGGCTGGGAGCGGACCCAGTGGAACTTCCTGCCCTGCGGCTCGCTCTGCGGTGAGACCGCCGCTCCCTTCCAGGCGAAGGGCGGGCTGAATGCGCCCGAGGCCTGGGACATCCTGAAGCAGCGCGGCGCCGCCTTCGGGCGGGGCGCCCGCGTGGCGGTGCTCGACACCGGCATCGCGTACGCGACCAAGAAGCCGCAGTTCCGCCGCAGTCCCGACTTCTCCCGAAAGCAGTTCCTCCCGGGCTACGACTTCGTCGACAAGGACAAGATGCCGATGGATCAGGACGGGCACGGCACGCACGTCACCGGCACGATCGCCGAGCGCGACAACAACCACGTCGGGCTGACCGGTCTCGCGCCCAAGGCGAGAATCATGCCGGTTCGGGTGCTCGACTCCGAGGGCTTCGGCACGGCGCGGAACATCGCCAGGGGAATCCGCTACGCCGCCTCCCACAAGGCGCAGGTCATCAACATGAGCTTCGAGTTCTCACTCGGCGTGAACAGCTGCACCAAGATCAAGGGCATCTGCTCGGCGATCAAGTTCGCGTTCAAGAGGGGTGCGCTCGTCGTTGCCGCGGCCGGGAACGAGAACGGGGAGCCGGTCGCCTTCCCCGCGGGGGCTCCGCACGTCGTCGGCGTCGGCCGCACCACCAAGGACGCCTGCCTCGCGAGCGACTCCCGCACCGGCGCCGGCCTCGACGTGGTCGCGCCCGGCGGCGGCTTCCCGCTGCTCAGCACCTGCGGGAACGACGACCCGCTCTTCACCCGGGGCCTACCGATCTTCCAGCTCACCTTCGACGGCCCCGGATTCACCCACTTCGGCTATCCGGGCGGCTACGAGGGAACCTCGATGGCCGCCGCGCACGTCTCGGGGGTCGCGGCCATGATCATCGCGAGCCACGTCGTCGGCAGCTCGCCGACCGCCGTCGAGTGCCAGCTCAAGGGCACCGCCCGCCACACCGACTCCCAGCTCGGTCAGCCGTACGACCCCCGCCTCTTCGGCGCGGGCCTGATCGACGCCGCGGCGGCGGTCAGGGCCAGGGCCCCGGGCTGCTAGCGGCCACCGCTACGGAATCGCCGCGGTAAACGCCTCGGACTGCTTGCACTTGCCCAGGCTCTTGATTCGTGAGGTGGCAGTCACTCCTCCTGAGGCGAGCCCGCCGGGTCCGAAATGACCCTTGATCGCGAGAGTTAGGGTCACCGTGGGGCCGAGATGGGCCACCGAGAAACCTGAGAACTTGCCGCCGCGGATCGGCCGCGAGCCATAGGTGAACTTCGCGCTTCCACCTGCAACGCCCTGACAAGTCGCAGTGAATCGTGCCACCAGCCGGTCGACCGACTTCCCGTCCTTCGAGACCCGGAAGTGGACGGGATAACCGGGACCGATGGTGCCGACATACCGGGCGCCCTTCTTAGGCGAGGCCGCAAGTGCAGCCGCACCGACAAGGATCAGCAGGATCACGGTCAACGAGGTGATGAACCTGAGGCGATGCTGCATGTTGCCCTCCGAACGTTGCATCGGCCCCATCTCCCGGCGACAGCCTGACACCCGCGGTCAGCCACGGTCAACCCCACTAATCGACGATCGACTCCGCCGATCCGCAATCATCGGGGCATGGACGAGGTGGCCTTTGAGCTCGCGCCGGCGGGGGGCGAGTACGCGGATGAGCTGACGCAGATCAGGATCGAGGTCAACGGGACCGATCTCGTCGAGCTGGCGAGGCAGGCCGAGCTGCCCTCCGCGCAGGCCGACGAGGAGGAGGAGCTCGCCGGGACCTACGTGGGCCTCGTGCCCGGATACATCCGGATCGACCTCGCCAGCCAGTTCCTCGGCAATCCCGGCCCCTCCCTCTCCCCCGGTCCGGCGCAGAAGACTGCCCTGCTCAGCTGCCACTGCGGCGAGGTGGGCTGCTCGCCGCTGCTCGCCCGGGTGACGATCGATGAGGACACGGTCACCTGGGACGAGTTCGAGCAGCCGACTCGGCCGGACTGGGAGTACGAGGGCTTCGACTTCACCTTCGAGCGCGCGCAGTACGAGCAGGCCCTGCTCGAGCTCCTCGACGGGTGATCACTGCAGGTTCCGGACCGCGAGCGGGAACACGTCCAGGATCACGTATGCCCGGAGGGCGCCCGGGAGCGCCGTTCCGGGCGGCAGGGCGAGCTTGATCGACTCCAGATTCCCCTCAGCGTCCGCCACCGGGCTCGTCTCGCTCCGGTAGTCGAGCGGCACGACCTCTCCCCCGGGCTCGGTGAGCAGGATCGAGCCGACGTGAGCGCTCGCCGGATAGCGAGCCCCCCGCGAGCGGGCCAGCGTCGCGACCACCGCTCCGGGGCTGCCCCCCGCCGGCCTGGTCAGCTGCAGCGACGAGAGCCGCACGCCCTTCGGCTTTCTGTTCGCGGCCCGCTCGCCGTAGCCGTGCGTGAGCAGCGTCCCCGAGGCTGCCAGTGTGTCCTGGGCGTTGCAGACCCCGGCGATCTGGAGCTGGGCGCTGTAGTTCGGGACGTCGGAGCAGGTGGTCTCCGAATAGATGCCCGCCCCCGGGCGCAGAGCCAGGTCGGGCGCGATCTGGCCGCGAAGGTCGAAGAGCCGCAGCGGTACCGGGCCGAAGCTGAACTGAAGGCTGAGATCAGGCGAGCTCAGGCTCATGGTGTCGCGGTGATAGCCACCCGAGAGGGGGAACTGGAAATTGCCGGAAGGGTCGGGCTGGAGCACGCCGTTTCGATCGCGTCGCGCGCCGATCACCCACAGCAGGGCCCGGCCGGGACCATGCGGCTTGGCCTTGGTCCTCGCGAGCGTCCCGGCGATCATGTCGTAGCTGTCGAAGCCGATCTGGTTGACGCTCGGCAGCAGGGGTGGGAGTGGAATCGCGAGCCTGCTGATCGAAAACGCGCTCGTTGAGCGCTTCCGCACCCTGAGCGGGAGCTTGCCCCGCGAGGGGCGGGTGCGGAATGAGAGGGTCGTGCCGACGGCGCCGGAATCCGTCCCCGGCGACGTCCCGACTCGCCAGGCACCGCCGATGTGGACCCGGTAGCGCGTGTCGGAGTGCAGCAGCCCGGTCGGCCGGATAAAGAGGTAGTGGCCGCCGCCAGACTGCTGGGTCGTGAAGGAGAACGCCGGCTTCGCGCTGACCAGCTGGTCGGCCGATCCCGGGGTCTGGAGTGCCGCATCCTCGGTCAGCCCACCCTTGCGCACGATCAGCCGGGTCGCGAGAACCGCGGCGGGCGGAATCCGGATGTCCTTCGTCGCCGCCACGGTGGTACCGCCTGGGGTCACGAAGAACATTCGGTTCACGTTCTTGCCGAAGTCCTGGCCCGGCTTTCGATTACAGCGGGAGCTTCGCTGGTGGAGGCAGTAGTCGTAGGGCACGAACCAGACCCGGCCGTGCTCCCCGCCGATGTAGACGCCGCGGCGGCCCAGCGCGGGCGAGCCGTTCAGGTCGTTGCGATCCCTGAGAGCGGGGTTCCTCGGGGTGGTGTCGAAGGACCACCTGCGTTTGCCCGAGGCCGCATCGAGCGCGTAGAGCTTGCCGTTCGACGATCCGACGTAGAGAACCTGGCCGCCGCCCTTCGGCTTTCGCCCCAGGACGGGGGATGAGCGGATCGGGTCGCCCGTGTCGTATCGCCACAGCAGGTGACCCGAAGGATCGAGTGCATAGACCGAGCCGTCCGCGGACGCGATGTAGATGGCGGTGATGCGCCCGTCCGGGCCGTCGGCGAGCGCGGGCGAGCTGTAGATGTGAGCGTCGGTCGCGAAGCTCCAGCGGACCGCGCCGGTGTCCGGGTCGAGTGCGTAGAGGCTGTGATCGAACGAGGCGACGTAGACGGTCCCATCCGATCCGAGCGCTGGCGAGGAGGTGACGTATCCCGGAGTGAAGGTCTGCCACCGCTGTCGGCCGCTCTGGTCGAGCGAGAACGCGTACAGGTCGACCGAGCCCCAGAAGGAGTTGCCGGCCTCTGTCCCCTGGCCGAACGCAGGAGTGGTCCAGACGGACTGTCCCCGCCGGGCCGCCCACCGCAGTGTCCCGTCCGGGTTGATCGCGTAGGCCGCGCCGCCCGTGTTGCCCGCGTAGATCGTTCCCCCCGGCCCGATGGCGACGTTCCCCTCCCACCAGCTCACCTGCTGTCCGCCGGCGGGTGGCAGCGTGGGCCGGAAGCTCCAGACGATCCTGCGCTTGCGCGAGAGGCCTGGGCTGGTTCGGAGCCGGTAGAGGCGCTCATCGCCTGAGCCGATGGTGATCGGCGCGCTGCGGCGGGGCTTGGAGGGCCGAGCGATCGCGGCGGCGGCGTCGATGATGCCGCCGGTCCCGAACTTCCACAGCGGCCGGCCGTCGGGCCGCAAGGCGTAGAAGACGTGATCGGCGGAGCCGACGTAGACCGTGTTGTCGCCGCCGATGACGGGAGTGCTGAAGATGCCCCTCTTGGTGGCGAAGGCCCAGGGCTCGCCGCCCCGGTACCGCCCGTGGATGGGGCTGGACGCCGTGTTGCGGCTGTCCCGACGCATCTCGGGCCAAGGCGACTTCGCCTGGACCGGGACGTCGTAGGAGTACGCTGAGGCCCCATCGGCGCAGATCAGAGCGAGCAGGACAGCGACCGCCACCGCCCCCTGGCCGAGCGGGAGGCGGCTCATGGACTCAGGTCGTCTTCACGATCCAAACGTCGCAGGGAGCGTGGTGCGAAATCTTGTTTGGCACACTGCCCAACAGGAAGCGCCGCGCACCCGTCATGCCCTTGTTGCCCACCAGAACGAGGTCGGCGTCGTTCTCCTCGGCGACGTCGAGGATCGCGTCGGCGGGATCGCCCTCACGCGGGTGCGTGACCACCTCGATCTTCGCCTTCTTCGCCACGCCGGCGGCCTTGTCGAGGATGAACTGCACGTCCTCACGCGGATTGACCGCGTACGCGACGTCACCGGAGATTCCCTCGCCCTCGTCCTTCAGACGCGACTGCGGCACCGGCTCGTAGGCGCTGACGATCTCGAGCTTCGCGTTCGAGAGCTTGGCCAGCTCGACCGCAGTCCGCACGGCCTCCGTGGCGGTCTCAGAGCCGTCGGTTCCAACCACTATGCGCTCGAACATCACCCCTCCTCGCCATGCCTGGATTTGCGCGCCGATACTACTTGGCGGGGCTCGGGCGGCGCGTCATCTCTCGTCAACTCAACTTCACGATCGCGATCACCATCGAGGCGATCAGGCAGAGCACGAGGATCACAAGGCTGGCGGCCCAGAGGCGCGGCATGTGCCGATCCTAGTCGTCGGGTTCGATCGGCTGCACCTGCGGCCCCGCGACGCCGCGGAGCGCGCTCGGTGGCGTGCCCGGCACCACCGCGTACCAGTCGACGTAGCGGCCGCACGCCTGGCTCAGCGGAATCGTCTCGCGAGCAGGGTCGGAGCGGGTGGCGGCGAGGCCGGCGAGATAGGCCTTGCTCTCGGTGCGGAGCAGCCGGCCGACCAGGGGCGGGTCGCCAACGTCGACGGTGACGATCGCGGTGCCCGCCCTGCGCACGTCGATCGAGCCG
Organism: uncultured Solirubrobacterales bacterium; assembly: GCA_963743575.1. Classification (GTDB taxonomy): domain Bacteria; phylum Actinomycetota; class Thermoleophilia; order Solirubrobacterales; family 70-9; genus DASUPK01. The sequence goes on along the minus strand of CAVUQC010000007.1, from coordinate 1,375,413 downwards.
ACGGGGTAGTACGGCGACGGGCCTCGGAAGAGGAGGTTGGTGCGCAGCTCGGTGCTGAAGCGAGAGGTGAGCCCGGGGCCGCTCGCCGTGACGTGCAGCGGCTGCGTGCTCGCGTATTGGAGCGAGAGGTCCCAGTGGCCCGGGGTCAGATAGAGCCGCATGTGGGCGGGCTTCGTCTGCGTCAGGGCCGGACTCGGGTTCCAGACCTTGCCGATCACGGGCTGCTCCGTGAAGACCGTCGCGGTGCCCTTGACGTTCGTGATCGAAGCCTGCTCCGGGTTGCTGCAGTCGAGCGGCGCGCCGGGATTGATCGGCTCGTACAGGGTGCGGCGTTGGCCGACCGGCCGGTCCCGGTGCCAGAGGATGAAGTCGCCGGTCCGGAGGCGAGCCGTGAATCCGGGGGGCGCCTGGCTCTGCATGGCCGCGCTCGTGGTCACCACCCACCTGAACTTGTTCATCACGAACGGCGGCACGTTGTCCCAGTCGAACTTCGCGTTCAGGTCGGTCGCCCGGTAGAGCGGGTGGACCTCCTCGACGTCGTAGTGGTTGGTGATCGGTGCGTAGACCTCTGAGCCGATCAGCTCCCAGGAGACGAAGTTGTCGCGGCCGAGGAAGAGCACGTTCTGGCCGTCGACGATTGGGCGCATGCGCAGCATCTCCTGGAGGTGGTAGTCGGGTCCGACCGCCGCTTGCCGCAGCGGCAGGAGGGTCGAGAAGGCCGCGGCGGCTGCGAAGGCGAGTGTGAGCAGCGGCACCGCTAAGCCGGCTAGCGGGCGGGTGGGCCTCGGCGGCCACCAGGCCGCCCCCCCTCCCTCAGGGATGTCCCCCTCCTCACCTGGCAGCGAGTCCGCCGAGAGCAGCCCCCGCAGCGCGATCACCAGGATCAGCGGCGCGGCGATCGCCAGCGCCTTCGCCTGGGTGTACGGGGTGCCGACGGCGAGCGACGCGAGATAGAGCAGAGTGGACGCGAGCAGCGCCGAGGGCAGCGCGGACTCTCGCCGCGACAGCGCCCGGCCGAGGCCCCAGGCGAACGCGGCCAGGGCCAGCAGCGCCCCCAGGTAGAAGGCGATCTCCGGCGTGGTCGAGTTGGCCGGCGTGATCCGGAACTCGCCAGAGGGCCAGACGCCGAACGCCTCCAGCGGGTTGAGCGGCTGGCGCAGGTTGCCGAAGCCGACCGTCGGGCCGGTTCCCGATGGGCTGAAGGCCTTGAAGTTCGAGAAGCTGGCGAGCCGGAAGATCTCCGGGAGCGCCGCGACGACCGGGATGGCGATCCCGATCCAGATTGCTCTCTTGGCTCTGCGCAACCGGTCGCGGAGCCGAAGACCGGCGATGAAGGAGGCGGCCATGTCGCGTTCGCGGATTGCGACCGCGAGCATCCAGACGAACGCGGCGCCGAGGAGCCAGGCGAGGCCGGGGAAGCTGTAGTTGTAGATCGTGCCTGCGGCGATCACGCCGAGGGGGATGGCGGCCCTTCCCCCAGCCTGGTAGCCCGCGCTACCGGATTGGTAGCCGGTGCCACTCGCCCTCTCGGACCACACCCCACGGAGAGCGGGCAGCCCGAGGGCGAATCCGAGTAGCGCGAGCGCCAGCAGCGGCTCCTTGAACGCTCCCTGGGCCAAATAGGCGGCGGCGAGGTATGGGCTCGCGGCCAGCACCGCGGCCGGCACCCGAAGCCAGCCGCGAATCCCGCCGAGCACGCCGTAGGCGGTCAGCGCGAGCAGCACGGCAATCGCGCCGGTCAATCCGGCGAAGCCCTCGATCAGGCTGGCGCCGCTCACCTTCGAGACCGCGGCGACGATGGCGTGCGGCCCGAGCGGGTAGCCGTCCTTGATCAGATCCGGCGTCGGCCCCGCGTGTGATCCGATCCACTCGGTGAAGAGCAGGTGTGAGGCCATGTCGTCGTTGACTAGGCCCTGGCCGAGGATCCCGACCCGGCCGCTCGCGGCGAAGGGGATCGCCACCACCAGCGCCGCCCCGAGCACGGCAACGATCGCCCCGATGCGCACGGCTCCGGCGGGCACGCGGGTTCGGCCGAAGACCACGAAGCAGGCGATCAGGGCCACGCCGGTGACCGCCGCCGCTGTGACCGCGTGGCCGGGCAGCTTGACTGCGATCCCGCAGATCACCAGCAGCGCCGAGATTCCGGCGGCCGGCCCGACCGGGGAATGCCGCGGGAGGCCGGCGATCGCCATGACCGCCGAGCCGAGCAGCAGGGAGGCGGCGACTATCAGGGCCCCCGCCAGAAGAGCCGAAAACATCGCGGAAGCCTAGAGTGCCCGAGCTCTGATCAGAGCCCGGGCACGTGACGCGCGACGAAGCCGCTCGGGTAGGCGTCGTACGGATGCCAGCGCGGGCCCGAGCCTCGCGCGTCGCCCACGGTGTCCCAGCGCAGCCCCGCGATCACCGCGTAGACGTGGGTCGGGCTCGCGTAGATGGTCAGCCACTGACCCGGGCCGGGCGCGCCGTAGCCCATGAACCCGCCCGAGGTCATGGGTGTCTGGAGCAGGCCCGCCCCGGCCAGCGCGTAGCTCACGGCACCGGAGCAGTCATAGCCCTTCGACTGGAACGAGGCGTGTCCCCCGCCCCACACATAGGGCTGCCCGACGATCAGGTTGGCGGCGCTGATCATCGCCCGGATCGGGTCAGGCGCCGAGGGCGGGGCCAGCGCGGTTCTGTTGAGAAGGAGCGCGGAGTCGTTGCCGCCCACCGGGTGCGTCGCGGTGTAGACGCGCTTGCGCTCCGCCGGGGAAGGTGGTGCGAAGGAGCCGTTGCTGCCGGCGGAGGCCGCCGGGAGCCCTGTCTTGGGGTCGACCGGAGCCTTCGGAGCCGGCTTGGCGTCCGTCGTCGTGGTGGTTGGGGATTGGGCTCCCGGCCTGTACTGCGGGTCGGCCGCCCACGGCTCCGGAGCGAGCTTGGTGTCGGCGAGCTTGTCCGCCGACGACTTCGAGCCGCCCGTGATCTTCGGCACGGCAAAGGCAGCCCCGGCCGCGGCGAGAACTGCAATCACCGCGATCGCGACCACGGCGCGAATGTGTCTATGGAGTTTCCAGAGCACGTCCCGGCCCTCCCGGCTGAGTATGCCTCAGTCCATCAGAATTCGATGCAGCCGGACGACTCCGCGCACGTGAGATTCGATCGGCCAGCGCCTGTACGCCTGCTCGAAGAAGGCCTCGGCGGCCGGACGTCCGGGGTCGGCGACCCAGGCGACCGGTGCCAGGCGCGGCAGCAGGTTCAGCAGCATCGCCACGCCGGGACGCTCGTAGAGCACATCCGATGCGAGCACGAAGTCGAAAGGGCCGCGCTCGACCAGCTCGTTCGGGTCCGCCCAGTCGACGGCTGCGGTCTCCAGCTCGACGGAGTTCTCCCTCGCGTTGCGCCTGACGACCGCAAGCGCATCGATGTCGCCATCGGTTGCGGTCACCTCGGCTCCTGCCCGGGCGGCGGCGATGCTCGGGATGGCCAGCCCGCAGCCGAGCTCGACCACGCGCTTGCCGGCCAGGTCCTCCGTGTCGAGCTCCCGCGCCAGCGCCATGCCGCTGCGCCAGAGCACGGACCAGTAGGGCGCGAGCGGCGCCCATTCGACCTGGTGGTCGTCCGGGATCTCAGCCGCGTCCGCGGGCTGCAGCACGCGAAGGTCGCCGCTCGGCAATTCGACCGTATGAGTGACGAATTCGTCGATCAGGCTGCCGTCTCTTGGGCGGCCCATTCGGCGCGGAAGACCCGGTGGCTGCCCGCGAGCCCCTTGAGCTCGAGCTCGCGGCCGCGGTCGAAGCGCAGGCCATCCCCGTCGCCCGAGGATGCCGCGTCCCGCAGCTCCTGCGAGACGAGGATCTCGCTGCCCAGCGCCTCGGCGGCGATTCGCGCGGCGAGGATCACGTTCTTGCCGAAGTAGTCGCCCTCCTCGGAGATCACCTCGCCCGTGTGCAGGCCCATCCGGACACGCAGGGACTCCCCCTCGCCCTCCTGTTCGCGCTCGGCAAAGGCGCGCTGCACGTCGATCGCGCACTCGAGCGCCTCGAAGGGATCTGGGAAGGCGAGCATGAAGCCGTCGCCCTGGCTTTTCACCTCGTAGCCGTCGTGGCGGGAGATCTGCTCGCGGAAGATCGCGTTGTGCTCGCGGAGGACGTCGAGCCAGCGCTCATCGCCGAGCCTCTCGGTGAGCACCGTCGAGTCCTCGATGTCGCTGAACAGGATCGCGACCGTGCCGTCGGGAGCGGCGTGGGCCCTCATGTCCGGCCGCTCCTCCTCGAGGGCGGAGACCATCTCGTCGATGGACGTGGTCACGTCAACCCCGCTCAGCCCCTGAGCGTCGAGGCGATCCCGCAGCGCCCGTTCGACGATCCAGCGTGCGCCCATCTCGCGGGCGGTGGTGAGCACCGTGGGGAGCATCTCCTGGGCGTGCTCGCGGTCATCTGGTCCGTCGCGGGCCAGGAGCATCTCCGCGAGGGCCAGGCCGCAGAGCGCCATTCCCGGCCGGTCGCCCATGTGCGTGGCGACCTCGACCGCGTTGCGCAGATGACGCTCGGCGTCATCCAGCCGGCCCATTGTCATCGCCAGCATCCCGAGGACCCGGTCGACCGGGCCATTGCAGCCGGCGGCGCGGGCCACCACGATGGTCAGCCCCTCGTAGGGGAGCAGCGCCTCATAGGCCAGGGGGGCTCGCGCCTCATCTCCGATCAAGGCGATGGCTTCGCCCAGCAGGCTCATCGCGGTGAACCAGTTGGCGTCCTTCGGGATCGCTGAGAAGTCGTCCCCGGCCAAGCGCTCGAGCTCGCGGCGCGCCACGTCCAGGTCACCCGAGCGAGCCGAGAGGGTGACCACGCCCACGCGCCAGGCTGGGATCCCGGGGAACTCCTCCGCCAGCTCACGGACCCTCGGCAGGAGCTCCTCGCCGCGGCCCTGCATGCTCCGGATCTGGATCATCTGGATGCCGTAGTACTGCTGTGAGATCGCCTGCTCGGCCCGATCGCCAGCCCTCCGCGCCTGCTCGGCGAGCCGCTCCGCCTCCTCGATCCGGCCGTCGAGCAGAACACGCATCCCTCGCAGCGCGTAGGTGTGCCAGGAGTGCTCGGGCATCCGCAGCTCCTCCGCCACCCGGGCGTACTGGCTCAGCTCGCGATCCACGGAGGCGACGTCGCCCAGCTCCAGATAGCTCCAGAGCCGGTAGGCGTGCCCGCGGAGGACCGCCTCACGGTCGCGACACCGCTCGCCCAGGCCGAGCATCTCGTCGGCGATCGCCATTCGCTCTCGAGCGGACCCTGGCCCGGTCGGGATGAAGATCTTGCGGTGCAGCGCCGCGGCGAGGGTCGTCGGGGCATCGACCTCCCTTGCGATCTCGATCGCCTCATCGACCAGGTCGGACGAGAGGCTGACGTCATTGCTCTCCCAATAGACCTCGGCCGACTTTGCGCTGAGCAGCGCCGCGCGGCGAGCGGTGCGCTCCGGCCCGATCCGGTCGAGCGCCTCGTCGAGCAGGGCCAGGAGCTGCTCGTCGAGGCGCCCGGCGTCGCTCATCATCGCGATTCCGATCGCGGCTCCCACGAGGCTGTCCGTGTCGTCGAGGCGGCGAGCCGACTCCGCGGCGCGCTCGAAGGCGTGCCGGGCGTCCGCCACGCGGGCCGACTTGGCCTCCGCCCCGCCGAGTGAGAGCAGGAGGCTGCACTGCAGCGCCTCGTCGGGATCGTCCATCAGCTCGAGCACCTCGAGCGCGCGACCGTAGACGTCGACAGCGTCCTCGTAGGCGAGCTGATCCATGTCCTGCTCGCCGGCGCGCTGGGCGTAGTCGATCGCCTTTGCCAGATCGCCTCGAGGAGCCGCGGCCAGGAAGTGGTGCGCGAGCTCGCCGAGCCGCTCGTCCACGTTTCCTCCACACATCTCCTCGATGGACAGTCCTGCCCGCTCGTGGAGCGCTGAGCGCTTCGGCGGGCTGAGCTCCTCATAGAGGGTGTCGCGGACAAGCGCGTGGGCGAAGGAGTAGTGCCCCTCCCCGAGGTCGGTGACCAGGCGTTCGGCGACCGCCTCATCCGCGGCCTTCATCAGCTCCTTCGGCTCCAGTTGCGCGACCCGCCAGACGAGCTCCCGGTCGAAATCGCGGCCGATCACGGCCGCGACCCGCAGAGCCTCGTTCGTGTTCTCGCTGAGGCGGTCGAGGCGCCGCCCGACGACCTCCCGGACGCCCTGCGGGATCTCGAGCTCGGCGGCGCTGCCGCCCGAGCTGAGCTTGCCCTCGCTCGCCAGCAGGCGGACCACCTCGCCGACGAAGAACGGGTTCCCGTCCGTCTGCTCCTGGACCGCGTCCGCCAGGCCGGGAGGCGCCGGGGTGCCGGCGGTCATCTCGATGTAGCGCTCGACCGCGGCGATGGAAAGGCCGCGTAGCGGAATCCGGCCGCTGCCCTCGATCCCCGACATCTCACCGAGCATCCGTGCGAGCGGATGGTGGCGGCCGAGCTCGACGTCGCGATAGGTGCCGAGGATGAGGAGGCCGCTGGAGGCCAGCTCGCGCGCCGCGAAGCGGAGGAGGAGCAGGGAGGGCTCGTCCGCCCAATGGAGATCGTCGAGGACGATCATTATCGGCCGGTCGCGCGCGGCCGCGAGCAGCAGGCTCGTGACGGAGTCGAAGAGCCGGAAGCGCGCCTCCTCGCTGTCGAGGCCGCGAGCGGGCTCCACGTCGAGCTTCTCGGCGATCTCCGGCACGAGCTGGGCCACCTCCGGCGCACCCGCGCCGAGCTGCCACGCGAGCGCGACCGGATCGGCGTCGCGTGCATAGGCGCGGAGCGCCTGGACCCAGGGCCAGTAGGCCGGGGCGCCCTCATCGTCGCGGCAGCGGCCCCAGTAGACGCGCGCGCCGCTGACGCGAGCGTAGGTGGCGAGCTCCTCAGAGGCGCGGGTCTTGCCGATTCCGGGCTCACCCACCAGCAGCTGGAGCGATCCCCGGCCGGAGAGGGCCGAGTCGACCGCCTCGCGAAGCCGCTCCAGCTCGCGCTCACGCCCGACGAAGACGCCGCCGGCGAGGCTCTCGAGCGGGTTGGCGGGCCGCTCCTCGTCAGCCTCATCGGGCTGCTCCGCGAGCGCGGCGAGGATCCCGTCACGCGCGTCGGATGCGTTGGCCGGCCGGTCGTCGGACTGCTTCGCCAGCAGCCGGATGACCGCTCGATCGAGCGCCTCGGGCACCGCGTCGTTGTGGCGTGACGGCGGGACCGGGTCCGCGTGCAGGTGCTGGGAGATGATCGAAACCGCGTCGTCCCCGGGGAACGGCGGCTGGCCCGTGAGCATCTCGTAGAGAAGGGCGCCGAGGGAGTAGAGGTCGCTCGCAGGGCCCGCGGCCTCGCCGAGAGCCTGCTCCGGCGGCAGGTAGGCGACCGTTCCGACCAGCGTGCCGCCACTGACGCGGGCGCGAGCCTCCGTCGTGGCCAGGCCGAAGTCGCCGAGCCTGGCGTGGCCGTCGTCGTCGATCCAGACGTTGGCCGGCTTCAGGTCGCGGTGGACGACGCCGCGAGCATGAGCGTGCTCGAGCGCGCGCGTGACGTCCGCAGCGATCTCGACCGCCCGCTCCACCTCGAGATGTCCACCGGCGGCGGCGAGCAGGCCCTCGACGTCGCCGCCGGGCATATAGCGGCTGACGATGAAGGGGTTGCCGTCCTGCTCCCCGGTGTCCAGCACCGTGACGACCTGGGGGTGGTCGCCGAGCTTGCCCATCGCCTCGGCCTCGCGCCTCGCCCTGGCCTGGATGGACGCGCCGACGCCCTCGGTGTCGAACAAGGCGACCGCGACCTCGGTGCCGCTGGCGGTGTCATCCGAGAGGTAGACGCGCTTGCGGCCGCCCTGGCCGAGGAAGCGCCGAACCCGGTAGCGGCCGGCGATCTCGGCGGGAACATCAGCCGGCAGGTCCTCCGCACGAGGCTCGGCGGCGACCGGCTGCGCGTTCAGTTCGCTGCCGCACGAATCACAGAATCGTGCGCCCTCACGATTCGCATTGCCGCAGGACGGACACCGCATGTCCCACGGATTATCCCAGCCGACCCCCGGCGGCCGTCGGATAGGGTCGCCCACATGGCGATAGTCGCGACCGAGGCTGACCGCGATGCGGTGATGGAGACGATCGTCCCCGCATTCGACGCCGATCCCCTCTGGTCGTGGATGTACCCTGACGCGAGCCTGCGCGCCGAGCAGCACGCCACCGTCTTCGGCCTCTACGTCGACAGCGCCCTGCCGCGGGGCGGGGTCTGGATGAGCGACGAGCGCGCCTCGGCCGCGGCCGTCTTCACCCATCCCGGGCAACCCGAGCTGAGCGAGGAAGCCGAGGCGAGGCTGGAGCCCTTCGTTCGGGAGGCGCTCGGGTCCCACGCCGCGGCCGTTCTGGAGACGATGCACCGCTTCGAGGCCGCCCTCCCGCAGAGCCGGCCCTTCTACTACCTGAGCATCCTTGGCACCCGGGAGGACAGCTGCGGGAAGGGGATCGGCATGGGCCTGCTGGCGGAGCTGCTCGCACGGGCCGACCAGGAGGGCCAGCCGACCTATCTCGAGTCCAGTAACCCGGGAAACAACCACCGCTACGAGCGCCTCGGCTTCGAGAAGCACGGCGCCTTCGAGACACCCGATGAGCTGCACACCGTCACGACGATGTGGCGGGACGCCGTCAGCCGTTGAGCCGGGCGAACATCTTGCGCTGGGCCTTGTAGAGGCCGGGGAACTCCGCGAAGAGGCGGTCGTAGACGTCGCGCGTGCCGGGGTCAGGCTCGAAGACGCGGTCGACGGGAACAAGGTCGCGGATTCGGTCGCGTGAGACCTCGCCCAAGCCGAGGGCGGCGAAGAGCGCGGCGCCCCTGAGGTTGGCGTGCATCGGGTCGGCGACCCGCTCGATCCTGCGGTCCATGACGTCGGCGTGGATCTGGCACCAGAGGTCAGATATTGCCCCACCGCCGAAGATGCGAAGGGGCTCGAGGCGCTGCTTCGCGAAGCCCTCCACCGCATCGTTCAGCCAGCGGCTGTTGTACGCCACACCCTCGAGCACGGACCGGACCAGGTCCGCGTTGCCGGTCTCGGCGGAGAGGTTGTGCCAGCCGCCGCGGGCGTTGCGATCGTCGACCGGCGAGCGCTCCCCGGCCAGCCAGGGGGTGAAGAGGACCCCGCCGCTGCCCGCCGGAGAGCTCGATGCAAGCTCGATCAGGCGCTCGAAGTCGCCGGGCTCGCCCAGGGTGAAGCTGTCCCGCAGCCAGCGCAGGCAGAGCCCGGCCGCCTCGTGGTTGTTGGCGACCAGGAAGCTCTGCGAGTCGAGCCCCGGGACCGTCGCGATGGAGTGCAGGGCGTCCGTCTTCTTGCGCGGGAAGGGCAGCGAGATCCAGGAGGTGGTGCTGATCGTGATGTGGGCCTGGCCCTCCCCGATCGCCCCGCAGCCGAGCGCCGCGGAGTGCAGGTCGGGGGTCCCGGTGACGACCCTCGCCTGGGGGCTGATCCCCAGATCGGAGGCGACCTCCGATCGGACCGTTCCGATCAGGGAGCCCGTCTCCACGAGGGGCGGCAGCTTGGCGGCGTTCAGCCCGAGCCTCCCGACGAGGACCGGGTCGTACTCGAGCCGGTCGAGGTGCCGGTTGTCGGTGAGCCAGGCCGCACTCATGGAGGCGTGCGTGGCCGCGGCGCGACCCGTGAAACGCATGCTCAGATAGTCGACAGGCTCGAGGTACCAGCGGGCGGCCGCGGCGATCTCGGGCTCGTCGTGCTCGAAGCGCAGCATGTGGCCGACCGGATCGCCGCCGAACGGGGAGGGAACCCCTCCCGTCCTACGGACCCAGGTCGCCAGCGCGCGCGGCGAGTAGCCCATCAGCGGGCCGCCGATCGCTTCGCGGGTTCGGCGCCCGCCTCGGGTGTCGAGCCACATCAGGCAGGGGCCCACGGGCTCGCCCGACTCGTCCACCGGGACGGTGCTGGCCCACTGCCCGGTGCAGGAGACGGCGACGATGCGCTCTGGCGGAATTCCCTCGAGGACCGATCGGGACAGCTCGCGGACCATCTCCCACCAATCCGCGGCGTCCTGGACGGCCCCACCGCCCGGCGACCGCTCGGTCTCGTAGTCGCGCTGGCGGACCGCCGCAATCTCGCCCGTCAGCGACACCGCCCCCACCTTGAGCGCCCCGCTGCCGAGGTCGATCGCGAGGACGAACCGCTCGTCGCCGCTCACGCGGCCGGAACTGCCTGCTGCGAGTCCATCAGCTGGGTCATCACGCCACGGATCATCTGCTCGGCGTCTGCGTTGAGACCGCCGGGAACTCCGCCATATATCGCGCTCGACTCCGCCGGCTGATCGCCCTGCTCGCGGGCGTAGGCGACCGCGGTGTCGAGGTCCGAGGCGAACGCCTCCGTGACCCCCGCCTGCGTCTGCGGCCGCGTCACCGCCATGTGGAGCGCGTTCGGGTACTGCAGGCCGTTGAGGCGCCAGCCGCGCCTCTTCATCTCGTCGTTGACGTGGTAGATGTCGAACTTGTCCGAGGTGAAGGCGAAGAGGAAGGTCGGCTCGCCCATGATGCGCAGCTCGGGGTGCGAGCGGACGGCATCCTGCATCGTGGCCGCGGTGTCGAAGATCCGCTTCGCGTAGGTGCGGTATCCCTTCCGCCCAATCGAGACCAGCGACGCCCAGGTCGCGGCCAGCAGGCCATCGGAGCGCGAGCCCTCGATGCCTGGCGAGAAGTACTTGCCCCCGCTCCAGTCCGGCATGAAGAAGTAGCAGCGGTTGCGCAGCTCGCGGTCGCGGAAGAGCAGCGTCGAGGTGCCCTTCAGGCCGTAGCCGTACTTGTGCGTGTCGGCGGAGATCGTCGTGACGCCCGGCACCCGGAAGTCGAACGGCGGAATCGGCAGGCCGAGCTGCTCGCCGAACGGCAGCAGGTAGCCGCCGAGGCAGCCGTCGATGTGCAGCCCCACCCCACGCTCGATCGCGAGCTCACCCAGCTCTGCGATCGGGTCGACCGTGCCGTAGCCGTAGTTGCCGGCCGAGCCGACGATCGCGACTGTCTGATCGTCGATCAGCTCCGCGACGGTCCGCGGCCGCACCAATGTCGTCTCCGGGTCGATCTCGGCCCGGCGCACCTCGACGCCGAAGAGGTGGCATGCCTTGTCGAAGGCCGGGTGCGCCGTCTCCGGCTTCACCAGGTTGGGCTTGGCGATGCCGCGCGCCTCGCGGCCCTGCTCCCGGTAGGCGAGCACTGCTTGGGCGATGCTGGCGCTGCCCCCCGAGGTGACCATCCCCGCGGGCTCGGCGCCGTTCAGCTCGCCGGCATGCATCAGGTCGAGCGCCATCGCAATGATCTCGCCCTCAAACCGGGTGGCGCTCGGGCACATGTCCCGCTGGAGCGCGTTCTGGTGGGCAAAGAGCCCGAAGGCCTCCTTGAGGAAGCCGTAGTGGTCGCGGTCGCCGCAGTACATGGTCCCGGAGCACTTGCCGTCCTCCCACGCCCTGTCCTCCTCGCTCGCCATCTCGCGCATCTCGCCGAGAATCTCCTCGCGCGAGCGCCCCCTCTCGGGAATCTCGCGGCTGATCGCGTAGCGGTCGGCGTAGGGATAGAAATCGAATAGGTCCGTCATCCACGCTCCTTCGGGGTCAGGTCTTGCATTGCCACATTGTCGGCTCCTTCGGGGTCAGGTCTTGCATTGCCACATTGTCGTATGCAAGACCTGACCCCGGGTTAGATGTCGCCCGAGAACGTGTCGCAGGCGTTCAGGTTGCCCGAGTCGAAGCCCGTCTGCAGCCAATGGTCGCGCTGGGCCGAGGTGCCGTGGGTGAAGGACTCGGGATCGATCCGGCCCTGGGCCTGCTGCTGGATCCGATCGTCACCAACGGCCGCGGCGGCGGTCAGTCCCTCCTGCAGGTCCCCGCTCTCGAGGATGCCGCGATCATAGGTGGAGCGAGCCCAGACGCCGGCGAAGCAGTCGGCCTGGAGCTCCAGCCGCACGGACAGGGCGTTCGCGTCGCCCGGGTTCTGCTGACTCTGCTGGCGGACCTTCTGCTCGATGCCGAGCTCCTGCTGCACGTGGTGGCCGATCTCGTGCGCGAGGACGTACGCCTGCGCGAAGTCGCCTGGAGCCTTGAAGCGCCGGTTGAGCTCGTCGAAGAAGCCGAGGTCGATGTAGACCTTCTGGTCGAGCGGGCAATAGAAGGGCCCCGTCGCCGAGCTCGCGAGCCCGCAGCCCGAGTTGACCTGGTTGCGGAAGAGGACGAGCTTTGCATCCTTGTACGGCTTGCCCGCGGCGGCGAACTGCTGCTTCCAGAAGGTCTGGGCATCGTCGAGGACGAAGGAGACGAACTGAACCTCCTTGTCCTCGTTCGGGCTCTGCGGCACCGAGTCCTGGCCGGTTCCCGTCTGGGGGACCTGGGGGAAGGCGCTGCTCGGGCCGGGCACGTCGAATCCCCCGCCGCCGCCCCCCTTACCGGCGAGCAGGTAGATGACGATGACGATGATCACGCCGACGATTCCGCCGCCGCCCATGCGGCCCATCGGGATCGGGAATCCGCCGCCTCCGCCGAGCCCCCCACCGAGGCCTCCCCCCTCCCCCCGCCGGTCCTCGATGTTGCCACTCCTCTGGCCCGGCTTCCACTTCATCGCCGGGCCACTCTATCCGGCACCCACAGCCGCGATTTCGATGGATAGTCTTCGAGCCTGTCAGGCGCCGGCTGCCACGATGGCGGCGAGGGAATGAGAGGAGCCAGGATGCTGGTCAGCAGGACTCGATTCGGCGCGGTCACCGTCGCTGTGGCGATCATGGCGATCTCGGGACTCGTCTTCGCGACCGCCGCCGCGGCGGTCTCGCCCGATCCGAACCCGTGGCTCCAGAAGCGCTTCCTCGTGATGGCCCATCAGGGCGGCGAGGACGAGGCCCCCTCGAACACGATGTATGCGCTCAAGTCGGCGCTCCAGGACCGAGGCGCCGACTCGCTCGAGCTCGACATCAACATGGCTGCAAACGACCCGGCGAATCCGCTGCCGCCCAGCGATCGCCTGATGGTGATCCACGACGACACCTGGACGCGCATCGCCTGCACCGACACCCTCTGCCCCGGGCCGGCGGACATCCAGCATCGACCGGGGTCGCAGGTCAACCAGATGACCGTCGACCAGCTCCAGGCCCTGGATGCGGGGTACTGGTTCAGGCCCGGCACCTACGCGCACGACTACTCCCTGGCCGACTCCGCCTACCCCTACCGCGGCATGCAAACCGGCGCCGTGACTCCGCCGACCGGCTACAGCAAGACCGACTTCGAGATCCCGACGCTGAAGCAGGTGCTGGAGACCTTCCCGAACGTCCCGATCAACGTCGAGATCAAGATGCAGAAGACGACCACAGCCCCGTCCTCGAACGGCGGCTGTCAGACGGACAACGGGCTTCAGTACTGCGACGATCCGGACGCCTCGCTCCCGGTCGCCGATGCACTCGCCGACCTCCTGAACAGCGAGCCCCAATCGGTCCGCGACAACGTCATCGTCGTCTCGTTCAGCGACGAGCTCCTGGCCCGCTTCCACGAGATGGACGACACACCCAAGGTCGCGCTGGCGGGGGCGACCCAGGGGACGACCGCGTTCGCTCTGGCCGGCACGATCCCGAATCCCGACGTCGCCGCCTTCCAGGTCCCGCCCGACCAGGTGGGCATCCAGGTTCCCGAGTACCTGCTGCAACACGACCAGGCCCACTGCCTGGGCTACGCCGTGCACATCTGGACGAACGGAGAGCAGGACGAGACCGACGCGGCCTACCAGCGCTTCTACGACTCGGGCGCCGACGGCGTGATGACCTCACAGCCCAGCCACCTGCGGGCCTGGCTGGACTCTCAGGGGATCAGCGCGCCCGACGGCAAGAATCCGCTGACCTGGCCGATCGATTGCCCGGCCCCAACGGGGACCACGCCGCCCAGCAATCCGCAGCCGACGCCGACTCCGACGAAGAAGGCGAAGTGCAAGAAGCACAAGAAGAAGAAAAAGAAGAAGCACCGTTCGGCGGGCGCGGCCAAGAAGGCCAAGTGCAAGAAGCACAAGAAGCGGCGCTGAGCTAGGGCCCCTACTCGAGCGCGCTGCGCTGCGAGAGCGCGTACAGCAGGATCAGAGACGGGATGACCGTCACGGCCGCGATCCCGAAGACAACGATCACCTCGGTGAGCGTGGCGGAGACGGCGGCGGAGTCCGAGATCTTCAGCGAGGTCGGAAGCATGTACGGGAACGCCGCAGCGAAGTAGCCCCAGATCATCGCGACCCCGGCTCCCACGGCGGCAACCCGCAAGCCGCGGTTGCGGCCCGTGACCAGGAAGCCGAGGGCGGCCAGGCCGCAGATCCCGGAGAGGATCACCAGGGCTATGCCGGGCCAAGAGGTGAGCCCGTCGAAGATGAAGCGAGCGTCCTGACGGAGCGCGATGACGCCGAGGACTGCGCCGATGCCGGCGAGCACCGCCACGATGAGGGCTCGCCGCGCGAAGTAGTCACGGAGGTCTGTGTCTCCCCGGGCACCTGCGTCGCGGACCAGGAAGACAGCGGCGGTGTAGGCAGCGACCAGGACGAAGAGCGCGCCGGTCACAAGGGGGAGGAACCCCGTCCAGCTCCCGGTTGGATCTCCGTCGCCGGCCGCAGGCACCTCGCCGGAGGCGATCGCTCCGACCACGGTCCCCATGAAGAAGGGAGTCAGCAGAGAGGCCACGCCGAACACCCGGGTCGCGGGGCCCTGGATGGGCCCGGGTAGAGCATGCCGGAAGGCGAACCCGGAGCCGCGCAACACGATGCCGAGGGCGGCGATCGCGAGGGGGATGTAGAGCGTCGTCATGATCGCCGAGAAGGTGCTGGGGAATGCGGTCCAGAGCACGACCAGCACGAAGATCAGCCAGACGTGGTTGGCCTCCCAGACGGGGCCGATGGAGCGGTCGATCTGGGCGCGGACCCGGTCGGCTCGCTCACCGGAGCCGGCGAGCAGGTCCCAGACCCCGGCACCGAAGTCGGCGCCGCCGAAGATCGCGTAGAGAGTGACGCCGACCCAGAGGATCACCGCGCAGATGTCGGCGGTGCTCATGCCGTGCCCTCCGCGGGTGGGGCGGGCGGCGCGGGCGGCGGGCTGTACGGGAGGTCAGCCGGTTCGGGCTCGCCCTTGCTCCAGCGCTTGGACAGGCCACGAAGCACGACCACGGCGATGGTCCCGAGGGCGATGTAGATTGCCATCGTGATTCCGAACACCCACCAGATCCCCTGCGCGGGGGTGACGGCTTCGGAGGTCCGCATGAAGCCCTGGACGATCCATGGCTGGCGCCCGACCTCCGTGACGATCCAGCCGCTTTCCAGGGCGACCACGGTGGCGACGCCGGAGATGGCGACTGCGCGCATGAACCACTTCGTCTGAGGCAGATCTCTCTTGCGCCACCAGTTGATGGCGAACCAGACGGCCAGCAGGAACAACAGGGTCGCGACCCCCACCATCGTGTCGAATGCGAGATGCAGCATCGTCAGCGCGGGGGGTTGCTCGTCCTGGGGGATCTGGTTGAGGCCGGTGACGTCGGTGTTCTTGCTGAACCCGACGAGGAAGGAGTCGAGCCCGGGAATGCCGATCCCGCCCTTCACCTTTCCGTCAACGCAGCGGCCGCCCAGGTACTCGGTCTGGTCGGGGCCGCCCTTGTAGATGCACTCCATGCCGGCGAACTTGGCCGGCTGGTCGTCGGCGACTGCGCGCGCGGCGGTGTCACCGACGAGCAGCTGGAAGGGCGTGGCGATCGCCGCCACCGTCAGGGGGATGATCACGCCGAGGCGGTGGTATCGGTCACGCTTGCCGCGCAACATCCCGACGGCGTAGACGGAGGCGACCAGGAAGCCAGCGACCATGTACGCCGCAAGGAACATGTGGAGGAACTCGTAGCCCGCCGCCGAGTTGGTGAGGACCTCGAACGGCTTCACATTGGTCACGTTTCCGCTGCTGTCGAGAGTGAATCCCTGCGGTTGGTTCATCCAGGAGTTCGCCGCGATGACCGAGAAGGCACCGCCCACCCCGGAGATCACGATCGGCACGGCCGCCCACATGTGTGCCTTCGGCGAGAGGCGATTCCAGCCGTAGATGTAGATCGCGATGAAGATCGCTTCGAGGAAGAAGAAGATGCCCTCGATCGCGAACGCGACACCGAAAACGTCCCCGAAGCGGTCCATGAACCGCGGCCACAGCAGCCCGAACTCGAAGGAGAGAACGGTGCCGCTCACCGCGCCCACCGCGAACATCACGGCGACCGCCTTGGACCAGTTGCGCGCCAGGCGCAGCGCCGCCTCATCGTTGTTCTTGTGACCCCGGTACTCGGCAATCAGCATCATCGCTGGGAATGCCACGCCGAAGCAGGCGAGGACGATGTGGAAGCCGAGCGTGAAGCCCATCTGATTGCGGGCCGCCAGCAGGTTGCTGCTAGCGGCGGCAATCGACGGGATGAAGGACGCCATTGCCGCTGATCTAATCAAACACCGTGGCGGCCAGGTCAGTGTGAACCACGTAGATCACTCAGAGGATCGCGATCGGGTTGAGGGGCGACCCGGTTCCCCCCTCGATGCGGAGCGGAGCGCCGACGAAGAGGAACTCCCAGCGGCCAGCCTCCTCGCAGGCGCTGCCTAGCTCGTCGAGGTGCAGATAGTCGAGCAGGTGGACGCCCATCGCCGTCAGCGCCAGGACGTGGATCGGAAAGCCGACGCCCTCGGTGAAGCTCGGAGCCGTGTCGTTGTTGCCGTCCGAGCCGAGCGCCGCGATGCGTCGCTCCGCCAGGAACTCCGCACAACTCGGGTGCAGGCCCGCCTTGGAGCCGGCGGTGTCCCACGGCCCAAGCTCGTCGAGGCGGGTCGCGTGCCCCGTCCGAATCAGCAGGATGTCGCCCTCCTCCACCCTCACCCCCTGGCGGCCCTCCGATTCGGAGAGGTCACCGGGCAGGACGCTGTCGCCCGGCTCCAGCCAGCTGACCCCGCGAGCCCGGGGGGCATCGAGCAGGACACCGCGGCCGACCAATCCGTCCTTCAACGCCTCGACCGTCTCGACCGCCGCACCGGTGACCGAGACCGAGTCCGCGGGCAGCCCGTTGTAGAGCGAGTCGTCGTAGGAGACGTGGCAGAGGGCGTCGAGGTGGCTGTGCGAGTCGTTGTGGTAGTCGACGCCGATGTAGTCCTTGGCGAAGGCGAGACCGTCCGAGTGCCCCTGGCCGTCGAGCATGGTCATGTGGTGATCGGCTGGCTCTGGGTTGTCGGGCTCGCGCTCGGTGTTGAGGGAGCGACTGAGGCTGACCGTCCGCCCGTCGCGCACGAGGCCGGCGGCGGCCGCGACCAGCTCCGGCGTCAGGTGGTTGAGAGCGCCCCGCTCGTCATCGGGACCCCACCGGCCCCAGTTCGAGACCCGATCGAAGAGCTCACGGAACTCCGCAGCCGACATCTCTGTTGCTTTGCTCTCGGCCATCAGCTCGACACCTTGATCGAGAACGCGGCCTCGTAGCTCTCACCGGGCTCGAGCAGCTTCAGGTCCTGCCCGCTCACGAGCGTGTTTGTCGGTGCGGTCATCGGCTCGAAGGCGATCACGTCATCGTCGTCCGGCGCGTAGACCTGCGCATAGGGGTAGCCCCGATCAAATGAGACCTCGATTCGACGTCCCCCTCCCTCAAGGGCGAACGGTTGGGCCGGAGCGACGAACTCGTCGTCGAAGATCCTCGAGCCGAGCGGACCGTCAGCCACCTCCGCCGGCTCCACCTCGCCGGTTGGGAGCTCCTCGGAGTCGAGCACGACCCGCTCGGTCACCGGCATCTCGACCTTCCAGGCACTTCGCTCGACGCCGGGCAGACGGAGGTAGGGGTGGAAGCCGAAGGCGATGGGCACCGGCACGTCGCCGGACGCGCGCACCGTCGTCGCGATGGTCAGCGTCTCTCCTGAGATCCCGGCGCCGACCTGGACCTGGTGGGAAAACGGGAACACGGTCATCAGGTCCTCGCGGGCAGCGAAATCGAAGGTGCCCACGAGACGCGGGCCCTCCGCCGTGTCCTCGTGCCGGTCGACGCTCCACCCCGATGCGGCCGCGAGGAGACCGTGGATCGGCAGGCCCTTGGGGCCCAATGTGTACAGGCCGGGGTGCGCCCAGAGGTCGACCTCCCGTCCGGCCACCTCGAACTTTCTCTCGGCGACTCGGTTCGCCCAGGGGTGGAGCAGCGGTATGCCCATGGTCGAGCGGTCCGCGACGTACCGGGCCAGGCCGCCGCGCTGGCCAAGCAGCTCCTCACCGCGATGGCGCAGCGAGCAGCCGACCATGCCGGCCTCGGGGACGAACGCAGCCTCGAGCTCGGCCTCCTCGGAGAAGAGGGTCATCGCCTCGAACGAGTCGATGGGCCGGATGCCGATCATCCGGGGGGCTCGCTCTCGGTCGACTGCGGGTCGTCCTCGACCAGCGACATCAGGAATGGCCGGCCGCCGGCCTGCTCGAGGGCGACGCGCCCGATGACCTGCTGCATGGTGATCGTGCGCTGCGGGCGGCTGTTGCCGATGAAGGTGATCGCCCAGCGCGGAATGGTCGCGATGCGGTTCTTGAACCCCGTGAGGAAGGTGAGGTGAACGAAGAGCCAGGCGAGCCAGCCGATCAGGCCCGATAGGCGAATGCCCTTGAAGCTCACCACCGCCCGGAAGCGGGAGATGGTCGCCATGCTGCCCAGGTCGCGGTAGCTGAACTTTTTTCCCTCCTTGCCCCGCAGGCGCCGCTTGATCGTGCTCGAAGCGTGGAGGCCCTGCTGCATCGCCACCTCCGCGACCCCCGGCAGCCCGTCGAGGGACATCATGTCGCCGATCGCGAACACCTCGGGATGCCCGGGGAGCGTGCAATCGGGGAGCACCGAGACCCGCCCGGCGCGGTCGACCTCCGCGCCGGTCGCCTCCCCCAGCATCCGGGCAAGCGGTGAAGCCTCGACGCCCGCCGCCCAGATCTTGGTGTGGCAGCCGATCCGCCGTTCCTCGTCCCCCTGCTTGACGACCACTCCGTTCTGGTCGATGTCGGTGACGATGGTCGACATCTGGAGCTCGACACCGAGGTGCCCCAGCCCCGTAGCCGCCTTGCCGGAGAGGTCGTCGCCGAACGTCGCCAGCACCTGCTTCCCGCCGTCACAGATGATGATCCTGGCGTTTCGCGGATCGACCCTGCGAAAGTCATCCTTGAGCACGCGCCTCGAGAGCTCGGCGATCTGGCCCGCAATCTCCACCCCGGTCGGACCGCCGCCGACCACCACGAAGGTGAGCCATTCCTGCTGCTTTTCAGGATCCTGCTCGAGCTCGGCCATCTCGAACGCACCGAGGATCCGTCCCCTGAGCTCGAGGGCATCGTTGATCGTCTTCATGCCGGGGGCCCAGCGCGAGAACTCGTCGTGGCCGAAGTACGACTGCCCGGCGCCTCCGGCGACGATCAGGCTGTCGTAGGGGAGCTCGAGGACCCGGCCGTCGGGCCCCATGGCCGTCACCGTCCGCGCCTCCAGGTCGAAGGCGTTCACCTCGGCCAGCTCGACCTCGATGTTCCGGTGGCGGTGCAGGACCCCTCGCAGCGGCGGCGCGATCTCCCCCTCCGAGAGGATTCCCGTCGCGACCTGGTAGAGCAGCGGCTGGAAGAGATGGTGGTTGAGCCGGTCCACGAGGGTGACCTGGACCGGTCCGCGGCTCAGGTTCCGCGCCGCGAAGAGCCCGCCGAAGCCACCGCCCACGACCACCACTCGATGGGAATCCGCAGCCACGGTCTGCCCGTCGAGTCCGTCCCGCCTAAGCGCCGAGACGCTCCAGCAGGTGGTCGCCGACGCGGATCGCGTTCGCCATGGCGGTCAGCGCCGGGTTGACCGCGCCGATGCTCGGGAAGAAGCTGGTGTCGACCACGTAGAGGTTGTCGAGCTCGTGGGCCTTGCAGTTCGTGTCGAGCACCGAGGTCGTCGAATCCGACCCGAAGCGGCAGGTCCCGGCCTGATGCGCGACCCCGGCCACCGGGATCTCGTTCTTCAGATAGGCGTGGTGCGGAAGGAGATGGTCAGGGTGCATGCCGATCTCGCCCAGCATCGACGTGAGCTTCTCGTAGAGCTCCTTCTTCGGCCCCTCGTTCGAGTAGCTGTACGCGATCTTCACCCGCCCGTCGTCGCTCAGGGTGACTCGGTTCTCCGGCTTGGGCAGGTCCTCGGTCGAGAGCCAGAAGTCCACCGCATGGTCGGCGACCGTTTCGAGCGACCAACCCGGGGCGAACTTCGTCTCCCCCGGCTTCTCGCCGCGGAACATCGGCGCCTGTGACTTGCCGACCATCTGGAGGTTGCCGAGCGGGTGGTCGAACTCCTTACCCGCCAGGTAGAAGTCGTTGAGGCCGAGCGTCTTCTGGAAGACGGTCGGGTTGGGCTCCTTCGAGAGGGCGAGCACGGCCTGGCTGTTGTGGAACATATAGTTGCGGCCGACCTGATCCGAGCCGTTGGCCAGGCCGTTCGGGTGCTTGTCATTGGCCGAGGCGAGTAGGAGCCTGGCCGAGTTGGCGGCGCCGCACGAGACGACGACGACGTCCGCGCTGTGGGTCTCGGTCGCCCCATCGCGCTCCACCACCACCCCCGTGACCGCGGTGCCATCGGGGCTCGTCTCGAGGGACCGCGCCATCGCGTTGGTGAGGAGCGTGACGTTGTCGTGCTCCAGCGCCGGCCGCACCGCCATCACCTCCGCGTCCGACTTGGCGTGGACGAGGCAGGGGAAGCCATCGCAGTCGTTGCACCGAACGCAGCGGCTGTACGGCATGTTCCCCTCGTCGAGCAGCACGCCGCACGGGGCGTGGAACGGCTGGTACCCGGCGGCGGCCAGGTCGTCAGCCAGCTGCTGGATTCGCGGCTCGTGCGACACGGCCGGGTGCGGATATGGCCCGCTCGCCGGCGGCTCCGTCGGATCCTCGCCCCGGGCGCCACGCACCTCGTAGAGCTGCTCGGCCCTGGTGTAGAAGGGCTCCATCTCCTCATAGGAGACGGGCCAGGCGGGCGAGATCCCGTCGGCGTGCTTGATCTCCCCGTAGTCCTCGGCCCGCAGCCGATAGAGGGCGGCCCCGTACAGCTTCGTTGCGCCTCCGACGTAGTAGTGGACCTGCGGCGCGAACTCCTTGTCATCCTTGTCGTACCAGGTGTCCTCCGACTGGTAGCGGCCGTCGACGAAGACATCCTGCGCGAGCCAGTTCTGCGGCTCGCGGGGAAGCCAGTCTCCTCTCTCCAGCAGCAGGATCCGCTTCCCGGACGGCGCGAGCTGATGGACCAGCGTGCCGCCGCCAGCGCCGCTGCCGATCACGATCACGTCGTAATCGCTCATACGTTGACCCCGAACTCCTTGAGGCGCTCGCTCATGATGATTCGTGCCGCGGCCTCGATCAGGGCGAGGTGCGAGAAGGCCTGGGGGAAGTTCCCCAGGTGGCGCCCCGTGCTGGTGTCGAACTCCTCGGCGAAGAGCCCGAGCGGCGAGGCGACCCGCAGCAGCCGGTCCATCAGATCCCGCGCGCGCTGCTGTTCGCCGATGATCGCCAGGCCCGAGACCAGCCAGAAGGAACAGATCAGGAAGCTGCCCTCCTTGCCGGACAGTCCGTCGTCCGTCTCTCCGGTGACGTAGCGGAGCACGAAGCCGTTCTCGGTGAGGTCGTCCCCGATCGCCAGCACGCTCTTGCGAAGCACCTCGTCATCGCCCGGCAGGAAGCCGAAGATCGCGGCGAGGAGCGTGGAGGCGTCGAGGGCGTCGGTCTCGTAGTGCTGGCGGAGGACCCCGTCCTGGACGCCGTTGTCGAGGATGTCCTTGTGGATCTCCTCCGCGAGGTCTCCCCATTCGGCCTGGAGCTCGCTGTCCCCCCGGATCTCCGCGAGCTTCGAGGCCCTGTCCATGGCGACCCAGCACATGAGCTTCGACGAGACATAGTGCTGCGGCTTGCCGCGAGCCTCCCAGATGCCCTGGTCCGGCTTCTTCCATACCTTCGTCGCGCACTCCGCCTGGGCCTGGACCACGGGCCAGAGCCCGCGGGGCAGCCGCTGGCTCCGGTGGCTGTGGAGCAGGATCGAATCGAGGGCGGCGCCGAAGACGTCGTTCTGTCGCTGGTCGAAGGCTCCGTTTCCGACTCGCACGGGCGACGCTCCCGCGTATCCCGAGAGGTCATCACGCGTCGTCTCGGTCAGGTCCCGCCGGCCGTCGATCCCGTACATGATCTGCAGCGCCCCGTCCTCGTTCGCTTCGAGCTCGCCGATGAACTGCATGAACTCGTTGGCCTCCCAGTCCAGGTTCAGGAAGTGGAGGGCCTGGAGGGTGAAGGTCGAGTCCCTGATCCAGGTGAAGCGGTAGTCCCAGTTGCGCTCTCCGCCCGGCGTCTCCGGCAGCGAGGTGGTCAGGGCCGCGACGGTTGCTCCGGTGGGCATGTAGGTGAGCCCCTTGATCGTGAGCGCCGAGCGCTGGATCGCCCCCCGGTAGGGGTGATCCGGCATGCGCGCCTTGGAGATCCAGGTGCGCCAGTAGTTGGCGGTCTCGCTGATGCGGGCGTTGGCGTGATCCATGTCCTCGGGAGAGGCGAGCTCCTCCGCCCACGACAGGGAGCAGTAGGCCTGCTCGCCCTTCTGGAGGGTGTGCCGTGCCTGGGCCACCTGTCCTTCCGCCCCCAGCGGCATGCTGCTGCGGAGCCTCACGGTGACCCCGGACCCGCTGGCGTCGGCGGTGTGGTCTCCCTGGAGGGTCCAATCGGCCGGCGTGCGCCCGTAGTCGAAGTCGGGCTCGCAGAGCAGCTCCATGTCCACCGAGCCCTCCATGCAGAGCACAACCCGCACGAGCAGGTGGTGGGCGTCCTCATCCGCCGGTGCCCGAGTGTGCGGAGTGACCTCATCCTTGTGCTGAGTGGGGCCGATGGTCAGGGCGTCACGGACCATCGCCCAGCCCGTCGGGGTGTGCCAGGTGGTGTTGAGGATGTTCGTGCCGGGCTCGTAGATCCGAGCGCTCGGGACGTTGATCCCGAAGGGCCCGAAGCGGAATGAGCCGGCCTCGCGGTCGAGCAGGGTTCCGAAGATGCTGGGCGAGTCGAACCGCGGGACGCAGAGCCAGTCGATCGCGCCGTCGGGCGCCACCAGGGCACCGGTATGGCAGTTGGAGAGGAAGGCGTAGTCGGCGATCGGCGGAAACGGCGACGGCATCGCCGCGCTCTGGGGCATGGCCTCCTGCTTCTGCTTCGCCTTCGCCTTCGGCGGAGTCATGAGCCAGTCCAAGGGTCACGCCAGCCGCCGAATTCCTTGACCAGGCGGTCGGCGGACTTCGGCCCCCATGAACCGCGCTTATACGGCTGGATCCGGGGCGGCTTCTCGATCAGCGGCCCGCAGATCCGCCAGGTCTCCTCGATGTTGTCCTGGCGGGTGAAGCGCGTGCTGTTGCCGAGCATTGCGGCATGCAGGAGCACCTCGTAAGGCGTGGGTCCCTCTCCCCCCTGCTCGGAGAACTCCATGTCGAGGTTGATCTGCTCAGGAGTTGCGGAGTCGCTGCGCTGGGCGTCAATGAGCAGGCGGATGCCGGTCGTGGGGTGGAGCCTGATCACCAGCTCGTCCGACGGCGGCATCTGCCGGCCCCTCATCGCGTATCCAAGGCGCGGGGGCTCCTTGAATACCAGCCTGAGCTCCCACTGCTC
Source organism: uncultured Solirubrobacterales bacterium (assembly GCA_963743575.1). Taxonomy (GTDB): domain Bacteria; phylum Actinomycetota; class Thermoleophilia; order Solirubrobacterales; family 70-9; genus DASUPK01. The sequence continues at coordinate 1,351,776 of CAVUQC010000007.1, read as the reverse complement.
CACCGCGAGTTCCTTTCCCGTCCGGACGAAGAAGGGCACCCCGGTCCAGCGCCAGTTGTCGATCTCAAAGCGCATCGCCGCGAACGTCTCGGTGCTCGAGCCCTTGGCCACCCCCTTGACCTTCCGGTAGCCCTCGTACTGCCCGCGCACGTACTGCTTCGGATCGGCCTTCGGCATCGCCGAGAAGACCGAGAACATGGCGTCCTTCAGCGATCGTGCGTCCCGGCCGGCGGGCTGCTCCATCGCGCAGGCGGCCACGATCTGCATCAGGTGGTTGACCACGACGTCGCGGACGGCGCCGACCGGGTCGTAGAAGCTGCCTCGATCCGAGACGCCGAAGTCCTCGGCCATCGTGATCTGCACACAGTCGATGCTGTTGCGGTTCCAAACGGGCTCGAAGATCGCGTTGGCGAAGCGCAGGAAGAGGATCTCGGCCAACCCCATCAGGCCGAGGAAGTGGTCGATCCGGTAGAGCTGGTCCTCGCGGATGTACCGGTGGATCTCGTCCGCCAGCTCGCGCGCGGACTCCAGGTCATGCCCGAACGGCTTCTCCACGACCACCCTAGCGTTCTCAGTCAACCCAGCCTTGGACAGTCCTCCGATCGTCATCCCGAAGAGGGACGGCGGGATCTCCAGATAGAAAACCGGTGTCTTGGCGCCCTTGATTGCCTTGCCGACCCGCTCGTAGGTGGCGTCCTCGGAGAAGTCCCCCTGTACATAGGAGAACCGCTTTGCGAGCCGGTTGAAGATCTTCGGGTTGGGCTTGGAGCCTGACGAGGTCTCGATCGCCTTGCGAGCGTGCTCGCGGAGTTCCTTCTCAGACCAATCGTCAAACGCGACGCCGACGATCGGGCAATCGAGCAGCCCGCGGGCCTCGAGCCGGTAGAGCGAGTGGAAGGTCATTACCTTCGCGAGGTCGCCGGTGATGCCGAAGATCACGAAGACGTCAGCGGCCCGCGGGCCGGCTGGCGCGGAGCTCTTTCGCGCTGTCTTGCGTGCTTTTCGTTTTGCGACTGCCATGTTTGAGGCTTCCATTCCCGCGGGCGTCGATCTTCCTACCGTCAGTGGTCTATCGCATCACCCGATTGGAGTGAAGGTCCAATTCGTTAACGCCGTATGTCACTTGCTCGCAAGATGGAATCGGTTGCAGAAGTCGCAGCGGTAGTAGGTCATACCCAGCCGCGCAGCCTCCTGGCGCGCCACCGACTCGCTCTCGTAGGCGGTCTTCGGCTTGCCATCGGAGCGGAAGTGGCTTGGGACGATGCGGCGCCTACCCATGAGCCGAGGCTACAGGGACAGTTAGGGGACTCTTAGGGGCGATTCCCGATAGACGATTCGGGCCCCGGGCTTCATCGTCATCGTCATGGCAAACCAACCCAAACACTCAAAAGACAAGACAACCAAGTCGAACAGGACCACCAAGCAGACCGAGGTCGGCCCGCGACGTGCGCTGCTGCGCTCGAAGGACGATCGCGTTCTCTGGGGAGTGGCAGGCGGGCTCGCCGAACACGTCGGATTCAACGCCACCCTGGTTCGGATCGCGTTCGTGGTCAGCACCCTCTTCGGAGGGGCCGGGGTGCTCGCCTATCTCGTTCTGGCGGTCGCCCTTCCGCAGGACGACGGGACCGGCAACCCGGTTCCAGAGAGCGTCTGGGCACGGCTCGGCAAGGTGTTCGTCGTCTGCCTGCTGGTCGCGGTCGGGCTCGGGGTCGCCGCGTTTCTGGCCGTCGTCAGCGCCTGGACCACTGCAACCGGCAACGGCGGGATCATCGCCGCGGCGGTGATCGCGCTGGGGATCGCGCTGGTCGCGTTCGCATTCGCCCCGGAGTGGCGCCGTCGAAGCACGCCGCTGCTGCTCACCACGGCGCTGGTGCTCGGCATCCCCGCCGGAGCGATCGCGGCCGCCGACATCAACATCGACGGATCGATCGGCCAGCGGACCTACACCCCCAATGCGGTGGTCGACGTCCCAGCCGACGGCTACAAGCTCGGCACCGGCCAGCTCGTGGTCGATCTCCGGGAGCTGCCCTGGCAGAAGGGCAGGACCATTGCCGTCTCGTCCCATCTCGGCATCGGCCAGATGATCGTCTCGGTCCCGAAGAACGTCTGCGTCGTCGGTCATACGACGGGCAAGGCGGGCGAGCTGGTGGTGGCCGGCGAGGTCTCTCATGGCGTCGATCCGGACGTCACGCTCGGAACCCCGACCACCGATGCTCCGCGGCTCGATCTGAGCGCCGACATCCAGCTCGGGCAGATGATCGTCACCGATCAGGCGCCGGATCAGGCGAACGACCAGCACGGGGTCGACTACGACCACCACAAACAGATGCTGGCGACGCAGAGGACGGTATGCGGTAGGTGAGAAGACCAAATCTGAGCACGCTGGGGACCGGGACAGCCGTCCTGGTCCTCGGCGCGTTCCTGTACCTGCACTCAAAGGGCACGCTCGATCTCGGGAGCGGCGAGTCATTCGCGCTCGTCGGCGGCTGCGTACTCGTCGCCCTGATCGCACGGGCGATGGGACGTTCTCCCGCGGCCGTGGCCAACAGCGGCGATCGGGACACCCTGGCGTTCGCCCCGGCCCTGAGCCCGGAGACGACCCGGGCCTCCAAGCTGGGCCTTGCGCTCGGTGCCGTTCTCGGGGTGGGCCTCGTGGTCCTCTGGCTGTCAGGCGTGATCGAGTTCGCCGGCAGGGTGGCACTGGCTGCCCTCGTCGTCGCCGTCGCCCTGATTCTGATCTCGGCACCGTTCTGGCGGGCGACGTTCAACCGCCTCGGCTCCGAGCGGGTCGCGCGCGCACGGGCGGACGAGCGCGCCGACGTCGCCGCGCACCTGCACGACTCCGTCCTCCAGACCCTCGCCCTGATCCAGAAGCGCTCCGACAACCCGGAGCAGGTGGGCAGGCTGGCCCGGCGCCAGGAGCGAGAGCTCCGCGATTGGCTCTCCGACACCGAGCCGAGCCGCCCGGACGAGCGCCTCGCCGACGCCCTCCGCGCGGCCGCGGCCGAGATCGAGGATTCCCACGGCGCTCCGATCGAGGCGGTGGTCGTCGGAGACGCGGAGCTGAACGAGCGGCTCGAAGCGCTGGTCGCGGCGACCCGGGAGGCGCTGACCAATTCCGCGAAGTTCGCCTCCGACGGGGGGCCGGTGCGCCTCTACGCCGAGATCGAGAAGGGCGGCGCGCGGGTCTACATCGACGATCGCGGCCCCGGCTTCGATCCCGATTCGGTCCCGGCCGATCGCCGCGGCCTCCGCGAGTCGATAATCGGGCGCATGGAGAGATACGGCGGAAAGGCGGAGGTCCGCAGCGATCCCGACGATGGCACCGAGGTCGAGCTGACGATGAGGGCGCGTCGATGAGCACACCTTCCGTGGTGATCGTCGACGACCACGCCATCTTCCGGGCCGGCGTCAGGGCGGAGCTCGGAGAGGGTGTCGAGCTGCTCGGCGAGGCCGAATCGGTGGAGGACGCGGTCCGCGCGATCGTGAAGCTCCAGCCCGACGTCGTCCTGCTGGACGTGCATATGCCGGGCGGCGGCGGAGTCGAGGTGATCGAGCAGGTGGCCAAGCAGAGGCCGCAGCAGCGGTTCCTCGCCCTCTCGGTCTCCGACGATCCCCAGGACGTGATCGCCATCGTCCGCGCCGGCGCTCGCGGGTATGTCACGAAGTCGATCACCGGCGACGAGCTCACCGACGCCGTGGCGCGGGTGCGGGACGGGGACGCGGTCTTCTCCCCCAGACTCGCCGGATTCGTGCTGGACGCATTCGCCGGCGATCTCCCGGCCGAGGAGGTTGACCCCGAGCTCGATCAGCTCACCGCCCGCGAGCGAGAGGTCCTCCGCTACATCGCCCGCGGCTACCTCTACAAGGAGATCGCGCTGCGCCTCCACATCTCGGTGAAGACCGTCGAGGCCCACGTCAGCTCGGTGCTGCGCAAGCTCCAGCTCTCGAACCGCCACGAGCTCAGCCGCTGGGCGGTCAGCAGGCGGCTGGTCGACTAGAGCAGCGGGAGGCCGTCGCAGAACGAGCGGATCGTCGCATCCGCTCCAGAGTCCTTCAGCTGATCGAGGCTGTACTCGCCCGTCGCCACGGCGGTGACGCGGATGCCGGCGCCATGGCCCGCCTCGACGTCGCGCGGTGTGTCGCCGCACGAAAAGCAGCGCTCGAGCTCGAGACTCTGGCCGGTGGCCAGCTCGGCCCGCTCCAGCGCCCTCTTGGTGAGCTCCGTGCGATCCGGTGAGTCGGAGCCGTAGCCGCCGAATGTGAAGAAGCGGTTCAGGTCGGCGCGCTGAAGCTTGATGTGGGCCGCCTCCTCCACGTTGCCTGTGGTGAGACCGAGCAGGACCCCGTCGTCGCTCAGCTTCTCGAGCAGCTCGAGGACGCAGTCCTGGACCCTGAACGCCGGGGAATTGTCGACCTCCTCCGGGAGATGGTCGAGGCGGCGTCGCATCAGGGCCTCGGCCTCCTCATCGGTCGGCTCCCGGCCGACCGCGTTGCGGAAGACCGCCCGCCCCACCTCGGGATCCGGGACACCCTTGCCGGTGACCGCCGGAATGTCGACGTCAACGTCCTGGAGCTCCTTGAACGCGCGCCTCCAGGCGCGGTCGCTGGCCCCGCCCGTGGTGATCAGCGTCCCGTCGATGTCGAAGAGGATCGCCTGGGTATCAGCCACGGTTCGCCCGATAGCGGCGGATCAGGTTGTTCGTGGAGCTGTCGTGGTCGAGTTCCGGCTCATCGGGCGCCTCGAGCTGGGGAATGATCTTCTTCGCCAGAACCTTGCCCAGCTCCACACCCCACTGGTCGAAGGAGTCGATCTGCCAGATCGCTCCCTGGGTGAAGACGCTGTGCTCGTAGAGGGCGACCAGCGAGCCGAGCGTGTGCGGCGTGAGCCGGTCGGCGAGGATCACGTTCGAGGGCCGGTTCCCCTCCATCACCCGGTGCGGGACGATCGGGTCCGGGGTCCCCTCCTCCTTCACCTGGTCGGGCGTCTTGCCGAAGGCGAGCGCCTCAGGCTGCGCGAAGACATTCGACATCAGCAGGTCGTGATGGTCGCCCAGCGGGTTCAGGGTGTGCATGAAGCCGATGAAGTCGGCGGGGATCAACTTCGTCCCCTGGTGAAGCAGCTGGTAGAAGGAGTGCTGGCCGTTGGTGCCCGGCTCGCCCCAGAAGATCGCGCCCGTCTCGTAGTCCACGTGGGCGCCCTCGACGGTGACGTGCTTGCCGTTCGACTCCATGGTCAGCTGCTGCAGGTAGGCCGGGAATCGGTGCAGGTACTGGTCATACGGGAAGACACCGACGGTCTGCGCGTCGAAGAAATCGCCGTACCAGACACAGAGCAGGCCGAGGATCGAGGGCAGGCTCTGCCCGATCGGGGTCTCCTTGAAGTGCTCATCGACCGCATGGAAGCCGGCGAGCATCTCGCGAAACCCGTCAGGTCCGATCGCCAGCATCGTGGAGAGGCCGATCGCCGAATCCATCGAGTAGCGGCCGCCGACCCAGTCCCAGAAGCCGAACATGTTGTCCGTGTCGATGCCGAACTCGGAGACCCCCTCGGCATTTGTCGAGACCGCTACGAAGTGCTTGGCGACCGCGTCATCGGAGCCCAGCTTGGCGAGCGCCCAGTCCCGGGCCGTCCGGGCGTTGGTCATCGTCTCGAGCGTGGTGAAGGTCTTCGAGGAGACGATGAAGAGCGTCTCCTCGGGATCGAGATCCCTGGTCTTCTCCGCGAAGTCCGTCCCATCGACGTTGGAGACGAAGCGGAAGGTCATCTCTCGCTTGGAGTAGTGGCGAAGCGCCTCGTAGGCCATCACCGGCCCGAGGTCAGAGCCCCCGATGCCGATGTTGACCACGTTCCGGATCGCCCTGCCCGTGTGGCCCTTCCAGTCGCCTGAGCGGACCCGCTGGGAGAACGCGGACATCTGGTCGAGCACCTCGTGGACCTGCTTGACGACGTCCTCGCCGTCGACGATCAGCGAGCGGTCCTTCGGCATCCGCAGCGCGACGTGGAGCACGGCCCGGTCCTCGGAGACGTTGATGTGCTCGCCGCGGAACATCGCGTCCCGGCGCTCGGCGACACCCTGCTCATCGGCGAGCTGGGTGAGCAACCGGAGGGTCTCGTCGGTGATCCGGTTCTTCGAGTAGTCGAGGTAGAGGCCGGCTCCCTCGGCGACCAGGCGAGTACCGCGGTCCGGGTCCTCGGCGAAGAAGTCGCGGAGGTGACGCTCGCCGATCTCGGAGTGGTGCTGCTCGAGGGCCTTCCAGGCCGGTTGCCGTCGGAGCTGCGGTTCCGTGCTCACGCGGCGCAGCCTATCCAGGCGGGACTAGGGGCAGGTCTCTATTTCTTCTTCTTCTTGCACTTCTTGGCGGCCGCGGCGCTGCGCTTCTTGTGCTTCTTGCATTTCTTCTTGGCGGCAGGTGGAGTCGTCTGCCCAGGGCCGGTGCCAGGGCTCGTGCCGGTGGGCGGCGGAGTTGTCACGGCGATGGCGATGTCCTCGGCGTCTGAGCTGAAGCCGTCGGTGACGCTGAAGTGGACATTCGGGTAGTTCCCTACCTGAGCCGCGCCAGGTGTCCACGAGAACGTCCGCGTGCTCGAGTTGAACATGGCCCCCGGCGGCAGGTTGGTGGCGGAGAAGACGAGTGTGTCGCCGGGATCGTGGTCCGAGGCGGACACGATGAAGCTCAGCAGCTGGCCCGCCGCGCCTGATTTGCCGCCGATCGGGGTGAGTACCGGCGCCTGTACCTCGTAGGCACCGCTATCGCAGTTGTCCCCGCTCACCTCGGGCCGCCCGAAGCCGCGCTGGTCCGTGATCACCGCTGGGCTGAGCGCGGTGCAGACCGCATCGGGCATGTTGTCGACAGCGAAGCTGGACGCGGTCGGTTCCATCGTCTTGGTGGGCCCTCCGTTGTCCGCCAGCGGATTGAGGAGCGGCCCAGCCAGGCCGGTCCGGTCTCCTGGCGCAACGGCGAAGATCCCACAGCCGGGGCCGGTGTTGGGCGGGAGGGTGGCGTCGGTCGGGTCGCTGCTGATGTTGTAGCCGTTGTCGGTGCGGATGGCGAAGTCAGAGCCAGGGGTACTGCAGGCGTTCATCGCCGAAGGAACGGTGGCGGCGAAGATCGTCCCTTCCACGGTGTAGGTCGGCTTCGGGCTGCTGTTGCCGTCGAAGTTCAGCTCGCTGCCCGAGCTCCCGGTGTTCTGAGCCAGAGTCGAGAAGAGCAGATTGAGGTCGACAGGAAGCCCCTCGGCCCCGCCCTCGATTCCTCCGCCCTCCCCGTTCGCGACGTTACCGGTAACAGTCGAGTTGACTACGAACACCTGCCCGGATCCGGAGCTCTGCTCAGAAACGGCGATGAGTCCGCCGCCACGCTGGGTGAGCGCATGATTCCCGCTGATCAGCGATCCCAGGATCTGCAATGTGCCGTCGCTCGTGCTGTTGACCCCTCCTCCCGAGTTATGCGCCGTGTTGCCCGAGATCTCACTGCTTTCGATGACGGCACCCGACGTCGCATCGTTGACCTTGGTCTTGCGAAAGATGCCGCCGCCCTCGCCTGTATTGGTCACCGTCCCGGCCGAATTACCGCTGATCGTGCTGTGGTCGACATTCAGCGTCACACCGGCGAAGGGACCCGCGAACCCGTCCTGGTAGATCCCGCCCCCGTTGCCGTTCCCGCTCGTCTGCGCAGCCTTGTTGTTGTTGATCACGCTGTTCGTGATCGTCGTGGGGCTGTCGGTCCAGATCCCGGCGCCGTTGCCAGCCGCGGTGTTGTTTCCGGTGATGGTCACGCCATCGAGCGAGAGGCTCGACGTATTCGCCCCGACATAGTTGATGCCGCCGCCGGTGCCGACCCCGCCCTCGTTGCCGCCCGTGATCGTCAGCCCGGACAGCGACAGGTTCTTCCCGGTCGCTGGCAGATCGATCACCCGCTCGGCGATGGTCTGTTGGATGGTCGGGTTACCCGTCCCGACGATGTTCATCGAGCGGAGGACGTCGAGATCGCCGGTCGCATCGTTGTCCTCCCCCGCTCCGGCCTGCGTGAGCTGATAGGTCCCGGCCGGGAGCATGATCGTGTCCGGTGAGCCGGGGCTGCTCGAGTACGTGCCCGACGCGTTGCAGCCGCCGAAGTCCGTGCCCTGCGGATCGGATGTGAGGTTTCCGTCGACCGACTTGATCGCCTCCCGCAGCGAGCAATGGGCCATGTCGCTGCCGAAGTCGTCGGCTGTCGTATCGACGGTGATCGTCGCCGCGAGCGCAGATTGCGCGCCCACCATCATCACGGCGCCGATCGCCGCCACCGCAGCCTTCATGGCCAGCCTTGGAAGCATCTGCGGTGACCTCCTGTCACCGGACCTCCCCCTATCGAGGTCAATGGAAGCCTGACCGTACCACCGGCTGGGGCCGGCCAAACGGCGGCTAGATCAATCGGCTACGCGGCCAGGCGCTCCGATTCCGACTTGATCGTCTCGAGCAGCTCGTTCCAGGACTTGACGAACGCGTCCGCCCCGTCCTTCTGCAGCTTGAGGCCGAGGGCGTCGGTGTCGATGCCGGCATCCCGGTGCGCCTGGAAGACCTGCTCGAAGTCGCCGCCGTCCGCCGGCAGCGGCTCACCCACCTTGCCGTGGTCCGCGAACGCGTTGAGCGTCTTGTCAGGCATGGTGTTGATGGTGTCGGGCGCAGCGAACGCCTCGATGTAGAGCGTGTCCGAGGCCTTTTCGTCCTTGGTCCCAGTGCTGGCGAACAGCAGCCTCTGCAGCCGCGCGCCCTTCTCCTCGAGGCCCTTCCAGCGATCGGAGTTCCGCATCTCCATCCAGGCCGCATAGGTCGCTTTGCCGACGGCGACGCCCAGGGTGTTCTTGATCTCGTCGGGAACCTGGTCGTGGACCGCGACGTCCCAGCGGCTGATGAAGAGGGAGAGCACCGACGGAACGTCCGGGTCGAGCCCGTCCTCGATCCGCCGCTCGATTCCCTTCATGTAGGCGTCGGCCGCGGCCATGGTCTGGTCGCTCGACATCAGCAGGGTCACGTTGATCGGCACGCCCGCATAGATCGACTCCTCGATCGCGGGCAGCCCCTCGGGGGTTCCCGGGATCTTGATGAAGTTGTTCTCCTCCGCGCGGCCATGGAGGTCCGCCGCCTGCTGGACCGTGCCCTTCGTGTCGTAGGCGAGCGTCGGGGAGACCTCGAGGGAGACCCAGCCGTCCATCCGGTCGGTCTCCCTGTGGATGTCGCCGAACATCTTCGCCGCCCGCGTCACGTCGGCGAGGGCGAGCTCGAAGAAGATCTCCTCCGGCTCCATCCCCTTCTCACGGAGCTCGGCGATCTGGTCGTCATAGGCGTCGCCGCTCGAGATCGCCTTGTCGAAGATCGTGGGATTGGAGGTCTGGCCGGTGACGTTGAGGTCGTCGATGTAGCCCTGCTCCGTCCCGTCGTCGAGCATCGTCCGGGTGATGTTGTCGAGCCAGAGGCTCTGGCCCAGGTCGTGGAGCTCCTGCGTGGGGGTCATCGTCCGAGTACCTCCTTGGCCGTCTCGGCCACTTTGTCTGGGGTGAAGCCGAACTTGCTCTGTACGTCCTTGAGGGGCGCCGATGAGCCGAAGGTGTGCATTCCGATCTTCGCGCCTTCGGGTCCAACCCATCGGTCCCATCCCAGCGTAGAGGCCTCCTCGATGGAGACCCGGGCCCTGACGGAGGGCGGCAGCACCTCGTCCTTGTAGGCGTCGTCCTGGCGGTCGAAGAGCTCCCAGCAGGGCAGGCTGACGACGCGCGAGGAGATTCCGTCGGCGACGAGCTGCTCATGCGCCTGGACAGCCAGGGCGACCTCGCTGCCGGTCGCGATCAGGATCACGTCCGGGTCTCCCTCCGTGTCGGCGAGGATGTAGCCGCCCTGCCGCAGTCCATCCGCGGACGCGTACTTCTCGCGATCCAGGATCGGTACGTCCTGCCGGGTTAGAACGAGCGCCACCGGCTGGTGGTGACGGTCCATCGCCGCTCGCCAGGCTTCGGCGACCTCGTTGGCGTCGGCGGGGCGGATCACGTCGAGGCCGGGAATCGCCCTGAGCGAAGCGATCTGCTCGATCGGCTGATGGGTCGGGCCGTCCTCACCGAGACCGATCGAGTCGTGAGTGAAGAGATGGATGACCGGCAACTCCATCAGGGAGGAGAGCCGGATTGCCGGGCGGGCATAGTCGGAGAAGGTCAGGTAGGTGGACCACAGGGGGCGCATCTTCGAGAGCGAGAGCCCGTTCGAGATCGCGGCGGACTCGTGCTCGCGGATCCCGAAGTGGAACTGGCGCCCCCCGCGCGAATCCGGCTCGAAGGGCTCTGAGTCCTCGAGCTCCACGGAGTTTGAGCCGGTCAGGTCGGCCGCTCCCGCGAGGAGCCAGGGGACCTTTGCCGCGACCGCGTTCTCGACCTTGTTCGAGGCCTTCCGCGTCGCGGTGCCCTTCTCGTCCGGCTCGAAGCTCGGGAGGTCGGAGTCCCACCCCTCCGGGAGCTCCCGACGCTGCATGGCCTCCCAGTGGGCGGCCTTATCCGGTTCATCGGACCCATAGCTCTCGAAGAGCTCCTTCCACTTGCCGCTCAGCTCCGCCCCGCGCTTGCCGATCCCCTCGGCGAAGTGCTCCTGGACTCCGTCGGGGACCAGGAACTGGGCGTCCTCGGGCCAGCCGTAGAAACGCTTGGTCTCACGGACCTCCTCGTCGCCGAGCGGCTCGCCGTGGGCCTCCGCAGTGTCCTGCTTGTGCGGAGCGCCGTAGCCGATGTGGGAGTCGATGATGATCAGCGTCGGCCGCTCCGGCTCAGCCTTGAAGTTGTCGAACGCGCGCGCGATCTCATCAAGGTTGTTCGCGTCCTCGATCGTCGTCACGTTCCACTGGTAGCCCTCGAATCGGGCCTGCACGTCATCCGAATAGGCGATCGAGGTGTGCCCGTCGATCGTGATGTGGTTGTTGTCGTAGACCCAGCAGAGGTTGGAGAGGCGCTGATGTCCGGCGAAGGAGGCCGCCTCGTTCGAGACGCCCTCCATCAGGCAGCCGTCGCCGGCGATCGCGTAGACGTCGAAGTCGAAGAGCTCCGCGTCCGGGCGGTTGAAATAGGCGGCCTGCCAGAGCGAGGCGACCGCCATGCCGACGCTGGTCGCGATTCCCTGGCCGAGCGGGCCGGTTGTGGTCTCGACCCCGGACGTCCAGCGGTACTCCGGATGGCCGGGGCACTTGGAGTCGAGCTGGCGGAAGGTCTTGATGTCGTCGAGGCTGACCGCCGGCGTCCCCTCGACCTCGTAGTCGGGATCGACGGCCCTGACCCCCGTCAGGAAGAGGAGCGAGTAGAGCAGCATCGACGCGTGCCCTGCCGAGAGCACGAACCGGTCGCGGTTCGGCCAGATCGGGTCCTGGGGGTCGAAGCGCAGGTAGCGCTGCCACAGCGTGTACGCGAGCGGGGCGAGCGCCATCGGGGTTCCCGGGTGTCCGGAGTTCGCCTTCTGGATCGCGTCCATCGAAAGCGTCCTGATGGTGTTGATGCAGAGCTCGTCGATGTTCGTGCCCTGCTCGGTTTTGGTGGTCATCTCCACGATCCTATGACTAGTCTGCTCCCGGCAGTGGCCGACTCAAACCTTGACGCCGAGAAGAAGCTCGCCGCGGAGGCCGCGGCCGAGCTCGTCTCCGACGGGATGAAGGTAGGACTCGGCACCGGCTCGACGGTTGCGCACCTGTTACCGGCGCTCGCGGCGCGCGGAGTGCGGGACATCCGCTGTGTCGCCACCTCGGTCGCCACCGAGGACCAGGCCCGCGAGCTCGGCATCTCGGTCGAGGACTTCGACAAGCTCGACCGCCTCGACATCGCGATCGACGGCGCCGATCAGATCGCGCCGGACCGTTGGCTGGTGAAGGGAGGCGGCGCCGCTCACACGCGCGAGAAGATCGTGGCCGCCACCGCCGCGGAGTTCGTGGTGATCGCCGACTCCTCGAAGGCGGTCGAGCGGATCGTCGCACCCATCCCGCTCGAGCTGTCGGCGTTCGGCCTTGCCTCCACGCTGGCGCGGATCTCGGCCGAGCTGGGCGAGGTGGAGCTTCGTGCCGACACTCCGCGCAGCCCCGACGGCGGTGTCATCGCCGACTTCCGCGGCGAGGTCCACGAACCCGGCGAGCTTGCCGCACGACTCTCGGTGATGCCCGGCGTGATCGATCACGGCCTCTTCCCCTCGGGGATGGTCGGCCCGGTCCTGATCGGCCGCGGCGACTCCGTCGAACGTGTCTGACGCGTCCGACCTCGAGAACCTTCAGACCCTCTACGGGGAGTGGGCGCTCGGCGACTTTTCTCGTCTTGACCTCTGGGACGAGGACGTGGTCATGGACACCTTCGGCATGGGCGAGCCCATGCGAGCGAGCGGCCGTGACGCCGTCGCTGCCGCGCTCGCCGGCTGGCTCAGCGCCTGGGAGCACCCACTCCGCATCGAGGCCGACCAATTCATCGAATCCGGTGACCGGATCCTCGCCCTGGTCCGATGGAAGGGACGCGGAAAGGAGAGCGGGGTCGGGATGGAGGCAGACGGCGCCCACCTGTGGACTTTCCGCGACGGGCTCGTGGTCCGCTTCGACGTCTACCGCGACCGGAACGAGGCGCAGGCCGCGCTCGGCTCCTAGGAGATCAGCTCGAGCGAGGTCTCCCAGAGCCGCTCCGCGTTGCCGGGGTCGACTGCGTAGTTGGCGACGCCGCCGATGCCCGACTCCGGCCGCCGCTCGACCACCGGGGCCTCGTTGCAGTCCTCGAAGTAGCGGCCGCCGACGCCCTCCACCAGAGGTGAGGCGGCGAGCAGGACCGAGGTGGCCGCTCCCTGCTCCGGCGTCTTCAGCTTCCTGCCGGCGCGCTCGAATCGCTCGGTCGCATTCTTCATGTAGTCGGGATCGGCCTCGAGGACGTGCCGCTGCAGCGGGGTGGCGATCCCTCCCGGCATCAGGGCATTGGCCAGGATGCCGTCGTCGGCCCAGCGCCTGGTCGCCTCCACGGCGAAGAGGACGTTCGCGGTCTTGGCCTGGCCATAGGCATCGAACGGCCTGTACTCCCGGAACGAGAAGTTTAGGTCGTCGAAGATCACCGGTGAGCGCAGGTGGCCCGAGGAGCTGACCGAGACGACCCTGGCGCTCCCCGCCTCCGCCAGCGCGTCGTGCAGGCCGAGGGCGAGCGCGAAGTGGCCGAGGTGATTGGTCGCGAACTGCATCTCCTGGCCGCGGTCGGTGAGCGTCAGCTCCTGGATCGCCATCACGCCGGCGTTGTTGACGAGGATGTCGAGCGGCCCGTCCCAGCCATCCACGAACGCCTCGATGCTGGCGGGGTCCACCAGCTCGAGGTGGTCGACCGTGACCTTGTCGTTGCCGGTGCTCGAGCGGATGTCTCGCGCGACCTCCTCCCCGTCCCCTGTGCGGCGCACCGCGAGGGTGACCGCTGCGCCCGCTCCGGCGAGGGCGCGGGCGGTCTCCACGCCGATGCCCGAAGCGCCACCGGTGACCACCGCCTTCTTGCCCGTCAGGTCCACGGCCTCGACCACCTCGGCGGCCGTGGTCTCGTAGCCGAACGGGGTTGCGATGAGCTCGGTCGTCGTGGCCCCCGCCATCAGATGTTCACCTGCGACATGCCGACCTCCTCGTAGCGGTCGCCCGATACCTCCGGCAGCTCCGCCTCGATTCGCGAGAGGTCCTCGTCGGTCAGCTCTACATCGGCCGCCGCGGCATTCTCCTCGAGGTAGGAGCGTCGCTTCGTGCCTGGGATCGGGACGATGTCGTCGCCCTGGGCGAGCACCCACGCCAGGGCCAGCTGCGCCGGGGTGATCTCCTTCTCGTCCGCGATCTCGCGGAGCTTGGCGACGATCCGCGCGTTCGCCTCCAGGTTCTCGCCCTGGAACCGCGGCTGGCTCCGCCGGAAGTCGCTCTCGGCCAGCTCCTCCGGGTTGCTGAAGCGGCCGGAGAGGAAGCCGCGACCGAGCGGCGAGTAGGCCACGAAGCCGATGCCCAGCTCGCGGCAGGTCGGAATGAGCTCCGCCTCCGGATCCCGGGCGAAGACCGAGTACTCGGTCTGCAGCGCGGTGATCGGGTGGACGGCGTGCGCGCGGCGAATCGTCTCGGGGGCCGCCTCGCTGAGGCCGAGATGCTTCACCTTGCCGGCCTCCACGAGCTCCGCCATGGCACCGACGGTCTCCTCGATCTCCACGTTCGGATCGACGCGGTGCTGGTAGTAGAGGTCGATCTGGTCGATTCCAAGCCGCTGGAGCGTCCCGTCGATGGTCTTGCGGACGTTCTCGGGCGAGCCGTCGATCTTGCCGAGGGTCGACATGTCACCGGCGACGGTGTTGTCAAGATCGCGCTGGAACTTGCTGGCGATCACGTACTGGTCGCGCTTGCCCTCGATCGCCTTGCCGACCAGCTCCTCGTTGGTGAGCGGGCCGTAGATCTGGGCGGTGTCGAGGAAGTCGATGTCGAGCTCGAGGGCTCGCTTGATCGTTGCCTCCGACTCCTCCAGATCGGTCTCGCCGTAGAAGGCGGACATGCCCATGCAGCCAAGTCCGATTTCCGAGACCTCGAGGTCTCCAAGATTTCGTTTCTTCATCTCTTTCCAAGCCTTTCGCGGTAGAGGTCGTTACGTGAGGGTGCTCCGTGAGGAGCAACCCGTCTTATGTCATGAGTTCGAGGTGGCCGGCTATCTCATCGAGGCGGGCCTGGACGGCCTCTCGGTGAGCCTCGAGCAGCGCCAGCCGCTCCTCTCGGTGTCGTCTCCCCCGTTCAGCAGCTCCGCATACATCCGAACCTGACGAATCGGCGGGGTGTGCGCGCTGATGCCAGACTGTGCCGCAGCGTCCGAGATCGTGAGGGTGGCGTCCACCCTCTTGACGATAGGGCTTAGAGCGCGCTCTAAGTCAAGGGTTCATGCTCTGCATCGGCGTCTGGTGCATGGGCGCCTGGTGCATCGGCGCGTCGTGCATCGACATCGAATCCATCGCGCGCATGGCCGCCGGAGAGTCCGGGGTCGTCAGGCCGGGAACCTGGCCCGGGAAGAAGGCGACTCCGACGGCCAGAGCCAGCAGCACGACCACGGTCACGGCCTCGGCGCGCTCGCGCCAGGGAAGCACCTTCTCGAGCACGATCAGCGCGGCGATCACCACCATCCAGGTGATGCTCATCACGCCGAGAGCGAAGAGCGCGGCCATCAGGGCCCAGGAGGAGCCGACGCAGTAGGCGCCCTGGTCCAGGCCCATTCGCAGCGCGCCGGCCGACCCCTCTCGCCAGTCGGCCGCCAGCAGTTCGCGGTCGCGGCAGTGCCGCAGGCAGGTCCTCTTCAGGGGAGTGAACTCGTATAGGGCGGCGCCCGCGATCACTCCCCCGGCGACGTAGCGGCCGCCGTTGTCCCAGGCCAGGAAAGAGATGTCGAGTGAGCGCACTGCCTCGAACACGAGCCACGCCACGACGCCGACGAGAGCCCAGGTGAGCAGATAGCCGGCCGTGAACAGGGTCGTCCGCACCAGGGACTGTGGGGTCACGTCCGAGGAGCGGCCGCGCGCCTGCGAGGCATAGGCCCCCGCCATCGGCACGAGGGACGGCAGCATCATCGCGGCCATCATCACGGCCCAGATCCCGGCGAACCATCCGAAGGAGCCGAGGTCGGTCCCGGGGCCGGCGTCCATGCCCTGCATCCGGTCAACGGTCACGATCCAGGCGATCGCGGCCGCCGCCAGCAGGAACAAGGCGGTCACTCGTAGGTCAGTTGCTCGTCCCATGGTCCTCTCCTACTTAGACGCCAGAACCCGCGCCATCTCATCGAGGCAGGCCGACCAGCCCTCGTACTGAGCGTCCCGGCGCCGCTCCTCGGAGATGTCGCTGTTGACAAAGAGCACGGTGGTGACCCCGTCGCGCTCAACGAACTCCAGCTCGATCATCTGCTGGTTCGACGGGTCGTCCTCGAAGGTCCAGGTGAAGGCGAGCCGGTTGGGCCGGTCGATCAGCGTGTATTCGCCGCCCGCACGCACGGGTTCCCCTTCTGGCGTTCGCATCACGACTCGGACCTTCCCGCCGACGCGCAGATCCACCTCCGCATCGGCCTCCTGCCAGCCCTCCCGAGGCTTGAACCAGCGGGCGATCACCTCCTCGCTCGTCCAGGCGTCGAAGACGTCCCCGGCCGGTGCATCGAAGGTCCTCTCGATCCGGACCACCCTCGTCGCTTCCTCGGGCACGGTCACTCCTTCCTCTCGTCGAGGTACTCGCCGACGACGTCGAAGAGCCGCTCCCAGCGAGCGCGCTGGATGTCTATCCAATCCGAGGTCTCCGCAAGCGTCTCCGGCCGTAGGGCGAGGCGATGGTTGCGGCCGTCGACCACCCGGGTGACCACTCCGGCCTCCTCGAGCATCCTCAGGTGCCTCGATATCGTCGGCTTCGAGACGCCGAAGTCCCTGGTCACCTCACCGACGGTGGCCGTGCCACCGCTGAGGCGCTCCACGATGTCGCGGCGGAGGGGATGAGCGAGGGCTTTGAACACATCGTTAGCCATTTTGCTAACTATATACGGACCGAACGTCGAACGAACACAGGAGGACCGTGATGCCGGACCACAGAGTTGTGACGAGGGAAGAGTGGAAGGACGCGCACGAGAAGCTGATCGCCGAGGAGAAGGAGCTCACCCGCCGCGGCGACGAGCTGACGAAGAAGCGGCAGGAGCTGCCCTGGGTAAAGGTTGCGAGGGACTACAGCTTCGAGACGAAGGACGGGACCAAGTCGCTGGCCGACCTCTTCGATGGCCGCTCGCAGCTGATCATCTACCACTTCATGTTCGGCCCCACCTATGAGACCGGCTGCCCCGTCTGCTCCTCGATCGCCGACAGCCTCACCGGTCAGGTGGCACACCTCGGGGCCCGCGACACGACCCTGATCTGTTCGTCACGCGGCCCGCTCGAGAAGCTGCTCGCCTTCCGCGACCGGATGGGCTGGGAGTTCGACTGGGTCTCGGCCGAGACCGACTTCCATCGCGACCTCGGCCGCTTCAGCACCGAGGAGGAGCTCAAGCCATTCCTTGAGAGCGGCAAGATCCCGCTGACCGTCACCCAGAACGCGGAGATGTGTGGGACCGACGCCGCCGGCTACGTCGCCGAGGGTCCGGGGCTGAGCGTCTTCGCGCTCGATGACGGGGACGTCTACGGGACCTACATGACCACGGCGCGGGGCCTGGAGGTACCGGCGATGTCCTACTACAGCCTGCTCGACCGGACCCCGGCCGGCCGGAACGAACCGCCCGACGAGCCGCTTTGGATCAGGTACCACGACGAGTACTAGGCCGTCTGAGCCGAAGGAGCCACCTCGCTACGGTGAAAGTGGGAGACGGACAAGGAGGAAGAAAGGTGGCAACTCGCAACGGCAGTGCACAGTGGGACGGAAACCTGATGGACGGCTCCGGCACCGTGACGGTCGGCGACGGCGTCTGGAGCGGTGACTACTCGTTCGCGTCGCGATTCGAGGACGGCGACGGCACCAACCCCGAGGAGCTGATCGCCGCAGCTCACGCCGCCTGTTTCTCGATGGCGCTGAGTGCCCAGCTCACCGAGGACGGGCACGCGCCCAGCTCGATCAGGACGACGGCGCGGGTTCAGATCCGCAACGTCGACGGGCTCCCCACAATCGACAACATCAAGCTGGAGACGGAGGGCGACGTGCCGGGCATCGACCAGGCGACCTTTGAGCAGGAGGCGGAGGCTGCGCGGGGCGGCTGCGCCGTCTCGCGGGCGCTCGCCGGGGTCAATGAGATCGAGGTCGGCGCAAGGCTGACGGCTGGGGCCCCGAGCTAGGCGTCGGGCGCGGCGGCGCGGTCCGCCAGGATCAGCGAATCACCACTGGGCCTCATCCGGCCCGAAGGGGTGGACGGGTCCTGCGCGATCAGCTTCGCCAGGGCATCGACCTTCGAGTCGCCGGTGACGACCCAGAGCAGGCTGCGAACGCTCTCGATCTCGGGGTAGGTGAGCGTCATCCGACGCACTTCCTGGTACTCGCCCGAAGTCACGGCGACGCGCTTGTCGGTCACCTCGAGCACGCGGTCACCGGGGACCAGCGACGCCGTGTGCCCGTCCGGACCGATGCCGAGGTGCGCGATGTCGAGCCGCTCGGGCAACGACGCCGCGTACCTATCGGCGGCGGCGTCGAGATCTTCGTCGTTCACCGGCATCGGCTTGATGCTGCCCTGGGCGCCGATCGAGAGGCTCTCGATCAGGTGGGTCAGGTTCCGTTCATCGGAGCCCGGAGGACCGACTCGCTCATCCACCTGGTAGATGGCCGTCTTGTCCCAGTCGCCGAAGAGGTCCTCGAGCTTGGAGAACATCGGCCACGGGTCAGTGCCGCCGCTCAGCGCCAGCTCTGCGCGACCGCGCTCCGCGACTGCCAGCTTGGCCGCGTCAGCGAGGACCTCGGCCCCGCGCCGGTGGACCTCCGCTTCCGTCGCGAATACCTCCAGCCTGTGGGCGCTCACTTCGGCTTCTCCTTGTGGCCACCGAACTGGTAGCGCATCGCCGAGAGGACGCGATCGGCGAAGTCATCGAGGTTGCGCGACGCGAAGCGCTCGTACAGCGCCGTGGTGAGCACACCGGCCGGCACGCCCTCCTCGATCGCGGCGATCGAGGTCCAGCGGCCCTCGCCGGAGTCGGAAACCCGGCCCTCGAAGTCCGAGAGATCGCCGGACTCCTGCAGTGAGGCCGCCGTCAGGTCGAGCAGCCAGGACCCGATCACGCTGCCGCGGCGCCAGACCTCCGCGACCTCGGGGATGTCCAGGTCGTACTGGTAGTACTCGGGATTCTCGAGTGGGGCGGTCTCGGCGTCCATCTCCCGCTCGACCTTTCCGGCGTTGGCGTTCTTCAGGATGTTGAGCCCCTCGGCATAGGCGGCCATCACGCCGTACTCGATGCCGTTGTGGACCATCTTCACGAAGTGGCCGGCTCCGTTCGGCCCGCAGTGCAGGTAGCCGTTCTCTGCGGTGTCAGGGTCGCCGCTGCGGCCGGGCGTCCGCTCGGCGGACTCGACGCCGGGAGCGATGGTCTTGAAGATCGGGTCCAGTCGCTTGACCGCGGCATCCGGTCCGCCGATCATCAGGCAGAAGCCGCGGTCGAGGCCGAATACGCCCCCACTGGTGCCGCAGTCGATGTAGTCGAGCCCCTTCTCCCCCACCATCTTCGCCCGGCGAATGTCGTCGCGGTAGTAGGAGTTGCCACCGTCGATGATCGCGTCGCCCTTGTCGAGCACCTCGGCGACCTCCTTGACCGAGCTCTCGGTGATGTCGCCGGCAGGGACCATGATCCAGACGGCGCGCGGCGCGTCGAGCTTCTCGGCCAGCTCCTTCAGGGACGAGGCGCCCGTGGCCCCCTCCCCCTCGAGCGTCTTGATCGCGTCCGGGTTGACGTCGTAGACGACGCAGTCGTGGCCGTCGCGCATGAGCCGCCGCACCAGGTTCGCCCCCATCCTGCCGAGACCGACCATTCCGAGCTGTGCCATCGCGTTCTCCTCCGTGGTTGACCCGAGCATCCTATGGCGGTGAAGTAGGTTGCCAGCGTGGCGAAGGCATCTTCATCCGGACACGCGACCGGTCCCCACGCCGACGCGCTGGTGATCTTCGGGATCACCGGCGACCTGGCGAAGAAGATGACACTGAAGGCCCTCTACGACCTGGTCGAAAACAACACCCTGAAGGTCCCGGTGTTCGGTGTCGCGCGCAACGACTGGTCGGACGAGGACCTCCATCAGCACGCCCGCGACGCGGTCGAGGCCAAGGCCAAGGCAAAGGGAGAGGAGATCGACGAGGGCGCCTTCAAGCGCTTCTCCGAGCTGCTCACCTACGTCCAGGGCGACTACACCGACGACGACACCTACAAGCTGCTCAAGGACAAGCTGTCCTCAGCGAAGCTGCCCGTGTTCTATCTCGAGATCCCGCCGTCGCTGTTCGCCACGGTCATCGAGTTCCTCGGCAAGGCCGACCTCACCAAGGACGCGAGGGTCGTGATCGAAAAGCCGTTCGGCCACGACCTCGCCTCGGCGATCGAGTTGAACGACCAGATCCACGAGGTCCTGGACGAGAAGCAGATCTACCGGATTGACCACTTCCTCGGCAAGGAGCCGGTCCAGGACATCACCTACCTTCGCTTCGCGAACTCGATGCTCGAGCCGATCTGGAACCGCCGCTACGTCGAGTCCGTGCAGATCACGATGGCGGAGAACTTCGGCGTCGACGACCGGGGCAGCTTCTATGACCCCGTCGGCTGCCTGCGCGACGTGTTCCAGAACCACCTCCTCCAGACCCTGGCACTGGTCGCGATGGAACCGCCGTCGGCGGGTGCCGACCCGGATCCGATCCGCGACTCCAAGCTCGATCTCTTCAAGTCGATCCCCGACATCAACCCGAACCGCTACATCCGGGGGCAGTACGAGGGCTATCGGGAAATCGAGGGCGTGGATCCGAAGTCCGACACGGAGACCTTCGTCGCGACGCGACTGGAGGTCCAGAACTGGCGCTGGTCCGGGGTGCCCTTCTTCATTCGAGCCGGCAAGGAGCTCGCCGAGACGGTCACCGAGGTCCGTGTGATCCTCCAGAGCCCGCCCCCCATCGGGATCGGCGGAGGCCCGATACCAGCGAGCGACGAGATCGTCATCCGCATCGATCCCGACCCGGGCACCAGCATCCTGCTCGAGGCCAAGCAGACCGGTGAAGAGGCCCTTCGTCGGGTCCACCTCGATCTTCTCTTCCAGCAGCAGTTCGGCGACCAGCCGGGGCCCTACGAGCGCCTGCTCGCCGATGCCATGGCGGGAAACCAGCAGCGCTTCGCGCGCGAGGACATGGTCCTCGACACCTGGCGGATCGTGCAGCCGCTGATCGACACCCCCTGCGCCCTGGAGCCCTACCGCAAGGGAAGCTGGGGCCCGGAGGGCGCATCGAACCTGCTGCACGGCTACGGCGGCTGGCGCCGCCCCTGGCTGCCGGAGTCGCCGCTCGAAGCCGTGGGGGCCGGCTAACCAGGACTGCGCAACCAGGGACCGTGCGGATCTATGGTCGGTAATCGACCACTGATCCGCACCGTCCAGCCTTCGCCCACGCCGGGCGATACTCCTCAGATGGACGGACTGAAGCTCTTTGGTGTCGTGGTCGCTGCCTTCGTTGCCCTAATGGCAGCGGTCGTGGTCGCCGGCTTGCTCTATGAGGCACTCGGACTCTGGGCCACGACCCTCTGGGGGCTTGTGTTGTCCGGTGGACTGGCCGCATTGCTCTATCTGTACGCCCGCGCAGATCCCTAGAGCCGCTTCTCGTCTCGGGAGGGGATGCCGGCAGCCGATCGGCGCTCGCTAGAGTGCGACCCGTGTCCCAGGCAACCCTCCACACCAACGCCGGGCCGATCACCGTCCAGTTCTTCGACGATGACGCGCCCAAGACCGTCGAGAACTTCCGCAAGCTCGCCGGCGATGGTTTCTACGACGGCCTGATCTTCCACCGCGTGATCAAGGACTTCATGGTCCAGGGCGGCTGCCCGGAGGGCACAGGTACCGGCGGCCCCGGCTACACGTTCGAGGACGAGTTCAACGATCACAAGGTCGTCCGCGGCGCACTGGCGATGGCCAACGCCGGGCCGAATACCAACGGCTCCCAGTTCTTCATCGTCACGACCGACGCCGCCCCCTGGCTCGACGGCAAGCACACGGTCTTCGGCGAGATCACCGACGGGATGGACGCGGTCGACGCGATCGAGGGCACCGAGACCGGCGCCGGGGACAAGCCGACCGAGCCACAGGTGATTGAGAGAGTCGAGCTCAGCGATTAGCGGGAACCGTGGCTGACCAGCGGACCATCGTCATCACGGGGGCCACCGATGGCCTCGGCAAGGGACTGGCGACGGAGCTTGCGCCGACTGGCGTCCACCTGGTCCTGCATGGCCGTGACCCAGAGAAGGGCGAGGCGCTCGTCCGGGAGCTGGAGCCGAAGGCCACGGGCCAGGTCGAGTTCAGGCTCGCTCACTTCAGATCTCTCGACGAGGTCCGCGACCTGGCCGACTCCCTGCTGGAGGAGGACCGCATCGACGTGCTCGTCAACAACGCCGGGATCGGAACCGCGGGCCCACGCGAGGAGAGCGACGACGGCTACGAGCTCACCTTCCAGGTCAACTACCTCGCGCCGTTCCTGCTGACGAGCCGGCTGCTCCCGCTGATCCAGCGCTCGGCACCAGCGCGGATCGTCAACGTCAGCTCCGCCGGGCAGGCGCCGATCGACTTCGATGACGTGATGCTGGAGGACTCCTACAGCGGAGTCCAGGCCTACTGCCAGAGCAAGCTCGCGCTGGTCATGTTCACCTTCGACCTCGCCCAGGAGCTCGAGGGCTCGGGCGTCACCGCCAACTGCCTGCACCCCGGCACCTACCTGCCGACGAACATGGTTCGCAGGGCGGGCGTCGAACCGGTCACCCCGCTTGAGGACGGCGTCGCGGCGGCCATGCGGCTGATCACCTCCCCGGAGGTGGACGGCGTGAACGGTCACTACTTCGACGGGACCAGCGAATCGGCCCCGCATCCGCAGGCGGAGGATCCCGAGGCCCGCCGCCGGCTCCGCGAGGTCTCGGAGGAGCTCACGGGCGTCAGCGCCACCGCGTAGCCTGCGAAACGGTGGGAATCGGAGACAAGTTCCGGGAGCTTTTCGGCGTCGGCGATGACTCGCTGCACCCCGACGGGCTCTCCGAGCTCAAGATCGGCGACGCGAGCTACGACGACTGGGACGTCGTCCGCGACTTCGGCGACCTGGAAACGGCGCGCGCCTGGCGCCAGCAGCTCACCGACGCCGGGCACGATGCCGTGATCACCTCGGACCACCCGCTGGATCAGTACGGCCGGGGCGACATCGCCCTGCGCGTACCACGCGGCACGTGGTCCGAGGCGAACGAGGCTCTCGACGAGCCCTAGACGGTCGTCTCAGAGCGGCTCGCCGATCACCAGGTCGAAGCGCTCCAGCAGACCCGGGACGCTCTCGGGGTCCATCTCGAGGCTGTAGCGCGCGGCGAGCTCACCCAGCTGCTCCGGCTTCGCCTGCGCCGGGCCGCCCATGTCGGAGAGCTCCTCGAAGTACTTCTCGAACCCCGCCGGGGAGATGATCTCCAGCATTCTCGCCGGGGTGTCGCCGGCGTTCCAGAAGGTGTGCCACTGATCGCGAGGCTTGAAGACCAGGTCACCGGGCTCCGCGACGAGGACCTCGTCTCCCAGGAGCGCCCCGACCTTCCCTTCGAGCACGTAGGTGTACTCGTCCTCGTTGTGATGCTTGTGCAGCGGCGCGCCGAGTGCCCGCGGCGACATCGGGTGCTCCACTAGGGAGAAGCCCTGATCGGTTTTCGCGCCGTCGATCATGAACCGGACCCCGATGCTCCCCAGGAAGCCCAGCTTGCCGTCCTTGGGACCAACCACCTTCGCCTCCGTCGCGTCCATCTCCCTCTCCTTTCATCAGACAGTGGACGCGAATATAGAAGCGACGGGCTAGACGAGCTCCTTGTCCAACTCGGGGTCGGCGTAGCAGACAACGGTGTGGGCGCGGCGGTCCGGCCAGCCGCGGCGCTCCCCCTCGAAGAGGACGCCCCAGTAGCCGAGGAAGAACGGCAGGGCCGCCAGGGCCACCCAGAGGAGCCGGCGGACCGCCTGGCCGGGCCTGACCGGCTCGCCCTCCTCGGAGAGCATCCTGATGGCCACGAAGGACATGCCGACCGTCCTCCCCGCTCCGGACCAGAGGATTAACAGATACGCGGCGGCCACCCAGAGCCAGATCGCTGCACCGATCGCGACGACCGCAGTGCCGGCATGCTGATCGCCCTTCGCGAAGACGTTGATGAGCGCCGCGATCGCCGCCGAGATCAACAGCAGCGACCCGTAGACCACGCCGGCGTCGATCGCCAGCGCGAGCACTCGGCTGAAGGCGCCCGCGAAGATTGGGCGGCGCTCGCGTCGGGGCCTGCGCAGGACGCGGCGCGCGGCATTCTCGATCACCGTGTCGACCCGGCGCGAGGCGCTCCGAACCCCGCGGCGCAGGTCCTCCAGCAGGCCGATGCCCTGACTGGTGATCGCGGCCCGGACCTCCGGGGCCTCGGCCACCCGTTCGACCAGCTTCTGGGCCTCCTCACTCTCCAGGACCTTGCCCCAGACCTTCTTCGTCGTCTGGTTGTCGAGGAAGCGCTCGGTGGCGCGGGCAGCGGTCTCGCTGTCGAGCGCCCGGTCGACACCCTGGTCCACCACCCTGTTGATCCCCAGCACCCGCCCGACGCCGCGAACGCCATTCCACCCCGCCCTCGCCACCGGCGCAACGGCACGCCCGATCAACGAGTCGACGGTCCCGTTCGGGCTGGGCTCAGCTGGGCTGTCTTGCTCCGGGCGCTCCGGATCGGAGCGCTCTATCGGAGTGCGTTCGTCTTCCACTCCTGGTCTGTGAGAGAGCGTAACCGCGCTTCGCCGCCGCCGGGGGGCGGCGGATCCCAATCTGCCGGTCGGCGGCTAGGCGGGGAGCCAGGTGAAGCGGACCGACTGCCCGCCCTGCGTGCAGGTGACGAAGCGGCCGTCCGAATGGATGTCGCGCTTGGCGGTGCAGGTGAATCCCTCGACCGAGCAGGTCCGGTGGTAGCCCGCATCCACGTTCGGGTTATCGACCGTGTTGCAGTCCTTGCCGTCCTGGTCCCAGGCGGTCGCCACCGCGACGGCGGCGGTACAGTCGATGCCCGTGTACTTGAAGTTCGCGTAGGCGTCGGGAACCGTGCAGCCGCCGGAGACGCCGCCGGCCGTGTTGGTGGTCTGAGCCGGCTTCTTGCCGCCGCCACCGGCGGTCGTCGTGCTGGGCGTCGACGTGGTGGGAATCGGCGAGGTCGGGGACGGGATGGAGACGGACGTGGCGGGCGCGCTGACGGCGGTCTCGCCGCTTGAGTCCGACCCGCAGCCGGCGAGCAGGGCGAGCAGGGCCGCGGCCAGCAGCACCGGCAGGACCTGGCTGAGTCGTTTGGCTCTCATCGGTGGCAGATTCTCGAACATTCCGAAGCGGTGAGGCTCCCCCGTGTACGCCGATCCGAAACAGGGTACGGCGCTACCCGACCAATCCGTCTGGAGGAGAGGAGCGCAGATGAATGTGCATGCGCTGATTGGGCACCGGCGCAGGCTGCTTGGCCTGCTCTGCGTGCTCGCAGCGATGATCGCCGGTCTCGCCGCCGCCGCGGCAGCGGCGCGAGCCGACAACTACGTCTCACTGGGCGATTCCTATGCCGCCGGACCGCTCGTCCCGAATCTGATCGGCTCGCCGTTCGGCTGCATCCGCTCGGATCACAACTACCCGCACCTGGCAGCCGGCGGAATCGGCCTGCCACTGCGGGACCCGAGTTGCAGCGGCGCGACGACCGATGACATGACCAACCCCCAGAACTTGGACCCGGACGGTCCCAACCCGCCCCAGTTCAACTCGCTCGGCGCGAGCACGAAGGTGGTGTCCCTGACGATCGGCGGGAACGACATCGGGTTCTCCTCGATCGCGGAGAGCTGCATCACCTACAACCCGTTCAGCCACCCGTGCAAGGACCGCTACGACTCGGGCGGCGTCGATCAGATCAGCCAGCGGATCCGGGCGGCTGCTCCGAAGGTGGCGGCGGTGCTCCAGGGGATCCACTCTCGCTCGCCATCGGCGCGGGTGTTCGTCGTCAACTACCCGGCGATCTTTCCCGAGACCGGAAGCGGGTGCTGGCCTCAGATGCCGATCTCCTACTCCGACACGCCCTACCTGAGGGCCAAGGAGCAACAGCTCAACCAGATGCTGGCGAGCGAGGCCGCGGCGAACGGCGCGACCCTGGTGAGCTGGTACGCGGCGAGCATCGGGCACGACGCCTGCAAGAGCTCGTCGGTCCGCTGGGTCGAGCCGCTGGTGCCGGGGAACTCCGCCGCTCCGATTCATCCCAACAAGTCGGGGATGCAGGGCGCGGCGAACGTACTGGTGACAGCAACGCACTGACCAAGCCCGGGGCGGGGGGCGGGCCACCGGCCCGCCCCTGCTTACGCCGCGAGACAGCCGGCCAGCCGCTTCATCGCTTTGCGGTTGACCCGCCTCACGTAGGCCCGGTTCAGCGGGCCCATCAACCGCTCCCCTGTCGGCATCTCCACGAACTCGAGCTCGAAGGTGATCCTGGTGCCGCCGTCCGGCAGCGCCTCCAGGTGGTAGGTGCCCCGCGTGCGCCGTTTGGCGCTCGGCCCGCCCAGCGTCTCCTCGACCAGGCGGCGGCCGGAGTCGGCCTCCACGATCTCGACGTCGGTCCAGTCCTTCTCGGCCGTCGCCTTGACGCGAACGTTCGCCTTGGCCCCCACCCCGCGCTTGGGTCCCGAGAGCTTCCAGTCGAGCATGAAGTGGTCCATGAATGACTCGTGGTTGCCGAGCACGTCGAGGAACTCGTAGACCTCGTGGGTCGAGTTCGGGACCTCGGTCGAGACGGTGATCGGCTTCACGTGGGGAACCCTACGGCTAGGGCAGGGACTCGAGCCCCTCGTCGAGCTCGACGCCGAAGCTATTCAGCGCACCCGCGAGCATCTGGTAGTGGCCGACGACGAGGGCGGTCTCCATGAGCTGCTCGGTGTCGAAGGTCTCGGCCAGCGCCCCCCAGGTGTCGTCGGAGATTCGCGAGCCCGCCTGTAGCTCGTCGGCCGCGTGGAGGAGCGCCGCCTCGTGCGGGCTCCACCCCTCTACATCGGGCCCTTCCAGCACCCGGTCGATCACCTCCCGCTCGATTCCGCCGGCGAGTGAGATCCGGACGTGCTGTCCCCATTCATATGAGGAACGGCAGTTGACCGCGGTCCGCAGGATGAGCAGCTCGCGATCGTGGCCGGGAAGCTTGCCGGAGGTGAGCAGGTAGCCGCCGAAGCGAAGCCAGGCGCGAAACAGCTCAGGGTGCTGCGCGAGCGTCGGGAAGATGTTGTTGTCCCCGAGACGATTCTCGACTCCTCCGGGCACCGCCTCCAGGATCTGCTTGACCTCGCCGCTCCACTCCTCGGGCGGCAGTGGCTGGATCCGGGGATCCGGGCTCATGCTCTGACCCTATCCATTCGGGACCTCGCTACAAACTGGCTGGCTGGCCAGTTACTCTGCGCGGACTCAGTCGACCCAACGGCCGCTCGGCCGTTCGAGAGGAGCGAGGATGAACAAGCCGGTGCAGGAGGAGCTCGCCGCGAGGGACCCCTCGACGCTGAGCCAAGAGGAGCTCGAGGCCATCGAGCTCACCGAGCGGCCGAACTGGGAGAACGGTCCGCCCCACGCGATCTTCAAGGAATTCCGCGGCCGCTGTCCCGTCCACCGGACCGAGGTGATCTCCGAGTACCCCGACGAGGACGGCTTCTGGTCGCTGAGCAAGGCCGACCTCATCCGGCAGGTCAGCCTCGATCACCAGACCTACTCCTCCGAGCGCGGCGGCGTCACGGGCCTCACGCACGCCGTCCCTCTTGAGCTCCAGCAGGCGATGTTCATCGGCATGGACCCGCCGAAGCACGACCGCCTCAAGATGCTCTTCCAGCGCGGCTTCACCCCCAAGCGGATCGCCGAGCACGAGGCAGCGATCCGCGCGATCGCCGAACGCGTCCTCGACGACGTGGCGCCTCGCGGCGAGTGTGATCTCGTGATCGACGTCGCGCAGCCGGTCGTCTCCCGGGTGATCGGCAGCTTCATGGGGATCCCGGAGAAGGACGACGCCATCTGGGCCAAGCTCATGAACTCGGCGCTCGGCTTCGGCGACGAGGACCTCAACCCCGGCGGCCTGGAGCAGGTGCTCGAGCAGGACATCCCCGAGATCTTCGAGCGCTGCCGCGAGATGATCGCCGAGCGGCGCGAAAATCCGACCGATGACCTGACCAGCGTGCTCGTCCACGCCGAGATCGACGGAGAGAAGCTCGAGGAGCACGAGATCGTGATGGGCTTCTTCCTGCTCGTCGCGGCGGGGAACGACTCGACCAAGGCGACCTACACCAGCGGGATGCGCGCACTGCTGGAGCATCCCGACCAGATGAAGATGCTGGTGGACGATCCATCGCTGATCCCGGGTGCCGTCGAGGAGGCCCTGCGGATGTATCCCGCCTTCGCCCACTTCCGCCGGACCGCGACGGAGGACACCGAGATCGGCGGCAAGCAGATCGCCGAGGGCGACAAGGTCCTGATGTGGTACCTGAGCTCGAACCGCGACGAGGACGTCTACGAGGACCCGGACACCTTCGACGTCCACCGCAACCCCGAGCACCAGGCCTTCGGTGCCGGCGGGAGGCACTTCTGTCTCGGCGCCGCACTCGCCCGGCTGGAGCTCAAGATCCTCTTCGAGGAGACGCTGCGCCGCTTCCCCGACATGAAGCTGGCCGGCGAGCCGGACCCGGCGGTCTCGGCGTTCCTCAACCAGCTGAAGAAGCTCCCCGCGAGCTGGCCGACTACCTGAGGCTGCCGCCGGCGACATACTGAGGGCGATGTCGGAGGAGAACGTCGAGGTCGTGCGCCGGATCTATGAGGCCTGGCTCGAGGGCAGCTCCGCCCGCGAGCTGATCGACGATGACGTCGAGTACGTGAACCCGGCGGATGCCGTCGAGGGAGGCACTCGGCATGGACGCGGGGCCTTCGCGGGAATCCGTGACGCCTATGACGATGTGCGGGTGGAGCCGGAGCGGCTCATCGACGGCGGGGATGACGTCGTCGTCATTGCGCGGATCACCGGCAAGGGCAAGGGAAGCGGCGTGGACATCGACTGGAGGCAGGGCTACATCTGGACGCTCCGGGACGGAAGGGCCGTCAGATTCCGCTGGTTCACAAAGCCAGAGCAGGCTCTCGAAGCAGCCGGGCTGTCGGAATAGGGCCGGCGTGTCTGGGGTTGGCGCCAAAGCGAAACGCGGCCGTCCCCCGGCAGCAAGCCGGGACGATGTTCTCACCGCCGGCCTCGATCGCTATCTGCGTGGGCAGCGCGTCGACGTGCAGGCGATCGCCTCCGAGCTCGGCCTCGGAAGAGCGACGATCTATCGCTGGTTCGGGTCCAGGGAGAAGCTGCTGGGCGAGGTGATCATCCGCGCCACTGAGCCGGTCCTCGCCGAGGCGAGCTCCGGCCTGGCGGGCAAGGGCGGCCCCGGCCTGCTCGACACCTTCGACCGCTTCAACCGCGCCCTGGCCGACGCGCCCGCCCTGCGGGCCTTCGTCGAACAGGAGCGGGATGCCTCGCTGCGGATCATCGCCTCGGGCGCCGGCATCGTGCAGCCGCGAATCGTCGAACTGATCACCGCGCTGATCGCCGAGGAGGCCGAGGCCGGAACCTACGAACCGCCGCTGGAGCCGTCGGTGCTCGGCTTCGCGATCGTGAAGCTCGCCCAGGCCTTCCTCTTCAACGACGCCGTGGTCGGGATCCGCGGCGATGTCGACCGCCTGCGCGAGGTTGAGGCGGCGCTGCTCGGTGTTCCGGCCTAGCCGGTCCTGAAAAAAATGTGAAGAACCGGTGAACATTTTCGCCTAGGGTTTTCCGCATGAGCAGCACGGCGGTTGCCGAGGCGAAACCTCCGGCGCTCGATCCAGAGAGGCAGGAGAGGCAGGGGTGGCGCGCCCATTGGGTTGCGCGGGTGATCGTTCCGGCGGCCTATCTGCTGGCCACGGCGGTCGCGATAGACATGGAGCGCACACCGCGAGGCGCTTGGTCAAGGACTGGCTGCCGATCATCGTCGCGCTGCTCGCCTACGACCTCCTTCGGGGAGTGGCCGACCGGAACCTGTTCGCGATCCACTGGGGCGCCCCGGTGCACGCCGACAAGATCCTCGGGCTTGGGCAGGTACCCACGTTGCGCCTGCAGGACGCCCTCTACACACCGGGCCACCTCCACTTCTGGGACTACGCGGCCTTTGCGTTCTGGTTCTCGCACTTCTTCGCCACGCTGCTAGTCGCGGTCGCGATCTGGCTGTATCGGTACGGGTGGTTCCACCGCTTCGCCGCCTGCATCGTCGTCCTGGCGGGACTGGGGCTGATCACCTACGTCGTCTTCCCGGCCGCGCCGCCGTGGCTGGCCGCCGATCACGGCTACATCGATCACACCTACGGCATCACCCACGCCGTCGTCAACAACCTGCCCGTGCCGAAGGCCGGCGCGATGTTCCAGAAGGGCACCGCCTGGGGCAATGATGTCGCCGCGGTGCCGTCGCTGCACGCCGGCTACACGATGCTGATCTGCCTCTTTCTCTGGCCCCGCCTCGGCCGCCGCTGGCGGCCGCTCCTGGTCGCCTATCCGATCGGCATGGGCCTCTCGCTGATGTACCTCGGCGAGCACTACCTGATCGACGTCCTGCTGGGCTGGGCCTATGCCGCCGGCACGATCCTGCTGGTGAACTGGGGAGCCGAGGGGTGGGCGCACCGAAGCGCGGAGCGGAGCCGCTCGATGCCCGCCCCGGCGACCGAGCCGGCGCGCGCATCTCGTTAATTTCCCAGCGGTGCCCAGGCCCCTCCTCGCCGTCGATGCCCCCTCGATGCTCTTCCGCGCGTTCTACGCGCTGCCGAAGTCGATCAAGGGCCCGGACGGCAAGCCGGTCAACGCACTGCTCGGCACCGCCAACCTGATCCTGCGGGAGGTCGAGAAGCACGATCCTCGCGCCGTCGTTCTCTGCTTCGGTCCGGATGCCGCGGCGTATAGGCTCGAGCTCTACCCGGCCTACCACGCCGACCGCGAGGCGGCCTTCCCCGACCCGCTTGGCCCGCAGTGGGAAGACTCCGCCGACTTCTTCGGCGCGTTCGGCTGGACGGTCGCCGGCTCGGAGGACCTCGAGGCGGACGATGTCCTCAACTCCTACGCCCTGAAGGAGGAAAAGGCCGGCGGGAGGAGCCTGCTGATGACCGGCGACCGCGACATGTTCCAATGCGCGAGCGGCTCCACCAAGGTCCTCTACGTGAGCACCGGCAAGCAGGGCGGGCAGCCGATGGGACCGAAGGAGGTGAAGGAGCGCTACGGGATCCCGCCCAAGCTCGTGCCCGATCTGATCGCGCTCCGCGGCGATCCCTCCGATGGCATCCCGGGCGCGAAGGGAGTCGGCGAGAAGACGGCGGTCGAGCTGCTCCGCAAGCACGGCTCGCTGGAGAAGGTGCTCGACCGGGCGATCCGCGAGACTCGCCCCGCGCTGCGCATGTCCCTGACCGCCGATCCGGATCTGCTGCGCGCCTTCAAGGACATGGCGACACTGCGAACCCAGAAGGTCTCCAGGCCCCGGGACAAGCGCACGGACTACCGGAGCGCCGCCAAAGCCGCCCGCGCGCGCGGCATGAACCGGCTCGCCGAGCGGCTCGAGGAGATGGCGCGCTAGAGAGCGCGTGCGAAGTGGGGACCGCGCGCGGCCGCCCGACGGTCGGCAGGGCCGGCGTGTCAGACCGGCTCGGAAGCGTCGTCCCGATCGCGGGAAGCGCCAAGCACAGCCGAAGCCACCGCACCAGAGTCCGCGCAGGGACGCTCACGAGGGCGGGGCCCAGGACCCGTCCTCGGACGACCCTCACTCGCTCGGACGGCAGCACCGGTGGCGGAGGTGCGCCGAGGGCCACGGTGCCGGAGAACGCGAGCGCGGCGACGGCGACCAGGACCTGTCCGTTCCCGCGCCGAACCACCGCCATGATTGGAAATAGGATGGCCGCGGTGAGCATCTCGGCTGAGGAGATCGCCCGTGAGAAGGACCGTCTGCCACGAGGCTGGGGCCGGTTCGGCAAGTCCCTCGACGAGATGGCGGAGCTCTCGGAGCCGGACGAGTCCCTGATCTCATCCTGCGTCGCGATCAATCCGGAGTTCAAGCACAAGACCGTCACCCTGCCCGGCGGCCTGGTTGAGATGACCAGCGCCACGAACACGGTGCTCGGGGCGACCAACAAGCGCCTCCTTCTCGTCGGCACCGGGATGGGAGGCGCCCCGCGCAACCACTACGACCTCTCCTACGGGGGGCTCGAGATCGCCGACCGGCAGAAGAAGGAGTTCACGCTCCGGACCGAGCACGGCGAGATCCGCTTCCGCGGCGCCGCGAAGCAGCAGATCCCGGAGTTCCTCGACGCCGTCGAGGCCAACGCCCGCTAGGCGGGCGCCGCCGCTGTCCCCACCTCGTCGCCCGGCTGCATCACGCGGGTTGTGTAGTCCCGTCCGGCGACCGCCGCCTCGAGCCTCTGCAGGGGGTCGGCCAAGGGCAGGTAGTACGGATCGATCTCGAGTCCCCCATAGTGGATCGGGACCAGCGTGCTGGCACCGAGCGCCTCAGCCGCGGCTGCTGCCTGCTCGGGCTCCATCGCGGCAGCGAACGGGCTGGGCAGTTGGAGGTGAGGAAAGTTGACCACCGCTCCGTTGACCGGCGCGAGGACCAGGTCGAATGGTCCGTGGCGCTTCGCCATCCGCCACCAGTAGCCGTGGAAGATCGTGTCGCCGAGGTGGAGGATGCGCTGACCGCCGGCCTCGACCAGCCAGGCGACCTGCGCGTCCCCGAGTCCGTCGACGGAAGGGAGCGCCGTGAATCTGAACGGCCCGGCTTCGAAGCCCTGCCAGACGTCGGCGGTGGTCCGCCGCAGCCCCGCCTGCTCGAGCTCGGCGTTCGCCTGAGCGAGTCCGAGGTTCTCGAAGTCCCCGCCGCCCGGCCACTCCGGCTCGTAGACGGAGGCATCCGGCGCCAGAGCCTCCGCGAGCGCGGCCGCGTCGGTGTGGTCACGGTGCAGATGGGTGACGAGGCCCGCGACCGCGCGTCCCCGCCCCTCCGGCTCGACGACCGTGGGGATCTCCACCTCTCTGGCGCGCTCTCCCAGGGCGGCGAACGTTGCTCCGGGATCGGCCAGCGGGTCGATCACCAACGTGGCGCCCTCCGCCTCGATCTCCACCCCCGCCCAACCAAGCCAACGGACCTTCATGCGCTCCTCCTTTTATCGGACGCTCGTACGGTATCATCCGAGCGCATGCCACGCCGCTCCGCCGCAGCCGTCGCCGAGACCCGGGCCGCCGTCACCGAGGCGGCGGTCGATCGTGCTTCGGTCGAGGGACTCGAGGGTCTCACCCTCGGCGTCTTGGCCGATGAGGTGGAGATGAGGAAGAGCACCGTCTTCAGCCTCTTCGGCAGCAAGGAGGAGCTGCAGCTGGCGACCCTGCGAACTGCCGTCGATCAGTTCACCGAGAGGGTCTGGGGACCCGTCGCTGACGAGGAGCCCGGTCTCCCCCGCCTGCTCGCTCTGTGCGACAGCTGGCTCGATTACCACCGGCGGGAGTCACTGCCCGGCGGCTGCTTTCTGACCACGGCGACCATCGAGTACGACGCCCGGCCGGGCCCGCTGCGTGATCAGGTCGGCAGGACCATGAGCCGCTGGCTCGCCCTGCTCGAGCAGGATGCCGCGACGGCGATCGAGGCCGGCCAGCTGCAGGGAGGCATCGACCCCGCCGACATCGCCTTCGAGCTCAACGCCCTGGCAGCCGCGGCGAGCTACGGCTTCCAGCTCAACCGAGACCCGGCGGTCTTCGACCGGGCCCGCCGTTCCATGCGCCGCGCCCTCGGAGCGGATATGAATGCGGGCGATGGCGGTACCGATGCGGATCCTGGCCGTCCTCCTGGCACTCGTCATCGCGTTCGTCGCCGGCGCGATCATCGCCGGGGCGTCTGACAACACCTCGCTGCCGACCTGCCACGAGGTCGCCCACGGCACCGCGAAGCCAACGGCGAACGGGGACTGCTTCGACGGCTCAAAGCGCCGCGCCGACGCCGGCCTCGGGTTGGCGATCGTCGGAGGCATCGCCGCTGTGGCCGCGCTGCTGCTCTCGGTCGTGATCGCGGCGACGGGACGCAGGGGCCGACTCTTCCTCATCCTCTGCGCCACCTCGCTCGTCTTCGTCGGTCTCGAGATCGCGGTCATCCGCATCTAGTCGCGCGAAAACCGATGAGTCTCAAGGCACCCCCGGGTCTGAGTGTTCAGACCATGCTCTACGCGACCGAGACAACGATCCCCCGGCCGATGGCACAGCCCCGGCACCGCGGTGATGTCGCCTGCGCCCGCGGGCGCCGCCCTACGGCCGTGCTCGACGCGGTGATCGTGGGCGGCGGTCCGGCGGGGCTGAGCGCGGCGCTGGTTCTCGGCCGCGCCCGCAAGCGCGTGCTCGTGCTCGACACGGGCAAGCCCGCGAACGCCGCTTCTGCCAACGCGATCGGCGGCCTTCTCTCGCAGGGCGGCGTGACCCCGGCCGAGCTTCGTCGCAGTGGCCGGGAACAGCTGGCCGAGTTCCCGACGGTCGAGATTCGCGACGGCGAGGTTCTCGATGCCGATATGGACGATGAGGGAATCTTCGTCAAGACCGAGGGCGGCCGCGGCGTTCGCGCCATGTCCCTCTTGTTGCCCCCCAGTTCCCCCTGACATGGGCGAAACGCGGCGCCGCGGTCCGGGCACGATTTGACACACGCATACCGAGGGACGAGACTTGAGGACGAAACTTGACGCGGAGTTGTAGCTCGGCCTCGCTCGAGCATCGGCAAAGGAGGCTGGCGTGGCTCATAGGCTTAGCCTGACCCGCGGCCCGGAGGACCGAGGCGCTTGGCCGCAGTCGGGCGAGGTTGCGCCGGGGGCGTGGCTCCGCTTGGCCGCCCTGGGAGGAGCAGCTGCCACCGCAGTCGTCGTGGTCAGCGGCGCTCTCCACCTCGGCCTCCCCCACCGATTGCTCGCGATAGTGGCGCTGCCGCTGCTCGGCGCGGTGGTCGTTGGGGCAGCGACTGCGCATTCGCGGTTGCTGCCATTCTCGGTTGCGGCCCTCGTGCTGTTCGTTGTGGAGAGCGCCTTCGGCGGCGTGGTCGCTTTCGCCGGTCGGCCGGGGTGGTCGGTCGTGCTCCACCTCCTATTCGCTGCCCTGGCCCTGGCGGTAGCCCTGGTAAGCGCCACCGTGTCATTCCAAGGGAGGCACGTACCAGCGGGCGCATGGCGAGATTACGCCGCGTTGACCAAACCGCGGATCATGGTGCTCCTGCTGGTCACAGCGGCCGCCGGGATGTTCGTCGGCGCCGGCGGCGTGCCGGACCTACCGGAGCTGGCCGTCGTCCTCGTCGGCGGCGCGCTCGCCTCGGGGGGCGCAAGCGCTCTGAACCACTACCTGGACCGGGACATTGACGCCCTCATGGGTGAGCGGACGTCGGACCGGCCGCTGGTCGCCGGTCGTCTGATTCCTCCCCGCGCAGTCGAATTCGGGCTCGTCCTCTGGGCCTTCTCATTCGTTCTGCTGGCCAGCCTCGTCAATGTCCTGACGGCGACTCTGGCCCTGGTCGGGGGGCTCTTTTACGTGATCGTTTACACGCGTTGGCTGAAGCGGTGGACGGTTCAGAACATCGTCATCGGGGGCGCCGCGGGTGCTGTTCCACCGCTGGTCGGATGGGCCGCGGCGACCGGCAACCTCACTCTGCCTGCAGCGTTCCTCTTTCTGATCATCTTCTTCTGGACGCCGCCACACTTCTGGTCGCTCGCATTGCTCATCAAGCGTGAATACGCCGCCGCACACGTCCCGATGCTCCCGGTTGTATCCGGGGATCGAGACACCTCCCGGCGGATTCTCGTGTACTCGCTCGTGCTCGCCACGACCACCCTCCTGCCCTTCCTCTGGCATTCGGTCGGCGACCTGTATTTGGGAGCCGCGCTGATCCTCGATGCGGTCTTCATCGGTCTGGCGGTGCAGCTGCTGCGTGAAACGAACCCGGCAAGAGCTGGGCGACTATTCCACTTCTCGCTGCTCTACTTGGCGATCCTGTTCTCTGCGATGGCGGTCGACACAGTCATCGCCGTCTGACCGTGTCGCCGCCTGATCGCAGCTGGAGCTATCGCTCGTAGACCGGCTCGGGCGGGCGACCTCGTCGCCTCGAGGGCCGGCTCGCCGGGGCCGTCTTCCGGCTGCTGCGCGCACCCTGCGGCTCGCTGTCACCGGACCGAGGAGTGGTCGGCAGGTGGTACGGGAGTCGCATGGTCGCCGCCAGCAGTCCGAGCAGGCCGATGACCGCAACCACGTTCAGGATCAGAGCTGTTGCAATCGACACGTTCGTGCGCCTCCTTTCGGTTTGGGTCAGTTCGCTTCGGCACCTTCTTCCCGGTGCCGCGGTTCTGACACCCTGCCAAGCGAAGCTGGGAGCCCCTTAAGAGCTCGGTGATAGTTCCCTAAGAACCGGTTCCCGCAGTCAGATGCAGCGCGCGCAGCAGCGTGTCGGCGGTCTGCGGTCCACGCAGGACATCTTTGATCTTCCCGTGAGCGTCAAGGATGAAGGTGGTCGGCAGACCGTTCAGCCCGTAGTCCTGGCCCGCCGTCCCGTCCGCGTCGATGAGGTTCGGGTACGTCAGGTGGTATTGCCGCAGGAACGCGCGACCGGCGGAAGTTCCGTCCGTCCAGTCAACTCCGACGAGATTCGCGTCTCCGTGGAGCGCGTCAGCCACCTGCCCGAGGACCGGGGCCTCCTTCCGGCACGGCGCGCACCAACTGGCCCAGAAGTTGATCGCGGCCGGCTTGCCCCGAAGGGAGGCGAGTGTCATCTGAGGAGGAACGAGTACGCGCGTCGGCAACAGCGGCGCACGTCTTCCGACCGCGAAGCGGTTCGACGTACCGCTCACGACCACGATCGCGATCAGCGCAACGACGACCCCGACGGTGATCAGGGCGATCCGGAAGCGCCGGTCGATGGCCCTACTCCGAAGCCAGGATCGGCACGTCGTGCGCGATCTGCTGAGGCGTGAAGTCGTGCTGATACAGAGTGGTGATCCGCCCGCTGGCGCTGATCCCGTATACCAGTGCCGAGTGCTCGACTACGTCGGGGTCACCCTTCGTCGGCGTCGCCTTCGAGAGGATGCTCCAATCGCGCCAGACCTTCTCGAGCTGCCCGCGGGACCCGATCAGATACTGCATGCGACCGGTCATCCGATGCGCTCTCAGGAAGGCCGCGACCGATTGAGGCGTATCGCCACGTGGATCGACGGACACCGCGATGATCTGCACTTTGGCTGCCTCCGGTCCGAGCTCGGCCTGAGCATTGTGGAGGTTGCCGACCATCAGCGGGCAGATGTCCGGACAGTGGTCGTAGATGAAGGTCACCAGCACCGCTTTGCCTCGGTACTGGTCGATGTTCACCGGCTGACCGAGCGAGTCCCGAAGGGCGAGCGGCGGAGCGGGCTTGGACGGCAGAGCGCGGACCCCGGCGAACTTGGGGCTCGTGCTCGCAGACACGCCGCCGCCACCACCGCAGCCACCCAGAACGGCGGCTGCGCATGCTGCCACCAGGGTGAGCGCCAGACCTGAGCCTGCGCGTCGAAGCCGTCGGCGAGGATGGTTGACCAAGGCGCTCACCAGTATTGCGCTCCGACCGTTGCGGCGAACGCCCGGCGACCGATCAACCCGCGGCGAGGATGCGAAGATCCCCGGCCGGCCAGCCGGGCGGGAACGGCCAGAGGAGGCCGGCGCGTTCGAAGCCTTCGCGGTCGATGAGATAGACCGGCGCTGTCGCGTTCGCGGCGGCCCCACGGTCACCGACTCGATAAGAGCTCAGCACCGAGGCCAACTCCCCCCTCGAGCCGAGCAGCCAGTGCCCGTCGGTTGCCGAGGCGAGGCCCCAGCGAACGAGGGCAGCCCGCGCCGATTCGGGTGTGCCGTGGGATGGATCGAGGCTCACGATGACCAGCGCGGGTCGAGCCGCCGGCGGCAACAGCCCGAGCGCGATGCGCAGCGTCTGCGCCTCCCGGGCGCAGGCCCGCCGGCACTGCGAGCTGAAGAAGACGAGCATGACGGTGCGGCCGCGCAGCGATCGCAGGGAGACCGGGCTGCCGTTCTGGTCCCGCAGCAGAAAGTCCGGAGCCGGCCTCTCCCCGGGCCTCCAGGTCGCCTGGCCGTGCAGGCCCGCCGGATTTTCGTGCTCGCTCGAGCCACTTCCTGAGTTCAGCGCGTGGATCGCGACCCCGGCACCGACCCCGGCGACGACCGCGACCAAGACGACCAGGCCGCCTGCCCGGAGCCCGGTCCGGCGGTCGCTCATCGATCCGGGGCGGACCGATGTTGCGGCGTCACTCTGGGTGGCGCCGGGCCAACAGCAGCATGCACCAGGCCAGGACCGCGAGGAAGACGAAGAGTGGGATCGCCCAGGTGAGGACGCCCTGTCCGGCGACCGTTATGGCGATGATGTTTGACGGGAGCGGCATCCTGTTCCCTCCTAGGTCACGGGTTTCCGGCGAGCGCGCGGACGCGCGGAGCCGGGTCGCGCACACGCTCGGGCTCCAGCCAGCGGTAGATGATGAAGATGATTGCAATCGTGAACGGGATCGAGCCGGGCACCCACATCACCCCGGCCGCGAACTGCTGGTCCGTGATCGCGCTGATCCCGCCGGGTCGGGTCGCCTCCGCCGCGTAGGGGGCATACAGGGGCGAGCTGGCGAAGGCGAGGACGATCGCAAGCAGCCAGCTGACCACCAACGCCGACCCAACGTAGAGAGCTCGGACGCCATCGGGGAGCGGCGATCGCCAGGGCGGCGAGTCGATCACACGCGTCCAGAAGAGCAGGCCCGTACCGAAGAAGAGCGCATGCTCCGCGGCGTGAACCAGCGGAGAGCGCAGGGTCGCGTCGTATGCGAACGGGAGGTGCCAGACGACGAGTGTGACCGAGAACAGCAGCCAGGAGGGGACCGGATCGCCGAGGAACCGCGCCGTCTGGCGCAGGCCGTCCGACCAGCGGCCTTGGGTGACCTCGTGCGCCGCCCGCCGGCGAAAGCCGAGCGGGAGCCCCCGCCACATCCTGTTCCATGGCCGGGCCAGCGCCAGTAGCGGAGGCGCGACGAGCAGCAGGAGCACGTGCTGGAGCATGTGGGCCCACTGGAGCTTCTCCGCCCAATCGTCGATCGGCGATGCGAGGGCAACGACGATGGTGGCGAGCCCGGTGATGAAGGCGGCCATCCGCCAGCGGCGTGCTGCGGATGGCTGCGGCCGCACCCCGCGGCCGCCCAGCCAGTAGAGCCATGCGGCCAGGACCACCCAGAGGAGCGCCGGGTCGGTGGTCCAGCTGAGGGGCAGCGTCGCCGTGGACACGGCTCAGAACAGGTAGAGGATCGCCCAGCTGAGCACCCCGATGCCCGCCAGCAGGCTCCAGTAAAAGGACGCGTCGGCAAGCCCGGCCGGCACGACTGCCCCCTCCGCCCCTCGCTTGCGCACCCCTTCGGCGAACAGGATCTCGGCCCAGAACAAGGCGAGGACTGCGAAGACCACGAAGAGGGTGGTCCAGCCGATGAACACGCTCGCGTAGCCGCCGTCGGTCGGGCTGAAGTGGAGATTCGCGTATTCGAACACCTGCACCACGCACCCGGCGAGTCCGAGCGCGACCGCCGTTCCCGCCGCCGCCAGCCAGCCACGCTTCCCACGCGCCGCCCAAGACGCATAGGCCAGGAGGCCGGCGCTGGCGACGAAGAGGAGGACGACTGCAAGCCCGTACCTCTGCGGCGGGTCCACACCAGCCGGGCGCCACAGGTGGCTGTTGTTCAGTGAGCGCAGGTAGAAGTACGCGAACACGAACGCGGCGAAGAACATGATCGTCGTCCCGGCGATCACGCGGGCGCCGAGCCAGAGATTCCGCTCGTGGACCTCCGGCGGCTCCACGTATTCCGCGTGGCTGGCCGCAGGGGTGGTCGCTCGTCTCCTCGGAAGCCTGACCATGGCTATCCAGGCGCCGTCGCCGGTGCCTCGGCGGGCCTCGCCGGCGGGGGCGGAGTTCCGTAGTCGTAGGGATCGGAGTCGATCACGGGGATGGTGTCGAAGTTGTGTACAGGCACGGGCGTCGGCAGCTGCCACTCGAGCGACTTGGAGTGCCACGGGTTTGCCTCCGCCGGCTTGCGGGCGATCACCTGCGAGTAGAGGACATTGGCCAGGAAGATCAGCATCGACAACCCGAGGACGAAGGCGGACACCGAGACCCAGATGTTGATCGGTTGGAGGCTCGACGCGTAGGTGGAAACGCGTCGGGGCATCCCCAGCAGCCCGGCCGCGAAGAGCGGGCCGAAGGTGGAATTGAACGCAATGAACATCGACCAGAAGTGGATCTTCGCCAGTCTCTCGTTGAACCGGAACCCCGTCATCTTCGGAACCCAGTAGTAGATCGCCGCGAAGAACGTGAAGATCAGGCCGCCCATGATCGTGTAGTGGAAATGGGCCATGACGAAGAAGCTTCCGTGCGTGCTGACGTCGCTCGGGGTATCCGACAGGAATACCCCCGAGATCCCGCCGATGAAGAAGTTGAAGAACCAGGCGAGGCAGAAGAGCATCGGCACCGTGTAGCGGATGCTCGCCCTCCACAGCGTCGCCATGCCGCACAGGAAGATGAACCCGGTCGGTATCGAGATCACCTCCGTGGAGAGCATGTAGAACGGCCGCAGAGCCGAGTTGATCCCGCTCACGAACAGGTGGTGCTGCCAGACGAAGAAGCTGAGCAGCGCGACGCCGAGCATCCCCGCTACCGCGAGGCGATAGCCCCAGAGCGGCTTGCGAGCGAACACCGGCAGGATCTCGAGGAGGATCCCGAACCCGGGCAGGGCCAGGACGTAGACCTCCGGATGGCCGAAGAACCAGAACAGGTTCTCGAACAGGTAGGGGCTGCCTCCCGAGGCCGCCTGGAAGAACGAGGTCTGCGCGGTTCGGTCGAGCCCCACCATCAGAAGGACGGCCGCCAGGACGGGCGCCGCGAGCACCATCAGGCCGGAAGTCGAGATGGCTCCCCAGCAGAACATGGGCAGCCGCCCCCAGGTCAACCCGGGTGCCCGCATCGTCACGATTGTCGCGATCAGGTTGAGCCCGAGGAGCGTCATCGAGACTCCGACGAGGATGAAGAAGATGATGTAGGAGTCCATTCCCATGTTCGCCTGGTCGTTCAGCGGCCCGTAACCGGTCCACCCGGTGGGAAGGCCGCCGAAGAAGACGGCGCTGGTGAGGACCGCACCAGCCGCCATCAGCAGCCAGAACGTGAGCGACTCGATCCGCGGGAAGGCCATCCGCTTCGCGCCGATCATCAGGGGGACGAAGTAGTTGGCGAACGGGCCGAGAACTCCCGAGGTCATGATCCCCATCATCATCGCGCCATGCAGGCTGACGAGCGTCAGGTAGTTGCCGGCGCCGAAGAGCTGGGGCGAGGGGCGGAGAAGCTCGGCCCGGATCAGCATCGCGTTCACTCCGCCGATGAAGAAGAAGAGGCCGATCCCGATCAGGTACTGCATCCCGACCACCTTGTGGTCGGTGCAGAGGCCGAAGTAGCGGCCGATGCCGCCTTCCTCGTTCTCCCTGTGTGATGGCTCCCGTCCGATCATCCTGGCGAGCGGATATCTGAGGAACCCGAGCCCGGCGAGCAAACCGACCACGAAGAAGAGATAGCCCAGGAAGAGGGCGATGTCGTTCTGGCCGGTGTCGTCGACGTAGTCGTAGTTGGTGAAGTGGATCTGGTGGCCAAGCCACCAGCCGATGTAGAAGCCGACGATCCCGAGCAGGATCCCGGTGAGCACGTTGAACCCGACCAGGCCACGCCGGGGCGGGCGGCGGCGGGCGGGTCGTTCGCTGTTCATCCGGCCCTCCGATGTGGAGCGGGGTCGTAGTGGGATCTGAACTTGGGAAGGTTGCCGGTCGCCGGGCCGAACACCGCCTGCTCGTGGTGGATCCAGGCGAGGAAGTTGCTGTCGCTCACCACTTCGCCGGTGTCGAACATGTGCCCGTGGAAGAGCCCGCAGAGCTCGGCGCAGCGGATGGAGAAGCTGCGGACATCGGTCGGCTTGACATAGGCGACGTTGTCCACACCCGGATTGGCGTCTGCCTTCACCCCGAGGTCGTGGGCCCAGAACGAGTGGATCACGTCGAGCGAGGTGACGTGCAGCGCGACGTTCCGGTCGACCGGCAGCTCCAAGTGGGGAGTCTCGACGCCCCCGAACGTCGGCCAGCGGTAGGTGAACGCCCACTGCTGGGCGATCACCTGAACCGGGAGCACACTGCCCGACGGCTTGGCGACCGGGTCCGCCCCCTGCCCGCCGCCGGAGCCCTCGTCGAAGAGCCGAATGGTGCCGTAGGTCGCCAGGAAGAGCACGATCACGGAGGTGACCGCCAGCCAGGTCGTCTGTATCCCGCGATCCCCGTAGATCGCGGCTCCGTCGTCCGGCCCATCATCCTTCCGGCGGAAGACAATCAGCGCGTAGGCGAAGTAGACGACCATCAGCGCGGCGATCGGCGTCACGACCCCGAGCAGCACGGTGTTGTCCGTCACCTGTCCGGAGGCCGCGTTGGAGCTGTTGCCCGGCGGCAGATCCGGTGCCCACACCAGGACCACGATGGGCGTCGCGATGATGCTGAGCGCGGCCCATAAGATCAGGATTCGTCTGAAGTGGGGGGGCTCGGGCATCGTCGCTCGGGCTCAGACCACGTGCAGGAAGCCGTCCATGTAGCCGATCGTCTGCATCGGCCCGCCGAAGCCCGTGTAGAAACCGGCCGCGCACGGTACGAAACATTGCCACCGAATCCAGCCCTTCTTGCCGGTTCGCATCATGAAGGTCACGGTCTCGTGCGCCTGGCTGAGGGAGCACGGCATCTCCGGGCACTGATTCGGGGCGTCATCGGAAACGCCCTTGATCGGAACGACGATCCCCATCTCCGGCACCGTGAACGTGTGGGAGGGGTCGTCAGGGGAGATGCTCTTCACAGTCTTCCCGTCGAGCTGCATGGTCCCGCCGACCGTTCCCTGGACCTGGGAGAGGAACGGGTTGCGGAGGCCGCTGGCCCCATCGAAGTTGAGGACCGTGACCTTGACCAGGGAGTTGGCAGGCACGACGAAGGTCGTGGTGTGCTTCCACTGATTCCCTTCGCGGACGAGATAGGACACCCAGGTCGGATTTCCGCCGAGCTTCCCGACCGCGGGAGTGGTGCCCAACGTCAGCTGCGCCTGGGCCGGCCCGGTCTGCTGCGCCGAGACCGGAGTCGG
Source organism: uncultured Solirubrobacterales bacterium (assembly GCA_963743575.1). Classification (GTDB taxonomy): domain Bacteria; phylum Actinomycetota; class Thermoleophilia; order Solirubrobacterales; family 70-9; genus DASUPK01. Next base: position 1,308,798 of record CAVUQC010000007.1, on the reverse strand, counting down.
AGAGCGCACGAGCTTGTTGACGTAGAGCCCGATCGCGAGTGCGACGACGACGACTCCGGCGACGATCGCCAACCACCGAATAGCAAGGGAGTTCATCTCGCCAAGCTCTCCTTCCCACTTGCCCTCCTGGCACAGGCCGCACCGGGACGAGCAGCGCACTTCGGAAACCTATACCTGCGCTACGACGTCGTCAAGGAGCCGCCTTCATTTTGTCCGAATCCACCGTCTGCCGCGGTCCACTTGCACGAATCTTCCCCAGCGGAGGGTCCGGCACGTTGAGGGGTCTGGCGGGCCGATCGGGACCCGGCCGATGGTGACTCCCACCACCGCCCGGTCCGTCGCCCTCATCCCCCTCATCCCCCTGCTCCGCATCGAACCGCCGCACGCAGAGGAGGAGGCCGATGAACACAGCGCTGCCGAGCACGGACAGAAGGAGGATCGGCAGCGTCTCCTCAGTTGAAGAAACAGCCAAGAGAGATCCGACCATGCTCACTGCGCCGAGAATAGCGCTCCCGCAGAGCACCGAAGAGCGCGCCCGACAGGATTCGAACGTCTGGACCCCGTCCCGTCTGTTGCCCGCTTGTTGCTCTCATCGAAGCTGGTCTGGCGCCGTCATCGGGAGCTGGTGCTGCTGCTCCTGGTTCGCTCTCGCCCTTCCACTTGTGCCGGCCGTCCCAGACCGCCCGTCCCGCGGCTCCCGACTCAGACGGCAACAGCGGCCTTGGTCGCGACCACGCCATCCTCCTGCAGACGACCGATCTCAGCATCGCTCAGGCCGAGGACCTCCGCGAGCACCTCGTCGGTGTGCTCGCCGAGCAGTGGGGCGCGGCGCACCGGCACGCGCTCGACCTGACTGAACTCGAGCGGCGAGCCCGCCATCAGGTGGGAGCCGATCCCCGGCTGCTCGACCTCGTCGAACATCGGGTTGTCGGTCGAACAGCGCGGATCTCCGTCGACGAGCTCCATGAACGTCTGGTAGGGGCCCCAGCAGACCCCGTGCGCGTCGAAGACCTCCCGGATCTCGTCCAACGTGCGGGCGGTGGTCCATGGCTTCAGCGTCGCGCCGATCACCTCGCGTGCGTCGAACCGATCCCCTTCCTTGTCTAGGTCAACATCGAGCATCCGCTCGAGGGCCTCGAAGGCCTCCTCGAGACCGGTCGCCTCGACCAGGCTCCTCCACTGGCGCAGGGTCAATGCCACGATCATGATCCGCTGCCCCCCCTTGGTCAGGAAATCCCGGCCGAACGCCCCGTATAGGTAGTTGCCGTCCTTGGGTCGCTCTCGGCGGCAGATCTGCGCCTCGGCGATCTTGCCGAGGTTGCCGACCATCGCGAAGGCGACGTCGGAGAGCGCGACCCTGACCAACTGGCCCTTGCCGGTCCGGGTCCGGTGCCGTTCGGCCGCCAGCATCCCGCCCGCGGCAAGCGTGCCCGTGATCGCATCCCAGGCCGGCAACAGGTGGTTGAAGGGAACCGAGAGGTGCCGCGGGCCGGTGGCCCACGGAAACCCGGTGGCCGGGTTGACGGTGTAGTCCACCGCGGAGGTGCCGTCGTGATTGCCGTTGATGCTGACCATGACCAGATCCTCTCGGCCCTCCTGCAGCGCCTCGTAGTCGAGCCAACCCCGGGCCGGGAAGTTGGTCAGGAAGAGACCGGCCTCGTCACCGGGAGCGGTGATCAGGGCGGTCGCGAGTTCCTGGCCGGCCGGCGATCGGAGGTCCACCTGGATCGAGCGCTTGCCCTTGTTCATGCCCGCCCAGAAGAGGCTCTTGCCATCTTCGGTCACTGGCCAGCGGTTTTTATCGAGGCCCCCGCCGATCGGGTCAAAGCGGATCACATCGGCGCCGAGCTGCGCCAGCGTCATACCTCCCAGGGGCGCGGCCACGAAGGCGGAGCCCTCCACAACTCGCATGCCGTCCAGAATTCCCATCTCGCGACCCCTTTCCACTAGCTAGGCCATCAATCCGACGAAGCTCCAGTCGAGAACCTCGGCGATCTCACTACTCGCGAAACGGTCCGCCTGCACCCGGGCGCGCAGGTCGACCAGACCTCCGCCCCCCTCGAGCCGTTGCGCCCCTTCGACGCTGAGTTCAGTCGCTAGGACGTCGTTCTCGAACACCGGAGCGAGGTGATCGCAGCCATGCCAGGCGACGATCGTGACCAGATTGGGAATCGCTCTGGTGGCCTGCGCTGCCGCGACGGCGATCGTGTGGCCGCCGTAAACGAGCCGGCGCCCATGCCCGCTCGCCCCGGGATCAGTGTGCGCCTTGGCGAGGTTTAGGGTGAGTCGGGCCAACTCCGGCGCCGAACTCACGGTATCGCGGCCGCCGACCTCGAATGTGGCTCCTACCTCGAGTTCGGCGAAGTGCGCCCCTGGGACACGCTCTCGGAAGAGGTCGAGCCTCCACTTGCCGGGGATGGCGGCGGCGACCTGCTCCGAGTCGAGCTCGTCGGGAATCTCCTCGAAACGGTAAACGTGTCCGGTCTCGGCCGTCGGGTCTCGCACCGGGATCATCGGGCAGCGCCAGAAGTCGAGCACAATCTCGCCACGCTGGTTCTCCGTCCGGATCCGCAGTGCAACCAGTCCGCTCGCCCTGCCGTCCTCCCGGGCCCGGTTCTGCTTCAACCCGACGACCTCGGTTTGAGTTCGCAGCGTGTCGCCGATATGAACTGGCTGCAGCAGCACCAGGCCCCGGTAGAAAAGGTTGCCCAGAACACGCTGGGTCGGCCCGGTCGACTGACCGATGGCGACGTCACAGACCAGGTTCGGATGCGCCAGGGCTTGGTCCCGTGCCGTGACCGCGGCGCTCAGCTCGGCGTCGAGGGGCAACCTCAACCTGTCTCCGAGCAGCGCCTGATGGAGTGCCGCATGGCCGGAGGTGAGTGTGAGCGCGGGCGCTTCGTCGAAGACGTCGCCAACCACGAAGTCCTCGAAATGTGGACCGTCGCTGACGATCCGCTGCCTCGCTTCCAATTCTCCTCCTCGCCGTGACCGCGCCGTCCCGATCGGAGGCTTGTGGCACGAGGCACGTGAGGCTAGCTGATTCGAGACTATGCTCGCGACGCGTGAGATCCCGCCGCTCCTGCCTCTCGGTTCCCGCCTCTTCGCTGAAGATGCTCGCCAAGGCGCGGTCGCTGCCAGCCGACGAGATCGTGATCGATCTCGAGGACTCCGTCACGCCCGACGCGAAGGAAGCGGCGCGATCCACAGCCTGCGCTGCCATTGCCCAGGACTGGGACGGCCGGGCCGTGGCGGTTCGCGTCAATGGGCCAGGCACCGAGTGGTGGGAGCGTGACGTGACCGAGCTCGCGAGGGCCGGCGGCGGCGCGCTTGGCAGCCTGGTGATCCCGAAGTGCGAGGCGGCTGCCCAGATCTACGCAGTCGAGCGCCTGCTCGAGGGAGCGGAGGGCGGCGCTGGCTTCGACCGGCCTCGTGTCGGTCTGCAGGCGCTGATTGAGACCGCAGCCGGGCTCGTCCGGGTGGGCGAGATCGCCGGCGCTGGTCTTCGACTGGAGACGATGATTGTCGGCTACGCGGATCTGGGGGCCTCGCTCGGCCGTCAACCGGAAGGCCGGTATCCGGGTGACCGCTGGCACTGGGTGCGCGAGACCGTGCTCGTCAACGCTCGCGCCGCCGGCTTAACGGCGATCGACGGGCCGCACCTGGACGTCTCAGACGAAGCTGGGCTTCGGTCCTCCGCCTCGAGCGCCCGCGCCCTGGGCTACGACGGAAAGTGGGCGATCCACCCGAGCCAGCTCGACCCGCTCAACGAGATCTTCTCCCCGGCACCGGAGGAGTTGCAGCGCGCCTACGCCGTGCTGGACGCACTGGACGCCGCCGGGGACCGAGGCGCCGTGCAGCTGGATGGCGAGATGATCGACGAGGCCAGCCGGAAGCAGGCCGACCAACTGATCGCGCGGGGCAAGGCGGCGGGCATGGGCGCGACCGAAGCCTAGGCTGCCGATCCCGGACGGCCGATTGACTGCACCGATAGTCAATCTCTAGGCGCAGAAAACCCCGCAATAGCGAGGCTTCCCTAGAGCGCGCCCGACGGGATTCGAACCCGTTATCCCCCGTCGTGTGTAGGCGGGGGGCCGGGCAATAAAGTCTCGTGACCGTGGCCGCCTTCCTGAAGCGGTTACCCGCTCGAACCCTCCTGGCCACGGTCCCACCGCTCGCGTCCATCTTCGGCAGTGGCTTCCTGATCATCGTGCCGGTCCTCGAGCGGACCCTCGGCTCGCTCTCGGTGGTCGGAGTCACCGGGGTCTGCGCCTTCGCTTGGCTGATCGGGATCGCTATCCGCCATAACATTACGGCTGTCGAGCCGCGTCGCGAGGAGGGCCGCTTGGACGACGCGACGCGCTGGCTGGAGTGGGCCTCGGATCTCGCGATCGCCCTTGCCTACATCATCTCGGTCGCCCTCTACCTGCGCATCATGTCCCAGTACGTGGTCGAGTTCGCAGCCGGGCATTCGGCCGTGGCCGAACGCGCCCTAGCCTCAACCGGCCTCGTCCTGATCGTCACCGTCGGCGTCGTGCGCGGCTTCGGGGGACTCGACCTACTCGAGCGGGTGGCGCTGATCGCAGTGCTCACCTTGACCACGGTGCTCGGAGGTGCACTGTTTCTCACCGATGCCGGGCACCTGCTCGGAGGCGGCCTTCATCTGCCTCCGGTTCCCGACAAGGGGATCGTCAACGTACTTCTCGTTCTCGGCGGGATCGTGATTACCGTCCAGGGTTTCGAGACCGTCCGCTACCTGAGCCACAAGTACGACCGGCCGACGAGGATCTGGGCCTGTCGGATCTCGCAGCTGGTTTCGTCGTCGATCTACATCGGCTTCGTGGCCGTCGCCACACCGGAGATGGGACTCGGCAGCAGCGGAGCGGACTCGACGCTTCTCGACATCACCGATCGCCTCCTGCCCCTCCTCTCGGTGGCCCTCGTGGTGACCGCCGTTCTGAGCCAATTCAGTGCGGCCACCGCCGACACCCTCGCCGCTCATGGCAACCTTCAGGGGCTCTTTCCTCGCCGGATGAAGGGAGTCCGGCCCTACCTGTTCAGCGGGGTGGTGGCGATCCTCCTGGTTTGGGCCATTCCCACCTTCACCCTGATAGTGATCGCATCACGTGCCTTCGCCGTCTACTACGCGCTGCAATGCCTGGCGGCGGCGAGGACCTCGGACAAGCTGGCCGCGAACGTCAGCTTCGGCGGACTCGCTCTGGTCCTTGCGGCGATCACGATCCTCGCCGAGCCACCCGCGTAGGTCCGGTCCTGAAGCTCGGCCTCGGCGGCCGCGCCGCAGCCCGTCCCAAGTTCGCACTGACTCGCCGACAGCGCGCCCGACAGGATTCGAACCTGTGACCTTCGGTTTCGTAGGGCGTAGCTCTGGGTGGCCCAGCGGGCATCCGAAAGACAAGATCCCTCCTCCGGAGCGGGTTCCGTCACACCGGTTCGGACCGGCTTGCCCTTATTTCACCGCTCTACCAAGGGCCGGAGAAGGGCCGTAAGCGCCGGCACAAGTAACCGCCGCGCAACAACAAGCGAAGGGATGCAGACTTGCCCGGCCCTACCCCCAGAAGCGCATCCGATAGGACTCGAACCCTGCGGCCTAGATCCCCTTCAGCCTCTCGCAGGTCCGTCCCCGGTCGGACCCGCCGCCGCCTCCGAAGCAAGTGTCGCGCCCGCCCTGGCCGACCAGCAGGTCGCTGCCTCCTTGCCCGAGCAGGAAGTCGTTGCCGGGACCGCCCTTGAGCACGTCCCTGGCTGGACCGCCCTTGAGCACGTCATTGCCGGCCTCGCCCTTGAGCTTGTCCTTGGCGGCGCCGCCGTTGATCTTGTCGTTGCCCGATCCGCCGATCAGCGTGTCCTTGCCGCGGGCGCCGGTGAGGATGTCGTTGCCCTCGTTGCCGCAGATCACGTCGCCGCCGCCGAGGCCCGAGATCCTGTCATTGCCGCCGAGGCCCGAGATCACGTCGGGGCCGGGAGTGCCCGTGAGCACGTCGGGCCCGGCCGTGCCCACGATGGTGGACGCTTTGCCGGCGCACACCGGCGCCGGCACGACCTGGACGGTCAGGGTCCCGTCCCTGTCGCCGAAGGCGACCTCGTCAAAGCTCCTTACCTTGAAGGAGTCAGTGCCGGTGAAGCCGGGATTGGGTGTGTAGGTGATGCTCGCCGGCAGGGTCTGGGGGTCGGTGGTCGAGACACTGCCCTGCGTCGGGCCCGAGCCGTCGAGCGTCAACGCGCGGACGCTCGTCTGCTCGTACGCGGGCCCGGTGTCCGCGCACGGGAGAGGAATCGAAACCGGGAAGCCAGCATAGGTGGTCACGGTCGTGTCCCGACACTGGGGGCGCCCGTCCGGCGCCCAGTCGGCGTTCCCGTCGAACACGCCGGCGCTGTTGGTCAGGTCGATCGGAATGCCAGTGGCGTCGGAGTTCCTCATGTAGATCTCGCCGTTGGCCGCGTAGTCGTCGGTGTACGCGATCTTCGTTCCATCCGGCGACCAGGTGCAGTTGTAGTCGCCCGTGATGTTGGCGCCGTCGGCAATGACGGTGATCGAGCCGGGCGCGCTCAGGGGCGCGGCGACGACGGCGGCCTTCTTGCTGTTCCCGGCCTCAGGACTGAGGGTGTAACAGAGCTTCGTCCCGTCGGGGGAGATCGAGGGCTGGAAGACGTGGGCGCCGCTGACGTGGAGCAGCTCCGTCCCCGCGCTCGAGTTGTTCGCCGGCTGCTGGTAGAGCCTGATGTCGTTGTTGGTGCCGTTCGGGGGCTGGCTGATGTCCCCGACCGAGTAATAGAGAGTCTGCGAGTCCGGGCTCCAGGCCGCTTTCCACGCCTTGGGAGTGAGCGTGCTCGTCAGGTTGAGATCGCCGCCGCCGCTCAGCGGGTGGACGATGATGTCGCTGCCGCTCTCGTATGCGATGCGGGTGCCGTCCGGGGACCAGGCCGGGCGGTCGTCGGTGACGTTGTTGGAGTTGGTGATGTTTTGCGGGGTGGCGCCCGGCGTGGTCAGATCGAGGATGTAGATGTCGTAGCCGGTCGCACCGCCCGGGCCCTCGGCGAACGCAAGCTTCGTGCGGTCGGGCGACCAGGTCGGGTGGCGGTGCTGCAGCGTCAGGCCCGTGTTGAGCGGACCGCTGATGGAGCCGGCACCCGTGCTGCTGGTGACGGTCCGCAGGAAGAGCTGCGTATTGCCGAAGGCGGGCCCCTGTATGAAGGCGATCCTGCCGTTCGTGCCCGAGAGCACGGCCCCGGCGGCGGGCGGCAGCGCGGCGATCGCCGCCAGGCAAAGCACGACGATCAGGAGCCCCCCTCGGCGTCTCCTCGATCTCTCCCTGTTCAATCTCTTCTCCCGCGTCACTTCTTCCGCTGCTTCCCGCAGCGCTGGGGAGAATCTCTCAGATGCCGGGCTGGAAAGTCAAGTCCGGATCGGCGAAACGCGCCCGACAGGATTCGAACCTGTGACCTTCGGTTCGTAGTTGGCGACTGGGCAGCACAGAGCCAAGTGTGAGAGCTGGGGGGCAACTGACTCCGTTGACGGTCAGGCGGGTCGCTACTTGTGCTTCGCGCTGAAGTTGACCTTCGCCCTGCCCGCCGAGCAGAGGTCCTGGGCGAAGAAGTGGTAGATCGCATAACCCCGCACCTCATCGACGCCAACGAACTTGCCGTAGATCTTGTCGAATTTGTTGCCGAGGAAGGTGTGGGTGAAGGAGAATGCGCCCCGCCTCGAGAGCTTCTTGGTCGGGATCGTCCCTCCGAGCGTGAAGACCGGGGTCGACAGGCAGTAGCCGCGTGCGACGGTCGGCTCGCTCGTCAGCTTGACTTTTCCGTTCTTCACGGTGAAGCGGATCTTCCGGAACGAGGGGGTGATTGCCTCCTGGGTGGTGCTGCCGACGTACTTCCCGTCCCTGTGCGGGGCCTTTTTCTTTTTCTTCCCCTTCTTTCCGCCCCCCCTGCTCGTCGTCCCGCCTCCTCCGCGCTTGCACTTCTGCTTCGCGGAGGCTGTCAGGGACCGTCCGTCGTAGAAAGTCGTCGTCTCGCTGCTCAGCCAGTTGGAGCGCTTGCAGCGGGCCATCACGTAGTACGTGCTCCCGCCCGTCCTCTTCTTGTTGAAGGAGATGTCGAAGTTCGTCAGGTTGGTGCCCGGTGTGTTGGGAAGCCCGGTGAAATCGAGCGTGTTCGAGCCCTTCGCGTAGTTTCCGGTCAGCACCAGGGTGAGGGCGCCGGCGATCCGTACCCACACGTACAGCGTGGTGCCTCCGCCGCTGACCAGCACGACCGGGTTTGGCGCCGTAAACGGGAATTGGCTCGCATTGACCTCCGCCGTGCCAGAGCCGACCACACTGCGGCCGCACTGCGCCTGCACCGCCTCGGGGGTGATCGCGCCCAGCAGGGTCGCCTGTGGGCAGGCGGGCGTGTTGCCGTTGAAGAACCGGATTTGGTTGTCGACCTTGAAGAGCGTCTCCATGGGCGGCGGGGAGGCCATGAAGTCGCTGTACGTCGTGTGGATGATGGCGCGCAGCTTCGCGGCGCCGAAGCTCGCCTTGGGTTGCTTGCTCGGCGAGACCGTCGCCTGCAGAGTTTGTCCCGTGGGAACGCCGGCGAGCGCGGTACTGGAGAGACCCAGCATGCCCACCACCACTCCTATGCAAAGACTGCACCTACGAATCGGACTTCCCGTCCCATGCCGCTTACTCGTCCTGAGAAACAGGATAGTCGCGTCAGCATCGCTGCACCTGTTTGGATCAGGCGACTGTACGGACTCCCAAGCGCCTCGGCTCAGGCTCCCCGCGACGGGGCCGGCTGGCCCCGGACGTAGCGGCGCTCAGCGCGCCCGACAGGATTCGAACCTGTGACCTTCGGTTTCGTAGACCTCGGCGAGCGTTCGGTGAGGCTCGTCTGGACTCTGTTTCCTGCCTGAGAGCGGAGCCCGGCTCGTCTGGATTCGGCTGGACTGCGGTGGGCTAGTTGCCTACCTGTTGCCCAAAGCCGTTGTCAGGTGGCTTCTGCCGCAGTTACGGAGTCCAGATTGGGGTCCAGATTCCTTTTCGCTGCGACGCGACGAGAGGCTTTCCAAGCTGCCAGCAATCGCTGCCTGAATGTCCGGATAGGCAGTCAATGCTGCGCTTAGCGCGTGTCCCCGCCAGAAGGGTCTCCAGCGCCTCCAGTTCGAAGTGCAGCGACCGCACCAACCGATCGTCGGCGCGGCTCCTCCAGAATCGCCAAGCCCTTGTTTAGTGGCCGTGCTCGCTCCCGTCTTCCACAGGGCTAGATGCGCCAGCGATTAGCCCCCGCGGCTCCCGAATCTTGGAGACCTTGAAGCGGCACAAATGAACAGCGCATCACCCCCGGGCGCGTCGACTCCACCCGCTCCGGTTCCACCGGTGTGGCGGCGGCGCAGGGTGAGGAGAGCGCCGCCGCCGAGCGGGCTATTGGATGTACCGCCCGACATGGTGTACCAGCCATGACGACCTAGCGGAACCCGCTTGCCGGTGGAAGTGATTGACCCGGTCGGAGTTGCCGTTTGGCATCGGGCACCTCGCCCGCATCAGAGTGATGGAGGATGAGACCGGGGTCGCCGCATGCCCGCGACTCGACCCAGTCCACGCCGTGAGCGGCGATCAGGTTGCCGAGCGCCCGCTCGACCCACTCGGTTGTCAGTTGCCGCAGGTGCTGCGCCTCGCCAGTCGTGATCAGACAACGCCCCTGTCGATCAGCAAAATGGATGTCAAACCAATGAAGGCCATCCTCGGGCGACCCGTGCGGGGATGGGATGGGCTGGGCCCCTAGCTCCACGGGCCTGGCCGGTTTCGCATTGTGGGGGTGCACGGAGATGTCATTGCTATGCCGCTCAGTCGCCCCCACGGCATTCCGGCAGGTAGAGAAGACCGTTTTCGACTGTATTTCCCGAATCGGTTCGCAGATAGGGATGGCTTCGGTCGAACCGCGCCTCGGATCCGGACCCGAGAGCCATTGACTTGGACGAAGTAGGGCGACCCGTCGTCTATCTCTCGGATGACGTCGGTTACCGGCTTTCTCCAGCCCTCCCCACCCACCGCGACCACGCGGGACTCGGGATCGGCGTTGCTGCGGATGACGCAGGTGATCTCCGGCACCTATGGCATCTCCAGGCGCGTGAGCCATGGCTTCTGTCGGGCAGTGACTACCCCGGATTCGGTGCAGACGGCTTCTGTCGTTGGAGGCGCAGAGTTGGTCCGAGGGTTCCGTCGACACCGAGGCACGTAGCAAGCGTGAGCCGTCTCGCTGGCAATGGGATTGCCTCGTCTCCCATCGGCTGGGCGACCCCGCCCAGGGTGATGTAGACGGGGTCGCCCACGAGCGGAGATCCCGTCGCGCGAGATCGGCGAGCAAGAGAAAGCCGATCTCGGACAAGCGCTCGTGTGCCGATGGAAGTTGGCTTCTTCTAAAGTCGGCGGCGAGGCTGGCTGCAAGGGCAGGTCTCGCGAAATGGATTGCCCTGGTGCCCAACAGCCGTTTGCGATCACGCCTTAACCCCCAGCGACTGTCGGCTCACGGGAGGACTCACCCCATTCAGGTCCATCCCAGCGCTCCAGGTCCCCGTCTGGGATATGGCGGTCTTCGATCGACCAGAGCTCACGCCCTGCCATGAAGCCCTCATAGATGGCGTGGTCGAGGCTGCGAGGTGCAACACAATCACCGACCCGATGAACGCGGTCGCGGTCGCCAGCCAGGTTGCGGTACAGATCATCGACCGGCATGCGAGCCCCTACCAAGGCAACGGTGTCGACGTTATCTCGCCTCTCCTCGGCTCCCGAGTACAGATTGACGATGCGAACTTCGCGCTCACCTATCTCGCTTGCCCACGAGCCGAGCGTGTAGCGCAGCCCCTTGGTCATCAGCCGGCGGTAGAGCACGGCCATGTCATTTGTGACGCTCGTCACCGGGAAAAGGCTGGGCAGAGGGGTGATCAGTTCCACTTCCGCGCCGCGGTCGAGCAGGACCTCAGCGACACCGGCGGCGTAGCGGGTCCCGTCGTCCTCGAGCAGCAGAACCTTCTTTCCAATCTCGGCCGTATCTTCCAAGACATCCCAGCCAGTGACGACATGTGGGCTATCAACCCCGGGAATCGCGGCGACCATCGGTCGGGCGATCGTGAAGCCGTTGCGCGTGGGCTCGGCTCCGGTTGCCACAACAACCGCATTGGGAGAGAACTCCTCCACCGCCCCGAGGTTGATCGGATGCTCAAGCTCAACCTGGACGTTGAGCCGTTCGAGATGGCGTTCAAGGTCACGAACGAGCCACGCCAGGCTCTCGCGACCTGGGGTCTTGAGGATTAGATTCACCTGACCGCCAAGCGAGGGGCCGGCCTCGGCAAGGATGACTTCGTGCCCGCGTTCAGCGAGGCCAACCGCGGCCTTCATCCCGGCCGGGCCGCCCCCGATGACCAACCAGCGCTCTGGATTGGCCGCTGGGATCTGCGTCCCGGCGCCGAAGCGGGCCTCACGACCGGCCGCCGGATTGATCGTGCAGCCGATTGGCAGACCGCGCCCGACCCGGCCGATGCAGCCCTGATTGGCCCTGATGCAGTGATAGATCTCGTCCTCGCGACCGCTTGAGATCTTGGCGACGAACTCGGGGTCGGCAATCTGCTCACGGGTCATGGCGACCATGTCGGCCACTCCCGTCAGCGACGATTCGCTCAGCATCCTGGGGCTCGTTGATCCCGCCGATACCGATCACGACCAGATCGGTCCCGGATTTGAACCGTTCGATCAGATCGATCAGGTGGCCTCGTGGCAGGTCCGATGGCGATCCGTACAGGGACGCGGCTTGGACACCGCCGGCGGTCATCGTCGCGTAGTCGATGCCGCCATCCCCGCTGAGCCCGTTGCCCACCTCGATCGCGTCTTCGACCTCGAGTCCCCCTTCGACACCGTCGGTTAGGGAGATCCTTGCCCCGACGACGAAGTCCTCGCCGACTCGGCTGCGAATCTCGTTGACGACCTCCAGGGACAGGCGCAAGCGGTTCTCGAAGGACCCGCCGTACTCATCTGTGCGCCGGTTCCAGATCGGGGAAAGGAATTCGTGCAGCAGCCACCCATGCCCCAGGTGCAACTCGACGCCATCGAATCCGGCGTCGCGACACGACTCCGCGCAACGACCCCAGTAGCTGACCAACTCGCGAATGTCGGCCAGCTCCATCGCCTTGCCGAGCTCGCCGGTGGTATGCGAGCGAACCGTCGATGGCCCCCAATAAGGGGTCAGGTAGTCCATCGCCGGCGTCTCATTCAGGCCGAGGTGGTTGAGCTGGCAGATGATCCGTCCGCCCTCTTCATGGACAGACGCGACCACCTTGCGGTTGGCCTCTTCAGCTTCCCCGACGTAGGCGGCGGCGAAATGCCGGCTCGGCGAGGTCGGATGCACCAGATGGTTTCCGGTGATCAGGAGGCCGACCCCAGCACGAGCCCGTTCGCGCTGGTAGTCGCGGTTACGGCGGGTCTCGGTCCCGCGTTCGATGTACAGCTTCGAGTGTGCCGTTTGGACGATCCGGTTCCGACAGCTGATCGACCCGATCGAGATCGGGCTCAGCAGATTCGGATAGCGCGGCGCTTCAGCCATCAGTACCTCGCCTGGCCTGTGGCAGCGATGGACTTGGGCCGAAGCCGACGCGTCTTGCCCGGCTCCGGATCAATCCGCCCGGTCAGAGTTGGTGAGAGTCATTGAGGCCAAACGGACGCAGGGGATCACCCGCGTCGGGCCAGTTGGTGTCCCAGACGGGCACGAACTCGGCGCTCTCCTCATAGAATCTATTGTACACTTTGCATTGGGCGCCGCATTCTTCGCTACCGCCCGCCGCTGGGAATCCGGATGAGGTCCGGTGCCGGCGCTCAGAGCGCCTGAACCTGGGTGCTCCCTCCATCGACCACCAGCAGCTGGCCCGTCATAAATGCGGCGTCGTCGCTGGCCAAGAAGGAAAAAACACTGGCTATATCTTCTGGTTTGCCGACCCGGCCAGTGGGAATCACTTTTGCCGCCTCGGCAAGGCCGTCAGGGCCGAGACTGTTCACCTCATCGAGAGTCTGAGGTGTTTGGATGATCCCGGGAGCGACAGCGTTGACCGTGATCCCAGAGCCAGCCAGCTCAACTGCCAGAACGCGCAACAGGCCGACCAAGCCAGCCTTACTTGCGCAGTAGGCGGCATGGTCAGGCCAAGCGACAACCGGTCCAGAGATCGAGGCCGTCATCAACAGGCGACCGAAACCAGCCTCCGCCATATCGGGCGCGAAGGCCATCAGGGTTAGGTAGGCACCGGTGAGGTTGACATCAAGGACGCGCCCCCACGTCTCCCGGTCCGCCGATGGGGCGGCCGGAGCCACGGCCGCGTTGGCAAGCACAACATCAGGAGCACCCACATTCGACCGGACCCTCTCGCACGTATCGGCCAACTCCCTCTCGTCAGCAACATCGACGGGATAGGCGGTGACGTCAAGCCCTTCGTTTCGAAGACCGGCGGCTGCACCTTCGCCATCGTGCTCGTGATCGGGCCGAAACAGCAAGGCTACGTGGGCACCCTCGCGCGCAAACCGTGCGACGGTGGCAAGCCCAATCCCACTACCTCCTCCGCTGACCAGGGCGACACGGCCCTGGAGGCGTCTCCCGCTGATGGCACCTTCCCGATCGTTCATGGGTCAGAGCACCGCCGCAGCAGACTGATGCGCTTCACCGAAGGCGGTCGCCAGTCCTGGGTGCGTGATCGCACCCGCCGCGAGATTGACCCCCAGGGCGAACCCCCGGTCCTCTTCGGCTAATTTCTTCGCCCCTTGGTCGGCTAGGGCAACGATGTACGGAAGAGTGGCATGCGTCAAGCCGCGCGTTGCCGTCACGGGCACGGCCCCTGGCATGTTGGCGACGCAGTAGTGATTGACACCGTCGACCTTGAACACCGGGTCTTCATGGGTCGTTGGATGGGAAGTCTCAAAGCACCCGCCTTGATCAATGGCCACATCCACAAGTACCGTCCCCTGGCGCATTTGGCCAAGATTCCGCTTGCGGAGCACCTTGGGCGCCTTCTCTCCGCGAACCAGCACAGCGCCGATGACCAGATCAGCCTTAGGCAGCAGACCCTCGATTGCCAACGCAGAAGCATGCATCGTCGTCACCTGCCCGCCGAGGACGACGTCGATCTCTCTCAGGCGGTCCAGAGACCGATCGACGATGGTCACATTCGCGCCCAACCCTCTGGCAATAAGGGCGGCGTTTGTGCCGACGACTCCCCCCCGATGACGACCACACTCGCACCGGGAACACCGGCGATCCCGCCAAGCAGAATGCCGCGTCCACCTCGTGTTGCATCGAGATGAAACGCACCTGCCTGCGCGGCCAATTTGCCGGCGATCTCGCTCATCGGGGCGAGCAGAGGCAGACGGCCCAAGCGGTCTTCAACGGTCTCGTAGGCGATGCAGACCGCTCCTGACTGACGAAGAACCTCGGTGAGCTTCGGGGCCGAGGCCAAATGAAGATAGGTAAAGAGGACCTGGTCATCACGGAGCCGCACGGCTTCCTCAAGGTCGGGCTCCTTGACCTTGACGATCAGCTCGGCGGGCTCGAGCTCGGCCCAATCGGCGACGACAGCGGCTCCCTGATCGACAAAATCAGAATCAGCGATCCCGCTTCCCCGCCCGGCCCCGCTTTCAATCAAGACGTCGTGGCCGCGACTGACCAGTTCGCGTGCTCCGGCCGGTGTGAGCGCCACGCGTCGCTCCTGCGGCTTCCGCTCACGAGGTACACCTACGACCATTCTCGGCTTGGGTCTGCCTGACCGGTCGGGCCAATGTTCTTCCATCGGCCGGGCGGCCACCCCGTGGAGGTGTCTAGTGCAAAGGGTGGTCGCCCGCGAGCGCGCATGACCGGAAAACAGCGTCCATTCCGTCGATCGCACGCTCTGCCGATGGAAGTCATTGCTCGCTCCTGATCCGATCACGCGCGGAGTGAGATGGAAGAGAATCGCGAGCGTCGGAGCAATGGAGCATCAACCCGGAGCTACTCGCGGCCGTTGACTTCAGCCAATGCCACCCCCGCCTGCGCCCAAGCTGCTCAAGTGCATGCTTGACCCAACGAGTGGTCAACTGATGCAGTTGTTGCGCCTCCTCGGTTGTGATGTAACACCGACCCTGGATCTCATCGATCTCCACCCGGAACCAGTGGAGCCCATCTCCGTGCGACCCACCGGGAGGCGCGATCACCTCGACGTCGAGTTGCCGCTTGGCTGGCACCGATCAATGGTCCTTCTGGACAGCGGGGCGCTCAAGACCACCGATCAGGCTCGAAATGCGGAGCTCACGAGCGCGCCTCATGTGGTCGAGCGATGCCGCTTCCGCTCCTTCAATGTCCCCCTCAGCAATGGCAGTTGCGATTCGTCGATGTTCCCCGGTGGCCTCGGTGGTCCGGCCGGCTGTTTCATAGGTGCTTGCCCCGAGCCGACGCACAGCGGACTCAACTTGCTCTAGGAAGCGCTCCAGATAGCGATTGCCGGTAGCCCTGCGGATTGCTCCATGGAAAATCGTGTTGAGTCGCGCATATTCGGCGGCATCATCAGTTGCCTGAGCCATAGCCCCCAGGCATGACTCGAGCTCCTGGCGCAACTCCACCCCACCTCGTTCGGCGGCCAAGCGTGCGGCCTTTGCCTCAAGCGTTTCCCGGACCTCATAGAGCTGGACGACGCTTTCGAGCGTGACCGGCGCCACCACCGCCGCCTGACCGCTGCGTGTAACTAGGCCGTCGAGCTCGAGGAGCTGAAGAGCCTCTCGGACGGGGGTTCGGCTGACCTTGAGCTCTTTGGCCACCTCAGCCTCTCTGAGCCATTCGTTCTCTCGGAGGGTCCCGGAATAGATCGCCTCCCTGAGGATCTCGGCCACGGCCGTCGCTGTGGATCCCCGTGCGAATTCCTGTCCGTCCGGGGAGATCCCCAGTCCCGGGGAATCGTCTGCAGCCGGGGTGTCAGTATCCCGTTTGTATACTGATTGCATACCGTGCAGTTTACCAAGCAAGACCGTCCCGACGTGCTTGTCGTTGGCGGAGGGAATGCTGCTCTCTGTGCGGCGTTGTCAGCTCGCGAAACAGGGGCCAGCGTGCAGATTCTCGAGCGGTCCGGGCCGGGATGGCGCGGCGGCAACAGCAAGTACACCCGCAACCTCCGCTGCGCCCATGGACCCGACTCGGTAATGGATGGGACCTATGACGAGAAGGAATTTCTCGAGGACCTGATCGGCGTCAGCGGCGAGAAGTTGGACGTCGAGTTGGCGCGTCTTGCGATTTCCTCGTCGCGGGAACTGCCGGGTTGGATGGAGTCCAAGGGCGTTCGTTGGCAACCGGCCCACTCCGGCTCCCTTCAGCTCGGGCGGACAAATCGATTCTTTCTCGGAGGGGGAAAGGCACTGCTCAATGCTTACTACCGCGCTGCCAGCCGAGAAGGGATCGAGGTCAGATACGGGGTCCGGGTCATAAGCCTGATCGTGGACGGCCTCGTCTGTCGCGGCGTCGAGGCTCAGACTGAAGCGGGACGCGAGACAATCGAGGCTGGCGCTGTGGTCATCGCATCGGGGGGTTTCGAAGCAAACGAAGAGTGGCTCCGGCAGCTTTGGGGCGCGGCCGCATCGAACTATGTAATCCGCGGCTCGATACAGAACGACGGCCTGCTTCTTCGCCATCTGCTTGACCTAGGTGCGGTCCCAGCCGGTGACGAAAAGCGCATGCATGCGATCGCCGTCGACGCACGATCACCGAGGCACGAGGGGGGTCTGGTCACCCGGGTGGACTCTGTGCCCTTCAGCATCGTTGTCAATGAGAACGGGGACCGGTTCTACGACGAAGGTGAAGACCTCTGGCCCAAGCGATACGCAACCTGGGGTCAGCTGATCGCCGAGCAGCCATCGCAGATCGCCTACTCGATCTTCGACGCACAGGTCGCCGGACGCTTTATCCCCTCGATCTACCCCCCTGTGGAAGGTGACGACGTCAGGGACCTGGCCGACAAGTTGGGCCTTGCCGGCAAACGGCTCGCCCAGAGCGTCGAACGATTCAACGCCGGCGTTCCATCCGAAGCCCCGCCCTATGACCCAAAGAAGCTTGATGGGCGCTCGACCGAAGGTCTCGATCCACCAAAGAGCAATTGGGCACTGAGGATCGAGCGTCGGCCGCTGATGGCCTATCCCCTACGGCCTGGAGTGACCTTCACTTACCTGGGCGTCAAAGTCACTCCCCGGGCGGAGGTCGTTTCCGAAGATGGTGTCTTCCGGCGCCTCTATGCGGCAGGAGAGATCATGGCCGGCAACATCCTCAAGCGCGGCTACCTGGCTGGGTTTGGCATGACGATCGGCACCGTCTTCGGCCGTCTGGCCGGAAGAGAGGCTGCAAGTGCCCTCTCGAATTGAGGACTTGGTCGGAGAGGCTGACCGACAACTCTCCATCTGCAATGCCTGCCGTTATTGCGAGGGCTACTGCGCCGTCTTTCCCGCCCTTGAGTTGCGGACCGCTTTTGAGGCTGGTGACATCAGCTATCTGGCCAATCTCTGCCACGACTGCCGTGGCTGCTACCAGGCCTGTATGTACACCGACCCCCACCCGTTCGCGATTGATCTCCCGAGCCTCTTCACCGAAATACGGACGGAGACGTACGTTGAGCAAGCGGCCCCGCGCGCACTCGGCCGAGCATTCCTTCGCCGTTCGGAGACACTTGCCACCGCTGGCTTGATTGCAGTGGCGCTCGTATTGATCGCCTTGCTGGCCAGTGGCGGCCTTACCAGCTTGACCGAAACCCACACGGGTCCGGGGGCCTTCTATCGGGTAATTGCCTCCGGCGCAATGATCGGCACCGGGCTCGCCCTCGGCCTGTTCGCCATATGTGTTCTCGGTGTGGGCGTCGGTCGCTACTGGCGCGCCATCGGCGGAACGCGCCGCGAGGCCACCAGCCTCGATCTTTGGAAAACAGCGGCCTGGGAGGCGGCCCGACTGCGCTGGCTCGACGGGGGCGGCGACGACTGTTACGTCCCCGATCCAGGAACGCCATCGCCTTGGCGTCGCCGCTTTCATCATCTCGTTGCCTACGGATTTGGCTTTGCTTTCCTGGCCACCATTGCCGCGGCAATCACAGAACACTTTCTCGGCAAGCTGCCGCCCTACCCGATCGCGAGTGTCCCGGTCATATCAGGGCTGCTGGGGGGAGTGATGATCATCGCCGGTTGTCTGGGCATGCTTGCTATGCGGAACCCAGTCGGCCCGAAAGAGACATCGCTTGGGGCGAGCTTCATCCTGCTGCTCTTGTTGACCGCGGCAAGCGGATGCCTGCTGCTGGCGTTGCGAGAAACAACCGCGATGGGCTCGCTACTGGCCTTCCACCTTGTCTGCGTATTCGCACTGTTCGTGACCATGCCCTACGGGAAGTTCGTCCACGGCTTCTATCGGTTCGCCGCACTACTCAAGAGTGCAGGGGAACGAGCGAGCGGCTAGGAAAGACCTGGAGCTCAGATCGAACGGCCGAGCTTCTCGGCTTCGTAGGTCACGGCCTCGAGCTTCCGTGGCGCGACCGCATCTCCGACCCGTTCCACCTTGGCGGGCGACTGGAGCGCGTTCAGTTCGTCATAAAGCTCGACATTGGAGAACCTGAACATAGACATGACAACCGTCCCAATCGGGATCTCCTCGGCCTCGCCACCCCAGATAGAACGAGCGACGATTCGCTCAGGATCGATCTGCTCAACCATCAGGTGGGTCAGCACATTGACGCCGGCGGCCATCAGGTCGGGCATGATCGTCTGCAGCTCACCTGTCTTGACCGCCTCTTCCCCAATCGATGCGTGCGGAGTGACGATGTCGACGCTTGCCCCCGCCGAAGCGACGATCATCGCTAGGGCCAGGGGCCAATACGCACCACTCTCGTCAATTATCACCACTTGCTCACCGAGCGCCTTCGGATCCTCGAGCGTCTCCTCGAGAGCCGACCAGACGTCGATCGCGCTCCGATCATCGGCCCCCTCAATCCCAGCGAATCCAGGGCGGAAGGGACTGAGCCCGTGTCGATCCCAATGGGAACCTGTCGCCACGACGATCTCCTCAAACCCTCCGCTCGCCAAGTCTTCCGCGGAGGGATGGCTCTTCAGTTGAACTTTCACACCGACTGTACGGACAGTTCGCTCCATGTACTCAACTCCTCGGGTCCAGGTCTGTCGAGCCGGGAGTCGACGGACAAGGTTGAGGTGCCCGCCGAGGGCGTCCTCGCGCTCAAAGAGGGTCACCTTGTGCCCACGCTGCGCCGCCAGGGAGGCGACTTTCATGCCCGCTGGACCACCCCCGACGACCGCAATGGACTTCGGATCCGGTGTCGCTTGGATTGATCCGCGGCCCCAGATCCGCTCTCGACCCATTGTCGGATTCATGACGCAGGCTCCGGGCAACTGATCCCACAGTCGGCTCAGACAGGCGTTTGCCCCCACGCATGGTGTGATCTCGTCGAAGCGGCCAGCCTGAGCTTTCTCCGCCAGATATGGATCAGCGAGTTGGGCCCGGGACATTCCGACCATGTCAGCCTTGCCTTCGCCCACGATCTCATTGGCCATTGTGGGATCGACGATTCGACCGACGGTGAAGATGCGGGCCCGCTCGCCGACGATTGCCTTGGCCCGCTCCGCGTAGTGCACCAGGAAGCCCTCCGGCTGGGTGTTCACTGGTGGGGTGACCTTGTAGAGACCGTGGTAGCCACCGGAACTGATGCTGAAGTAGTCGAAAAGACCGCTCTTGGCCAGTAGCTCAATCCTCTCGTCGCTTTCCTCGGCTGTCACCCCCGCATCGCCGAGCCACTCGTCATAGGACATGCGCAGTCCAACTGCCAGATTGCCATCTACTCGACGACGGACCTCCTCGGCGACTTCGATCGCGAACTGAGTCCGATTCTTGACTGATCCGCCGTAGCGGTCATCGCGCACGTTGTACGCAGGACTGAAGAATTGGCCGATCAGGTAGGTATGCGCGCCCTGGATCTCAATTCCGTCCATGCTGGCGGTCATCACGTTCAGTGCCGACTCACCAAAACCACGGACCAAGTCATCGATGCACGCTTGGTCCATCACGAGAGGCATCTCCCGATGCGCTATGGACGGGATGGCTGAAACGCCCCAGAGCGGGTGCCATTCGTCAAAGATCGTCATTCCTTTGTCATGTACGCCGCAGCCAAATAGCTGAACGAACTGACGACCACCGAATTCGTGCACGGCGTCGGCAAGCTTGGCGTACTGCGGTACGGCAGCTTTCTCCCAGGCGGAGCAACCGCGATGAAATGACCCTTTGCTCAGACGGTGCCCTGCCTGCTGTTCGGTGACAATCAGACCGGCCCCGCCTCGGGCTCGCTCTCGGTAATAGGCGATATGCCGGTCGCTGAGAATGTTGTCCTGGCTATAGCCGACACTGAGCGCCGTCATGAGCACTCGGTTTCGGACTTCAGTCGGTCCGATCTGAAGTGGCGAGAAGAGCTCCTTCAACGCCCCGTTGTTAGGCGTCACGCCAGATGCTGCCTCAGGTCGCACGCCTGACAGTCACCTCTTCGGCGCCATGGGTCAGCACCTTCGAGACGGGGCAACGTCCGTGAGCCTCCTCGATCAGCTTCTCCAGGGTTTCCGGAGGGACTGGGACGTCGATGACAACACGAAGGTCGGCCTGTGTGATCGTGTACGTGCCAGCGGAGGAAGACAGGGTGACGGCGGCTTCAATCACAGGTTCCGCTACATCGACTCGGCGCGCCTTGGCCAAGGAGGAAAAAGTCGTCCCATAGCAGGCCGCCCAAGCACCGGCAATAAGCTCCTCCGGAGTGACCCCGTCACGTTCGGTCCCCGCGATCTTCGTCGAGTGCCGGTAGGACCCGTTGCTACTCCAAACCTCTCCTTCACGGCCACCCCGGGCCATGGCCCGTGAGACGACGTCAGCCATCGCCCCCCTTCCGACCCTTCTCGGTGCGGCCTCCCGCCGGCGTCTCAGGTCCTTCGCTAGCGACGACTGCACGAGGACCGGACATCGAGGCTGGCCGCAGATATTGGAAGCGGAGCCGTGCTGCAGCCGCACCTAGTCGCCCAATGTCCGGCGCCGTCACCAGTGTCACCAGTATCAAGAGACCGCCGGTGATCAGGGCGTTCATATATGGAGGCGCGTTGACCGTCGTCAGTGTCTGCTGCAGCGTCGCGAACGAGACCACCCCAGCAGCTATGCCAATCGGACTTCCCCGACCGCCACTAAGCGTAACCCCGCCCAGGATCGAAGCGATGGTGGCAAACACAAGGGGATTCAAGCCTACGTCGGGAGCGACGGAGCCTACGCCTAGTCCATAGAACGCTCCCCCGAAGGCGGCGACCATCGAACCAATCGCGAAAACGCCAACCACCGTCCGCGCCACCGGAACCCCCGTTAGGCGGGCTGATCGTCGATCACCTCCCGTAGCTCTGACGTCACGGCCAAAGCGTGTGAATCCGATAACTAAGCCGGCGATGATGAACACCGCAAAAACGATCAGGCTCCTCGGTGAAAAGACCTCAAGGATGCGCTGGTTGAGATTGGTGCTCACGTCAAGACGGTCGTAGATGACCGTCTTCTGCTGGGCGATAACGACAGTGAGCCCACTGACCATGAGTAAGCCTCCAAGTGTGACCTCGACGCTGCGCATCCGCCACCGAGCCATGATCCCGCCCTGGATCGCCCCGATCAACAGACCTGCAGCGGAGGCGACCAGGATTCCGACCACGGGAGATCCGGTTCCGGTCTTGACGGCCAGCAGCCCACCCAAGCCGAAGACGGCCGCCGCCGACAGGTCGTACTCGGCCAGGATCATGCCCAGGCCAACAGCCAGCGCGACAAGACCGTAGTCCGCAAAGGTCTGGAGGATCGTGTAGACGCTCAGGGTGTTTACCTTGCCGCCGAGAAACTGCGGGAGAATGACGAACGAGGCGGCCATGACGACCAAAATGATCGCTGGCAGGCTGAGCCGGAGCTTCGACATGTCGAGGGCTGCCCTTCGCATCCCTACCTCATCGCCGTTCTCTGCCGGGCAATGTGTGCGGCAATGACGACGGTTAGGACGACTGCTCCTTCAACGATCAGCCGGACGCCTGGGTTGTATCCGCGCAAGACCAAGACCGAGGAGATCACCGCGATTCCCATTGCCCCGGCGGCCGACCGAATCGCTGAACCATGACCTCCGGTAATGACCGTGCCTACGACGAGAACGGCGGCAATCGAGTCGAAGGTCAAGTCGCCCTCGAGATTGAGGTCGGCGCTCTGGTTCGTGGCACCGAGCACGATCCCCGTACAGGCGGCACATGCGCCGGCAATTGCAAACGCGGCAATGATCGCGGCTGGAACCCTCAACGCCGCGGCCCGGGCCGCAGCCTTGTTGGCTCCGACAAGGAACATCGAGCGGCCGAGAACGGTGCGCCGCAGCATCACCTCGATTAAGACGGCTACGCCGATCAAGATGTAAAAGTCGACCGGGATACCGAAGACGACCTTTGTCAGAAACTCGTAGTTGACGTTGGCCGGCGGTTGCTGGCTCGCGCCGCCCGTCAACCACTGAACCATTCCCGACTGGACCACGCCGGCGCCGATCGTGACGATGATCGGATTGGCGCCCCAAAACCCGACCAACAGCCCCTGGAGACCGCAGATCCCCCCTCCAAGAAGGAGAGTGGTGAAAATGGCGACCGGAACGCCCATGTCCAGAGCTGAGATGAACCAGATCGCCGAAACGGCGGCCGTGATCCCCAGCGACATCGAGAGGATGCTGCCGCTCACGGTGATCAGGGTCAGACCGGCGGCGATGATGCCGACGAGAGCTCCGGAGAAGAGCACGGCGCGAACGTTGGTGGAAGAGAAGAAACCGGCTGTCGTGAACGCCGCTACCGCCAAAAGGACGGCGAGCAAGGTGATTACGACCGCTATTGCCGAGGGCTGACCCAGCCCAGCGATCCGCCGCGTACCACCGGCGTTAAGCAGTGCTGCCCGTTCCAACGCTCTCGACCGTTGAGGAGGCTTGGGTCATCTCGGCGAGCAAGCGGGATGCGTTCGTCTCAGAACGCGGGCTGATGTTGATCACGCGTCCGTCGAACAGGCTGATCGTTGTATCGGAGAGCTCTAGAAGCTCGTCGAGCTCAGTCGAAGAGAAAAGTACAGTGGCCCCGGTTGCGGCGATCTTGCGGATCAGGCGGTGCAGTTCCGCTCGGCCACCGACGTCCACACCCCGGGTGGGCTCGTCAAGGAGCAGAAGCGAGAGCTTCTTGGAGTCCAGGCACCTGCCAAGGAGGACTTTCTGCTGATTCCCTCCGCTCAGAGTCTCGACGCGTTTGCTCAGCCGGTCGGCCGGAACGGTGGCCATTTCAGCAAGCTCTTGAGCAGCGTGACGAATTCGACCCGGACTCAGCCAGCCGAATCTGTCCAGCGCCGGCAACCGAGTTGAGACCAAGTTGAGGTCGATCGGGTGCTCGAGGAAGAGCCCTTCCGACTTGCGGTCATTGGAGATGAATTGCACGCCACAAGACAAGGCTTTGCGCGGAGATCCCAAGCTGAGTCGTCGTCCGTCGACACTGACGTGGCCTCGGGCATTGACCACCAAGCCGCCCAGCGCGCGCAAGATCTCGCTTGTCCCGGCGCCGACTTGGCCAGCCAATCCGACGATTGTTCCCCCGGGTGCGCTGAAGCTGACATCGTCAACAGCTCCGGGAACAGTGAGATTTGAAACCTGGACCACCCGATCGGTGCGAGGCGTATATGTCGGCGCGGGGAGTTCCTTGCCACGGCTGCCAAGCATCAACTCGATCAGCTTCGGCTTGGTCATCCGAGATACATCTTCGGTGGCAACGACTTCTCCGTCGCGCATGACGACGACTCGGTTACAGAGACTGAGAACTTCGTCGAGGCGATGGGAGACGAAGATCACCGTCTTGCCCTCAGCGACAACCGCACGCAAAGCGTCAAAGACGCGATCGATCTCGTTCTTGCTCAGGCTCGCCGTGGGCTCGTCGAGGATCAGCAACTGCGCCTGCCGGCCAAGTAGCCGGCCAATCTCGACTAGTTGCTGTTCACCGAGGGCAAGCTTCGCGAGTGCGGTGTGCGGGTCAACGTGTTCCAATCCGACCCGAGCCAAGAGACGACGAACACGTTGGTCCAGCTCACGATGCCGAACGATGACCGGCTCGTCGACGTTGCCTAAGACCATGTTGTCGGCAACGGAGAGTTGAGGGACAACGCTCAACTCCTGCTCGACAAGTGCCACCCCACCCCGCTGGGCGGCCTGGACATTGGCGAAGGTGGTCTCCTCACCATCGAATCGAATCGTTCCGGAGTCGGCCTGTACGGCGCCGGCCATCAGCTTGATCAGCGTGCTCTTACCGGCACCATTGTGGCCGCAGATGCCCAGGATTTCTCCGGGCCGAACACTCAGAGATGCTGACCGGAGCGCCCGAACAGGCCCATATGACTTATCGATTTCGCGCAGCTCGCAGAGGAGCTTCTCTGACTGTGGGCTTTCCGTAGCAACAGTCATACGTAACGCAGGGACCGGGACGCTGGCCCCCGAGAGCGGTTAGAACCATGCTCCTCGGTGACCAGCGTCCCATTCATTGTCCCAAGTGACCGTCTAGACAACGTCCCCTAGTAGGTGCAGGGCTGAATCCACTGCGAGACGTTGGCCTTTGTGATGGCCTGAATGGGCGTTGCGACCGAGTGCGGAATGGTCTGCCCGCTCAGGACCTTATAGACGAACGGGAGCACCGCATTCGCGTCCCCACTTGGCGTCTCCGATCCATCGCCGTAGAGCTCTCCGCCCTGGATCGACTTCACACTGACCGGCCCGCAGTTGCTGCCGCTGACGATCATGCCCTTGGAGTCGACTCCAACCGACTGGCCAGCCTGCTGGGCGGCCCGAATGATCCCGGTCGCCTGCAGTCCGGACATGCCATACGCGCCCTGGATGCCACCCTTGCTCTGGTTGGCTGCGAGGAGCTGCGATGCGATGGTCTGGGTCTTGACTGGATCCCAGTTGCCGTCCTCGACCGCGACAAGGTTCAGGCCTGGGGCATCCGCCTTGAGCCTCTGCTCGAACGCCTGCTCACGCTGAGTCGTGGTCAGGCTGGCTGCGTTGCCGGTGATCGAGATGATGTTGCCGCTCGTCTTGCCGATCGCCTTCATACCGGCGGCGATGTTGTCGGCCGCGATCTGTCCCATCTGCTGGTTGTTCGCGTAGACCTGGGAGGTCGCGTTGGCCAGCGCTTCTGGTGAGATCGGATTGACCGTTGCAATCACCGGGATCCCAGCCTGCTTGGCTTGGGCGTAGGGCTGGGCAATCGCCGAGGAGTCAGTCGGCAGGTTGATGATCAGGTCAGGCTGCTGGGAAATCGCCTGCGAGAGGTCCTGCTGCTCCTGCGCAGAGTCCTTCGGATTTGTCGCCAGGTGGACGCTTATCCCCTTGGCCTGAAGAGCGTCCTGCAACGTCTTGTTGTAGGTCGCGCAATACGGATCAGACGGGGCACAAGAAACGATGAAGACGCTCTTCCCGTTGAAGTCAGCCGAGCTTCCAGTTCCTGACGACGAACTGGAACTGCTCGAACCGCAGCCGGCGGCGAGCACCCCTACAAGCAGCAGGGCTCCTGATACGGCCAAACCACGTCCCTTACGACGCGAAACACGTTCCCACGGCATCGATCGCACTCCTCTCAGCCCCCTTCTTTCTCTTGACCGGCCATGCAGCAGCGGAAGCCGACGCCTGTCCGGGTCGTCTCTCTCCATTGGGGCCGACTATACACAATGTATCCTCGACTATCAGAGTCCAGGTCCAATGAATTGACGGGCCGACATTCTCGCCCCGCGCGCAATCGGGCACCGCGTCTCGCCCAAGTGGATCTCACAACTCTCTGCTTGGCACGGGGCTCGGAGCAAGCCGAAGGCGAGCTGTTCCGGACCGCCGCGACCTATTGGATGAGGACTAGCCCGTCAACTGCGTCCAGTAGATGTGGGTCCGCATAGGCACCACCACGGAGGACCCGTCTACGGGGGCGTCATCTCGCCTCAGCAGAGCCTCGGTTTCGCCGAGCAGCCGGTCGCGGGCATCGCGATCAAGGCGCGCGACGTAGCTACGCGAGGTCAAATTCGCTAGGAACTCCTCCCGTGACATGCGCTGGGTATTGTCGAAAGCTGCCTCCGAGAGTCGTGCAAAGCGCCGCTGATGATCGAACGCGTCTCGCCAGCGGCCCGAGTCGTGGCGATGCATCACTGATAGATCCGCGCCGCTCTGCCCCACGAGATCGTCGAGCAATGCGAACCAGGCAGTCTCCCGACGCTCCCAGGGCGTCGTGTTCCAAAGCAACCCGAGCCCGGCGCCAATCCCCAGCACGCGCGCGATTTCATCCAAGGCCCGGCGGCCGTCGAACCAGTGGAAGGCTTGACCGACGAAGACTGCGTTTGCACTCCCGTCTGGTACCGGCATGCGCTCAGCGGTGGCCTCAAGTATCTCCGCAGCCGGCGCCGTTTGAGCTATGTGTGCTCGCATCTCGGCCAGCGGCTCGATTGCGATGACCCGAGTGAATCGCCGGGTCAAGCCAGCAGTCAACTTGCCAGTTCCCGCCGCCAGGTCGATCACGACCGAGGAGGGCTTGAGCCCGAGCTCCCGTATTAGCGAGTCAACCGACTCCGGCGAGTACCCGGGTCGGCCGCGATCGTAGGCCTGAGCCACGTCCGCGAAGGCGGTGGCAAAGTGATCATCGGCCATCGGCCTAGTCGAAAGTCCGGGCCGACAGGGTGTTGAGGTAGTGCTCGGCTATCGCGTCGCTGGTCGTCAGCCAAACCCCATCGCGGGCGCAAACGTACTCGAGGGCCTCGACGAAGTAGCGATGGCGGAAGGGCTGCCCGAGGATGAATGGATGCGCCGCGAAGGTGAGCACGCGCCCTGCGTTGTCGCATTCGCCCAGGAGCTGCTCGAGCTGGTCGCGAACCATCTGGACGAAATCGGGTCCGGAGATCCGATGCTCAGCGAACGCGGTGATGTCGTTGAGCTCGATCGAGTAGGGCACGGAGACCATTCCTTCAACCTCGAGTGAATAGGGCTGGTCGTCGTTGCACCAATCGAGCACGTAGTCGAAGCCGAGCTCGGACAGAAGCCGAGCCGTCTCGAAGGTCTCTGTCAATGCTGACCCCAGCCAGCCCTTTGGCTTGATCCCGGCTGCATTGAGGGCGCTGAGCATCTGGGTGAGACGGGTGCGCTCCTCGTCGACGTCAATACCAGTGTGCAGCTGGGAGTTCGAAAGAGCATGGGCCACCCAACACCACCCACGTTCTTGGCCGGCTTCGATGATCTGCGGGTAGTGACCGCACACTTCCGAATTGAGGGCCACGCTCGGTGTGATTGGCAGCTGATCCAGCGCCTCGATCATGCGCCAGATTCCGACCCGCGCCCCGTAATCCCGCCATCCGTAGTTGAGAGGATCCGGGATCAGCTGAGAGGTTGCCGGGCCGATGCTGACGGCCGGGCGGTCGACGTGAAAATGCTCGACGTTCAGGGCAAGGTAGAAAGCGACCCCGGCGCCACCCGGCCATTCCAGCGGAGGACGCTCAACGATCGGGGAGTACGGATAGAGCTCCTGATCCATCGTCTAGATCATCGCGTGGCCGCCGGAGACATTCAGGATCGACCCCGTGTAGTAGGAGCCCTCATCAGAGGCCAGAAGTACGGCGGTCGGTGCGATCTCCTCCGGAGTCGCGAAGCGGGAGAGCGGTATCTGAGTCTTCAGTTGATCGAGTGGCTCCCTCGGTGCTTCTGTGAGGGAGGGCGTTTCTGTGGGTCCCGGGGCAATCGCGTTGACGCGAATCCCGGCCGGAGCTACTTCACGAGCCAGGGCTTTCGTGAACCCGTGGATCCCGGATTTCGCGGCGCAATAGTGGGCCATTTGACTAGCGCCGATCAAACCGAGCTGCGAACCCAAATTGATGATGGAGCCAGAGCGATTCTTGACCATCTCCGGCAAGACGGCCCGACAGCAGAGGAAGACACTGGTCAGGTCGGCATTGATCACCTGATGCCAGTCGTCAAGGCTCATGTCAGTGATGGACTGGAAGGGAGCGATGCCGGCGTTGTTGACCAGCACGTCAATCCGGCCCCATTCGCCTTGGAGGCGCTCCACAATTGCAGTCACCGCGCTCTCGTCAGAGACATCCGCCTGCACGGCAATGGCGCGATCGCCGAGTGCGTCAACGACCGCCTCGGCTTCGTTCCCTAGGCGATCCACGGCCGCAATCGCTGCCCCTTCAGCGACGAAGGCTTCGGCGACGGCTCGTCCGATGCCCCGCGCCGCACCAGTCACGATTGCTGTTCTCCCGCTCAGTCTCTCCATCTGGGCCTGTGGCGAGTAAACGGACTCAAGAACTATAGAATATCGTTTCCGCCGCGATGCTCGCCGAGCGCGGTCAACACTCTCAGGAGATCCTCGGGACATACCGCGCGCCCAGGACTTGCTCCGGGCAGCGCACAGTTCATTGGGAGGGAAACTAGTGGCCGAAAGACCAGCCAGGCTGCGGGCCAAGGACAACAATGAGGTCCGACCAGCCCGCGATCTGATCGGTTACGGCCCCACCCCTCCCCGCGTCCTTTGGCCCGATCAAGCGGCCGTCGCCGTGAGCTTCGTCATCAACTACGAGGAGGGGGCGGAGTACTCGTATCCAATGGGTGACGCGCGAAACGACGTGCTCACCGAGACACCCAACTACACCCTCCCGGATCGACGCGACCTCGGGGCGGAGTCAATGTTCGAATACGGCTCCCGGGCGGGCATCCATCGGCTGATGCGACTCTTCCGGGAGTACGAGCTCCCGACGACCTTCTACGCGTCTGCAGTCGCTCTGGAGAAGAACCCCGATGTCGGGCGACAGCTGGTGGAGGACGGCCATGAACCGTGCAGCCACGGCTGGCGCTGGGAGGAAACCTGGGCGCTTTCCCGCGACGATGAGCGAGAGCGGATTCGTCAGACGATCGACTCCTTCGAACGAATCTGCGGCCGACGCTGCGTCGGCGCCTATCACCGTTATGCGCCGAGCCTTAACACGCGCGAGCTGCTGGTCGAAGAAGGGTTCCTGTATGACTCGGATTCCTACGCTGATGATCTCCCGTACTTCACCAAGGTCAGAGAAAAAGACCACCTGGTTGTCCCCTACACCCTTGTCTACAACGATGCCCGCTTCGTCCTCTCGCAAGGATTCAGCAACGTTGGGGATTTCGTCGACCTGGTCATCCGGGCACTCGAGGACCTACGCCGCGAAGCGACAGAGGGCTATCCGAAGATGATTTCGATCGGCCTCCACCCCCGGCTCATTGGAGTGCCCGGAAGAGTCTCCTCAATCCGCGAAATGATCGAGCACATGCTCGATCGCGGCGACTGTTGGATCACAACGCGCGAAGAAATTGCCAGGTGGTGGATCGACCACTGCGCCGAGTGGCAGGCCGGGTAGGGCCTACCTCACTCGAGCCCAAGCCCTACTTCGCGGCCCCGTCGCCTTCTTGGGATCGCTCAAGCTCTCGCTGCCTCAGGTCGGCGTAGAGGGTCTCGAATGTTCTCTGAAGCTCCTGAGTCAGCTCCCTCTTGGCGCGGGCCGAGTCATGTGCCTCCACTGCCGCGAAGAGGTCAGCATGGCGTTTGGCCGTGTCCCCCATCTGGATTCCCTGCAACTGGTAGCCGCGGCGCGTGTAGCGCTCGGCGGTAAATCGCAGGCCGATTATCCGCTCCCAGAGGCTTTCACGGCCCGACCCGAGGTAGTGGGTGGCATGGAACTCGCGATCAACCTCGATGAAGCGCTCGATCTCGTTGGCCTCTGCCGCCGAGGTAAGTTCCTCGAGCCAGTGCCTCATCGAGGCGATCCCTTCGTCGCCGATGCGCTCGGCGCCGAGCTCAGCGGCGAGTCCCTCCAGTGGGATTCGCATCAGCATGATCTCCTGGTAGTCGTCGGCTGAGAGTTCGGCAACGTAGGCGCCTCGGTAGGCGTTGATGCGGACGAACCCCTCGCCGGCTAGCAGCTGCAGGGCTTCCCGAGCGGGCGTGTGACTGACTCCGTGGAACTCGGCAATCTCAGGGACGCTTAGCTTCTGGCCCTCCGCGAGCTCGTCCTTGAGAATGGCTTCACGCAATTGCTGGGCGACGATGTCGCGAGAGGTCGACCGGCCCTGTGGCCGGGTGATCGGGGTGCCAAGCGGAGCGCTGGTCGACGAGGTATTGGCCATCATCCGCAATCTGAGCTCATTCGCCGCTTGCACAGTCGATTCCGGCGCCACGGCTTGAGCATCGCGGTATCCCGCGGGAGCAGTCCAAGAGTCGGAGGCCCGTCCAAGACTACGACTATAGGCTATAGGATGTTGCGCGTTCCGGGTGGGGGTCAGGCAGGGCCGTTGCGGGTCCACTTTTCAATACCGCCAGGGGGGATCTCGCGGAAGCCCTCGGCGGTGCGGAGTGCCTCTTCGGCACCAGCGGGAGCGTGTATGACAATGAGACGAAGTGGCTCCCAGCTAGCCGCGAACGTCGAGTGGTACTCGGCCACTGGAACGTGAACGAAATCACCAGGTTTGATGACGAAGGGCTTCTCGTCAGCGATCATCTGTTCACCCTCGCCGGATAGGACGTAGATGATTTCCTCCGACTCCGGATGATTGTGGCGGCCATGGCCATCTCCGGGTGGTAGCCAAGCCTCGCCAAAGGTCAGCTTCGTCGCGTGTGTCTCGGGGCTGACGAGCCATCGACTCATTCCCCACTCGAAGGAATAGATCGGCACGTCCCTCGAACCAGGTTCCGTGTTCTTGCTCACCGAAGGCCTTTCCGGTCGCGCTACAGAATCGATGCGCCCCCGTCAACGGTGATGTTCATGCCGTTGACCGCTTGATTTGACAAGGCAAAGAGCGTCGCATCGACAACGTCTTCCATTGTGGTCAGTCGATTGGTCGGCGTTCCCTCGCGAACCTGGTTCAGGAATTCACCCGGCGCGTCACGCCAAGCCGGGCTGTCTGAGACCACACCGGGATGGATGGCATTAACTCGCACGGGAGCCAGTTCGATCGCCAGGGCTCTGACGAGAGCCGTCAGTCCGGCGTTAATCGTCGTCAAGGTCGTCGATCCCGGGTATGGGCGATCACCGGCATTTCCCCCAAACATGACTACTGACGATCCGGAGGCGAACCGCGGAGCCATGGTCGCTACCGCGGACGTGTAGCCAGTCAGCTTGATCGCGGTGACTCTTGCGGCCGAAATGGGGTCGTAGTCGGCGACCGAATTCTCATTTGGCTCAGCAGCCGTAAGAATCAATGCCG
Organism: uncultured Solirubrobacterales bacterium; assembly: GCA_963743575.1. Lineage (GTDB taxonomy): Bacteria > Actinomycetota > Thermoleophilia > Solirubrobacterales > 70-9 > DASUPK01. The sequence goes on along the minus strand of CAVUQC010000007.1, from coordinate 1,277,456 downwards.
ACGGGTTTTCAATGCTGGACAGCTCCCCCATTCCGTCGTTGGGCTGAGTCAGGTCAATTGCGATCCCCCGGCAAGTCGAACCTAGCTCGTCAGCCACTGCCCGCGTTCGTTCGAGCGACCTCCCCGCGATCACGACGGAATCTCCTCGCTTAGCAAGTGCGCCGGCAAGGGTTCTCCCGATCCCGTCAGTGCCCCCGACTACAACGATCTCCCCTGCGGTATCTGGACTTCCGGCTCTATTCATATTCTTGATGCACCCACTTAGGCACGTTCGGCCTTGGTCGCTTCCACATCAATTTGTCCTCCTCCGTTGACAACAACGCCGTACTCGCTACGTGCCCCATCAGGACTGAGAAGGCCCGCGACAACGTCGCGGACGACGAGTTCGAGATCACGTTCAAGAGGATTTCCGTATCCCCCGCCCCCGGAAAGTCGATGAGAAACGACGTCGCCGTCTCGCAATCGGTACCTGCCCTTGCTGTGGATCGTCCGGGCCTCGCCCTCGGGATTTACCACGGTTTCAGCCTTCTGCCCGGGCTGCCCACCGAGTAAGCCGGGCGGGCCGATGCGGTGCCGCTCACCGAGGTTCATCAGATGAGCTTCCCCGCCCAGAACGCGTATGTCCTTTTGAATGCCGTGACCGCCGCGCCACTTTCCAGGGCCAGCTGACTCGGGGATCAAGGCATACCGCTCGATCAGGATCGGGTAGGAGTGCTCATTGACCTCTACTGGAATGCCATCGACATTGAACGACGGACACATCGCCTCGACACCATCACGTCCTGAGCGGCCGCCCCAGCCCCCCACGATGACGTCATAGAAGACGAAGGGGCGGCCGCTACGCGGGTCAACCCCGGCCATTGTGGGGTTCGCCCAGTGACTCGAGGGCGCAACGACACGGTCGGGAAGGATCTTGACGAAGGCCTCCATCAGCACATCGACGATCCGCTGTTGCATGATCGCCCGAGCGCCGACACTGATCGGTTCCTTGGCATTGATCGCCGAACCGCTCGGAGCGCGCCACCGAATTGGCCTGATTGACCCGGCGTTCTGCGGCAGGTTGGGGCCGTGCAGAACGGCTTTGACCGCGAAGTAGCAGTAGGCCTTGCAGTAGTTCGCGACGGCGTTCATTCCCGATTGCGTCTGATTACTGGACCCCTCAAAGTCGATCGTCAACTCGTCCCCAGCGACGACCAGGCTCGCCTTGATTGTCACCGGTTCCGTGGAAGGCCCGCTGTCATCGAGTTCATCGCTGGCGGCATAGGTCCCATCGGGTAGGTCGCTGATCGAGTCACGCATCGCCTGTTCAGACTGTTCCAGGATCTCTTCGCATGCACGGTGATATGTCGCAATGCCTACGCGGTCGACCAGGTCTGCGATTGCCTCTTGCCCGACGTGAATACATGAGCGCATCGCAAGCAGATCGCCGAATAGCTTGTCCGGGAGCCGGACATTGCTCTCGATCACGCGCAACACCTCATCATTGGGTTCATCTGCGCGCCAGAGAAGGGTCGGCGGGAGGCGCAGGCCCTCCTGGTAGACCTCGTTGACGCCAGCCACGGCCTGAGAGCCAGCCACAGCCCCACCGACGTCGATCATGTGGACGCAAGCAACCACATAGCCGACGAGCTGCTCCTGGGCGAAGACCGGCGCCGTTAACAGGAAATCCGGAAGGTGCCCCGACCCGAGCCACGGATCGTTGAAAAGGACCGCATCGCCGGGGCGTAGTTGGTCCCTGGGGTAGACGTCGAGCACGTGTTGGACGGTTTCGGGCATCGAGCCCAGGTGCCCCGGACTGAAGTCCCCCTGGGCGACCATGCGCCCCTCTTGATCGAACAGGGCCACCGAGAAGTCGCGCCCCTCGCGGACGGCTTCGGAGTAGGCCGTGCGCTGCAGGACCTGCCCTGAGTCGTTTGCAGCCGCCCGAAGGGAGCGCCAAACGGTCCCAAGCGTGAGTGGGTCGACCGTCCTACCCATGAACGGAGGAGGTAGCCGCCAGCGAGCCGATCTCGGCCAGCATGTGGTGACTGTGGTCTGTGGTGACGCGGTCTCCCGGCGGAACGACAATCGTCGATTCCGCGTCCTCGATGATCGCCGGTCCATCGACAACCTGCCCCGGGCTGAGCTCGCTGCGACGGTAGATGGAGGCGGTGGTGAAGCCCCCAGCCTCTGGGAAATAGGCCTGTCGCTCCCCGGGTTGGGCGCTCTCCGTTTCATCCCGAGTCGGGAAGACGATCGACGGCGTTTCCGTCACGGCGGTGACCCGCAAAGCTGTGACCTCAATCGCATCCTCCCGATCGCCGGCCCCGTAAAGCTCGGCGTACCGAGCAACAAAGCGCGTCCGGGCCTCCCTGACCGCATCGACCATTGAGACATCGGACGGCAGATCGACCTCAATTGTGTGTCCCTGTCCGCGAAAGCAGGCGTCGATGCGTCGCTCAAGCGAATAGGTGCCGTCGAGACCCGTCGCCTGCAGGCGGGCCAGTGCCTGAGACTCAAGCTCAGCGAACCGGGGCTCGAATTCCGAAGCCACTTCGTCCGCGAGTTCAACTACTACCGAAACGGCGAGGTCGAACCGGGGATCAGTGTCGAGGAGTCCCAGCGCAGACATCACGCCGGCGAAAGCCGGGATCAGAACTTGCTTCATCCCGAGGTCGCGGGCGATCCTAAGCGCATGTAGCGGAGCCGCACCCCCAGACGCAACCAACGTAAGCGTCCGCGGATCGTGTCCGCGATCTATCGATGTCGCTCGGATCGCATGTTCCATGTTTGAGGTGACGGCTTCGTGCACTCCCCAGGCGGCCTCTTCCATCTCGAGTTTCAGCGGCGATGCGACCTCCTCCTGAACCGAGCGACGTGCCTTGTCGGGATGCAGGTCGAGCGCACCTCCATTGAAGAACTCCGGGTTCAGGTAGCCGAGTATGAGATTGGCGTCGGTGACCGTTGGCCGCGTACCGCCCAGCCCGTAGCTTGCCGGGCCTGGATTGGCACCGGCACTTTCGGGTCCGACTTCGATGATTCCGAGCTCGTCATGAGCAATGCTGCCCCCGCCGGCGCCGATTTCGATGATGTCGACGCTCGGGATGCGCAGCGGAAGACCGGTCCCCATTCGCAACAGACTTCGGTCAACCTCAAAGTTGTCGACCAATCCGGGCGCGCCGCCGGAGATCAAGCCCGCCTTGGCCGTCGTTCCTCCCATGTCGAAAGCCAGGGCATCGCCAAGCTCTTGACTGCGACTGAGGGCTGAGGCCATGGCGACCGCCCCTGCAGGCCCCGACTCGACGGCGCGGATCGGAGCCTCCATTGTCAGCTCAACGCTGGCGATTCCGCCATTGGCCTGCATGATGAAGAGCTGCCCCTGGAAGCCTCTGCCTAGAAGCGCACCCTGCAAGTTGACCAGGTACTGCTGGAAGGCTGGCCGGATGTAGGCATCGGCAACCGTAGTACTGGCCCGCTCATATTCGCGAATGAGTGGGGCGACCTCGCTCGATAGTGAGAGAGCCACATCCGGCGCCAACTCGCGGAGGATCTCGGCCACTCGCTGCTCGTGCTTCGGATTGGCATAGCTGTGAAGCAAACAGATGGCGGCTGATTCCACTCGCTGATCGACGATTTTCTCGGCAATCTCAGCGACGGCCGCCTCATCGAGGCTCCGGTGTATCGCGCCGTCGTGGCGGATGCGCTCAGGAACCTCGTAGACCATCGATCGCGGAATCAGCGGGAGGTGGCGATCGAGAGCCAAGTCATAGGGGCTGTATCGCAGCTGCCGCTGAATGATCAACAGATCACCGAAGCCATCCGTGGTCAGTAGGGCAGCGCGTGCCCCCTTGCCCTCGATGATGATGTTCGCGCCATGTGTAGTGGCGTGGGTGATTTGGTCGACCTCCGAGAGCGGAATGGCGGCACGCTCAAGAATGATCTCGACGCCTTCCAGTGCCCCCTCGGAGGGATCGGCCGGCGTCGAAAGCGTCTTTGCCACCGTGATGGCCCCGCTCTCTCCATCGTGCAGGGCGAGGTCGGTGAACGTTCCGCCGATGTCGATCGCCATCCGGTATCTGGCAGTCTGGGATCCGTTGGCGCGGGCGCCGTTCACAGTCACGTCAGCCCTCCGGTCAGGTCACACCCCGGTTTGCGACATGGCTGCACAGGCCCTTGTCCATGGCATCCAGGGGTCGACACCTAGACGGCGGGGTCGGCGCTGGTCGAGCGCGTCGTTGACTCGAACTCAGCCATCGCGTCGACGAGGACCGAACGAATGGTTGCGACCAATTCAGTCAGTTCTTCCTCGGTCGAGACAAGGGTCGGAGCGAATTGGAGGACGGGGGCGCCGCGATGAAACGCTCGGCAAATGACTCCAGCTTCCAACAGTGCCTTGGGCACCGTTGCCTGCAGGCTCGCTGACTGGGCGGGATCTAGGGGCGCTTTTGTCTCTGGGTCGGCAACGAGCTCGACGGCCTGGAACATCCCAATTCCACGAACATCGCCGACGATCGGCAGATCACGAAGACCCTCTAGCTCGATTCGGAACTTCTTTCCCAGGACCTCAGCTCTCTCGCAAAGGTCCTCACGGGCGAAGACGTCGAGATTCGCGACAGCTGCCGCGGTTGCTACCGGATGGCCCCCGAATGTAAGACCGTGATCGAAGCGATTGCCCGTATCGATGAACGGCTGAGCAACGTGGTCTCCGATTAGGACTGCTCCCAGGGGCGCGTAGGCGGAGGTGAGGCCCTTGGCGGTCGTGATGATGTCAGGCTGATACCCCAAGGTCTGACAGCCAAAGTAGTTCCCAAGTCGACCCCAGGAACAGATCGTCTCATCAGAGACCAAGAGGACGTCGTAGGCATCGCAGGCCTTGCGTAATTCGGCGAAATACTCGGGCTCGGCGACAAGGCAGCCTCCGGCATTTTGAACCGGCTCGACGAAGACCGCCCCGATCGTCTCCGGGCCCTCGCGCTCGATGATCTCGACGATCGCCTTGGCGCAGCTCAGCGAGTGCTCTCGCGGTGACTCGTCGGCATGATAGGAGTCGACCTTCGGAGCGTGAAGCACTCCTGGAACTAGCGGCTCGAAGGGCTCCCGCAGGGATGGGATGCCGGTGATTGAAAGGGCGCCCAGCGAGGTTCCGTGATAGGCGCCCTGACGGGCGATCACCTTCAACTTCTCAGCATTGCCGCGCAACCGGTGGTATTGACGAACGAGCTTCCAAGCTGAGTCGACCGACTCCGATCCGCCACTGGTGAAGAAGACTCGATTGATGCCCTCCGGAGCGAGTTCGACCACTCGGTCCGCGCATTCCACCACCGGGGGAGTCAGCTGCCCCCAGATCGAGAAGTAAGCCAATTCTTCGGCTTGGCGGGCCATCGCCTGGGCGATCTCACGGCGTCCGTGGCCCGCGTTGACGCAGTAGAGGGACGAAAGGGCATCGAAGTAACGTTTGCCGCTCGCATCCTCGACCCAGGCACCTTGTCCTCGCACGAAAAGCGGCGGAGGGTCCTCGTCCCGGCCGGCAGGGCGTGAAAAGTGCATCCAAACGCGGGCGGCTACGTCGGATGCGGGAACGCCAGCTGAACTCGACGCAGCGCCGCGCGTACTGGGCACAGAATGTATTTTACACGATGGATCAAATGAGGCTTCGCGGCTCGTCTTCCGAGGCCTGACGGGAAGCCGTCGGCGCCAAGAATCTCGCGAGAATTCCCGTGTAGTGGCGATTTCGCCCAGCATCGCGTCAGCTCTCGATGACTGACAGGTCCAAGTGCGAGGCTCGCTCGCGGTTGTGGTAGATCGTGTTCCGGGCGATGACCGTGCCCGTCGCGCTCGCCAACTCTCCGCCGGTGTTGTCATTCACGTCAAAGCGCGGAGCGTTGCTGCTCGAGATGTCGAGACGGATGGAGTGCCCCTTCCCAAAGACATTGCTCGTCGGCGGCACCTCAACCTCGAGCTCGTAGACATGCCCTGGATCGATCAGCTCGGCCGAGGTCCGGCCGTTCCGGTAGCGCATGCGGACGATCGTGTCGCACAGGTTGAGGGCGAAGCCGGCGGGATAGTCCTCGTTCGGCGGGTACTCGTCGATCAGCTTGACGGTGAAATCCGTGTCGCGGGCGGACGAACGCACCCATAGCCGGCAGGCCAGCGGGCCGGTCACCTCCAGGTCCTGTTCGAGGGGCGGCGATCGAAAGACCAAGACGTCGGGCCGGGCGGCCAGGGGTAGGTCATCTCGGCAAAGCGGAAGCTCCGGGCGGCCACGCTGGTCATAGCCTCCGGCATACATCAGCGTTCGCTCCTCACCAAGAGGAGGCTGGACCGCCCCGCTGACCGTCGGCACCGGATCCTCGGGGTCGAAGGTGTACGTGGTCGAGGAATCGTCTGAGTGCGGCGGCCTGGAACGCAAGCGGCCTTCAGGGTGGAGATAAAGCCTGTGCCTCGTCGCTCCTTGCGGGGGCCAAATCGCTGTTTCGCGCCACTCCCCCCCGTGCCGCAGTCTGCCGCGCTGTCGGCAACCGTCGCCGCCGCCCATGACGAAATACTCGATCGACGCCTCTGACTCGAGCCCAGTGTCATGACCCTTGAGCCAGTGATCGAACCAGCGCAGCCGAAAATCATTCAGGTTGCGGGCAGCCGCATTCCCAAGCTCGATTTCCCCAGCGGACGACTCCTGCATGTAGTCGAAGGTGTGCAGCCAGGGTCCGACGACGAGCTTGACCAGCGACTCGTTGCGACTGGCCAGGGCCTCGCGCTTGGCGAAGTTGCCGCCGGCGTGATGGCCGTACCAGCCGCTGACAAGACACACGGGGATGTCCGGATAGCTATCAATGTGTGCCTCGAAGCTCGGAAGAGCGTCACGCCAGGTCCCGTCGTAGTCGCCATGCTCCGCCAGCTCGAAGTACCAGGCCTCATAGGTGGGCGCCGCAGCAAGTGGTGAAGCACCTCGCTTCAGCGGACGACGCTCGAGCCAGACCTCGATGTTCTCGAGGGCATCCGCCAATGTCGCACGTACGAGGGGGTCGGCCCGCGCCTCGCATCCGGAGAGAGCCATCCAGATCGCGTAGGGCAGATGCACTCCTTCGCTGAAAGCGCCGCTGCAGCGGATGGACTGGGCCCAGTAGTTGAAGCCGGCGTCGAGAATGACCTGCGTCGTTAGGTGAGGCGGCTGCTCGGTAGCGAGCGCCTGTTGATTCGCACCGGTGAACGAGATTCCCGTGGTGGCGACCTGGCGATCCGACCACTCCTGCTCCGCGATCCACTCCACCGTGTCGTAGCCGTCCAAATGCTCAAGAGCATTCATCTGGAACGAGAAATCGCCGCCGGAGTCGTAGCGCCCACGGCAATCCTGAAGGACGTAGGCATAGCCCCGCGCGGCAAAGAAGCAGGCCGTCAGGTAGAGATCGGTCCTCTGACGGTCGTACGGGGTTCGCTCGACGATCGTTGGCAGGGCGTCGGTTGTCCGCTTGCCATCGGCGGTCGCTGGCAAATAGACATCGGCAACGAGTACCACCCCGTCGCGCATCGGAACGGGCACCGACCGCTCAATCAGCACAGGCCCGACTGAGCTTGCGCTCGAAAGCTCCGTCGTACTCACGCCGCGCTCCCCGGGGATCGAATTGCACGCATCACCAAGGTCCGGCCGCGCTATTTGGCGGCCACGTCACCTTCCCGCAGCATTGGCAGGACGTTCTCACCGATGTCGGCGAGGCGCTCCTCCCAGTCCTCAAGGCAAGGGCGCAGATCGAAGACGAAGTGATCAGTTCCGGCCTTCTGGAAACGACGCACGGCTTCAACGATCACATCAGGTGGGCCAGCGATCGCAGCGCCGCCCGCATCCTCGTACGAGCTGTAGCTCCCGCTGGGTGGCGGCGGTTCGTGAGCGCTTAGATCCTCGAGCAGGGCATCGAGGTTGAGGCGCTTAACGCCCTCTTCGACGCTCGGGGCAGGAACGACATACGGAACGACACCGACCGCTGGCAAGGATTTGTCCGCCTCCCCGGAAAGACGGCGCAGCCGCTTCATCCGCAGCTCAAAACTGCTGATCGGGATCCGACTGGCAATCCAACCGTCGCAGTACTCAACCGAGCGGCGGACCGCGGCAGCACTGTTACCGCCGTACCAGACGGGGATCGGGCTATTGGGATTCGGAACGGGGTGAATGTCAACCTCGTGAAACTGGAAGAACTTCCCGGCATGGTCCACTGTGTTTCCAGTCCAGAGGGCGCGCATAATTTCGACGTACTCCTCCAAGACTTCCCTGCGGTCCCACTCGCCCAAGCCGATCGCCTCGAACTCCCGGTCCCAGTTGCCTATCCCCCAACCGGCGATGACTCGTCCAGGTCCGGCAATGAAGTTCAGGGAACCGAGCAGCCCAGCGGCGTGGATCGGATGGCGGTGGGGGATCAAGATCGCCGACCCTAGCTTCAGCCGATCGGTCGTGCCGGCGATGCTTGAAAGGACGACAAAGGGGTCAATGAACGTGGCGTTCGGATCTTCGTGGCCGTGCGTTGTGTGGATGACGTGGTCGCGAACGAAGACCGAATCAAAACCAAGCCCCTCAATCAGGGGACCGGCTTTGCGCATGCGCTCAGTCGTGCAATACCGACCAAAGTGCGGCAAGAGAACGCCGTACTCCTTCATCTATTCAGCACCACCAGACGTTCCTCGGTCATCTCCTCAATCGCGTAGCGCGGCCCTTCCTTCCCGAAACCGCTGGCCTTGGTGCCTCCGTACGGCATGATGTCGACGCGGCTACTCGACGATTCGCCGATCTGAACCACCCCAACTTGAAGCCGTTGCGCGGCATCGATCGCCCGGTGGTAGTCAGCGGTGAAGACACCGGCCGTGAGACCAAATGGCATCTCGTTGACGAAGTCGATCGCCTCATCCAATCCATCCACGCCCAGAATGGAGACCACCGGAGCAAAGATCTCCTGATCGGCGACCTTCATCCCTCGCTCGACCCCGGTGAGGACAACAGGCGAGAGCACCGAGCCCTCGCGACGAACGTCGGTTAGAGCCTCGGCTCCGTCCGCCAAGGCCTCGCTGACCCAAGCCTCGGCCCGACGGGCTTCCCCTTCGGAGATCATGGGACCGACGGATATGTCGGGGTCCCGGGGGTCGCCAGCCGGAAATGCCGCCGCCAATTCCGGCAGTAAGTCCTCGACCTGGGATTTGAGTTCGTTTTGAACCAGGAGCAGCTGGACTGACGTACAGACCTGGCCAGCCTTGCGGAAAGAGGCGGGTGCCACCTTCTTCATGGCCGCCTCCACATTCGCGTCGTCACAGAGAATGGTTGCTGAGACCGCGCCGAGTTCCATCTGCGACCGCCGCAGTCCCAGGCCAGCCTGGATCTTCTCACCGACTTCGGTACTTCCGGTGAAGGCGTAGAAGCGCAGGCGTTCCTCCGCGAGCAGCCACTCCCCCAGGACGGAACCGCTCCCAAAGAGAACGCTCAGCCACCCAGTCGGGAGTCCGGCCTCGGCCAGAATCTCGTAGAGGTTGAAGGCTGAGAGCGGGGTCATCAACGCTGGCTTCAAGACAACCGGGTTCCCCGCTCCGATCGCCGGTGCCACCTTGTGGACGACGGTGTTAAGCGGCGAGTTGAACGGGGTGATCGCGCAAACAGGGCCGATCGGGACGCGCAGGGTGAAGCCGAGACGGTTCTCCTGGTCGGGGGCCCCAGCGAAGGGGATCATCTCGCCGACCAAGCGCCTCGTCTCCTCGGCACTGGCGTGCATCGTCTGCACCGTGCGGCTAATGTCGAGCTCGGCCTCGCGAAGGGTGAAGCCGGTCTCCGCGGTCATCGTCTCCTGCAGATCGTCGCTGCGGTCAATGATCAGCTCGGCAGCCCGATCGAGGATCGCGGCGCGCTCATGAACCGGGAGTTGCTGAGCCAGGAAGGTCTCTTCAGCCGCGGCCGCGGCCTGGGTGACGTGCTCCTGCGAGGCCACCGAGACTTGACCGATTTCGGTCCCGTTGAATTTGTCCAGGACGCCTGCCGTCTCCGCGGTCTGCACCGGCGTCCCCCCGATGATGAGCGGGTAGGCCATCAGTGACTCGCTCCCGTTGCGACTCCGACGGAACGCTGCCTAGTCGGACTGGCTGGCCAGGTGCTCAACGGCCTCGCGAAGGACAAACTGTCCGGCGTCTTGGTAGGTGATCATCCCGCCGATGATGATGCACAGGCCGATTACGTCCACGATTTCCTCGATCGTCGCGCCAGCCTCCACTGCCTTCTGGGCGTGGAAGATCGGCGGGGGGTTCTTCCGCGCCATGATCTCCATGCCGAGGATCACCAGTTCGCGGTCCTTGCGCGAGAGATGACCGGGCTGGTCGACGGTGCCCTCGAAGGCGACCTGGCGTGAGGCCACGTACGAGTCAAGTAGATGCTGGCCGTGCTCCTTGAGTAGCGCGAAGCTGTCGGCGGTCGCTGACTCGGTGTAATACTGGCTCACATAGTTGTCTGTGGACGCTTGGGACAGGTCTGCAGAGGACTCCATCAATTAACTCCTTCTTGTTTCCGCCGATATTGCTGCAACCGTTCGTTCTGAGCTACGTTATAGGACGACTATAACCAATTCAAGCTCACAAAGAACGGAGCCGCGCCGCGCGTACGACTCCCCGACTCGCAGGCAGCAGGCCGAGGGCACCCGAACCGGGATCATCCGGGCGGCCCATGACCTCTTTTTCGAAAAGGGCTATGCAGCGACGACCCTGAAGGAGATCGCTGACCGGGCCGGCGTGTCTGAGCCGACCATCTACGCGGTGTTTGGCTCCAAGCGACGGGTCTTGCTTGAGGTTTTCCAGAGTGGGCGGACGGCAGACCCCGAGGCACAGGGGGACACGCAAGCTCGCTTCAGCGGTCCGGACCACGTTCCCACACCGCGCTCGATCGCCCACTCTGTGCGGAAGACGCGTGAAGGCGGTGCTCCTGTCGCTCGCATCATCCAAGCGGCCGGGGATGCCGATCAGGAGTTGGCTGAGCTTTGGCAAGAGATCCAGGACGAACGTCACGAGCGCATGGGCGAGCTCGCAGCAATGCTGGAGTCGGAGGGGCTTCTCAAAGGCAATCTCGGGCTGGATGAAACAACCGACATTCTCTGGACGCTGACCAGCAATGACAACTACGTCCACCTGGTCCTCGAGCGGGGCTGGTCAGGCGAAAAGTACGAGCGGTGGCTCGAGGAGGTCTTGGCAAACACGCTGATGCTGACGGATGGACGATGAATCTCAGTCTGGCCACGATCATCGCTCTCCTGGCGACTTTGGCGATGGGCGCCCTGGTCGCGATACAGCCTCCCGTCAATGCCGAACTCGGCCGGAGAAGCAGCGACCTGGCGGCCGCGTTTTTCAGCGTGGGCATCTCCTTCGTCTTCCTCGGCCTGATCTTCGTCGCCTTCGGCGATCTCGGATCGCTGGCCCGAATTAGGCATGTGCCTCTCATCTACCTAACCGGGGGCATTTGCGGCGCGATCTTCGTCGCCGTGTCGCTGGTCACGGTCAGGTATCTGGGGGCGGCAACGACGGTCGGCGCCTTCCTCTGCGCTCAGCTCATCGTCGCTGCGGTCCTCGACCAGCTCGGCGTCCTTGGCCTGGATCAAATCTCGCTCTCGCCCGCCCGGATCCTGGGAATCGCCACCCTGATCGTCGGAACCCTTCTCGTCTCGATTCGCTGATTCGCTCCTCCGGGCCGAGATCAGACCTGAGATCAGCGCGATAGTTGCGCGCTGGTCTCGCCACGCACGGGACTCGCTCAGAAGACGGGCCTAGGAGGAGATGGGTGTCACCCTCTAGGCCGGGTGTTGCCCATTGGCCGGATTGAGCGCATAGGTAGTCAATCCATACACGCAGAAAACCCCGCAATAGCGAGGCTTCCCTAGAGCGCGCCCGACAGGATTCGAACCTGTGACCTTCGGTTTCGTAGACCGACGCTCTATCCAACTGAGCTACGGGCGCGTGCGGGCAACAGAGTAGCGACGAGGGTCCGGGCTCAGACCCGCTCCCGATCTGCCGCTTCGGCACGGCGCTTCGCCGCACCCGCCTCGCGCTCGGCAAGCTTCCGCTCGTACTTCTCGAGCGTTTCAGCGGGATTTCGGCCCGCGTCGACGGGCGGAGCGAGGGCGCGAAGCTCGTCAAGCAGGCGCTGCGAGAGAGCGGCAGGTGTCTCGGAGGGATCGGTCTGACCCGAAGCCGGCTCGAAGAAGCGGACGCGGATGCGCGGGCGCTGTGGGAATCGAGCGATCGCCGGCGTGCCCTCGACCGTGGCGCACACCAGGCGAGCCTTCGGGACCTCGAGGGCGAGGCGGCCGATGCCACTGCGCGCCCTCAGGGTGCGCCCGACGGAGATCGTTCCCTCCGGGAACACCCCGATGCAGGAGCCGCGGCGCAGTGCAGCGACGGCGTTCACGAGGGCGTCGGCATCGCCGGCCGCGCGCTCGATGGGAATCTGGCCCATCCCGTCGAGGACTCGCCCCAGCCCGGGCTTGTCCCAAAGGCTCCTCTTGGCGAGCGCACGGATCTGACGCCTCCTTCGCGCCGCCACTCCCACCGCGAGGGGATCGGTCTGCGAGTCATGGTTGGCGACCACCAGCGTGGGGCCGCTGCGGGGCAGGACCTCCAGCCCCTGCACTTGCAATCGCCCCCACCATCTCACCAATGGGACGCACACTGCCATTGCTGTCCGGTAGGTGAGCGTGAATGGCTCGGGGGAATCCATCAGGTGATCTCCGGAAGGTGTTGCTCGATGTGGGCGCTGATCGTTTCGCGGACCCAGCGCTGCTCCTCGGAATCGGCCATCCGATAGCGGCCGATCAGCATCTTCTGATCGTCCAACGGGAGGCCCGAGATCTCCCATCTGGTGACCAGGTACTCGAAGAGCATCTCGTTCCGCCGGGCCCAGACGTCCTCGGCCGACGAGGCGTCCTTCTTGTGCGGCTTGTTGATCCTGCGGATGGTCCGGTCGCTGAGCGACTGGCGCAGGGTCAGCACGTTGCCCTCGGGATCGGTGTAGTCCACCGTCTCGATCGGCTCCCTCTCGCGGCGTCTCCGCGGCATGGGAAAAGCATCTCAGCCCGGCGCCCTCGGGGAGGCGCCGGGCTGAGCGATAGCGCTACGCCGTCGCGGCCGCGGCGCCGGCGCGCCTGTACATCACGACGCTGGCGATGATGATCCAGATGCCGGTGAGCAGGAACGCGATGAACCCGACCGGACCCGCGAAGAAGAGGATCCCGATGACGAGCGCAAGCCATCCCAGCCACTTCGGCAGGTCGGCCCCTGCTTTCAGCGTCGCGCCGGCCACGCCGAACAACAGAATGGTGAGCGGGAAGGCGAACGCGAAGAAGTCCCAGTTGTCCACGGCATTCAGCGCGACCATCGCGTCACCGGGGAGCTGGTTGTGTCCTCCATCGACCAGCGCGGCGTGAACGGTGATCGCCAGGCAGAAGCCCGCGACCGAGACGACTCCTCCCACCAGCGCCACCGTCGGCCAGAAATCACCGCCGGCGCCGTCGCCCCTCAGATAGTCCCTGAGGGCAACGACGAACATCGCCAAGAAGATCACCGCGAGAGCGACGATCACGGCCGCGACGACCTCCTTGGTCTGATGGTCGTGGTAGAAGGCCGAAATCTTCGATGCGCTGTCGTCGCTGCCAGGCGAGTTGCCCCCGACTGGACCGAAACCGACGATCAGCAGTACGACAAAGGCAATCCCGGTAAGCGGCGCGAACCGTGGCAATTTCATCCCGTCTCTCCTTTTCTCATCCCCCACTACCCCCTGACAGCACGACCCTAATGCGTATCGCGGCTGCCGAATAGCCTTTCCGCGTCACCGATCCGGTCAACATCGCAGACCTCGAACGGCTCGCCTTCGAGAAGCTCGAGCCGGGCGCCCACGGCTATTTCGCCGGAGGCGCCGGCGACGAACGGACCCTACGGCGCAACGCCGAGGCCTACGAGGGCTGGGAGCTTCGGCCGCGCGTCCTCGTGGACGTCTCGGAGGTCTCGACCAGGACGACCGTCCTCGGCGCCGAGTTGGAGGTTCCGTTCCTGGTCGCCCCGGTCGCCTTCCAGCTGCTCGCTCACCCCGACGGCGAGGCCGGGATGGCGCGCGCGGCCGAAGCCGCCGGCACGGTGATGTGCCTCTCCTCCCTGACCAGCACCCGCGCGGCCGAGGTCGCCGAGGCGGCGCCCGGCGGCAGGCGCTGGATGCAGGTCTACTGCTTCCGCGATCGGGGGGTGACCCGGTCCATGGTCGAAGAGGCGTCCGAGGCCGGGTACGAGGCGCTGCTCCTCACGGTCGACGCCCCGCTTGCGGGCAAGCGCGAGCGGGACCTTCGCACCGGCTTCGAGGTGCCGGCCGAGATCCGTGCCCCTGCCATTGAGGCCGCGGCTGGGCACCGCAGCCTCACTCCGGCCGAGGTCTTCGCCCTGGTCGATCCCTCGATCACCTGGAAGGACCTCGAAGAGCTCTGCAGCGAATTCGATCTGCCGATCCTGGTCAAGGGCCTGATCACCGGTGAGGACGCCGCACTCGCCGTCGAGCACGGCGCAGCAGGCGTGGTGGTCTCGAATCATGGCGGCCGCCAGCTCGACAACGCTCCCGCCACGATCGACGCGCTTGGAGAGGTCGTTCAGGCGGTCGACGGGCGCATTCCGGTCCTGATCGACGGGGGCATCCGTCGCGGCACCGACATCGCCGTCGCCCTCGCGCTGGGCGCCCATGCCGTGCTCGTCGGCCGGCCCGCGCTCTGGGGCCTCGCCTGGAACGGCGAGGCGGGCGCGCGGCGGGCGCTCGAGATGCTCGCCGACGAGCTGCGCCTGGCGCTTGCGCTGCTGGGCGCCCCTGCGCCAGCCGACCTGACCGACGATCACGTCCGGCGCAGAAACCGCCCGTGAACGGCGAGGTGCGGCTCGGCATGGTCCTCGCCGCCGCGGCGATTGCGATGTTCGCGACCAACCTCGACTTCTTCGCCCTGAACCTCTCGATTCCGGGAATGGCGCGGGAGCTCCACAGCTCGACCACGAACATGCAGTGGGTGATCAGCGGGTTCATGCTGGCGCTCGGCTCCTTCCTGATCCCCGGTGGGGCGCCTCGGCGACATCCTCGGCCGCAAGCGAGTGTTGATCGCCGGCACCGCGATCTTCGGCCTGGCCTCGCTCGCACGGCGGGCTGGCGCCGTCTGCGAGCTTCCTGATCGGCGCCCGGGTCATCCAGTGCATCGGGGCGGCGATCCTCTTTCCCCTCTGCATCGCGGTCGTCTCCAACGCCTTCCCCGAGGAGAGGCGCAAGCGTGCGATCGGGAACCTCTACGGCCTCGCGGCGGCCGCGACAGCGGTGGGGCCATTCGTGGGGGGCGGCCTGACCGAGGCCCTGAGCTGGCGCTGGGTCCTCCTGATCAACGTCCCGACCGCGGCGATCGCGATTGCTCTGATGCAGGCGGTCGCAGGGCCGCTGTCGGGCCGGCTGGCCGAGCGCTTCGACATCCCGCGGTCGATGCTCGCCGCGATCGTGGTCGGCGCGCTCGGCCTGATCGTAATCGCGGCCGGGCTCGGGGTCGGAATCATCGCCGCGGCGCTGGTGGTATTCGGTGTCGGCTACGGGCTCTGCTGGGCGATGCTGAGCGTGGGGACGCAGAGCGTGGTCCCCACCGATCGCGCCGGCGAGGCGTCGGGCGTCTCGCTCTCCATAGTGATCGGCATGGCCGGGCTGGGCGTGGCCGTCGTGGCCTCGCTGATCGAGGTGATCTCCGGCGGGGCCACGAGCGAGGGCACCGCGATCGAGGAGATCCTGCGGGCGATCGCGATCGGCTCGGTGGTGATCGCGATCCCGATCGCCCTGTTCGGCGGCCGGGCGCGCACGGCCCAGGGCTCTCGCTAGTCTCGCGCGCTCGTGGCGACCAGAGCTCCACAGCGACTCTCCGGTTCGGACATGTCGAATCTGAACGCGGAGCGCGGGCCGATCCACGTCCATGTGGGCGCGACGATCATCGTCGAGGGGGCCGCGCCCACCTACGACCAGCTGGTTGCGCACGTCGAGAAGCGGCTGCTGCTCGTCCCGCGCTTCCGCCAGCGGATCGTGAAGATCCCGCTCGGCATCGAGAACCCGGTCTGGGGCGACGATCCCCGGTTCGAGGTCCGTCGCCACGTCCGCCACGTGTCGGTGCCGCGACCGGGACGCCTCGACCAGCTCCGGGACATCGTCGGCCGGGTCATGTCCGAGCCGCTCGACATGGAGAGGCCGCTCTGGCAGCTCTACCTGGTGGAGGGCATGAGCGGGAGGCACGCCTACATCTCGAAGACGCACCACGCTCTCGTCGACGGGGTGGCCGCGGTCGACGTCGGGACGATCCTGCTCGACACGAGTAAGCGGGGCACGCGGATCAAGACGCAGGAGAGGCCCTGGGACCCTGACGAGCCGAGTCCCACGATGCTGCTCACCCAGGCTGCCTCCGAGCGGGTGCGCAAGCCGCTCCGCGCCGCGGGCCGCGCCGCGCGCACCGCGGTGACCACGCCGGCACAGACTGCCGCTCGCGTGCTGCGCACGGCGGAGGCGTTCACCGGCCTCGCATCGGGGGGACCCAGGGTTCCCCGCAGCCCTCTCAACGTGAAGATCGGCCGCGACCGGCGGATCGCCTGGGCGCGGGCAGACCTCGACCGCCTCAAGCGCGCCCGCGGCATTGCCGAGGGGTCAACGGTCAACGACGTGCTGCTCTCCGTGGCGGCCGGCGCCCTGCGGCGCTACTTCGATGGCCGTGGAGACAAGGCGCCGGACTACCTCGTCGCCCTCGTCCCGGTCAGCATCCGCCGGCCCGATGAGAAGGGCGAGCTCGGCAACCGGATCTCGACGATCATGGTTCGCCTGCCACTGGCCGAGCCCAATCCGCGCCGGCGCCTGGAGCAGCTTCGTGACGAGACCAGGCGCCTGAAGGAGTCAGACAACGCCCGCGCCGCCTCGCTGCTGATCGAGGCGACCGGCTGGGCGCCTCCCACCATCAACCGGCTCCTCGCCCGCGGGATGGCTCGCCCCCTCGTCTTCAACCTGGTCGTCTCCAACGTCCCCGGCCCCCAGCGGCCCCTCTACCTGCTCGGCCGCCCGATCAAGGAGATCTATCCCTTCGTCCCGCTGTCCCCCCAGAACCACGCGCTCTCGATCGGGATGATCAGCTACAACGGCCTCGTCTTCTTCGGGCTGGCCGGGGATCGCGACGTGGTCGCCGATCTCGATGACCTCGCCGCGGCGCTGAGGGAGGCGCTGCGCGAGCAGCCGGTGCCGCGGGCGAAAGCGAAAGCGAAGGCGAAGGCGAAGGCGAAACCGAAGGCCCGAAAACCGGCACCGAAGAGGGGGCTGGCCCTGAGGAGGAAGGGCACCACGGGGCGGAAGGGCTCCGGCAGACGCAAGCGTGCGGGTTAGCTGGTGCCAGACAACAGCAGTTCCACACAGACCCCTAGGCGTGGATGAAGACGGGCGCTCCGAGCGGGACCCGGGCGAACAGCGAGATCATGTCCGGGTCGGACGCCCGCAGGCAGCCGTGCGACGCCGCGCCGCCGACCGACCCCGGTGTCCCGTGGATTGCCATGCGGTTGCCGCCGATCCATCCGGCCGGCAGGTTCGGTTGGTGCCCT
Source organism: uncultured Solirubrobacterales bacterium (assembly GCA_963743575.1). Classification (GTDB taxonomy): domain Bacteria; phylum Actinomycetota; class Thermoleophilia; order Solirubrobacterales; family 70-9; genus DASUPK01. The sequence goes on along the minus strand of CAVUQC010000007.1, from coordinate 1,259,852 downwards.
GAGAGAGCCAGCGCGCAGCAGCCGTACCAGGGACCGAGTCCCTTGCCGACCAACCCGTCGGTGACGGAGTAGTCCCCCAGCGGCGTCGGGGAGCTCGGCGACCCGACGGTGATCGGAAACCGGTCGAGGACGCGATCTCCGTGGTGCAACTCGAGGATCTGGCTCGAGACGTCCGCGTCGATCCAGAAGTGGGTCTGCGAGACATCGACGGCAAAGCGATCGTCGCGGATCCACGCCAGCACGCCGTCGGGCATCTCCGGAGCGGGGACTCCGAACCACCCGTGCCGGGCCTGCTCGATCCAGAAGACGCGTATCGAGCCGAAGTCGGTGCGGTCCCCGACCCGGGTGATGACCCGTCCCCCCGGCGAAGCGTGCAGCGCGATCCGGTGCCCCGTCCTGACGGTCGCGATCGGGAAGCTCGGACCCTTCACCTTCGGCGGCGGTGGGTTGATGCTGGTCTGCGGCAGGGGAACGGAAGCCCGGAGCGCCTCGACGGCGGGGTTACCGGTTCCCGACGACGCGGCGACCGCCAGCGCCGCGAGCAGGACGAGGAATGACATTGGGGGAGTCTAGGAAGCGCGGCTGCGGTCGCTTTGCGCCGGGCGCCGCCTAGGCGTGAATGAAGACCGGCGTCCCCAGCGGGACACGCGCGAACAGCGACCGCATGTCCGCGTCGGAGGCCCGCAGACAGCCGTGTGAGTCCGCCCCACCGACGGGGCCAGGAGTTCCATGGATTGCGATGCGGTTGCCGCCGATCCAGCCCGCGGGCAGATTGGTTTGGTGGCCCGAAAGGGCGAGGATGCAGCACCCGTACCACGGGCCGAGCCCGCTGCCGGCGAGCCCGTCGGTCACGGCGTAGTTCCCGAGCGGGGTGGGCGAGGTCCGCGAGCCCACGGTCACCGGGAAGCGCTCCACCAGCCGTTTCGCTTTGTGAAGCTCCATGCGGTGGCTCGAGACGTCGGCGCTGATCCAGAAGTGCGTCTGCGAGACGCTCAGGGCGGAGCGGTCGTAGCGAATCCAGGCGAGCCGTCCGTCGGGTAGATCCGGGGTCGGAACTCCGAACCACTGCCCCTCGACCCGCTCGATCCAGAACACCTGTGCCGAGCCGAACTCGGTTCGATCCCCGGCCTGCTCGAAGGCCGCTCCCCCTGGCGACGTGTGGAGCGCGATCCGGTGGCCTGCCGCGACGGTCGCGATCGGGAAACTCGGGCCCTTGACCTGGTCAGGTGCGGGGTCGAGCCGGATATGGGGCACGGGGACACTCGCCCCGAAGTCGTTCGTCCCGGAGCTCGCCTTGCTCGGGCCCTCCGGGGAGGGGGAGCTCACGACCGGAGCCGTGACCGTGGGCAGCGTCACGACGATTGGGGCTGCCGGGCTCTTGCCGTTGCTGCCGAGAAGGAGATAGGCAGAGGCGCCCGCGACCGCCAGGACGGCGATCACGGCGAGCAGCTTCATGTCCTTGGCTGAGGGCATCCCGCAAGATGTTGAGCGGAGAGGGAGGGATTCGAACCCTCGAGAGAGCTATTAGCCCCCTACTCGCTTAGCAGGCGAGTGCCTTCAGCCACTCGGCCACCTCTCCGGGGGCGACGGTCGCCGTGGCGACCACGCGGCACGATTGTAGGCTGGATCGGAATGCCGACCACGCAAGAGAAGCCCACACCCACGCCGCCGCCGGTTGACGCGGAGACCCTGCCGGTCTCGGCGATCGACACGCCGACCCCCCTCCCCCTGCCGACACCCATGGAGGCCCACGAGCGCTTCGAGGCCGTCTTCGGCGACAGACAGACGCCCTTCGCCTTCCTCGACCTGGACGCGGTCTGGGCCAACGCGGCCGACATGCTGCGCCGTTCCCGCGGTAAGCCGATCCGGATAGCCAGCCGCTCGATCCGATCGCGTCCGGTGCTCCAGCGTCTCCTCGATCTCGATCCCGGCTTCCAGGGCACCCTGACCCATTCCCTCCCCGAGACCCTCTGGCTTTGGGAGCGGGGCCTGAGAGATCTCATCGTCTCCCGGCCGACAGCCGACCGAGCCAGCCTGACGAGGCTCGCCCGGATCACCTCCGAGGACCCGGAGGAGGCGCCGGTGGTCATGGTCGACAGCATCGATCACCTCGACCTGATCGAGGAGGCCGCAACCTCCTTCGTGGCCCCGATCCGGGTGGCGCTCGACATCGACCTCTCCTGGTGGCCGCTCGGCGGGGTCGTCAAGATCGGCCCGAGACGCTCACCGATCCGGACCGACGCTGACGCGGTGGCACTGGCGCAGGAGATAGACCGCCGCGACTGCGTCAAGCTCGTCGGCGTGAGCGCCTACGAGGCGCAGATCGCCGGCATCGGCGACAACGTGCCCGGCAAGGCGATCACCAACCTGCTCGTCAGGCGCATGCAGTCCGCCTCCACCCGCGATGTCGAGGAGCGGCGGGCGGAGATCGTGACCGCGCTCGCCGAAATCGCCCAGCTCGAGTTCGTCATCGGGGGCGGCACCGGCTCGATCGATAGGACCGCATCGGAATGGGCGGTCACCGAGATCGGCGCCGGTTCGGGCTTTCAGGCGCCGGTGCGGCTCGACCACTACCGATCATTCCGGCCACGCCCGGCCGCCATGTTCGCGCTGCCCGTGACCCGCTCGTCCGGCGTCGATGGCGTCCCTGAGGAAGCTCTGCAGGCGCTGCCGCAGTCGCGTCCGGGCCGCCTCGCCATCGGTGACCGCGTCTACTACCGAGATCTGCGGGCCGGTGATCTCTGCGAGCGCTTCGACCGCCTCTTTCTGATCACTGGAACAACCATCCGCGACGAGGTGCCGACGTACCGCGGCGAGGGGAAGAGCTTCATCTAGAACACACGTCCAAATGAGGTCCGGTACCGAATAGAGGCCTTTCTCGGCCACACGCCGCGTTCTACCTTCGATCGCTCCAGGGGGGAAGAATCCGGACAGCTTCCCGACTGGCTCGAAGGGGGACTTCGAAAGAGGACGGACATGGGCCACCGACCAGTCGCCGCTGCGCGCTATCAGGGCGATCGTGGCTGGCCTCGGGCGATCGGTCTCGACGTCGAGCCTGGTCGCTTCTTCGACGGTGCACACGTCGCCTCGCGGATCGCTCCGTTCGTCGCGGCCGGAGTCCTTCCGTTCGCGCTGGTCCCCATTGCCGGCCTCTCCTTCACGGATCCGCGGGTGGCGATTGCAGCGGCGATGGTCCCGCTCATCGTCGGCTCCGCGCTGTTTGTGCACTGGGAGCGTCTCCCCGCGTGGCCACAAGCGATCCCCCCGCTGGCCTACTTCGTCATCCTCGCCCTCCTCCGGGACGCGACCGGCGACCTGCCCACCGTCTTCGACCCGCTGCTCGCGATCCCGATCATCTGGTTCGCGATCTACGGGACGGGGCGCGAATTGGCTCTCTCGATCGTCGCTATGGGAGTGACCCTGCTGCTTCCGATGGCCCTCCATGGGGGCTACGACGGAGACCAGGTCGAGCGCGCCATCGTCGCCGTGGTGCTCGCAGCCACCCTGGGGCCCGCGGTCCATGAGCTCGTCCGGGCTCTGCGACGCACCAGCACCGAGCTCGGGGAGGCCGAGGAACTGTTCCGGAACGCGTTCGACGACAGCCAGGTCGGGATGGCCCTGGTCTCGCTCGGCGGCCGGTTTCTCCGGGTGAACCGGGCCCTGCGCCAGATCACCGGCTATCCGGAGCACGAGCTGCTCGGCAGGACCTTCAGCGAGATCACCCACCCGGACGACGTGGACCCGGACCTCGACGCCCTCCGCGACCTGGTCGACGGGGAGCGCTACGGGTACCGAACCGAAAAGCGCTACCTGCACGCCGACGGCCATGCGGTCTGGATCTCGCTGCACGTCTCGCCCGTCTACGACGGCGAGGGCAAGCTCAGCTGCCTGATCAGCCAGATCGAGGACATCTCCGACCGCAAGGAGTCCGAGGAACGTCTCACCCGCCAGGCGCTGCACGATTCGCTCACCGGGCTTCCGAACCGCACCCTGTTCGCCGATCGCGTCCGCATGTCGGCCAGTCGCCGGAGCACGACGGGCTACGCGATCGTCTATCTCGATCTCGACGGCTTCAAGCTGGTCAACGACACGCTCGGTCATGCCGCCGGGGACCAGGTCCTGATCGAGGTCGCCCGCCGGCTTGAGCGGCTCCTCCGGGCCGGCGACACGCTGGCGCGCCTGGGCGGCGACGAGTTCGCGCTGCTCTGCGAGGAGCTCACCGAGCGTGAGGCGCGAGCGATCGCCGACCGGGTGATCGACGCGATGAGCAAGCCGATCGAGGTGCAGGGCAGGACGATCACTCAGGCCGCCAGCATCGGGATCTCCCTCTACTCCCCCGAGAGCCCGAGCGCGGAGCCCGACGAGATGCTCGGGGAGGCGGACCTCGCGATGTACCGAGCCAAGGCGGCCGGCAAGTCGCGGTACGCGTTGTTCGAGACTTGGATGCGGACGGGCGAGACCGACCGGACCGCGCTCGAGTTGGATCTTCGGGCGGCGATCGCCAACGGAGAGCTGATCGTCCACTACCAGCCCGAGGTCGACCTGAGCAACGGGGAGATCACCGGCGCGGAGGCCCTCGTGCGCTGGCAGCACCCCGATCGCGGGCTCCTGGAACCGGCCCAGTTCCTCTACGTCGCCGAGGGGTCCGACCTGATCGCGGACATCGACGACCTCGTCATGCGCGAGGCGTGCCTCCAGGCGGCACGCTGGCGCGAGGAGCTGCCGGGCTCCGAGGGCTTCACCGTGTCGGTCAACATCAGCGATCGCCGGCTGGCGGACCCGGGGCTGAGCGGCAAGATCGCGCAGGCGATCGCCGATGCGGAGCTGCCGGCCAGCTCCCTCTGCCTGGAGATCGCCGAGCGAGCCGTGCTGGACCGCCGGGCCGCCGCGCTCGGTGCCATCCCGGACCTGGAGGCACTGGGAATCCGCCTGCTGATCGACGACTTCGGCGTCGCCATCTCCTCCTTCGGGAGCCTCAAGCGGCTGCCTCGCCTGAACGCCATCAAGATCGACGCCTCCTTCATCGCGGGCCTCGGGCGGGCGCGCGAGGACTCCGCGGGGGTCGCGGCGATCGTCGGCCTGGCGCACGGGCTCGGCCTGACCGCCACGGCCGAGGGACTCGAGCGAGAGGAACAGCTTCGCGAGCTCCAGGCCCTCCACTGTGATCGCGGCCAGGGCTACTACTTCGCGAGGCCACAGCCGCCCGAGGCCATCGGCGAAGTGCTCCGCTCGGCACGGCTGGGCGAGCTCATTTCGTAGCGGCCGCTCGTGGCCGCGGTCTGATGGCGAAGCCGTAGCGGCAGAACTGGGAGGATCCGCCTATGCCCGTTCCCGCATACGACCCGAATGAGCCGAAGAGCCTCTGGATGACCTCCCTCTCCTGGGCGGCGCGGCAGCCACCGGTCACCTGGTTCCTGGTCAACGTCGGGAACAAGATCGACCCGTATCTGATGCGCGCCACCGGCGGCCGCGTGAAGACCACCATCAACGCGCCGACCGTGCTCCTCACCCACACTGGGGCGAAGAGCGGCAAGCAGCGGTCGACGCCGCTCGCCTATTTCACCGACGGCGATGACGTGATCCTGATCGCCTCGCGGGGAGGGCACCGGGATCACCCGGCCTGGTACTTCAACGTCACCGCCAATCCCGAGGTTGAGCTCTGGACCAAGGGCGGAGGCGGCGACTACCGGGTGAAGGAGGCGGAGGGAGCGGAGCGCGAGCGGCTCTGGAACCTCGCCACGGAGTTCTATCCCGGCTTTGCGCGGTACCAGGAGCGGGCCGGCGACCGGCAGATCCCCGTCATGATCTGCTCACCCGGAGGGGTGGCAGAGTCTGGTTGATTGCGGCAGCCTTGAAAGCTGTTGACCGGGTCTTCCCGGTCCGGGGGTTCGAATCCCTCCCCCTCCGCTAGCGCAGCTTGGCACCCGTGATGTCGAGCGTGCCGATCACGTCACCCGTGGCGAAGTCGTCGCCGGCGCTCCCGGACTCGGTCGGGAAGGTGGTGTTGAGTGTGAACGCTGCGAGTTGCTGGAGGCCGAGGGTGGCCCCCGTGACGGTCAGGGTCTTGGTGTTCGGATCGACTGAACGAGTGCCGGTGGAGAAATCGATGGTGGCGAGCGGGGCGCGAAGGACGGTGCCGTTCGGAAGCGCCGCGGTCGATTGCAGGAAATTCTGCTCGAAAGCCACCCCCAGGTCGGTGCTGTCGAGGTGCGAGCCGATCGGAGGGTCGGCGCTGGCGCAGGCGCCGGGTGTGCCGGCCCCGCCGGTCTTGGTGATCTTCTGACCCCCTCCGGTGAGCAGCTCGCCGCCGCTGAAGTCCGGTGCCGCGCTGCCTCCGGTGATCGGGAAGGTGAAGTCCGCAAGGGACTGGGTCGCCGGGGCGATCGGCGTCACTCCGGTCAGAGCGAAGATGCAGTGCTGGGGAAGCTTCGTGGCGAAGGAGCCGAGCAGGTTGGTGTGGAGGGTCATCGTTCCCGTCCCCGGCACGACCTCCACCGACAACGGATCGGTGGTGACCGAGGCCACCGTTCCGAGCGGCTGACCAGCCTTCACCCTGCCGCCCGAGGACCTGCCCGCCTTCTTGCGGGGAGAGAATGCCCGGTTGAGCGCCTGAGCGCCCTTGCCGGCGATGGTGGCCCGGATGTCGGAGATCTTCGCGCCCCATCCGTCCCGGACCACAGAGCCGCCCGCCAGGTTGCCGAAGACGGGCACCTTGTTCTTGCCGACCTTGGCGGAGAGGGTGCCCGAGCCGCCGTTGGCGCCCAGGTTGAGGGCCGTGATCGTCACCTTGGCCTTGCCCTTGCGGCGCTTGGCCTTGAGGCTGCCGGTGACCTGCACGGTGCCCGAGCCATCGACGGGATCGACGGCGCCGCCGGCGATCGGCAGGCTGAGGCTGCCGGGCTTCAGCTTGAGGCCGCGCGAGCCCTGCAGCTGGATCACCACTGATCCGCCCTTCAACTGGTCCCGGCCGGCGAACGCGGAGCTCGAGGCGGCGAGCAGCGCGAGGAGCGCAAATGCAACGGCGATCAGGCCGCGCGTCGCTGCGGTGCGCTTGTCCCTGTGGTTCGGCATCCGGCTCGAAGCTCGATTCCCCCTGCGCAGCCAGTGTCTCACGGCCTCGCCCAGCGTGCGCCGGTTCGGCTACCCACTAACGCTGATCGAGGAATCACGAGGGTGGACGATGAATACACGCATGATGCGAGTGGCTCAAGCAGGCTTTGCTGCCCTGATTGGCGTGGCGTTGTTCGTCGTTATCGGCCATTCCGCCTTCGGCCTCGGGACCCCCCACTACAGCTTCTTCATCGAGAACTGGGTCTACGACTTCGTCACCGCAGTCAGCGGACTGGTCATCCTGGCGCGAGCGGCCCTTCGCCGCGAGGAGCGGCTCGGCTGGGCGCTGATCGGCTCCGGCCTGCTCTGCTGGGCGATCGGCGACAGCTACTGGTCGATCGCCTATGTGAACGCCTCGGCGCCGCCGTTCCCCTCGGCCGACGACATCTTCTACCTGTTCGGCTATCCCCTGGTGCTGGGTGGGATGCTCGCCTACGTCCACGAGCGGATGGGGAAGCGCTCGATCCTGGTCTGGACCGACGTCACGATGGGGGCGCTCTGCGTCGCGGCGATCGGGACGAGCCTGCTGCTCGACTTCGTGCTCATCAACACGACGGGAACCCCGGATCAGATTGCCGTGGCCGTGGCCTATCCGCTCTTCGACGTCGCGACGATCGCGGTGGCGATCGGCGCCTTCGCGCTGACCGGCTGGCGCCCCGGTCTCGGCCTGGGGCTGGTCATCCTCGGCCTCCTCACCACAGCGACCGGGGATGCCATCTACACCTACCAGTCGGTTGCGGGCACCTATACGGACAGCGCCTGGTACCTCTTCCTCTGGCCCCTGGGCACCGTCCTGATCGCACTCGGCGCGGTGCAGCCGTCGCCGAAGCGACACGAGCTGCGCGCGGACGAGGGCTGGCGGACCTTTGCGTCGCCGGTGGTCTTCGCACTCGCGATCTTCGCCCTGATGAATCTGCAGCGGCAGGACATGAACCGCCCGATCGTGGAGGTCCTCACCGCCGCCACCCTGATCGCGATCGCGGTGCGGATCATCCTCACCTTCCGTCAAAACCGGCGCCTGGTCATGGAGCTCGAGACCGACTCCCTGACGGGCCTGGCCAACCGGGGAAAGCTGCTCTTCGACCTCGACCGCTTCTACGCGGAGACCGACCAGTCGCCGCACCTGCTCGCCATCCTCGACCTGGACGGCTTCAAGGCCTACAACGACGCCTTCGGCCACCCGGCGGGCGACAGCCTGCTGATTCGCCTCGGCCACCAGCTCGGCAATGCGGTCGGGTCCTCCGGACGCGCCTACCGAATGGGTGGCGACGAGTTCGCCCTGATCGTGCCCGGCGAGAAGGCCCAGGCTCGCGGCGCGATCGAGGATGCTGCGGCTGCCCTCAGCGAGCGAGGCGAAGGCTTCCGGGTCACCTGTTCGGCCGGCTGGGCCTCGATTCCCCGTGAGGCCACCAACCGCAGCTCAGCCCTCCAGCTCGCCGACCAGCGCATGTACGAGCACAAGGATTCGCGTCGCCCCTCCACGGGCGGCGAGGTCGAGGCGGTGCTGGTCCGGTTGCTCAACCAGCGCGCTCCGGAGCTCGGCGAGCATGTCATCGCGGTCAAGGGCCTCGCGCTGGCGGTCGGAGAGGAACTCGGGATGAGCCCGGGCGAGCTGACCACCCTCGGGCGCGCCTCGGAGCTCCACGACATCGGCAAGATCGCGATCCCCGACGCAGTGCTGACCAAGGCGGGACCGCTCGACGAGCAGGAATGGGAGTTCATCCACCAGCACACCATCCTCGGCGAGCGGATCGTCTCGGCGGCGGCCTCCCTCGCTTCGGTCGGCAGACTGATCCGCTCGTCCCACGAGCGCTGGGACGGCACGGGCTACCCGGACCAACTGGGGGGTGACGAGATCCCTGTGGCTGCGCGCATCATCCTGGTCTGTGACGCCTACGACGCGATGACCTCGACACGGCCGTACTCCCCCCCTCGCGGGTCCGAAGCCGCACTTGCGGAGCTCCGCGAATGCGCGGGCTCCCAGTTCGACCCGAAGCTGGTCGAGGTCCTCGAGCGGGTCGTCCGCTCCGCGCCCGCCGTGCACCTGCCGGTCCCGGTTCCAGTCGCCTGAGCGGCCCGAAAACGAAACCGGGCGCCCAGTGGGCGCCCGGTTTGCTCGGGGGGATTCGAGTTACAGCTACTTGACCAGGTCGACCTTCTCGAACGTGGTGCCCTCGAGCTCGGCCTCGTGGACCGGGGTTCCGGGCGTGAGGTCGGCCGTCGTGCAGGCAACGCCGGGGCCGTTGCTCCGGTCGCCGCTCTGGTCGTCACCGCTGCCGGGGCCACTGTTGTCGTCGTCGCCGTCGTGCGAAGCCATGACGGCGTTGTCGTCGCCGCCCTGGTGCTCGACCTCGTTCTCGTTCTCCTGCTCGTCCTCGGTCCTGCAGCGGATCCGAGTGGACGCGTCGACGGTGCCCGAGACCTGACCGCCGCCGGCGATGTCGATGGTCAGCGTGGTGCCGTCGAAGCTGGCGATCGTTCCGGGGTTCTCCTCGCCGTCCATGACGCCGTTGTTGTCGGTGTCCTGGTCGTCGGGGAGGTTCGCGGTCTGGTCCTCACCCATGTTGTTGAGGCCGTGATCGGCGTCCTCGCGACCGTCCTTACGACCGTCGTTGTCGGAGTCCCTGTCGCGAGGGCTCGTGCCCTCCTGGAACTCGTTCAGGTTGTCGACGTGGTCGCGGTCCTGGTCCTTGTTCGCCTGATCGACCTTCAGCGAGAGATGGAACTTCTTCTCCCACTTGTCGCCGATGTGGTCATGGTTTCGATCCTTGGCGACCGCGCTGCCGCCGAATGCGACAACCGTGAGCGCAAGCGCCCCGGCGGCGGCCACCGAGAAAGCCTTCATCTTTCCTCTCATCAGTTCCTCCGTTGAGATCGCGGCCACTCTCTGAGGAAGCGTGTTCCGGCCGGCGTTGACTTGACCCGGCAACTATCGGCGGTGCCGGTCAGGCACCGGTTAGCCACGGGTTAGGTCTTGGTAAGGAGTGGACGGCGGTTCAGGTGCGATCGGCGACGAGGAGCGTCTGGGCCGCCCTGCCGATCGGTCCCCGCTCGTCGAGCAGGCGGGTATCCGCCATGCCGATCCCATTCGGCTCCGGCAGCGTCACGGCGTCCAGGCAGACCCACTCGCCCTCGGGCATCCGGTGGAGGTGCACTGAGAGGTCCACGTTGATGAACAGGTATCTGGCCCAGTCGAGCGCGGCGCTGACGCCGTTTCCGGAATCGGCGGCGGCGAGCACACGCTGCAACGGCGAGGGCTCCTCGCCAGGGAGCAGCGGGACGGCCATCCTCATCCAGACGGTCGCGGGGCCGCGCTCCATGAATGCCCCACGGATGAACCGGTACTCCATCGCCGTGTGGTAGCCGACGTCGTAGCCCGTGTGGAAGAACTGGCCGGGCTCACCGCTCCCGGGCCCGGGCGGCGGCTCGGGCGCCGGGACGGGCTCCTCGAAGTCCACCGGCTCCGTTCGCAACCGCCAGCCCCGGGCCCGCATCAGCGCATCGCCCGTCTCATCGGTCAGCGTGGCCTCGAACGTCTCGACGCGCCTCCCGGGCCGGACGATTCTCGCCTCGACCCGCAGTGGGGCGATCGGCACCCAGCGAAGCACCTCGTAGGTGATGCGGCCGACCTGCGCCGGCGGTCCACTCTCGCCACCTATCCTGCCCCCGCCGAGCCGCTCGACCTCCCGCCCGATCAGCGCGGCGGGAGGTCCGGCGTGCTGGGCGGCGGCGTCCCAGGGCCCACGGGTGAGCTCGGTGGAGGCGTAGAGCTCGCCGTCGGGTTCGTAGAAGGAGTCGGGCACGGCGGAGAGCCTAGTAACGGCCGGGCCCCCCGAGGGACTATGAATTGGCCGGGTTAACCTGGTCGATACCCCAAGGAAGCGAGGTAAGAGAACTTGGAGAAGGTCAAGAAGAGCGAGCAGGAGTGGCAGCAGGAGCTGACGCCTGAGCAGTACGAGGTCGTCCGCAAGAAGGGCACCGAGGCGCCATTCACGAGCGAGCTCAATGACGTCAAGGATCCCGGGCAGTTCGTCTGCGCGGCCTGTGGACAGCCGCTGTTCGACTCGGAGCACAAGTTCGACTCCGGAACCGGCTGGCCGAGCTTCGACCGGCCCATGGAGGGCGACAACGTCGAGACGGCGGCAGACAACAGTCTCTTTACGAAGCGCACCGAGGTGCTCTGTTCACGCTGTGACGCGCACCTGGGTCACGTCTTCGACGACGGCCCTCAGGACACAACCGGGCAGCGCTTCTGCATCAACGGCTGCGCCCTCGAGTTCAAGCCCGAGGACGAGTAACCCCGGGGTCTGACCCCTTTGTTAAGGGGTCTGACCCCCTGGTGTTCGTTTGTGAAGGGGTCTGACCCCTTGGTGTTCGGGGTCAGACCTTGCCACCCGCGCCCAGATAGCTGAAGCGCACGGCGAGAGCCACTGCCTCGGTCCGCGTGTCTACCTCCATCCGCGCGATCGCATTGCGGACGTGGGTGTGGACCGTGGCGGGGCTCAGCGAGAGCCGGTCGGCGATCTGCTTGACGCGCAGGCCCTCCGCGAGCAGTTCCAGGATCTCGCGCTCGCGGGGGGTCAGCTCGAGCAGCTTCTCGACCTCGCCGGCGCCCTGTCCGAGCTCGGTGCCGACGAAGGTGCCGCCGCCGGCGACCACCTCGATCGCACGGGCGATGTCCTCGCTCGGCGCTGACTTGAGCACGTAGCCCGAGGCACCGGCGCGCAGCGCCAGCGTCAGCAGGTCGGGCTGGGCGTGGGCGGTGAAGATGATGACGCGAGTCTCGGGCCGGGCCTTGAGGATGTCCTTGGTGGCATCGATGCCGTCCTTGCCGGGCAGCTCGACGTCCACGATGCAGACGTCCGGCTCCAGCTCCTTGACGACTTCGACGACCTCCTCACCCGTCTCGGCTTCGCCGACGATCTCAACGCCTTCGACAGCGGCCATCCGGGCCTTGATCGCTTCACGCACGATCTCGTGGTCGTCGCAGAGAACTACTCGCTTTGGTGTCGATGCACTCATCATTTATGTGGGAATCCTCTGTGGGGAGCCAAAATCCTGCAAGACGGACGGAAGTTCCACGCTCCCGTCCTCGGTCTGACCGTTCTCCAGCAGCGCGATCATGGTTCTACCCACAGCCACCGCGGTTCCGTTCAGCGTGTGTACGGGTTCGGGGGATTCGTCTTGCGCAGGACGGTACCGGGCTGACAGGCGTCTTGCCTGGTAATCGGTGGTGTTGGAGCAACTGGTCAGCTCGCGGAAGCGTTCCTGACTCGGAATCCAGCCCTCGCAATCGAACTTGCGGGCTGCCGGAGCGCCCAGATCGCCGACGGCGACGTCAACCACGCGATAGGGGATTTCGAGGTCGGTGAGGATCCCCTCCTCGATCGCGAGGATGCGCTCGTGCTCCTCGCGGCTGGACTGTGGCTCGACGAAGCTGAACATCTCCACCTTGTCGAACTGGTGGACCCGGAAGATCCCGCGGGTGTCTCGGCCGGCCGCTCCGGCCTCCCGGCGAAAGCAGGTGGAGAAGCCGGCGTAGCGCTTCGGCAGATCGCCGGACTCCATGATCTGGCCTGCGTGCAGCGCGGCGAGCGAGACCTCCGAGGTGCCCACCAGGAAGAGCTCGTCGCGCGGGACCTCATAGATCATCTCGCGCTCGCCGGGGAAGTAGCCGGTGCCGTAGAGCGCCTGCTCGCGGACCAGCACCGGCGGGATCGTGGGCTTGAAGCCCTCGGCGCGCACTCGCTCCATCGCGAAGCGGACCAGGGAGAACTCCAGCATGGCGAGGTCGCCGAGCACATACGCGAAGCGGGACCCTGAGGTCTCCGCCGCAGCCTCCATCTCGATCCAGCCGTGTCGCTGGGCCAGGTCGAGGTGATCGAGCGGGTCGAAGGCGAATTGCGGCACCTCCCCCACCTCCCGGAGAGGAACGTTGTCCTCGTCCGTCTCGCCGTCCGGGGCCTCCGGTTCGGGAATGTTCGGGAGCGTTGCGAGCAGCTCATCCCGCTTTTCGCTGAGCTCTCCCAGCTGAGGCTCGAGCTCCTTGAGCTCCGACTTGAGCTCGCTGGAGGCGTCGCGAAGCTTCTTGAACTCGGGATCCTCGGTGTCGCCGCCCTGGGCGGCCTTCTTGACTTGCTCCGAGAGCTTGTTCTGCTCGGCGCGGACCTGGTCGATCCGGGTGTTCAGCTCGCGGCGCCGCTCGTCGGCGCCGAGCAGCTCGTCGAGTCGGTCGGCCGCGCCGCGCCGTGCCAGGGCCTCGCGCACCGGCCCGGGATCGCTGCGGATCTGCTTGAGGTCGAGCGTGGCTCCGCTCCGCAGCCGCTTACGGCGCGGCGGTTGCCGAGGTCGTCGTGGCCGGCGCCGGCTGGTTCACGACGTCCTGCCCGGCGTACTTGGAGACGAAGGCGGCGACCTTCTGCGCGTCGGCGCCCACGACGATGTTCTGAGGCATGATCGCCCCGGAGAAGCCGCCGTTGCGAATTGCGTAGATCACGTCGGCCATCGTCTCGTTGCGCTGGTCGAGATTCGGCCCCTGCACGCGCTCCGAGCGGTTGGCGGTCCCCTCGGTGCCCGCGGGGGTCAGCGTGTGGCAACCGGAGCAGCGCTCCGAGAAGATCACGGCACCCTCGTGGACCGGATCGTTGTTCGGAACCTGGACGCCCTGAGTCCCGCAACCGGTGACGGCCGCGACCACGGCGACTGCGATCAGTAGAAATGCCCCTCGCACGCGGCGGGATCATATGCGAGGACTCACGTAGCGTTCACCCATGCCCGTCAGCCCAGACCAGTTCCGCGCCGCGCTCGGCGCCTATCCCACCGGCGTGACCGTGGTCACCGCCATCGGTGAGAACGGACCCTCCGGCGCCACCGCTAACGCCGTCACCTCACTGTCGCTGGACCCGCCGATGATGCTCGCCTGCCTGGATCGCGGCTCCCGGACACTCAACTCCGTCCGCGCCCAGGGCCGCTTCGGCGTAAATGCGCTATCGGTGGGACAGGAGGAGCTGGCGCGGCGCTTCGCCGGCAAGGACGCGGAGGCGGAGAAGTGGCAGATGGTCGAGTGGGCCGAGGCCGACGGGCTGCCGCGGCTAGGCGGCTCCCTGATGTGGGTCGCCTGCGAGCTTCGCGACCTGATCGACGGCGGCGATCACCTGATCCTGACCGGCAACGTCCTCGCTGCCGAGTCGCGGGAGGGCCTACCGCTGATCTTTCACCGCGGCGAGTACCGGGATCTGCTGGCCGAGAGCTAGGCCGAAAATCGGCAATGAGGGCATCAGGACAGTCGCTTCGGCCGCCTATTGGCGGGTTTGTCACCCGTAGGGTGACTTTCCCGCCAAGTCGCTAGCTGAGCGTCCGGAACAGGGCGTTCACAGCCCGCCGGCTCCCGTCGACCGCCACCGCTCCGGACTCCACCGCCTTCCCCAGCCGGTTCCCGCCGAAGACAATCCCGGCGACGGTCCCGGTATCGCTGCGGATGGTCGCGTCGGCCGTCTCGGCCTCCCCCCGCGCCGCCTCGAAGCTCCCCCCTTCACCGCGATGTCGAAGGGAATCTCCCCCAGCCAGAGCGCATAGCTCGCGTCGAGCCCCTCGGCCTTGGCGGGATCGAACGCCGTCTTCAAAGCCAGCACCAGCGAGTCGGCTCCCATCTCGGCCCCGAGCGGAAACGAGGGCGAGCGGCTGGCCCAGCGCCCCAGGGCCAGGACGGCGGGCTCCAGCTCCCGGCCCCACTCGGTGAGCTCGTAGACCTGGACCGCGGCCGGCGGTGCGAGCCTGCGGCGGCGGACGATCCCGGACGCCTCGAGCTCACGCAAGCGCTGACCGAGGACGTTCGGGCTGATGTCGGGAATCCCGGCGCGCAGATCCGTGAACCGTTTCGGGCCGAGCAGCAGCTCACGAACCACCAGGAGGACCCAGCGCTGCCCGAGCAGCTCCTGCGAGTGGGCGATCCCACAGCCGTCCTCGATCGTCCTGGTGCGAGCCATACGCGCCAGCTTACTAGTGCTTCAGGACTAAGTGATTAGTTTTTAGGACTACGTGATACGTTCCCTCCGAGATATGAGGAGGACAAAGCAATGCAGGAGGACGTGAGATGAGCGATCGAAACGGCTTTGCACACGGAGTTCCATGTCTGGTGGCGGGAGTCTTCCCCGACCCGGATGCGGCCGCCGGCCTGTACTCGGACCTGTTCGGATGGGAGACGGAAGACCTGATGCCGGAGGACCATCCGGCCAGCTACATCCTTGGCCGCCTCCATGGCCGCGATGCGGCCGCGATCGTCTCCCAGCACGGGGCGCCGGGGCCGCCCGAGCCGGTCTGGACCACCCTGATCTGGGTCGACAGCGCGGACGAGGCTGCCGCCCGGGCAACGGGCGCCGGCGGTCAGGTCATCGGCGAGCCCTTCGACTCTCCGGGCGGCGGCCGCCAGGCCGTGCTCGCCGACCCCGCCGGAGCGGTGTTCTCGGTCTGGGAGCCGCGCGAGCGGCGTGGGGCGCAGGCTGTCAACGAGCCCGGCGCCTGGGCGATGAGCTCGCTGAGCACGGACGACCCGGAGGCCGCCAAGCGCTTCTACTCGGAGCTCTTCGGCTGGGATACCCGGAGCTTTGAGATGGGCGGAGGCGAGGTCACCATGTTCACGGTGCCGGACTACGTCGGCGGCGAGCCGTCGCAGCCTGTTCCCCGTGACGTCGTCGCGGTGATGGCGCCGCCGAGTGACGACGATGACGGCCCACCGAGGTGGACGGTTGACTTCTGGGTCGCGGACATCGACGCCGCCGCGTCCAAGGTCACCGATGCCGGCGGCGAGGTCCTGACTCCGCCCTACGAGCTGATGGACGGGGCCATGCGCCAGACCGTCGTCCGCGATCCACAGGGCGCGGTGCTCACGCTCACCCAGCCGCCCAGCGGCGCGACGTAGGTCCCATCGGATGGTCTGGTCTCTGGAGGTAGCGCCGCGCCTGACATTTAGAAGGCGCTGCTCGTCCCCGCCGCCCGCAGCGCGATCAGGAAGATCACCAGGCAGGCCATCGCCATGATCCCGGTGTCCCGCCGGACGATCGCGAGGGCGATCTGGGTCTGGCGCGCCTCGGAAAGGGAGCGGAAGTCGAGGTCCCCGACCTCGTACTGCGCGGAGCCTGCCCGGACGATCTCGGCCAGGAAGGAGATGACGAGCGGCAGGACCCCGTAGAGAATGTGGAGCTGCTCGGCGTGGTGGCCCGTGAAGACCAGCAGGAGGCCGAGCAGGGCTTGGAGGATCACCGATGCCTGGGCGACTCGGAGCGCATACCAGAAGCCGGTGGTCGGACGGTCCTGGAGCCAGGCGAGGCCGCCCCAAACCCCCGCCACCAGATTGGCGGCGATCAGCAGGACGCCGACTACGAGATGGACTTCCGGCACGGCCGCGGCAGCTTAGGGGCGAGGGTGCTCCGAAGCGGAGCCGAGGAGCAACTCTTTGGCGAAGTCCGCCAAAAAGGGTCGGGATTTGGCTTCCTGATGCGGAAAAGCACTATGTAACACCTTGCTACAAAGTCCTGGTCGCGGTGGTATAAGACCGAACGAATCGTGCTCCAGAGCTACCTCCCCGTTCTCGTGTTCGCCGGCCTAGGGGTCATCGTGGGGGGCGCCTTCGCACTGTTGAACTCGATCACCGGGCCGAAGCGCCCGAATCCGATCAAGGGGCAGCCATATGAGTGCGGGCTCCCCTCCCACATCACGCGGACCTTCCGCTTCGGCGTGAGCTTCTACATGATCGCGATGCTGTTCATCCTGTTCGACATCGAGGTCGTCTTCCTGTATCCGGTCGGCGTCCTCGTCCACGCCACCAAGAGCGTGTTCGTGCTGGGAGAGATCCTCGTCTTCGTCGCGCTGTTGCTCGTCGCCCTGGTCTTCGTCTGGCGTCGAGGAGCGCTCGATTGGAAGTAGAGCGCGAGAGTCTCCGAGCACGGCAGCTGCGCGCCCGCGACCTGTTGCGGGGGGACCTGGAGGGAAGGGACCTCGAGGAGTACGTCGAGGAGCGCCTCCTCACCACGACGCTGGAGAGCGCGCTGAACTGGGGCCGGGCCAACGCCATCTTCCCCCTGACCTTCGGCCTCGCCTGCTGCGCAATCGAGCAAATCTCGCTGGTCACCTCGCGCTACGACATCGCCCGCTTCGGGGCGGAGGCGTTCAGAGCCACTCCCCGACAGGCGGACCTGTTGATCCTCTCGGGCCGCGTCTCGATCAAGATGGCGCCGGTCGTCCGTCGCGTCTACGACCAGATGCTCGAGCCCAAATGGGTGATGGCGATGGGAGCGTGCTCGTCCTCCGGGGGCATGTTCGCCAACTACGCCGTCGTCCAGGGCGCCGACAAGTTCATGCCGGTCGACATCCACGTCCCTGGCTGCCCACCGCGGCCGGAGGCCGTACTGCACGGTTTGAACAAGCTGCAGCGGCTGGTCCGCGGCAAGCCGGATCTGGGCTGGCGCCAGCGCTACAACGCGGTCGGCACCGAGGAATGGGCCCGATTCGAGACCGGCGAGCCGACGCCCGAGGCACTCGAGCGGGCCGCCAAGGCGGTCGAGGATGCCTGACGCCCCCGGGCTGGAGCTGATCGCCCAGGGAATCGACAAGGGGCGGGCGGGAACGGTCATCGAGACCTCGGTCGAGCACGATCGCGCGACGCTGGTGGTCAACCCGGACGGTGTCCTGCACGTCCTCACCTGGCTGCGCGATACGCCCGAGCAGGGCTACCGCTTCCTCTCCAGCGTCCACGCCGCCGACTACCTGCCCGCCACCCCCCGCTTCGCGGTCCACTACGAGCTGCTCTGCCGTGACCGCATGGAGCGTGTGCACGTCAAGGCGCTGCTCGCCGACCCGGCCGCCGGCGACACCTCGAACGGAGCCCGGGGGGCCGAGAAGCTCCCGGAGCTGGACTCCTGCGTCGAGCTCTTCCCAACCGCCGACTTCCAGGAGCGGGAGGCCTACGACTTCTTCGGAATCGTCTTCCGCGGGCACCCCGATCTGCGCCGCATCGCGATGCCCGAGGACTATGTGGGCTGGCCGCAGCGCCGTGACTTCCCGATCGGTGGCGAGCCGGTGCTCTACACACACAACGAGATCGAAGCTCCGCGCTGGTTCGAGTGATGGCCGACGAGATCCTCAGAGACGAAGCGGACATCACCGAGCGGGGCGTCGAGCTGTTCACGGAGGACCCCTCGGCCGCCCTCATGGACGAGAGCGCCGAACGCGCCGAGAAGGAGCTCGAGGGGCCGGGCCTCGAGCCGGAGCAGGAGATCCTCACGATCAACATGGGGCCGCACCACCCGGCCACCCACGGAGTGCTGCGGGTGATCGTGACGCTCCAGGGCGAGCGCGTCATCGACCTGAAGCCGGTAATGGGCTATCTGCACACCGGAATCGAGAAGTCCTGCGAGGAAAAGAGCTACTGGAAGGTCATCCCGTTCGTCGAGCGGATGGACTACCTCTCGTACTTCTTCCAGATGGAGGCGTTCTGCGGCTGCGTGGAGCGCCTGGTGGAGCTGGAGATACCAAGGCGCGCTCAGTACCTGCGCGTGCTCCACATGGAGCTCTGCCGGATCATGTCCCACCTGGTCTGGTTGGGCACGACGGCGCTCGACATCGGGGCGATCTCGATGCTGTGGTACTGCTTCCGCGAGCGGGACAGGATCCTCGACCTGTTCGAGATGTCGGCGGGACAGCGGATGCACACCCGCTATTTCCAGGTGGGCGGTGTCTTCGAGGACATCCCGGTCGGCTTCGAGCAGAAGGTCCGGGAATTCTGCGCCGTGATGCCGACCCGGATCGACCAGTACGAGGCTCTCCTCGACCGCAACGAGATCTTCCTGCACCGAACGCGCAACGTCGGGATCGTCTCGCGGGAGCGGCTCCTCGAGCTCGGCGTCACCGGCCCGCTGCTGCGGGCCGCGGGCGAGCCCTGGGACCTGCGAAAGGTCGATCCCTACCTCGCGTATGAGGACTTCGACTTCCAGATCCCCGTCGGCACGGTCGGGGATGGCTACGACCGCTACCGGGTCCGCGTGCAGGAGATGCGGGAGTCGGTGCGGATCATCGAGCAGTGCCTCGACGGCCTGCCCGAGGGCCCGTGGATCGCCGACGATCGCAAGTACGTCCTGCCGCCCAGGGATGAGCTCTCCACCTCAATGGAGGCGCTCATCCACCACTTCAAGCTCGTCACGGAGGGCTACCGGGTGGCGCCGGGCGAGCTCTACTACTCGATCGAATCGCCGCGAGGCGAGCTCGGCTGCTTTGTCCTCGCCGATGGCTCATCGAAGCCCGCGCGCGTCCACTTCCGCGACCCATCGTTCGTCAACATGCAGTCCCTCCGGGACATGTCGGTCGGCGGGCTGATCGCCGACCTGATCCAGAACCTCGGGATGCTCGACCCGATCATCGGAGGGGTGGACCGATGAGCCCGCTGATTCCCAAGGGCGAGCGGCCCTGGACGGCGGATCCGGGCCACATCCACGACGCCCCCGAGCCGCCGTGGGTGCGAGGGGGCTCCGAAGGCGAAGCCGGAGGAGCCACCCGTGAGATGGGTCAGGAACAGGTCGGGGTCGACATCCCGCCCGAGGAGATCGAGGTCGTCCAGGCAAGCACGGAGGCACGCGAGCCGCATGGCGAGGCCGCCCCCGTCCCCGAGCCATCCGAGGTCGACGTTCCCCGCGCCCTGGCGCAGGAGATCGGCCGCGCGATGAAGCGCTATCCCCAGAAGCGCTCGGCCGCCATCCCGGCGCTCTGGGCCGTCCAGCGCCGCTACGGCTGGTGCACACCCGAGGGCATCGAGCAGGCCGCGGCCGTCATGGGGGTGACCCCCGGCTACCTCGAGTCCGTGGCCAGCTTCTATGACCTTTTCCGCCTCGAGCCCGAGGGCGAGCACCAGGTCCTGGTGTGCACCAACATCAGCTGCTGGCTGCGCGGTGCGGACAACCTGCTTGACGCGTTCAAGGAGGCGGCCGGCCACAGGGTTGCCAAGGCAGAGGCGCCCTCACCCGGCACGCCCGGAAGCGCAGCTGAGGACGTGCCGGTTGATGTCTTCGTGCGCAGCTTCGAGTGCCTCGGCGCCTGCGACCTCGCCCCGATGGCCTCAATCGACGAGCGCTACTACGGGCCGCTCACCGAGGAGGACGCCGGGACGGCGGTCGAGCAGCTGCGGAAGAACAGCAAGAGCGTCCTCCCCGAGAAGCGGCTTCAGGATCGCCCGGCCGCCGGCGGGCCGCGCGGCGGCGGCGACAAGCGCCTCAGCCGGCACCCGATGAACAAGGGCACCCGGCCCAAGCCGAAGGCGAAGAAGGGAAAGAAGTAGTGGCCTCCGAGGAGACCCGAATCCTCTTCCGGAACATCGACGAGCCCGGGCTCGCCTCGATCAAGACCTACCGCAAGTTCGGCGGCTATGAGGCCATTCGCAAGGCCTACAAGGACATGACGCCCGAGGAGGTCCTGAAGGAGCTGGAGGACTCGGGCCTCCGCGGCCGCGGCGGCGCCGGGTTCTCGATGGGCAAGAAGGCCTCGTTCCTGCCGCGCGGCGACATGGACAAGTACCTGTGCTGCAACGCCGACGAGTCAGAGCCCGGCGCCTTCAAGGACCGCGAGCTGATGCAGAAGAACCCGCACCAGCTGATCGAGGGAATCATCATCGCCGCGCGAGCCGCGGGCGCCAACCGCTGCTTCATCTACATCCGAGGCGAGTACGACCTGCAGGGCGACATTGTCGACAAGGCGGTCGAGGAGGCCTACGACGCCGGCTTTCTCGGCGACGACGTCCTCGGCACCGGCGAGCAGGTCGAGCTGGTCGTCCACCGCGGCGCCGGCGCCTACATCTGTGGCGAGGAGACCGCTCTGCTCGACTCGCTGGAGGGCAAGCGCGGAAACCCGCGCCTCAAGCCGCCGTTCCCCGCGGTGCAGGGCCTCTACGACGGGCCGACGCTGATCAACAACGTCGAGACCCTCTCCAACGCGCCGCACATCGTTTCCTCGGGGGCGAAGTGGTTCACCAGCTTCGGCACCGAGCAGTCGCCGGGCACCAAGGTCGTCTCGGTCTCGGGCGACGTGCGGCGTCCGGGCAACTACGAGGTCGAGCTCGGCATCCCGACGAAGGACCTGATCAACGACCTCGCCGGCGGCCCGCTGGAGGGGCGCACGACCAAGGGAGTTTTCCCGGGCGGCTCGTCCTCGCCTGTGTTGCTCGCCGACGAGGTCATGGACCTCCCCTACAGCTTCGAGGCGATGCAGGAGGCCGGGTCCATGCTCGGCTCCGGCTCGATCATCGTCTTCGACGACACCACGAGCGTCGTCGAGCTCGCCCTGCGGACCGCGCGCTTCTACCACCACGAGTCCTGCGGGAAATGCACTCCCTGCCGTGAGGGGACCAACTGGACCGTGAAGATGCTCGAGCGGATGATCCACGGCCAGGCGACCCCGATCGACCTGGAGACCGTCGCCTCGGTGCAGACCAACATCATCGGCAACTGCCTCTGCGTGCTAGGCGACTCCATGGCGATGCCGGTCGGCGCGATGGTGGAGAAGTTCCGCGACGAGTTCATCGAGGCGATCCAGCAGCCGATGGAGATGGCGGCGTGACCCGCCAGATCCGCAACGCCGTGACCCTCGTTGTCGACGGCCGCGAGGTGACGGCTCCCGAGGGCACGATGCTCCACGACGCCGCCAAGATGGGCGACATCGAGATCCCCGTCTTCTGTTACGAGCCGAAGCTCGGGGAGCCCGTCGGCGCCTGCCGGATGTGCCTCGTGGAGATCGAGGGGATGCCGAAGCTCCAGACCTCCTGCTCGACCCCGATCCGCGACGGCATGGTCGTCTACACGCAGACCGACCGGGTCAAGGAGGCGCAGAACGCGGTCGTCGAGTTCCTGCTCGTCAACCACCCGCTCGACTGCCCGGTCTGCGACAAGGGCGGCGAGTGCCCGCTCCAGGACATCGCGATGGGCTGGGGCCCCGGCAAGAGTCGCTTCACCGATCCGAAGCGCCACTTCGAGAAGCCGCTCGAGCTCTCGCCGCTCGTGGCGATCGACCGCGAGCGCTGCATCCTCTGCTACCGCTGCGTTCGCTTCAGCCAAGAGGTCGCCGAGGACGACCAGCTGCAGCTCCTCGAGCGCGGCGACAAGACCTTCGTCGGCACCTTCGACGAGCGGCCCTATATCGCGCCCTTCCACGGCAACATCACCGAGCTCTGCCCGGTCGGCGCGTTGACCTCCTACACCTACCGCTTCCGCGCCCGGCCCTGGGACATCGAGGACGCGGGCTCGGTCTGCACACTCTGCCCGAGCCAGTGCAACGTCAAGTTCACCGTTCGCGACGAGCGGGTGCTGCGCGTCCTCGCCCGCGACAACGTCGAGGTCGACGACGGCTGGCTCTGCGACAAGGGCCGCTTCGCCTTCCAGATGTTCAACTCCGAGGAGCGGATCACCAGGCCGATGGTCCGCGCCGGCGACGGCAGCCTCAGCCCGATCTCCTGGGACGAGGCGGTCACCAAGGTAGCCGACGCGATCCGCGGCGCCGGCGAGAAGGCGGCCGCGATCGTCGGCGGCAGCACCTCGAACGAGGAGGGCTGGCTCGTCCAGAGGATCCTCCGCAGCGCCGGGTCGTCGAACGTGGACTGCTCCGCCAGCCCGGTCGACGCCGGCCTGCTGGCGGAGCTCTCGCGGCCCGAGCTCGGCTCCAAGATCTCGGACCTCGACCACGCCGACGTGATCCTGGTGATCGGCACGGATCCCCTGCACGAGATGCCGATCCTCGACCTGCGCATCCGCAAGGCGGTGCGGCGGGCGAACGCCAAGCTGATGGTGGCCTCCGAGCGCCCCACCGCGCTGGACGGCGGAGCGGCCGAGGCGATCCGCTACCTGCCCGGCGACGCGGCCTCCTTCGTCAGGGCGCTCGCTGGGGCGCTCGGCGCCGAGGGTTACGACACCGACGGCCCCTTCAACAAGGACGCCGAGGCGGTCGCGGAGATCCTTCGCGACGCTCCCGATCAGGCGATCATCTGGGGCGAGCGCCTCTGGCGAAACCCCGGCGCCGTCGAGGCTCTCCATGCCTGCGCCCGTGCGCTCGAGATGCACCAGCGGATCGGCCCGGGTCTCCTGGAGGTACCCGAGGAGTCGAACGGCCGCGGCCTGCGCGAGGTCGGCTGCCTCCCCGGCGCCAAGCCTGGCCTTGAGCCCACGGAACCCGGGCGTGGCAGCGCCGCCATCAAGGATGGCCTCGCGGCCCACGAGCTCGGCGCCACCCTGGTGGTGAACGCGGACCCGGTTCGGACCCAGCCCGACTCCGACGGCTGGCGTCAAGCGCTCGCCGGCAACTTCGTGGTCGCCATCGCCGGCTTCGAGGACGAGTCGACGAAGCTCGCCAACCTGGTCATCCCCGCCGAGAGCTTCGCCGAGAAGGAGGGCACGGTCACCCACCCCGACGGCCGCCTCCAGCGCCTGCGCCGCAACGTGCCGCTGCCCGACGGCATGATTCCCGGCTGGCGGTTCCTCGCGGCCGTCGCGTCGGAACTGGGCTCCGACCTGACGCCGGAGTCGCCCGCCGAGGTCTTCGAGGCGCTCTCGAGCGAGGTCCCCTTCTACGACTCGATCACCTACGAGGAGATCGGCGGCACGGGCCTCCGCTGGGGAGACCGCGACCCCGGCCAATCCTGGACCCCACCCCAGGGGTCAGGTCTTGCATCACGCGGCGGCATGCAAGACCTGACCCCAGGTGGGGGTGGGCTCGTGCTTGGGACTTACCGCGACCTTTGGGCGACTGACGTCACCAAGCGCAACCCGGCGCTGCGATTCCTCATGCCCAAGCAGAAGCTCGAGCTCCACGCGAAGGACGCGGAGTCGCTTGAACTGGCGAACGGCGACCCCATCACGGTCGCCGTCAACGGCCACAGCGTCGAGGCGATCGTCGCCATCCGCGAGCGGATGCAGCAGGGCGCCGCCTTCTTGATCGAGGGCACCGATGACGCCAACGGCAACGTGCTCACCAACGGCGTCCCACAGCGGATCCGGGTGAGCAAGCGGTGAACCTGCCGATCCCTCTTCCGCTCGCCGAGGTCGACTACGTCGAGGCGACTTGGGTGATGGTGGTCAAGTCGCTGGTCATCTTCCTCGGCGTCTTCATGATCGTGCCGATCCTGACGCTCGTCGAGCGCAAGCTGATCGGCCGCTTCCAGAACCGCTACGGCCCCAACCGGGTCGGTCCGGTCGGGCTGGTTCAGCCCCTGGCGGACATCGTCAAGCTCGCGGGCAAGGAGATGTTCCGGCCGAACGCAGCGGTCCCGCTCCTGTTCGCGATCGCCCCGGCGATCGTGATCTTCTCCGGCATCGTCACCCTGGCGATCCTGCCGTTCGGCAACGTCCAGGACGGGATCGGGCTGTACGGGATCGACGTCTCGATCGGCATCCTCTACTTCTTCGCGTTCGGCTCGCTCTCGTTCTACGGGCTGCTGCTCGCCGGCTGGTCGTCGGGCTCGAAGTACAGCTTCCTCGGAGCGATGCGCTCGGCGGCGCAGCTGATCTCCTACGAGGTCTCGATGGGCCTGTCGCTGCTCGGCGTAGTGATGATGACCGGCTCCCTCTCGCTCACCCACGTCGTCGATGGGCAGGGGGAAATCTGGAACATCGTTCCCCAGTTCGTCGGCTTCCTGGTCTTCATGATCGCCGGGTTCGCCGAGACCAACCGCGCCCCGTTCGACCTGCCGGAGGCCGATGCCGAGCTGGTGCAGGGATACATGACGGAGTACGGCGGGATGCGCTTCGGCTCATATCTCCTTGCCGAGTACCTGGAGATGTTCGTCGTCTCGGGCATCGCGGTCACCTTCTTCCTCGGCGGCTGGATGGGCCCCGGCCCGGGCTGGCTCGACCCGGTCTGGATGGTGGCGAAGACCCTGACGCTCGTCTGCTTCTTCATCTGGATCAGGGCGACGCTTCCCCGCCTTCGCTACGACCAGCTCATGGCGCTCGGCTGGAAGGTGATGCTGCCCCTGGCCACCCTCAACATCCTGGCCACCGCGGTGATCGTGACGGTGAGTTAGATGGCTGAGCCCACGACGCAGGCGAAGCTCAACACCGACAAGACCGACTGGACGGAATTCCCCTACCTCGAGAGCCACGAGGACGTGATCTCGGTTCAGCGCGGCCCGGAGCCCGGCGGCGCGCGCGGTGCCTACCGCGCCTTCGGCGAGACCCTTCGCGGGCTGCGGACCACCTTCGGGCGGGTGCTCGAGGGGACGGTCACGATCCAGTACCCCGAGGAGAAGACTCCGGTCTACCAGCGCTTCCGCGGCCGCCACAAGCTGCACCGCTTCGAGGACACGGGGCTCGAGAAGTGCGTGGGCTGCTCGCTCTGCGCCGCCGCCTGCCCGGCGGACTGCATCCGGGTCGTCGCCCATGAGAACGACCCGAACCACCGCGTCTCGGCCGGCGAGCGATATGCCGAGGTCTACGAGATCAACCTCTCCCGCTGCATCTTCTGCGGCTACTGCGAGGTCGCCTGCCCCTTCGACGCGATCACGATGGGCCACGACTACGAGATGTCCGACTACAACCGCTCGGACCTGATCTTCACGAAGGAGATGCTGCTCGCCGAGCCGATCGACCGGACTCCGCTGCGGAACGAGGGCGAGTGACCCAGGTCTGTTTCTTCCTCGGCGCGATTGGCTGCCTGGGCGGGGCGATCGCCGTGATCGCCCTCCGCAACCCCTTCTACAGCGTGCTCGCGCTGATCGTCCACCTGATCTCGCTGGCCGGGCTCTTCCTGCTGCTCCAGGGCGAGTTCCTCGCCGCCGCGCAGATCGTCGTATACGCGGGTGCGGTGATGGTCCTCTACGTCTTCGTCGCGGCCTACGTCGGCAACGTCGACGAGCCGCTCTGGGAGCCGATCCCGGGCCAGCGCTTCATCGCCCCGGTCCTCGGCATCGCGCTGTTCGTCGAGCTGGCGATCGCGATCACAGGATCGGGCCTGCAGGCGATCGACACCAAGGGACCGACAGTCGAGCTCGGCTTCGGCTCCCCCTCGGCGATCGGCAAGCTCCTCTTGGAGCGCTTCCTGATCGCCTTCGAGGCGGCCTCCCTCCTGCTGCTGATCGCGGCAGTCGGAGCAGTTGTCCTGGCAGGCCGCCACCGGGTTGCCACGCCAACCGCGCCCACGCCCGGCACCCCCGGACGCGAAGCCGAGGAGGTGGCCGGTTAAGTGGACCTCACCTGGTACCTCGTGCTCAGCGCGCTGCTTTTCGCGGTCGGCGTCACCGGCGTCCTCCTGCGGCGCAGCCCGCTCGTGATCCTGCTCTGCCTCGAGTTGATGCTGAACGCCGGGAACCTCGCACTGCTCGCCTTCTCGCGCTCGCTCGGCAACCAGGACGGGCAGGTCTTCGCCCTGATCGTGATGGTGATCGCCGCCTGCGAGGTCGTGGTCGGGCTGGGCATCATCGTCGCGGCCTACCGGCGCCGGATCCCGCTCAACGTCGACGACCTGCGCAGCCTCCGGGGCTAGTCCGTGACCGCGACCTCCTACGGCTGGCTCGTCCTCGCCTTCCCGCTCGCCGGCAGCCTGGCGATCGCGTTTCTCTACAAGAGGCTTCCCGGTCGAACGGCCGGCTGGATCGGGACGGCGATGATCGGCCTTTCCTTCCTCGCCTCGATCGGGATGCTGGTCCAGATCCTCGACCTCCCGGTCGACCACCGCCAGCTCACCGACTCGCTCTACGACTACGCGAGCGCTGCAGGCCTGAACATCCAACTGAACGTCCTGGTCGACCCGCTGTCGATCTACATGTGCCTGATCGTCACCGGCGTTTCCACCCTGATCCACCTCTACTCGATCAGCTACCTGACCTCGGACCGCGGCTTCAACCGCTTCTTCTCCTACCTCAACTTCTTCGTCTTCTCGATGCTGCTCCTGGTCCTGGCGGGGAACCTGATTCTGCTGATCGTCGGCTGGGCGTTCGTCGGCTTCGCCTCCTACGCGCTGATCAGCTTCTGGTACCGGCGCACCACCGCCACCAGCGCGGGCATGAAGGCCTTCGTCATCAACGTGATCGGCGACATCGGGATGGTGCTGGCCGCCCTGTTCATCTTCCGGGACCTCGGCACCTTCGACCTGCTTTCGATCTTCAGCAAGGCGCCCGACACCTTCCACACGAACCAGGGCGTCGTCGTCGCGATCTGCTGCCTGCTGCTGGTCGGCGCCTTCGCGAAGTCCGCCCAGATCCCGTTCCACACCTGGCTCCCGGACGCGATGGAGGGCCCAACCCCGGTGTCGGCCCTGATCCACGCGGCGACCATGGTGACCGCCGGCGTCTACCTGATCGCCCGCTTCCACCCGCTCTTCGAGATCGCCCTGACCGCCTCCGACATCGCCGCCTTCGTCGGCCTGGCGACGCTGCTGATCGCGGCAACGATTGCTCTCGTCGTCACGGACCTGAAGCGGATCATCGCCTACTCGACCATGAGCCAGATCGGCTACATGATCATGGGGGTCGGGATCGGGGCGTACTCGGAGGGCCTCTTCCACCTGATGACGCACGCCTTCTTCAAGGCCCTCCTCTTCATGGCGGCCGGCTCCGTGATCGGCGCGATGGCCAACCGGCAGAACATCGACCTCATGGGCGGCTTCCGCAAGTCGCTGCCCTTCACGTCGGCGATGCTGATCATCGGAGCCCTGGCGCTTGCCGCCTTCCCGCTCACCTCGGGCTGGTTCTCGAAGGACGAAATCCTCGACTTCGCTGCCTACCGCGGCGGCTTCTACGTGATCTTCACGATCGGCGGGTACATCGGCGCGCTCCTCACAGCCTTCTACGCCTTCCGGATCGGGTTCAGGGTGGTCTTCGGGCCGCCGTCTGAGGTCGCGCGCGACCTCGAGCAGGGCGTCCACCAGCACATCCCGCCGCAGAACCCCGCGACCGGCGAGCCCGAGGACACCGACATCGGCTTCCCGGGCGAGAAGCACACCGTCGCCGAGGACGCCTGGCCGATGAAGATCGCGATGAGCATCCTGGGGTTCGGCGCGCTGTTCGCCGGCTTCGTCCAGATCCCGGGGGTGGACGACGTCGTCCACAAGTTCCTGCACGGCTCGTTCCTCGATTCCCACCTCTACGAGCAGGGACCGAGCACGTCCTCGGCCTACCACGGCCTCCTGATCGGCGGCCTGATCTCGGTGCTCGGGATCGCGATCGCCTACTACGCCTACCTGCGGCGGCCGGGCACGACCGCCGCGCTGCAGAAGCGCTTCGGGTGGCTGCACGACTTCCTCGAGCACAAGTGGTACTTCGACGAGGCGATCGACATCCTGGTCGTCCGCCCCGCCCTTGCTGTGGGCCGCTGGTCCAACGCGATCTTCGAGCGCTACGTGGTCCAGGGACTGGTCGTCGGCGTGACCGACCTCGTGCGCGGCGCCGGCGCCGGAGTCCGTGGAGCCCAGTCGGGCTACCTGCGCTCCTACGCCCTCTTCCTGATCACGGGCTTCGCCGGCCTCGGCCTCTATTTCCTCCTGCAGGCCTCATGAAAACCATCACCGAAATCGGCCTGTGGTCACTTATGCACGCCATGGCGAGCCAAACCGACCACAAGGAGGGCGCGGCATGATTCAGGTCCTCCTCTGGGCGCCGTTGGCTGCGGGGCTCCTTGCGTGCGCAGTTCCGCGCAACGCCTCCGGCTGGGTCGGGGCGCTCGGATCGCTCGTCACCCTCGTCCTGGCGATCGTGGTCGTCGCGGGATTCGACCCCTCAGGCGGCCTCCAGCACACGGTGGACGAGAGCTGGATCCCCACCCTCGGCGTCCGCTACCAGCTCGGGATCGACGGGATCAGCCTGTTCCTCGTCCTGCTCACCGCCGTGCTCTGGTTCGCCGCGACCCTCTGGTCCGCGATCAACACGCCGGAGCGGCCCCGGAACTACTTCCTCATGTTCGGCCTGGCCGAGACCGCCGTCCTCGGCGCCTTCCTCGCCCAGGACCTGATCCTCTTCGTCCTCTTCTTCGACCTGATGCTGATCCCGTTCTACTTCCTCTTCGGGAGCTGGGGAGCCGAGCATCCGGGCCGCCCGGAGGAGGGCGAGGGGCCGATCCGCCCGCAGCCGGCCGTGATCAAGATGATCGTCTACACGCTCGTCGGGTCGCTGCTGATGCTGGTCGGGGCGATCGCAACCGGGATCCTCGCCGCCAACGGGGGCCCGATCGACTTCAACATCCAGCACCTCGCCGCGCACCCGCTCGGCAGCGGCAGCCAGTACTGGATCTTCTGGTTCTTCGCCGCCGCCTTCCTGGTGAAGATGCCCGCCTTCCCGCTCCACGCCTGGATGCCCGACGCCTACCGGGTCGCCCCGCTGCCTGCGCTCGCCCTGTTCTCAGGGGTGCTGTCGAAGGTCGGCGCCTACGGCTTCCTGCGGATCGTTCTCCCCGTCTTCCCCGCGGCGACGACCCACTTCCAGGAGGTCGTCCTGATCATCGCCGTGGTCTCGATCCTCTACGGCTCGGTGATGGCGTTCACGCAGACGAGCGCCCGCCTCGTTCTCGGCTACTCATCGGTCGCCCAGCTCGGCTTCATCACGCTCGGGATCTTCAGCCTGCGTCCCGACGGCGCCGACGGCGCGGTACTCCAGATGGTCAACCACGGCCTGGTGATCGCGCCGCTGATGCTGATCGCGGTCGTCCTCGTCGCCCGCGCCGGGACCGACGACATCACCAAGATGGGCGGGCTCGCGATGCGCGCCCCGGTCCTGGCGGCGCTCTTCCTGGTCGCGACGATGGCCCTGCTCGCCATCCCCGGCTCCTCCAACTTCATCGGCGAGTTCTACATCCTGAACGGCATCTTCCAGGAGAAGATCGTCTTCGCCTTCATCGCCGCATTCGGCATCGCGATGGCCGCCTACTACGCGCTCCGCATGTACCAGCACGCGATGCACAACCGGAAGCCGGACGGGATCGAATCGCGGGAGGTAGGCGTCTGGGACGGCGGGGTGATCGCCGCCCTGGTCGCCTGCATCGTTGCGCTGGCCCTGTACCCCGGGTTGATTCTGCATCGCGCTGATCACGCGACCTCGGCGTCCGTCGCTGCCTCCCAGCCCGCGCCGACGCAGGTGGCTGAGCGATGAACTTCAACGCCCCCCACGTCGACTACGCCGGGCTCTCGCCCGTCATTGCGCTGACTGCCGGGATCGTCGTCATCCTCGTCGCCGGCCTGTTCCTGCGGTCCCGCTGGGTGAACGCGGGTCTCACGATCGCCGTGCTTGGCGCCACCGCCGGCCTCTCGATCTGGCAGTGGGGATCAGACACGGACCTCGTGTCAGGCGCCCTGCGACTCGACGCCTTCGGCCTGGCGGCGGTACTGATCGCCTGCACTGCAGCCGCGGTCGTCGCGCTCCTCTCGATCCGGGAGCCGACCGCGGAGGAGGCCGAGTTCGGCGCCTTCTACACGCTGCTGCTCGGCTCGGTCCTCGGCATGACCCTGATCGGGCAGGCCCAGAACCTGGTCGCGTTCTTCGTGGCGCTCGAGCTGCTCTCGATCCCGCTCTACGTCCTCTGCGCCTCTGCGCGCCGTCAGGAGCGCTCGCTCGAGTCGGGCCTCAAGTACCTGATCATCGGCTCGATCGGCTCGGCGACGGTGCTCTACGGATTCGCCCTGCTCTACGGCGCCTCGGGCTCCACCGACTTCTCCGGGATCGCCCACGCGCTCGGTCCCGGCGGCAACGGCAACGACACCCTCGTCCTGATCGGCACCGCGATGGTGCTGACCGGCCTCGCCTTCAAGACCTCGCTGGCTCCCTTCCACCAGTGGACGCCCGATGTCTACCAGGGCGCCCCAACGCCGGTCACCGCCTTCATGGCCGTCGCGACGAAGGCCGCCGCGTTCATCGCCCTGGCCCGCCTCTTCGAGGTGGCGCTCGGGCCGATCGCACACGACTGGAAGCCGGCGCTCGCCGCTGTCGCCGTCATCTCGATCGCGGTCGGCAACATCGGCGCGCTCGGCCAGAACAGCCTGAAGCGGCTGATGGGCTATTCGGGTGTCGCGCAGGCCGGCTACATGCTGGCCGGTGTGGTGGTGGCCACCGAGACCGGGCTGGAGGCACTGGTCTTCTACCTCGCCGCCTACACGCTGATGAACCTCGCCGTCTTCGCCGTGATCGTCGCCCGGGAGCGGGAGACCGACACCGGCGACGACATCGAGTCCGTCGCCGGGATCGGCCGCTCGCGCCCGCTCCTCGCCTGGCCGCTCACGATCGGCATGCTGGCCCTCGCCGGGATCCCAGGCACCTCCGGGTTCATGGGCAAGCTGTTCCTGATCGAGGCGACGGTGGACGGCGACTACACCTGGCTCGGCGTGGTGATCGTGGTCGGCTCGATGGTGTCGCTCGTGTACTACCTGCGAGTGGTCGCGGCGATGTGGATGACGCCGGAGCCTGGCGCCGCTCCCGCCGCGATGCCCGCGATCGCCGGCGGGTCCCCCGAGGCCGACGCGGCCCCGCGAAAGGGGACCGGCCGCTGTGTCCTGATCGCCGGCTCGGCCCTCGTCTGCGCCGCGGCCACGGTCGTCTTCGGCGTCGCCCCCTCGCCCTTGATCGACTGGGCCTCGCACGCAGCTTCATCCCTCGCCACGACGATCTAGTCCCGCTGCCTCACTCCGCGCTCCGCGTCCGCGAGGATGCCGGTCCCTTGGGAGTCCTCCTCACCGTCGCCGCGATCGCGATCTCCGGCTCCGCCGGGATCGCCGCCGAGCGCCGCTGGCCCGCGAGCGCGGTCGGCTGGGCGCGGCGCCTCCTGGTGATCTCCCTCTACACGCTGCTCCCGTTCGTCGTCTTCTTCAACCTCGACCGCGCGCACCTGAACGCGAACGTCGCCGGAGGGCTGCTGATCGGCTGGGTGGCGATCCTCACGGCCGCCGGCTTCGCCTGGCTGGTGGGCATCCGGCTGCTGCGGCTGCCGCGGCCCTCGGCCGGGTCGGTGATCGTGGGGACGCTCGTCCCCAACACGGGGTACCTCGGCTACCCGCTCTGCGCCTCCCTGCTCGGCTTCCACGCACTCGGGCAGGCGGTCGTCTACGACGTGGTCGTCTCGGCGCCAAGCCTGCTGCTGCTCGGCTTCGGGGTCGGGGCGGCCTTCGGCACCAACGCAGGAGAAGGCCCGAGGGAGAGGCTGATCGCGTTCTTCACGCGCAACCCGCCGCTGTACGCCGCGATCCTGGCCGTGATCGCTCCCGACTCCTGGGCGCCGGACACCCTGGTCGACATCTCGCGGGGAGTGGTGGTCGCCCTGCTCCCGATCGGCTTCTTCGCCGTCGGCGCGGTGCTTGCCGAGGAGGTCGAGGCCACCACGAAACGGGTCGCTCCTCGGCTTCGCCTCCGGACCGCCCTCGCATATGGCCTCGGCTCCCCCTTCGACCCGCCGGTCGGCGCCACGATCCTGCTGCGGCTGGCGATCGCGCCCGGCCTGCTGCTCCTCCTCTCCCTCCCGTTCATCGACCTGCCCGGCCCTTACCTGCTGCTGGCGGCGATGCCGTGCGGGGTGAACACCCTCCTGGTGGCCCACGTCTACGGACTCGACTCCAAGCTGGCGGCCCAGGCCGTGGCCTGGACCACCGCAATCGCGGTGGTCGGCGCGGTCGCGGCTCAGATCGTCTGGGGATAGACCGCGTGCCAGGACCTGAGCCATCCCGCGCTGGCATTACGATGGCTCGCTCGTGCGCTATCCGGTCGAGGAATTCACGGATGAGGAACGGAGGCTCCTCTCCCCCCACTTCACCAATCTCGACCGACCCGTTTTCGCGCTCGTCAACCTGCCGGAGACGATCAAGGGAGCGCTCTTCGCCCGCTACTCGCGATATCCCGGGTCCCTGCGGCGCCTCTACCTGGACGAGTTCGCCGAGGACGTGCCCGAGGGCGGCCGCCCCTTCGAGGGCGAGGAGGGGGAGCGGGCCGCCGGGCTCTACGAACGCGTCTTCATGGGGTACGGAGACGACTCGATCGCCCAGGTCGGCGGAGCCCACGTCGCCTGCGAGTGGGTCTCGAACGTCCTGACCAAGGTTCTGCAGCGCGGCCGCCTCGCGGCCTACCTGGAGCAGTCGACCCGCTACATCCCCTACGACCAGCCGCTGCCTGAGTCGGCCGGCGGCGGCTACCGCTTCTATCGCGACGACGAGCTCGGGCCCGAATTCGCAGCGGCGATGGACGAGCTGTTCGAGATCTACTCCCGCTCTCTCGTCAAGGTCAGGGAGTGGGCCGCCGAGCGCTGGCCCCGCGGCGACGAGCCCGAGGCGGCCTGGGAGCGCTCGATCAAGGCCAAGGCGCTGGATCTGCTGCGCGGCCTGCTCCCGGCCGCGACCCTGAGCCACGTCGGCATCTTCGCCTCGGGTCAGGCCTACGAGCAGCTCATGCTGCGGATGCTCGCCTCCCCGCTGCCCGAGGCGCGGCACTTCGCGACGATGATCCTCGAGGAGCTCAAGAAGGTGATGCCGAGCTTCGTCGCCCGGGTGGAGCGCCCCGACCGCGGCGGGGAATGGGTCACCTACCTGGAGCGGCGGCGCGAGTCGGCAGAGCGCTGGGCGGCGCGCATGGGGCTCGACCGGGCCGAGGGTGAGGACGTCCCCTCCGTCGAGCTGATCGACGTGGAGGGTTCCGAGGACGATCTGATCGCGGCCTCGCTGTTCGAGTCCTCGGCGACGTCCGAGCGCGCGATTCTCGATCGCGTTCGCACCCTCCCCCCGGACGAACAGGCCGAGATGATCGCCGACCTCGCGGGCGAGCGCTCGAACCGGCGCCACCGCCCCGGGCGTGGCTGGGAGGCCGTGCGCTACCGCTTCGAGATCGTCTCCGACTACGGCGGCTTCCGCGATCTGCAGCGCCACCGGATGCTGACCTGCCAGTGGCAGGCGCTGAGCCCGGACCTCGGAGCCGGCATCCCCGAGGAGGTGCGCGAGGCCGGCGCCGGCTCCGAATACGAGCGGGCGCTTGAGATCTCCCGGGCCGAGTACGAGCGACTCGCCGGCTCGGGCCTGGCGGACGCCGCGCCCTACGCGCTCTGCCTCGGCTACCGGATCCGCTACCTGCTCGACCTGAACGCTCGCGAGGCCATGCACCTGATCGAGCTGCGCTCCGGCCGCGAGGGCCACCCCACCTACCGCGCCGTGGCCCAGGCGATGCACGAGCGAATCGCCTCGGTCCATCCGGCGATCGCTGCGGCGATGACCCACGTGGATGCCTCCACCGAGCCCCGGCTCGAGCGGATTATGAGCGAGATCCGCACCCACCGGAAACGGGTCGCGGCCGATCAGGAGCCGGAGCCGTCCGACGCTCCGCCGGGCGTCAGCGCACTGGGCTGAACCCTTCGGGGCTACCTCCAATCCGCAAACCCCGGTATTTCGTAGTTGACTACGAGTCAATGGCCCGTAGGATGCGGAGAGTGAAGGGAGCAAGAGCCCTGGCGAGCGGGATGCTCGTCCTGGCGGCGATCTGCGCCGTGCCCGCGATCTCGGCGGCGCAGGATGTCGGCACGACCACGGATGCGACGGGGACGACGACCGTCCCGACGACGACGACGACTGCCACCACACCGGACCCGGCTGCTCCCGCGACCGATCCGACGACCACCACCAGCGCACCCGCCCCCCCGCCGGTCACCGTCTCGAGCCCGAACCGCAAGGCGCATAGCTCGGCCTCCACCAGCGTCACGATGGGCGACTACTTCTTCTCGGCCGCGACGGTTACGGTCAACGTCGGCGAGACGGTCACCTGGCACAACTCCGGCCAGGCGCCCCACACCGCCACGGCGGACGACGGCAGCTTCGACACGGGCACGATCAACTCCGGCGGCAGCGGCTCGCACACCTTCAACTCGGCCGGGACCTTCAGCTACATCTGCACGATCCACCCGAACATGAAGGGCACCGTCCGCGTGCTGAGCGCGTCCGGTGGAGGCGGCGGCGGAGGCGGTGCGAGCTCGAGCAACTCCGGGACCTCGGAGTCATCCGCGGTCGCATCCCCCGACGCGGCCGGCACCTCCTCAACCCTGCCGATGACCGGCATGGCCGTGGGAGCGCTCGCGCTGGTGGGCGCGGCGCTGCTCGCCTCGGGGCTGATCGCACGGCGCGCCGACGGTTCGCGCCGCCGCTGGCTGTCAATCTTCTAGTCGTGCTCCACCACGTCTCGCTGGAGGTGCCTCCCGAGGAGGCCGGCCGCTCGATCGAGTTCTGGGGACTCCTCGGTTTCGATGAGGTCCCGGCGGCCGACGTGCTCGGCGACTCCGTCCGCTGGCTGGAGCGGGACGCGACCCAGATCCACCTGATCCTCACCGACCAGCACACGGCCCCCGTCTTGGGTCACGCCGCGGTGGTCGCGGCCGACCACGCCGAGGCCAAGCAGCGGCTGCGCGACGCTGGCTTCCAGGTGGAGGACACGCGTCAGCTCTGGGGCGCCGACCGCGCCTTCGCAATCGCACCGGGTGGGCATCGGGTCGAGCTGATGGCGGCGCCGCCGCCGCCCAGGGACTAGCCGCGCCGCTTGCGCTTCTTGCGCCGCTGCCCCTGCGTCTCGCCATAGGGCGGGTCGGGCGGCTGGCCCTTGGCTTCGCCCTGCTCCGGGAGCGGTGACTCGGAGACCTCGCGCCCGCTCCCCTCGACCGTCCCGCCCGGTCCTCTTTCCTCCGGCGGCGGTCCGAGGTTCTGGCTGCGAGTCGGCCACGGGACCGCCTCCGCGGCGGCCCAGGCCGGGGGCAGGGCCCTCGGCCAGAGGCCGGCCAGCATCAGACCGATGACGGCGAACCAGAGGACGAGGCCGGGAATCGGAGGAAGCAGCGGGATGATCAAAAACAGCCCGAACGCCATGCCGACCGCCCCCCAGAAGCGCGTCAGCAGGCCGAGTCGCATGCACCAGAGGTTCGTGTAGATCATCGCGAAGACGAGAGCGAGCACGCCGATGGTGGAAAGGAGGCCTCCGGCTATGAGCACCGTCGTGTGCTTGTTGAGGTGGTCCGCGAGGCCCTCGCGGGCGTCGTGGGCGGCCTGATCCGGGGACTTCGGCTGGACGGCAGTCCCCGTCGTGCCGGTCGTGGTCGACCCGGTGGCGGTCGTAGTCGATCCCGCGGTCGGGCTCGGAGCGGTGGTGGTCGACCCCGTCGCCGCCGGTGGCTTCGCGGACTGGCCGCTCGGCTTGGCGCTCGAGGCCTGCGCCTGCGCGGCGTGCTGCCGGGCGCTCTGCACGACCGCCGGCTCCTGCTTGACGAAGTCGCTGGCGGCCTTTGCGCTGCCCGCCGAGGAGACGATCACGCCGACGCCAAAGGCGAGCGGCCCGAGCAGGACAAGGGCATAGAAGGCGTTCCGGACGCGCTGTGCCCGCGAGGCCGCCGACCGGAACAGAACGGCCAGGGGGAGGGCGAAGAGGATGAAGCCGATCCCCTGGAGGATCGAGGAGTAGATCAGCCGCGAGCTGTGAGCGTGCGCGAACGCGAGCTTGTCGGCATCCGAGTTCCCGTTCGGCAGATGCAGGCCCACCCGCTGGACCCCGATCGAGACGGCGATGATCAGCGCACCCGCGATCGCGGCGAGTCCGGCCCTGACGAGCCAGCGATCCTGGAACGCGAGGATCTCCTCCTTGCTCGGGAGGGAGCGGCCAGCGGCGGCTTCAGGCGCTGCGTTCACGGACCGGGGGGACTGTATCTTGGCCGCCGTGCCGCTTATCTCCCGCCAGAGCGGGCCGATCGCCGTCTACGGAGCCACCGGCTACACCGGCCGGCTGGTCGTCGCCGAGCTGCTGCGGTCGGAGGCCGATTTCATCGTCTCGGGCCGCAACGCCCAGAAGCTCGAGAAGCTGCGCAGGGATCTCGATCTCGAGGCCGCCGCCAAGTCCGCCCGGATCGACGATCCCTCCTCGCTGCGAGACCTGCTCGCAGACTGCGCATCGGTGATCGACTGCGCGGGCCCGTTCGTGAAGTTCGGGGAGCCGGTGCTCGCAGCAGCAGTCGAGACCGGGACCCACTACCTGGACACCACAGGCGAGCAGCCCTACATGAAGATGGCCTACGAGCGCTACGGCCCGGGCGCCGCCCGCGCCGGGGTGGCGGTGATCCCCGCGATGGGCTTCGACTACGTGCCCGGGGACATGCTTGCCTCCCTGACCGCCGAGGGCATGGGCGAGCTTGACGTGATCAACCTGCACTACTGCTGGCGGGACTTCGCCCCCAGCCAGGGGACGGCCCGGACCACCCTGGAGATGGTCGGCGGCAAGGACGTCGAGTGGCGGGAGGGGAACTGGATCCAGGCCAAGGGCGGCGTGTCGCGCGGGGCCTACGAGTTCCCCGAGCCGTTCGGCCGCCAGCGGATGTTCCGCTATCCCTCCGGTGAGCAGATCACTGTGCCGCGCCACGTCCAGACCCGGAACGTGCGAGCGTCGATGAACGCGGGCGCCTTCTCGAGCGACCGGCTCGCGCCGATCTTCAGCGCGACGGTGCGCCCGGCGGGCCTGGCGATGCGGACCCCGCTGAAGCGCCTGGCGAACGCCGCAATCTCGCGGCTCCCGGAGGGTCAGACCCCCGAGCAGCGGGAGAAGATGGCCTGGGCGATCGTCTGCGAGACAAAGCGCGGCGAGGTCGAGCGCAAGGGAGTGATCGCGGGCAGGGACGTCTACGGGCTGACCGCGGCGGCCATCGCGCAGGGGGCGCTGCTCGCGTCTCGCAAGGGATTCGACGGGAGCGGCGGCCTGGCCCCCTCCCAGGCCTTCGACCCCAAGGACTTCCTCGAGGGGCTCGACCGGTTCGGCGTGCACTGGCGGATCTTCGAGACCAACGTCCCGATCGCGGTCGAGGTCTAGCGTGGACAGGCAGATCGGACTTCCCGCCCGCAAGGAGCGACGGGTGAGCCTCGAGGAGGGAGCCGCTCCGGGCTCCGCGCGCTGTCCGGCCTGCGGCCAGCCTCTCTTCGTCTGGCTCGAGACGGAGGGCTTCGGCCCTCGCGAGGACCAGGTCATCGACCGCTGCGAGAACTGCGGCCTGGTGACCGCCCGCGACTCCGTGCCTTCTCCTGACCACGCGATCGACGAGCTTCTCTTCGGCCGAGAGGAGAACGGGACGGAGGTGGCGATTCACGCCGACAACGCGGCCAGCCTGCAGGCCTGGCTGGGAGCGGAGAACTGGGCCGCCCTCCGCCCGGGCGGACACGCCATCAAGCCCACACCCCGAGCGGCGCGGCTGCTGCTCGCCCGGCGCGGCCTCGACGTGAGGCGGATTCGACATCTGATCCGGCCCGGGATGGCATCCATGTGGCAGACGCTGCTCAACCTGCTCACCTTCCACCGGGACTTCGCCTCGGAGGCCGTCTCGGGGCGCCTTCGCCCCGGGACCGGCCGCGGCGTCGCCGCGTTCTGGGTCGATGCCGCCGTCACCGTGCTCGCCGCGATTCCCACGGCGATCATCGCCGTCGTGCTCGAAACGGGCGCGGTTCTGGCCCGCCGCGGCGGGGCGATCGAGATACGGGCCGAGCGGCTTCCCTCTACGGACTGAGCTCGGCGACGATCGCCGCCACCTCCGCCGCCCCGCCGACGTGCGGGGGGTGATCCGGCGAGCTCACCTCCCGAACCGCGCTCTCGGCCAGACGTGCACCGAGGGACCGCGAGGCGTCCCGGAGCAGCGGCGGGGTCGACTCGGACGTGACGATCGCCGAGGGGCGCTCCGCGCTCGCCAGCCGAGGCAGGGGCATCCGCCAGGCGGCCGGGATCCCGAGCTCGGCCACCACGCTGCGCGGACGGGCTCGGGCGGCATCGGCGACCGAGGGCGCCATCCGGGTCACACCCGGGCCGAGCGCCGGCAGGGCCCCCGCGAGATAGACGTCGATCAAGCTCTCCCGATTGCCGGCGGCGACCTCCATCCGGCGGCGGTCATGGGAGAGGGCCTCGGTGGCGGCCGGCGTGAGCTGCAGGAGGGTCGGCTCGATCAGGACCGCGGCGGATACCAGCTCGTCGCGCCGCAACGTCAGATCGAGGGCGATCACCGCCCCCAGTCCGGCCCCGCAGACGATGGCGGGGCCGTCCGCCGTAGCCTCGACCACGGCCGCGGCGTCCTCGCTCTGCTCCTCGATCGTCGTGCGGCGATAGTCGTCGGGCTCGCCGGAGGCGCCCCAGCCGCGCCGGTCATAGGCGATCGCCCGGAACTCCCGAGCGAGCCCCTCCGCGAGCGGCTCCCAGACCGCCTGGGTGGCGGCCGTCTCGTGGATCAGCAGGACCGGAGAGCCCCGGCCGCGCTCGCTCCACGCGATCTCGACGCCGCGGGCCTCGAGCGTCGGCATGCCTCAGACGTTGCGCCAGATCCGGCTGATCAGCGGCAGGGCGAGCGCCCGCGGGCTGTGCTGGCCGGCCAGCGCGGTGGCGCGGTTGAGCGTGCCCGGAACGACCACGCGCCGGTCGTTCGTCGCGCCGTCGACCGCGTGCTTGGCGATCTCCTCCGCCGACATCCAGACCGCGCTCGGGGTGCGATCCTCGACGCCGCCGAACCCGGCGACCTCGGTGAACTCGGTCTTCACCGGCCCGGGGCAGACCGCCGTCACCGTGACGCCGGTGCCGCGCAGCTCGGTGCGGATGGCCTCGCTGAACGAGAGGACGAACGACTTGCTCGCTGCGTACACGGCCGAGCCGGGCAGGGGCTGGAAGGCGGCGGTCGAGGCGATGTTGATGACGCTGCCGCGGCCGCGATCGACCATCCCGGTCAGGAAGCGGCTCGTCAGGTCCACCACCGCCCCGACATTGAGATCGACCATCTCCACCATGCGTTCGCGGGGGCTGGTGGCGAAGTCAGCCTGGTGGCCGAAGCCGGCGTTGTTGACCAGGACCTCGACCACGCGGGGGCGTCCGCGCAGCTCCTTGACCATCTGCTCGCGCCCCTCGGGCGTCCCGAGGTCGGCAGCGATCACCTCCGCCGCCACGCCGTGGGCCGAGGTCAGCTCCGTCGCCAGGGTCCTCAGGCGCTCCTCGCGCCGGGCGACGAGCGTCAGGGAATGCCCCCGGGAGGCGAGCTCCATCGCGATGGCGGCGCCGATCCCCGACGAGGCGCCGGTGACCACCGAGGTGCCCGCCACCGAGGGCTCGGGGAGGCCCATGCTCAGGCCCCGCCGGCGGTTGAGGGCATCAGTCCTGCAGGCCCTCGCGGGCCTCTCTGACCAGGGTCACGGCCTCCGGGAAGACGATCCGGATCGCATCGCGGACCTGGACGGCCTGCTCGTCGCTCGAACCCGTCAGCTCCATCGAGCTGATCGCGGCGACCGTCATCTCGACGGCCAGCTTGATTGCGTTATCGGCCCAGGCGACTTTCTGGGCTCCCTGCATCTGCTCCTGGAGCTCCTCCATCCGCCTGCGCATCTCCTCGGGATCGCCGAAGAGTCCACCGAAACCTTCCATGACTTCGATCATAGACCGGTCACCCATTCGGCACTCGTGCGTGCCCTGGGGCAACGGGACGACGGGAGCTTGGGCAGGTGCGCTCCCACCCAGACCGCGGCCGAGGTGCCGCCTCCGTCGAATACGTGGCGCTCGCGGGCCTGATCGGCCTCCTGATCGTCGCCGGCGTAGCGGCCCTGGTCGCCTCCCCGCCGAGCCGTGGCGACCGCGAGCTGGGCGAGATGCTCGCTCGCCGGATCGCCTGCACCCCGCGGTATCCGGTTCCCTGCGAGCGCAACCCTCTTGCTCTCGCCTATGGCTTCCCGGTCGGCAAGCTGGTCCGCTACCTGGCCCCTGCCCCGGCTGCCGGGAACGGGGAGCTCCCTGTCGACTTCCGCTACTGCCGCCAGTCGAGCTGCGCGGCGCCTGGCTCCGACCCGGGGCTCACCGCATCCCGACGTCGCGTGACCGATTTCGTCTCGGTCGAGGACCTACGCAGCGCAGGCGGCCGAGTCCGGATCACCTACTGGCTCTACCGCCCGGGCCTGGGCTGGGAGCGAATCGTG
Organism: uncultured Solirubrobacterales bacterium; assembly: GCA_963743575.1. Classification (GTDB taxonomy): domain Bacteria; phylum Actinomycetota; class Thermoleophilia; order Solirubrobacterales; family 70-9; genus DASUPK01. Next base: position 1,218,824 of record CAVUQC010000007.1, on the reverse strand, counting down.
CGCACGGGGGGTCCGGCGGAGATCCATGCGGCATCGAGCCTCCGCCTCAGCCTCGAGGACGACCCGGCGCTGGTCCCACTCGAGACGCTTCCGGGCCGGGACCACTACCTGTTCCCGCAGGACGAGGAACCTCCCTGGCGCTGGTCGATCGCCTCACGACCGGGCGGCAGGGTCCTCCCTTGATCTGCCGCTTAGGACCTTCCTCCACACTGGGTCACACGATGGAATCTCTCGAGATCACTGTGCTTCCGGTCGTCCTCATCGGCGCCCTTCTGATCGGCGCCATCTGGACCAACGTGCTCGCCCACTGGCTCAGGAGCACCAGGCCGCTCCGGTAGGCGCCTCTCCCGTCCGGGCGGTCCTCTCCGCTATCTCCGCGGAGCCCTCAGTTTCTTGCTCAGAGTCTTCACGTTGCCCTGACCGTCCTCCATCTTCAGCTTCACCGCGATCGGCTTTCCGGCGAGGCTCTTGCCGATCGAGAAGGCGAGGGTTCGCTTGCCGGGCGCATAGCCCTTGGTGCGACGCTTGGCTTGCGCCTTCTTACCGCGCCGCAGAACGCCGCTCACCGCGACGTACTCGCGGGCTTTCACCCGCACCTTCAGAAGGTCCTTGGAGCCGCTCCGATCGAAATGGATGGAGGCGAGCGACGCGGCGACGGAGGAGTCGGCGTGCTCGCCGGGGCGGAGCTCGTAGAACCCCTGAGGCGGATTCGCGTTGACGACCCTTCCCGGCTCGCAGGTGGCGCGGAACGGGGCGAAGCGGGTGGACGGATGCTGCGCCGTGAATCGATAGACCCCGGCGGGCACCACGGGCCAGACGACGCCGCCGTCCACCGAGGACGAGGTTCGCGAGGGGTCCGGGATGACCGACTCGTTGAAGTACACCGGGTTGGGCAGCGCCGGGCTGGCGCTGGCGGTCGCGCCTGCGACTCCGTGGGCTCCATAGGCGACGAAGTCGTTGAAGCTGGCGTCGCGCACGTTGATGGTGCTGAGAGTTGAGACCACCGCGCAGCTGACCGGGTCGTTGTTCGCGTCCCGCGGCACCGAGAGGACCAGCGCGAGCAGGTTGTAGGCCGTGTCGCTCGGCGTCTGGAAGTTCACTCGCTCGAGGTTTCTGCCCTGGCTGACGTAGGTCTGCAGATAGATCCGGTGATGGCCGGCGGCATCGACGTACGGCGTGAACTTGGTCCCGTCGGGGACCACGAGGTCGTACGTGCCGTCGGGCCCCGTCTGCGCGCTCAAGCCAGGGAGCTCCACGACCCTCACCGTGGCGCCCGCGATGGGGGTCTGATCATCGAAGGTGTAGACGGTCCCGCGCACGTGGATCGGCGGCAGTCCGACTTTCTTCTTCGCCGCGGCACCGGAGGCGGTCAAAGCAAGCAAGACGGCGAGCCCAACAGCAAGGACCGTGAACAGAGCCAGGCGGGACCGCCGGCCGTTGTCAGAACCACGCATGCAGAGACCCTGACCGATTACGCCTTGGCGTGCTGCTCGGCTTCCTTGCTCGCGCTACGGATCAGGCTGCGCCAGTTCGTCGTGCGGAAGACGAAGATCAGCGCGAGCGTGCCGAGGATCACCGTCCAGGCGGCGACCGCGATCTGCTGGCCCACCGAGTAAGTGAGGACGGCGATCGGGCCTGGGCCGACCAGGGTCGCGACCAGCAGCGCCTGCTGGGCGCCGGCGCCGCCCGGCGTCAGCGGCAAAAGCGTCGCGACCGTCTGCACGCTCATCACGAGCAGCACGTTCTGGAAGGAGCCCCCGATGTGAAACGCGTCCAGGAAGAACCAGTAGGAGAAGAAGCGAAGCCCCCAGCCGGCGCCCTGCCAGGAGGCGACCGTCTTCAGATAGATCATGGGCGTCGCGAGGACGATCGCGCCCTGCTTGACGCGGTCCCAGAATGCCTCCACCCGGCGAGCGAGAAGCGCGAAGGCGATGACGATCCCGATTGCGAGCGCGGTCAACGTGAAGACGAGGAAGTCCGGATGCTGGGCCCAGAAGGCGATGTCGAAGGCAGGCAGGTCGGGGAGCTCGGGCGGCCTGGGCAACAGGCCCTGGCTGAGCGCGTAGACGAAGACCAGGATCCCGGCCGCCGTGTCGAAGACCGAGCCGACGAAGAAGGAGGAGACCACTGTCGGGTAGGTCGAGCGCCGGATCGAGCGCTTGGCGAGAAAGATCTTCACGGCGTCGCCGATGCGAGCCGGAACCACGCTGTTCATCCCAGCGCCGACCAGGTAGGCGGCGGCGATGCGGGCAAACGGCACCTTGCGGTCCGGATAGGCCGCCCGCAGGACGTTCTGCCAGGCACGGCTCCGCGCCAGCAGGTGTGTCAGGTAGAAGGCGAGCGCCACCGCCATCGAGAGCCAGCCGATCTCCGAGAGGCGGTGGAAGAACTCCTGAGCGCCGTGCTGGAAGCTGTCGAAGCTGGCACTCAGGTCAACCCCGACGGGGGCGACCATCAATCCTCGTCCACGGCCCTGTAGCCCTCGGCGTTGAAGAGCGCGCCGAGCAGGAACGCCAGGTTCCCCAGCCAGAGCCAGATCAGCAGCGAAATCATCGCGCCGAGGGTGCCATACGTCTTGTCGTAGGAGCCGAAATGGGAGACGTAGAGCGTGAAGAGAAGGGAAACGGCGAACCACAGCGCTGTGCCCACCGCGGCGCCGGGCAGGACGGAGCGGAGCGACCGGTCGCCCTTGCGCGGCGTCCGGCGCGGCCCCAGGGCGTAGACGATCGCAAACGCGGCGAGCAGGGCCGCCGCGCCGATCGGCCAGCGCAGGTAGCCGACCAGCCCCGTGACAACCGGGGGGAACCCGGCGGAGTCGGCGATCGAGCCGAAGAGCGGCCCCGCGATCACCACCGACAGGAACGAGACCAGGACCAGCAGGGTGACCAGAACGGTCAGCCCCAGCCGAACGCCGAGGTTGGGCAGGAAGTCACGTCCCTTCTTCGCACGGTTGATCGCCTCGAGCGAGCGCATCGAAGCGCCCATGGCTCCGGAGGCGGAGTAGAGCGAGAGCACGATCCCGACGACCAGCAGGACCCCGGCATTGCTCCGGTTCGAGAGGGCGCCCCGCAGCGCGCTGTCGATGGTGTCGACGGCCGTGCCGGGTGCGGCACCGCGCAGCGTGTCGATGATGCTGCGATAGGTCTCCGGGTAGTTCCCGAGCAGGGCGAGCAGGGAGACGACGACCAGCAGTCCCGGGAAGAGCGAGAGGATCGAGTAGTAGGTCTGCGCGGCGGCCCGATCGGTGACCTGGACCTCCCCGAAGCGTCCGTAGATCGCCTTCGCCATTGCGATCCACTCCTGCCTACCAGACGGCATCGTGAGCCTCCATCACGCCGAGCGCGGACTCGACGTGGAGGCCCATGAGGGTCCCGGTGAAGGTGCCGAGCGGCGCCTCGTAGTCAGAGCGCGCCAGGAGCGGGATGCCCTCGTGATGCGATCGCTGCGTCTCGGCGGTGAAGTTGAGCCGCGATTCGTCCTCGAAGTGGATCGAGTCGACCCCCTGAAACCGGACGGGACCGGGCTCGGTCGGCTCCCCGGCGACCCAGATCGTGCGCTCGCTCGAGCTCGGGGGATCGTTGATCCCGCTGACCAGGTTCCAGCCGAAGGCGCGGCCGTCGGTAGCGGTGCCGACACCCGCCGACCACTTCCACGACGTGTAGCGCGGGTGATAGCCGGCCGAATCGTCCTCGACACCCAGTCCCTCCAGTGTGTTCGTTCTGCGGCCGATGCGGACCTCTCCGCGGACCGGCATGCCGGCCGCCTTCCTGGTCCAGGTGTACCCGCCTTCGCCGTTCGAGCACATGCACTCGATCGGAGTGCCCTCGGCCAGCTCGAGATCGAACTCGATGTTGCCCGCCCGGACGTGGACTGAACGGCCGCGCATATCCACGTCGCGGCGGCGGCCAGGCAGACCCCGGCGAGTCCGCTCCCAGAGGCGCCGCCGCTCGCGATCCCAGACGCCCCAGAAGGTCATCGAGGCCGGACCGACCTGGACCACGGCAGCGAACACCATCAGGTTGCCGGCGAAGGCGCCCACCCAGCGCCAGCGCTTGCGAAGGCGGCGGCCGTTCAGCAAGGGCATGGGCGCGGGCGGCACGGGCAGGCTGGGGCGGTCATCCTCCCGGCCACGCCACGGGAGCCGAGCCAGCTCGGCATTGGGCTGATCAGCCGTCAAGCGAAGACGCGGAGCATCTCCTCCGCGATCTGCTCACCCCGGTCCTCTTGCAGGAAGTGCGCGGCGCCCTCGATCTTGACCTGCTCCGAGACGGTCGGGATCCACTCGATGAATCGCTCTCCCGATCGCGGATACGGGAAGACCGGGTCGCTGTCGGAGAAAGCCACCAGGGCCGGCTTGTCCCAGCGGCTCAGCTCGTCCGCCACCTCGCGCATCTCCTTCGCGCCAGTGGCCTCCTCCTCGATCGGGACGAGCAGCGGGAACTGCGCCGCGCCCGCCTTGGACTCGGCGTTCGGGAAGGGAGCGTCGTAGCCCGCGACGATGTCATCCGAAAGCTCGGTGGTGGTCGCGCCCTGGATCACGAAGCCGACTGGCAGGTCGGGATTCTTCTCCGCGAAGTCTCGCCAGGCCATGAAGCCCTTGGAAACGCGGCCGGTGAAGATCCCTGTGTTGAGGATTGCCAGGCCGCCCACGCTGTCGGCGTTCTCGACTGCCCAGCGCAGCCCGATCGGGCCGCCCCAGTCCTGGACGACGACGATCGCGTCGGAGAGGCCGAGTCCGTCGAGCAGCTTCGTGACGAGCTCGACATGGCCGTCGTACGTGTACCAGCGGCGATCGGTGGGCTTGTCTGAGCGCCCGAAGCCGGCGTAGTCGGGACAGATCACCCGGAGTCCCGCCTCGACCAGCGGCCCGACCATCTTCCGGTAGAGGTAGGACCAGGTCGGCTCTCCGTGGAAGCAGACGACGGGCCGCCCCTCGCCCTCGTCGACGTAGTGCAGCCGCAGCCCGTCTATCTCGACGTAGTGCGGCTCGAAGTCGTAGCCGGGCAGGTCCTCGAAGCGCTCGTCAGGGGTTCGAAAGATGTCCACTCTCGCCGGAGCATATGTACACTGCCCGCCTTCATGGCTGCCGTAGCTACTCCGGCCATGCCTCCCCCCACGCACGATCCCGCCGATGAGGCGATGTGCCTGCGGGCGCGAGAGCGCTATGCCGCCGATCGTAAGCGGGGCGGACGCGTGCCCAGACGCCGGCGCAGGCACGCCGCCCTGCCGAACCTGATCATCATCGGCGGGCTCAAGTGCGGCACCACGAGCATCCATCACTACCTGGGCCTTCATCCCGAGATCTGGATGTCGAAACCGAAGGAGCTCAACTTCTTCGTCTCAGAGCTCAACTGGGACCTCGGTCTCGACTGGTACCGGGGCCGCTTCGACGACCGATTCGCCGTTCGCGGCGAGTCCTCGCCGCACTACACGAACCTGCCCTACTTCGAGGGCGTCCCGGATCGCATCGGTGAGCACATCCCGGACGCAAGGCTGATCTACATGGTCCGCGATCCGATCTCTCGAATCCTCTCGCACTGGTGCCACGCCGTCGGCGCCGGCTACGAGACCCGGCCGATGGAGGAGGCGCTCGCCCGCTCGGACCAGACCTACGTGACCCGCTCGCGCTACTGGATGCAGCTCCAGCCCTACCTCGAGCGTTTCGACCGCTCGCAGATCGAGGTCATCACCCAGGAGGAGCTGCAGACCGACCGTGACGGCACGATGCGAAAGGCCTTTGCCTTCGCCGGCGTCGACGCCGACTTCACCTCCGAGCAGTTCGACCGCGAGTGGGAGAAGTCATCGGCGAAGGAGACGGACAAGTACCAGTTCATGGAGAAGCTGATCAAGCTCCCCGGCTTCCGCTCCTTCGACCGGAACTTCGACCGCCTGCCGGAGCGGATGCGCTGGATGGTCGAGAAGATCGTCCACGACCCCGAAGCCCCATCGGCTCCCAAGCCGGAAATCCCGGAGTCGCTCATGGAGATCCTGCGCCCGCAGTTCACCGAGGACGTCGCGGCCCTGCAGCAGTTCGCCGGCCGCGAATTCTCCGGCTGGAAGCAGTACTGATCTCGCCATGAAGGTCGCCGTCGCCGCCGACGAACAGGTGGGCGTCGCAGAGGCAATCGTGAGCGAGCTCCGCAAGCGGGGCCACGAACCGATCGCCCATGGCGCCCTCGCCGAGGAGGAGCGCGACGACTGGGCCTGGGCCACCGAAGCCGCGGCCCGCGACGTCGCGGAGGGCCGGGCCGAGCAGGCCATCGTCTGCTGCTGGACGGGCACGGGCGCCTCGATCGCCGCCAACAAGGTTGACGGGGTGCGCGCCGCCCTCTGCCTGGACGCGCAGACGGCGGATGGGGCGCGCCGGTGGAACGACGCGAACGCCCTGGCGCTCAGCCTCCGCGCGACCTCCGAGGCCGAGCTCACGGAGATCCTCGACGCCTGGTTCGAAGGCGTGCCCAGCACGGATGCCGGCGACGCCGCCAACGTCGAGCACCTGGCGGAGATCGAGGGCCGATGAGCGAGATCCCCGGGCAGACGCACCCGGTCAGGCGCCTGCTTCCGGAGCCGGCCGAGACCACCGTGGCCGAGCAGCTGGCCGGACTCGACCTCGAGGGCCTCGCGCATCCGGATCGGCCCTATCTGATCCTCAACTTCGCCACCACCCTTGACGGCCGCGCCGCGATCTCGGGCAGGTCGGGCGCGATCGGCAGCGAGACCGACACCGAGGTGCTGCAGCGCCTGCGCACTCGCGTCGACGCCGTGATGATCGGGGCGGGGACGATGCGGGCGGAGCGCTACGGCCGCATGGTCTCCGACCCGGACCTGCGCGCCTACCGCGAGCGCATCGGGCTCGCACCCGACCCGCTCGGCGTGATCGTCTCCAATCGCCTGGAGCTGCCGTGGGACGCCGGCCTGTTCACCAACGGCGGCGGCCGGGTCGTGATCTTCACCGCCTCTGAGGAGGAGCCGCCCGAGACTGCGACCCCCGTGACGATCGTGCGCCACCCCGACGGCGTCGAGCTCGACCGCGCGCTCGCCTGGCTGCTCGCCGAGCGTGGCATCAGGTCCGTGCTCTGTGAGGGCGGTCCGACACTCCACGGCCGGCTCCGCGAGGACGGCCTGGCGGACGAGCTGTTCCTGACGATCGCGCCGAAGATCGCCGGCGGCGAGGGACCGCGGATCCTGGAGGGAGCGCTGCCCGACGTCGACCAGGTCGAGCTCGCCTGGCTGCTCGAATCGGAGGGCGAGCTCTTCGCCCGCTACCGCGGGATGGCGTAGGGTCCGGATAATGGACTTCAACCCGTCGCCCGAGGTCGAGTCTCTCCGAGAGCGCATCGAGGCGTTCATGGATGAGCATTGCTACCCGGTCGAGACGGAGGTCATCAAGGCGATCGACGATGAGGTCAAGCCCGGGGTCCCCTATCCCGAGATCCTCGTCGAGATCAGGGCCAAGGCCAAGGAGGAGGGGCTCTGGAACCTCTTCCTCCCCGGCGATGAGTTCGGCGCCGGCCTGACCAACTGGGAGTACGGGATCCTCTGCGAGCAGATGGGCCGCAGCCCGATCGTCGCGCCGATGTCCTTCAACTGCTCGGCGCCCGACACGGGCAACGCGGAGATCCTCGCCGACCACGGCACTCCCGAGCAGAAGGAGACCTACCTCCAGGGACTGCTCGACGGCGAAATCCGCAGCTGCTTCTCGATGACCGAGCCCGAGGTCTCCGGCTCCGACCCGACCACGCTGCAGACCCGCGCCGAGCTCCAGGACGGCGAGTGGGTGATCAACGGGCACAAGTGGTTCACCTCGGGCGCGAACGGCGCCGAATTCGCGATCGCGATGGTGGTCACGGACCCTGACGCCGCGCCGTACACCCGCGCGAGCATGATCGTGGTCCCGATCGACAACCCCGGCTTCGAGCTCGTCCGCAATGTTTCCGTGATGGGCCACGACGAGGGGCCCGGCCACTGCGAGGTCCGCTACACCGACTGCCGCGTGCCCGAGTCCAATCTGCTCGGCGAGCGGGGCGCCGGCTTCGTGATCGCTCAGGACCGCCTCGGCCCGGGCCGGATCCACCACTGCATGCGCGCCATCGGCACGGCCGAGCGAGCCATCGAGATGATGTGCCAGCGCGCCAACTCCCGCGAGTCCTTCGGCGGCCCGCTGGCGGACAAGCAGTTCGTCCAGGACTTCATCGCGAAATCGCGGATGGAGGTCGACCAGGCCCGCCTGCTCACCCTCTACGCCGCCTGGCAGATGGACACCGAGGGCAAGCGCCGCGCCCGCCAGGCGATCTCGATGATCAAGGTCGTCGCCGCGAACGTGGTCATGGACGTGCTCGACCGGGCCATCCAGGTTCACGGCTCGCTCGGCATGTCCGACGACACCCCGCTCGCCGGCATGTGGCGTTTCAGCCGCATGCTGCGCGTCGCGGACGGGCCCGACGAGGTCCACAAGATGGTGATCGCCCGCCGCGAGCTGAACCGCGCGGCGAAGCAGGCCGAGGCTCCCTCCGAGGAGCCCGCCAAGGCTCCCGCCTAGAGGACCGGTCCTCTACTCGGTCCGATCGGCCAGCCGGCCGATGATCGCCGTGGCGCGGCTCAAGACTTCCTGATCGCGCTTCGGCAGCTCCTCGATCGCCGAGACCAGCCAGCCCACGCGGCGGTTGCGGTCGTCCTCGAGAGTCCGGCGACCGGATGAGGTCAACTCGACCAGAGCTCGGCGGCCGTCATCGGGATCCGGCCGCCGCTTGACGAGCCCATCCGCCTCGAGCTCGCCCACCGTCTGCGCCATCGACTGCGGGCGCACCTTCTCGGCCACGGCGAGGTCGCTGACGCTGACCGGGCCCTCCCGGTCGATGCGGCCGAGGACGGCGCCGTGGTGGATCGGGAAGCGGTGCTCGGCCCTCAGCCGGCGCATCAGCGCTCCGAGGACCACACGCAGCTCGCTGGCGGTGTGGGCGGTGTCGGTTGCGGGGCTCGAGGTGGCTGCCATGCCCTGAGTATACGGTCAGATAGGCAGGTAACTTGTACAGGTTGCCTGTATAGTCGTGATGATGGAGGACCGCTACAAGTGGATCGCCCTGTCGAACTGCACCCTGGCGGTCCTGCTGGCGACGCTCGACGCATCGATCACGCTGATCGCGATGCCCGACATCTTCCGCGGCATCCACCTCGATCCGCTGGTCCCCTCGAACAGCTTCTACCTGCTCTGGATGATCCTCGGCTATCTGGTCGTCACCAGCGTGCTGATCGTCAGCCTCGGCCGCCTCGGCGACATGTACGGACGGGTCAAGATCTACAACCTCGGCTTCGTCATCTACACGGTGGCCTCGCTGCTCTTGGCGGTGGACTGGATGACCGGGCAGGCCGGCGCCACGTACCTCGTGGTGCTGCGGCTCGTCCAGGGTGTCGGAGGCGCCTGCCTGCTTGCCAATGCCGCGGCGATCATCACCGACGCCTTCCCGGCCAACCAGCGAGGAATGGCGCTCGGCATCAACAACATCGTCGGGGTCAGCGGCCTCTTCATCGGCCTCATCCTCGGTGGCCTCCTGGCCCCCATCGACTGGCGCCTGGTCTTCCTGATCTCCGTTCCGGTCGGCCTGTTCGGAACGGTGTGGGCCTATCTCAAGCTCCGGGAGCTGAGCACCCCGCGACGAGGATCGATTGACTGGTGGGGGAACCTCACCTTCGCGCTCGGGCTCGTCCTCGCGATGGTCTCGGTCACCTACGGGATTCGCCCATACGGCGGCTCCCCGACCGGCTGGGAGAGCCCGCGGGTGATCGTGCTCCTGGCCTGCTCGGTTGTCTCGCTCGCAGCATTCGCGGCGATCGAACGGAGGGTCGCCGATCCGATGTTCCGCCTTTCGCTCTTCCGGATCCGAGCCTTCACCTTCGGCACGCTCTCGACCTTCCTGGCGGCGGTCGCCCGGGGCGGGCTGATGTTCATGTTGATCATCTGGCTTCAGGGAATCTGGCTGCCGCTGCACGGCTACGACTTCTCGGAGACGCCGCTCTGGGCTGGGATCTACATGCTCCCGCTGACCGTCGGGATGCTGGTCGCGGGTCCAACCTCGGGCTTTCTCTCCGACCGCTTCGGAGCGCGTCCGTTCGCCACCGGGGGAATGCTGCTGACCGCGGGTTCCTTCTTTCTGCTGATGCAGCTTCCGATCGACTTCTCCTTTCCGGTCTTTGCTGTGGTCCTGTTCCTGGTGGGGGTTGGGATGGGCATGTTCGCCTCGCCCAACCGCGCGGCCGTGATGAACAGCCTGCCGGCCTCGGCCAGGGGGGTCGGCGGCGGGATGAATCAGACCTTCCAGAACTCCGCCCAGGTGATCTCGATCGGGATCTTCTTCACCCTGCTGATCGTGGGGCTCTCCTCGACGCTGCCGGCGGCGCTGAGCAGCGGACTCCAGGCCCATGGCGTCGCGGCGCCGGTGGCGCATCACGTAGGGGAGGCGCCGCCGATCTCCATCCTCTTCGCGGCGTTCCTCGGCTACAACCCGATCCAGCACCTCGCCGGCAGCCACGCCCTGGCGAACCTGTCTCCGCAGGCTCACGCGGTGGTCACGGGCCACTCGTTCTTCCCGCATCTGATCGCCGGACCGTTCTCCAACGGGCTGGACACCGCATTCACCTTCGCGATCGTCGCCTGTCTGATCGCGGCCGGCGCCTCTCTGCTCCGGGGCGGCCGGTATGAGCACGCCGAGGAACCTGAGTCCCGCAGGCAGATTCCGAGACTGGAGGAACAACATGCGCGTTGAGTGGCACGGCCAGTCGGCATTCACCCTGACCGGCGACGACAACAAGGTCTTCATCGATCCCTTCGGCGACATGTCCGGGCTGGCCAAGGGCCGCGGAATCAAGTTCGACTACCCGCCGATCGAGGCAGACGGCGTCGATCTCCTCCTGATCACGCACGAGCACGTGGACCACAACGGCGTGGAGGGCGTGGGCGGCGACCCGGCGATCCTGCGCTCGACGGCCGGTCGGCTGGAGTCACCGGTCGGGGAGGTGATCGCGATCGCCTCCGAGCACGACGACGCCGCGGGCACCGAGCGGGGGCCCAACACGATCTTCGTCTTCGAGCTCGATGGCATCCGGGTCGCGCACTTCGGCGATTTCGGCCAGGGCGAGCTGCGGCCGGAGCAGGCCGCCGCCCTCGAGGACATCGATCTCCTCATCCTTCCGGTCGGAGGCGGCCCGACCATGGATGCCGAGCAGGCTGCAAGGGTGGTCGAGGAGCTTCAACCGCGCTGGGTGGTGCCCATGCACTACCGCACGCACCGAACCGGCTTCCTGGAGACCGAGGAGGACTTCGTCGGGAGGATGCCCAGGGTCGAGCGGGGTGAGGACAACACCTTCGACACGGCCGATCTGCCCGACGGCGACGGCGTCCTTGCCGTGGTGCCCGCCGCTCCCTGACCGGGAGCTAGGGCAGCCGGTTCGCTGCCTCGTCGGCGGCGTCCGCGAGCCGCTCGACGATCTTCGCGAACTCCTGGAAGCCCTCGTCGGTCTTGCCGTACTGGCCGGAGGCATAGCGGGCGTAAACGCCCTCGAGGATGATCGCCAGCTTCCAGTAGCCGAGAGCGATGAAGAAGTCGATCTGGCCGAGGTCGCGGCCCGAGCGCTGCGCGTAGCGCTCGCGAATGTCGTCCCGCTTCGGGAAGCCCGGTGCGATGGTCGCGGGCGCGAACAGGGGCATGAAGTCGTCGCCCTCTTCGGACCAGTAGACGAGCAGCATTCCCAAGTCAGCGAGCGGGTCGCCGAGGGTGCAGAGCTCCCAGTCGACGACGGCCGCCACCTCTCCGGAGGGGGTCAGGATCATGTTGTCGAGGCGGTAGTCGCCGTGGACGATCGTGGCCGGCCCCTGCTCGGGGATGCGAGCCGAGAGCCGTTCGTGCACGGAGTCAACGGCGGGCAGCTCGCGCGTCTTGGACTTCTCCCACTGTCCCTGCCAGCGCCGGAGCTGGCGCTCCACGTAGGCCTCCTTGCGGCCCAGGTCGCCGAGGCTCACGGAGTCGGGGTCGACCGCGTGGATCTCGACGAGTGTGTCCACCACGCGCTCCCCGATCGCACGGCGCTCATCCTCGTCGAACTCCTTCGCCTCCTCCGCCGAGCGCAGGATCGGCCCGTCGACGAAGCCCATCACGTAGAAGGGCGCCTCGTTCACCGACTCGTCCTCGCACAGCCCGATCACGGGCGGCACGGGCACAGGCGTGTCCTGGAGCGCCGCGATCACGCGGTGCTCGCGCCCCATGTCGTGCGCCGAACCGAGCCGCTTGCCCAGCGGCGGCCGCCTCAGCGCCCACGCGTGCCCTGCGGAATCCCGCACCCCGAAGGTCATGTTGGAGCGGCCGCCGGAGATCCGGTCGAAGCTCAACGGGAGCTCGATGCCGGGCACGTTCGACTCGAACCATCCCTCCACTCCCGCGCGATCGATGCCCTCCGGCGCCTCTGTAGCCTGCTCGGCCATGGCGGGAGCATATGCGGCGGTGCTTTTCGATTTCGGCGGGGTGCTGACCACCCCGGTCTGGGACAGCTTCTCGGCGTTCTGCCGCTCGGAGGACCTCGACCCGGACGCGATCAAGACCCTCTTCAGCACGGATCCCGAGGCCCTCCGCGACCTGCGCGGCTTGGAGACCGGCAAGCTCAGCGAGACCGACTTCGAGGCCACCTTCGGGAAGCGGCTCGGGCTCAGCAACCCCGACGGGCTGATCGACAGCATGTTCGCCGGCATGAAGCCGCTCGAGACGATGGTGGATGCGGTGCGGCAGATCCGTGCGAGCGAGCTGCTCACCGGACTCGTCTCGAACTCCTGGAGCACCGCGCACTACGACCGAAAACTGCTCGCCGAGCTCTTCGACGCGGTCGTGATCTCGGCCGAGGTGGGGATGCACAAGCCCCAGCCGGAGATCTATCGCCTCGCGGCTGAGCGTCTCGAGGTCGAGCCCGCCGCATGCATCTTCGTGGACGACCTGAGGGAGAACTGCGAGGGCGCGGAGGCCGTGGGGATGACGGCGATACGCCATCGCAACGTCGCGGAGACCCTCACGCGGCTCACGGAGCTGACCGGCGTGGAACTGGCGACGGCCGCGACCTAGCTTCCGGCCGCAATCAGCGCGACGCCCAGGAGGGCCAGGACGACTCCCGCCCACTGGATGCGCGCCAGACGCTCACCGAGCACGCCGTGGGCGAGCGCGATGGTGAACGCCGGATACATGGAGCCACCGACCGCGATCACCGGCAGGACTCCCTTGGTCGAGGCCACGGCGAACAGCGTGTTGGCGAGCACGTCGAAGAAACCGATCGTGAGCAGGACCGCGATGGACCCGGACACCGCCGCCAGGCGAGGCCTCGAGATCAGGAGCGCGATCGCCACGGTGGCCACCCCCCCGACGCGAACGGCGAGGACCGCCCAGCCGGGGCGGTCGGGAGATGCGATGTCCAGCCCTGTGAAGAAGATTCCGAACCCGAGGCCGGCGACGATCGCCAGGATGATCGAGCGGCGGGCGACGCCGGCGTGCTCGGGATGCTCCTCATAGCCGAGGATCACGACGCCGGCGATGGCCGGAAGGAGACCGATGAGCTGAATGGCCGCGGGTGCGTCTCCCCTGGCCAGGCCGACCGCCACCGGTACGACCACCCCGAGTGACGCGATCGGGGCGACCACGCTGACTGTGCCCATCGCCATCGCCGCGTAGAAGGCCCAGAGCCCGCCCAGCGAAGCCGCCCCAGCGAGCGCGGCGATCGCGAGTTTGTCCGCGGGAATCGGATCGGCCCCGAAGACCACGATCACCAGCGCGATCAGCACGAGCCCGGCCGGCTGCGAGACGGCCAGCACGCCGAGGACCGGCACGCGCCGGCTCGTCAAGCCGCCCAGGAAGTCGGAGACTCCCCAGGAGAAGGCAGAGGCGAGGCTGATCGCGAAGGCGAGCAACCCGAATCAAACGGGTTGCGCTGTCGCGCACCCTCGCATCTCCCGGAAGCTACTTACCGCCGAGCAGGCCGTTGAGGGTGTTGTTGACGCCGCCGACCACGTTGTTGACCGTCCCGTTGACGATGTCGGTGGCGCCGCCCACAGCTCCGCCCGAGCCACTGCCGGGCAGGCTGATCTGGGGAACGGTCGGCGTGTTGACCGTCGGCGTCTGGGCGGCGCCCGAACCGCTGGTCGACCCGCTGGTGTCGCTGGACCCGCTCGGGCTGGTGGTACCGGTCCCACCGCCGCCGGTTGACCCGCCGCCGGACGAGTTGCCATGGCCGGAAGCAGAGCCACTCGACGGCGCCACCTGGCGGTTCGCCGCGAGGGCGACCAGCGCCCGGTTCAGCCTGGCCGGCCCGGTCTGGGCCGACGTGGGCGCGGAATCAGGGCCGTTCGTCACCGATGAGAGTCCGCCGGCTACCCCGGCAAAGCCGCTTCCGAAGCCGATCAGGGCGGCCACAGCCACCGGAATCGCGAAGAGCGCCGCTCCGGCCAGTCCTCGCGCCACAATCCTGCGGCGCCACCAGGCAAGTAATCCTTTACCCATTAGATCCCCGTGGCCGTAGTGTACGCGAAGACCGGGGCTCCACAAAACAGATGAGCTTCAACCCCTCACTAACTGCACGCCTGCGAATCGGATTCCTGGTTCTGTTCGCGCTGCTGCTCGTCGTCTCCCTGCTGGGCGTGGGCAGGCTGTTCCAGATCCGGGTCAACTACGAGAACGACATCACCCGGTACTTCCAGCTGGAGCTCCAGAGCGAGCGGCTGCGTTCGGCGTTCATCCTCGAGCAGGCGGCGGCCAGGCCGGCCACGGCGCACCAGGCACCAAGCCAGGCCGAGCTCAATCAGGCGGCCGCAAGCTTCACGGCCGCCGCGGGCGAAGCCCGCAAGGAAACGGATGACGACGCCGTCCTGAACGCAAAGCTGAACAAGCTGGTCGCGTCGGAGGCCGCCTGGCGAAAGGCGGTCGCCGAGCCGCTGATCCACGAACAGGTCCCTCCCCCAGCCCTCGGCAGGCGGCTCACGTCGGCGGTCACCAACAGCGGCGAGGAGCTCGCAAACGACACGCGAGCCGCGCGGGACTCGGCGCGGGACAATGCTCGCACCGACACCCGCAACACGACGATCCTGGTGGCGGCCGGCCTCGGCGGCGCCCTGCTCGCCGCGCTCATCCTCTTCTCGGGCCTGATCAACTCGATGCGCGCCCCGCTCGGCCGCCTGGTCGAGGGGGCCAGGCGTCTCGCGGGCGGCGACCTGCGCACACGCGTGGAGGTGGGCGGGCCGGTCGAGATCGCGACCCTGGGACGGGCCTTCAACGAGATGGCCAACTCGCTCGAGCGAGACGCCCGGGAGCGCGACCGAGTCGAGCAGATGAAGGACGACTTCGTGCTGACCGTGTCGCACGAGCTGCGCACGCCGGTGACGGTGGTGAAGGGGTTTGCGGAGATGCTCACCGCCCAGCGCAAGTCGCTCAACTCCCGCCAGTTCGAGGCCGCCGAGGTGATCGCGGAGAGCGCCGGCCAGCTTCAGAAGATGATCAACGACCTGCTCGACCTGGCCCGCAGCGACGCGGGCAAGCTCAGGATCGAGCCTGAGCCCACCCCTGTTCGCCCTCTGGCCCAGCGGATCGGCCGGCAGATGCGCCCCAACTTCGAAAGCAAGGAGCAGGCCTTCACGGTGAGCGTCGAGAAGGACCTGCCCGACATCCAGGCGGACGCCGGCCGGATCGGCCAGGTGCTCGCCAACCTGCTGACGAACGCGAACAAGTACGCCCCTGAGGGCTCCGAGGTCCAGTTGGCGGCGACCCAGGTCGGCGACGAGGTCGAGTTCGCCGTCTCCGACACCGGCCCGGGCCTCGAAGAGGACCAGCTCGACCATGTCTTCGACCGCTTCTGGCGCGCGGACAGCAGCGAGTCTCAGTCAGTCGGCGGCACCGGCCTGGGGCTGGCGATCGCCAAGTCGCTGGTCGAGCTGCACGGTGGCGCGATCTCCGCGAACTCGTCTCCGGGCAAGGGCGCTACCTTTCGCTTCGTGCTGCCGATCGCCAAGGATGGCCGACCGACGCAAGAGACTCCGGCCGACAGGACGAAGGCGGGGGCCGCGGGTTGACCCGACTGCTGGTCGCCGATGATTCGGAGACTGTTCTGCTCATGCTCCAGCGCCGCCTGGAGATGGAGGGCTACGAGGTCGTCACCGCGACCGACGGCGTCGAGGCTCTCGACCGGCTCCGGGAACTCGGGTCAAGGGAGCCGGACGTGATCCTGCTCGACGCGATGATGCCCAACAAGTCCGGCACCGAGGTTCTCGAGGAGATTCGCGGGAAGGGCTCGGAGATCCCGGTCGTGATGATCTCCGCGCACCTGGACGCGCAGGAGCCGGAGCGAATGCGCAAGCTCGGCGCCACCGATGTCGTGCCGAAGCCGTTCGAGTGGGAGGACCTGATCGGCGTGATCGAGGAACTCGCCAAAGACGGCTCGTAGCGCCCGCTAGCTGCGGGCGATCTCCATCCGGATCTGCTTGCCCTTCAGCTTCGTGCCGTCCAGGTACTCAACGGCCCGCTCTGCCTGATCGGCCGCAACCTCGACGAACGAGAAGCGGTCGAGGACACGGATCGAGTGGATCGCCTCCTTGGGGAGGACGGCGCCCTCGGTCAGGGCCCAGCTCAGGTCCTCCTCGGTGAGCCCGCCGCTCTTGCCTCGGTTGACGAAGAGCTTCACCGTCCCGTTCGTCGGCAGAGGAGGCGGCCCCTCACGGCGACGCGGAGTCGGGGCGTGCTCGAGCCGCTCCTCCGGCGGCTCCCACTCGCCGATCGGCGCCTTCACCGTGCGCTCGATCTCCTTCAGCTCCCCCGCCTGCTTCGCGGTCGCGAAGGTGATCGCGCGCCCCGTGCGGCCGACTCGCCCCGTCCGCCCGATCCGATGGACGTAGATCTCAGGGTTGTTCGGCAGGTCGTAGTTGATGACGTGGGTGACGTGCTCGATGTCGAGGCCCCGCGCCGCGATGTCGGTCGCCACCAGGAGCGGCGTCTTGTGCTCCTTGAACGAGATCATCACGCCGTCGCGCTGGCCCTGGCTCAGGTCGCCATGCAGTGCCTTGACGCGCAGGCCCTTGTTCGAGAGGTCTCTGTCGAGCCTCGCCGCGCCGATCTTGGTGCGGACGAAGATGATCGCCTGCTCCGGCTCCTCGGCCTTCAGCACCTCCGCCAGGCGCTCGAGCTTCTGTTTCGGCTCCACCATCACGTAGGCCTGCTCGACGGAGTCGACGGTGAGCTTCTTCGGAGTCACACGGATCGTGACGGGGTCGTACATGTAGGTCTCTGCGAGCCTTGCGACGGGCGCCGGCATCGTCGCCGAGAAGAGCAGCGTCTGACGCCCATTCGGGCACATCCGCAGGATCTTCTCCACGTCCTCGATGAAGCCGAGGTCGAGCATCTCGTCGGCCTCGTCGAGGACGACGTAGCGGGCAGCGGTCAGCACCAGGGACTTGCGCGAGATCAGGTCCATCATGCGGCCGACGGTCGCCACCACCACCTGGGCGCCGTGCCGGAGCCGCGACTGCTGCTCGCGGATCGGCGCACCGCCGAAGACGGCCACCACGTTCACACCCTCCAGGTGCTCCGCATACGCGCGCAGCGCCTGGGTCACCTGGATGCAGAGTTCCCGCGTCGGGGTGAGGACGATCGCCTGGGTCTCCTCGTTGTCCGGATCGATGTACTCGAGCATCGGCAGGCCGAAGGCGGCGGTCTTGCCGCTGCCGGTCTGCGCCTGGCCGATCACGTCGTGGCCGTTGAGCAGCTCGGGGATCGCCTGCGCCTGGATCGGCGTCGGCTCGGCGTAGCCGAGCTCCTCGAGCGTCTGCTGGAGGCCCTCGGACAGGCCCAGATCCTTGAAGGAGGTCGAGACCTGCTCCGCATCACGGGTCGCGCTGTCGCGCGCCCTCTCATCAACGTTGTCATTCATCAGGCTGAGGTGTCGAGCAGGAGCTTGCCCGTGGTGCCCCGGTCCTGCATGGCCTCGTGAGCGCGAGCGGCCTCGCTGAGCGGATAGGTCTCGCCGATGACCACCTCGAGCTCACCCTTTGCGACGGCGCCGAACAGGTCGCCGATCATCTGGGCGATCAGCTCGCGCTTCTGGGCGATCAGGGCGATCAGCCAGAAGCCGAGCACCGACTTCGAGGTCTGAAGCAGATAGTTCGTCGACAGCTCGCTCGGCTGGCGGGCTGCATTGCCGAAGACGACGATCCGGCCGAGCATGCCAAGAGTCGCGAGCTCGGCCTCGAAGCCCGTGCCGGACATGTGGAGCACGACGTCGACCTTCTCGCCGCCGTTCGCCTCGAGGATCGCCTCCTTCAGGTCATCGGCGCGTGAGTCCGCCGTCGCGTCCGCGCCGAGGCGTTCTGCAAGCGCTCGCTTCTCGTCGGTCGAGGCCAGCCCGATCACCTTGGCCCCCGCACGCTTGGCAAGCTGGATCGCGAGGGAGCCGGTTCCCCCGCCGGCCGCTTCGACCACCACCGTCTCCCCCTCCTCGACGTGGGCGCAGTAGTGGAGCAGGGCGTGGGCCGTCAGGCCCTGAAGCAGCAGGCCGGCCCCCTGGTCGTCTGAGACCTCGTCGGGCAGCGGCACGAGGAAGGCCTCCGGGACGAGCGCCTTCTGCGCGTAGCCGCCGTTGTTGATCAGCGCGGCGACCCGGCGGCCGTCGGAGGTGGTCCCTGCGATCTCGGCGCCGGGGATGAGCGGGAGCTCCTGCTCGGCCAGGTAGTCGTTGCGGATCGCGTGTGTGTCCGCCCAGTTCATACCGGAGCGGGCGACGTCAACCACGACCATGCCGTCGGAAGCCTCGGGGTCCGGCAGATCGACCAGCTTGAGCTGCTCTGGCCCGCCGAACTCCTCAATCTGAATAGCCTTCACTCCTCAAGGATATGTCGCTTACCGCCGTAGGGTCGATTGCCTTTGATTCCGTGCGTACGCCGTTCGGCGAACGCGACCGGATGCTGGGCGGCTCAGCCGTCCATTTCTCGCTGGCAGCGAGCTTCTTCACCGACGTCCGGGTGGTCGGACCGGTCGGAGACGACTTCGGCGAGGAGCAGATCAGCGTGCTCGAGAGCCGCGGCGTGATCACCGACGACATCGAGCGGGTCGAGGGCGGCGAGACCTTCTTCTGGCAGGGCCACTACGAGTACGACATGAACGTCGCGCACACGGACGACACCCAGCTCAACGTCTTCGCGGACTTCGACCCGAAGCTCTCCGACGCCGCGGGCCAGGCGCAGATGCTCTTCCTCGGGAACATCCAGCCGGAGCTCCAGCGGAGCGTCCGGGCTCGCTGCGGCGAAACCGAGTTTGCGGCGCTCGACTCGATGAACCTCTGGATCGAGACGGCGCGTGACTCGCTGAAGAGCGCAATCGCGGAGGTCGATTGCCTGTTGCTCAACGACGCTGAGATCCGGGAGCTGACCGGCGAGCCCAACCTGGCCCGCGCGGCGCGCGCCGCGATGGAGATGGGCCCGAAGGTCGTGGTCGCGAAGCGCGGCGAGTACGGGGCGGCACTCTTCAGCGGCGATGAGTTCTTCGCGATCCCCGGCTTCATGCTCGAGGACGTGCGTGACCCGACCGGCGCCGGCGACACCTTCGCCGGCGGCTTCCTCGGCTACCTGGACAACCGCCGGTCGGCCGGGGACTCCCCGCTCGACCATGAGGTCCTTCGCCAGGGAATGGCCTATGGCTCGGTGCTCGCCTCGTTCAACGTCGAAGACTTCGGCACCGAGCGGGTCCGGTCATTGACTCGCGACGAGATCGATGAGCGCCTGCGCCAGTTCCGCCGGATCACCGATTTCGACGCCCCTCACGAAACGGGTGGCGCCTCGCCTCCGGCTGCGGCGCCCCCTCGCGTTACGACCTAGGTCCCGAGCCGCGCCTCGTCCAGGTCGAGGTCGCGCTGGATGCGCCGGAACAGGTCCTGCTTGATGCGGCCGTCGTTGCGCATGCCGAGCAGAGTCTCGCGCTCCGTCCTGATCAGGTCCTCGCGCAGCCTGCGGTAGCCGGTCAGCGGATCCTCGATCGGCAGCTGAGGCCCCTCACCCTGGAGGGCGGCGACGCAGCGCGCGAAGCGCGCCTGGTAGAGCTCGCGCAGCCGGGTCAGGGCGGTCTCAGAGACCGGGGTTGCCCCGGAGTCGAGCTCGTCCAGCTTGTCGAGGGCGGCCTGCGCGGCGGCCAGCCGCGCCACCGCCTCGTCCGGTGCCCAGGCCTCGTGCGAACTGAGGCCGAGCCACCTGACCAGCGACGGAAGCGTCAATCCCTGCCCGACCAGCGTGACGAAGATGACCGCCACCGTCAGGTAGACGATCAGGTCGCGAGAGTTGAAGGCGGCGCCCGAATCGAGCGTGAAGGGCAGGGCGAGCGCGGCCGCCAGCGAGACGGCACCTCGCATCCCAGTCCATCCGATCAGCAGCCGCTCCCGCCAGTTGTCTCCGCCTCCCGTGTCGCCGATCCTAGGCAGCAGCCGGCCGAGTGAGGGCGGGAGGAACTGCCAGATGACCCGCACCGCGATCACGACGGCGGAGACCATCAGGCCGTACCCGACGATCTCGCCCGGCGAAAAGGTCTGGCCCACCGTGCGCAGGATCTCCGGGAACTGCTCGCCCACGAGGACGAAGAGGATCGCGTTGAGCGCGAAGACGAGCACCCGCCAGAACGACTGCGCGTTCAGGCGCATGTCCGCGTCGAAGATGAGGTGCGAGCGCCATCCCGAGAAGAGGCCGCTGCTGACCGCCGCGAGGACACCCGACGCCCCCACGCCGTCGGCCAGAGCAAACGAGGCGTAGGCCGTGAACACCGTCAGCAGGATCGCCAGCGGCGCGTCGTCGAGCCGCCGAAGGGCGATCTGGGACACCCCTGAGACGGCCAGCCCGATGGCGACGCCGCCGATCACCCCGATCACCAGGTCGTCGACAGCCTCCCCGGCCGTGAGCGTGCCGCTGACCACGGCGGCCAGGGCCACCTTGTAGGAGACCAGGGCGACGGCATCGTTGATCATGCTCTCGCCCTCCACCAGAGTCGCAACCCGGTCGGTGACACCGACCCGCTGGAAGGTGGCGATGGCAGCCACCGGGTCTGTCGGGGCCACGATGGCGCCCAGCACGAATCCCTCGGCCCAGTTGATACTGGGAATCACCGCCTGCGCCACCGCGGCGACCGCGACCATCGTGGCCAGCGTGAGCCCGATCACCAGCCAGCTGAGCGGGATCAGCTCGGCGCGGAGCTCCTTCGGCGACGCCCAGTAGCCCGCGGACTGCAGCAGCGGCGGCAGGAAAACCAGGAAAACGACGTCCGGCTGGAGCTCGAGGGTCGGCCCTCCCGGGATGAAGCCGATCCCCAACCCACCCAGCACGAGGACGATCGGATAGGGAATCGAGATCGCGTCCGCGAGGCGAACCAGCACGATCGCCGCGGCGACCAGCGCAATCAGGATCTCGATGTCGTTCACGCCGCGAGTCTAAGCTCGCTCATCCTTGAGCCAGCTCACTCCACCCATCTCGGCTGAGGATCACGTCGATGGCCCGGATCGGGCGGAGCTCGAGCTGGTCATGTACGGGGATTTCCAATGCCCGTACTGCACGGCGGCCTTTCCGATCGTCCACCGGATCCGCGACCAGCTCGCCGGGCGCCTGCTCTTCGCCTTCCGCCACTTCCCGCTGCGCGAGATCCACCCCGACGCCGAGGGCGCCGCCCAGGCCTCGGAGGCGGCCGCAGCCCAGGGCGCCTTCTGGCAGATGCACGACCGCATGTACGAGTCACGCGGCGCGCTCGGGCGCGAGGACCTGATCCATTACGCGACCGAGCTGGGCCTCGATACGAATCGCTTCACCGAGGAGCTCGACTCCGGGGCCCATGCTCCGAGGGTGCAGCGCGACGTAGACAGCGGCCTGGCGAGTGGCGTCGACGGCACGCCCACGTTCTTCGTCGGCGGGCGCCTCCACACGGGCTCCTTCGACGCCGCATCGCTGAGGGCCGCGCTCGAGGCCACCGCTCAGTAGCGGATCACGACCAGCCCGATCGACAGGACCACCACCGCCCAGGTGAGCCCGCGCAACGACGCGTCGAGTGGTCCGGAGATCTCGGCCGCCGTCAGGGGGATGACGGTGCCGTCGTCGAGCCGCTGCTCTCCGCTGACGGAGACGGTCTTGCGCCTCAGCCTCCTCACCGGCGTCGAGAGCGTCCTCTGCACGCTGACCAGGCCGAAGCAGCCGGCGGCGACCAGGATTCCCGCCACGTCGACCTTCAGCGAGGCGAAGGAGAGGGTGTTCACCCACCAGGAGGTGAGTGCCGGGAAGGCGGCCCAGGCAAAGGCGAGCCAGAAGGCCGTGTGAAAGCGCCCGCCGAAGAACTCGAGGTTGTAGGCGACGACGAAGAAGCCGCCCGCCAACACGAATGGGATCAACGTGGCCGACACGATGATGCAGCCGGCCACCCCAATCCCCATCGCGCCCGCCAGAGAGCCGACAGCGAGCGTCTTCAGGGTCAGGTCGGAGAGCTCGGTCTTCAGCGGCCGCCCGTTGAGCTCGTCGAGCGTGTGGGCGCTGATGCCGACGGCGAGAAAGAAGGCCGCCAGCGTGGCGACGAACCGGTCGCTGTGGATCTGAGCCGCAGCGGCGGCTCCGAAGCAGACGTTGGCGAGATTCCAGGCCGTGTACGGCGGATGCAGCACGGTGACCAGGTCACGCCAGCCTCCGGGACGCAGGGCGTAGAAGGCCGGCCGCTGGTCAGGCACGGGTGCCCCAGGCCACGACCCCGCCGCCGAGGCTCATCACCCTGGCCTGTGGCCGCTCGATCCCGGCCGTGCGCCAGAGCTCGAGCTGCCGGTCGAGCGGAAGGCGCTCGTAGAGCTCGGTGATGCTGGGGCCAAGGAACTGCCCCACCTCCCGCCAGTCAGGGGAGATCAGGCGCCCGAGCGGAGGCATGGCGATGCGGGTGTAGAGCTTCCAGAGCGAGCGGGCCGCCGGGTTCGGCGGGAGCATGAACTCCAGCGAGGCGATGCGGCCTCCCGGCTTCACCACTCGAGCCAGCTCGCGCAGCGTCGCCCCCGCATCCGCGACGTAGCGGAGCAGGTAGGTGAAGGTGAGATGGTCGAACGTGCCGTCCGGAAAGGGAAGCGACTCGGCCTCGCCTCGGACCAGCTCGATCCGGTCCGCCAGCTCCGGGTCGGCGTCGAGCTTCGCCCGGGCGCCGGCGAGCATCTCCGGGCTCTGGTCGAGACCGACAACCGAGCATTCATACCGCCGAACGAGGGCCTCGGCGACCATCCCCGTGCCCGTCGCCACATCAAGGATCCTGTCACCGGGGCGGGCGTCAACCGTGCGCACCATCGCCCGGCGCCAGCGCGGGTCCTGGCCGAAGCTGAGTAGGGCGCCCGCCAGGTCGTAGCGTCGCGGCAGGCCCGAGAAGAGGCGGAGTGTTTCCTCCTTGTTCAGCCTGTTTGCCGAGATCGCCACCGTGAGAAGATATGGGGCGTAGGTGTACGCGGTACCCGAGCAAGGAGGTCGGATGGCAACGAAGCAGGAGACTCAGGCAGAGCCGCAGGCCGATGCGTCGCGTGACGGCGCTTCCAACGGCGACACGCTCAGCATCACGGACAACAGGACCGGGGAGTCCTACGACGTGGAGGTCGCGGACGGGACCATCCGCACCATGGACCTCCGCCAGATCAAGGTCTCGGACGACGACTTCGGTCTCATGGGGTACGACCCCGCCTTCACGAACACCGCTTCCTGCCGCTCAGCGATCACGTACATCGACGGCGATGCGGGCGTCCTCCAGCACCGCGGCATCCCGATCGAGCAGCTCTGCGAGCACTCCACGTACCTCGAGGTCGCCTATCTCCTCATCTTCGGCGAGCTTCCGACGCCCGCCCAGCTCGATCGCTGGACCTACGACGTCACGCACCACACGTTTGCCCACGAGGACATCAAGAAGCTGAACGAGGCATTCCGCCACGACGCTCACCCGATGGGCATGCTGCTCGCCAACGTCGGCGCCCTATCGACCTTCTATCCGGACGCGAAGCACATCGACGACCCGGAGGAGCGCTACATGGCGGCGATCCGGCTGATCGCCAAGATCCCGACCCTGGCTGCCTGGGCCTATCGCCACAGCATGGGCTTCCCCTACGTGTATCCGGACAACGAGCTGAGCTACTCCGAGAACTTCCTCTCGATGCTCTTCAAGATGGAGAACAGCTTCGAGCCGGATCCCCGGATCGCAAAGGCGCTGGACGTGCTCTTCATCCTGCATGCCGACCACGAGCAGAACTGCTCCACCAACGCGGTCCGCTCGGTTGGTTCGTCGGGCGTCGATCCGTACTCGGCGGTCGCCGCCGGAGTCGCCGCGCTCTACGGCCCGCTGCACGGCGGGGCCAACGAGGCGGCGCTGCGAATGCTCCGCCGGATCGAGTCAGTCGACAACATCCCGGCCTTCCTCGAGGGCGTCAAGAACCGCGAGGAGAAGCTGATGGGCTTCGGCCACCGCGTCTACAAGAACTACGACCCGCGCGCCCGGATCATCAAGAAGCACGTCGAGGAAGTGCTCGAGGCCACCGGGGAAAACCCGCTGCTCGACATCGCCACCGAGCTCGAAAAGCGTGCGCTCGACGACGAGTTCTTCACCTCACGCAAGCTCTACCCGAACGTCGACTTCTACTCGGGCCTGATCTACGAGGCGATCGGCGTGCCGAACAACATGTTCACCGTGATCTTCGCGATCCCGCGGACCGCTGGCTGGATCGCCCAGTGGATGGAGCAGAACTCCGACCCGGACCTGAAGATCGCGCGCCCGCGCCAGATCTACACCGGCCGGCGGGACGTCGACTACACGCCCCCAGAGAAGCGGGAGGGCCCGGAGAAGATCACCGGGCCGCCGGCGAAGCGGCCGAAGAAGCCGCGGCGCGGCGCCTAGCCGGCGGCAGCGGCCTCGAGCGCGCCCTCCCGGCTGGCGAAGACGTCGATCCGAGCGATCCGGCGGTCCCGCAGCGTGAACAGGACCGACGACAGCTCGTCGACCTCCATCCCGCGCATCCGCCCGACGTTGCGCTGGATCACGACGACCTGCTCCCCGGCCTCGTGGAACTCCAGCGGGTCGATCAGGAACTCGTCGAACGTCGCCAGCAGATCGCGCCAATTTCGCACGATGCCCCCATAGCCGCGCTCGACGTTGCCGCCGATCGGCCCGCCGGGCGGGTGGATCTCCACCTCGGGATCGAAGATCTCAGCGGCGCGCGTCGTGTCTCCCTCGAATAGGTCCTCGAAATGAGCGAGCTCGATGGGTGCGAGGCCGCCGTCGGGTTTCAGACCCCACAGGCGAAGCGCATCCCGAACGACCTCGACGTTCTCCTTCGCCATCGCGGCGCAGTATCCCAGGCTAGTCTGGGCGCCGGTGAGCTGGAAGGTCACGGTTCGGCATGGATCCAATGTCGGGAGGGAGAGGTTCGACTCGCTCGACGAGGCGATCGATGACGCACGGCGACGGGTCGAGGAAGTTCGGCGCGATGGTGGACTGCCCGCGATCAGCGCCTTCCGCGAGCACCCACCCGGCCAGCGCGTCGAGGCGCGCATCGAGATCTCCGGCCCCGGCCTGTTCCGCTCGCGCGAGGGTGGCATCGACGTGATGGGTGATGGATCTGTAATCGCCTACACCGGAGCGATCCGCAAGGAGACGATCGAGGCCCACACGTTGGACGAGGCCTTCGATTGCCTCCAGCAAGCGCTCGGTTAGGCTGCCGGACAGTGGGGCAATGGATGCCGGGAGGTAAGAAAGGGATTTCCGGGCGAGGCCGGCGGGTCGGCGTCGTCCTGATTGCCGCGGGATTGCTCGCCCTCGGGGTGGTGGCCCCCGCGGCGCTCGGGGCAGATCGCATCTACTGGGGCAACGGCGGCACCGACACGATCTCCTACGCCAACCTCGACGGAACGGGCGGCGGCGGCGAGCTCAACCTCTCCGGGGCGACGCCGAGCGGTCCCCGCGGCGTCGCGATCGACGCCGCGGCGGGTCGAATCTATTGGGCAAACCAGGGCAACAACACGATCTCCTACGCCAACCTCGACGGAACGGGCGGCGGCGGCCAGCTCAACATTTCCGGGACGTTGACGAACAAGCCCCACGGGCTAGCCATCGACCCCCCGGCGGAAAGGATCTACTGGGTCAACGACGACAACACGGTCTCCTACGCGAACCTCGACGGCTCGGGCGGCGCGCAGCTGGACATCACCGGCGCGACCCCCGACGCGCCCTACGGCGCGGCGATCGATCCAGCGGGAGGGAGGATCTACTGGGCCAACCGCGGCACCAGCACGATCTCCTACGCCAACCTCGACGGCTCCGGCGGCGGCGGCGAGCTCAACCTCTCCGGGGCGACGCCGGAGGACCAACATGGCGTGGCGATCGATCGCGCGTCAGGAAGGATCTTCTGGGCCAACGTCAATGCACCGGACTTTCACACCACGATCTCCTACGCCAACCTCGACGGAACGGGCGGCGGCGGCGAGCTCAACCTCTCCGGGGCATTCGAGGAGGCCGTCGTCGGCCTCGGCATCGACCCCACGACCCGAAGGCTCTACCTGGGGAATCTCGGCAACGACACGGTCTCCTACGGCAACGTCGACAATTTCGGCGGAGGAGGCCTCGTCGACCTCTCCGGGGCGACCCCGAGCGGCGTCCGCTTCGTGGCGATGCTTCACGTGCCGAGCCCCGCCGGAGCGCCGCAGATCGCGGGCGCCACGACGCCGGGATCGGTCCTCACCTGCTCGGGGGGCGCGTGGGCGCCCGACGATCTCGGCGCGTTCTTCTACCGCGCGCCGCGGAGCGTCGCCTACCGGTGGACTCGCGATGGCACCGAGATCGCCGGCGCGACGGACACCTCCTACACCGCTTTTGCCGATGGCGATTACCGCTGCCGTGAGACGGCGACCAACGATGCCGGCCCCACCTCCCAGACAAGCGACCTGCTGACGGTCTCGGGGCCTCCCGACACGCAGATCACCCGGGCGAAGATGAATCCCGCCCACCACAAGGCGAGGTTCGAGTTCCAGGCGATCGGCAAGGCCTCGGGCTTCCAGTGCAGGCTGGTGCGCCCCCACAAACCCGCCCTCGTCGGGGCCTGCGCATCCCCGATTGCCTACAAGCACCTGCAACCGGGCCGCTATCTGTTCGCGGTCAGCGCCTACGGCCCCGCCGGCGCCGACCTCACCGCGGCTGAGAAGCGGCTCACGATCCGCTAAGCGGATAGCCTCGTGCCGATGAGGGAGAAGGGAATCTTCCGGATCGTGGTGGCTCTGCTGCTGCTGCCGCTCCTGCTCGGCGTCGCGACTGCCGACGCCAAGAAAAAGAAGAAGAAGCCGAAGTCGCCGCCGGTGACGGTCGTGTCGGCGACGAAGAGCACCTCCGCCGACGGAGAGCTGGCGACGGTGGCGGCAACCTGCCCCGCCGGGCAGATCGCGGTCGGCGGCGGATACACCTCGCCGCTCCTGATCTCCGGAACCACGCTCACCGACCTCTACATCGTCTACGAGTCCCGTCGCATCGGAGACAACAGCTGGCAGGTCTCGGGCGGGCGGGAGCACTCCGGCGGCGCCGCGCCCTCGGTGCCGCTCACGGCGATGGCCGACTGCCGCAGCACGAGGCTGTCCAGCAAGAAGCCCAAAAAGGCGTCCGTCGCGAAAAAGAAGAAGCACAAGGTCCTCCGCGTCTCCGAGGTGAGCGCCACGGGCGCCGCCGCCGCGACCGGGGCGCAGTCGACCGCCACGGCCACCTGCCCGGCCGGCACACAGGCGATCGGCGGGGGGTACTCCTCATCGCCGGCACCGCATCTGACGGGTTCGAACACCTTTCCGGTCTTCTTTGCGAACTACAGATCGAGTCCCACGAGCTGGCTTGCCACCTTCACGGAGTCCGGCAACACCCCTCGGAGCGTGAGCAGCTACGCCTACTGCGCAGCGGGCCTGAAGCTCCGGGAAGCGAGCTCCTCATTCACGGTCCCCGCGTCCAGCATGGCGGGGATCGAATCCAAGACCGTGGCCGCGCCCGCCTGTCCCAAGGGACTCGCCCTGCTGGGTGGCGGATTCAACTCGAGCGCACCGGCCTCAGGGGGCCCGTTGCCGATCTGGACGAAGTCCGGCGCCGCCGGGCCGTCCTGGGAGGTCGGGATGTACAACATCTCGCTGCAACCGGACACCGTCACCTCCTTCGGATACTGCGCCTGAGGGCTTCGAGGCGGCGCTCGCGGGTACTCTCCCCGCGCGATGAGCGAGAGCGTCGAGGTCGGGCGGCGGATCAGGCTGCCGAACGGAGCCGGGAGGCCGATCCAGGTCTTCATCAACGGCACGCAGCAGTCCGAGGGGACTGACTACTCCATCCACGGGCGGGAGATCGTCTTCTCGCGGCAGCTCGTCAAGGAGAAGGTGAGCCGAAGCCGCTGGCTCGCGATGACTCTCGGGCTGTTCGGCAGTTACGGCAAGAACGAATCCGTCGACGTCCACTTCCGCCGCGGAGGGAAGACGCAGGTCATCTCCGACGCTGAGATCCTTCCCGACTGATGCGCATCTGCCTGATGATCGAGGGTCAGGAGTCCGTGACCTGGGAGGAGTGGCTCGAGCTCGCCAGGGCCTGCGAGGACAGCCCGATCGACGCTCTCTTTCGCTCGGACCACTACCAATCGGTGATGGGGGAGACGCAGCGGAGCTCCCTCGACGCCTGGGCGACGATCTGCGGGCTCGCGGCCGTCACCTCCACCCTGCGTCTCGGCACGCTCGTCTCGCCTGTGACCTTTCGCCATCCGTCCGTGCTGGCGAAGAACGTCGTCACGGCCGACCACATGGCCGGCGGCGGCCGGATCGAGCTCGGCATGGGCTCGGGCTGGCTCGAGGCGGAGCACGAGGCCTACGGCTTCCCGTTTCCCCCGACCGGCGACCGGGTGAAGATGTTCGAGGAGCAGATCGAGATCGTCAGCCGGCAGTGGGACGCCGACCCGTTCGACTTCGAGGGCGAGCACTACCGGATCAAGGGCGGCAACGCCCAGCCGAAGCCGCTCTCGCGGCCGAATCTGATCGTCGGCGGCAGCGCCAAGCCGCGCACCCTCGCGGCGGCCGCCCGTTGGGCCGACGAATACAACCTGGTGATGATGAGCGCCGAGCAGGCCCGTGAGGCCGTCCCGATCGTCAGGCAGGCCTGGACGGACGCGGGGCGCGATGCGCCCGTGATCTCACTGATGACGCACGGGATCATCGGCTCGGACCGCGTCGACCTGCTGGAGCGCGCGCACAGGGTCGCCGAGATCCGCGGCGAGGACGCCTCGGATCCGGAGGCCTACCTCAAGGGGCTGAGGGACAACACGCTGATCGGGACCGTGGCCGAGATCCGCGAACAGCTCACCGAGCTCGAGGAGGCCGGTGTCGAGCGGTTGATGTTCCAGCACCTGACGCACAACGACCTCGACGGGGTCGACCTGATCGCCGAGCTGGCCCCCTGAGCCACGGCTTCGCCATCAATCGCGGCCACGAGCGGCCGCCCAGCATCAGTCGCGGCGGCTAGGCCGCCGCTCCCAGATGCTGCGGCCTGGTGGCCGCTGCGCCCATGCCGGAGAGATCGGCAACCCGCTCGCGGTGGTCGCGCGGCGTGTCGAGCATGCGCCCGGCGACACGACCGCGCTTCAGCCAGAACTGGAGGTCGTGCTCCCAGGTGAAGCCGATGCCGCCGAAGACCTGCAGGGCGGACGCCGGCACCTGCCAGCCGGCGTCGGCGGAGCGTGCGCCGGCCATCGCGGCGGCCAGCGGCAGCGACTCGGGCTCGGCGTCGGCGGTCCAGGAGGCGAAATAGGTCAGCGAGCGAGATTCTTCGGCGGCGAGGAGCATCGCCGCGCAGCGGTGGCCGACCCCCTGATACGCGCCGATCGGGCGGCCGAACTGCTGGCGCTCGCGCGCGTAATCCACGGCCATCTCCATCGTTCGCTGGGCGATGCCGGTGAGCTCGGCGGCGATCGCGACCGCGAGCCGGTCCCGGCCGGCGGCCACGTCGCCCGCCAGCCGCTCGCCGGCGGCCTCAGACACCAGTCCGTAGGAGCGGGTGGCGTCGATCGCATCGAAGGGCTCGAAGTCGACCTCTGAGGCCGGCGCGAGCAGGGCGCCCTCGCCGTCGAAGGTGACGACGACGTCGGCTGTGGGGAGGTCGCAGAAAAGAGTGCTCTGTCCGGCGGCGTAGCCGCCGAAGGAACCGGTTGCCTCGCCACTCGCGAGCTTGGGCAGCCACTCGGCGCGCTGCTCGTCGGAGCCGGCGGCCGAGATGACCAGGGCGGATCCGGCGGTCCCCAGCAGCGGACTGGGTGTGCAGGCGTAGCCCGACTCCTCGAGCAGGACCGCGAGCTCGACCATCCCGAGCCCCTGGCCGCCGTCTTCCTCGGAAATGGCGATCCCGGGCCAGCCCAGGTCGGAGATCTCCTTCCAGAGGGCGTCGTCGTAGGAGCGAGCCTCGGCGAGTTCCCTCACCTTCAACGGGGCAGAGCGGGAGGCGAGGAACTCGTGCGCCGTGCGCTTGATCTCCTGCTGCTCGTCGTTCAGGTCGAAGTTCATGGCTACCGCAGCCTCGGCAGGCCGAGCACGAATACCCGGCTACCGCGCGTGCTTGGAGTTACGTTCACGGTCACCTCAATCGTGGTAGGCCGAGCACGCGCTCCGCAATGATGTTCTTGAGCACCTCGGTGGTGCCACCCTCGATCGAGTTGGCCCGGGAGCGCAGGAAGCGGTAGCTCCACTCGGTGTTGACGCGCATCCCCTCGGGGCCGAGCACCTCGTTCCCGAGCTCGGTGAGCGCCTGGTTGTAGTCCGCCCACTGCCACTTCGAGAGGGAGCCCTCTGGGCCCGGGATTCCTGACTTCATCGTGGCGGTGAGGGAGCGCAGGGCGCCCAGGCGCATCGCCTCGATTCCGATCTGGAGGTCGGCGATTCGCTGACGGATCACCGGGTCCTCGTCAAGGCCGCGCTCGCGGATCACGGCCAGCAGGTCCTCCATCGACCGCTTCAGGCCCATGACCGCGGCTGCGCCCAACCCGGCGCGCTCGAACATCAGAGTGGTGATGGCAACGCCCCAGCCGCCGCCCACCTGGCCGATGACGTTCTCGTCGGGGATCTCGGCCTCCTCGAGGAAGATCTCGTTGAACTCGGCCTCGCCAGTGATCTGCCGTAGCGGCCTCACGTCGACGTTCGGCTGGTCCATGTCGAGGATGAAGTAGGTGATGCCCTTGTGCTTGGGCGCGTCCTGGTCGGTGCGGGCGAGGAGCATGCAGTACTTGGCCTCGTGCGCGTAGGTGGTCCAGACCTTCTGGCCGGTCACCTTCCAGGTGCCCCCGTTCGAGTCGGTCTTGATCGCGCGGGTCTTGAGCGAGGCGAGGTCGGAGCCCGACTCAGGCTCCGAGAAGCCCTGGCACCAGATCTCCTCGCCGGAGAGGATCGGCTCGAGGTAGCGCTCCTTCTGGTCCTCGTTGCCGTGAGCGATCACGACGGGGCCGCCCATGACCAGTCCGAGGACGTTCGCCGGGAGCGGCACGCGCTGGCGGGCGAGCTCCTCGTTGAAGATCGACTGCTCGATCAGGGTCGCGCCCTTGCCGCCGTACTCCTCGGGCCAGGAGAGACCCGCCCAGCCGGCCTCGTGCATCTTCTTCTGCCACGCGCGCCGGAACTCGAACTCGGCCTGATCGTCACCCTCGGGCGAGGGGCCGGGATGATTCTCCTCCAGCCAGCTCCGAACCTCGTCCCGGAAGGCGGCCTCCGAGTCGGTCAGCGTCAGGTCCATTTTTCGGACTCTATATGACTGGCCGACTGGCCAGTCAGTCCAAATGTCCAGGCGGAACGGGCCTGCTCAGGCAGGGAGCGGAGGGCGTCGATCTTGATCACATGTCGATCCGTCGAATTTCCCTACTCGCCGCCCTCGCAGTCGCAGCCGTGCTCGTCTTCGCGGTCTCCTCAGGCTCGGCGGCGGGCCTTCAGAACTGCGGCGGCGGAGTCCGGGCTGCCAAGGTTGCCTGCTCGAAGGCCAAGCGCATCGCCTCCGAGTACGCGAAGACCCACGCTCACTCGTTGCAGGGCTATAAGTGCAGCTCGGGCGGATCTGCCGGCCGCTGCGTCCTCGACCGCAAGATCGTCACCTTCCAGCTCTAGCGCTTCCGGGCGCCGGGGTCACCGATCACTCCGATGCGGAAGCCCAGCCACGGGTAGATGGCGTTGTAGAACTTGTTGTTCTGCGGCTGCAGGCCGATCGCGGAGAGCCACATCTGGTACCCGGGGGCGTTGGGGACGCCGCCGTGGAGGCGGCGCCACACCCGGGCGCCCTTCTTGCCGGCCGGCGGGGGCGTGATCGTGTCGGTCCACTCGACCGCGTTGCCGCCCTGGTCGAGGGTGCCCCAGGGGCCGAACGTCCTTGCCTGGCCCACTGATCCGACGCTGCCCTGGTAGATCTTCTGGTAGGTGCTCGCCTTCAAGTGCAGGGGGTTGACGGAGCTGCAGTCGCTCGCCGACACCTGCGAGGGGCACCAGGTCGGGAACGAGGTGCCGTGGTAGATCGCCCGCGGCTGGGGCGCTGAGTCGGTGACGTTGCCCGTCGTTGCATTGAGCGTCGCGGTGTTCGGCGCGGAGGGATCCGGCGAGAGCTGGGTCGGCTGGTCGAAGAAGGTGCCGGGGTTGGTCGGGTACTTCCAGTACGAGTACATCCCGCCGCCGTTGGGATCGAAATAGGCGGCCTTGATCCACTCGTCCTGACTCGGGATCACGAAGCCGTTCGCGGAGGTGCGGGTCGCCTTGCGCCGCTTGAGGTTGTACATCCCGGTCTCGGTCTTCGGGGACAGGCGATCGCGATAGAGCTGATAGGTGTAGCCGAGCGGCATCGCCGGAGCCTCCGGGAGGACCTTGACATTGCCGTTCGTGAGGGAGTTCGCGAAGCGAGCGGCCCTGAGGAAGTTGGCGAACCCGTACGGCTTGTCGGCCCACTCGGGATAGGCGACCGAGTAGTGCTTGCCGGGCCGGGCATTCTGCTTGGAGTTGATCTCTCCGTACTTGGGCCAGGCCGCGGAGCTCTCGTTGGCGCTGTAGAGGTCTCTCTTGTCCCGGCCGGTGGGATCGGCGGTGTTGAGGAAGGCGACGTACTGCCGGACCGTCACCTCGAGCTTGCCGATTCCATAGGGATAGCCCACCGATCCCACCGTCTGACAGGGCGGCGATGCCGGTGCGACCGAGCAGGACGAATAGATCGCGTCCGTGAACGGGGTGATCGCGGCGCCGGGGTTGCCCGGCTGCCCGATCTTGGCCATGGGAAAGGTGATGACTGCTCGCTTCGCCGCCTGAGCGCCAACGGGGATCGCCAGCGCCACGAGCGCGGTTGCGATCAGTAGCCCCCCGATCAGACTCCGCTGCCTTCGAGCCACACCACAACCGTAGGGGCCGCCCCGGCCACTAACATCCGTAGTGGCTACTGGGTACTAGTGGTAGATCGCGAGGAGGATGCCCACGCTCGCGACCCAGGTGACCGCCGCGCCGATCATGCCGTAGTCCTCGAGCAGGATCGCGTCGGTCGACCGCGTGTCCTTGCGGTCATAGATCAAATAGAGGTAGCGGAAGATCCCGTAGAGCACCGGCGGCAGCGTGCCCAGCATCTTGGAGCCGATCAGCGGCGAGTTGACCGCGTAGATCGCGTAGCTCATCACCGTCGAGGCCGTGACCATCGCGACCATCTGATCGAGGAAGGGGATCGAGTAGTGCTCGAGCACCGGCCTCGACGAGGTCCCGGAGTGCAGCTCCGAGGTCGCCTCCTGGCGTCGCTTAGTGAAGCCGAGGAAGAGCGCGACCATCCCGGTGCAGAGCAGCAGGAAGGCCGAGGCGTCGGCGCCCACGGCGACCGCACCGGCGAGGACCCGCAGGACGAAGAGTCCCGCGATTGTCATTACGTCGAGGATCACCTCGTGCTTCAGCACGTACGAGTAGAGCGTGGTGCCCACTCCGTAGGCGAGGACGAGGCCGCCGACCTCGAGCCCCTCGAGCGTCGCCGAGCCGGCGAGTGCCACGATGGCGAGCACCACGGCGAGGGTGACGGCCGTCGGGATGCTGAGCTCGCCGGCGGCGATGGGACGAAACCGCTTGGTTGGATGCTGGCGGTCCTCGGCGACGTCATGAGCGTCGTTGACCAAGTAGCCGGCCGAGGCGACCATGCAGAAGGCCGCGAAGGTGACGGAGGCGTCCACGACCGCGTCGAAATCCTTGAACTTCGCGGAGAAGAGCAGGCCCGCGAACACGAGGGTGTTCTTGACCCACTCCTGCGGACGCAGGGCCTTGATCACTGCGCGAACGGGCCCGCGCCGGGGTTTGGGGGACTCGCCGCCGGTTGCGATCGGCTCCGCCTGCGGCTCCGTCCGCTCTTGGAGAGCGTCAGCCATGAGGGCGCAGGGTAGTGGTCGCGACCCGGCATTCGCCATCAGATCCCAGCCGCAAGCACCCGCCCATCACAAGTCGCCTCCGCTCCGCCCCTGCCCCGAGATTCAGCAGTCCGGCGGCCGTTCCGTACATGGACGCAAGAGCGGCTTCTCGTCCAAAGCGGCACAGTTGGTGCGTTGTTCCGGTATATCCGGAAGAACTCACCAGGAGCGGGCGTTATGGGTCGATCAGCACGCCTGGGTTCAACACGCTTTTCGGGTCGACCTGGCGCTTGGCTGCCCGGAGCGCGTCCGCGAACGGCTCGGGGCGCTGCCGGTCGTACCAGGGGCGGTGGTCCCGGCCGACGGCGTGATGATGGGTGATGGTGCCGCCAGCGTCGATCAGCGCGTCGGAGACGGCCGCCTTGATCTCATCCCACTGGGCGACCTCGTCCCCGCGCCTGGCCGGAGCCAGCACGGTGTAGTAGGGCGCCGGCCCGTCGGGATAGACATGCGTGAAGCGGCAGCTGATCCGTGGCGAGCCTCCCCCATCGCCCTTCGTTCCGCTCGACTCCGCGACGGCCCGCCTCGCGGTCTCCATCACCTCGGCGTGGAAGCCGGGGAACCGGTCCCAGGTAATGGCGGTCTCGAAGGTGTCGGAGAGGATCCCGCACGCGACCAGGGAGTCCCGCAGGTAGGGGGCCGAGAGGAAGGCGCTGCGCCAGGCGTTGACGGCGTCGTCCCCCTCGCCGCTCGACTCGCGCGCGCTGCCCCGCCGAAGCTTTCCCGGCTCACCCCCGTGGCCGCGGCAGATGTCGAGCGCCAGGGACATCGGCTCCTCGACCGGGACGTGCGCCGACTCGAAGCCGAGCACCAGCAGAGCCTTCCCGGGCGGCCCGGCAGACGTCATGTCCGACTCGGCTGGATCGAGCAACCTGCAGTTGGACGGGTTGAGGCCCGACTGTGAGATCTCCCGGACCGCCTCGGCTCCCGTCGCGAAGTCGTCGCAGGCGACCCCGCAGGAGATCTTCTCGGTGGGACGCTCGCGCACCCGCACCCAGGCGTCGACGATCACCCCGAGGATCCCCTCCGACCCGATCAGCATCCGGTCCGGACTGGGCCCCGCCCCCGATCCCGGCAGCCGCCTGCTCTCCCATTCTTCGTCCAGGGTCACCGCCCGGACCGACTCGACCAGGTCGTCGATGTGGGTCTCGAGGGTGGCGAAGTGCCCGCCCGCGCGGGTGGCGATCCAGCCGCCGAGGGTCGAGTACTCGAAGGACTGCGGGAAGTGCCGCAGGGTGAGGCCGTGTTCACGAAGCTGGTCCTCGAGCAGCGGGCCGGTCGCGCCGGCCTGGATGCGAGCCGCCTTCGACACGGCGTCCACCTCGAGCACCCGGTCCATCCGCTTCAGGTCGATGCTGACCACGCCCGGGTACTGCTCGCGCATGCGCGGCTCCACCCCCCCGACCACGCTCGTACCGCCGCCGAACGGGATCGCGGCCGCGCCCTCATCGGCACAGAAGTTGAGGACGATGTCCACGTCCTCCGCTGACTCGGGGTAGGCGACCAGGTCGGGTGGATTCGGGAACTCCCCCCTGAACCCGCGCACGACGTCCCGATAGGCCTTGCCGAGCGAGTGCGCGACCCGCTCGTAGCGTTCGGCGGAGAACATCTCCGCGAAGCGCTTCGGCGGCTCGATGCGAGGCTCAGGCAGATCGATCGAATCGAGCGGGACTGGCTCCTCGATCTCTTCGACGTCGAAGCCCAGCCTGTCGGTGACCGCCTTGGCGATCGCCTCGATCTGATCGCGCGGCGGCTGTTGGTCCTCGTACCCCCAGCCCCAGTGCTTGAGGCGGCGCGTCGTGGCGGTTGCCACCGACTACCAGTGGACGCCGCGCATCAGGTACGCGAACGCGACGCCCTCGGTGGAGAGCTCCTGCTCCTTCTCGGCGGGCTTCCCGTCGTCCTTGCCCTTGGCGGCGCTGGATTCGGGGAAGAGCTTGTAGGCCGTGTTGAGAATCGCGTCCGAGGCTTTCGGCGCGACGTTGTAGAGGAGCTCGCCGAAGTTGCCGAGGCGGGTCGCAACCTTCTTCGGCTTGCGGATCATCGCGTCACAGATCATGTCCGCGGCCTGGTCGGGGGTGATCGTCGGGAAGGCGTCGTACATCTTGGTCGGGGCGATCATCGGGGTCCGCACCAGCGGCATGTGGATGGTGGTGATGTGGACGCCGTCGTCGACCACCTCCGAGGCGACGCACCGGGACCAGGCGTCGAGCGCGGCCTTGGACGCAACGTAGGCCGAGAAGCGCGGCGTGTTGGTCTGCACGCCGATCGAGCTGATGTTGATGATGTGCCCGCCCTTGCGCCCCGCACTCCGCCTGCGCATCGAGGGCAGCACGCTCAGGATCAGCCGAAGAGCGCCGAAGTAGTTGAGCTGCATGGTCCGCTCGAAGTCGTGGAAACGCTCGTAGGAGTTCTCGATCGAGCGCCGGATCGAGCGCCCCGCGTTGTTGACGAGGATGTCCACCCGCTCGTGCTGCTCGAGCACCTCCTTCGCCATCCGCTCGACGTCGTCGAGGTCCGAGAGGTCGCACTGATGGATGTGGGCGGTGCCCCCCGCCTCCTCGATCTCCACCCTGGTCTCCTCGAGCTTCTCAGGCGTTCGGGCGACGAGCAGGACCTCCGCGCCGGCCGCGCCGCACTTGACGGCGCACGCCTTGCCGATTCCCGAGGAGGCTCCGGTGATCAGGACGACCTTGCCCCCGATCGCGCCGGAGAGCGAGCGGTCCTTGAAGAGATCCGGGTCGAGGTTGCGCTCCCAGTAATCCCAGAGCCGGTCGGCGTAGCCCGGCAGAGGCGGAACCGAGATCCCGCTCCCCTCCAGCGCCGCCTGGGTCTTGGTGGAGTCGAAGTCGGTCGGGTAGTTGATGTAGACGAGCACCGAGCGCGGGATGCCGAGGTCGGCGAGGACCTGGTCGCTGATGCGCTTGACGGGCGGCAGCATCGTGAGCCCGCCTCGGACCTGTTTCGGGATGAAGTCGAACATCCGCGAGTCGATCCGCAGCGCCGCCTCGGGTGCGTGCGCAGCCTTGGCGAAGACGTTGATCACCTGGCCCGCCGACAGCGGATTCGGGTCGGTGAGATGGAAGGCCTGCCCGTCGAACCCATCGATGTGGGCGATGTGATCCATCGCCCTGGCGACGAAGTCGACCGGGACGATGTTGATCCTCCGCCCCTCGATGCCGATTCCCGGGAACCAGCTCGGGACCGCGTTCCGGGCTCGCTGCAGGAGCTTGAAGAAGTAGTACGGGCCGTCGACCTTGTCCATCTCGCCGGTCTCGGAGTGCCCGACGACGATCCCAGGCCGGTAGACCCGCCAGGGGACCTCGCACTCCTTGCGCACCACCGCCTCGGACTCGTGCTTGGTCTGGAAGTACGGGTGGTTGTCGACCTTCTCGGCCTCCTCGAACATGTCCTCCGTGAAGGTGCCCTTGTAGAGGCCCGCCGCGGCGATCGAGCTGACCATGTGGAAATGCTTCGCGTCGAGCTCCTTGGCGAGCTTGACCGCCTCCCTGGTGCCCTCGACGTTCGCGATGCGCTGGCTCTCCGCGTCCGCGGTCATGTCGTAGATCGCCGCGAGGTGGAAGAAGTGGTCGACCTTGCCCCGGAGCTCCGCGATCTGCTCGCCGCAGCCCAGGTGCTCCTGGGAGAGGTCGCCGATCACCGGGACGATCCGTTCCTCATCCGCGCCCCAGCGGCTTCGGAGCTCCTCCAGTCGGCCGCGCGATCCCTCCCGGACGAGGACGTAGATCGTCCCCTGGCGCTCGAGCAGCTGCTCGACCAGGTTGCGGCCGATGAATCCGGTGGCACCGGTGACGAAATAGCTCATCTCACCCCTCCTCCATCCAAACTGGGTGGAACTTACACCGCACGCGCCCTCCGCCGCTTGGCCCACGTCGGCGCAGCGCAATAATCAAGTTGTGGGGCTTTTCTACGACCCGGCCAGCAACGTCGATCCCAAGCGCGACGAGCGGCTGCGCGCCGCTGCGGCGCGGGTCGAGATCCGGCCCGCCGAGCGCGCGGCCTGGCTTGGGATGCGGTCGCTGGCCTGCCCCGAGTGCGACATGCCGCTCGCGCTCTCGGGACCGGTCGGGTTCTCGGACATGATCGCCTGCGCCTTCTGCGAGACGACGGCGCCGACCCGCGAGTTCATCCGGGAGCACGGTTACCCGGCGGTGGACCTGATCGCCCGGATCGGGTAGTGCAAAGCAGCTTTAGAGAACGTCATACAGTTAGTAAGGGGAATGGCGACTAAGCAGAAGGTTCAGCTCTTGATGCCCGAGATGGGCGAGTCGGTGACGGAGGGCACCGTGCTCGAATGGCATGTCTCGGAGGGGGACTCGGTCGAAGAGGGCGACACAATGGTCGAGGTCTCGACCGACAAGGTCGACGCCGAGGTCCCCGCCCCCGCCGCCGGCACGGTCACGAAGATCCTGGTGCAGCCCGACGATGAGATCCAGGTCGGCAAGCCGATGGCCGAGATCGATCCGAACGGCGGGCCACCGGAGAAGGAGGTTGAAGCCTCCGAGGTCGCTTCTTCAGATGGCGAAGCCAGGTCGAACGGGGCCGGAGACTCCACCACCGCCACCACGGACGACGCCTCGGTCTCTGCCGGGAAGTCCCTCGAGGGCGGGGGCCTCGAGATCGTCATGCCCGAGATGGGCGAGTCGGTCACCGAGGGGACCGTGCTCGAGTGGCACGTCGCCGAGGGCGATCAGATCGCCGAGGGCGACACCGTGGTCGAGGTCTCCACCGACAAGGTCGACGCCGAGGTCCCCGCGCCCGCCAGCGGCATGATCACCAAGATCCTCGTTGGCCCCGATGAGACGATCGAGGTGGGCAAGCCACTCGCCGAGATGACCAA
Source organism: uncultured Solirubrobacterales bacterium (assembly GCA_963743575.1). Classification (GTDB taxonomy): domain Bacteria; phylum Actinomycetota; class Thermoleophilia; order Solirubrobacterales; family 70-9; genus DASUPK01. The sequence continues at coordinate 1,179,493 of CAVUQC010000007.1, read as the reverse complement.
GGGACCAGCATCAGAGGAAGCGTCCTCGGAGCCGGCGACCCCTGACACCGACGCCGGTTCGGCGCCGGCTCCTGCGGGCGCTTCAGCCTCCTTGAGCGGATCCGATGGCGAAGCCGGCAACCGAGACGCCCGCGCCACCCCCGTCGCCCGCCGCGCCGCCCAGGCCAACCGCGTCGATCTCAAGGGAGTCAAGGGGAGCGGCCACGGCGGCAAGATCACCAAGGACGACGTCCTGAACGGCGGAGGTGGTGCCGCGGCCCCCGCCAAGGCCGCCGAGGGCGAGGCCAAGCCGCTTCGAGGCCCGGCCGCCACGCTCGCCAAGGCGATGGACGAGAGCCGCTCGATCCCGACGGCCACCTCGTTCCGCGAGCTGGCCGTCGACACCCTCGACGCCAAGCGCAAGGCCCTGAACGCCGTCCTGAAGGAGCGCGGGATGAAGGTGAGCTTCACGCACCTGATCGCCTGGGCCATCGTCAAGGCCGCGCAGGAGTGGCCCGTGATGGGACGAGCCTTCGAGGAACGCGACGGCAAACCCACGGTGATCGAGCCAGGCGGCGTCAACCTGGGCATCGCCGTCGACGTGGAGCGCAAGGGCAAGCGCTCCCTGCTGGTCCCCTGCATCAAGGGCGCGGATCGCCTCGATTTTGGGGGCTTCCACTCCTACTACGAGGAGTTGATCACGAAGACCCGGGAGAACAGCCTCACCGCGGACGACTTCCAGGGGACCAACATCAGCCTCACCAACCCGGGCGGCCTCGGGACCGTCGCCTCCGTGCCGCGCCTGCTGAAGGGCCAGGGCACGATCGTCGCCTGCGGGTCGCTCGCCTATCCGGTCGAGTGGAGGCACGCTCCGCCGGAGAAGATCAAGGCGCTCGGGGTCTCGAAGGTGATGACGATGACCTCGACGTATGACCACCGCGTGATCCAGGGGGCCGAGTCCGGATCATTCCTGCGCCGGATCGAGGAGCTGCTGCAGGGCGAGGACGACTTCTACGAGGCCGTCGCGCGGGAGCTCGAGGTCGATCCCAGTCCGATCACCTCGGCGCACGCCGCCGCGGCCTCTGCCCCACCGCTGGCGGCGCCGGGCGCCCCGGGCGGGCCGACCGCCCCAAGCGTCGCCGCGAGGCCCAGCACCGAGCTCCTCCAGGGAGTCCAGGCCGCGACCTCGCTGCTCAAGGGCTATCGGACCCATGGCCACCTCGCGGCCCGGCTCGACCCGCTCGGCTCCGAGCCGAAGGGCGACCCGGCGATCCAGCCCGAGAACCTCAACCTGACCCCCGAGTTGATGGCGCAGATCCCGGCGGAGATCCTTCGCATCGGCGTCGAGGGCGAGACGCTGCTCGAGGTGCTGCCGCGGATGCGCGAGGCCTACTGCGGCACGATCGCGTACCAGATCGAACACCTCTCCTCGCACCAGCAGCGCATGTGGCTGCGCGACATGATCGAGACCGGCTGGCACCGCAAGCCGCTCGAGTCCGAGGAGAAGCAGCGCCTTCTCGACCGGCTGATCCAGGTGTTCGGCTTCGAGCGCTATCTGGAGAAGGCCTACCTCGGCCAGAAGATGTTCTCGATCGAGGGTCTGGACACAGTCGTGCCGATGCTCGACGAGGTCTTCGAGATGGCGCACACCGAGGGCGCGCACGATGTGGTCATCGGCATGGCCCATCGCGGCCGGCTCGCCGTCCTCGCTCACAACATCGGCCGTCCGGTCGAGGCGATCCTGGCCGAGTTCGAGGGTGCCAAGGCGATCGAGGCGGTCAAGTCCCTCGCCGCCATCCCCACCGGCGGCACCGGCGACGTCAAGTACCACTACGGCCACGGCGGCCTCTACAAGACGAGGGACGGCTCCGAGATCGGAGTCCGCCTCTATCCGAACCCGAGCCACCTCGAGTTCGTGGACCCGGTGGTCACCGGCGCCGCGCGGGCCTCCCAGACGAGCCGGCAGAACGGCCGGCTCGAGCACGATCCGATGGCCGCCGTCCCGGTGCTGCTCCACGGCGACGCGGCGTTCCCGGCCCAGGGGGTCGTGGCGGAGACGCTCAACCTCCAGTCGCTGAAGGGCTACGCGACCGGCGGCACGATCCACATCATCCAGGACAACCAGATCGGCTTCACCACCGACCCCGAGGAGGGCCGCTCCACCCCCTACGCGGGAGACATGGCGAAGGGCTTCAACGTGCCGATCATCCACGTGAACGCCGACGACCCGGAGGCCTGCGTCGCCGCCGTCCGTCTGGCGATGGCCTACCGCGAGCGCTGGGGCCGCGACGTGGTCATCGATGTGATCGGCTACCGCCGCTTCGGCCACAACGAGACCGACGAGCCCGCCTACACACAGCCGCTGATGGCAGCGAAGATCAAGGAGCACCCGCCGGTCAGCCAGCTCTATGCCGAGGAGCTCGTCAAGGAGGGCATGGTCACCCCGAACGAGGTCGAGGAGCGGAACGACGATCGCCAGAAGGGGCTCAAGGCGGCGCATGACGAGCTCCGCCGCAAGATCGAGTCCGGCGATTTCGCAGACCCCACCGCGACCGGCACCGGAGAGCTCGACCGGACGCGCAGCCCGAGCGTCGACACGGCGGTACCCGAGGAGCGGCTCCGCAAGCTGAACGAGGAGCTGCTCCGGGTGCCGGACAGCTTCACAATCCACCGCAAGCTCCGCAAGCCCCTCTCCAAGCGGCTCGACGCGATGAACGAGGGCGGGATCGAGTTCGGCCACGCCGAGGCCCTGGCGCTGGCTTCGATGCTGACGGAGGAGGTCCACGTCCGCTTCACCGGCCAGGACACCGAGCGGGGGACGTTCTCCAACCGGCACCTCGTCCTGCATGACGAGAAGACGGGGCTGCGCTACGCGCCGATCCAGAACCTGGCCGAAGCGAACGCGCCGCTTGAGCTTCACAACAGCCCGCTTTCGGAAACGGCCTGCGTCGGTTTCGAGTACGGCTACTCCGCCGCCTCGCCGGACAGCCTGATCCTCTGGGAGGCCCAGTTCGGCGACTTCGGCAACTCGGCGCAGGTGATCATTGACAGCTTCATCGTCTCGGCCGAGGCGAAGTGGGGCCAGACCTCTCGCCTGACGCTCCTGCTTCCCCATGGCTACGAGGGTGCCGGCCCCGAGCACTCGAGCGCCCGGATCGAGCGCTTCATCCAGCTCGCTGCCGAGGGCAACATCCGGATCGCCAATCCCTCAACGGCTGCGCAGTACTTCCATCTGCTGCGGCGCCAGGCCCACATCCAGAAGGCCAGGCCAATGGTGGTCTTCACGCCGAAGGGCCTCCTGCGGCTGCCGCGCGCGACCTCCACGCTCGAGGACCTGACCACCGGCTCCTTCGAGTTCGTGCTCGACGACCCGCATGCCGAGGGCCGCAAGGACAAGGTCGAGCGGCTCGTCCTCTGCAGCGGCAAGATCTACTACGACATCGACGCCGCCCCGAAGCGCGAGGAGATCGAGAACGTCGCGATCGCTCGCGCCGAGCTCCTCTATCCATTCGCCAAGGAGCAGCTCACCGACCTGATCGCGAGCTACCCGAGCCTGAAGGAGATCGTCTGGGTCCAGGAGGAGCCGCGGAACATGGGCGCCTGGTCGGTGATGCAGCGGCGCATGCCCGAGCTGCTCCCCGAGGACGTTGAGCTCGGCTACATCGGCCGGCCGCCGCGCGCGAGCCCCGGCGAGGGCTACGCGGTCGCGCACACCAAGGAGCAGGAGCGAATCGTCCTCACGGCCCTGATGGGCCGCGCGGATCCGGCGTAGCGGCCACCAGGCCGCTCCGCCTTGGAGCGAAGGGCGAAGCCAGTCCTCCTGGGATACTGGCGGGGGTGTCGGAGGAGAACATCAACGTCGTCAAGTCCTTCCTGGACGCCGGCGTGCGAGAGGATTGGCCGCGAGTCGCGGAGCTGATGGACCCCGAGATCGAGTTGCACGGGACCGTCGGCGGCGTCGAGGAGGGCCGCATCACCCGCGGCCTCGCCGAGGTGATCCAGGAGTACGAGAAGGACGGCGAGGCGTGGGAGGAGCGCCGCATCGAGCCCGAGAAGTTCCTCGATGCAGGCGATCAGGTGGTGGTCCTGCTGCGAGAGCACCTGCGCGGCAAGGGCAGTGGGGTCGAGCTGGAGGGTGAGACGGCGGCCGTCCTCACCGTGCACGAAGGACGGGTAACGCGGATGCAGGGCTTCATGGATCGCGCGGCCGCCCGGAAGGCCGCGGGGCTAGGGGAGCCGGGCTGAACCGAGGCGAGTTTGCCGGGGCCCAGGCAACGCTGCATGCCGGGCAGCTCTCGGCGCGGTTAGGATCGCCCGGCCAGGCGAGGAGGGGTGGTGTCGTGTGGCGGATTTCTTGAGGAGCCCCGCCGGCTCGCGCAAGCGAGCCTTACTTATATGGGAGGTTTCAAATGAGGAGAAGACCTGGCTGGATACAGACCGGGATCGCACTTGGGGTGATAGGGGCGCTGCTCGCAGTCTCGCCCGCACTAGGTGGCCCCTCGCTGCAGAGCCTGGTGAAGAAGGAAGTCGCAAAGCAGTTTGCGGCAGCCCAGGTCTCGAAGAAGAAAAAGAAGAAGCCCGTCCAGTTCAAGACCACCGTGGTTCAGCGAACCGCCACCACCGGTCCCATCAACAGCGGGGCTGCCGGTGACGCGCTCGCCAGCTGCGTCGGGAGCGAGAAGGCGGTCGGCGGCGGCTATGCGGCCCAGGCCAGCTTCGGCAGAATCGATGGCAGCCGGCCGGAGCTGAATGGCGCAGGCGTACCGACTGGATGGCACGTCTTCGTCGGCAACGATTCTCCGTCGACGACCCAGTTCACCGTCTACGTGCTCTGTGAGTCGCCCTAGGTAGATCGGAGGCACGAGCCTCGGAGGAACGCCCCGCCGCGCCGGCTCGGCCGCGGCGGGGCGTCCAGGCTCAGACCGGCCCCGTGAGCGCTGCCCGTCGGATCACGGCCACCGAGAGGGAGCGGCCGCAATCGGGACAGGAGCTGAGTCGAGCCCAGGAGTGGTGTTCTGCATCGCAGCTCGCGCACCGATACGAGCGCTGCAACCGCACGAGCCTTCTCATGCCCACGTTGGAACCTTGATCTCCGTGGAATCGCTCCATGGCCGGCATCTTGCCTGCCCGGGGTCAACAAAACTATGGACAGCCGGTATGAAGATCGCCCCACGACACTCCGACCGGGTGTCGAGTCCGGACAGCCGCTAGTTTCAACCCATGGCGACGGCTGAGCAGGGAAATGCCCGACGCAGGCCCGTTCCCGGCCGGCTCTTCCACTGGGTCAAGATCGCGTCCTGGTTCGAGCTGGGCCTGTTCACGGCACTGCTCTTCTTCTGGATCGCGCCCGGCTACCCCTCGGAGACCGCCCTCTTCGGCCTGCTGCACGGAATCGGCTATCTGGGCCTCTGTGCGCTGATCTTCTGGGCGATCATGCGCCGCGAGGCGCCCTGGCCGCTGCTCGCGGCGACCCTGACACCGCTCGGGCCGGTGGGCGCCGTGATCGGAATCGAGCTGATCGAGCGCCGCGGATGGGGAATATCGGCGCCGGAGTTGACACCGCACGACGAAACGGGGAATAATCAGATGAGGCGGGAGGACGTACTAACTTGACAGACTCGTTCCCGGGCCAGTCCCGCCTCCGGGAACGATCGCGTCGGAAATCCCTCCCTGGCTACCGACGCGCAGGCGTGGCGCGGGCCGTGTGGACCCCCTGCCTCCCGCGGCCCCGCCACGCCGCTTCTTTCTGCCAAATCAAATAGGGAAACGGGGGCCGGCCGATCGGGCCGCTCGCTGCGCATTCCCGAGTAGGCTGAGTGCGCACCTGCGCATGGCTGTCGACCTGGTCATCGACATCGAGAACACCCCCGGCGCCCTGGCCGAAGTGGCGGCCTCAATCAGCGATGCGGGGGTGAACATCGCCGCCGCCACCTGCGTCGGCGCCGGTGACCGCGCCGAACTGCACATCCTGGTCCCACACGCGGAGGCGGTGAAGCACGCGCTGGCGATCTCCCACGTGGGCGTCACCCGTGAGCGGGAAGTCGTCGTGGTCGACGTCGAGGACCGCCCGGGCGTTTTGGCGGACTTGGCCCGCAAGGTGGCGCAGGCCGGAGTCAACCTCGACCTCGTCTACATCGCCACGCAGAACCGGCTCGTCTTCGGGGCCGAGGACATCGCGGCCCTGCGGGTCGTCCTCGAGGACGCCGACCAGCGCTAGCCGCGTGAGCGCAGGTCCCGCAGGACGCGGTGCAGGATGCCGCCGTTCTGGAAGTAGCTGACCTCGTTCGGCGTGTCGATCCGCACGGTCGCCTCGAAGCTGACGTCCTCCCCTCCGTCGCGGTGGGCGGTGACCTCGACCGTCTTCGCCTCGCCGTTTTGAAGATCGCCGACGTCGAAGGTCTCCTTCCCGGTCAGGCCCAGCGAGTCAGCCGACTCGCCGTCGGGGAACTGCAGGGGCAGCACGCCCATACCGATCAGGTTGGACCGGTGGATCCGCTCGAAGCTCTCCGCGATCACCGCGCGGACCCCGAGCAGGTTGGTGCCCTTCGCCGCCCAGTCGCGCGAGGATCCCGAGCCGTACTCCTTGCCCGCGAGCACGACCAGCGGCACGCCCTCCTCGGCGTAACTCATCGCCGCCTCGTAGATCGTCGTCTCCTCGCCCTCCCCGTCTGATGAGGAGAAGTGCTTCGTGAAGCCCCCCTCCCTCTCGACCAGGCGGTTGCGCAGCCGAACGTTCGCGAAGGTGCCGCGGATCATCACCTCGTGGTTGCCTCGGCGCGATCCATACGAGTTGAAGTCGCGAACCTCGACGCCCTGGTCCTGGAGCCACCTCCCGGCCGGGCTGTCCTTCTTGATCGCGCCGGCGGGCGAGATGTGATCCGTTGTGACGGAGTCCCCGAGCACGGCCAAGACCCTCGCGCCCTCGATCGGCTCGACCGGCGCGGGCTCCGGGTCCATGCCCTCGAAGAAGCTCGGCTTGCGCACATAGGTCGAGTCGGGCCAGGTGTAGCGGTCGCCCTCGGGGACCGCTATTCCCTTCCAGCGCGCATCGCCCGTGAACACATCCGCATAGCTCTTGGTGAACATGTCCGCGCGGACCGCCTCCCCGACGACCTTCTTGATCTCATCGGTGCTGGGCCAGATGTCCGAGAGGTAGACCGGCTGATCGTCAGAGTCACGGCCGAGCGGCTCGTTGATCAGGTCGATGTCCATCCGGCCCGCGAGGGCATAGGCGACCACCAGCGGTGGCGAGGCCAGATAGTTGGCTCGGGTGTCCGGGTTGATCCGGCCCTCGAAGTTCCGGTTGCCGGAGAGGACCGAGCAGACCACCAGATCGTTGTCGTTGACTGCCTTTGAGATCGACTCCGGCAGCGGCCCGGAGTTCCCGATGCAGGTGGTGCAGCCGTAACCGACGAGGTTGAACTGGAGCTCGTCGAGATAGCGGTCGAGGCCGGACTTCTCCAGGTACTCGGTGACGACGGTGGAGCCCGGCGCAAGAGAGGTCTTCACCCAGGGCTTGCGGGCGAGCCCGCGCTCAACAGCCTTCTTGGCGATCAGGCCGGCCCCGAGCATGACGGAGGGATTCGAGGTGTTGGTGCAACTCGTGATCGCAGCGATCACGACCATGCCGTGGTCAAGCTCGATCGTCTGACCGTCCTCGAGCTGAACGGACACGCAATCGCTCGTCTTGCGCTCCTCCGCGACGGCCGTCAGCCCCGCCTTTCGCGGCTTGCCGTTCTCGCCATCGTGATCCTCGGCGGGCGGGTCGGAGGCCGGGAAGGACTCGTCGATCGCGACGTCGAGCATGTTGCTGAGCTCGTTGCCGGCCTCCGGGTCCCACTCCTGCATGGCCTCGAGGAAGGCCGGCTTTGCGTTGGAGAGCGCGATCCGGTCCTGCGGGCGCTTCGGGCCCGCGATGCTCGGCTCGACCTCGCCGAGGTCGAGCTCCAGCGTGTCGCTGTAGGTCGCCTCCTCGGAGTCGGGCTCGTGGAAGAGGCCCTGCTCCCGCGTGTAGGCGTCGACCAGCTCGATCTGCTCGGTCGGCCTGCCCGTGAACTCCAGATAGCGCAGCGTCTCGGCGTCGATCGGGAAGATCGCGCAGGTCGAGCCAAACTCCGGCGACATGTTCCCGATCGTCGCCCGGTCTGCGAGGCCGAGATCGGCGATGCCCGGGCCGAAGAACTCGACGAACTTCGAGACGACGCCCTTTTCGCGCAGCATCTCGGTGACCGTCAGGACGAGATCGGTGGCCGTGGCGCCCTCACGGAGCTCGCCGGTCAGCCTGAACCCGATCACCTGGGGAAGCAGCATCGAGATCGGCTGGCCGAGCATCGCGGCCTCGGCCTCGATCCCCCCGACGCCCCAGCCGAGCACCCCGAGGCCGTTGATCATCGTCGTGTGGGAGTCGGTGCCCACCAGCGTGTCGGGGTACGCCTGGGTCGTCCCGTCCCGCTCGCGCGTGTAGACGCACTGGCCGAGGTACTCGAGGTTGACCTGGTGGCAGATGCCGGTCGCCGGCGGGACCACCCTGAAGTTGTCGAAGGCGGTCTGCCCCCAGCGCAGGAACGCGTAGCGCTCCCCGTTGCGCTCGTAGTCCCGCTCCTCGTTGATCCCGAACGCCTTCTGGTTACCGAACGCGTCGACCTGGACGGAGTGATCGATGACCAGGTCCACGTCCACCTGCGGGTTGATCGCGCTCGGGGCGCCACCCAGGTCCTCCATCGCGTCCCTCATCGCCGCCAGGTCGACCACGGCCGGCACGCCGGTGAAGTCCTGCATCAGCACACGCGCGGGCTGAAACGGGATCTCTACGGAAGGATTCGCCTTCGCGTCCCAGGTCGCGATCGCCTCCACGTCCTCGGAGGAGACCGAGGTCGCGTCCTCCAGGCGCAGCGCGTTCTCCAGCAGCACCTTCAGGCAGTAGGGCAGTCGCGCCACATCGAATTTCTCCTGCAGCGCATCGAGGCGGTGGATCTCCACCTTCCGGCCCGAAACGTCGAGCTCGGCGCGCGCTTCGAAGGAATCAGCCGTCACAGACCCAGTATGACCAGTGGCGCCCGGCGGCTAGCGCCGCCGGGCGGGCGGCTCGCTACTTCTTGTGCTTCTTCTTGCCCTTCTTGCCCTTCTTGCCGAGCTTGACCTTTGAGGTCTGCGCGGTGTCGCCGTTGGGATCGATCGTGGTCACCTGGACGCGCACGGAGCGACCCTTGGAGACCGCCTGGCGTCCGTGCTTGGTCAGCTTGACGTTGACCATCGCGCTCTGTCCGCCCCCGATCGTGGCGCTGCCCTTGCCGAGGGAGCCACCCTTCTTCTTCTTCTTCTTCTTCTTTGCGGAGCTGGCGGTCCCCTTGCCGGAGCCCAGCAGCTTCACCTGGACCTGGCAGGGGTTCGAGCCCGGCGCCGAGTCGACCGGCACCTTGGCCTTCTTGCCCTTGATCTTGACCTTGCCGCTCCCCAGGGAGGCGCGCAGGTAGGAGGCAGAGGAGTATTCCGGCGCGATCGCCATCCCGCAGGGAAGAGGCAGCGCCGGCGCTGATCCGACCTGGCCGCCGGCCGCACCCGGATCATCGGACACGGGCAGCCGCAGGTCGAGGTTCGAGATCGTGATGTCGCCCTGGCCGTTCGCGGGACGGCCGTAGCTGTTGAGCGACGCGCCGCCTGCATCCTTCGGCAGCAGCTCCAGCTTCGCGATGTGGCCCGGGGCGAAGAGGTGCCCACTGGGATGCAGCTCGAACACCTGACGTGAGGTACCGATCTGCGGCCGGTAGAGCTGCCTGGCAACGAGCGTCTCGGTGCCGCTGGGGTCGACGTCAAGCAGCCGCGCCGCAATCTCGGAATTGGCCGCCGGGTTTGCGATCGTCGCCACGACCGTCGGTGAGCCGAGCAGCGTGTAGCCGCTTCCGGCAGCCGCCGGAAGCCGGTACGTCGCGACGCCGTTGATGTCAGCGCCGGGTGCCGTCTGGCAGGCGTTCCCCCCGGCTCCGTTCTGAACCGGATCGAACTTCGCATCGACGCTGGGGTCCCCACCGCTCGCCGAGATCGTCTTGCTGCCGCTGTCGAGGAAGCGAACCACCCCGTGCGAGAGTCCGGCCCAGCTGCCCGCCTGGTACGGGCCGCCGGATGGCGCCGACGACGGACAGGTGAGGGTGTAGGCGGTCGCACCCTGGAACGGCTGCGACCCCGCGCCCTTCACGTAGAAGTCGAGCCAGGCGTTGTCCGCATCTGTGAGTGCGTTGGTCACGTCCGACTTGTTGAGCGCGCGCATGTGCCCGAAGTCACCGAAGAACAGTGAGATCGGCGCGTCCGGGTACTGCGAGCGGATCCGGTTGTAGTAGCCGATCGCCTCGTCCGCGGGGAAGAGGTCGTCCGAGAAGCCGTTCGAGATCAGCAGAGGCGCCGGCGGCTCGGAATGGTCGATGTAGTAGCCCGAGTGGTGCGCCTTGATCTCGTCGAGAACCGCCTGCGAGGACGGATCGCCGTCGTAGGGCTCCCCCTGCTCGATGCGCGTCTTCCAGGACGTCACGTCAGCCCCGAAGTCGGTGCACGGCGAGGGATACGGCGCTTCACCGCAATAGAGGCCGGCGCCCAGTGGATTGACGGTTGCGTACAGACCGTTGTTGAACGACTCCTTCTCGATCCCCATCCGGCCGGTGTAGGCCGGGTCGGCGACGTAGTCGAGCTTCTGACCATTGGGGGTGAGCGAGTAAGCCAGGTCGCTCCAAGGGATGTCCGGGGCTGCCGCGGCGATTCGCATCGGAATGCCGTTCACCGGGCTCGTCCAGGGCACAAGGCTGCCGTCAGGCATCATCACGCGGTCCTTCAGCGCGGCGAGCTGCAGTGACAGGCCGCCGCCATAGGACCCGCCGATGGCGCCGACCTTCTGGCCGTTGACCAGACCCTCGTCGGCGAGCTCGCCGACGTAGAACTGAGCGTCCCTGATCTCGTAGCGATCGTCCATCAGGTGGATGTAGCCGTTGTCGCAGGCCGATCCGCCGGCGGACACTGACGCGGCCGAGCCACAGGACTGATGGAAGCCCCGGTCGGTCATGCTGAAGACGGCATAGCCGCGGCTGGTGAACTGCCTCAGCCCGTCGGTGCCGCCGGAGGTCCCGAAGCCGATCTTCGAGCCGCCGTAGCCATGGCCGATGATGATCAGCGGGTAGTTGTTGTCCGACCCGCTGGCGGCCGGAAAGGCGACGTTCACGTCGATGGGAGTGGTATCCCAGCTCGGTGCGGTGCTGCGAGGAGAGGTGTTGCCGCATTCGCGCACTCCGTCACCGGCGACGGTGCAGGTGACGGCACCACCGAAGACGTCTGGAATCGCGGCATGAGCGGCCGGTGCGGCAAGCAGCGACCCGAGAACGACCAGCACCAACACGAGCTTTCGCATATCCCTCTCCTGACTAGTGTTCGACGCGTCCCTCGGCGCGCCGCGCGTCTTTTCCTTGACGCGCAGTCAACAGACTACTTCAACGTTTGTCTGACTGCCCGGCGGCGAGCTCGGAGGCGATCTGCTCCGCGCCACTCCGCCGCTGAATCCGCGCTGCAAGCCCCGGATGGCGGTAGCCGAGCTCGGCCGCGAGGCGCTGCCGGCGCGGCGCGACGGTGATCTCGGTGCGATTGCGCTCGATCGCGCGCGCCACGGCCTTGGCGACCTTGCCGGGCGTCGTCATCCCGATCATCGGGGGCGGATCGACCTCCGCGTCGGCCCACATGCCCGCGCCGCGCACGAACCCCGGCGAGACGACGGACACGCCGACGCCGCTCTCGTGGAGGTCCTCGCGGAGCGCGAAGGCGAATCCTCGGAGACCGAACTTGGTCGCGCCGTAGAGGGCGGCCCTCGGCGAGCCGACCTTCCCGGAGAGGGACGAGATGAAGACGAGATGCCCCTGACCGCGTTCGGCGAGCTTCGGGCCGAGCGCGCGCGCCATCAGGATCGGCGACTCAAGGTTGACGCGGATCGCGCGCTGGACCTCCTCCGAGCTGAAGTGGTCGAGCTTGCCGCTCGCCGGTAGGGCGGCGCTGGCGACCATGGCGTCCAGTTCCCCGGCTTCCTCGATCAGCTCCTCCGCCGCGCCTGGCCTGGCGAGGTCGGCCACGATCACCTCGTGCCCTTCCCCGGGCAGCGATTTGGCCACCTCGCCCAACTCCTCCGTGCGGCGTGAGCTCAGCACCAGCGTTGCGCCGTGACCGGCGAGCTGCTCCGCGATCGCCCGGCCGATTCCCCCGGTGGCGCCGCTGAGCAACACCCGCTTCCCCTCGAGATCCACATCTTGAAACTACCTATCCAGGTCTGTGAGCGCTCGCTCACAGACCTGAGGGGCTCTGCTACGGTCGTTTGCAGGGAATAGGAGGGAACCGCTGCCTCGCTCGAGTCGCCAAACCCGCAGGCTTGGAATCGCAGGACTTCTGTTCTGCGCCGCCCTGGTCGCCGCTGCGCCGGCCGCCGGACAGACCGATGACACAACCACGCTTCCACCCGGCGCGCCCGAGGGCTCGGCGCCTCCCGCCGCCACCACCGGAGCGACGATCCTGCCCGGCGGCAAGGCGAGCATCCCCGCTGGCGCCCCGTACTCCGTGGTGCGGGCGATCCAGGCGGCCAACCGGATCCACCGAAAGACGTACATCTGGGGCGGCGGACATCGCAGCTTCAAGGCGCGGGGCTATGACTGCTCGGGCGCCGTCAGCTATGTCCTCCACGCCGCGGGGGTGCTGAGCTCGCCGCTGGTCTCCGGGCAGCTCGCCTTCTGGGGCATGCCCGGACCGGGCGCCTGGATCACGGTCTTCGCCAACAAGGTCCACACCTACATGTACATCGCCGGACTGCGCTACGACACCTCGCCGCGCGGCGAGACGGTGGATCAGGGCCGCGGCCCTCGCTGGCGCTACACCCTGCGCACGGGATCGGGCTTCGCCGTGCGCCATTACCCGGGTCTCTAGCGGCCACCAGGACGCACCACCTATGAGCGAGGGGCGTAGCCCAAAGCGGTAATGAGGCGCGGCCGCTTGGGGCCGCGACTTGATGGCGAAGCCGGATGGGATGGCGCAGGCGTCACCAGCGCTCTCTGTGAGTACCTGCTCACAGAGCCTCCGACCGTGCTAGTCTGCCGCGCGAACCAAACGCCGAGTCTCGGCCCCGACAGTGCGGGCCGGGAGCGGGGGAACCAAGCAGTTGGGGCGAATCCACCGATGAGGTGGAACCGCGAGTCCTTTAGCGGTAGTCCGTCAGCTAACCCCGTAGGCCGACGAAGGAGAACGGTTTGCGGTCAGAAACTCTCAGCAGGAGCATGAAGTTGGCTTTCGCAGGGCTGCTGTTGGTCGCGTCGCTCGGAGCCGCAGTGCCGGCCATGGCCCAGACTGGCGGTACGGGCTCGCCCGGCAGCGTCACGACCGCCACGGCGCCGAGCGGAACCGCCCAGATCCTGCCGAGCGGCAAGGCGATCCCGCCGGCCAACGCGCCGAGGCAGGTCCGCAAGGCGATCAAGGCGGCGAACAGGATCCACAAGCGCCCCTACATCTGGGGCGGCGGGCATCGGAGCTTCAAGTCCAAGGGATACGACTGCTCGGGCGCGGTCAGCTACGTACTGCACGCGGCCGGGCTGCTGCGCAGTCCCGAGGCCTCCGGGCCGCTGATGGCCTGGGGCGTTCCGGGCATCGGCTCCTGGATCACGGTCTACGCCAACCGGACCCACGCCTGGATGACGGTCGCGGGTCTTCGGTTCGACACCTCGGCGGCCGGTGAGTCCCTGAATCAGGGCTCCGGCCCACGGTGGCGTTTCAACATGCGGGCGGCCACCGGCTACTCGACGCGCTTCTCCCCAGGCCTCTAGCCGCCTCCGGCGGCCTCTTAGAGGCCACTTCTCCTCCCCTAGGTACGCCGCGCCGCCTCTCCCGGGCGGCGCGGCGATTCCTTCTTTTTTCGTGTCCGCGAGGGGAAGGAGCCTGCGCTCCAGGCGTCGAATCGAGAGATCGTGCCTGAAGTCACGAGCAGACGGTTGTCGATTGCAAAGGATCTCTCACGTTTGGTAACGTCCCGCGCCAGTTACGCCGAGTCCCATCCCAGAGAGAGGATGGGAGCGGGGGAACCAAGTTCTGGGGCTAACCCACCGCAGTCGAAGGGTGGGGGCGCAGGCTCCTCAAGCGCCAGCCCGTCAGCTAACCCCGCAGGCCTGCGAAGGAGAACTGTTGATGCGAAGCACACCTAGCTCGATGCGTCGCCTCGCAGTGGCGGGGGTCACAGCGATCGCAATCTTGGCCGCGGCAGTGCCGGCAGCCGCGCAAACCGGCGGGTCCGGACCGCCCGGCGGAACCACCACTCCCACCGATCCCACGGCGCCCGTCGGCCCTCCCGGCCGCGCCAAGGTCCGCAAGGACGGCACTGCCGTCGCGCCCGCGGACGCGCCCGCCAACATCCAGGCGGCGATCGCGGCGGGCAACGCGATCCACACCTTCCCCTACCACTGGGGTGGCGGTCACCGGTCTTTCACGGACACGGGCTATGACTGCTCAGGCGCCGTGAGCTACGTCCTGCACGCGGCCGGACTGCTGGCCAGCCCGATGCCGTCCGGTCCCATGGCGAGCAGCTGGGGCGTCCCCGGCAAGGGCCGCTGGATCACGGTCTACGCGAACTCGAGTCACGCCTACATGATCGTCGCGGGCCTGCGCTTCGACACCTCGTCCGGCGGCGACCGCTGGAACCAGGGCAGCGGGCCACGCTGGCGCAAGAAGAAGCGTCGGCCAGCCGGCTTCACCGCGAAGTACGCGCCCGGCTACTAACGGCCAACAGGCCACTTCACCTGAGACTCCCGTTCGTCGATAGCGGGATGTCCAAGGCATCCCGCAAAGATTGTCCATCGCGTCTGCGCGACGCAGGGCAGCGCTCGGATATACCTATGAGCTGATCCGACGGCGTTGTACGGTGCGCACAGCGCCGCCCGTCAGGGAAGCCAGCGAAGGAGACTGCCGTAGCCTCGACCCAGGCATCGACGAGTGAGGAGGAGCCCAGCGCCACACCCGGCGAGGACGACCTCGACGTCCATCTGGTTGGGGTGAGCAAGCACTACGGCGAGGTCGCGGCCGTCCATCACCTCGACCTCGAGGTGAAGCGGGGAGAGTTCTTCACGCTGCTCGGCCCGTCGGGATCGGGCAAGACCACGACGCTTCGGATGATCGCGGGCTTCGAGGAACCGGACACCGGCCGAGTGGAGCTCGGCGGCAAGGACGTCACCGGCCTGGCGCCCTACGACCGCTCGGTCAACACCGTCTTCCAGGATTACGCCCTCTTCCCGCACATGAGCGTCGGAGAAAACGTCGCCTACGGCCTGCGAGTCAAGGGGGTCGGCAAGCAGGAGCGCCAGAAGCGCGCGACCGAGGCACTCGCCACGGTCCGCCTCGGAGGCTACGAGGAGCGCAAGCCGAATCAGCTCTCGGGCGGCCAGCAGCAGCGCGTCGCACTCGCCCGGGCGATCGTCAACGAGCCGCGCGTCCTGCTCCTCGACGAGCCGCTCGGCGCTCTCGACCTGAAGCTGCGCGAGCAGATGCAGGTCGAGCTGAAGTCGATCCAGGGACTGGTCGGGATCACGTTCATCTACGTGACCCATGATCAGGAGGAGGCGCTGACGATGTCGGACCGGATCGCCGTCTTCAACGAGGGCAGGATCGAGCAGATCGGTCCGCCGACCGAGATCTACGAGCGGCCCCACAACGCCTTCGTCGCCGGCTTCGTCGGCGTCTCGAACCTGCTCGAGCGCAATGGCCAGCGCTTCACGGTGCGCCCGGAGAAGATCTCGTTCATCGAGAACGGCAGCGCGCCCGAGGGACTTCACGTCGAGGAGGGGACCATCAAGGACGTCTCCTACGCCGGGATGATCACCCGCTACATCGTCGACCTCGAATCGGGGGGACAGCTCCAAATCGTCCGCCAGAACCTGGAGACGACCTCCGCGGAGGTCCAGGCAGAACGCGGTCGCAAAGTGAAAATTGGATGGCGAGCGGATCAGACCGTCGCCGTAGAGGGAGAGGAGGAAGGAAAGTGAGCAGATTGAAAGCTCGCTCCGCCTGGCTGCCCGCCGCGATCGTCGGAGGGATTGCCGCCACGATGTTGGTGGTCGCCGGGTGTGGTGGAAGCAGCAACAGCAGCAGCGACAATGGAACCGCACAGAAGTCGGTCGGTGCCGGCGAGGGCAGTTTGAACCTCGTCGCCTGGCCGGGCTACGTCGCCGACCCATGGAAGTCCGACTTCGAGAAGCAGACGGGCTGCCAGATCAAGTTGAAGGAGGCCGGCACGTCCGACGAGATGGTCGACCTGATGCGCACCGGCCAGTGGGACGGCGTCTCGGCGTCGGGCAACGCGACAGCGAAGCTCGTCGACGGCGGTGACGTCGCGCCCGTGAACACCGACCTGGTGCCCAATTACGCGACGATTTTCGACGACCTCAAGAACCAGCCATACAACACGTTCGATGGAGTCCATTACGGAATTCCACACGGACGTGGCGCGAACCTCTTGATGTCGAATTCGAACGACGTCAAGCCGAGCCCGACCTCATGGTCGATCATGCTCGACCCGGCTCAGGCCGCGAAGTACAAGGGCAAGATCAGCGTGTACGACGATCCGATCTACATCGCGGACGCCGCCGTGTACCTGAAGGCCCATCAGCCCGACCTGGGCATCACGAATCCGTACGAGCTCGACGACAACCAGTTCAACGCGGCCGTCGACCTGCTCAAGCAGCAGCACCCGAACGTCGGCGAGTACTGGTCCGATGCCGCCAAGCAGATCAACTCGTTCGCCAACGGCGACGACGTGGTCGGCACGACCTGGCAGTACCAGTACTTCGCCCTGCTGGCCGACAACCAGCCGATGCAGGCGCCAGGTGCGAGTACGGGATTCGTCCCTACCGAGGGCTCGACCGGCTGGTCGGACACGTGGATGATCGCCAAGAACGCGGCTCATCCGAACTGCATGTACAAGTGGATGAATTTCATCACCTCGCCTCAGGCGCAAGCCGAGGTCGCGCAGTATTTCGGCGAGGCACCTGCGCAGAGCAAGGCGTGTGCGCAGAACCTTGTGCTCGCAGCCGACAAGGCCATCGACTATCCGGCGGATCCGAAGTTCTGCGACGAGTACCACGCAGCGGATCCGAATTTCTGGAAGAAGGTCTACTACTGGCAGGTGCCGCTCGCGGACTGCGGTGATAACCGCGGCGACACGTGCAAGGACTACAACGACTGGTCCGCTGCATGGACCCAGATCAAGGGTTGAGTAACAGGCCATGGAAGCGGCTGGCTTAGAGGCCGGCCGCGGGAAGAGGTCGGTGGGCCGCAGGCTTGCCGACCTCTTCCATGGCCGTCCGCGTCTCCAGGTGGGGGCGTTGCTGTCCGGCCCATTGGGCTGGCTGGTGATCCTCTACCTGGGGTCGCTGGCTGTCCTCCTGCTCGCCGCCTTCTGGAGCGTGGATGCGCTTAGCGGCGAGCTGATCAAGGGCTTCACCTTCGACAACTACAAGGAGCTCTGGAACACCGACGTCTACCGGACGGTGGCGTTCCGGACGATCGGCATCGCGTCCGCTGTGACCGTGACGGACGCACTCCTGGCGTTCCCGATCGCCTTCTACATGGCGAAGATCGCCTCCCCCAGAGCGAGGGGCTTCCTGGTGGTGGCGGTGCTGATGCCGCTCTGGTCCTTCTACCTGGTCAAGGTCTACGCCTGGCAGACGATGCTTGGCGCCAACGGGCTGATCAACTGGGCGCTCGACCCGATCGGCGTCAACGGCCCGGGATTCGGCGCGACGGCGGTCTGGATCGTGGAGAGCTACCTCTGGCTCCCCTACATGATCCTTCCGATCTACGCCGGACTCGAGCGCATCCCCGACTCGCTGCTCTCCGCCTCGGAGGATCTCGGGGCGAAGCCGTTTCTGACCTTCCGGCGGGTGATCATGCCGCTCGCCTTCCCGGCGGTGGTCGCCGGCTCGATCTTCACGTTCTCCCTGACGCTGGGCGACTACATCACGCCCTCGCTGGTCTCCCCCGACACCCAGTTCATCGGGAACGTCGTCTTCACGAGCCACACCAACAACCTGCCGCTGGCCTCCGCTTTCGCCACCGTGCCGATCGTCGTGATGGTCGTCTACCTGCTGATCGCCCGGCGCCTCGGGGCGTTCGAGCATCTCTAGACGGATGACCTTCTCCCCCCGCACCAGGAACCTGCTCCGCGTCGGCGTCGGGATCACGCTTGCGTTCATCTACATCCCGCTGCTCGTGATCGCGATCTACGCCTTCAACGGCGGCACCACCCTGAAGTGGCCCCTCGACAGCGTCACGACCAAGTGGTTCGGCGAGGCGATCCACGACCACGCCGCCCGCAGCGCCTTCATCACCTCGATCAAGGTCGGCGTGGCCGCAACCGGCATCGCCCTGGTCCTGGGCACGCTCGCCTCCTTCGCCGTCGCTCGCCACCGGTTCTTCGGCCGGGAGACTGTCTCGTTCCTCGTGGTGATCCCGATCGCGCTCCCGGGCATCGTCACCGGCCTGGCCCTGAGCGACACCTTCACCCAGGTTCTCGGGGTGACGCTCGGCCTCTTCACGGTGATCGTCGCGCACGCCACCTTCTGCATCGTCGTCGTCTACAACAACGTGATCGCCCGTCTGAGACGGGTATCCGCCAATCTGGAGGAGGCATCCGCCGACCTCGGCGCGCACACCTGGCAGACCTTCCGGCACGTGACTCTGCCCAACATGCAGACCGCTCTGGTGGCCGGCGCCCTGCTCGCCTTCGCGCTCTCCTTCGACGAGATCATCGTCACCACTTTCACCCTCGGCGGCGGCCAGCAGACGCTCCCGATCTGGATCCTCGACAACCTCTTCCGCGGTCAGCAGCTGCCGATCACGAACGTGGTCGCCGTGATCGTCGTCCTGCTTTCGATCATCCCGGTCTACCTGGCACATCGCCTGACCCGCGAGGAGAGCATCACCTCGCGCGGAGGCGGCGGCGCGGTCAGCTCGGCGGAGAGCGCTGTCGTCGTCAACTAGCGGCTCGCTCGCCTAGACTGACGGGGCCATGCGGGTTCGCCAGGGAACGCTTCTACTCGCTGGGCTCTGCCTTCTTGCTGTGTTCGCGGCTTCCGCGCACGGCGCCGGAGAGCCGGCCTTCGACTGCAAGACGGTTCACCGCGGCAAGGCGACCTTCAATCCGAACCCGAAGGGACAGGCGCCCGTCGCGATCGGCGACTCGACGATGATCCTGCCGATTCCGAACCTCGACGCGGTCGGCTTCTCGGTCAACGCCAGGGGCTGCCGTGGATTCAAGGAGGCGGTCAACATCGCCCGGAAGCTGAAGGCGAAGGGACACCTCCCGCATCTCGTGATGATCAACGCCTACGGCAACGGCGGGGTCAATCCGGGCCTGATCTCGGAGGCGCTGAGCGTGCTCGGCAAGGGCCGGGTCCTGGGCCTGCTCACGGCCTACGACGCCGATACCGGCCACCCGCCCGCGCCGGATACCGACGTCATCTTCAAGGCGGCCAAGCGAAATCCGCACCGGATCTTCGTTCTCGACTGGGTCAAGTACAGCCTCGACCACCACGCGGCCGAGCCGACTCCGGGCGCCTGGTTTTTGCCCGACCTCTTCCATCCGAACTTCTCGGGCGCCGACGCCTACGCGAACTTCTTCACGCAGGCGCTACCGCTGGCCAAGAACGGTCACTTCCCGCCCTTGCCCTGACCCTTGCCGGCGCCGGGAGGCGCGGACAGGGGAATGAGCCTCTTGAGCAGCCGCGCGAACGCCTTGGCCCCGCTGAATGTGAGGTGGAGGCCGTCGGGCTGGAACCAGCTCGAGTGCCCGGCGCTGTAGTGGACCCAGTCGAGGACCTTCACCCTCCCGGGGTCGCGCTGGCCGGCGTTGCGGATCACGTCCGCGTCGTTCGACTGGCCGCCCCCGAGCTCGCGAGGCGTGACCAAGCCGAGCTTGCGCTTCGGTCCGAGGATCTTCTTGGCCTGATCGATCTGGCGACCGGTCACCGAGGCATCGGCGCCGAGCGCCATCACGGCAAGGTGCGGAAGCTGGTGGTGGCGCCTCGCATCACGCAGGATGCGCAGGCCCTCGGAGAACTGGCGGCAGCCCCGGGCGTTCGCCTTGTAGCCCACGCGGGCCAGCGCCGGCAGGGCGAGAAGCATCGAGGAGTCGCCGATGGCCAGCGGCGGACGAGCGGCGACCTTGTGCTTCGGGCTGGCGATCTCAACTCCGCCGCAGCCCGCCTGGGCCATCGGGGCGGCAACCATCGTCACAAGAGCGACGAGGGTCGCCGTCAGCGCGATCCCTAGGCTGACGCGCGTGCTCTTCCCGACAGTCGAATTCGCGATCTTCTTTCCGATCGTTCTCGCCCTCTCCTGGGCGCTCATGCCGCGGCAGCAGATCTGGAAGCCGTTCATCGTCGTGGCAAGTTATGTCTTCTATGCGGCGGCCGATCCGCGGTTCTGCCTGCTGCTCGCCGCGATCACGCTGGTCAGCCAGCTCGCGGTCGTCGCGATCCACCGCACCGAGGACGAGCGCCTGCGGAAGTGGTTCACGGCCGCCGGAGTGGTCTTCGACCTCGGGATCCTCGCCGTCTTCAAGTACTACGGCTTCTTCGTCTCCGACGTCTCCGACGTCCTCGACTCGATCGGGCTGGGTATGCCCCTGCCACTGGTCACGATCGCGCTGCCAGTCGGGGTCAGCTTCTTCAGCTTCCAGGCCGTCACCTATGTCGTCGACGTCAAGCGGCGCCAGACCGAGCCGGCCTCACTGCTCGACGCCGCCATCTACCTGAGCTTCTTCCCCCACCTGGTCGCGGGCCCGATCGTCCGGGCGAGCGAGTTCCTCCCTCAGCTGCGGAAGCCGAGGGACCCCGACCATGTGGCGGTGGGCGCGGGGCTCACCCTGATCGCCCTCGGGCTGATCAAGAAGGTGATGATCGCCGACTACCTGGCGCGGGAGGTGGTCGACAAGGTCTTCGCCGTGCCGCAGGCCTACAGCGCGCCCGACGCGATCCTCGGCGCCTACGCCTACGCGGCCCAGATCTTCTGCGATTTCTCCGGCTACACGGACATGGCGATCGGGCTCGCTCTGCTGATGGGGTTCGTCTTCCCGCAGAACTTCAACAGCCCCTACCGGGCGACGGGCTTCCGCGATTTCTGGCGCCGCTGGCACATGACCCTCTCCCGCTTCCTCCGCGACTACCTCTACATCCCGCTCGGTGGCAACCGCAAGGGCCGCGTGCGCACCTACATAAACCTGATGCTGACCATGGCGCTCGGTGGGCTCTGGCACGGTGCCGCCTGGAACTTCGTCGCCTGGGGCGCCTATCAGGGGACCGGATTGTCGGCCGAGCACGCGATCAACGGCCGGCTCGGGCGGATCTTTCCGGGCTGGCTGCGCTGGTTCGTCACCTTCAACCTGATCGTGCTCGGCTGGATCCTCTTCCGCTCGACCGACCTGGGCGTGTTCGGCGACTACATGTCCGCGCTGGTCCGCTCCGGGCCGGCGACCCTCTACTCGGTCCCGGTGGTGGGCGCGATCGCCCTGGTGATCGGGCTCCAGCTGCTGCCCGAGCGCCCGATGGAGGGCATCGAGCTGCGGATCGGCCGGCTGCGGCCCCTGCTGCTCGGCGTGGCCCTCGCCGCCGTCGTCCTGATCGTCGGCGCGACCGTGCCCAGCCAGGGCGTCCCCCCCTTCATCTACTTCCGCTTCTAAATGGCAAAGGCACCCGAGAAATTCGAGACGATCGCGGAGATGGAGGCCGAGTCCCGGCCCGGTGCCGAGGGCGAGCCCCACGGCGACGACAGCCTGATGGGCCGCTTCGACCGCTGGGACCTCCGGCGCTTCAGCGCCTGGGATGCGGTCAAGGCCGTGGCCCTGACGACCTTCCTGCTGCTGATCTTCGCCGGGGGCTCGGTGCGGAAGGCGGCGGACGAGCTGAAGCCCGGCCTCGGCCAGGACATCGTCAAGGCCATCGGCGGACCCGCCGGATGGATCTCGGACCAGCTCCCACTTGCCGACACGCGCCGCGACCTCACCTCCTGGCTCTCCCCCGACCAGCAGCTCTCCGGCCAGGGCTTCCGGGCCGCTCCGGGCGGGGCGGGCAGGCCAAATGTCCAGGTCCCGACCACGCCGCAGCCGCTCGACCGGCTCCTGGTCACCGGCGACTCGCTCTCGACCCCGCTCGACATCGAGATCGCCCGGAAGCTCGCCGACCAGGGGGCCGGCGTCCAGGTCACCCGCGATCCGCATCTCGCCACCGGGATCTCCAACACGGGCCTGGTCGACTGGGGCAAGCTCTCGAGCACCCAGGCCGCCAACGACAACCCGAACGCCGTGGTCCTCTTCATCGGCGCCAACGAGGGCTATCCGATGCCCGGTCCTGACGGGCGGCAGGTGAGCTGCTGCGGCCCGGCCTGGGAGGCCATCTTCTCCTCGCGGGTGGGCCAGATGATGGACAACTACCTGCGCGGCGGCGTGCAGCGGATCTACTGGCTCACGGTGCCCACCCAGCGCGACCCCGCCCGCAAGCCGATCGCCGACGACGTCAACCACGCGATCCGGGCGGAGGCCGCGAAGCGGGACGGCGCGGTTCGCGTCGTCGACCTGATCCCGACCTTCACGCCGGGAGACACCTACCGGGACTCGATCCCGATCAACGGCAAGGACACGATCGTGCGGATGCCCGACGGCATCCACCTCAACGAGGACGGCTCCTCGGTGGCCGCCGATTTGGTGCTGGCGGCGATCGATCGAGACTTCAACTACTGAGGCAACAGGGATCGACCTGCTGCTTCACGGCTTCGCCATCAGATCGGGGCCACGAGCGGCCGCCCAACATAAGTCGCTACGGGCTTCGCCCTCCGCTCCAAGGTTGAGCGGCCTGGTGGTCCCTTAGTCGTTCTGGGTATATCGGGACTTCACGCGCTTGGACGCGTTCGAGGCCTTGTGGCACTTCGCCGTGGCGTTGTACTGGACGTTCGGCACGCCGGTCCGCTTGCCGTCCTTGCACTTGAAGCCCAGCAGCGTCGACCCGCAGGTGCCCGCCGGGCCGCCGCTCTGGTGGCGGCACCGGTGGTAGGCGGT
Source organism: uncultured Solirubrobacterales bacterium (assembly GCA_963743575.1). GTDB lineage: Bacteria > Actinomycetota > Thermoleophilia > Solirubrobacterales > 70-9 > DASUPK01. Next base: position 1,156,416 of record CAVUQC010000007.1, on the reverse strand, counting down.
GATCACCTTCTCGCCCTTGACGCAGTTGACTCCCTGGACCTTCAGCGAGGTGACGTAGGAGGCTCCGAGGTTCTGCTGCTTCCCGTCGATATTGCAGGCCGAGAATCCCGCGGTGTGGGCGACCGGGGCGGCGCTGCCGCTCGAGACCCCCAGAGCGGCCAGCAGGCCCGCAAGCGCGAGCGCCCTTGTCAGCGACTTCCTCAAGATGGGCGCGATCCTACCGGGATGGCCTGCGGCGCCAATGCTCGGTGGCCGCGGGCGGAACTAGACTGGCGCGACCTTGAGACGGCTCACGCTCCTCATCCTCCTCGCTGCCGCGGTGCCCGCCGGCTGCGGGGGCGGCTCGTCCGACAGCAGCAGCACGACCGCGGCCGCCCTCCGCTCCTGCGACATCAACGGCCGCCAGCAGGACCTCGGAGCCTCCTACGTCACCTCGATTCAGGTGGCGGGAGTGAGCTGCGGGCAGGCCGAGAAGGTCGTGGTCGCCTATCACCACTGCCGCCTGCAGAACGGCGGCGCCGGCGGCACCTGCACCACGGCCGTCGAGGGCTTCAACTGCACCGAGGGAGCGCGGCAGTCCGTGCCCGGCGTCCAGTTCAACGCCACGGCTGACTGCCGTAAGGGCGACGTGGAGATCAAGAGCACCTACACGCAGAATTTCTAGGCTGGGCGATGCTGAGGATCAAGGCGGGAGCTCTTTGCTTGGGAATGGCCCTGATCGCCCTCTGGCAGGCGAGCGGCACACTGGCGGTCGGCGAGCCCGAGTTCGGCTGTGGGCACGTGCACGCCGGGCAGGCGCAACGGAATCCGTACGGCACCGGGCACGGGCCGCCTCCGATCGCGATCGGCGACTCGACGATGCTGCTGCCGATCCCGGATCTGACCCGGGTCGGGTTCAACGTCAACGGCTTGGGTTGCCGGGGGTTCAAGCAGGCGGTCTGGGTGGCGCGCGACATGCGGAATCGCGGCGTCCTCCCCAGGCTGGTCCTGATCAACTCATACGGCAACGGGGGCGTCAACGACGACCTGATCAAGTTCGCTCTCAAGGTGATCGGGCCGAAGCGGAAGCTGGTCCTGGTCACCGCCTACGACGCCGACACCGGGCACCCGCCCGCCCCGGACACCGACGTGATCGTCAGGGCGGCAAAGGACCACCCCGACCAAATCAGGCTGCTCGACTGGGTCCACCACTCCCTCCCCCACCACCGGGCCGATCCCGCGCCGGGCGCCTGGTTCCTGCCGGACCTGTTCCATCCCAACTTCGCCGGGGCCCATGCTTACGGACGCTTCCTCGCACAGGTGCTTCCGGGCGGACTCGCTGCGGCGGAACCGAAGTCGTCGTCGAGCGACGAGGGCGGCAATGACGATGGAGGCGGCTCGCCGTGGTGGCCGTTTGCCGTGGGAGGCATCATCCTCATCGGTGGCCTGGCGCTCCTGATCCGCCGGCGCTCCTCCCAGAGCTCTTCGCGCTCGGCCTGAGCAACCTCTTTCGCGGTTCGTGACTCTCCGGCGTAGCATCGCCGGGGATAGACTTCGCGCCGAGAGTCCCCGGGCTGGAGTCCGTGGAGGAGCGAGCAGACAAGGAGTTGGTCAAGTGAGCATGTACGCGGTCGTCAACCCAGCCACCGGCGAGCAGCTTGAGGAGTATCCAGAGATTTCAGACGGCGACCTCGATGCCGCCATTGCCAGGTCTTGGGAGGCGCGCGAAGCGCTCAGTTCACTCTCCGTGGCCGAGCGCGCCGAGAAGGTCAAGCGCGTCGGCGAGCTCCACCTCGAGCGACGTGAGGCGCTCGCCGCAATCGCGGTGAAGGAGATGGGGAAGCCCATGGAGCAGGCCCTCGGCGAGGTCGACTTCTGCGGAGATATCTACTCCTACTACGCCGATCGCGCGGAGGACTTCCTCAAGGACGAGCCGATCGAGTTGCTTGCGGGCGAGGGCACGGCGGTGATCCGCCGCTCGGCGATGGGGCCGCTGCTCGGAATCATGCCCTGGAACTTCCCGTACTACCAGGTGGCCCGCTTCGCGGGACCGAACCTGATCGTCGGCAACCCGATCCTGCTGAAGCCGGCGCCCCAGTGCCCGGAGTCGGCCGAGGCGATCCAGGAGATTTACGACGAGATCGGCCTTCCGGAGGGCGCCTTCCAGACGATCTTTGCGACCCATGAGCAGATCGCCGAGAAGGTGATCCCCGACCCGCGCGTACGGGGCGTCTCGGTCACCGGTTCCGAGCGAGCGGGCGCCGCGGTCGCCGAGGTTGCCGGGCGGAACCTCAAGAAGGTGGTCCTCGAGATGGGAGGCTCCGACCCGTTCATTGTGCTCGCGACCCAGAATCTCGACGAGGTCGTCGACGCCGCGGTGGAAGCGCGCCTCGACAACACCGGCCAGTCGTGCAACGCCGCGAAGCGCTTCATCGTCGTGGACGAGCTCTATGACGACTTCCTTTCGAAGCTGACCGAGAAGATGAAGGACGTGGAGCCCGGGGATCCCGTCGAGGACTCGGCGATGGGGCCACTCTCGTCCTCGACGGCGGCAGAGCGCCTTCAGGACCAGATCGACCGCGCGAAGGCCCAGGGCGCTCAGGCCGTTCTCGATGGCGACCGGAAGGACAACTTCTTCGGCCCGACGATCCTCACCGGCATCAGTCCCGAGAGCGACGCCTACCGGGAGGAGTTCTTCGGGCCGGTCGCGAGCGTTTACAGGGTTTCGTCCGAGGAGGAGGCGGTCCGGGTGGCGAACGACACACCATTCGGCCTCGGCTCCTATGTCTTCACGACCGACCCCGAGCAGGGCGACCGTGTCGCCAACGACATCGACGCCGGCATGGTCTTCGTCAACGGCGTCCTTGCTGACGGCGCCGAGTTGCCGTTCGGGGGTGTCAAGCGTTCCGGCTTCGGACGCGAGCTCGGTCCCTACGGGATGGACGAGTTCGTCAACAAGAAGTTGATCCGCGTCCTGAAGTAGGGCGGAGAGCCGCTCAGACTGTCTGCTTGCTGCCGAGCACGTCCTCGACCGGCGTGTGCTCCACCCCGACGGCTTCCGCGACGGCGGGATGAGTGACAGTACCGGCGGCGACGTTGATCCCGAGTCTCAGACCCGGATCTCGGCGGGCCGCCTCCGCGACGCCGTGGTCCGCAAGGGCCAGGACGTACGGAAGAGTGGCGTTGGTCAGCGCATACGTCGAGGTGATCGGTACCGCGCCCGGCATGTTCGCAACGCAGTAGTGGGTGATCCCGTCGACCTCGAAGACAGGATCGCGATGAGTGGTCGGGTGTGATGTCTCGAAGCACCCACCCTGGTCGATCGCGACGTCGACCAGCACGGCGTTCTTCTTCATCAGCTTGAGCTGCTCGCGGCGGACCACGAAGGGGGCCTTTGCCCCGTGGACCAGGACAGCGCCGATCACCAGGTCGGCCCGAGGCAGCATCTCCTCGATCGCCAACGTCGAGGAGAACACGGTGGAGGCCTGGCCGCCGAAGGCGACGTCGAGCTCGCGAAGCTTGTCGATCGAGACGTCGAAGACGAAGACGTCCGCCTCCATCCCGATCGCGATGAAGGCGGCGTGCATGCCGACGGCGCCGCCTCCGATCACCATCACGTTCGCAGGAGCAACTCCGGGAACCCCGCCCAGCAGGATCCCCCGGCCACCGAGCGGCTTCTCGAGGAAGAAGGCCCCGGCCTGGGTGGCGATCTTGCCGGCCACCTCGCTCATCGGTGCGAGCAGCGGCAGCCTTCCCTGCGAGTCCTCAACGGTCTCGTAGGCGACGCAGGTCGCCCCGCTCTCCTGCAGTCCCTTGGTGAGCTCGGGATCCGGTGCGAGGTGGAGGTAGGTGAAGAGGGTGTGCTCCGGGCGAAGCGACTTGACCTCCTCGGGCTGCGGCTCCTTGACGCCGAGGACCATCTCCGCCTGCTCGAAGACTGCGTCCGCGTCCGGGAGGATCGTCACGCCCTGCGCCGAGTAGGCCTCGTCGGTGATCGCGCTCCCCTCCCCCGCCCCGGCCTGCAGCAGGACCTCGTGCCCGTGCTCGCCGAGCTCGCGAGCGCCGGCGGGCGTCAGCGCGACGCGGTACTCGTCGTCCTTGATCTCTGTGGGGACCCCGACCTTCATGACCCGGTCTTCGTGGAGAGGGTCGCCACCTTCTCGAGCGGCGTCGTCGAGAGGTCGAACCGAACGCCGCGGGCCTCGAGCTCGGCGAACATCTCGTCGGGGTCGATGCAGGCCTCCGGCGGCAGCGCGCCTCGCTTCGTGATGGCGCCGCGGGCGAACAGGCGAACCGCGGCGGCGGCGGGCGTCGCCGTAGAGACGATGCCGCCTCCCAGGCCCCACTCCTCGTTCGGCGGCGTCACGCTGCGAGCGCGAATCACCGTGTCGGGCCCGGTCACCTCGACGATGTGGATCGAGGTGGTGGTGGCTGAAGGGGGCGATGCAGAGCGTGCAACTTCGGCTATCCGCTCCTCGCTCGCCCCCGACAGCTCCTTCAGGCTCTCGAGCACCGCAGGCGGCAACGAGAGCGCAAAGGTGACGTTCGGCGCTCCGAAGCTGCTGCCGAACGTGAGGACTTCCGAATGAAGGGTGAAGATCGTCTCGGCCTCGCCGATCGGGTCGCCGAAGTCGGCGCGGGGCCCTTCCTGAAGAGGCTTCATCTCCTCGGCCCGGCCGTTGATCAGCGCCATTGGCGGCATCGTGATCTCGTCGAGCAGCGTCCGCAGGGCGTAGGGGAAGCTGAGCTCCCCGGTCGGCTTCAGGTCTCGGCCGCCGGCGAGCACCGAGATCGAGACGGGCTTGCCGGGCAGCTCCGTCACGGCCCGGGCCGCCAGCAGGTTGGTCTTGCCCGGCGCCGATCCGATGCCGAGCAGGGCCAGCTTGCCGCGCTGCTCGAACTCACCGGAGAGCTTGAGCTGCTCGGCGGTCACGTGGTAGAGGCCGCCGAGGTCCATGTAGTGACAGCCGGCGTCGAGGCAGGCGCGCATGGCCGCGAGGTTGATCCGGTATGCCGCCGAGTTGACGAGCACCTCCATCCCCTCGAGCTGCTCGGCGAGATCCGAGGTCGCGTCGGCCTGGCGGGCCTGCGCCTTGCCGCCCCCATGCTCCAGCGCCACCGCCTCGGCCTTGCGCAGGTCGATGTCGAGCAGCCGCATCGCGGTGACCTCGTCGGACTCGGCCAGGTCGCGGACGATCGCCGGAGCAATGGTCCCGCCGGCACCGAGGACTGCTACTCGCATTGCGACCTCCAAGGCGGCCCCGGAGGCGAAGCCGAGGAGCCGCCGCTTGATGCTGGTCTCATGCGATCAGCTCCCGCGCACGAAGGGCCAGCCAGAGCTCGACCCGGTCATTCGCCCGGCTCAGGTCGCGGCCGGTGAGCTCCTCGATGCGCTTGATCCGGTAACGGAGGGTGTGGCGGTGGCAGTAGCAGTCGCCTGCCGCTCGCTCCCAGTGGCCGTTGCGGTCGATGTACGCCTCGAGCGAGCGGAGCAGCTCGCCGGCGTAGCGCTCGTCGGAGTCCTCGATCGGCCCGAGGACGCTCTCGCAGTAGAGGCGCAGCGCCTCGCCGTCCTGGACGGAGAGGAGAAGCGTGAAGGCCCCGAGGTCCCGGTGCGAGGCGACCTCGGGGGCGGCGCCGTTGGCGAATGTGGTCGCCTCCAGCGCGCAGCGCGCCTCGTGGAAGGAGTGGCGGACCCGCTCGGTCGGCAGCGAGCGGCTGGTCGCGGCCCGGGTCGGTCCGTGGATCTTCTCCAGTGCCACGCGCGCCTGGCTCGCCAGCTCCAACGGATCCCCCTTTTCCCCGTCTACGACGGCGCAGAGCAGCTCGCGGCGGCCGGCCGGATGCGGGGCCACCAGGGCCGCCCGGTTCTGGCTTGCCAGGTGCTCCGCCAGGGTCGGCTCTGCCGCCGGTGCGTCGCCAAGCTCGAAGGCGAGCACCACGGCCCGCTCGCCGATCCCGAAGGGCGCCAACCGGTCGCGAATGTCGTCGGGCGCCAGCCGTCCCGAGAGCGTCGCGGCGAGGACCTCGCCGGAGAGGCGGCGCTCGGTCTCCCTGGCGACGCGTTCCCTCATCAGCTCGAGCGCGACGACGATCGCGGCCTGCTGTACGCAGAGCCGCTCGAAGTCCCCGAGCTCGCCGGACCGCCGAACCACCACGAGCCAGGCCTCCGCCGCGCCGGCACGAGGCGAGACCGGATGGGCGAGTGCGCGGCCCCGGAGGTCGGGTTGGTTGGGCACGAAGGGGGCGGCGGCGGTGCCGCGCGGCACGACCTCGGCGCGAACCGCCTCGAGCAGGTAGTCCGGCAGGTGGCGCCCGCCGCTGGCGAGCACCTCGCCGCGACGGTCCAGGACGACCGAGCTTCCTCCGATCGCAGCGGCGATCTCCTTCGCCACCTCAGCGAGCCCGCCACCCTGCAGGACCAGTCGCTCGAGGCGCTCGTTGACCGCGATCCCGCGAGAGAGAACGTCGTACTGCTCATTGACGAGGCGGCTGAAGGCCGCCTCGGTGATGGCGATGAAGGGCGTCTCATATGGAACCTCGAAGATCGGGAACCCCGCCGCCTGCGCCTCCGCGAGGGCCGCCTTCGGGATCTTCGCGTGGTCGAATCCGGTGCCGAAGCCGAGGCCCGCCACGCCGGACTCGACGAGCAGCCGGATGAACTTGCGCTGCTTCTCGGCGTTCTCGAGCCGGATGCCGGTGGTCAGCAGGAGCTCCCCGCCGGAGAGCCACGGGGTCGGGTCGAGCAGCTCGGTTATGTGGACCCAGCGGATCTCCCGCTCGGCGGCGTCGTCACCCCCGGCGGCGACCTTGAGGCCGAGCTCGGCGGTCAGGCTCTCGACGGTGAGCATCAGTGTCCTACGCGGCGTGCTGCCTCTTCGAGGACCGGACGCAGGACGTCGACGATCTCCTCGAACTGCTCCGTATCGGCGATCAGCGGGGGCGCGAGTTGCACGACCGGATCTCCGCGGTCGTCGGCGCGGCAGATCAGACCCCGCTTGTAGAGCTCGCCGGAGAGGTAGCCGCGGAGCAGCTTCTCGGAGTCCTCGTCCTCCATGTGCTCCTTGGTTTCCTTGTCCTTGACGAGCTCGATTGCCAGGAAGTAGCCGTCGCCGCGCACGTCCCCGACGATCGGGATGTCGTAGAGGGACTCGAGGGCGGCCCGGAACTCGTCCTGTTTGGCCAGCACATGGCCGCAGAGATCCTCGCGCTCGAAGACGTCGAGGTTCGCCAACGCGGTGGCGGCCGCGACGGGGTGTCCCGCGAAGGTGGATCCGTGCGCGAACATCGCGCTGCCCTCCTCGAAGGGCTCGAAGATGCGGTCCGAGACGATCATGCCGCCCATCGGAACATAGGCCGAGGTCAGCGCCTTGGCCACGGTGACGATATCCGGCTGGTAGTCGTAGCGCTGGCAGCCGAAGTAGTGGCCGAGGCGGCCCCACGCGCAGATCACCTCGTCGGAGATCAGGAGCACGTCGTAGCGGTCGCAGATATCCCTGACCTTCCGGAAGTAACCCTCCTGGGGCGGGATGCAGCCGCCGGCGTTCTGCAGCGGCTCAAGGATCACGGCCGAGACGGTCTCCGGGCCCTCGAACAGGATGCGCTCCTCGATCTGGTCAGCAGCCCAGAGCGGGTCACGATCGTCGGGCCAGCGGTAGCTGTTCGTATTCGGCACGTGGACCCCGCCAGGGGCGAGGGGCTCGAACTGGCTGCGAAGCGCCGGGATCCCGGTGGCGCTGAGCGCGCCGAGGGTGGTGCCGTGGTACGCGATCTCCCGGGCGACCAGCTTGATCTTCTGGCCATCCCCCTTGGAGCGGTGATAGCTCCGCGCCAGCTTGATGGCCGACTCGACCGACTCGGATCCGCTGTTGGTGAAGAAGACCCGGTTCAGGTCGCCGGGCGTCAGGGTCGAGATGCGTGTCGCCAGCTCGATCGCCCGCGGATGGGCGTAGCTCCACACGGTGATGAAGTCGAGCTCGCGGACCTGCGCCGCCATGGCGTCGCCCAGCTCGCTGCGTCCGTGTCCGGAGTTGACGCAGAAAAGCGCCGAGAGGCCGTCGAGATAGCGGTTGCCGTGGTCGTCCCAGACGTAGCACCCCTCGCCGCGCACGATGATCGGCACCTCGTGGTCGGGACCGAACGATCCCATCTGGGTGAAGTGCATCCAGAGGTGGCGTTGCGCCTGCTCCTGGAGCGCATTTGCCTCAGTTTTGGCGGTCTGCGTGGCGCTTGTGGCTGCCATCCCTCTCCTCCAGTCTCTCTAGCCTCACCGTACAAAGCTACCCCGAGCTGTGCGGCCAGACAAGCGGAATGATGTGAAATCAGCCTCAAGGGACTTGTACAAGCTGTACAAGTGGGGAATCCACTTTTAGGGCTTTCGCCCCTTGCGACGATTCGTCGTGGTTCTTAGGGTCGGGCGTCCAGGGAGGCCAATGACGGCCTGCCACGGGGAAGGAGACAACTTGGAGAGCGCGGCGGTCCCGATTACGGCAGGCGATCCCGAGGGCTCGGCCGCAGGCGGCAAGGGCCTGAAGACCGGGGCGCTCGGCTACATCTCGAACCTGGTGATCAGTGTCGCCTCGACGGCTCCGGGCTACAGCCTCGCGGCCACCCTGGGCTTCATCGTGGCGGTCAACGGAATGGGCTTCCACGCACCGGCGGTGATCATCGTCTCGTTCATTCCGATGCTGCTGATCGCCGCGGCTTACTACTACATGAACAGGGCGGACCCGGACTGCGGCACGAGCTTCACCTGGGTCACCCGCGCGATGGGACCGCGTCTGGGCTGGCTGACCGGATGGGCGATCGTCGCCGCCGACGTCGTCGTCATGGCGGCCCTGGCCGCGATCGCCGGCATCTACACCTTCCTGCTCTTCGGACTCGATGCGGCCGCAAGCAACCTGCTCGACGTCAGCATCGTCGCCGCCGTCTGGATCATCGTGATGACCTGGATCTGCTACGTCGGCATCGAGCTATCGGCGCGGACCCAGTACTTCCTGCTCGCCGCCGAGATCGCTGCGCTCGGTCTCTTCGCCGCTGTCGCACTGGCCAAGGTCTACTTCGGCGACCCCGGCGGCTTCCCGGTCCAAGCGGATTGGTTCAACCCATTCACCCTCCACGGCGGATTCAAGGCACTCATCGACGGAATGCTGCTCGGGGTGTTCATCTACTGGGGGTGGGACAGCGGCGTCTGCTGTAACGAGGAATCGGAGGACAGCAACAGCGGCCCCGGCAAAGCGGCGGTGATGAGCACGATCCTGCTGGTGCTGATCTATCTCGTCGTGACCGTCGCCGCGCAGGCATACGCGGGGACCACCTTCCTGAAGCACCACGGCGATGACGTGCTCAGCGCGCTCGGCGGCCCCGTGCTGGGCTCACCGCTCGACAAGATCCTGATCATCGCGGTGCTCACCTCGGCCTCGGCCTCGACCCAGACCACGATCCTGCCGACCGCGAGAACGACGCTCTCGATGGCGCGCTTCGGTGCGATCCCGAAGACATTCGGCCGGATTCACCCACGCTATCTGACGCCCGACGTCTCGACGCTGGTGATGGGCGCCGTCTCCCTGGTCTGGACGCTGTTCATCATCAACATCAGCCAGAACATCCTCAACGACTCGATCACCGCGATCGGCTTCCAGATCGCCTTCTACTACGGGCTCACCGGCTTCGCATGCGTCGTCTACTACCGCAAGGAGCTCTTCAAGAGCGTGAAGAACTTCGTCATGGTCGGAGTGGCGCCCTTCCTGGGCGGGGCGATCCTGACGTTCATCTTCGTCAAGGCGTTCCTCGACTACAAGACGACGAGCACCGACGTCAACTACTCGGGTGGCTTCCTCGGAGTGGGCACGCCGGTCGCCATCGGCATCGGGGGGCTGCTCATCGGCGCCGTCCTGATGGTGTTCGCGAACTTCGTCTACCCGAAGTTCTTCAAGCGCAAGTGGGAGACTGCCGACCCCGGCGTCCTCGAGGGCACCGTCAAAGGCGAAGCGTCCGTGATGGCGGACTGAAGGGAGTGGATCGATGAGCGAGATCATTGTCGGCTATGACGGATCGGACTCCTCGAAGGCCGGGCTCAATCACGCGCTCGACTTCGCGAAGGCGCTCGGCGATTCCATGGTGATCGTCTTCGCGGCCGCCCCTGGCGGATACGGCGGCGGCGAAGTTCCCGAGCAACGCAAGGCGGTCGAGGAATTCGGCGAGAAGGTCACCCACGAGGGGGAGGAGATCGTCAAGGCCGCCGGCATCGACTACACGATCGAGCTCATCAACGAGCACCCTCACGAGGCGCTGATCACGGCAGCCGAGAAGCACGGGGCGCGGATGATCGTCGTCGGGAGCCATGGCGAGAGCCCACTGAAGGGCGCAATCATCGGGTCCACCCCGTACAAGCTCGTTCAGCTCTCCGAGACTCCGGTGCTGGTTGTCAGGCCGTGAGTGAAGAGGCGGGCAGGCAGGGCGCTCGCTGCGTCGTCCTCAGCTCAGTCACCAAGCGCTTCGGTCAGCTCACCGCCGTAGACGCCATCGACCTGGACATCGCCGAGGGCGAGTTCTTCACGATGCTCGGCCCCAGCGGTTGCGGCAAGACGACGACGCTGCGGATGATCGCCGGATTCGAGGACGTGACCGACGGGCGGCTCACGATCGACGACGCGGACATGTTCGGCATCCCGCCCCACAAGCGGCCGACCAACACGGTCTTCCAGAGCTACGCCCTGTTTCCCCACCTGAGCGTCAAGGACAACGTCGCCTTCGGCCTGAAGCGCAAGGGTGCGGACAAGGATGAGATCGAGCGCCGGGTGAGAGAGGAGCTCGACCGGGTGGGACTGGCCCGGGAGGCGAATCGCCGCCCGGCGCAGCTCTCGGGAGGGATGCAGCAGCGGGTGGCGCTCGCACGCGCCCTGGTCAACCTGCCGCGCGTTCTGCTGCTGGACGAGCCCCTCGGCGCGCTCGACCTGAAGCTGCGCAAGGGACTGCAGGTCGAGCTCAAGAAGATTCAGCGAGAGGTCGGGATCACCTTCGTCTACGTCACCCATGACCAGGAGGAGGCGCTGACCATGTCCGATCGGATCGCGGTGATGAACCGCGGTCATATCGAGCAGATCGGCGATCCAGAGGAGGTCTACGACCGCCCCAGCACGACCTTCGTCGCCGGCTTCATCGGGGTCTCCAACCTGATGCCAGGTGTGATCCGCAAGACCGGCGATCACGGCGAGGTTGAGCTGGACGGCGGAGTCAAGGTGAGCACCGGCGTCGGCGGCTTCTCCGTAGGGGAGCGTTGCCATGCCGTCGTGCGGCCGGAGAAGCTCGCGATCGGCTCGGGCGGCAGCGGCGATCCGTCCGTCGAGGGCCTGGTCGAGAGCTCCCTCTATCTCGGCACCGCCACCCAGCTGATCGTGAAGCTGAGCGAGGAGGTGCGCATGACCGTCCTCGTCCCGAACACGGACGAGTCGGAGCGTCAACGCCTTCCGGGCGGGGGCGCGAACGTCAAGCTTTCCTGGAGCCCTAGCCACATGCACGTGGTCAAGGAATCGGCGGGCAACGGAGCAGTCCCAGAGGCAGAAGCAGCTTGAGCGAACCGAGGAGGAAGCAAGTGACGAGCAAGAGGAGATTCCGCGGATTGGTCGTGGCGGGTGGGGCATTGGCGGCCGCGATCGCCCTGGCCGCGTGCGGCGGCGGTGGGATCGAGGGCGGCAGCGGGTCGGAGAGCGTCCAGACCGTGAAATACCAGCCCCCGCCCCACGGCAACCTGACGATCTCGAATTGGCCGCTGTACATCGACAAGAACACCGTGTCGGACTTCGACAAGGCCACCGGAGTCCAGACCAACTACATCGAGGACGTCAACGACAACCAGGAGTTCTTCGCCAAGATGCAGCCCCTGCTGTCCAAGGGCCAGTCGGGAGGCCGCAGCATGATCGTGGTGACCGACTGGATGGCCGAGAAGATGCACCAGCTCGGCTACGTCCAGAACCTCGACAAGGCGGGCATCCCGAATGTCGAGAAGAACATCCGCCCGGACCTGAAGAACGTGCAGTTCGATCCGGGCCGCAACTACTCGGTCCCATGGCAGAGCGGCATGACCGGGCTGATCGTCAACACGAGGCTGGCCCCGAACGTGCACTCGATCAACGACCTGTTCAACCCGCAGTACAAGGGCAAGGTCGAGATGCTCACCGAGCTGCGCGACACCGTGCCGCTCGTGATGAAGGCCAACGGGATCGACCCGAACAAGGCCACCGAGCAGCAGTGGCTTGACACGATCGACAAGCTCAAGTCCGCCGTGTCCTCCGGCCAGATCCGGCGGTTCACGGGCAACGACTACACCCGCGACATGGCGAACGGCGACGTGTCGGCGATCATCGGCTGGTCCGGTGACGCTGTCCAGCTGCAGGCCGACAACCCGGACATCCAGTTCCGAATGCCGACCGAGGGCTGCATTCTGTGGTCGGACAACATGGAGATCCCGGTTGGTGCGCCGAACCCGACGGCGGCGGAGGCGTTCATGAACTACGTCTACGACCCGAAGAACCAGGCGCAGATCGCGGCCTACAACAGCTATGTCACTCCGGTTGACGGGGTCCAGGACATCTTCCGGACCACCAACCCGGACCTGGTGAACGACCCTCTGATCTTCCCGACGGAGGACTTCACCAAGAAATGCTCGACTCAGCCCAACCTGACCGGGCAAGAGGAGCAGAACGTGACGAGGGCGTTCGAGGGCGTCCTCAACGGCTAGACCGAGGGTCTGAATGAGCGGTGGCGGAGAGCACGATGCGTGACGCGCGTCTCGTCGCTCTCCGCCGCCGTCTGATCCCGTACTTCCTGCTCGGGCCGGGGATCCTCTGGCTGATCCTCTTCTTCGTCGTGCCCCTTTACTTCATGGGCCGGCTCTCGCTCGACACCGGGATCTTCCCCGACTTCCGGTTCAACTGGCAGTTCTCGAACTACACGGACGCGCTGAGCGCGTACGACACCCAGTTCTTCAGGGCGTTCCGCTACTCGGCGATTGCGACGATCCTCGCCTTCCTGATTGCGTACCCGCTGGCCTATGCGATCGCGTTCAGGGGCGGGCGCTGGAAGAACGCCATGTTGCTGGCCGTGATAGCGCCCTTCTTCACGACCTACCTGATCAGGACCCTCGCCTGGGAGACGATCCTCTCTGACAACGGGCTCGTCGTACACACGCTGCAATCCCTTGGCGTGGTCTCCGAGAACGGCCGCGTACTCGCAACCAGCGGGGCCGTAATCGCCGGGCTTACCTACAACTTCCTGCCGTTCATGATCCTGCCGATCTATGCCAGCCTGGAGCGGCTCGATACCAGCCTGGTCGAGGCGGCCAAGGATCTCTATGCCTCATCACGCCAGGCATTCCTGAGGGTGACGCTGCCGCTCTCGATGCCCGGCGTTGTGGCCGGAACGCTGCTCACCTTCATTCCCGCGACTGGCGACTACATCAACGCCCAGTTTCTTGGCGGCGCCCAGAACTCGATGATCGGGAACGTCATCCAGTCGCTGTATCTGAAGCAGACCGACTACCCCGCCGCCGCCGCCCTCTCGTTCACCTTGATGGCGGTGATGCTCGCAATCGTCTTCATCTACATCCGGATCGCCGGCTCCGAGGCCCTGATGGGCGAGGAGATCGGCGGCGCCGACGTCATCGAATAGCCATGGAAGCCCACGCCGCCACCCTGCCCCAGCGACGCCGAGAGTCGGCCGGATCCCGCGCGTGGAAGTGGCTGAAGCGAAACGGGATCGTGATCTATGGCGGGCTCGCGATCGCCTACATGCTGGTCCCGATCGTCCTGATCATCGTCTTCTCGTTCAATGATCCGGCGGGCAAATTCAACTTCACCTGGCAGGGCTTCACGCTCTCCCACTGGGCTCACCCGTTCCAGATCGCCGAGCTCACCGACGCCCTGCTGCTCAGCCTACGGCTGGCCCTGCTGGCCACCCTGATCTCGACGGTCCTCGGGACCATGATCGCCCTCGCCCTGGTCCGCTACGATTTCTTCGGCCGCCGGGCCTCGAACTACCTGATCGTGATCCCGACGGCGACGCCCGAGGTGGTGCTGGGCGCCTCGCTGCTCTCGATGTTCCTGATCTACGGCCTTCAGCTGGGCTTCACGACGCTGCTGATCGCCCACGTCATGTTCTGCATCAGCTTCGTCGTGATCGTCGTCCGCTCACGCCTGATCGGCTTCGATCGCAGCCTCGAGGAGGCCGCCCAGGACCTCGGCGCCGATCCGCTGACCACCTTCCGGAAGATCACCCTGCCCCTGATCTGGCCCGGGATCATCGCCGGCGCCCTGCTCGCTTTCGCGCTGTCGATCGACGACTTCGTCGTCTCCAACTTCACGGCCGGGACGGAGGTGACTTTCCCCCTCTACATCTTCGGAGCCGCCCAGCGCGGGATCCCGGTTCAGGTCTACATCATCGCCACCATGCTCTTCGCCACGACGGTGTTCGCGATGATATTCACGGTCTGGCAGCAGCGCCGGGCTGATCGCATCGCTTCTGTTCGTCCTGAGCAGGAGGTTTGAGTGCCCCCGGATCAAGGTAGTTTCGCCAGTGTGCGGACGGGGGAGCTCACGCTCGAGCGAAACGATGCAGGCCTGACCGTGCTGACCATTTCGGGTGAGCACGATCTGAGCACGGCGCCTACCCTGCGCCGGCGGATTGACAGCCTCCTCGACGAAGGTACCGCCACAGTGATCGACCTTTCCCCAGCCACGTTCATCGACTCGTCCATTCTCGGAGTGATCCTCGACGGGCGCCGGCGGGCGGGCGAGGCCGGGATCGGCCTCGCGGTCGTCCATGACGACGGCGCCGAGGCGGTGGATCGCGTGCTCGAGGTGACCGGTCTGCGGACCGAATTGCCCGTGCACACCCGGCGGGAGGAGGCCTTCGCGGAGGCCTCGGGCTCCGGGGAGCCCGCCGTATGAGCGATGGTGGCCTCGAACTGACGCTGCCGGCAACCGCGGAGAACGTGATCGTGGTCCGCCAGGCCATCGCGGGAATCGCCGAGGCGCTGGGCCTCGACGGACAGCGGATCGCCGACCTGAAGACGGTGGTGACCGAGGCCTGCAACAACGTCGTCGTGCACGCGTATGAGGGCGACCCGGGGCCGCTCCAGGTCACCGCCGAGCCGAATCAAGGTGAGCTCGTGGTCGAGGTGGCGGACCAGGGTCACGGCTTCCGCCCCAGAGCCAACGACGGCGAGGCGTCGCTCGGGCTCGGCCTGCCGCTGATCGCGGCGCTCTCCGACAACTTCGAGATCAGCGGCGGCAGCGGACGGGGCAGCCGGACCACCGTCCATTTCGGCTATTCCGCGCCTGAGGCCAGGAACAACGGGAAGCCCGCGACGGTTCCGAAGGATCTCGAGATCGCCGTGGTCCCGGGCGCGATGGTGAAGCCTGTGCTCGCCCGAGTCATCGGAGCGCTCGCCGCACGCGCCGAGTTCTCCGTCGACCGGCTGGCGGACACGGTGCTGCTCGGCGATGCCGTCTCGGCGTCGGGTGGAGACGACTTCTCGGACGGCCGGGTGGGCATCTCGATCAGCGACGGGGCCGGGACCATCGGCATGCGGGTCGGCCCGTTGGTGAAGGGCGGCGGAGGCCGCCTCATGGACGAGATGGAGGTGCCGGGTGCCGGGTCACTCCGCACGCTGACCAGCAGCATGGAGGTCACCGAGGGCCAGACCTCCGAAGGCGAGCCCGCGGAGTTCCTCGAGTTCGAGGTGACTCAGTAGCTAGCGATCCTCTTCGGGGATTCGCTGGCGCAGCTTCTCGATCGTCGCCCGCAGGATCCGCGAGACGTGCATCTGGGAGACACCGACCCGGTCGGCGATCTCGCTCTGGGTGAGGTCCTCGACGAAGCGCAGATGCAGGACCTCCCGATCGCGATCCGAAATCTCAGCGAGCACCGGGGCGATCGCCTCGCCGTACTCGACGGTGTTGAAGGAGAGATCGTCTGAGCCGATCCGATCGCGCAGCGGTGCCGGCTCGTCGCCGTCGCCCATCGTTGAGGTCGCGTCCAGCGAGACGGCGTGGTGACCCTGGGAGGCGTGCATCGCCTCCAGCACCTCCTCGTCACTTGCCTGGATGCGCTCACCGATCTCCTGGATGGTCGGGGTGTGGCCCAGCTTCGCGGGCAGCTCAGCCGTTGCGCGCTCGACCTTGAGGATGCGCTCCTGAACGTCGCGGGGCACGTGCACTGACCAGCCCCGGTCACGGAAGTGGCGCTTCAGCTCTCCCAGGATCGTGGGGACCGCGAAGGTTGAGAAGGCCGTGCCGCGCTCCGGATCGAAGCGGTCGATCGCCTTGACCAGGCCGACGCTCGCGACCTGCATCAGGTCGTCGAACGGCTCGGCTCCCCCTGCGTAGCGCGCGGCCAGGCGCCGGGCGAGCGGCATGAACCGGTCGACCAGCTCCTCGCGGACGACCGGCGATTGATCCTGGGCGTAGCGCTCCAAGAGCCGCCGCTCGCCGAGCAGCTGCTCCTCCGGCCCGGGAGAGGGAGTCGGGTTCATTTGAATGTCCGCCAAGGCAAGTTCAGTCACTGGATCGGCCCCTCGGTGCCCGTGGCTCCATCGCCCCTGGGGAGCCCGAGGTTTGGCCGCCCACGCAATGTAGCTACCCACGATCGATGGGCCGGGAAACCCTCTTTTTAGGCATGCGGAGCATTTCCGCAAACTCGGCGATACACAGGTTTAGGTAGTCAGGGCCTGGGTAAATCTCGCCTGAGTCGAGGCAGCGGGCGGGCGTTCGGAGACCCCCTACTCCGGCGCCCGCCCACATATTCATTTGCCTCGCCTCCGCCGGGTTTTCAGCCTCGGCGCAGGCGGGCGGATAGGGCGGCCGGTTTCCTTCTCCCCCTGGTCGTCCTAACCCCGCCTACCCAAGCCGCCACCAGGCCGCTGCACCTTGGAGCGGAGCGCGAAGCGCGTAGCGACTTATGTGGGGCGGCCGCTTGTGGCGGCGACCTGATGGCGAAGCCGTCCCATCAATACGATCGGGGCATGACCGAGCTCAAGACCACGATGCTGATCAACGGCGAGGGAGTCGCCGGCAACGGGTCGCCGCTCGAGGTCGAGAACCCCTACACCCAGGAGACGGTCGCCTCCGCCGGCACTGCCGACCCGGAGCAGCTCGATGCCGCCTTCGCCGCCGCCCGCGAGGCATCCCGCGAATGGGCCATGACGCCCGCGATCGACCGCGGCGAGCTGCTGCGTGAGGTCGCCACGCGACTTCGTGACCGAACGGGCGAGCTCGCCGAGGTGATGACTCGGGAGGGCGGCAAGCCGCTGGTGGAGAACTCCGACGAGGTCAACTGGACCGCCGCCTGCTTCGACTACTACGCCGAGATCGGCCGCGATTCGGCCGGGCGCGTCATCCCGTCAATCGAGTCCAGCCAGCTCTCGCTGGTCGTGAAGGAGCCGCTCGGTGTGATCGGCTGCATCGTCCCCTGGAACTATCCGCTGCTCCTGCTCGCCTGGAAGATGGCGCCCGCGCTGGCCGCCGGGAACACGCTGGTCTGCAAGCCGTCCGAGCTCACTCCGCTCTCGACTCTGATGCTCGCGCCCTGTCTCGATCATCTTCCTGCCGGCGTCGTCAACCTGGTCGCAGGAGGGCCCGAGGTGGGCGCCGCGATCGCCTCCGAGCCTCGGGTGGACGGCGTCGCCTTCACGGGCTCGGTCGCCACCGGGAAGAGGGTCGCCCAGGCCTGCATCGACCGCATGGCCCGCGTCAATCTCGAGATGGGGGGCAAGGACCCGTTCATCGTCTGCTCCGACGTCGCGGACCGGATCGACGTCGCTGCCAAGGGGGGCGCCTGGGCCGCGTTCCTGAATTCGGGTCAGGTCTGCACAAGCGCGGAGCGCTTCTACGTGATGGAGGACGTCTACGACGACTACCTGAACGCGTTCGTCGACTACACGAAGAGCCTCGTGATCGGCGACCCGATGCAAAGCGATACCGACATCGGGCCGATGATCTCGGAGACCCAGCGCGGAAAGGTGGCCGCGCAGGTCGAGGCCGCGGTCGGTTCCGGGGCGGAGGTCGTCGTCGGCGGCGATTCCGCCGGCCAGGACCGCGGGCACTTCTTCGCTCCCGCGGTGGTCACCGGGGCGCCCGCCGAGACCGATCTGCTGAGCGAGGAGACGTTCGGGCCGGTGGCGCCGCTGGTGCCCGTGAAGAACCTCGATGAGGCGATCGAGCTGGCCAACTCGACCCCCTTCGGACTCGGCGCGAATATCTACACAGAGGACTTCAAGACGATCCTCCGCTGCATGCGGGAGGTGAAGGCGGGGACGGTCTGGTTCAACGACCCGCTCACCGACAACGACGCCGGCCCGTTCGGCGGCTTCAAGCAGTCCGGCCTGGGCCGTGAGCTCGGCCGGGAGGGCCTGGAGGCCTTCCAGGAGACCAAGCACGTCCACATCGAGAGCGAAGTCGCCCCGAAGGAGTGGTGGTACCCGTACTCCCAATACACGGGCGGCGAGCCGCCGCACGGGGCCTGATTCCGATGGGGGACCAGACCGAGGCTCCTTACCTCGACGCGGTCGTCTCCTATGTCGCGCGCAACCCCGGCCGCTTCCACATCCCGGGGCACAAGGGCACCGGGGCAGATGAGAGCCTCGTCGAGGCATTGGGCGAGGCCGCGATCCTCCACGACCTTCCCGCGGCGATCGAGGGAGTGGACGTCGGTCCGGAGCCGACCCCCTTCCAGCGCGCGCAGCGACTGGCCGCCGAGGCATGGGGGGCGCAGCGCAGCTGGTTTCTGCTGAACGGCGCGTCCGGTGGCAACCACGCGATCTGCATGACGCTGGCGCACGCCACCGGCAAGCTGCGCAAGGGCCCACCGGACCGCGGCCCGGTCGTCGTTCAGCGCAACGTCCACACCTCGATCATCGACGGCCTGGTGCTCTCCGGCCTGCGACCGACCTTCGTCGCACCCGAGATCGACCCGGAGCTCGGCATCGCGCACTGCGTCACACCGGAGTCGCTGGCCGCGGCGCTCGACGCCGAGCCGGATGCGGAAGCCGTCATGCTCGTCTCGCCGACCTACTTCGGCGCCGTGGCGCGTGTCGCGGACCTCGCCGAGGTCGCGCACTCCAGCGACATCCCGCTCATGGTCGACGAAGCCTGGGGCTCCCATCTCTACTTCCACGAGGGCCTGCCGGCCGGCGCTCTGCGGGGAGGCGCCGACATGGTGCTCTCCAGCACGCACAAGATCGTTGGCAGCCTCACGCAAACGGCGATCCTGCATCTGGGGAAGGGCGGGCGCGTCGACGAGGACATCGTCGACCGGTCGGTCACCCTGGTCGAGTCCACCAGTCCGAACGCCCTCCTGACGGCATCGCTGGATGCGGCCAGGCGCTACGCCATCACGAAGGGGCACGAGCTCCTGGACGCCACCCTGAAGACGCTCGCGGAGACGCGTGAGCGAGTGCGGGAGATCCCCGGCCTCGACGTGCTCGACGAGCGCCTCGCCGGGCGGACGAGCGTCGCCGCCTGGGACCCGCTGCGGCTCTCGATCGACGTACGCGGAACCGGCGCCACGGGCCACCGGATCGCCGAACTGATGCGCGAGAAGGACGACGTCGTCCTGGAGCTCTTCTCGGAGAACGTGATCGTCGCCGTGTTCGGAATCGGCGAGACCGAGACCGCCTCGGCTGACCGGCTCCTCGAGGCGCTTCGACACGCGGTCGAGCAGATCGGCCCCAGCGACCTCGACGATCGGCGGGCCTTCGCCGAGCCTCCGCCCTGGGGGCCGCTCGAGCTCGCCCCTCGCGACGCCTTCCTCGGGCCGCAGGAGATTGTGCCCTTCGAGCAGGCCGAGGGCAGGATCGCCGCCGAATCCCTCGCGGCCTATCCGCCCGGCGTTCCCAACGTGCTGCCCGGCGAGCGCCTGACCGGCCCGACCATCACCTATATCGCCGACTCGCTCGCTCACGGAGGGATGGTGCGGGGCGCCAGCGACCGGTCCCTGCGCACGATCAGGGTGGTGACCGAATGAGCGCGGAGTCCGCCTGGGGCGTCGACTCCGAGCACGGGCGGCTGTTGGACGTGCTGGTCTGCAGACCGGAGAACTTCCGCTGGCGCGCCACCAGCGCAATCACCGAGGCGACCCTCGACGCCGGCCATCGCTTCGACGCCGATCTGGCCGCCTCCCAGCACGCGGCCCTCGTCAGCGCCTACGAGGAGGCCGGCGTCCGCTGCCACTTCCTGGAGCCGGATCCCGCGCTCCACTACCAGGTGTTCACCCGCGACTCGAGCACCATGGGCCCGAACGGGACCGTGGTCACGCAACCGGCGCAGTGGTGGCGTCGCGGCGAGTACGCGCCGGTGATCCGGTTCCATCAGGAGGCCGGGATCCCGATCCGGGGGATGATCACGGCGGGGTCGCTGGAGGGGGGCGACGTGATGATCGTCGAACCCGGCTCGGTGCTGATCGGCGCCGGCGAGACCCGCACGCAGGAGCGCGCCGGCGAGCAGCTGGCGGAATGGTTCCGCGAGGACGGCTGGGAGGCGCAGGTCCAGCCCATCCCGGAACGCTACGTCCACATCGATGTCCTCGTCGCCGTGCTGGGCGAGAAGCTCGCCGCGGTCTGTTCCGAGGTGCTGCCCGCCGCCGCTGTCGATTGGCTGCGGGGCAAGGGCTTCGACCTGATCGAGGTGAACGCCGAGCAGGCCTTCACCCTGGGCGTCAACGCGATCTCGCTCGGCGACGAGCGGGTGATCTCCGGAAAGGGCGCGACGGACCTGAACGCTGCCCTGCGCGACCGGGGCATCGAGGTCGTCGAGCTCGATCTCTCGATGTTCACGCTGGGCGGCGGAGGTCCCCACTGCATGAGCCAGGCCCTGAGGAGGGAGCGGGTCGGGTGAGCCCGGCGGTCGACGCCGAGCGCGTGATCGCCGACCTGCGGGAGCTTCAGCGCCGCACGGGGGACCCTGACGGAGCCCAGCGCCTCTGCTGGGGCGACGGGTGGCATCAGGCCCGGGAATTCCTCGCGGAGCTCCTGGGCGAGCTGGGCCTCGAGCCCGAGATCGACGAGGCGGGCAACGCCTGGGCCTACCTCCCCGGCTGGGAGAAGCCAGCCCTCGCGGTCGGCTCCCATCTCGACTCGGTTCCGGACGGCGGCTGGCTCGACGGCGCCCTCGGCGTGATGGGTGCGCTGGGCGTCATGCGCGCCTGGGCCGACACGGACGAGCGGCCGCCGCGCACGATCGCCCTGGTGGACTGGGCCGACGAGGAGGGCGCCCGGTTCGGCCGCAGCCTGTTCGGGAGCTCCGCCGCGGCCGGCACGCTCGACCCGGCGGAGCTGGCCAACGCGCGGGACGCCGACGGGCGCCGGGCCGCTGGCGTCCTGGCAGAAAACGGGGTCGACCTCGACCGGGTACTGGAGTGCGGCTCTCGCCTCGAGCGGGTCGGCTCCTATCTCGAGCTGCACATCGAGCAGGGGCCCGTGCTCGAGGCGGAGGGGATCCGGGCCGCTGCGGTGAGCGGATGCGCCGGGGTGGAGCGGGTCCGCTTCGTGCTCTCGGGACAGGCCGCACACGCGGGAACCACCCCGATGGATGCACGCCGAGATCCGGGCCTGGTGGCCGCGACAGCCGCGTTGCGCATCGAGGAGATCGCGCGAGGCGAGGGTGGCGTCGGCACCGTGGGCTCGATGACGTTCGATCCGGGCATCCCGACCGCGGTGCCGGGAACGGTCTCGATGCTGGTCGACCTCCGGCATCCGGACCCAGCCGCGCTGGCGCGCATGCTCGAGGCGGTCCGCGAGTCGATCCGCTCGGATGCCGCGGAGCGCCACTGCGAGGTGGCCGAGGAGCCGATCTGGCGGATCGAGCCCATCGCCTTCGACCCAGAGCTGGTCGAGCTCGCCCGGGTAGCGTGCGAGCGCGCCACCGGCACGGCCCACGAGTTGCCCAGCGGCGCGCTGCACGACGCCGCCTCGATGGCGCCGCTCTTGCCGGCGGCCATGATCTTCTCGCCGTCCACCGGCGGCATCAGCCACGCCCGCGAGGAGGACACCGCCGAGGCGGACCTTGTGGCGGCGATTGAGGCCTACGGAGCGCTGACCGAGCTACGGCTTCGCCGCTAGACGGGTTGCTCCTCGGCTTCGCCTGCGGAGCGGCCTCGCACAACTGCAACGGACCTCGCGTGTTGAGGGAGTGAGCGCCATTAGCTTGGCGGCATTCGTCCGAAATGGCAGGAATCGCCTCACATCGACAAGGGAATGCGCCTCGGCGCGCCCGCGGCGCGATCATCGCGATCGCAACCGCCGCACTGCTCGCGGCGCTGCTGATCGCCGCCCGCTCGGCGGCCCCCGACCCGGCATCCGCCGCGAAGGCCTCGGCGGGCTGCCCTCCCCTTCCCTCGGGCCTCGCCCCGACCGGCTCCGGGCCGACCCGGTTCACGATGATGATCCGGATCAACACCCAGGGGAACGTCGACACCTACACCAAGCCCGAGGGCGGAATGAGCAACCGCATCCGGCCCCAGGACATCTTCGTCCTCAACACGCGCTTCACCGGCAGTGGAAGTTTCCCGGCGATGACGCCCTCCGTGGCCGCCAGCCTGGCGGCCAATCTGCGGGCCACCTTCCCCTGCAACCGGATCATCGCCCTCAACGGCCTGAGCTTCAATTCCACCTCCGCCGGCTACGCCTTCACGGGCGTCTCCGACCCCAACGTCTACGCGCTGATGAGCGACTACGAGCACGTCGACTGGAATGACGGCCGCTCCACCGCCCCGGGCCGGCCACCGTGGACGGACAATTTCGCGAAGGCCTTTCCGCAGCTGCGCGGCTGGAACTTCGGCTTCACCACGACACTCGCCGCCAATCCGGTGGGCGCCGGCAAGAAGACCGGCCTCGCCCCGCAGGACGTGGGCGGCTGGAACTACGGCCAGGTCGCCCAGAACATCGACAAGCAGAACTCACGGCTCGGCGCCAGGCACCTCGGCCCACAGAGCGTTCAGACGCAGGACGCCTGCGCCAATGGCGGCGCCCCCGGCTTCGGCGCCCGAGCCAAGGCGCTGCGCCTGCAATACAACTTCAAGTTCATCACCCGGAAGGTGCGGGTCAAGGGCAAGAGCAAGAGGGTCAGGAAGACCTTCCGCCAGCCGCTCCACAAGAAGGCCAAGCCGAACATGAGCAACCTTGGCATGGAGATCTCCTTCACCGACAGCCCGGAGGCCTCAGCGAGCCAGGCGATCCTGAGCACCTCCGCCGCTCAGGCGGCAGCCTGCGTCAGTCCGGCCCTGAAGCAGGGCGGCGGCGCCTTCTTCTTCTTCGCCTCGGACGACTCGATGAAGCTGCTCTTCCAGCAGCCCCTGATCAACACGCTGCGGCCGGTGCAGGCCACGAGCAGCGGTGGGAACACTGGCGGCGTCGGCGCGCCGCACTAGTCAGCGCGGGATACGACCGTCTTCGCGCGCAGGTCCGACAGCGCCTCGGCCGCGTCGTCCCAGTCCGCCCGGTTGACGGTCATGGGGTCCGGATCGAATTTGCCCTCGCGGACCAGGTCGAGGACCTGGGGCATGATCGTCCGCACGTGCGGGCGCCCGGTGACGAAGGTGATGCCCTGGGTGAACATGTCCAGGAGGGGGAGCGGAGTCGGCTCGAGGTAGATCCCGATGCTCGTCGAGTAGCCGTCCCGGTCGGTCGAGCGCAGCACGCAGGCGATCCCATCCGGATCTGCGCTGGCGTCGACCGTGACCGGGTAGAAGCCCACCCGGTTCGGGAACTCCTCGTCCAGGACGTTCGCCCCGAGCTTCGCGGCCAGCTGGCGGTCGCGGCCGTTGCCGCCGACGACGTCCACGCGCTCTGCACCCAGCGCCAGGGCGATCGCGACCGAGTAGAGGGCGATCGAGCCCGCCCCCATCGCGATCAGCACCGGCGCGCCGGGTCGATCGGCCAGCGCCGGCGCGACGCATCGCCATGCGTCCGGGATGTTGTCGGAGAGGCTCGCGACCGTCGTGGCGCTGACGCCCTCGGGAATCGGGACCAGCATCGCGTCCGGGTAGGGGACCTTGACCGCGTCGCTGGCGAAGCCGCCGTAGTCATCTCCGATCGGGAGGCCGTAGGTGGAGAGCCGCGCCACGGAGTCGCAGTTGCCCGTTCTCCCCTCGCGGCATGCGTCGCACTCGCCGCAGGAGATCTGAAATGGGACGCTGACCAGGTCCCCGGGAGCGACGGACTTCACCCCGTCACCGACGTCTGTCACCTCGGCGACGCACTCGTGCCCGAACGGGAACGACTGCGCGGGGAAGCGGCCCTGGACGAAGGCGACGTCGATGTCACAGGTCGCCAGCGCCACGGGGCGGACGACCGCCTCGCCGTCGCCCTCCACCTTCGGATCGGGCGCCTCACGCCACTCGAGCTTGCCCTTCTCGATGAACTCGAGCTGCCTCATGCCTCTCCCCTTCCCGCGTCAGCGGCCAGCGCCTCGACCGCCGGGCCGTAGAGCCCTCTCTTGATCGCCGTGACCGCATGGGCCGGCTTGCCGGCGATAGCGGCGGCCCGCTCGGTCGCCCGGTTCACGACCTGGTCCTCGGCGGCGGCGGTGAAGGGAATTCCCAGGTCCACCTCCGGCAGGCAGAAGAAGCCTCGATCCTCGCGCATGACCCGCTGGTCGCAGGCCAGCGCCAGCATCGCGCCGGCCGCGAAGGCGTGTCCGTTGATCGCCGCGACGGTGAACGAGGGGAAGGTCAGGATCCGGGCAAAGAGTCCGTGGACTCTCCCGAGGCTTAGCTTCCTCTCTCCGTCCTCGGCCTGACCCATCCACTCCAGATCGAGGCCGTTGGAGAAGAACTTGCCCTCCCCGGTGAGAACGAGCGGCGCCGGTCCGCCCTCCGCGCCCTCGATCTCATCCAGCGCGGCAAAGATCGCATCGAGGTTGTCCGGGTGAGAGCGGTTCTCGCTGGAGCGCATCCGGACGACCGCCACGCCGTCCGAGCGCTCGACGGCGATGCGCTCCGCAAGCGCCTCGCTCATGCGGGAACTCCATCGCCGCTCGCCGCAGGCACCTCCTGCTTGCCGGAGCCCTCCTGCTCGCGCTCGGCCTTGGCGGCGGCCCGGAGCTGCTCGAAGCGGACGACCTGCCCACCGGCGCCCCAATTCCCGTCTGGGACCTCGTGGATCAGTGTCCAGACGCGCACTCCTGCCTCGGGCCCCCAGCCGGTCGCCTCGAGGACGACCTTGGTCGTGTCGTCAACCAGCCCGGACTTGCGACGCTCGCTGAGAGCTCCGCTCGGAACGGTGATGTCGATGACGACATGCGGCTCGGCGACGCCGTCCGGCGTCTGGATCGAGTCCGCCGGCAGGGCGTGCACGTGCGTCCAGGTGATCGAGCGGAAGAACTCCGTGTCCGGCGCACCCTCCCAGTGCAGGAGCGTCGCGCCGAGATCGCGCGCCAGCTGCTGCTGGGCGTCGTCGGAGAGCGCGTCGGCGGGAATGGTCAGGTCGAGCTTCGGCATCGGGTCCTCCTCGTCGGATCCTGGGTTCTGAAGATGGACGCAGCCTATAGGGTTCGGATTCCGAACGTAGCCTCGCTATGCTGGCCGGGATGCGCGCCGCCGAACTAGCCGACGAGAGATGCTCAATCGCCAGGCCGGCCTCCCTCCTGGGAGACCGCTGGACCCTGGTGATCCTGCGCCAGTGCTTCAACGGCATCAAGCGCTTCGAGGACTTCCAGACCAGCCTCGGCATCTCCCGCTCCCTGCTCTCCGAGCGCCTCGGCCGCCTGGTCGACGCCGGCGTCCTGCGCCGCGAGCCCTACAAGGACGCGGTCCGCACCCGCGACCGCTACCGCCTCACCGAGATGGGGCTGGACCTCTACCCGGTCCTGATGGCCCTGCGCGAGTGGGGCGACCGGTACATGGCGGAGGACGGGCCGCCGATCGAGATCCGGCACAGGGGCTGCGGCGGTGAGCCGACCCTCGAGTTGCGCTGCTCCGAGTGCGGCGAGGAGGTCAGTGCGAAGGACGCCGAGGCCGTTCCGGGCCCCGGCCTCAAGGTCGCCTAGCCGCTGAAGTTCCGGCAGGGCTCGCCGCGCAGGCCCGGGCAGGGCGGCAGCGGCGTCGGCGCCGTGATTCCCGGGACCAACGGGAGGATCAGGCGGGACCGGTGCTTGCGGTTGGAGGCGATCCTCACCTGGGCGGTGCCCTGCGGCACGGTCTCGGCAAAGGCCCAGACGGGCTGGTCGCCGTTCGGCGAGCTCACCGTGACGCGGATGCGCGATCCCGCTCGGTACATATGGCCCTCGTAGTAGAGGGGGATCGCAACCTTGGTGAACCGGCCCTTGGGCAGCTTCGCGGCGGTATCGCGCCGCAGGCTGAGTACCGGGTCGAGCGGCGTGCTCTTGCGCTTGTCGAGCTTGCGCATGCTGGTACGCAGGTAGCCGCTCTGCACGTAGGTCTCCTTGCCGTCGGGCCGCACCTCGGAGACCGTGACCTGCAGGTCTACGTCCGGAACCGACGCCTTGATCCAGGCCTGCACCGCGCCCGCGCCGATGATCGCCGTGTCGGACGCCAGGGGAGGCGTCAGATACGAGGCGGCGGTGCCCGCCGGGGGCTGGCGCCAGTCAAAGCTCGGATGGTTGGTCCAGAGATCTTCGCCGCCGGTGTTGTGGCCCGCAAAGTCGATCGCCGGCCTGGCGCTCTTGTCCCAGGTGAAGCTCTGGCTTCCGCCCTTCTTCGGTGCCTTGCCGGTCAGCGTCCCGTTCGGGCCGAAGAACCATGAGCGGGCCCTGGTCCCCGGGATCGGGAAGCGGCTGAAGTCGCGCTCGAAGCCCGGGTACGGAAGGCCGGGCGCCCCTCCGGCGCCATTGTCGAACATGACCTTCACCTGCGGCTGGGCCTGGAAGGCCGCCAGCGCGCCGGCGTATGTCGGCTGGTTCTGGATCGGGTCCGGCGGCAGGGTCACGCCGTCGACTCCCATGGCCTGCTGGTAGATCACCGAGGCACCTGCCTTCGCCAGGGGTGGGAGCTCGGGTCTTCGCCCGGCCACGTAGAGCTCGAGGAAATCGAACCATCGGTTGAAGGTCTCGGGGTCGAGCGAGTCGATGTGGAAACCGTTTTCGAACGTGAACCATTTGCGTTTGGTGCTGGTGAAGCGATCGGCGAGGTTGGCGCAATGGCCGCCGGTCTGCTCGTCCTCGAACTGGCAGGCCATGAAGACCGGGACTTTGATCTGGTTGACGAAGGTCGATGGATTGAGCGGATTCGCCACCCGCGGGCGATAGAAGCGGTTCCTATGGACCTTGCTGATCAGGTCCGCGGCGGCCGTGTGCAGCGTCTGGTTCGCCTTGCAGATCTGGTCGCCGTCCTGGATCTGCTGGTAGGCCCAGCCCTGGCCGTCCGTCGCTGAGGCGGGCTGCGAGTCGTCCACCCGGTCCTGCGCCCACTGCAGGGCGAAGCCCGTGTTGAGGAACCCGCCCGGATAGAGCGTCGTCGCGGTGTTGTCGATGACCGAAAGCGGGGTAATCGCGGCCAGATGCGGAGGTCGCGTCGCACCGACGAAGAGCTGGCTGATCCCGCCGTAGGAGACGCCGGCCATGCCGACACGGCCGTTCAGAACCCAAGGCTGGCGGGCAGTCGTCTCGACCACGTCGTAGCCGTCGAGGCTCTGCAGCTTCTCGAAGTAGTCGAACGCACCGCCCGAGCAGCCGGTGCCCCGCATGTTGACGTCGACCACCGCGAAGCCGAGCAGGTTGAGGATCTGGCTGATCCCGCTCTCGGCGCCGGCGGGATTGGCGTAGCCGTAGCCCGCGTACTCCACCAGGGTCGGATACGGGCCATCAGAGGCGGGCCCGGGCAGCCGCACGTCTACGGACAGGCTGGTCCCGTCTCGCGTCGTCATGTAGCCGTAGCCGCCGGCAGGAAGGCTCTGGTTGTAGATGGAGGAGTTCTTCGGCGCCGCCCGGTCGCTCATCACGCCGATGCGCGCGGAGCGCGAGCCGTCGGCGGCGCGGACCCGATAGCCCTTGCCGGCCGGGACACGGCGGAAGACGACCCCGCCCAGAGACCCCACCGGCTTGCTGGAAACCTTCCGGCCCCGGCGGTCGATCAATCGCAGGCTCGTCCCGGGCTGGGCACCCGTGACGTAGACCTGGTTGACGCTGCCGTGAACGCCCAGGCTGTTGGCCGCGGAGGCGGAGGCGGGAAGGAGTGCGACGAAGGCCAGCGCCGCCGCCAATCCGGCAACGTTCGTCCAGCTCCGATTCCTCTCACACCCTGCGCTGCTCATCGGTCGCCCTCTCCTTGGCTTCCCTTCCTCCGGAAGCATATTCGACGTTACGTCTGGTTGACATCCGTCGTTCTGGGGGGAATAGGGTCGGGACTGATGCCCGACTCGCATCGTCGCCTGCCATGGGCGGCCGGCCTCCTGCTCCTGCCGCTCCTCATCGCACTCGCGCCCGCCGCCTCGTCCGGTGATCCTCCCAGCTGCCCAGCGCCGCCATTTCAGCTGGCCCCCAAGGGTGGGCGGGCGGCCCGGTTCACGATGCTGATCCGGGTGAACAAGCCCTCGAACGTCAACACCTACGACCAGCTGCAATCCACCTACGGACAGCTCCGAACGCGAGACGTCTTCGTCGTCAACACCCGGTGGAAGGGCACCAGCCCGGCTCTCCAGGACGCGATCCTCGCCCATCTGCGCAACTCGTTTCCCTGCAACAGGGTGATCGCGCTGAACGGGCTCGGAGCCGATCCCAAGGCTCCCGGCTACGCCCTCAGTCTCACTGATTCGGCCCAGCCCTGGGGAGTGGTGCTGGACTGGGAACGCGATGACTGGGCACACGCGCGGGCGACCAACCATCACCTGTCGCGCTGGAAGCAGGGCTTCGGCCGCAGCATCCACCGGCTCGGCTCGCTGATCGGCCAGGTTGCCGGCAGCATCCGGGCGTCGGATACGGGCATCCAGAAGGTCGGAGCGGCGCCGGGCTTCTTCGGTAACTGGCAATACGGGCGAATCGCGCGGATGCTCGACCGCCGCAATCGCCGGTTCGGGCACCGGCGTGGCGGGATCCAGCTGGTCGGGACCCAGGCCTCATGCATGAAGCGTCGCAGCCGCCAGCAGGGGATGCGCTCGACCGCGGCGGACCTCTACCGCGAGTACCACCGCACCCATCGAAGGCGGCATAACCTCGCCGTGGAGATCTCGTTCAGCGATCACGCTCGCACGAAGCGCCACCTCCCGATCCGGGCCGTCAACGAGAGCCGCGCCGCCAGCTGCCTGCGTGCGGCGCTGGCGGGCGGCGCTGGAGCGGTGCTGTTCTGGGCCTCGCCGAGTTCGATGTGGGCTCTGGCCCAGACTCACCACTTCCGCAGGCTGCGTCACCGCCACTGACCTTCCGCCACTGACCTCGCTGGCCGAGATCGGCGGCTCGATAGGGTCCGCCGCCATGTCCAGTTACGACGCGATCAGGGACCTGCCGCTCGAGGTCGAGGGCTACGAGCTCCAGGGGCTCGAGTTCCAGGTGCCGGATTCATTCGAGCGGCTCACCACCGTGATCCACCTGAAGGGCGCCGGCCAGGAGGGCCTCGGAGAGGACGTCGTCTACGACGCCCTCGACCACGTCGCCTTCCAGGACGCCGGCCCGGTGCTCGACCTGGCCGGCGAGCACACCATCGGCTCGTTCTCCGAGCTGCTCGACGGCGTCGAGCTCTTCCCCAGCCCACCGGAGCGAGAGGTCTCGGTCAACTACCGGCGCTGGGCGTTCGAGAGCGCGGCGCTCGACCTCGCCCTTCGCCAGGCCGGCAAGTCCCTGCATGAGGTCGTGGGCCGGGAACCGAGGCCGGTCACCTTCGTGGTCTCGATGCGCCTGACTCCGCCGGGCTCGGAGGAGGTCTCGACCATCGAGCCCGTCCGCAAGCGCCTCGAGGTCTACCCAACGCTCCGTTTCAAGCTCGACCCGACCAACGACTGGACCGACGCGCTGATCGGACAGCTCGCCGAGACCGGCGCGATCGACTCCCTCGACCTGAAGGGGCAGTACAAGGGAACGCCCGTCGACGTCAACACCGATCCGGAGCTCTACCGCAAGCTGATCGACACCTTCCCAGATGCCTGGCTCGAGGATCCGGACGTGAACGACGAGACCAAGCCGATCCTCGACCCGGTCGCCGACAGGGTCACCTGGGACGCGCCGATCCACTCGGTCGACGACATCAAGGGCCAGCCGTGGATGCCGAAAATGGTGAACATCAAGCCGTCGCGATTCGGGCCGCTGCACGAGCTCTTCGCCGGCTACGACTTCTGCGAGCAGAACGGCATCGGCGCCTACGGGGGCGGTCAGTGGGAGCTCGGCCCCGGCCGCGGCCACATCCAGTACCTCGCCTCGATCTTCCACCCCGACACGCCGAATGACGTGGCGCCCTCGGGCTACAACACCGCCGGCACCGAGCCCGGCCTGCCCTCCAGTCCGCTCGAGCCGATGCCCACACCGACCGGCTTCCGCTGGGAACCCTGATCAGTCGGGCGCGCTGCCGCGCGCCCTATAGGGTTTCAGCTACACATGGCCGACCAGACCTTTGCCGACGCCCTCAACGAGCAGATCTCGAACGAGTTCGCCGCCCAGCAGCAGTACATCGGCGCGGCCGTCTACTACGACTCGGAGACACTGCCCCGCCTGGCCGCCTTCTTTTACCGCCAGGCGGTGGAGGAGCGGAACCACGCGATGATCATGGTCCAGTACCTGCTCGACACCGATGAAGAGGTGAAGATCCCCGACATCACCTCCCAGCAGACCCGCTACGACGACGTCGTCGGGCCGGTGAAGATGGCCCTCGAGCAGGAGAAGCGAGTCAGCGACGAGATCAATGATCTCTTCAAGCTCGCCCGCGAGCAGGGCGACTTTCCCGCCGAGCAGTTCCTCGCCTGGTTCGTCAAGGAGCAGGTCGAGGAGGTTTCCTCGATGAACGACCTCCTCAACGTCTGCGAGCAGGCCAAGGACAGCCCGCTGCTGATCGAGGACTTCCTGGCGCGCGAGCAGATCGGCGACGAGGGCGACGACCCCTCGATGCCGCCCGCCGCCGGTGGGGCGCTCTAGCTCGCCCCTTGCCCCGGATCTGACCTCAATTAGTGGGGTTGACGCGTCCTCCCGCGGATGGGAGGCTCTCCCGCGCGAAGGGCCACTCGGGGGAGAGCGGGCGTTCGATGGGAGACGGGGCCGGCACAACGCTCGGAGGCAACATGCGACACGGTCTTCGCTCCACTCTCTCGATTGCGGTCGGGGCCACCCTGATCGCCGCGGTCGCTGCCGGATGCGGCAGCAGTGACAGCAACAGCACGTCAACGGCGGCCCTTTCCAAGGCCGCGTACCTGGCCAAGGGAAACGCGATCTGCAAGGCGGCCCAGCAGAAGCAGAACGCCGCCGAGCAGGCTCTCGGCAAGAACCCGAGCCAGGCACAACTCACGGCCTACGCGACCGGCACCGTCATACCGAACATCCAGACTCAGATCGACCAGGTCAATGCCCTCGGTGCGCCGTCAGGCGACGAGGCAACCGTGTCGAACTTCATGGGCCTCGCTCAGGCTGATCTGAACAAGGTGAAGAGCGACCCCAGCATTCTCTTCACCGGCAACAACGACCCGTTCACAGACTTCGCAGCGGTGGCCCACCCGTATGGGCTCACCGCCTGCGCTCCCAGCAGCTAGCGCTACAGCCGTTCAGTCGAGCCTGCCCGGGCGCCGACGGTGCGCCCGGCGTCGCGCTGCGCGCGTGGCGAGGGTCTGGCGCAGCTCGAGGATGTCCGCGCGGGCGCCGTTGATCGGCGGGCGGCTGTCCTCCAGCTGACGGGAGGTGAGCTCCGCCTCCCGCGCGCTGGCGTTCTCCGGAGTCACCTTCCAGACGGCGGCGCCCTCGCGCGCGGTGACGGTCTCGGAGAGCTCGGTGTCCTCGAAGAGGGCCCCGGCCTGATCCTCGAGCCCCAGGCCGGGCTCCAGCTCCCCGGTCGCGATCGCCCGCAGGAACCGGCGCCGTCGCACCGGCTCGCTCAGGTAGTGGACGCAGAGGCTGCCCGGCAGCACTCCGAAACCGCTCGCGACGGCGGGATCGCCCTGTGAGCTCGTGATGCCGCCAGCGAACCAGCACATCGCCCCGGCGCTCTGGCCGACGATCAGGATCCCCTCGTCCCAGCACTCCCGCAGGATCTCGTCGAGGCCGTGCGCACGCCAGACCGCGATCAGGTTCATCATGCTGCCGCCGCCGGCGTAGATCACGTCCTGATTGAGGAGCTCCTCGCGCAGGTCCACAGGGTTCTCGCCGAGACGGAAGAGGGAGATCGCCTGCGGCACACAGTCGCGCTCGGCGAAGGCGCGCCGGAAGCGAGCGATCTGTTCCTCGGGGTCGCCGCTCGCCGTGGGCAGCAGACAGACCTTGGGGCGTGGCGAGTCGGCGAGGTCGACGATCAGGTCGCAGATGGCGTCGTTCCCCGCACGGCGGTCGAAGTCATGGCCGCCGAGGGCGAGGATGCGGCGCCTGGCTTTCACAGGGTCAGCCTAGGCTGCCTGGCGCACGAGCGGGACGACGTTCTCCGGGGCCTCCGCGCCCAGATACCGGGTGGCCAGCCTCGTCTCGAAGATCTGGCTCCCCCGTCGCTCCAGCTTGTATGCCCTCGCCTCCGGGCGGGAGGCCACCACCTCGACCAGCTCGTCGCCCACGAAGCGCAGCGCGGCGCCGTCCTCGGCGGCGAAGCCCGCCGGCATCCCCTCCAGAAGGTGGCGATGGAACGCACCGCGCCTCGACCCGTCGCAGTAGTGCACCGCGTTCGAATGCGGAAGAAAGCCGAGACCGGGAACGCGGTTGACCTCGTCGTGGTAGCCGCTGACCGCGTCGGCGAACCAGCACAGCGAGCCGGCCGAGAGACCGCAGAGGATCACCCCGGCCTCGTAGGCCTCGCGCAGGATCGAGTCGATTCCGTGCGCCCGCCACACACCGAGCAGGCTGATCAGGCTCCCGCCGCCCACGTAGATCACGTCCTGCGCCAGCAGGTGGGAGCGGATGTCGGGCACCCCCCGCTCGCGCCGGAAGAGGCTGATGTGCGAGGCCCGGGCGCGGTCGCGGAACGCGTTGTAAAAGCGAACGACGTAGTGGTCCGCGTCGCCGCTCGCCGTCGGCAGGAAACAGACGCGCGGATCCGCCGTCCCCGTGAGGCCGAGGACGTAGTCGTCAAGCAGAGGGTTCCCGGACTCCTGCGAGAACCCGCCGCCTCCGAACGCGACCACCTGTCTCATCGCTCCCGTCATGAGGAAATTGTCCGCTCGGAGCGCAAGCGGATCCTTGGCCCGATGTCGAAAGATCGCCGAAGAGCCCTCGACCGGCTGTCGAATTCGTGCGTGCTCAAGCGTGAGGGATCTCCGGCTCCGGGCCCCTGCGCTGTGCGAACAGGGCCACCAGCACAAGCGGAGCGAACCAGATCACGTAGGGATAGAACCAGTGATTCGCCGTGACCTGAATCGCGACCAGCAGCACCGCGCCGAGTGCCGCGACCTGCGCCGTGGAGCGGCGCGCGGGCACGAAGAAGAAGAGGACCGCCAGCCCAAGCGCGAACACTTTGCTCAGGGTCTGCAGGAAGTGCAGCGACGGCGCCTGTCCCCAGACGCTGAACGGCGAACCGCGCGAGGCCTGGTAACCGAGCGTGCGGTCATAGAGCTCGCGGAAGCCGCCGTCCGGCAGAAGCGGGATCGTCACGACGGCCGCGGTGATGAGGAAGGCCAGGGTGAAGAGGATCAGCGCGCGCGGCCTCCGCTCGCCATGGCCCGCGGCGAAGAGCGGGGCGAGGATCAGCGGCCCGAACTTGGTCAGTCCCGCCAGCGCCGCGAGGGCCCCTCGGGCCGGTGGCGAGGAGAGCACGAGCAGACCGCAGACGACCAGCAGGGCGACCAGCCCGTCGTTGAAGCTCGAGCCGAGCGTGTACATCGTGAACGGGAAGGCGAGCCAGGCGTAGGCCAGCGAGATCCCCAGGGTGCTCCCCTCCGGACCGGCCCGCACCCGGCGCCCCAGAGCGAACAGGGCCAGGGCTGTGAGCAGCTCGAAGCCGAGCGCCGCCGCGCGCGCGGCCGAGACCTCGTCCCAGTTCCCGCTCCAGGGGAAGGCCTGCTCGAACGGGACGTAGGCCAGATAGTTGACCGGCCCGTAGACGTCGCCCCGGATCGGCATGCCCGATGACGCGCCCTGACCGTAGACCTCATCCCCCCTGACGAGCCGGTCGGCCCCGATGACCCCCGCGAGCCCGACGTCGATCACCTTCCCGTCCCGCGCGATGTAGACGGTGTGGAAGGCGACCAGCGCGACGATGCCCGCGACCAGCAGGCCCCGCGGAGCGAACGGCAGGAGGCGGTCCCTCGTCTCCACCGGACGAAACCCCGCGACCAGCATCCGCACGAAGACGTAGGCCAGCACCGGATAGAGCAGCCCGACCGACGCCTCGATCTCGGCGTGGTTGAAGAAGGCGAGAGACACGCTGAAGCCGAGCAGCGCGAGCAGGTCGAGATGGATCAACCGCAGCGGGCGGCGCGGATCGACGAAGGGCGCCAGGAAGAGGACGCAGAGCGGCAGCCAGATCCAGAGGTGGTTGACGTCGCCGGAGACGGCGCCGTGGTAGCCGCGGGCCAGCTTCGTGTCGACTTGGGTGCCGGTCCACCTCTCGACGACGCAGCCGCCCGCATCGTCGATCACGACCTGGCCGACGTCTGAGCCGCTCGCGTCGAAGTAGTCCACCTGCCACTGGCGCGGGAGGCCGGAGCCCGTGCGAGCCCTCGCCTCGAAGTGGCGCACCGACCCGCTGGGGGTGAGGGCGCCGGTCGCGATCGCGGTCGCGCGGCCCGGGGTCAGCACGAAGCCCGGAATCCTCGCCCCCTGCGGCAGCGGATCGGAAAGCGTGACCGTCTCGCCTCCGAAGGGCGGCTGGTCGGCGGGATTGAACGAACCCCGATCGCATGCCTGAGCTGCGGCGGGAGTCCCGGCGGCAAGGGCGAGGGCGAGGGCGATCAGGGCGACACGGACTGGACGCATGACCGGCGCAGTTTCACCCATCCGGGCTGCGGAAAACTCCTGATGTTCGCGACCGGCCCAAGGTCTACTTTGCTCCCGGATGCGTGCGTGGGGAAGACGGATGCGCCGGCGGGACGGAAGACTTCTGAAGCCTCTGCGGCTCGTCGTGCTGCTCGGACTCGCGGCGGCGGTCCTCTACGCGCCGTCGGCTTTCGCAGCCACCTACACAGTCGACAACGCCACCGACGCGACCGGTCAGTTTTGCACCGACGTGGGCATCGGAGACTGCAGCCTGCGGTCGGCGATCGAGCACTCCAACGCCAGTACCGGCACAAGGGACACGATCGCCTTCGAACCGGTGGAGTACAACGGCGGCATTCAGTCCACGCTCAGCACGGGCGCGAACGGCGACATCACCATCAGCGACCCGGTCGACATCATCGGCGGGAATTGCGGCACCACCGCGGCGCCGAAGCCCTGCGTCCAGGTCGACAAGACCGCCGGGAACAACACCTTCGAGATCGGTGCGAACAACGTCTCGATCAGCGGGATCGCCTTCACCGGGGCGCCGGGTGCCGCCATCAACGGCAACGGGTTCCTGAACCTGACGGTCACGGGATCGTGGTTCGGGGTGGCCGTTGACGGCGGAACCACCCTGGACGGGAATGCCGACGGCGTCAACACCGGGGCCGGGGCGACCGGCGACGTCATCGGCGGGACCACCGCCGCCATGCGCAACGTGTTCGCGCAGAACACCGGCGACGCGATCACGACCGTGAACGGCGGCAACAACACGATCGAGGGCAACTACATCGGCGCACTGCCAGACGGAAGCGCCGTAGCGGATCCAGGGACCACCGGGATCCTGGTGAACGGACAGCCAACCACCCCCGACACGATCGGCGGCGACACGGCCAACGCGGGGAGCTGCGACGGCGCCTGCAATCTGATCGTCAACCTGTCCGGCGACGGGATTGACATCGGCGGCGGCGGCCCGGGCCCGACCAACACCAAGGTCTACGGCAACTTCATCGGGCTCGGCCTGAACGGCACCTCTGACCAGGGCAACGGCGGCAGCGGCATCTCCGTCGACAATGGGCTCGGCACGACGATCGGGGCAAACGCAAACACTAAGCGCAATTACATCGCCGGGAACGACGGCGGCGGGATCAGCACCTCGCAATCGAACAGCGTCAGCGTCGTCAACAACTACATCGGGGTGAACGCGGCCGGCACCAGTTCGATCAAGAACACCACCAGCGCGCCGGCGAAGGGCAGCGGGATCCTCTTCATCGGAGACGGGGGCATGATCACCAACAACCACCTGGGTGGGAACGGCGTCACGATCATCGCCCAGCCCAACGGTGGGACGAGCATCCAGGGGAACCTGATCGGGGTCGGGCCGTCGGGACAGGCATTCAACATCTCCGGCGAGTCGGGGCTCGAGATCATGGGTGGCACCAACTATCAAGTGGGCGGGGTGAACGCGGGCGAGGCGAATACGATCGGAAACGTCACGACCGTGGGCGATGGCGGTCTCAGCGGTCCTGCGGCAATCTTCCTGACCGGCGGGTCGAGCGGAGACACGATCCAGGGGAACTTCATCGGCACCTCGTCGACGGGAACTCCTGAGCCAGACGCCGGCTGGGGCATCCTGCTGGGCGGCAGCAACGGGCATACGGGCGACGTCATCGGCGGATCCGACTCGGCATCCGAGAACGTCATCTCGAACAGCGGCCATGATGCGATCTCCTTCAACCAGGGGGGCAGCGGCGTTCAGGTTCTGCGCAACGTCGGGAAGAACAACGGCAGCGGCGCCGGCGACCTCTTCTTCGACATCAGCGGCAACGGCCAGGGCAACCCGAACAACGGCTTCGCCAACAACGGGATCCAGGCTCCCGCCGGGCTGAGCGCCACCAGCACCACGCTGTCCGGGACGGGCGACGACGGCGATGCGATCTTTGCGTACACGACCTACACGAGCCACGGGGATGTCAGAGCGTCACTCGGTTCGACGGTGGTGGCCAGTGGAACCTGGAGCATCCCCCTTCCCTCGCTCCCAGCCGG
This sequence comes from uncultured Solirubrobacterales bacterium, assembly GCA_963743575.1. GTDB lineage: Bacteria > Actinomycetota > Thermoleophilia > Solirubrobacterales > 70-9 > DASUPK01. Next base: position 1,119,364 of record CAVUQC010000007.1, on the reverse strand, counting down.
GCAGTGCGTCACGGCGAACGAGACCGATAGCTCGAGCAACAGCTCAGAGATGGCGACCGCAGTGGCGGTCGGTGGCGGCTCGTGCGTCCTTCACCCCACCACATTTATCGCCGCCGGCCCGGCCGAGGGAACCTCGACGGCGGACCCGACCCCTACATTCGGTTTCAGCTCGCCCGAATCGGGGGTCACCTTCGAGTGCAAGATGGATGGGGACGTATTCAGCCCCTGCTCGGGCGGCTTCACCTCATCGACGGACCTCCCGGACGGTCCACACGCCTTCACCGTGCGCGGCCTCCAGACCTCGTCGAACCCGGGCCTCGGCCCCGACACCGGCGCACCGGTCACCCGCGCCTTCACCGTCGACACAACGGGTCCCGTTGTCTCCTTCACCTCCGCTCCCGGTGAGGGCGCCACCATCGACACCACGAGCGCGTCGATCGGCTTCAGCGCCAATGAGCCCGGCACGTTCCAATGCAAGCTCGACGGTGGGTCGTTCGCCGCATGTACGTCACCACTTGCGGTCTCGTCACTGGCCGAGGGGGCTCACACCGTGCAGATCCGTGGGACGGACGGCGTCGGCAATGTCGGGTCGATTGCGACACGCAACTTCACCGTGAAGCTTCCGGTCCCTGCTCCGCCGACCACCGCGCCGGCGAAGAAGAAGTGCAAGAAGGCCAAGAAGGGCCAGGCCTCGGCGGCCAAGAAGAAGTGCAAGAAAAAGAAGAAGTAGACGCCTAGGCGGATTGGGCGGCGATGGCGGGGGCGCAGGTGGCGAACTCCTGACCACTTGGCATATCCCGGCGGAGCATCCAGAACGCGATCCCGCCCACGACCAGCGGTAGCCAGAAGAGGATGATCCGGTAGGCGAGGACCGCGGCGGCCGTGGCTGCGGCCGGGGTGCCGTAGACGATCAGCGTTCCGATCAGCCCGAGGTCGATCCCGCCGATCCCGCCCGGGAGCGGGAGCGCGCCGCCGAGCTGACCGATCAGGTAGCCCATCAGGATGACCGTGAGCGGCGGCGATGCGCCGAAGGCGTGGTAGGTGGCCCAGAGAACGAGGTTGTCGAAGGCCCAGTAGCCGATCGCCCCGGCGATCACCGCCGGGTGTCGCCGGTGGAGGATCTTCCCCGCCTCACCGGTGCCATCGATCAGCGCCCGCCTCGTCGCGCTCCACCAACGGGTCAGCCTGGGATCGTCAGGCTCAGCCCGCTCGCCCGGACCGAAGCGCGGCAATATGGCGACCAGACCGATCGAGGCGGCAGCCAGAAAGGCCGGCAGCGCGGTCAGCCAGAGCGAGAGGTCAGGGCCGAACAGCCCGATCGCGAGTGCGAATCCCAACAGGGCGACAGCGGCGAAGTTCGCCCCGCTCTTGATCATGAAGAATGCCACCGAGCGCCGAGCGATTCGCTCGCCCCCCATGCCGCCACGGTGGAGGACCCAGGCGCCAAGGGCCAGGCCGCCGGCTCCGCTGGCGGGAACGATCGAGCCCATCGCGAGCTCGGTCCCTCCGATCTGCCAGCTCCGGTTCCAGTTCAGGCCGGTGCAGAAGATCGGTCCGAACATGATCAGGTAGGAAACGAAGGAGAGCCCCTCGAGCGCGACCGCGAGCGCCAGCCAGCTCGGCTTCGCCTTCACCAGCAGGTCGCGGACGTCGCCGAGCCCAGGAGCGAGCAGGAAGACCGCCACCAGCAGTCCCAGCGCCACAAGGGCCTGCAGCGCGCGCTTGCGGAGGTTGCGCGACTGGAATTCCTGCGGCAGATCCTCCTGGGGAGGCGTCAGATAGACGACCTGGGATTCGTTGACCATGCACTAAGCATCCCGGAGACACGATCCCACCCGTCGCCCGCCTCCTTAGGTGCCGATCAACTGCGCATGGGAGGATGAACACTGGCGGGATGCAACAGACGCAGGAGAAACCAATCACGGAAGTCCGGCTCGCGGAGCTGCTGGCTGACGCCGGCGAGTTCTTCGAGGACTATCTCTGGGACTCCGATCGCGCTGAAGCTGCGCGAGCGGTTCTCGACGGTCACGGCCTCGACAAAAATGTGATCCGCCTCTTCGGCGTCGGCTACGCGCCTGTCGGCCCGGACGAGCTCATGTCGCATCTGCGCGAGCGGGGCTATTCCACCGAGGAGATCGTCGCTTCGGGGCTGGCGCGCCTCTCGGGGCGAGGCCGCGTGCATGCCTTCTTCCGCTCGCGGATCACGTTCCCGGTGCGGGACCGCGACGGCCGCATCCTCGGCTTCGCCGGGCTGGGCACCCACCTCGGGCCCTCCTGGCCGATGTGGGTCGTCTCGCCCGATGTCGGCCTCTATCGCCGCTCCGAGGCCGTCTTCGGCCTGGATCTCGCCACGAAGCGGATCGCGTCCAGCAAGACGGCGGTCGTGGTCGGCGGCTGCATCGCGGTGCTGCAGGCGCACCAGGACGGACGGCCCAATGCCGTCACGGTCCATACCGGCGGCGTCACTCCCGAGCAGATCGATGCGATGGCGGCCGGGGTCAGCGGCGGGGAGAGTGCCCTGGATCTCGACCTGGATGGAATCGGGCTCGAGCCCGACTTCGATCCGCGCGAACTGGCGACAGCCAGCCTGCCGACGCCCGAGCTGCACTGGGAGCCCCCGGCGCATCTGGAGCTCAAGCGGATGCTCCTGATCACGGCGACGGCACTGGCGGCAATCAACACCTTCACCGGAGCACCGCTGCTCGCGATCTGGGTCGGCTCCCGGGCGCAGGGGGGGCAGGTTCTGAGCCTGCGTGGCGTGGTGAGCGTGCTCGTGGTCCTCGCGGTCCTGGAGTTCCTCCTCGGCCTCGCCCTGACCTGGCTGAGCGCGAAGTACGACCGGCTAACGGGGCGCCCGAGGTTCGCCGGGGAAACCTCCCCCTGGCAGCGAGCCAAGCGCGGCGACCGGGTTCAGGACATCAGGTCGAGATTCGGCATGAGCGCTCCGGAGAGGGTCGTGGCGGGGAGCGTCATCCTCGGGATCCTCGCGCTCGAGATCTGGTTCTTCTTCCTGGCCGGCTCATCCCTGCCGCACCAGTAGGGAACGGGAGCGACGGGACTCGAACCCGCGGCCTCCGGCGTGACAGGCCGGCGCTCTAACCAACTGAGCTACGCCCCCGAGGGCCATAGGAGGCTAGCCGCTCGTCAGCGAAACGTTCGTCGCGACCGGGCCCTTCGGGCCCTCCTCGGACTCGTAGCTGACCTTCGCCCCATCGTCGAGCGAGCGATAGCCGTCCCCGTCGATGCTCGAGAAGTGGACGAAGAGGTCCTTCCCGCCGTCATCGGGCGTGATGAAGCCGTACCCCTTCTCGTTGCTGAACCACTTGACGGTCCCTTCTGCCATGCGTGCCTCCTCATGCACTGGGTGTTTTCGGGGATTGACCCCCCTCGATGGCGCGAGAACCTAACGAACCCGCCCGCGACATGCCCACGCGGCGACTAGGGTGGCCCGCATGAGACTCGTGAGCTACGCGGCCGGCGGCGCCGGCAGGGCCGGCGTCCAGACCGAGGCGGGGATCATCGACGCGGCCCCGGTGCTCGGAGTCGAGTCCATCACGGTGCGCCGGCTCATCGAGGCGGGTCAGGTCGGGGACCTCGCCAAGGGGGTCGAGGCGGGTGGCCCGGCGCCGGTCCCCGATCCGGTTCTGCTCCCGCCGGTGCCCGACCCCGACAAGATCGTCTGCATCGGGCTCAACTACCGGTCGCACGCCGCCGAGGCTGGAATCGATCCACCCGACCAGCCCACCTTCTTCGCCAAGTTCCGCAACGCGCTCGCACCCGCCGGCGCGACCGTCGAGCTACCCGCGGCGAGCGAGAAGGTCGACTACGAGGCAGAGGTCGCCTTCGTCGTGGGCAAGCGCTGCCGGGACGTGGATCCCGGGCAAGCCCTCGAGGCGATCGCCGGCTATATGCTCCTCAACGACCTCTCGGCTCGCGATCTCCAGTTCGCGACGCCACAGTGGATGCCGGGGAAGGTGTTCGATGACTCCGCCCCCTGCGGCCCAGCGTTGGTCACCCCGGACGAGGCGGGGCCGCCCGAGGAGATCTCCTTCACGCTCGACCTGAACGGCGAGCGGATGCAGGACGCCTCGACCTCGGACCTGGTCTTCTCCGTGGCCGAGCTGGTGGCGCGCCTCTCCCGCTGGATGACCCTGGAGCCGGGAGACATCGTCTCGACCGGAACCCCCTCCGGGGTCGGCAGTGTGCGCGACCCGCGGGTGTGGCTCCGGCCCGGCGACGAGATCGTGATCTCATCGCCCACGCTGGGCGAGCTCCGCACGTCGATCGCCTAGATGCAGGTGACTACTCGGAGCGCTCTTCGACGAGCTGCTCGATGCTGCCGTAGACGCCGGGGGCGTCCTTCTTCAGCCGCTTCACCTCGAAGTGCCCGAGGCTGATCAGCCTCAGCCGCGAGGTGGCGGTCACGGTCGCGCTGCGCATCGAGTCATCGAGCATCCCCGCTTCGCCGAAGACGTCGCCCGGTCCCAGGTCCGCGATCTTCTCGCCATCCCGGGTCACCTCCGCGGTGCCCTCCTCGATCGCGAGCAGCTCGCGAGAGAAGCCACCCTCCTCGAGGATCACCTCTCCCTCCGGGACCTCCTTTGACTGCGCGAAGGCGGCGACCTGCCCGAGATCCTCGTCGGAGGCGTCTGAAAAAAGCGGAATGCGCTTCAGCTGAGTTGCGTCCATAGCGCGACCGTATCCCAAAGAAGCTCGGATAGAGTGAGACGTCCACCACAGACCACGGGAAGAGGAGCATCAGATGGGTTTGATGGACAACATCAAGAAGGCCCAGGAGCAGGCTCAGCAGGCGATGCAAGGGGGAGGCGGCCAGATGAGCCCCTCAGCCGGCGACGTCGAGTACGCCAACCTGGCGATGAAGCTGAACCAAAACGGCGTGCCCGGCACCGCCACGATCAACTCGGTCACCGAGTCCGGCGAGGGGTCCGATCCGGTCAACAAGGCCTACGACCTCGCGGTCAGCGTCGAGCTCGAGAACGGCCAGAGCTACGACACGACCGTCCACCAGTACCTGACCCAGGACGCCGTCAACGCCTACCAGCCCGGCAAGAAGTTCCAGATCAAGGCGGACCCGGACGACACCAGCAAGGTCATGCTCTACGGGGAGGCGTAGTCCCGGAAGCAAAATCTGCTTCAGGCACGGCGCTCGCCTGCCGATAGGTTGGGTGGACGCCCCATATGCCCCTGCTCGCTTCCATCCCTGACTTCTTCTTCACGTGGTACCCGGTCTTCGGGGTGGCCTTCTCAGCCGGGATCCTGGCCGTCTTCATCATCCTGCTGCGGAGCACGATGGGCTCGACTCGCCCGGAGACGATCAAGGCGAGCTCCATCGAGCCGGTGCTCTGGAACGAGGTCCAGGGGGTGGACGCCGCCAAGGAGGAGCTGGTGGACGTCGCCGAGTGGCTCAAGGACCCGAAGCGCTTCGAGGCGCTCGGCGCACGGGCACCGCGAGGGGTGCTGCTCTACGGACCACCCGGCACCGGCAAGACGATGCTGGCCCGCGCCGTCGCCGCACACGCCGGCGTTGACTTCTTCGCCGCCTCCGGCTCGAGCTTCGTCGAGATGTTCGTCGGACGCGGCGCCGCGCGGATCCGGCGCCTCTTCAAGGAGGCACGCAACTCCGGGCGCGCGGTCATCTTCATCGACGAGCTCGATGCCGTCGGCGGCCACAGGAGCTCCGGCGGCGGTGATGGCGGAACCTCCGAGCGCGAACAGGCCCTGAACCAGTTGCTCGTCGAGCTGGACGGCTTCGAGCGCGATCCCGGGACCGTGATCGTCCTCGCCGCTTCGAACCAGATCGACAAGCTCGACAAGGCGCTCCTGCGCCCCGGGCGCTTCGACCGGCAGGTCCTGGTGGCGCCACCGGATCGCGACGGGCGCGAGGCGATCCTCCGCTCTCACGCCAGGGACAAGGTGCTCGCGGACACGATCGACCTCACCGACGTCGCTCGCAAGACCACAGGGCTCACGGGCGCCCAGCTCGCCAACGCCTTGAACGAGGCGGCGATCATCGCCGGGCGCGCCGGGCAGATGGCGATCCAGCGCGAGGACCTGGACGAGGCCCTGCTCCGCCAGTCCGTCGGCTCGCAGCAGTCCCGCCGCCTGACCGAGGGCGAGCGCCGGATCGTCGCCTACCACGAGGCCGGGCACGCGCTCAGCCGCCGTCTCTGCGGCCTCGACCCGCCCGAGATCCTCAGCATCGTTCCTCGCGGTCCGGCACTCGGCTTCGTCGCACACTCGCCGAGCGAGGACCGCTACCTGCGGTCCCGCAAGCAGCTGATGGACGAGATCGTGATCCTCCTCGGTGGCCGAGCCGCCGAGGAGGAGGTCTTCGACGAGGCCTACTCCGGTGCCGCCGACGACCTGGCCCGCGTCCAGAAGATCTGCGTGCAGATGGTCACCGAGTTCGGCATGACGGTCTCTCACGGCCCGCCGGACAGCGCCCCGCTCGCACAGCCGACCGGCGACTACGCGATGTCCGACCGCACCCGTCGCGATGTCGACGAGAACGCTCAGGAGCTCGCGCACATGGCCTACGCGCGGGCTCGCCAGCTGATGAAGGTCAACCGGCGCTGCCTCGATGACCTGGCGAGCAACGCACTCGAGCACGAGACGCTCACCCGCGAGGATCTCGACGAGATCTTCGACGCGCACGACCTGCGTCGCACCTTCCTGCCCGAGGATGACCAGTCCGAGGCGAGGAAGCTGATCGCTCGAGATCGCTCTCGCTCAACGGGTGCCCTGATGCCGCAGCACGCCAAGCCGGACGAGCCCGAGAAGCCCGCCGAGTAGCCGGCCCCGCCCCCATCGCTTCTTAGTCGGCTAACACAGCCCTGAGAACGAGTCAGGGGCTACTGCTTTGCATGGAAAGCGGCGGTTTTCCATCAACGCTCGCTTCTCGCGCAAGAGGGTCACCAGCCGCGTCAGCTGCGAGGCGCCTCTTCTGTTGGAAAGGGAGCAGCGCCTCGGACCCTGAGTGGCCTTGGTCGCCGGCCGGCTACCTCTTCCGCTTGCGCTTCGGTTTCTTGATCTTCAGCTTTGCGGTCTCCGTGCCGGCGTCATAGCAGGACTTGAAGACCACCGCCGCGCACTGGCCGCTGGGAGTGAAGGCGATCTTCGCAAGCACTTTTGCCTTGCCCTTAGCCTTAAAGAGCTCCTTCGCCTTGCCGGCGAGCCTTAGGACGACGGTGATCTCGCCCGGGCCGCCGCTCGCGCTCGAGGGCCCGAGCGCCGGCCCTCGCTTTCGCTTCTTCTTCTTTGCCGACGTGGCCGCCGACCGCGGCGCGGCGGCTGCGTCGCTGACGGTAACCGCGCCCGCCACCGGAGTAGTGAAGATCAGCCTCTTGCCGTGCAGCCTGAACCTGAACGGGGCCCGCGGCGCGAGGGCGAAGAGCTCGGCGCTCTGCAGCCTGTCGGCGCCGTCGCCGCCCCCGGCGACCAGCACCCGCCCGTCGCGGAGCGGGGCGGCGGCGGGACCGTAGCGCTTGGAGGCCATCGCGCCGGTCGCGGTGAAGCTCCCCGTCGCCGGGTTGAAGATCTCCGCGCTCTCCAGGTTGTTGACGCCGTCGAAGCCCCCGGCGACCAGCACCCGGCCGTCGGGGAGCGGGGCGGCGGCGGGGAACTGGCGCTTGACGCCCATTGAGCCGGTCGGGGTGAAGGTGCCGGTCGCCGGGTTGAAGATCTCCGCGCTCTGCAGGGCGCTGGCGCCGTCGCTGCCCCCGGCGACCAGCACCCGGCCGTCGGGGAGCGGGGCGGCGGCGGGGCCCTGGCGCCTGACGGCCATCGAGCCGGTCGGGGTGAAGCTCGCGGTCGCCGGGTTGAAGATCTCCGCGCTCTGCACGGAGCTGGCGCCGTCGTAGCCCCCGGCGACCAACACCCGCCCGTCGGGGAGCGGGGCGGCGGCGGGCCCGTAGCGCTTGACGCCCATCGAGCCGGTCGGGGTGAAGGTGCCGGTCGCCGGGTTGAAGATCTCCGCGCTCTGTAGGAAGCTGGCGCCGTCGAAGCCCCCGGCGACCAACACCCGGCCGTCGGGGAGCGGGGCGGCGGCGGGCTCGGCGCGCTTAACGCCCAGCGAGCCGGTCGGGGTGAAGCTCGCGGTCGCCGGGTTGAAGACCTCCGCGCTCTGCAGGTTGTCGACGTCGTCGATGCCCCCGGCGACCAGCACCCGGCCGTCCGGGAGCGGGGCGGCGGCGGGGAACTGGCGTTTGACGCCCATCGAGCCGGTCGCAGAGAAGCTCCCCGGGGTATCGCCGGCGGCAATCGCGATCGCCGCGAACAGGACCACTCCCGCCAGCGGCGCCAGCAGGACCACTCCCAGCTTTCTCTTCAGACGCACTTTCAACTCTCCCCGGAGCCCACCCTAATGCACTCGCGCCAGGCCTCGCAGGGATGCGCCAGCCGGCGTGGGTGCTCAATTCCAACCAGAGGAGCGCTGAGTTCAGCTACTCGAAGCATGCCCGGGTTCGCGTGAAAGCAGCGGCTAAGGCGGCTGCGGGTGATGACCAGAAAAGCGCTGCTTTGGACGAGAAGCGGCTATCGCTTTGCATGGAAAGCGATATGTGTCGCGAGCCGTGGCGCAACGTCACTCCGGCTCACGGCCTGCGTCGTGCACAAGCCGCATCTCGCGGGCCAACTCCGCGCTCGCATACGGTCCGTCGCCCTCGAGCTCGCCGAGCACGGTCTCGACGATCTCGGGCGACTTGTTCTGGCTCATCTTCCGCTTGGCGACGATCCTCGTAGGGACCAGCCGCAGTCCCATCGTGCCCCGGCTGTCCCTGCTGGCATCGGCCGCAACCTCCGAAGTGGCGTCGAGGGGGCGCGGGTTCGTGACGTGGCGCTCGAAGTGGTCTACGAGCCGGGTCAGAACTTCGAAATTCTCATCTGGCTCGAGGATCTCCGGCACGCCGGAGAGGTGGGCGGCGATGAAGTTCCAGGTCGGAACCTCGATGTGGTCGCCATACCAGCTCGATGAGATGTAGCCGTGGGGGCCCTGGACGATGACGAGCAGCTCGTGCTCGCCGAGCTCGTGCACCGTCTCGTCGGGCCGTCCCACGTGCGTGACGATCGAGATGTCCTCCCGATCCTCCTCGAGCAGGATCGGGTAGTGCGAAGCGACCAGGCCGGTGGACGGGTTGGAGACGAGAGTCGCCCACGGGTTCTCGCGGATCAGGCGCCTGATCTCCTCTAGGTCGGTGAGCTCGTAGTAGGGGTTCTTACGCACTCGGTTTCCAGGCATTTGCTGAATCGGTAGGTGCACGGTAACGAGTGAGCTTTGCGGATCGCGGCTCAGCCGCGAGACGGGGCGCGGCGTGAGAACGGGGGTGCGCGCCGAGTGTCGGACCACTGCTTTGGACGAAAAGGGGGACCGGAGCTAGTCCGAGCCGAACAGCTGCCCGAGGCGGTCAAAACTGTCGGTCCAGCCTCCTTCGTGGAGGGAGAGGCGTTCCTCGGTGGAGAATTCGCCGTGGGTGAGAACGACCTTGGTCTCATCACCCAGAGCCTCAAGCTCCAGCGTCGCCACCGTTTCACGGTCATCCGGATTAGGTGGATCCCATCGAAACGTGTACCCCAGGCGGCTGGGGGGTTCGACCTCCCTGAACTCTCCTGACAGATGGAACAGCTCGCCGTCCGGGGGCTGCATCGCGATCCGATAGCTGCCCCCGACCTGCGGATCGAAGTCCAGGCTCGGAGAAGTAAAGCCCTTCGGACCCCACCACTTCGCGAGCTCATCAGGTTCGGTCAGCGCCCTGTATACGACCTCCCGTGGGGCGCTCAAAGTCCGCTCCAGGCTCAGGGTCAGTCCATTGCCCTCGGCCATCTCAAGACCATCCTACGAGGGACGGCCTGGCCGAGGCGGCGATGAGTTTTCCGGCGTAGTTCGGGTTTTCGGAGTAGTTAGAAACGACCCGCTCTGGACGAGAAACGGCGGTGCTTTGCATGGAAAGCAGGACCCTCGAAAAGTGCTTATTGACATCCGTACCCCACGCGGGTCTACTACGCGGGTCTTGGGGGAGTGCGAGACGGGGGCCAGGCAGTTCTCAGAGCTGCTCACAGACGGAGGAATTGATGTCAACGAGACTCAAGCTCGCTCTGGCGCTTGGCGCCGTGACCCTGCTCCCGGCCGCCGGCGCTCAGGCCGCAACGACTGGCCTCCCCGCCACTTTCATCGGTGCGACCATCACCCCAACCTGCACCTCCGGCAGCGGGGAATTTCCATGTGAGCCGGGGCGGGTCTATAACAGCCGCCTTATTCAAGTCCACGAAAGTTGTGGTCCCGGCCCAAACGGGGGCATTCCTCAGGGCATCCTTTCCACCCCTAGCCCCCCCAACGTCTTGGACCCCGGCAAGTACAGCGGGGTGGTCAACGGGAGTGAGGCCGAAGGCGCCAATGTGCACCTCGAGGACCAAACCAGCAATGGGATTTACATATTCAATTTTGTCCTTTCCCCCAATCAACCTTCATTCACCGGGGACATGTCGATTCTTCCCACCGGAGCGACAGGAGATACAGGGAAATATTCCGTAACCGGGCAACGCTCTGTTGGCCCGATACCCGGGTGCAGCGCGCCGGCCAAGAAGAAGTGCAAGACGAAGAAGGGCAAGAAGTCCGACGCCCAGTTCGCGAAGAAGAAGAAGTGCAAGAAGAAGCACTGAGTCTCGGTCGGGGGCACCTGAAACGGATGTTCCGTGGTTCCCGTCCCCGAACCAGGCTCGCGGAGTAGCTACTTTGGACGAGAAGCGACGCTCCCGATACGACTTGACCTAGCCTCTCGCGCCAGTGGCCGCCCTGGACGGCAGGAGTAGGGAGAGGCCCCATTCCGGGGCTTCTTCGCGTTAGGGTCGCGCCGTGCGATGGCGCCGATTCTGATCCTCGGGACGCTGCTGACCGGCCTAATCGCGGTCCGGAGCATCGGCGCGGCCGCGCCCGTCGCCAGCGGCGCAACGCAGTGCGGTGAGGAGCGATCGCCTGTCAAGACCCTCTCCGACAAGCGTGAGCGCCTGGTCAAGTTCAAGCCGAAGAAGACCTCGATCTGCCGGCTCCGCAAGAAACCCCATCCTGATGTCGGCCCCGACACCAAGCGGATCAAGGGGGTGGAGACCACGACCTGGCGGGTGAAGGCTCAACTGCTCGAGATGAAGCTGGAAGACGACCAAGACATCCACCTGGTGGTCTCCCTTCCCGGCAAGCCGTCGAAGACGATGATCACCGAGTTCCCCGACACGACCTGCAACGGTGCAGCCTCCTCGCCGAAGAAGGCGGCGATGGCCAAGAGTCGGGCGAAGCTGATGGCTGCATGCGGTCAGCCCTCCTCCAGCCGCTTCACGCGGTTGAGCGGCTATGCGACGTTGACCGGAGTCGGTTTCTTCGACATTCCCCACGGTCAGACCGGCATGGCCCCGAACGCGATCGAGCTGCATCCGGTGTTGAGGTTCTCCGCGGCGGACTGCTAGCGACTACCGCTTTGCATGGAAAGCAGTACTCCGCCGCGAGATACTGCGCGGGCGATGTCTCAGGAAAATGTTGAGATCGTCCGGCGGAACCACGATGCGTTCGTGCGGCAGGAGGTCGCTATCGAAGGGTGGGACCCGGAGGGCGAATGGATCCCGGCAATGGCAGGGGCCGTAGAGGGCAAGATCTATCGAGGTACCGAAGGGCATCTCGATTACACCCGGGAGTTCTTCGAAAGCTTCTCGGAGGTGAAGCTCGAAAACTCCGAGTTCAGAGACCTCGGCGATCGCGTCCTCGTGCTCTATGAGCTCCGGGTTCGCGGGCACGACAGCGGCGCGGCTATGCATCAGTCCGGCGGAGCCCTCTACACCTTCCGCTCCGGAAAGATCATCCACGGACGCAGCTTCCTCTCCCAAGACGAAGCCCTCGAAGCCGCCGGGCTGTCGGAGTAGTGCTTTGGACGAAAAGCGGCGGTGCTGCTTTGCATGGAAAGCGGGGGTCCGTCGAGAGATACTGCGTGGGCGATGTCGGAGGAGAACGTGGAGATCGTCCGGGCCGCCGAGCTGGCTTTCGGCAGCGGTGATTCTAAGGCTGCGCAGGCCGAGAGCGAGCGCAGTTTCGACCAGGCAATCGAGTGGGATATGTCGGGTGTTACCGGTTGGGCAGAGGAACAGGTGTACCGAGGTGCGAAGGTCGGAGAGTTTCTCCAGGCCTGGGCCGATTCCTGGAGGGACTGGCACTTCGAGGTTGAGGAAGTCCGCGACGCGGGCGACGAGGAAGTGTTCTCGGCGATCCACGAATGGGAAACAGGGGTCGAAAGTGGGGTCAGCGTCGATCAGCGCCGCTACTTCGCGACGACGGTTCGTGGAGGTCGGATCGTGCGTGTCCGCATGTTCAGCGACCGCGCCGAGGCCCTCGAAGCCGCTGGGCTGTCGGAGTAGCCGCTTTGGACGAAAAGCATCGGTTTCCCCCAACCAACGGAGGAAGCGATGCTCCAGTCATCCCAAGCAGTTCACAGCTCGAAGATCCGCGTTCTCAGCTCACGTAGGCCCGGCAACAAGGGCCGCTGCTACCCAGCCGACCCACCGCGGGTCGAGGAAATCATCGCCGTTATGCGTCAAGCGGGACCAGGTCGGCACGGGCAGAGGCTGCGCGGGCTGATCGTCGTGCTCTGGAGGGCGGGCCTGCGGATCTCTGAAGCTCTTGCGCTCGCAGAGTCCGACCTCGAGGTGGGTCGTGGCTCGGTCCTGGTCCGTCGCGGTAAGGGCGGGCGTCGCAGAGAACTCGGGATGGATGACTGGGCTTGGGAGCAGCTCCGACCGTGGCTAGAGACCCGCTTGTCGCTGCCACTGGGACCCCTGTTCTGCGTGATTAGCGGAGCGACCTGCGGGCGGCCATTGTCGAGCTCCCAGGTCAGATCATCGCTGCGCCACACCGCCGTCCAGGCCGGGGTGCGCAGACGATTCGCTCCGCATCAGCTGCGACACGCCCATGCGGTCGAAATGGCGAGAGAGGGCGTTCCTCTCAACGTCATCCAGCGCCAGCTCGGGCACGCGAACCTCGGCGTCACCTCGATCTATCTGCAGGGGATCGACAGCGGGGAGATCATCGAGACCGTTCGCAGCCGCCGGCCTCCGGTGATTCCGGCAGCGGCCGCGCTTAGCGGCTAGCGCTTCTCGTCCAAAGCGGCGCTTTTCTTACCTACGCCTCGACGTAGAAAGCGATGGTGTCGCTCTTGACCCCGTCCGTCTTCTCGGCTTCGGAGGCCTCGGGAGTCTCGAGTGCGGCCATCATTGCGTCGAGGTCCGGAACGTCCATCGTCAGCGCGACCTGCTGTGGGTTCTGTGGGTTGGTGTACGTCTTGATGTCGGTGATCCCGAGCGGCCCAAAGAAATTCTCGCGAGTGGTCTTGCCAGTGGTGAGCCAGCGCTCGGCGTCCTCGACCTCGTGATGAATGACGATCTTCGGCATGTTGATCCCCTATAGGTGGCGCGCCCCAAGGTGATCCGGCGCGATTAATTCGGAACCTATCCGACCTGCTCCGCGGAGGGCGATAACCGCCGCTTTCCATGCGAACCGCTGCTTCTCGTCCAAAGCACTACTCCGGTAGTCCGGCGGCTTCGAGGGCATCCTCCCGGGTGGGGTGGAATTCGATTCGGACGACTTTGCGCTCCGCCAGCTCGTAGGCGACGTTCCACGTTTGGGTCACAGCCACACCGCTGGTGCGCCCGCGGCCACCGGAGCGCATGACGACCACGACCCAGTCTCCTGCGTCGATCAACTCGTCAGGCTCGGCGCACCAGTAATCGTCGAACGAGGAGACGAACCGCCCAATCGACGCGGTCACGGCTTCCCGTCCCCCTACCTGCTGCGTTTCCATGTTTGCCCGCGGATCCGACCAGAGCACGACTTCGTCGCCCATGTGCTCCGTCGAGGCCTCGTAGTCGCCCTGGACGAATGCGTGTAAGAAGCGGCGCACGATCTCGACGTTCTCCTGCGACATCGCTTAGGCCCGGACCCCGGCGGCTTCGCCCGCCAAGGTCACCGTCGACGAAGTCGGTAGAAGTGCTCGTCGAACTTCAGCAGCCTCGCAATGGCCTCGGGTTCACTATCCGCGACCTCGATGTCTGTGATCGTCCAGTCGGGAAACGCCGCCTCCACGTCACTCCGGCTAGCCCCGCGCGGCAGCGGCCCTCGCCAGCGCGGCGCAAAGCAGTCGAGCAGCACGGTGGCATCGTCGGCGGCGACCGCATCTATCTCTCGACCCATCGCCATGCGCTGGGAGTCGGCGAGACCGTGGAAGGTTCCCGTGTCGAGGACCAGTCGGAAGTCGGAGCCGATCCCCGCCTCCCGAAGAGCCGTCACATCGGCGTGCGTGATCCGGGCGTCGACGCCGGCCTTCTGAACCCGCTCACGACCCCGCTCCAGGGCCGTGTCGACGATGTCGACGCCGGTGACCTGCCAGCCGCGCTTCGCCAGTGCGACTCCCCAGACGCCGCTCCCACATCCGAGGTCGAGCGCCGGACCGAATGGCGGCTCGCGCCCGCTTTCCTCGCGCGCGAGTAACTCCGACAGCGTCTCTGCGAATGGTGGGTGCTCTGCAAGGTCCTCCCAGGGGTGGAAGCCGACCCGGTAGAAGAGCTTGTAGGGAACGCCCATGCTGGATTCCTTGAGGTTCGCTCACGCAGGCTTCTCCTGCGACACCGCCCACTCAGTATCTCGCGCCGGAGTGTCTCTTTCCATGCAAAGCGGATATCTGCTTTTCGTCCAAAGCGCCTACTCCGAAAGCCCGGCGGCTTCGAGGGCCTCGGGGGGGTTGGTGTAGAAGCTGAGCTTCGAGACTTTGCCACCGGTCAGTTCGAAGAGGAACCACCAGTCCTCCTCCACACGGACGCCGCTGCTTCTCCCCTCCGCTATCTGGATGAGCCGAACCAGGACCCGCTCGCCCAGATCGGCGAAGTCCTGGGGAAGTATCTGCCAACCGCTGAAATCCTCCGTCCAGTCGGCGACGGCGCTGCGGAATCCCGCCTTGCCGTGAAGAGTCGCTCCGTCCGGCTCAGGGCGGTAGGTGATGACGTTGTCGCTGAACAGCTCGAGCATCGCCTCGGGTCCGCCTCGCTGGAAGGCTTCGAAGCCACGGCGCACCACCTCCACGTTCTCCTCCGACATCGCCCACAGTATCCCGCTACCGGAGTGCTGCTTTCATGCAAAGCGGCCTTTTTCGTCCAAAGCGCTACTCCGACAATCCGGCGGCTTCGAGGGCTGTTTCGACCTCAGTGACGCCAAAGCCGAGGATCTCAGCCCGGATCAGCTTCCGATTGCGAAGGGTGTAGGAGACGAGGAGCGGCTGCTCCAGTTGCCTATCGCTTCCCGGCATACCCCGTGAAAGGCGACCTAGGGCGAAGATCTCGTCGCCGCGATCGAAGAACTCATCGACTTCCCACCGAGCGTCGAGGATTTCCCACTGTTTCTTGACTGCCGCGACGACCTCATCAGTCCCGCGCCTTGTGCCCGGTTCGACCGCTGTGGGCGAGTTGACGAATGCGATCTCTGGACCACCAAGGTCCAGCAGCGCCTCGATGTCGCGCCGATTCCAGGCGTCAACCGAGCGCCGGACCATCTCGATGTTCTCCTCCGACATCGCCGCAGTATCTCGCGAAGACCGCCGCTTTCCATGCAAAGCGGAGTGCTGCTTCTCGTCCAAAGCAGCGGTCGGCCTACTACCGCAGGACGTCAAAGAAGAGGACGTCGTAACTCTCAACCGATTGCATCGTCCCACCGGTTGCCTGCTCGACGCGAGGACGAATCTGTCGTGCCTTCTCGTCGCTCCGCTCTCTGTCAGCCTCGCTCTGCCAGAGCGTGACTCCGAGCGCCTTCCCGGTTTCGCTGTCGCCGAGAACCACGTATCCGACGTAACCAGTCTCCTCCCGAATGCCTGGATGAACGACGTCTCGAACCACCGTGGCGACATCGCCGATGCGCTCGGATGTCGTTTGCAGGAAATTCACTCTCGCAAACACTTTTGACCTCCCATCAGACGCTTGTTGCAATTCCTTGGCTAACTCTAGGTCCGGACCGGCGCTTCTCGTCCAACAGGAGCTATCTCACCGAAAGGCTCAGACCGGCAACAAGTTCGCCTTCCTCCGACACTTCTTCAGCCGGTTGCGCGGCCAGTGTTTCTTGTAGGCCCGCTTCTTGCAGCGATGAAGGGCGGCAGCGCGGCACCCCGCATGGAGATTCGGGTCCGTGGGAGCACAGTCCTGAGTTTCGTCCCCGAAACCGTCCGCGTCGGCGTCCGGCTCAATCGTTCCCGAGATCATCACGGCCCCATTTCCACAGCCGGAGGTCGTGTAGTCAGCGCTGGTGCCCGCAGGTTGAGTGCCTGGAAGGAGATAGGCACAGGTCGCCGCCGCGTCGATGTAGGTCGAGTGCACCGAGCCCGTCGGATTGTCGTCGATGTACCAGGCAAGCCGCTGCCCCGCCGTGATGGGGCGGCGTGTGACGACTTCGGTTAAGTGCCCCGAGGGCGAGGCGTCCGCCGTCACAGTCACAGGGATCTCGGGCGTGGTGTTCAGGAATCCGTAGGTCGTGGCGTCGGGGTGGGAGGTCTGGGTCAGAATCCGGATGACGCCAGTGCCGCCGTTGCCGGCTGTCCTGATACGCACCGACGTAAGTACGCCGCTCACCGGGGCGACGTCGGACGCGTTGCCCGGGAGGGTCAGGTTCGTGACCGAGTCGTGCACGGTGGAGTTCGTCGGGTCATGGTTGAGATCCGCTCCGAAGACCGTGGCGGCGCTTGAAGTTGTTGGCGTGACGGCGGCGGCTGCGCCGACGGCGATCGCGGCGAGGACCGTCCCTCGAACCCTGCTTTTCATCTCCCTCTCCCTCCTCCCATTTTCTGAATTGGGCCGAGGCTAGTTCGGCAAGGCCACCTGGTCAAGGATGGTTCTTGGAAGACCGCCCGACAGTAGTTTGACCGACCGGCTCCGGGGGTCAGATCACTGCTTTCCATGCAAACCGCCGCTTCTCGTCCAAAGCGGCTACTCCGACAGCCCGGCGGCTTCGAGGGCCTCGGCGTGGCTGCGGAAAGACCGGATATTGACGACTCTGCCGCCACGATAAGTGACCAGCTGCGCGTTCTCACTAGTGAAGTTCAACCGGGTTGCCTGTCCCGTGCCCTCCATTTCCCCCAGGGCGAGCACGGATTCCCCGAGGTCACGAATATCGTCAAATCGAGTCCTGATTTGCATGGCGCCCTTGAGGCTCTCCCAAGCCTTCCGGGCTCCGGCATGCCCGCGATATACCTCAAGAAGTGTGAACCATTCGACCTCGGGATCGAACTGGTCGATCCAGGCGTCGAAGTTGTCACGGTTCCAGGCTTCCACGGAGCGCTTGAAGCTTTCGACATTCTCTTGCGACATCGCCTACTCCGACAGCCCGGCGGCTTCGAGGGCTTCGTCGTGATCCCAGAAGTACTCGGCCTCGCGGACCTTGCCGTTACGAACGGTGAAGATGGTCGTCAGTTCCATATTCGACTCGGGTCCTTGCCCCTGGGCGTGCCAGATCCACCTGAAGACAACCCGATCGGCGGCGTGACTGAAGCCGCCGGTCAGCTCTACCGTGTCGGCGTCGAAGGCTTCGCGGACTCGCTCGTAGAAGCCCATGGCCGCCTCGCGACCCATGTAGGGGCCTGGCTCCGGCCAGTCGCTCACGGGCCTCAGGATCACATCGGGGTCGAGCAGCTCGCGAACCGCATCCATGTCGCCCACGTTCCAGGCGTCAACGAAGGCTTGCACTACCGCCACGTTCTGCTCCGACATCGCCCGCCCAGTATCTCGCCAGCGACTGCTGCTTTCCATGCAAAGCAGCAGTCCCTGACTCGTTCTCTCAGGGGTGCGTAAGCCCACTTAGAAGCGATGGGGGGGCCGGCCCTAGCCGGGTCGCAGCTCTGGCGCGCCCCGGTGGATCTCGTACGCCGCCGCCATCGTCTCGCCGGGCAGCGACTCGAGCACCCCGTCCACGAGCCACCACTCCGCCCGCACCCGCTCGCGGTCGACGTCGCAGACGACGTAGCCGTGGCCCGAGAACTCACACCACTCGACGTGGTCCAGCGCCTCGGTGAACTCGCGCTCGGAGGCCACACTCGTCTCGTCTCGCGGATCCAGCTTGAGCTTCTCGTCCAGGTTCTGGGAGGTGAGGCTCGGCGAGGTGATCTCGACGGCGACGGGCGTCCCGTTGCGGCTGAGCTGTGAGGCGACGCTGACGTGGATGTCGGCGCTCAGCACGACAACGTCATCGAGTGTCGAGAACTTCTCCAGGACGGCGTCACGCGTTGTGCTTGGCGCAGGAGCACATCGCAAAGCGCAGGCGGTCGGCGTCGGAGCGCAGCGTCCAGGTCCGGCCGACCGGTGAGTTCTCCCCCTCCGCCCTGAAGCCGCAGTGGTAGGTGAGGCCGGGCTCCAGGCCGGTGACGTCCACGTGCACGGTGTGGTCGTGCTCAGCCTCGGCCGTGGTCTCGCCGGAGAGGACCACGTCGGAGAGCCCGGAATCTCGCGCGACGGTCCAGCTCACCGGGACCGAATCGGCATCGGTGCCAACCTGGGTCCAGATCATCACCCAGCGGCCCGCGGATCGCCGCTGGCGACGCCGTGCGCAAAGGGAGTCGAGGCTGGCAAGGCACCCGACTTGTATCGCAGACCGGCCTTGGGCCCGCTGCCGCCGGTGATCCAGCGACAGCGGGCCTGAGCGCGGGTCCCGGCTCCAGCGTTCGGAGCCTGGGGTGGTCAGATGGTGCGGGCGCCGCCGCGTCCCATGAAGAAGATCAGCAGCGCGACGATTGCCAGCGCAAACAGAATGGGGTGAATGATGGCCCCACCGGCGATCGCGATGACGAGCAGGACGACGCCTGCGATTAGCCACAACATGAGCATCCCTCCTTCCGTGGCCTGACTTGCTCGGCGCTCGTATACCCGCAGCGGGGCCGGCAAACCAGGGCAGTGGGAACGGTGGGTTAAGAAGTGGGCGGTGCCGGGCTCGAACCGGCGGCCTCTTCGGTGTAAACGAAGCGCTCTCCCAGCTGAGCTAACCGCCCTGGGCACGCCGATTATGACCGGCGCGCGCGCCAGTGAGCGGTGGTACCGTCGCGCGCCATGTGGAGGCGAGTCCTTGGGGGACTTCCGGTCGCAGCCGTCCTCGCGGGCGCTCTCGCCTGCGTTCCGGCGGCGAGCGCGAAGGACGTGACGATCACCTCCTTCGATGGCACCAAGCTCGCCGCGCACTGGTTCCCCGGCAAGGGCGTGAGCTCGGACAGTCCGGCGCCGACCATTCTCGACGGCCCGGGCTGGAGCCAGCCCGGCGACACCGACACCGGAGGGGGGCAGAGCGCCGGCGCGATCTTCGGCGTGCCCGGCATCAGCAACTTCATCGATCACGGATACAACGTCCTCACCTGGGACCCGCGTGGGTTCGGCCAGTCCGGGGGGACCGTGGAGATCGACGACCCGCGCTACGAGGGGCGCGACGTCCAGGCGCTGATCGACTGGGTCGCGAAGCAGCCCGAGGCTCAGCTCGACCAGAGCTGCTCTCAGAAGAAGTCGAAGCGCCGCGCGAAGACCCGCAAACGTCGATCCAAGAGCAAGGTCACCTGCGCCACGAGCGCCAACGACCCGACCATCGGCATGGCGGGCGCGAGCTACGGGGGGGAATCCAGCTGGTCTCGGCGGCGCTCGACCGCCGAATCGACGCGATCGCACCGACCATCGCCTGGCACTCCCTGCTCACCAGCCTCTTCCCGGAGAGCAACATCAAGCTCGGCTGGGGCTCACTGCTGATCGCCCTCGGCGTGGAGGGAACGCTGCCCGGTGGCCTCAACTCGCCCGCCACGGCGGCGGGCCGCCAGGACCCGCACTTCTATTCCGTTCTCACCAATGGCCTCGCGAGTGGAATGACGCGCCAGGCCGATCTCGACTGGATGGCCGCGCACGGGCCGGGCGACCTCGTGGAGAAGGTCCACGTCCCGACCCTGATCATGCAGGGGACCATCGACACGCTCTTCCCCCTCGATGAGGGCGTCACCAACTTCCAGGACATCGGCGACAACACCTGGCGTACCGCCGCGATCAAGGCGAAGCGGAAGGACAAGAAGCGGAAGCGTCGCAAGGGCTCGGCCTCGGTCCAGGACGTCCCCGTGAAGATGATCTGGTTCTGCGGCGGCCACGGCGTCTGCCTGACGGGGGCTGGCCCCGGCGCGAACTACCTCGACCAGCGCACGGTCTCCTGGTTCGATCGCTACCTACGCGGCAAGCAGGACACCGACACCGGGCCGAAGTTCGCCTGGATCGCCGACGACGCCCAGCTCCGCAGCAGCGACGCGTACCCGCTGAAGCCGGCCGGGCAGCTTCACGCCTCCGGCTCCGGCACGCTGCCGATCGTTCCCGGCCAGGCGAGCGGCGCGCTGATCTTCGCCAGCCAGGCGGCCAATGCGGTGAACGTGCCGGTCCCGGGACCCGCGGCGGCCTCGAATGTCGTCGGCGCGCCGCACCTCGACCTCACCTACCAGGGCACCGCTGCTCCGCAAAAGACCTGGGTCTACGCCCAGTTCGCCAATCCGCGCAACGGCACGGTCCTCGGCAACATCGCCACACCCATCCCGCTGACCCTCGACGGCCAACAGCACTCGATCTCAGGCGATCTCGAGATGGTCGCGGGCCGCGCCCCCGCCGGAGGCGGCTACACGCTCCAGCTGACGCCCTCCTCGTCTCTCTACGACCTGCAGCGCTCGACCGGGGCGGTCACCTTCAACGGGATCAACGTGACGATGCCGCTTGGGGACCCCGCCGCCGGCTCAGGGTCGGTCAAGGCCAAGCACCACAAGAAGCGCCACAAGCACAAGCACCACTAGCGGCCGCCGCCGCGGGATACTGAGCGGCGGATGGCCAGCAAGAACGTCCAGATCGTCCGGGACTACTTCGAGCACCTCGATCAGCTCTTGGCCCAGTACTGGACTGACCCGGTGCCGATCAGCGAATCCCCGCTTGTCGAGGAAGCCTTCGCCGGGGTGTCTCGTAACGCTGAATGGAAGCCCCCCTTCATGAGAGAGGCGGTTCGCGGAAAGGATGCGTGGCTGGCACTCGTCACCGGATGGCTGGATGCTGCCGACGATTGGCGGATATCCGTCGAAGACGTCTCGGATCTCGATGACGAGCAGGTCCTCTGCATCTCGCAGAACGCGATCCACGGAAAGGACAGCGGCGCTGCGGTGCACCAGCGCATCTTCACGGTCGTCACCGTTCAGGACGCTCAGATCGTGCTGATCAGGGACTTCACGGAGCGGCAGGAGGCGATTGCCGCGGCGTCAGACCGACCAGACGACTAAGCGCCAGGGTCGGCCTGTCGTAGGGTCCTGGGCATGAGGATTCTCGTGACCAGCTCGAGGATGCCGTTCGCGCTCGACGTGATCCGGAAGCTCGGCGAGCGCGGGCACGAGGTGTTCGCCTGCGACAGCTACGACGCCTCACCCGGAAGCCACTCCAAGTATCTCGCGGGGCATTTCACCACCGCCTCCGCAACCGCTGACCCCGCGCAGTTCGCGTCCGACGTCGAGCGGATCGCCGGCATCAACGAGATCGAGATGGTCATCCCGATGTTCGAGGAGGTCTTCTACCTGGCTGCCCAGCACGAGCGGCTGTCTGCGGTGACGAAGCTCTACGCGCCGCCCTTCCGCACCCTCGCCCAGGTGCACGACAAGGGCACCTTCCAGGAGCTCTGCGACCGGCTCGAGATCCGCACGCCCCACACCACCCTCGCCCACGGCCCCGAGGAGCTCGAGGAGGCGATCAGGAGCTATCCGCGCTACTTCGCGCGAGCCGCCTTCTCGCGTGGAGGCGTCGGTCTGCTCACCAACACCGGCCCGCTCGCCGGAGCCCTCGAGATCGATTCCTGCCAGCCGACCGAGGCGAACCCATGGCTCGTTCAGGAGTTCGTCGATGGCCCGATGCACTGCACGTATTCCTGCCTGCATGACGGAAGCGTTGCAACCCACATGTCCTACCGGGCGCCGCGGCAGTGGGAGCACTCGACCGGGATCCAGTTCCTCTCCGTCGATCCCTCGGACACGCTGCCCACGGTCGAGAAGCTCGGGGATGAGCTCGGCTGGGACGGCCAGATGTCCCTCGACTTCATCGAGACCGACGACGGCCTGGTGATGATCGAGTGCAACCCACGGCCGACCGACGGCGTGCTGCTGATGACCGCCGAGGAGCTGGAGCGGGGCCTGGTCGCGCCTGAGGACGAGACGCTCCAGGTGCCTGAGGGGCGGACATCCCAGCTCGACTTCGCGGTCTTCGCCCAGATCTTCAGGGAACCGCTGAAGGAGGCGCCGAAGACGATCCACGACCTCGCCAAGATCCACGGCACCGACCACGGCTGGAAAGACACGATGCCGAAGCTGTACTCGTTCCTCGCACTGGCGCGGTTCGAGAAGCTCAGCATGCGCGAGCGCGAGCAGCTCTTCGTCGCGATGTCGGATGGGATCACCTGGGACGGTCAATCAATTCCGGGCCTGCCGCCCGACGACGCGGCGTACCTCGCCCAGCTGACCGGGTGATGGACCGGTCGATCCTCTGGCGCGCGGCCCTCGCGCAGGTTGTGGCGGTGGCCGCGGTCTCACTGATCCTCGCCGTGGCCCTCCCCCACTCGTTCTTCGAGGACTGGGGCTGGCTGACCGGTCCTGCCGCCTGGCTCGGCTGCGCGGCGCTCGTTGCCTGGGCTCTCCACCTCAACACGCCCGGCGTCCTCCTCGGTGCCGTCGTGGCCGGCATCCCGAGCGCGATCGCGGTGATCGCCGGCGTCCACTGGCTCGGAGTGGCGATCGCGGTCGCCGCCTTCGCCGCCTGGTGCGCCTGGCTCGCGCGACGGCCCGGAGGGGCGCTGTGGACCTAGGGATCGAGGGCCGTGTCGCCCTGGTGATGGGCGCCAGCAAGGGCATCGGGAAGGGCATCGCCGGCGCCCTGGCGCGCGAGGGCGCCCGGGTGGCGATCTCCAGTCGCTCCGAGGAATCGCTGCAGGCCGCGTCAGAGGAGATCGAGGGGGAGATCCTTGCCTTGACCGCCGACACCGACGACCTGGACCGGCTCCAGGAGCTGCCGGGTGACGTGGCCGAGAGAGTCGGGCCCGTCGACATCCTCGTCGCCAACACGGGAGGCCCGCCGACGGGCGCAGCGCTCGACAACTCCTCGGAGGAATGGGAGCAGGCGTTCCGCTCGCTAGTCCTCGCTACGCGCGTGCTGATCGAGGGCGTGCTCCCCGGGATGAAGGAGCGCGGCTGGGGCCGGATCGTGAACGTCTCCTCCAGCTCGATCCGCGAGCCGATCCCCTACCTGACCCTCTCCAACGCGAACCGGATGGCCGCTCTCGGCCTGCTCGAGACCCTTGCGGACGAGGTCGCGGCCGACGGGATCACGGTGAACACCGTCGCGACGGGCATGTTCGCGACGGACCGGCTCGCGGACCCCGAGGGCTCGCTGAAGGGCGCAGAGGAGGCCGCCAGGCAGCGAGTCCCGGCCAAGCGACTCGGCCGGCCGCAGGAGTACGGCGACCTGGTCGCGTTCCTCTGCTCGGAACGGGCCGCCTATCTCACGGGAGCGGTTATCCCGCTCGACGGCGGCCTGCTCCGGTCGGTCTAGAGCTGCTCGGTCTCCTCGGCGGAATCCTCGGTCTCCTCGGCGGTCTCCTCGGACTCGGCGGCCGCCGCCTCCTCCAGCTCGTCGCTGGTGGTCTCCGTGACCTCGGCCTCGGCGAACTGCTCCTCCTGAACCTCCTGGACCTCCTGCATCTCGTCGGTCATCTCAGCCTCCTTTCGCGATCTGAACTGTCGCCACCCGTGATACCGAAGGCCCGGCCGGTGCTTGTGAAGGCGCTGTGACTCTCAGGCCGTCGCGGGCCGCGGAGCACGCCGGAAGGCGACCAGCAGCCAGACTCCGCCGGCAATCATCATCGCCACGCTGATCAGCTGCGCCTGGGTCAGGCCGAGGGCGACGTCGTCGTTGCGGCGGATGAACTCGACCAGGAAGCGCTCGGCCCCGGCGAGCACCAGATAGAGGGCGAAGAGGGTGCCGTTGGTGAATCGGTCCCGGAGTCGCCACAGCACCAGAGCCACCAGGCCCATCGTCAGCGTCTCGTAGATCGGAGTGGGATGAACGGTCTGATCGGTCGGCTTGGTCCCGTCGGGATAGGCCATCGCCCACGGACCATTCCAGGCCTTGCCGTAGTCGCCGTCGCCCGAGAGCTGGCAGCCGCAGCGGCCGATCGCGTAGCCGACGGCCAGCGCCGGGGCGGCCACGTCGAGCAGGGTGAGATTGAGGAAGCCGCGCCAATACGCCCAGATGAAGACGCCGATGGCGCCCCCGATGGCCCCGCCGTACCAGACCAGTCCGGAGCCCGAGAGCAGGTTGCCGAGCAGGTCGCCCTTGACGTCGCTGTAATTCTCGATGATGAAGTCGAGCCGCGAGCCGATGAGCCCCCCGAGCAGCGCCGCAAAGCCCATCTCGTACGCCCAGTCGACCGGCTTGCCGAGCTCCCCGAACCGGCGCCAGACCACGGCGCCCGCCGCGATGAAGGCGGCCGCGAAGCAGATCCCGAAGGTCTGGAGGGTCAGCGGTCCGAGATGGATCTCAGGGAGCACTGAACGGGAGGCTAGTCGAGCGAGCTAAGTAGCCCCGACGGGAATCGAACCCGTGTTCCCAGGTTGAAAACCTGATGTCCTAGCCGTTGGACGACGGGGCCAGCGGGCAGCAAGTCTAGGCAGCCGGGAATTCTCCGATCCGTCCGGTTGCCTACGACAGCAACCGTTCGAGCAGCGCCTTCTGCGCGTGCAGACGGTTCTCAGCCTCGTCCCAGACGGCTGAGCGCTCCCCGTAGAGCACATCGGCGCTGATCTCCTCCCCGGGGTGAGCCGGCAGGCAGTGCATCGCGATCGCCCGATCCGAGGCCGCGGCCAGCAGCTTGTCGTTCACCTGATAGGGCGCGAGGTCGGCGCGGCGCCGATCCGCGGTCTCCTCGTCTCCCATGCTCACCCAGACGTCGGTGTAGATCGCGTCGGCCCCGGCGACGGCGGCCTTCGGATCTTCGACCGGCTCGGCCACGCCGTCCTCGAGCCGGTAGCCCTCGGGACTCGAGACCACGACGTCGACGCCGGCGATCCGCCCGAGGATCGCCAGTGAGCGGGCGACGTTGTTGCCGTCGCCGACGTAGGCGAGCCGAAGCCCGTCCAGTTCTCCGAAGCGCTCCTTCAGGGTGAGCAGGTCGGCGAGCGCCTGACAGGGATGGTGGGCGGGTGTGAGCCCGTTGATCACAGGCACGGTGGCGCCATCCGCGAGCTCGCGCACCCGCTCATCCGAGCCCGACCGGATCACGATCCCGTGCAGGTAGCCGGAGAGGATCCGGCCGGTGTCGGACATCGACTCGCCGCGTGTCAGCTGGAGCTCGTCGGCGCGCAGGACGATCGGCGTGGCGCCCAGCTCGGCGACCCCGACCTCGAAGGACAGGCGCGTCCGCGTCGAGGGCTTCTCGAAGATCAGCGCGACCGAACGCCCCGCGAGCGAATCCCGGCCCTCGCCGTCCTCGCGGCCGCGCTTCAGCTCCTCGGCGCGATCGAGCAGCGCCAGCAGCTCGGTGCGATCGAGCTCCTCGCCGGTCAGGAAGTCGCTCGCAGATCGATGTGCAGTCGCGGAAGTCATCAGGCACCGATACTAGGGCCGTGCAGCTCACCGCAATGACATGGAACTTGTTCCACGGGCGAGACTGGCCGCCGGAGAAGGAGCTTCAGGTGCGCGCCCACAAGGGCAACTTCCGCAGGGGGCCTCGCCTGGGCTCAGAGTACGAGCAGACGAACTGGGATCTGTTCGGCGAGTTCGCCGAGGTGATCGACTCCGTCGCCTGGGACGTGGCCCTCTTCCAGGAGTTCCCGCCGAGCTGGATGGCCAGGCTGGCCGAGGCGTGCGGCGCCGTGGCGCATCGCGCCCTGAGCGGCCGGAACTGGCTGCAGCCGATCACCTCGCTGATCGGGCGCTGGCGCCCGGACCTGCTCGGAGCGTGGGAGGGCGGATCCAACACGACCTTCGCACGAGGCGCCGCCGGCTCGATCGCTGAACGGCGGCGGGAGGTGCTCACCCGCCGCCCGGAGCTGCGCGTCCTCGCCCTCACCCGGCTCGAGAGCGGGCCCTGCATCGCGAACCTTCACGTCAGCACCAAGCCATCGTCCGCCGAGCGGGAGCTGCTGGACGCGGCGGAGCGTGCGATCGCGTTTGCAGGCTCCAACCCTCTGATCTTCGGTGGCGACTTCAATGTCAGGCCGAAGGCGAGCGCAGTCTTCGACCAACTCGAGGAGCGCTTCGGGCTGGCGCCACGAACCGCACCGGACCGCCTCAGCCACCTGCTCGTCCGCGGGCTGGAGGTGGTCGAGCATCCCGCCGCCTGGCCACCGGAGGCGCGGGATCGAGTCGACCCGGATACGGGCCTGAAGATCCGCCTCGCCGATCACAACCCCGTGATTGGAACGTTCGCCGGTGCCCCGTCCGGGAACGGTCGCCAGCAAATGACCTGACCCGGGTGGCGTCAGGCAAGGACGCAGGGAACCCGCATAGCGGGACTATGCGGGTGACCGAGGACGCAGCCTGGCATCGCCCGGGGCCGTCATTTTCGGCGACGGTTTCCGGGCGGGGCACGTGTGGGATAGTGCGTTCGATGGCAAGCGCGCCAACGGAGTCAGAGGAGAGCTCCCGCGCCGAGCAGAGCGTGCAGGCGTTTCGCGACGCTCTCGAGAAGAGCATCACGATCTCTCGCGACCGGCTGCAGGAGGTCGTTGACGACGCCGTGCGCCGCGGGCGTATGACCCGTGGCGACGCGGAGGAGATGGTCGGCCGGCTCGCCACCAGGAGCCGCGAGCAGGCGGAGGACCTGCTCTCCCAGCTCGACGGCCTCCTCTCGCAGGTTCGCGAGGTGCCCGACCGCGCCAAGCAGCAGGCGGGCGAGCGGGCGGAGCAGGCCAGGAAGCGGACCGTCGCCGCGGTCGACAAACCACTCGCGAGCGCCGATCGCGTCCGCCGCGCGACCCGCGCTCCGGGCTTCCCCATCACGGCGTACGACCAGCTCTCCATCCGGCAGATCGACCGCCGGCTGCAGGAGCTCAGCCGGCAGGAGCTGCGAAAGGTCCGCGACTACGAGCGCGGGAACAAGGCGCGCAAGGGCCTGCTCCGGGCCCTCGACCGCAAGCTGCAGCCCTAGGGAACGTCTCTACTTCAGTGCCTTGCGCCGCTCGTCGATCTCCGTGGCGAGCTCGTCGAGCGCCTCGACAGAGCTCTGCGCGCGGATGGCCAGCTTGGCGAGCTCCTTGCGGACGTCCTCGGTCGCCTTGTCCAGGGTGTCGCGCCAGCTCGAGACCTGATCCTGCGCCTTCGAGCTCGCGTCGCCGGAGACGTCGCGCAGTCGCGACACGGCCGAATCGATGCTCGAGCGCACGTCGCCGGTCGCCTTCTCGCCGGCCGCCCGGAGGTCGTCGATCGCCTTCTGGACCTGATCCTTGACGCCACTGCTGTCGCTTGCTTCCACTTGGACCTCCTGCTCGGAATTTCGCAAATTGCGGGTTCAGCCTATACGGCGATCAGCTCCGAGGCCAGGCGGCCGAAGTCGAGCGCACCGCCCGTTGCGCCGGCGAGCAGAGGGTCCGCGTCGAGCCGCTGTCCCTGCGCCCAGATCCCGCGCAGCCACTCCCCCGCTTCAGGGCTTTCGAACCAAGCGCCCCCGAATCGATCCCGCAACTCCGTTCGCCAATCCACCTCGAGCGCCCAGGCCCTCAAATAGCAGGCGACGTAGAAGCCCGGATCGACGTCCGAGATCCAATTCTCGCGCGGCCACGAGACACCGATCCGATCCCCGAGCAGCGTTGCGTAGCGCTCCGGCATCGCGCTCAGGTCGGCTCCCGGCCCGTGCAGCTCGACCTCGTAGGCGATCTTCGCCGAGTACCGGCGCAGCATCATCAGCCGCGCCGCCCGCGCGTGCTCAATCGCCTCCGCCGCGCCGCCGGCGCCAAGCAGCGCCTCCAGCCAGTCCGGCGCGGCGGTGAGCCCCTCGAGCAGGAACGCGAACGACTCCGTGACCGAGTTGTCTCCGAGGTGCCTGAACTCGAAGGGCAGGCCCGGATCGGTGCAGGCGAAGTGCTCGGTGTGACCCGCTTCATGGAAGAGGGCGGCGTAGTCCTCACGGCCGCCGATCGGCGGGATCACCAGATAGACCTCCTGAGGGATCCTCGGCGTCGAGCAGAACGCTCGCGGGCTCTTGGTGGGCCGGGTCTCGGTGTCCAGGGTGACATTCGACTGCGCGTCGAGGTCGACGCCCAGGCCCGACAGCGTCTCGCGAAGCGCCGGGACCATGCGATCCGAGGGAAAGAGGCCATCCAGGTGAGCGGCCCGGAAGAAGCGCGCCAGATCGGAGCGGCGCAGGTCGCCCAGCCGGGTGCCGACGGTGCGCCCGAGCTCGGGGTCGACGGTCCGCGCATAGTCCGCCTCGGTCGCGTGGGCGAACTCCTCGAGCTCGGCGGCCAGCGCCCTGAGATCGAGCGCGCGCACGTCGCAGTAGGCATCGAGGTAGGACGGCCAGCCCAGCTCGACGCACCCGGCGTGCGATGACTCGAGGTCCTCCAGATAGAGCGGATTGAGCCGCTCCTCGAGCACCGCGGTACGAGCGGCCTCGATCGCGGCGCGGCGATCGCCATCCTCCTCGTTGGCCTGGATCACCGGTGCCATCCGGTACGGCATCGTCTCCCCGTCCACCTCGATCTCGAGCGAGGCCTCCAGATCGGCCAGCCTCGCCTCCAGCTCCCGGGTGCGCGCCCCCAGGTATCCGTCGAGCGCGAACTGGTGCAGGTAGCGGAGCCGTGCCTCCTCCTCACCTGACGAGGCCCGCCTGGCCTCACCGACCCGATCGACCGCCTCGCGCTCGAAGAGGCTCTCGTGGCGCTCGTAGATCGGCTCGATCGCAAGGTCGGGCTTGTGGCCGGCACCCTGCAGGTAGTACTCGCGGCTCAGCTCCTCGAGGAACTCCTCCGCCTCCCGCCGGTATGCGTCGAGATCCCAGCTCATCGCGGCTGCAACGATAGGCCGACGATGCCGGACGGGACGATCACCTCCGAGCGCCCGCCCCGCGGCGAGCTGCTCACCCTCGACGTGGAGACGCTGGCGTACGGCGGCAGGGGCGTGGCGCGGCGCAACGGCTACGTCATCTTCGTCGCCGGGGCGCTGCCCGGGGACCGCGTCACCGCGGAGGTGACCAAGTCCAAGCGGGGGTACGCCGAGGCCCAGGCGAAGGAGGTGCTGCGCCCCTCGCCCGACCGGGTTCCACCCAGCTGCGACCACGGCGGCGAGCCGTGCCCGGGGGCACCCTGGCAGGGCCTCGCCTACGAGCAGCAGCTCCACCACAAGCAGGCCCAGGTCGAGGACGCTCTGGTGCGGCTCGGCAAGCTGGACGGGTTCGAGCTCGAGCCGATCGAGTCGGCCGTCGAGCAGTGGCGCTATCGCAACAAGCTCGAGTACTCCTTCGGCGAGCGCGACGGCGAGCTCGTTCTCGGCTTCCACGCGCGGGGCCGCTGGGATCTCATCGTCGACGCCGAGGACTGCCGGCTCGCGTCCGAACGCAACAACGTCCGGCGCAACGAGCTCCGGGACTGGGCTCGGTCGACCGGCCTGCCGGCGTGGGACGCCCGCGCCGGGCAGGGCACCTTCCGCAACCTCGTCATCCGCGAGGGCCGGCGGACCGGTCAGCTGCAGAGCCGCCTGGTCACCTCTCCCGCAGAGATCCCCCGCCCGCCGGTGGACCTTCACACGATCGTCGAGGGCCCGGGGAGCGCGACCGACGGGCCCACGGGGGCGCTCGGTGAGGAGTACCTCCAGGAGGAGCTCTGCGGACTGCGCTTCCGGATCTCCCACCGCGCCTTCTTCCAGACCAACACCGAGATGGCGGAGCGGCTCTACGGGATCGCAACCGAGATGGCCGGGCTGACGGGCTCGGAGCGCGTCTTCGACCTCTTCTGTGGAATCGGAACGCTCGGCCTGAGCATGGCCAAGGACGCCGGCGAGGTCTGGGGGATCGAGCTCGTCGGAGACGCGATCGTCGACGCCGAGGAGAACGCTCGCCGCAACGGGATCGAGAACGCGCGCTTCCGAACGGGCGACGCGCGCAAGGAGATCCGCCCCCTGCTCGAGGAGGCCGGCAGACCGGACGTCGTGGTCGTAGACCCGCCCCGGGCGGGGCTCTCGCAGAAGATCGTCCGCCGGCTGATCGAGTGCGAGGCGCCGCGGATCGTCTACGTCTCCTGCAACCCCACCACGCTCGCGCCCAACGCGGCTCAGCTCGCGGAGGCCGGCTATAGGCTCCGCCGCGTGAAGCCCGTCGACATGTTTCCCCAGACTCCCCACATCGAGTGCGTGGCGCTGCTGGAGAAGGCGTGAGTCGGGCGTTCGGAGTCACCGCCGGACTCGATCCGGAGATCGCCAGCCCGCTCGCCGGCCGCTGCCAGGAACTCGGCTACAGCTCGATGTGGTCCAACGACCACCCGGGCGCGAAGGGCCTTGAGACCCTCGCCGAGTACGCGAGGGGCGCCGATCGCATCGAGCTCGGAGTCGCCGTGATCGCCCTCGACCGCCAGTCGCCCACCGAGATCGCCGCCGACATCGACCGCCTCGAAATCGACAGGGAAAAGCTGTGGCTCGGTCTCGGCGCGGGATTCACCGAAAAGCCGCTGACCACCATGAGGGAGGCCCTCCCGCAACTGCGTGAGGCATTGCCCGGCGTCCCCCTCGTCCTGGCGGCGATGGGCCCGAAGATGTGCGCCTTCGCCGGGGCCGAATGGGACGGCGTCTTCTTCAACTGGATGACTCCCGAGTTTGCCGAGCAGGCCCGCGGCTGGGTCGAGCAGGGCGCCAAGGAGGCAGACCGCGAGCCGCCCAAGGTCTTCGGCTACGTGAGGACCGCGGTCGGAGACAACGCCGAGGGGCGCCTCAGCAAGGACGAATCCTTCTACCGGGACATGCACCAGGGCTACCGCAAGCACTTCGACCGCCAGGACGCCCCGGAGGGCACCGTCGGGGTGGCCGGCGAGAACGAGAGCGTCGTCCAGGCCGGGCTCTCCCGCTTCCGCGCCCTCGACGTGACCGTGGTCAGGGCCCTCGCCAGCGCGACGATCGAGGACATGAGCGCGCTGGCGGAGGCTGCGGCCCCCGGCGACTAGGCAGGGCTCAGCCGGGACGCCGCTTGGACGCCCCGGCTGCCGGAATCGGCCCTGGGAGAGCTACTCCTGATGCTCGCCGGCCGCCGCGTGTGCGAGCTGCGGCTGGAACCGCTCACGCAGGAGCGGCACGACGGTGATGCCGATGCCGACCACTGCGATCGCCAGCGAGGTGAGGATCGCCGGATGGAATCCATCGAGCAGCGCCGCGGAACTCCCGGCGGGCGCGCTGGACGCGGCGGTGCCGGCATCGATCACCGCCGTGGCGATGGCGAGTCCGATCGCCCCGCCGATCTGGAATGAGGTGTAGACCAGCCCGGATGCCAATCCCTGCTCCTGCGGCGCCACGCCACCGGTCGCGGCCATGTTCAGTGGCCCGAAGGTGAGCGCGAAGCCGATGCCGGCCAGGATGAAGGTCGGCAGCATCCCGGTCAGGTAGTCCGTGTTCGCCCCGATGTTGAGGAAGAGCACGTACGAGGCCGCCAGGCTGGTGAGGCCGAGGGCGACCGGCAAGGTCGTCCCCACCCTGTTCACCAGGCGTCCGATGTTCGGCGAGACAGACGCCACGATCAGGCCGGTCGGCAGGAACGCGAGAGCCATCTGGATCGCGGACCAGTCCCTCAGATCCTGCATGTAAAGGGTCCCCATGAACTGGAAGCCGAACCAGCTGCCGAGGAGTGCCATGGCGCCGAAGTTGGCGCGCCGCAGCTGCCCCGAGCGCAGGATGCCCAGACGGACCAGCGGATTCGGGCTGTGCTGCTCGATCAGGACGAAGGCGCTGAGCAGCGCGGCGATCCCGAGGAACGAGAGCAGAGTCCGCGGCGACCCCCAGCCGACGCTCGGCGCCTCGACCACGGTGTAGACGAGACCCAGCATCGTCGCGGCCAGGGTCGCCGTTCCCCCGAAATCGAGCTTCCGGAGCGAGAACCCAGAGGTCGCCTCGTCCCGATCGAGGTAGCGCGGCAGCAGGAACAGGATGCCCGCCGCGATCGGCACCGGCATGAAGAACGTCCACCGCCAGCCGAGCTCGGTGAGCAGGCCGCCGAAGATCAGACCAGCCGACCAGCCGCTCGCGCCCGTAGCCGTGTAGACGCTGAGCGCCTTGTTCCGCGCCGGTCCCTCGGCGAACTTGGTGGTGATGATCGAGAGCCCGGCCGGCGCTGTGAAGGCCGCCGACGCGCCCTTGATGAAGCGGGTGGCGATCAGCGTCGTGCCGTCGTTGGCGATGCCGCCGATGAAGGACGCGACCACGAAGACGGCCAGGCCGGCGAGCAGGACCTTGCGGCGGCCGATCAGGTCGGCCGCGCGCCCGCCGAGCAGTAGCAATCCGCCATAGCCGAGGACGTATCCACTGACGATCCACTGCAACGAGCTGGGCTGCAGGTCGAGCTCATGGCCGATGTTCGGCAGCGCCACGGCCACCATGGAGACGTCCATCCCGTCGAGGAAGAGGACGCCGCAGAGGAGCAGCAGGAGTCCCCAGAGACGGGAATCGAATCGAGTTACGGGTGAAGTCTGTGTCGCTTGCTCCATCTTGTTCCTCCCAAACGTGTCCGGGGTGAGATCTGTGAGGCGGCTAGTATATGCATACGCATGCATTGTGTCAACATCAACTGCGCAAGCAACTTTTGCTATAATCCCGGCCGCGTGGGGTGGAGAAGGAGTTGAGCGAAGTGCCGGCGACAAAGACCACGGAGAGAGATCAGCTTCTGGAGAGGTGGAGTGAGCTCGAGGCCGAGCACGCCCGCGTGCGCGAGGCCCTCGAGCATCGCCTGCAGCGCGAGCACCGTCTCTCCCTCACCGAGTACGAAGTCCTACGCCGCCTCGCCGAGTCCCCAGAGGGACATCGCCGCATCCAGGAGCTCGCCGAGGAGATCCATCTGAGCCAGAGCGCGCTCTCGCGACTGGTCCAGCGCCTCGAGGACGACGGCTACGTCTGCCGGAACGTCTGCGATCACGACCGCCGGGGCGTCTTCGCCTGCGTGACCGACGCCGGCCGAAAGGCCCAGGCCGACGCCCGCCCCACCCACGTCTCGGTCCTCTCCGAGACGCTGGGCGAGACCGCCTAGCAGCGCGCGCTCGCGCCATACTGGCGCCGTGCGCAGGGCGAGGAGAGCCATGGCGACGGCCGCACTGGCGGCCGTCGGAGCGATCGCAGTCGCGTCAGCCGCCCAGGCGGCGCCAACCGCCCCGCTGAGCCACTCCGGCCGCTGGATCACCGATGCAAAGGGCCGCGTGGCCATCCTGCACGGCGTCAACATGGTGAACAAGCAGCCGCCCTACGCGCCGTCGGCGCAGGGCTTCGGGGACGATGACGCCGCCTTCCTGCAGCGCTTCGGCTTCGATGCCGTCCGGCTCGGTCTGATCTACGGGGCCGTGGAGCCATCGCCGGGCGCCTACGACGACAACTATCTGAACGCCATCGCCGGGACCGAGGCGGACCTCGCTCGCCACGGCGTCTTCAGCCAGCTCGACTTCCACCAGGACCTCTTCAACGAGCGCTTCCAGGGGGAGGGATGGCCCGACTGGGCGGTGCAGGACGACGGGCTCCCCAACCCTCAGAACGGCTTCCCGGCCAACTACCTGACGAATCCGGCGCTGAATCGAGCGTTCGACCACTTCTGGGCGAACGCTCCCGGCCCCGGCGGAGTGGGCCTCCAGGCGCGCTACGCAGCCGCCTGGGGACACGTGGCGGCACGCTTCGCCTCCGCCAAGCACACCCTCGGCTTCGACCTGATGAACGAGCCCTGGCCCGGCACCGCCTATCCGGGATGTGCGGTCCTCACCGGATGCGCGGGCTTCGACAACAACGTTCTCGCCCCGTTCTACCGCAGTGTGATTGCGGCGATCAGGAGCGCGGACCGCGGAAAACTCCTCTGGTACGAGCCCAACGTGATCTTCAACTTCGCAGCTGACACCAACATCCCGGCGATGGGCGACCGCTCGCTGGGAATGAGCTTCCACCTCTACTGCCTCGTCGGCCTGGTCGCCGGTACGGCCGGCCAGACCTGCCCGGCCCTCGACGAGCAGGTGCTGAAAAACGCCGACAAGCACGCCCAGGCGACCGGGGACGCGCTGATGCTGAGCGAGTTCGGCGCAACCGACGACCTGGCGACGATCCGCCAGGACGTGCGGCAGGCCGACCAGCACATGGACTCCTGGGAGTACTGGCACTACTGCGAGTGCCTCGACCCGACCACGTCCGGCTCCGGCACCCAGGCGATCGTGATCGACCCGAACCAGCCGCCGACCGGTTCCAACGTCAAGCAAGCGAAGCTCGACGTCCTCTCCGAGCCGTATCCGCAGGTGATCGCCGGCACGCCCAGCAGCTACGGCTTCGACCCCGCGACCGGTCGCTTCACGCTGGCCTACTCGACGAGCGGGCCGACCGGCAAGAAGTTCGCGCGCCGGCTCCCCAGAGGACGGTCAGCGAAGAAGAAGGCGAAGTACCGCCAGACGCAGATCTTCCTGCCCAGGGACCACTACCAAGCCGGATACTCGGTCACCGTGCGGGGCGGCGGAATCGCCTCCAAGCGAAAGGCCGGCCTGCTCAAGGTCATCGCCTGCCCCGGAAAGTCCAATGTCAGCGTCACCGTTCTGCCCGGTGGTGGCCGCAACCACGTCGGCTGCCGGGTGACTGCGAAGCGCAGGAAACCCGGCCGCTAGTAGGGCGGCAACCGGTCGTACCAGTCGCCCAGCACCCTGAACGACGACCAGAAGCGCTGCTTCGCGTCCTCGGTGTCGAGTGAGTCGTCGATGTCCGGCACGTACAGCGCGTCCACCGTCGGCGTCAGTCGCTGCACCTCGCCCTCGAGCGGGTCGATCCGCTCGGAGAGCGGCAGCTCCAGGTCGTTGAGCGTGTCCAGGGCCTCATCCCCCATCACGACGAGGATCCGGGGCTGCACGATCGCGATCTCCTCGGCGACCCTGGCGACGCACTCATCCGAAGCATGGGTGGGATCGGTCAGCGGGCACTTCACGCAGAGCGTCCCGAAGACGACGATCGGATCGATCGAGAGCCGCTTGAAGCTCTTCATCAACGCGGTGCCGGCCCGTCCGTAGAACGCGACGCCCTCCTCGATCTCCGAGGCCGTCGCGGAGCGCTTCAGCATCATGATGTCGGCCTGCGGATGGCCGGAGCCCTGGACGGGCATCACGTTTCCCCGGGGGCAGTCCTGGCAGGCGGCGAGCTCCCTGCCCAGATCGTTCAGCTCCCGGATCGCGCGCTCGAGGTACTTCTCGCGGATCTCGTCGTCGGTGATGGATGACACGGCGCCTTGCCTCTTCTTCGGACCTGGCTCGGCCCCTTGCGGGTGCATCAACTCTTGCTCGCGCTGCGACGCCCGGCCCGCGTCTTCCCTCCGTCGCGAGCGGCCAGCGAACGGCCGCCCCGCCCTCCGCTCGTCTGCAGGAACTTCAGCGCCTGGACGTAGACGAGGTTCTTGTGCTTGCGGACGATGTCCGCCTCCCGCATCGACTCGAGGAACTCCTGGGGACCGTCGAAGTCCCGCAGCCGGATCTTGACGCTGCCGAGCCCCTGCGCGACGTGGCTGTCCGATCCCGCACCGGGGACGATCGAGTACTTGCGCGCGAAGCGCACGGCCTCCTCGTTGAAGGCGGAGAGCGCAACACGGGGGTTGAACACCTCCAGGATGTCGATCTCCTCGACGATCTCGAGCAGGTGCTCGTAGTCCGGGACCGAGTGGAGCCGGTCGAACGGATGGGGCACATAGACCAGGCCATCCTGGCGGCGAATCTCGGCGATCGTCTCCTTCATCGTCATCCCACGCTCGATCCGTTCGCGGAGGAACAGGCCGATCACCTCTCCCTCGTGAGCGGTCTTCACCTCCTCGGCGACGATGACCCTGATGCCCCCGATCCGCCGGGCGATCTCCTCCGCCTCCAGAGCCCCTGAGATCTCGTTGTGGTCGGTGATCGCGATGGCGCCGAGCCCCTGCTCCTTGGCGGCCTCGAGCAGCAGCTCGGCGGGGGTGGCGCAGTCCGGCGAGTGGTCGGTGTGCATGTGGAGGTCGACGTGCAGGTGCTCGCGGCCGCTCAGGCGCTGCCTGATCGCGGGGTTGCCCTCCGGATCCTGCCGGCGCCCCGCCAGGCGGCGATATACCGCCTCGACGTCGTCGGCCACCTCCGCCCACGGACGCGCCTCACCGGAGTCGCGGCAGGCGGCCCGCAGCTCATCGCGGAGGGTCGCATCGCGGCAGAGCCTCTCGAGCTGGGCGGTCAGGGTGATCACGTCGCCCAGCGGGAAGAGCAGTCCCCGCTCGCCCTCGCCCACCAGCTCCCGATAGAGCTCCAGATCGGAGACGACCGGCACGGCGCCCGCGGCAAAGGCCTTTCTGATCAGCCCGGGGGCAGCCCGCACCCCTCCCGAGGCGAGACAGGCGATGTCGGCACCCGCCAGGAACTCCGCAGGCTCCCCGTCGCGCGGCCGCACCACCCGAAGCCGCTCGCGCAGGCGCCGGCTCACCCGAGCGAGGGGGTCCGTTGGGCCGTCGAACCAGATCACGCCCTCCCAGTCGAGATCGTCGGGGAGCTTGCGGAGCGCCCGCAGCAACACGCGGAGGGCGCCGCGCTCCTCCTCCGCGCAGTGGACGATCCGAATCCGCCCGGGCGGCGCGGGGTCGAGCGCCGGCTCCGCAACATCGGCTCCCGGCCTGATCAGCTCGTACCGCCCCGGGAAGAACCTCTGCAGGAGCTCCCCCGTGGCCTCGTTGCTCGCGGTGCGCTCGTCGATCCGCCCGAAGAAGACCTCCACGAGCATCCGCGCCACCTGCGTGGAGAGAACCCTCTCGACGGGCTCATGAAACGTGGCCACGTTGAGCGACTGGGAGTGCCGCAGAGCGGCGGAGCCGGTGCTGGGCGCAAAGGGCTCGTGCACGTGCACCAGGTCGAGCGGGACCGCCCCCAGGAGGCGCTCGAGGGCGCCGCTGATGTCGAGCGGAAGCGGGGCCGGCCGCCGCCGCGGTCCACTGGGCAGCGGGATGCTCTGGCCGATTGCCAGCACTCGCGGGTTCTCACCACGGAGCGGCGCCCCCGGATTGCTCGCGGCCTCGCGAATCAGCCTGCGGCTCTCGCGGATCGCAGCGCGCGATTCGGACGGGGCAACGATCAGAACTCGGTGACCGCGTTTCGCGAGCTCATCCGAGGTCCGCGCGACGAACTCGTTGATCTCGTGCCGCTTCTCCCACGGGTGGGGAGAAACCTGCGCGATGGAGAGTGAGTCGGCGCCCACGCGCGCAGCATAGGCACAACGAGAAACGGGCCCCGAGGGGCCCGTCTCTAAACCAACACC
This sequence comes from uncultured Solirubrobacterales bacterium, assembly GCA_963743575.1. GTDB lineage: Bacteria > Actinomycetota > Thermoleophilia > Solirubrobacterales > 70-9 > DASUPK01. Next base: position 1,081,810 of record CAVUQC010000007.1, on the reverse strand, counting down.
GAGGGGTCAGACCCCTTGACAGACCAGGGGTCAGACCCTCAGGGGTCAAGCACCTATTTGGCCTTCGCCTTGGCCTTCTTACCCTTCTTCGCGTTCTTTTTCCCGGCGGGAAGGCCGCGCTCACGCGCGTACTTGGCGATGAACTTCTCGGTGTCCTCCCGCGCCAGCGAATCGGGTCGCTGGTTGTGCGGCGACTTCATCAGGTAGCTCGACGGCCCATCCAGCTGGCCGGCGACGCCATGGTTCAGCGCCAGCTTCACGATCCGGACCGCGTCGATGACGATGCCGGCGGAGTTCGGGGAATCCCAGACCTCTAGCTTGAGCTCCAGGTTCAGGGGCACACCGCCGAAGGCCCTGCCCTCCACGCGGATATGCGCCCACTTCCGGTCCGTCAGCCACGGAACGTAGTCCGACGGACCCACGTGCACATCCTCGGCGGGCAGCTCGTGGTCCATGATCGAGGTGACGGCGTTGGTCTTCGAGATCTTCTTGGACTCCAGCCGCTCGCGCTCGAGCATGTTGTAGAAATCCATGTTGCCGCCGACGTTGAGCTGGCTGGTGCGCTCCATGCTCACACCGCGGTCAGCGAACAGGGTCGCCAGCTGGCGGTGAACGATCGTCGCGCCGACCTGGGACTTGATGTCGTCGCCGATGATCGGCAGGCCCGCCTCCTGGAAGCGCTTGTCCCAGTAGTCCTCGCGGGCGATGAACACCGGCAGGCAGTTGACGAAGCCGACGCCAGCCGCCAATGCTTGCTCCACGTACCACTTGGTCGCCTGCTCGGAACCGACCGGCAGGTAGCAGACCAGCATGTCCGTCTGCGTGTCCTGCAGGATCCCGACGATGTCGGCGGTCTCTCCCGGGGCCTTGGTGATCTTCTCCTTCAGGTACTTGCCGAGCCCGTCGTGGGTCATGCCGCGATGGACCTTGACCCCGAGATTCGGGACGTCGGAGAACTTGTACGTGTTGTTCTGACCCGACCAGATCGCCTCTGAGAGGTCCTTGCCGACCTTGTCGGCGTCGATGTCGAAGGCGGCGGTGAACTCGATGTCACGGACGTGGTAGCCGCCCAGGTCCACGTGCATCAGACCTGGAACCCGCTCGGCGGGATCCGCATCCTTGTAGTACTGGACGCCCTGCACGAAAGAGCTCGCGCAGTTGCCGACACCAACAACCGCGACGCGAACCTTGTCGTCGCGAGCGCCGTTTCGCCGGGCGCCATTCGCTCTTCCATTCACGGTGCTCATCTGTCGAAAATCCTCCTAGATAAGAAAGTCAGCTCACAAACCACACTTGCGCTCTGGAGTGGTTACACGTCGTCGGCTGGAGCCGCGGGCTCAGCGGGCGCCTGCTCTAAATCCGCGCCGCGCTGCGTGAGCGCGTTTCTGACGTGCCAAACGCGCTGTACCACGGTGAAAGCCGTCAGGGCCGCCATAGCGTAGATGGCTGGAGCCAGAAGATCTGCATCGAATACTCCGGCGCCCTTCGCGAAGACCAGCCCGATGGAGAGTATGACCACACGCACGGGACGCGTGGCCAGGCCCACCTTGCATTCGACTCCGAGCGCCTCGGCGCGCGCCCGCGTGTAGGAGACCATCAAGGAGCCAAGCACGACCACCACGCACATCGCCGCGGCGAATTCGTCGCCACTGAGGGCGAAGCGGTATGCGACCGCGGTCAGCACCAGCCCCTCCTCCACCCGGTCGAGGGTCGAGTCCAGGAAGGCGCCGAAGAGCGTCCCCTTGCCCGACACGCGCGCGTAGCGCCCATCGAGCGTGTCCATGACCGAGCCGATGATGAACGCCACTCCCCCGAGGAAGTAGAGGCCCTGCCAGATCAGGACCGCGGCCGCCAGGTTCCCGACCAGGCCCACCATCGAAATGGTGTTCGGAGTGAGCCGGGACTCGATCAGGCGATTGCGAACCGCCGCCGAGAACTCCATCAGATGATCGATCCTCGGGGATCGCTCATCTAGGCCGGTGCGGGTTCGGGCTCGGGCCGGGGTTCGAGCTCCTCGGCCGGTCTCCGCGATCCGAATGGAGCGAACGACCAATCGGGGTTCAGGCGAGCGAGCACCAGCGCCACGCCCGTTGCCAGCGCCGCGGTCAGTACCCCGAGGACCGCGTCGAGCCAGAAGTGGTTGCCGCTGGCCACGACGACGAAGGTCATGAGCAGGGGATAGGCGAAGAGCAGCACTCGCAGCACCCGCGTTCGCACCAACATGGCCAGTGACCAGGCAAGGATCACCGACAGGCCGACGTGCATCGACGGGACCGCCGCAAAGGGATTGAAGAGCGCGTCACCCGGATTCGAGAGGAGAGGGTTGTTGCCCGTGACCGAGCTGGAGGGGTCGAGGCCGAGCTCGGGCAGGAAGCGGGGCGGGGCCGTCGGGAAGAGCGCGTAGCCGATCACGGAGATGGCCATCGCGGCGAAGACGGCGTTGCGGACGAAGCCGAAACTGCCGCGGTAGCGGAAGTAGAGGATCGCCAGCATCAGGCAGCTGCCCTTGAAGTGCAGGTTCGCGTAGCCCCAGCGGGCGAACTCGGCGGGCCAGCCGGCGCTGACCGCCCAGTGCTGCACGCCCGGCTCGATCAGAAGCCCGAGCGAGCGCTCGGCGCTGACGATGTCCCTGGCGTGGGAGAACGAAATCCCCATGCCAGAGGTGACGGCACCCCGGCCGTGTCTCCAGAGCCAGTAGGCCGCTGCGAGCAGGAGGAGCTGCAGCGCGAGGTCGAGAGGGCCGCGCGGAAGGAAGTTGAATCTGCGGCGCCGCGCGGGGCTCACGGATTGCCGCCCATTCGGGCGATCCGGGCGGCGCGACCGGCCGATGACTGCGCCGACCCGTACTGGATCACCGGCTCCTGGTGGCAGCGCGGGCCCGAGCTGACCGCGCGCACCGGCGAGAAGTCGATGCCCACGCGGAAGCGTCCCGGGGTGGTGACGTCGATCATCGTGTAGCCGCCCGGGGCCTGCTCGACGCACCCCGTCCCCTGCTCGATCGACCAATAGGGCGTCCAGTGCACGCGGACCAGCACCGTGCCTGGCGCGCTCGCGTCGACCACGAAGCCCTGCGGCGTCAGCTTCACCATCTTGCCCCCGATCGCGAGCGGCGAGGGGTGGCTGACCGCGTAGACGTTCCAGTTCTTGCTGTGGAAGACCTTGTGGAGGTATGAGGGCGGCCCCTTCTTGATCAGCCGCTTCTCCCCCAATGCGGCGTAGTCGAGAGGAGCGCGTGGCACGGCGACATAGCCCACTCCGAGGTCATCCAGCCAGCTGCGGTACTGGAGTCCGGTGATCGGAGCGGATTGGTAGAAGAGGGGATTAAGCTTGCGGTCGAGTTGGCGCTCCCAGCCGCGGGCGATGTAGATCCCATTGGGGACGTAGGCCGATTCCCAGTGGTGCTCCTCCGGAAGGACCTCGACGCGTTGGGAGTCCCGGTGGGGCCGTCCCCGGAGAAAGTCGACGAGCGGCGCGTAGTAGCCGGCGCTCACCGAGGGTTGGGCGCTCACCTCCTCGAGGTCGCGCACGACCGGCGACCACTGCCAGTAGATCAAGACGGGAATCAGCAGGACGAGCGCGAACTTCTGGCGGCGCCAGAGGCCGAACGCCAGAATCGGCCCCAGGAGCAGCGACCCGAGACGGGTCGCGTTGCCCCCCATCGGGCTCTGGACCAGGAACGCTCCCGCCAGCGCGGCGCCGTAGACGGCCACGCCGTAGCGAAGCAGGCGCTCCTCGGGCGGCAGGGCCACGAAGACCGCAATCGCAACGAGGATCGCCGGCTCGAAGCTCGAGAAGTCGAATGGCTCCGTCCCGCCCTCCGGAAACGCAGCCGAGATCAGCAGCGCCACGCCGACGCTGACCACCGCCAGCTCTAGGCCCTTGCGGCTTCGCTCCGCGATCGCGTACGCCACCACGGCGCAGGCCAGGAACAGGGCGGCCACGGGGCTGGCGAAGGGGGTCAGGACGGCGAAGCCGACGGCCAGGATCCGGCGGCCCCTCTGCGCCGCGAGGACCGCGCAGAGCGCGATGGCGACACCGAGCGCGAAGGTGAGGCGGCCGGTGAACAGGCTGATGGCGGTTGCCGTCGCGAACCAGATCACGCCGAGCCGAGCGCGATCACCGAAGCGTCGGTAGGCGATGGCCGAGAAGAGCAGCGCCGCGACGATCGTCGCGATTACTCCGACCAGTCGCGGGCCGATGACCGCGCTCAGGATCGGGAGGAGGATTCCGTAGCCCGGCAGGTGGTGACCGCCGAACCAGAAGTTGTCCCATGTGACCAGGCCCTCGTGTGTGAACAGGCCGGAGCGAAACACCTGGGCGGCGTGGTCCGCGCTGTCGGGCTGGATGATCAGGTAGGCGGCGCCGAGAGCAGCCGCGACCAGCCCCGGCTCGCCGTAGCGACGGAGCGCGTCTCGCGCGCTCAAGCCGTTGCTGGCCGCCAGGACCAGACGGCCGGCCGGACGCGGGCCAGGATCTGCGTGGCGGTGACTGCCGACAGGGCTGCGACGAGCAAGCCGAAGGCGCCATCGACCCAGAAGTGGTTCGCGGTGACGATCACGACCCAGAACACCAGGATCGGATAGACGGCCCAGACGACCTTCGTGATCCTGTGCCTGGAGATCAGGACACCGGTCACACCGATCATCGTGGAGAAGGCGACGTGCATGCTGGGGATCGCCGCGTAAGGGTTGATGAAGAGCTTCACGAGACCGGAGTCATGGTTGACCTTGGCGTACTGGGTGATCGTGTCGACGAGACCGTCGTCGGGGAAGAGTCGCGGCGGTGCGGTCGGCAAGAGCGCGTAGCCCACGACCGCCAGCCCCATAGCAACCATGAACATGTTGCGCACGAAGTAAAAATTCTGGTTCCTGAAGAGATACAGCCAGACCAGGAACGCCGTGGTCACCACGAAGTGGCTGTTCATGTACATGAAGTTGGCGAAGTCGATGATCCACCGCTGGTGGATGAACACGGACTGCAGGTTGGGCTCGAAGAACGTGTGGATGCTCTTCTCGAAATCGATCACGTTCTGGCCGTTGGTGATCGCCACCGCACGCTGGCCGTCGGCGACGCCGCGCACGGCCTCGTAGCAGAGCTCCGCCACCACGAACAGGCTGAGCTGGCGAGCTGCGTCACCGTATCCGTGGGGGAGCCAATTTCCGATTTTGTCGATTTGGGCACGCATGACCGGAAGATTCTAGTCACCAGGCGGCGTCTGGTTACGGGGCAATAACACCTTCGTCAGGAATTGCGGAACTCTTCGTCCGGCATAAGAAAGCGGATCACCCGGTCGACGATCTCAGGAGCGTCGATCCAGGGCCAATGGCCCGCCTCGGGCACCTCGATCAGCTCGGAACTGGGTAGGCGCGCCGCGTAGGCAGGACCGAATCGAGCCGGAATGTAGCGGTCACGCCCGCCCCACACCACCAGGGACGGCGCCCTGATCACGCCGAGGCGCGCGCCGGCCGCTGCCAGCCGGTCGGGTGGTGCCGAGCGGTAGAGCCGCAGGATCGCGTCGAACGTGCCGCTGTCGAGGTGGTCCCAGATCGCGTCGACGAACGCAGGATCGTGCCTGCTCCAGTCGCCCCGCGACTCGCGCAGCCCCTCGTCGAGCAGCCGCCGGGTCCAGATCCTGTTCGAGATCTCACCGAGTCCCCGGGTGCGCCAGACCCGGGCGGTGCGGTGCCAGCGGTACCCGGGCAGGAGGACAACCGCGTTGATGAGCACTAGGCGCCTGATCCAATCGGGCTCCTCCTGGGCGCCGATCAGGGCCACCGCCCCCCAATCGTGCACGACGAGCGAGTGTTCCTCGACCGCCATGCGCTGGAGGAATCGCTTCGTGAACCTGGCGAGTCCGTCCATCGAGTAGTCGAAGTCGCTGGGCGAGGGACGCTCGGATCGGCCCCAGCCGGGCAGGTCGAACGCGAGAGCGGGGCCCGTCATGCGCTCGAGAAACGGCTCCCAGTCCTGGGAGTGGCTCGGGTTGCCGTGTACGAAGACCGCCGGTGCACCCTCGCCTTCAACCCGCCGGAAGAAGGTGGAGACGCCGTCGACCATCACTGTGCCGGTCTCGATCTGGGCCACGGTGGGCGCTGACAATATCCTCGGTTCGTGCCGCTGCCGAGCAAGGTCGTGTTGGCCGACGGGAAGGTCGCCGAGGTCCCGTCCACCCCGCCGCCCCGAATCCCGAAGCGCGACCCCGAATGGCGTCGCCCGACTCGCCGGCGGGTTCTCGCGATCCGCGACCGGCTGCGCGAGCTCTACGGGCGCCCCGTGAACCAGCCCCACGGGCATCCGATCGCCGAGCTCGTTCGCACGGTCCTCTCCCAGAACACCAATGACCGCAACCGCGACGTTGCGTATAACCGGCTCCGGGAGCGTTTCCCGACCTGGGAAGCAGTCCGCGACGCGCCGACCGAGGAGGTCGAGGCGGCGATCAAGCCCGGTGGGCTGAGTGCCACGAAGGCCCCGCGGATCCAGGAGATCCTGGGGCTCCTCGGAGAGCATCCCGACCTGGACTGGCTGGCTGACGCCCCGCGCGAGGATGCTCTCTCCTACCTCGACGATCTGCCGGGCGTCGGCCGCAAGACCGCGGCCTGCGTGATGATCTTCTCCTTCGGCCGCCCGGAGATCCCGGTCGACACCCATGTCCACCGAGTCGGCGGCCGCCTCGGCCTCTTCCGCCCGGGAGCGCCCTTCGAGGAGGCTCACGACGAGATGCTCGCGGTCACGCCGCCCGAGGACGCCTACGAGCTCCACGTCAACCTGATCCAGCACGGCCGCGCGGTCTGCCGCCCCAAGCCGCGCTGCGGCGAATGCTGCCTGCGCCGGATGTGCCCGTGGTACAAGGCCAACGGGAACCCGTCAGGGCCGCGACCGGCAGGGAAGAAATGACCCGGCGGGTTCGAAGTCGTGGCCCTTATATGCTGCCCCGCGCGAAATGAAGCGGAGCACCTTCGTCATGTTCGGGCTGGTCGTGTTGCTCCTCGGAGTGGGCGTCCCCGCCTGGGCGATCACCCACGAGGGCTCCCAGAGCGCCTCCCCCGAGGACGTCCCGGCGAGCCTCCAGGAGGGCAAGGACCTGTTCGTGACCAACTGCGGGGCCTGTCACACGCTCGCCAAGGCGGGCACCGACGGTGTCATCGGCCCCAACCTCGATGAGCTGCTCGCCCCGCCGAGCGCCAGCGCCCCGGATCCCTCGACGATCAAGCCAAGGGTCCTCAGCGCGATCAACAACGGGGTCGCCGGGCGGATGCCCAAGGGTGTCCTGAGCGGTCAGCAGGCCGACGAGGTGGCGACGTTCGTCTCCCAGGTCGCCGGCCAGGGCCCCTAGCCCTACCCATAAGTGCGGCTAATTGCGGTTTCGGCCGCAACTCTGCCTGAAATAGCGTTGTTAGCAGCACAGAGAGAGGACTCGAGGGGACCACACGCACCGATGCGTGGTAACAGGCCCCTCAGAGAAAAGGAGATCTGTTGACTCACGCACACCTGGCCCCGGGCCGGCGGGGGCGCTTCGGAATGGCGATGGTCCTTGGGCTGATTTTGGCCCTCGGTCTGACGCTTCTCCCCGGCACCGCCGACGCCAAGGGCAAGAAGAAAGGTCATCAGCTCACGGTGATGTCCCGCAACCTGTACTTGGGAGCTGACCTGAGCCCGGCGATCAACTCATCCGACGTAAATGGGGCGGTCGATGCCGCCTATCAGATCGAGCAGCAGGTTCATCGCACCAAGTTCCCGTCGGTACGCGCAGCGCTGCTCGCGAAGGAGATCCTCAAGGTCAAGCCAGACGTCGTCGGACTCCAGGAGGCCGCGTGGTGGCGCACTGGGCCCTATGACCTGGGTGCGGTGACCACCGGACCGAAGGCGACGCAGACGGATCCTCAGGGTGGAGACTTCCTCACCGACCTGCTGGCCAAGCTCAACAAGGGCGGCAAGAAAAAGGGCAAGAAGGGGTCCGCGAGCGCAGCCAAGAAGAAGGGCAAAAAGAACGCGGTGCGCTACAAGATCGCCATCGTCCAGCCCGAGTTCGACTTCGAGCTCCCAGTGAACCAGGGAACGGGTGGGCTCAGCGTCTGCCCGAGCCAGTGTCACAACGAGCGACTGACGATGCGTGATGCGATCCTGGTCCGTAAGGGTGCGGGCATCAAGCTCAGCAATGCCTCGGGCGCCCACTTCAACACGTTGCTTCGCGTCAAGGTCGGTGGCGTGCTGAACGTCGACGTAACCCGCGGCTGGGCCGCGGTCAACGTCAAGAAGGACGGCCGCAAGGTGCACGTCGTGGACAGCCACCTCGAGGCGTTCGACAGCCAGGCGAGCAACACCGGCAGCGATGGTCAGACCTACCCGAAGGGTGGGATCCGGGAGGCCCAGGCTCGCGAGCTCGTCGGCCCTGCCGGACCGGCCACCTCGAAGCTGCCGACGATCCTGGTCGGTGACTTCAATTCCGATTCGCCGGTTCACGGCGACCAGGTGGACCCGGGCGACGCCCTGGCCTACCGGGCGCTGCTGGCCGGGGGCTGGAGCGAGCGTGCGCTCACACCGCCTCCGTTCGGATGCTGCCTACAGGACCCGAACCTGAACGACCCGAGCACAACGGGCATCACCCACCGGGTCGATCACATCATGTCCAACAGCAAGAAGATCAAGTTCAAGAAGGGTGGCCTCACGACCACATACGCGAACGGCCTGCACTCGTCCGACCACTTCGGCATCTGGAGCCGTCTCCAGGTCAAGTGAGCGCCGAGGCATAGGTAAGCAGCGAGAGGCCGGGGCTCATGCCCCGGCCTCTTTTTTGCGCCGGGGGTTGACACCAGGCATATATCTGCCACACTGGCACTTAGATTTCTTGGGCGGCTATGCTAAAGCCCAAGCCAAAACCAAGCTTTGGAGGAATGACAGTGGCAAAGACAATAGGCATCGACCTGGGCACGACGAACTCGTGCGTGGCGGTGATGGAGGGCGGCGAGCCCACCGTCCTCGAGAACGCGGAGGGCGGGCGCACCACCCCGTCCGTCGTCGCCTTCACCGATTCCGGAGAGCGCCTGGTCGGCACGGTCGCCAAGCGCCAGGCCGTGATGAACCCCGAGAAGACGATCTTCTCGATCAAGCGATTCATGGGCCGCAAGGAGGCCGAGGTCAAGGAGGAGGAGACGATCGTCCCCTACGACGTCGTCGCCGGCCCGAATGGCGACGTCCGCATCGAGGTTGACGGCAAGCAGTACTCGCCGCCGGAGATCTCGGCGATGATCCTGCAGAAGCTGAAGGCGGATGCCGAGGCCAAGCTCGGCGAGTCCGTTGAGTCGGTCGTGATCACGGTCCCGGCCTACTTCAATGACGATCAGCGGCAGGCGACCAAGGACGCCGGCAAGATCGCGGGGCTCGACGTCAAACGAATCATCAACGAGCCGACGGCAGCCGCTCTCGCCTATGGGCTTGACAAGGAGGATTCCGACCAGACCATCCTCGTCTTCGACCTGGGTGGCGGAACCTTCGACGTCTCCGTCCTGGAGATCGGCGACGGCGTCTTCGAGGTCAAGTCGACCTCGGGTGACAACCACCTGGGTGGCGACAACTGGGACAAGGCGATCGTCGAGTGGCTGGTCGCCGAGTTCAAGCGCGACCAGGGCGTCGACCTGTCCGCCGACAAGAACTCCCTGCAGCGCCTCTATGAGGCCGCGGAGAAGGCGAAGATCGAGCTCTCCACGACGCAGGAGACGCAGATCAACCTGCCGTTCATCACCGCGACCGACGCGGGCCCGAAGCATCTCGACATCAAGCTCACCCGGGCGAAGCTCTCAGAGCTGACCTCGGATCTGCTCGAGCGCGTCGTCGGCCCGGTCAAGCAGGCCCTCGCCGACGCCGGCACCGACGTCGACCATGTCGTGCTGGTCGGCGGCATGACCCGCATGCCGGCCGTCCAGGAGAAGGTCAAGGAGCTGACCGGCAAGGACCCGCACCAGGGCGTCAACCCGGACGAGGTCGTCGCAATCGGCGCCGCGATTCAGGCCGGCGTGCTGGGCGGCGAGGTCAAGGACGTGCTGCTGCTCGACGTCACCCCGCTCACCCTCGGCATCGAGACTAAGGGGGGCGTGATGACGAAGCTGATCGAGCGCAACACGACGATCCCGACGAAGAAGTCGGAGATCTTCTCGACCGCGGAGGACAACCAGCCCTCGGTCGAGGTCCACGTCCTGCAGGGCGAGCGTGAGATGGCATCCGGCAACAAGAGCCTGGGCAAGTTCCAGCTCACCGGCATCCCACCCGCCCCGCGAGGTCTGCCTCAGATCGAGGTGACCTTCGACATCGACGCGAACGGGATCCTCAACGTCTCCGCCAAGGATCTCGGCACCGGCAAGGAGCAGAAGATCGAGATCAAGGGCGGTTCCGGCCTCGATGACACCGAGGTCGAGCAGATGATCCAGGACGCCGAGTCGCACGCCGACGACGACCGGCGCCAGCGTGAGCTGGCCGAGGCCCGCAACGTCGCCGAGAACGCCGCCTACCAGGCGGAGAAGCAGCTCTCAGAGCTCGGCGACAAGGTCGACTCGTCCTCGAAGGAGGAGATCGAGAAGGCGATCAAGGACGTGCGCGACTCGCTCGCCTCCGAGGACGCCGACGAGATCCGCTCGAAGTCGGACACGCTGCAGGCGGCCTTCCAGAAGGTCTCCGAGCAGATCTACTCGCAGGCGGCCGAAGAGCAGGCTGCGACCTCTCCCGACGGCGCCTCGCAGAACGGCGCCGGCGATGAGGAGGAGGTCGTGGATGCCGAGGTCGTCGACGACGAGAAGACCTCGTAAGGGGGGCCGATGATCGACGAGATGCGGGATGAGGAGGTCGTCGACGCAGAGGTCGTCGACGCCCCCTCAGTCCCCGAGACGGATGGAGACAGCGCCGCCGAGACCGTCGAGCGAGACCTCGACGAGCTCGGTGAGGCCAAGCGCGAGCGCGACGAGTACCTCGAGCTGGCGCAGCGAACGCGAGCCGATTTCGAGAACTACCGCAAGCGGGTGGCGAAGGAGACCTCCGACGCCCTCGCTCGCGGGAAGGGCGAGCTTGCCCGTGGGCTCCTGCCCGTCATCGACAACCTCGAGCGCGCCCTGGCCACCGGCTCAGACCCGTCGGCACACGGAGCGCTGGTGGAGGGTGTCGGGCTGGTGCTGAACGAGCTCCGGGGCCGGCTCGGTGATGCCGGCGTCGAGTCATTCGACCCGATCGGCGAGAAGTTCGATCCGCAGGTACACGAAGCGCTCTCGACCCAGCCCGCCGAGGGAGCCGAGCCCGGGATCGTCCTCGAGACGATGCAGAAGGGTTACCGCCTGAACGGACAGGTGCTTCGGCCTGCCAAGGTGGTGGTGAGCAAGTAATGGCGACGACCCCGCGCGACTTCTACGAGGTCCTGGGCGTCTCCAAGTCCGCTTCGCAGGACGAGATCAAGAAGGCCTATCGGGAGCTGGCCCGCAAGTGGCATCCCGATCGCAATCCGGACGACGAGGGCGCCGAAGAGCGCTTCAAGGAGATTCAGCAGGCCTACGACGCTCTCTCCGACCCGGACAAGCGCAAGGAGTACGACGCCGGGGGTCGCCTCGGCGGCTTCGGCGCGGGCGGCTTCCCCGGGAGCGCCGGAGGTGGCGGGGTCCCCGGCGGCGGCTTCGCCTCGGACATCGGGGACATCTTCTCCACCTTCTTCCGCGGGGGTCGCCAGCAGGGACCGCGCGAGCAGCGCGGCCGGGACCTCGAGACCGAGGTGCGCCTCTCCTTTGACCAGGCGGTGCACGGCACGCAGATCGCGGTCTCGGTTCCCACCACGGGGCCCTGTCCGACCTGCGAGGGCAGCGGGGCGAAGCCGGGCACCTCCCCCCGAACCTGTCCGCGCTGCGAGGGGTCCGGCATCGACGCGCAGGGCCAGGGGCTCTTCTCGATATCGCAGCCCTGTCCTGAGTGCGGCGGCCAGGGCAGCGTGATCGACGATCCGTGCCCCACCTGCGGCGGCCAGGGGATCACCCAGGAGACCAAGCGCTACCGGGTGAACATCCCCGCCGGAGTGCATGACGGCAGCAGGATCAGGCTTGCGGGCAAGGGCGAGGCCGGCTACCGCGGCGGCCCGCGCGGCGATCTCTACGTGACCACGCGGGTGGCGCCCTCGCCGGTCTTCAAACAGCGACCCGACGGCAACCTCGAGGTCGACCTGCCGGTCACCGTGGCCGAGGCGATCCAGGGAGCGACGGTTGAGGTCCCGACGATCGACGGATCGAAGACGATCCGCATTCCGCCGGGGACGCAGCATGGCTCGGTCCAGCGACTGCGGGGCGAGGGACCCCAGAAGACGAACGCCAAGGGACGCGGCGACATCTACTACCGGATTCGGGTCGAAGTGCCCACGGACCTTTCCGGAGAGCAGCGTGACGCCGTCGCGAAGCTGGCCGAGGCGCTCAACGGCCAGAACCCGCGCGCGTCACTGCTGAAGGACGGCGGTCGATCCGGGGCGGAGGGGAGAGTGAGTGACGATGGCTGACGGCAGCACGAGGAAGCGACGCACCGGCGAGCGGAGGCTCGATGAGGACCGCGGGGTTTTCATGATCTCCGTGGCCGCCGAGCTCGCCGAGATGCATCCACAGACACTGCGGATGTACGAGACACGCGGCCTGATCACGCCGAAGCGCTCACCGAAGAACACGCGCCTCTACTCCCAGGCGGATGTTGAGCGGCTGCGCCGGATCCAGCAGATGACGAACGACGAGGGGCTGAACCTCGCGGGCGTCGAAACCGTCCTCGAGCTGGAGCGGCGGCTCGAGCGCATGCGGACCGACATGGCGAGGATGAGAAAGCGCGCCGCGGAGATGGAGAGCCGGATGAACAAGGAGCTCGAGCGGCTGCGCAAATCCGTCGGCGGAGAGCTGGTGCCCTACGGGGCGTACGAGCCGCCGAGCATGCGGCGAGGCGAGGGAGCCACCCGGATCCCGATCCGCCGCCGGGCCAACTAGGGCGCCGGCCAGCCTCTCCGATCGGGCGGCGGCTTCGAGAGCAGCCGCTCGGTGACACCCTCGAGCGCGGCGTAGCCGGTGGCGTCCCCGGGCGTTTCGTCTGTGAGGATGGCGAGGGCAAGCCGCTCGCCGCCGCGATGGACGAGCAGCGCCGCCTGATGGGTCACCGCGCCGCTGCTGTCCCCGTCACCGCCCGGGCGCCAGCCGCCCTTGAACCAGATCGACCAACCATGGCCGATCGCCTTTGGGATTCCCCAGCGCTCGACCGGCGCGATGCTTGCGAGCAGCCGCTTCGCATAGGCCCGGTGCGGGCCGGGCGGATTGGATTCGAGCCGGAAGAAGAATCGCGCCAGGTCGCCAGCAGTGACCTGGTCCCGCCCCAAAAGCCGGGGGTCGGATCGAAATCCCTCATCCCAGCGTGTTCGGCGACCTCGCTGAGCCCCTCGTCGCCCACCTGTGCGTACACGGCATCCGCCGCCTGGTTGTCCGAGTAGCTGATCATCGGCTCGAGCAGCTCCTTCATCTCCCGGTCGAGCGGCAGGTGCTCGCGCCGAAGCCTCCGCAGCTCGGCAGCGAGCAGCAGGGCCTTGCTGACGCTCGCCGAGCTGAACTGCCGATCGGGGTCATACCCTCGGGCCCCGATCGAGGAGTCGATCACGGCGAACGAGACGTCGCCCCGGCGCGCGGCGAATGGCCCGGCTGGAGGGATACGAGTCGCGCGGCCAGACCTTCCCGCCCGCGCCGTCGCCCCTGCCGGCGGCCGACCGGCCGCCGATGCCCAGCACGAAAACGACCGTCAGAGCGATCAGCGCAACTCGCCGGGTCCTGGCGCTCCCCACGCCGGAAGCCTAGGACGGAGCGTGGCTCTTCCCGGAGGCGAGCTCAGGATCGAGTCCCGCGTCGGCGAGCGCCTCTGCCTGATCGATGTAGAGGCGCCAATAGGCAATCTTGCCGTCGCGGAAGGTGATGGTGTGGGCGTCGCGCGTTTCCACCTCCAGGTCGACTTGCTCGCCCTTGGCGCGCGTGTGGAGAAGGGCGACCACCCTGTCCCCAGCCGAGAGCAGGCGGAAGTCCTTGACCTCGACGTCCTCGAATCCACTCGTCAGGAGCTCGACGACGTGCCGGGCGGCCCCGGGTCCGCGGTACGCGCCCTCGGGCAGGTCGGGGTCGTAGACCTCGACGTCCTCGGTGAAGTAGGGCACGACCCCGTCGACACCCTCGCGGTTGAAGGTCTCGAGAATGCGCTCGTAGGTCTCGACGTTGTTCCCCATAGCCATCCGTGACCGGAGCGGTCGCTGCAGTCATCCTATGCGGGTCGTGCAGGCGTTGTAAACCCCCAAATCGGCCAACTCGTGAGCTACGCATAGATCTAAGTCTTTTCGACATAGATTTCTTTACTTTTCACACTAAACCCGGTAGCATGTTCGTACATGCAGCCTGACCGCTTCACCGTCAAGTCCCAGGAAGCCGTCTCGGCGGCCCAGCGGCTGGCGTCCGAGGGCTCCAACCCCGAGGTCGCCCCGCCCCACATCCTCCTCGCCCTGCTGGAGCAGGACGAGGGCGTCGTCGTGCCGGTGCTGCAGCGACTCGGCGTCGACGCGCAGGACGCGCGCGCCAAGGCCAAGGATGCGATCGGCAAGCTGCCCAAGCTGAGCGGCAACTCGGTCCCCGACGTCCGCCCCTCGAGCCAGTTCGTCTGGGTCCTGCAGCAGGCCGAGAAGGAGTCAACTGGCCTCGGCGACGAGTACATCTCGACCGAGCACATCCTCCTGGCGCTCGCCGAGCCGAAGTCCGGCGTCGCCGAACTGCTCCCCGACCGCAAGGACCTGGTCCAAGCGATCTCGGAGGTGCGGGGGCCTCATCGGGTCACCTCCCCGAACCCGGAGGACACCTTCGGCGCCCTGGACAAGTACGGGCGCGATCTGACGGCAGAGGCGGAGTCGGGCAAGCTCGACCCGGTCATCGGCCGGGACGAGGAAATCCGCCGCGTCATCCAGGTCCTCTCCCGCCGCACCAAGAACAACCCGGTCCTGATCGGCGATCCGGGCGTCGGCAAGACGGCGATCGTCGAGGGACTCGCCCAGCGGATCGTCTCCGGCGACATTCCCGAGTCGCTGCGCGAGCGGCGGGTGATCTCGCTTGACATCGGCGCGCTGCTCGCCGGCTCCAAGTACCGCGGCGAGTTCGAGGAGCGCCTCAAGGCGGTCCTCAAGGAGATCCAGGCGGCCGAGGGCCAGATCGTCCTGTTCATGGACGAGCTGCACACCATCGTCGGCGCCGGTGCAGCGGAGGGCGCCGTCGACGCATCCAATCTTCTGAAGCCCATGCTCGCCCGCGGCGAACTGCGCGCCGTCGGCGCCACCACGCTCGACGAGTACCGCAAGCACATCGAGAAGGACGCCGCGCTCGAGCGGCGCTTCCAGCCGGTCTTCGTCGGCGAGCCGAGCCCCGAGGACACCATCGCGATCCTCCGCGGGCTCAAGGAGCGCTACGAAGTGCATCACGGGGTCCGCATCACGGACTCCGCGATCATCGCGGCCGCCACCCTCTCCAGCCGCTACATCGCCGACCGCTTCCTGCCGGACAAGGCAATCGACCTGATCGATGAGGCTGCCTCTCGGCTGAAGATCGAGATCGACTCGATGCCCACTGAGATCGACGAGGTCGAGCGGCGCATCCAGCAGCTCGAGATCGAGCGCGAGGCTCTCAAGAAGGAGAAGGACGAGACCTCGAAGGAGCGTCTCGACGCGATCGAGGCCGAGCTCGCCGACCTGCGCGAGCGCTCCTCGGAGATGAAGGCGCGCTGGCAGAACGAGAAGAGCGCCATCGACGAGATCAAGTCCGCCAAGGCCGAGCTGGAGGAGGTCCAGCGCGAGGCCGAGCGGGCCGAGCGCGACGCCAACCTCGAGCGGGCGGCGGAGCTGCGCTACGGGCGCATTCCCGACCTCGAAAAGCAGATCCAGGACGGCGAGGCGAAGCTCGCCCAGCTGCACCGCGACGGCGGCTCGATGCTGACCGAGGAGGTCACCGAGGAGGACATCGCCGAGGTCGTCGGCAAGTGGACCGGAATCCCCGTCTCCCGCCTGATGGAGGGAGAGGTCGAGAAGCTGATCCACATGGAGGAGCGGCTGCACGAGCGGGTGATCGGGCAGGACGAGGCGGTCGAGGCCGTCTCCGGTGCCCTGCGCCGCTCGCGGGCCGGGCTCTCCGATCCGGACCGTCCCATCGGCAGCTTCCTCTTCCTCGGCCCCACCGGTGTCGGCAAGACCGAGCTGGCTCGCGCGCTCGCCGAGTTCATGTTCGACTCGGAGCAGGCGATCGTCCGCATCGACATGTCCGAGTACATGGAGAAGCACGCGGTCGCCCGTCTGATCGGCGCGCCACCCGGCTACGTCGGCTACGAGGAGGGCGGTCAGCTGACCGAGGCGGTCCGCCGTCGGCCCTATTCGGTGATCCTGCTCGACGAGATCGAGAAGGCGCATCCCGACGTCTTCAACGTCCTGCTTCAGATCATGGACGACGGCCGCCTCACCGACGGCCAGGGCCGCACCGTCGACTTCAAGAACACCGTCCTGATCATGACCTCGAATGTCGGCTCACAGTTCATCGCTGCGGAGGCCGTCGAGGAGAAGGCTCGCGAGCAGGTCGAGGAGGCGCTCACGCAGACCTTCCCGCCGGAATTCCTCAACCGGATCGACGACGTGGTGATCTTCCACCGGCTCAGCATGAGCGACCTCGGCAAGATCGTCGACATCCAGGTCGCCCAGCTCGCGCAGCGCGTCAGCGAGCGCGGCATCGAGATCGAGCTGACCGAGCGGGCACGCGAGCTGCTCGGCAACCTCGGCTTCGACCCGACCTACGGGGCCCGTCCGCTGAAGCGGGTGATCCAGAAGCAGCTGATCGACAAGCTCGCGCTGAGGCTGCTCGAGGGGGACTTCGCCGAGGGCGACAGCGTCAAGGTCGACGCCGAGGACGGGAAGATGGCCTTCGAGAAGGTCAAGCCGTCTGCACGACGCCTGGCACCCGCCTAAAGAACCAACTTCTCGGTATCTGGCTTCACCCTCGGCTGGACGATTGATCCAGGGTGAACCTGCGTTTACAGGCTGAGGAAGCCGGCTGGACCATCCGCGAGGCCGCCTGGGGCATCGAGGAGAAGGTCCTCTGGCGAGGCAGCGACGTGACCCGCAGCGCGCTGGAGCGTGCCGGACACAGGCTGCTGCCGCTCCAGCGACTGATCCAGACCAGGCTGACCTGGCCGGTGGAGGATGCGCTCAGCCGGCACGGCCGCCGCACGCGGGTCGCGATTGCCGCCGGCGCCGCCACGCTCGCGGTCGCCGCCGCCGCCGGTGGGGCGATGAGCGCGGCCGATCACCCCGCCTCGCACCACGGTTCCCAGACCATCGCCGCTTCGGTCGCCGCGGCTCCGCACAGCGCTCACCTGACCACTCTTCAGGGGGTCACTCCCCAGATCCAGTCCGGCCACGCCGCCCCGGCGCCCGTACAGCCCCCGACCAAGACCTCCGCCCCTCCCACCCAGGTCGCCTGGCAGTTCGCGCAGGCCTTCGTCGGATACGAGGTCGGCAAGTCGACCAAGAAGACGGGTGACGGCTTCTCCGCGACCGCCACCAAACCTCTGCAGAAGTCACTCGCCGCTGACCCGCCTCGACTGCCCTCGACCGGCAGGGTGCCGCAGGCGCGCGTGCTCAACGTTGTCCTCGGAGCGGCCGCGAAGAACCAGGTCACCGCCAGCGTCTCCCTCGTCCGGCTGCGGGCGATCAGCGAGGTGCGGCTGACCCTGACGAAGACCGGCGATGAGTGGCGCGTCGCTCAGGTCCTGGGCTGATGGGACGGCTGAGAACGGCAATCGCCGCGACGGTCGTGGGTGCGGCAATCGCCGCTCCTGCAGCCGCAGCGCAGACGAGCACCGATCCTGCGCCCACCACGACGACGGATCCGCCTGAGCCGCCCAGCCAGCCGCAGCCGCCGGTGACGCTGCTGCCCCCGGCAAAGCCGATCATCAAGAAGCCGACGACCCAGAAGCCGGCGCCGAAGCCTCCGAGCACCGGCGGCACCAAGGGATCGAGGGGCGGAGAGAGCGAGAAGGGCGCCGCGAAGGTGGGCGGCACCGCTCCGCCGCCCCCAGGCCCCCTGACGCCGACCGCCTGCGGTCCCGTGGCGATCCCCGCCTACCTCGGCCCGATCTACCAGGCGGCCGCCCAGGCCTACGACCTCGGTCCCGCCGGCCCCTCGATCCTCGCCGCCATCAACGAGATCGAGAGCGGCTTCGGGCAGAACCTCGGGCCCTCCTCGGCCGGCGCGGAGGGCTGGATGCAGTTC
Source organism: uncultured Solirubrobacterales bacterium (assembly GCA_963743575.1). GTDB lineage: Bacteria > Actinomycetota > Thermoleophilia > Solirubrobacterales > 70-9 > DASUPK01. Next base: position 1,063,493 of record CAVUQC010000007.1, on the reverse strand, counting down.
ATGCCGTCGACCTGGGCCACCTACGGCGTCGATGCGGATCACGACGGCACCAAGGACCCGAACAACCCCAATGACGCGATCTTCGCCGCGGCCCGCTACCTGCGCGCCGCCGGAATGCCGGAGGACCCTGAGGGCGCGGTCTTCGCCTACAACCACGCCGATTGGTACGTCTCCGAGGTCATGGCCAGGGCCGCCTGCTTCAGCGGGATCGGCAACGGGGCCCTCGGCGGGTTGTCGCTGATCCCGAAGCGGCAGGAGCTGGTCTGCTCGCCGGCGGACGGGTCACGCCAGTCGATCCCGGACGACTACATGAAGGCCTTCCAGGACGCCGCCGGGCGCTACGACCTCGGTCAGGGGGGCGTCTGGGCCCTTGCCGCCGTGGCCAGGATGGAGTCCAACTTCGGCAAGGGGATGAACGCGCAGCAGCTCTCCTCGGTCGGGCCGCTCGGGATCACCGAGGACCACTGGAAGCAGTACGCGGTGGACGGCGACGGCGACGGCAAGATCAAGCACCAGAGCCCCGCGGACTCCGCGGCCACGCTTGCCCGCATGATCTGGGCGGCCGGCGACCTGCGGGCAGGGCTCTTCCAGCACAACCACGCCGAGTGGTACGTCGACGCTGTCCTCCAGGACGCCGAGTCGATGGCGGGAAGCTGCCAGGTGAAGACCGTCGCCTACTCCGTCGCCCTCCCCGGACCGACGAACGCGCCGATCAACTGGTCGAACGTCGAGCTCTCCAACCAGCTCGAGATGGTCGACATCCAGTCCGGCGCGATCGACCCGCGGATCCTCGGCATCCTCGGCGCGATCAGCCAGCAGCACCAGATCACGATCTCGGCCCTGCGCTCGGACCACTCGAAGTACACCACGAGCGGCAACGTCTCCAACCACTACTACGGCCGAGCCATGGACATCGCCGCCATCGACGGCGTCCCCTGCACCGACGTCTCCCCCGACGGCCCGTGCGGGACGATCGCCCGCCAGCTCGGCGCTCTGCCTCCGGGCCAGGAGCCGACTGAGCTCATCTATTGCTGGGACCCCGACGGCCCCGCGAACCCCAACGGCTTCGCCCAGGCCGACCACTGCGATCACGTCCACGTCGGCTTCGACGGGTAGCGCCGACCGGCAAGATGTCCGGTCGTGGTTCACCAGATCGCGGCGAAGGGCTTCAACGAGGGTGCCGAGGCGTACGACCGCGGCCGCCCTGGGTATCCGGCACGAGCGATCGACTGGCTTGACGAGCGACTGGGGCTCAGCTCCGGCGCGAAGGTGGTCGACCTCGCGGCCGGGACCGGCAAGCTGAGCAGCGCGCTGCACGCGGCCGGCGCCGAGGTGATCGCGATCGAGCCGCTGGCGAGGATGCGCGCGCTGATCGAATCCCCCATTCGCTCCCTCGAAGGAACGGCGGAGCAAATCCCGCTGCCCGACGCGTCAGCGGACGCGGTCACCGTGGCGCAGGCGTTCCACTGGTTCGATGGAGAGCAAGCGCTCGCCGAGATTCATCGCGTCCTCCGCCCGAGAGGGCACCTCGCATTGATCTGGAACGTGCGGCTCATGGATGATCCGGGCCAGGCGGCGGTCGAGGAGCTGATCGCTCCGTATACGGGTGAGATCCCACGCCATCGCTCCGGCAAGTGGCGGGAGCCGATCGACGCCAGCGAGAAGTTCGGACCGCTGGACGAGCGCAGCTTCCCGAATCAGCAACGGCTCGACGCCGACGGTCTCGCCGACCGCGTCGCATCGACCAGCGCCATCGCCGCCCTCGACCCGGTGGAGCGGGGGAGACTCCTCCAGAAGGTTCGGGGTCTCGCCGCGGACGGCCCGCTGACCCTGCACTACCGGTGCGACGCGCAGGTGGCGCTCCGCGACCCGTAGGGTTGGGCCATCGCTCGCACCTTCGACACCGAGCGGCACGGTCGCGTCCTGCTCGTGCAAGCCGACCAGCCGCCGCACAACTTCATGACGGCGGAGATGGTGCGGGAGCTGGAGGACCTGGTCCACTCGCTGCGCGGTGACCGCTCCGTGGGGGCAGTGGTGGTCACCGGCAAGCCCGATGACCTCTACATCACGCACTACGACGTGGGAGAGATCCTGGCGAGCGTCCGGCGGGCCGGCATCGCGGCCCCGCCGTGGCTGACATCAATCGTCCTGCGGGTGGCCGGCGGCGTTCGCCGTGTACCGGTCCTTCGTGATCTTGCCGAGCGCACTCCGCTGGCGGCGGTCTTCGAGCTCTACCGGATCCACGACCTCTTTCTCGAGATGAATCGCTCCGACAAGGTCTTCATCGCGGCGATCAACGGGCCGGCCACGGGCGGTGGTTGCGAGATCTCGCTGGCCTGCGACGTTCGCCTGATGGCCGACACCGACATCGCGATCGGGCTCCCGGAGATGACGATCGACTTCAACCCGGGGGCGGGCGGGACCCAGCGACTGCCGAGGCTGGTGGGCGTCGGGCGGGCCCTCCAGATGATGCTCGACGGGCGAACGCTGAGCCCGCGGGAGGCACTCGATCACGGCCTGATCGGCGCCGTCGTGCCGGCCGACCAGGTCAAGGAGGCAGCCGTCAACATGGGGGAGCGGCTGGCGCGGCGCTCACCCGAGGCGATCCGGTCGCTGAAGCGCGCGGTCTACGAGGGCGCCTCGATGCCGCTCGCCCAGGGGCTCGGGGTCGAGCGCAAGTGGTTCATGGTCGCCTCGGCGACCGACTCCTCCCAGGAGAAGATGGCCGCTATGTCAAAGCAGGTGGAGGAGGAAGGGCGCTCGCCGTGGGCGAGCGCCGACGGCCTGGTCCCCTGGCAGAACGGTTCGGCGGCCGACTAGTCCTGCCCGGCGGCCGTCGGCCGCTGCGCGATCCCCCGGATCACCGGCCGGACGATCCGCGGCGCCTTCGGCAGCTTTCCCGGCTCGAGGCTGTCGATCCAGAAGCCGGCGTCGGCGATCAGCTGGCCGGTTGGGCGGTTGGGATGACACCCCGCCGCGAAGAATCCCCAGGGGCGCTCGAGCCGGTCCTGCCAACGGGCGGCCCCGGGATGGCTGCTGCGGACATGCTCGAGGAAGAGGAGCTTTCCCCCTTCGACCAGGACGCGGCGGGCCTCGGCGAGAGCACGCTCCGGGTTGGGGACGGTGCAGAGGACGAGCGTCGCGACGACCGTGTCGAAGCTGTCGTCGTCGAACGGCAGGTCCTCGGCCGAGGCCTCGACGACCTTCGGGTGGCCGGGCGCACCCGGCTCCTGGGCCAGCCGCTCGCGCAGGCGGCGGGCCATGTGGGGGTCGGGCTCGGTCAGGACCAGTTCGGTGACGGCAGGGCCGTAGTGCTCGAGGTTGCGACCCGTTCCCGCCCCGAGTTCGAGGACCCGGCCGGTGGCCGAGGCCAGCAGCTCGTGGCGCATCTCTCGCAGCCCCGCCCGCTCGGCCGCGGCGGTCATCCGGTCGTAGAAGCGAGCGAAGATCGGATGCTCACTCACGCGGAGATCATCCCCACTGGGCCGGACGCGCGGCGGCGCGCGGAAGGCCCGGCCGAGGCTCGGGATTGCACGCTGCGGCGGAAAGTGAAAGAAAGGGGGTCAACGGGGCAAGTCACCAGGAGAGGAACAACGATGCCGACATTCGTAATGCTGACCAATCTGACCTCCGAGGGCGTGCAGACGCTCAAGAACAACCCGAGCCGTGTCCAGGAGGTCAACAAGGAAGTTGAACAGCTCGGAGTCAAGGTGAAGGAGCAGTGGGCGACGCTGGGTCAATACGACTTCATCACCATCGTCGAGGCGCCCGACGAGAAGACCATGGCCAAGGTCTCGGTCGAGCTCGGCTCGCGCGGCACGATGAGCAGCCAGACGCTCTCCGCGATTCCGATCGAGGATTTCGCAAAGTCCCTCTGATCTCCACCATGCCGGCTCGGAGGAAGCGTCTTTGATGAGAGTTCTCGTCGTCGGGGGGGGCGGGCGCGAGCACGCGCTCGTGCGCGCCCTTAGGCGCTCTCCGCAGAATCCCGAGTTGCTCTGCGCACCCGGCAACGCTGGGATGGCCGCCGAGGCGCGCTGCTTGGAGATCGGGGCGGAGGACCTCGACGCGCTGCTCGCCGCCGCCCGAGACGAGGAGGTCGGCCTGGTCGTCGTCGGCCCGGAGGCCCCGCTGGTCGCAGGTCTCGTCGACTCCCTCGAGGCAGAGGGGATTCCCGCCTTCGGGCCGAGCGGCGAGGCCGCCCGCCTGGAGGGGTCGAAGCTCCACGCGAAGGAGCTGATGGAGGAGGCCGGGGTGCCAACCGCATCCCACGCGGTGCTTCGCGGCCACAAGGAAGCGCTCGAGCGGATCGCCGATGCCTCCTATCCACTCGTCCTCAAGGCCGATGGCCTGGCCGCGGGCAAGGGGGTGATCATCTGCACGACGGAGAGCGAGGCGCGCGACGCGATCGGCGTGTTCTTCGAGGAGCGCCGCTTCGGCGAGACCGAGGTGGTGATGGAGGAGTTCCTGGAGGGCGAGGAGCTGTCCCTGCTCGCTCTCTGCGACGGCGAGAACGTCCTCCCGCTCGCCCCCGCCCAGGATTACAAGCGGATTCACGACGGTGATGAGGGCCCCAACACCGGGGGCATGGGGAGCTACTCGCCGGTTCCGGGCTTCGACCCGGGGGAGACGGAGCGCATCGCCGACCTGGTGCACCGACCCGTTGTCGATGCGATGCGCCGGCGCGGCACCCCCTTTCACGGCGTCCTCTATGCCGGGCTGATGCTGACCGGGGACGGCCCGAAGGTCCTCGAGTTCAACTGCCGGTTCGGCGATCCCGAGACCCAGGCCGTGCTGCCCCGCCTGCGCAGCGACCCGCTCGAGCTCTTTCTCGCCTCTCGCGAGCCGGGCGGCCTGGCGGGCGTCGAGGCGGAGTTCGGCGATGACTGGGCCGTGACCGTGGTGCTCGCCTCGGCCGGCTATCCGGCTTCCTCGTCGAAGGGAGACGTGATCGCCGGCCTCGATCGGGCGGCCGCCGTGGAGGGTGTCGAGATCTACCACGCGGGCACCGCCGCCAGGAGCGGAGAGATCGTCACCGCCGGCGGCCGGGTTCTGAACGTCACGGGCCTCGGGGCGACGGCCGCAGAGGCCCGGCGACGCGCTTACGATGCGGCCGAGCTGATCGAGTTCGAGGGAAGGCAGCTGCGCACGGACATCGCCGCCAGGGCGGTTGACCGCGCGGCGGCGTAGAGACGACCGACCGATGACCACGAATGGAGGAGTCGATGACTGAGGGTGAGCTGGCCGCCGAGACGATGCCCGAGGTCGAGGAGGCATTCGAGGAGATCGAGGTCGACGCGCCCCTGGTCGGGATCATCATGGGCTCGAAGAACGACAAGCCCAAGATGCAGCCCGCCGGAGAGGCTCTCCAGAACCACGGCATTCGGTATGAGGTCAGGGTCCTGAGCGCGCACCGTCAGCCTGAGGAGACCAGCGAGTACTGCACGAACGCCCGGATGCGCGGCCTCAAGGTGATCATCGCGGGGGCGGGAATGTCGGCGGCCCTGCCCGGCTTCGCCGCCTCGAAGACCGACCTGCCCGTGATCGGGGTGCCGATCTCCGGCAAGAACCTGGGGGGCCTGGACGCCCTGCTCTCGGCGGTGCAGATGCCGCCCGGCGTGCCGGTCGCCTGCGTGGCGATCGACGGGGCGAAGAACGCGGGACTGCTCGCCGTCCGGATGATCAACACCTAGTCGTCAGAATCAGTACGTGATCCCCCGCTACACACGCGAGGAGATGGGCGCGGTCTGGACCCAGCAGCGCCGGATGGAGACCTGGCTCAGGGTCGAGCTCGCGGCGACCGAGGCGTGGGCCGCCGAGGGGGCGGTGCCGGAGGAAGCCGCCAAGTCCGCCCGCGACCGAGCCTCGTTCACCGTCGAGGCCGTCGAGGAGCGCGAGCGCACGACGGGTCACGACGTCGCCGCCTTCGTCGACGTGGTCTCGAGCTCGGTCGGGGAGGAGGGGCGCTGGATCCACTACGGCCTGACCTCATCGGACGTGCTCGACACCGCCCTGGCTCTCCAGCTCTCGGATGCAGGGGAGATCGTCGTCCGAGGCGCCCGCGCCTATCGCGACGCGCTCGTGATTCGGGCCAAGGAGTTCGCCGAGACGCTCTGCGTAGGCCGCACCCACGGCGTCCACGCGGAGCCGTCCACCTTCGGTCTCCGGCTGGCGAGCTTCGCGTTCGAGGCCGACCGGAACCTGCAGCGGCTCACCGATGCCTTCGAGCAGGCCGCCATCGGGGCGCTCTCGGGCGCGGTCGGCACCTACGCCTCCGTTCCCCCGACCGTCGAGGCGAGGGTGATGGACTCTCTCGGGCTGCGGGCCGAGGACGTTTCCACGCAGGTGGTCCCGCGCGATCGCCATGCGGTGGTGCTCGCCCGGATCGCGATCGCCGGCGCCGGGCTCGAGCGCTTCGCGACCGAGATCCGCAACCTGCAGCGCACTGAGGTGCGAGAGGTCGAGGAGCCCTTCGGCTCCGGCCAGAAGGGGTCCTCGGCGATGCCTCACAAGCGAAACCCGATCCTCGCCGAGCGGCTCTGCGGACTGGCGCGAGTGCTGCGCGGCTACTCCCAGGTGGGCATGGAGAACATCGCGCTCTGGCACGAGCGGGACATCTCGCACTCCGGCGCCGAGCGCGTCGTCCTCCCCGACGCCACCATCGCGATCGACTATATGCAGCACGTCGCCACCCGGATCGCCGAGGCAATGACGGTCCACACCGACCGGATGCGGAAGAACATCGACCTCACCCACGGCGCCCTCTTCAGCCAGCGGGCGCTGACCGCCCTGGTCGAGTCCGGGATGACGCGCGACGACGCCTACCGGCTGGTCCAGGAGAACGCCCAGCGGGCCTGGGACGAGGAGATCGACTTCCGCGAGCTGATCGGGAAGGCCGCGCCGCAGCTGGATCTGGACGAGGTGTTCAATTACGACGCGTATCTGAAGCATGTGCCGGAAGTGATGGCTCGCCTGGATAGGCTTGAGCCGTGATCCTCTTCACCTGCGGCCAGAAGGGCAAGCACGCCTCCATCGGGCACGCGTGCGGCCGGGCGGCGAACGCGCTCGACGACGCCGGATACGAGTATGAGGTCAAGGCGATGCCGGGCTACCGGCTGATGCCCTGGACGTGGGGCGACCGCCGCGCCGGCCGAGATGAGGTGAAGGAGCTCACCGGGCAGATCAACGTGCCGGTCCTGGTTCTCGACGAGGGCGAGGCCGTCGTCGGATCGGGGAAGATCGTCGAGTGGGCCAGGACCCACCCGAAGGCTCAAGCGGAGGTGGGAGGCGGATGACGAACTCTTTGGCAGACCTGAAGCTGCACGGCTCGGGCAAGGTTCGCGAGATCTACGAGGACGGCGAGGACCTGATCATGGTCGCCTCCGACCGGATCTCGGTCTACGACGTGATCCTGCCCACCGAGATCCCGGACAAGGGCAAGGTCCTCACCCAGATGTCGCTCTTCTGGTTCGAGCTGACCGAGGACATCGTTCCCAACCACTTCATCTCCGAGGACGTCCCACCGGAGGCGGCCGGGCGGGGCATGCGGGTCCGCAAGCTCGACATGTTCCCGGTCGAGTGCGTGGTGCGCGGCTACCTCTCCGGATCCGGATGGAAGGAGTACCGCGAGTCCGGCGCCGTCTGCGGGATCGAGCTGCCTGAGGGCCTGGTGGAGTCGAGCAAGCTGCCGGAGCCGATCTTCACGCCCGCCACCAAGGCCGAGCTCGGCGAGCACGACGAGAACATCGACTTCGACCGCGCCGCCGAGCTGATCGGCGACCGGCCGCTGATGGAGGAGCTCCGCCGCGTCTCGATCGAGATCTACCAGCGCGGCGCGGACCATGCCGCTGAGCACGGGATCATCCTTGCCGATACCAAGTTCGAGTTCGGCCGCTCCGCCGGTGCGGACGTGGTCCTCGCCGACGAGGTGCTCACCCCGGACTCCTCGCGGTTCTGGCCCGCGGACACCTATGAGCCCGGGGGCACCCAGCCCTCGTTCGACAAGCAGTACGTGCGCGACTACTCGAACTCGGTCGGCTGGGATCACACCGACCCGGGGCCCGAGCTGCCCGACGAGGTCGTCCAGAACACCAGGGCCAAGTACGTCGAGGCCTACGAGAAGATCACCGGCCGCAAACTGGACTAACGCGCCGGGCGATTGAGCCGGGCACGCAGGTACGCTGGCCGAGTGAAGGCCAAGGTTCTGATCCGGCCCAAGCAGGGCATTCTCGACCCGCAGGGAAAGGCGGTCGAGCGGGCGCTGCCGGCCCTCGGCTTCGAGGGCGTTCACGACGTCCGGGTTGGGCGGCTGGTCGAGCTGGAGACCGACGACCCGTCGAAGCTCGACGACCTCTGCGAGAAGCTGCTCGCCAACCCGCTGATCGAGGACTTCGAGGTGGAGCTCGAGCGGTGATCGGCGTCATCCAGTTCCCGGGGTCATGCGACGAGCGCGATGCCGTGGCCGCCGTGCAGCGCGTCGGGGACGGAAGGCTCGTCTGGCACGAGGAAACGGACCTCGCGGGACTTGACGGCATCGTCGTCCCAGGAGGGTTCTCCTACGGCGACTATCTGAGGGCCGGCGCGATCGCGCGCTTCTCCCCGGCGATGGAGGCCGTCGCACGCTTCGCGGCCGAGGGCGGACCGGTGCTCGGCATCTGCAACGGATTCCAGGTGCTCTGCGAGGCCGGGCTGCTGCCCGGGGCGCTGCTGCCCAACGAGGGGCTGCGCTTCATCTGCCGGCAGGTCGGGCTGATCGCCGAGGACTTCGAAGGAGCGTTCGGCGCCGCGATCGAGGGCGGCGGCCACCTCTCCATCCCGGTCAAGCACATGAGCGGCCGATACTTCGCTCCCGACGAGGATCTCGACCGGCTCGAGAGCGATGGACGGATCGCCTTTCGCTACGCGCCCGGCGAGAACCCGAACGGGAGCGTTCGCGACATCGCCGGAGTCGTCAACGAGCGCGGGAACGTCCTCGGCCTGATGCCGCACCCCGAGCATGCGGTGGACCCCCTCACCGGCTCCGACGATGGGCTCGCACTGTTCCGCGCGCTGTCCTCTGCCCCCCAGACCACCGCGGCGTGAGCGCGGGCGTCTCCGAGAGCCCGCACCGCGAGCTGGGGCTCACCGACTTCGAGTACGAGCGGATCACAGAGCTGCTCGGAAGGGATCCGAACGGTGTCGAGCTGGCCATGTTCTCTCTGCTCTGGTCCGAGCACTGTGCCTACAAGCACTCCCGCAAGCTGCTGGGCCGGCTGCCGACCGAGGGCGAGAGGGTGGTGATGGGCCCCGGGGAGAACGCCGGGGCGGTCGACATCGGCAACGGACACGCGATCGCGTTCAAGGTCGAGTCGCACAACCATCCGAGCGCTGTGGAGCCGTTTCAGGGGGCCGCCACCGGCGTCGGCGGGATCCTCCGGGACGTCTTTGCGATCGGGGCGAGGCCCATCGCGGTGCTTGACTCGCTGCGCTTCGGCGAGCCGTCCGATGAGCGCTCCCGCTACCTCTTCGAGGGCGCGGTCGCGGGCATCGGCCACTACGGAAACTCGATCGGCGTGCCGACGGTGGGTGGCGAGGTCTACTTCGAGCCGCCCTACGAGCACAACTGCCTGGTCAACGCCATGTGCGCCGGGATCGCCCGGACCGACGCGATGATCCGTTCCGCGGCAGCGGGGCCCGGGAACCTGCTGGTGATCATGGGCGCGTCGACGGGTCGTGACGGGATCGGCGGCGCCTCGGTGCTCGCCTCGGCGGAGCTGGAGGCCGGGGACGACTCGAAGCGGCCCAGTGTCCAGATCGGCGACCCCTTCGAGGAGTCGAAGCTGCTCGAGTGCTGCCTGGAGCTGCTCGAGCGTGACCTGCTGGTCTCGCTCCAGGACCTCGGTGCGGCCGGCCTCACCTCCTCGGCCGGGGAGATGGCCTCCAAAGGCGGAGTCGGACTCGACATCGACGTGCGCCGAGTGCCCCTGCGGGAGGCGGACATGGAGCCGTTCGAGGTGATGGTCTCGGAGTCGCAGGAGCGGATGCTCGCCGTGGTCGAGCCGTCGCGGCTCGACGAGGTGGTCGCCACCTGCGAGCGCTGGCAGACCGGTTCGGCCGCGATCGGCGAGATCACCGACACCGGGCATCTGCGGGTCCTGGACGACGGCGTCGAGGTCGGGGACGTGCCGGTCTCCGCGCTCGTCGACGAATGCCCGCTGTATGACCTGGAGCCGGAGGAGCCCAGGGGCTGGATGTACGGAAACTCGGAGACCCTCGGCGAGCAGGTGGCGCTGAGCGCCGGCCGCTCCGCCGACCCCTCTGATCCGTCGGCCGTCCTCTGCGCCCTGCTCGGGGCGCCGAACATCGCCTCCAAGCGCTGGGCCTTCGAGCAGTACGACTCGGTGGTCGGGTCCCGGACCACGCGGCGGCCGGAGTCCGCGGACGCGGCGGTGCTGATGATCCCGGAGTCGGACCGGGCGATCGCGGTGGCGATCGACTGCAACGGCCGGCGGGTGGCCTGCGATCCGTACGCGGGCACAATCGAGGCGGTCCTCGAGTGCGCGCAGAACCTCGCCTGCGTCGGCGCCGAACCGCTCGGCCTGACCAACTGCCTCAACTTCGGCAACCCGGAGAAACCGAACGTCGCCTGGCAGCTCGACAGGGCGGTGCTGGGCCTGGCCGATGCCTGCCTCGCGCTGCGGGTCCCGGTGGTGGGCGGGAACGTCTCCCTCTACAACGAGACCGAGCATGGCCCGATCTATCCCACGCCGGTCGTGGGAATGGTCGGTGAGCTCCCTGACGCCGCCGGCGTTCCCGGCCTTGCGCCGGCTGACGGAGAAAGGCTGGTGTTGATCGGCCCGTTCGCGCCCTCGCTGGCCGGGTCGGAGCTCGCCAAGCAACGCGGCGAGCTCGATTCCGGGCTGCCGCAGGTGCCGCTCAACGCCGTGGACGCCGCACTGGGGGTCGTGCGAGAGCTCGTTCGCAGCGGCGCGGTCAGCGCGGCGCACGATGTCAGCGACGGCGGGCTGGCCTGCGCCCTCGCCGAGATGGCGATCGCCGGCGGTGTCGGCCTGAATATCAACCTGGACTCGCTGGTGGAGCTGCGCGGCGGCTCCGGCGAGACGAGTCTGTTCGGGGAGGGACCCGGCGGGATCGTCCTCGCGGCGGAGGATGCAAGGGCGCTGCTCGAGCGTGCGGCAGCAGCGGGCGTGGAGGCGGTCGAGCTGGGCACGGTGGAGGGCGACGGCATCTCGATTGCCGCCGCCGAGCGGGATGTCTCCGTGGCGCTCGCGGATGCCGAGCGGGCCTGGCGCTCGCTCGCGGAGCGCATTTGATTCGCCAGCACCGCGACGAGTAGTCTCGTCATGTGTTTCGGAGGGAGATGCGCCCCCAGGGAAACCAATCGCGCTGGCTTGTCCCCCTGGCAGCCACTCTTACGACGACGCTCGTCCTGCTGATTCTTCCGCCGATCGCCAGCGCGAACTTCGTCTACTGGACGAACCTCTTCGGGAACTCGATCGGCCGGGGGAAGATCAACGGCACAGGCTCCAATGACAGCTTCATTCCGGGTATCCCGAGCTCACCCGGTGCTACGGGCATAGCGGTCGATTCCAAGTTCATCTACTGGGACGAGCAGAACGGCACCACCGCTTCGATTGGTAGAGCCAATCTGGACGGAACGGGCGTCAATCACCAATTCATCACCAGCGGCGTGGTCAATCCGCAGGGACTGGCGGTCACGCCGAGCGGCATCTACTGGACCAACGAGGCTGCGCTGGGGCACGCAACGATCGGCCACGCCAGCATCGACGGAAGCGATCCGACGCAGAACTTCATCGATCCGGGCCCCGTTTCGATCTGCGGATTGGCGGCAGATCAGAGCTTCGTCTACTACCTCGACACCACGACCCCCGACATCGGCCGGGCACCGCTCGGTGGCGGCGCTCCCCAGACAAATTTCGTCCCGGTGTCCTCCGCTCAGTGTGGTGTGGCCGTCGACTCGAGCTTCCTCTACTGGGCCACCGCCGACAACCACGTTGGACGTGTCGCGGTGGGTGGCGGGACGCCCCAGCCCAGCTTCATTGCGAATGCCGCGGGGACCACGCAGACCGTCTCGGGGGTTGCAACCAACCCGCAGTACGTCTTCTGGGGAAACAACAACGGCTCTACGAGCGGCAACTTCATAGGGAGGGCGAACATCGGCGGAGGCTCACCGAATCCCACACTGGTCCCGGGCGCGAGTCGCCCGTTCATGCTCGCCGCGGCGCCATCCAACAAGATCACCGTCAACTCGATTTCCAAAAAGAAGAAGAAGGGCACGGCGACGATCAACGCAAAGGTGTCCGGCCCGGGTCAGGTGACGATGAACCAGACGAGCACGCCGCCCGATGTCAACGCCACGGCCGCCTCCGTCAAGCAGCAGGGGTTGACCCTCACAGCGGCATCGTCCTTCAAGCTGGCGGTGAAGCCCGTCGGGAAGACCGCCAAGAAGCTGAAGAAGCAGCTCAAGAAGAAGAGCAAGGCGAAGGTCAAGGTGAAGGTCTTCGTCCACTTCGTGCCGGCGGGAGTCGCGGGGGTGCCGAACACGAACCAGGTCACGGTCGCGCTGGTCAAGCAGCGCAAGAAGAAGAAGTAGCCGCAAAACCGGCAGTTTGCGGCGATTTGAGGACTCTGGCCCCTCCGTGGCCGCTGCTACCCTGACGGTGCGGGCTGTTCTCCTGTCCGCCACTTCGATCTCCAGAGGTTGAGACACCTCCACAGACGTGACTGACGCGCGCTTTGACGTTCCAGATCGCGATGGTCCGCGCGATGAGTGCGGGGTCTTCGGCGTGTACGCGCCGGGACGGGACGTCGCCAGGCTCGCCTACTTCGGCCTCTATGCGCTGCAGCACCGCGGCCAGGAATCGGCCGGGATCGCCACCTGCGAGGGCGGCCACATCACCACGCTGCGGGAGCTCGGGCTCGTCTCCCAGGTCTTCGACGAGGAGAAGCTCCGCGCGCTGGCGGGCGACATGGCGATCGGCCACGTTCGCTACTCGACCACCGGCGGCGGCGCCTGGGACAACGCCCAGCCGGTTTGGCGTGACGACGGCCGCGAGCTCGCGCTTGCTCACAACGGCAACCTGACCAACGCGGTCGAGCTCTACAACGAGCTGACCGAGGCAGGCCTGCAGCTCCGCGGCACCTCGGACTCCGAGATCATGGCCGCCCTGCTGTCGCGAACTGCCGGGGAAGGTGACGAGTGGATCGAGGACGCGGTCGCGCAGGTGATGCCTCGCCTGGAGGGCGCCTATTCGACCGTCGTGATGACCAAGCACGCGGTGGTCGCCTTCCGCGACCCGCACGGCGTTCGGCCGCTGGCCCTCGGCAAGATGAAGCCGAGCGACGGCTTCCCGGAGTGCTTCGTGGTCGCCTCGGAGAGCTGCGCCTTCGACATCATCGGCGCGCAGATGATCCGCGAGGTCCAGCCGGGTGAGATGGTCTCCCTGACCGCCAAGGGCCTCGAGCTGAAGCCGGTGATCACCGGCGAGCAGCCAGCCCAGTGCGTGTTCGAGCACATCTACTTCTCGCGACCCGATACCCGGCTCGAGAACCGGGTGCTGCAGGAGGTGCGCGGGCGGATGGGTGAGCTGCTTGCAGAGGAGGCGCCGGTCGACGCCGACCTGGTGATCTCGGTGCCGGATTCCGGCAACCCGATGGCCAACGGGTTCGCCCGTGCTGCCGGGCTCCCCAAGGACGACGGGCTGATCAAGAATCGCTACGTCCAGAGGACCTTCATCCAGCCCGGGCAGGAGCTGCGCAAGCACGGGTTGCGCATGAAGTTCAACCCACTTCCGGAGATCGTCGCGGGCAAGCGCGTCGTGGTTGTCGATGATTCGATCGTCCGTGGCAACACGACGCGGCAGATCGTCGCGATGCTGAAGGACGCGGGTGCGAAGGAGGTGCACCTGCGGATCTCGGCACCGCCGATCCGTTATCCCTGCCACTACGGGATCGACATGTCCACCAGCGAGGAGATGATCGCCCACGACCGCACGGTCGAGGAGATCGCGGAGGAGCTGGGCGCCGACTCGCTCGCCTATCTCTCGATGGACGCCGTCTACGAGGCTGTCGGGACCCCGCGCGAGAAGCATTGCGACGCGTGCTTCACCGGTGAGTATCCACTCGGCGATCCGGAGGGCGCGAACGGCAAGTTCGCCCTCGAGGACATCGCGGTCGTCCCAAGCGGCGCCCAGGCCGCTCCACTTCGGAGCGGCGGCTAAGCCGCCGCGACTTGTGTTGGGCGGCCGCTCGGGGCCGCGATCTGATGGCGAAGCCGGGTATCCGTAAGGATCCAAGCGTGGCCGCGTTCCGAATAGTCGTGCTGGCCTCCGGCGGAGGCACCAACCTGCAGGCCATCCTCGACCGGCTGCACGGCGGGGAGGAGGGGATCGAGGTGGTGGGCGTCGGTTCCGACAAGCCCGGGGCCCTGGCGCTGAAGCGCGCCGAGAGCGCGGGGGTCAAGACCGCCGTGTTCCCCTCGGCGGACTATGAGGACCGCGCGGCGCGGGACCGGGCGCTCGGGGACTGGATTGAGGGGCGCGAGCCGGACCTCGTGGTGCTGGCCGGCTACATGCAGCTGCTCTCGCCGGAGTTCGTCGGCCGCTTCCCCAACCGGGTGATCAACATCCATCCCGCTCTGCTGCCCGCCTTCCCGGGGATCGATGCGGTTCAGCAGGCGATCGACCACGGCTCGAAGATCACGGGGGTGACCGTCCACTTCGTCGACGAGGGCGTCGACTCGGGGCCGATCATCCTGCAGCGACCCGTGCCGGTCGCGCCAAGCAGGGACTGGGACGAGACCGAGAAGGCGATCCACGCCACGGAGCACGCGCTGCTGCCGGAGACCATCCGGATGCTGGCCGCCGGCCGGGTGCGGATCGACGAGCAGAACCCCCGTCTGGTTCATATCGATCCGGAATAGACTCGCTGGCCGTGTCGACTCCCTCCTCCGAAATCGCTCCAGAGCCCGCGGGCAAGTCGATGCCGGTGCGCCGGGCGCTGATCTCGGTAGCCGACAAGACGGGAGTGGCCGAGTTCGCGGCGGGGCTTGCCAAGCAGGGTGTCGAGGTGATCTCGACGGGCGGAACGCTCTCGGTCCTGCGGGAGGCAGGGGTCGAGGCCAAGGCGGTCGAGGAGCTGACGGGGTTCCCGGAGATCCTCGACGGACGGGTGAAGACGCTCCATCCCCACCTGCACGCGGCGCTGCTGGCCGTGCGCGACAACCCCGAGCACGCTGAGACGCTCAGGGACCGCGAGATCGAGACCATCGACCTGGTCTGCGTCAATCTCTATCCGTTTGAGCGCACGGTTGCCCGCCGCGATGTGCCGGAGGAGGAGGCGATCGAGAACATCGACGTCGGGGGGCCGACGATGATTCGGGCCGCGGCGAAGAACCATCGGTTCGTCGCCGTCGTGGTGCGGCCGGAGAGCTACGACGCCGTGCTCGACGAGCTCGAGGAGACCGGTGAGCTGTCGGCGGCGACACGGCACTGGCTCGCGAATGAGGCGTTCGCCTACACCGCCCGCTATGACGCGGCGATCAGCCGCTGGTTCGCGCGCCGCTACGAGCAGCTTCCGACCTACTGGGTGACGGCCTGGGAGAAGGAGCTGGATCTGTCCTACGGCGAGAACCCGCACCAGCGCGCCGCGCTCTACGTCGAGCCGAGGGCGCGCTCTCACGTTCTCTCCATGGTGGCGAAGGTGCACGGCAAGCCGCTCTCTTTCAACAACGTGCTCGATCTGAACTCGGCGCGGACCCTGCTTGGGGACCTCGATGGACCCGGCTGCGTGATCGTCAAGCACAACAACCCCTGCGGGGTGGCGGAGGCCGACGAGATCGGGCCCGCCTACGAGAAGGCCTTCGCCTGTGACCCGATGTCGGCATTCGGCGGGGTGATCGCTCTCAACCGGCCCGTCGACGAGGCCTTGGCGAAGAGGCTGAACGAGCAGTTCATCGAGGTTCTGATCGCGCCGAAGTACGGCGAGGGCGCGCTGGAGGTTCTCCAGCAGAAGGAGGCGATCCGGATCCTCGAGGACACCGAGCGCCGGACCCACCAGATCGAGCCGGACATCAAGCGGGTGCGTGGCGGGATCCTGGTCCAGGATCCCGACGGGTCGCCTGAGCCGCGCGAGCTGATGGAGGTCGCCACCAAGACACAGCCGACCGAGGAGCAGTGGGCGGACCTGCTGTTCGCCTGGCGCGTCTGCCGCCACGTGAAGTCGAACGCGATCGTCCTGGCGCGCGATCGGGCAACGCTCGGCATCGGCGCGGGGCAGATGAGCAGAGTGGACTCGGTGCGCCTCTCGATCGAGAAGGCGAAGGAGGCACGGGGGCCGGACGCGGAGACGCTGCTCGCCGGCTGCGCGGTGGCCTCGGACGCATTCTTCCCGTTCGCGGACGGTCCCCAGGCGGCGATCGATGCCGGCGCCGTGGCGGTGATCCAACCTGGCGGCTCGAAGCGAGACGCCGAGGTGATCGAGGCCTGCGATGCCACCGGGGTCGCGATGGTCTTCACGAAGCGCCGCCACTTCCGGCACTAGCTAGCGCGGCCTGACAAAGTGCCTGCAAATAGGCAAGAGAGTGCCCCCTCCGGGACTCGAACCCGGATTGCGAGATTAAAAGTCTCGCCGTCTGAACCAGTTGACTTAAGGGGGCCTCGCAAGTCTAGGCATCGCCTCGATGGGCACTAGAGTCCCAATGGCATGAGGATCTCGGCCAAGGTGGACTACGCCGTCCGCGCTTCTTTGGAACTCGCGGCGGCGGGTGGTGATCCGATCAAAGGCGAAGCGATCGCCGGCGCCCAGGACATCCCCCTCAAGTTCCTCGAGAACATCCTCGGCGAGCTCAAGCACACCGGGATCGTGGCCAGCCGCCGCGGCGCCCAGGGCGGCTATTGGCTGGCCAAGGACGCCGACGAGGTCAGCCTGGCCGACATCGTCAGGGCTGTAGAGGGGCCACTGGCGACCGTCCGCGGCCAGGGCCCCGAGTCGCTCAAGTACAAGGGCGAGGCCGAGCCGCTCCAGAAGGTCTGGATCGCTCTGCGGGCCAACATTCGTGAGGTGATGGAGGACACCACGCTCGCCGACATCGTCGGCGGCAAGTTGCCCTCGGAGGTCCGTGAGCTGAGCGAGCCGGCGGAAGCCTGGAGTCAGCGTTAGCCGTCGTCCTCGGCGACGCGACCCGGTGGCGGCTCGCCGACTCGCTCAGCCCGAGCGGACCTCCTAGACGGCCATCTCCGGCTCGCTGGTCACCTTCGCGCCGGTCCCGTCCGGCCCGAAGACCCGCTTCGAGCGAGGCCGAACGAAGACGATCTGACCCTCCTCGAGCTCCAACTCGTCGACCTCGTCACGGGTCAACTGCACCGAGAACTGCTCGCCCTCGGTGAGCGTCAGCTCCACCCTCACCTCGAACCCGAGGTGGACGATCCGCTGGATCATCGCCTCGATGGTCTGCCCGTTGGGCTCGTGGCGGATGTCGACGTCGTGCGGGCGCACCCAGGCCTCCCCCAGGCGGTGAGCCGGCCCGACGAAGCTCATCACGAACTCCGAGGCCGGATCCTCGTAGAGATCCCGCGGGCCTCCCGACTGCTCGACCTTGCCGTCGTTCATGACGATGATCTGCTCTGCCACGTCCATCGCCTCCTCCTGATCGTGTGTGACGAAGATCGTCGTCACGTGCACGTCGTCGTGGAGGCGGCGCAGCCAGGTCCTGAGCTCCTCGCGCACCTTGGCATCGAGGGCGCCGAACGGCTCGTCGAGCAGCAGCACCCTCGGCTCGACCGCGAGAGCCCGGGCCAGGGCCATCCGCTGGCGCTGCCCGCCGGAGAGCTGATTCGGATACCGCTTCTCGAAGCCGGTCAGGTGCACCAGGTCGATCAGCTTCTTCACCCTCTCCCGGATCGTGCCGCTGCCCTCGCCCTTGATCTTCAGGCCGAACGCGATGTTGTCGAACACGGTCATGTGCTTGAAGGCGGCGTAGTGCTGGAAGACGAAGCCCACGTTGCGGTCCTGTACCCGCGTCTCCGTGTTGTCCTGTCCCGAGATCAGCACCTGCCCCTCATTGGGTTGCTCCAGCCCGGCGATCACGCGCAGCAGGGTGGATTTGCCGCTGCCGCTCGGGCCGAGGAGGGCCGTCAGCCCCCCATCCGGCACCTCGATGGAGACGTCGTCGAGCGCGACGAAGTCCCCGAAGCGCTTGGTCACGTTCTTGACGGCGATGGCCATGTCAGGCCTCCTTTTCGATGGGCTGCGGGACGAAGACCCCCGTACCTGGCAGCGCGTGATCGTCCTCGTCGCCCCCGGCGTCCTTTGCCGAGCGCTTCTGGAGGAGATTCATGCTGAACAGCACGGCCATCGCGAGGATCGCGAGCACGATTGCGGCGGCATATGCCCCCGCCAAGTTGATGTTGTCGAACTGGCTCTTGACGAACAGAGGCAGCGTCTGCGTCTGGCCGCTGATGTTGCCCGCGACGACGCTGACGGCGCCGAACTCGCCGAGCGCGCGGGCAGTGGCCAAAACCACGCCGTAGGTGACACCCCAGCGAATCGCCGGCATGGTCACCTTCCAAAAGGTCTGCCATGGAGACGCTCCGAGCGTCTTTGCCGCCTCCTCCTGGTCGGTGCCGATCTCCTGGAGGACGGGCATCACCTCGCGCACCACGAAGGGCAGCGAGACGAAGATCGTGGCCAGGACCATCCCCGGCACCGAGAAGATGATCTGCACACCTTGGTCCATGAACCAGCCCCCGAACCAGCTGTTTCGAGGCGCGTAGACGAGGAAGAGGGCCAGACCGATGACGACGGGCGAGATCGCGAAGGGCACGTCGATCAGCGCGTTGATCAGTGACTTTCCGCGGAAGTCCTGACGGACCAGGACGATCGCCGTGAGGATCCCGAAGACGGTGTTGAGCGGCACAGCGATGCCGACGCAGACGATCGTCAGCCAGAAGGCATGCAGACCATCCGAGCTCGTGATCGCGTCGATCGGCTGGCTCAGGCCGTGCTCGAAGGTCCGGTAGAAGATCATCACCACCGGCACGATCAGCAGAGCCGACAGGTACATCAGCGCGACGGAGCGCAGTCCCCAGCGCGCCAACATCAAACGGGTTGCTCCTCGGAGCACCCTCGCATTAGGCGCGCTCATGCCTTGACCTCCAACGCGCGAAGATATTGATGGCGAACAACACGCCGATCGCGATCACGAGGAGCAGGACCGATACGGCCGCCGCTCCCGAGTAGTCGCTGGTCTGAACCCGCCCATAGATGTAGACGGACGCGGCCTCGGTCTTGAAGGGGACGTTCCCGGTCAGCAGGACCAGCGAGCCGAACTCGCCGATGGCGCGGGCGAAGGCAAGCGCGCAGCCGGAGATGATCGCCGGCGTCAGATTGGGAAGCAGGATGCTGCGGAAGATCCGGTGGTTCGGAGCCCCCAGGGAGGCGGCGGCCTCCTCCATCTCCTGATCGACCTCCATCAGGACCGGCTGCACCGCGCGGATCACGAAGGGAAGCGTCACGAAGAGCAGCGCCATGACCACGGCCGCTCGGGTGTAGGCCGCATGGATCCCGATCGGGGAGTTCGGCCCGTAGAGAGCAAGGAGGACGAGGCTCGCGACGACCGTCGGCAGAGCGAAGGGCAGATCGATGATCGAGTTGACGAGTCGTTTGCCGCGGAAGTCGTCTCGAACGAGCACCCACGCGATCAGCGTCCCCATCACCCCGTTGATCGCGACGACGATGAGCGAGGAGATCACGGTCAGCTTGATGGCCGCCACGGCCTCCTTGTCGGTGATCGCGTCGAAGAAATGCCCTAGCCCATCGCTGAATCCCCGGCTGAACACGGCGGCCAGGGGAAGCAGCACGATCAGGCTGATCCACAGGATCGCCGCGCCGCGGATGAGCACAGCACCGCCGAGGGTGGGACGGAACCCCACCCTCGGCGGCCTGGCTACGGCGGTGTCAACTGATGCCATGTGTCGGTCGGCTCCAGCTGCCTAGCTCGTCGGGTTGCCGAGGTCCTTCTCGGCCTGGATGACCCAGCCGTTGTCGCCGAAGAACGGATCGGCGACCTTGTCCCACCCACCGAACTTGTCGATGGTGAACAGGCCCGATGGCGTCGGGAACTTGCTTGCGTTCTTCTCGGCCACGGACTTGACGACAGGGCGATAGCCCGCATCGGCGAAGTCCTGCTGGCCCTGGTCCGTGTACATGAAGTCCACGAACTTCTGGGCCTCGGACGGCGCGTCCTTCGTGACCGCGATCGGGTTCTCGATCATGATCGTGCTGGCGGGCGTGACGTACTCGAGATCGATGCCGTCCTTCTTCGCCTGGATGGCGTCGTTCTCGTAGCCGACGAGCACATCGCCCTTCCCGCTGGAGAACGTGTTGAGCGAGTCACGAGCGCTCGAGTCCTGAACGGATGTGTTGGCCAGGACCTGCTTAACGAAGTCCTGCGCCTGCGCCGGGGTCTTGCCCTCGGCGATCTGTGACCCGTAGATGGCCATGATGTTCCAGCGGGCTCCGCCGGAGGTGGCCGGGTTCGGGTCGATCACATCGACGTCCGAATTCGCGAGGTCGTCGAAGCTGGTGATGTGCTTCGGGTTGCCCGGACGAACCATCAGGGACACGACCGAGTCGGTGACGATCCCCTTGTACTGGTTCTGGTCCCAGTCGGCCGAGACGATCCCGGCGTCCACCAGGCGCTGCATGTCGGGCTGGAGCGAGAACAAGGCGACGTCCGCCGGCTGGCCGGATTCGACCGCGCGGCTCTGGTCGCCCGACGCCCCGAACGAGTTCGAGAAGCCGACGTCCTTGCCCTCCGAGGTGTCCTTGAAGCCGGGCTCGAGACTCTGCTCGAAGACCTGCTGCGGAGTCGAGTAGGCGACCAGACTGATCTGGCCGCTGGCGCTTGCGGATCCGCATGCGGAAACACCGACCGCCGCTGCCAAACCGAGGATGGCGACGCCCAGTAGGGCGGCGATCTGCTTCGGCTTTCGGTTGCGCTGTTCCTGAGTCATGAGGCTTTCGTCCGACCTTTCTTGATTGCTTTGATTGACAAGGCCGGGAACCGTAGCAAAAACAACAGTAAGTCAATGGGAATACACGTAATTCGTGGTTCTCCCGGATTAGGGGGGCAGCCAGCGGGAAGGAGTGGGGCGCGATGAGAGTGATGTTCTTCAGCTGGCTCGTGCTGATCGCGACCGGTCTCGTCTTCTACACCGTGATCGGACTGGCCCACAACTGATGTCACGGCTGCGTCGGTTCGTCGGCGACCACTCTCTCTCCCTGTTCTTCTTGGTGCTGTTCCTTGCAGCACTGGTCGGTCAGGCGATCGCCGGCCACACGCTCCACAACGAGGATGCGATGGCCCATCACGACACGACGATGACCTTCTGGCGGTACCTCGTCTCCTCGGACTTTGGCAACGCGGTGATGGAGAACTGGCAGTCGGAGTACCTGCAGTTCATGCTCTTCATGCTCGCCACGGTCTGGCTCGTCGAGCGCGGCTCGCCTGAGTCGAAGCCGCTCGACAAGGCGGGGACCGAGTCAGATCAGGACCAATCCGTCGGAAGGCACGCCCGCCGGGATTCCCCCGCCTGGGCCAGGCCGAAAGGAATCAAGACCTACGTCTACTCGAACTCCCTGCTGATCGTGATGTCCACCATCTTCTTCGGCTCATGGTTCGCCCAGTCGGTCACCGGCTGGACGAAGTACAACGCCGAGCAGACCGACCATCATGAGAAGGTCGTCTCCTGGCTCGGCTACGTCGGCTCGGCGGACTTCTGGCAGGCGACCCTCCAGAACTGGCAGTCTGAGTTCCTCGCGGTCGGATCGTTCGTGGCCCTGACTGTCTTCCTCCGGCAGCGGGGTTCGCCGGAGTCGAAGCCGGTGGGGACACCCCACGATGCGACGGGCATCGAGGGGTAGCTCCCCGGAGCCCGTCTAGTCGGCCTTGCCTCCGTGCCGGCGAATCGCTCGCCTCAGCTCGTCCTTGCCCATCTTCGAGCGGCCGCTGATCTCGAGCCTGGCGGCCTCACGATTGAGCTGCTCACGGGTCTTGGCTTCGCCCTTGCGGACCTTGTTGGCTTCCTTGCCGAGCGCGGTCTGCGTCTTCTTCGGCAGGTTCCTGAGCGTCTGCTTCCTGCGCGCACCTGCCTGTGCCCTCTTCACGTTGCGCTTGGCGGCGCGCCGCTGTGTCTGCGTAGCCATCAGTTCTTCCCTCCGATCGCCGCAGCCAGCTGCCGCTTGCTCATCTTCGACCGGCCCCTGATGCCGCGGTTCTTCGCCTCCTGGTAGAGCTGGTCACGCGTGCGGCCCCCCGGTCCGTTGCCAGACCGCAAGCCTCCGCGGCGATGCGACGAGATATCCCGGGTCGATGTCGGCGACGCCTGCCGCGACTCGCCTGCCCGCGCCCGCTCCTTGTTCACCGTGCGAGCGGCAATCTCCTCGGCTCGCTTCTCCGAACGGCCCTCCGTGCGCTCGCTCTTCTTCACGTCCTCGTACATCCGGGCCCACTTGGTGCCTTTCTTGATTCCTCTCGGTGGCATCAGCTCGCCTCCTTTCCGGTTGCTGACCGCACAGATACCCCGCCAGCGAGAGCGCGAACCATCGCGCTGGAGGCTCGCTAGAACAGCTTGGTCTGGACGACCTCTGGTTCGGCGGCGGCCTCGGCACGTGCCTTCCGCTTCGCCTCCAGCCTGGCTCGCCGGCTGTAGCGGGGGTCGTACGACAGGTTTGGCGCGCGGACGAGTGAGCCGATTCGCTTGCGCTCGCCGGTCGGGGCGTAGGCGCGCTCCTGGTAGAGGTCCTCGTACTTCGGCACCAGGTCAGGGCGCGCCGCCGACAGCCATGACATGAAGACCTCCTTGACGCCCGGCCGCAGATGAAGCGCAATCCCGTTGACGAAGGTGGCGCCCGCCTCCTCCGCGATCGAGACGATCTCCTCGACCAGTTCGGGGGAGTCGTTGATGCCCGGCATCAGCGGGGCTATCAGCACGCCAGAGGGGATCCCGGCCTCGTTGAACTTCGCGACAGCCTCGAGCCGCTTGCGCGGATGCGGCGTGTGCGGCTCGGTCTGGCGCCAGATCTTCTCGTCGAGGGTAGGCACCGAGAAGTTCACCGAGACGTCGACGGTCTCGGCAAGCTCGAGCAGGGCGTCGAGATCTCGGGTGACGAGAGGTGACTTGGTCAGGATCGAGGTAGGGGTCTCCATCTCCCGAAGCGCCTCGATCATCGGGGGCATCAGCTGATACTTCCCCTCCGCCCACTGATACGGGTCCGTGTTGGTCCCGAAGGCGATCAGCTCCCTCTTCCAACTCGGTTTCTGGAGCTCGGCACGCAGCAGCTCGGGCACGTTGACCTTGACGACGATCTCCCGCTCGAAGTCACGGCCGGCATCAAGGTCCAGGTAGGTGTGGGTATTGCGGGCGAAGCAATTGTGGCTGACCACGCCATTGGCGATGAAGTCGCCGGTCCCGGTGGTGATGTCGAAGAGCTGCCGTTTTCCGAGCGGCTCAATCGATTCCACCTTCAGCTTCGAATCGCTCTTTAGCGCTGTTCCTTCGATTGACCGCTTTCGCGTAATCGCTGGGTCCGTGAGGTGGAAGAAGCGCACCACCTCGCGGAGGCCGCCACGGATTCGAACATTTGTCATTTCGTTGGGCGTGCCTCTGCGCTCTACTGCGTAGTCGAAGCCCAAGAGATTCAAAGACCACGTCGTCCAATCGATGATCTCCTGATCGCAGTTCGAAATCCGGAACACGCCCCGCGAGTAACAACCCTCAGCATCGAAAATGCCCGCCAAGAAGCCCTTGACCCAGAGTTCAAACGTGCCACGGGGCCAGGCGATTGCCTCTCGGATCCTCTCGACCCCCCGCCGAGCTTGATGTCGGATCGCGCGCATTTCACGGTGGTTCCCGACGGCGGCGAAGACGAACTGATCCGTTTCGATGTCCAAGTCGCGGAGGTACTCCTGCGCTCGACGCAGCGCTTCAAAGTCGGCCAAAGCGAGCCGGAATCGATGCAGCCGTTGAGGCCCTCTACCGGGCGGGGTGTAGTCATATGAGGCAAGGTTTCCGTCGCCTCGGATTAGGCCGCAGAGATAACCCCGCCGATAGACCGGAGCGTCGGTATCGGGGGCATCGGCGAAATGACCCATGCCCATCAGCTCGTCATTGAGGGTCAGGTAAGGGCGCTGTAGCGGACCCTGCTCGGCGCCCACAACGTGTTTCCAATTGCCTCGTCTGCTCAGGAAACGGTGATCACCACTTGCAATCAGCTCCGTTCCATCCTCGAGGAGCAGACGGTACGCGTTTTTGTATGAATCCCAATGGGCTAGGACTTCGGTGATGGCGTAGCGGCGATACCTCGGGCCGTTGATCGTTCCGTAGACCCGATCGCCGACTCTGATGTCCCTGAGCGCTTTCGTCCGCCCATCCTCCAGAAGAATCGGCGTATCGCCCGAGTTGCAATAGCTACACGCATGGGCGCAACCTCTGAACGCGTTGACCGTCCAGTTGAACGGCAGGTAGTCGCCCGGAACCTTGTTGAGCGCGGACTTCGCCCGGACCTCGTGGAAGTTGATGCCAAGGGCCTCCGGGGCGTCGAAGGTGCGGACCCGCTCGACATCGATGCCCGGCAGGCTCCTTCCCCTCTCTCTGTCGATTTTCTGTGAGTCCCAGCGCATCGAACGTATGTTCGCATATCGATCAGCTCGTCCATAGCTCAACGACACGAAGACCGAGTTCGTGAGCCGGCTCAGTCAGACTCCATTCCCGTGACCGACGACCAGCCGAAACTTCACCCCGCCGAGCATCGCGCCTATCGAGAGCTCTACGCCTCGGCCCGTCACCTCACCCATCGCTGGGCGCGGGTCGGGACCCTGCTGGAGGACATCCCGGTGGGCGAGAAGCTCCAAATCGGCGCGGCCGAGGCGAAACAGCTGCTCGAGGAGCTGGCGCCCCGCACGGAGGCGTACGGGCTCTACGGCACCCCGATGGCCCAGAACGTGGGCGCGAGGCTCGCCGACCTGCGGACGGGGATCGCGGACCGCGGGGGCGACACCGGCATGGTGGCGCGGTTCTCGGTCCTCGATGGCGAGCACCTGACCACGCTGCTCCGGCAGCTGGCCGAGCTCGCACGCGCCCGCGAGGATCGCGACATGGCCGGGTTCTGCGAAGACTGGGCCGTGCGCTTCGAGCCGCGCGTGGACGCCGTTCGCGAGGCCGCCGTCGAGCTCGGCCAGGACCCCGACCGCGTCGCGGCGCCGGTGGCCGACACCGTCCTCAACAAGGCGGCCCACGGCGTGGGCTGGACGTTTGGAGCGTTCGGCGAAGGCGTCGACCAGATAGCCGGCCGACTCCGCCGCCGTTAGCCGAGGTCCGGGGTGCCCTCGAGCGGGGTCGATGCCTCGGCGTGCAACTGGCGCGGAATCCGGCCTGCCTGACGAGCCGCCCAGCCCGCCTCGACGGCTGAGCGCATCGCGGCGGCCATCCCAGCCGGGTCCTCGGCCCGCGAGACCGAGCTGGCGAGCAGCACCCCGTCGCAGCCGAGCTCCATCGCCAATGCGGCATCCGAGGCCGTGCCGATCCCCGCGTCCAGGATCACCGGCACTCCCGCGCGCTCGGCGATGATCCGCACGTTGTACGGGTTGCGGATCCCCATTCCGGAGCCGATCGGGGAGCCCAGCGGCATGACGGCCGTGCACCCGGCCTCCTCGAGCCGACGGGCAAGAATCGGGTCGTCGTTGGTGTACGGCAGGACGATGAAGCCGTCGTCGACCAACTGCTCGGCGGCATCGAGCAGCTCCACCGAGTCGGGCAAGAGCGTGCGGTCGTCGCCGATCACCTCGAGCTTCACCCAATCGGTCTCGAATGCCTCCCTGGCGAGCTTCGCCGTCCGGACCGCGTCGCGGGCCGTGAAGCAGCCCGCCGTGTTCGGGAGGGCGAACAGGCCGAGGCGCCGGATCACGTCCAGGACGGATCCCTGCGAGGCCGGATCCACCCGTCGCAGGGCGACGGTGACGATCTCGGTGCCGGAGGCGATCAGGGCCTCCTCCATCTGCTCGAGCGAGCGGAACCCGCCCGTGCCGACGATCAGGCGTGAGCCCCAGGTTCGGCCTCCCAACTCGAAGCCGTCCTCGGCGCCGCCCTGGATCGCTGCGAGAACCTCGATCTTCTGGCCCTCGGCGAGGACCGTCATCTCCCACTCGCTGCGCGGAACCACGTCTCCATCCAGTGCGACGGCGACCCCGCGCTCCGTCGGCGCACCGGATACCTCAATCGCGGTGGCGACCGTTGCCTCGTCCGGCATGGACACCGCTTCGCCGTTGAGCTCGACGTTCATGCGACCTCAACCGCGGTGTCAACCGGACTGCCCGCGAACCGGTGGGGAGAGAACGGAGCCAGGTCGATGGGCGGGTCGTCGCCGGCAAGCAGGGCCGCAATGCAGTCGGCGGTGAGCGGCGCCTGCAGGACTCCGTTGCGGAAGTGGCCAGTGGCGATCAGCAACCCGTCCGTCGCGCTCCTTCCGATCAGAGGCGCGTTGTCCGGACTGCCGGGGCGGAGGCCGGCGGTCGTCTCGGCGAGTTCCAGCTCGGTGATCTCGGGGAGCAGCCTGTAGGCCTCCCGCAGCAGCTCGTGAATCCCTCCCGCCGTGACCCTGGTGTCGAATCCACGCTCCTCAACGGTCGCCCCGACGATCAGCCGCCCGTCGGCGCGGGGAACCGTGTAGACACGGTCCCCGGCGACGATCCTCTCGCTGACCGGCTCCTTTGCCGGCCCACGCAGCGTGAGGATCTGCCCTTTCACCGGGCGAACGGGCGGCCTGGACTCAGGCGGGACCCAATCGAGCCGGCCCGACCAGCAGCCCGCGCTGAGCACGACGGCGCGTCCGGCGAAATTCTCCCCACCGGCTGTCGCGAGCCGCCAGACTCCTCGGCCAGGATCGGCGGACACGACTCGCGCGGCGGGGTGAACCGCCACACCGGCGTGATCGAGCGCCGCGAGCAGAGCCGCAACCACCCGGCGCGGATCGACCCTCGCCTCCCCGGGGACGTGGACTCCGCCGCGGATCCCGGTCGCCAGCCCCGGCTCGAGCTTCCTGCACCCGCCGCCGGTCAGCCATTCGGAGTCGAGGCCCAGGTCCCGCTGCAGCTCATGGCGGCGACGGAGGCTCTCGGCCTCGTCGCGGTCGAGCGCCACGTGCACCGCACCGCACCGCGCGAATTCGACGCCAAGCTCGGAGGCGTCCTCCAGCTTCTCCGCGAAGTCCTGCCAGAGGTGCAGCGACTCGAGGTTCAGGGAGAGCAGATCGTCCTCACCCCAGGACGCCTCGCCCGCCGGCGCGAGCATCCCCGCCGCCACTCCGGTCGCGCCCGCCGCCGGTCGCTCCGCCTCGAGCACACAGACGCGTGCGCCTCGCTGGGCGGCGCGCCATGCCGAGGCAAGGCCGATCACGCCGCCGCCGACGAAGATCGCATCGAATCCTTTGTTCGTTTCCTCTGGCATCTGGTGATGGCCGAGGCGCTCCAACCTCCCTGCGCCGGCATTACCCGGATCAGGTTCAGACGGTCGGCGGCGCTTCAGCCGCCCTCTCAGCCCTTTGGTGGGCTCCCGTTACAGGTCCCATCCTAGTGCGAGGGGGCTCCGAGGCATAGCCGAGGAGCCACCCGGTTGATGTTGATCTACGCTCCTGGAGAAGTGACCGACGCTCCGTCCGGCCCGACTCATCTGGCTCCACCCGAGGCGATCGGGGATCTGCGACGCCAGCGGCTGCGCTGGGCCCGCCTCTACTTCGTCTGCGACGGACGTCCTCACGGTCAGGATCCAGAGGCTCTGCTGAACGCCGCAATGGGCGGCGGGGCGGGACTGGTCGAATTGCGTGACCGGGAGCTCCCCCGCAGCGCGATCGAGCGCTCCGGACACACCTTCCGCCGCCTCGCCAACACCTACGGGGCGCTCTTCATCGTCAACGACGATCCGCATCTGGCGCTTGAGCTGCGGGCCGACGGAGTCCACGTCGGGCAGGACGACATGGACCCCGCGGAGGCGCGGCGGATCATGGGCCCGGACGCAATCATCGGCCTCTCCACCCACACTCGGGAACAGATCGAGGCGGCCGCGAAGGAGCCGATCGACTACATCAGCGTCGGCCCCATCTGGGAGACCCCCACCAAGGAGGGGCGCCCCGCCACCGGCCTAGAGCTGATCCGCGAGGCGGCCGAGATCGCCGAGCGACCCTGGTTCGCGATCGGCGGAATCGACGCTCAGAACGTGGGCGAGGTCTTCTCGGCGGGCGCCGAGCGCATCTGCGTGGTCCGGGCCATCCGCGACGCGCCAGATCCCCGCGCCGCGGCGACCGCGCTGTTCGATGCCGTCGATCCGGCGGCGAGATCCGAGCGAGGCTGATGGCCGGAGCCCGGGACAGAAGGCGGGCCGAGCGGCAGAAGCGCAAACGGCGGTCGACGGAGCGCATGAGCGACTCGGTCGAAACACCCGACGAGGCGAGCGAGGCCGCGGCCGCATCGAACGGCACCCCACCCGAGACCTTCCAGGAGAAGATGGCGCGGCGCTACGAGGAGCGCAACGACGAGGCCCGGGCCAAGCTCGAGCCGCTCGAGGAGGGCGAGCGCCCGGCTGCGGTCACGGTGGGGGCGATCGCCTCGGCTGTGCTGGCGCTCATCTTCACCGTCTCGGCGGGACTTGCGATCGCGGGCGTGGACGCAGGCGGCCGGCACATCAGGCCTCTGCCGATCATCGTCTTCGGAGTCGTCCTCTGGTCGATGACGATCGGCATGTGGCGCGCCCGCTACTGGGCCGTACTCGGCTTCCAGACCGTGCTGCTCCTGGTGATGCTGGCGAGCGCGTTCGGGCTGGTGGTCGTCAGCTCCGTGTTCCAGGCAGTCGGCACGACGCTGCTGCTCGCCGGCTCCGGGACCCTCTTTTACTTCATGATCCGCGCGATGGCGCGGATACAGATGCCCTCCCCGCCTGGGGACCTCTAGCTCCCCGACGGCCCGAAACCCCTGCTCCTATAAAGTCGAACGGCATGGCCGAGTACGACGTAATCGTCATCGGAGGCGGGCCCGGGGGTTACGTGGCCGCGATCAGGGCAGCGCAACTCGGCCAGAAAACCGCCGTCGTGGAGCGCGACAAGGCCGGAGGCCGGTGTCTCAACTACGCCTGCATTCCGGCGAAGACTGTCCTTCACACCGCCGAGATCTTTCACACCGTGAGCGCCGACGGCGCCGAGCTCGGCGTAAAGGCAGGCAAGACGGAGATCGACTGGAAGGCCCTCCAGGAGCGCCGCACCAAGGTCTCTAAGACCCTCGAGGACGGGGTCGAGTTCCTCTGGAACAAGAACAAGGCCGACTTCCTGCACGGCGAGGCCTCCCTCAGCGGAGGAGGGAAGGTCAAGGTCGGCGAAGAGGAGCACCAGGCCAAGGCGATCGTCCTGGCCACGGGCTCTGTGGCGATGCCGATCCCGGGAGTCGAGTTCTCCGACCGCGTCATCGACACCTGGGGCGCGTACTCGCTCGATTCGATGCCCAAGTCCCTGGTGATCGCTGGCGCCGGGGCATCCGGCAGTGAGATCGCCTCGGCCTACTCGCGCATGGGGGTCGAGGTGAACCTGATCGAGATGCTCGACCAGATCCTTCCCCTCGAGGACAAGGACATGGCCCGCGTGGTCGAGCGCCAGTTCAAGAAGGACGGCATGGAGGTGCTGACGGGAACCAAGGTCGAATCGGTCGAAGAGCAGAAGACCGGCGTCAAGGTGAAGGCCGGCGACCAGGAGATCAAGGCTGACTATCTGGTGATCGCCGGCGGCCGGAAGCCCGACACCGAGCCCCTCAGCCTCGACGCCGCCGGTGTCAAGACCAACGACCGCGGTCAGATTGAGATCGACGAGTTCCAGCGTACCTCGGCCGAGGGGATCTTCGCCATCGGCGACCTCGTTCGCGGTCCAGCGCTGGCCCACAAGGCCGAGGAGGAGGGCGTCGTGGCGGTCGAAGTGGCAGCAGGCCACGAGACGGAGCCGATTAACGTCGACCTGGTGCCGGGTGCGACGTTCACCCACCCCCAGGTGGCGAGCGTCGGCATGACCGAGGAGCAGGCGGTCGAAGCCGGCCGCCAGATCAAGGTCGGCAAGTTCAAGCTCGGCGGCGCCGGTGCCTCCGTCGTCTACGACGACCGCGCCGGGCTGGTGAAGATCGTCGGCGATCCCGAATACGGCGAGATCCTGGGCGCCCACATCGTCGGGAACATCGCCTGCGACATGATCAGCGAGATCTGCAACGTGATGGCGCTCGAGGGCGGCTATCCCGAGCTCCAGCGCATCATCCATCCGCATCCGACGATGTCGGAGGCGATCCTCGACGGTGCCCGCGCTGTCGACGGCTGGGCGATTCACGCCTAGGGGGCTCGACTCTGGGCCCTCCCGTGCCTACCGAAGTGCCAGGTAGAGCCCCCGCCTGATGGCGAAGCGATGAAAACAAGCCGCCTCGAGGCATTCTCGGACGGCGTCTTCGCCGTCGCAATCACGCTGCTGGTGCTGGATCTCAACGTCCCGGGCGGCGATCACCTGTGGCATCAACTCAGGGAGGAGTGGCCGCAGTTCGCCTCGTTCTTCGTCAGCTTCTGGGTGATCGGGATCATCTGGGTGAACCACCACGGGCTGCTGGATCATCTGAAGCGGGCCGATCGGCATGTCCTCTACATGAACCTGGGGGTGCTGATGACCGTCGTCTTCATCCCGTTCTCGACGGCCCTGATGGCGGAGCATCTGAAATCGGGCGCCGACGAGAGGGTGGCCGCCATCGTCTACGCGCTGGCCTTCCTGGCGATGGCGCTCGCGTTCAATCTCTTCTGGACCTACGTCATCAAACATCGTCGCGATCTCGGTGTCGAGATATCCGACAACGAGGTCCGCAGCATGACGGTCGGCTTCCTGATCGGGACCCCGATATATGTGGTCGCGGTGGGCATGGCCTTCATCAGCCCGGCGGTGGTCCTGATCATGATCGGCGCGGTCGCCGCCTACTACATGGTCGCGGGCATGCGGAGCCCTGACCTGTGACCGAGCGGGCGACCTTCTACTACGACTTCAACTCGCCCTACTCCTACCTGGCGGCGGAGCGGATCAGCGGCCTCTTCGCCGAGGCGGAGCTCGAGCAGCCCGAGTGGCAGCCGATCTCGTTCGGCCATCTGCTGCGGAAAACCGGCAGAAGGCCCTGGTCGCTGCCACCGGAGGGGCCCGATCCCGAACATCTGGCGGAGGTCCAGCGCCGGGCCGACGAGCGGGGACTCCCTGAGGTCATCTACCCCGAGGGCTGGCCGATCGAGAACTACAGCCTCAACCCGATCCGGGCGGCTGTGTACGCGAAGGAGTCCGGCCGGGTCGTCTCCTTCACACTCGCCTGCTTCCGCCAGGTTTTCGCGGCGGGGCGCGACATGAGCGACGTGGACAACGTCCTTGTGGCAGCCGCCGCCTGCGAGCTCCATCCGAACGCGGTTCTGAAGGGCATCGAGACGAAATCGGTCAAGGACAGGCTGCGGGCGGCGACCGACGAGGCGCTGGAGCGCGGCGTGCAGGGCATTCCGACGGTCGCCGCGGGGAATGAGCTGTTCTGGGGCGACGATGTACTCGAACAGGCGGTGGCGGCGTTACGTCGGGAGTAGGCTGAAACCTTGGCCGAGAGCAAGACCAAATCGCGACAACGGGCGAGCGGATCGGCGGACGGCAAGGGCAAAACGGCCTCCAAGCCGAAGCTCCCCGACAAGGACGCCTGTCGCGAGCTGCTCAGCCTGATGGCCCTGATCCGCCGCTTCGAGGAGGAGGCCGGGCGCCAGTACCAACGTGCCAAGGCGGGCGGCTTCCTTCATCTTGCGGTCGGCGAAGAGGCGACGATCGTCGGCACGACCTCGGTGATGAGGCCGGATGACTACCTGATCGGCACGTACCGGACCCACGGTCACGCGATCGCGCGGGGGACCGACCCGAAGCGGGTGATGGCGGAGCTCTTCGGCCGGGTGGACGGAACATCCGGCGGCCGCGGCGGGTCGATGCACATCTTCGACCTCGAGCACCGGTTCATGGGCGGCTACGGGATCGTCGGCGGCAACCTGCCGCTGGCCGCGGGCCTGGGGCTCTCCTCCGACTACCGGGGAACGGACGAGGTGACGGTCTGCATGTTCGGTGACGGCGCCTCCAACACCGGGAACTTCGGGGAGACCATGAACCTGGCGGCGCTCTGGAGCCTGCCCGTCGTCTTCTTGGTCGAGAACAACCTCTACGGCATGGGGACGGCGATCGAGCGGCACTCCGCCGTCACCGACCTCTCCCACAAGGCCGAGGGCCTGGGCGTACCCGGGGTCCGGGTCGACGGCATGGACGTGATGGCGGTGCGAGAGACGGTGGCGGAGCACATCCGCATCGCCCGCGAGGACCGAAAGCCCACCCTGGTCGAGGCCTTCACCTACCGCTACCGGGGCCATTCCGCCGCCGATCCCGAGGTCTACCGGACCAAGGAGGAGGTCGAGGAATGGCAGGACAAGGATCCGATCGAAAGCTTCGCCAAGCGGCTGATCAAGGAGAAGGTGCTCACGGCAGCCGACGTGGACGCGATCCGCGAGGAGGCCGACCGAGCTGTGACCGACGCGGTGGAGTTCGCGGACAACTCACCGGAACCGCCGCTGGACTCTCTGTACGACCACCTCTATGTACTGGGCAATCAGGTTCCCGGCTGGTATGGAGTCGACGAGCGCTCGCCGGACTCGCATGCGGCGGAGGAGGAGCGTGACGCGACCCAGCGAGCCAGGCAGCTCGCCGAGCGCGGCGCGGAATACGCCGAGGACGAGGAGCTGCTTGAGGCCGAAGGCGTCCAACCGGACACACGGCCGGAGGATGTGCACTGATGGCCGTGATTCGGATGCGGGAGGCCCTGCGGGACGCGATGGCGGAGGAGATGCGTCGCGACGAGAACGTCTTCGTGATGGGTGAGGACGTCGCGGTGTTCCAGGGATCCTTCAAGGTCACCGAGGGCCTGCTCGACGAGTTCGGCGAGAAGCGAGTCCGCGACACCCCGATCTCCGAGAACTCCATCGTGGGCATGGGCGTCGGCGCGGGTATGGGAGGCCTGCGGCCGATCGTCGAGATCATGACCGTCAACTTCGCGCTGCTGGCGATGGACCAGATCGTCAATCACGCTGCTGCGATTCCCTACATGTTCGGCGGCCAGGTTCGGGTCCCGCTGGTCGTCCGGATGCCGGGGGGCGGCGGGCACCAGCTCGGGCCCACCCACTCACACAGCTTCGAGGCGATGTTCCTGCAGATCCCGGGGCTGCTCGTCGCCTGCCCCTCGACCCCGGCCGACGGCAAAGGGTTGCTCAAGGCGGCGATCCGCGACGACAACCCCGTGATCTTCATCGAGCACGAGTCGCTCTACGGCCTTCGCGGCGATGTTCCCGAGAACGGCGACAGCGTCGTCAACTTCGGCGAGGCCGCGATCCGGCGCGAAGGCTCGGACGTGACGATCGTCGCCATCCTGCGGATGGTCGAGGTGGCCCACCGGGCCGCCAAGACCCTCTCAGAGGACCATGGCGTCGAGGCCGAGGTGATCGATCCCCGCACACTGCGTCCCCTCGACCTCGACACGATCCTCGAGTCCGTCCGCAAGACGAACCGGGCCGTGATCGTCGAGGAGGGCTGGCCGCACGGGGGCGTGGGTGCGAACCTGGCCGCCCTGATCCAGGGGCAGGCCTTCGACCATCTCGACGCTCCGATCGAGCGGGTCACCGGTGCGGACGTCCCCATGCCCTACTCGAAGCGGATGGAGCAGGCTGCGATCCCACACGTCGAGAACATCGTCAGCGCGGCGCTGCAGACGCTCGAGGGCAGCCTCTGATGTCCGTCGACATCGTCATGCCGCGCCTCTCCGACTCGATGGAGGAGGGGACCGTGCTGCGCTGGCTGAAGGGGGTCGGGGACTCGGTCGAGGTCGGCGAGGAGCTGGTCGAGATCGAGACCGACAAGGCCAACATGGTCTACGAGTCCGACTCCGCCGGGACCTTGGTCGAGATCATGGCCCAGGAGGGCGACACGCTGGAGGTCGGCGACCCCATCGCGCGCGTGGGGGATGCTTCCGAGGTTGTCGGTGGGAATGGCGGCGCGCCCAAGTCCACATCTCCAGCGGGCGGGCCTGGCGACGAATCCCCTCAGAAGAGCCCCAGCGCAGATCAGCCGGCCATCGGACGGCGGGAGCCCGCTGGAGCCGTGGCCTCCACCACGCCGCCGGGTCCCGCAACGCCAACGGCCACACCCACTTCCCCAGCTGGCGTTGGTGGTGACGGCCGCATCAAGGCGTCTCCAATCGCCAAGCGGATCGCCCGCGATCGCGGGTTGGATCTCTCCGCCCTGAGCGGATCCGGGCCTGGGGGGCGGATCGTCAAGAAGGACGTCGAGGGGGCTCTTGCCGGCGGGATCGCGACCCAGGTTGCGCCGCAGCCTGCCGAGCACCCCGTTGCCCCGGCTGCGCCCGCCGGGCCCACACCCGGCGCCGCCGAGAAGCCCGAGACGGCCAAGGGGCAGGTCGAGGTGGTCGAGCTCACCAAGCTCCAGCAGACCGTGGCCCGGCGCATGGCCGAGTCGAAGGCGACCGCGCCGCATTTCTACCTGCAGGCCGAGATCGACATGACGGCGGCGGTCGAGGGCCGGGGCGCGCTGAAGGCCTCCGCGAAGGAGGGCGAGCCCGTGCCGACCTTCAACGACATGGTCGTCAAGGCGTGTGCGCTGGCGCTGCGCGAGTTCCCTCGCGGCAACGGCGCCTACCGCGACGGGAAGATCGAGCTCTACTCGCGGATCAACGTCGGGGTGGCGGTCGCGGCGCAGGATGCGCTGGTCGTGCCGACCGTCTTTGACGCCGACCGCAAGGGGCTGCGCCAGATCTCCACCGAGACGAGGGCGCTGGCGGCTCGGGTCCGCGACGGTTCGATCACCCCACCCGAGCTCTCCGGCGGCACCTTCACGGTTTCCAACCTGGGCATGTACGGGATCTCCAACTTCGGTGCGGTGATCAACACGCCCCAGGCCGGAATCCTCGCCGTGGGCGCCCTCGGACCGAAGCCTGTCGTCGGCGACTCGGGCGAGATCGTCGTCCGCCAGCTGATGGGCGTCACCCTCGCCTGCGACCACCGCATCCTCTACGGCGCCGATGGCGCCCAGTTCCTGGCCAGGGTGAGGGAACTGCTCGAGTCACCGCTCGGGCTCGCGCTCTAACCGGCGCTCGTCCGTGGATCGCACCCAGTTCATCGACTGGATCGCCGCGTATGAGCGGGCCTGGCGCACGCCGGGAACCGACGTCCTCGCGGAGCTGTTCACGCACGACGCCAGCTACTCCACTGCGCCCTATGAGAACCCTCACCGAGGACTACAGGCGATCGCCGAGATGTGGGAGGAGGAGCGATTCGGGCCGGATGAGGAGTTCACGATGACCAGCGAGGTCCTCGCTGTCGAGGGCGACACCGGGGTCGCGCGGGTGACCGTCGAATACGAGGAGGCGACCCAGAAGGAGCGGCGGCTTCACCGCCAGGAGAAGGAGTACCTCGACCTCTGGGTCGTGAGGCTTGACGACTCCCGCCTCTGCTCTCATTTCGAGGAATGGCCGTACTGGCCGCCGGGCCAGGAGGGAGCCCCCGCTGCCGGTGCCTGAGCCGTGTGACAATTGGGCTGTGGATGAAGTGCTGACCGTGCGCTGCGGCCTGACCCCCTACGAGGAGGCGCGGCGCCTGCAGAAGCGGATCGAGGCTGCCCGCCAGGCCGATGAGCTGCCCGACGTCCTGCTGCTGCTCGAGCACAACCCCGTCTACACGAAGGGCCGCCGGACCCAGCCGGCCGAGCTCGGGATGGGCGAGGACTGGTACCGGATGCAGGGGATCGAGGTCTGCGAGACGGATCGCGGCGGGGCGGTCACCTACCACGGCCCGGGGCAGCTGATCGGCTATCCGATCATCTCCCTGAAGCCCTATGGCGACAACGTCCACACCTACGTGAGGCGCCTCGAGGAACTCATGACCGGCTCGCTTGCGACCTTTGGGATAGACGCTGAGGTCATCGACGATCTGACCGGCGTCTGGGTCGGGGGAAAGCCCCCCGAGGGGCGCAAGATCGGCTCGATCGGCGTGCACGTCAGCCGCGGCGTGACCACCCACGGGTTCGCCATCAACGTCAACAACGACCTGCAGCCCTTCGAATGGGTCGTGCCCTGTGGGCTGGAGGGTGTGCGGATGACCTCGGTGTGCAGGGAGCTCGGGGCCGAGGTGGACATGGACGGCTACATGGACGTCGTCTCGGAGCGGCTCGGTGAGATCTACGACCGCGAGCCCGTCGCGACGGAGCCGGAGGCGCTGGCCGAGCTGCTCGGCGATCCGGCCCCGGTACGGTAGGACGATGGCCGAATCCATCGCTGACCGTGTGCACGTGACCCGCTCCCGGGCGAATCCGGGCGGTGGTGCCCCGGACGACGAGGGCAAGGTTCCCTTCCGCTCGCGCAAGCCGCCCTGGCTCAAGGTTCCGGCGCCGGGCGGGCCCACCTACAGGCGGCTGAAGAAGTCGATCGAGCGGGACAACCTCCACACGGTCTGCGAGGAGGCGAACTGCCCGAACGTCGGCGAATGCTGGGAGCGAGGCACGGCCACCTTCATGATCCTCGGCGACGTCTGCACCCGGCGCTGCGGATTCTGCAACGTGCAGACGGGCAAGCCGACCTGGAACGACCCCCTCGAGCCGCTCCGCGTCGCTAACCAGGTGAAGCGGATGGGGCTGCGCCATGCGGTGATCACCTCTGTCGACCGCGACGACCTTCCCGACTACGGGGCCGGCGCCTTCGTCGGGGTGATCCGCTCGATCCGCCGGATGGCTCCGGACTGCAGGGTCGAGGTGCTGACTCCCGACTTCCGGGGCCAGGAGATGCCGCTGGCCAAGGTGGTCGCCGAGCGGCCAGATGTCTTCAACCACAACGTCGAGACCGTGCCGCGGCTCTATCCGATGGCGCGTCGCGGCTCCGACTTCCTGCGCTCCGCGCGCGTCCTGCGCATGGCGAAGGAGATTGGCGGCGGCGATGTGGTCACCAAGTCGGGCCTGATGGTCGGGCTGGGGGAGGAGTTCGACGAGATGGTTGAGACCTTCTCGATCCTGCGCGACCACGGCGTTCAGGTTCTGACCGTCGGGCAGTACCTGCGCCCAACCGAGAAGCATCTGCCCGTTGACCGCTACTGGCACCCGGATGAGTTCGCGGCCCTCGAGAAGGCTGCGTACGACCTGGGCTTCGAGTCGGTCGCCTCGGGCCCCCTGGTCCGCTCGTCGTACCACGCGGACGAGCAGCTGCCCGCTACGGCCACGGCTTAACAAAACAGCCGACGCATCGTTCCTTGCGGAGTCGTGTTTTTGCCTGCGTAGCCTCGAACTCCATGCGTGCCCGCCTACGCACAACGACGCTTGCCTTGATCGCCTGCGCCGCCCTGCTCGCACTCGCGTCCGGGCCGTTCGCCGGTGGCGCCTCGTCCCAGACGAGCGAGGGCAGCGTCAGGCAGAGCCCGCTGTCCGGAAACGGCATGTGGATCTGGTACCTGAGCCGCTCCTCGCACGGCAAGCTGGGCCAGATCGCCAAGAAGGCGCACGCACACGACATCGACACGGTCCTGATCAAGTCCGGCGACGGGACGCACTACTGGAGCCAGTTCTCGTCGAGTGTGGTGAACGGGCTGCATGCCCGAGGCCTGGACGTCTGCGCCTGGCAGTTCATCTACGGCGACAAGCCGGGCAAGGAGGCGAAGGTCGGTGCCGCCGCCGTAGCCAAGGGCGCCGACTGCCTGGTCCTCGACGTCGAGGGCCAGTACGAGGGGAAGTACCCGCAGGCCTCGACATTCATGTCGAGCCTGCGTTCGCAGGTCGGGCCGGACTACCCGCTCGGACTCGCGAGCTTCCCGTATGTCGACTACCACCCGGCGCTTCCGTACTCGGTGTTCCTCGGCCCGGGTGGGGCCCAATACAACGTGCCCCAGCTCTACTGGAAGGACATCGGGACGACGGTTGACTCCGGTTACATCCACACCTGGGTCTGGAACAGGATCTACGGTCGCCAGATCGACCCGCTCGGTCAGGTCTACAGCCGCCCGAAGGCGGGGCAGATCAAGCGGTTCCGGGCGCTGGCGCTGTCGCATGGGTTCGACGGCGTCAGCTGGTGGGATTGGCAGGAGGCCGGGAAGCGGCAGTGGAAGGCCGTGGGCCAGCCGATCTCGCCCGCGTCCAGCGGCCCCTATCCGAGCTATCCGTTCCTCCATCAGGGCTCCAAGGGCGACTTCGTGGCTTGGGCCCAGCAGCTGCTCGCGGGAGGCGGCTACAGCGTGCCGGTGAGCGGCTACTTCCAGGGCTCGACCCAGACCGCGGTCCTCGCCTTCCAGCGCGACCATGGGCTGGCGCAGACCGGCAGTCTCGACGTGCCGACCTGGGGCCAGCTGGTGCTGAACAAGGCGCTCCCGGTCCGCTGGGTGAGCCGGGGCGGCGCCGTGCCCGCGAAGGCGTCGGGACGCCGTGTGCTCCCGCCGCCGAAGTCGGCGAAGCTGCCGGCCGTCAGGAACGAGAT
This sequence comes from uncultured Solirubrobacterales bacterium, assembly GCA_963743575.1. Lineage (GTDB taxonomy): Bacteria > Actinomycetota > Thermoleophilia > Solirubrobacterales > 70-9 > DASUPK01. Next base: position 1,024,843 of record CAVUQC010000007.1, on the reverse strand, counting down.
TCCGCCGCCCACCAAGCGCGGCTAGCCGTTCGTCCCGGCACGTAGGCTCTGCGGCGCCAGGTGCTGCCGCTGAAGGACAACATCCCGACCTCGCGGTTCCCGATCGTGACGGTCGGCCTGATCGTGGCCTGCGCCCTGGTCTTCATCTGGCAGCTCAACTTCCCGGAGAGCCAGCGGCTCAGCGAGGCGGGGTTCGGGCACATCGACCAGAGCTCGCTCGAGTACGGGGCGATTCCGTACCGGATCACCCATCCGAGCACGGGCGACTGCGACATCGGCGCGGTGGGCGAGTTCGCCCCCGGCCAGTTCCAGGCCGGGGTCGTCTGCCCGGGGACCAAGGACTACGACGAGGCGGTCGCTCGCAGCCGGGCCAACCCGGGTGCGGAGCTGGGGCCGTTCCAGATCGACCAGAAGCCGTGGTGGGAGACGCTGTTCACGTCGATGTTCATGCACGGCGGCTGGCTGCACATCATCGGCAACATGCTGTTTCTCTGGGTCTTCGGGAACAACATCGAGGAACGGATGGGCCGCGTCGGGTTCCTGCTCTTCTACGTCCTGGCCGGGCTGATCGCGGTCTACACCCAGGCGTTGCTCGATCCCTCGTCCACGGCGCCGACGATCGGGGCCAGCGGAGCGATCGCGGGGGTGCTGGGCGCGTACGCCCTGACGTTCCCGCGTGCGAAGGTGCTCACCCTGATCTTCATCATTTTCTTCGTCACGCTGGTGGAGATCCCGGCGTTGATCCTCTTGGCGATCTGGTTCATTCTCCAATTCGTCCCGGCACTCGGGCAGGTCGCGGTCGGCTCGGGAGGCGATCAGGGGGTCGCCTACTTCGCGCACGTGGGCGGCTTTCTCTTCGGCCTGGCCGTGGCGGGAGCGATGCTCTCGGTGATGCGAAGACGCCGGCCCGAACCTCACCTACCGACACACTGAGCCAAATTGGACCCCGACCTCCGGAATGCTCTGCTCCTGGTCGGCCTGGTCTTCTGCGGATTCTTTGCGGCGGTGACCATCTACGTGATCGTCGACACCGGGCTGCGCCTTCGCACCTACGGCGACATCGGCGCGATCGGGCTCTACGCCGTTTCCCTGCTGATCGTCGGGATGATCGCCGCCGGGCTGATCGGCGCCCTCCGGAACCCGCCCGATGACTAGGCGGGTCCTGGCGATTGCCGGGCTGTTGCTCGCCGCCGGCGCGATCGTCGCCGTAGCCGTGGCGGTCTGGCCGGAGAGGGCGGGAGAGGACGATTCGGGCTCGCGGGTGAACCACGTTCACCACCCCGTGGCCGCACCGGCCGTGACCGCGCCGGACATTCCCGAGGTCGACAGGACGATCGCGATCTCCCGCTTCGGCCTGCTCCCGGTCACCGGACCGCTTCCCGTCCACTACCGCTTCAAGCATCCGCCGGCCGCCGGAATTCTCTTCGACGTGAGAACGGGCGCCGTGCTCTGGCAGCGCAACCCGCGGCTCCAGCACCCGATCGCGAGCCTCACGAAGATGATGACCGCGTTGATCGTGGCAAGGACGAACCGGCCGGGGGAGCATGTGCTGGTGAGCCGGAAGGCGGCGCAGACACCGGGCTCGGCCACCGGGGAGCTGCCGCGGGGGAAGAAGGTGCCGCTGGAGCCCCTCCTGCAGGCGCTGATCATGATCTCGGCGAACGATGCGGCCGTCGCCCTCGCCGAACATGACGGCGGGAGCGTGACGCGGTTCGTCAAGCAGATGAACCGCCAGGCGAAGTCGATGGGCCTCGACTGCACGCACTACTCGACGCCGAACGGGCTGCGGGACCGCGACAACTACTCGTGCCCGGACGACCTCGCGGAGCTGGCGCGGGCGGACCTGGCGAACCCGCGCATCGCCCAGATCGCCGAGACGCGCTCCGCGAGGCCGCTCTTCCCGATCAAGGGCAAGCACCTCTACCTCTACAACAACCATTACTTCCTCCAGCACGGCCTCGACGGGCTGCCGCAGGCACAGGTGACCGGCCTGAAGACGGGGTTCACCGACCCGGCGGGGCGCTGCTACGTGACGACCGCGCGGGTGGGCGGGCACCAGCTCGGCGTCGTGCTGATCCACTCGCCCAATCCGATCACTCAGGTGCCCGCCCTCCTGCGGGCGGGGTTCGAGCAGGAGGGCGTGGTGGCGCCGGCGCCGAAGCCGCCCAGTCCCAAGCTGCCGCCGGACGGGTAGGCGGGATGGAGTGGCCATCGCCGAGCCGGCCGACCCTGGCGTGGATGGCGGTGTGCGCCTTCATCCTGTTGGTGGCCACGGCGGACCTCGCGCACACCTCCTCGCGGGTCCCGGACTTCGCATCCCGCGACTGCCAGGCGGACCAGGCGGCCTGCTTCAACGCGCAGCTCAGCGAGGAAGTGGCCCAGGATCGGGCTGCGGAGCCGCTGCAGCGGGAGTACGACTCCCGGGCCTGGCTCTACGCGTTCGCGATCCTGGCCACCGTGGGCCTGGCGACCGCTTGGTCCATGCGTTCGAATCCACGCACCGAGTGGCTGCGGATCTTCACCAATCTCGGGGTGATCGGAGTCTGGGCGGGGATTGCGGTGATCGTCGTGCTGGTGGCCACCGACGGAAACCCCGTTGAGCCTCCGACCGCTCCGATGCTGATGGTCCCGGTGGTGTTGCTGGTGGCGGCTGCGGCCGGAACGCTGGTCGGGCGATCCGAGGGCTGGGCCGTCCAGAGCCAGACCGACGATCTGCGCGAGCGCGTGCTTCATCTGGGGAAGCTGGCGATTCACGTCGGGACCGCGGGGCAGGTCAAGCGGTCGCGGATTGAGGAGCTGGCTCGATGGCTCGCCGATGCGGCTCTGGTGCTGACGGCGATCACGTGCGCGCTCGCGCTCGTCTTCGTACTGGCCCAGCCCGCCTGCAGCGGAACCGGGGGACCTCCGCGGTGGACCGACCCGATCGACGCCGTGACGGCGGTCGCCGCGATCGCCGGGATGGCTGCCGGCATCGGAGCTCTGATCCTGAGGAGGTGGATCGCGGCGCTGATCGCCCTGGTCGGGTGCCCCGTCGCGCTGCTGCTCCTCCTGATCAGCACCTGCGCCTTCTCTTAAGGAAGGCCGATTTCCTTTGCGAATCGCCTCTGGGGGTATATGAATTTGGGGTCATGATCGAGGGGCTTCACATCCTCGCGCTGCAGAACACGCCACAAGAGAAGGGTGGGAGCCTCGGAGTGTCCGTCGAGATCGTCGTGGCGACCGTCCTGGCCTGCGCGCTGCTGACCGCGACGGTGCTGCTGCTCTCCCGCTATCGGCGACGGCGCGACGCCATGGCGATGAAGGAGGCACTGGCCAGGCAGCGGATGCAGGAGCTCTGTCCTGACGGCTGGACGGCACGGATCGTGCTCTACGGCGAGGGAGCTCCACTGCCGGACGATGCGCCCTCGGGCGACCGGAAGGTGTGCGTCGAGTGGGCGGAGTACGAGCACGACGCGGCCGGCCACATGGACGTGGCAGTCGCGCGGCGGATGTGGTCGAGGACGATCTCGGGCGCCCTGCGCGGCATGCTGGCCGACCGCGAGCTCGACATGGAGCTCGAGAGGATCGAGCGGAAGGTGATCGAGGACAGCTCGGAGGGCGGGCACTCTCGCCACCTTTGACTCACCCGTGAGACGCACTCATCTCCAAGGTCCCTTCCAGACGTGGAGATGGCCCCGCTGAAGACAAAGGGAGATCTGGCCGAGCTCAAGGTCGCGACCGACCTGCTGGAGCGCGGCTACCGGATCGCGATCCCCTACGGCGAGGACCACGACTTCGACCTGATCCTGTGTCGGGGCGACAAGCTCGAGCGGGTCCAGGTCAAGCACTCGCGGTCAAACGGCGAGGTGATCGCCGTCAAGTGCTATTCGCACTCACTGACAAACGGTCGGATCCGTCAGACGAAGCGATACACGGCAGCAACCATCGACTGGCTTGCCGTCTATGACGCGACTACAAGAAGGTGCTTCTACATCCCAGCAGCCGATCTCGGCTCTGGAAAGAACGTCCTCCGCCTGCGGGTCCTAGAGGCCAAGAACTGTCAGCGGCGAGGAATCCGATTCGCCGAGGACTACAGCGAACCGGAGATCACACGACTACGCATCAGCTGATCAGGAATGGAGCCAGCGGGACTCGAACCCGCGCCCTTTCGGATGCAAACCGAACGCTCTCCCAACTGAGCTATGGCCCCCGTGGGAGGCCGATTGTAGGGCGGACACTCGCAACCCCGTGAAAGCTGCTGTGAGAGACTGGAACCGCTGGCGCGAGAGCGCCCCAGGAAGCGTGAATGGCAACGAGGGCCAAGGAACCTGATTCGGGGGAAGGGGCGGCACGGCCGCCCGCGCAGCACGCCGAGGTCTCGAACCTCGACATCGTCCGCTTCTACTTCGATCGCGCGGTCGAGCGGCTCGAGCTCCCCGACGACATCCGCACCGTCTTCTGGACCCCCTACCGCGAGGTCACCGTCCAGATCCCGGTGAAGCTCTCCGACGGCAAGGTCCACACCTTCTCCGGCTACCGGATCCAGCACAACGGTGCGCGCGGGCCGTACAAGGGCGGCATTCGCTACCACCCGGAGGTCGACGTCGATGAGGTTCGCGCCCTGGCCTCGCTGATGACCTGGAAGACCGCCGTGGCCAATATCCCCTTCGGCGGCGCCAAGGGCGGCGTCAACGTCCCCGCGGACACCCTCGACCGTGCCGAGCTGCAGGCCATCACCCGCTCGTTCATGGACAAGATCCAGAAGATCCTCGGCCCCACGCGCGACATCCCCGCACCGGACGTCGGGACCAACGCCCAGGTGATGGCCTGGATGATGGATGAGTACGGCAAGCTCCACGGCCACACTCCCGCCATCTGCACCGGCAAGCCGATCGCCCTGGAAGGGTCATACGGGCGCGAGCAGGCGACCGGCCGCGGCTGCATCTACATGTTCCGCGAGGCCGCCCCGCAGATCGGCCTGACCCCGGCGGACAGCACCTTCGTCGTCCAGGGCTACGGCAACGTCGGCTCCTGGGCCGCCCGCATCCTCCAGCAGCTGGGGGCCAGGATGATCGGCACGTCTGACGCAACCGGCGCGATCCAGAGCGACGCCGGGATCGACGCCGACGATCTCGCCAAGCACCTTCGTGATGGAGGCAAGCTCACCGAGTTTCCCGGCGTCGAGGTGATCAGCCCCGACGACCTGGTCGCCATCGAGTGCGACGTGCTCATCCCAGCCGCGCTGGGGGGCATGATCCACGAGGGCAACGCCGACCGGATCAACACCAAGATGATCATCGAGGGTGCCAACTCGCCCACCACCCCGGCGGCCGACGAGATCCTCCACGAGAAAGGCGTGCACGTGATCCCCGACGTGATGGCCAACGCCGGCGGCGTTGTCTGCTCCTACTTCGAGTGGGTTCAGAACCTCCAGCACTTCCGCTGGTCGGAGCGCGAGGTGAACGACAAGCTCGGCGGCATCCTGCGCCGTGCGTATCGGGACGTCTCGGGGCGAGCCAAGGAGGAGCGCATCTCGCTCCGCGAGGCCGCCTATCTGGTGGGAATCGAGAGGGTGGTCGAGGCGAGCCGCACTCGCGGCTACGTCTAATCGTCGAAGTCGAAGTCCTTCGGCGGGCCCTTCTCGAACCAGAGCCCCTCCTCGCCCTCTTCCTCTTCTTCCTCGTAGGTCTCCTCGGGGTCCGGAGAGCCGCCCTCGTAGACCTCCTCGTCCTCGAGCGCCGGCCTGACCTCCGTGCCCGGCTCCTCGGGAGGCGGCTCGGTGCCTGAGACGGGTTCCTCCGCGTACGGCTCCTCCTCCTCGAGGTAGGGCGCCTCCTCCTCCGCGGGGCCGAGGGCCTCGAAGTCGTCGTCGTCGGCCGGAGCCGGACCGGACGCGAGCGGGTCCTCGTCGGTCTCGAAGTCGTAGAGCGCCGGGGCCCCGGAGTCCTCGGCGGGCTCCGCGGCGAACGGCTCGGCGGGAGGCGCCTTGTCAACGGGCTCAAGCGGCTCGTGCTCAGGCTCGGGTTCCGCCTCCAGTTCCAGTTCCGGCTTGGGCGGTAGGCCACCGGTGTCAACGGGCGCAGGATGCTCCTGGGTGGGCACGTCGACCCGCCCCCGGGCCCGGCCGGGCGGCTCGGCCCCGGGCGGCGGAGGCGGCGGGGGCTCGGGGACCGAGCTCTCCGGTTCGGGCTCCGGATCCGGCGAAAGCTCCGGCTCCTCCTCCAGTTCCGCCTCGGGAGCGGCCTGCTCCGCTGCGGGTGGCGGGGGCGCGCCCGGGTCGTACGGCAGATCGGAGGGCCCCGCGGCGGACTCAACGCCTTCGTCCTCAGGGAACGGCTCCTCCTCGGCGATCAGATCCTCGAGCGACTCCGAGGGAGCCGGCGGCTCCAGGGCCGCCTCGGGCTCCTCGACCTGCGGTTCCGAAGCTGTTTCCGGCTCCGCGGAGCGCTGATAGCCCTCCAGCGGATCGTCGAGTGTCTCCTGGCCCGGAATCTCATCCTGGCCCGGAAGCTCGACCTGGCCCGGGATCTGCTCGACCCCCTCGGGCGGGCTGAGCGCCTCAGAGGGTGGCTCGTCGAACGGCGGCCCCTCGAATGAGGGCTCAGACGGCGGCTCTTCGAAGGACGGCTCCGGCGGGCGAGGCGCCCCGGGCTCGACCAGGCGGGTGGGCTCCTCGCCTCCGGCCTCGGGCTCGCTCATTCCACCCGGCGCTTCCAGGTCGCTCAGCTCTCCAGGCGCTTCGATCTCGCCCAGGCCGCCGGGCTCGGCGGTAGCCGCTCCGGAGGCCTGCGGCCCGGCCTCTCCGGAGGATGCGACCTCGTTGAAGAGCTCGTTCGAGGCGAACGGGTCCGGGCGATCGGTGGAACCGAACGCCTCGTCCTCGATCTCGCGCAGGTCGGCGTCATGCGCGCCGTGCTTGCGCTTCAGATCGAGGTGTTCGCGAATCGCGTCGTCGAGTATTCCCATGATGCGCGGTTTGGCCGCCCTCGAGGGGTCAAAGCTTAGGCGGTGCAGGGCTTATGTGATACCTGGATCCCCCCCTGGACCCTGCACTGGAGCGACCAATTTACGGCCGTTTACCGTGTGCGTGGCGCTCGGGGACGAAACGCCGTCTTCCCGACCCCGGCGTTTCCCTCTCGACATGGTCTCCCGGGCGAGTCGCCGGCGCGGCCCGAATCTGGTTCTTGCCCGCTCGCTTGGCGCGCAGCAGCGCTCGATCGGCCGCGTCGACCAGGGAGTCCAGGCTCTCGGCCGAGTCCGGAATCGTCGCCACGCCCAGGCTGATCGTCACCGCCATGGAGCCGCCGTCCCGCAGCTGCACCCTGGTCCCCCGCATCCTGTCGGCGAGCCGCTCACCGAGTATGAGGGCGCCCTCGCGGTCGGTCTCGACCAGGATCACGGCGAGCTCATCCCCGCCCCAGCGGGCGGGCACGTCAATCGACCGGGTGGCCTCCCGGACGACGTCCGACACCGTCTCGAGCACGGTGTCGCCCTGCATGTGGCCCTCGCGGTCGTTGATCTGCTTGAAGTCGTCGACATCGATGATGAGCAGCGAGATCGGATGGCGGAAGCGGCGGGCGCGCGACACCTCACGGTCGAGCGTCTCGGCCATGTGCCGCCGGTTCGCCAGACCGGTCAGGGGATCGGTCACCGCCTGCTGGGCCACACGCCGGTGCAACCGGGTGAGAGTGCGCGCCAGGGTCCAGGCGAGCGCCACACCGAGCAACAGGAAGAGCACCAGGATCGCGAAGGCCGGCGGGCCGATTCCGAGGAAGGCTCCGGACTTGGGCGGCCCGAGCATGACCAGTGTCAATCCGTCGGCGGCGTCGAGCGTGGTTGCGTGCGCCCTGTAGCTCTCGCCCCCCGAGGTCACATCCGCGGTCTGGTCTGCCTGCAGCGTCTTCGAGGGGGTCGGGACGGTGGAGGTGATCGTCGCCCCCGCCCGGCGTAGCACCACCTGCTGCCCCGTCAGACGGTGGACCGCCGCCGCATATTCCTGAGCCGTCGTCGTGGATAGGTGAAGGCCGCCGACCGGCCGCGCCTGCTCGGTCAGGCCGACCCTCGCGAACGCCACGGAGTTCGGAGATCCACTCGCCGCCATCATGCGCCGGGCGTTGTCGACGATCTCGACCCGAATCACACCCGGGTCGGCAGCGGTCTGGGCGGTGAAGGCGCGGAGGGCCGCCGTATCACCGGACCGCAACGCCGCCGCGAGCTCCGGGCTGGCCGCGAGATCCCGCGCCTGTGCGGTCGCCGCACTGGTTCGCTCATCGAAGATCGAGACCGCCGTCTGCAGCCCGGCGGCGAGACGCGCATCCGCCTTGCCACGCTGCGAATCCTGGCCGACGAACAGCAGGATGCCGATCAGCGCCGCGGTCGGCACGATCGCGATCAAGAGGAAGAAAAGCGCCAAGCGGCGTCCGAAACTCACCCGGCGAAAGCGTATCCTTGCTCCCGACGCGCGGGGCTATAGCTCAGTTGGGAGAGCGCCTGGATCGCACCCAGGAGGTCGCCGGTTCGAGTCCGGCTAGCTCCATGATTTGACGGCTTCGAAGCAGATCGACGACCGAATCGCCGAGCTCGGCGACTGGCGCGCCGAGACCCTGACCAGGGTGCGCAAGCTCATCCACGACGCGGACCCGGAGGTCGTGGAGGAATTCAAGTGGGCGAAGCAGACGAGCCCCGGCACTCCCGTCTGGGAGCACGACGGGATCATCTGCACCGGCGAGTCCTACAAGGACAAGGTGAAGCTGACCTTCGCCAAGGGAGCGTCGCTGGACGACCCGGCCAAGCTCTTCAACTCGAGCCTGGACGGGAACACCAGGCGCGCGATCGACATCCATGAGGGCGAGGAGCTCGACGCGGACGCCTTCAAGGCGCTCATTCAGGCCGCCGTCGCCCTCAACAGCGACTAGGGCTCAGCTCCCGGCCAGCGCCTCCTTGGCCGTGGGCAGCATGGCTCGCGAGATGTCGACCAGGAGCGGCGCACGGGCTGCATCCGAGAGCGGACCCGGGGCCTCGTGCACGGCCCCACGGAGCGCCGCGAGCACGACCTCGGCGAACTCCGCCGGCTGATCGTGCTGCAGATAGTGGTTGGCCCGCGGCAGGAGCCAGAACTCATTTGCACCCGGCTTGGTGGAGAGATACGTGTTCCATACGTGGGCGGCCACCCGCAGGGGGGAGACCGTGTCATACAGCCCCCAGACCATGGCGGTGGGAACCGTCGCTCGGGCAAGTGCCTCGAGCCATCCCTCCTCGTTCTCGGAGCGTTCGAGGAGGTACTGGATCGTGGCGTGGAGCACCGCCACGCCGTCGTTGACCCCAAACGTGTCGGCGAGGGCCCGGATCGCGGGATCGTCGGGTTGGCGAACCGGGGTGAAGGTGGTCTGACCCAGCCCAGCCGCCAGCAGCTCCGGGGTGATCTGTTCGAGTACGGCCGGGGCCGTCTCCGGATCGAGCACCAGCCGCTGAAACTCGGTCAGGTTAGAGAGGGGAAGGAACAGGTTCCCGTTGCTGATCACGAGGTTGGTGAGCTCGAACGGGATGTCTCCCGCGGCGCACTGCCCGGCAAACGCCAGCGCGACGCTGTCTCCGCGATCATGTGCGACGACCGCGCCCTCCGCTGCAGCCACGACCTCGCGGAGATAGAAACCGATCAGCTCGCAATCACGCTCCAGCGAGTACTTCCCCTCCGGGGGCTTGTCGGAGAAGCCGTAGCCGGGGAAATCGAGCACACAGACACGCCGCTCCCGGCTGAGCGCATCGACGACGTCGTACCAGTCGATGCTGCTGGTGGGGAACCCATGCACGAGCAGGAGCAGCGGCGCCTCCGGATCCCCGAACTGTGCGTGGAAGATCCGCTGCGTGTCATCGGCCTGCGGCGGCTCCCAATCAAAGAACCGCCCACCGTCCAGCCATTCACGAGCACGACCCTTCATCGCCGAGAACCTACAGCGCGGAGCTAGAGTCGCGGACGTGGCCGCGATCGAGATCGAGACGCCATCCGGACCCGCACGAGCCCACGTGCACGCGGCAAAGCAGCCTCGCGCCGGGATGGTGCTCGGCCACGGCGCCGGTGGCGGTGTGGACGCGCCGGACCTGGTTGCCGCGCGGGACGCCGCACTCACAGAGGGATTCACGGTGGCCCTCGTGGAGCAGCCCTACCGGGTCGCCGGGCGTCGGGCGCCGGCACCCGCCAATCGCCTCGATGAAGCCTGGATTGCCGTCGCGCAGCATCTCCGGGAGAACGAACTGGGCGGGCTGCCGCTGGTGGCAGGCGGACGCTCCCTCGGTGCACGGGTGGCTTGCCGGACGGTCGAGCAGACCGATGCCGTGGCCGTGCTCTGCCTCGCGTTCCCACTGCTGCCGCCCCGCCGCAACAAGCCGCCGCAGAGCCGGTTGGGAGAGCTGGAGGCGGTGAAGCTCCCCGTACTGATCGTCCAGGGCGAGAGCGACCGCTTCGGCATGCCACCCGCCGCGAAGACCCGAGAGGTGGTGAAGGTGCGAGGTGACCACGGCCTCAAGGCGGACCCGGAGGCAATCGCCGCAGCGGTCGCGACGTGGCTCGCGGGCCTCTCCCTCTAGGCGTGCAGCTCCGCCAGGCGCTCGCTCTCCTCGCGAAGCTCCCGCTTCGCTGAGGCGTCGAGGCGCCCGAACGGCCTGGTCGACACCTTCCCCTTCTGGAAAGTCCAGGTCCCCGCCGCCCTGCCGTCGACCAGGAACGTCGGCGCCGACTGCGGGGTCTTCGGGTTGAAGACCTTGGAGCGGTGCTCCTCGGGAAGCACGCCGGTGCGGCGGGCGTGGGTGAGGAGCATCGCGTCCCAGGTCCCGAGGAAGCGCACCGGCGCGGGCGTCTCCGGATCCGGGAGCGGCGCTCTCGGCAGGTCCACCAGCTCCTCTCCGTTCTCGGCCCGGAAGGAGCGCAGCTTCATGCCATCGAGCGCCGGCTGGATGCGCTTGGGATGCAGGCCCGCCCAGTTGGCGATGTCGGCGACCGGGGCCGGTCCGAACCCGGTCAGGTGGCGCCGCACCAGCAGCTCGATCCCCTCTCGCTCCCCCAAGCCCTTCGGCGGCGCGCCCAGCCACGGCTTCGCCGCGGCATAGATGTCCGCCCGCCTCCGCTCCCAGGTTCCCGAGGGCGGCACCCTGACGAGGTCGATCCACATGTTCACGCCATTCGTGACGACGCTGTCGGAGCCGAGGAGCTCATGGACCTCCTTCCGGCTCAGCGTGCCATCACCGAGCTGCTTGCGCAGCCTCCGGGCGGCGGAGGTCAGCTGCGAAGCGCTGTAGTCCTTTCGGTAGGAGGCGCCGAGCCAGGCCTCGCGTCGAGCCCGCCGTACACCGATCGCGATCGGCCAGTAGTCGGAGGCCGAGACGAGGTGGATGGTGGCCCGCATCAGGGTGCCCTGCACGACCGTGCGCCGCTCCAGCGCTCGGTCGAGCTGCGCACGCTCGAAGCCCTCGATGCGCGAGTGGAGACCGATGTACATCGAGGGCGCGTACTGCGCCTGAAGGGTTCCCATCCGCTCGAGCACCTGGGGGATGGAGCCCTTCGACGGCTCGAGCAGGAGTTGCCGGGCGAGCAGCGCTCGATTGAGGTGGGCTTCGGTGAGGATCCCTCACTCTACGCCCGTCACGCTCCGCTCGACGTCAGAGGCCGGTGGAAGTGCTGCGGTGCGGAATTCTGGCCGGGTTCTGCGCCTCCTTGGCAATCGCGGGGGAGACCACGATGTGAGCCTCCCGGCACGCCGTCCTGATCGTCTCGGACCCAGGTGCGCTTCCCGTCGCGTGCTTGGCGCAGACGAACTGCGCCTGGGTACCGCAGGCATCGACCGGCTCCGCGCCCATCACGCCCGGAATGATCGCGTAGATACACCCTGGCCCTGCCTTGGGCTTGGAATTCCCAGCCGTCGCAAGGACGACCGCGAGGATCGCGGCGACGCTCAGTACGACCGCGCCGATCGCGACGCGCCGCTCGCGCCGCGTGAGCTTGCGCAACGGCGTGTTGACGCGGTCCCAGTGTCCCTCCATCGGCATGGCGCGGCCAGGGTAGCGGGACCCTCTGAGGCGCGATTCCGACAAGGTGGCGAACGCAGGCGCCGGATCTTTGGACCCGTGTATGTACCGACGGACCTCCCGCCCAGGCACCCTTCCGACTGCCATTTGGGCAGGCCCTTCTAGGAGGGGCGTTTCTGTGTTTGGGGCGCCCGGCTCTGCCCTTCAATGAGAAAGGAAACACCGCGCATGGATTTGAATTGGTTGAGCCCGGGCGACAACGCTTGGCAGATGACGGCGGCGACTTTCGTCGGTCTGATGAGTGTGCCCGGACTCGTCGTCCTCTATGGCGGCGTGATGCAGAAGCGCTGGTCGGTGAACTCGATGATGATGGCCTTCATCGCGTTCGCCCTGGTGCTGATCGTCTGGGTGCTCTTCGCCTACAAGCTCGCATTCGGCGCGCCGATGCATATCTTCGGGGCCGACCACGGGTTCTTCGGAAACATGTGGGGTAAGCCCGGGGCGATCCTGAACAGCGATGACCTGCTGAAACAGGGCAATATTCCGCTCGTCGGAGACGTGGTGTTCCCGCAGTCGACACTGGCTTATTTCCAGTTCGTATTCGCGGCGATCACCCCGATCCTGATGCTCGGATCGGTTCTGGGCCGGATCAACTTCCGGGCCTGGATCCCATTCGTGTTGGTCTGGTCGAGCATCATCTACACGATCAACGCCTTCCTGATCTGGGGCGGCGGTTACTTCGCGCAGCATGGCGCGCTCGACTTCTCCGGCGGCTACGTGATTCACCTCGCCGCTGGCGTCTCGGGCTTCGTCGCTGCCGCCGTGATCGGTCCCCGGCTCCAGCGCGATCGTGAGATCGATGCTCCGAACAACCTGTTGATGGTCGCCACCGGAGCGGGCCTTCTATGGCTCGGCTGGAACGGCTTCAACGGGGGTGACCCGTATCTGGCAAACGACATTGCCTCCGCCGCGGTTCTGAACACGAACCTGTGCACGGCGGTGGCCCTGTTGGTCTGGGTCGGTTGCGACTACGCAACCGGTCACAAGCCGAGCCTGATCTCGAGCGTCAACGGGATGATCACAGGGCTCGTCGCAATTACGCCCGGCGCCGGTTTCGTCAACGGCTGGGGTGCGATGGCGATAGGCGTGATTGCTGCGCTGATCGTCTACTTCGCACTCAATTACCTGAGCCGGGCAGCTCCGTTCCGCAGAGTCGACGACACCCTGGGCGTGGTCTACACCCACGGCTTCGCCGGCCTTGCGGGCGGCCTGCTCACGGGCGTCTTCGCCAACGAAGCGATGGGCGCGGCTCCCGGTGTCGTTTCCGGCAGCTGGCATCTGCTCGGCTGGCAGGCGCTGACGGCGCTCTGGGTGATCGCGTTCTCTGCAATCGGGACGTTCATCCTGCTCAAGCTGGTGGGGCTGTTCGTTTCGCTACGGATGACCGAGGAGGAAATGGAGGAGGGCGACCTGGCCGTTCACGGTCACGAGGTCTACCCCTCGGACGTGCCCTCGCTCGCATTCCCCGCCGGGGCGCAATCCGGCTAGCGCACCGACCAACCAGCAACGGACCATCCGCCGCCCCCGCCGTTCGGTGGGGGCGGCGGCCGTTCTGGGGTCTACCGCTGGTAGCGGCGCGCCTCGTCCTGAAGGATGTCGAGCATCGCCGCCGCCGCCGGCAACGAGACCCCCGTGCCTCGCGTTGCAGCGACCACATGGCGCACCGGGGCCACCGGATGGAGCTCAGTTACGGCGACGTCGTAACTCAAGGCCTGCGAGAGGGCAAGCTCAGGGATCAAGGCGACCCCGACGCCCGCAGCCACCAGGCCCTGCACCGTGAGGTAGTCATCGCTCTCGAACGACACCCGCGGCTCGAAGCCGGCCGTCCGGCAGATCCGCACCACGTGGCGCGCGCAGGCGCTCGCCTCGGAGGTCTGCACCCAGGCTTCATCGGAGAGGTCCTCCAGGGTGATCTGGTCCTTGCCGGCCAGGGGGTGCCCCCTGGGAAGAGCGAGTTTCATCCGATCCTCGAACAGGGGCGTCGCACGCAGGCCCGGGCCTAGCTCGCCGGTCCCCTCGAACTCGAAGATCAGCGCGAGGTCGAACTCGCCATCGCGCAGTCTCGGAGTGAGCTCCTCCGGCTCTCCCTCCACCAGGCTGAGCGTCACCTCGGGGTGCGCGTTTCTAAATGACGCGATCGCCAGGGGCATCAGGGTCGCGCCGGCGGTCGGGACTGACGCCATCCGGAGCTCTCCGCCCCTGATCCCGGCGATCGCGCCCAACTCCGCCTCGGCGGCGTCGAGCTGCGTCAGGATCCGCATGCCGTGCTCGTTGAGGCGCTCGCCCGCGCTGGTCGGGCGCACCCCGCGGCGGTCCCGCTCGAGCAGCGGAACACCCGCCTCGGCCTCCAATGTGGCAATCGCCTGGGAGACGGCGGACTGCGTGTAGTTGAGCGCGCTGGCCGCCTCGGAGAATGACCCCTGAGCGAGCACCTCGCGCAGCACCTTGAGCCGTTGCACGTTCAGCATTAGCAACGCTGATTCTAGAGATCATGAACAGTACTTGTACTAATGGCAGGACGCGGGCACCATGCCATCGAACTTCGAATCCCAACGATCTTCGAACCTAGGAGAACCCAAATGGCCAAGATCATCGTTTCCTACGACGGCACCGACAACGACCGCGACGCCCTCGCCCTCGGCGCCCAGCTCGCCGAGTTCGGCGGCGACGTTTCGCTCGCCTACGTGCGCCACACCCAGCAGCCCGACCAAGCCCGCGAGGCCCTCGAGGAGAAGGAGGCCGAGGGACTGCTCGCCGCGGGTGCCCAGGCGCTCGGTGACGAGAAGATCCCACAGCACGTGGTCGTCCACGCCTCCACCGGCGCCGGCCTCTGGGAGCTGGCCGAGAGCGAGAAGGCCGAGCTGATCGTCTTCGGCTCCGACTACCGGACCGCCGAGGGCGCGGTCCTGCCCGGCACCTCCGCACAGAGGATGCTGACCGGCGGCCCGGCGGCCGTTGCGATCGCCCCGGCCGGCTACCGGAACCAGGACCACGAGATCAAGAGCGTCGGCGTGCTGGTCGAGGACGACGGTGATCGGAGCGCGATCGAGACCGCGAAGAGCCTCGCCGGCGCCCTCGGCGTCGATGTCGTCGAGCGCCACACCGAGGCCGACCTGATCGTCGTCGGATCCTCACCGGCGTCCCCCAAGGGTCACGTCAACCTGAGCGCCCGGGCGGGCTACGCGATTGAGATCTCCCATGCTCCAGTGGTCGCCGTGGCTCGCGGGACCGAGGTCAAGTTCTCGAAGCCCGGCATTGTCAAGCGGGTAGCTGCCAAGGTGTAACCGACCGCAGACGCAGAGATCGAGCAGGACGGGGCGCCTTTCGGGCGCCCCGTCTATTTGGTGAGCCGGTCTCCCAGCGCCCGGACCGATGACTCCTCACCAGGATCAAGGCGCATGACCTCGACTCCGACGAGCTGCGCCGGGATCGCCGCCTCGCTGAGCTGGACCACTAACGCCCTGCCACCCAGCGCGCCGCGCGCGAGGCCAGCGTCGAAGAGCCACGACGGCGACGGCATGTCATCACCGAGGGCGAGAACCGCCGCATAGCCAGGCCCGTCGCCGGTCGCCGGCACTCCCAGGATCCGAGAGCGGAGTTCTTCCCAGTGAGCGATCTCGAGCTCGAGACGCGCGAGCATCCCCGCCACCTCGGCCCGAGCCGAGTCGTCCTCGGCGAGGATCGCCACTACCGGCTTGGCCGGAATCGAGGCGGACTCGACCAGCCTGCGGGTGACGTTCTCGGAGGCTTTCTCCGCGTTCGACCATCCCCGGCCCATCGAGAGGTCGACATCGGCAAGCTCCGGCCCTTCGAGGACGATCAGCTTGGAGTCCTTCGGCTCGAAGTCCTTGTCCCCAAGGTGGATCCTCCGGCCCCGCACCCAGGGATCGAGCACGGTCGCCTGCAGCTTTGCTTGGTCCAGGTTGAAGGCGCGGGCCCGCTGGCGCAAGCCGCTTGAGATCTCCACGTGAAATGGCATTGGCTCGATGCTACGGCCCGCTCAATACCCTTGCTGTATGCGAATCGACGAAATGCTCTCCGCGAATCGCCCGGTGTTCTCGGTCGAGTTCTTCCCGCCCAAGACGGATGAGGGCCGCCAGACGCTGTTCGAGACCGTGGAGGTGCTGCGGAAGCTCGACCCGCACTTCTTCTCCGTGACCTACGGGGCGGGCGGCGCCACCCGTGAGGGCACCCTCGACACCACCAGGGCGATTCGCGACACCTACGACTCGGAGGCGATGGCCCACCTGAGCTGCGTCGGCGAGAGCGTCGAAAGCCTGCGCGAGATCATCGAGCGGATCGCGGGCGCCGGCATCGACAACATCCTCGCTCTGCGAGGCGATCCGCCCCGCGGCCAGAGGGACTTCGAGCAGCCCGAGGGCGGCCTCGGTAGCGCCTCCGAGCTCGCGGCGCTGATCCACCGGACCCACCCCGAGATCGCAATCGGTGGGGCCTGCTTTCCCGAGGTGCATCCCGAGGCGGCGAACCTCGAGGCGGATCTCGCCTATCTGAAGACCAAGGTCGACAATGGCGTCAGCTTCCTGATCACCCAGCTGTTCTTCGACAACCAGCTCTACTTCGACTTCGTCCCGGCAGCACGGGCGGCGGGCATCGACGTGCCGATCATCCCGGGCATCATGCCGATGACCGGCTTCAAGCAGATCGCCAAGATCTCCGAGCTCTGCGAGGCGACGATCCCCGGCCGGCTCGCCACGGCCATGGAGGCGCTGGACGGCGACGAGCGGGCCGAATTCGAGCTCGGCGTGGCCTACGCGACCCAGCAGTGCTCGGACCTGCTCCGCCGCGGAGCCCCCGGGATCCACCTGTACGCGCTCAACCGCTCGCCGGCAACGCGGGCCATCCTGGGTGCCCTGCATGTAGCCCGGCCCTGGGAGGAGCCGGAGCCAGCCGGCGCCGCCTGAGCCTCTCCCTAGACTCCCGCCGCAATGCCCGAGTTCGACTACAACGGCCACACGATCTCCTACGACGAGTACGGCGAGGGCGACCGGCCCCTGATCCTGATTCACGGGCTGCTGATGAGCCGCCATATGTTCGACCGCCTGGGCCCCGAGATGGCCGCGCGCGGCAACCGGGTGATCGCGGTCGACCTGCTCGGCCACGGCCGCTCCGACCGACCGGCTCAGATGTCGAACTACTCGATGACGTTCTTCGCGAGCCAGGTGGAGACCCTGATGGACCACCTCGGCATCGACCAGGCGGTGGTCGGCGGGACCTCGCTGGGCGCGAATACGACGCTCGAGCTCAACCACATGTCACCGGAGCGGGTCAAGGCGATGATGATCGAGATGCCCGTGCTGGACAATGCCCTGCTGGCCGCGGCCGTGATCTTCACCCCGATCATGATCGGGCTGCGCATCGGAGAGCCGCTACTGCGACGGCTGGCAGCCGTGGCCCGTCGAATTCCACGGACCAACCCGCTGCTCGACATGGGCCTGGACGTCTGGCGTCAGGATCCGGCGCCCTCCTCGGCTGTTCTCGAGGGCCTCTTCCTCGGCTCATCGGCGCCCCACCACCAATTTCGGGTCGAGATGAAGCAGCCGACCCTCGTGATCGGCCACCGCGCCGACCCGCTCCACCCGTTCTCGGACTCCGGGATGCTCGCGGAGGAGCTTCCACACTCGCAGTTGATCGAGGCCAACTCGATCCTGGAGTGGAGGATCTCCCCGGAGCGGCTCGACGCCGAGCTGGCCGGCTTCCTCGACGATGTCTGGGATCAGGGGGAGGCGCCGGCCGCGAAAGCCGTCGCCGGAGCACCGGATGACGCACTAAGCGAGGCTTGAGCCGCCTCCGCTAGCCTCTTCGCCCTCCGATGGCCAGCCGCAAGGAAGAGAAGGAGCGACTCCGCGCGCAGCGGCTCGCCGCCGAGAAAGTGGCGAAGTCAGGCGGGCGCGCCCGCCTGTTCGCCGGCTACGCAGTCGCCGGAATCCTCACCCTGGCCGTGATCGCCGGCCTGGTCGCCGTGATCACGAGCGGCGGCAGCGGCGGTGGGGGCACGGACGCATGCTCGGAGGCCCACATCAAGAATTCCGGTGGAAGCACCAAGGGCCTCGAACCGGACTGCCGGACCGGGACCACGCCGCCGCCGATCCAGGTCGCCGACCTTGCGATCTCAGCGCAGAAGGCGGGCTGCGAGGTGAAGCTCAACCTCCCCGATGAGGGCAACACCCATGTGCCGAACTCGACTCCGGTCAAGTACGGCACCGTTCCTCCCACCTCGGGGAATCACAATCCCGTGCCGATCGACGACGGGGCCTACAAGACCCCGGTGAGCAGCAATCCGGCGACGCCCGGGATGAACATCCGCGACATGGTGCACGCGATGGAGCACGGGCGGATCGAGATCCACTACAAGCCGAGCCTGCCCGAGAACGATCAGCTCGCGCTGAAGGGAGTCTTCGACGCCGACCCCGATGGGATGCTTCTCTTCCCCGACCCCGCGATTCCCTACGACGTCGCCGTCACAGCCTGGACCAACGAGGTCGTCTGCCCGCACTACAACGAGGCCGTCCTCGACGTGATCCGAAACTTCCGGGACACCTACCGCGGCAACGGCCCCGAGCAGGCCATCCCGATCGTTTTGCCATAAGCGGCCACCAGGCCGCACCACTTTGGAGCGGAGGGCGAAGCCCGTAGCGACTTGTGTGGAGCGGCCGCTCGTGGCCGCGATCTGATGGCGAAGCCGATGTGTTCCAAACTTTGGATGCGCAAGCGGTTGATGACAGGGATTGGCCTCTTGCTGATCACGGCGCTCGCCTGGGTGGCTGCGCCCGCGCTGTCCCTGCGGCCGTACATCTCCGGGGCGGTCGACTTCGAGCGTGGGATCCCCCTCGCCAAGAGGATGGCTCCCGGCGCGATCGCCTCGGCGCGCTCAGCGCATCCGCGCGAGCGAGCACCGCACTGGATCTCGCCCCCGATTGAGGCGCCGCACCGCTTCGACCTCGTCGGGGTGGCGCGGGAGATGCGCACGGTCCAGATCCGGGTTCGCGACGGCGGCGGTCATTGGACCGGCTGGGTCGACCAGGACGACGGGACGCCCATCTACGTCGGAGGTGCCGACACGGCCCAGGTCCGCGCGCCGTTCCGGCCACGTGGGCGACTCCATTTCGTGAACGTCTCCGGCACCTCGGGGGGCCCCATCGACGGGCTGGTCAACTCAGCACGGCATGCGATCAATGCCGCCGTCATCTCCGTGGCCTCGACGCCCGTAGCGCAGGCGCTCAAGCTCTCGCCGAAGCCGCCGATCGTGAGCCGGGCCGCATGGGGCGCCGACCTCGCCAGCGGCGGCTGCTATCCGCGCGGCCCCGCCGAGTACGGCTCCGTGAAGGCTGCCGTGATCCACCACACCGTCAACGCCAACGACTACACGCCCGAAGAGGCACCGTCCATCGTGCTCGGCATCTGCCGCTTCCACGTCTTCGGCAACGGCTGGAACGACATCGGCTACAACGCGCTGGTCGATCGTTTCGGCACGCTGTATGAAGGCCGCGCGGGCGGCCTGAAGCGACCGGTGGTCGGAGCGCAGGCACAGGGCTTCAACGCGCAGACCACCTCGATCGCGTCCATCGGCGACCACACCAGCGAGGCGCCAACGCCACAGGCGCAGCGCTCGATCATCCAGTTCCTCGCCTGGAAGATGGGCACCAACCGCGCCACACCGGCGACCGGCACCGTTCAGCTGACCTCCGCAGGCGGCCCGGAGAGCCGCTACCCGGCCGGGAGAGTCATCACGGTCCCGCGAGTCCTCGGCCACATCACCCTGGGTCTGACCGCCTGCCCCGGCGGAGCGATGATCCCCCTGATCCCGCAGATCCAGTCGGCGGTGCAGAAACGGATCAAGCATTTTGCGAAGGGGCGGAAGAAGAAGCGCCACCGCAACAGCGGTGGCACCGGCGCCTAGCCCCGATACGCGGGGAAAAAGCCCTCGGGTGCCGGCTCGGACCTCGCCACGAGCTCCTCGTAGGCAACGAGGTCACCGACCAGCTCGTGCGTCCGGAACGGCTCCTGCCCACTGGAGAAACCGCGCTTGAAGTCCTCGAGCGAGTCGCCGGGACTGAGCCCTCCGCCGAGATTGACCGGGACGCCCAGCTCGCTGCCGAGCTTGATCATCGCCGCGAACAGGTTCTTCATCGGCGAGTCGCCGAGCGCATCATCCGCCGTACCACCCAGGTAGTAGTGCAGGTAGCGATCGCTGAGGACGGCGAGGGCGCCGGCGAGACGGCGTCCCTGTCTCTCGGCGAGCAGAAGCCAGCAGCTGCTGCCCTTCAGCAGCGTCTCGAAGTAATCGAGCGGGTAGAGATAGCGCTCGGCGGCTCCGGTACGGGCCATCGTCTCGTCATATGCGTACTTGAACGCCGTCAGCGCCGCAGCATCCTCGGGGCCGGTCGCGAAGCGAACCTCCCAGCCGCGCCTCTCGTTGCGCCTGATCTGCTCCCGCAGCCGCTTCCGAATCCCGCCCTCGCCCTCCGCGATCTGAACGAGGTTGCGCACGGTCCCGCCGGCGAAGGTGCGGCTCTCGCCGATCCGGTCGCGGACGAAGACACTGACCAGGCCGGTCTCGGACCAATCGATCTGTGGCGGGTCGAGAGGCTCGGACCCCGCGCCATGGGGATCGAGCAGATGTGCGCCGGGATATCCGTAGGGAGAGATCGCGTCGACGCGGCCCACATCCTCGATCTCTCGGACGATGACGGGAAGCCGCATCACATCCCCGATCGCCAGCGTGTGTGTTACCCCCTCGGCGGCGAAGAACTCCGCCGAGCGGAAGAACTCGGTGTCGGAGGCCTCAAGACCGAGGTCCTCGATCAGGCGGGCCGTGTGGCTCACTCTTCGGGCGGCTCGGGCAGGTCCTCGCGAAAGCCGCCCCAGAGCTCCACATCGATCAGCTCGTCACCGTGCCGGACCTGGTTGCGCAGGACACCCTCCTGCTTCCAGCCGTTGTAGATGACGGCCTTTTTCGCGGCCTCGTTGGTCACGGGAATCCGGCCATAGACCTTGTGGGCGCCGAACTCCTCGAAGGCCTTCAGGTTGGTGAGCCGCTCGGCCTCGCGGCCCACTCCGCGGCCGCGAATCCGCTCGTCGCCCATGATCGCCCCGAGCTCGGGGGCGGTCTGGCGATTGAGGCCGTAGAGCGCCGTGAACCCGACCGCGCCCTCGATTCCCTCGACCTCGACCGCCCACTTGCGGTCCTCCGCCTGCGGGTCGGCGGCCTGGTCGATCGCGCGCTGCACCCAGCGCGTCGCGTCCTCCTCGCTGAACTCCCCGTCCCGATGCTCGAGGAGGTTCGCCGTCGCAGCGGGCGAGTTGAACCAGCGCTGCACGGAGGCTGCGTCCTCCGGCCGGAAGTCCCTCAGCGAAATCCCGCGGGCCATCACCGCTCCCCGGCCTCCTCGCGCTCGGCGGCCTTGCGCAGCGGGGAGTCCGGCGCGGCACCGGCGTAGGGGTCGACCGCCACGTTCCCGGCGCCTCCCAGGAGGGCGCTCGGTGTGCGGGCGAGGATCTTCAGGTCGAGGCGCAGCGACCGATGCTCGACGTACCAGACATCCAGCTCTATCCGCTCCTCCCACGGGATCCCCGCGCGGCCGTGGATCTGGGCCCACCCGGTGACGCCGGGGCGCAGGTCCAGGCGGCGCAGCTGGCGCGGCGTGTAGAGCTCGACCTGGGCGGGCAGCGTCGCCCGCGGGCCGACGATCCGCATGTCGCCGCGAAGCACGTTGAAGAGGTTCGGCAGCTCGTCGAGCGAGAACCGGCGCAACAGCCTGCCGACCCCTGTCACCCGCGGGTCCGCGGCGGTCACCGCCGTGCCGACCCCGACCGGATCGGCGCCCTGGCGCATGGTCCGCAGCTTGAACATCTCGAAGATCACGCCATCGCGGCCAACGCGCCGCTGCCGGTAGATCACCGGCCCACGCGAGCCGAGCTTGATCGCGATCGCCGCGGCCAGCAGGACCGGGGACAGAAGGATCAGCGAGACCACCGCGATCGCAAGGTCGGCCCAGCGCGGCAGTCCCTGCCGGGGGCGGGTCGCGGGCGGCGGCACGTCCAGGCGCTGCTGAGCGGCGGCCGGCACGGGGCCGTTGGCGCCACTCATCGGGTGCCCTCCACCTTCTCCCAGCCGATCGGCACAGAGCCGGCGCGGAGGCGATCCCAGAGTCCGACTGCGATCGAGGCGGTCACGGTGACGTAGTAGTAGGCGATCCGGAAGGGCAGCGCGGGTATGAAGCGCCCGAGCAGCGCCCCCAGCAGCAGCGCGACCTGCAGGGCCATGGTGACCACGTAGAGAGGGCCGTCTCCGAGCAGCGCGATGTTGGCCCCGAAGGCGATCAGGTGCAGCCAGGGCGTCAGGTAGCGGAGCAGACGGTGGGAATAGATCTCGAGCGCGTAGCCGGGGCCGTAGCCGCGCGGGTCGAGCATTCCCCACCGCAGCATCACGTCCCAGAGCCCCCACATCATGCGGCGCTTGCGGCGGAACTCACCCTCGACGGTCGGGGCCATCTTCTCCTCGGCCACCGCAGCCGGCTCGTACACGGCGCGCCAACCGCGCTTGGTGAGCTCGAACGGAAAGCCGATGTCCTGCCCGCGGCTCGGGTCCAACTCGATGTAGGCCTCCCGGCGCACGGCATAGATCGCGCCGTTGCCCGCCGTGATTCCCGCCAGCCGGGTCTCCATCGAGCGGACCGCCATCTCGTAGCGCCAGTAGATCCCCTCCTGGTTGCCGCCATCCCCTCCCGAGAAGCGGACCTGGCCGCAGGCGTACCCGACGCGCTCGTCGGCGAAGCGAGCAACGAGGCGGCGCAGGGCGTCGGGGCGCCAGTAGCTGTTCGCGTCCGAGAAGGCGAGGATCGCTCCGCTCGCGTCCTGGACAGCCCGATTGAGGGCGGCGACCTTGCCGCCGCGGGACAGCTCGAGCACCCGATCGGCTCCCGCGGTCCTGGCCAGCTCGGCTGTCCCGTCCGAAGACCCGTCGGAGGCCACCACGATCTCGAGCCGGTCGGCCGGATAGTCGAGCTCGCGAGCGTTGGCGATCTTCCGCTCGATCACCTCCTCCTCGTCGTAGGCCGGGATGACCAGCGTGAGGACGGGCAAGTCACCGTCGAGCTCGGAGCTCGGCGGGTCCTCCCCGAACAGACCGGCGAGGGCCCAGAGCAGCAGCGGATATCCCAGGTGGGCGTAGACGATCAGGCCGGCCGCGGCCCAGAAGACGATCTCGAGTGCCATGAGCGGGGATTATCGGCGGTTGTGGGTCACCGCTGCAGGTCGCGGTAGAGCGCGACCGTCGACTCCCCGATCCTCTCCCAGGAGGAGATGCTCGCCGCCTCGCGCTCGGCGCCGGCCGCCAGCGAAGCGGCGGTGTCGCGGTCGGCGATCAGCTCTTCGATCGCGTCAGCCAAGGCCTCTGGATCCTCGGGCGGGACGAGACGGGCTGCTCCCCGCTCGGCGATCTCGGAGAAGCCGCCGACTGCGCTCAGGATGAGCGGCCGTCCGAAGGCGAGCGCCGTGTACAGGACCCCGGACTGCTCGATGTTCCGGTAGGGCAGGACGACCAGGTCGGCGCGTCGCATGAAGGCCGGTATCTCGGCATCCGGGATGAAGCGGTCGATGAACCGCACGCGCCCCGGCGCCCGGTCGGCCAGGGCATGCAGCTCCTCCATCGGCATCCGCGGCTTGCCGACGATCCAGAGCTCGGCGCCCCGGATTCGTGAGAAGGCCTGCAGGAGGACGTCCGTCCCCTTGTAGGGGCGGATCAGGCCGAAGGCGAGGATCACCGGCGCATCGACCTGACGGAGCTCCGCGGGCAGCGGCTGCTCGTCGGGCTGGCGGGTCAGATAGTCGAAGGCGCCATGCGGGATCACGCGAACCCGGTCGGCGGGGACACCGAAGTCGGAGCGGAGGCGTCCCGCACCGTGTTCGGAGTGAACGACCACCGCATCCATCTTCGCGAGCAGCTTCCTCAGTGCGCGGCCGACGCGGGAATCGGTCTCCGGGAGACGCCAGTGCATCGTGTACACACGCGGCCGCTTCAGGGGGAGCAGGTGCCGGTCGAGGGCCGGGATCGGCAGCCACTGATAGTGGACGAGGTCTGCCTGATCGGCGACCCGCCGGTAGCGCAGCATGTCCGGGACGTGCTCGGCGGCGCGCAGCAGACGCCGGTGCCTGGGCCCGATCCCGGCACGCGAGCCACGGCGATAGAAGAACTCGCTGACCTCATACCCCTGCTCGACCGGCACCGGGCCGTACGGGAAGCGAGCGGTGACCAGCTCCACCTCCACCCCGGCA
This sequence comes from uncultured Solirubrobacterales bacterium, assembly GCA_963743575.1. Classification (GTDB taxonomy): domain Bacteria; phylum Actinomycetota; class Thermoleophilia; order Solirubrobacterales; family 70-9; genus DASUPK01. The sequence goes on along the minus strand of CAVUQC010000007.1, from coordinate 1,000,492 downwards.
CGGGCGAGCGCACCCGAGAGGGCGTGGTCGTACGGTGGCGTGTAGGCCGCCGGATCGACGATTTGAACGCGCATGGGCGAGCATTGTCGCCGTGCTGGTCTCCTATTGCGTGGTCAACACCAACGGGCGGGACCTCCTGCTCTCCTGCCTCGAGGCGATCGAGCGAACGACGCCGTTCGATCTCGAGCACGAGATCCTCGTGCTCGACAACGCCTCCGACGACGGCTCGGCCGAGGCGGTGCGGGCTCTGGGGCGGGACATCCGCCTGATCGCGCTCGAGCGCCGGGCCGGCAAGGCGGCCAACGACAGCCGGCTCCTTCAGGAGGCGCGGGGCGAATTCTGCTTGCTCCTCAACGAGGACTCAGAGCTCCAGCCCGGCGCGGTGGCGGCGCTGCTGGGGGCTCTGCAGTCCGATCGCGGCGTCGCGGCCGCGGGCGCCCAGCTGCTGTCCCCGGATGGCCGGGAGGTTCCCTGCGCCTGGCGGCTGCCGGGCGTGGAGACCAGCCTGGCGGGGGCCCTCTTCCTGCACCGGCGGCTCACGGTCGAGAGCGGCGGGACCGGCACCCGGCCGGTCGGCTGGGTGCAGTCGAGCGCCATGATGATCCGGCGCGAGGCAGCGGAGCAGGTCGGCTGGCTCGACCCGGAGTTCTTCGTCTACTCCGACGAGACGGATTTCTGCAAGCGGCTCGGTGACGCCGGCTGGAGGATCCTCTTCGTCCCCTCGGCTCGGGCGATTCACCACGATCAGATGGCCCGGGACGCCGCCGGAGCCGAACGGCGAATCGTCGAGTACCACCGCAACCGCGACCGGTATCTGCGCAAGCACAATGGGCGAACCGAGGCCGTCCTCCTGCGGCCGCTGCTCGCCTGGCCCCACCTGCTGCGAGCCCTCGCCGCGGTCTTCCTGCCCGGCCACTCGCCGCAGCGCTACTGGCTGCACGCGCGACAGGCGCTCTTCCCGGGTCGCGGCGAGGGGATTCGCGAGGCAGCGGAGACGCACAACCGGGCCTTAGGGTCGTAGCCGTGCGCATTCAGGTCGTCTCCCAGATGTGGCCCAGCCCCGAGCAGCCGGACCTGGGCAGCTTCCTGGTGCCGCTGACACGCGAGCTCGAGGCGCTCGGTCACGAGGTCGAGGTCTCCTCGATCAGCCAGCGCGGCGGGTCCAGGTCCAAGTACCTGCGCCTGGTCAGGGAGGCCCGCGCCGCCGCCCGCCGCTTCGAGCCTGACGTCGTGTTCGCTCACTTTCTCTTTCCCTCGGGTGCGGCGGGCGCCCTGGCGGCCCGAGCTGCCGGCGCCCCCCTGGTCGTCATGGCCCACGGCCAGGACGTCGCCAACCTGGGCCGAATCCCCGGCGTCCAGACCGCGACCCGATGGGTGCTGCGTCGCTCCTCCGCCGTGATCGCCAACTCGCGATGGCTCGCCGGCCGCCTCACCCAGCGGATCCCGTCCGCCGAGCCGAAGATCGAGGTCGCCGACTGCGGCGTGGACCTCGAGGCGTTCTCCCCGCGCCCGGCGGCGGGGGCGCGGGCCGCGCTCGGCTGGGACGGAGAGGGCCCAGCCTTCCTCTGCGTCGGCTCGCTGATCGAGCGCAAGAACGTCGAGCGTCTGGCCGATGCATTCGGGGCCCTGGGTCATGGGCGCCTCGCCTTTGTGGGGGACGGCCCCGAGCGAAGCAAGCTCGAGGGTCAGGTCGGGATCACCCTGGTCGGCCGAATCCCGCATCAGGATGTCTCGGAATGGGTGGCCGCCTCGGACGTCCTCTGCCAGCCGTCTCTCACCGAACCCTTCGGGCAGGCGGCTCTGGAGGCGATGGCGATGGAGCGGAGCGTCGTCGCGACTGAGGTCGGCGGCCCGCCCGAGTTCGTTACCCCCGAGGCCGGGGTGCTGGTCGACCCCGGGGATACGGATGCACTTGCAGCAGCGCTGGCGCAAGCCGCCTCGCTGCCGTCACCGAACCCGGCTGCGCGGGAAGCGGCGAAGCCCCATGACGTGAAGGCGATGGCGGCGCGGATGAGCGCCGTCCTGGAGCGGGCCGCGGCGGCCGCCGGCTAGCGGATCGCGTCCTCGTCTCGCTGCTCGGCCTCGAGCGTCTCGCGCGTGAGGCGCGGGCCGCGGTACTTGCGGTCGCCGTCGGTCGGGGTGCCAGGTTCAGGCTCGGCGGGAGGCGTCTCGCGGAGCCTCACCAGCGCCGCCTTGACGTAGGCCGGGCTGAGCACCCGCCCCGCGGCCTCTCGCTCCTCCTCGTTCAGGAAGCCCGTGACCCAGAGCAGCACCGGGTACGCGAGCCAGAGCGCGGTCCGGCCGGCGAGCCCCCAGAAGCCGCTCGTCGGCAGCAGCAGCTCGCCGACCAGCACCAGCACGACGGCCAGGCCGGCGGCCTGGGCCAGCCGCAGCCACTCGTAGGGCACCTTGAAGAGCCGCTGGGTGAAGACGTACATGAGGACCAGGACCACGGCGTAGGAGGCCACCAGCGAGATGCCGGCCCCGACGATCCCCATCGTCGGCAGCAGGATCAGGTTGAGCGCGATGTTCACCACGGTGCCCGCGCCGGTCGCCGGGAAGTTGAACTCCGTGCGGCCGGTGCGGCCCAGGATGATCACCAGCACGAGGTAGAGCGCGTAGAGCATCACCCCGGTCGAGATCAGGCCGATCGTCTTGTAGGAATCGAAGAACTCGGGCGCCGCCAGAAGGCGGACGATCCAGCGAGAGAGCAGCCACATCCCGGCGACGAAGAAGGTCGTCACCGACACGAACCAGGTGACGATCACGGCGTACGCCTGCCGAGCCTCGTCGTCGTCGGTGATCGAGTAGGCGAGCGGTGGCCAGGCGAGCTGGAAGCCCTTGACCAGCACGTTGACCGCCTGCGCGAACTTCACGGAGAGGCTGTAGAGCCCCGCGTCGCCAAGCCCGACGATCCGAACGATCAGCACCCGGTCGATGAAGTTCAGTGAGTACAGCGAGAGCTCGGCGGGCATCGTCGGCAGGCCCCAGCGCAACATCCGGCGCCAGAGCGGGAAGTCGGGAATCAGGGCAAGCCGGTGGCGCTGCGCGACGATCAGGCCGGCGAGGAACACCGCCCCGGTCGCATACTGGCCCCAAAGCAGGCCGCTGGCGCCCTTGTCCTGACCGACGACCAGCCAGACGGTCACCGGGATGGTCACCAGCACGTTCGCGACCGTGAAGAAGAAATAGGCCTTGGCGCGCTCGTCGAGGCGGAAGAGCGCGGTCAGGAACTCGAACATCGTGAAGACCCAGAGGCCGAAGATCGCGATCCGCATCAGTCCCGGGTCCGAGTGATCGAGGAGCAGGCGGGACAGCGGTTCGGCCAGCGGCAATGCGATCGCCAGCCCGATCGTGGTGGTCCAGAGCAGCGACGCGAACGCGGTCTTCACCACCTGATCCGGGACCTCGTCGGTCTGGTAGTAGAAGCGCAGAAGCGCCTCGATGATCCCGAGGCGGATCACGATGCTCGCCGCGATCACGCCCGTGACCAGCACCTCTGCCGCGCCGTAGTCGGCCGGTGTCAGATACCGCGTGTAGAGGGGCAGCAGCGCGACCGCGATCAGCTTCGAGATCACGCTGGAGGCGGTGTAAGCGGCCCCCGTGGTCGCCAGGCGGCGGAGATATCCGGTCATCAGTGCAGCGTCAAGGCGACCCCGGACGCGAAGCGGAGGGGCCGCCACCCCTCCTGGGCCATTCACCCGCCCCGACCTCGGCGGCGAGCACACCGCCGGTCGCAAGCAGCGCCCAGGTGAGCGGGTCGGTGAGGTAGGCCGCGTAGCCGATCGTGTGGACGAGCAGGGCGGCAAAGGCGGCCGCGATCGCGATTCGCGCTGGAGCCAGCTCCAGGCGGTCCGCCTCGCCTATCGGGCGGAACGGCGCCCCCAGCCCCGGGGCCATCCGTCTCATTCCGGCCACCATCGTCCAGCCGGCGGCGAGCAACAGCGCTATGTAGGCGAGCACCCCGATCGCGCCCTGCTCCGCGGCGACCGTGACCGGCTCGCTGTGCGAGATCGTCGTGTCGCCGGCCGGCACGTTCTCCTCGCGGGCGAACTCCTTCGAGAAGGAGGCCGATCCGTAGCCGTAGATCGGGCGGTGGCGGGCGAGCTTCAGCCCGCCCGAGACCAGGGTCCCGTGTCCCTCCGTGTTGATGGAGTTCGAGTCATTGGAGGCGTGGCGGACGAGCAGCCCGCCTCCGATGAAGGCGACGGCGACGATGGTCGCGAGCGCCGTCCAGCGGAAGCTCCAGCGGAGTGCGACGAGCACCACCAGGCCCGCGAAGAGCGCAATGAAGCTCGTCTGCGAGAAGGCGAAGAGGAGGCCGGCGAAGGCGATCGCCACCGCCCCCGTCAGAGCGAGGGCGAAGGCCCGGTTCGCCGCGCAGACCAGCGTGGTCGTCGCGAGCAGGATCGTGAGGACGAGGTAGCGGCCGTAGATGTTCGGGTCCCAGAACAGCGAGTTGACCCGGAAGTAGAAGTGGAAGTCGTTCGAGGCCTCGAGCTTGTCGTTCCAGAAGATGTGCTGAGCCGCGAACTGGCCGATCCCGATCCCCGCCAGGATCAGCCCCTCCGCCACCAGGACCACGAGGGCCAGGCGCAGGAGCCGGCGGTCCCAGTTCGCCTCGGCGAGCAGGGAGAACAGGATCGCGAACGGGATCAGGAAGAACCCGATGTTGCGTGCGGCGAACGCCTTGTCCGGCGAATAGATCGTCTGCAGCGCGTAGAGGCAGATCACAGCCACCAGCGCGATCACCAGAGGCTTGGGCAGCCTGCGGAGGGTCGTCCGTCCGCGGAAGGTCTCCACCAGGGTGGCCAGCACCCCCGAGCCGATCACGACGTAGAGCGGCACCAGCAGGTTCACCTCCTGCCCCCCGGCCACATGCAGCCGCACCCGGAACGGCAGTGTGGCGATCAGAAGGACGGGCAGCAGGATCGGCCAGCGCACCATCGCCGCAGCGCCGACGGCGAGGACGACGATCCCGGCCAGGATCGCGGCGGCGAACTCGGGTGGATGGTCGCGGAGGGTGCGGAGCTCGTCCCAACCCTGGCCGGTGATCAGGGCGAAGGCAAGAACGCCAGCGAGCACCAGGGCGGCCGCGCGCAAGCGTGGCTCGGATGCGAGGAACGAGACGGACAGCGCCCCGGCGGCCGCCAGGCAACCGGCCACCTCGAGAACCGCGGTCACGGCTGTCCTCCCCCGCCGTGGATCGTGACGTGCTCACCCGACACCGCCGTACGGTCCGCCCGCTCGAGCGTCACCTGGAGGAAGTAGGGGCCTGGCGGGGCGGGCTGCCCCGAGGACGTGCGCGCATCCCAGCCGAAGCAATGTGGGGCATCTCCCCCCTTGAGCTCTTCGTCGGCGAGGGTCCGCACCTGGCGGTCGTCGAAGTCGACCACTGCAACCGTGACGTGGTCGTCACGCGCCAGCAGGAAGCAGATCTTGTAGGAGAGGCCCGGGCGCGTCTTCCAGTAGATCGAGCTGACCACCGGCCCCTCGTCGCGCAGGTGCTGGGTGAGCACGATCGCGCCCGCGGTCGCCGCCATCAGCAGCGAGACCACGAGGACGGAGATCAGAACGGCCGATCGGCTGCGCTCGCTCACAGGGCGACCGGGCTGGCTGCTTGGCTCAGATTCCCGAGCCGGTCGTGTCGGTGACCCCAGTGGTGCTCGACGCCCCGGTCTTGTCGTCTCCCAGGACGACCGCCACCGGGTTCCCCTCGGACGCCGTTCGCACCTCGTTGTTCATCGGCTGCTCCTTCTGGATGTCGACGATCCCGCCGATGAACTGGGCGCACTGCACGCTGCCCTCGGTCGGGTCGAACATGACGACGCTCGTGGTGAACGGGGTCGTCGTGTTGCCGACCGGCCCGACCTTGTACTGCTTCTGCTTGAGCTGGCTGGCGGACTGTGCGGCGAGCCCAGGCGTGGCGGTGCCGTTGAGCACCGCGACCTTCGTCTGGCTCGGCGGGCACGGGCCCTTCCCCTTCTTCCCGGTGGCCGCGGTGGTGGAATCCGACGATCCGCCGGTCAGGTGGGTGACCCCGAAGGCGATCCCCGCGACCAACAGGATGGCGCCGACGATGATCACGGCCAGCGAGAGCGGCTCGGAGAGCCAGGCGGGGCGCTCCCGGCCGTTGCTGCCGGGACGACGACGCTTCTCGAAGCGCTGGCGACGCTCGGCGGCCTGCCTGGCGAGCTCGGCCCGCCTGAAGGCCTCGGCCTCGTTGGGGGCAGTTGCCGCGGCGGCTGCAGCCGCCTTCTCGGGCACCTTCGTGGTGGAGGCGACCGCGGTGGCAGTACGTTCCGCCGGGACGACCGTCTCTCCGTCCTCGGCGCCGCCCTCGACCAGGAAGCTCGCCTGGTCGCGCAGGCGCCGGATGTCCCGCGCCTGGGTGAAATAGAGCAGCGAGAGCAGGGCCAAGCCCAAGAACGAGGCGAGGCCCGCGACTGCTCCGACTTCCTTGAGAAGACTGCTCATGGCCGCGGCGCGGGATGTTAGGGGGCGAGCGGCCGCCAGGCCGCCCGACTATGAGCGAGGGGCGCAGCCCCGAGCGGCTATGTGGGGCGGCCTGGCCGCCGCGATCTGATGGCGAAGCCGGGTGCCGCCAAGGCCGGGTGCCGCTACGTCAGGTCGAGAGTTCGTCAACGGGCAACTCAGTAGCCCGCCGGTCCGCAACCAGCGCGACGGTGCGCTCGGCCAGGTCGGCCTCGTCGCCCTCCCTGATCAGGGTCTCGAGGCGGCCGAGGGTGCCGTTCACCCACTCGGGGTCGAGCGGCGCGCTGCGCACGGCGCGCACGATCCTCTCCGAAGCCGTGGGCTGCGGGCGCTCGTCGGAGTTGAAGAGCTCCTCGTGCAGCTTCTCGCCGGGGCGGGCGCCGACCACCTCGACGGCGATGTCGACCTCGGGCTCGTAGCCGGCGAGGCGAATCATGTTGTGCGCCAGGTCGACGATCTTCACCGGCTCGCCCATCTCGAGGACGAAGACCTCCCCGCTCGCGCCACCGAGGTCGCCGGAGCGGATCACGAGCTGCACCGCCTCCGGGATGGTCATGAAGTACCGGGTCATCTCCGTATCGGTCACTGTGACCGGGCCGCCTCGCTCGATCTGGCTGCGGAAGATCGGTACCACGCTGCCGGAGGAGGCGAGCACGTTGCCGAAGCGGACGGTGACGAACCGGGTCTGCGGGTGCTTGCGCCCCGCAGCCTCAACGATCCACTCCGCCATCGCCTTGGAGGCGCCCATCACGGTGCGCGGATTGACGGCCTTGTCGGTGGAGACGAGGACGAAGCGCTCGCATCCGGACGCGACCGCCGTCTCCGCGGTCACCCTGGTTGCCATCGCGTTGTTGCGAATCGCCTCCAGCGGATTCGCCTCCATCAGCGGCACGTGCTTGTAGGCCGCAGCGTGGAAGACGACCTCCGGCTTGAAGCGCTGCATCACCTCGAGCATCCGGTCGCCCTCCTTGCAATCGGCGAGCACGGACTCGATCCGGGTGAAGTGCCGCTCCTCGACCATCTCCCGGTCGATCCGGAACAGGTTGTCCTCAGCGTGATCGAGGATCACCAGCAGCTTCGGCCGAACCCTGGCGATCTGCCGGACGAGCTCAGATCCGATCGAGCCGCCCGCGCCGGTTACCAGAACGACCTTGTCCTGGATGTAGGCGCCGACGCGGTCGAGCTCCATCTTCACGGGCTCGCGGCCGAGGACGTCCTCGACCTGGACCTCGCGCAGCTGCCTGGTGAGCTGGACTCCCCCGCGAAGCAGCTCGAAGACAGTCGGCAGGGTCCGTACCGGGACGTCCCGCTCGCGGCAGGCGGTGACCACGCGGCCTCGGAGCTCGCCGGGCGCGGAGGGGATCGCGATGATCACCTCGTCGGGGTGGAACTCGTCGAGGACATCGCCCACCTCTTCGGTGGTCCCGACGACGTTGATGCCGTGCAGCCGCATGCCACGCTTGCGCGGATCGTCGTCGAGGAAGCCGATCGCCCGCGCACCGAGGTTCGGGTTGAGCTGCATCTCGCGGACCACCATCTGGCCGCCCGAGCCGGCGCCGATCACCAGGACGCGGCGCGCGCCCCGCACATCGCGGCGGGCCATCCGCTCGACCAGCAGCATGCGGGCCAGCAGCCTCGCTCCGCCGATCAGGAAGACCGTGAGCAGGAAGTAGCTGACGACGACCGAGCGCGGGATCTGGTCGTCGAACGGCTTCAGCAGCAGAAACGCGATCGCGAGGACCGCCGTCGAGATCGCGCACGCCCGGAGCACGGCGATCATGTCCGGCAGGCGGAAGTAGCGCCACCACTTCTCGTAGAGCCCGAAGGCGTAGAAGACGATCAGTTGGCCTAGGACGACGAAGCCGATCGTGTGGCCCAGCATGTGGTCGTAGCGGTCCGGGATCCCGCCCGGGGCATCGAGGAACCGCAACCTGAAGGCCAGGTAGTAGGCGGCCGCGATGAGGACAGCGTCTGCGGCGAGTTGGATCAGGCGATGCCTGTAGACAGGGTGCTTGAGCCGCTCCACGCGAGCAGCGAGTCTAGAGCGCCCCGGCCCTGCCCGGGGAAAAATGGGGTTCCTCGCGAGCCGTTCTGCAACCGCTTACCATGTGGCGCCGCGCAGGGCAGGCCGTCCGTTCGCGCCCCAATTTCATGCCGATCGCCGCACTCCTCGACCCCCTCGTCAACCTCTGCACCGATTTCATCGGGAGTGTCGGCTATGCCGGCGTCTTCGTGCTGACGCTGCTGGGCAGCGCCTGTATACCGATCCCGAGCGAGGCGACGATGCTGTTCGCGGGCTTCAAGGTGAGCGACGGCGACCTCACGCTGTTCGGCGTGATCGCCGCCGGAGTCACCGGCGAGCTGATCGGCTGCATGATCGCCTACGCGGCCGGATACTACGGGCGCATCGATCTGCTCGAGCGCAACAAGCTGATCCACATCGACCGCAAGCGCCTGGACTGGGTGGATAGCTGGTTCCAGCGCCGCGGCGACATCACCGTCTTCGTCGGCAGGCTGCTGCCCCTGGTGCGTGCCTTCATCTCCCTCCCCGCGGGGGTCGCGGAGATGCCGCTGCGTCGGTTCATTCCGCTCACGCTTGCCGGCTCCGTGCTCTGGCTCTCGGGTCTGACGCTGATCGGCCGGGCGGTCGGCGACAACTGGGATGACCTTCACAAAAAGCTCGCCTTCCTCGACTACATCGTGGTGGCCGTCGTGATCGCGGGCATCGCCTACCTGCTGATCAAGCGCCGCCGCGGGCCCGGGGACCCGACGGGGGACGCTGAGGAGCAGCCCGGTACGCGAGGGGGCGGCGCAGGCGAAGCCGAGGCGCCACCCGTTTCATGATCGGGCGGTCGAGGGCGATGGTCCTCGGCGCCGTTCAGGGGCCGACCGAGCTGCTCCCGGTCTCCAGCTCCGCCCACCTCACCCTGCTCCCCTGGCTCGCCCGATGGGACGAGGACGGCCGGGATCCGGAGCTGCAGAAGAGCTTCGAGGTCGCGCTGCACGCCGGAGCAGCCGCCGCGCTGCTGGTCGGCCAGCGAAAGGTGATCGCGGAGGAGCTGCGCTCCTTCGACCGGCGCAAGGCGACGGTCCTGTGCCTGTCCTTTCTCCCGCCCGTGCTCTGTGGCGTGGCCCTGGAGCGGCCGATCGAGCGGTACCTCGGCGGGCCCCTCCCCACCGCGATCGGGCTGCTCGCCGGCGCCGCCGCGATGGTGATCGCCGATCGACGGCCCCAGGTCCGGGACAGGGGCCGGGCAACCGCGATGGACGGGCTCGCCCTCGGCCTCGCCCAGGCCGCCGCCCTGGCCCCGGGTGTCTCGCGGAACGGCGCGACCTTGACCGCCGCCCGCTGGCGCGGATTCACCCGGCAGCACTCGAACATGCTCTCCCGGACGGTCGCCCTGCCGGTGATCGTCGGGGCCGCCGTCCTCAAGGGCAGCCGCCTGCGCTCGCGTGGCCTGCCGCCCGAGGTCCGTGCCAGCTTCGCAGCGGGCACCGCCACCTCCTTCGGTTCCACCCTCGCCTCACAGGAGCTGATCCGCGTGGTCGAGCGCGACAGCGCCCTCTGGCCCTACGCCGCCTACCGGGCCGGGCTCGCCGGCACGGTGCTGGCCAACCTCTGGCGCAGGCGCCGCGCCCCGCGAGCGCGGTTCGTATCCGGCAACGGCCAGCCCGAGGGCTACTCGCCGACCCCTCCGAAGGAGGGGATCCCGGCTTGAGCGAGGACGCCTACGCGAAGGCGGGGGTGAGCCAGGGGGACGCCGACGCGGCGGTCGCCTCCCTGGTCGCCGCTCTCGCCGCCTCGCCGCCCGCGGAGAGCCGCCAGGTCCTGGCCAGCGGGCACTACGCCAACGTCGTGCGGCTCAACGACGAGACCGGGATCGCGCTGAGCACGGACGGCGTCGGCACCAAACTCGTGCTCGCCGAGCAGCTGGGCCGCTGGGACACCGTCGGGATCGACTGCGTCGGGATGAACGCCAACGACGTGGTCTGCGTCGGCGCCGAGCCGCTCGCGATGGTGGACTACCTCGCGGTTGACCGGGCGGACCCGGAGGTCGCCGGAGCGATCGGAACCGGGCTCGCCCGGGGAGCCGAGCTGGCGGGGATCGAGATCGTCGGCGGCGAGCTGGCTCAGCTCGGTGAGCTGATCAACGGCCTGGATCTGGCCGGCGCATGCTTCGGCATCGTGCAGCTCGACGCGCTCATCACCGGCTCTGCGATCGAGCCCGGCGACGCCGTCATCGGTCTGCCCTCCTCGGGGCTGCACTCAAACGGCTACACGCTGGCCCGCAAGACCCTCGGCGACATCCCCCTGGACGACGAGCGCCTGGGGCGCCCCCTCGGCGACGTCCTGCTGGAGCCGACCGAGATCTACGTCAGGCCGGTTGTGGAGCTGCTGCGCTCGGGCGTCGGCGTCCGCGGGCTCGCGCACATCACCTCGGGAGGCCTCGACAACCTGCTCCGCCTCGAAGCCGACGTCTCGTACGAGATCGACGACCCGCTCCCCGTCCCCGAGGTCTTCGAGCTGATCCGCGAGCTCGGCGAGATCTCCGACGAGGAGATGCACGAGGTCTTCAACATGGGCTGCGGGTTCTGCGTGGTCGTGGCACAGTCGGACGAGACGGCGGCCGCCCAGGCCCTCCAGGCCGCCTACCCGGACGCGCGGCGCATCGGCCGCGCGGCCGACGGCCCTCCGGCTATCCGCCGGGGCTAGGCCGGTTCCCAGAGCGCGCCGGTCAGCGTCCTGACCGGTTTCAGCTTCCAGTCACGGGCCATCTCCCAGAGCTCGGCTTCGAGCACCGGCAGGGGCTTCTCCGCAAGGATCTCGAGCTCCCTTGTCGCGCAGCGGCCGAACCGCTGGATCGCATCGATCGGCTCGAGGGCTCCCTCGTTCACCTGTTTTGCCCCCGCCACGAGCGCGGCGTCCCGGAGCGCCGGGTGCGATCGCGCGCCGCCCCAGATCCCGTGGGAAGACGAGCCGTCCCCGATGAAGACGGCCGAAGGGAAGCTCATCCGCTCGTGTCCCTCGGTTCGGCGGACGGCTCCCGCGTCGTGGGCCTCGTCGGGCGGATTGCGGACCTCCTCCAGGTCCGCAGCGAAGGCCTCGGTGGTCGCCTCCGAGAGCAGGTCGATCTCGAAGCGCTTCCGATCCAGCCTCGCGGCGCCGGCCTCTGCCCGCAGCGCCTCCGGGTGATCGAGTTTGCGGCGCTCAAACATGATTCCTTCGCGCAGGCGGCGCAGGTACCGATAGCCCGCCTCCCAGCCCTGCTCGACGGCCGCCTTCACCGCCTGGCAGGCGGGGTAGGTCGAGGTGAGCGGGCTCTCGGTCCAGATCCTGGGATCGGCGGGCATCAGGCCGTCGGCGGCGACGTCGAGCCAGTGTGAGATCAGGTCCGCGTAGCAGTCGGGACCGTGGCCGATGCGGCCCTCCTCGTCGCGGTACTTGCGACCGTAGCGTCGCGCCAATCCGCCCATCACCCAGACGAAATCGAGCTCTCCCTCGAACTCCCACATCAGCCGCCGCAACGCGGGTTCGGCCGCCCAGGACCAGGGACAGGCGGGATCGGTGTAGAAGCGGACCTGGACAGTCATCATTCGTTCGGGCGACGGCTCGCAGCGGCCGGGGCGGCTGAAGGCGAAAATACAGCGCGATGCAAAGGCAAATCAGTTGGAACGCTTGAGCTCCACCGTACTCTCGGGCCGCTACCGGCTCGAGTCCAAGCTGGGCTCAGGCGGCATGTCGACCGTCTATCTGGCGCTCGACGAGGTCCTCGACCGCCCGGTGGCGGTCAAGCTGCTGCATCGCGAGATCTCCGAGGAGGCCGACCAGCTGGAGCGTTTCCGCCGTGAGGCCAGGTCCGCGGCGCGCCTATCGCATCCGAATCTCGTCGGGGTCATCGATGCCGGCGAGGACGACGGGCGCCCATACATCGTCTTCGAGTACATCGACGGGCGCACGCTGAAGCGCCGGATCCAGGACGAGGGGCCGCTGCCGGTCGACGAGGCGGTCGCCTACGGGATCGAGATCGGGCGCGGCCTGACTGCCGCGCACGCCCGCAAGCTCGTCCACCGCGACGTGAAGCCCCAGAACGTCCTGATCGACCCCGACGGCCGGGCGAAGGTGACCGACTTCGGAATTGCGCGATCGCTGGAGCAGAAGGGGATGACCGCGACCGGCCGCGTGCTCGGTACCACCGACTACGTCTCCCCTGAGCAGGCCATGGGAGAGGACGTCGACGAGCGCTCCGACGTCTACTCGCTGGGCGTTGTCCTCTACGAGATGCTCACGGGCGACGTCCCGTTCCAGGCCGAGACGCAGGTCGGCGTGGCGATGAAGCACGTGAACGAGCCGATGCCCGACGTGCAGGCGAAGCGGCCCGAGGTCTCGGCAGTGGTCGCCTCGGTGGTGGACCGTTCGACCACCAAGGACCCGCGCGACCGGTACAACAGCGTCGCGGAAATGGTCCGGGACCTGGAGCAGACGCTCGAGGTCGAGGCCGCGCGGCGGGGCGGGACCACCGGCGAGGCGACCAGCGTCCTCGACTCGGTGCCCAGGTCGCGCCGCCGACTGGGACGCGGACGGCCATGGATCGGAATCGTGATGGGACTCATTGGCATCGCCCTGATCGTGGCCGCGGTGATCTTCGGGGGCAAGCATCTCGACCTGAGCGGCGACAACGGGACGAGCGGCGGCAGTTCCGAGATCCGCCTCTCCTCGGACGCCGCCAGCGAATTCGATCCCGAGGGCGACCAGCGGGAGACGGGTACGCAGCGCCTGGCGGTCGATTCGAATCCGACCGGAACCGCATGGTCGAGCGAGCACTACGACACACCGGACTTCGGCGGCCTCAAGGATGGCGTCGGCCTCGCAATCGATGCCGGTGCCACGGTGACCGCGAAAACGATGGTGATCAGGTCCCCGACTCCCGGCTACAACGCACAGATCTACGAGACGAGCGGGTCGCCCCCGAGCGACCTCCCCAGCTGGGGCCAACCCGTGGCGACCGTCTCAAACGCGGGAGGGAACGAGACGGTGGCCCTGCAGGGCAAGGCGGCGAAGTCGTTCCTGATCTGGGTCACCAAGCTGCCGTCCGCCGAGGACGACCCGGGGCGATACCAGATGGAAATCAGCGACGTTCGGCTTCTGAAGTAGTCAGAGCTCGTAGCTCCGCGCCCGCTCGTGGCGCTCGATCGCCAGCTGCACCAGCCGGTCGCAGAGCTCCGGATAGGCGATCCCGTCGGCCTCGAAGAGCTTGCCGTAGACGCTCGTCTCCGTGAACCCGGGGATCGTGTTGAGCTCGTTGACGAGTACCTCTTCGCCGTCGACGAAGAAGTCGCAGCGAGCCAGGCCGCTGCAACCGCAGAGGATGAAGACCTCACGCGCGAGCCCGCGCAGGCGCTCGGTCGCCCCTGCGGAGATCCGGGCGGGCACGACCAGCTCCATGCCGCCCTCCGCATACTTCGCCTCGTAGTCGTACCAGTCGTGTCCCTTGGTGTCGATCTCGCCCGGAGGTGATGCCACCGGGTCCTCGTTGCCGAGCAGCGAGCACTCGACCTCCTTGCCCGGCGCGGGAGCCTCGACGATCACGCGCGGGTCGTGCCTGCCTGCCTCCTCGACGGCTCGATCGAGCTCGTCCTCGCCGGAGGCGGGCGAGATCCCCACGCTCGAGCCGAGCCTCGCGGGCTTCACCCAGACGGGCTGACCGAATCCGGAGGCGATCGCCTTCCAGTCCTTCTCTCCAGCGCGGCAGTAGTCGACCTGCGGGATGCCGTGTCGCCCCAGGAGGTCCTTGAAGACGAGCTTGTCCATGCAGATCGCGGACGCCTCGACGTCGGAGCCCGCGTACGGGACGTTCAGCACCTCCAGCAGGCCCTGCACGCTGCCGTCCTCCCCGCCGGGGCCATGCAGCACGGGAAAGGCGACGTCGGAGCCCAGCAGACCGTCAGCGGGGATCAGGCGGACCTCGCCGTCCTCCGCGGACCAGCGGCCGTCGCGGCCGATCGTCACCTCGACCGTCTCGTGTCCGGCCTGCCGCAGCCCGGCGGCGACCGATGCCGCGGAGCGCTGCGACACCTCGTGCTCACTCGAGACACCGCCGCCGATGACCGCGACCCTCATGGTGTCGTGGCCGTGGGGGCGCTCACGCCGACCGAGATCGTCACGGTGTCACCTCTCTGGCCCCGGGACCCTGCCGGCGGGAACTCCGAGATGACAAAGCCCACCTCCGTGGGGTCGGATGTTGCCTGCTCGGTCACGGCCGCCGTAAAGCCCGCCTTCTTCAGATTGTTGACGGCATCCTTCCGCAGCTGTCCGGTGACGTCGGGGACGGTGATTGCTCCCGTCGAGGCGAAGATCGTCACCTGAGTGCCGCGGCCGACCCGCTTGCCGGCTCCGGGGCTCTGGCTCAAGACCTTGCCCTGAGGCTCGGTGGAGTCCTTCTGCACCTCGGTGCCGGAGAGGCCGGCGTTCGAGAGAGTTGCGAGGGCCTGCTGGTCGTTGAGGCCGACGACGTTGGGGACGAGCACGGTGTTGGCGCCTCGGGAGACGAGCAGCGTGACGGGCTGCAGAGTCGAGAGCTGAGTGCCCGCCGCGGGAGCGGTCCCGATCACCTGGCCTCGCGGGACGGTCTTCGAGTACTGCTGCGTCACGTTCACCTTGAACCCGACGTGCTCCAGGCGTTTGGTCGCGTCAGCCTCGCTCAGCCCGGTCACTGTGGGCACGGCGCGAATCGCGGGACCGGAGCTGACGCTGAGAGTGACGGTGGAGCCCTCCTGGACCTTGCCGCCGCCGCGGTCGGTGGGGATCGGGTCCTGCTCCACGACCTGGTCCCTGGCGGCTGCACTCGGCACGGCCTTGATCGCCACCTTGAAGCCGGCGCTGTCGAGAATCTGACTGGCCTGATCCGAGTTCTTGCCGATTACATCGGGGATCCCGACATTGGAGGGGCGGGTCAGCGCGTAGGCGACTAGACCGGCCACGGCACAGGCCAGCAGGGCCAGCACCACCCACCGCCAGCGACGCCGCCGATCCGGGTCGTGCTCGTCGTATTCCTCGTCGTCGTCGTCGGGAAGATCGGTCTCGCCCTCCGGCGACACCGCGGCGTAGGCCGCTGTGTCCTGCGGTCGCGGGGCGTCGGGGGCCTTCTCGGCGGCATCGAGAGCCTTCAGGAAGGCATCTGCGTCCTTGAAGCGGGCCTCGGGATCCTTGGCGAGCGCCCGCATGACCACGGCGTCGAGAGCCGGCGGGATGTTCGGATTGATCGCGCTGGGACGCCTCGGTGTCTCTGAGACCTGCTTGAGGGCGACGGCGACGGCGCTGTCCCCCTCGAAGGGCACGCGGCCGGTCAGCGCCTCGTAGAGGATCACGCCGATCGAGTAGATGTCCGAGCTCGGCGTGGTCGGCTTGCCCTGTGCCTGCTCGGGCGAGAGGTACTGCGCGGTTCCCATCACCGAGCCGGTCGCAGTGATGTCGGAGTTCTCGCCGCCGCGTGCGATCCCGAAGTCGGCGACCCGGGCGCGGCCCTCGTCGTCGATCAGGACGTTCTGCGGCTTCAGGTCGCGGTGGATGATCCCCTTGCGGTGGGCGAAGCGGGCCGCATTGAGGATCTGGCGGGTGAAGTCGATCGCGTCCTTGGTCCCCATCCCGCCCTTGACCAGGTCCTTGAGCGACGGCCCATCCACGTACTCCATGGCGATGAAGTAGCTGTCGGCGAATTCCCCGCGGTCGAAGACGCCGACCACGTTCGGGTGCTGAAGCCCGGCCGCCGACTGGGCCTCCCGCTGGAAGCGCTGCACGAACTCGCCGTCCTGCGCGAAGCGGTCGTGCAGGATCTTGATTGCGACGTTGCGGTCGAGCTCGGTGTCCTCGGCGAGCCAGACGTCGGCCATCCCGCCCGTGCCGATCTTCCGATCGAGCCGGTAGCGCTCGTCGACCATCGTCCCCTTGCGAGCGGTCGCCATCTACGCGCCGTTCCCGAGCAGGCTCTCGGCGACCGCCTTGAAGATCGGGCCGCAGGTCGGCCCGCCGAAGCCGCTGGTGTGCTCGACGACGCAGGAGATCGCGATCTGGGGGTCGTTGGCCGGAGCGAAGCCGATGAACCAGGCGTCATTGATTCCGTTCCCGATCTCCGCAGTACCGGTCTTGCCCGCCACGTCGATGCCTGAGACCGCCGCTGCCGTCCCGGTTCCCTCATTGACCACGCTCTGCATCATGGTGTTGAGCTTGGACGCCGTGTCCTCGCTCATCACCGTGCTCTGGTGCGCCGGGGACATCTTCGTCTCCCGGCCATCCGGGTCGATCACCTTCGACCAAAGACGCGGCTCCATCAGCTCACCCTTGTTGGCGACGGCGGACGCGACCTCGGCCATCTGGAGCGGCGTGACCCGGAGCCGTTCCTGGCCGATCGCAACGCGGCCGATGTCGATCGCGTCGCTCGGCCCGAGCAGCTTGTTGCCGTCGTACACGCCGCTTGCGAAGAGCTGGAACCCGGGGTAATCGAGGCGGGGCTTGGCGTTGAAGCCGTAGCGGTCCATGTACTTGAACATCGTGTCCTTGCCGATCTTCTCCCCCGCCTGGGCCCACCAGGTGTTGACGGAGTTCGTCAGGGCGGTGGTCATGTCGATGGTCCCGAACTGCTCGCCGCCGGAGTTCGCGAGCGGGACACCTTCGATCGGGATCGGCGAGGCTCCGCTGAAGGTCGAATTCGGCGTCAGGTCGCCGCTGTCGAGCCCGGCCGTCGCCGTCACCACTTTCATCGTCGAGCCCGGTGGATAGCCACCCTGGGTCGCACGGTTGAAGAGCGGCGAGCTGCTCTCCGAGTTGAGGCGCTTGAACGCGTTCGAGTTCTCAACCTGGTTCGGGTCGTACTCCGGGATGCTCACCATCGCCTTGATCTCACCGGTGGAGGGGTCCATCGCGACCACCGACCCCTGGCGCCCGGCGAGCCCGTCCACGGCGGCCCTCTGTGCGGCCGGGTCCAGCGCGGACTGGACCTTGTCGCCCTCCTGCGCGTGGCCCTGAAGCTCGTCCAGGACCGAGAGGAACTCGGTCTTGTTGCCGACCAGCTCGTCGTTGTGGGAGAGCTCGAACCCGACCCTGCCTCGGTCGACGAAGCTGTAGCCGATCGGGTTTCCGAAGAGCGACCCCAGCGGGTAGTGGCGGACGTAGATTTTGTTGTTGCCCTTGCCGATCGGCCGCGAGTGCGCGATCACCGTTCCGTCGTCCGCGACGATGTCGCCGCGCTTGATCCTCTGCTCCTCGAGCAGGGGACGGCGATTCGCGGTGTTCGCCTTCAGCGAGCTCGAGTCGAAGACCGACCAGTAGGAGGTGAACCCGAAGAGCAGCGCATAGAGCACCAGGATCAGGCCGAAGAGCTTGACGATCTGCCGGTTCACTCCTGCGACCTCTCGTTCTGCAGCCGCACGCGACGGCGCGATTTGTCAGAGACCATCAGCAGCAGGGCTAAGAGGATGAAGTTGGCGACGATCGAGCTGCCCCCGTAGCTGATGAAGGGAAGGGTCACGCCCGTCAGCGGGATCACCCTGGTGACGCCGCCGATGATCACGAACGCCTGCAGAGCGAGGATCGTCGTCAGGCCCGTTGCGAGCAGCTTCGAGAACCCGTCCTCGGCCAGGACCGCCGTCTTGAATCCCCGCTCCGTGATCAGCGCGTAGATCAGGACGACAGCCGCGCCACCGAACAGCCCGAGCTCATCGACGATCACCGCGTAGATGAAGTCCGTGTGCGGCGCCGGCAGGATCGCGCAGCGGTCGGGAAAGTTGCCGTGGCAAGCGGGTAACTGGACGAGGGAGTTCCCCAGTCCGCGGCCGAACAGCCCGCCGTCGGCCTGCGCGAAGATCGACTGCGAGAGCTGGTAGCCGCTGCCACTCGAGTCGTGGAAGGGGTCGAGCCAGATGTCGAAGCGCTGCTGGATGTGGGAGGCGGTGTGGGCGAAGAACCAGGCGCCCAGGAGGAACATGCCCAGGCCGATGATCACGAAGGAGAGCCGGCCGGTCGCCACGTAGATCAGCGCCAGGAATGCTCCGAAGAACATCACCGAGCTGCCCAGGTCGCGGATGAAGACCAGCAGCACCATCGCCGCGCCCCAGACGACGAGCAGCGGCCCCAGGTGCTTGAGCGGCGGCAGCACCAATCCCATGAACCGCCGAGCCCCGATCACCAGCACCTCCCGGCGCTCGTTCAGGTAGCTGGCGAGGAAGACGACGATGCAGATCTTCGCGATCTCGGTGGGCTGGAAGGTGACCGGGCCGAGGTTCACCGCGAGATAGGCGTCATTGACGGCATGCCCCAGGAATCGCGGCAGGATCAGCAGGATGATCCCGGCGAGGGCGATCAGGTAGCGGTATCTCTCGAGCGCCTCGTAGTCGCGCAGGAAGATGATCGTCGCCGAGAAGAGGACAAGCCCGAGGACGAACCAGTTGGCCTGGTCACGCGCGAGGCCCTGATCCAGGCGGTAGAGCATCACCAGCCCGAAGGCCGCCAGCAGGGCGACCAGCGGGAAGAGGAAGGGGTCGGCGTCAGGCAGCCTGACCCTGATCACGATGTGCGTCGCGACGCAGACGGCGAGGAAGTAGGCGCCGAAGAAGACGCTCGCGTTGAGCTGATCGGAGTTGGTGATCAGCACGGCCGTGAATCCGGCCGTGACCAGCAGGGCGACCGGAATCAGGGCAAAGAGCTCGCGGGTGCGGGCGCTCAACTCTTCTTGGCCTGCTGGCCGTTCGAGTTGGACCCGGACTTCTTGTTCTTCTTTGGCGGGGGCGGGGGTGGTGCCGGCAGTCCCTCGGTCGGCCTCGCCTTGATGTCCTCCATGAGGCCGGTCGCATCGTCCTTGCCTCGCAGCCGGTGGCCGGTGACGGCGTGCTGGCGGTCCTCCGAGAGGGTCCCCTCCTGCACCGGGATCGAATACTGCTTCGAGTAGAGGCTGATTCCGAGTGGAAGGCTGTAGGGCAGCCCGCGGTAGAGGGCCACGTCCCCCTGGGCGTCGGTGCCGAGGAAGTAGACCGAGCGCGCGAAGAGGAAGCCGCCGCCGAACACCACGATCGCCGCGAGGATCGCCACCGCCCAACCGAGGAACCGGCGGCGACGGCGAGGTGCCGGCATTTCGCCTCGGCCGCGCATCCGGTCGGTCGCCGCGCGCATTCGCTCGCCGGTAAGGCCCGCCTGCTCGGCTGTGCGAGAGATCAGCGTCGCGCTCTCGTCTCCCTCCGTGGCCTCGGAGTCCGCGACCCGGAAGGCGACGGCGGTGATGTTGTCCCTGCCTCCGCCGCGGTTGGCGGTGTCGACGAGCTCCCTGACCGCGCCCCGCAGGGTCCGCGACTCGACCAGGATCCGGCGGATCTCGTCGTCGGGGACCATGGTCGTCAGCCCGTCGCTGCAGAGCAGGAAGATGTCGCCGTCCTTCGCCGGGAACGTCATCGTGTCGACGTTCACGCTGGGCTCTGGCCCTAGGGCGCGGGTGATGATCGAGCGCTGGGGATGCTCCTCCGCCTCCTCCTCGGTGAGGCGGCCCTGGCGGCGAAGCTCCTCGACCAGCGAGTGGTCCTTGGTGAGGCGCTTGAGCTGCCCGTCGCGGAGCACATAGGCGCGGCTATCGCCCACGTGGCCGAGCGAGACCTCGTCGCCGCGGAGCAGCGCGGCGGTGAGGGTCGTGCCCATCCCGGCGCGGGAGGAGTCCTCCTGCGCCAGCTGGTGGATCTCTCGGTTCGCCGACTGCGCGATCTGCTCCAGCTGTCCCTCGGCGGGCTCGTCGGCGTTCACCCTGCCGCGGCGCTCGAAGGCGCCGGCGGCGATTCGCGAGGCCACCTCACCGGCCTGCGCTCCCCCCATCCCATCCGCGACTGCGAAGAGCGGCGGGCGGGCGAAATAGGAGTCCTCGTTCGCGTGGCGCTGGCGACCGGTGTCTGTCCTGTGGGCTTCCTCGGCGACGGTCAGCATCAGGAGACCTCGAAGCGGAACTCAGTGTCCCCGATCCGAATTGCGTCACCCGGCCGGAGCTCGGCCTCCCCGTGCAGCTCCTGGGAGTTGAGCAGGGTGCCGTTGGTCGAGTTCAGGTCCTCGACGAAGTAGCCGCCGCCGCGATTGAAGACGCGGGCGTGAAATCCCGACGCGTAGCGGTCGTCGAGCCTGATGTCGGCATCCGGGGAGCGGCCCAGGGATACGCCGCCGAAGAGGTCGAAGTGGTCGCCCTTGTTGAGGCCGCCACCCTCCTTCACCACGAGAAAGGCGTCCGTCGCCGGCTCCTCCACTCCCATCACCTCGTGGTAGCCGGTCTCGAAGCCCGGTGAGGCCGTGCCCCGCAGGTCACGGAGCGCCATGCGGGTGACCCAGAGCAGGAACAGATAGAGGACGGCCAGGAAGCCGAACTTGAGCGCGACGGCTAGCGGCTCGAGGTCGTTCACTGCTCGATGTCGAAACCGAAGACCTTGGTCCCCAGGGTGATCTCGTCGCCCGGCGACAGGCGGGCGTTGGCGACGCGTCGGCCGTTGATCTTGACTCCGTTGGTGGAGTTGAGGTCAACGATCTGCCAATCCCCGACGCTCGAGCGGCGCAGCTCGGCGTGCTTGCGAGAGATGTTGGGGTCATCGATGATGCAGTCCGCCTCCTTTGAGCGCCCGAGCGTCGCCGTCGGGCCGTCGAGGACGTAGCGACGATCGTCGACGGTGATGATCGCTCGGGTCTCCGAGTACGCGGCGTCCGGGCGCCTCTTGGACTTCGCCTTCTCCGCCTGGGTCGCCGAGTAGACCATCGTGTGGCCGTGCTCCCCCTGCTCGGGGTCGGCGCCCTGGCGCTGGGGTGGGCGGACCAGCCGCGTCTGGATGCCGAACTCGCCGAGCCGGAGACGCTCGTCCTGGTCGAGGTTCACGACCGGCCGGGTGAGCAGGTCGTAGTCGTGATGGCGCGCATGCTCGAGCAGGTGCCCGCTCAGCTCTTGGGCGAGAGATGACTCGTAGTCCTTGAAGCGCTCGTAGTCGTCCGGGCAGAGCCAGACCGTGTACTCGTTGGGCACGTAGACACGCTGGACCGACGCCGTCTTGTGGGCGTCCATCTCCTTGGCGAGCTTGCGCGCGATCTCCACCGGCTGCACGCCGGAGCTGAAGGCACGGCTGAACACGCCCTCGACGAGGCCCTCGATGCGAGCTTCAAGGTTGCGCAGAACGCTGATGGGAGTGCTCCTAGGGTCAGTGGGTGGCCGGCAGGCCTCATTAAACGGGTTGCGCCTGGCGGCGCGCCCTCGCACTAAGGGGCGAAATGCTAGTGGCTGCCAGGCTGGCCTACTTCGGAGCGTAGGCCGGAGGCCGGAGCGACTCATGTTGGGCAGCCGCCGCGGTCACGCCTGATGCCGAAGACGCCCCGCGGCGGGCGAGCACGGCGGCAATCGCGGCCGCCAGCAGAGCTCCGAAAAGAAGGCCAGGTGGGCTCGTGCTGCCGGCGACCAGCTTCAGCGTGGTGATCAATCCCGCGGCCCAGATCAGTGCCCCAAGCGCGTCGACCAGGGGAGTGCGTCCCCGCACGAGCACGGGCAGGACGAGCGCCGCCGCCGCGAAGATCCCCGCTGCTGCGAGCACGGAGCCGTCGATCAAGGGCATCAGCACGTCGGAGATCGCCGTACTCGCCGATCCCTTCCAGTGCGCGGGCGGGTCCGCCACGGGTCCGAGCAGGAGCGTCTTGTGCGCGAGCTCCTCCCAGGCGGCGATCCACAGGTAGCCGATGCCCCCGAGCAGGGCTCGCCCGGCGGCCCCACGGGTGAGCCCGGCGAGCGCCGGATAGACCGGCCCGAGGCCGATCAGGCCGAGGATGGGCGCCGCGCCGGGGAGCGAGATGGCATCCGGGTCGATGGCGGGCAGGAGCAAGGGCGCGCCCAGCACGAGGACGAGCGCCGCGACACCGGGATCGCCGGCGCCGATCAGCGTCCAGAGGAAGACCAGGGCGAGCTGAAGGGCGTACGCGGGCCGGGCGCGGCCGACCGCGAGAACCCCGGGGACGAGGGCCGCAAAGACCACCGGCGCCGGGGCGTCGGTGAGGATCAGTGCGACCAGGCCGAGCGCCGCGACTCCGACCCCGGGAAGGAAGCGCGCGATTCCGCGAAACGAGCGGTGTGAGACGGCGAAGTCATCGTCGAGGCCCGCGAGGCCCTCAACGGCGGGCAACGCGTCGCCGTCGAGCTCGTTGACGTGGGCGGCGAGCGAGGCCTCGAGCTCGGAGGCAAGCGGGCGCAACTCCGGATCCGGATCGAGAGCCGCATCGATCGCGTCGGTCATCGCCTCGGGCAGCTCCTGCCGGACCGCCGAGAGGGGCGCAATCGGCTCACCGATCGCGCGGGCGGTCGCCGCCGGGCTCTCGCGGACGAGCGGGTGCTCACCGCAGAAGCATTCGTAGAGGGTCAGGGCGAGGGAGTAGACGTCGGCGGAGGGCCCGGGGCGCAGCCCATCGGCCTGCTCGGGGGCCATGTAGGCAAGCGTCCCCAGCACCGCCCCGGTGGCGGTCAGGCTGTGTTCGCCGGCGATCCGGGCGATCCCGAAGTCGACCAGCTTCGCCTCCTCTCCCGGACCGACCAGGATGTTCTCGGGCTTCACGTCGCGGTGCACGACTCCGGCCCGGTGGGCGTGCATCAGGGCCGCGGCGGAATCGGCCCCGACCCGCGCCACCAGCCGGTCGGTCAACTCCCCCCGGCGGCCGAGGGCCCGGAGGGTGTCTCCCTCGATCAGCTCAGAGACCAGAAAGGCACGCTCGCCGTCGCTGGCGAGCTCATAGAGCGTCGCGATGTTGCGATGGGCGAGCCGGGCGACCGCCTGCGCCTCGCGCGTCACCCGTGGCGCGCCGTCCTCACGGTCGATCACCTTGACGGCGACCGGCCGCTGCAGGCGCTCGTCCCAGGCGCGGTAGACGGTGCCGAAGCCACCGCTTCCGATCCGCTCCTCGATGCGGAATCTGCCCAGAATTTCCTCGCCCACCATGGCTTCTCCAAGTTCGGTGGCGAAGCGCCTCTTCCTGCGCACGGGCGCGCCCGGCCGCGATGGCCTTATTACATGCGTCGCGCCCCCTGTTCATACTGATCTACGGTTTGGCATTCCTCGATGAGGAACAAGACGACGTGATCGTCGCCGACGAGCCGGAACGCCCGAGACGCAGGGCCGGGGGGCCCCAGCGGCGACGCCAGCAATTCCTGGTCCGGCGCCTGATCGGCGTCGGCGTGGGTCTCGCCTTCCTGATCCTGGTCGTGATCGGGATCAGGGGCTGCCTCCAGGCCCGCTCGGATCGCGCCCTGCGCAACTACGACTCGAGCGTCGCGACGATCATGCAGCAGTCCGAGCAGAGCGGCAAGGATTTCTTCGAGCTGCTCAGCAGCCCGAGCAGTTCATCGAGCTCGGTCGACGTGCAGAACCAGGTCCTCGCCCAGCGGGACGCCTCCAGCAGCCTGCTGGACCGGGCCCAGGGCCTCAGCGTGCCGGGGCAAATGCACGATGCCCAGGCGGCCGTGGAACAGACGCTCACCCTGCGCCAGGACGCGCTCACGGCGATAGCCGCAAACGTCACCCAGGCCGCCGCTCGCACCCAGACCGCGAATGCGATCACCACGATCTCCAACGCGATGGGCTCCCTGTACGCCAGCGACATCCTCTGGACGCAGATCGGGAAGCCCGACATCCAGAAGGTGCTGAAGGATGAGGGTGTCGACGGGCAGCCGCTGCCGCTCGGCAACTTCATGCCGGCCAACGCCACCGACTACCTCGACCAGACCACGCTGGTCACCAAGCTGAACGCGATCACCGGGACCGCGCCGACCGCCGGCGGGACCCATGGCCTGCAGCTCGACTCGACCACGATCGGGGGGACGCAGCTCTCTCCCGATCAGACGACGAACGTTCCGAGCGACGCCACCGAGATCGACATCGGGGTGACCAACTCCGGGGACAGCGACGAGACTGGCATCAGCGTAAACGTCACCATCGGGGGAAGCTCGCTCACCGGCCAGCTGCGGTCACTCAGCGCCGGACAGTCGGGGACGATCAAGATCCCGCTGACGACCAAGCCCACCCCGGGCGCCGACTCGACGGTCGAGGTCGCCGTGAGACCGGTTCCCGGCGAACAGCTGACGGACAACAACACGGCCACCTACACGGTCGTCTTCGGCTGACCCGCGGCCGGAGAGTCAGTCCGTAGCCATGCGAATCGCGTACCTCGGGCCGAGGGGAACCTTCAGCGAGGATGCCCTCAGCTCGGCGATCGGTGGCGTGGAGGTCGAGCCCGCTCCGGCGGCGACAGTCTTCGACGCGATCCTCGCGGTCCGTGAGGGGCAGGCGGACAGGGCGCTGGTCCCGTTCGAGAACTCGATCGAGGGAGCCGTGACGGCGACCCTCGACACCCTGGCCTTCGACGCCGATGGAGTGACCCTCGTCGGCGAGTACGACCTGCCGATCCGCCACTGCCTGATCGCACGAACCGAGCTGCCGCTGGATCAGATCGAGGCCGTCATCTCGCACCCCCAGCCGAGCGCGCAATGCGCGCGCTTCATCCGCGAGAACCTCCCCCAGGCGGAGGTCCGCGCCGCTCCCAGCACGGCGGAGGCGGTGAGAACGGTTGCCGAGTCCGAAGAGCCCTGGGCGGCGCTCGGAGCCGAATCGGCCGCGGCCCTCTACGGCGCCGCGGTGCTGCGCCACGGCGTCGAGGACGAGCCCGACAACATCACGCGCTTCGTCTGGGTCGCCCCTGAGGGCACCGTCCCGTCGGGTACTGGCCCGTGGCGCACCTCGCTGGTCTTCTCCGAGCTCGGGGAGGATCACCCCGGCGCGCTGGTCGATGCCCTCCAGGTTTTCTCGGACCGCGAGATCAACCTGAGCAGAATCGAGTCGCGGCCGCTGCGCCGGGGCCTCGGGCGGTACCAGTTCTTCCTCGACGTGGAGGGAACAGCTTCGGAGGAGCCGCTGACGGGCGCGATCGACACGCTGCGCTCCAAGGCCGAGAACGTGCGTCTCCTGGGCAGCTGGCCGATCTCGGCGCCGCCCGGAGTTCCCGGGGCCCGCGGCGGCGGACGCGAAGCGGAGCAACCGTAGTGGTGCTGGGGGCTGCACTACAATCGCGCCCAATATGGGCAACGGGGCCACCGCACAGCAGGTTGCGGTCAACGGCCATGAGGTCGGCCATGAGAACGGCCGCGACCCCGCTCAGGATGGGGATGCCGACGCCGAGGTAGCGGTATCCGCAGCCCGCCGCCTGACCCGCGGGCGGGTGCTGGTCCTGAACGCAAGCTACGAGCCGCTCAACGTGTGCACCGTGCGGCGCGCCTTGGTTCTGCTCCTCAAGGAGAAGGCCGAGGTGCTCGAACATGGTGACGGCGTCCTCCGCTCGGAGACGATGCGCCTGGACCGGCCGGAGGTCATCCGCCTGGTCAGCTTCGTCCGCGTCCCACGCGACATCCACCGCCGCCGGATCACCCGAAAGGCCGTTCTGGCGCGAGACGGGTGGACCTGCCAGTACTGCGGGTCGAACAAGCCTGCCCTGACCGTCGACCACGTGATCCCGCGCAGCCGCGGGGGCGAATCGGTCTGGGAGAACATCGTCGCGTCCTGCGCGCCGTGCAACCGCAAGAAGGGCAACCGCCTCCCCCACGAGATCAGGATGCACCCGAAGCGCAATCCGCGGCCGCCGGGCCCCACGGTCTTCATCCGGATCGCAGCACCGCGGACTCCCATCACCTGGGAGCCCTACCTCCTCACGGCCTAGCTAGATCCGGCCCCGCGCCCTCGTCGTCGCCGCGGCGCGGCGGTCCAGGGCATCGCCCGGCAGGTCGCTGATCATCAGCCTCGCCCCCTCGGCGGCGAGCGCGCGGGCGATCGGGCCGCCCAGCCCTCCGGCGGCACCCGTAACCAGAGCCGTGGCTCCCCTCAGCTCCATCTCAGGAGCCTATTCGCGGGACGTCTGCTTCCGGATTACTTCTTGCGCTTCTTGGCGGCGGACTCAGCCCGCTGCTTGGCCGTCGCCGTGTGCTTCGGCTTCACCTTTGGCTTCGCCGGCTTCGGGGCACTCGCCCTCTTGGAGGCGGGCTTGGCCTTCGGCTTGGTCATGGGCTTGGCGCTCGGCCTGGGGCTCGGCTTCGCCTTGGGGGGACTTGCGCTCGACCCTGAGCTCTTGGTCACCTTGGCCTCGCCGTTGCCGGCAGCCTCGGCGGCTGCCGCCTGCTCGGCCACGGTCTCCGGGGTCGGCGATTCGTCCTCAACGGGGAGCTCGGGTGCAGCATCCCCGTTGACGTTCCCGTTGGCTTCGGACTCCACCACGAGGGCGACGGCGCTGACCCGGTCACCCTTCTTCAGGTTCATCACGCGGACGCCCTGGGTCGGGCGGCCCATGCGCGAGATGCCGCCGACGGCGTTTCGCTGAACCATGCCGGTCTGGGAGATGAAGATCAGCTCCTGTCCCTCGCGCACGACGCGGGCGCCGGCGAGGCCACCCTTCTTCGCCGTCAGCTTCGCTGTGAGGACGCCCTTGCCGCCACGGCCCTTGATCGGGTATTCGGAGATAGACGTTCGCTTGCCGTAGCCGTTGTCCGTGACGACGAGGAGCTCCCCCTCCTTGTCCTGTTTGTCCACGACATCGAGCGAGAGGACCTCATTGCCCTTGTCCGCGACGTTCATCCCCTTGACGCCAGCGGTACCGCGCCCCATCGGGCGCGCAAGCTTCTCGTTGAAGCGGATCGCATGGCCAGACTTGGAGACCATCATGAGGTCGTCCTTCCCGGAGCTCATCCGGACTCGGACCAGTTCGTCGCCCTTCCGGATGTTGATCGCGATGATCCCGTCCGCGCGAATCGGCGTGTCGTAGTCCTTGAACAGCGTCTTCTTGACCATGCCCTGGGAGGTCGCGAAGACGAGGTAGCGGTCCTCAGAGAAGTCGCGGGTCGGGATCACCGACATCACCTTCTCCTTCTCCTTCAGCGGCAGGAAGTTCGCCAGCGCGCGGCCCCGCGAGGCTCGGCTGCCCTCGGGCAACTCGTAGACCTTCTGGCGGTAAACCTTCCCCTGGTTGGTGAAGAAGAGGAGGTAATCGTGCGTCGAGCAGACGTGCAGGTGCTCGATGTAGTCGCCCTCCTTCATGTTCATGCCCATGACCCCGCGACCGCCACGGCGCTGCTGGCGGTAGGTCGCGAGCGGCGTCCGCTTGGCATAGCCGGAGGCGGTGATCGAGACCACCATCTGCTGGTCGGCGATCACATCCTCTATGTCGAGGTCGCCCTCCGACGCGGTGATCTCGGTCCGGCGGTCGTCGCCGTAACGGTCGCCAATCTCGGAGAGCTCCTTCTTCACCAGGCCGAGGACCTTTTTCTCATCGGCCAGGATCGCGCGGAGCTCCTTGATCAGCTTCGTGAGCTCGGCGTGCTCGGTCTTGATCTTGTCGGCCTCGAGCGCGGTGAGGCGCTGCAGGCGCATGTCGAGAATCGCCTGTGCCTGGGCGCGACTGAGCTCGAACTTCTTGATCAGGCCGTCGCGGGCGGTTTCGGGGTCCTTCGAGGAGCGGATCAGCTTGATCACGGCGTCCAGGTTCTTGAGCGCGATCAACAGCCCCTCGAGGATGTGAGCGCGCGCCTCGGCCCGAGCAAGCTGATGCTGCGTGCGCCGGGTGATGACCTCCTTTTGGTGGCCGACGTACTGCTCGACCAGCTCGCGGAGGCTGAGGGTCTTCGGCACGCCATCGACGAGCGCGACCATGTTGATGCCGAAGGCCTGCTGCATGGCGGTGCGCTTGTAGAGCTGGTTGAGCACCACCTGAGCGGGGTCGCCACCCCGCTTCAGCTCGATCACCAGGCGCATGCCGTTGCGGTCCGATTCGTCGCGCAGGTCGGAGATCCCGGTGATCTTCTTGTCGCGGACGAGGTCGGCGATCTTGGTGATCAGGCCGCCCTCTCCACCCTTCTTCACCATGAAGGGCAGCTCGCTGACGATGATCGCGTCCTTGCCGCCCTTGAGCGGCTCGACATGGGCCTTCGCGCGCACCTTGACCGACCCGCGCCCCGATCGGTACGCGTCACGGATGCCCTGCGTGCCCATGATCGTGCCGCCCCCTGGGAAGTCCGGGCCCTTGACGTGCTTCATCAGGCCCTTCATGTCGACCTCGGGGTCCTCGATGTACGCGTTGACTGCCCCGATCACCTCGCGGAGGTTGTGCGGCGGGATGTTGGTCGCCATGCCGACGGCGATCCCGGTCGCGCCGTTGACCAGCAGGTTCGGGAAGCGAGCCGGCAGCAGAACTGGCTCGCGAGTCGACTCGTCGTAGTTCGGGCCGAAGTCGACGGTGTCCGCGTCGATGTCGCGGAGCATCTCGGTGGCCAGCGAGTCGAGCCGCGCCTCCGTGTACCGCATTGCAGCAGGCGGGTCGTCGTCGATCGAACCGAAGTTGCCCTGCCCGTCAACGAGCGGGTAGCGCAGGGCAAAATCCTGCGCCATCCGCACCAGCGTCTCGTAGATCGCCGAGTCGCCGTGCGGGTGGTACTTGCCCATCACCTCGCCGACGATGAAGGCGCACTTCCGGTACGCCCGGTTCGGCTGCAGTCCGAGGTCGTGCATCGCGTAGAGGACGCGCCTGTGCACCGGCTTGAGGCCGTCGCGGACGTCGGGTAGCGCGCGGCCCACGATCACGCTCATCGCGTAGTCGAGATAGGACGAACGCATCTCCTTCTCGAGCTCGCGCTCCTCGATCTTGCCGTGGAGGGCGCCGTCCAAAGTGTTCTGGTCTCCGTCAGCCATCGCGCTCACCGCCCGCGATAGCCGGCGCATCTCTGCGCCGCGGTCGGAACGCCATGTCTATACATCGAGGAACCTCACGTCTCGTGCGTGGCGTTCGATGAACGCCTTCCGAGGCTCCACCTTGTCGCCCATCAGGTCGGAGAAGGTCTGCTCCAGGCCACTCGCGGCCGCCTCGTCGATCGAGACCTGCTGGAGCGTCCGGGTCTCCGGGTCCATTGTGGTCTCACGCAGCTGCTCGGAGTTCATCTCGCCAAGTCCCTTGAAGCGCGACAGGGTCACACCCTGGCGAGCCAGCTCGAGGACCTCGCGGCGGAGCTCCGAGAAGTTCTCGGCCTCGGCCTCCTTTTCGCCGAGCGAAACCACGAACGGCGGCTTGCCCATCTCGGCAACCACCTTGCCGTAGGCGTCGACGAGCTCCTTGTAGGGCTGTGAGTCGAACATCGCCTTGGAGAGCTTGTGCTCGATCGCGAGACCGCTACGGCGGTGGATGCCCTTGACGGTCAAGCCGGTGGTCTTCTGGTCCAGCAGCTTCGTCTCGTATAGGGCGTCCTTCAGATCCCTGGCCTTGAAGAGCTTGGCCGCGGCCGCCATCGTCTTGGCGCCGGTCTGGAGCAGCTGGGCGTCGGAGATGAAGTCGATCGTCTCGTGTCCGAACTCGGCCCTGAGCGTGGATGACCAGCCCTCCACGGCCTTGAAGTGACGCTTGAAGTCCTGCCAGCGGCGCTTGGAGAGCTTCCTCTCCTTGCCGGTCGAGTCCACCACGGTGAACTCCTCGAGCTTGTCCGCGAGCAGGAGCTCCTCGAGCTCGCCCTCGCGCTCGACGTAGATCTCGCTCGAGCCGTTCTTCACCTTGTAGAGAGGCGGCTTGGCGATGTAGACGTACCCCCCGTCGATCAGCTCCTTCATCTGCCGGTACAGGAAGGTGAGCACCAGCGTACGGATGTGGGCTCCGTCGACATCAGCATCGGTCATCAGCACGATCTTGTGGTACCGGAGGTCCTCGACCTTGAACTCATCCTGAAGTCCAGTGCCGATCGCTGTGATCAGCGCCTGGATCTCGTTGTTGGAGAGGACCTTGTCGATCCGGCTCTTCTCGACATTGATGATCTTGCCACGAAGGGGGAGCACCGCCTGGGTGTTCCTGTCGCGCCCCTGCTTCGCGGAGCCGCCGGCCGAGTCACCCTCGACGATGAACAACTCCGCCAGAGCGGGGTCCTTCACCGAGCAATCGGCGAGCTTGCCCGGCAGAGTGGAGTTCTCCAGTGCCGACTTGCGCCGCGTCAGGTCGCGCGCCTTGCGCGCCGCATCGCGAGCCCGCGCGGCCTCCACAGCCTTGATCAGGATCCGGCGAGCGTCAGCGGGGTGCTCTTCGAGAAAGTCCCCGAGCTGGCGGTTGACGACTTCCTTGACCAGGCCCTCGATCGGAGGGTTGCCGAGCTTGCCCTTCGTCTGGCCCTCGAACTGCGGGTCCGCGAGCTTCACCGAGACCACTGCGGTCAGCCCTTCGCGCACGTCCTCGCCCGAGAGGTTGTCGTCCTTCTCCTTGAGCAGGTTCCGGTTGCGCGCGATCGCGTTGAGCGTCCTGGTAAGGGCCGACCGGAAGCCGGAGAGGTGCGTGCCGCCCTCGTGGGTGTTGATGTTGTTGGCGAAGCTGAACGTGGACTCCTGATATGAGGAGTTCCACTGCAGCGCGACCTCGACCTGGCCGTCCTTGTTCTCGCCCTCGAAGAAGATGATCTTGCGGTGCAGCGGGTCCTTCGTCTCGTTCAGGTGCTTCACGAAGTCCGCGATGCCGCCCTTGTAGAGGAACTCAACCTTGCGGCCGGCTCCGCGCTCGTCGACCAACTCGACCTTCAGGCCGCGAGTGAGGAAGGCGGTCTCCCGGAGCCGCTCAGCGAGGATGTCGAAGTCGAACTCGATGTCCTCGAAGATCTCGGTGTCGGGAATGAAGGTGATGGTCGTCCCCGTGGTCTTCACCGCACGGCCCTTCTTGAGCTTCGCGAGCGGCTTGCCTCGCTCGTAGCTCTGCGTCCAGACCGCGCCGTCGCGCCAGATCTCGAGGTCGAGCCTCTCCGAGAGGGCATTGACGACCGAAACGCCGACGCCGTGCAGGCCGCCGGAGACCTTGTATCCCCCGCCGTCGCCGAACTTGCCGCCGGCATGGAGGGTCGTCAGGACGACCTCCGCGGCGGGCTTGTTCTTCGCCTTCTTCATCTTGTCCACGGGTATGCCGCGGCCGTCGTCGACCACGGTGCAGCTGTTGTCCGGATGCAGGGTCACGGTGACCCGCTTCGCATGGCCCGCGATCGCCTCGTCCACGGAGTTGTCCACAACCTCATAGACGAGGTGGTGCAGCCCGCGGGGGCCGGTCGAGCCGATGTACATGCCGGGGCGCTTGCGAACGGCCTCGAGTCCCTCGAGGACGGTGATGTCCTTGGCGCCATAGGAGGAGCCCTTCGCTGCGCTCTTCGTCTTCGTCGCGGCGCCCTTCGAGGCGCCAGTCGTGCGGGAGGAGCCCTTGTTGCTCGCTCCTCCGCGCTGGGAGGTCTTCGCCACTCAGCTTCCTTTCAGTTCCATCAGGGGATGCCTCGACCTTCGTGACCCGGCTCGGAAACTCCTCGCGGGCAAGGGGGACGGGGCCTCACACAAGTAGACATAAGTCTACCAGCCGGGAGCAGCGGAAATTGCGTCAAAGGCACACAAAAGCCCTGCAAATCACGCATTAGGAGAAACTCACCCCGCGCCGCCTGAGGCGGTGAAGCGAATAGCCTCCAAAGTGGCCCAATCGGGCAGATTTTCGCGGACCTGATCGAGGATCTGGGCGCTGAGCAGATCGAGCTCCTGGGCCCAGGTGGCCGAACGACAGGCGATCGTGATCGTGCCATCTCGCTCGGAGACCGGTGACGCCTCCCGGGCGACCGCCTCCCCAACCGCCCCAGGCCAGGCGCTCTGCACCGCTGCGAGCAGCGTGGCCGGCTCCGCGCCCTGCAGAACAGTCTCGAGGGCGGCACCGATCGGTCGCGGGGCTCGGCGGCCCATCAGGCGGCCCGCAGAGCCGGCTCGGCCGACAGAGTCCCGTCGCTGACCTCGATTCGAAGCGCGTTCGCCGACGGCACGTGGGCGGTCTCCGTGGCGCTGATCACTGACTGGCCGCCAGTCTCGAGCAGTGAGACCAGCAGCCTGCGGTGCGCCGCATCGAGCTCGCTCATCACGTCGTCGAGCAGCATCAGTGGCGCGGCGCGGCCGGCCTCGAGCAGCGCCTCGCGTTCAGCGAAGAGCAGGGCGAGCAGGGCGAGTCGCTGCTGGCCCTGCGAGGCGAATCGGCGCAGGGGGCGAGCCGCGAGACGGATCTCGATCTCGTCGAGCTGTGGCCCGTAGGAGGTGTAGGCGCGGCCCAGGTCGGCGGCACGCCGGCGGGCGAGCTCTGCCGCCAGCTCGTCTCCCCCCGCGGCCGCTCGAGGCCGGTAGGAGATCTCCGCTTCGCCCAGCCCGAGCTTTCCGGCGAGCTCCGCGAACCGGTCCGCCAGGGCATGGACCGCCTCCCCCCTGGCCTCGATCAACGGCGCCGCCTCCGCCGCCAGGCGGTCGTCCCACGAGGGCAGCGAATCCGGGCTGCCCAAACCGGCCCGGATTCTCGCGACCAGGGCGTTTCGCTGGGCGAGTGTGCGGCCGAAGCGGGTTCGCAGATCGGCGCGAGCCGGCCAGAGCGCTCCGCAGAGGCGATCGAGGTGCGCGCGGCGATGGGCGGGCGCACCCTTGACCAGCGTCAACCGGTCGGGGTGGAAGACGCTCACCAGCGGGCGCTCGGTCGAGGCGGCCAGCGGGCGGCCCGAGAGCAGGTGGCGGCGTTCCCCCGAGCGATCGAGGGCCGCGAGCAGCGAGCCTCCCTCGGCCAGCTCCAGCTCGACACGCGCTCCGTCGTCGCCGTACCGGATCAGGTCGCGATCGTTTCCGGTTCGGAAGGACCGGCCGGTCAGACCGAAGTAGACCGCCTCGAGGAAGTTGGTCTTGCCGGCGCCGTTCGGCCCGTGGACGACCACGACGCCGGCATCGATCGCGGTGCGCGCCTCGATCAGGTTGCGAAAGCCGCGGCACTCGGCGGCGCGGACGACCACGGCATCACACGTTCAGGCGAATCGGCATGACGAGGTAGCTGAAGTCGTCATCGGCCGACGGCTCCAGCAGACCGGGTCGCAGCGGCGAGATCAGCTTGAGCAGCACCTCGTCCGAGTCGATCGACTCGAGGCCGTCCCGGACGAATTCCGGGTTGAACCCGATCTCCAGCAGCTCGCCCGAATAGGGCGCCGGGAGGGCCTCGCGGGCGTCCCCTAGGTCGGGCGTCTCGGCCGAGACGACGAGCTCGCCGTCCGAGAACGAGAGCCGCAGCGCCGCATTGCGCTGCGCGAGCTGCGAAACGCGCCTCGTGACCTCGAGCAGCTCGGCGCGCGGCAGCTTCACCTCGTGCTCGTAGGATTCAGGCAGGAGCTGGGAATGGTTCGGGAACTGACCATCGATCAGCCGCGAGCTCAGGGAGGTCGGCCCCACCCTGAAGATCGCCTGGTTGCGGGTCAGCCAGACGCTGAGCGTGTCCTCGCCACCCGCCTCGATCAGCCGCGCCAGCTCGCGCAGGGCACGCGCGGGGACATTGGCCTCGAGTCTCTCGGCGACGGAGGATTCGAGCTTGGTCTTCTTCACGGCGAGCCGGTAGGAATCGGTGGCGACCATCGTCATCTCGTCGCCCTCGACCGTGACCAGCACGCCCGTCAGGACCGGCCGGGCCTCGTCCCGCGAGGCCGCGCGGGCGACCCGGTTGATGGTGTCGCGGAGCGGGGCGGCCGGCAGAGCCACGGGATCGCCCTCCGTTTCCGGGAAGCGCGGGAAGTCGTCCGCGGACATGGTGCGCAGGTGGAATCGCGAGGAGCCGGCGCTGATCTCGATGTCGCGCTCGGCCTCGCGCAGCGAGAGGCTCACCGAGCCGTCGGGCAGCGAGCGGGCCACTTCGACGAGGAGGCGGCCAGGCAGCACAACCGACCCGCCGCCCTCGACCTCACCATCGAGCCCGACCTCCAGCCCCAGCTCCATGTCGGTGGCCCGCAGCCTGGCGGCGCCATCGGTGGTGATCAGGATGCCCGAGAGAGCCTGCAGGGCCGCTCGGGCCGAAACGGCGCGGGAGACGACGAGGAGCGCATCGAGCAGCGACTGCCTTGTGGTGTTGATCTTCATGGCCTGTTGGTCTTCGGCTTCCCTAGGAGTAGTAAGGGTTGTGGATGGCGTGGATATGTGGACAGCCTCCTCTTTCGATTCTGTCAATCGGTTCGGTCACGATCCATTACGCCTTCGGATTGGAGCTCGCTGGTGAGTTCCTCGACGGCTCGGGAGAGGGTGGCGTCCTCGAGGGCGCCCTTCTCGACCCTGCGAATGGCGTGCATGACGGTGGTGTGGTCGCGGCGGTTGAAGGCTTCGGCGATCGCGGGCAAGGAGAGGTCGGTGAGCTCGCGGGTCAGGTACATGGCGAGTTGCCGGGCCCGGGCGACGGGAGCGCTGCGGGTGGGGGAGAGGATCTGGTCGACGCTCAAGTCGAGCCGGGCGGCGACCGCCTCCTGGACCTGGCGCGGCTCGAGCGATCCCGAAGCCGGCGCGGAGATGGCGGCGCCGGGAAGGGCCTGGTCCACGGAGTCGGGTGTGACGGCGGACGCGGTCAGGGAGGAGAGGGCCACCACGCGGGTCAGGGCTCCCTTGAGCACGCGCAGGTTGGCGGAGGCCTTGGAGGCGAGTGCCCGCAGGGCGTCGGGGGGAAGCTGCTCGGTCTGCTCGCGGGCGAGGCTGCCGAGGAAGACGAGGCGGGTGGCGAGGTCGGGCGGCTCGACCGGGACGGTCAGGCCCCACTCGAAGCGGTCGCGGAGCCGGTCGGAGAGCGCGGAAAGCTCAGCGGGGACGCAATCCGCCGTCAGGACGATCTGCGCGCCGCCCTCGTAGAGAGCGTTGAAGGTGTGGAAGAACTCGTCCGCCGTGCGGGCCTTGCCCTGGAGGAACTGGACGTCGTCGATCAGGAGCACGTCGGCACGCCGGTAGCGCTCCTTGAAGCCGTCGATGCCGGAGCCCTGGAGGGATGAGACGAACTCGTTGGTGAAGGACTCCGCGGTCGTGTAGTGGACGGCAAGCTGCGGGCTGTGGCGGTGCAGGTAGTTGGCGATCGAGCCGAGCAGGTGGGTCTTGCCGAGGCCCGGCGGGCCGTGCATGAAGACCGGGTTGTAGGCCTCGCCCGGGGCCTCGGCGACGGCCAGCGCCGCGGCGTGGGCGAGCTGGTTGCCGGGGCCGATCACGAAGCGCTCGAAGGTGTAGTCGGGGTTGAGCGCGACCTGGGAGGCGGCGTCTGAGGATGTGGGAGAGGCCGCCTCGGGGTCGTCCAGCGCAACCAGTTCGACCTCGCGCAGGCCGTCGACGGCCCGATGCGCTGCGGCGCGCAGCAGGTCCATGTAGCGCCGGCCGACCCAGCGGACCACCCGCTGGGGACCCGTCAGATAGAGGGTGGCCCCCCGGCGGGAGACCGGGGTGAGGGGGGAGAACCAGAGTCGGTAGGTGTCCTCGTGAACCGAGGCGGCCAGCTCCCGCTGGATCTCGCGCCACGGATCCTCGAGATCCTGACGAACGTCGCGGACCTGCCCCGGAACTGGGTGCTCCTCTCTGGTCGTTGCGTGTGTGGGTGCCCGGGAGCTCCGCGAGGAGCAACCCGGCCTAGGCTGGCGATCATAGGCTCGGCCCAGGCGAGCGGGAGGGGGTGCCGCGCGGGCTCCGTGCAAAACGCGGCTAAAACCGGGAGCGAGATTTCGGAGGTGGCGAGGCGACGGAGGCCGCGGCGGTCACGCCCTATACTGCCGTGCCCCTCGCCCCTCCTTTCGGGGCTCTCCTGATGAAGCGGACCTACCAGCCGAAGAAGCGCAAGCGAGCCCGAACCCACGGGTTCCGGGCCCGGAGCGCCACCCGCTCCGGTCGCGCCATCCTGCGGCGCCGGCGTCAGAAGGGCCGCAAGCGGCTCACGCCCTGACGTTGGCCTCCAAGGGCCGCCCGGACGCTCGTCGGCGCCGACTCTCACGGAGCGGCGACTTCGACCGCGTCTATCGCGAGGGCAATTCGCGTGGCAATCGCTTCCTCGTTCTCTATTCGTTCGCCCGCCGCGATGATCAGTCGAGCGACAGCGCGAGGCTCGGGCTGTCGGTCGGCCGGAAGATCGGCAAGGCGGTCACCCGCAACAAGGTGAAGCGCGGGATCCGGGAGGCGTTCTGGGAGCTCTCCGATGGGCTGGAGGAAGGGCACGACTACGTGATCGTTGCTCGCCCGGGTGTGGAGGGCCTGCTGGAGCGTGACGGGCAGGAGGGCCTTCGCTCGTCCCTGGGCGAGCTGCTCGCCGAGCCGGGCGAGGAGCGTTTGTCGTGAAACGGTTTCTGTCCGGGCTGCTGATTTCCGCGATCAGGCTCTACCAGCGCCTGATCTCCCCCGCCATGGTCCCTCGCTGCCGGTACTACCCGACCTGCTCCAACTACGCCGTCGAGGCGATTCGCGAGCTCGGCCCGATCCGCGGCCCGATCCTCGCCGGCTGGCGCGTGCTGCGCTGCAATCCCTGGAGTCACGGCGGGGTCGACGAGCTCTCGGATCGGACGCTCTTCCGAGGCACCCGGACGCGATCGGAACGCAGGCTCAGCTCGGCTTCGCCGGCGCCGGCGACCACAAAAACCGCGGCCGAATAGACCAACGGAGCCGATCTGACGTAGAACTCCATCGCCATGTTCCTCGAAGCCCACATCCTCCAGCCGCTGATCGACCTCTTCAACGACGTGTTGAAGTGGCTCCACAATGACGTCGGTCTCGCCTGGGGCATCGGGAT
Organism: uncultured Solirubrobacterales bacterium; assembly: GCA_963743575.1. Classification (GTDB taxonomy): domain Bacteria; phylum Actinomycetota; class Thermoleophilia; order Solirubrobacterales; family 70-9; genus DASUPK01. The sequence goes on along the minus strand of CAVUQC010000007.1, from coordinate 963,360 downwards.
CGTCCTGATCACCTGGCTCTCGCGGATCGTGGTCCTGCCGTTCACTCTCAAGTCGATGCACGGGATGCGCGAGATGCAGGCGCTGCAGCCGTATCTCAAGGAGATCCAGGAGAAGTACAAGGACGACAAGCAGCGCATGCAGCGCGAGCAGATGTCGCTCTTCCAGGAGCACGGCGTCAACCCGCTCTCCGCCTGCCTGCCCCTGGTCTTCCAGTTCCCCGTCTTCATCGCGCTCTACGCGCTGCTGCGAAGCAGCGAGTTCAAGACCGAGGTCGGCAACTCCGGCTGGCTCTTCGTCTCGGATCTGACCGCCCACCCGACCGGCGCCGAGGCGGTCGTGCTCGTCATCCTCGCCGTCGCCGGCACCTTCGCTCTCCTCTTCTTCAACCCCTCGCCGACCACCGGCGGCAACTCGCAGCGCTACCTGATGGCGGGCGTCTTCTCGTTGGTGACCGTCTTCCTGATTCCCAACGCACCGGCGGGGATCGCGGTCTACTTCATCGCCAGCGGGCTCTGGCAGGTCATGCAGCAGACGGTGATCCACTTCGTCTGGCCGCTGCCGGCCGTGCCGACGCCCGAGGAGGTGCGGGCCTCGAAGCCGCCGCCACCTCCGCCTCGGAAGCGCAAGCGGCGCAAGTAGTCAGGGACGGGCGCCCGCGCTCGGCGGTCCCCGTCCACCGACCCTAGATCCGTTTTGAGGTCACTGGCCAGGAACCCCCGGCCACGGCCGCCGGAACTAGACTGCCAGCGTGGCCGAAGGAGGAGTCGAATCTCAGCCGACCGTGCTGCCGGAAGAGCCGGCCGAGCGCGTGCGCGTCATGCTCGAGCGCATCCTGGAGGAGCTTGGGCTCGAGGCCTCTGTTGCGGTCGAGGAGGGGGAGGAGGAGATTCATGCGGACATCGAGGGCGAGGACGTCGGCCTGCTCATCGGGCGGCACGGGCAGACGATCGACGCGATCCAGCTGCTCTCCTATCAGGCCGCCTACCGGGGCCGGCAGGACCGCAAGCGCGTGACGGTCGACGCCGCCGGTTACCGCCGCCGCCAGGGGGAGTCGCTGCGGCGGCGAGCCGACATGGCGGCCGAGGACGCGCTGAGCCACGGTGAGGCCGTGGAGATGGACCCGATGGGCTCCAACGAGCGCCGGGTCGTGCACGAGCACCTCCGCGACCGCACCGAGATCGAGACCTACAGCGAGGGCGACGAGCCCAACCGCTACGTGGTCGTCGCGCCCCTCGTCTCCGATTGAGCGCCGCGCCCGGCGCGGCGGAGCCGGCGCTCGAGGTTCTGCTCGAGCTGCTGTCCGACCCGCGCGCGCCGGTCGCCGCGTCCACGGTGGGGCGGGCTCGCGAGGTTCACATCGAGGACTCACTGAGCGGCCTGGAGGTGGATGAGCTCGCCCGGGCATCCGCCATCGCCGACCTCGGCAGCGGAGCAGGACTGCCCGGCCTCGTCCTGGCCGCCTGCCTGCCCGCAGCCCGGGTAGGGCTGATCGAGTCGGTCGGGCGGAAGTGCGAGTTCCTCCGCGACGCGGTCGCCCGAATGGGACTCGAGAACGCCAGCGTCGTCTGCGAGCGCTCCGAGCAGTGGGCAGCCGGCTGGGGCCGCGAGGCCCACGACGCGGTCACCGCCCGCGCGATCGGCTCGCTCGCGGTGCTGGCGGAGCTCGCCTCCCCGCTGCTTCGAGAGGACGGCGTGCTCGTTGCGTGGAAGGGCGCGCGCTCGCAGACCGAGGAGGCGGAGCTCGAACGAGCGGCCCCACGGCTCGCCATGGAGCCGGTCGAGATCCGGAGCGTGCGGCCTTATCCGGGCAGCCGCGACAGACACATCCACCTGCTCCGCAAGAATGGACCGACTCCGAACGGATTGCCGCGCCGGCCCGGGATGGCGGCGAAGCGCCCGTTCGGGTCCGAACAGCTCTGACCCGAACCATTCGTATGGGAACCGTCTACGCGATCGCAAACCAGAAGGGCGGCGTCGGCAAGACGACGACCGCCGTCAACATGGGCGCCTTCGTGGCGAGCGACGGCCAGCAGACGCTGATCGTCGACCTCGACGCCCAGTGCAACGCGACGGTCTCGCTCGGACTGCCGAAGGACTCGACGCCGTCCTCCTATGACTGCCTTACCGGTGAGGTCTCCGTCGCCGAGGCGGCCCGGCCGGCCGGCCCGGACAACCTGTGGGTGGTCCCCGCGCATGTGGATCTGGCCGGCGCCGCGGTGGAGCTGCCGCGCTTCAGCGGCTACGAGACACGGCTGCGGGACGGCCTCGGCCCGGTTCGCTCGCGCTTCGCCTACACGCTCCTCGACTGCCCTCCGTCACTCGGCCCGGTCGCCGTCAACGCGCTGGTGGCCGCCGACAAGGTGATCGTCCCGGTGCAGGCCGAGTATCTGGCGCTGGAGGGGCTGGTGCAGTTCCTCGACACCCTGAAGCTGGTCCGCCGCGAACTCAACCCGGACCTGGAGATCGCGGGCGTGCTGATCACCATGCACGACGATCGCACCCGGCTCTCCAAGGATGTCGAACGGGAGCTCCGCGAGCACCTGCCCGCCCGGGTGTTTAAGACGGTGGTCCCGCGCAGCGTGCGCGTCGCCGAGGCCCCCAGCTACGGCATCCCGGTCTCGGAGCACGATGCGAGGTCCTCCGGCTCGAAGGCCTACCGCGCGCTCGCCGACGAGGTCCTCGCTCTCGGAGCCGTCGATGGCTGAGCGCAAGCGCGGGATGGGCAGGGGGCTCGCGGCGATCCTGCCGGAGAGCTCCGCCGGCGGGCCCGAGCTTCGCGAGCTCGACGTCACCCAGATCGAGCCCAATCCGGACCAGCCGCGCGCCAAGTTCGACGCTGCCGCGCTCGACGCCCTCGCCGGCTCGATCGCCTCGGTCGGGCTGCTCCAGCCGCTGATCGTCCGCCCGCTCGAGGACGGCCGCTACGAGCTCGTCGCCGGGGAGCGGCGCTGGCGAGCGGCGCAGAAGGCTGGCATCGACCGCGTTCCCGCAGTCGTCCGGACCTCCCCCGAGGACGAGCGCCTGCAGGCGGCGCTGATCGAGAACATGGTTCGAGAGGACCTCAATCCGGTTGAGGAGGCGCGCGCCTGCGCCGCCCTCGTCGACGATCTGGGCATCTCCAAGGAGGAGCTCGCCCGCCGGGTGGGCCGGAGCCGCGCGGCGATCTCCAACCTGATCCGCCTTCTCGACCTCCCCGACCCGGTCCTCTCCCTGCTAGAGCGGCAGGAGCTCACCGAGGGCCATGGCCGGGCGATTCTCCAGGTCTCCGACCAGGACAGGCGCGCCCGACTGGCCAAGCAGGCCGCGGCCAAGGGATGGTCCGTCCGCGAGACCGAGCGCCATGCCGGCGGCGGGACGAGCCGCAAGAAGGCGAGCACCGGTGGCCGCATCTCGGCTGAGGAGCGGGCCGCCATGGCGGATGCGGAGGACACGCTCGGCACGGCGCTCGGCCAGGACGTCAAGGTGCGGCGCGCCGGAAACGGTGTCAGGGCGGAGCTTCACTTCGACGATCTCTCTGAGCTGGGTTCCCTCGCCCGTCGCCTGCGCCGGCGTGGCTAGAATCCGCGGCCGCGGGCGATTAGCTCAGTTGGTTAGAGCGCGTCTCTGATAAGGACGAGGTCCCTGGTTCGAGTCCAGGATCGCCCATCGACCCCGGACTATCTAAAAAGCCTCTCGCCTGGAGCTGCGCAAGAGATCGACGGCAAGGCGGAAGGCCAGCAACGGGTGTCGGTGTGTTGAGCGCAATGCGTATGGGAGGTAGGGAGTTCCGTAGGAAACGTAGACTCGGACGCCAACTCCAGCGTCGCGCGCTGCGGCTAGGGACGGCGCCGCAGGCAACCCGAGTAGCAGCTGCAGCTCACACGGTGTACCGGCAGCCTGCAGGCGGCGGAGCGCTACGGCCGCCAGCGGGCCGTCATGCGTGGCGACCGCGACCGGAGCGGCTCGGCCCACCAGTCGCTCGATCACGGCCAGGAAGCCCTTGCGGGGATCGCGGTCCGGCGCTCCTGGGTCAGGCCACTGGCCCTTGATCACCCGCACCGGCAGCTCCGTTGATGTCAGTGAGTCGGCATCAGTTGGACTTCGTGACCAGCGTCCAGGCAGGGTGGCTCCGGCTCCAGCGGTGACCGCCGCCTCCAGCACGGAAGTCGCGACCTCAGGGCCGACCGAATCGAAATGCAGCGGCACGGCGGCACGGCGTCCGAGCTTCGCCAGAGTGTCAAGACGCCCAGCGTCGAGCATCACCGCGGGCGGCTTGCAGGCGAGCTGTACGCCGAGACGGCCCGTCAGTGCATCAAGGGCTGCGCCGTAGGTCTGACTGACGACATCCGGGTCCTCACCGTCCGGGTTCCAGTACCCGACGACTGTCGTCAGTCCACGGTCACGCAATTCTTGCTCACGCTTCAGGGCGTCCGCCAGACGGGGCCCTGCCATATAGCGTCGAGCTGCCCGCTGCTTGACGGCGGCGGCGACCTTCAAGAGCGGCGGCGGCCCTCACGGCGGGAATGAGCCGCGGCGCGAACGTGTCTCGCAGCGGCAGGTAGGGAGCGCGGGCCAGGCGGATACGCTGCCACCGTCACGCACTCGTCGACCTCCTGAGTCCACATCGTGGTCCAGGGTTCGATCCCACCCAGCAGCTGGACGGTCTCCAGCCCGTCCGCGGCGGCGGCGCGCACCACCTCCAACAGCAACAGCATGCCTGGCGAGCAGCGCTTGACGTCGTCGTCATGGCCAATCTTGAGAAGCCACAACCTAGAGTCCCACTCCACGGCCAGCTGCATGGCGACGCGGCGACCGCCCAGTCGCAGGAAGGCGATCCGAAGCTGTTGGCGTTCGGCTGCTGAGCCGCAGTAGCGGCGATAAAAGGCACCTCGCTCGGTGTCAACCGCGAGGGCGGTCCCCTCCCGGCCCTTCCAGCTCCGGGCCTCGATAGCGAAGGCCTCATCGAGCAGGTCGTTCACCGCTGACACCTCAGGGGTGAGCAGCTCGACCTCGACCTCGCCCTCGCCCTCGGCGCGGCGCCGCGCTCGGCGCAAGTCGCTCGCGCGGCGCTTGCTGAGGCGCCCCTCCGGCAGTTTCCACTTCTCATCCAGCGGGATTACGCCATGTCCGTAAGAGGTGCGGGCGACAACGAGCCCGAAAGGGCGAAATGCCTGTTTGAGGGCGCGAACCGATGGGGAGGCGACGGGCAATCGATGGAGCACAACGGTCCTCCGCAGACTGGCGATGCCGCCCGCCAGCTCGCGAAGTGCATCGCCGTCCTCGGCTAGTAGCTCGGAGGGCTCATGCAGCGTATCGGCGCCGAGCAATTCGAATTGGGCCCCGCGTTGGACCAGCGGAGCGATAGCTCGCGGCTTCTCGACGGTGCCGACCACCACCACTGCAAGCGGAAGGCCAGCGTCGATGGTTTCGGCGCAGGCAGATGACCAGATCGCGTCCTGGGTCATGGAAGTTGCAGATCCCGCGGCAAGACGAGCCCAACTGGGGAGAAGTCGGTCCAGGGCGTCCTTCTCCGTAATGACTTCGATCATCTGTGGACGCTCGGCGGTCGCCATCAAAAATAAGTCGGACTGGTCGGCGAAAGGAATTCACTCTACCCGGCTCCGCGTGCACAGAACCAAGTGTTTCCCGGGGGGCATGGGGGCGTGCCCGGAAGCGCAGTGGATCATTATTCGAGCACGGCAGATTCCGCGGCACTGCGAATCCCTTCCAGCGCGTGCTCGACCCAGCGCCGGAACATCCGCTCGCCGCCCATCGCGACCTGGAGCCGGACGACCAGGTTCGTCGGGTCGCTGCCGGCCTCCATCTCCATGAAGGTCCCACCCTGCCCCTCGGTGAGGACCGCGCGGGTATAGGTCCCGGTGTCCATGCAGCGGATGGTCAGCTCCTTGCCGGGGACCATCTCGTTCACCTCGAGCGTCGTCTCCAGGTCTGACATCGGCCAGGGGCGGGACTGGACGTTGCGGATGTGGCAGCCCTGCTCGAAGTCGCCGTCGATGCACTCGAAGGTGATCGTGTCCGGCCACCACTCGGTCTGCCGCTCCGGGTCGGAGGCCAGGTCCCAGACCAGGTCGATCGGCGCGTCGATGAACGTCTGTTGACGACACTCCGGCATCGCGCCGATTGTCCCACGCGGGGAGAGCGCTTCGGACCGCTCCTATAATCCGTGCGGACGCCCCGAGGAGACCTGCGTGCAGAGAATGACCATCTACGGAGTGAGTTTCGACATGGTCGGCAAGCAGCCGATCGTCTTGCTGAAGACGGTGGATGGCAACAAGTTCCTGCCGATCTGGATCGGCCACCCCGAGGCGGCAGCGATCCTGATGAAGCTGCAGGGGGCATCGACCCCTCGGCCGATGACGCACGACCTCCTCTCCGACGTGCTCGATCAGATGGAGGCCAAGTGCGAGAAGGTCTCGGTCACCGAGCTGCGGGACAATACGTTCTTCGCCTCCATCACGATCTCGATGAACGGCTCGGAGCTCGAGATCGACTCCCGCCCCTCGGACGCCCTCGCCCTCGCGGTCCGCACGTCGGCGCCGATCTTCGCCGCCGACGACGTGATCGAGGAATCGGCGATCGAATTCGAAGGCGAGGAGGTCGAGGACCAGGAGCAGGTCGTCGAGAAGTTCAAGGACTTCCTGGACAACGTCACCCCCGAGGACTTCGCCTCGGGCGAGGGCGAGGTCTAGGGCCCGCGACGCCGACGTTTTCGGCAGGTCAGGACCCTGCGGGTAGCGGGCCCGCCTGATGGCGAAGCGTCGTCCCTACCGCAGGGCGGTCCCTCGCTGAGGCGAGTATCTGATCGACCAAGGCGGTGAACCCGATCCCCGCCGCCTCGGCGGCCATCGGGAAGAGGCTGGTGTCGGTGAGACCCGGAATCGCGTTCACCTCGAGGACCTGCGGCCCGTCATCGCCGAGCATCAGGTCCACCCGCGCGAAGCCGGCGCAGCCGAGCGTCTCGTAGGTCCGTCCAGCAAGCTCCCGGACCCGCTCGGTCTCGTCGTTGTCCAAGTCCGCCGGGCAGACGTACTCGGTGCGCCCGATCTCGTAGCGGGCCTCAAAGTTGAAGAAGTCCTCCTCACGCGGAATCGCCTCGACCACCGGCAGCGCGTCGGCGCCGAGCATGCCGACGGCGAGCTCGCGGCCCTTGACGTAGCGCTCCAGCAGCACGCGGTCGTCGTAGCTGAAGGCGGCGACCAATGCCTCCGGGACCTCCTCCCGTGAGGAGGCGAACTCGACGCCGAGCGAGGAGCCCTGGCTCGCGGGCTTCACGACGAGGGGGAAGCCGAGTTGCTCCTCGATCTCCTCGAGGGTGTCGGCGGCCCCGAGCTCGCGGAACGCCGTGGAGTTGAAGGCCGCCCAGTCGGGCGTCGGGAGCCCGGCCGCTCTCATCTCGTGTTTCGCCGCGACCTTGTCCATGCACAGCGCGCACGCGGCGACGCCGGGCCCGGTGTAGGGGAGGTCGAGGATCTCGAGGAGCTCCTGGACGGTCCCGTCCTCACCCCCGGGACCGTGGAGAGCGATGAAGACGACGTCCGGGCGCTCGGTGCGCAGCCGGCTGACCAGCTCTGGCCCCACGTCGATACCCAGCGCCTCGTGGCCGAGGGCGGCGACCGCATCCTCGACGCGGGCCGCCGACCGGAGCGATACTCCTCGCTCCAGCGAGCTTCCTCCCTTGAGGACGGCGACCCTCATCGCTTCGGCAGCGGCACGACGTCGCCGCCGGGCTCATCGTCGCCCGGATCGGGCTCGACCCGGTGTTCCCCGGTGATCGTCTGGTACAGCGCGACCTGCTCGGAGATGACGCCGCCGATGCGGCGGATGCCCTCTCGCAGCTCGTCCTCGCCCGACGCGGAGAAGTTGAGCCGCATGGAAGAGCCGCCGCGCCCGTCGACGTACGCCGCCCTGCCTGGGACGAAGGCGACGTTCTCGCGCAAGGCTTTCGCAAGCAGATCCGTGGTGTCGATGTATTCGGGCAGGGTCGCCCAGAGGAAGAGGCCGCCCTCGGGTCGGGACCAGTCCGCCTCCTCGGGGAAGTGGCGCTCGAGCGCATCGAGCATCGCGTCGCGGCGGTCGCGGTAGATCTCGATCAGGTCCGCGATGTACTCGCGCCAGCGGCCCTCCGCGAAGTACTCGCGGACGAAGTACTGGGTCAGGGTGGACGTGCAGAGATCCGCGGCCTGCTTGCCGAGTCCGATCTTCTCCAGGATCGGGGGAGGCGCCGCCACCCACCCGATCCGGATCCCGGGAGAGAGGATCTTCGAGAGGGTTCCGAGATAGAGCACGTAGTCACCGCCGTCGAGGCTGTAGAGCGTCGGCTCGGGCTCGCCTTCGAAGCGGAGCAGTCCATAGGGGTTGTCCTCGCAGATCAGGACCTCGTACTCCCGCGCGAGCTGGACCAATCGCCGCCTTCGTTCCCCCGACATGGTCACCCCGGCCGGGTTCTGGAAGCTCGGCACCGAGTAGATGAACTTCGGCCGGCGGCCCGCCGCAGCCAGCGCCGAGAGCAGCTCCTCGAGCTCATCGATCCGCATGCCGTTCTCATCGGTGCCCACCTGGTGGACGTCCGCCTCGTAGCTGCAGAAGGTCGGCACGGCGCCGGGATAGGTGGGTGCCTCGCAGATCACCGGATCGCCGGGATTGACGAGCGTCTTCGCGATCAGGTCGATCGCCTGCTGGCCGCCGGTGGTGACGATCAGGTCGTCGGGGTCCGGAGCCATGTCCTCGGCTCCCATCACCTCGAGGAGGCACGCCTTGGTCTCTTCGAAGCCCTCGGTCGGGCCGTACTGGAGGGCTTCCGCGGAGGATTCGTGCGCGATGCGGGTCATCTGCGCGGCGAAGCTGTCGGACGGGAAGGTCGAGGTGTCGGGCAGGCCGCCTGCCAGCGAGATCACCTCGGGCCTGGCGGTGATCGCCATCAGGTCCCGCATGGCCGAGGAGCGCATCACCTGGGTTCGCCGGGCGAACAGTCCCGCGTAACGCTCCAGGTCGCGGGAGGTGGTGTGGGCGCGCCGCCGGGGTGCCTCCGGCCGCTTCGGCTGCTCCTCCCGCTCGGACGGCTCGCTCATCGCTGGACAGTGTTGCGGACCGGGTCAGGAGGGGTGAAGCTCATCTGGCGTTGAGATAAGTCCCTGTAGCCTGCGCCCCGATCATGTTCCTCGCCATCTGTCAGGGGCTCGGCCTGGCCATCGCGGTCGGGCTCATCATCGGGGTCGTGGTGCCGCCGATCATGCCCGCCTGGGGGGCCGTCGCAGGCGCCGCGCCGCTCGGGGTGCTCGCCGCGGGCGCTGCGCTCCACGGGGCGGACGAGGCCGTCTGGCCTGCGTTGTTCGTCGGCGTGATCGGCGCCGGCCTGGCTGCGGTCGTAACCCGTGACGTGGTCTCGGGGGCGGTTCGCCGGCAACAGGGCGGCGTCCCGGTCCAGCCACAGGCGCAGTCCCCCGGCGGCGTCACCGCCCTCGTTGTCCTGGGGGCAGCGGTGATCGCCGGTGTCAGCCTCGTCCTGGGGCCGTTCTCGCTGCTGGTTCTCGTCGCCCTGCTGTGGCTCTGGGTTTCGCGGCGCCGACAGGCCGAGCGCAAACACGAGGGCCTGCGCGTCCTCCGCTAGGTCATCTGATGAGCCCGACATACGGATTTCCCTCCTAGCCGTGCCGCGGAAGCTCGTCCTAGTCGTTGTCGACGCGATGCATCCCGAGATGCTGATGCGCGCGATCGACGAGGACCTCGCACCGACCTTCGGCGCACTGGTCGAGCGAGGGCAGGCGGTCACCGATGTCGTGTCCAGCTTCCCCTCGGTCACCCCGGTCGCGAGCTCCGAGATGATGACCGGGCTCGGCCCTGCCGGTCACTGGGTGATGGGGATGAACTGGTACCACCGGCTCGAGCGCCGCTACATCGAGTACGGCTCCTCGTTCGAGGCGACCCGCACCTTCGGCCTGTTCCGGGCGATGTATGACCTCGTCTACAACATGAACCTCGACCATCTCAGCTGGCAGGCGGAGACGGTCTTCGAAACGCTCGGTGACGCCGGGATCCGCACCGCGGCCACTCCATTCCTGATCTACCGGGGGCGACAGCGCCATCAGCTCGGGCTCGAGGGGCTGGTCAAACGGGCCGCCGAGGCGATCAACTTCCGTCACGCCGTTTGGGGGCCCGACGAGTTCTTCTACGGAGACCTGTACGCCAGCCGCCCGACGGGCTGCGGCCCGAGCTTCACTCGCCCCGGCACCCGGGACGAGTACTCGGCCTGCGTCGCCGAGAACCTGGTCGCCGAGGGCGCCTACGACTTCCTTCTCTTCAGCCTGCCCGACAACGACTTTCACTCCCACCGCCATGGCCCCGAGGCGCAGGTCGATTCGATCGCCAAGGCCGATGCGATGTTCACGCGGATCGTCGAGGCGGGAGGCGGGCTGGACGCCTTCCTGGAGGAGCACGCCGTGCTCCTGACCTCCGACCACGCCCAGACCGCCGTGGAGCACGCCCTGCCGCTCGCCGACGCGCTCGCCGAGGACTGGGCCGTCCTGCAGCCGAACACCGACCGGCCCGAGGAGGCCGAGATCGCGGTGAGCCCGACCTCACGGGCGGGGGCCGTGTACATCCTCGATACGGGCCGGCGCCACGGCGGTACGCACGAGCGTGCCCGCCTGCGGCTGCGCGACCTCGTCGGGGTCGACATCGTCACCTGGCTTGCGCGGGAGGACGGCACTCCCGTGCTCCGCAAGGGCGTCGGGCTCGACGATCCCGCGGGGGTGGAGGCCGTGGTCGAACGCGATGGGCGCGAATTCCGATTCCGGCCCGGCGGCCAGCTCCGGGACCTGCGCGGCAATGGCTGGTCAGTGAAGGGGGAGCCGGAGGCTCTCGACGCGGACATCACGCGAGGCCGGTTCGAGTCGGAGGAGTATCCCGATGCGCTCTCCCGGCTCTGGTCCGCGCTGACCTCGCCGCACGCCGGCGACATCCTGATCTCCGCCGCCGAGGGCTATGAATGCGTCGATTGGGGCGGGATCAGCCACGCCGGCGGCGGCAGCCACGGGTCCCTCGGCCGAGGCGATTCGCTGGGCCCCGCGGTCTTCGTGGGTTGCGGCCCGAAGCGGCCCAACAAGCAGCCGCAGTGGGCGCTCCGGGATCTGGCGCCGGTGATCCTCGAGCACTTCGGGGTCAACGGCGGACGGCCTCAGGGATGACCCCGCCGGTCGAGACCGCGAAGCGCATCGGGCGCGGCACGCTCAAACCGGGGAACTGGCTGCAGCTCTTCCAGTTCGGCGTGGTGGGGGCCTCGGGCTATTTGATCAACCTCGTGGTGTTCGCGATCATGAACGGGCCGTTCAGCATCCACTACATCCCGTCGGCGATCCTTGCGTTCTGCGTCGCCGTCTCCAACAACTTCTGGTGGAACCGACACTGGACCTTCGACGCCAAGCATGGCCACGCCGGCTTTCAGGCCGCCCAGTTCTTCACCGTCAGCGCGCTCGCGCTGGTGATCAACCTGATCGCGCTCAAGCTGCTCGTCGGAGGGGGAATGAGCGAGCTGCCCGCCCAGGCGATCTCCGTGGCGCTCGCGATGCCGTTCAACTTCATCGGCAACAAGCTCTGGACCTTCGACGATTAGGGGGTGCAAGGCCGCTCCATCTTGGAGCGAAGGGCGAAGCCCGAAGCGACTTATTCTGGGCGGCCGAATGCACCCCCGCCTGATGGCGAAGCCGACGGTCATCTTTCTCTTCGCAGTCCTCGCAGCGGCCCTGCTCGTGCCGGGCTCAGCAGCCGCGGATTCCACACCCATCACCCAGCAGAAGGCCATCGAGCTCGCCAAGCAGGACCCGAAGGCGGTCGCCGAGCTGCGGGCGCACCCGAAGCTGACCACATCGGCGAGCAAGAACCACGCCACCGGCGCCTGGGAGGTCGGCTTCTTCAACGGCGACGACGAGGTGGTCCAGGTGGTGATCGACCCGATCACGGGAAACGTCGACGAGTCCTGGACCGGCTACCAGGTCGCCTGGCACATGGCTCGCGGCTACCCCGGCGCGTTCGGCCGGATGGTCAACGCCCCCTGGATCTGGCTGCCGCTCTGCGGAATCTTCGTCCTGGGCCTGCTCGACTGGCGCCGGCCGTTCCGCCTGGCCCATCTGGATCTCCTCGTCATCGTCGCCGGCTTCGGGCTCTCCCAGTACTTCTTCAACAGGGGGAACATCGGGCTCTCCGTCCCGCTCGCCTACCCGCCGCTGCTCTATCTCCTCGCGCGCGCCCTCTGGCTCGGGTTCCGCCGCAAACCGGGCTCGGGCCTGCGGCCTACGGTGCCGATCGTCGTCCTCGCCGTGATGACGGTGGTCCTGATCGCCGGGCGAACCACCCTGAACATTCTCGACTCAAACGTGATCGACGTCGGGTACTCGGGGGTGATCGGCGCCGACAGGATCGCCGACCAGAAGCCGATCTACGACAACTTCCCCTCGGACGACCAGTCGGGGGACACCTACGGCCCGGTCGCCTACTACGCCTACGTGCCGTTCGAGCAAGCGCTTCCCTGGAGCGGCACCTGGGACGACCTGCCAGCCGCCCACGCGGCCTCGATCTTCTTCGACCTGGCCACGATGGGGGCGCTGTTCCTGCTGGGTCGGCGCTTCCGCCGCGGGCGCCGTGGGACTGAGCTCGGCATCCTGCTCTGCTTCGCCTGGGCCGCCTGCCCGTACACCGCCTTCGCGCTGGAGTCGAACACCAACGACGCGCTGGTCTCACTCGGGCTCGCGGCGACCCTGCTCTGCCTGACGGCGCCGATCCCGCGCGGGATCACGCTCGGCCTGACCTCGATGACGAAGTTCGCTCCTCTCGCCCTCGGGCCGCTCTTCGCCACCTATGGGGCCACCAGCTCCCCCGGCGGTGCGGAGAACACGCGACGATCGATCCTCCGCCGCTATGCGAAGGTGATCATCCCGTTCACGATCGCCTTCGCGCTGACGGTCCTCGTCGTCTGCTTCCAGGCACTCCAGAACCCCGGCCTCTCGACCTTCTGGCACCGGACGATCGCGGAGCAGGGGGGCCGGGACTCCCCCTTCAGCATCTGGGGCCAGGACCACTCGCTCGGCTGGCTGCAGGCGGTCGTCAAGGTCGCGGTCGTCGGTCTGGCCGTCTACGTGGCGTTCCGCCCGCGGCGCCGCGACCACATCACCGTGGCCGCGCTCGGTGCCGCTGTGATGATCGCCATGCAGCTCACGATTGACCACTGGTTCTACCTCTACATCCCTTGGTTCCTGCCCTTCCTGCTGATCGCCCTGTTGGCGAGCGGGGTGGTGCCCCTAGGAGGTGACGGGGAGGAGGATCTGGTCGATCCCGCGAGCGAGCCCGTCGTCGGTGATCTCGACCGCGACGCCCATGACCCAGACGTCGTCGTCCGCTCCATCGAAGCGGACCGGCATCTGCGTCTTGAAGGCCCGTAGCGCCTGCTCCCGTTTCACGCCGATCACGCCGGCCCGCGAGCCCGTCATGCCCACGTCCGAGATGTGCGCGGTGCCGCCGGGGAGGACCCGGAAGTCGGCCGTCGGGACATGGGTGTGGGTGCCGAGCACCGCGGCGACGCGGCCATCCAGGTGCCAGCCCATCGCCACCTTCTCGCTGGTGAGCTCGGCGTGGAAGTCCACGACGATCGCGTCCGCCGCGCCGGCGAGCGATTCGAGCAGCTCGTCGACCGCTCCGAACGGGTTGCGCTCGACCTGCAGGTGCATCTGCCCGCTCAGGTTGATCACCGCGACCCGCATGCCCGCGGCCTCGACGATCGTGTGGCCACGCCCGGGGTTCTGCTTGGGGAAGTTCGCGGGGCGGATGATCCGGGTCTCGGAATCGAGGTACGGATAGACGTCCCTGTGCCGGTAGGAGTGATTGCCCAACGTGATCACGCGGGCCCCCGCCTCGAAGATCTGCGCCGCCGTTTCCTCGGTGATGCCGACTCCACCGGCCGCATTCTCGCCGTTGACGACGACCAGGTCCGGCAGGTACTCGGCACGGAGTTGGGGCATCGTCGCCGCCAGTCCCTCGCGGCCCGGCTTGCCGACGACGTCCCCTATGAAGAGGAGCCTCATCAGGCGGGGGAGCGTAGACGACGTGTCGCTTAGACCTTCCCGCTAGCTTTCCGCGCGATGAGCAAGGCCGCTCCCGTGCTCGAGGTGGAGGGTCTCTCCAAGTCGTTCGGCGAGCGTGCCGCCCTGCGGGAGGTGAGCTTCGACGTCGGATGCGGGGAGCTGCTCGCCGTGCTCGGTCCGAACGGCGCCGGCAAGACCACCCTGCTCTCGATCCTCGCCGGGATCGCAAAGGCCGATTCGGGCCGCATCGAGCGCTCGAACGGGGAGATCGGCTGGGTCCCGCAGCAGGCGGCCCTCTACCGCCGCCTGACCGTCGAGGAGAACCTCCGGCTGTTCGCGCGGATGGAGCAGGCCGAGGACGTCGAGGCGATCGTCGATCGGATGCTCGAGCAGACCGGGCTCGAGGAGCGGCGTCATGACCAGGTCTCCTCGCTCTCGGGGGGCAACCAGCAGCGCATCAACATCGCGATAGGCCTGCTCGGCGATCCATCGGTGCTCCTCCTCGACGAGCCCAGCTCGGGACTCGACCCGAGCCAGCGTGTCCGGCTCTGGGAGTTCGTCGCGGGGCTCGCCAAGGCCGGGACGACGGTGATCTACTCGACCCACCAAATCGAGGAGGCGAGCCACTACGGCGACCGGCTGGTGGTGCTGGCCGACGGCGAGACCATCTTCGACGGCAGCTTCGCCCAGATGCGCCGCGCGGCCGGACCGCGCCCCAAGGGGACGGCGATCGATCCCGAGAACGACTTCGTCCGCTTCCTTCGGAAGAAGGGCCACTGATGCGCTGGCTCTTCGTCAAGGACCTCCAGCTGCTGCGCCGCTCGCCGCTCGTCACCGGCCTGCTGGTCGTCTATCCGATCGTGCTCGCCGTCCTGATCGGACTGGCGATCTCGCGCAGCCCCGAGAAGCCGCGGGTCGCGTTCCTCAACCAGATTCCGAGCGGGAACGGCCTCCAGCTCGGCTCCGGCGGCTTCAGCCAGGACGAGGCGCACCGCCAGCTCTGCGCGAAGATCGACTGCGTCGACGTCTCGAGCCGCGCCGAGGTCGAACAGAAGGTCAAGGACGGGGACGTCCTCGGCGGTCTCATCCTGCCCGCCGACTTCATCAGCAAGCTCCAGGGCGAGCTCAGCACCAACTCGAGCGAGCCCGCGACCGTCGACGTGATCGTCAACAACGACGATCCGCTCAAGTCCCAGGTCGTCGACGACCGGATCCGCTCGCTGCTCACTCAGGCCAATCTGCTGCTCTCCCAGAAGATCAGCGACGTCGCGGGGAACTACGAGCAGATACTCGCGAACGGCGGGTCGTTCGAGATTCCGTTCATCAACCAGACCGTGCACATCCTCGGGTTGCACAAGGCCGAGGAGATCCTCAACCAGGTCGAGAAGAGTCTGCCCCCGGCGCAGCGCGCCAAGGTGGGACAGGTCAGCGACTTCGCCAGGCTTGCCCGGCAGAACCTGGCGCTCGCCAACAGCCTGCTTGCCTCCGTCCGCCAGCCGATCGCGGTGAACAAGGACGTGATCGCCGGCAGCGTGCCGCCTCTCGACACCTTCGCCGTCGCCGTCGCCGCGGCGATCACCCTGCTGTTCGTCACGGTTCTGCTCGTTTCGGGCTCCCTCGCGCTGGAGCGGGAGGAGAACACCTTCACCCGCCTGACCCGCGGCCTGGTCAGCCGCACCGCCCTGCTCGTCGAGAAGGCGGCCCTCGGCACCGGCGCGGCTCTGGTGGTGACGCTGATCCTGCTGGCGGCGATCACGCCCTTCGAATCGATCGCCTGGAGCCGGATCTACCTGATCGTCCCGGCGATCCTGTTCGCCGGTGCAGCCTCATCCGGCCTGGGCCTGGCGATCGGCGCGGCGGCACGCGAGGTGCGAGCCAGCGCTCTGCTCGCCTTCGCCCTGGCGCTGCCGGTGGCGTTCATCTCGCTCGTCCCGTCGGGCACCGTGAGCAAGGGCCTGCTGGACGTGATCCACGTGATCGCCGGAGCCTTCCCCTTCAGAGCGGCCGTGGACGCCCTGTCGGGTGCCCTGTCGTCCTCCGGGCCGGCCCTGGGCCTGCCCCTGCTCCACCTGGCCCTGCTGACCGTGGGCTATCTCGTGCTGGCGCGACTGGCCTTGCGAAGGTTTGCTTAGACACGGGCCTAGAATCATCGGTGTGAGCTTTCCAGCGACACGACTTCGTCGCCTCCGCAGGACCGAGCCTCTGCGCGATCTGGTCCGCGAGACTGACCTGACCGCGGATCACCTCGTCCAGCCGCTCTTCATCACTGCGGGTGAGAGTGTCCGCGAGCCGATCGAGAGCATGCCAGGCATGGAGCGGCTCTCGATCTCCGAGGCCGTCGCCGAGGTCACCGAGATCGCGGCCGCGGGCGTTCGCGCAGTCCTGCTCTTCGGGATCCCCGCGAGCAAGGACGAGGTCGGCTCGGAGGCCTACGACGACGAGGGCGTCGTCCAGATGGCCGTCCGCGCGCTGAAGGAGGCGCACCCCGAGATCGTCGTGATCACCGACGTGTGCCTCTGCGAATACACCTCGCACGGTCACTGCGGCATCGTCCGCGATGGAGAGGTGGACAACGACCTGAGCGTCGAGCTGCTCGCGAAGACCGCGATCTCTCACGCGGCCGCTGGTGCCGACGCCGTGGCGCCCAGCGACATGATGGACGGGCGCATCGGCGCGATCCGCACCCAGCTCGACGAGGAGGGCCACTCCGACGTGCCGATCATCGCCTACAGCGCCAAGTACGCCTCGGCGTTCTACGGCCCGTTCCGCGAGGCCGCCGGCTCGACACCGGAGTTCGGCGACCGCCGCGGGTACCAGATGGATCCGGCGAACGCCGACGAGGCCGTCCGCGAGGCGAGGCTCGATCTCGAAGAGGGCGCCGACGTCGTCATGGTGAAGCCGGCGCTCCCGTATCTCGACGTGATTCGTCGCGTCAAGGATGCGACCGGCGCGCCGCTCGCCGCGTACCACGTCGGCGGCGAGTACTCGATGCTGAAGGCTGCGGCTGCCAACGGCTGGATCGACGAGCGGGCCGCCGTGATGGAGTCGCTGACCTCGATCCGCCGCGCCGGCGCCGACATGATCATCACCTACTTCGCCAAGGACGCCGCTGCCTGGCTCGCCTCGGAAGTGGCTCGCAAGTGAATAGGCCGGACGACGGGATCACGACCGCCGCGGCGACACCCAAGCTCCGTTCGCGCGCCGGCGGGGCGGCGATCCCGCTCGACGACACGGACAAGCACCTGATGAACCTGCTCCAGTCGAGGTATCCCCTCGAGCCGGAGCCCTTCGAGCTGATCGCCGCGGAGGCGGAGCTCGATCCCGCAGACGTCAAGGAGCGCACCCAACGGCTGCTGGACGGGCGGATCATCCGCGAGATCACCCCGATCTTCGATACCCGCGCTCTGGGCTACAGCTCCATGCTGGTGGCCGCCAAGGTGGACTCGGAGAACCCGCACCGCGCCGCCCAGATCATCAACTCGCATCCAGGCGTCTCGCACAACTACCTGCGCACCCACGAGTTCAACCTCTGGTTCACGATCGCGACGCCCCCCGATTCGGGGCTGGGACTCGAGGGAACGCTCGAATTGCTCCAGCGCCTCACGGGCGCCGAGTCGATCCGGCAGCTGCCCACCCTCCAGCTGTTCAAGATCAACATGAACCTGGAGATGGAGGGCGGAACCGAGGAGCTCTCCAAGGAGATCGAGGCCGCGCCCCCACGGGAACTGGATCGCCAGCCCTACGACGAGACCGACGTCGCGGTGATCCGCGCTCTGCAGGGGCCGATGGAGGTCACCGACCGCCCCTATGACGCAGCCGCGGCCGAGACCGGGATGAGCACCCACGACCTGCTCGACCATCTGCGGGGCATGGTCGATCGCAAGATCCTGCGCCGCGTCGCCGCGATCCTCTACCACCGCCGCGCCGGGTTCTCGGCGAACGGGATGGGCGTGTGGAAGGTGCCGGAGGAGAAGATCATGGAGGTCGGTGGTCGCATGGCCGCCGTCCGCGGCATCTCGCATTGCTACCAGCGCCCGACCTATGCGGACTGGCCCTACAGCGTCTTCACCATGGCCCACGGCCGCTCCAAGGAGGAATGCGACGCGGTCCTGGACCGGATCGCCGACGAGCACGACCTGCATGGATCCGATCGTGCCGTCCTCTACTCCTCCACCGAGTTCAAGAAGATCCGCCTCCACTACTTCACCGACGACTACGCGCGCTGGGAGGCGGAGCACTCATAAGCCGCTCCGAGGAGCTGTACCGGCAGGCTCTGGGGGTGATGCCCGGAGGAGTGAACTCCCCGGTGCGGGCGATGCGTTCGATCGGGCGTGACCCGATCTTCATCGACCACGGGGAGGGGGCCTACATCTGGGACGTTGACGGGAATCGGTATGTCGACTGGGTCTCCTCGTGGGGCCCGCTGATCCTCGGCCACGCCCATCCGCTGGTGGTGGAGGCCGTCCGCAAGGCCGCCGGGCGGGGCACGAGCTATGGGGCCCCGACAGCCGGCGAGGTGGAGCTGGCGTCGGACGTCGTCGAACGCTTTGCGAGCGTCGAGATGGTCCGCATGACCAGCTCGGGCACCGAGGCGACGATGTCGGCGCTGCGGCTCGCGCGCGCCGTCACCGGCCGCACGACGGTGATGAAGTTCGCCGGGGCGTACCACGGCCACGTGGACGGCCTGCTCGCCGAGGGTGGCTCCGGGCTTGCCACCGCGGGTGTCCCGGCGAGCCCCGGCGTCACCGAAGCGCAGGCCTCCGACACGGTGATCGTCCCCTGGAACGAGCAGGAGGCGGTCCTCGAGGCGATCGCGCGAGGGCGCCCGGCGGCGGTGATAGCCGAGCCCATTCCGGCGAACATGGGGGTGGTCCCGCCAGCCCCCGGGTTCCTCGAGGCGGTGCGAGAGGCGACCGCCGAGGCAGGGTCGCTGCTGATTCTCGACGAGGTGATCAGCGGATTCCGCGTTGCCCGAGGAGGAGCGCAGGAGCTGCTCGGAGTCGAGGCGGACCTGACCGTGATGGGGAAGGTGATCGGAGGGGGTCTCCCGGCAGCCGCGTACGGCGGCAGTCGCGAGCTGATGGAGCGCATCGTCCCGGCCGGCGACGTCTACCAGGCCGGGACGCTCTCCGGCAACCCGCTCGCCGTGGCGGCCGGCCTGGCCACCCTGCGCAAGCTCGACGGCGCTGCCTACGTGGGGCTCGAGTCGGCCACGACCCGGCTCGCCACCGGCCTCCGCCGGGTGGCGGACGGCCTGCCGGTCCAGGTGGCGAGCGTCCCGGGCCTGCTCACTGTCTTCTTCAGCGCCGACCCCGTGCAGGACTTCGCGGGGGCGCAGGCCTGCGACACCGAGGCGTACGCCCGCTTCTGCCGGGCCCTGCTGGATCGGGGCGTCTACCCGCCCGCCTCGCAGTTCGAGGCCTGGTTTCCCTCGCTCGCCCACGACGAGGCGTCGATCGACCGGACGATCGACGCGGCGGCGGAGGCCTTCCAGCAGGCCATCCGCTGACCCGCCGCTCTAATCTCGGTAGGACGCATGGACACGACATCAACCTCCCTCGCCTCTCTGTCGACGCTGCTGCGCGACGGTGAGAACGTGATCTCCCCCTATGTCCGCGACGCGGAGGACGAGCCGGCGCTCGGCGCCCTCGCCGCCTCGGGCCCCCGTGCGGAGGGCGCGGCGGACGAGTACACCGTCCTGATCGAGGCGATCAGGGAGGGCTACCTGCTCCACTACGAGCAGCCGAGGCTGATCCAGGGGGCCGATGGCGACCTTCGCCTGCTGGCCGGCGACTACCTGTACGCGCTCGGCCTCGAGAAGCTCGCCGATCGCGGCGATCTGGCGGCGGTCAGGGAGCTTGCCGACCTGATCAGCCTCTCGGCCCAGGTGCATGCGGAGAACGGTGACGGGTCGATCGAGGCAGATGCCCTCTGGCTCGCCGCCGCGGTCGCGGTGGGCGCTGGAGCGACCGAGGAGCATGAGCGGGCGAAGGAGGCGGTACGCCGCTCGGAGCCGGACGCGGCCGATCGGCTGGTCCGGAGCACTACCAAAACAGCCCGCGAGGCGGGCATGAGCGATGCGCTGGCCGTGGCAGCCGACTCGATAGGCTTCGCCGCCGAAGACGTCTCAGACCGTGGCTGAAGAGGGAAACAACAAGCAGGGGGCGCCGAAGGAGCTTCCGAGCTCCGATCCTGCGGGCTACTTCGAAGGCGAGTCCATGAACCGCCGGACCGCCTTCACGGTCGCCGTGCAGGCGATCGGAGGTCTCGCCGGCGCCGCGATCGTGCTGCCCGCGATCGGGTTCGCCGCCGCGCCCCTCTTCGAGCAGGAGGATGAGCCCTGGCAGGCGGTCGGCTCGGTCTCGGACTTCACGCCCGACACCTATCGGCCGGTGGTGATCACGGCGGTGCAGGACATCGGGGAGACCGGCAAGACCACGGTCTACGTGCGGCAGGGCGATCCAACCCTGACCGGGCTGCCGAACGGATACGAGCAGGAGTCCCCGAACCAGTACATCGCGATCACGACGCGCTGCGCGCATCTCGGTTGCCCCGTGCGCTTCGTGCAGGCCGCCAAGAACTTCATCTGCCCGTGCCACGGCGGGGTCTATGGATTCCTCGGCGAGCGCATCGGCGGCCCGCCGGTCCGGCCGCTCGACCGCTTTCAGACCCGCGTGACCAACGGCCAGGTCGAGGTCGGCGCGCGCTACAGCGTGACGAACAACTTCGATCCGGTGCGAGCCCGGGATCCGGGTGAGTTCACCGGTGGCGTCTGGAACTACCTCTACCCGCCGCGGCCCTCCGTGCCGCCGCCGCCGTAGGAGAGCCGAGTGCCGCAGCTTCCAAAGCCAGGACCGCTGAGCCGTCCCGCCAAGCCGGGCGAGCGCAGCAATGGCGCCAACGGAAACGGAGCCGGGCCAGCGGAGGTTGCCAAGGAGGCCGGCAAGGGCACGCTCGACTGGGTCGACGAGCGCTTAGGTGGCTCGAGCTTCCTCACGGGAATGCTCTTCCGCAAGGTACCCAAGGGCACCAACTGGTTCTACACCCTCGGCTCCGCCACCCTCTTCGCCTTCACCTTCCAGGCCCTGACCGGCGTCTTCCTGGCGATGTACTACACGCCGTCCCCGACCCAGGCGTACGGGTCGATAACCCACCTGACCAACGACGTCTGGTTGGGCGAGTTCGTCCGCGGCATGCACAAGTGGGGCGCCTCGGTGATGATCGTCTGCATCTTCCTGCACATGGGGCGCACCTTCTTCTTCGGCGCCTACAAGTACCCGCGGGAGCTCAACTGGGTGATCGGCGTGGTCCTGATCATCCTGACGCTGGTCATGGGGCTGACCGGCTACCTGCTGCCCTTCGACCAGCGCTCATACTGGGCGACGATCGTCGCCAACAACATCACCGGCACCGGGCCGGTGGTCGGTCCCTACCTCGCCGACTTCCTGCGCGCCGGCCCGGAGATCGGCGCCACCACGCTGTCGCGGTTTTACGCGATCCACATGCTCTTAGTGCCCGGGTTGATCATCGCCCTGATCGGGGCGCACCTCTACCTCGTCGTCAAGCTCGGTACGACGGCGCCGCCCTGGCAGAAGGTTGACCGTCCCAAGTCCCTCCCCAAGGAGGAGGTCGGGTGAACCGCCGCGAGAAGGAGGAGTACCTCCGCGACTACGAGGTCCTGAAGAAGAAGGGCAAGCCGTTCTTCCCGTACGCGGTCATGAAGGACACGGTGATGATGCTCGTCGTCGCGCTCGTGATCGTCGGGCTCTCGATCCTCCTGGGCGCGGAGCAGGGTCCGAAGGTCGACCCGACCACGACCACCTACACGCCGCGACCGGAGTGGTACTTCTTCTTCCTCTTCGAGCTGCTCAGGGTGATCAAGCCGCCGTGGGCCGTGCCGATCGCGACCATCGGCTTGCCGACCCTCTTCATGGTCCTGCTGCTGCTCCTGCCGTTCTACGACCGCAACGCGGAGAGGCGCCCCGAGCGCAGGCCGATCGCCACCACGGCGGGGATCCTGACGATCATCGGGATGGCGTATCTGACCTTCCTGGGCGCCACCGCCGGCCCCCCGAGCCAGGTCGACCTGAAGACCTCGGCCGCCCTCGAGCCCGGCAAGGAGGTGGTCGCCCAATCGGGCTGCCTGGCCTGCCACAGGCTGGGAGACAACGGCAATGACGGCCCGGGCCCCGAGCTGACCCAAATCGGTGCGCGGATCCCGAGAAACGCGATCGCACGCTCGCTGCAGGTCGGCCCGAGCATCATGCCGTCCTACGCCGGACTCCCGCCCGCCAAGTTCCAGGCGCTGACGGCGTACCTCGCCTCGCTGAACTAGACGGCCGCGGCTCGGCGACCCCGATCGCCTAATCTCGCAACGATGAGTGTCTCGTCCGGCACCGAGGCCGAGAGCGGCACCCCCCGGAGGGATTCGGAGGAGTTCGCCAGCGAGGTCCGCGGCATGTTCGACCGGATCTCGGGCGTCTACGACCTGATGAACTCGGCGATGACCGCTGGGCTCCATCACGAGTGGCGCGAGCGCGCCGTGGACCGCGCGGAGGTCGGCCCGGGATCCGACGCACTCGATCTCTGCACCGGCACGGGCGACCTCGCGCTTGCGCTGCGGCGCCGGATCGGGCCCGATGGGCGCGTCGTGGGCAGCGACTTCTCCGAGGCGATGCTCGACTTGGCTCGGGGCAAGAGCGGGGAGGAGGGGCTGCCGGTGGAGTTCGGCTGGGCGGATGCCCTCGAGCTTCCGTACGGTGATGGGAGCTTCGATGCTGTGACGATCGGATTCGGCGCTCGCAACCTCGCGGACCTCCCGCGGGGCCTCTCCGAGATGGCCCGGGTCCTGCGACCAGGCGGGCGCCTCGTGATCCTGGAGATCACGCGTCCGCAGCGGGAGCCCCTCGCGAGCTTCTACTCGCTCTGGTTCGACAGGCTGATCCCGGTGATCGGGTCGTTCGCGGGCGACTCGGAGGCCTACAGCTACCTGCCCGACTCCGTGCGGAGCTTTCCCGAGCCTCAGCGGCTGGCGGAGATGATCGACACCGCCGGCTTTGACGAGATTCGCTGGCTCCTGCTCGCGGGAGGGATTATCGCCATCCACAGCGCCATCAAGGCCGCATGACGCGCTCCTCCATCCCACCCCCCGTGACCGCCGTGATGGACGCCGCCAGCGCCTGGCTCCCTGCGCGGATGGCCGAAGTGGAGAGCCGCCTCGCCGAGCGCTCCGGCGGCTACGGCCCGCGCTTGGGCGAGGAGGCCGAGGCCACCCTGACCGCCGGGGGCAAGCGAATGCGGCCCCTGTTGGTCCTGATGGCTGCCGGGGATGGCGTCGGCGACCGGGCCGTGCGGGTCGCCACCGCCGTGGAGATGGTCCACATGGCCACCCTGGTCCACGACGACGTGCTCGACGGCGCCCCGGTGCGGCGGGGCCGCCCCACGGTGGTCGCCCGGTCAGGCCGAGACCGGGCGGTCGGGGTCGGCGACCTGCTCTTCTCCCGCGCCTTCGCCGAGCTCGCCGTGGATGGCGGCGAGGCCGAGGTCGCCGAGCTGAGCTCGGCGTCGGTGGCACTGGCCCTCGGGGAGCTCGCCCAGCGCCACGACGCCTTCGACACCTCGATCACAGAGGAGCGCTATCTCGAGCGCTGCTCTCTGAAGACGGCCCGTCTCTTCGAGTCCGCCTGCCGTCTCGGCCGCATCTCGTCCAGGCGTTCCGGCGTCGAGGAGCTCGCCTCCTTCGGCCGGGAGATCGGTCTAGCCTTCCAGCTGCTTGACGATGTCCTTGACGTCACCGGCCCCCCTGAGCGGACCGGCAAGGCACGAGGCACCGACCTGCTCGACGGGACGGTGACGCTGCCGCTGATCCTGGCTCGGAGGCTCGATCCGGGCCTCCGGAATGCGGAGCTGCGGGGGCTCGATCAGGACGCGGCCGAGGCGCTCTGCGACCGGATCGCGGCCACGCCCGCGCTGGACGAGGTTCGCGAGCGCGCCAAGGATGGGATCCGGCGCGCCAAGGAGATCCTCTCCTCGCCCGACTTCACCGGCGAGGAGCGGGAGTTGCTCGGCATGGTCGCGGACGGGGTGGTGGAGCGGTACGCATAGGGACGGGGTCCAGCATCAATTGGGTTCCGCTTCGCTCCACTCTCTCCTCAACGTCAACGACCCCTGACGGGGCCGTTGACTGCAGGGAGGTGACTCGTTGTTGGAGTGGTACTTGGGTGACTCGCGCTAGAAGTCTTCGGGGAGGATGCAGTCGCTGTCGAGCGCCATGGCGAACCGATCGGCCTCCTCCTCCATGTTCGCCCGGGTGAGCGAGCGAAGGTCCTCGATCAGCTCCTGACCGCCGCGATCCAGTTCCTCGTCGTAGCTGTCGACCTCGACCTGGCCATAGGTGTTGCGGCCCCACCACTCGCACTCGGGGCAACGGAGCTCGACGTTCCAGGCGCCGTCGCCCTGCTCGTGCCAGGTGACCGGCTGGACCAGGATGGAGGAGCAGCTGGGGCAGGCGTGCATTCCCTCGGCGGAACGCTGTCCGGTATCGACTCGGGTTTCGGTGTGTGTCCGCTTTGGTACTGCCATCGTGGAGGACATATCGGGCCTCTGACGCGTGACCTTTAGGCCAAAAGTGAGGCTTTTCGTGCGCGCGGAAATAACCCCAATTTCCTGCATACGGGGCCGTTTTCACGATTACGCTCGCGGTGGGCGCGGCTGAGCCGCCCACGCCCGGAATAGACTGGATCGGTGGTCCTGAGCGATCGGACGATCAAGGAGGAGGTGGCCGCCGGCCGGCTCGTCTTCGACCCCTACGACGAGTCGCTCGTCCAGCCCTCGAGCGTCGATATGCGCGTGGATCGAAGCTTCCGGGTCTTCAACAATTCCCGCTACCCCTACATCGACGTGCGCGAGCCGATGGAGAACCTCACCGAGCTCGTCACGGTGGAGGAGGACGAGCCCTTCGTGCTTCATCCCGGCGAGTTCGTCCTCGGCCAGACCCTGGAGCGGGTCCGCCTTCCAGACGACCTGGTGGCCCGCCTGGAGGGCAAGAGCTCGCTGGGGCGGCTCGGCCTCGTGATCCACTCAACGGCCGGGTTCGTCGACCCCGGTTTCGAGGGCAACCTCACCCTCGAGCTCTCCAACCTCGCCACCCTTCCGATCACGATCTACCACGGCATGCCGATCGGGCAGATCTCCTTCATGCGAATGGACGCCCCCGTGGAGCACGCCTATGGCGCCAGCGAGGCGGGCAGCAAGTACCAGGGCCAGGCGGAGCCGACCGCGAGCCGCTTCTACCTGAACTTTCGCGAGCGCGTCCGCAAATAAGGGTTGGGTAAGCGCTGGCGGCCCAATCCCCGCCAGCGGCTAACATCCGCCGCGATGCCCAACGTGGGACCGCTGGAGATAGCCGTCGTTCTCGTCATCGTCCTGATCATCTTCGGGCCGAAGCGCCTTCCGGAGCTCGGCAAGTCGATGGGACATGGCATCCGCGAATTCAAGGACTCGCTCTCCGGGGACAGCGACACGGATTCCCCTGAGGAGAAGCAGCGCGAGTTGCAGGCGAGCCAGCAGGCTCAGGTGAGCCAGCCACAGCCGCCCCCGGTGGCTGCTGAGGACCCCGCGGAGCCGGTCGAGGGCGAGGTCGTCTCCGAGAACAAGGCCTAGGCAATGGCCCGGCTAGGGCCGGTCGACTTCGAGGACCGGCTTACGCTCGTCGAACATCTCGACGAGCTTCGGACGCGCATCATCATTTCCGTCGTCGCGTTCTCGGTCGCCTTCGCGCTCTGCTTCTGGCAGAACAGCCGGTTGCTCGACGTAGCCAACGGCCCGCTTCCGGGCAATCGGACGCCGATTACCTTCGGCGTCGCCGAGCCGTTCACGACGACCGTGACGATCGCCGCGTACGCCGCGATCGTGCTCTCGCTGCCGGTGATCCTGTACCAGGCCTACGCGTTCGTCCTGCCGGCGCTGACCACCCGCGAGAAGCGCGTCGTCGTCCCCTTCCTGATCGGTGTCCCGTTTCTCTTTGTCGCGGGGGTCGTCTTCGGCTACTTCGTGGTGCTCCCTGCGGCCACCAAGTTCCTCCTCAACTTCAATGACCAGCAGTTCAACATCCAGATCCGGGCGAAGGACTACTACAGCTTCTTCACGCTCACCCTGGGGGTCATGGGGCTGATCTTCCAGCTGCCGATCGGCATTCTCGCGATCACCAGGCTCGGGATCGTCACCCCCGAGCAGCTCTCGGCCAATCGCCGCTACGCGTACGTGATCCTCCTGATCGTGGCCATGCTGCTGCCGGGCACGGACCCGGTCACGATGCTGATCGAGGCGGCGCCGCTGCTCGTGCTGTATGAGGTCAGCGTGCTGTTGGCCAGGGCGGTCGGCAGACCCCCCGAGAGCGCCGTGGATCGCGACATCACCGTCTCCGAGCCGCCCCCCAGCGGGGCGGCGTAGGCGCGTAACCGCGTTCATCTAGGCTTCCGCCGTGCTCTTCGACCTGCAAACGCCGCGTCGCCGCCGCGTGGTCCGCGTGGTCTTCGGCGGCCTCGCGCTGATCTTTGCGATCAGCTTCGTCTTCCTCGGTGTCGGCACGGGCGGAGGCGGATTCAGCTTCAGCGATCTCTTCGGCGGGGGCAATGGATCCAGCTCGACGGCCTTCGACAGCGACATCAGCGCCGCGCAGGCGAAGGCCGCTGCCAATCCGAACGACACCGTCGCTCTCGGGAACCTGGTCCGGCTCCACTACTCGGCCGCCAACTCCAACACCGACAGCAACGGGGCACCCACCAGCGACGGCGTGCAGCACCTGCGGGAGGCGGCAGACGCCTGGAACAAGTACGTGAAGGCGAGCAAGGGGAACCTCGCTCCCGGGGTCGCGGTCTACGCGCTGAACGTCTTCGACCTGCTCGCGCGGATCGACTTCTCGGCGGCCCGCGGCGACACGAGCTCGAGTGAGGCGCTCACCGACGTGAACGCCGCGGTGGATGACTGGAAGAGCGCCGCCCAGGCGGCGCAGGTGCGGATCGACAAGCAGCCGAATTCGGTCAACGCCAACTCGTACCTGACCGTCGCCCAGTACCTCTATCTGGCCGGCGACACCAAGGGCGGCGACCAGGCGGTGGCTCAGGCCAAGAGCGCGAAGGGCGGTTCGTCCTCCTCGGCGAGCAGCCAGCTCAACCAGTTCAAGCAGCTCGGCCAGCAGCTCCAGGCAGCGATCAAGCAGCTCACCAAGCAGCAGCAGTCCCAGAGCACCGGCGGGGCGACGGGCGGGGCGACCGGCGGCGGTACCTCCGGCGGCGGCAATCCGCTGAACGGGCTGGGCACCGGCGGCCTCTAGCCCGACCGCGCCTCTGGCGCCTGGCAAGCCTTCCTATAATGCCGCCCTCCATCAGGGCCGTTAGCTCAGCTGGTAGAGCAGGAGACTCTTAATCTCAAGGTCACAGGTTCGATCCCTGTACGGCCCATCAAGGAATCGCAAGGCCATGGCTGCTGTCGACACCGAGCAGAGGCAAGCGCAGACTCCGCGTCGCGTGGGTTCTACTTCTTGAACCGAGCCGCTTCCTCCGATCCTCCAGTCGCCGATCCCTCGCTGTAGGAGTGAGCTCCGGCGCCTGCCAGCTGCCCGCCCTCGA
Organism: uncultured Solirubrobacterales bacterium; assembly: GCA_963743575.1. Lineage (GTDB taxonomy): Bacteria > Actinomycetota > Thermoleophilia > Solirubrobacterales > 70-9 > DASUPK01. The sequence goes on along the minus strand of CAVUQC010000007.1, from coordinate 935,662 downwards.
CGATCAAGTACTCCTCGCGGATGGGCTTGCCCTCGAAGTGGCACTCGAGGATCTCTCGCGTCCCAGCCGCGTATCGCGTCTGAGCCGAGAGGCTCGTGCCAGACGTGTGGGGCGTCATCCCATGCCAAGGCATGGACCGCCAGGGGTGATCCTGCGGTGCGGGCTGCGGGAACCAGACGTCGCCTGCGTAGCCGGCGAGCTGGCCGGACTCCAAGGCAGAAACGACCGCGTCGCGATCGCAGATCTTGCCGCGCGCGGTGTTGACCAGGTAGGCACCTCTTTTCATCTTGGAGAGCATCTCCTTGTCGAAGAGGTGCTCAGTCTCTGGATGCAAGGGAGCGTTGATCGTGACCACGTCGCAAATCTTGACCATCTCCTCAGGCGTCTCGTGGAACGTGACTCCGAGCTCCTCCTCGACCTCCTTTGGCAGGCGGTGCCGGTCCGTGTAGTGCAGGCCGACGTCGAATGGCTTCAGGCGCTTAAGGACGGCTGACCCGATCCGGCCTGCGGCCACGGTGCCGACCTGCATGCCCTCGAGGTCGTATTCGCGGGTGGCGCAATCAGCGATGTCCCAGTCCCCGTCCACGACTGTCTTGTAGGACGGGATGTAGTTGCGCACGAGCCCGAGGATCATCATCATGACGTGCTCGGAGACGCTGATCGAATTCGAGTAGGTCACCTCGGCGACGGTCATCCCCGCCTCCTGCGCCGCCTGCAAATCGACGTGGTCGGAACCGATCCCGGCGGTGATCGCGAGCTTCAGCTTGGGTGCCTTGGCGATCCGCTCGGCGGTCAGGTAGGCGGGCCAGAACGGCTGGGAGATGACGACCTCGGCGTCGGGGAGGTTCTTGTCGAGGTCCGAGTTCTCACCGTCCTTGTCGGAGGTGACGACCAGCTCGTGGCCGGCATCCTCAAGGAATTTGCGCAAGCCAAGCTCCCCCGAGACGCAGCCCAGGAGCTCGCCTGGTGAGAAGTCGATTGCGCTCGGAGTCGGGGTGGTCTGCCCGTCGGGGTAGTTCTCAATCTTCGGAATGTCGTCCCGCGGGTATGTGGGCGGGTACCCGTCCACCGGGTCGTCATAGAGAACACAAACGATCTTCGCCATCTCAATCAGCCTCCTGCTGGGTTGTCATCTCTCAGTTTCGCTCAGTTTGTGGGGCACGGCCAATCACACTCCTTGCACACTCTGGTGGCGGCCGTGGAGTGGACCGCATCCGGCCCTGAGCGGCGGGCTCAGCGCGCGATCGCGCGGATGATCAGCAGCAGCAGGATCGAGCCGCCGATTGCGATCAGCCAGGTCCCGAAGTTGAAGAACTCGTGGATGTGGCCGATTCCGATCGCGCTCGCCAGAAAGCCGCCGAGCAGGGCGCCGAGGATTCCGACGGCCGTGGTGCCGATGCAGCCGCCGGGCTCGGTGCGGCCGGGGATCAGGGCGCGTGCGATCGTGCCGGCGAAGAGTCCCAGGATGATCCAGGCGATGATTCCCATCTAGGACTGGCGCGGGCCTGCGTGGTAGCTCAGATACCTGAGCACGTGCCGGGCGGCGCTGACGCCGACGTTCACGGGGGCGAGCAACCTGCGCATTCCCGGGACTCTATTGGCCGCCCCGGCTCGTCGTCTCAGTGGAAAACGCGTATTTGGCTCCACGACGCCGAATTCCTGCCTCATCTGCTGGGTGTCAAACGCGGCCGGGCTAGCATGCCCCACCGATGCGGAGGCTCATCAACAGAAGAAGCGAGCGGCGGGCTGACCGGGTCACCGTCGGGCTGGCGGTGTTCGCGGCCGGTTCGCTCGGCACGCTCGTCAGCGGCGAGATCCTGCGCCTGGCGAGACGTCGGCGGGAGAGCAGGGAAGCTGAGACGCCCGAGAACCTGGTTGACGCTGCAGGACTCGCCACCCGCGACACGCTTGCGGTGGCGCGCCGGGGAATCATCGCGACCCCTCACCACGAGACCGTGCTCTTCAACATCCTCCAGGGATTCCTGGGGGCCTTCGCCTTCGCCCGGCTCGCCACCTGGGGGATCAGACAGTCCTGGTGGCCGTCGGGGGACATCCACGTCAGCGGCCGGCACATCCATCATTTCGTCCCTGGGATCGTTCTGGCCTTCGGCTCAGGGATCGCGGCGCTGACGACCCGCGACCAGCGTGTGGAGTCCGCTCTGGCGATTCCGTTCGGCGTCGGGATGGGGCTGACCATGGACGAGGCGGCCCTCCTCCTCGATCTCGACGACGTCTATTGGACCCGTCAGGGGCTGCTCAGCGTGCAGGTGAGCCTCGGGGTAACCGCCACGCTCGCGGCGACGATCCTCGGGCTCCGGATGCTCCGTCGTGGAGAGGAGCAGGGCGTGCAGGAGGGGTTGATCCCAGCCTTCGCCGGCGAGCACGGGCTGCGTGCGACGGGCGCGCTGGCCTAAGCAGCAGCCCTGAGGCGGGGCTCCGCCTCCTGGCCCATCCAGATCACCTGGTCGCGACCGGGGCCGACTCCGACGAGGCGCACCGGGATGCCGAGGTGGTCGGAGATCGCCTCCAGGTACTCGCGAGCCTCCTTGGGGAGGTCCTCCTCCCGTCGGCATTCGCCGATGTCGCCCTCGAAGCCCGGCAGCTCTTCGTACTCGGGCTCGACCGTGTGGATGATCGACTGGTGGTACGGGAACTCGTCGAAGACCGCGCCGTCCGGGTGGCGGTAGCGGACGCACACGCGCAGCGGGTCGATTCCGGAAAGGACGTCCAGCTTGGTGACGGCGAGCGCGCTCATGCTGTTGAGGCGGACGGCGTAGCGGAGGGCGACGAGGTCGTTCCATCCGCAGCGGCGCGGACGGCCCGTGGTCGTCCCCATCTCCCCGCCACGCTCCCGCAGCTGGTCACCCAGGTCGTCCTCGAGCTCGGTTGGGAACGGCCCAGCGCCGACGCGGGTCGCGTAGGCCTTGGCGATCCCCCAGATCTCGTCGATGTCGCGAGGTCCCACTCCGGCGCCGATGCAGGCCGCGCCGGCGACGGGGTTCGAGGAGGTGACGAAGGGATACGTCCCGTGATCGAGGTCGAGCATGATCCCCTGGGCGCCCTCGAAGAGGACGGTGCGGTCGGCGTCGAGGGCTTCCCAGCAGAGCTTTGCGGTGTCGGCGATGTGCGGCTCGAGACGGTGCCCGTAGGTGAGGTAGGTCTCGACCATCGTGTGCAGGTCGAGCTCGGGGTCCTTTGCAAACGGCCGGAGCATCTGCTGCTTCGGGTCCATCGCAGTCACGATCTTCTTGCGGAGGATCTTCGCGTCGAGCAGGTCCTGCACCCGGATGCCGAGGCGCGAGGCCTTGTCCGCGTAGGCGGGGCCGATCCCGCGCCTGGTCGTGCCGATTTCGAGCTTGCCGAGCTTGAGCTCCCCGGCCGTGTCGAGCTTCACGTGGTAGGGCATGATCACGTGCGCGTTGGCCGAGATCCGCAGGCCGCTGACATCGATCCCCCGGTGACGGAGGCCCTCTATCTCGCTGCTGAGCACGCCAGGGTCGATCACGACGCCGTTGCCGATCGCGCAGATCTTCCCCGGATAGAGGATCCCGGAGGGGATCAGGTGGAACTTGAAGGTTTCACCGTCGCGGATGATCGTGTGACCGGCGTTGTTGCCGCCCTGAAAGCGGATCACGACGTCCGCCTGCTCGGCGAGCAGGTCGGTGACCTTTCCCTTCCCTTCGTCGCCCCATTGGGCGCCGACTATGACGAGACCGGGCATGACCGGGGAATTATGAGGGTCCGGGCAGGCGGTGCGGCCCGGCTTCGCCATTAGATCGCCACCACAAGCGGTCGCACTTCATAAGTCGCGGCCGCATGGCGGCCGCTCCCAAATAGAGCGACCTGGTGGTGGCTAGTGGTCGAGCGGACCGAGGGCCGAGCCGCCGCCCTCGCCGAGCGAGGTCGCGACATCGGCGGAGACGCGCATGCGGCGGTCCTCGTCGAAGAGGAGGACCGGATCTCCGCACATCTCGATCAGCCGGGAGACGATCCGGGTGCCGAGCTGCTTCTCCAGCTCGTCGTCCTCGAAGTTGCTGGTGACGATCAACGAGTGCTGGCGTTCGTAGCGCTCGTTGATCAGCGCATAGAGCTGCTCGAGCACCCAATCCGTCTGCTTCTCCGTGCCGAGATCGTCGAGATGGAGCAGGTCGACGGTCGCGAGCCTCTCGAACAGCTGCGAGTAGGACTGCTCTCCAGCCTCGGCGTCATAGGTCTGGCGAATCCGGCTCAGGAGCTTGGGGAGCGAGTAGATGGCGACGGAGCGCCCCGCGTCGAGGGCTATGCGCGAGATCAGCATCGCGAGCGTGGTCTTGCCCGTCCCGGAGCTGCCGAAGAACCACATCCCGCGGCCGGTGTCGAGGTTCTCGTCGATCTCCTCGCAGAAGTTGCGTACGCGCTTGACTACGAAGTCATCGATCTTCGTCACAGGTGGTCGGTCGAAGGAGACGCCGCGGTACTTGGCAGGGATCACCGAGTCGACGCCGCGCAGCCGGGCCTTCGCGACCATCCGCGAGCGGCATTCGCAGGGGCGGGCGACGTCTTCCGGGCCGAGAATCCAGCCGGACCCGTCGCAGATGCCGAGGCGGCACGGCGCGCGGTCGCTGGATGGAGAGTGGATCGACATCTCAGAGATCCTCGGCATCCGCGAACTGATCGCCCTCGCTGGCGAGGTCACCGGCCGCCTGGCTCTCGCCGGCCGGCTGCTCCACGGGCTGCTCCCCGCGCGCCCGGTCGGCGAACTTTGGATAGTGCTCCAGGAAGACGAGCCGCACGGTCCCGACCGGTCCGTTGCGGTGCTTGGCGAGGATCAGCTCGGCACCGCCGGGATCCTCGGAGTCCTGGTTGTAATAGTCGTCGCGGTAGAGGAAACCGACCACGTCGGCGTCCTGCTCGATCGCGCCCGACTCGCGCAGGTCCGAGAGGATCGGGCGCTTGTCCGGTCGCTGCTCGGGCGCTCGGGAGAGCTGGGAGATGCCGATCACGGGCACGGCGAGCTCGCGAGCCAGGATCTTCAGCCCCCGGCTGAACTGGGAGACCTGTTCGACGCGATTGGCGCGAGAGTCGTCGCTCCGCATCAGCTGCATGTAGTCGACGATCACCATGCCGAGACCGTCGTGGCCGCGGCTCTTCTCCTGGGCGTGCAGGCGCCTCGCCTTGGCGCGCAGCTCGAGCAAGCCGAGGTCGGAGGAGTCATCGATCCAGAGCGGCGCGGATTCGAGCTGGTTACAGGCCTTGACGACCTTCGGCCAGTCCTTCTGCGCGACCTTGCCCTTGCGGAGCCGATCCGAGGAGATGCGCGACTGAGAGCCGATGAAGCGGTGGGCGAGCTCCATCTCCGACATCTCGAGGGAGAAAAGGGCGACGGGCTTCTGGTGCTTCATGGCGACGTTCTGAGCGAAGTCGCAGACCAGTGTTGATTTGCCCATGGCCGGCCTCGCTGCGATCACGATCAGGTTGCCGGGCTGGAAGCCCCCGGTCTTGTCGTCGAGGTCGCGGAAGCCCGAGGGCGTCCCGGTGATGTCCGACGTGCCACTGGCAAGCGCCTCGAGCTTGTCGATCTCGTCGTGGAGGATCTCGCCGATCTCGCGGAAGTCGACGGCCCGCTCCTCGTGGGCGACCTGGAACAGCAGCCGCTCGGCCTGCTCGACCATCTCCGACGGCTCGCCGTCCCGCTCGGCCACGGAGGCCTGGATCTGCTTCGCCGCCGAGTCGAGGCGGCGCATCAGCGAGTTCTGCTTGACGATCCGCGCGTAGTGGCTGGCGCTTCCTGGGGCGGGGACCTTCGCCGCGAGGCTGGCGACCACGTCCCGGCCACCGATCGCCTCGAGCTGCCCGTGCTTGGCGAGCGCCTCAGAGACGGTCAGGACGTCGACGGGGTTCGCGTCCTCGTTGAGGCTGATGATCGCCTCGTAGATGGTGCGGTGGCGATCCCGGTAGAAGTCCTCTGCCTGGAGCCGGACGTCGAGCAGGACGGGCTCGATCGTCGATTCCGCCACCAGCATCGCGCCCAGCACGGACTCCTCGGCCTCCAGGTTCTGCGGCGGGACGATGGTGGGTGTTCCGTTGGTCGCCAACTGCTCCTCGGTTTGCGCAGGGAATCGCTCGACCGTGCGGCCGAGCCTCTCTCCAGTCTGGATACGGGCCCGGCGGATTCCCATGTGCCCCGAGTGCAACCTGATCCGCGCGAGCCCGGCAAGAAAACCACAGGCGGCGGGGCCCCGCAGGCAAGTTGTGGCTATTTGCGAGCGCCGTATTCCAGGCACGAATCGTGCCTGGCGAAGAAGGGCGGTTTTTGCGCCCTACTCCTTCGCTTCCGCGACGATCGTCTTGACCGAGGCGGTCACTCCGCCGCCGACCTCGACGTCGACCATGTAGGTGCCGGTCTCGCGGATCGGCTCCTCGAGGCGGATCTTCTTGCGGTCGACCTTGATGCTGCGCGCGGCCTGGATCGCGTCGGCGATCTCGGCGGAGGTGACGGAGCCGAAGAGCTTTCCGTCCTCCCCGGCGCGGTGATTGATCGTCAGAACCGTCTTGGAGAGCAGCGCCGAGGTCTCGCCGGCGCGCTCCGCGGCCTGCTTCTCGGCCTCCTCCGCGCGTTCCCGCTTGCGCTGGGCTTCCTCGAGGGCGCCCTTGGTCGCGGGCTGGGCCAGCTTCCGGGGGACGAGGTAGTTGCGCAGGTATCCGGGGGAGACGTCGATCGCCGTTCCGGCCTCGCCGAGGCCCTCCACGTCCTTGAGCAGAACCGCCTGGGCCATCGGCCTAGCGCTCGCCGACGTAGGGCAGCAGGGCGAGCTCGCGTGCGCGCTTCACTGACAGCGCGAGCTGCTGCTGGTGCTTCCGGGAGAGGCCGGTGACGCGGCGCGAGCGGGTCTTGCCGCGATCGGAGATGAACCGCCGCAGCAGGTTCAGGTCCTTGTAGTCGATCGCCTCGACATTGAGCCGCGTGTACTTCCGCGGCCGGCCGCGATCCGCCGGTCCGCGACGCCTGCGGTTTCCGGTGGGAGTCTGCTGTCGTTGCTGTCGAGCCATGCGAGGCGCGGATGGTAGCGATCACCCGGCTTCGCCATCAGGTCGCGGCCACGAGCGGCCGCCCAACATCAGTCGCTTCGGGCTTCGCCCTCCGCTCGAAAGGAGGGCGGCCTGGTGGCCGCTTAGAACGGAATGTCGTCGTCCGAGCCGCCGCCCGAGCCGACCGAGGCGCCCTCGAAGTCCGAGGTGTCTGCCGGCACGTCTGAGCTGGGCTGGAAGGTCCCGTTGCCGCCACCGCCCCCGCCGCCACCGGCGTTGTCCGAGCGCGAACCAAGGAACTGGACGCTGTTGGCGATGATCTCGACCGCCTGGCGCTTGGAGCCGTCTTGGGCCTCCCACTCGCGCCAGTCGAGCCGTCCCTCGACGGCGACCGGGCGACCCTTGGAGAGGTAGTTGGCGCAGTTCTCGCCCTGCGCGCCCCAGACAGTGACATCGAAGTAGTTGGGCTTGTCGACCCACTCGCCGCTCTGGCCGTCCTTGCGGCGGCTGTTGACGGCCACACGGAGCTTGCAGACGGATGTCCCGCCCGGCGTCGAGCGCAGCTCGGGGTCCTTGGTCAGATTTCCTGTGATCACGACCGTGTTGATGTTCGAACCCGCCACTTGATCAACTCCTCTTCTCTATTGATTCGCGAATATCGATCTTAGGTCGCCGCACGGTCGGTTCTCCCCCCGTTGGGGAAGAAACGCCGGAAACTGCGAAACGAGCTACTCGTCGCGACGCCCGCGGCGAGGCCGGTCTTCGCGGTCGGGGCGGGCACCCTCGATCGCCATGGGCCGCTCGATTGCGGGCGGCGGGTTCACGGGAGCGTCGGGGTCGACCTTGAAGATCCGAAAGCGCAGGACGCCGTCGGTGATCTTCAGGTTGTGATCGAGCCGCTCGAGCAGCTGTGGCTCGCCCTGGAAGCGGAAGAAGCGGTAGTCGGCCTCGTTGCGCTGCTTGATCTCGTAGGCGAGCTTGCGCACGCCCCAGACATCGGCCTGGTCGAGCGTGCCCGCGCCCTCGATCGCCTGCTTGACGTCGCCCGCGACCTTCTCGCGGGCCTCGTCGGCGGCCTCGGGATCGAGCATCAATACGAGTTCGTAGTTGCGGTTCACAGCGACGGGCGACTATAGGGGAGAACGTCCGCCTGCGTGACCTCAAGCCTGGGTGTCCGGCAGGCAGATCAGATGGGCGACCGTCGGGAAGGTCGCGGCGACCGTGGTTGCCGCGATCGCCGGAATCGCCGCCCTGCCCGCCCTGCTCGGCGGTGATGCGCCGCCGCCGGTCCCGGCCGACGTCGGGATTGCGCCGCCTCCCGCCGCCGGGCCGGCGGTGTCCACACCGCCCAACCCGGCAACGAAGGTCGGTCGCGATGAATCTGGGAAGTTGTTGCGGCATATCCGGAGGAAGCTCCCAAAGGGCGATTCGCGGAGAGATTCGAAGCGCCCGCACGCGCACCGCAGGTCGCGGCTGACCGCGCCCGCAGGCGCGGCAGCCGGCCGGGGCACCCTCATTGCCGGCCTCCGCACCGCCGGCCTACAGCTACGCGCCGCCCCCTCGGCCCGGCGAGTTCCAGTTCGAGCGATAGCGGCGGGGCGAGCGGCGCGGTGCCGCCCGCCCCGTGCCGCTAGCCGACGATGAACGGCTGAACGGCCTTCGTCACCTGCGCCTTGCTGAGCGAGGGGTCGAAGGCGTCCGGAGCCGGCTCGGTCTTGTTCTGGAGCCGGATGGCAGCCGCGTGGCGTGCCTCGACCTGGACGATCGAGCCCGCTGAGCCGAGCACGGCCTTCGAGGAGATCATCGGCGCGGCGCCGTTGTAGGCGCTCACGCCGGTGTCCTCGAACGTCTGGGCCAGCGTCAGGAAGGCCGCCGTGTCCTTGTACGGGAAATCGAACTTCGGCTCGACGAGGGCGTCCCGCCGAGCTGCTTGATCGACGCGATCAACGCGGCGACGTGCTGGTCTTCATCGCCCGAGATCAACTCGATCAGGCTCTGCAGGTCCCCGCTCGCCTTGGCCTTGGACTTCGCCTCCTGGTAGAAGCTCGACTCCAGGTACTCCAGAGTCAGGGCGAAATTCAGGATGTCGATGTCACCGGTGCCCGATGAAGCGAAAGCGTTGCGGACGAACGGCGTCACCATCCCGAGTCCGTAGACGGCGCCGCCGGCCATCGCGCCCTTCACCAACAGGGCGCTCCGGTTGAGCGGCTCCATCTCGACCTCGGCGAGCTCCGGGTTGACGAACTGACTGTCGTTCATTTGTTTCTCCTTTCTCGCCGAGTCGTCTAGCTGACGATGAACGGCATGACGGAAGCGAGCACCATGCTCGGAGCCGCGGGCTTGGCGAAGGCGCCGTCGGGGACGATCGACTGCCCCAGCAGCGTGTTGAGCGCCGCGGCATGCCGGCCCTCCACCGAGTGAATGGCGAGCGCCGACGCGAGGACGTCCGGGCTCTGGGGCAGAGCGCAGCCGCGGCGTCCGGAGGCGATGCGGTGACGATCAAGGACTTCGCCTACGCCCCCGCAGACCTGACCGTCGCGAACGGAACGAAGCTCACCTTCACCAACCAGGACTCCACCGCTCATACCGCCACCTCGACGGACCAGGCCGGCTTCGACACCGGCACGATCGAGAAGGGCCAGACCAAGAGCATCACGGTGGAGCAGCCCGGCACCTACTCCTACGTCTGCTCGTTCCACCCCTTCATGCACGGCACCGTGACCGTGCAGCCCTGAGCGTCTAGGAAACCTCTGCCGGCGCGCGCTTCGCGCGGATGTCATCCATCTGCTCGTCGACCCAGTCGCCGGGATCGCGCTCGGTGATGATCTCCTTCAGGCGCCGGGCCCGCAGGGCGCGTTCCTCGGGCTCCATCGTGAGAGCCCGGTGGATCTCGTCGGCCTGCTCCTGGATGTCGAACGGGTTGACCGACAGCGCGCAGTCGCCCAGCTCCTCGTGGGCCCCGGTGTTCTCGGAGAGCATCACGACCCCGTCTCGCGTATTGACGGCCGGCGCCTCCTTGGCGACGAGGTTCATCCCGTCGAACAGCGAGTTCACCATCAGCAGGTCGAAGTGCTTGTAGCGCGCCACCGCCTCGTGGAAGTTCTCGTAGATCCGCAGGTCGATCGGCATCCAGTCCGTGGTGCCGTGGCGGTGGTTGACTACCGCGACCAGGGCCTCGATTCGCTCCAGGTACTCGGCGTACTCGGGCACGTCCTGCCGCGAGGGCTGTAGGTGCGCGATGAAGGTGACCTTCTCGCGGAACTCCGGATGCTGTTCGAGGAAGACGTCGAAGGCGGTGAATCCCCGCAGCACGTTCTTGGAGAGGTCGGCGCGGTCCACCCGGATGATCAGGTGGTCCCGGCGGCGGCGTAGCAGCTCCTTCTCGTAGAAGGCCACGTCTGAGGACTCGGCCGCCCGGTAGAGCCGCTGGGTGTCGATGGAGAGCGGATAGGCGCGCACCCAGACCTCCCGTCCCTCGTGGATCACCGCCATCCGCTCGTAGTCGACCTCCAGCTCCATCAGCTCCCGGCAGCACTGCAGGAAGTTCCGGCAGTACGCGGTCGTGTGGAAGCCGATGATGTCGTTGGAGAGCATGCTCAGATAGATCTCCTCCCGCCAGCGATTGGGAAGGATGCGCCACGAGTCCGGCTGCGACCACGGAATGTGGACGAAGTAGTGGAGGAAGGCGTCGGGGCGCGCCTTCCGGATCAGGCCCGGGCAGGTGTAGAGGTGGTAGTCGTGGAGCATCACCACCGGGCTCTCCTGGCCATCGATCGCACCGATGACCGCGGCGGCCATGTCGTCGTTCACCACCTTGTAGCCCTCCTCCCACGCATCGACCTCGGCCTGACGGATGTCCGGCGCGTTCGAGAGGTCCCAGAGGTAGTGCTGGATGAACCAGAGGATCGGGTTCGCGATCACGTTGTAGAAGCGGTCGTAGGCCGCTGGGTTAGAGGCGACCATCTGCACGTCATAGGAGATCCCGTCCAGGTCGATCGTCACCGGCCCTTCGCTTTCGCCCGCGACCACCACGTCCTCCTCGGTCATGGCCGAGGCGATCCAGAGCGCGTTGCGGTGGGAGACCAGGCCGGAGAGGGCTGTGACCAGACCGCCGCCCCCTCGGTGGACGATGCGGTCGCCACGCTCGTCGAGGCCGAATTCCGCGGGACCGCGGTTGGAGACGATCGTCAGGGGATGCTCGGACACGCCTTCACTTGTATCAGGCGGAACGACCTTGGCTGACGGCTTCGCCCTCAGATCGCGGCCACAAGCGGCCGCCCAGCCCAAGTCGCTGCGGGCTTCGCCCTCCGCTCCAGCAGCGCGCGGCCTGGTGGCCGCTAATCCAAATCGGTGAAGATCCGCAGCCAGTCGAGCAGCAGGCGCGGGGTCAGGAAGCGCTCGCGGGTGCGCTCCTTGCCGGCTCGCCCCAGCCGCCGGCCCAGTTCCGGGTCCTGGAGGACCTCGATGGCGCGCTTTGCGGCCTCATTGGGCGAGGAGACCAGGTAGCCGTCCTCCCCATCCACGATCTGCAGCGGGATCCCGCCCACGTCCCCGCCGATCGTCGGACGCCCCTTCCAGAGCGACTCGGCGACGGTCAGCCCGAAGCCCTCGCGAATCGACTTCTGCATGATCACGTCGGACTGGGACTGGAAGGCGTTCACCTCGATCGCGCCGACGTTGTTCAGGTTGTTGAGGATCTTGATGTCGGGATCCGACTCGGCGTACTCGAAGGTGCGATGGAAAAACTCCCAGCCCTCCGGGTCGTCCGTGGCCATCGAGCCGACCAGGGCGAGCTGGACCTCCCGGATCTCCTTCGTGACCTCTCGGTAGGCGTCGATAACGCCGATCGGGTCCTTCCAGGGATCGAAGCGGGAGACCTGGGTGATCAAGGGCCGGTCGACGTCGATGCCGAACTGGTTGCAAACGAAGGCCGCGTCGTCGGGGCTGAGCGCCATGTTCTTGGGGGAGAGGGGATCGATTGCGGGCGGGACGATCCGGACGCCGCCGTGGCCGTTGAGGCCCTTCGGCACGTACTGCTCCATGTGCCAGACGGTGATCTCGTACTCGGAGATCAGCGGCAGCAGTCGCGCGATCGGCTCCGGATTCGGCTCTGAGAGATCGATGTGGCAGCGCCAGACCCAGTTCTTCGCGTGGTCGGCCGCGCTGTGCCGCATCCCGACCGGCTGCGGGTCGTGGACGATGACCACGTCCCACTCGCCCTCGAGCGAGTCGGCGTTCATCTTGTTGTAGTGGTCGAACAGCTCCCACTGGTTGGGGCTGAGCGTGTTCGGGTCGCCCTGCAGTGAGTTGTGGAGGAGCTTCGTCGCGTTGAAGAACTCCTCGCGTCCCATGATGATCTGCCAGTGGGTGTCGAGGCCCACGTCCCGCATCAACGGGACCAGCGTGTAGAGGATCTCCGAGACGCCGCCGCCGAAGGCGGTCGCGCTCACATGCAGTACCCGCTTGCCCTTCAGGCCCTCCGCGAGCTCGCGGATCTCATCGACGAGCCCGCGCCCGGCGAGGTGCGTGTAGTCGGCGAGCGACTTGCTGCCGAGCGCTACTTCCTGAAGCACTGGTCCCCCGATGCTTGAGTTTGCAAGGGCGGAAAAGTACTCGTCACGGGAATGCGGCGCGGAGCCGCCCGATCCCTGCGTCCAGCTCCTTGCAGATTCCCGCGTGAAGCTCGGCGTTCGCCGCGGCGACGCAGGACATCTGGAAGTCGTGGCTCGAGCCGAGCAGCGGCCGCTCGGCGAGCGACTGCCCATAGGCGTCCGTGACGATCGCCCCGCCCTCCTGGAGGCAGATGGTCGCCGCCGCGAGGTCGTAGGGCGAGTTGTTGAGGACCGCGCCGTCCCCTACTCGCTCGAACTCCGCCCGCACCGCGGGGACGTCATCGATCATTCGTGGTCCCGGCTCGATGTAGGCGTCGAGCTGGCCCGTGACGACCCGAGTCATGTCGAAGGTCGCCGAGCCGAGGTCGAAGGTGCCGCCCCCCACCGAGGAGCGGTCGATGAGCTCCGCGAGCACCTCGACGAGGGCGCGCGCCGGCCGTCCGCGGAAGCCGTAGGTCCAGAACATCCGCTCCAGGTGGCGGTTCTCGGATAGGCTGGCGGCCGGCTCGAGACCGGCGCCGCGCTCGGCCACGAACGCTGCGCCACTCTTCAGCTCCAGCACACAGCCCACCTGCACGTCGGCCATGGTGGGTTCGCCGTCCAGCCGAGCGGCGGCGACGGAGACGCAGCTGGACTCCAGCCCGGCGAGCGCCGGCCGCGTACCGTCGATCGGATCGACGATGAGCACCCATTCGGCCCGGTCGCCCACGGGGGAGACCAGGCCGCGGTCCTCGGAGTAGAAGGAGACCTCAGGCGCCCGCTCGGCCAGGAACGCCTCCATCCGCGTCTCCGCGTGCTCGTCGATCTCGAAGGTGACGTCCCCGCCCTCGGCCGATCCGGAATGGGCCCGGCCGGCGTGAGCGCCGAGGCGAGGGAGCACCTCCTCGCGCAGGGTCGATGCCAGCTCGGTGACGAGGTTTCTGATGGATGGCTTCGCCATATCGCGTGCTCGCGAGCGGCCGCCCACTTCATCACACGGGTCGCGCTGCCGCGCGCCCTCACCTCATACGGGCTTCGCTCTCCGCTCCAAAGTGCGAAGGAGAGCCCGACTCAGCTGTGCGCGGGGCGCTTTTTCGACAGTAGAGGACGAAAAAGCGCCCCGGACCGCCGATGAGCGATGAATTCACCCGAGGCGATCGGTCTCTACCGTCGTGAGCGATAGAAAAGTGGTTCTCAAGATGGTCCTGTCTCTGGATGGTTTCGCCACCAGCCCCGACGGATCCCATGAATGGATGTTCGAGTGGTTCGGCGACGACGGTCGTGAGTGGACCCTCCGCGCCCTCGAGGAGGCAGGCGTTCACGCGATGGGCCGCCGAAGCTACGAGACCATGGGTCCACACTGGGCCGCGTCCGAGGGGCCGATCGCAACCGCGATGAACCAGACGCCGAAGGCCGTCTTTTCCCACACCCTGCAGAAGGCGGAATGGGGACCGGCCGAGATCTTCAGCGGTGACCTGGGCGCCGAGATCGCGGACCTGAAGGCTCGGGACGGCGAGGGAACCGTCCTGGTTCACGGCGGCCCGACCTTCGCCAAGTCGCTGACCCGGCAGGGCCTCGTCGACGAATACCAGCTGACGACAGTCCCGATCGCGATCGGCGCGGGCCGCAGCCCATTCGCCGGGCTGGACGAGCACCTGAAGCTCGAGGTCGTCGAAGAGGCGCGCTTCCGGACCGGGGCCCTCGCGCAGACCCTAGTGCCGAGGCGATGAGCGGCTGGGGCTACTGACCTACGTCAGACGGACGCGAGCCCAGCGTGACGTCCGCCGTCGCGTGCTGCCCGCCGCGGAGGATGTCGAGCTTCACCGTGTCGCCCGGCTTGTGAAGGGCGACCAGCTCCGAGAGGTCGTTGTTCTGGAAGACCGGTTTGCCGTCGACCGCGATGACCACGTCGCCGCCGGTCTTCACGTGCTGGAGCTGGAAGGTGGTCTCGCCGGTGGATCCCTTCAGCCCCGCCTTGTCCGCCGGGCTGCCGCTGACCACGTCGGTGATCAGGGCGCCGTTCTGGGCGTCGATGCCGAGATGGTCGGCGAGCTGAGGGTAGAGCGACTCGCTGGTGACACCGAGGAACGCGTACTCGACCTTGCCGCCAGAGCGGAGCTGGGGGAGCGAGTAGCGGACCGAGGTGACGGGGATGGCGAAGCCGACACCCGAGTTGCTGCCCGAGCTGGAGGCGATCTGCTCGTTGATGCCGATCACCTCGCCCTTCGAATCGAGCAGCGGGCCGCCCGAGTTGCCGGGGTTGATCGACGCGTCGGTCTGGATGGCGTTGTCGATGCCGAAGTTGGTGAGGCCCTCGACCGTTCGGTTGGTCGCCGAGATCACGCCGATCGAGAGCGACTGGGTCTCCCCGAAGGGGCTGCCGATCGCGGCGACCGGCTCGCCCACGGAGAACGTCGAGCGGTCCGAGAGCGGCACCGGGACCAGATTGAGACCGCTGGGATCGACCTTGATCAGCGCCACGTCCGCGTCGGCGTCGAAGCCGACGATGTGGGCCGGGACCCTGTTGCGGTCGCCAAACTCCACGAAGACCTGCTTCGCCGCCTGGGGGGTGCCCCCGCCGTTGAGGCGCCCGCCGCTGGTCACAACATGGGCGTTGGTGACGATGTCGCCGTCCTTGTCGACGACGAAGCCGGAGCCCTGCCCGGCCGAGCCGCCGCCACCGCCGAGCAGCGAGTTCCCGCTCGAGTCGAAGACCGAGATGATCGTGACCACGCCGGGGGAGACGTCCTTGTAGATCTGGGCGGGGTTGAAGCTCCCGCCGTTCGCCTGGACGACGACCTGCTGGGTGCCGGTCGGGGCACTCCCCTCCGTGATCGTGGTGTCGCCGCCGCCGCCGCACCCCGCGGCGATCAGCGCCGCCGCCAGGGCGACGGCCAGGACTGAGGTCATTCTCCTCACGCGGCGGCTCCCGCCGGCTCGCGCTGTGGTCTGCGCTGCTTCGAGACCGGCAGGCTCAGGGTGAAGGCTGTATGCCCACGGCGGGAGACGACGACCAGCTCGCCGTCCATGCGGAGGGCCAGCTCGTCGGCGATCGCGAGGCCCAGCCCGGAGCCGGTCGCGGCGTCGCCCGTGTAGAAGCGGTCGAAGACCTTGTCGATGGCGCGCGGGTCGATGCCCTTCTTGGCGTCGTCCCCCACGATCAGCTCGGCGGAGCTGGCTCCGCGGACAGCGGTGACCGTCACGTTCGTTCCCTGCGGCGTATGGGTGATGGCATTGTCGATGAGGATACGGATGATTTGTGAGACCCGATTTAGGTCTGCGAGCGCGAGGGCCTCACCGCGCCCACGAACCTGGAGTGAGGAGCCGTGCGCCCTGGCCGCCGGGCGGAACTCGTCGGCGACCTGACGGGCCGCCTCCTTCAGGTCAACTTCCTCCCGCTGGATCTCGACGACGTCCGCGTCGAGGCGTGAGAGATCAAGCAGGTCGATGGTGAGCTTCTGCAGCCGCTCGACCTGCGCGCGCATCTCGGCGACGAACGACCGTCGCTCGGCGGCGGTCAGTTTCTCGGTCTCGAGCAGCTCGACGAAGCCGCCCAGCGAGAAGATCGGGGTGCGCAGCTCGTGCGAGGCGTTGGCGATGAACTCCTTTCGCGAGCTGTCGAGGCGCGCGAGCCGTCGCTGCATGTCGTTGAAGCTGCGCGCGAGCTGGCCGAGCTCGTCGGAGCTGTCAACCGGGATCGGCTGGTCGAAGTGCCCCTCGGCGACCGCCTCCGCCGCCTCTCGCATCCGGCGCAGCCGCCTCGAGACTGCGCCCGATGCCCAGAAGCCGATCAGCGAAGCGGCGACCAGCGCGATCAGTCCCGCGATCAGGATCTGACGGCGCACCAGAGCGACGTCGTCATTCACCTCGGCGAGGGGGGTGGAGAGCACAGCGACCCAGCGCACCTGGCCGTCGAAGTCGATCGGCGCCGCCGACGTGCCCACCCTGGTGCCGGCGACGCGCTCCACACCCGAGGCCACGTGCCCGTCGGCGATCGCCGCGTCCGCCGTCAGGTAGCGCGCCTGGATCGCGGTCGCCTCCGCCTGGGAGTCCGCGACGACGAAGGAGGGAACGGGCCCCCCCGACTGGTCGCGCACGGCGAGCAGGGTCACCCGGCTCTCGGTGGACTGGGCGGTGGAGCGGACGAGCTCCTCGACCTGCTGCTGTGAGGCACCCGATTCGAGCGCATGCGCAAGGCGCGGCGCCTGCTCCACCCCGAGCCTCTCCAGGCGGCGGAGCTTCTCAGCGGTCAGGCTCGATTCGAGCTGCGGGACGACGTACAGGTAGACGAAGGCGATCGCCGCCGCCGTGATCAGCGTGATCAGCGCGACCAGCCGGTTGCGAAGGGTGTTGAGCCTCAATCGCGTTCGCCGTCGCGAAAGCGGTAGCCGACGCCGCGCACCGTGAAGAGATACTCGGGGTCCTTTGCGTCGGATTCGAGCTTCTCGCGCAGGTGCCGGATGTGGACGTCGACGGTGCGGGGATCGCGGTAGGTGGAGTCCCCCCAGATGTGCTCGAGCAGCATCTCCCGGGTGAATACCCGGCCGGGGGAGGAGGCGAGGGCGGCCAGGATCTCGAACTCGACGTAGGTCAGCTGCACCGGCTTCGACGCCAGGCTGACCGAGCGCCGCTCGAAATCGATCTCGAGGTCTCCGGCATGGATCGGCTCGTTGGCCGAGAGCTGCTGGCCTCCCATCCCGCCGCGGCGCAGTGCGGCCTTGACGCGGCTGCGGAACTCCCGCACCGAGAAGGGCTTGGTGATGTAGTCGTCCGCGCCCATCTCGAGGCCGGCGATCTTGTCGACCTCGTCCCCCTTCGCGGTGAGCATGATGATGGGCACCTGGCTGCGGGTGCGCAGCCGGCGGCAGACCTCGATCCCATCCAGCTTCGGGAGCATGATGTCGAGCACCACGAGATCGAACCTCTCCTCACCGAAGCGGTCCAGGGCCTCTTGCCCGTCCTTTGCCCCCACCACCTCATACCCTTCCTTGCGGAGTGGGTAGGTGAGAAGCGTCTGCACGGCCTGCTCATCGTCCACGAGCAGGATCCGCGCCTGTCCTCGCGCCATGCGTGAAGGTTAGAAGGCGCGTATGAGGCCCAGTGAATGATTGATCTGCGTTTCTACAAATTCGCGCTGCTCGCGGTACCGCTGGCAGCGGTGATCGCGATGTTCTCCCTGCAGTCGGTGCCGCCCCCACTCTCCGGCGGCGTCCCGCCCGACGCCTTCGATTCGGCGACCGCAGCTCCCCTCGCCAAGCAGCTCGCCGCCTCGGCTGCCTATCCGACCCCGGGCTCGGCCGCAGACAACGCGATGGCAGAGCAGGTGAAGCAGCAGTTCTCGGCGATCGATGGTGCGACGGTGTCGCAGCAGCGCTTCAGCGGCTCCTTCCGGGGGCACGACGTCGACCTGCAGAACCTGATCGCCACCCTGCCCGGGGAGTCGGACCGGCAGATCGCGCTGATCGCGCCGCGCGACGTCGCCCAGGGCAGCGGGGCGGCGACCACGGCGGCGTCGACGGCCGCACTGCTGAACATCGCGGAGGGCTTCTCGGGGTCATCCCATCACAAGACGCTCGTCTTCGTCTCCGCCGACGGATCCAGCATCGGCGCACAGGGGGTGAAGCGCTTCATCCGGGACTACAGCGACGCCGGGCTGCTCGACGCCGCCATCGTCCTCACCCAGCCCGCGGCGCAGCACCCGACGGCTCCACTCGTGATCCCCTGGTCAACGGGCGCGCAGAGCACCGCCAGCCAGATCGACGAGACGGCGAACTCGATCGTCTCCAGGCAGGCAGGCACGCCGGCGGGCGACGAGGGCCCGCTGGCCGACCTGTTCAGGCTCGCGCTCCCGGCGGGCTTCGGCGACCAGGGACCGCTGATCAAGGCCGGCCTCCCGGCCATCCGTCTCTCCTCCGCCGGGGAGCTTCCCCTCGATCCCGGGAAGGACACCACCGACGACTTCAACACCGACACCTTCTCCCGCTTCGGTCGCGCGTCCCTCGCCCTGATCCTCGCGCTCGATGCCTCGCCGGGCGCGGTGCAGCACGGCCCGAGCGCCTACATCGGGCTGGCCGGGAACCTGCTGCCAGGCTGGACGATCGCGATGCTCGCGCTTGCTCTGCTCTTTCCGGTGGCGCTCGCCGCCGGTGCCGGGATTGCCGCTTCCGCGCGCAGTCCGGTGGAGGCGGGCTGGGGCTTTCTCTGGGCCGGGCTGCGGGCGGTGCCTTTCCTCGGCGCCCTGCTGATCGTGGGGGCCGCGACCCTCGTCGGGCTGATGCCGAGCCCTGACTTCCCCTTCGACCCCCGGGTCGAGGCCCTCGGTCTCGGTGGAACGATCTCGGTGATCGTCGCGATCCTCGCCTACTGCACGATTGCCTTTTTCTTGCGACCCCTGAGGCTCCCGGGCCCAAGGGCCGCCGCGACGGCGGCGCCCGCGGCCGTTCTGCTCGCCTGCCTGGCCGCGCTCGGCGTCTGGGCAATGAATCCCTATCTGGCGGTGCTGGTTGCGCTCGGGCTGCAGGCCTGGCTCTTCGCGGCGACCCGGCCGGCGGGCCGTGCCGCAATTGCAGGCCTCATCCTGCTCGGCCTGGTGCCCCTGGTCGCTCTGGTCGCGAATCTCGCGAGCCGCTTCGATGCCGGCCTTGGGGTCTGGCACGACCTGCTGCTGATGCTGGCGGACGGCCAGATCGGCGTCTCGCTCGCCGTCCTCGGCTGCCTGTTCGCCGGATCGGGAGTCGCGATCATCGCCCTCGGCCCCAGGCCCCAGCGGCCCTCCGGGGAGCCGCCGGTTGACGGCGAGATCTCGGTGCGACGCCGGCCCGCGCCCCTGGACCGGGCGCCCGCCGCGGACGAGATTCCGGATCAGGAGGACCCCCCTGAGACCGAGGCTCCCTCCGAGCCGGCTCAGTCCGAGCCGGAGAGGGACCCGCGCCTCTGGTCGAAGCCGCGGGGGTGGATCTCGCCGCCACCAGGCAGCTTCAGGGTCACGCCCTCGCCCTCGGAGACGTAGCCGATCTCGGTGAGCTCGGTGCCGCTCCGCTTCACCGCCTCGGTGGCGGCCGCGAGCCGCTCGGGCGGCAGGGCGACGAGCAGCTCGTAGTCCTCTCCTCCCGACGCGGCGAGCTCAAGAGCCGCTCCGCGGCCGCCCGCGAGCTGCTCCAGTCCCTCCTGGAGGGGGATTCGGCCGAGGTCGATCTCAAGCCGGCAGCCGCTGGCGCGCGCGAGGTGGCCGGCATCGGCACCCAGCCCGTCGCTGATGTCGATCATCGCAGTCGCGCCCTCGGCGCCGAGCGCCAGGCCCTCGTCCAGCCGGGGGGCGGGATCGAGCTGCCGGGCGAGCATCGCCTCGCCTTGCTCCGGCCCGACGGATCCGCCGTTGCCCTCCAGCAGGGCGAGACCGCCCGCCGCACCACCGAGCCTCCCCGTCACGGCGAGCAGGTCTCCGGGGGCTGCGCCTGCCCGGGTGAGCAGCCGTGACCTCTTCGGCTCGTAGCCGACCGTCGTGGCCGAGACCACGAGGACCGGAGACGAGACCAGGTCGCCGCCGGCCACCGTGACGCCATGCCGAGAGGCGACCTCCGCCAGGCCGTCCGCGATGCCGAGCAGGGCATCGTCCTCGAGCTCTGCCGGCGCGGCGACCACCACGTAGGCCTCGCCGGGCTGCGCCGCCATGGCCGCCAGGTCGGAGAGGCCGGCCGCCAGCGCCTTCCGTCCCACCGCGGGCGCACCGAACCTCTCGAGGCGAAAGTGAACGCCGTCGACGACCGCATCCACCGAGACGGCGCTCGCGGCGCCGCCCTCGACCACGGCGGCATCGTCTCCGCTTCCGACCCGGATGCGCTCGCCGTCATCCGGGAGCCGCTCGTTGATGGCCGCGATCAGGTCGAACTCGCCGGCGGGCATGGGGCCTGGCGGACCCGCTAGGGGGTCACGCCGCCGCTGGGCGGTGGCGCCACGGGCGGTGCGGGCGTCGGGTTCGGCTTCGGCGATGGGGCAGGCTTCTGGCCGACACCCGGCGCGTAGGCGCCCTTGCCGCTGCCGCTGCCGCTTTGCCGGAGTCCGATGTCGACGTGGTATCCGAGGTAGTGGAAGAGGATGAGGAGCAGGAGGAGGAGGAGGAGCTCGAGCCGGAGTAGCACGAGCTGTAGCTCGACGAGGTGTGCTCTCCGTGGAAGGAGGTCAGGTCGGGCAGGCTCGAGGGCACCGAGAACTCGGGACAGTTGCTCCCCTGGGCTGACTCCATGTAGGAGCGCCAGATCGGCCCCGAGGTCGGGCCGCCGAAGCCGGTGTAGTCGCGCGAGAGCGGGTGTCCGGTCCAGACGGCTGTCGAATACAACGGGGTGTACCCGACGAACCAGGCGTCCGAGAGCCCTTCACTGGTGCCGGTCTTGCCGGCCTCCGAGGAGCACCCCATGGAGGTGTATCCGGCGCCGGTGCCCGATGTGATCACGCCCTCGAGAATCTTGGTGACCTCGTAGGCCTGCCCGGGGGTGAGGACGCGCTTTCCGTCGCCCGAGCCCGGCTCATCCACCTTGCCGCCGGGGAAGACGACCCGGTCGATCGCGGTGGCGTCGTGGTGGACGCCGCCGTTGGCGAGGGTGGCGTAGGCGTCCGCCTGCTCAAGAGGGGTGACGCCGACGCTGAGACCGCCGATCGCGTCGGCCGGCGGGATGAAGCAGTTCGGGCCGAGCTTGCAGGGGATGCTGCGCGAGCCCTTGATGCCCAGCGGCGAGGTGATCCCCATCTCGTAGGCGGTCTTGGCGATGTTCTCCGGGCCGACATCGAGGCCGAGCTTGGCGAAGATCACGTTGACCGAGTCCCAGGTCGCCACGTTGAGCGGCATGGTGCCTCCGCCCGGCTCCGCGTTGTTGACCTCCCAGCTGCCGCCGCCCGGGATGGTCAGGTTCGCCGGCGAGGAGCCGTCGTAGTAGGTCGTGTCGGGATCGATGCCCTGCTTGATCGCAGTGGTCAGGTCGTAGACCTTGAAGGAGGAGCCCGGCTGGCGCTGGGCGTGGGCGGCGAAGTTGAACTGGCTGCTGAGCGAGTAGCGCTGGGTTGAGGCCAGCGCGACGATCTGGCCGTTCGAGGGGTCGACCGAAGCGAGCGCCGAGGCCGGCCCGCCGTCCGAGTAGCAGACGGAGCAGGAGTCGACGGCGCTCTGCGCGGCATCCTGGAGGCGCGGATCGATCGTCGTATAGACCTTGAGGCCCCCGTTCTGAACGGTGTTGACGCCGTAGCGGTCCTCGAGCTCCTGCTTGACGAGGTCGAAGATGTAGGGCTGGCGAATCCGGTTGTACTTGTTCCCCGGATTGAGGGCGAGATCCTTGCTGACGGCCTCGCTGTACTCCGTCTCGCTGATCTTGCCCTGTTGCTTCATGGCTTGCAGCACCTCATTGCGGCGGGCCAGGGCGGCCCGGGGGTTCAGGAAGGGGTTGTACTGGGAGGGCGCCTGTGGCAGCCCGGCGATCATCGCCGCCTCCGGCAGGGTCAGGTCCTCGGTGCGCTTCGAGTAGTAGGTCTGGGCGGCCGCCTCCACCCCGATCGCGGTGGCACCGTAGTTGGTCCCGTACGGGGCTGTGTTGAGGTACTTGGTGAGGATCCAGTCCTTGGAGTGGGCGTCCTCTTCCTCATTGGCGAGGTGGGCCTCGATGATCTTTCGCTTCAGGGTGTCCTGGGGGTCCTGGATGTAGAGGTTCCGAACGAGCTGCTGGGTGATCGTCGAGCCACCCTCCACCGGCTTGCCGCCGGCGGTCAGGTCCTCCCAGCCGGCGCGGACGATCGCCGATGGGTCGATGCCGCCGTGGTCGAAGAAGCGGCGGTCCTCGATCGCCACGGTGGCGTCCTTCAGGTCCTGCGGGATCTTGTCGCTCGCCACCGGCTGTCGGATCGTGTCGGAGTGGATCACGCCGATCAGCGAGCCATCGGCCGCGTACACCTTCGACACCGCACCCTTGGTGATGGGCCGCAGCGAGGCGAGCGAGGGCGCCGAGTTGTAGACGCTCAGCAGCCAGATGCCGCCGGCGAGGATGCCCGCCGCGGCCGCCGCGAGCGGGATGCCGAGACCGAGCAGGAGCTTCTTCCTGCCCGAGTCCTGAAGCCGTCTTCGTCGTCTGCGCGCTCGCTGGGTCATGAGGGCTTAGAGAGGGTACTCAGCAGCGGTTCAGGGGGATCTAAGTAATCCCGCCTCACGCAGGACTCCTTGCGCGCGCTCACGCAGGTCCATTTCGTGGGCCTCGCGGTCGGTTCCTGCGTCGATTGCCGCCTTCACCTGGAGCCTGGCGCCCTCCGGTGTGACCTCCATCAGGTGCGCGGAGGTGACCTCGCCGTGCTCGAGGGCCGTGCGTGCCGCCTCGACGTCGGCGTCCGGGCGTAACCAGATGTCGATTGTGACCGGCGCCGCGCTGTTTCCAGCCGAGTGGTTCACGACCACGTCCGTGGCCACCTTCTCGTTCGGCACCACGATCAGGCTGCCGTCGCCCGCGTCGACGCTCGTGTAGGTGAGCGCGATGTCCGTGACGCGCCCGTGAACCTCGTCGCCGATCGAGACCAGGTCGCCGATCCGGATCGGCTGGGTGACCGCCAGCAGGATGCCGGAGACCAGGTTCGCGATCACCTGCCGCCCGGCGAATCCGATGATGATTCCGAGCACCGCCGTCGAGGCGAGGATGCCGGTCGCGAACCGCTTGATCGAGGTGAACTGGCTCAGCGCCAGGGCGATCCCGATCAGGATGATCGCCAGGAAGAGCAGGCGCCGGATCAGGCGCAGCCGCGTGCGCGCCTCGCGCGAGAGCTCGCCGGTGTCGAGCCGCGTCGCGGCGTGGACGGCGCGCCCGATCAGCAGGCGGTCGACGATGATCGCCACGAGGACGGCGACCACGATTGTGATCGCCGCCGAGATCTCGTCGCCGTGCGCCTGCCAGAAGGTCTGTTCCGCAGCAGCAACCATGCCGTCGGGCAGTATTAGCGGGATGACACGAGCCGTGTTCCTAGACGCCCTCGGCACCCTGGTGGAGCTCGAGCCGCCCTGGATCTCACTGCGGGACCTCGTGCCCGCCGAGATCGGCGACGAGCAGCTCGTCGAGGCCCTGCGGGAAGAGATGGCCTACTACAAGGAACACGCTCACGAGGGGCGCGACGAGGCCTCCCTCGCCGACCTGCGCGAACGCTGCGCCGCGCTCGTCTCCGAGAGGCTCGGCATGGACGTCGAGGTCGATGAGCTGGTCGCGGCGATCCGTTTCTCCGCCTATCCCGACGCTGTCCCGGCACTGTCTTCGCTCCGAGACCGCGGGCTGCGCCTGATCGTGGTCTCGAACTGGGATTGCTCGCTGCCCCGGGTCCTGGAGGGGTGTGGCCTCGGCGAGTGGCTCGATGGAACGGTCACGTCCGCGGAGACCGGCTCGCGCAAGCCCGACCCTGAGATCTTCTCAAGGGCACTGGAGCTCGCCGGCTGCGAGGCGAGCGAGGTGCTCCACGTCGGGGACACCGTCGAGGAGGACGTGGCCGGAGCGCGCGCGGCGGGGATCCGCCCATTGCTGATCGATCGCGATGGGGACACCGGCGACATCGCCTCGCTCGAGGAGATCGATCAGCATCTCTGAGATGGCCGGGCTCGAGTACGCGGGTTTCTGGCGGCGGGCCCTGGCCTCGCTGCTCGACAACGCCGTCTGGATCGTCTTCTTCTTCTGGATCTACGTGAACGCTGTCGCCGTCGCGTTCGACGCAAGCGATGCCGCGGGGGCCGTCTCGGTGATCGTCTTCTTCTCGCTCTGGTTCAACTACTTCGCGTTCTGCGAGTGGCGCTGGGGTCAGACGATCGGAAAGAACGCGACCGGCCTCGAGGTCCGCTCTCTCGACGGAGCCGATCGGCTCACCTACGGGCAGGCCAGCATCCGCAACCTGCTGCGTCTGATCGACTTCTTCGGGATCGGCGAGGTGATGATCGTCTCGTCACGGCGGAAGCAGCGTCTCGGCGACAGAGCGGCGAAGACGGTCGTGGTCAGGCGCAGGCGCGAGCCGGTCCCAGCCCCGATCAGCGGTGCCGCCGAGCCGGTGGTCCCGCCGGCGCCACCCCCGCCCCCGGCCGAGGCGCCGAAGGAGGACGAGCCCACCCTGCCCGAGATCACCTGGGGGTTCGGCGAGTCGATCTGGTGGCTGATCGGCGGGCTCCTGCTCGTGGTGATCGTTCCGCCGCTGCTCGTCCTGCCGTTCGACTCCAAGCTCGCCAGCGACCCGGACAACGCCAGCGACGCCGCGATCCTCGCCACTCAGGCGCTCTTCGACGGGTTGCTGATCGCGGTGGCCGTCGCTATCGCCTCGGGCTGGAAGTTCAACCTCCGGCAGGCGCTGGGGCGACTCGGCCTGAGGGGATTCCAGCCCTCGGCCTTCGGCTGGATGTTCGCCGTGCTCGGGATCTACTACGTCGGTGCGATCGCCTTCTCGGCGCTCGTCGTCCAGCCGAAGCAGGAGGACATCGGCAAACAGCTCGGCGTCTGCAACCCCGGGATCGGGATCGCGATCTTCGCGGTGCTGGCGATCATCGTGCTGGCGCCGGTGGCCGAGGAGATCTTCTTCCGGGGCTTCTTCTTCGCCGGCCTGCGGCAGAAGTGGTCGCTCTGGCCCTCGGCGCTTCTCTCGGGCGCTGTCTTCGGCCTTGTGCATGCTCCGACGGGGCCGACGGCCGCGATCCCGCTCGCCGGCCTGGGAGTGGGGCTGGCTTGGCTGTACAACAAGACCGGATCCATCTACCCGAGCATGCTCGCCCACTTCCTGAACAACGCAATCGCGATCAGCGTGGTCATCGGCAAGTGTTGAACGGCGAGCGCCAGTCTGCCGTCAGCGCGCACGGATTGACCAAGTCCTACGGCGACCGCGTCGCGGTCGCGGGCATCGACTTCGAGGTCGAGCCCGGCATCTGCTTCGGGTTCCTCGGGCCCAACGGCGCCGGCAAGACGACGACGATGAAGACGATCTACGGCCTGGCCACCGTCGACGACGGCGAGCTGCGCGTACTCGGCCTGGACGCGAACCGGCACCGCCGGCAGATCAAGAGCCGGATCGGTGTCGTTCCCCAGGAGACCAATCTCGACGGTGACCTGACGGTTCGGGAGAACCTGCTCCAGCAGGCCCGCTACTTCGGGATCGACTCCCAGAAGGCAAATGAGCGTGCGGAGGAGCTGCTCACATTTTCGCTGCTGGGCGACCGGTCGGCGGAGCGGATACACAGCCTCTCCGGGGGAATGAAGCGGCGCCTGCTGATCTCTCGCGCGCTGATGGGAGACCCGGAGCTGGTCGTGCTCGACGAGCCGACCACCGGGCTCGACCCTCAGGCCCGGCTTGCCGTCTGGAACGCGCTCGACCGCCTTCGGCGGCGGGGCGTCACACTGCTGCTCACGACGCACTACATGGAGGAGGCCGAACGTCTCTGCGACCGGCTGGTGATCATGGACGAGGGCCGGATCGTCGCCGACGGCAAGCCGCCCGACCTCGTCTCAGAGCACGTCGGGCGGGAGGTTCTCGAGCTGCGGCTCGACGAGGGCTGTGACCCGGAGCGGCTGGTCGGCTCCCTGAACGGACGGATCCAGGGCCACGATCTGAGCGAGCACACCCTGATGCTCTACGCCGACGATGCCGAGGGGGTGCTGGAGGAGCTCGATCACAAGACCTTCCCGACCGAGTCGGCGCTGGTTCGCCGCGCGACCCTCGAGGACGTCTTCCTGCGGCTGACCGGACGATCCCTGCGTGAGTAACCAGGGTTGCCATGTGGCCGGAGTCGTAGCCCCGCATGCCCGGACGCGAAGCGGAGGACATGCGGGGTGATGGCGAAGCCGTACATCCCCATCCCCAGCCTCGCCGGGGCCGTCTGGCTGCGGAACGCCAGGGTCTTCTCCAAGCTCTGGCGCGGCGCCCTGCTGCCGACCTTCCTCGACCCTTTCCTCTATCTGCTCGCGATGGGCTTCGGGCTCGGCACCTACGTCGCCCACATCAACGGCATTCCCTACAAGGAGTTCATCGCGCCGGGGCTGATCGCCTCGGCGGCGATGTGGTCAGCGGCCTTCGAGACGACCTACAACGTCTACTTCCGGATGAACGAGCTGCGGCTCTACGACAACGTCCTCTCGACACCCGTCGAGGTGCAGGATGTCGTCGCCGGCGATCTGGCCTGGAGCGCCAGCAGAGCCACGGTCTACGGCTGTGTGGTGCTCGCGGTCATCTCCGGCTTCGGCCTGGTCTCCTCCTGGTGGGCGCTCGCGATCCCGCCGTTCGTCTTCCTCGGAGGGATCTGCTTCTCGGTGATCGGCTACACGTTCACCACGCTGATCCCCAAGATCGACCTCTACTCGTACTTCTTCACCCTCGGGATCACGCCGATGTTCCTGTTCTCCGGGCTCTTCTTCCCGTTCAACCAGCTGCCCGACTGGGTCAGCGTGGTGGCCTGGTTCATGCCGCTCTACCACCTGGTGCAGATCACGCGCGGCCTCGCCACCGGCCCGGAGCTGTGGTCGATCGTCGGCAACTCGACCTGGCTGCTCGTCCTGAGCGCGCTGCTCTTCACCATCCCCGTGCGGGCGTTGCGAAAGAAGCTCGTCGCGTAGCGACTGCGCCTTTCGACCCTGATTCCAAACAGATGCTTTGCATGGAAAGCCGCGCTCTCGGCCCCAGCCCGCTTGCTTGGCGCCTTACCGGTCCATATGATCGGTTTCTCGCCGAGTAGCCCTTGTAGAGGTGGCCTGTGGTGAGTTCTTCCGGAAATGCCGGAACAACTCACCAAGTGTGCTGCTTTGGACCAAAAAGCAGTGGACCGAGACCGCAGCTGACGAACTGCGTCGACCTATGTCCGACCGTCGGACAGAAATCGACGCAGAACAGTGGAGGGCCACTGCTTCGATCGAAAGCGCGGCCGGCTTGCGATCGTCACGGCTCTGCATTTCGCGATCCCGGTGCGGGCTCTGCGCCGAAAGCTCGTCGCATGAGGCGGGAATCTGCGGCGGTTTCTTGCTCGCGCAAACGCATTCGACCGCTGGATGTTGCACAATGCCGCGTCGTGATTCGGGGAGGGAAGATCGTCATTGCGCTGGCCGTCATCGCGGCGGCGTTTCTGCTGCCCGCCGCTTCGGCGAGCGCGGCGACCGGGGCCCCGACCCTCGATCTGAACGGCCCGAAGAGCCCGGGACTTCTCGACAAGGTCACGGCCGTGGGCAACCTGCCTGGCGCGACCGGCGGCGAGAACGTCACCGTCCAGGTGGACGCCAGCGGCAATACGGTCGAGAAGAAGCAGCTCACCGTCGGTGCCGACGGGAAGTTCTCGTTCCCGTTCGTGATCGACTCCTGCTGCAACTACGAGGTGACCGCCACCAGCGGCGGGCAGAGCGCCCAGCCGCAGCGGTTCACCGTCCGCGTGCCGAAACACCTCGGCAAGGGCGCGATCTCCCACCTCTACAACCAGTCGCTGGTTGACGAGGGCTACTACACGGGCGGCCACGTCAGCGGCAAGTTCAACCACGGCTCCCAGCTCGCGACCCTGGCGTTCCGGAAGGTCAACAACATGGCCCGGAACTACCAGTACAAGCCGGTCATCTTCGAGAAGCTGCTGCAGGGAAAGGGCGGCTTCCAGCCGCGCTACCACTCCGGTCACCACGTCGAGGTGGACATCTCCCGCCAGGTGATGGCCCTGGTGAACGGCGACAACGTGGTCGCCACCTTCCACGTCTCCACCGGCAAGCCGTCCACCCCCACGGTGCGGGGCACCTACCACTTCTACCGCAAGGACCCGGGCTACAACTCGGAGGGGATGTACTTCTCCGTCTACTTCATCCGGGGCTACGCGACTCACGGCTACAACCCCGTGCCGATGCACGAGGCGGCGAGCCATGGCTGCGTCAGGAATCCGATCCCGTTCTCGCAGTACATCTACAACTGGATCAACCTCGGCGACGCCATCCACATCTATCTCTAGGTCGCTCTTCGCCATACGATCGCGCCCGTGATCGCCTACGACGCGACCGAGTGGTCCGAGCTCTTCGTCGCCGCGGCCGGTGCGTCGGCTGCACTCGCGGGCCTGGTCTTCGTCGCCGTCTCGATCAACGTCGAGCGGATCCTGAAGCTCGAGGGGCTGCCGGAGCGAGCGCTCGTCACGCTCCTGCTCCTGCTCAGCGCACTCCTCGTCTCGATCATCTGCCTGATCCCCGGCCAGAGCTCCACCGCGCTGGGAATCGAGCTGCTGGTCGTCGGTCTGACGTTCGCCGCCGTGATCGCTCTCTTGTCCCGGCATAACCTGCCGAGCCGTGCGGAGCCGTTTCACTGGCTGTTGGGCCGGCTGTTCGTGCTCGTCCTGGGCACCCTGCCATTCGTGATCGGCGCGATCAGCCTGATCGCGGGGAGCGGCGGCGGGCTCTACTGGACGGTGGCGGGAATCGTCTTCGCGATCTCCGGAGCGGTCTCCAACGCCTGGGTGCTGCTGGTGGAGATCCTTCGCTAGGGCGCTCCAGGCCAGCAAATAGGCTGGGGAGGTGAGGGTTCTCGTGGCAGGCGCGACCGGCGTCATCGGCCGGCCGCTGGTGAAGCAGCTCCTTGAAGCTGGACATGACGTGGCGGGGACGACGCGGGCCCCAAAGCGAGCCGAGATGCTGCGTGATCTCGGCGTCAGGCCGATGGTGGTCGACGCACGCGACACGGATGCGCTTCGCGCGACCGTCATGGACGCGGAGCCGGATGTCGTGATCAACCAGCTCACCAACCTGCCCGACAAGATCAACTACCGAAAGCCCGCTGAGACCTTCGGCGCCACCAACGAGCTGCGCGGCACCGTCGGCCCGGCGCTCGCCGGGATGGCCGCCGAGGCCGGAGCGCGACGCCTGATCACCCAGAGCGTCTGTTTCTTCTATGCCTCCACCGGCAAGCGCGCCCACGGCGAGGACGACCCGCTGCTGGATCTCCCGCCCGAAGCCCCCATGTCTCGTGGCATCGTCGCCTCGACTGCGCTCGAGCGCGCGACCCTCGAGACTCCAGGCCTCGAGGGGGTCGTTCTCAGGTACGGCTACTTCTACGGCCCCGAGGTCGGCTCCGCCCCCGGCGGCTTCGAGGTGGACGAGGTTCGCCGCCGCCGCTACCCGATCGTCGGCGACGGCTCGGGGATCTTTTCGATGGTTCACGTCGAGGATGCTGCGTTTGCGACGGTGGCTGCAGTCGAGCGCGGGGCGCCCGGCATCTACAACGTCTGCGACGACGAGCCGGCGCGCCAGGCGGAATGGCTGCCGGCCTACGCGGAGGCGCTCGGCGCCAAGCCTCCGCATCGTGTCCCCCTCTGGCTGGCGCGCCGGATCGCGGGCAGGCAGGCGGCGTCGATGTCGACTCGGCTCGAGGGCGCATCGAACGAGAAGGCCAAGCGGGAGCTCGGCTGGCGGCCGAAGTACCCGAGCTGGCGGCAGGGCTTCCGCGAGGCTCTGGGCTAGCGTTCTGTGCGAGCCACGATCGCGGTCCCGACCCCGAGGATCGCCGCCAGCAACCCGCCGCCGGCGAGCACGAAGAGGACGTAGCCGAAGTCCCTGCCCCCCTCATGTCCGAAGCTGATCACCGGCCGGACGGCACCGGGAGCGGTGGTGGGCGAGACCGCCTCGTAGTCGCCGCCCTCGGGGACCTGCAGCTTGGCGATCGGCTTCCGCACATAGTCGCCGTCGTCGAACTGATCGAAGACGTAGGGCGTTGACCCGAGCAGCAGCTGGCCGCTGGTCGTTCGCACGCGAAGCTGCAGCCTCGGCGGCACGGCGAGCATCCCGCCTCCACCTTTGCGGTCGCCGTAGTAGATGATCACCTCACCGGCCGGCAGGTTGACGGACTCCCGGCCGGGCACAGACACCTGACCGTACGCGTCGGCGTCCCGGTCATCGCCCATCAGCTCGGCCACGGAGAGGACGATCGCGACGACCACGGTGATCACCCCGACGCCGACCGCGAGCCTGTAGCCGGTCCGCATCGCCGCATCCTAGGATGCCCCGATGCCGACGGACCTGGACAAAGCCCGCGAGGTCCTGCTCGCCGAGCTGCGGGAGCACGCGCTCGTGATCGGCGAGGTCACCCTCTCCAGTGGCCAGAAGGCCCAGTACTACGTCGACGCCAAGCGGGCGCTGCTGCGACCACCTGCGTTCCGCGCGGTGGGCGAGCTGATCGCCGAGGAAGCGACGGAGCGGGGCGCGGCCGCCGTCGGAGGAATGACGATGGGCGCGGATCCCCTGGCCAGCGCCGCGATCGGAGCGGACGGAGGCGACGAGCTGGTCGCCTTCTTCGTCCGCAAGGAGAAGAAGGAGCACGGGCTGCAGCGCTGGATCGAGGGTCCTGTGCTGGAACCGGGTACCAGCTGCCTGGTGGTCGAGGATGTGGTGACGACCGGCGGCTCAACGGTGCGCGCGATCGAGCGGATCCTCGAGGAGGGGCACGAGATCGCGGGGGTCGTCTCGGTGGTGGACCGGCTGGCCGGCGGCGGCGCGGCCATCCAGGAGGCTTCGGGCGGCGCGCCCTACAGGCCGCTCGTCACGATCGACGAGCTCCATCCCGAGCGCCCGGACCCTTGATCTCCATCTGCTCGCCGGTTGCGTCGTTGGTCACCGCGACCCGCAGCTGGCCGGGCACGCCGAAGTCGATGTTGTCCCCATCGCTGGAGGCCTTGTACTCCTCCTGGTAGGAGACCTTGAGCTTGCCCGCGGGGACGGTGACAGTGCTCTCGCCGGGCACCATGAACATGCCGTAGTCGTCGCGGCTCGCCCGTGAGCGGCAGACGCGGACGATTACGTAGGCGTCGATAGCCAGAAAGGCGATCACGCTGATCGCGATCAGAGCGATGAGCATCGCGGCAGCATAAGGACGGGAGCGCACGAAGGCATCCCGAATTGCGAGGATGCCCGGCTCAGATGGTCACGAGAGGGCGCGCGACAGCGCGACCCGATTCAGGCGGGATGACACGGCGAGAGGTGGGGCGCGCCGCGCTGGGTGCGTGCCTGCTCGCCATCGTGATGACCTGGCCCCTGATCTGGCATCTGGGGTCGACGGTCCCGCGCGACATCGGCGACCCACTCGCCGAGGCCTGGCAGCCGGCCTGGGGCGGTCACGCCCTGCTCCACCAGCCCCTCCACTTCTTCGACGCCAACCGCTTCTGGCCGACCAGGTACTCGCTCGCCTTCGGGGACGCATTGATCGGCTACGCGCCTTCCGGGTTGATCGGGACCGGCCCGCACGCGGCGATGGTCCGCTACGACCTGCTCTTCATCTTCGCCTACGCGCTCGCCTTCTTCGGCGCGTACCTGCTCGCCCGCGAGCTCGGCCTCGGGCCGGTGGGGGCCGTGATCGCAGGAGCGGCGTTCGCCTACGCGCCGTACCGGCTCGAGCAGGACGGCCACCTGCAGGTGATCTCGAGCGGCGGCATTCCGCTCGCGGCCGCCTTCGCGGTGCGCGGCATCCGGCTGCGAAAGCACTGGTGGATCTTCGGGGCCTGGCTCGTGGCGGCCTGGCAGCTGTCGCTCGGCTGGGCGCTCGGCCTTCCGTTTGCGTACGGGATCGCGGGCGCCGTGCTGATCGGGGCGATCGCCTGGCTCCTCCGCGGGCGCCCACCGATCCCCCGCCGGATGCTCATCGCCGGGATCGCCGGCGCGGTCGTCTTCACGCTGTTCTCGTACTGGATCGCGCATGCATATCTCTACATCGGGGATCACTTCCCGGCCTCGAGGCGCAGCCCGCACGAGGTCGCCGCCTTCTCCGGACCGCTCAAGGTCTTCCTCACGGCGCCGGAGGAGAGCTTCATCTGGGGTGCCGCAACGGCGGGCATTCGCGACAGCCTCACGACCTGGCAGGAGAAGACGCTCTTCCCGGGGGCAGTGATCCTGATCCTGGCGATCGTGGGGCTCTGGTCCAGCAGCCTCAGCAAGCGCTCGCGCATCTGGCTCGGGGTCGCGGCCGTCGCGCTCATGGTCCTCTCGCTCGGCTTCCGGGAGGGAGGTGGCCTGCTTTGGCCATATCGCGTCCTCTACGAGGCGCTTCCCGGCTGGAACGGAATCCGCACCCCGGGCCGCATGATGACCTTCACCTCGCTGGCTCTCGCCCTACTCGCCGCAGGTGGGGCGGAGGCTGCCATCCGGGCGGCCCGGCGGCATCGATGGCCCGCCGGGTCGGCGATCGCGGTCACGGGCGTGTTCGCGCTCGCGATCGTCACCGAGGGCCGCAGCCTGCCGTTCGATCCGTTCGACAACCAGGCCGAGCCCGAGGTCCCACCGGCTCTCGCGTCGACCTCCGATATCCCTCAGCCCCAGCTCCATCTTCCCGCGCTCACCGCCAAGGAGAACCGCGCGTTCCAGCTCGAATCGACGCACGGCTTTCCTGAGATCGTCAACGGCAGAGCCAGCACCAATCCGGCGATCGTCCTCGACCTCGTCAAGCACATGGCGACCTTCCCCGACGCCGCCACCGTCCGGGAGCTGCAGCAGTACGGCGTCCGCACCGTGGTGCTTCATCTCGGCATGACGGATGGGACGCCCCAGGCCGGCGCGCAGCGAAAGCCGATCGCGGGCCTGCCCCTGAGGCGCTACACACTGCCGGACCGCCCGGGGCTCGTCTTCTACGAGGTGGGTTCTTCGAGTGCCAGCCCGGTGCGGAGCGAGGGCTCACGGGCGCCCGGCACCTCTGGGCCCGACTGAGGCCGGCCCTCACGGAGCCGAACCACGCTGAGCGTCGCGAGCGAGAGCAGCAGCGCCGAGCCGATCAGCCAGAGGACGGAGATGTTCCCGCGATTGAGCGGGCTCATCTCCTCGGATGTGAGCGTCGGTCCGAGCGCGGATACGCAGGCCCAGGCAAGGACGGCCGGCATGGCGAAGCGATAGTCGGAGAGGGACGTGGACGGCGTGGCGCGCACCGCCAGCGCCACCGCAGTGAGAACTGCGGCCAGGAATGGCGCGATTGCGAGCCAGGCATTGGTGACACCGAAAGCGGTGAGGACGGTGTGCTCGAGCCTGCCGTCGATCAGCCAGTCCGCCCAGGTGCCGGTGCCCTGCCGGCCCAACAGCGGATAGGTCAGCGTCGCCGCCAGCATCATCAGCCCCGACGGAATGGCGAGCCCCAGGGTGAGGGCGGGCAGGCGCTTGTACGCGTACGCGAGGCCGACCGCGACGAAGGGGAGCGCCGGGATCAGGAAACGCGGGCCCGGAGTACCGCCGCCATAGGGCAGCCAGTAGCCGCTGTTGTAGAGGAAGTAAACAAGAGCGACGGCGAGAATCGTGTTCGCCTCTGCACGGTGGCCGTCCCGGCGCATCATGAAGACGCCGACGACGGCCATGATCAGGATGGGAGTGAGCACCAGCAGCCCGCGTCCGGCGAGCAGCAGGCTGAGGGCGCCGTCGAAGCGCGGGGCTGTGATCCCGAAGAAGCCCGAGCTGTTCAGGCCAAGAACGTCATGGCCGCTTGCCCCGGGGAAGTCGACGGCGTACCCGTATGCGAGCTTGAGCGGGCTGCCGAAGGCCCAGTAGTTGAAGGCGAGCATCGGCAGGGCGCCCACGACCGTGCCGGCGCCGTACACGACGGCGCGGCGAAGGTAGTCGGTCCTGCGGCTGAGGGCATAGCCGAAGAGCACCACCCCGACCAGGCCCGTCTGGAACTCGAAGGTCACGGCGAGCCCGGCGAGCAGGCCGGCGCCCGCGACGAGCCCAAGGCTGGGTGGCTTCTCCCTCTCCTTCATCAACAGGCAGAAGGCGGCAAACGCGAAGCCCGCCGAGATCACATGCGAGAAGAATTCCGCGGCGAACGTCATCACCACGGTTGCGAGGCCGAGGGTGATTGCGGCGGCGGTGCCGTAGCCGGGCACGAAACGGTCGGCAGCCCAGCGCACCGCCAGGAGCAGCAGGACTGCGGGGATCACGGCGCCGATCAGCGTGAGGGCCCAGACGATCGGCGTCAGTCGCTCCACGGAGGCCTGGACGGCCTGTCCGCGCTCGACGTTGTAGCCGAAGTTCTCGATGGGAATGACGCCGTCGTAGCGCCATTTCGGATGCGCTGTCTGGTCGACGTTGTGAGCGGCTGCGCGAGCAAGCTTGTTCCCGCCGAGCCCCTCGATCGCCTCGTAGAACGGCGTCGTGAGCGCCGCCATGCCGGGGCTCTTCACGGAGTAGAAGTGGCCGTCGACCCAGGCCTTGTCGTTGGTGTTCCAGTGCCACTGGTCGATCTGCGGCCGGCCCTTGGAGAACGCCTGCACCTGGTCGAAGTGCGCCAACTGAGCCCACCCCACCTGATGCATGACGAGGCCCCAGGCGACTCCCAGGGTGACGATGGCCGCGACGCCCGGACGGGCGAAGGGTGGTCGCAGGGACTGTCGAAAGCGCCTCATGAAGGCGGCGATTGTACGCGGCAGAGGACCATGGTCCAGGGGGTTGGGCTCCTCACCTCGACTACCTCGAAACGGCGGGTGAGAAACCGCACGAAGTCTCCCTTCGACCAGTGGTTCAGGTGGCCGGGGGTGTTGCCGAGGTCGCCCACGTAGGAGAAACGGGCCAGGTTGAGCCCCCGCCAGAGCGGCTCCCGAGGGACGCTCGCAAGCAGCCAGGGCCTGGCCAGGGCGGCCAGGACGTCCAGCGCGCGCTCGGGATCGGTGAGGTGCTCGAGCACCTCGCAGCAGACGATCAGCTCGGCGGCATGGCGATCGGGGTCGAGCTGCTCGACCGGGACGGCCTCGAACTCGATCTCGGCCCCGGCCGCCTCCGCGCGCCGCCGGGCCTCGTCGAGCACCTGGGGAAAGGCGTCGGTTCCCCGCATCGCGATCCCGCGCGCGGTCAGGCGGATGGCCAGCTCCCCCTCGCCGCAGCCGACCTCATGGGCCTCCGTCGCCCCGGAGCGCTCGACCAGCTCGTCGAGCTGGTCCATGAAGCCGGCCATCAGCCGGCGGGCGATGGGGTTCGAGGTCCCGTACTTGTCGTAGACGTTTCCCCCCGCCGCGGCGGCGCGGGCAGCCTGGGCGCTCATCGCGCGACGCTGGTCTCGATCGTCTCCACCGTGATCGGCTGCGTGGGCCGGCGGTCTCCGGCCTCGTAATTCGAGGGTTCGACCCCGGCCTCGAGCTCGAGCCGGCGGACGCGCTCGTAGACCCGCTGCTGGATCGAGCGCTGGCCGGCGAGCGCGTCGCCGATGATCCCAAGGGCGAACATCTGCACTGCGGCCAGCATTAACACCGCGCCGAGGATCAGGGACTGGATGTGGCCGCTGCGGTCGCCGTTCAGGATCCAATCGAGCAAGAACGGCGACCAGGCAGCCAGCGCCAGCAGCCCGAAGACGACCGTCAGGCCCATGAAGACGCGCAGCGGCTCGTACAGGGTGTACGCACGGAAGATCGCGAAGGCGTTTCGCCTTACATAGGCGGAGGTGGAGCCGACCAGCCGCGACTCGCGCTCGGTCTCGTTCGGAGAGATCGGCACGTCCTCGATCGCCACCGACATCTTGCCCGCCTGGATCAGGCTCTCGAGCGTGTACGTGTATCGGGACACCACGATCAGCTGAAGCGCGGCCTCGCGGTTGTAGGCCCGGAAGCCCGACGTGGTGTCGAGCACCCTGGTGCCGGACGCGCGGCGCACCACCCAGCTGCCGAGCTTCTGCAGCAGTTTCTTGCTGGGGGAGAAGTGCTCGACATCCTGCACCTGGCGATCGCCTACGACCATGTCGGCGCGGCGGGCGACGATCGGCTCCGCCAGCCGGGCGATGTCGGAGGAGCTGTACTGGCCGTCGGCATCGGTGTTGACGATCACGTCGGCGCCCAGCTTGAGCGCCGCGTCGAGGCCAGCCTGAAAGGCGGTGGCGAGCCCCCGGTGGCTGGCGAGCCGGACGAGGTGATCGACGCCGTGGCGCTTGGCGACCTCGGCTGTCCGATCGGTCGAGCCGTCGTCGATGATGAGCCACTCCACGCGGTCGAAGCCGGGAACCGTGCGCGGCAGGCCGGAGAGGAGCTGCGGCAGGGACTCCTCCTCGTTCAGGCAGGGAACCTGGATGACGAGCAACATCGCCGTGATCGTAGGGTTTGTTCGGAGATGACGCGGGTTCTACGGATCGTCGTGCGGCATGCTCGACGTTGAGCGAATCGGCGCAGGACCGCCCGTCCTCTTCGTCCACGGCGACATCGTCGGGCCGGAGCTCACCTGGCGAAAGCAACGCGAGCTGGCCGAGCGCTGGAGCCTGATCGTCCCCAGCCGGCCTGGGTTCGGCGAGAGCCCGCCGCTGGATCGCAACGACTTCGAGGTGGAGGCCCCGATGTTCGCCGAGCTGCTCGGGGAGGGCGCGCACCTGGTGGGCCACTCCTACGGCGCCGTCATCGCCCTGCTGGTCGCGGCGCTGCGACCCGACGCGGTCCGCTCTCTCACCGTCTCGGAGCCCGGCTGCTTGCGGGTGGCCGCGGGCACGCCGGTGGTCGACGAGATGATCGTCAACGGGGAGCGGCTCTTCCGGCACGCCGAGGAGATCCCGTCCGAGGACTTTCTGCGGCTCTTCCGCGGCGGAGCGGGCTCGGCATACGGGACTCCGGACGAACTGCCGGAGGACCTGCTGCACGGAGTCGAGCTGCTCAAGCGGGAGCGGCCCTCCTGGGAGGCCGAGATACCCGCGGAGGCGCTCGCGGCTGCGGGGTTTCCGGTGCTGGTGCTCTCCGGCGGGCATTCAGCCGCATTCGAGGCCGTCTGCGATTCGCTGGCCGCCTCGCTGTCCGCCGAGCGGGAGGTGATTCGAGGGCGGGGACACACCGTCCCCTCTACGGGAGCTCCCTACAACGAGCGCCTCGAGTCCTTCATGCGCACGGCAGACGCGCCCTGACCTCTTCGTCGATTCACAGGATTGATACGCGGAAGCACCACCTCCTTAACCGGCTGGCAAGCGCCGCTTCCTAGATTCGACGCGTGATCCCAGCAGCGCTTGCATCACCAATAGGCACCCGCGCCCTGGCGGGCTGACGGTTGTCGGCGGGGCCCGGGCACGAGCCCGGGCCCCGCCCTCTCCTCCAGCGGCCAGCCCGCTTGGACCGATCTCTGCGGATGTGAGAGGTTGGCGGGCGGCTGATGGGGATGCGCTCCTTTGATCCGGTCCGCGTGGGCGAGCTCGAGTGCGAGGCCTGGGTCACCTACTACCGGCGCAAGTGGGTCGGGGTCCTGCGCGCGGCCTTCTCACTCACCCGCGAGAGCTTCGGCCTCTCCTGGCCTGACACGCTGCGCGGCGGCTGGTGGGTTCTGAGGGCGAACCAGCTCTGGGCGCCGTATCCGGACAACGACCCCGATGGGGCGCGCCGCTACATGGAGCGCTTCTACCGGATGGTCGCCGCGAGGGAGGAAGCGCCGTTCGAGCCGGAGGAGGCCGCGCGGCGAGAGATCGAGTGGTGGCGCGCCCATCGCGAGCTTCAGCACGACCGGGCGGACGGGGATGACGGTGAGCTGGTGGACGCGCTTGTCGGGCTCTACGCCTACGTCTACTCCGTGCCGCCCGAGTCCGTCCGCGACGCGGCGCGGGAGCGCGCCGTGGCGATGCTGCACTCAGACCGCTGGATCGACGAGGGGTGCGATCCCTCCAGCCCGCTGATTGAGGAGGAGCGAGCGGCCCTGGTCCGGTCCTACCGCTTCCTGCTGGCGGCGGTCCGCACCGACGAGGCGACCAGCCGCGAGTAGAGGTCGATGCCCTTCGTGGTCAGGTGAATGCCGTCGGTGGTGATCCCGCCGTGCGAATCGGCGACCGAGTGCCAGTCCACCAGCTGCGCCTGGCCCCAGTTCCCCGCGGCCTCTGAGAGGGCCGAGTTGACCTCGCCCTGCCAGCTCCGCGGCACCTCGACGTTCACCAGGAAGACGTGCGGGACGCCCTTGAGCGCCTCGTGGAGATGCTCGAGGTCGTCGCTGTAGATCGGCCCGTTGTTGCCGAGCTGCAGCACGACGTAGTCCGGCAGTCCGCCGTGCGCCGCGTAGCGGTGGAGCAGGTCGACGATCTCGTTCGCCTGCCGTCCGACGTGGGCGTTCAGGGTGAGCCGAGGCCCGAGCAGCCGCCCGAGCCCGCCGCTGGCGTCGACCATCACCGAATCGCCCAGAGCCAGCACGGGCAGCGCCTTGGCGCGACGGCCCCTGGCGGCGGCGCCGGCCTTGACGGGGACTCGGCCGCCCGACGCCTCGGAGACCGCTCGGCTCACAGAAACCGGAGGCGGGATGTATTTCGCCTTCTTCGGCGTGATCTCGGCCGAGGCGACGTGCAGCTGGCCCGGCCGGCCCTTGGGGACGATGCCGCTCCAGCCGACCACGATCACGACGGCGGTGACGCCCACCGCGATCCCGAGGCGCCCGATGCGAGTCCAGTCCGGTCGCTGCCAGCTGGTCGAGCGGCGGAAGGGCTGCTCGACGTAGCGATAGGAGAGATCGGCGAGCGCCAGGGTCACGCCGAGTTGGAGCGCGAACAGGACGGGACCGTGCAGCGACACGTCGATCCCCGGCCTGGTCAGCTCGAGGACTGGCCAGTGCCAGAGGTAGAAGCTGTAGCTGCGGACCCCGAGCCAGCGCATCGCCGGATTGCCGAGGGTGCGCCCGATGGAGGCGGCCGGATGGGCAAGGGCGGCGATCAGCATCGCCGTCCAGATCGAGAGCAGCAGGAAGCCGCCGTGGTAGAGCGAGACGTCGTAGTCGTGGACGGTCAGGAAGGTGATCAGCACCATCGAGAGCCCGACCACCCCCAGAGCGTCGAGGGCGGCGGGCGCCAGGTTCCCGGTCTTCGCCCTGAGCTTCTCGGGATGCCAGAAGAAGGCGAGTGCGACACCGATCAGCAGCGGGGTCGCGCGGGTGTCCGTCCCATAAAAGACCCGGTTCGGGTTCACCGGATCGAAGAGGATCGCCATCAGCAGGCTCGAGGCGATGGCGCCCGCGATCACGCCGATCACGACCCGCCGGCGACCGAACCGTGTCATGAAGAACGCGAAGGCGATCGGCCAGAGCAGATAGAACTGCTCCTCCACCGCGAGCGACCAGAGGTGGCGGAACAGGGAGGGCCTGGCGAACTGCTCGAAGTAGGACTGGTGGCTGAGGATCAGGTCCCAGTTGGTCACGTAGGCCATCGAGGCCAGCGCCTGGCCTCGGAGCGTGGAGATCTGCCCGAGGTCGAAGAACGCGCCGGCAACCATCACCACGGCGATCAGGACGCCGACAGCAGGCAGCAGCCGCCGCGCTCGCCGCAGCCAGAACGCGACGAGGTCGACTCGCCCCTCCTTGCGGAACTCGCTGAGCAGCAGCGAGGTGATCAGGTAGCCGCTGATCACGAAGAAGACATCGACACCGAGGAAGCCGCCGGGAAGCCATCCGCCTCCGTTGTGGAAGTGGTAGACGAAGACCGCCAAGACGGCGATGGCACGCAGGCCATCGAGGCCGGGCATGTACGGAAGACGCTTGGCGCTGCTGTCGCTGCTTGACACTGGACTACCTCCTCGAAGATAGTCGCAATCTGCAGGCGTTTTGACCAGCTTCGGGCTGAGCCTTGCAGGCGAGCGCCCCGGCCGGGTTTCAACCGGTGGCTAGTTCTCGGGTGCCTGCTGCCCGGCGGCGAAGGTGGCGGCGATGAGCGGCACCCCGGGCCGGTAGACCAGGTCGATGTAGGAGGCCGCGTCGAGGACGACCGCATCCGCCCTCGCGCCGGGTGTCAGACGGCCGACGTCGTCGCGCTTCAGCGCCCGGGCCCCTCCGAGCGTCGCGGCGCATAGCGCCTCTTCGACGGTCATCCCCAGGTCGCGGACGGCCAGCGCGATGCAGAAGCTCATCGAGGTCGTGTTGCTCGATCCGGGATTGGTGTTGGTGGCGATCGCAACCTCTGCGCCGGCGTCGATCATCCTGCGTGCGTCGGGGTATGGCTGCCGGGTAGAGAAGTCCGTGGCGGGGAGGAAGGTGGCGACCGTGTCGCTCGCGGCGAGCGCCTCGACGTCCGCGTCGTCGAAGTAGGTGCAGTGATCGACCGAGGCGGCGCCCATCTCGACCGCCACCCCGATCCCGGGCCCAGGCCCGAGCTGGTTGCCGTGAACGCGCAGGTCGAGCCCCGCTGCCCGTCCCGCCTCGAGCACCGCACGCGATTGGTCCGCATCGAAGGCCCCTCGCTCGCAGAACACGTCGATCCAGCGCGCCAATGGCGCACATGCCTCCAGCATCTCGCCGCAGACCAGCTCGACGTAGTCGTCGGTGCGGCCGTCGTATTCCTCCGGCACCGCGTGTGCGCCCAGGAAGGTGACGTCGTCGGTCAGCTCGGCGGCGATCTCGCACAGCCTCCGCTCGGTGGCGACGTCGAGCCCGTAGCCGGACTTGATCTCCAGATGCGTGATGCCGGCTCGCAGCGCCTCGACCCGCCGGCGCCCGGCGAGCTCGCGCAGCTCATCCGCGCTCGCGGCTCGGGTCGCCTCGGTGGTCACCCTGATGCCGCTCGCCTCGTACGGCTGACCGGCCAGCCGCGCGGCGAACTCCTGCGCCCGGTCTCCGGCGAAGACCAGGTGGGTATGGCTGTCGACGAAGCCCGGGATCACGCAGCGGCCGCCGGCGTCGAAGTTGCTGTCGGCAGTCGCACCCCGCTGCTCCACGGCGGCGACGCGGTCTCCCTCGAACACGAGGGTCGCCCCGCGCACCACCCCGAGGGGTCCCTCCCCGAGCGAGGGATCGTTGGTGACCAGCAGGCCGATGTTCTCGATGGAGACTGAGCTCATGCCGACAACCCGGAGATCGCCTCGCGCAGCTCGGTCGCCACGTCGAGTCCGACATGAGCGCCGTCTCGCACCACGAACCGCCCTCCGACGATCACCTCGCGCACGTCGGCCGCGCTCGCGGCGAAGACGAGCGACTCGAGGGCGTGATCCGCGGGCGTGCCCGCGAGCCGCACCCCGTCCAGCGCAACGGTGACCAGGTCCGCCAGGGCCTGCGGCTCGATCCTGCCGCCCTCGGGCCAGCCGGTGGCGGCGCATCCCCCCGCGGTCGCGGCACGGAGCAGATCGACCGCCGAATGGCCTCCGCGCACCCCGGTCACGAGGCGTTCGTCGAGCTCCACCGCCCGAGCTTCCTCGAAGAGGTCGATCTGCGCCTGGGAGTCGGTGCCGAGGGAGAGTCGCCCCCCCGCCTCCGCTAGCCGGCGGGCCGGGCCGACGCCGTCGGCGAGGTCGCGCTCGGTTGTCGGGCAGAGACAGACCCCGCATCCCCGGCCCCCCAACCGCTCGAGGTCGGGGTCGGCGAGGTGCGTGGCGTGAACCGCCGTGAAGCGCGACGAGAGGGCGCCAGCCTCGGCGAGCATCCCGATGGGGGTCGTGCCGTAGGAGGAGAGGCAATCCTCGTTCTCGGCCGGTTGCTCGGAGACGTGGGCGTGGAGGGGCCAGGAGCGCTCGGCCGCGAACGCCGCCACCCGAGCGGCGGCCTCCGGGTCGACGGCGCGGACGCTGTGGATCGCGGCGCCGACCCGCGCCCCGTCACCGGGCCGGATCTCGTCAACCCGCTTCGCCCAGTCCTCGGCGCTGCCATCGGAGAAGCGAAGCTGTACCCCCTCCGCCTCACGGCCGATCCCGCCGTGCAGGTAGCAGGTGTCGAGCAGCGTGATGCGGATTCCGGCCTCGCGAGCGGCGGCGATCACCGCCCGGCCCAGCGCGTTCGGGTCCTCATAGCGTTCGCCCCCGGGGCCGTGGTGCAGGTAGTGGAACTCGCCGACGGTGGTGATGCCCGCGAGGGCCATCTCCGCGAAGGTCGCCCTCGCCAGAGCGAGGT
This sequence comes from uncultured Solirubrobacterales bacterium, assembly GCA_963743575.1. Taxonomy (GTDB): domain Bacteria; phylum Actinomycetota; class Thermoleophilia; order Solirubrobacterales; family 70-9; genus DASUPK01. The sequence goes on along the minus strand of CAVUQC010000007.1, from coordinate 893,319 downwards.
AGTTGTCGGGATCGATTCGGTCCGCGATCTCGTACATCCTCGATCGCCAGGTCCAGAAGTCCCCGCGACCGGCCTGGGTGCGCCCCCGCAGGGCCCGTTGGAAGGCGTGCGAGTGCGCGTTCGCCATTCCCGGAATGGTCAGGCCCGCCAAAGGGGTCGCCCCGGGGGGAGGGCTCTCCACCCCTGTGGTGACGGAGGCGATTCGCTCACCATCCAGCTCCACCACGACGTCCGGCTCCGCGCGCTCGTCGCCCAGCCAGGCGAGCTCGCACCAGAAGGCCCCTGACTCCTCGCTGCTCACGCGCTCTCTTTGGTGAGCCGCTCGACGCGGCGCACGAACTCGTCGCGCTGGTGGCGGTCGAACTGCTCCCAGGTCGCAAAGGTCAGCGGATCGGCGCGATCCACGAAGAGCGTGCCATTGAGGTGATCCACCTCGTGTTGGTAGGAGCCGGCCGTCAGCCCCCGTTTCACCTCCTCGTGCTCTTCGCCCTCGCGGTCGAGATAGCGGACCCGGACGGCGGGGTGGCGCGGGAGAGTGCCGCGCAGATTCGGCACTGAGAGACACCCCTCGTTGATCTCGATCGTCTCGTCGCCGAGCGGCTCGATGCTGGGATTGATCATCACCGTGAGCGGCTCGGGCGGCTTGTACGGGTAGCGGGGGTTTCCCTCCTCCACCTCGACGATCGCGACGCGCACCGGCTCGCCGACCTGATTCGCCGCGATCCCGGCCCCGTGCGTCGCGCGCTTCGTCTCGATCAGGTCGTCGATCAGCTCCTGGATCGCGGGGGAGGCCAGCTCCTCGGGACTGACCTCCCTGGCGCGCTCGCGCAGCACGGGATCGCCGATCTCCACGACCTCGCGGACGCTCACCCTTGGTCCCGCATCGGCAACCGGATGCCGCGCTCCGCCGCGACGTCGATCGCCCGCTCGTACCCGGCGTCCGCGTGTCGCATCACGCCGGTCCCTGGGTCGCTGGTCAGCACTCGCCCGAGCTTCTCCGCCGCGAGATCCGTGCCGTCAGCGACGCAGACCATCCCGGCGTGCAGTGAGCGCCCGATCCCCACTCCGCCGCCGTCGTGGATGCTCACCCAGGACGCCCCAGAGGCGGTGTTGACCAGCGCGTTCAGCAGTGGCCAGTCGGCGATCGGATCGGAGCCGTCGGCCATGGACTCGGTCTCGCGGTAGGGGGAGGCAACCGAGCCGGAATCGAGGTGATCACGGCCGATCACGATCGGGGCGGAGACCTCGCCGGACCGCACCAGCTCGTTGAAGCGCACGCCGAGCCGAGCCCGCTCGCCGTATCCCGCCCAGCAGATGCGCGCCGGGAGGCCCTGATAGGCGATCCTCTCTCCGGCGAGCTCGATCCAGCGCCGCAGAGGCTCGTCGTCGGGAATCTCCTCGAGCACCGCTCGGTCCGTGGCGGCGATGTCGGCCGGATCCCCGGACAGGGCGACCCAGCGGAAGGGGCCCTTGCCCTCGCAGAACAGGGGCCGGACGTAGGCCGGGACGAACCCCGGGTACGCGAAGGCCCGCTCGAAGCCGCCCAGCTCAGCCTCGGCGCGCAGGCTGTTGCCGTAGTCGAAGACCTCGGCCCCGGCGTCGAGGAAGCCGACCATCGCGGCGCAGTGCGCGGCGATCGCGGCGCGTGAGCGGCGCACGTATTCGCCGGGGTTCTCCTCCCGCAGCTTCAGGGCCTCCTCCAGCGACATCAGGTTCGGGACATAGCCGTTGAGCGGATCGTGGGCGCTCGTCTGGTCGGTGACGATGTCCGCCTCGAACCCCATCCTCTGAAGCTGGGGCAGCCCGTCGGCCGCGTTCGCAACGAGCCCCACGCTCAGGGCCCGCCCCTCGCTCTTGGCCGCCCGGCAGCGGGCGATGGCGTCTTCGAGATCGTCCGCCTCCTCGTCGAGGTAGCGGATTTCGATCCGCCGCCGCAGATGGGCAGGGTCCACCTCGAGGCAGAGCGCGACGCCACCGTTCATCGTGATCGCCAGCGGCTGCGCCCCGCCCATGCCGCCGAGGCCCGCGGTCAGGGAGATCGTCCCCGCGAGCGATCCGTCGAAGCGCCGCCTGGCGATCTCCGCGAAGCACTCGTAGGTTCCCTGCACGATCCCCTGGGTCCCGATGTAGATCCAGGATCCCGCGGTCATCTGGCCGTACATCGTCAGGCCCTCGGCCTCGAGCCGGCGGAACTCGTCCCAGTTGTCCCACTCGCCGACCAGGTTGGAATTCGCGATCAGGACCCGCGGGGACCACTCGTGGGTGCGGAAGACCCCGACCGGCTTGCCCGACTGGACCAGCAGGGTCTCGTCGTCCGCCAGGCCTCGCAGCGAGGAGACGATCGCGTCGAAGGCGTCCCACGTGCGAGCGGCGCGACCCGTGCCCCCGTAGACGACCAGCTCGTCGGGGTTCTCGGCGACCTCGGGATCGAGGTTGTTCATCAGCATCCGCATGGCCGCCTCCTGCTGCCAGCCTCGACAGGAGATCTCCCCGCCGCGCGGGGCGCGGACCTCGCGTGGACCGCTCACCGCAGCTCCCCGATCTCGCCCTCGACGGCGTGCAGCAGCCCACCGGTGGCAATCGAGCGCTCCAATGCCTCCAGCTCCGGGGCGAGGTGCCGGTCGGGGCCGGGTCCCGGGACGCCGGCGGAGCGGATCGCGGCGACTGCCGCTGCGGTCCCCGCCGCCGGTGCAAGCGGCTCCCGCAGTTCGAGTCCACGCGCGGCGCATACCGCCTCGACCGCCAGGATCCGGCGCAGATTGTCGATCCCCACGCGCAGCTTCCGCGCTGCTCCCCAGCCCATCGAGACGTGGTCTTCCTGCATCGCGCTGGTCGGCAGGGAGTCGACCCCGGCCGGGGCCGCGAGCCTCCGATTCTCAGCGACCATCGCAGCCTGTGTGTATTGAGCGATCATCAGCCCCGAATGGACGCCCGGGTCCTCGGCGAGGAACGCCGGCAGGCCCTCCGAGCGAGAGGAGTCGAGCAGCCGGTCCGTCCGCCGCTCGGCGATTGCGCCGGTGTCCGCGATCGCCATCGCGAGCAGGTCGCAGGCCAGGGCGAGCGGCGCACCGTGAAAGTTGCCGCAGGACTCAACGCGTCCGTCGGGCAGCACCATCGGATTGTCGATGGCGGAGCGGAGCTCCTCCGCTGCCACGCCATCGGCGTAGGCGAGCGCGTCCCGCGCGGCTCCGTTGACCTGCGGGGCGCAGCGAAGCGAGTAGGCGTCCTGAACGCGCGGATCGTCCTCACGGTGAGAAGCGACGATGGACGACCCGGCGAGCAGTTGGCGAAGGTTTGCGGCGCTCTCGGCCTGGCCCGGTTGCGGGCGCAGCGCGATCAGGTCCTCGGCGAAGGCGCGGTCGGTCCCGAGCAGCGCTTCAACCGACATGGCGGCCGTCAGGTCCGCGACCCGCAGCAGCGAGCGCAGATCCCCGGCGGCGAGCACCAGCATGCCGAGAATGCCGTCCGTGCCGTTGATCAGCGCCAGGCCCTCCTTCGCACGCAGCGTGAGCGGCTCGATCTCGGCCTCGGCAAGCGCCGCGGCCGCTGGACGCCGCGTGCCGCCGGCATCCAGCACCTCACCCTCGCCGATCAGCACCAGTGCGCAATGGGCCAGGGGAGCCAGGTCGCCGCTGGCACCGAGCGAGCCATGCTCGGGGACGACCGGGGTGATGCCGGCGTTCAGAACATCCAGGATCGCCTCGGCGACCTCCGGCCTCGCCCCTGAGTACCCCATGGCGAGGGATCGGGCCCGGAGCAGCATCATCGCCCGCACCACCTCCCGCTCGACCGGTCGCCCCATCCCGGCTGCGTGGGAGCGGATCAGGGCTCGCTGGAGCTCCTCGCGCCGCTCCGCCGGGATCGGCGTCATCGCGAGCGAGCCGAACCCGGTCGAGACACCGTAGACGGGCTCGGCGGACGCGGCCAGCCGCTGAACGATCTCGGCGCTCTTCGCCATCGCGTCGCGGGCGTCGCCGCTGAGCTCGACGTCCGAATCCTCCCGGGCGACGGCGACAGCGTCGGCGATCGTGAGCCCGGCGCCGCTGAGCTCGATCATCCCGATCCTCCCCCTGTTCGTCCTAGGTCGTCTTCACAACGAGGACCGAGCAGTCCGCGTTGTGGGCGACGGACTTCGGCACGCTGCCCAGAACCCTCCGCTGCATTCCCTTGTTGCCGATCACCAGCACATCGGCCCCACAGTCGCCTGCGAGGCGCACCAGCACCTCCGCGGGGTCGCCCTCATCGACCGCGGTCGTGCATTCGATCCCCTGCTTGTTGATCTCGGCCTCGGTGCGCGAGAGGATCTCCCTGAGCTGGGCCGCGGGGCTGTAGGCCCACTGGGCCTCGTCAGCATCGGGTGGAGGCGGCCCATCCTGGAAGGCGCTCAGCAGCACCAGCTTCGCGTCGAAGCGGTGGGCGAACTCCGCGGCCTGCCTCACCGCCTCGCCGGCCGTCTCCGAGCCATCCGTGCCCACTGCGACGGTTGAAACCACGGGCTAGGTCTATCACCCCCCGCATCGTGGTGAAGCGCCCCGGCCGGGATTCGAACCTGGGGCTACCCCTGGGGAGAAGGCCGGATGCTCAAGTTGGCGCGGTTGCTGCGCTCCGACCCTGGCTGCCGGGCGTGGGCTCGGTTCGGGCCTGTGTGAGGTCGCTGGAGATCCGAACCACGGCGGAGGTGAGGGGCGCAGCGAGGATCAGCCCCACCGCGCCGAACATGGCGCCACCGGCGATGGTCACGATCAGCACCGCCAGTGGGTGGATGCCGAGCGCTGCGCCCATCGCCAACGGCTGAACGAACTGCTGGAGCACGCTGTTGGCAAGCAGCTGCAGGGCGATCATCCCGGCGGCCGCGTCAGTTCCGGCGCCGCCGAGCGCTATGAGGACAGCGAAGGCGCCCGCCGCCCAGGCGCCGCTGTAGGGCACGTAGCCGCCGAGGAAGATGACCGCAGCGATCGTTCCGACCAGGGGCACGCCCAGCGCCCAGGCGCCCAGCCGGCGCCCTTCTGACAGCGCACGGCGCAGCTGTCCCTTCGAGTCGGACTCCGTGGTGGCGGGCTGCGCGCTCAAGTCTGCCCCTGCTGCAGCGGCCCGCGGGGCCGCGTCACCTCAGCCGGGGCGCTCTCCATCGGAGGAGCCTTGTCGTGGGGGTGGCGCTTGAACCAGTCCGCGTAGCGGTCAGCCAGCGGGGCGGCGGTGAGGCCATGGGCGAAGACCGACAGCCCGACCGTGAGGTAGATCGTGAGGACGATCAGGTGCTCATGAGGGAGCTTGGACTCCTCGATGATGATCACCGCAAAGACGATCGACGCCAGGCCGCGCGGTCCGAACCACCCCATGAAGCCGAGTGTCGGCAGCCGTGCGTGGGTGCCGAGCATCGCGATCGCGACGGGAATGATCCTCACCACCGTCAGGCTGAGGACCGCGTAGAGGGCGAGCTGCCAGGTGAGCTCCCCGAGCGCCGGGCCGAGCAGGATCGCTCCGAAGATCACGAAGGTGACCCCATCGAGCACATTTCCCACCTCCTCGGTGAGCTGGTTCATGTCCCCCGGGTCGTGCTTGAGCAACCCCCGGAACACCATGCCCGCGACGAAGGCCCCGATGAACCCCGACCCGCCGAGCGCGCTCGCGGTGCCGTAGGCCAGAGCGGCGCCGGCTGCCGGGATCACCTGACGCCACGCGCCGGTGATCAGATCCTTTGGACTGGCGTATTTGAGGATCGCCCAGATCACGATCGCCGCGGCGACCCCTCCGACGATGCCGTAGCCGACCTCGTCGAGCACGAGGGTGATCCCCGTTCGCCCGCCTGAGATCTCCGACGTGACATCGGCGGCCGCGACTGCCGCAAAGAGCAGCGGCACGCAGATCCCGTCGTTGAGCCCACTCTCGACGTTCAATCCCTGGCGGATCCGACCCGGGACGCCGGGATCGGTGACCACCGCCTGGCCGAGGGCGGCGTCGGTCGGTGCCAGGATGATCCCGACGATGGCGGCTTCCCAGAAGGTCAACGCTCCGAAGATCACTCCGGCTCCGAGGGCTCCGAGGGCGATCGTCAGCGGCAGGCCGATCCCAAGCAGGCGCATGGGAACCCCAAATTCGCGCCGCAGGGCTTTGAGGTCAATGCGGGAGGCGTCTGAGAAGAGCACAAACGCCAGGGTGGCCTCGGCCAACGCTCTCGCGGTTGAGCTGGTGCTTGCGATGTTGATCTCGTCTAGGACCTTGGGTCCGACCAGGAGGCCGATCGAGGTGAAGAGGATCGCCGGTGTGATCGGCGACCCCGAGAGTCGCTTTGACACGGCGGCGACGGCGAGCAGCGCCAGCGCCAAGATCGTCAGTGACCACTCCATTGCGGCGCAGACAATCAGCCCCGAGGCCGTCTGTAATCACTCCAACGGGGTGATCCGGCACAGGTCACACACCATCGAGATTTCATCCCGATGGTGTGATGTCGCTGCGGATTGAGCGTGTACCCATTTTGGTACCCACCTCCACTGGCCGCGGCCTGGGCTGTTGGAGAACATCCTGCAAACCATGAACGCCCCGACCAGGATTCGAACCTGGGGCCTACTCCTTAGGAGGGAGTCGCTCTATCCAGCTGAGCTATCGGGGCCCGCGGCCAAGATAGCCCTACGGCCCGTCTAGGTGGCTCGCCAGGTCCTCGCGAATGAGGTCCTCGTTGGGCGAGAGGTCGCAGATGGGGCAACCCTCGCAGGGCGGCGCCTCGATCCAGTAACGGGACTCCATGATGCCCTTCTTGCCCGCCGACTCGGTGATCGCGCCGTTGGGCCGCCGGAGGACCATCCGTGCTGCCTGGCGGGCGAGATAGGGGCTGTGGGCCAGGTGGGAGATGCCACGGATCGGCGACATCAGCAGGTAATCCGACTGCAGCGGGAGCTTCGTGGCCAGCTTGAGGAACTGCTTGCTGTGGTTCTGGTCGATCGATGCGTCGGATCGCAGTTCGAAGAGCCCTCCGTATCCGATCTGCAGGGCGTCGCCGCCCCACAGCGAGCCGACCCCGGCCATCAGTACGTCGCTGTTCGCCTCGACCACCATGTCCCGCACCTCATCGAGCCGCTCCGGCGGCAATTTCGTTGCCGTGAGCTCGCCGTCCACATGGGTCAGGCGCAGGATGGCCTCCGAGCGATCTCGCAGGCGCACGGCCCAGTCGAACTCGGGCTTGTTGGTGCGAATGCGATGCAGCCGCTCGCGGAAATTCCTCTCCAGGGCCCCCAGGACCTCATCCGCTCGCTCCGGTCCCAAACCCGGGCGCTCCTCCTTGGCGCGGATCTCATCCGCGTAGATCGACCGGTAGTCCGCCACGGGATCCGCCGGGACCGAAGCGGCACCGCGAGTCAACTCACCACCGGCGATCCGATCTCCGGGGCGGAGCTTGAAGACCCGGCCCTCCATTTCCGGCAGCGCCTCCCTGGTGGCTGCGACCGGGTCGTTGGCGAACTTCACCTCGCTGATCCACTGGTTGAACGGCTCGAGCAGCACGAGCCCGGCGGCGAAGGCGAACGCCACGCGCGGCTTCAGGTTCTGAACGACGCGCGCGAATCCCTTCGCGAAGTGCGCCTCGCGCGCCACCGCCACCGCGTGATCATCCTTCTCGGGGTGGCGGAGGCAGTTCGGAAAGTAGCTGGCCCCGCCGAAGCCGCAGAACAGGTAATCGATCGGCCGGTCCTCGACCAGCGATTGGATCCGCTTGCAGTAGAAGTCGATGCAACCGTCGTCGTAGCAATGCAGGGCGTCGTTGGCATTGACGAGGACCTCCTGCGACGTGCGGAGGACGCTGAGGCTGTCGCTGCGGTTCACCAGGCTGACGATGCTCAGGTCGTCGTCGAGCGCCATCCAGCGGCCCGACGTCATCTCGACGACACGCTCGAATCCCTCGTCATGCAGCCACTCCTGGTTACCGCCAAACCATTGCTTGGTGAGCAGGACGGTCGCCTGCTTCGGAAGCAGCTGGAAGGACGGCTGGTGCAGATGGTCCTCGTGACCGTGCGTGTACTGGATGTAGCCCACGTCGTCGAGCGACACCGAACGATCGGGGAGCGGGTAGTGGTACCACTGCTCCGTGTACGCGGGCCCATCGATCCAAGGGTCCGTCAACACCTTGGTGTCACCGTGGGTCACCTTGAGACAGGCGTGCCCCACGAAGTCAATCTCGAACCTGCATTCCTCCACTCGCGCCGAGTGTACCCAGGGCGCGTCAGGCCAGCGGGACCTCCACCGCCGCGTTGAGGTTCGGGTAGTAGTCCTTCACCCGGTCGGCCCCGTACTTCTCGCGGAAGGCGTCTGCGGCGTGGTCGACGGCGGCGGGATCGTCCGTCGGCTTCGCGTCTCCGCTGAACTCGCTGCGCTCCGTTTCCAGCCCCACGGTGGGGGTCTTCTCGATGTTCCGGTACCAGGCGCTGTCAGTCCCGGTGACCGGCACCAGCAGGACCTTGTCGTCCTCCAGCACGAACCAGACCGGCCGGGTGCTCTGCTGACCCGATTTGCGGCCGGTGACGGTCAGATCCACCTCGTCCGAGTCCTGCAGGGCGTTCCTCAACTCATGGGCTCCCATCGCATCCTCCTGTGGTCTTGCTCCCCGCACGAAGCCTAGAGGCCGTGTAACGCCGTCCGGCCTCGCTGGGACGTTGCGCCGGTGCCTGCCTTCGACAACCTGCTGATCGTCGTCGCCGTCGCGTTCGCCGCCCCTCTGCTGCTGGGCTTCTTCCCGAGCGTGAAGCTCCCGTCGGTGGTGCTGGAGATCATCGCCGGGATCGTGATCGGCCCGTCGGTGCTCGGCATCGTGGAGATCGACGACGCGATCTCGGTCGTCGCGCTGCTCGGCCTGGCTTTCCTGCTCTTCCTGGCCGGCCTCGAGATCGATTTCGGCAAGCTCCGTGGACAGGTCCTGCGGTTGACCCTGATGGGCTTCGCGATCTCGTTCGGGATCGCCCTGGTCGTCGCGCTGGGGCTGAAGGCTGCCGGGCTGATCGAGACGCCGCTGCTGATCGCGATCGTCCTCTGTGCCACCTCGCTCGGGGTCCTGATCCCGGTGCTGAAGGACGCGGGGGAGATCTCCTCGACGTTCGGGCAGCTGATCGTCGCGGCCGGGACGATCGCCGACTTCGGCGCGGTCATCCTGCTCTCGATCTTCTTCTCGGGCGAGGGCGGGGTCGGCTCGACCCTGCTCCTGATCGGGAGCCTGGTGCTCCTGGCGGTGGTGGTCTTCATCGCGGTGAAGACGGCGGAGCGCTCCAGCCTGCTGCGCCAGGACCTGTTTCGGCTTCAGGACACCACCGCGCAGATCCGCGTGCGCGGCGCCGTCGTCCTGCTCGTCGGCTTCGCGGCGATCGCGAACTCTCTCGGCCTCGAGTCGATCCTCGGCGCCTTCATGGCCGGGGCGATCCTCTCCCTGCTCGACAAGGACCAGGCCATGACCCACCCGGAGTTCCGCCGGAAGCTCGAGGCGATCGGCTTCGGGCTCTTCATCCCTGTCTTCTTCGTCGCCAGCGGCGTCAAGTACGACCTCGCGGCGCTCACTTCGAGCGCCTCGAACGTGCTCATGGTCCCAATCTTCCTGGCGGCGCTGATGGCGGCCCGCGGGCTGCCCGCCCTGCTCTACCGGCGGGTGCTGAACGCCCGCCACACGCTGATCGCGGGACTCATGCAGGCCACCTCGCTGCCGTTCATCGTCGCGGCGGTGGCGATCGGTGAAGACCTGAACCTGGTGGACGCGGCGGAGGGAGCGGCTCTGATCGGCGCCGGGCTGCTCTCGGTGCTCCTCTTCCCAGTGATTGGCCTCGAGCTGCTGAAGGGCGGAGGCGACGGGAAGCCCGCCTCGGATGACGAGCCATCCGAGGCGATGATGGCCATGTAGGGCTAGGCTCGTCGCGTGTCTCGACTGCGATTCGCCCTTGCGCTTGCGACGGTGCTGGGAGCCTTGGTCCTTGGTGCCTGCGGGTCGGCCCTCGCGAGCGATGGGAGCGCGGACGGTGCCACGGCGAGTGCGCCACCGGTCCTAAGACCCTGTGATCTGAACGCCGGCCCACGTTTTCGCTGTGGCCGGATCACCGTCCCGGCGGTCAGGACGGACCCCGGCCTCGGAGATCAGTCGATCTTCTTCGCGGTCCTCCCGCGGGAGCGCGCCGCGAAGCCGGCGGTCGGGACGATCGTCGCCGTGGAGGGCGGTCCGGGCTATGCGAGCACCAACTTCGACTCCGCGAAGTCCTACCGGGCAGTCTTCGGGCCGCTCCTTCGCCGCCGCGATCTGGTGCTGATCGACCAGAGGGGCACCGGACACTCGCAGGCAGTGAACTGCCCGCAGCTGCAGCGGGGGATGGTGCCGGAGGTGGTCGCGACCGCCTCCTGCGCGAACCAGCTCGGGGCTCGGTATCGGGGGTTCACCTCGGCGGAATCCGCGGCTGACATCGAGGCCGTCCGGACGGCGCTCGGTCTGGGGCCGATCACCCTCTACGGGGACTCCTACGGGACGCTGCTCGCCCAGGCGTATTCGATTCGCTACCCCTCGAGCCTCCGGTCGATGGTGCTCTCCTCGGCCTACCCCGCCGACGATCCTTTCTGGCGGTCGATCTATACGGCGGCGATGCGCGCGCTGACCCAGAGCTGCGCCCGAAGCCCCTCATGTCGCGCGAGGGCCGCGTCTCTCTGCGGCACCAAGCGATTGCGATGCTCGTGGAACGGCGAGCAGCGCTTCCGTCACGCACTCGCCCGGATCCAGCGCACGGGCGGTCCGCTCAACGGCACGCTCGCGTACCTGCTCGAGGCCGGGACCTGGTCGCCGAACTCGTACCTGGCGCTGAACCGGGCGGTCACGGAGTATCTGGCGGGCGACCCCGAGCGCCTGGACCACATTGCCAGGGAAGGGCGACCCGGCGACGGCGACTTCCACTACTTCTCCACCGGAATGGGCACAGCGGTCGAGTGCAACGACTATCCGGTGGCGTGGGATCGCAGCGCCGGCTTCGCCCAGCGCACGGCGCAGCTCAATCAGGCGACCGCCGCGTTCCCCCGTCGCAAGCTGTTCGCACCGCTCACCGTGGCGCAGTGGATGACCCTCCCGTCCACCGGCTTCACCGGATGTCTCTCCTGGCCGGCGCCGACGCCGGGGATGGAGCCGCCCGTTCCGCAGGGCGAAAGCCAGCCCGCCGGCCTGCCCGTCCTGGTCCTCTCCGGCGAGTTCGACGACATCACCACCGTCGCTGAGGCTCGCAAGGTGGCGCGCCAGTACCCCGCGTCCCAACTCGGCATCGTCCCCAACCGAGGACACGCCTCGGATCTGTACTACCCGTACCGCTCGCCCGCCGTGCGCTGGATCCGGCGCTTCGTCGCCCGCCACTAGGACTAATCCCGAGCCCGGGACCTGCCGATAGGTGGCTCAACATGGACGTCAGGGGGCGGAACTGGCTACTGGGATGGTTCGCGGTCGCCGCGGCCGCAGCCGCGGCATTGCTCGTCGCCTCCTGTGGCGGATCGGCCCAGGAGGCCCTCTGCCGGCCGAACATCGACCCGCACCTGACGCCGCCGGGTGGCGGCCCCAGCGCCTTCACGATGGGCATCCGCGTCAACCAGGCCACGGACGTCGACCAGATCGAGAGCGCGATAGGCGATCAGATCCTCCCCCGCGACGTCTTCGTGATCAACACCGAGTTCCCTCACTCGAAGCCGCAGGACTGGCAGGCGGCGCTCGACCGGGTGGCCGAGAAGTTCCGCTGTAACCGCATCGTCACCCTCACCGGCCTCAATCCTCACCGGGAGAGCCCCGGCTACGAGTACGCGCTGACCGACCAGCCGGAGCTCGACGCCGTGTTGATCGACTGGGAGCCGGACACCTGGGCCGACACCAAGCTCGGACCCTGGACCACGGACCAATCGAGGAACGAGGACCGAATCGCGGATCGGTTGCGGGAGCTCTCGGCCCACCTGGCCAACAGCCGGGTCCGGATGGGCCTGGTGCCCGACTACGTGCCGGCCTGGGACTACGGCCCGTTCGGTCGCGTGGTCGCGGAGCAGAACTTCACCCTCGACCCGATCCACCTCGGCTACCAGATCATCCAAACGCAGCCGAACTGCGGGACGCCGTCGGCAGCCGGACCGCTGATACCCGGCCTGACCGATCACGTGCTCTCCCAGTACCAATCGGTGATCGGCCTACCGCTCCGGGTGGGTGCCCCCAAGGACCAGCCCCCCGACGTCACCCGCGACCTCCGCAACCACCTCGGCTTCGAGATCGCCTTCGACGAATCGCCGAACCCCCACGCCAGCGATGCGGTCGAGCGGCTCGGCCCGGAGCAGGCGGCGCAGTGCACCCACCAGATCCTGAGGGCAGGCGGCGCGGGCGTCCTCTACTGGTCGTCGCCCGACTCGATCAAGGCGATGCTCGAGAGCAACGCCGGCCTCACCCTGCGCCAGTCTCACTGACGCGTGGCTCGCTACTCCGGCTCGTCGTAGAGGCTCTCGGCGGCGAGCTCCTGACCCTGGTCGCTCCAGATCTTGACTTCGAGGAAGAGCTCGTCGGTGAAGCCCTTGACGGCGTCGATCGCGACCAGGGTGAAGCGCTCGTCTGTGACCGGGGTCTGATCGACCACCTCGGCCTCGAGCTCGGCGGTCGCGGCCTTGGCCCCGCGCACCAGGGGGGTGCCCCAGACGAGGGTGACGTCGCCCGTCCGGCTCCCCTCGCCGCGCCAGACGCCGATCACCTCCTCGTTCAGGTCGATCATCCAGTCGGGGTTCTGGTCGGCGGTGACGTCGGTGAAGTCGGCCGTCGCCTCGAAGGCGCTCGCCTCGCCGCCCTCGGCCGGGCGGGTGAACGAGACGACGCCGAAGTACTCGCTCGGTTCCTGGGCTCCCTCCACCGGCGCGACGCCGGGGACGTAGATGCGGCCGCCCCAGGCGCGCTCGGGGAACCAGGTCACCTCGCCGGGCGCTCCGCCCGCCTCCGCGATGTGCGCCTCGCAGGCCTTGGCGAACTCGTCCCGCAGGCGCGCTCCCCAGCGGCCGTAGGGAAGGCCCTCGTTGCTGGCGTCGGCGATGAAGCGGGGGATGGGTCGGCGAACGGGTGGCATCGGGCGGGGGACCCTACCCCAGGGCCTCTCGTAGCTCCGACGCCGCGCGCTCAGGCGGAAAGATGTTGAGCTCGACCCCGGTCGACATCTCGAGCCCGGCGCGGATCCCGATCCGGGGCGCGAGGTCCAGGTGCCAGTGGAACTCCTCGGCGCCCCGGGGTGCCGTGATCGTCCAGGCGTTGAACTGGGGAACCTGGCCGAAGCGGGCCGCCAGCGCTCGCAGCGCGGTGCGGAGCATGCCCACGCCGACCTCGCCGTCCCGCTCGAAGCTGGACGCGGGTTGCCGGGGAATGATCCGCAGCTCGAAGGGCGAGCGCGAGGCCCAGGGGCAGATCAGCAGCGCATCGTCGTCGATTGCCACCAGGCGCTCGCGGCGGCGGACCTCCTCGGAGGCGATCTCGGCGAGCAGGTCGCCACCCATGGTGTGCTGGTTGTACGAGGTGAAGCGCTCGCGCTCGCGCGCGACCTGGGCCGGCACGAAGCCGAGCGCGTAGAGCTGGGCATGTGTGTGCTCCAGCGATGCACCGGCCTCCCTGCCCTCGTTGAGGATCAGCTGGACGTACGCCGCGCGCTCGCCGTGAGCACTCATCTGCGTCCGCCAGCCGGCTACGGCGGCTGAGAGCTCCGAGTCATCCAGCTGGCCGAGAGAGGTGTGGTGCTGCGGCGAATTGACGATCACCTCGTGGAAGCCGCTGGCGAGGGTGGCCTTGAACAGGTCGGGTTCCCTTCCTCGAGAGGCGGCGCGCAGCGGGTCGCCAGCCGGCGTCACGCCCTCATCCTCAACCTCGCCTCGCTCCTCGGTCTGGGCCAGCGCCGGATAGAGGTTGGGTACAGCGCGGACCCTCCAACCGGGGCTGTCCGGCGGGCCACCGCCCGGGCGGTCCGCCCAGACCTCTGGAGGGGTGCGGTCCTCGCGGCCCTCGTCGAAGGGACACTTCTCGCGGGCCTCGCCGTTCTCCTCGGCCGGTGCCGCGCTGAAGTCGAAGGGCCGGTCCGCCCTCGCAGGCGAGAGGATCGTTCGCAACCCGGTGAGCTGATCGAGCCGGATCTCGGGAGTGGGTTTCCGATCGGCCATCAGAGCGGCTTGGTCATCCGGATGTGCTCGATGTCCGCGTCCATGAAAGTCTCTCCCTCGGGCTCGTAGCCGTGAGATCCGTAGAAGCCCTGAGCGCGCAACTGCGAATTGAGGACCATCGTCTCGGCACCGGCCGTGCGACCTTCTTCCTCGGCCCAGTCCAGCAGCCGGCCGCCGACCCCCAGCTTGCGGGCGCGAGAGTCGACGACCATCCGCTCGAGCTTGCAGACGCCCGCCTCCGGATATCGCAGGCGGCAGGTTGCGATCACGCCGGACTCGTCGACGGCAATGACCTGAGTCGCGTTTTCGTCGAGGCCGTCCACCTCCAGCGCGGGGTCGACCCCCTGCTCGTTGCAGAAGACGCGGATCCGCAGGTCCCTCGCCGCCTTGACCTCCGCGGCGTCGCGGGCTGTGCGGACCGTGACCGACAACCGGCAGTCTGGGCTCAAACGGGCGTCTGAACGGGGTGTTCGGTGGCGCTCACTTCTCGGCGCTGTTCCGGGCCATCGCCGTGAAGGCCTCGATCAGGTCGATCGGCAGCGGGAAGACGATCGTCGTGTTCTGGTTGACGCCCATCTCGAGCAGGGTCTGGAGGTAGCGCAGCTGGAGGGTGGCGGGATTCTTGGAGATGATGTCCGCCGCCTGGGCGAGCTTCTCGGCCGCCTGGTATTCGCCCTCGGCGTTGATGATCTTCGCGCGCCGCTCTCGCTCGGCCTCCGCCTGCCGCGCCATCGCCCTCTGCATCTGCTCGGGGATCTCGACGTCCTTGATCTCTACGGTGCTGACCTTCACGCCCCAGGGCTCGGTCTGCTCGTCGATGATCTTCTGCAGGTCCTCGTTGAGGCGCTCGCGCTCGGCGAGCAGCTGGTCGAGGTCGGCCTTGCCCAGTACCGACCGGAGAGTGGTCTGCGCGATCTGCGAGGTGGCGAGCAGGAAGTTCTCGACCTCGACGATCGCCTTGTTGGGGTCGATCACCCGGAAATAGGCGACCGCGTTGACCCGTGCGGGCACGTTGTCGCGCGTGATCACCTCCTGCGGCGGGATGTTGAGAGTGACCGTCCGCAGGTCGACCCGGACCATCCGGTCGATCACCGGGATCAGGATGATCAGGCCGGGCCCCTTCTGCGCGATCAGCCGGCCGAGGCGGAAGATCACGCCGCGCTCGTACTCCCGTAGGACCCGGACCGCCGAGCCGAGAAAGATCAGGATGAAGAAGACGACTACGACGACGACGCCGATTGCTACCGCCATGTGTCAGGTCCCTTTCTCGGTGCTTGCCGGGTATCGGTCGGGGACGGGTTCGACCTCAAGTGTCAGGCCATCCACCGACTTCACTCGCACTCTATTGCCTGGGTCGATCCTGCTCTCGTGGTCTGCGGCACGAGCGCGCCAGAGCGCACCCTCGATGAAGACCTGGCCCTCCGGATCGAGCGGCTCCCGCACCTCGCCCAGGTCGCCCACCAGCTCCTCGTAGCCGGTCTTCACCGGTTGGTCGCGATGGGCGGCAAGCGCCTTGCGGGAGGCGAAGACGATGAAGCCGGCCAGGATCACGCCGGCGATCACGATCGCCGCGACGGGAAGATCGTGACCTGCGTCGCGCCAGGCGAACCCGGCGCCGACCAGCGCGCCGACTCCGAGCAGCCCGAGCACCGTCGTCGGCGCATGCGCTTCGGCGATGAACAGAAGCAGCGCTACGACCACCAGTGCGATGGCTAGCTCGGTCATAACTTCATTATCCGCTGTTCAGCGCGTATCTCTGGATATCGGCAGCAAGAGCGGCCTCGTCGCGGTACTGCCCCTGATGTGTGGAGACGACGTTGCCGTTGCGGTCGTAGAAGACCGTGGCCGGATAGCCGATGCCGTGGAGCGCCTCGCGGATCGACTTGTCCGGGTCGCTGTAGGAGGGATACGGCAGTGGCAGCTCGCCGAGGAACGTCTTGGCAGAGCCGCTTGAGTCATCGGAGTCCACGCCGAGGAAGGCGATGTCCTTGGCATGCTTGGACGCCTGCGATTGGAGGAAGGGGAACTCGAAGCGGCAGGGGCCGCACCATGAGGCCCAGTCGTTGACCACGATCGGCGTTCCGTGCAGGGACTGGATGCGCCCCTCGTACGCGTCCTTGCCGCCGTCGAGCAGCTGGTTGGCCTGGCTGCGGATTGCGGTGAGCTGCGGTGGCGCGCCGGTGAGCGGCTGAGTCGCCTGCTGGAGCGAGAGATTGGAGTCCGGGTTGCCGCCGCTACCCCCGGCACAGCCGGCCAGGACGATGCCGCCCAGGAGCCCCGCGGCGAGGCCCGCGAGGGCGGTTCTGCGTGTGGATCGGAGCAAGTGCATTGTCAGGACATACGGGTCGTCGATGAAGAGTGCTTTAATTCCTATCGGTCCATCAAGTTCCTGGACCCAGGGAGAGCCCGGAGCGGACAGCCGTATCTCGGGTGTCTTCCGTGATCAGGCCAAATGCGCCTCGCCATTCTTTCGACTGGCGGGGAGCGGCGGATCAAGAGAGCCTCAGATTGGCTGACACGACCAAGCCGGCCGCAAAAGCGGCAAAGGCGCCTACGAGCGCCGACATCGAACGTGCACGAGAGTTCGCGCGCGAGCCGTTCCTGCTCGAGGGTGAGAAGCCCAAGGACCTGGCCGCCGGCACTCCACGCCGCCGCGCTCTCGATGCCGCCCTCGCCGAGATCGACGAGGGCCACGAGGCGCCGTCGATCGAGTGGCGCCGCGACTTCTCCCTCATGCTCGGCCTCGAGCGCCTGCTCTCCGAGGAGGAACCGCATCTGGCCGACGGAGCGGAGCTCTCCGCCCATCAGGTCGACGCTCTCTCCGGGACACTCGCCGCGCTGATCGCCGACGTCCAGGAGCGCCTCAACGGGCATGGCTGGACTGGCAACGGAAACGGCAACGGGAGCTCGCCCGCCGCCCTCAAGGAGGAGGAGCCAGCCGGCAACGGCGACGCCGACACCCCCGCCGAGGCCCTCGAGGAGGAAGAGGAAGAGGAGGAGGCAACCGAGGAGGAGGAGGCCGAGGACTGGGTCGAGGAGGAGGACGAGGAGATCGTCGAGGAGGCTCCGGAGGATCCGGGCGCCGACAGGCGCTTCTGGTTCGAGCACGCCACCGGCTCCGGCAAGACCGTCGCCGCCGTCGGATTCATCGAGGCCTCCCGCACGGGCGGCATCCTGATCCTCACCCACCGCCGCAACCTGGTTGACCAGTTCATCGGCGAGATCTCCGATCGCGGCTACGCCGACCGCCTCTCGCCGCCCCTGCTCGACGGCGCCGACCATCCCTACGGCCCGGTCACCGTCGAGACCTATCAGTGGTTCGTCCGCAACGCGAGCCGGATCTCCGACGCGTACTCGATCGTTATCTGCGACGAGGCCCACACCGCCCTGGGCGAGAAGACCAGCGGCTGCATCCGCGCCTGGGTCGGCCCCGTCTTCATCGGCATGACCGCGACCGGCGCGCTGATCGCGCGTCACGTCGCGGACCTATTCCCCACCCAGACTTCCCGCTTCGACCTCGCGCAGGCCGCCCGCCGCGGCGTGATCGCGCCGCTGCGGTGCGTCCGGATCCCGCCAGGCCCGGGCGTTCGGACGATCGCCAAGGTGCCGCTGCGCAAGGGCGAGGTGGATCAGGACTTCGACCAGGAGGAGCTCGCCAAGCTGCTCGACCAGGCTCCGTTCAACGTCGCGATCGCGGACCTCTATCGCTCGCGCTTCCGCCGCGTGCCTGGCGTCGTCTACACCGCCGGCGTCAAGCACGCCAAGAACGTCGCCAAGGCCTTCCAGGACGCGGGCATCAACGCTCGCGCCGTCTCCGGCGAGACCCCGAAGCGCGAGCTGGCCGAGATCCTGGCCGGATTCGAGCGAGGCGAGGTGGATGTGCTCTGCAACGCGATGCTCCTCGCCGAAGGCTGGAACTCTCCGCGCGCCACCATCTGCATGCATCTGGCTCCGACCGCCTCGCGCCGCGTCTACCAGCAGCGGGTCGGGCGTGTCACCCGCCGGAACCCCGGCAAGGAGGCTGGCCTGGTGATCGACCTCGTCCACCCGGCCACGACCCACGACGAGACGATCGTCACGCTGCACAGCCTGCTCGATCGCGACGTCTACCGGGGCGGCGCGATCGTCGTCGGACCGGTGCGGCGAGGCCGCGGGCGACGGGTCCGGGTCGAGAAGCGGGTCGTGCCCGTCTCCGACAAGTCAGAACACCGCCTGCGCGTCCTGGAGCGTGAGCTCTGGCGGATCGCGGTCGAGAACCTGAACCACTCCGAGCAGCACGTCTGGGCGGCGCTCGCCGGCGCCCGCGTCAATCCCTCGGGCTGGCGACGCGCCAAGGCGATGCTCCAGAACGACCAGACCAAGGAGCTCCGCCGCCGCTTCCTGCTCACCTGCGTGCAGCGGAACCGCAACCAGCAGTTGCGGCTCAAGGCGCTGGTGGAGATCGCCGCTCTACGGGACGCCGATGCCTTCGACGACGCGATCGACACGATCGGCACCTGGCCCCGCGACGATCGTCGCGCCGGCACCAAGATCATGCTCGAGGCGCTCGCCGAGCGGCGCATCGGGCGACGCGACCAGGCTCAGGCCTGGGTCTGGAGGCTCGCGGAGTACACCCGCGACCTGCACGAGGAATACGCCGTGCAGCGCTGGCCCGAGACCAAGCGCCTGCTCGGCCTGCTGGTCAATTCCTCCGGCCGCGCCCACGGCCGCAACGCACGCCGCCTGGTTCACGCCGCTCGCAACCAGGATCGCCGTCTCGCGGCTGCCCTGCTTGCCGCCGGGGTCGCCCATACGCCCGAGGGCGAGGAGGTCCTGCGCGGTGCGCGCATGCGCGCCGCTCGCAAGCCCTCGGCGGTCGCCCGCGAGCTGCTCCGCAACTTCCCGAAGGCGGGCGGCAAGCGCCGCCGCCGCAAGCGCAAGGGCGGCTCAAAGAACGGAAACGCCTCCAAGAAGAATGGCGCGAGGGCCGAGACGAACGGCAGGCAGGTGGACGACCACACCGACGCGCACGATGTCGAGGAGCTCGACACGGATGGCGACGAGAACGGCGTCGCCGCCGGCCCTGACGAGCTCGAGGCCGCCGAGGCCGCCGACGAGTCCTAGGCCTTGGCTCGCCGGGGGCCGTTCTGGGACGTGATGGAGGGCCGAGCGGATCCTCCGCCTGCCGCCGAGCTGCTCGGCTGGAAGCTGGTCGAGGTCGATCCGGATCAGGGGACCATCGAGGTCGCCTTCACGGCGACGGAACGGTTCCTGAATCCGGCCGGGACGGTCCAGGGAGGCTTCCTGGCGGCGATGCTCGACGACACCCTGGGTCCGGCCCTGGTCGCAACCCTCGGTGAGGGCGAGTGGGCGCCGACCACCGACCTGCACATCCAATTCCTCCGCCCCGCCGCGCCCGGCGAGCTCCGCGGAACAGGGCGGATCGTGAGACGCGGCAAGGACGTCGCCTTTCTCGCCGGTGAGCTGCATGACTCCGACGGCGAGCTGGTCGCCACCGCCACGGCGACGGCCGCGATTCGCCGCCCTCAGCCCGGCTAGCTCTCGACCGCCAGGTGGACCTCCCCGGCGCCGAGCGTTACGCGCTCGCCGTCGGTCCTCTCCACCACCAAGTGCCCATGCTCGTCGATCTCCTTGGCCACTCCCGAGCCGCTGCCCCAGGAGATTCGCTTGCCGCTGAGGGCGTCGCGTGCCCGGTATGCGCTCAGGACCTCATCGTCTGGCGCCTCGAGCCAGCGGCCGAGGGTCTCGTTGAGGGTCTCGAGGGATCGCTTCACGCCGGGCGATCCGCCGGGCGGCAGCCCGCCCTCGGCCTCGGTGGGAAGCAGCGAGATCGCTCGGTCGCGAAGCCCGGGCGGGAACTCGTTCTCCCTGATGGCGACGTTGAGGCCGACCCCGATGACGGCCCAGCCCTCGTCCGGCCGCGCCTCGACCAGCACGCCGGAAACCTTGCGCTCGTCGATCCAGACGTCGTTCGGCCACTTCACCTGGCAGCGAACCGGGGCGACGGACTCGGCCGCCTCACAGACCGCGACCGGCACCGCCAGAGGCAGTAGCGGCGCGTCGTCAGCGGCGAAGGGCCGGACCAGCGCCGAGTAGAGCAGGCAGGACCCCGCGGGGGCGAACCATGCATTCCCGCGGCGGCCTCTCCCCGCCGACTGCTCGTCGGCGGTGACGACCAGGCCACCGGGTGCCCCCGCCATCGCGAGCTGC
The DNA here is from genome assembly GCA_963743575.1 of uncultured Solirubrobacterales bacterium. Taxonomy (GTDB): domain Bacteria; phylum Actinomycetota; class Thermoleophilia; order Solirubrobacterales; family 70-9; genus DASUPK01. The sequence continues at coordinate 872,958 of CAVUQC010000007.1, read as the reverse complement.
TTGGCCCGCTCGTTGGTGGAGTCGGTGACGCGAAAGTGCCGGTGGAGTAGACCAAACATTGAGGGGTCAGACTCCTTAATGGACGGTCACTTCAGTGGCCTGAGGGTGACCTCGCCGTCCGGCTGCAGGTTCATCAGCCCGGCCGCGCTACCCCCGTTTACCGCCAGCGCGAGCGTGCCCGACGAATCCTCGAAGAGCAGGATGTCGGACGGCGCGACGTCGGCGAAGGTCTGCGCCCAGGTGCCCTTGAAGCGGCCGTCGGGGGCGCGCACCTCGACGGCGTCACCGGGCCGGATCGGTCCGTCGGGAAGCATCGCGGCGTCGAGGTCGAGGGTGACGTTGCCGTAGCTGTCCTGGTGGATCGCGTGCGCAACGACCTCCTTCTCGGAGATCTTCGGCGACGGCAGCTCGAGGGCGGTCAGCGAGGCCGGGTCGATCGCCTCGCCGGCCTCCTCGAGACGGGCGCCGAGAGAGAGGTGCGCGGCCACCGGCGCGAACAGGTCGCGACCGTGGAAGGTGGCCGAGACCGGCTCCAGCCGGAAGGGCGAGCGGGAGAGTTCGACGGCGTCGAGGCCACCGCCCAGCCGGTCGAGTGCGCGGGAGAGCAGCCCGTTGTCCGGGCCGACCAGGAAGCGGCCCTCGGCGGCCGCGACTGCAACGGCGCGCCGCTCGGAGCCCACGCCCGGATCGACGACGGCGACGTGGACGCCCGGCGGGCAGGAGGGCAGCGCGTTCGCGAGGGCGATCGCGCCCTGGCGGATGTCCTGCCGCGAGATCCCGTGAGTCAGGTCGATCAGGGGTGCGCCGGGGGCGATCTGGGAGATCACCGCCCGGCACACCCCTGCAAATTCGTCCTCGTACCCGTAGTCGGAGAGGAACGTGATCGGCCGCGGCGTCGCCACGGCCGAATCCTATGTCTCGCTACTTGCCGACCTTGAGGTTGATCGACGTCGTCGCCGTGCCGCCCGTCTGATCCTTGGCGGTCAGCGTGACGCTGCCTTTGCCCTTCTTCTTCGCCTTCTTGGTCGGCGAAGCCACGATCACGCCCGGGATGTTCTGGGCGACCTTCGTGGTCGCCGCCTTTGCCGCGCCCCCGGTCGTGACGGTGCAGTCGGCGTTGCAGGTCGCGCTCAGCGCGAACTTGCCCTTCGACTTGAAGGGGGCCTTGGCGACCGTGAGCGTCGGGTTGGCATGGTTGATCGACAGCCTCCACCCGTTCCAGGTGCCCTGGGTGGCGTTGATGCCCGCGTCCACGACCGTCACGGTCCAGACTCCGCCGCTCGACTGGCCGTTGAAGGCCGAGAGAGGCTCAGACGGCTTGGCGCTGGTGGTCGCGGGCGCCCCGGCCAGGGCGGTGCAGAAGGCCGGCGTGTCCACGGATAGGCTCGCCGTGTCGCTGATCGTGAAGGCCGAGGTATTCGGGTAGGTGGTGCACCCGAGGTTCAGGATGTGGATGTCGGGGCCGTTCGGGCTCTTCAGCCGCAACTGAAGGTCCTGACCGCCGCCGCCGCCGTAGCTCGGCATGACCTTGGTCAGCTCCAGGCTCTGCACGGGAGTGCGCCCCGGCGGCACGAACACCTGCGATGGGATTCCCGCCTGGCCCGTGTTGTTCGGGACTCCGAAGGTCCCCGTGCTCGTGTAGTCAGCGGTGCCGGCGAAGGCGCTGGCGCTGCTGCCGAGCAGTGCGGTCACCGCTGCTGCGGTGACGAGGAGAAGCTTTGGCATCCAGCCTTTCATCTGAATCTCCCTCTGATGGGTATGGAGAGGCTCTCAATCGCGCTGGCCTGCCTCTGCCACCGCGTCCAGGAGCGCCTCCACGAGTCCGTCGATGTCGTGTCTCTCAGCCTCCACATCTACGGTGAGGCCCGCTTCACGGATTGCCTCGCTCGTGATCGGCCCGATCGAGATGACCCTGGCTCCCTCGGGGATGCCATTCTCGCTCGCCGCCAGGAAATTGCGGACCGTGGACGAGGAGGTGAAGGTGATGAAGTCCGCGTCGCGGGCGCGCTCGAGCTCCTCCGGATCGGGGGCCTCGGCCACCGTTTCGTAGAGGGCGACCTCGTCGACCTCCGCACCGCGCTTGCGCAGCGCCTCAGGCAACAGCTCCCTGGCCTCGGCCGCTCGCGCGATCAGCACCGGCTTGCCCTGCAGCTTGAGCTTGTTGAGCTCCTCGACCAGTTCCTCCGCAACGAACCGCTCAGGCACGATGTCGGCGAGGATGCCGCCCGTCGCGAGGGCGGCCTCGGTCCCGGCGCCGATCGCCGCGACGCTGGCGTTGGCGAGGGCGCGGGAGTCGCGGCCTTGCTCCGCCATCGCCTCGAAGAGCAGATTCGCGCCGTTCGGGCTGGTGATGCAGACCAGCGCATAGGTGTGGAGGCTCTCGATCGCCTCTCGGACCTCCCTGGAGTCGATCCGAGGCTCGATTCGGATCGCCGGAAGCTCGATGGGCTCCGCCCCGAGGGCGTCGAGCTGGCGCGCCAGTCCGCTCGCCTGGGCGCGCGCCCTGGTGACCACCACCTTCTTGCCGTGCAGCGGGCGGCGCTCGAGCCAGGCGATCTGCTCGCGGCGCGCGGCGACCGGGCCGACGACGGTCACCGAGGGGGGGCGGATGTTCGCCTCCTCCGCGGCGGAGGCGATCCCCTCGAGCGGGGCGGTCACCGTGCGCTGGCCCGGCAACGTGCCGCGCTCCACCACCGCGGCCGGCTCCGCTCCGGCGCGGCCGGCCCCGATCAGGGCCTCGGCGATCCGCGGAAGCGCCTTGACGCCCATGTAGAAGACGAGTGTCCCTGGAAAGCGCGCAAGAGCCTCGTAGTCGAGCGCCGAGTCCTCCTTCTCCGGATCCTCGTGGCCGGTGACGAAGGCCACCGCGGACGCGTCGTCGCGATGGGTGACCGGGATCCCGGCGTAGGCGGGGGCGGCCACCCCGGCCGTGATCCCGGGAACCACCTCGAAGGGAATCTCGGCATCGGCCAGCGCCTCCGCCTCCTCGCCGCCGCGGCCGAAGACGAACGGATCGCCGCCCTTCAGCCGGACGACGAGATTGCCCTTTCTCGCCCGGTCGACCAGCAGGTCGGCGATCCCCTCCTGCGGGACGCTCGCCGAGCCCGGCTCCTTGCCGACGTAGATCAGCTCCGCCTCGGGCCGGGCGGGCGCGAGAGCCTCTCGGGGAATGAGGCGATCGTGGACGATCACGTCCGCCGCGACGATCAGCTCCAGGGAGCGGGTCGTCATCAGCCCGGGGTCCCCGGGGCCCGCACCGACCAGGTAGACGATGCCGGGCGCCGCGCTCATGCTCCGACCGCCATCTTCTCGGCACGGGCGAGGATGTCCTTCGCGCCCGCCGAGGTAATCCGCTCCGCGAGCGCCGTACCGAGCGCCTCGGGCTCCGAGGCGTCGGTCTCGAGCTCGTCCCGGATCCACTCGCTCCCGTCGGGGAGGCCGCAGAAGGTGCGCAGCCGCATCCGCCCGCCCTGCTGGAGGGTCGCGTGCGCGCCGAGCGGTGTGTTGCAGCTTGCGTCGAGGGCGGCCACCAGCGCTCGTTCCGCGCTCAGCGTGCCGAGGGCGCCACGGTCGGTGATCGACTCGGCGGCGGTCACCGGCCGGTCCGCGGCGTGGGCCGCCTCGATCGCCAGTGCGCCCTGGCCCGGGGATGGGACGAGCTCGTCGAGCTCGAGGCAGAACGAGATCTGCTCGGCTCTCCCCAGCCGGCGCAGTCCCGCGGCCGCCAGGACCAGCCCGTCGTAGTCGCCCGCCTCGAGCTTGGCCAGCCTCGTGTCGACGTTGCCACGGATCTCGACCACCTCGAGGTCGGGCCGCAGCCCCAGGATCTGGGCACGGCGGCGCAGGCTGGAGGTCCCGATCCGCGATCCCTCCGGCACCTTGCCGAGGGAGCCCACGCTCCCCACGTATGCGTCCCGCGCATCCTCGCGGGCGGTGACCCCGGCGATCTCCAGCCCGGCGGGCAACTCGGAGGGAAGGTCCTTGGCCGAGTGCACCGCCAGGTCGACCTCCCCGTCCAGCAGTGCCTGCTCGATGGCCCTGACGAAGCGGGCCTTATCCCCGATGTCGCCGTCGGCGGTCTTGATCGGGACAATCTCGGCGCCGCCGAGCTCCTTGGCGACCGCCTTCGCCTGAACGAGGGCCAGCGTGCTTCCCCGCGTGCCGAGCCGAAGCGGTGGCTCAGTCATCGCCGCCTCAGCTGCGTTCGCTGCGACGACGGCGCTCGTCGAGGGAAGCAACGTGCGCCCCCTCGGTGCGACCCGGCTCGGTCCCGGCGTCGAGCCCGAAGAGCTCGCGGAGGACGCTGACCTGGAGATAGGCGTCCTCGCGGTCGGCCATCCCCTTGATCCTCACGGTCGGCTCGTGCAGGAGGCGGTTGGCGATCGCGCGGGCCATCTGCTCGATCCGCTCGCGGTCGGTGGTAGAGAGGCTCTCCCAGCGGGTCGCGTTCTCCGAGAGGACCTGGGAGACGATTGCGTCGGCGCGCTCGCGCAACGCGGCGACTGTCGGCATCACCTCCTGGGCGCCCAGCCACTGCTCGAAGCGGGCGAGCTCGGAGTCGAGGATCCCGCTCGCGTGGCGCGCCTCCACCTCACGGCCGGAGGCGTTCTGCTCGACGATCGCCTGGACTTCGTCAACGTCGTAGAGGCTGACCCCCTCCATCTCACGGATCTCGGGGTCGATGTCGCGGGGCACGGCGAGGTCGATCAGCAGCAGGGGCCGCGAATCGCGTTCGCCCATGATCACCGCGAGCTCTGAGCGCTCGATCAGGTGGTGCGGTGAATTGGTCGCGGAGACGACGATGTCGGCTCCCGCGAGCTGGGCCGGCAGGTCATCGATCCGGACCGCCTTTCCATCGAAGCGCTCCGCCAGGGAGATCGCGCGGTTGTAGCCGCGGTTGGCGATGAAGACGGCATCCGACCCGCGGGCGGCGAGGGCCCGGGCGGTGATCTCGGAGGTCTCACCGGCGCCGATCAGCAGGACCCGCCGCTCGGAGAGGTCGCCGAGGTTCCGCTGGGCAAGCTCGACGGCGACCGACGGAATGGAGACTCCCTTCTCGCCGACGGCCGTCTCGGTGCGGGCCCGCTTGCCGGCCGCCAGCGCGCCGCGGAACATCCGGTTGAGGATCGGCCCGGGCGCGCCCTCGACCAGAGCAAGCTCGTAGGCGCGCTTCACCTGGCCCTGGATCTCGGCCTCGCCCACGATCATCGAGTCGAGGCCGGCGGTGACGCGATAGAGGTGGCGCGCCGCCTCAGCGCCGCGAAGCGAATAGAGCGGCCCGAGCAGCTCGGTCGGCCGGATGCCGGCCTCGCGCGCGAGGACCCCCAGACCCGCCGCCTCGGCTTCGACCGAGTCGGTCGCCACCAGGTAGATCTCGGTCCGGTTGCACGTGGAGAGAGTGACCGCCTCGCTGATGGGCTCCTCGGAGACCAAGGCGTTGAGCACGCCGGCGGCGCGCCCCTCGGTCAGGGCAAGCTGCTCACGCAGCGCCAGCGGCGCGGTTCGGTGGGAGACGCCGAGGGCGAGCAGGCCGCTCATCCGCGGTTTCCCTGCCGGACGGCCTGGATCTCCTGCTCGCGGTCGTGGATCTGCCCGACGTCGCGCTCGGCCGCCTCGCGCGAGGGCCGCTCGGCGAGCTCGGCCAGCGAGCCGAGGTCTCGCTGGATGCGTTGGAGCTTCGCGGCCATGATCGCCACGTAGATCAGCAGCAGCAGGAGGAAGACGAGGTAGGCGCCGCCGACGTATCGGTCTGAGTTCTCGATCGCCAGAGGGATCATCGACCGTCCTCCGCGCGCATCGAGCTCATGGTGGAGGTCGCGACGGGAGCGATCGAGCGGGCGAGCTGCGGCGGCTCGTTCCCTCCGCCGAGAGCCCTGCGGATCCGCTTCAGGTCTCCCGATGCGCGCTTTGAGGCGAGCTCGAAGCGAACCAGGGTGACCCAGAGAAGCGCCATCCCCGCGAGGCAGACGAGAAAGGCGAGCAGCATCGATCCGGGTAGACCACCGGCGTCGGAGAAGGTCCTGGGATGGACCAGGGGCTGCGCGGCGCGGACCGCGGCGAAGTTGAGCGGCACGAAGGCGCCGGCGGTGATCGCGAAGACCGAGGCATAGCGAGCCTGGCGATCTCGATCCTCGATCGCGTAGCGCAGGGGGTAGTAGGTCGCGTAGAGCAGGAAGACGATCAGGAAGCTGACCAGGGTGGGCTCCCGCCACTCCCACCAGACGCCCCAAGAGCCCTTCGCCCAGATCGCGCCGGTGAGCAGCACGGCGGCGCCGAAGATCACGGAGAGGTGGATCGAGACGTACGAGCGTGCATCCCACTTGGGATCGTCGGTGCGCAGGTGCTGGATCGCCAGCAGTCCCGCGACGATGAACCCGACGAGCGAGACGATGGCCAGCGGCACGTGCAGGTAGAAGATCTTCTGGATGAAGCCCTGGTCGGCGTCCTCGGGCGCGTAGAGGAACGCGAGCCCGTAGCCCGCACCCATCACGAGGACGGTCGCGATTGCGAGGCGGCGAAGCGTTATCGATCTGAGCGCTTTGGCCATTCGATGGTCCCCGGCTAGTCCTCGAGCAGGAAGTCGAACGTCGCGTAACCCACCAGGAGGAAGATCAGATCGTAGAGGCCGAGCAACGCCAGCCATGTCCCGAAGCGCCCATAGTCAGGGCCGCCCGAGGCCAGGAGATGCTCGCCGGCGCCCGCGGCCGCGATCACGAGTGGGATCAGCAGAGGGAGGAGGATCAGGGGCGCGAGCAGATCGCGCGCGCTCGACATCGTCGCGATCGTGGAGATGACCGTTCCGGTCGCGGCCAGCCCGATGTTCGTCATCAGGAGGACCAGCGCAAAGGGGAGGAGCCCGGACACCGAGTCGAGGAAGAAGAGGGCGAAGATCGGCACGGCGATCAGCTCAAGGATCACCAGGTAGATCACCAGAGCGCTCGCCTTCGCCGCGAACAGGACCGTCCGGTCGATCGGCGCCAGCCGGATCAGGTCGAAGCCGCCCTCCTCTCGCTCGGCCACGAAGAGGCGGTTGATGGCGAGCAGCGCGGCGAAGAGGAGGGTCGGCACCAGAACTCCGGCCGCAAGGCCACCGTCCAGGGTGGTCCGGTCGAGGCCGAACCGGAAGATGACGAAGGCGCTGACCGCGAACAAGGCCATCGCGGGGATCGAGCGCAGCGTGCGGAGCTCAACGCGGAGATCCTTGCGGAGCAGCGCCCGGAATGGGGTCATCCGAGCTCCAGCACCAGATCGGCGCCCGCGGTCGCGGCCTCCCGGTCGTGGCTTACGACGACCCGGCCGGAGCCGGTGCCCGGGCCGATCAGCGGCTCGACCAGGCGCCGGGCCTCGGTGTCCAGATGGGCATCCGGTTCGTCGAGGAGCAGCAGCCCGGGCTCGTGCAGGACGGCCCGGCAGATATCCACCCTCTGCTTCATTCCCGCCGACAGCTCGGCCACCCGGTCGCCGCCGCGCGCGGACATCCCGACCGCGTCCAGCAGGGTCTCGATCCGCCGCCCCGCGTCCTCGGGATCGAGCCCGTGCAGGGCGGCCACCAGCGAGAGGTTCTCGCGCGGGCTGAGATCTCGGTAGAGCAATGGGGCATGGCCCAGGTAGCCCACCCGCCCGCGGATCCGGTGGGTCTCCTTCGGAAGGGAAAATCCGAGCACGGAGACCTCGCCGCCGCTCGGCCGCAGCAGTCCGGCGAGGATCCTCAGAAGCGTCGACTTGCCGGACCCGTTGCGGCCGAGGACGGCGAGGCTCTCGCCGGGCTCGAGCCGTGCGCTGATTCCGGCGAGCGCAGTCCGGTCACCGAAGTCGCGACGGAGGCCGCTCAGCTCCACGGCCGATTGGCCGGTGCTCGTGGCGGGGCCGCTTTCCACGGCCAGAGTCCGCTCCATTCGAGCGAATCTAGACGATCGATTCCAAATCCCCGCACGCCCGACTCGGCGTCTAGAGCTTCAGGCAGTACCCGTACGCCGTGATCGTTGTGCTGGAGCCGAAGTGGGGGATCGCCGACGCCGACCAGCCGCCCGACGGGGTGAAGAAGCCGTTCGTGAACAGCGCTTCTCCGGTGGGCGAGGTGCTGAAGCCGCCGAAGACGATGTGCCCGACCGGGCAGGACGGGGTCTCGGCGGTTGCGAGCCGGCCACTGCCCGCGCTGGCGGAGGCCGAGACCTCCGTGAGCAGCGGCTTGCGGCTGTGCCAGCAGTAGGCGATCGCGGTCAGCTGGCCGCCGAAGCCGCCGAAGGCGCTGCCCGTGACGCTCCAGGACTTGTCGGAGATCGCCCGGGACTCCGTGATGTAGTCGCCGCCGCGTGCCGTGAAGTCGGTGCGCTGGAACCCGCCGCCGAAGAGCCGCCGGTTCCCCGGGCAGGTCGCCACGGCGGTCTTCGTCTGCCCAGGATTGACGTAGACGGTCGTGTGAGGGGGCGTGACGTGCTTCTGCTTGCGGGCGCAGGCGACCTGGAGCGTGACGGTGCGCGCGGTCGTCGACGAAGGTGAGGGGTCGAACAGCACCACCGTGCTGTGGTAGCCGTGCTGGACGCCGAGCCGCTCGTAGGAGTGCGGGTAGACGCCCTCGCCGTCGGACTGCGGCAGCGGGAAGCTGTTCATCCCTCCCCCCAGCGGCACGAGGTGCCCTGGGCAGCGGACGGTGAGACGTCGCTTGGCGTTCGCTCCGTCGAGGCTGAAGGACTTGTGTTTGTAGGTCACGGACTTGGCCGCCGCTCCCGACGCGGTGGCCAGCGCGAGCAGCGCGCCGCAGGCGAGCAAGAGGGCGAAGGCGATCGAAAGCCGGCGGGCACTCGACCCTGTGATGCTCGGGGTCATCTTCATCCCTAACCCATCGGCAGGCCGATAGTCCCGGTCAAGTCCGGATGAGAAATGTCTAGACCCGGAGGCAGTAGCTGTAGGCGGTGAGCGTCGCCGGCCCGCCGGTGTTGTAGCCGGTCGCCGAGGTGCTGCCGTTCGGGTTGAAGCCCTCGCCGAGGAACCGGATCTCGCCCGATGGGGGCGCGCTGAAGCCCGAGAAGACCAGTTGCCGCCCGGCGGGGCACGGCGCGGTGGTGGCTGTTGCGCTCGTCCGTGAGGGGACGGTCACCGAACCCGCGACCTCGGTGACCACCGGCTTCTTGGAGTGGACGCAGTACCCGATCGCCACCGCCTCGCCGGGGAAGCCCCCGGGGTCGTTTGCCATGACCTGCCAGGTGCGAGCGGAGGTCCGGCGGGACTCGGTCGTCATCACACCCGCATCGGTCACTCCGTTCGACCGCTGATAGCCGCCGCCGATCAGGCTCTGCTTCTTCGGGCACTTCGCGACCAGAGTCTTGGGGCCGGAACCCGCATCGAGGCTCCCGACCGTGTGCGGGTCGCTGATCGGGCCGATCTTCTTGCCGCAGACGACCTGAAGCGTCAGGTTCCGCGGCATGACTCTGGTCTTGGTCGGATTGATCAGCGCAGCGGTGATGTGGTAGCCGCCCTGCGCTCCGAGGCGCTCGTAGGAGTTCGGGTAGACGCCCTGGCCATCCTGGCCGGGCGGGGGGTCGGTGAGGAACCCGCCGCCGTACGGCTCCTTGCTTCCGGGACACGAGACCGTCATCCGCTGCCGGTCGTCGACGTTGGAGAGGGTGTAGCCCTGCGTGGCCACCACCAGATGGCCCGGGCTCCGGACCTTCGACTTCTTCTTCTTGGCGATCCCGGGAGCGACGCCGAGCACGAGGGCGGCGATCAACAGGGCGCCCGCCGCAGCGATCACCATCCGCCCCTGCCACTTGCCCCCTGTCCTCACGGTGGAACGAATATCAGGTACGGACCTTCTAGGCATTGGTGGCACCATCGATCAACTCGATCGCCAGATACGCCACGGCAGCACTGGTGAGCACGAGAGCCGCGAACAACGCGATTCCCCGGCGAATTTAGGCGCTGCCCGTCACGCCCTACGGGTTACCGCGCAACTCAGATTTCTAATCCCGCGGCTGGCGCCGCACCACCGCAGGGGGCCTACTGGCCCTTTCGCATGGTCCGCCGGGTGACCTCAACCAGCGGCCGGAAACCCTCCCTCAACGCGGTCAGCCGGTCGCCGTTGCGGCTGTAGAGCAGCTTGGCCGAGTAGCGGATCGCGTCCCCGAGCTTGCGGTCGTACGGCTGCCACCACATGTCCCGGGTCCAGCCCGGCTCCCAGGCGAGCTGCTTGATGTTCACGCACTCGTAGAAGCCGAACTTGGAGTGGGATCGGCCGAGTCCGGAGTCCTTGACCCCGCCCCAGGCGCATTGGCAGGCGCCGTGGGAGAACGAGTGGTCATTCACCCAGACCATCCCGGACTCGATCTGGTGAGCGATCCGCTCGCCTTTGGCTCGGTCCTTGGTCCAGACCGACGCGCCGAGCCCGAACTGCGAGTCGTTGGCGAGGGCGAGCGCCTCCTCCTCGGAGTGGACCTTCATGACCGGGAGCACCGGGCCGAAGATCTCCTCGTTCATGATTCGCATGTCGTGCGTGACGTCGCTGAGCACGACGGGCGCGATGAAGCTGCCCTCCATGCCCTTGACCTTGACCGGGCCGCCGGTGAGCTTCTTGGCTCCGCTCTCCACGGCATCACTAACTAGATCGCTGACAATCGCAGCCTGCTGGTCCGAGACCATCGGCCCGATCTCGGTCGTCCAGTCGCGCGGATCGCCGACGGTGAGCCGCTCGGTCTCGCGGACGACACCCTCCAGGAAGCGGTCCGCCACCTCGTGGACGACGTAGACGCGCTCGATTCCGGAGCAGGTCTGGCCAGCGTTGGCGAAGCCTCCCCAGACGGCGCCCGAGACCGCGTTGGCGAGATCTGCGTCGGCGCAGACGATCTGCGGATCCTTGCCGCCCAGCTCCAGGACCGACCCCTTCATGCGCTTGGCGCACTCGACGCCGACCTTGCGCCCGACCTCGACCGAGCCGGTGAAAAAGATCTTGCCGGCGGTCGACTTGACGAGGGCGTCGCCGACCCGGCCGCCGCCGTGAACCGTGCGGATCAGGCCCTCGGGCAGTCCCGCCTTCTCGAAGGTCTGGCGGATGCGCTCGCCGATCAGGGGCGTCAGGCTGGCCGGCTTGAGGACCACGCCGTTGCCGCACATCAGGGCGATCGCCACCTCGCCGAACGGGATCGACCAGGGGTAGTTCCACGGCGCGATCACCCCGACCACCCCGATCGGCTCGTAGGTGAACTTGGCGCTCTTCGACTTCAGGAAGACGGGCATCGAGAGCTTCTCGTCCGAGAGGATCTGCGGGCCGTTGTCGGCGATCCACTTCAGGGAGTCGATGGTGGGCAGGAGCTCCATCGTGTAGCTCTCGACCCGGGGCTTGCCCTGCTCGCTGGTGAGCAGCTCCGCGATCTCGTCAAGCTCTGCAATCAGCACGTCGATCGCGCGGCGCATGTAGCGGGCGCGATCCTCGAGCGAGAGGGCCGCCCAGAACGGCTGCACCTCGGCGACCTCGTCGACGACGCCCTGAACCTTCGCGGGCGTGAGCGTCTCGACCGTGCCGACCAGCTCTCCGGTCGCCGGGTTGAAGGACTCGAGTGCGGGCGTCGACTTCGGCTTGGTGCGCTTGCCGGAGGACTTGGAGGGCTTGGGGCTCTTGGCCTTGGAGGGCGCGGCGCCGTTCCCGCTCCTGCCGTTGGCGTCGGACTTCTGTGTCTTGCGGGTGCGGCTCGCCTCCATCGCTGCGTCCTCTCGTCGCTTGCGCTCGTCCGTGGCGATTCTACGCGCGAGGGTTCGGCGGGCGTTCGCAGGCAGCGGCCTCCCGCCGAGGCCGCTCCTCCCAGTACCTCCCCTCCCAGTGTCTGAACGAAGTGAAGGCCGGGAGCAATCCCCGAGCTCCCGGCCTTCGTTGTCCACTCCCCGGCTACTTACGTTGCCGGCTCCGGCTTGTCCGGCGGCGATTCCAGTGCCGCGGACACGTAACTGCCAGAGCGTCAGACATGGCCCAAAACAGCCACCGCCGGAAAAAGTTGCGCCTGGAAACGATCGCGAGTCGCCTTAACGCGGCGCTAACGCGACCGAGGTTCCGTCTATTTGCCGAGTTGCTTGCGCAGGCGCTTCAGCCGCTCGCGGAGCTCCGCCTCCGCGCCCCGGTCGGTCGGCTCGTAGAAGCGCTCCCGGCGAACCGACTCCGGCGCGAGCGGCTGGTCGGTGACTCCGCCGGGCTCGTCGTGCGGGTACCGGTAGCCCTCGCCGCGGCCGAGCTCCTTGGCGCCCGGGTAGTGCGCGTCCTGTAGATGGGGCGGCGGCTCCGCGGCACCGTGCTCGCGGACATGTGCCGACGCCTTGGAGATCGCCCGGGTCGAGGCATTCGACTTCGGTGCCAGCGCGAGGTACGCGGCGGCCTGGGCGAGGTTGAGCGCGCACTCGGGCAGGCCGACGCGGTCGACCGCCTGGCCCGCGGCCGTTGCGATCATGAGCGCCTGGGGGTCGGCGTTGCCGATGTCCTCGGACGCGAAGATCACCATCCGCCGCGCGATGAAGCGTGGGTCCTCGCCGCCCTCGAGCATGACCGCGAGGTAGTAGATCGACGCGTCGACGTCGGAACCGCGCGTCGCCTTGATCCAGGCTGAGATGTAGTCGTAGTGCTTGTCGCCCTCGCGGTCGTAGAGAAGGGCCTTGCGCTGCAGCGCGTCCTCCACGGCGGCGACGCTGATCTCGTTCTCATCGGTTCGCCCGGTCGCCTCGGCCGCACGCTCGAGAGCGGCGAGCGCGACCCGGCCGTCTCCGCCGGCGCGGGCGGCGAGCATCCGAAGGGCATCGCCTGAGATGTCCGGCGGGTCCGGGATCCCGCGCTCGTCCCCGAGCGCCCGCAGCACCAGCTCCTCGATCTCCGTAGCGCTCAGCGGCCTGAACTCGTAGATCTGGGACCGGGAGAGCAGCGCCGAGTTGACCTCGAAGTACGGGTTCTCGGTCGTAGCGCCGATCAACGTGATCAGGCCCTCCTCGACGGCGGGCAGCAGCGCGTCCTGCTGCCCCTTGTTGAAGCGGTGGATCTCGTCGAGGAAGAAGATCGTGGGGCGCCCCGCGGCGCGCCGCTCCCGGGCTCGCGCGATCACCTCGCGCACCTCCGGCCGGCCGGCGTTGACGGCCGAGAGCTCCTCGAACGCCCCCTTCGCCCTCGCGGCGATGATCCGCGCGACGGTCGTCTTGCCGCTGCCGGGCGGGCCGTAGAAGATCGCGCTGTGGGGCTCGCCGGACTCGATCGCGGACCGGAGGGCGGACCCTGCCTCCAGCAGGTGGGTCTGACCGGCGAGCTCGTCGAGGTCGCGCGGCCGCATGCGCGTGGCGAGAGGAGCGTCGGTCGCCGGCGCGCCCATCCGGGGAGCGTCGTCGCCGGTCTCGAAGAGCTGGTCGTTCACTTCGACCCCGACGGGGGCCTCGCGGTTTCCACCGCGTCGTCCAGCTCCGGATTGGCGCTTGACATGCTGCCGCAGTATGAACCGCCCAACCGCGCCGGTCGGGACGATCGCGAGGGAGTGGCTGCGGATCGGGTTGATCGGCTTCGGCGGCCCGCCGGCCCACATCACGCTCCTGCGCGAGCTCGTCGTCCGCAAGAACGGCTGGATGGACGCCCGCGCCTTCGAGGACGCCAACGCCGCCTGCTCGCTCCTCCCGGGGCCCTCCTCGACACAGCTCTCGATCTTCTGCGCGTATCGCGTCGGCGGCCCGCTTGGAGCGGTGGTCGGCGGCCTCGGGTTCGTCGTGCCGGCGGTCGTCATGGTCATCGCCCTCTCGGTGCTGTTTCTCTCCTCCTCGCCACCGGACTGGGTCCGGGGCGCGGGTGCCGGGGCAGGTGCGGCGGTGGCCGCGGTGGCGGTACGGGCGGGGAGTGAGCTGGTCGGGCCGAGCTACCACCACGCGATGGAGGGGCACGGGCACCTCCCCCGCTGGCTGATCTATCTGCTCGCCGGGGTCGCGGCGGCGATCGCGATCGGCCCCTATCTCGTCCTGGTGCTGGTGGCCTGCGGGCTGCTGGAGATGTTCGGCCGGCGCCGTCCGGCCGGGGCGACGGGGATCTGGTGGCCGCTGCCGGTCGCCGTGGCCTCGACCGGCGGCATCGGGGCCCTGGCGTGGACCGCCTTCAAGGTCGGCGCCCTTTCGTTCGGCGGCGGCTTCGTGATCATCCCGCTGATGCAGCAGGACGCGGTCCACGTCTATCACTGGATGTCGGACGCGCAGTTCCTGAACGCTGTGGCGCTCGGGCAGGTCACGCCCGGGCCGGTGGTCGCGACGGTGGCTGCCGTCGGCTACGCGGCCCATGGAGTCGGTGGAGCCGTGCTCGCCGCGCTGGTCGCGTTCACCCCGAGCTTCTCCTTCATCCTGCTCGGCGGCGGCCGCTTCGAGCGGCTGCGAGCGAACGATCGCGCTCGCGCTTTTCTCGACGGGGCCGGCCCGGCTGCGATCGGAGCGATCCTCGGCTCCGCCGTGACCCTGGCAGGCGGGATCGACGAGACCTGGCAGATCGCGGTTCTCGCCGCGGCCGCCCTCAGCCTGCTGGTCGCGCGCCGCAGCGTGGTCGAGACGCTGGTCGCGTCGGGCGGGGTGGGAGCGGCGCTCGCGCTGATGGGTGCGCCCCTTCCCTAAGCTGGAGCCAGATGGAGGGGCACCGCAACGGCAGTCCCGGAGGGTCTCGGCACCTGGGCGGTCGAATTGCTCGGCCGCCTGATCCAGACCGACACCGTCAACCCGCCCGGCAACGAGGCGCCGGTTCAGGACTTCCTGAAGGGGTCGCTGACTGCAGCCGGCTACGAGTGCCAAATCCTCGAGGCCGAGCCCGGCCGGGCCAACCTGATTGCCTGCCTGCACGGCGCGGGCGATGGGCCGACCCTCACCTTCCTCGGGCACGTGGACACCGTTCGCGCGGATCCTGATGAGTGGAGCTTCGACCCCTGGGCCGGTGATGTGGAAGACGGCTGGGTGCGCGGGCGCGGCGCGCTCGACATGAAGGGGCAGGTCGCCGCGGAGGTCGCCGCGGCCGTCGCTCTGGGCGGCAGCGGCTGGCGCCCGCGATCGGGCGAGCTGAAGCTCGTGATCACGGCCGACGAGGAGGTCGGCGGTGGGCTCGGGGCTCAGTGGCTCTGTCAGGAGCAGCCGGAGGCCGTGCGCAGCGACTTCGTAGTCAACGAGGGCGGGGGGCAGCTGCTCGAGTTCGCGGGCAGGCGGCTCTACACCCTGAGCGTCGGGGAGAAGGGGATCTTCCGGATGAAGCTTCGGACCCACGGCGAGGCGGGTCACGCCAGCCTGCCGCGGATCGGCGACAACGCGCTGCTCAAGCTGGCGGGATATCTCGCCGCGCTCTCCGAGCAGCCGCCCCCCGAGCCGACCGATGTCGGGGAGGCGCTGCTCCAAGCGCTCTTCGGGGAGTCCTTCCCCGGCGAGGAGGGCGTTCGCGCGGGGCTCGAACGGCTGCGTGCCGAGGAGCCGCTGCTCGCCGACTACCTGGTCGAGCCGATGCTGGGCGTCACCCTCACCCCGACGAGGGTCGCTGCCGGCAAGAAGGCCAACGTGATTCCCTCGGAGGCCGAGGCGCTGATCGACTGCCGGGTGCCTCCGGGGCAGGGCAAGGATGACGCCCTTGCGCAGCTCTCGGCCCTGATCGGCGAGGGCGACTACGAGGTCGAGTTCAGCGAGGCCGTGGTGGGCAACAGCTCCCCGATGGATTCGCCGCTCGCCGACGCGATCCGCGCCTGGCTCGCCGACGCCGACCCGGGTGCCGATATCGCGCCGACCGTGATGCCCGGCTTCAGCGACAGCAATCCCTTCCGCACGGCCTTCCCGGACGCGGTCGTCTACGGCTTTTGCCCCCACCGCGAGATCGACCTGCTGAGCTCGGCTCCGCTGATCCACGGCGCGGACGAGCGCGTTCCCGCCTCCGACGTCGAGCTCTCGTCGCGGTTCTTCTACGAGCTGCCGCAGAGGATGCTCGGATGAGCGAGACGAACGGCAACCAGGCATCGACCCCGGCCGAGGAGGAGCGCTACGTGCTCCGCCTCGGGGGGATGGCTCTGCGCAACGGCCTGCTGATCCACGGCCCGACCTCCTGGGCCGCCGCAGCCCGCGACCAGGATGGAGAGATCCAGGTCGCCTCCGGCCCCAAGCCGGCGCTGGCGCCGGACCTCGCGGTTCGAGTCCCGCTGCTCCGTGGCCCGCTGCGGCTCGCCGAAGCCTTCCTGCTGATCCCGACCCTGCGGCTGAAGCTGCGCGCTGCGCGGCTGCCCTTCGAGGACATCCGGGTGATCGCCGCGATGTTCATCGCCTCCAGCGCCAGCCGGGCGCTGCGTCGCAAGAAGGCGAGTGCGACCGGCGAGCTCGTGCAGGCCGCCCTCGGACTGGCGCCCGCGATGGTCGCCCTGAGCGACCGCAATCTCGCCGCGTACCACGGCGCCGAGCACAAGGCGATCGGCGCCTATGAGGCCGGCTCCGATGACCCGGCGTCGGCCACCAAGGAACACGAGCGCTGTGGTTCCAACCTGGTCGTGCCGATGCTGGTGCTCTCGGCGGCCGGGCAGCTGCTGCTCGAACGAGCGCTCGAGAACCCAGGCCCCGTTGCTCGCGCGGCGGTGGGAGTGTGCAGCGCGTCAGTGGCCGCTGAGATGTTCGCATGGAGCGAGCGCAACCCCGGCAGCGCGGCCGCCCGCGCGTTCCATCGCCCCGGCCATGAGATCCAGCGCCTGATCGCGACCAAGGAGCCGACCCCTGAGCAGCTCGAGGTCAGCGTTGCGGCGCTGCGCGAGATCCTCCGGGTGGAACAGGAGGCGGAGGCGGAGACCGCGCCGGGAGATCCGCTGCCCGCTACGTAGACTGCACCGCCCGTGCTCGGCCGGATCGATCACATCGGCGTCGCCACCGACGACCTCGAGGGAGCGCTCGCTCTCTACGAGAAGACACTCGGCATGCCCCTGGCCCATCGGGAGACGGTGGAGTCCCAGGGAGTCGAGGCGGCGCTGCTCGACGTCGGCGATGGGCACGTCGAGTTGCTCCGGCCGCTCGGCCCCGAGACGCCGGTCGGCAAGTACCTCGAGAAGCGCGGGCCGGGCCTGCACCACGTCGCCTATGCCGTCGAGGACATAGACGAGGTGCTCGGGCAGCTCAGCGAAGCTGGAGTCGACTTGATCGACTCAGAGGCTAGAGTGGGAATCCGCAACTCTCGCGTTGCGTTTTTGCATCCGCGCTCGACGGGCGGGGTGCTGACAGAGATCGTCGAACCGGCCAAGGAGCATTGATGACATCTGCAGAGCGAGTTTCGATCGGGTTCTCGGGAGGACAGGTCGTCGAGGTGAGGATCGACGACGGCAAGCTCAAGGACCTGCGCAAGGCCCTGGAGAAGGCGGACGGGTGGCTCGACCTCGACGCGGAGGAGGGCATGGTCTCGATCGACCTGCGGCAGGTCGTCTTCATTCGGAGCGCCACGACGCCCCAGAAGATCGGCTTCGGCGGCTAGCTCAGCCGCGCTTGGCGAGGGCGGCCCAGAGCCGCTCCTCGCTGTCGAGCACCTTCGCAGCCGCCTCTGAGAGCTCGCGCCAGTGTGCGGAGTCTGCGTCGTCCGGCTCGCTGGCCGTGCGGGCTGCGATCGCGACGCTGCTCCAGTCGTCCGACGCCTCGCGGGCCAGCGCAGACTGCTCATAACCCGCCTCCTCCAGGAACCGCGAGTACATCTTCCGGAAGTTGCCCCCGCCGGTTCCGCGGCGCTCGATCACCTGGTAGAGGAAGCGGGCGCACCACTGCCAGTCCTCGGCAGCGTCCGGCCAGTCGCCCACCTCGGCGGCGAAGCGCCGGAGCGCCGGCAGTCCCTCGAAATCCCCGAGCGGCGGCTCGAGCATCTGGCTCGCCGCCCGCTCGATCGCCTTCGGGGCGCGCGCGAGCAGGTCGTCGCGGCTGAGCTCCGTTCCCTCGGGCAGGTCCACGACGTGACCCTCGAGCGGAAAGATCGGTTGCTGCGAGTGACGGGCCTCCTTCAGGCTCTCCAGCGATGTGGTCTGCAGGTCCTCGAAGGCTGTGTCCGAGAGCCAGGCGAACTCGTCGTCGTAGCCGGCCAGGACCACGGCGTGGCCGGGGAAGTGCGCCGAGCGGCCGTAATGGTCCAGGTAGTAGAGGTCCGTGAGCAGCAGGGCCGGCCGGCCGGCGTCGACGTCGGCCTTCGCGAGCTCCCAGGACGCATCCGGGTCCCTCTCGGTGAGCAGCCGCAGGGGCACCTCGGTGAGCTCGAGGAAGTTCTCCTCCAGCCGAGCCGCCCGCCCGTTGGTGAACCGGCTCGGCGAGGTCTCGTCCAGGACCACGTAGTAGAAGCACGCGCCGGCGCCGAGCCCGAAGGCCATCTCCTCGGAGATCTCCACCCCGTGAAACGCAAGCAGGTTCCGCAGCGCGGTGGAGCCGCAGTGCTTCCCCGGCACATGCCGATAGCCGGGCACCATCACCCTGTTGGCGGTTTCAGCCACTGGCCTGATTCTCGCGCAGCTTCAGATAGGCCGCGCGCTCCTCGAAGCTCTTCCGCATCTCCGAGGTGAGCTCGTCCAAGAACTCCTCGCGGTACGTCGAGTCGGTGAAGACCACCCAGCGGGGGATCGCCACCAGCCCGAGGCCGACCATCGCATGGATCAGGCAGAGCAGCAGGAGGTTCGCGCCCGCGGTCACCAGCGCGCTGCGGAACTGGCCGCCAAAGACCAGCGGCAACACTGCCGGGACGAGCACGAAGGCGGCGAGCTCGGTCTTGCCGAGCCGCCGCGGGATCGCGGAGAACGAGCGCCCGCGCAGCTTGTTGAGGACGGCGATCGCCACGAGCAGGATCGCCAGTCCGCCGGCCACCGCCAGCAGGTTCTGCCACCAGTTCCAGTCGAGGTTTCCGGCGCCGAGCATCTCGCCGAGGAAGACCAGGCCGAGCAGCGGCGCGGCTCTGTTCCAGATGTCCTCGGCCGCGGAGATGTCCTCGCTGAAGAGCGGCAGCCCCGCCTCGCGGAAGTCCTCCTCGTAGGTGTGCAACCGCTCGGCGTCGGAGGCCACCGCCGAACCGTATTCTGCGGCGCCGATGCTCCAGCGCCTCGACAGCCGGATCCTTCTTGCGATGCGAACCCGCTTCCACAGCCCGCCTGCGGAGGCCGTCGGAAGGGCGCTCGGCAAGATCGGCGAGTACGGCGCGGTCTGGTTCGCGATCGGCATCGTGATGGCCTTCGTCGATCCGGACAATGGCGAGGACTGGGTCGTGGCGGGTTTCCTCGGACCGGTCGCGATCGGGCTGAACTTCGCGATCAAGCTCGTCGTCCGGCGCCCCCGGCCGGTGCTCGAGGGCCTACCGCCTCTCGGCGGGGCGCCCAGCTCGCTGAGCTTCCCCTCGGCTCACGCCACCTCCTCTTTCGCCTGCGCGACGGCGATGACGCGCATCGCCCCCGAGGCCGCGTTCCTCTTCATCCTGGCGGGCGCGATCGCTGTCTGCCGGCCGTATCTCGGCATGCACTACCCCTCCGACGTGGTCGCCGGCGCCATCCTGGGCACCGCCCTCGGCCTGGTCGTCCCACTCTGATGAAGATCGGGATCGTCGGGATGCCCAACGCGGGCAAGTCGACCCTGTTCAACGCGCTGACTGCCGCCGGCGCCGAGACCGGGGACTATCCGTTCACGACGGTCGAGCCGAACGTCGCGGTCGTCGGCGTCCCGGATGAGCGGCTCGATCGGATCGCGGGGATGCTCGGCGCCTCGGAGACGGTCCACGAGACCATCTACTTCCACGACATCGCCGGCCTGGTCAAGGGCGCGTCGCAGGGGGAGGGGCTCGGCAACCAGTTCCTGGCCTCGATCCGTGAGACCGACGCGATCTGCCACGTGATCCGTGCGCACGGCTCGGGCGCCGTGGCCCACCCCGAGGGGCGCGTCGACCCGGTCGCCGACGCCGAGCTGATCGAGACGGAGCTGCTCGCCGCCGACCTGGAGAGCGCCGAGCGCCGCCTCGAGCGGGTCACGAAGCAGGCTCGCGGCGGCGACAAGGCGACCGTCGCCGAGCGCGATTGGCTCGAGCGGGTGGTGGACGCGCTCCAGAGCGGTCGCCCGGTCCGCGAGGTCCCGGTTCCCGAGACGGCCCCGGACGCGATGCGCAGCCTCTCGCCGCTCACCGGGAAGCCCGTCCTGTACGTGGTGAACGTGGACGAGGGCGAGACCGAGGCCCCGCCGGAGCTGCTCGGCCACGCAGAGGGGATGGACGCGAAGGTGATCGTGATCTCGGCTCGCATCGAGGCTGACCTGCGCGAGCTCGACGAGGAGGAGGCGGAGGAGATGCGCGGCGAGCTCGGCATCGAGCGCTCGGGGCTCGAGCGGCTGATCCGGGCCGCTTTCGACCTGCTCCGGCTGGAGAGCTTCTTCACGGCCGACACCGACAAGCCCGCGCAGGCGCACACCCTGAACCGCGGCGGCTCGGCCTGGGACGCCGCCGGCCGGGTGCACGGCGACATCCAGAAGGCCTTCGTCCGCGCCGAGGTAATCGCCTGGGACGAGCTGCTCGATGCCGGCGGCTACGCGGCCGCCCGCGACCGCGGCACGCTCCGCGTCGAGGGCCGCGACTACGTCGTCGCGGACGGCGACGTGATCCACATCAGGACCTAGAGTCCGGTCATGAGCGCCCCGCGGCCCCAGGGTGACCGGCTCTGCGTGATTCACGGCAGCAGCCTTCCGGAGGGCGCCGACCCCGTGGAGGGCAAGCGGGTCGAGGTGGACGCCGGCGGCGAAGTCCCGGTCGAGGCGACGGACGGCGGCGACATCGTCGGCATCCCGCGGCACGGCTTCGATCGCTCCATTCCGGCGCACCTGGTCGATCACCGCGCCAACATCCGCGCTGCCTGCGAGCTCGGCTGCAACCGGGTGCTCGCGCTCGCCTCGGTCGGCAGCCTGGACAAGGACCTCAAGGTCGGAATGCTGAGCTGCCCGGAGGACTTCTATGCCCCCGAGACGGCGCCCAGCTTCTACGACGATCCGCGAGGCCACTCGGTCCCCGGCTTTGATCCCGACTGGCGGGACATCGTGATAAGCGCCTGGGCCTCCCTCACCGGCACCGAGCTCGAGGCGGGCGGGGTCTACGCGCAGACGACCGGCCCGCGGTTCGAGACACCGGCCGAGGTGAGGGCCCTGGCCGAGGTCGCGGACATGGTCGGGATGACGATCGCCGCGGAGGCGATCCTCGCCGGCGAAGCGGCCTTGGCCTACGCCCCGGTCTGCTCGGTCGACAACCTGGCGAACGGCATCTCGGACAAGCCGCTGACCGTGGACGAGTACCGCCGCGGCCGCGACCGCAATGCCCGGACGCTGGCGGCGGACCTGAAGTTCGTCTTGCCGGCGCTGGCCAAGAGACTGCCGGGCAGTTGAGCCTCGCAGTCACCGGCGCGACGCTGGACGGACAGGTCGTCGGCCTGCGGGCGGAGGACGGGGTGATCGCGGAGCTCGGCCCGGGCGTGGAGGCCCGCCCGGGCGACGATGCGATCGACGGACGGGGAATGCTGCTCTGTCCTCCGATGGTGAACGGGCACACCCACGCGGCGATGACCCTCTTCCGCGGCTTCGGCGACGACATGCCGCTGATGGAGTGGCTCGACACCAGGATCTGGCCGGCTGAGGCCAAGCTCGAGCCGGAGGACGTCTACTGGGGCACACGGCTCGCCTGCGTCGAGATGATCCGGGCGGGGACCACGAAGTTCGTCGACATGTACTGGCACGGGGGTGAGGCGGCGCGCGCCGTCCGCAGCGCGGGGCTGCGGGCGGTGATCAGCAGCGTGATCATCGACAAGCTCGACCGGGCGAAGGGCGAGGCGCTGCGTCCCGAGGTGGTCGAGGTGCTCGACGGTCTCAGTGAGGCCGGGTCGCTGGTCCGGCCCAGCCTCGGGCCCCACGCGATCTACACGGTCAGCTCGGAGACGCTGCGCTGGCTCGCCGAGCTGGCGGCCGAGCGAGAGACCCCGCTCCACATCCACCTCTCGGAGACCGAGCAGGAGGTGGCCGACTGCGTTGCCTCGCACGGAAAGCGGCCCGCTCCATACCTGGACGAGCTCGGCTTCCTCGGGCCGCGCACCGTCCTGGCGCATGGCGTCTGGCTGGACGACTCGGAGCTCGAGCTGGTCGCCGAGCGCGGGGCCACGGTGGTGGCCAACCCAGCGGCCAACATGAAGCTCGCCGTGGGTGGGGTGCTGCCCTATCCGCAGGCTGCGAAGGCGGGAGTCCCCCTCGGCCTGGGGACCGACGGGGTCTCATCCAACTCCAATCTGGACTCGTTCGAGGAGGTCAAGCTGTTCGCGCTCAGCCAGAAGCACGCGGGTGGCGATCCGGCGGTGCTGCCCGCCGCTGAAGCGCTCGCGATCGCCCGCGGCGAGCGCTCACCGGTGCTCGCCGGCACCGAGCTGGCGGTCGGGGAGCCGGCCGATCTCCTGCTGTTGCGGGCCTCGGAACCCGAGCTCTCGGCGGGCGACCTCGACGCCGATCTCGTCTACGCCGCTGGTGGCTCGATCGTGGACACGACCGTCGTCGCGGGTGAGGTTCTGATGCGGGATCGCCAGGTCGCCGGAGTCGACGAGATCGTCGCCGAGGTCCGCGCCCGAGCCGGAAGGCTCACCGGCCGATAGCGTCCCCGCCGTGAGGACTGAGGCGCGTTTCCCGAAGATCGCCCAGAAAGCCGGCCACTACGAGAGCTTCTACCTGAAGCTCGTCCAGCCCGGTGGAGGACGGGCCGCCTGGATCCGCCACACCGTCCACAAGCGGCCGGGCGAGGACGCAACCTGCGCGATCTGGTTCGTCCTCTTCGACTCCTCGGCAGCAGGCCCGCGGGCAACCAAGCGCCAGTTCGGCGCCGGCGAGCTGAGCGCTGCGCCGGAAACCTACATCCGAATCGCGGACGCGACGCTCACCGACGGACGGGCGGTGGGCGGGGTCGTCACGGACGTGCTGGAGGCGAAGTGGGACCTGCGCTTCGCGGACGGCCACGAGCCCTTCCACCACCTGCCGCGCGACTTCCTCTACCGCTCGAAGCTGCCGAAAACCAAGTTCCTGAGCCCCTATCCCGACGCGGTTTTCAACGGCGAGCTCGAGGTCGGCGGCGAGCGCATCGACGTTGCCGACTGGCGGGGCATGATCGGCCACAACTGGGGAGCCGAGCACGCCGAGCGCTGGGTCTGGATCCAGGGCTCGGGCTTCGAGGGGTGCTCGCCGGAGGACTACTTCGACATGGCGGTCGGGCGGATCAAGATCGGCGGCCGGACCACGCCCTGGGTCGGGAACGCGATGCTGATGCTCGACGGAAAGGCCCACCGGCTGGGCGGCTTCGGCCATGTCCCCAGCACCGAGGTGGAGGAGTCGCCCACCGGCGCCAGCTTCGAGCTCAAGGGAAAGGGAGTCCAGCTGACCGGCAACGTTCGCGCCGCCCCAAAGGACTTCGTCGCCTGGATCTACGCCGATCCCGTCGGCCCGGAGCACAACACGCTCAACTGCTCGATCTCGGAACTCGAGCTCGACGTCGAGCTCGACGGTGCCCCCGCCCAGCGGCTCACCGTCAGAGGAGCGGCCGCATACGAGTTCGGCACCCGGGACACCGATCACGGCATTCCGCTGCAGCCCTACGCGGACGGCTAGGGCGCCGATCTAGGAGAGCGCGTCGTACTCGTCCTCGGCGAGCTCGATGTCGAGCGCGCCGAGGTTCTCGCGCAGGTGCTCGATCGAGAGCGTGCCCGGGATCGGGAGAATTGACGGCGAGCGGCGCAGCAGCCAGGCGAGCGCGATCTGCTCCGCGGAGGCGCCGTGGCTCCGTGCGATCTGCTCGAGAGCAGGCGGCGCGTCGCCTTTCACCGGGTAGTAGGGCACGAAGACGATCCCGTTCTCCTCGCAGTAGTCGACGACGTCGTCGTGGCCGCGCTCGCCGACGTTGAAGTGGTTCTGGACCGCCGCAATGGGGACCACCTCCCGGGCCGCCTCGATCTCCTCGACGGTGACCGCCGACACGCCGATCTCCCTGATCTTCCCCGCGTCGCGATACTCCGCGATCGCGCCGAGACTCTCCGCAAGCGGTGTCTCGGGGTCGATGCGGTGAAGGTAGTAGAGATCGATCGTCTCCGCCCTCAGGCTCGCGAGGCTCTGGTCCATCTGCGCGCGCAGCGCCTCGTGGCCGCCGCCTCCCGCGTAGCCCCCCTTGGTGGCGACGACGAGCCCGTCGGGTTTCGGCGAGAGCGCCTCACCGACGGCCCGCTCGCTGTCTCCTCCCGTGTAGACGTGCGCCGTGTCGATCAGCCCGAGGCCCGCGTCGACCGCCTCGCGCAGAAGCGCATGGTTCTGTGGCGTGGAGGTGAGGCGGTTGGTCCCGAGGCCGATCCGGGGAACCTCAATGCCGGCGAGCGTCAGCGTCACTTCTTCTTGAAGAACGCCCAGGTATCGGGCAGTCCCAGCGCGCTGGCGAGCTGCGGCCCGTTGACGGTCGTGGTGCCGCCGCTGCCGATCAGGTTTGCGTGCACGATCCGTGGAGAAGCGCCCCGCTGAGTGACGACGACGTTCCGCAGCTTGCCCCGCAGGCCGATCCCCCTGAGCGCTCCGCTGATCCGGCCGATCGAGTACTTCCTCTTCCAGTGCTCGTATGGCGAGCCGGCGGTCGCCTCGTACGGATCATCGACCCCTCGCAGATAGGGCACCGGCGGCTGCCCGAAGCCCAGCGAGGAGAACTCGTTGTTCTCGGTGTGCCCTCCCGAGGTCGAGAAGAAGAACGTCTGGGCCACCTTGTCCTTGTAGAGGACCACCTGGAGGTGCGTGTCGCTCACCGCCCTGTCGGTCTTCACCGTCTCCGCTGCGACACCCCCGTATGCCTGGCTGCGGGTGTCGTCGAAGACGTCGAAGCTGCCGTGACCGGAGCCCGACAGCGCATAGGAGCGGGCGGCCACCGCCTGAGCCTTGAGCGCCTCGATCGGCCACGAGGACGGCGACTCCCTCGAGACCACGCCCCGCACGTAGTCCTCGACATCGAGCAGGTTGATCGCGTCCAGCCCGCTGGACGATCGGCGCACCTCGAGCGAGCCCCGGTAGGCCCCCTTGCCCGCCACGACGATTGTCGGAGCGCCGGTCGCCGTCATCACGGCGCCGCATCGTGCGATCACCCTCCCCTTCTTCGACCGCAGCACCACGCCACCACCCTTCCGCTTGGCGACGTAGGCCTTGCCCCGCTTGATGGGGGTCCCGCACGCCGAGTTCGCCCCGTGGAACGCGACGCTGCCCACCGAGTCGCGCAGCAGCACCCGGACCGGCTTGTCCGGCGTCGACCCGATGGTGGTGCCCGTGTAGTAGTGGGTCAGGATCTGGTCGTACTTGAAGCCGTGCTTGGCGTAGCCGTAGGCGCCGTACTGGCTCATGCCCACGCCGTGCCCGAATCCGGCGCCCTTGACGACCCAGACCTTGGCCGAGGCGGCGGCCGGGACGGCGAGAACGCAGGCGAGCGAGACGAGCAGGAGTCGGGTCCCCCGGATCATCACCCCTGATTAACGGGTAGGGCGGCGGGAAGTTGCGGTTTCGACGATGGAGCAGGGGAGATCGAGGCGCTGGCCATCCCGTCCCTGGGGCCGGAAGCATGGTCGGGTTAGCCTGTGGGTAGGCGACCGAGAAGAGACGGAGGAGACGAGGATGGCGACCGACACGATTCAGGCCATGGACCACAAGCTCTACGTCGACGGCGGGTGGATCGACACCGGCACATGGTCAGAGGTCAAGTCCCCCTACGACGGCACCGTGATCGGCCGGGTGCCCAAGGGCGACGCCGCCCTCGTGGACCGGGCGACCGATGAGGCCGCGGAGGCGTTCCTCGGAGGCGAATTCCCTGCCCACAAGCGCGCGGCGGTCCTCGACCGGGCCGCCGAGCTCGTCGCCGAACGCGAGGACGACCTCACGATGACGATCGCCGCCGAGGCCGGCAAGCCGGTCAAGACTGCCCGCGTGGAGGCGCAGCGCTGTGTCGGGACCCTCGAGTTCGCCGCCGTCGAGGCCCGCAGCCTCACCGGCCACATGGTCCCCATGCACGCCGGCGTGGCGGGCGAGGGCAAGCTCGGCATCGTGATGCGCGTGCCCTATGGCGTGGTCGGTGCCATCAGCCCCTTCAACTTCCCGCTCAATCTCGTTGCCCACAAGCTCGGACCCGCGGTCGCCGCCGGCAATGCTGTGGTCCTGAAGCCCGCCGGGCAGACGCCGATCTCCGCAATCAAGCTGGCCGAGGTTCTCTACGACGCGGGCCTGCCCGAGAACTGGCTGCAGGTCGTTTGCGGCTCGGGCTCGGATGTCGGCAACGCGATCGTCGAGAGCAAGCGAACCCATGCGATCACCTTCACCGGCTCCGCCGAGGTCGGATGGGGTATTCGCTCCGCGGTCCCGCACAAGAAGGTCAACCTCGAGCTGGGCTCGAACGCCCCGCTGATCGTCAACGAGGACGGGGACTGGGAGACCGCGGCCGACAAGGCCCAGATCCACGCCTACACCCATGCAGGCCAGAGCTGCATCTCGGTGCAGCGCATCCTGCTCCACGAGTCGATCGCCGAGGAGTTCACCGAGCGGTTCATCAAGAACGTCGAGTCGCTGGTCGTCGGCG
This sequence comes from uncultured Solirubrobacterales bacterium, assembly GCA_963743575.1. Lineage (GTDB taxonomy): Bacteria > Actinomycetota > Thermoleophilia > Solirubrobacterales > 70-9 > DASUPK01. The sequence continues at coordinate 846,371 of CAVUQC010000007.1, read as the reverse complement.
ATCCGATGGACGAGAGGACCGATGTCGGCCCCGTGATCTCTCCCGGCGACAAGGACCGGGTCAAGGAGTGGATCGACGAAGCGGTGGCCAAGGGCGGGGAGATCCTGACCGGCGGCGAGCTCGTCGACGAGGATCGATGCATCGCCCCGACGGTGATCAAGGACGACCCACGTGAATGCCACACGTGGAAGGACGAGATCTTCGGGCCGGTCGCCACCATCCACACGTTCAAGAGATTCGAGGACGGCCTGGAGATGGCGAACGACTCGCGCTACGGCCTGCAGGCCGGGGTCTTCACTCGCGACGTCGGGAATGCGATCAAGGCCGGCCAGACGCTCGAGTTCGGTGGAGTCCTGATCAACGAGGTGCCGACCTTCCGTACCGACCAGATGCCCTACGGCGGCGTCAAAGACTCGGGCAACACGAGAGAGGGCCCGCACTACGCCGTGCGCGAGCTCACCGAGGAGCGCCTGGTCACCTTCCAGGGGTAGTTCCGTCCATAGGCAATTCCGGCAGGACCCCGGGGGCGTAACCTGAACACCGATGTCAGGGGGACTGACAGGGCCAAGAAGGATCGTGCCCGCAGCTCTCACGGCAGCCCTCTTGCTGGGCGCGCCGACGGCGGCCAGCGCCACCGTCCGTTTCGCCGCCCCCGGTGGGACGGCGACGGCTGCCGAGTGCACGACGCCGGTGACTCCGTGCACGATCGTTGAAGCAGCGCAGGGCACTGGAGTGACGAACGCCGACGAGGTCGTGATCGCGCCGGGCAACTACTCCGATTCGGCCGGGGATCTCGGCCCGAGCGGTTTCGTGCAGCCTGTCGCCGGCGATGTCCACGGTGACGCCGACCAGCCCCGACCCGTGATCACCCTGGACGTGCCGGCAAGCACAGGCGGCGCGTTCCTCATCTCCGGGACGACGCTCTCGGATGTGGAGATCGACACCGCCGTCAACCGCGCGAACTACTTCGTGTTGGCGGATGGGCTCGTCGAGAGGGTGATCGCGCGGTCGAGTTCGACCGTGGATCAGACGATCGCCTGCAATCAGTTCGGGGGGACGATTCGAGACTCGGTCTGCCTGACCAGCGGGAGCGGGGCCACCGCTATCGGCGCCGGTCTCAGCGGCGGGGTTGGCACCATGAACCTGGCCCTGCGAAACGTGACCGCGATTTCGACCGGTGCTGGCTCTTTCGGTGCCTCCTACCGGTTCTTCGGCGGCGCCGGCGCCAACTGGATCGTCAACGCCCGCAGCGTGATTGCGCGGGGGACCAGCGTGGACGCGCTCGCGGGCGCGCTCCTGTTCAGCGGCACCTGCCCGAACACCACGCTCTCACTCGACTTCTCCGATTACGCGACGACCCAGACGCAGAGCGACGCCTGCGGCGGCGTTGCGGCCGTGAGCCCGGCCGGGAGCGGCAACAACCAGACCGTCGCTCCGATGCTCGACACGGACGGCTTCCATCAGCTGGCCGGCTCGATCACGGTCGATCACGGATTCACCGACGGCTCGAGCGGTACCTCCGACATCGACGGACAGTTGCGAACGATCGGATCCTCCGCCGACATCGGAGCCGACGAGCTCGGGCACCAGACCTCGACCGTCGTCGCGTGTTCACCGGCGTCGCTCGCCCCCGAGGCCTCGACCACCTGCACGGCAACCGTCACGGACGACGCCACGGGAGCCACCACGCCGACGGGCAAGGTCGACTTCACCTCGAGCGGCCCGGGAAGCTTCGGCGGCAGCACCCCCTGCGCATTGGCGATGGTGAGCGCCAGCGAGGCGAGTTGCCAGGCCACCTTCATCCCGAGCGCCGTCGGCACGGGCACCGATCAGATCACGGGCACCTACCCGGGCGACGTCGCGCACGAGGAGAGCCATGGCGACTTCCCGCTTGGGGTGAGCCAGGGGTTCGGCGGGCCTGGCGGGCCTGGGACCAACCCATTGCCGGCGAGGAGGAAGTGCAAGAAGAAGAAACACAGGCACTCCGCCAAGGCGGCCAAGAAGAAGAGGTGCAAGAAGAAGAAGCGCCGCTAGGCCGGCGCGAACCAGCGCTCGAGCCGCTCGGCGCTCATCAGCTGGGAAGGCTCGACTGTCCGGGCCAGGCAGTCCCGCAGGTCCTGGCCCGCGCTCGGATCGGAGGCCCAACCCCGGAAGAGAGGCTCGGCGCTCTCCGGCTTCGGGAAGCGGCCCCAGGCGAACGACCAGTCGTAGTGCTCGGCTGACTTGGCGTCACGCCACTCCTCGTATCCATCGAGGTCACCGCCTGCCGAGAGGGTGTCGGCCACGTACAGCGCCGCCTCCACCGCGTCCCCGATCCCCTGCGCCGTGCCCGGGTGCTTGAAGTAGCAGGCGTCGCCGATCAGAGCCCAGCCCGGTCCAGTCGGCTGGCGGTAGAAGCCGCGCATCAGGGTCTCCGGAGCCACGGTCACCTCGGTGACCATGTCGGCGCGATCGAGCAGCTTCGGATCGAGGGTCTCGGGGAACCGCCGGATCGCCTCCATGTACTTGCGCTCCCGCTCGGCCTTGGTTCCCTGGGCCAGATCCGGGACGCCATTGGCGATCACCAGGTAGAGCCCGTCCTCCACCGGCCCGTGGTAGAGCATCTCGTCGAGGTTGATCTGGAGCGTCGAGACCGGCTCATCGGCCGGGATCCCGCTCCAGTAGGAGTACGAGAAGGCGAGTTCACCTCGCTGGGCGCGCTCCTTCTCCAGGCCGAGCCTGCCGGCGAGCATCGAACCGCGGCCATCGGCGCCGAACACCCAGTTGGCCTCGATCTCACGTCCGTCCGCCAACCTGACCCCGCGGACCGGGTCCTCGCCGGTCCCTGCCCCCATCAGCTCGACGACTCGAGTGCCGAAGATCCCCTCTGCCCCCGCGGCAAGGGCTGTGTCCACGCCGGCCTTGTCGAGCGCGATCCGCCGCGGCGCAAGGCCGTGGTCGAACCCCTCGATCGAGGTGTACCTGCCCGCGATCTCGTGTCCCAGCGCGCGAAGGCGGTGTGACGCGAAGGCGAGCTCATGCTGCGAGCTGAGCGTGTCCAGTACGCCGAGCCGCTCCAGTCGCGCGAGCGTATTGGGGTAAATCAGGTGAGTCGAGACGGTGGTGCTCGGGAAGGTGTCCCGGTCAACCAACACGACGTCCCAGTCGCGATGCGCGAGGGCGGCCGCCAGCGTTGAGCCGGCGCAGCGCGCCCCGACGATGACTGCGTCGTGTCTCTCCACCACACCGACCTTACGCCGAAGGCACGCAGTGGGGTGTGTGCGATGGCTCCGCGGCGCTAGTCGTGCGGGTGGGCCATCTTGCGATGGTCGAGCGCCTCGTCGAGGATCTCCTCGGAGACGCCCATCTCCTTCGCGACCTCGCGAATCGAGCGATTGGAGGCGGCCGCCTCCTTGACGATCTCGCCGGCCTTGTCGTAGCCGATGTGCGGGTTGAGGGCCGTCGCGACGATCAGGTTCGACTCGCGGTGGCGCTCCAGCATCTGCTCGTTCGGCTCGATCCCGCTGACGCACTTCTCGTCGAGGTGGCGTGCGGCGGCGGCGAGGAGCTTGATCGAATCGAGCAGGTTCCGCGCGATCAGCGGCACCCGGACGTTGAGCTCGAACTGGCCCTGGGTGCCGCCCATCGTGATCGCGGCGTCGTTCCCGATCACCTGGTCTGCGACCTGGATCACGACCTCCGGGATCACCGGGTTGACCTTGCCGGGCATGATCGAAGAGCCCTTCTGCAGTTCAGGCAGGCGCAGTTCGGCGAGTCCAGCCCGGGGCCCCGAGCCCATCAGCGCCAGGTCGTTGGCGATTTTCATCATCGAGACTGCCACGGTCTTGAGCGCGCCCGATAGCTCCACCAGCGCGTCGCGGTTCGCCTGAGCCTCGAACGGATCGGCGGGCTCTGAGATGTCCAGGCCCGTGTCGGCGCTGAGCTGCTCGCGCACCTTGGCGGCGAACTCCGGATGCGTGTTGAGGCCCGTGCCGGTCGCGGTGCCGCCCAGCGGGATCTGCCCGACGTGTCCGAGCGTGGACCGAACGCGCTCAGCACCGAGTCGGATCTGGGCGGCGTAGCCGGCGAACTCCTGCCCGAGCGTCACAGGCACCGCGTCCATCAAATGGGTACGGCCGGTCTTGACCAGGTCGGTGAACTCGTCGGCCTTGCGCTCGAGCGCGGCGCGCAGCTCGTCCAGCGCCGGCAGCAGATCGGAGTGGACCTCCCCCAGGGCCGCCAGGTGGACGGCCGAAGGGAAAACGTCGTTGGAGGACTGGCCCATGTTGACGTGGTCGTTGGGGTGTGCCTCGTCACCCGCGAGCTCGGCGATCACCTCGTTGGCATTCATGTTCGAGGACGTCCCGGAGCCGGTCTGGAAGACGTCGATGGGGAACTGCTCGTCGTGGTCGCCGTTCGCGACCTCGTCGCCCGCCTTGGCGATCCGCTCCGCGAGGTCGGAGTCCAGCTGGCCGAGGTCGGCGTTCGCGCGCGCGGCAGCGGCCTTCAGACGGCCAAGCCAGTGGATCACGGGAGCCGGAACGGGCTCTCCCGAAATGCGGAAGTTCTCTACGGCTTTCGTGGTCTCGCCTCCCCAGAGTTGGTCGGCGATCTTGGCTTCCATCACCACTCAGGCTATCTAGCCCGAGGTGTGGCCCGCGGCATAGCCGCGGCCGAAGGCACGCTCGAAGCTCGCGGACAGCGTGCCGCCGGTCTGGCTGAACCTGGCGGCAGCATTGAGCCGCCGGGCGAGGTCGGTGTGGATCGCGTCGGCGCCCTTGGCGACCGCGCCGATCAGGTAGCCGAGCTGCACCGCGGCGGGAAGGGACCCCGCGCGCGCGGCCGCGTTCAGCTTGGTGGCGGCGACGATCATCTCCTGGCCGATGTTGGCCAGCTGCCCAGCGTCCTGTTCGGGAACCAGGCATTCGGAGATCGGCGTGGTTCCCGCCAGGCGCACCGAGCCTGGGGCGCTTTCCAGAGCCCTCAGATAGCCGCGGTTCGTGACCAGGCAGGCCGCCGGGGCGAGGTCGTTCTTCTTCGTCCCGCAGCCGGCGACGGCCAGCATCGCAGTGGCGGCGACGAGGGCGATGACCGTCCCGCGGAGCATGCACTGATCCTACGTCCGCCGCGGCCCATAACTTGATCACCCGTGACCGACGAGGCGACGCCACTTCGCCCCATCGATCCGCTCGCGCACCGTGCTCTGGAGGCGCTCGTGCGGGCGCAGGCGAACCTCACCCGCCGCCTCGCGGCGGACCTCGAGCGGATCGGCGTCTCGGCGACGGGGTTCACGATGCTGGTCCTGCTGACCAGCGCAGGCGGGCGCTTGGAGCTGCGGACGATGCGCCGCCGGCTCGGCGCGTCCAAGGCCACCGCCACGGAGGTGCTCGACACGCTCGAGAACCGGGGTTTCGTCACCCGCACCCGCCTCGAGAGCGACCGACGCGCCGTCGCGGTCGGCCTGACGGATCCCGGCTACAACCTCGTCACGCATGCCTTCCCCGCTCACGCCGAGCGCGTACGTGAGGCGTTCGGCGTTCTCGACGAGTCCGAGAAACGCCAGCTCGCAGATCTCTGCCGTAAGCTGGACCGCGCGGCTTAACTACAACCGGTTCTTGATGGTCCGGGCCATCGGGGGAGGAGAGGCTCGAGATGCGTCTGTTGACCCGGACGATGCTCGCCATCGGAGGGATGGCGATCGTCCTGCTCTCACCGTCCCTGGCTCCTGGGGCAGCGGGGGATCTGTATGTGACCAGCAACGACGCGTCGCCGACGACCAGCACGATCCTGCGCCTGAACCCGGCCGCTCCCGGTTTCTCCACCTTCGCCACCACCGCAGAGGGCACGAGCTTTCTCAACTTCGGTCCGAACGGCGACCTCTACGCGACCAATGAGGACCACGCGGGCGTGCTCAGAGTGGACCGCACCGGAGCGGTCACGACGATCGCGAACATCGACTTCGCCTACGGCATCGCTCGCGAGCCCTCCGGATCGCTTGTGGTCGCCGACTACACGGGCGTGGCGAACTCCGGGCTCACGCGGGTCGATCCCAGCAGTGGCGCGAAGCAGTTCCTGACGCCGGAATCTCCCCTGGGCGCCTCCTTCTATGGGGTGGCAGCGGGAGCGGACGGCACGATCTACGCGGCCCAGAACGCCGCGGGTAACCTGCTGCGCCTGCCGCCGGGCGGAACGCCGAGCGTGTTCGCCGATGCCCTGTCGCACCCCGTCGACGTCGAGGTGGACATCGACGGGACGCTCCTGGTCACCGACGAGGGCACCAATCCCGACACGCTTGACCGGGTGGATCCCGCAACCGGGTCCGTGACGAGGCTCGCGACCCTGGATTCCGGCAGGCACATCTACGGCCTGACGCGGGGCGTCGACGGATTCGTCTATGCCGCTGACGTCGGCAGCCCGGACGCGGTCGTGCGCATCGACCCGAGGACAGGCGCCAGCGCCCAGGTCTTCGCCGACCCGGCTCTGATCACGGCGGTCGACGTCGAGGCCGAGCCCCCCGACTGCCACGGACAGCTGGCGACGATCTACGGAACTCCCGGGAACGACACGATCACCGGCGGCCCGTTCGCCGACGTGATCGCCGGCCTTGGCGGCAAGGACAAGATCTCGGGTCTCGGGAGCGGCGACGTCCTCTGCGGCGGGCCCGGCAAGGACACCCTTAGGGGCGGCGGCGGCAGGGACCGCCTCTACGGGGATGCCGGCAAGGACCTCCTCAAGGGCGGCAAGGGGAGAGACCGGCTGATCGGCGGCGGAGGACGCGACCGCTGCCCCGGGCAAGCCAGCGACAAGCGCAAATCCTGCTAGGAAGCAGGCATGGAGCAGCGCCTCAGCCTCGTCACCCTCGGAGTCTCGGACCTGAGCCAGTCCCGCGCTTTCTATGAAGCGCTCGGCTGGAAGACCGGTGCCGCGCCCGATGACGACGTCGTCTTCTTCCAGGCGGGCGGGATGATCGTCGCGCTCTGGGGCCGCGATCAGCTCGCGGAGGACAGCGCGGTGGAGGCCGGCAGCGGCTGGGGCGGGATCACCCTCGCCTACAACACCCGCTCGCCTCAGGAGGTCGACGACGTGATCGTGGAGGCGCGGGCCGCCGGCGCAAAGATCGGCCGCGAGCCGGGCGAGACCTTCTGGGGCGGGTACTCGGCGGTCTTCATCGATCCGGACGGGTATCCGTGGGAGGTCGCCCACAACCCGCGGTGGACCATCGGCGCGGACGGCTCGGTGACGCTGCCCTCCGACTGACTGCGAGAATCCGGCACCCATGGCCGGATTCCGACCAGTCGACCCCAAGCAGTCATTCCCCGAGCTCGAGGAGAGCATCCTTGAGCGCTGGCGCGAGCGCGACGTCTTCCAGCGCTCCTTCGCGAACCGCGAAGGGAGCCCGCTCTGGAGCTTCTACGAGGGCCCGCCTACGGCCAACGGCCGCCCCGGGTCGCACCACGTACTGGCCAGGGTCTTCAAGGACATCTATCCCCGCTTCAAGACCATGACCGGGCACCAGGTCCCCCGCAAGGCCGGCTGGGACTGTCACGGCCTCCCCGTCGAGCTGGAGGTGGAGCGGGAGCTCGGGATCACCTCGAAGGAGGAGATCGAGGAGTTCGGGATCGCCGAGTTCAACGCCCGCTGTCGCGAGTCGGTCTTCCGCTACGTCGAGGACTGGAACCGGATGACCGAGCGGATCGGCTTCTGGCTCGACCTCGACGACCCCTACGTGACGATGACCAACGACTACATCGAGTCCGTCTGGTGGGCGCTGCGGCGGATGTGGGACGACGGGCGGCTCTACGAGGACTACAAGGTCGTTCCCTACTGCCCGCGGGATGGCACCGCGCTGTCCTCGCACGAGGTCGCGCTCGGCTATCAGGACGTTGAGGACCCGGCCGTCTACGTGAAGCTGCCGGTCGAGGCCCCCGTGTCCCCGCTCGAGCCGGGGGACCAGCTGTTGGTCTGGACCACCACGCCGTGGACCCTGATCACGAACGCCGCCGTGGCGGCGGGCGCTGAGATCGAGTACGTACGCGCCCGGTTGGGAGACGAGGTCTTCGTCGTGGCCCGGGAGCGCCTCGAGCATGTCCTCGGGGAGGAGGCCGAGGTTCTCTCGAGCTTCCCCGGCGAGGCGCTCGCCGGCGCCGCCTACGAGGCGCCCTTCGACTACATCACCGACTACGGCCCCCGCGGCCATACCGTCCTGCTCGCCGGCTTCGTGACGACGGACGAGGGCACCGGGTTGGTCCATACGGCGATCGCATTCGGCGAGGACGACTTCAAGCTCGGCGAGGAGTACGGCATCAAGCTGCAGAATCCCGTCGACCTCCGAGGCCGCTTCGACGAGCGGATCCCCGACTTCCAGGGGCAGTTTGTCAAGGACGCCGACCCCGCGATCGTCGAGGCACTGAGTGAGAGAGGCAAGCTGCTCCGCTCCGAGGCCTACCTGCACTCCTATCCGCACTGCTGGCGCTGCGACACGCCGCTCCTCTACTACGCCAAGGCGAGCTGGTACGTGAAGACCACCGAGGTGCGCGACCGCATGCTCGCCGCCAACGAGGAGATCGGCTGGCATCCCGACCACATCAAGCACGGGCGCTTCGGGAAGTGGCTCGAGGGCAACGTGGACTGGGCCCTCTCGCGAGACCGTTACTGGGGGACCCCGCTGCCGATCTGGGAATGCGACGGCGAGGACTGCGATCAGCGCTTCTGCGCCGGCTCGATCGCGGAGCTGAGAGAGAAGGGCACCGAGATCCCGGATGACCTGCACCGTCCCTACATCGACGAGGCCTCATATCCGTGCGAGCGGGAGGGCTGCGACGGCACGATGCGCCGCGTCGCCTCGGTGATCGACACCTGGTTCGACTCGGGCTCGATGCCCTGGGCCCAGTACCACTACCCGTTCGAGAACGAGGAGATCTTCAAGGAGCGCTTCCCCGCCGACTTCATCTGCGAGGCGATCGACCAGACCCGCGGCTGGTTCTACACGCTGCTCGCCGAGTCGGTGCTGCTCTTCGACACCTCGAGCTACCGCAACGTGGTCTGCCTCGGCCTGATCCTCGACCCCGAGGGCCAGAAGATGTCGAAGAGCCGCGGCAACGTCGTCGCTCCCTGGGACGTCATCGACCGCCACGGCGCGGACGCGTTCCGCTGGTACTACTTCGCCTCCAAGGAGCCCTGGGAGGGGTACCGCTTCTCCCTCGATACCGTCGGGGACGCGGTCCGCCACTTCCTGCTGACGCTCTGGAACACGTACTCGTTCTGGGTCCTCTACGCGAATGCCGAGGGCCTCGAGCCGACGGGCCTGTCGGAGGCCTGGAGCTCCGGAAAGCCGGTTGAGGGCTCGGCCGGCGAACTCGATCGCTGGGCGCTCTCCCGGCTGCACCGCACGATCGCCGAGGTTCGCGGGCACATGGAGAGCTTCGACTGCACGCACGCCGCCCGCGCGATCGCCGACTACAGCGAGGAGCTCTCCAATTGGTACGTGCGCCTCAGCCGCCGGCGCTTCTGGGACGGGGAGGAGGCGGCGTTCGCCACCCTGCGGCACTGTCTGCTCACGCTGGTCACGCTGCTGGCGCCGTTCACCCCCTTCCTCGCGGACGAGATCTACACGAACCTCGCGGTGGGGACCGGCGATGACTTCGAAGGGGACCGGGATTCGGTTCACCTCTGCGACTACCCGGAGGTCGATGAGGGCCAGATCGATTCCCAGCTCGAGGTCGGGATGGACGCGGTTCGCCGCACGGTTGAGCTGGGACGGGCGGCTCGCGCCCAGGCCAAGGTCAAGTTGCGCCAGCCGCTCCGCAAGGCGGTGGTGGTCGCCTCCGACGCCGAGCGTGCCTCCATTGAGCGCCTCACCGAGGTGGTCGCATCCGAGCTCAACGTCAAGGAGGTCGACTTCGTGCGGACTGAGGCCGAGCTCGTCTCCTACCGGGTGCGCCCCAACTACCGCTCGCTCGGGCCCCGGTTCGGCAAGGAGATGCCGCAGGTCGCCGCCGCGGTGGAGGCGCTCGATGCGGCGGCCGTGTCGGAAGCGCTCGAGACGGGCGAGGAGGTCGGCATCAGCATCGACGGCAAGGACCACACGCTGTCGGCCGACGACGTGAACCTCGTCATGGAGCAGCTCGAGGGCTACCAAGTGGAGGCTGGGGCGGGCCACGCTGTCGCCCTGGAGCTCGAGCTCGACGACGAGCTGCGCCGCGAGGGCCTGGCCCGCGAGGTCGTCCGCGCCGTGCAGGAGGCGCGCAAGCAGGCCGGTCTCGAGGTCTCGGACCGCATTGCTCTCGCGCTCGGCGGCGACGAGGAGCTGCTGGCGGCCGCACGCGAGCACGAGGCCTACATCGTCGGAGAGACCCTGGCGGACTCGGTGGACTACAGCGGCGACGGCGCCGGCGAGAAGGCCACCATCGAGGGCCGGGAGCTGCGCATCGCCGTCAGCAGGGCCTGAGTGGCGGACGCGGTCATCTTCGATCTCGACGGCGTCCTGGTCGACTCCGAGGGCGTCTGGGACGAGGTGCGCATGCGGTTCGTCGAGGAGAACGGCGGCACCTGGCACGACGGCGCTCAGCGGGACATGATGGGAATGAGCTCGGTCGAGTGGTCGCGCTACGTCCGCGACCGGCTCGGTGTCGACATGGATCCGGAGCGGATCTCACGGGAGGTCGCCGACGCCGTCGCGGAGGTCTATCGCGAGAAGCTGCCTCTGCTTCCGGGTGCCGTGGAGTCCGTGAGGGCGCTCGCCGCCGACTGGCCGCTCGGCCTCGCCTCGTCGTCGAACCGGCACGTGATCGACCTGGTCCTCGAGCTGGCGAAGATCGCTGATGACTTCCAGGTGGCCGTGTCCTCGGAGGAGGTGGGGGCCGGCAAGCCCGCTCCGGATGTCTACCTCGAGGCTGCCCGGAGGCTCCAGGTTGATCCGCAGGCGTGCGTCGCGATTGAGGACTCGACGAACGGGATCCGCTCGGCCCACGCTGCGGGAATGGCCGTGATCGCAGTGCCGAACAGGGAGTTCCCGCCGGAGCCGGCGGCGCTCGAGCTGGCGAACGCCACGGCCGAATCACTGAGCGAAGTCACGCCGTCTCTGGTCGCAGGCCGCTGACCGCCGGCTGAATAGAGTCCCGGTCCATGGAGCTCGGGGGAGACACGAAGGCCGTCCTCCTCGCTGCCGGTCTGATCTTCATCGGCGCGCTGGTTCTGGGAGCGTGGAAATACCGCCAGAAGGCGGCGAGTCCCGATGGGGAGGCGCATCCCTACGTGGACATCGCCCACCGCGCGGCACTCCTCTACTCGTTCGCCACCCTTCTGATTGCGGTGTTCGTCGAGCTATCGGCCTGGAGCACCGTGGTCAACCTCATCGCCGCCTTCGCGGTGATCGCCTTCTTCGTCGGAGCGATCTCGGGCTATATCTACCACGGCATCCGCGGGGACACCGACAACCAGTTCCGGGAGGGCGACGAGGCGCCCGGCCTCCACCCGTTCATGTGGGCGTTGATCGTCGTCGAGATCGGTGGCTTCGGCGTGTTGCTCGCCGGCTTCGTCAGCGAGCAGATGCTCTAACCGACGATCGCCTCGGCCTCGATCTCGACCTTCCAGCGTGGGTCGAGCAGGCCGGCCACGACCACCATCGACGTCGCGGGCCGGATTTCGCCGAAGACGGCTGTGTGCGCGCGGCCGACGTCCTCGGAATGCGCCGCGTCCGTGATGAACATCCTGGTTCGGTCGACTGATCTCCTCCGGGTCGCCCTTCCATCGGCTTCTCGCGGGCCGTGCGCAGCGGAGGCGGCCGCCCCACATAAGTCACTCCGGGCTTCGCCCTTCGCTCCAGGGTGGAGCGGCCTGGTGGCGGCTAGCCTGTCGTCTTGCGCCGGTAGATACGCATCGTCAGCGGGATCACCACCGCCAGGCCGGCGACGCACCAGATCACCGACGCCAGCACGGGGTGGGCCAGCGGCCAGACGGCGTCGGCTGGCACAGCGGTCGGGTTCCCGAACAGAGTTCGAACCGCGGCAGCCATCGCGCTGATCGGATTCCACTCGGCGACCTGTCGCAGTCCGTCGGGCAGCGTCCCGGTGCCGACGAACGCGCTCGAGATGAAGGTGAGAGGGAAGATGACGATGAACGCCAGTCCCATCACCGCGTCTGGCGAGCGCACCGCGATCCCCAGCATCGTGCCGAGCCAGATCGCCAGAGCTGCGAGCAGCAGGAGCAGCCCGTAGCCCGCGATCGCGCTGGGGATGCTCGCGCTGATCCCCCAGCCCACGATCAGGCCGCTGACGGTCATGATCACGATCGCCAGCAACATCGCCGAGAACTCCGCCGTCAGGAGTCCGAACAGGTAGGCGGAACGGGACATCGGCAGCGAGCGGAACCGCTCGAGGACGCCCTCCTTGAGATCCGTCGCGACCGAAATCGCCGGTCCCATCATTCCGAAGAAGATGGTCTGGACCAGGATCCCCCCGATCAGGTACTCGCGGTAGCTGCCGCCGGCGATATGGATCGCGCCCCCGAAGACGAAGGCGAACAGCAACACGAACATCAGCGGCTGCATCGTGACGTCGAGCAGCTTCTCCGGCGTCTGACGGATGTGAGCCGCGCTGCGCCTTGCGATGGCCAGCGTGTCGGAGACGAACCAGCGCAGGCGCGTGTGAATTCCGGAATCGGTTGTGAGGGTTGCTTCCTGCATCAGGCTGCCACCTCCTTGAGCTCGTGCTCATCGGTCGGGGTCTGCTCGACCCGCTTTGTGCCGGTCAGGGTGAGGAAGACGTCGTCGAGCGTCGGCTCGCGCCGGTGGACATCCGCCGCGTCGATCCCCTCCTGATCCAGGGCTCGAACCACCTCAATCAAGCGGGTTCCGCGCCGCACCGGTGCAGTCACCACGAGCTCCTCGGGATCGCTGTCGATGTGTCCGTTGGCGAAACGAGCCAGTGCGCTCGCCGCGGGTGCGATCTCCTGCGTTCCCGAGATGTTGATGACCACCCGCTCGCCGCCCACCCTGGACTTGAGCTCCGCCGGCGATCCCTCTTCGATGACGCGCCCTCGATCGAGGACGACGATGGAATCCGCCAGCTGATCCGCCTCATCCAGGTACTGGGTGGTGAGGAGGAGCGTCGTGCCGCCGGCCACCAGCTCGCGGAGCAGACCCCAGAGCTCCACCCGGGCCTCCGGGTCGAGCCCTGTTGTTGGCTCATCGAGGAAGAGGACAGGCGGATCCGCGACCAGGCTCGCCGCCAGGTCGAGGCGACGGCGCATCCCGCCCGAGAAGGTCTTCACCAGACGGTCACCCACGTCGGCGAGGCCGAGCTGGCCGAGCAGGTCGTCCGCCCGGTTGCGTACCTGCACCTTCGGGAGGTGGTAGAGGCGGCCGACCATCTCGAGGTTCGCCCTGGCGGTCAACAGGTCGTCGACCGTCGCGGACTGGCCCGCCACGCCGATGTGTTCACGCACCCGAGCGCCCTCGGTCGCCACGTCGAAGCCGGCCACGCGGGCCTCGCCCGAGGTCGGCTCCGCCAGCGTGGTGAGGATGCGGATTGCGGTGGTCTTGCCGGCGCCGTTGTGGCCCAGAAGGCCCAGCACGGATCCAGCGGGAACTGCGAAGTCAACGTCGCGGAGGGCCCAGAGGTCGTCGTATTGCTTGCTCAGCCCAGCGGCGACGATTGCGTTGTTGTCTTTCATGTCGTACCTCGTACGTCGGATTAGTACAGCGTACGAGCACACTAGCAGTACGCTGTACGAAATGTCGTCACGTCCCGAAAGATCCCGAGCCAGGCAGGTCCGCCCTCGCACTGACAATCGGTCTCGTCCGAAACGTGAGGAGCCGGATGAGCTGATCTGGATGCGCGAGGAGCCCGGCGCACGAAGGGCCGGCCTCTCTCGCGAGCAGATCGGGGCAACCGCGGTGAAGATCGCCGACACGGACGGCTTCGAGGCGCTCTCGATGCGCAGAATCGCCGGGGAGCTCGAGGCCGGGACGATGAGCCTCTACCACTACGTACGCAGCAAGGACGAGCTACTCGCCTTGATGTGGGACGCCGTGATGAGGGAGCTCATCGTTCCCGACGAGGAGCTGTCGGGGGATTGGCGTGACGGGCTGACCAAGCTCGCGCGGGCGACCCGCATGGCCTTCAAGAATCACCCCTGGATCTTCGAGGCGATGGGTGAGCCCGCCCAGTCCGGGCCGACCGGGCTCAAGCATTTCGAGCAGTCGCTGGCGGCGGTCAGCACGCTGAAAATCCCCACACGAGAGCGTCTCGAGCTGGTGGGCCTCGTGGACGACTACGTCTTCGGGTTCACCTGGCGGGAGGTCCTCCAGGAGTCATATGACTCCCAGGGGGACCCGAACATGGCCGAATCAGGCCTCGCCTTCTTCGAGGCACAGCTGGCCACGGGTGAGTACCCGAACGCCAGCAAGCTCATGCGCGGCGACGTGCGAAAGGCGGTGGAGCGCCTGATGGAGAACTTCTCAGGCGACCAGGCGAACGGTCGCCGCTTCGAGCGAGGCCTGAAGATCCTGCTCGACGGCTTCGAGAAGAAGCTGAGCTAGGCGAGCACGGGCTCGAGCTCGGACTCGAGCCGGGACTTCGGCCGGGCGCCGACAAGGCGGGTTGCGACCTCGCCACCCTTGAAGACGATCATCGTCGGGATCGAGAGCACCTCGTACTTGGCGGCCGTCTGCGGGTTCTCGTCCGTGTTCAGGCTGACGATGGTGAGGTCGTCCCGCTCGGAGTCGATCTCCTCGAGCACCGGATGAACGACGCGGCACGGCCCGCACCAGGGCGCCCAAAAGTCGACGAGCACGGGCCCGTCGGCGTCGAGCACGTCGGACTGGAAGGTGGCGTCGGTCACATCGTTGAGCTTGCCCGGCACGGTGGTCTCCTAGGTCGTGGTCTTGGCAGATCCGCTGTTCAGTCTAGCCAGAGCGTCGATAGTTACTATACAAAGTGAAGCGCCCTACCAGCGCCGGAAGCGCATGGCCGGAACGCGCCACATCGCCTCGGCGACGATCGACTTGCTCATCTTCGAGGTCCCATCGGCCCGGTCCTTGAAGACGATCGGGACCTCGACCACCCGGAACCCCTCCTTGATCGCGCGATAGGTCGTCTCGACCTGGAACGCGTATCCCCGTGCCTCGATCGTGTCGAGGTTGATCGTCTCGAGCACGATCCGGCGAAAGCACTTGAAGCCGCCCGTCAGGTCCTTGATGGGCAGGCCCAGTGCTGCACGGGCGTAGGCGCTTCCGCCGCGGCTGATGAACCGGCGCATCGGGCCCCAGTCGGTGATCCCGCCGCCCGGCACGTAGCGGCTCCCGATGGCGAGGTCGGCGCGCTCGGTCGCCTCGATCAGCGCGGGGAGGTAGCTGGGATCGTGCGAGAAGTCCGCGTCCATCTCGACGATCCGCTGGGCACCGCCATCGAGGGCCACCCTGAATCCGGCCAGATAAGCGGGGCCCAGGCCCTCCTTGCGCCGCCGATGCAGAACCGCGACGGACTCGTCCTCGGCGGCCAACCGGTCGGCGATCTCGCCGGTCCCGTCCGGGGAGTTGTCATCGACGATCAGGATGCGCCGCGACGATGGCAGCTGCTCGAGCACGGCGGCGACGATCCGCTCGAGGTTCTCGGCCTCGTTGTAGGTCGGCAGGATGACCCAGACGTCCGGCGTCCGGGGAGGAGCGGCGGGCACGGCGGCAAGATAGCCGTCCCCACTAGGTTTGAGACATGCGCAACGCCGAGATCGCCGCGGCCCTTCGCGAGCTGGGAATCCTCTACGAGCTGGACGGCGCCGATCGCTTCAGGGTGCTCGCGTACAGCGAGGCGGCTCGGACCATCGCCCAGAGCCCGGTGTCGATCGAGCAGCTCGCGGAGGAGGGCCGGCTCACCGAGCTCCCCAATGTGGGCAAGACGCTGGCCCAGAAGATCGAGACCCTGATCGAGACGGGCAGCATCCCGTCGGCGGACAAGCTCAAGCAGAAGTTCCCCGCCACCCTGGTGGAGGTGACGCGCGTCCCCGGCCTGGGCGCGAAGACGGCCCGCCGGATCTACGACGAGGTGGGAGTCGAGAACCTCAGCCAGCTGAAGGAGGCCGCCGAGCAGGGCAGGATCGCGACGATGCGCGGTCTGGGGCCGAAGACCGAGGAGAACATCCTCTCTTCGCTCGAGGGCGTCCCGGAGGACGGGATCGGCGAGCGCCTGCTGCTCTCCCACGTCCTGCCGATTGCGGAAGAGATCCGCAGCGACCTGCTTGACCTTGGGGTTGCGAAGAGGATCGAGATCGCCGGCTCAGCCCGCCGTTGGGCCGAGACCTGCAAGGACCTCGACCTGATCGCGACCACGGACAGGCCCACCGAGCTGGCGGAGGCTCTCGCGGCCCATGGCCTCTCCGCCGAGGTTCGTCGTGGCGGCGACGCCGCCGCGAGCGTGTTGACGCACGCGGGATTGAAGGTGGACCTGCGGATCGGAGCCGAGAAGGAGTTCGGCGACCTGCTGCAGCACTTCACGGGATCCGCGGCCCACAACGTGCAGCTGCGGGAGCGAGCCCAGGCCCGCGGCCTCTCGGTCAGCGAGTACGGCGTCGCGGTGGTCGAGGGGAAGAAGGTGCACAGATTCACGGAGGAGGCTGGCGTCTACGAGCTGCTCGGCCTCCCCTATATCGAGCCCGAGATCCGGGAGGGGAGGGGGGAGATCGAGGCGGGCGATTCGGGCGAGCTGCCGGAGCTGGTCACGGTCGACGACATCCGCGGGGACCTGCACTGCCATACCACCCTCTCGGATGGGCGTCAATCGCTCGAGGAGATGGCGGATGCAGCCCGAAGGCGCGGCTACGCCTACCTGGCAGTCACCGACCACTCCGCCACGCACGGATTCGGCAACGACGTCACCCCCCGGCAGCTGGCGACGCGGATCGCGGAGATCCGGGCCTGGAATGAGAAAGCTCCCCGCGGATTCCGCCTGCTCGCAGGATCAGAGGTCAACATCGGCACGAAGGGTGAGCCCGACTATCCCGACGAGCTCCTCGCCGAGCTCGACTGGGTGATCTGCAGCGTCCACACCTCGTTCAACATCTCCGCGAACGCGATGACTGAGCGCGTGATCGCGGCGATGGAGCATCCGCTGGTCGACTGCATCGGGCACCTGACCGGCCGGCTGCTGCTTCGCCGGGAGCCCTATGGCATCGACATCGAGCGCGTCGCCGAGGCGGCGGTGCGCACCGGAACGATGCTCGAGATCAACGGCAATCCGAACCGTCGCGACCTGAACGAGGGTCACGCCAGGCTGGCGGCCGAGGCCGGCGCGTGGATCGTCTGCAACACCGACGCCCACGGCACGGACACGCTGTCGAACATGAAGTACTCCGTCGCCACCGCGCGCCGCGGCTGGCTGAGCGCCCGGCAGATTGCGAACACCAGAGCCTGGCGCTCCTTCGCGCCGCTGCGCAAGAGGGCGAAGCGGTCCTAACGGGGCTGGTTGAGGCGAGCCCTGGGCGCGGGCAGCTTGGCACTGCCCGGCGCGCGCATGCCGTCGAGCATCACCTCGAGGAAGCGCTCCCAGTTCATCGCCGGCATGCTGCCCTCGGCCGAGCCGGTGACCGCGCTGAGGCCGCAGATCATCGTCGGGATGTCCTCAACGAGAAGGTCCTTGCGCATCTGACCAGCGCGCTGCGCCTTTCTCATCAGCTTGCCGCTGAGCTCGACCAGTCCCGACTTCGCCGCGGCCGCCTCCCCGACCAAAGGCCGGGCGCCGAGCACCTCGGATAGCCCACGGTCATCTGCCTGGTACTCCGCCGACCAGCGCATCAACTCGCAGAACGCCTGCCACGCGTCCTCCTTCTCGAGCGCCTTCGCCGTCTCCTCCGCGAGCCGCTCGAAGCGGTCCGCGACGAGGGCGTCGAGGAGAGCCTCCTTGTTTGGGAAATGGCGATAGACGGTCCCGACGCCGACGCCGGCCGTCCTTGCGATGTCCTCCATCTGGCAGTCGAAGCCGTGCTCGGCGAAGCCGGCGCGGGCGGCCTCTTTGATCGCCTCGCGATTGCGCCGGGCGTCGGCCCTCAGTGCGGGGATCGGATCGGGCTCTGTCTTGGTGGTGGCTTCCATCGGATCGAGGCTAGCTCTGAGTGGGGCGAAATTCGCTTTATGTGACGACCTGCACGCAAACGGAATCTGAATTCCGTATAGTCCTAAACGAAACCGGAACTCAGGTTCCAGATATGAGAATAGCCCACTTGTCCAATCCTGCTGTCGCCGTTCGTCGTAGAGGTAGACCGGCCAGCAAGGAGCCGGATGCGGAACGAAAGGAGTCAGGGGGATGACCACAGCGGAGGAATACCTAGAGAAGCGCTGGACCGCGTTGATTCTGCTCTGCGTCGCGCAGTTCATCGTGGTTCTCGATGCGTCCATCGTCAACGTGGCCCTGCCGAGTATCGGCAAGGGGCTCAACTTCTCGGAGGAGAACCTCCCCTGGGTGGTCAACGCGTACGTGATCGCCTTCGGCGGTTTCCTGCTGCTCGGCGGCCGCGCGGCAGACCTGCTCGGCAGACGGCGGGTCTTCATGACCGGCCTGGCCGTCGTGGGGATTGCTTCCCTGGCGGCCGGATTCGCTGCCACGCAGGGTCAGCTGATCGCAGCGCGCGCAGCCCAGGGATTGGGCGCCGCGATCGTCTCTCCCGCGGCCCTCTCCATCGTGACCGGCCTCTTCAGGGACGGTTCGGAGCGGAACAAGGCCCTCGGCGCCTGGGGCGCGGTGGCCGGCTCCGCGGGCGCTGCAGGCGTACTGCTCGGGGGCATCCTCACCGACAGCCTGGGCTGGGAGTGGGTCCTGTGGGTGAACGTGCCTGTCGCCCTGATCGCGCTGGCGTTCACGCCCGGCCTGATCCCGGAGAGCCGCTCGGAGTCCGAGACGCGCCACTTCGACGCCGCCGGCGCCGTCGCGATCACCGCCGGCCTCTCGGTGCTGGCTTACGCGCTGCTCGACGCGAGCAACTCGGGTTGGGGCTCGACCAAGATCGTCAGCCTGCTCGCCCTGGCGGTGGCCCTGATCGTTGCCTTCGTCTTCATCGAGCAGCGTTCGAAGGCGCCGCTCGTCCCATTCCGGATCTTCCGGCTCAGGACCCTGACCGGGGCGAATGTGGTGGGCATCCTGCTCGGCGCCTCGCTGTTCTCGATGTTCTATTTCATCTCGCTGTACATGCAGCAGGTACTGGGCTATAGCCCGATCCACGCAGGTCTCTCGTACCTGCCCCTGGCGGTCACGATCATCCTCGCGGCCGGAGTCGGCGGGCAGTTGGTCACGCGGTTCGGCTTCAAGCCGATCCTCGCGGCCGGGATGCTGTCGGTCTCCGCGGGGCTCCTCTGGTTCAGCCAGGTGTCGGTCGGAGGCGGTTTCCTGACCGACATCCTGGGCGCGTCACTGCTCGCGGCGATCGGACTCGGGTTCGGATTCGTGACCTCGACGATCGCGGCGGTCTCCGGCGTCGAGCAACGCGAGCAGGGCCTCGCCAGCGGCCTGATCAACACCTCGCAGCAGATCGGCGGTGCGCTGGGCCTGGCGGTCCTGTCCACGATCGCAACCACGCGCACGAACGACGTGATGGCGACCGGACACTCGACGGTCGCCAACGGGCTCACCGAGGGATTCCAGAGCGCGTTCTTCGGTGGCGCAGTGATCGCGGCGCTCGGCTTCGTCGCGACCCTGGTCCTGATCCGGACCCGCGACAGCAAGGCGCACGTCGAGATGTCGAACGCCGACGCGGCTCCGGCGGAAGCCGCCCCAACGGCGGCCTAAGCAGCAGCAGGTGGCGGTGGCGGCGGGCTCCCTGGCGGGGGCCTGTCGCGCCGCAGCCCCGGCGTTCGCACCAGCTTGACCGGCTCGAGCGCCGAGCCGGGCTCGACGTAGAAGCGAACGCCGTCCCGCTCCTCGATAGCCGCCACAGCCCCCTCCCTCGATCGCAGCGCGAGCGCCGCGCCGATCGCGAAGCCCGTGCCGATCGCCGCGACACCGGGGAAGACCAGGCCGAGGCCTCCCGCGATCGCCGCGAAGGCCGCCAGGGGCCAGAGCCGGACGAGCGCGGCCCGGGTCGGGTTGCCGAGGTCGGGCAGCGCTGTGGCCATGCGCGCCTCGGTCAGCAGCGGGCGCATCGCTTCGGCGGCGCGGGCGGGGCTCCCCAGGATGATTCCGCCGGCCAGGGCGATGACCCACCAGGCGGCCGCGACATAGAGCGTCAGGGTGTCGCCCGAGCCGCTGACTGAGACCACGGTGATGGCGGCGAGGGCGGTGGCGGCGCCGGCAGCCAACAGGACCGTCGTGCGCAGCAGGTCGCAGAAGGCCATCTAGAGGAGCGCCTCGAGGACGTGGACGAACCCCTCGGGCCCGTCAACGATCAGGTCGCCCTCTCGGGCGACCTCCGGCGGCGACTCGTCTGAGGCGACGGCGATGCACGCGGTCGCCTCCAGCTCGCCGTCGCCACGCAGGGTGCGCAGCCCGGTGAAGGCATCCACGTCGGTCCGATCGTCCCCCCCGTAGAGGGCGTTGGAAACGGGTCGAAACGCGAGCAGGGCGGCGACGGCGATGCCCTTGTTGATGGCCACGTTCGGCCTGATCTCGAGCACCTTGCGGCCGTGGTGGAGGACCAGTCCCTGCCACTCGGCCTCGCTGGCGATCTCATGCACGAGAGACTCGGCGGCTCCCTCGTTTTCGGCTCCGCGCCAGTGGAGGGCGACGATCGCTCCCTTGTCCTCCGTACGAACCCCGACGCGGTCGAGCTCGGAGCGGTCGAGTCCCTCGACGAACCGGGGCGCGTCTCCCTCGTGACCGTCGAGCGAGGGGTCGGGACGCACCTCGTCGTCGCCGGGCAGCAGGAGCTCGAAGCCGTGATTGCCCGAGTACGCGAGCTCGTCCAGCCCGACTATGCGGCGCGCATCCAGGGCCCTGCGCCCGCTCAGGCAGCCGACCAGGGCGTATCGCTCCGCGAGCGAGCGCAGCAGATCGCGCGTCGCCTCGGGCACCGCCGCATTCTCGGGTCTGGGCACGATCGGAGCGATCGTGCCGTCCACGTCGGTCAGGACCGCCGAACGGCCGGGATCGCCGGCCAGCGGCTCGAGCAGCCGCTCGAGCGCCTCCTCTGATGGCCCCGCGGATTGCATCGCCCTAGTATCGCCCGCCATGCTGACCTCACGGACCCTGAAGCTTGCGGCGATCGGCACGGCCGGTGGTGCCTTCAGTGGCCTCCTGGGGGTCGGAGGCGGGAGCGTGATCGTTCCGCTGCTGATCGTCTGGCTCGGATACGGCGCCAGGGAGGCGACGGGGACCAGCCTGATGGCGATCACCGTCATCGCCGCGGTGGCCGTGACCCTGCAGGCCTTCTACGGCAACGTCGACCCCGCGAACGCGGCGCTCGTGGGATTGCCGGCCATCGGGGGGGCGGTCGCCGGCACGGCCCTGCAGCAGCGCATCCCGGAACGGACGATCTCCCTGCTCTTCGCCGGCCTGCTCATCGTCATCGCAGCGAAGTTGATCATCGCGTGAGCTCGATAGCCGCCGCACTTCTGGGCTTCGCCGGTGGATTGGTCGGAGGGTTGCTCGGCGTCGGCGGGGGGGTCCTCTTCGTCCCGGCTCTGACGATCTTCATGGACGAGTCGCAGGTCCATGCGGAGGCGACCTCCCTGCTGGCGATCGTCCCGGTGGCACTCGTCGCCGTCTGGCGTCAGCGCGGGTATGGGAACGTCCGGGTGCGGGAGGGACTCGTGATCGGCGCGCTGTCGCCGCTCGGGGTCTTGATCGGAGTCGTGACCTCCAACACGATCCCGGAGCGCGCGCTCGAGCTGACCTTCGCGGGACTCGCCCTGTTGATCGCCGCTCAGCTCGTCATCCGGGCGCTGCGGGAGCCGGATTCGGACTAATGCCCCGGGTGGCCGGACCACTCGATCGACGAGTCGATCTCGGCTCCCTGATCGCCCTGGCTCAGTGACATCCCGCAGTAGCCGCCGTTGTCCTTGTTGAGGTCCCGAAGATGTCGCCGTGGACGATCCGGCCCGATGGGGGTACTCACGGTGGGATTCGAACTCGCCGACGACCTCGAGCGTGACGGGTCCCGTTACCCGGGGATGCCGACGTTCACGGGAACTCTCACGAAGTTGCCTCGCGTCCCGCTGTTGGGATTGCCATCCACCGGAATCGGTTGTGGATGCGAGACGGTCAGATGGCCGGCACGGGCGGGCTGTCGCCCGTCTGGCAATAGAGATGAACCTGGGCCGAGAAGCCCTTGATGGAGAGGTCCCGGCCCTTCTTCTTCACCTTGAATGTGACCGGAGTCGGTCGGTCGTCTCGGCGGACCAATGCCCCGTTCGCGGGACACTCGAGTAGATGCTCGCCGTCGCCATGGAGGCGCCGACGGCGAGGACGGCCGACGCCAGCCCGAGGATCTTGAAGAGCGCCCTCACGGGCGGCGAATCTATCCGTCGTTCCTAAGGGATCAGGAGAAGCTCTGAAGCCCGTGCTCCAGGGCCCCCTTGACGCCGGCATCGAGGGCGTTCAGCCGGTAGAGGGCCAGCGCCTCGGGTGTGCCGAACCCCCGCCCTCCGGATCCCGAGCGTTTGCCGTCGGCACCGTGGTGCGTGAGGACGCAGTGGAGCAGCGCCGCTCTGCGCTCGGGCGGCAGCTCTCCCGCCGCGGCGCCGACGATTTCCGCTCCCAACGCCAGATGGCCCATCAGGCGCCCCTCCTCGGTGGTTCCGAACTCCGCTCCGTAGCTGAACTCGCGGGTCTTGCCCACGTCGTGGAGCAAGGTCGCCGCCATCAGCAGGTCCGAGTCGAGCCGCGGGTGAAGCTGGCAGACCTCCCCGACGAGCGTGCCGACAGCCACGGTGTGCTCGATCAGCCCGCCGACGTAGGCGTGATGGCCGGCGCGCGTGCAGGGGGCGCGGCGAAACTCCGCGGCGACGGGTTCGGTGAACAACACACGCTCGACCACCTGCCGCAGCGGCTCGTCGTGGACCTCGCGCGTCAGATGCTCGAGGAACCCCTCCAGCTCCTGGGCGTCCCGGTAGGCGGCGGGCAGAAAATCGGAGGGATCGAGCTCGCCGTCCGCCACCGGCTGGATGTCCTCCACCTCTGCAACGAGCTCCCCGCGGAAGCGCTCCACCTTGCCGCCGACCTGAATGGCATCCCCTCGCTCGAAGCGGCCGGCGAACCGGTCGACCTCGCGGAAGACCCGAGCCGGGATGGATCCGGTGCGATCGCGCAGCTCCAGCGACAGGTAGATCGAGCCGTTGCGGGCTGAGAGCCGGTCCTTGCGGGAGCAGGCGTAAACGCCGCGGAAACGCTGCCCTGGGCGGAGATCGGCGATCTGCGGGGCTTGGGTTGCGGCCTCCATCGTTCTGAGTTTCCAAGCTCAACCGGACACCAGAGGCACGAACCGGGGTGTCCGCCTCGCCCGAGTCGCTAGTCTCGTTCGATGGACGCGCTCGCCTGGGAGGCCGAGCCTCCGCAGCTTCGATCCCCGGTTCTCGTTTGTGCTTTTGCGGGCTGGAACGATGCTGCGGGCTCGGCTACGACTGCACTGACGACCGCCGCCGAGTCCCTTGACGCCGACGTGATCGCGCAGATCGATCCCGAGGAGTTCTTCGACTTCCAGGCCAACCGGCCGACGATCCGCCTCACCGAGGGCCAGAGCCGGGAGATCGAGTGGCCCGGGAACGTGCTCCTTGCCGCGACTCCCGCCGGCGCGGAGCGCGACCTCGTCCTGCTCGCGGGCACCGAGCCGAATCTCCGCTGGCGGACCTTCGCCGACGGGATCGCCGATGCCGCCGAGATGCTGGGCGTGGAGATGGTGGTCACCCTCGGCGCCCTGATCGCCGACGTCGCGCACACCCTGCCGGTGCCCATCACAGGGCTGGCTTCGGACGAAGAGCTCGTCGAGAGCCTCGATCTGGCCCGCTCCAACTACGAGGGGCCGACCGGGGTTGTCGGCGTGCTCCACGATGCCTGCCGCCGCCGCGGGATCCCGTCGGCCAGCCTCTGGGCGGCCGTTCCGCACTACGTCGCCGCGGTCCCGAACCCGAAGGCCGCCCTCGCGTTGCTGCGCAGGCTCGAGGGCCTGGTGGGAGTCGCGGTCGAGGCCTCCGGCCTCGAGGAGGAATCCGACTCGTACGAGAGCCAGGTCAGCCGCGCAGTCGCCGCGAACCCGGAGATCGAGGAGTTGGTCCAGCGGCTGGAGGCCGAGCAGGTGGACCGTCTCGAAATCGAGGACGACGTGCCCTCCGGCGAGTCGCTCGCCCGGGACTTCGAGCGCTACCTGCGCCAGCAGGGCGGCAGCCCCGAAGCCTGAGTCAGGAGACCAGCCGCTCGATCAGCCTGCGCAGCTCCGGCCGGAGCTCCTTGGCGGCGGCCGCGGGATCCTCCTCCCGAGCCAGCACCCTCTCACCCAATCCGTCGAGGGCGGCGACGACCAGGCTTGCGTCGGCGCGGGGATCGCTGCTCCCCAGCGACTCCAACGCCCCCGCGACGGCGCGCTGCTCGGCGTTGCACCAGCTCTGTGCAGCCTCGCGGAGGTCGGGACGGCGCCCCGCCTCCAGCCAGAGCTCGTACTCGGCGATGTAGGCGACGCGATCCTCGGCCGCTGCAACCAGCTCGGAGATCAGCCGGTCGGCGAGCTCTTTCCCCGAGCGGACAAAGCGAAGCTCCTCGCCCAGACGGGCGTAGCGCTCTACCTCCTGGGCTGCGACGTGCTCGAGCGCCTGGCCGAGCAGGTCCTCGCGGGAGTCGAAGTAGTAGGTCGTGGAGCCCAGCGGGACATCGGCCTCCTGCGCGACCGCGCGATGGGTGACCGCCTGGCGTCCCTCCCGGCCGATGACGCGGAGGGTGGCGTCCAGGATCTGCTCACGCCGCCCACCGGTCACCTGTTCCGCCGTCGCCATGTCATTGCAGGCTAGTTGGCGCCGGAGAGATTGAGCCCGACGACCCCGCCGATCACCAGCATGATGCTCGCCAGCTTCAGGGCGTTGACCGACTCGCCCATGGCCGCCATGCCGATGATCGCGATCGCCGCGGTTCCGACGCCCGCCCAGACCGCGTAGGCCAGGCTGATCTCGAGGCCCTTGAGCGCGAGCGCGGTGAGCCACAGCGAGAGGATGTACATGACGATCACCAGGGCCGAGGGAGCCGGCTTACTGAAGCCGTCGGTGTAGCGCAGGAAGACGGTGCCGACCACCTCGGTGGCGATTGCCGCTGACAGATATATCCAAGCCAACATAGTTGTACAAATGTACCAGATATATGTACATATGTACGTCCATGCGAGGGTGCTCCGCAGGAGCAACCCGTTTGATGCCTACGCTTCGGAGGCCGGGCAGATCAGCTTGAAGTCGCACCAGGAGCAGATCTCCGGCGACGGGCGTGGCTCGAAGTCCTGTCCGAGGATCCCCTCACCGACCTCGAGCACGACGCCCTCGACCCGCTCGAGGTCGTCGGAGGAGCCGCCGACCGCGACCTTCTCGTCCGCCAGGACATACCAGTAGCTGCCGGCCGCACCCTCGAGGCGCCAGGCCTCCCGGGCGGCCAGGCGGTAGATCGCGAGCTGAACGTCGGACTCGAGCTCGCGGACGGGCTTCGGATCCCCCGTCTTGTAGTCGATCAGCTCGTAGCCGCCGCTCGGTAGCTGGTCCACCCGGTCGACCCTGCCACGCAGATGGTGGGGCCCGATCCGGAAGTCGAACTTCCTCTCGACCCAGCGCGGATGAGAGCCGCTCGCCACCTCACGCGCGTGGTAGCGGTGCAGGGCATCTATCGCCTTCTCGCGGAACTGGAGCTCGTCATCGGACTCACCGAAGCCGGAGCGGCGCCAGGCGGCGGCGAACAGCGCCATCAGATGCTCGAGGGTCCCCGCCTCAGCCTCCCCCTCCGCCGAGGTCTGGTGGCCGTGGAACCGCTCCAGGACCTGGTGGATGACGATCCCGAAGCGCTGGTTGATGGTGGTCTCCTGGGGGATGCCGAAGACGCGCGCGAACTTGTACTTGAGCGGACAGGTCTGGTAGAGGGTGATGTCGGTGGCGGAGAGCCCGAGCCCCTCGCCTCGCCGCGGGAGGAAGGCCTCGAGCGAAGGTTCGTCGCGCTGCTCGATCAGCTCGCGGCGGCGCTTGGCCGCGCCCTCCTCATCGAGCAGGTAGGCATCGAGCCCGGAGTCGTGGAGCGCGCTCCGCTGCTCCGATGAGATCGCATGGTCGAGCAGGTCGTTGATCGCCGCCAGGGCATCCGCGGCGGGTTCTTCGCTCGATCCCTGGATCAGTCCCGCGAGCTTGACGAGCTCCAGGAAGCGGGCGACCGCCCGGGTGACGTCCATATAGGTGTCGAGACGGGGTTCCCTGAGCTTGCCGCCGGCTCGCCAGGCTTCCTCGAGGACCTCGTCCTGAATCATCCGATAGGTGGCCTGGAGCCCCTCTGCCGGGCCGAAGAGCTCCTCGCCCTGCTCCTGTTCGGCCGAGTCCAGCACCGCCCGTGCGTCCTCATAGAACGGCGAAGGGCGTGCGTCGCCCGCTTCCGTCGCCGCCGGCCTCGAGAGGACGAGCTCGTGGCGGGCGCGCGTCATCGCGACGTAGAGCAGATGCCGTTGCTCGTCCTCGTGCGAGGGCCCACCGGCGCCGACCCCGGTGGGCACGACCGGGGGGCCCGCCGGGACGCCACCGGGCACGGCGCCGGCATGCAGGCCCACCACGTACACGCGGGAGAACTCGAGGCCCTTGGTTCGCTCCAGAGACATGACCCGGACCGCGTCCGCCGTTGGCTCGCTGGGCTCGTCCACGGGCGGGACTCCGGCTTCGGAGACTGCGACCAGGTAGCGGACGAAATCGCGGTTCGAACCGGTTGGCTCCCGGCGCGTCCAGGCCGCCGCGAGCTCGCCCAGCCGCGAGAGGTTCCGCAACCGCTCGGCCGCTTCAGGGTGTGCGGCGAAGAGCCGGTGCCGGCGAAACCCGATCCGCTCGATCAGTCGCCGCACGAAGACGTCGGCTCGCATCTCGCCCATGGCGCGCGCGGCGGCTCGGTGAAGCTGGAGGAACTCCCGGATGCGGTCGCGTGCCTCCGGCGGGATCTGCGGGCTCTCCAGCGAGGCTTCGAGCGCCGAGACCATGTCGAGCTTGCGGCGCCGGGCGATCGTGGTGCAGCGCGCGAGGTCGACCGAGCGCAACTCGACGGGCGGGCGGCTGAGCGCTCGGACGGCCGCGGCTGCGTCCGTCGGATCGGCGAGCAGCCGCAGCCAGGCAATCACGTCGCGCACCTCGGACCGCTGGAAGAACGCGCCGGGGCCCGTGACCCGGTAGGGGACGCGCCTCTCCTCGAGCGCCGCGGCGATCGCCCGTGCTCTACCGCCTCCCCTCGGCACCGCCACGCAGACCTCTTCCATCTTCACGTCGCCGGCCGCGAGGGCGGCCTCGATGTCTCGCGCCACGGCCTGGGCCTCGGCTCGCTCGTTGATCCCGCACCAGAAGCGCACGCGCGTCGCCGGGCCTGCCGCGCGCCGGGCGACCTCGGCTCCCCGTTTGGCCGGAGCGACCACCGCATGCGCGGCGTCGAGCAGGTCTCCGCCGTAGCGCCAGCTCGGCTCGAGGGTCAGCTCCGCCGGCGAGAAGGCCTCGCGAACCCAGGCCGAGGCCGCCCGGCATGGCGCTCTGCCCTGCTCGTCGTCGCACGAGATGACGGTCGTCTCCGCCCCTCGGGCGAGTGCCTCGATCAGCGAGCGCTCGGCCGGGCAAGCGTCCTCCGCCTCGTCCACCAACAGGTCCGGAAAGCGCCCCGAGACCGCCTCGGCCAGCGCAGGCCGCTCACCCAGCAGCCGGGTCAGCTCGATCACCGCATCGACCTCGTCCATCGCGCCGGCGGCTCGCAGCAGCGAGTCGTGCATCTCATAGAGCTCCGCGAACTCTCGCTCCCGAGCTGTCGAGTCACGCTCGGCGACGGAGCCGCCCGCCTGCTCCTCGGACCAGCGGCGGAATCTCTCGGCCGTCACGCCCGCGGACTTCAGCGCGTCGATGCGATCGACGATCCGCGCGAGCAGGCCAGCCGGATTTCCGCGGATCTCGTGCCTGCGCAGGGGAAGCTCGTCGATCCGGTCGAGCAGCATGGCCAGCCGCTCGGCCGGGCTCAGGGACTCGAAGAAGGGGTCGATCTCGGCCTCGGTGGCGTGTTCCCGCAGGATCCTGGCGGCCGCCACAGGATGCGTGTGGACGACGAGCTCCTCGTACGCGGTTTCGATCTCCTCC
Organism: uncultured Solirubrobacterales bacterium; assembly: GCA_963743575.1. GTDB lineage: Bacteria > Actinomycetota > Thermoleophilia > Solirubrobacterales > 70-9 > DASUPK01. The sequence continues at coordinate 818,158 of CAVUQC010000007.1, read as the reverse complement.
TCGGCGCGGACCCGGATGCGGTTGGCCGCAGCGGCGGAGCGCGTGAGCACCAGGGGACGGCGCCCCTCGCTGATCAGGCGGCTCAGGCGCCGGGCCAGAGCCTCGGTGCGCCCGGACCCCGCTGCGCCCAGGACCAGCAGGGCTCCCTGCCCGTGGGCTGCCACGGCCTCCTGCTGCTCGGTCGGGCCCGGCTCCTCTCGATCGTGCTCCTCAGCCATCGATTTCAGGCTAACCCACGCATCCGCTACCTCAGGCGCGCTTCCCGCTGGGCGCGCGGAAACCCTCGCTAACCTGGCCCGCGTGGCCGGTCCGAGCGCTGATCAATGGATTGCCGCCTGCCGCCGGGCCGTCGAGGTGCAGAAGGGGGTCTTCGCCGAGCACCGGGGGATCGAGGCGCGCACCCAGTACGACGGAGTGGGCGAGGGCGGCGACAACACCCTGGTCATCGACCGGCTCTGCGAGGACGCGATCTTCGACGAGCTCGACGCCCTGCACCGGGAGGGGCACGACTTCACGGCCGTCTCCGAGGAGCGTGGTTCGGTCGTCTTCGGCAACAACGGCACCCTGGACCTGCAGGTGGTGATCGATCCGATCGACGGTTCGCTCAATGCCCGTCGGACGATCCCCCTGCACAGCGTGAGCATCGCGGTCGCCGAGGGTGACTCGATGGGGGACGTCACCTTCGGCTACATCTACGAGTTCGGCGCGGGCGAGGAGTTCATCGCCATGGCGGACGGTGTTGCGCAGCTGGACGGCGAGCCGATCCAGGCTCCGCCCGGGGACGGGTTGGAGCTGGTCGCACTCGAAGCATCGAAACCGGAGCGTGTCGTGAAGGCCGCCGAGGTTCTGCGCGACCGCGCCTACCGGCTCAGATCTCCGGGATCCATCGCGGTGGACCTCGCCTACGTGGCGTGCGGGCGCTTCGACGGCATGATCACCACTCGACCGTGCCGATCCGTCGATGCCGCTGCGGGGCAGTTCATCGCGAGGGCCGCCGGCGCGACGGTGGACTTCGGAGGCGAGGCCCTCGACGAGACCCCGCTCGGCCTGGATGCTCGCTACGACCTCGCGGCTGCGCGCACGGACAACGACCTGGCCGTTCTCCGCGAGGCGCAGGAGGCGGTCTATGCCTGACGGTCTGGTCGACTGGAGCATGGCCGAGCGCGTCGCCCGCGCGCTCTCCGGCAGCGGCCCGCGCTGGGACGGAAGCGAGGAGGAGCTTCGCCTCGAGTCCGCCCGCGCCGCCGAGCTGGTCCGCCGCTACACGGGCCTGAAGCCCCGGGGTGGAGTTCCGCCGGCCGAGCTCGTCGACCGGGGGGAATGGGCCGACGTGAACCTGGAGACCTTTCGCGACCTGGCGGTCCGCGTCGAGGCCCACATGGAGGACCGCATGAAGGACTCGAACGGGAAGGGCAGCGGCCTCCAGCGGACGATCGTCGGGGCGGCCACCGGCGCGGAGATCGGCCTGGCGGTCGGCTACCTGTCCCAGCGCGTGATCGGCCAGTACGACGTCGCGCTGATCGGACCGGCCCGGGCACCCCGGCTGCTCTTCGTCGGCCCGAACCTCTCGGCGGCTCGTGCCCGGCTCGACGTCGACCGTGACCTCTTCCTGCGCTGGATCGCCCTTCACGAGACCACGCACGCGGTTCATTTCGCCGCCGTCCCGTGGCTCCGCGAGTACATCGGCGGGATCGCCGAGGAGCTCTTCGAGAAGGCGGCGATCGAGGTGAAGCCCGGGGAGCTGCTTGGGAAGCTGGCCCGGACCAACCCTCGCGAGCTGGTTCGCTCCGCGACCAACGGCGAGCTGGCGACGCTGCTGTGGCCCGAGCCGCAGCGCCGGCTGGTCGAGCGCCTGACGGCGACGATGACCCTGGTGGAGGGCTACGCGGAGCACGTCATGGACGCCGTCGGCGACCAGCTCGACCCGGGTTACGCGGCACTGCGTCGCGCCCTCGACCGAGATCGGGAGCGGCGCGGCCTGCTCGACTCGATCGTCTCCAAGGTGCTCGGCCTCGACATGAAGCTGGCGCAGTACCGGCGCGGCAAGGCCTTCGCCGACGAGGTGGTTCGCTCGCACGGCATCCGCACGCTCAACCGCGCCTGGAGCGAACCCGAGGCCCTGCCGACGCCGGAGGACCTCGATAGCCCGGGCGAATGGGTCGAGCGTGTGGGCGTGGCGCGCAAGCGTCGTTTCCTCGCCTTGTTTCGCTGAGCTCCTTTCCGGCCAAACGGTGTAACTCGGCCCCTCAAGGGGGTTACAAACATGTGTTCGCCAAAACATGTGTTCGGTGCTAAGCTCTGAACATCCTTAGAACTAATAAGACCGACGAAAGCAAGCTGAAGGGACTGAGACTCGAGATGGCCAGCAAGACAGAGAAGACCTCAGAGAAGACGACCGAAGTCACGACCGACGGCCGTAGGCCGTCCGAGCAGGCCCTGCAGGCCGTCGACGTCGCCGTTGGCGCCGTTCCCACGGTTGCCGAGGCCGTTCGCACCACCGCCGAGACCTGGACCAACTCGGAGACCCGATCGCAGGAGATCGAGACGCTGCAGAAGCGCGTCCAGACCCTCCGCGACCCGAAGACTCGGACCACCGAGCTCGAGTCGCTTCGCGACCGTTTCGGTTCGGAGCTCCGTGCGGAGCTCCAGAAGGCCGAGACCAAGGGCGGCGACGTCCGCCGTCAGGTCACCGACCAGCTGGTCGGCCAGGCCCGGAAGGCGCGCGAGCGCGTCGAGCCCGTCTACCGCGACCGGGTTGAGCCCGTCGTCAAGGAGCGGGTCGAGCCCGTGTATCGCGAGCGCGTCGAGCCGGTCGTCAAGGAGCGCGTGGAGCCCATTTACCGGGACCGCGTGGAGCCGACGGTGAAGAAGGTGCGCGAGCGCATCTAGTCGCTTACCCCGGGCCGCCCTCGAGAGGTGGCGCGCCCGGAGAAGCCTGCCGGCACTGTTGACCGGCCGCGATTTTTGTGGCGGCCGTTGGTGTCAGCGGGAAGCAGCAACCTCTCCTCCCTCGAAAACCGGGCCCCAGTGGCCCGGTTTTCACGTTCCGGGCCGGGCCGCGGGCCGACCCCGCCTACAATGGGCGACCGTGCCGACCAAGGACCAGATCACAGAGAAGCTGACCCAGGTCATCGACCCGGAGCTGCGGCGTTCCATCGTCGAGCTCGGGATGGTGCGCTCCATCGACATCCACGACGACGGTCGCGTCGATGTGGTCGTCTCGCTGACCACGCCGGGTTGTCCGATCCGCTCGCATTTCCAGAACGCGGTGATGCAGCACGTCTCGGAGTTGGAGGGTGTCAACACCGTCGCCGTGGGCTTCGACGTCCTCTCTGACGGAGAGAAGTCGGACCTGCAGCAGAAGCTCGGGCGTCCCAAGCTTCCCGAGGGTTCGCTGGCCCAGGTGAAGAACGTGATCTGTATCGCCTCGGGCAAGGGCGGCGTCGGCAAGTCGACGATGACCGCCAACCTCGCCGCGGCTCTCCACAGTGAGGGCCACAAGGCAGGGGCGCTGGACTGCGACGTCTACGGATATTCGATCCCACGGATGCTGGGCATCAACCAGAAGCCCGATGTGTCGCCGGAGCGGAAGATCATCCCGCCGGTGTCCCCCTCGGGGCCCACCGTCATGTCGATCGGCTTCTTCGTCGAGGAGAACGCGGCGGTCGTCTGGCGCGGCCCGATGCTCCACAAGGCGATCCAGCAGTTCCTCGAGGACGTGGCGTGGGATGAGCTGGACTACCTGCTGCTCGACCTGCCGCCCGGCACCGGCGACGTCTCCATGACGCTCGCCCAGCTGCTTCCCCAGGCCAAGATCGCGATCGTCACCACCCCCCAGCCGGCCGCGCAGAGTGTCGCCCGCCGCGCGGCCGAGATGGCGGCGAAGGTCGATCTCGAGGTGCTCGGCGTGATCGAGAACATGTCCGCCTTCACCGGTCCCGACGGCGAGCGGGTCGCGATCTTCGGGGAGGGCGGCGGCGAGCTGCTCGCGGAGGAGCTCGATGTGCCGCTCCTCGCGAAGGTCCCCCTTTCGACTGAGCTCCGGGAGCACGCCGACGAGGGCAAGCCCCTGGTCATCGATGACCCGGATGCCCCTGCATCCCAGATGATTCGCGAGGCTGCCCGCGGCATCGTTGCGATGACTCCCGTCGAGCTTCCCCTGCTTCAGGGCGCGGAGGCAGCGCCCGCAGCCGCGCCGAACGGCGGCGGGATCAGCGGCACCGAGCTGCCGATGGTCCAGTAGCGCGAATGCCGATCCGCTGGCGGGCCACCGCCGCGGCTCTCGTCTGCGTTCTTCATCTCGCCGTCTTCGTCCCGACGATCGGGGACTGGTCCTCGGTCCTCGTCAACGACTTCGCGCCTCAGGCGCAGGCGATCAAGGGCGGCGACCTCCCCTACAGGGACCAGGACATCGAGTACCCGCCTCTCTCGGTCCCCGTCCTGATCGCCCCGATCTACCTCGGCGACAGCACCCAGGATTTCGTCGACGGCTTCATGTGGGAGATGCTGGCCTTCGACCTGGGGATGGTGGTGCTGATCGCGCTGGCGCTGCCGGGGGACGCGAAGCGCGTCCTCTCGGCGGTCGGGATCTACACCGTCGGCGTGGTGATCCTCTCAGGCGTCGTCCTCGAGCACTCGCTGATCGACTTCGGGCCGCTCGCGCTGCAGCGATTCGATCTCGTGCCCGCGCTATTCGTCCTGGCAGCGGTTCTCGCACGCGACCGCGGCCGCTCGGCGACGTGGTCCGGCTTGCTGTCCATCGGGGTCGCGATCAAGGCATTCCCCCTGTTTCTTTATCCGGCCCTGCTGCGTGGCGAGCGGAACCTCAGAAGGGTTGTGATCGCGGGGGCGATTCCGTTGCTGCTCTGTGCTGCCGCCGTGCTCATCATGGGCGACGAGTTCGGATCTGCGATCACCTATCACACGCAGCGAGCCCTCCAGGTTGAGAGCCTCGCCGCCAGTCCGTTCGAGGTCGCACACGTCCTCGGCTCGCCCGGGATCACCTCGGTGGTGGGACACGGCGGATTCGAGATCCGCTCCTCCGGCGGGGACTTCGCACGCTGGATCTCGGTGGTCGTCGGAGCGGCCGCCTACCTGGGGCTCGTCTGGGCGGGTTGGCGCTCCAGAGCCTCGAACCTCGCGCTGGTCACGGCGCTGCTCACGGTCCTCGTCGTCTTCGCTCCGGTGCTGTCGCCTCAGTTCCTGCTCTGGATCCTGCCGGTCTCTGCGTGCGCCTACGGGCTCGCGAAGGAGAACCTCGTCCTGCTGGTCACGGTCCTGCTGACCCAGATCGTGCTTCAGAACTACGACGGAGTGGCTTCGCTGTCGGGCGGCTTTGTCTGGCCGCTCGCGGGCAGGAACGCCCTGCTGCTGGTCTATCTGTGCCTGGTCGCCGCGCCGATCCTGCGAGAGAGAAGCGAGCCAGCCCAGGCGCCGAGCACGGAGGCCTATGCCGCGGCGAGCTAGTGGTGGTAGCCGAATTCCGCGACCCAGATGTGGGCGCCGCTGTTGCCCTCGAACGAGCCGGTGACCAGGGCCATTCCGACGTTCCGGTAGCGCGGGTTGAGCAGGTTGCTGCGGTGCTCGGGCGAGTTGAGCCAGAGATCCATCGTCCCGCGGGGGGAGGCGTCCTCCCCGTAGGTGAGCGCCAGGTTCTCTCCGGCGCCGTAGGTGCCTCTGAAGAATCCAGTCCTCTGCTCCCAGTAGAAGGCGTTGCGGCCACAGGCGTAGTGGCTGAACTGATGGCAACGCCTGATGTCGTGCGCCTTACGGGCCGCCGAGCCGCGCAGCTGCTTCGAAACGCTCAGGCCCGAGAGGTGCTGGTGATTCCGCGCGTAGCGGTGTAGGCACACCATGGTCCGCTCCTGGGCGGCGGCCGGAAGGGAGGCATCCGACTGTCCCGGGCAGACGGATTCGGGCGCAAGGAGGTTGGCGTAGGGGTCGGAGGCGCTTGCCACCGCGGGGATTGCGAGCGCCAGTGCCAGGGCGGTGATCGCGGCGAGAAGTCCGGTGCGGGCTGAATTCCTCATCACCTGCTGAATCGGCGCAGGCGATCAGATACCCAATTATCTGAGCCGTTCTAGCCGGATGTCCTAGAACTGGGTACCGGACTTTCGGCCCCAGGCAGCGTTCCTCCCCAGGCCCCGTCGCTCAGGTCTTGCAGAACGGCAGGGACGTGCGTTTGTGGCCGGAGAAGTAGACCTTCAAGTGCCGAAAGACGAAGCGGCTGCCACAACGCTCCCGGCCGGTGAGAATGATCTTCGCCGGCGTCGGAGTGATTGTCCCGTCTGCGCAGTCAGGGATGCAGCTGTTCACCTGGTAGGTCCCGGTGGCGCGGGCGATCTTCTTGCCCCACTTTGACCAGTGCACGTCGGTGATCACCTCGTGAGCCCCGAAGAAGAGCGTTCCGGGCTTGTAGACGTGGCCGCCGCTGAACTTGGCCCAGGTCTTCTGACCGGCCGCAGTCGCCCCGGGCGATCCCTGTGCATCCACGGCCGCAGCGCCACCACCCAAGAGCAGTGCCCCCGCTGCGAGAAAAGCAATACCCCTCAAGCGCATGCGGCGACCCCTTACTCAGGTGAACGAGGCTAGGCCTTGCTCTTGTAGTAATCGAGGTTGATCTGCGTGTACTTGGACCACTCCTCGGGGAGCTGGTCCTCGGCGAAGCACGCGTCGACGGGGCAGGCTTCGACGCATGCGTCGCAGTCGATGCACTCGTCCGGGTCGATGTAGAGCTGTTCGACGTTGTCGTAGTCGGGCTCGTCCGGCGTCGGATGGATGCAGTCCACGGGGCAGACCTCTACGCAGGAATTGTCCTTCTGCCCGATGCAGGGCTCTGCGATGACGTATGCCACTGGCGTCTATTCCTTTCCCAGGTCTCGATTGCGTTTGCGGCGCCCAACGGGCGCCGCGGAAGGCGACAGTTTAGGCGAGGCGGCGCCTCGGCGCGTGGGTGGACGCGGCTAAGGTGGCGAGGTGATTCTGCTAACGGGAGCAACCGGCGTGGTCGGTGGAGAGCTCCTGCCCGAGTTGCTCGACGCCGGTCATCGGGTGCGCGTGCTCGTCCGCGACCCCAGAAAGCTCGGGGAGCACCGAGTGGACGTTCAGATCACGCTCGGCGACCTCCGCGATCCGCTCTCCATTCGCCACGCGATGCGCGGAGTCGAGACCGTCATCCATCTGGCGGCGACGATCAGGGACCAGCCCGGAGGGACGATCGAGGAGATCAACGGACTGGCCACGGAACGCCTGCTGAGACGCGCCGAGCGGGCCGGGGTGAAGCGATTCGTCTTCTTCTCGGCGATGAACGCCACACCGTTTCAGCGAACGAGGTTCTTCCGCTCCAAGGCGGTCGCGGAGCGGGCCGTGAGGGAGTCCCCGCTCGACACCACGGTCTTCGCGCCGTCGATCGTCTACCGGCCGGGAGATCCCTGGATCACGCTGCTCCAGCGCCTGGCGCTGTTGCCGGCGGTCCCGGTGTCCGGTTCGGGCCATGCGCGCTACCAGCCGATCTGGGCCCGCGACGTGGCTCGCTGTGTCACCGCCTCCGTGAACGGGGGGCCGGCGGGTGAGGCCAACGGCCGCTACGAGCTCGCCGGGCCCGAGGTCCTCTCCTATGACGACATCGTCGAGAGCGTGCTGGAGGCCACCGGCAGGAGTCGCCCTCTCCTCCACGTGCCGCTCCCGTTCGTTCGCAGCGGGCTCCGGGCGCTCGAGCTGCTGGCAGGCCCGTCGGTGTTCGCCACCTGGGAGGAGGCCGAGCTGATGGAGGTGCCGATGACGAGCGAGCGCGGAACGGCCGACGCAGAGCATCTCGGGATCGAGCCGCGCCCGATGGGCACGGTGCTGGGCACCCAGGGTTAGGAAAAGCAAGAGGCCCGGCGTGAGCCGGGCCTCTCGAAACACTTGAACACACTCGCCTGTTACGGCAAGCGTAGTCCCTACATCATCCCGCCCATGTCGGGCATGCCTCCACCGGGCATCGCGCCGGCGCCGTCCTTCTCGGGCGGCTCGGCCACGATGGCCTCGGTGGTGAGGATGTTCTTCGCGATCGACGCGGCGTTCTGAAGCGCCGAACGGGTGACCATGGTCGGGTCGATGACGCCGGCGGCGATCAGGTCGCCGTACTCGCCATCGGACGCGTTCAGGCCCTCGCCCGCCTTCAGGCCGCGGACCTTCTCGACCACGACCGAGGCCTCGAAGCCCGAGTTCTCGGCGATCTGCCGGATCGGTGCCTCGAGCGAGCGCTGGATGATCGAAGCACCAGTCCGCTCGTCGTCGTCCTTGTAGGAGTCGAGCTTGATCGCGTCCTGGGCGTTCAGCAGCGCGACGCCGCCGCCCGGGACGATGCCCTCCTCGAGCGCCGCACGGGTCGCCTGCAGGGCGTCCTCGACGCGGTGCTTCTTCTCCTTCATCTCGGTCTCGGTCGCCGCACCGACCTTGACGACCGCGACGCCGCCGGCCAATTTGGCCAGCCGCTCCTGCAGCTTCTCGCGGTCGAAGTCGGAGTCGGTGTTCTCGACCTCGGACTTGATCTGCTTGATGCGGCCCTTGATCTGCTCGGCTTCGCCGGCACCGTCGATGATCGTGGTGTTGTCCTTGCCGACCACGACGCGACGCGCCTTGCCGAGCTGGTCGAGCTGGGTGTTCTCCAGCTTCAGGCCCATCTCCTCGGTGATCACCTCGCCGCCGGTGAGGATGCCGATGTCCTCCAGCATCCGCTTGCGTCGGTCACCGAAGCCCGGCGCCTTGACGGCCACGCCGGTGAACGTGCCGCGGAGCTTGTTCACCACCAGGGTCGCGAGGGTCTCGCCCTCGACGTCCTCGGCGATGATCAGCAGCGACTTGCCGCCCTGCATGACCTGCTCCAGGACCGGCAGGATGTCGCGCACCGAGCCGATCTTCTGGTTGGCGATCAGGATGTAGGCGTCATCGAGCACGGCCTCCATGCGGTCCTGGTCGGTGACCATGTAGGGCGAGATGTAGCCCTTGTCGAACTGCATGCCCTCGGTGAACTCGAGCTCCATCCCGAAGGTCTGGCCCTCTTCGACGTTCACCACGCCGTCCTTGCCGACCTTGTCGATGGCGTCGGCGATGATGTTGCCGATCTCGTCGTCGGCGGCGGAGATGGCCGCGACACGCGCGATCTGCTCCTTGCCACCGACGTCCTTGGACTGCTTCTCGCGGAGGTTCTCGACGACGTTGTCGACCGCCATCTCGATTCCGCGACGCAGGCCCAGCGGATTCGCGCCCGCGGCCACGTTCTTCAGGCCGTGGCGGACGATCGTCTGAGCGAGCAGGGTCGCCGTGGTGGTGCCGTCGCCGGCCACGTCATTGGTGGCGGTCGCCACCTCGCGGACCAGCTGTGCGCCCTGATTCTGGAAGACGTCCTCGACCTCGATCTCGCGGGCGATGGTGACGCCGTCGTTGGTGATGGTGGGCGCTCCGAACTTCTTGTCGAGGACGACGTAACGACCCTTCGGACCGAGTGTCACCTTGACCGCATTGGCCACGGCATCCACCCCGTCCTGCAGGGCACCACGTGCGTCCTCGTCGTACTTCAGCTCTTTGGGAGCCATATGTGTGCTTCCTCCTTCCAAGCCGCTCCGGACACGAAGCCGAGGAGCGGCGTCATAAGTGTGGGACTAGCCGACCTTCGCGAGCACATCGGCCTCGCGCAGGACGAGCAGCTCGTCGCCGTCGACAGTGATTTCGGTGCCTCCGTACTTGGAGTAGAGGACCTCGTCGCCCTCACTCACGTCGAGGGGGCGGCGTGAGCCGTCCTCCTTGACCTCTCCGTCGCCGACAGCGAGCACCTTGCCCTTCTGCGGCTTCTCCTTCGCTGTGTCGGGAAGGACGATCCCGCTTGCGGTCGTCTCTTCCTCCTCGACTGCCTGAACGATCAGGCGGTCGCCTAGCGGCTTCAGCTTCATCGGCATTCCTCCTAGCGGGAATTGGTTTTGGCACTCTCAGTAGGAGAGTGCCAGCCAGCGTCCCGATTGTAGCCAGAGAGCGGTGCCGGGCCGTTACCGGCTAGTCAATGGCCAGCAGCGGGGCGCCGAGCAGCTTGGCGAGCCCGTGGCCGCCGTTCCGCATCACGTAGTCGTGATTGACCGCGAAGACCGGTCGCGCCAGCGGCGCCAGCAGGTTCATCCACGACCTGGTCGTGCGCACGTTCCACTCGTAGAGAGCGGCCGTCACCCCGTCCCGCTCGAACAGGCGCCAGCGGCCGACGCCGGCGAGCTCGCCCTCGGCTTGCCCTCCAGCAGATAGGGCTTCTCGACCCGGGTGGTCCGCACGAAGAACTCGAGCTTGTACGGCAGCTTCGACTTCCAGACATAGCGCCCGTATTGCCCGACGCCCGATTCGTCTCCCTCCTCGAGCTTGTCGGCTTCGAGGACACCGTGCCACCAGTCCGGCCAGCGCTCGGATTCGTAGATCGCGTCCCAGACGCGCTCGCGCGGGGCCTCGAGCAGCCAGGTTGTGAGGAAGCGGTATTCACCCATTGGCCCGCGGCGCCACCCGCGCGAGCGGCGTCAGTTGCGGGATGGCGTTTCTCCGTTGCCAAATTGCGTCGACGGTCTTTCGACGATCTGCGAGAAACGGATCACGGTCACCGTGTCGTCCTCGCCGACGGGGCGCGTGTAGATCTTCTCCAGGAAGTCCACCGTCTCCTCGGGCCGCCGAAACTCCGGGTTGTCGTGCTCGATGTCGCGGGGCGAGAGCTCGGAGACCTTCTTCACCTCGACGTCGTCGATCACGGCGGCGAAGATCTTCTCCCGCGCCTGATGGCGGTAGCCGATCGTGATCCAGACGACCTGGCCCCGCTTGTACTTGCGGGACTTGTCGCCCAGCCGGATCGTCGCCGTCTTCCTGCCGCTGCGCAGCTGGTCGACGAAGACGGGCGAGTAGAAGTTGAGGACGTAGAGGGCGGAGTTCACCCGGCGAGCCTACCCGTCATCAATTCCGGGTGGGTTGAAGCCCTCGACGCCGATCAGGGGGACGAATCTGCACGGGCCGATCGTCTCCTGGCGCAGCTCACCGTTCTCGCGGATGAAGGCGACCAGCAGGTCGGCGGAGCTGGTTGCGATCGGGACGACCAGCCGTCCCTCGGGCGCGAGCTCCGCGATCAGGCTGTGGGGAGCCTCCGGGGTGGCGGCGTGGACGGCGATGCCCTCGTAGGGCGCCTCGTCGGGGTGACCCCTGCTGCCATCCCCGACGACCACCTCGGCGTTGTCGACCCCGAGCTCCGCGAGCCTGAGCCGCGCGGCCTCGCCGAGCTCCGGCACCCGCTCGACGCTGATCACGCGCCGTGCCAGCCTCGCCAGCACGGCCGCCGAATATCCGGACCCGGTTCCGATCTCGAGTACCACCTCGTCGCCGTCGAGGCTCAGCGCCTGGCAGATCGCCGCCACCACCCAGGGCTGGGAGATGGTCTGCTCGTGGCCGATGGGGAGCGCCGAGTCGTTGTAGGCGCTCTCCCGGACCTGCTCCGGGACGAAGTGCTCGCGGGGCACGGCAGCCATGGCGGCGAGCACGCGCTCGTCGCTGATGCCGCGGTGGCGCAGCTGGCGCTCCACCATGCGGAGTCGTTGGTCTGTGTAAGACGGCATCGCCATCAGATCAGAGGCGGCAGCAGGCCTGGTCCCCCTAGAAGATGTAGGCGTCGAGGCGCTCCGGCTCGATCACCGTCACCCGGCCCCGTCCCACCTGGACGACCCCGGCCCGTTCGAGCGTGGCGAGGAAGCGGCTGACGCTCTCGCGCGAGGTGCCTGCCATCTGGGCGAGGTCCGATTGCCTCAGCCGAATCGTGACGCCGTCCCTGACCAGGGGTGTGACGGCCTCCTCCGCGAGCAGCTGGGTGAGCACGCCCGCGACGCGGCTCGGCACGGTCTGGAAGGACTGGCGAGCGATGCGCTCGTTCGCCTCCCGCAGGCGCCGCGTGAGCGCCACGATCAGCTTCTCGGCCATCTCGGGGTGCTGGCGGATCAGCGTGCGCATGTCGATCGCCGGCAGCGCGAGCAGCTCCGTGTTCTCGGCGGCCTCCACGCTGGCGGAGCGGCGCTCGCCATCGAGCATCGCGAGCTCTCCGAAGATCGCCCCCGGGCCGAGCGTGGCCAGGGTGATCGCCCTTCCATCGGAATGCTGGCGGATCACCCTGCAGCTCCCCTGGTTGACGATGTAGCAGGCGTCACCCGGATCGCCCTCGTGAAAGACGCGGGTGTCGGGCGGAAAGCTGCGCGGGATCGCGACCTGCGCCACCTGATCCAGCTCGTCGGGCGAGAGCTCCGAGAAGAGCGGCACGCGTCCGAGGAGCTCGACGATCCCAGCTCTTCCTCCGTTCGCCATCCCGAGGTCATTATCCCTGCTCGGCGGGCTTGGCGATCAAGCACATGCCCCGCCGGTACCTTTCTCACCGCGATGGAGGCTGACCTGATCTACGACGTTGGGGCGCATCGCGGGGAGGACACTGCGCACTATCTGCGCTCCGGCTACCGGGTCGTCGCCGTTGAGGCCAATCCGCGGCTGGCCGAATCGCTTTCGCGACGGTTCGCGGCTGATCCGGTTGCGGTCGTGAACGCTGGAATCGGCTCACGCGGAGGGACGGCGACCTTCTGGGTGAACGACGCGAACGACGAGCACAGCTCCTTCGACCGCGAGGTTGGTTGCCGTGAGGGGACGCCCTGCACCGCCGTTGAGGTCGAGTGCGTCACGTTCAGGTCGCTGCTCGAGAGGCACGGCGTGCCCTTCTACCTGAAGATCGACATCGAGGGCGCCGACGGGCTCTGCCTGGACTCCCTTTCGCCCGGCGACCTGCCGGCGTACGTCTCGATCGAATCCCACACGGCGGACTACGTCGATCGCCTGAGCGAGCTGGGCTATCGGCGTTTCAAGCTCGTCGATCAGACGCGTCACTCTCCTCGTGTCCTGCAGAGGGTGGGACTGGCTCGCTTCCCGGTCGGCGCTTCGGGCCGCTTCGGCGAGTCCACCCACGGGAGCTGGCAATCGGCCGACGAGGTCGTCCAGGAATGGCGTTCGTCGAGCACGGACGCTTGGTACGACTTTCACGCAAAGCTCTGAAGGGCGTCAGGCGACGAGCCCTGCTCGCCGCGCTCAGGCCGGAGCGGGAGGCTGACAGCTGGGACACCAGTACGTGGTCCGGGCGGTCTCGCCCTGGGCCTGGGAGAGGATGCTGGTCCCGCAACGTGGGCACGGCCTCCCCGCCCGGCGGTAGACGCGGTTCGGCTGGCGCCCGGTCTGCACGGCCTCGAGCATCAGCCCGCGGGTGGCCTCGAGGATCTCGATGAGCTGATCGTCACCGAGCTCCCCCACGGGAGTCCGCGGGTCAATGCCCGCTTCGAAGCAGCCCTCCGATCTGAAGATGTTGCCGATGCCTGCGACCAGGCGCTGGCCCAGCAGCGCATCGCCCACCCTGAGATCCGGTCCGGGCGAGCGGATCCGCGCGGCGGCGACCGCTGGGTCGAAGTCGTCCGCCAGCACGTCCGGGCCAAGGCGCGCGAGCTTGGGATCGCGGAGCAGCTGCGTCTCGCGGACGATGCGCATCCGCGACCCGCCGAAGTTGACCGCCTCCGCGCCGCCCCCGGTCAGGGCGATCCAGGCGTCGCGAGCCGGCCGTCGCCAGCGCTCGCCGTTGGCGTAGAGCTGCCAGCTCCCCCGCATGCCGAGATGGCTGTGCAGCACGAGCCCGCCGTCGAAGTGGAAAATGAGATTCTTGCCGCGGGTCTCGATCCGCTCGAGCCTGCGCCCGTCGAGTTCCGCCGCCGCCAGCCCGTCGGGGCGGCGCTGGCCGGGGGTGCGCACCGAGAGCTCGGCGCCCTCCAGTGGCGCACGCATCCTGCGGGCGATCCGCAGGATCGTGTCCCCCTCGGCCACTACGCGACCAGCTTGCGCGGCTGCCGCCGGAACCCGGCCTCTATCAGGGCCGCCTCCATCCCGGAGCCGATCACCGGCTCGCCGTCGAGGCGCTCGATCGCGAGCTTCTCGATCTGGCCGCCCTGAGCAGCCTCGGCGAGCACGCCGAAACCCTCGATCAGCTCGGCGTCGCCGAGCTTCTGCAGGCGCAGGACCCCCTTGCCGCCGCGTTCGACGTAGAGGAGCGGCTCTCCGTCGCGGATCAGCACATATGCGCCCGCCGTGCGAGCGGGGCGGCGCTGCCCCTCGAGCTTGGGCCAGGAGAGAGTCGCGCCGTACGGATTCGCCGGGTCCGTCGCGGCGAGCACCTGGAGCTCGCCCTCGGTTCGCGGCAGGCTGCGCAGTCGCTCCACCGCGCCCGGTAGGGCGAACTGCGCTCCGCCCAGGCCCTCCACGAAGTAGCCACGGCGGGCGGTGCCGAGCAGCTCGAGGTTCTGAAGCTCGCCGTAGATCGAGGCGAATCCACCGGGGATGCTCTCGGCTATGGCCGTCTCGCGGGTGACGATGCCGTGCCGCTCCAGCAGCAGCTCGGCCAGCGCGCGCGTCCGCGGGCCCGCCGAAGGCGCGCCCTCGAACAGCGGAGCGCTCAACGACCAGCGGCCGATCACGGTCCCGGCCGCGGCGGCACGGCGCCGGGCGAATCTGCGCCCCCCGCGGTCGGAGCGCTGTGCGGCCCGCAGGCGGGGAGCTCGCAGGGGCGCGAAGGCGTCGTTCGTCACCTCTCCCGACCAGGCCAGATCCCAGAGCGCCTCGTGCAGTTCCTCGGCCGATCCCTCCAGCTCGAGCAGGTCGAGCCAGAAGCAGGGTCCCTGCGCCAGGCGCTCGCGGATCGCGTCGTGAGGCTCCCCCTCCGGCCGGTCGAGCTTGGCGTTCCCCGGTGGTGGGCCGGCGAGGCGAACGTCTTCCCTGAAGTAGAGGGCGATCTTGCCGTCGTTGCGGCCGAGCGCGCCGGCGCCGACCCAGACCAGCTCGCCGCTGGTGCAGAGCTCGTCGAGCCAGGTGGGGCTGTACGAACCGAGCCGCCGCGGCAGGACGTCGCGCTCCCAGGTCTTGGGCGTGAGCGCCACGCCCTGCAGCGAGATGAGCGCCTCGCGCAGGCGATCGGGCCCCGCGCCGGAGCGCCCGTGTGCATCGACGTTCTGCCAGCTCGGCAGGAAGCGAGCGAGCTCACGCTGGTCGGTCGCCTCCACCTCCTTGCGCAGCCGGGCCAGACTGGCGCGCCTGAGACGGCGCAGCACATCGGACTCGCACCACTCTCTCGACGTCCCGCCCGGCAGCAGCTCGCCGCGAACCAGGTCGCCGGAGCGCTCCAGCTCCTTCAGCGCTGAGCTCGGATCGACGCCATAGCGGTCGGCCAGCTGCCTGGTCGGGAACGGCACGTGGGATGCGGCGTAGCGCCTGACCAGGGAGACGAGCGCATCCTCGACCGGCTCCAGGAAGCTCTCCGGCAATCCGGCCGGCGGTGGCACTCCGAGCGCATCGCGGTAGAGCCCGGCGTCCTCGGCGGCGATGTAGCGCTCCTCGCCGGCGATCCTGACCACTGCGGCACGGCGTTCCTTGACCAGCTTCTCGAGCATCGAGGCGGCCGAATAGCCATCCTCGGTCCGCTGCTCGCATTCCTCGGCCGTCAGGTCGCCGAGCCGGCGCAGGATGGTCTGCAGACCGTCGCGGTCCTTGGTCAGGCCGGCCTCGGTCAGATGCTGGAGCTGCCGGGCGACCTCTTCGAGTGCCTCCGGGTCGATCAGCTCGCGCAGCTCCTCCTGGCCGAGCAGCTCCGCCAGCAGGTCGCGGTCGAGGGCGAGTGCCGCCGCGCGGCGCTCCGCGTTGGGCGTGTCCCCCTCGTACATGTAGGTGGCGACGTAGTCGAAGAGCAACGAGGAGGCGAAGGGCGACGCCGTCGGGGTCTCGACCTCGACCATCGTGATCTTGCGCGAGTGGAGGTCTCGCAGCAGCTCCTTCAGCGCCGGGAGGTCGAGGACGTCCCGCATCACCTCGCGGTAGGTCTCGAGAATCACCGGGAAGCGGGGAAAGTCCCGGGCGACCTCGAGCAGGCTCTGGGACTTGAGCCGTTGCTGCCAGAGAGGGGTCCGCTTGCCGGGCCAGGCGCGTGGAATCAGCAGCGAGCGGGAGGCGTTCTCGCGGAAGCGTGCACCGAACAGGGCCGACCCGGAAAGCTCGCGGATCACCAGGTCCTCGAGCTCGTCGGGCTCGATCATCACCAGGTCGCCCGGAGGCGGCTCGTCGGCGTCGGGCAGGTGGATGACGATCCCGTCGTCGGACCAGATCGCGTCGGCCTCGAGGTCCCGCTCGTCGCGGATCTTCGCCGCGAGCGCCAGGCCCCAGGCCGCGTGCACCCGGCCGCCGAAGGGCGAGAGAACGCAGAGCCGCCAGTCGCCGATCTCGTCACGGAAGCGCTCGATCACGATCGCCTCGTCTGAGGGGACGACGCGCGTGGCCGCCTGCTGCTCGGTCAGGTAGTTGACGAGGTTCTGGGCGGCGAGCTTGTCGAGATCGTTCTCCTTGGCGAGCTTCTTCGGGTCGGCGTTCACGGCCTCCCGTGAGAAGGCGCCGATCGCCCGGCCGAGCTCAGCAGGCCGGCCGATCCCGTCGCCGCGCCAGAAGGGCACAGCTCCGGGGGCGCCTGGAGCGGGGGTGACGATCACCCGATCGCGAGTGATCTCCTCGATCCGCCAGGTGCTGGCGCCGAGCAGGAAGGTCTGGCCGGGGCGAGCCTCGTAGACCATCTCCTCATCAAGCTCGCCGACACGGCGGCCGTCCGGGAGGTGGACGCCGTAGAGGCCGCGGTCCGGGATGGTGCCTGCGTTCGCCACTGCGAGCTGGCGCGCTCCGGGCCGGCCGCGCATCGTGCCCTTGGTCCGGTCCCAGACGATCCGCGGGCGCAGCTCGGCGAAGCGCTCCGATGGGTAGCGGCCGTCGAGCATGTCGAGCACGTTCTCGAGCTGCTCGCGGGACAGCTCGGCGAAGGGCTGCGCCGAGCGGACCAGCTTCTCCACCTCGTCGATCTCCCACTCGTCCAGAGCCGCCATCGAAACGAGGTGCTGGGCGAGCACGTCGAGGGGGTTCTGCGGGATGACCGTCTCCTCGATCTCGCCGGTCCGCATGCGGCGCGCGACCACCGCGCACTCGAGCAGGTCGGCGCGGAACTTGGGGAAGATCCGGCCCTTTGAGACCTCACCGAGCGTGTGGCCGGCGCGGCCGACTCGCTGCAGGCCGCGGGTGACGGACTTCGGCGACTCAACCTGGATGACCAGGTCCACCGCTCCCATGTCAATGCCGAGCTCCAGCGAGGAGGTGGCGACCAGGCAGGGCAGCTGACCGGACTTGAGCAGCTCCTCGACAACGGCCCGCTCCTCATGGGAGAGGGAGCCGTGGTGAGCGCGCGCGATCTCCGCGGGTCCCTTGCCCCCGTTCTTCGAGTTCCCCGCGTGCTCCGTCGCCGGCAGCTCCTCCTCCAGCTCGTCGTTGTGCATCTCGTTGAGGCGCTTGGCGATGCGCTCGGCGGCCCGGCGGTTGTTGACGAAGACGATGGTCGAGCTGTGCTCCCGGACCAGGCGCAGCAGCTCGGGGTAAATCGCCGGCCAGATCGAGCGCGTGTTGGTAGCGGGGTCGAGGGAGGCCTCGATCGGGCCCGGGTCGATCCGCTCCGGGGAATGCTTCAGATCGGCCGGCGGCGTCTTGCCGGTGTCAGCTCCGTCGCGGCGCTTGTTGGAGAGCGGACTGGGCTCCACCATGTCCTCGACCGGCACCACGATCTCCAGGTCGAGCTGCTTGGGCTCCGAGGCGTCGACGATCTCGCACTCGCGTCCAGCTCCCACGAGAAAGTCGCCGATGCGCTCCAGCGGGCGCTGTGTGGCCGACAGGCCGATCCGCTGGACGGGGTTCTCGCCGAGGTGGTCGAGGCGCTCCAGGGTCAGTGCGAGGTGGGATCCTCGTTTGGACGGCGCCACGGCGTGGATCTCGTCCACGATCACCGCCTCGACTGCGCCGAGGATCTCCCGCGCCCCCGAGCTGATCATCAGATAGAGCGATTCGGGCGTGGTGATCAGGATGTCCGGCGGCTCGCGGCGCATTCTTCGGCGCTCGGTCTGCGGTGTGTCACCCGTTCGCAGCGCCACCGAGACCGGCGCGCCGATCCCCTGCAGCGGCGCCCTCAGGTTGCGCTCGATGTCGTAGGAGAGGGCCTTGAGCGGCGAGACGTAGACGATCCGCACGCCCGAGCCGAGGCGCTCGGGCTCGCGTGCCAGGCGGTCGATGCCCCAGAGGAAGGAGGCGAGGGTCTTGCCCGAGCCCGTGGGGGCGCAGATCAGCGTGTGCTTGCCCGAGGCGATCGCGGGCCAGCCAGCCGCCTGGGCGGGCGTGGCTGCCTCGAAGGAGGCCTCGAACCATCTCCTGACCGGCTCGGAGAAGGGCTCCAGGGGTGACTTTGGGGTCGCGGACGTACTCATGCCGAACCTACTGACCTTACCGACAGCGACCGGCGGCCTAGGAGGCTGACGAGGCCCGCGCGGCGAGCCCGTCGACGAACAGGTCGAGCAGCAGCTCGAAGCGCGCGTCCTGGTCGGTGATGGCGAAGTGCTCGGCCAGCTCCTTCAGGTTCGAGAACCCCTCCTCGGGCAGGGAGCTGAAGTAGGTCTGGACCATCTGCGCCGCCTCCTCCATCGCCGGGGCGCCCTCGGGCGCCTGATCGGCATAGCCCGCCTCGTCGAGGGTGAAGCCGTTGACAAGCGAGATCAGCAGGAGGTAGCTCTGGACCGCGAGCTCGTCGGGCACCTCGCCGGCGCGCAGGATCGCCAGCACCTCCTCCGACATACGCAGGGCATTGGGCCCCATCGGGATCCGGCCGACCGAGAGCTGAACGATGTCGCGGTGGCGCAGGATCGTCCGGCGCATGGTCCGGGCGACCTCCTTGAGCTGCTCCCGCCATCGCTTCGGATCGGGCTCCGGCACGTCCGCGATCTGCTCGCCGATGATCTCCTCGAAGATCAGGTCGAAGAGGCCGTCCTTCGAGCCGACGTGCCAGTAGAGGGAGGCCGCTCCGGTGTCGAGTACCTCGGCGACCCGGCGCATGCTGAAGCCGGCGAGACCGACCTCGTCGAGCACCTTGATCGCCGTCTCGACGATTGCCTCCTGGGTGAGGGGATCGCGCCGGCGGCGCTTGCCTCGCTCCGGCACGCGCTGCCAAGGCGGCGGCGGGATCTCGCCTGTCTTTTTCTCCGCGCTCATCTCGAACACCGTACTAGTCCCGAACGACGTTGCAAAAACTGTTCCGATTTGCTAGAACACCGTTCGAACTCAAACAACGTTCGTTACACGATAGACGTTCGAGAAGCAAAGGAGGCTCGTATGGAGGCCATGGCCACAGATTTGAGAGGGCGGATCGAGACCTATCCACGCCGGTGGCTGGCAGCCGCGGTGATGATCGGCGCGGCGACGATGGATCTGATCGATCTGACGATCGTCAACGTCGCCCTGCCGACGATTCGGACCGACCTGGGCGCCACGGGCACCCAGCTCGAGTGGGTGATCTCCGCCTACATGCTCGCTTTCGCGGCTACCCTGATCGTTTCGGGGAGCTTCGGCGATCTGCTCGGGCGCAAGCGGATGTTCGTCCGCGGCATCGTGACCTTCGGGCTCGCGAGCCTGGCGGCCGGGCTGTCCCAGACGCCGAATGAGCTGATCGCGGCCCGGGTCGTGCAAGGGGTCGCGGCGGCCGCGATGATCCCGCAGCTGCTCGGGACCTTCCGCACGATCTTCGACAGCGAGGAGCGCGGCAAGGTCTTCGGGGCCTACGGGGCGACCCTGGGTTTCGCATCGGCGATCGGGCTCGTCCTCGGTGGCGTACTGACTCAGGCCGACCTGTTCGGCTGGGGCTGGAGGACGGTGTTCTTCGTCAACATCCCTGTCGCGATCGTGTCCCTGATCGCCACCATCCGGGTGGTCCCCGAGAGCAGCGATCCTGAAGCCGGGCGCCCGGATCTGCTCGGCGCCGGCGTACTAGCGGCGTCGATCGTCGCGATCGCGTACCCGCTGCTCGAGGGACGCAGCCTCGGCTGGCCCGCCTGGATCTGGGCGATGCTCGCCGCAGGGGTCGGGGCGCTGGTCGTCTTGGCAACCGTAATCGAGCGGCTCCCCCGAGTCGGCGTTGCACCCCTCCTGCGGACCCGTCTGCTTCGGATCCCGGCCTTCTCAGCCGGGCTCCTGGTCCAGGCGGCGTTCTCCGGAGGGCTGCAGGGCTTCTCGGTGATGTTCGTGGTCTGGCTCCAGGGAGGCAGGGGCTTCTCGCCGCTGGGTGCGGGTCTCACCCTCCTGGCGTTCAGCATCGGCAGCTTCGTGCTGGCGCCGTTCGCGGTCCCGCTGGCGCAGAGGCACGGCCGCGGGATCCTCAGCCTGGGCGGCTTCCTGATGGCCGTCGGGGTCCTCGCGGTGCTGCTCGGCTCGAGCCAGGTCGGCAGCGGGTCCGATCCCTGGCCGGTCGTCCCGGGCCTGGTCGTCGCGGGAGCAGGCCTCTCGCTGATGATCATCCCGCTCGTCAATGTCGTCCTGGCGGCCGTGCCGCATGAGGTCGCCGGGGGCGCCGGCGGGATGTTCAGCACCGCACAGCAGCTCGGCGGAGCGTTGGGTGTGGCCGTCGTCGGCACGGTGTTCTTCACGCAGGTCGAGAGCCGTCCGTTCACCGAGGCGTTCAAGCACAGCGCGTTCGTGGTGATCGGGTTGTTCGTGCTCGCAGGGCTTCTCGCCCTGACACTGCCGAGGACGGCCGTCAGCGAGGAGGATGTCGCGGAGCTGTGATGTCCCAGACTGAGCGGCACAGTCGCTACGCCGAGGCGGTCGAGCTCCATCGCGACGAGCTCCGTGCCCACTGCATGCGCATCCTCCGCTCGCCCCATGACGCGGAGGATGCGCTGCAGGAAGCGCTGCTGCGAGGCTGGCGCTCTCTCCACCGATTCGAGGGGAGGGGATCCCTTCGATCCTGGCTCTACCGAATCGCCACCAACGCGTCGCTCGACCAGATCAGGCGGCGACTCGATCTGGGCGGCGGCGACGAGGCCACCGATCTGGTTGAGCCGATGGACCAGCTCGGACGACGCCAGTCAATTGACCGGGTGATGGGGGCGGTCGGGCTGCTGCCGCGCAGGCAGCAGGAGGCGTTCGTGCTCAGGGAGGTGTTCGGGCTCTCCGCGCGGGAGGCCGCGGAGCATCTTGGAGTGACCGTTCCCTCCGTCAACAGCAACCTGCAGCGGGCCCGCGTCGCGCTCAGGCGGCGCCTGGGCGGATCGCTCCAGGCTGCCTCGAACTAGGAGCCGCTCTCCGCGCCCGCCGCAGCCACCCGCTCGACGTCCAGCCGCGGCAGGATGCGCTCGAGCCAGTCGGGGATCCACCAGTTCCTCTTGCCGAGCAGTTGCATCACGGCCGGAACGAGCACCATCCGGACGATCGTGGCGTCCAGGAAGATCGCCGAGGCCAGGCCGATCCCGAACAGCTTCAGGAAGACCTGGTTGGAGGTCACGAAGGCGAGGAAGACGACCACCATGATCGCGGCGGCCGCGGTGATCACCCGGGCGGTCTTCGCGAGGCCCTCAGCCACGGCGCGGCGCGTGTCCCCGTCCTTCAGGTACTCCTCTCGGATGCGCGAGATCAGAAAGACCTCGTAGTCCATCGAGAGGCCGAAGAGGATCGCGAACATCATCACCGGCATGAAGGGGGCGACCGGGACCTCGTGGTCGATGCCGATCAGGTTGCTGAAGCCACCTCCCTTTGCCGCCAGGGTCATCACGCCGTAGGCGGCGGAGACCGAGAGCAGGTTCATCACTCCCGCCTTCAACGAGATGAAGGGCGAGTGGAACGCGACCAGCAGGAGCAGGAAGGAGAGTCCGACCACCCCCGCGATGAAGAGCGGCATGCGGTCCGTCATGTAGGCGCTCTGGTCCTCGAGCGCCGCCGTGACGCCTCCGATCTTGACGTCGATCCCAGAGGTGCCGACGGCGTTCGGGACGGTGTGGTCGCGGAGCCGCTTCACCAGGTCCGAGGTCGCCTGGTCCTGGGGTGAGCTCTTGGGGACGACCGTGATCAGGGCGGCGTCATGGGCGGAGTTGAGCCTGACCGGAGAGACGAAGGCCACGTCCGAATCGGCGCGCATCTGATTCGCGAGGTTGTCCATCAAGTACTTCTGCGAATCGCTCGACAACGTGGCGGCGACGACCACCGGTCCGTTCGTGCCCGGACCGAAGCCCTCGGCGGTCAGGTCGTAGCCCTGCCGAGTCATCGAGCCGGGCGGGTCATTGCCGGCGTCGGGGAAGCCCAGTCGCATGCCGAGTGCAGGCGCCGCGAGCGCGAGCAGTACCGCCGTCGCTGAGATGGCGGCCAGCCAGGGGCGCTTCTGGACCCCGTGGGCCCAGCGCAGGGCTGGGGATTCCTTGCCCGTCTCGCTCGTCAGCCTGTTCCGTCTGCCAAGAAGCGGGATGCGCAGGCGGTCGACCCTCGGGCCGAGGTACGAAAGCAGAGCGGGCAGCAGGGTGATCGCGGCGAGCATCATGACGAGGACCGCGATGGCCGCCGAGAGCGCCACGCCGTACATGTAGGTGAGCCCGGTGAGGAAGAGGCCCAGGACGGCGATCACCACGGTGGAGCCGGCGATGATCACGCTCCGCCCAGCGGTGGTGACGGCCTCCACCACCGCGTCGTGACGATCCTTTCCCTCTCCCAGCGCCGATCGAAAGCGGGTCAGGACGAGCAGCGAGTAGTCGATGCCGACGCCGATCCCGATCAGGCCCGAGACCGCGGTGGTCCAATCGGGGACGTCCATCGCGTTGGCCAGCAACGGAATCAGGCCGCCCGATGAGATCCCGAGGCCGATCAGCGCGATCGCAAGCGGCAGACCCGCCGCCACCACCGAGCCGAAGGCGATCAGGAGCACAATCGCGGCGCCGAAGAACCCGACTCCCTCCGGGCTGGACTGCTCCTCCGCCCGATTGATCGGATCGCCGCCCAGCTTGATCTCCAGACCGTTGCCGTCGTGGGCCTGCGCCGCGTCGATCAACTGCGTGCCTTCGTCCTTGGTCACGTCCCATCCCGGAACGGTCAGTGGGAGGGATGTCGTGCCGATCTGACCGTTCTGAGAAACCCGGAACTGAGTGTGTCCGGCGATGTTGTTGACCTTCTCCGCCTCCACAAGGAATTGGTTGATCCGCCGTTGCACGGCCGGGCTCTGTGCGCCGGCCGAGTCCTTCCAGGTGACGGTCACCTCCTGGCCGGAGTAGCCGCCGAAGCGCTGTTCGGTGATTTGGCTCGCCGCCTTGGAGTCCGAGCCCGGAGTGTTGTAGTTGGCGTTGAACTCGCCCTTGAGCGACGAGCCGACGCCGATGATCACGATCGCGGCGACGATCCATGCAATGACCATGAGGCCGCGGCGGCGGTAGGCGATGTCAGCGAGACGGGTCAGGTGGCGCGTCATGGGAGTTACTGCGTTCTAGCAAGAGGCCTCCGCCGGCGTCTTCTCCGAATGTGCTGTCTGCAGCCGGCGCCATCCGGCTACAGGCCGGCGAGCCGGTGGCCGATGGGGGTTCATGGGCTCAGCCGTGCGCGTGCGAAGAGCCATCGGATTCATGGTGCCGCTGATGCTCGCCGCCGCGGCTTACCTCACCACGGGGGCTGTGGCCGCTGATTCCGGTGGCTCAGGCGATCTCTGGGGCGAGATTGCCAGCGGGCCCCTCAAGAATGCGGATTCTTCGACTTCAGGCTCACTCAGGGGCAGAATCAGATCTCTCGAGTCGGCGTGCACCGGTTGACCGATCTCGACCTGGCGGTGCCACCCGGAACGGGAGGCCTCACGGTGCAAATCTTCGCGGCCCCACCAGGAATGGACTGGGACCCCGCGACCGTCTTCGAGCAACAGGTTGGGGCGATGGATCGCCGGGAGAACGGCCACGGCGGGCGGACTCTCCCGTTGCCGGCGTTCGGGTCCATGCAGCATGACGCGGCGATCCTCGGCGACGGTGACCACGCCCAGGCCGTCTACATGTTCAACGTTCCGGTGAACGACGCCGTCACGCAGACCGTGGTCATGTCGTTCACGTACCACATCGAAAACATGAGCCGGAGCACGATCTCAGAGATCCTGGTCTACACCGAGCGGGAGCTCGACCCCGCCACGGGCGGATAGCGGCTACTTCAGCGCCTCGCCGTAGTGGCGCTCGTAGTACGTGCGGTAGTCCCCCGAGCGGATCGGCATCCACCAATCCTCGTTCTCCCGGTACCAGTGCACGGTTCGCTCGATGCCCTCGTCGAAGCCGACGGCGGCCTTCCAGCCCAGCGCCTCGAGGCGGGCGGCCGAGAGTGAATAGCGGCGATCGTGGCCGGGCCGGTCCTTGACGTAGGAGACCAGCGATTCGTCGCGGTCGGTGAGCGCAAGGATCCGCCTGATCACCTCGATGTTCGGGAGCTCGTCGGGCCCGCCGACGTTGTAGACGTTCCCCGGCTCGCCGCCTTCGAGAACGGCGTCCACGGCTGCGCAGCAATCGTCCACATGCAGCCAGTTGCGCACCTGCATGCCGTCGCCGTAGACCGGCAGTGGGTCGCCGGCGAGGGCGTTGAGGATGCAGAGCGGGATCAGCTTCTCGGGGTACTGATACGGCCCGTAGTTGTTGGAGGCGCGCATGATCAGAGCCTCGGCGCCGTAGGTCCGGGCAAAGGCGGCGACCATCAGGTCACCGCCGGCCTTGGAGGCCGAGTAGGGCGAGGAGGGGGAGAGCGGCGACTCCTCTGTCGCGGAGCCCATCTCGAAGTCGCCGTAGACCTCGTCGGTTGAGAACTGGAGGTAGCGCACGTTCGCGTCCCGGGCCGCCTCGAGCAGCACGTAGGTGCCGAAGACGTCCGTGGTGATGAACTCGCCCGGCGCCTCGATCGAGCGGTCGACATGAGTCTCCGCGGCGAAGTTGACGACGACGTCGCAGCCGTCTACGGCGCCCCGAGCGGCGTCGCGATCGGCGATGTCGGCCTCGATCAGCTCGAAGCGGTCCTCCGGAAGCCTCTCGAGGTTCTCCTGCCGCCCCGCATAGGTGAGCTTGTCCAGGACGCGGACCGAGTCATCGGGATGGCTCGCCAGGCGCATGCGCACGTAGTTGGACCCGATGAACCCTGCCCCGCCCGTGACCAGGAGCTTCACGCCGCGTCCACCCCTTTGTCCTCTCCGTCCGGCTCGTCGGATCCGTCCTCCCAGGTCACGTCCTCCAGGGGCAATTCGCTCTCACCCGTGATCTCCTCGCCGTCGGCCTCGCGCTCCTCGCGCTCGCGGCGCGTCCAGTCGAGCATGGGCTGGCGGCGAGATGAGCTGGAGCGCTGTTTCTTCGGCGCCTCCTCTTCCTCGATGTGACCGCGCCGGGCCAGGTAGTCGGAGAGCCCGCGCTGCCATGGGGGCAGTTCGATCGGGGTGGTGCGCCGGCTCTCCAGGATCGAGTTGCCCGGTCGGGTCGCGGGGCGCTCCATCATGTCCGTGGAGGTGGCCATCACCCGCGTCACGACCTCGGCCTGGCGGAAGATCTCCATGGCGAACTCGTACCAGGAGCAGCTTCCCTCCCCCGACATGTGGTGGATCCCGAAGGCGCCCGTGTCGATCAGGCGGAGCAGGCCGACGGCCAGGTGGCCGGTGTAGGTGGGAGACCCGACCTGGTCGTGGACGACCACGACCGGCCCGCCGTCCTTCCCGAGTCGCAGCATCGTCTCCACGAAGTTGCCGCCGTGCGGGCCGAACAGCCACGAGGTCCGCACGATGAAGCTGCGCCCGTTGACGAGAGCCGTGGCGCGCTCGCCGCCGAGCTTGGTGCGGCCGTAGGCGTTGATCGGGTTGGGATCGTCGGACTCGCCGTAGGGGCCGCCCTTTCCGTTGAAGACATAGTCGGTGGACGGGAAGACCACCTGGGCGCCGACCTTCGCCGCCGCGCCGGCCACGAAGCCGGCTCCCTGGGCGTTGATCACCGACGCGTCATGCTCGAATTCCTCGGCGCCGTCGACGTTGGTCCAGGCGGCGCAGTTGATGACCGCGTCCGGGCGCTCGCGGGTGATCAGCCGCTCTACTCGGGCCGGATCGGAGACGTCGAGATCGTCGCGGCTCAGCGCAACGACCTGGTGGCGCATGTCCTTCGCGACCCGCACGACGTCCTGGCCGAGCATCCCGCCTGCTCCGGTGACCAGGACCTTCATGGGATCGAGATGTCCGCGTTGTCGCCGACCAGGAAGCGGAGCGTCTTCGGCATCCCCTCGCTGCGGCTCAGGCTGACGTTCTTGCCGAGCAGGCTCGCCTCCATTCGTGCATGGAGGTCACGGATGCTGGATCCCGAGAGGACGATGGAGTGCTCGATCTCCGAGCCGGTGATCAACACGTCCCGATCGATCGCGGTGTACGGACCCACGTAGCTGTCGGAGATCCGCGTGCCTGCGCCGATGATCGCGGGGCCGCGGACCACCGTGCGCTCCAGCTTCGCTCCCTCCTCGATCACCACTCGGCCCTCGACCCGCGAGGCGTCGTCGAGCTCGCCGTCGATGCGTTGCTCGATGTCCTCGAGCACCAGGCGATTCGCCTCGAGCATGTCCTCGAGCTTCCCGGTGTCCTTCCACCAGCCCTTCACGATGTGGGGCTCGACGCGGCGGCCGGCCTCGATCAGCCTGTCGATCGCGTCGGTGATCTCGAGCTCTCCCCGCGCCGATGGCTCGATCGCGTGTGCAGCCTCGAAGATCGAGGGGCCGAACATATAGACGCCCACGAGGGCGAGGTCACTCGGCGGGTCCTTCGGCTTTTCGACCAAGCGGACGACACGGTCGCCGTTGAGCTCGGCCACGCCATAGGACGACGGGTCCTCGACCTGGGTGAGCAGGATCAGGGCGTCGGGTTCGGAGCTGCGGAAGACCTTCGCGAGCTCGACGATGCCGTCGCGCAGCAGGTTGTCGCCGAGGTACATGACGAACGGGCTCTGGCCCAGGAAGTCCTCGGCGGTGAGCAGTGCATGGGCGAGGCCCAGTGGCGCCTCCTGCTCGATGTAGGTGATCCGGGCGCCGAAGGCGGACCCGTCACCGGCCGCCTGCCTGATCTCCTCGCCGGTCTCCGGCGCGATGATGATCCCGATCTCGGTGATCCCGGCCTCGACGAGGGCCTCGATCCCGTAGAAGAGCACGGGCTTGTTGGCCACCGGCACGAGCTGCTTTGCCGAGGTGTGGGTGATGGGGCGCAGGCGGGTTCCCGCGCCTCCGGAGAGGATCAGGCCCTTCAGATCTTCCATGCGCGGAGGCTAGCGGCCACTAGGCCGCTCCACTTCGGAGCGGAGCGCGGAGCGCGTAGCGACTTATGTGGGGCGGCCGTTGTGGCCGCGCCTGATGGCGAAGCCTCGCACCTCAGTACACCCCGCCGAGCTTGCGGTGGTCCCAGGTCGCCGTGCGCCTGGGGTGGAAGTGGATCGCCACCCGTTTCGGGGCCTGTGCCTGCAGGGCGGCGGCGGCGTCGCCTTCGACCGAGTCGATTCCCTCGCTGTAGCGGATGGTCAGGTCCTTGGCGAAGTCGACGATCTCCTCCACATCGCGGATCAACTCGGCCTCGGCCTCGATCTGGACTCCGCGCAGCTCGCCGTACTCGATGCCGGTCTCGATCAGCAGCGTCGCTCGCGGATCGCGCTCGAGGTTTCTCACCTTCTGGGACTTGGCGTAGGTCCAGATCCAGATGTCTCCCTCGCGCGGGACGTACCAGAGCGGCATCGAGTGGGGCCAGCCGCGAGGGCCGATCGAGGAGACGACCGCGATCCGCTCTGTCTCGAGCAGGCCGGCGAGCTCCTCATCGGTGAGCTTGATCTGGTCGCGCCGGGAGGGCATCAGAACCCGGGCGAGAGCACGAGCGTCTCGAAGGGGCCTTCGCCGGCCATCGACTGGGTGGCGCCCGTCTCCCAGCGCGGCTGGAGGTCGTCGTAGTGACGGCTCCAGGCGTGCCCCGACTGCCCGGTGAACGCCTGCCACTGTGAGCGCTCCGGGTTCGCAGGGTCAGCGAGCATCCGCCAACTCGGCGCCCAGATCGCCTCGTAGGGATCGTTCGGGTCGTAAGCGATCTGGGCGACGGTCTCCTGCCCGCCGCCGGGGTGGAGCGTGCGGTTGAAGACCCGCTCGGCCACGGGATGGGTACCGCCGAGTGCATGGGGGAACTGGAGCGCGTGCACGCGGCCCCACTGCCACTCTTCGGGATCCGGACCGAAGCGCTCCTCCAGGTCGTCGAGCGCGCCCCGCAAAGCGTCGAGCGCCAGTTCGTCCCAGGAGCCGCCGATCAACTCGTCGTCGCCCTCCTCCCAGAGCGCGAGCAGGTGGGAGTGCCAGCGCCACGGGGAGGTGACGTGTGCGATGAATCCGTTGTCGGCGCGGTCGAGGTAGCGGTCCGCGAGGTCACGGTCGCCGATCGCCGCCCGCGTGAACTCGCGCGCCAGTCGCAGGAGGAAGGCCTGGTAGATCGTGCCCGCGACGGTCGCCGGGCTGAGCGTTCGGTCCCAGCTCTTCAGCCGCTCGATGGCGCGCACCTCGCGCTGGCTGGTCGCCGGCAGGCGCGCCAGCCGGTGGACGACCTCGTCGCCGGGGATCGAGTAGAGGTCGGTCTGCATCCGCCGGAAGCTCTCCAGGTCGTGGTCGTCGGTCTCCCGCAGGAGCTGCTCGATTCGTGCGGCGCGGTAGCCGTCGAGCCAGTCGCTCGTGATGTGGTGCGGATAGTCGTCGTCGACGATCCGGTTGTTGGCGGTGACGAGGAACCCCTCATCCGGATCGACCACCTCGGGCATCTCGTCATAGGGGATCCACCCGTCCCACTCGAACTCGCCGGTCCAGCCCGGTTTGGGGAGGTCGGGGCAGTCCCCATTCCGCTTCGGGACCCGGCCCATCATCTTGTAGCCGATCGACCCGTGGCGATCTGCCCAGACGAGGTTGGAGACAGGCATCGTCACGGAGCGGAGCAATTCGACGAGCTCTGGTCCGCTGGTCGGCTCGAGCACGCCGATGTGGGCGTGGGAGATGGAGGGCTCGTCGAGCGCGGCCCAGCGCAGCGCGAGCGGCTGCTCGTCGTCCGCGCCGAGCGCCGAATTGACGATTGGCCCGTGGTGGGTGAGGCGCACCTCATGGCGCTCGGGCACGTCCCTCCCACGGATGGAGATCAGCTCCTCCACGATTTCGATCGGGCGCTGCTCGCCGCGGAACTCGTAGCTCTCATCGGCGATCCGCTCGACGAACAGGTCCTCTACATCGGCCATCACGTTGGTGAAGGCGAAGGCGACGTCGTTGTTCTGGCCAAGCGAGATGCCGGGCAGTCCCGGGATGGAGGCTCCGCGGCACCAACGCCCGTGGAGCTCCAGGCCGATCTCGTACCAGACTCCCGGCATGCCGCTGGGAAGGTGCGGATCGCCGGCGAGCAGGGCTCCTCCGGTCGCCGAGCGGCTCGGGCTCACGGCCCAGTTGTTGGAGCCGCTGGCAGCCGCGGCCAGTCCGATCTGGTCGCGCACACGGCCGATCTGCTCGGCGAGGCTCAGGCCGTCCCCGTCGAAGCCGTGCCCGGGCCGGAGCGCGACCGGGTTGCCCCTGGGATAGGTGGGGTCGATCTTCGTGGCGCGTTCCTCCCCGAGCTCGCGAACCAGGTCGGCGCGCAGCAGCTCCCGCTCCCAGTTGGTCGAGAGCCCGAAGGAGAGGAGCTTGCCCCCGGCGAGCATGTCGGCTGGTCGCCACGGCTCGAACTCGAGGCGCAGCAGCTGAAGCTCCGGCGGGGGGGCCGGAGACGTGCGGGCCGCCTCGTTGAGGCCCGCGCAGTAGGCCTCGAGCAGGGTGCGCAGGTCGCCGTCGAGCTCGGCCTCCTCGCGGAGGGCGATCCGGCGGAGGCCCAGGGTGCGCATCAGGCGGTCGACCGGGAGACCGGCGCGCCCAGCGATCTCCGAGACGCGCCCCGAGCAGATGCGGCGCTGGATCTCGACCTGCCAGAGGCGGTCCTGGCCATGGCAATAGCCCTGGCCGAACCAGAGGTCGGCTGCCGACCGCGCACGAACGGTCGGCATTCCCCATCGATCGCGGGCGATCTCGACCGGCTCGCCGAGGCCACGGACGGAGACGGGTCCCTCCGTGCGCGGCAGGGGCTGGCGGAAGAGTCGCCACCAGAGGCCGGCGGCCGTCGCGCCGAGCAGCGCGGTCCCGATTCCCATCCCCTTGGCGCCTCCGCGCAGCAGCCGGCCTGGATCGATGCTCATCGGAGGTTCATACCAGGGGCCGCGCCCCGGGGTCAGTCGCTCAGGTCCCCGGGCAGGCGCCCCTCGTCGGCGAGCTTCTCGAGATGCGCCTGCATGGCGATCGCGGCAGCGGGGCGGAGCTGCTCGGGGACGTCGTCCCAGACCTCGTCGAGGAGCGCCGCTCGCCTGCGCTCGCCGCGGTCAAGCGCTGCGACCAGCCGGTCCTCCCGCTCCTGGCGGTGGGTGATGTATTCGGCGATCTTGGCGGCCGGGTCATCGACCTCGGGGCCGTGGCCCGGATAGAGGACATCGAGCTCGAGCTCCTGCAGCTTGCGCAGCGAGTCCATGTAGTGAAGGAGGGAGCCGCCCATGTCGCGCGGCCCCACGATGGTGGACCCTTGGCCGAGGATCAGGTCCCCCGTGAAGCACGCCGAGCCGGTCACGAAGCAGAGGTGCTCGTCCGCATGACCGGGGGTCACGAGCGCGCGCAGGCCGGCGATCACGGTGCCGTCCCCAGGGCGCGTCACCGGCACTCCCAGGCGATCGACCCCGTCGGCGTGGTCGCCGTGGTCGTGCGTGAGCAGAACCGTCCCGATCCCGCCGCGCCGCTCGGCGGCGTCCCGGACCGCCTCGATGTGGCCGGCATGGTCCGGCCCAGGGTCGATGACGACGGCCGGGTCGCGCCCTACGAGGTAGGTGTTCGTCCCCTCCAGCGTCATCGGGCTCGGGTTGGGAGCGGTGAGGCGTTCGAGATCCAGGTCCACGGCGGTAATTCTGCCGGTTCCTTGACATGTGACTAATTAGTCACCTATACTCTTCGCCATGGACGACGTGTTCAAGGCACTGGCGGACCCGACTCGGCGGCAGCTGCTCGACCGTCTCTTCAAGGAGGACGGTCAGACGCTCACCGCGCTGGAGGGCGACCTCCCGATGACGCGCTTCGGTGTGATGAAGCACCTGCGCCAGCTCGAGGAGGCCGGTCTCGTGGTCACGCGCAGGCGGGGCCGCGAGAAGCTCCATTACCTGAACCCCGTTCCGATCCGGCTCGTCTACGAGCGCTGGGTCAGCAAGTACGCCGAGCCCTGGGTCTCCGGACTCACGGGCCTGAAAAGAGAACTCGAGGAGGAAGAAATTGCCTGAGGAATTCGAAGTTCCCCATCAGATCGCGCTCGTCCCGGACTCCGATGGGAGCAGCGGGACCGCCGTGTTCGAGATTTACATCAAGACGACGCCGGAGCGGCTTTGGGAGGCGATCACCGACCCGGAGATGCGCGCGAAGTACAGCTTCGGGGTCACGACGAACTCCGATTGGACGCAGGGCTCGTCCTACAGCTCCGGTGTCCCCGGCGTGATCGAGATCGCCGAGGGCGAGAACCTGGAGGTCGATCCGCCCAGGCGGCTGGTGCAGACGATGACCGCCCTGTGGAGCGACGAGGTCAAGGCCGTCGGATCCTCGCGGGTGACCTGGGAGATCCGCAAGGTCGCCGACTCCTGCCAGCTGACGGTCATTCACGACCAGCTCCCGATCGACGCCAACGGCGAGCTCTACGGCGGCTGGCCCATGATCCTCTCCGGCCTGAAGACGCTGCTCGAGACCGGAGAGCTGCTGGACACCCCCGGCTCGCTCCGCTACTCGCAGGCGGCCGGATGAGCGGGCTCACGGCAGTCGAGAGCATCACCCTGGACGGGGTCATGCAGTCGCCGGGCCGCCTCGATGAGGACACTCGCGGCGGCTTCGAGCACGGCGGCTGGGGGGCTCAGTACGCCGACGAGGTGATGGGTCGCGCGATGGGCGAGCGAATGGCGCGCGACGGCGGGCTCGTCCTCGGTCGGCGCACCTACGAGGATCTCTTTGGGTACTGGCCGAAGCAGAAGGACAACCCGTACACCGAAAGGCTCAACTCCACCCGGAAATACGTCGCCTCGAGGACGCTGAGCGCTCCACTTTCCTGGGAGAACTCGATCCTGCTCGAGGGCGACGCCGTCGATGCCGTCGCGAAGCTGAAGGAGGAGTCGGAGCAGGACGTGGGCCTCCTGGGCAGCGGAGATCTCGCCGGTCAGCTGATGCGCCGCGGCCTGATCGACGAGTACGTCCTCCTCGTCCATCCGCTGGTGCTGGGCACTGGAAGACGCCTCTTCCCGGACGGCGTCTTCACGCGCCTGGAGCTGACCGACACCATCACCACCACGACCGGCGTCGTGATCGGGACCTATCGGCCGGCTCAGGGAATGTGAGAGTCTGCGGTCATGACCACACAGACGCAACTCCTCAACGGTGTCGACTTCATTGCCTTTCCGACGAAGGACTGGGAGGCCTCCAAGAAGTTCTACGACGAGACTCTCGGCCTGCCGTTCGGCAAGCAGTGGGGACAGATGCCGGCCGGCGAATTCGAGACCGGGACGGTCACGATCGCGCTGATGCAGGTCGACGCCTTCAACATCGACTTCAGCCCGAACACGACTCCGCTGGAGTTCCACGTGGACGACTTCGAGGCCGCCAAGGCCGAGCTGGAGTCGCGTGGCGTCGAGTTCCTCACCGACGTGATCGACAGCGGGGTCTGCAAGCAGGCGATCTTCCAAGACCCGGACGGCAACGCGCTGGCGATCCACCACCGCTACGCCGGGGGCGTCGCGCCGCAGGAGGCGATGGATGCCGCGGTCGAGAGCGCCGGGGGTAGCTAGGCGGCCTTGACGGCCGTGGCGCCGGCGTCGACTCGGAGCTCCTCGGCGATCGCCTCGCGCGCCGCCTCGGGCTCCAGGACGACGAACTCGCCGGCGCCCTTGAGGATCTCGCGGAGCAGCCAGTCGGTGGAGCCGTAGGGAACCTCGATCACGAGGGCGTCGTCGGCGAGCTCTTCGATCACGGTGTGCTCCTCACGCGCCCAGCGGGCCCGCTCAGGCGACACCCAGACCCGCGCGACGTCGGCCGCCGGGACGTGCTCGCCGGAGAGCCAGCCGCCCTCGATCGCGGCGATGTCCTCGACCTCGGGGCGAGGCTCGAAGCGCTCCCGCAGGACCTCGGCCTCCTTGATCCGGTCGAGCCGGAAGTGGCGGACATCCTCCCGTCGGCGGTCATATGACGCGACGTACCAGCCCTCCGGTCCGTTGGCGAGTGTGTAGGGCTCGATCTCGCGCTTGGTGAACTCGTCCTCGTTCTCCTTGTAGTACTGGATCGAGACGACCCGCTGTCCCTCGATTGCCTTGTTCACCTTGCGGGCGACATCGGAATCGTCGCCACCCGATGCGGCGATCTCGAGCCCCTCCTCGGAGGGGTCGTGCCCGAGCGCCGCGACGATCTTCTCCCGGGCGCTGACCAGGCCGCTCTGCGGCAGGTGGTCGCCGAACAGATCGATCGCGGCGACCAGCGCCTTCGCCTCGAGCGGAAGCAGCCGGGCGGGCTTCGCGAAGTTGTCCCCGTAGGGCTCGGCGTCGACTTCGATCTCGTCGCCCTGCAGCTCGGCGTAGAGGACGTAGGTGCCGCCGCCGAAGTTGACGACGTTGAGCAGGTCGATGTCGTCCCGGAGCTCCTCCTCGCTGACGTGCAGCCTGTCCACCACGTCGGCGGTAGAAAGGCGGGCCTCACCCTTGGCGGACTCGATGAGCATCCCCGCCAGCGTCACCAGGCGCGCGAAGCGCTCCGGCCGGATCGAGGAGTCCGATCGGCCATTCGAGCGGCTCGAGCGGGGGGCCGGTGGCACGGTCCGCACCGTCGTGGCCGGCTCGAAGTCGTCGCTGTGACGCGCAGAGAGCTGGTCGAGCCGCTCGGCGACCTCCTCGGCGAGCTCTGGCGGATCGAGCACGGTCGCGTTCTGCCGCCAGTGCAGCACCCAGGCGACCATCTGCCGGCTGGAGGCGTACTCGGTCTCGAAGATGCGTCCCTTGCCGGGCGAGCCGTCGCCGCGGCCCGGGTTGCGGAACTCGCCGTAGGCGCCGAAGTCACGCTCCACCAGCCAGGCGACGCGCTCTTTCAGGAAGATCTTGGCCGTGCCCTGAATCTCTCCCAGCTGCCACTCGGCCTTGCGGGCGTAGTCGCGGCGCTCGAACTCCTCCGGCGGCGAGAAATCGTGCTCCGCCTTCGAGGCGTAGGAGACCTTCCCCCGGATGCGCGAGAGGCGGAAGACGCGGATCGCGTCGCGCTCGTGCGAGCGGCCGATCAAATAGAACTGCCCGCCGCGGTAGACCAGGTGGTACGGGTCGACCTTGCGCTTCTCCTGCGAGTCGCGCTCGATCGTGTAGTAGGTGAACTCGATCGTCTTGCGCCGCGAGATCGCGGTCTCGATCTTCGAGAGGCGCTGGGAGACCTCGGCGCCGTCGGCCTTTGCGGTCATCCGGACCTCGACGGAGGACTGCTCGGGCGCGGTCAGGGGGCTGGGCCGTCCCCACGAGACCTGCTGAAGGGCGAGACGCAGCGGCTCGGCGTAGGCGAACTCTCCGTCCAGCAGCTGGAGCGCGGTCTGCAGCGCAGCCAGCTCGTCGTCGCCGAACTGGATCTCCGGCAGGTA
This sequence comes from uncultured Solirubrobacterales bacterium, assembly GCA_963743575.1. Taxonomy (GTDB): domain Bacteria; phylum Actinomycetota; class Thermoleophilia; order Solirubrobacterales; family 70-9; genus DASUPK01. The sequence goes on along the minus strand of CAVUQC010000007.1, from coordinate 783,483 downwards.
GTAGTTCTCCGGCGGCAGGGAGTAGAGCTCCGATTCGTAGCCCTGCATGCTCTCGCCGGGCTTCTCGACCTGAAGGGTGATGCCGAGGCTCTCGAGCTCAGCCCGGTCCGCGTAGAAGCGGCGCGCGAAGGCGTCGTCGTTCATGTCGCTGTACCCCTCCACCTCGCGCTTGATCTCGAGCGCCGACGTCGGCCTGCCCTGAGCCATGAGGTAGGAGATCAGCGAGAGCTGGCGGATCAGCTTCTCGGTGTCCTTGGCCATCCGCGAATCAGAATAGACGCGGGATGTGGGCGACCAATCCGCCAGGGTCGCGGATCCGAAACGATTTGCGCAATTTGCGTGGGCGCATTGACTTCGGAAAAGTCCCCATGGCCCTGCTGGGGACGCGCCGATAGATTGCGCCCCGTGGACTTCCTGGGGAACATCGGCCTGCGTCTGGTCGGGCTGCTGGTCACCGTGGGGATCCTGGCGGCCGTCTACGTCTTCGCTATCAAGCCGGCAACCGATACCGCCAACAACGCGATCAACTCCTTCTCGCAACCGCTCCAGCAGGCCGAACAGCAGGTTGCGAATGCCCAGCAGCAGCTTCAGCAGAATGTCAAGACCGGAAACGGCGGCTCGCAGTCGGACTTCAGCCAGCTGAACAAGCTTCAGCACTGCGTGGAGCACGCCCACAAGAATGTGAACCGCCTGCAGCGCTGCGCCAGGCGCTTCGGCCCCTAGGGCGCCGGCCGGCTACTCGGCCGCTTCGTCGATGATCCGTTTCGCGACGGTTGCCGCTGCTTCGCAGATCTGATCGAGCTCGGCCGCCTTGCCGCGATGCCGGTTGACGTTGATGCAGAGGGTCCCGTTCTCGACCTCGAAGGCGAAGCTCTCGGGGGAGCCCTCGGCGAGGAATTCGACGAAGCTCGGCGAGAAGAGCTGGCGCAGCCAGTTCGCATCGCAGCGCCGATCGGCGAAGATCTCGCATTTCCGGTCGAGCACCTCACTCTCCAGCTCGATCCGCTGAGTCGAGCGGAAGACGTCCTCGGCTCCATCCAGGAACCGAAAGCCCGAGCGGCGCTGCACGAACAGGCCGGGCAGCCTCCCCTCGAGGCCCGGCAGGTCGCTGACGACGATCGTGAAGTGGTGGATCTCCTTCGCGTGTCCGCCCGAGCCTCCGGAGCTTCGCTCCTCATAGGTGTAGAGCGCCAGCTCGCCGTTGAGCCCGCCCGGGAGGGTTCCCGCGAACATCTCGTCCACGCGACGGCTGTCTCCACGCCGCAGCAACGGCGTGGACGGCGGCACGATGCCGTTGTGTTCCCAGCGCAGGCCGCGCTGCTCGGCGTAGGCCTCGTAGAAGGCGTTGTTTGCCCGCCGGATGGCGATTCCGAGCACGGTCAGAAACCAGAAGAGTGCGGCTGCGGCCGCTGCGGCAGCCCCGACGGCCGCGCCAGCCGCGACCGCACCCGCGACGCCGGCCGCGCCGGCGGCAACCAGCAGCGAGATCAGGGCGACCGGGCTCGCCATGACCTGCCGCAGGTACTTGCCCCGCTGGATCTCCACGGGGCAAAGCTATACAGAGGGGCCGCTAGGTGACGGAGAAGCTGGAGATCGACCGCTCGATCGCCGGCGAATAGCGGTCCCAGAGCGAGGGCGGTGCCGCGCCGACGATCACGGTCGTCGAGGTGCGACCCCGGACGATGCAGGCGATCTCCACGTAGTGCCGGTTCGTCTCGGTCGCGTAGCGATCCTTCACGCAGGAGCCCGTCGCAGCATGGAACCGGAGACCGGTGGCCGAGGCGAGGGGAACCAGGTCGCTGTCTCCCTCTTCGCGATTGTGGGCGGGCCGGAAGCTCGCCCAGTTGGCGAGCGTCTCGTCGCCGCCCTGAGGGGTGATGTTCAGATAACCGTCGATTCGGCCCGCCCGGTGGAGCGTCGCGGTCACGGTTCCCGGATCGGTCTGGCTGAGCCGCCAGCCGGCGGGGTAGGACAGGGTGGCGCCGCCGGAGGGCAGCGCCCTCGTGCGCCACCCGCGCCCGGGGCCATCCGGGTGGACCCAGGCGAATGCCACCGCGTTCGACGGTGCCGCAGGCTCGGCGCCCTCCGGCTCACCGCCGGAGCCGCCGCAGGCGGCAAGCGTCGCCGCGCCCGCCAGAGCGAGCGCGGCGACGAGGGCCCGATGCCGGCGAATCGGCCTAGGTGTTGCCGTCGCCGTCGCTGGGCCCGCCGTTGTTGTCGGCGTCATGGTCCCCGCCGTTGTGCTGGGGAATCCCGTGGTGATGGTGGTGGTGATGGTGTCCCGCGAAAGCGACGCCCGCGCCGCCGACCGCAAGGGCCAGCGCCGCGATCCCCGCGACGATCCACCTGCCGGTCCTGTTCAACATCGAGTCATCCCTTCTCGCGTTGGTTTGCCTGCGTACTACGCCGGAGCGGGTTCGAGGGATGGCTTCGCCATCAGATCGCGGCCACAAGCGGCCGCCCCACATAAGTCGCTACGGGCTTCGCCCTCCGCTCCGAAGTGGAGCGGCCTGGTGGCCGCTAGGCGGCGCGCGAGCCGAAGAACGCCGAGCCGTCGATGCCGCGGTCGAAGCGGGACCAGCTCTCGCCGTCGGCGAGCTCCTTCTCGAGGCGGTCGAAGCTGCCGAGCTTGCCGCCCAGGTTGTCGATCGAGTGCACCAGGGTTGCTTCACGGGTTGCGGGAACGACGGGTGAGCCATGCTCGAGCTGGCCGTGGTGCGAGAGGATGATGTGGAGGATCGCCTGGGCGAGCCCCGGGTCGAAGCCCTCGATGTCCTCGATCTCGCGGCGGACCTTGTAGTAGCCGCGCGGGATCTCACCCTCGAGGCGGCCCTCGTCGGTCAGCTCGATGGCGAGTGGATCGTCGTTGTAGGCCTCGGTCTTGCCGATGTCGTGGAGCATCGCGCCGGTCACCGCGATCTCGCGGTCGATGCCGGGGAAGAAGTTGGCGGCCGCGCTGACGGCCTGGGCGACGGAGAGGGTGTGCTCCAGCAGCCCTCCCGCGTAGGCCTGGTGATAGTGCTTCGCGGCGGGCGCGTCGCGGAACCGCGCCCAGGACTCGGTCCCCGCGCCGAAGAAGCGGTCGAGCAGTTGGTGAAGCGAGGCGTTCTGGACCGTTCCGATCAGCTCGCGCAGGTCGGCCTCGAGCAGGTCCACCGAGCGCAGGGGCCCCTCGGCCAGCTGCTCCTCGTCGTACTCGTCGGGCCCGGCGGCGCGCACTGCAACCAGCTTGATCTGCTTGCCGAACTGCGGGTGGACCGCGAAGCTGCCACGGACGATCACGATCGAGCCGGGGGCGCAGGTCTCGAAGCACTCCGCGACGCCGTCCCAAGCGATCGCGGGGACGGTCCCGGTTTTGTCCGCGAGCACGACCCGGAGAAAGTCCTCGCCGTTGCGCTTCTGGCGCCGCTCCCGCTCGCGGACGACGAACGCGCCGGTGATCTGGTCGCCGTCCGACATCTCGCGTAGGAGCCGCGTCGGGCCGGGCTCGGGCGGGGTGGCCCCGCTGCCATTCTCGAAAAGGCTCTCAGCCATCTCCTCACTGAAATTAGAGGCGGCCGCGGACAGGACGGCCCGGCGAGATGACCGACTTGGTAACGAATATGACTCGCATGACGGAAAGCGCGAGCGCGCCGGTGGAGGGGGAGGGAGAGCTCAGGGTCTCATCCATCGAGCTCTTCTTCGACCTCGTCTTCGTCTTCACGATCACGCAGCTGACCGCCGTCCTCGTCCACCACCCGACCGGCGAGGCGCTCGGGCAGGTCGTTCTGATGCTGACGGCGATCTGGTGGATGTACGGCGCGTTCGCCTGGCTCACCAACGCCGTGCCTCCGAACCGGACCGCCCTACGCCTGCCGCTGCTCGGCGGGATGCTTGCCTTCTTCGTGATCTCGCTGACCATCCCGACGGCGTTCGGCGACAACGGGGTGGTCTTCGCCTGCGCGTACCTGGCGGTGATCGCCGTGCACACGGTGCTCTACATGCAGTCCGCGAGCTGGAGCGTCGCCGGCGTCTGGAGCTTCGCGCGGATGAACGTCCTCGCCGGAGTCCTGATCTTGATCGGCGCGATCATCGGCGGGACCGCGGAGTACGTGCTCTGGGGCGTTGCCGTGGCGATCTTCGCGGTGGTCCCGGCGATGGTTCCCGAGGGTGCGGGATGGATCAGGCCCGGCCATTTCGTGGAGCGGCATGGGCTCGTCGTGATGGTGGCCCTCGGCGAGTCGGTGGTCGCGGTGGGCATCGGCGCCTCCCACATCGAGATCAGCGGCAAGGTGCTTGCGGTGGCCACCCTCGGCCTCATCCTGAGCGCGGAGCTCTGGTGGGTCTACTTCGGCGGGGATGACGCCGAGGCGGAGGGCGCCCTCCGGCGCATGAGGCCGACGAAGCGTGACTTCTTCGACACGAACCTGGCCTACTACTGGGCCCATCTGGTGATGCTGCTGGGGATCGTCTGCCTGGCCGCGGGGCTCGAGCGCGCGATCGGACACGCTTTCGACTCGCTCAGCTTCGCGCGGGCCCTGGAGCTGGGTGGCGGGACGGCGCTCTATCTCGGCGGGCACGCGCTCTTCCGGTGGTTCCTGAGCCTCCCGTTCAAGCCCTGGCGAGCGCTCGCGCTGGTCCTCGCTCTCGCCACGATCCCGCTCGGCACAGCGACGTCGGCCCTCGCCCAGCTCCTCGCCCTGGTGGTGCCTCTCTGGATCTGCCTGGCCATCGAGCTCATCAGGGAGCCCCGCCCGGCCGAGGCGACCGCCGGCTAGGCCAGCGTCCTTCGCACGAACTCGATGTCAGCGTGCATCGCCTTCGGGCCCCCCGGCGTCTCGACGACGACGGGCGGGCCGGCGGACTCGATCATCGCGCTCAGCACGTCCGCCCCGATCTCACCCTTCCCGAGGTTGGCGTGCCGGTCGGCGCCGGTGCCGGCCGGATCGCGGGAGTCATTGGCGTGGAGCAGGTCGATCCGGCCGACGATCTTCCGGACGCGATCCACAGCGTCCGAGAGATCCTCGCCGGCGGCGTGCGCGTGGCAGGTGTCGAAGCAGAAGCCGATCTCGACGTCCGTCTTCATCTTCGAGATGCCCTCCCAGAGGCGGGCTAGGGCGTCGAAGCGGCGGGCCACGGCGTTCTTTCCTCCGGCCGTGTTCTCGAGGTAGACCGGCACCTCGGTGGTGAGCATCTCGAGAGTGCGAATCCACCGCCCGACCCCCTCTGCGACGTCATCGTCGGCATGGCCCCCGTGGACGATCACCGCGGCCGCGCCGACCTCGGCGGCGGCATCGCAGGTCTGCTGGAGGATCTTGCGCGACCCGTAACGGACGTTGTTGCGAGGGGAGCAGACGTTGATCAGGTACGGGGCGTGCACGTAGAGCGGAACCTTCGAGTTGCGCAGCTCCTCGGCATCCTTGCGGGGCGGCGGCTTCTTCCAGCCCTGAGGGTCGGAGAGAAAGATCTGGACGCAGTCGGCGCCGATCTCCTTCGCCTCCTTCAGCGGCTTCCCTGGGGCCACGTGCGCCCCGACCACCTTCTTCTTCCGCGCCGGCATCCGACGCGGATTCTTACTTGAAGGAGATGACCTGCTGGATCCCGCTCGGCCTGTTCGTATAGGCCATGGTGAGCAGCGGCAGCGGGCTGAAGTGGATCTCCTCGTCGGTCGCGCTCGCGCGCCACGCCGAGGGGTCCGGGCCCTGCTGGTTGGCGAGCTGATTGCCCGCCGCCTGGATCGCGGTCCAGACCTCCGAGCGGCAGAGGCTCAGGTGGCCCTTGCCGCAGTAGGTCAGGTTGAACTGATCCGGCAACCGGCCCTTCTTGCCGTTCTTGCCCTTCCTGTGCAGCAGGGCGCGGATGTCGCGGTCGAAGTACTGGTACCAGCCTGAGTACTGGCCGCCGGGAGGAGCGTCGAAGCGGCTCGAGAGGCTGTCCAGCTGCGGCAGCAGGGTCTGTCCCAGGCGCGCTGCGAGCTCGTTGTCGACGATGTTCGGATAGGCGGCGTCCATGATCGCCGCGCCCGGATAGTCGATCAGGCCGTCGTTGTTCAGGTCGAGCCTATTGCCACCGTGCTGGCGCCACTGGTTCATCAGGTCCAGCATCTGCTGGGCGAGCGGCGACGGCGCGGTGGTGCCGCGCAGGAGCTTGTCGAGAAGCGGCAGCATCACGATCGCGCGGACGTCCTGGGTGGCGGAGGCATTCATCGCGGAGGCGATCGTGGCGGGTGACCAGCGCCCCTTCTTCTTCAGCCTCTTGAGGTTGAATCGGAGGAGGTTGACCCGGCCGACGGAACCGTTGCGGTTCCACTCGTCGTCAGCCGCGCCGAAGCCGCGCGCGGCGCCGTTGTTCCAGTTCGTCATGAAGCCGCTCTTGTTGTCCTTGCCGTGCATGTGCGCCATGGAGGGGAGGAACCCGCGCCACTCGTACTTGCCGGTGCCCTTCGTGGGCAGGCCCGGGTCGACGCTCGACGGCCGGATCGGGTCACGTCCGCTCGTGTACATCGCGATGTGCTTGTTGTCGATGTAGAAGGAGTTGAACGTCTGCGGCGTCAGCGAGGCGGCCTTGAAGAAGGTCTTCGGGCTCTTCACCTGCCCGTCGGAAAGGCGGCGGTTGAAGAGCTGGTCGAGGACGTCCTTCAGGTAGCTCGAGCGCTTCTGCGAGATCGCGACAGTGCGTCCGTTGACCCGCCCGTAGCCCTGGACCGGTCCGTGCACCGTGGTCAGGAAGTTGACCGGGTCTCCGTTCAGTGTTCCCGCGTTGAAATGGCCCATGTCGCGGCACTTGCCCTTGTACATGTACTTCTGAGTGCTGCCGCCGCAGAGCGTCTCCGCGTACTGGTCGATGATGTCGCTGCTCGCTGAGGTCAGCGTCGTCGAGAAGCGCGCGGTGCGGCCGATCAGCAGGTAGCCGGGGAAGGGCGCCGAGGTCGCGCCGCGCCAGTGCAGGCCCGGGGCGTGCATGTCCATCTCGAGGACCAGGCCGGGGAAGAAGTAGCTGATCTGCGGGCCACCGACCAGGATCGGATGACCGGTGCTCGAGTGCTGGCCCGTCACCATCAGCTCGTTGCTCGCCTGGACAGGTTCCTGCGGCGGGGCGAACTTGCGGGCGACGCTCGCCGGCACGGCCGGGGTGGCCGTGAAGCTGTTGTTGTCGAGGACGACGCTGCCGGGATGCTTCCGCGGGATGTGCCCGTATGGGAAGTTGCCCTTGATGGAGGTGACGCTGCGCGGGTTCTTGAACTGGCGCATGTCGTTGTACGCCTGGAACCCGCGTCCCTTGCCGAGTTGCTGCTCGAGGCCGCTCAAGAACTCCGAGTCCAGCGCCTCGCGGCCGCCGCCCTGGCCGAGGAACTGACCCTTCAGCGCGTTGACGGCATAGACGTCATTGCGCGTCCAGGGGGCGTTGGGCGAGTGGGTGGCCGACAGGTAGGCGTTGATCCCAGTGTCGAAGCTGTCGATGTCGCGGAGGACGGCCTTGCCCTCCTTGCCGGCGTTCTGCAGCGCCTTGGTCTCCTCCGAGACGACCGCCTCCGTCTCGGCGCTCGGCTTGAAGCTCTGCAGGCTCGAGGTGAGCCCTATGGCGCTCAACCCGGGAGCGTCGATCACCGCGACCCGCGAGTTGTAGCGGGCCTGCTCCAGCAGCAGACCGCGGTCTTCGGCGACGACCCAGCCCGCCGTCTCCACGCCGCCGACGTGGGTGTTCGCGTAGATGTGGGGGACGTCGTAGCGATCTCGCAGGAGGGTCACGCCAGGGAACGGGACGGGCTCCTGGGTGGCAGGTCCGTCGGTGTCAACGCCGAGCTTCTCGGACTTGAAGTCCGCGTTGATGTCGTTCGAGGTGACGTGATCGAACAGCGGCGTCAGGGCGTTGTAGAGCATCGCCTGGGACGCGGCCTGCGGCCCCGGCACGCCGTATTGGCCTGAGGGCAGGATGTTCTTGGCGATGATCGTGCGGTCCTTGGCGAACGCACTCGCGCAGACCCCCATCAGGAAAATCGCAACAACGCCAACGGCGATCAAGACACGTCGCATCTCGAGCACCTCTCCTCTCTCGTCCTCTCCGGGCGCGCTCGTCCCTCAGCGCGCGCCTGACGCTAACAAACTGGCATAAAGAAGCGCTGCTCCTGAGGCGCAATAGATTGTTCGGATGCCCGAGCGACTCGGCCGACGCTCTCTGGACCCGGTCGTTGCGCTCCTCGGCGCCGGCGCCGCCGCGTCCGCTGCGTTGCTGCTCGTGCTGGGCTCGAAGCTCACCTTCCTTCTCGACGACTGGGAGTTCCTGCTCTACCGGCCGGGGTTCACCGCCCACTCGATCCTCGATCCGCACGGCGAGCACATCTCGATTGCTCCGGTCCTGATCTACAAGGCTCTCCTCGCGACCGTGGGGATGGATTCCTCAGTGCCGTACCTCGCGGTCGACGTGGCGTTCGTGGTCGCAACCGCCATCCTGCTCTTCGTCTATCTCCGGCGGCGCGTGGACCCCTGGCTAGCGCTGCTCGCCGCGGCTCTCGTCCTCACCCTCGGGCCGGCCTACGACGACCTGCTCTGGGACTTCCAGATGGGGTTCACGGGGTCGCTCGCCTTCGGCCTGGGGGCGCTCCTGATGCTCGAGCGGAGGGATCGGCGCGGCGACGCGCTCGCCTGTGGGCTGCTCACCGTCGGAGTGACCTTCTCGAGTCTCGGGCTGCCCTTCATCGTGGCGGCGGCCGTGGACGTCGCTCTCCGCGGGGATCGCCTGCGGCGGCTCTACGTGGTCGCGGTACCGGCCCTCCTGTACGCCATCTGGTGGGCCGGCTGGGGGCACACCGCCGACACGGCCCTCTCCCTGCACAACGTCGCCACGACCCCCGAGTTCGTGCTGGACGCAGCCGCGGGCGTATTCGCGTCCCTCTTCGGAGTGGTCCAGACCTCCGGCGGGGTGGCCGCCGCGCAGTTCGATTGGGGCAGGCCGCTGCTGGTGGCGGGCCTCGCATTCGGAGGCTGGCGGCTCCATCGGATCGGGCGAGTGCCGCGAGAGCTGTGGGTTGCGCTGGCCCTGGCCGCCACTTTCTGGATCCTCGCCGGATTCAACGTCAAGCCGGGCCGAGGCCCAACCGAGAGCCGCTATCTGCTGCCCGGCGCCGTCTTCGTGCTCATGATCACGGGCGAGCTGCTCCGCGGGGTTCGCGTCCCCTGCGCCGGGATCGCGATCGCGGGGATCGCCGGGGTCGCCGTGGTGGCCTCCAACCTCTCGGTGCTCCACGACGCAAACCTGGCCTACCGGAACACCAGCGACCTGATCAAGGCCGACCTCGGATCCCTTGAGATCGCCCGAGACCGGATCGTCTTCCCCGTCCGGCTCGATGAGGACATCGCCGACACTGCCTACGTGGGCGTCACCTCCTCCGCGTTCCTGCCGGCAGCCGACCGCTACGGCTCGCCCGCGGACGACCCAGCGCAGATCGCCGCGGCACCGGAGCCCGCCCGCGTGGCTGCCGACAAGGTGCTTGGACGGGCCCTCCTGATCGGGATCGCTCCGGCGCATGGACCGCTTCGCGATTGCCGGATCGTTCCGGATCCCGGCGGGATCATGCGCCTGCCCCCGGGTGGCGTCGGCATTCGAACGTCAACTCGGGCGGGCGCCGAACTCAGTCTGCGCCGCTTCGCCACGGACTCGTTTCCGGTGGCCCTGAGGTCCCTGGGACCGGGTCGATCGGGCCTTCTCCGCATCCCTGCCGACCGCGCTTCCGTGCCCTGGGAGCTGGCGCTGCGCTCGAACGGGCCGACAGCGGTCTGCGGCATCAGTTCCCGGCGATGACGGATCGAAGACTGATGGCGAGGGCCAGAATCGAACTGGCGACACCACGATTTTCAGTCGTGTGCTCTACCAACTGAGCTACCTCGCCGGGGGAGGCGCACAGGCTAGCGGCCGACCCGCGATCCAGCCGAAGCCCCCCTTCAGAACCCTTTGCGTTTCTGGTTAGGCGCGGAGGCAGGAGCTAGCGTCCCGGGTGTGATCAGGATCCTCGTCGCGGGCGCCACGGCGATGCTCATCGCGGCCTCGGTCTCGGGTGCGACCGAACAACCCCCGGCACCGATTGAGACGGCGCTGCCGGCCCCCTATTTCGCGGCCGTGGACACCGGACCGTTCAGCCCGGCCGGCCTTCACCGGCGAGCGAGGCCCCTCGCTCCCGGCGCACCTGCCTGGGCCAGCCGCCTCTACTGGAAGTCGGTCCGGGTGCTGCTCGCCCTCACCGATCCGAGCACCGGCGCGATGATCGCCGGAGAGCGGGACGGCTGGGGCTACGTCTGGCCGCGAGACGCCGCAACCGGAGCGATCGCGCTGGAGGCCGCCGGGCTGAGGCCGGAGGCCCGGAAGGTGGTGCACTTCCTCGAGGGGCTCGATGTCGACGGCGCCGCCCGGTTCTATCCCGACGGCGGCCGGGTGCCGGGACGAAGTGCGGCTGGGGATGGAGAGGGTTGGATCGACGCGGCGGCCCGGGCTGTCCTGATTGAGGCTGACAGGAGCAGCTCAGATCAGGACAGTCGAGGCGCCTGGAGCGATCGCCAGGACTACGGGGAGAACGTCACCGGCGATCTGCTCGGCAACGCGATCGCGTCAGGCGTCCCGCCAGCCGAGATCGAGGCCCGCTTCCTCACGCCACGCGGCCTCGTCCGGGAGGCGGGGACCAGCTACCTGGACTCAGCGGCGGCCTGGGCGGCCACCGTCTTCCCCAGCCGGGCTCTGCGTGGAGCAGCTAGGACCACGCTCCTCGAACTCACCCGCGACTCGACCCCCTACGGCATCCCGCCGATCGAGGACTGGACGCCGGGCGAGGTCTGGACCGCTCCCACGGCCTGGTCTGCCTGGGGGCTCACCGAGCTGGGTCAGAGAAGGGCCGCCGATCGGCTCCTGACGGAGCTGCACCGCGCCGAGACGCCGAACGGGACGCTGCCCGAGCGCGTGGACGGGCGAACCGGCGCGCCGACGTCGACGACGCCGCTCGCCTGGTCACACGCGTTCGCGATCCTCGCCCTGCGCGCCCGCTACGGCGGCTAGGCGAGCTCGATCTCCTCACCTGGCGCGGGTGAACGCAGCCGTTCCTCCAGGCCTGCTTCCGAGAATGCCAGGCGCAGGTCCTCCGGCCCGAAGCTGAAGTGAGCCCATCCCTCCTGGTGGACCGGGACGATCACGGCCCCGGCCAGCATGCCGGCGGCCTGCGCCGCCGCTTCGGGAGTGAGCGTCAGGTAGGCCTCCGGACCCCACCTCTCGGGAACGTCCGCGCCGCCGGCGAAGAGGATGGCGGTGTCGAAAGGGCCGTGGGAATCGGCGACGGCGCTGACCACGTCGGTAGAGGCGTTGTCGCCGCTGATGTAGATGGTCGACAGTCCGTCCCCCCGCAAGACGAATCCGATCACCGGACCGTTCTTCGGTGCGACCTCGGGCGGGCCGTGGTCGGCTCTGACGGCAACCACCTCGACAGATCCGCCTCCGGGCCGCTCGAGCTCCACCGAGTCACCGGGAGACATCGGGGTGGCCTCCGCTTCCAGCCGCTCCGCTCCCGCGTCCGTGGTGAGAACGCGACCCGCTCGCGGGAGCATCGCCCTCCCTGCCTTGTCGAGGTTGTCGAAGTGATGATCGTGCGAGAGCAGCACCGCGTCGATCGGCCCGAGCTCGTCCAGCGCGGCGGCCGGACCGGTCAGCTTGCGCAGCACGAGATCAACTCCGGGGACCGGATACTCCCCGGGCGGGTCGAAGGTCGGATCGGTGAGCAGCCGCAGCCCGCCGTAGGAGATCAGCGCTGTTGGGCCTCCGATGAGCAGGAGGGTGGGCGACTCGCTCATGTCGTGTGGCTTCCCGCACCGGCGGCTTTCAGAGCCGCCTTGACGGCATCCTCCGCGGACTCCGCCTCGACGATGCCGAGGTCCGTGCCCGTCCGGCTGCGAAGCGGCCAGCTCCGGATCGCGACCACCGGCCGGCCGAGCTTCCGCGCGTAGGCGATCTCGGAGAGCGTTCCCCACTCGCCGCCGACCGCGATGACGGCGTCGCCCGAAGCGACCACCGCGAGGTTTCGGGCCTCCCCGATCCCGGTCGCGACCACATGGCTGACGTACGGGTTCGCGTCCTCTCGCGAGAGGGTGGGGAGGACGCCGACGACCGCTCCGCCTGCCTCCGAGGCCCCCCTTGAGGCGGCCTCCATGACGCCGCCGCGGCCGCCGCAGACGAGCACGGCTCCCGCCTCGGCGATTCCGCGCCCGACCGCCTCGGCGTCTCGCAGGGCGTCCGCTTCTCCCTGCGCGCCTCCCACGACGGAGATCTGAAGCCGCTCGCTCACGAGGCCTTGGCCTTCCCCTCGCGCAGCATCCGCCCCATCAGCTCGAGGGCGCCCCCCTTGTGAAGGTGCTCGTTCAGGTTGCCGCATTTGGGGCTCTGGACGCAGGAGGGACAGCCGTCGTCGCAGGGGCACTCGCTGATCAGCCGGTCGGCGTCTCCGACCAGGCGCTCGAACTCCTCGAACCCGCGCCGGGTGATCCCGACGCCGCCGGGGTGCCCGTCGTAGATGAAGATCGTCGGCGAGCCCGTCTGGTGATGGATGTTGGTGGAGAGGCCGCCGATGTCCCAGCGGTCGCACATCGCGATCAGCGGCAGCACCGCGATCTGCCCGTGTTCGGAGGCGTGCAGCGCGCCGAGCAACACCTCGCTGGGGAGCGCAGCGGCCATCCGGTCGCCGATCACGTACCAGAGCGCCTGAGTGACGAAATCCTGCTCGGGCAGGTCGAGGGAGACGATGTCGATCACCTTGTTGTCGCCGAGGCGCTTGCGCTGGTAGGCGATCACCTGCTCGGAGACGGAGACCGTTCCGAAGCTGAGCTCCACGCCGAGCGCCCGGCGCTGCGTCTCGATTCCCTCCACGTAGACCTCGGTCTCCTTTTTCACCTGCGTGTAGAAGTCGCCGTCGAACGGCTTCACCATCGCGCGGCGGGAGCCGATGTCGAGCTCCGTCACCTCGAATGAGCGGCCGAGGTGGAGATAGATCGCCCCCGGATGGATCGTGGAGAAGGCTCGCCCGGCCTCGACGTTGCCGATCATCTCGCCAGAGGTGGAGTCGACCACCGCGACGCTGTCCGCCGACGACGAGCGCAGGGCGATGCGGCCCGCGACGAAGTCGCCCTTCCGCGTCAGGTAGCGCTCGCCGCGCCCGCGGCGCAGCTCGCCGGCGGTCACCAGCGCCTCGGCGCGATCGCGCCAGCCGTCCCCGAAGATCTCGTCGTCATCAGGCCCGAGCGGGGACTCGTACGCGGCAGCGAGCAGATGCTGGAGCTGGATCTGCTCGGAGCGGTGATCGAGGATCGCTGCCTCGACGCGCCGCTCGAGGAACTCGTCGGGGTGGCGGCAGAAGAACTGGTCGAGCGCGTCCTCGCCCGCGACGTAGACGGCGAGCCCGCGGCGCTGCCGGCCGGCGCGGCCCCACATCTGGCGGAGGCTGGCGACCGTGCCGGGGAAGTTGACGCAGATCGCCGCATCGAGCTCCCCGACGTCGATGCCGAGCTCCAGCGCATCGGTGGCCGCCACCGCGAGCAGGTCGCCCGAGGAAAGCTTCGCCTCGATCTCGCGGCGCTGCTGAGGGGTGTACCCCGCCCGGTAGGGCGCAATGCGCTCGGCGAGCGCACCCTGACCCCTCCTCTCCAGTTCGTCCGACGCGAACCGGTTGATCAGCTCGATCCCGCGCCGGCTGCGCATGAAGCAGATCGTCCGCACGCCGCGCGTGACGAGCTCCACCAGCAGGTCTGACGCCTCAGATACCGGCGAGCGCCGCGTCATGGTGTGCTGCTCGATCACCGGCGGATTCCACATCGCGATCTCGCGGCCGGCGCGGGGCGCGCCGTCGTCGTCGAGCAGCTCGAAGGGCGTGCCGGTGAGCCGCTCGGCGAGCTCGCCGGGGTTGGCGATCGTGGCCGAGGCGAGGATGAAGCGCGGCTCGGCGCCGTAGATCCGCGCCACCCGCCTCAGGCGGCGCAGCACGTTCGCGACATGGGAGCCGAAGACGCCGCGGTAGGTGTGCGCCTCGTCCACCACCACCCAGCCGAGGTTGGCGAGGAAGTCGCCCCAGCGCTTGTGATGGGGGAGGACGCCGACGTTGAGCATGTCGGGATTGGTCAGGACGAGATTCGCCCGCCGCCGGATGCCCGGCCGGTCCTCGCGTGGCGTGTCGCCGTCGTAGATCGCCTCGCGCAGCCCGGGCGGGCGCAGCTCGCCGAGCTTGCGGGCCTGGTCCTGGGCCAGGGCCTTGGTCGGGTACAGGTAGAAGGCGCGGTTGAGCGGCTCCCGCGCGATGCCGTCAAGCACCGGGAGGTTGAAGGAGAGTGACTTGCCGGAGGCGGTCCCGCTGGTCAGGATCAGGTTCGATCGCCGTGCGGTCTCGTAGGCCGCGGCCTGGTGGGAGTAGAGGGATTCGACGCCGGCCGCCTGCAGCGCGTCGGCGAGCCCGGAATCGAGATCGGCCGGCAGCCCCGTGAGCTTGGCCATCGTCGCGGCTTCCGCGGACTCCGCCACCAGCCGGCCGTCCTCGCGAGCCGGCCCCAGGGCAGGCTCCCAGGCCCCGCCCGCCACCGTGGTCCCGCTAGCCAACCGGCTGTCCTGGACGCTCGATGGCGGCGGCCACCCGCATCGCCTGCAGGGCGCTCGGATCGTGCAGGCGAAGGATGTCGGCGCCGCGGGCGACGGCGAGCACGGTCGCCGCGGCCGTCGCCCATTCACGGTCGGCAGCCGGCAGTCTCTCTTCCCAGGAGCCGGCCAGCAGCGCCCCGAGGAAGTCCTTGCGCGAGAGCGACACATACAGCGGCCGCCCTAGATCCTTGAGCTCGGCGAGCCTGCGCAGGATCTCCACGTCGTCGGCGAGCGAGAGGTCGAAGTCGAGACCCGGGTCGAGGGCGATCTGCTCCTCGGCGACTCCTCGCCTGGCGGCCGCCTCGAGCCGGGCGGCGAACCATTTGCGCAGATGGTCGACGGGATCGTCGTAGCGCGGCGTCGGCCGGTCCTGGCGCGGCGGTCCCTCGATGTGCATGAGCACCAGCCCGCAGCCCGTGTCGGCGGCGACGTCGAGCATGGGCTCGTCTCCTCCGCCTATGTCGTTGATCGCGACAGCGCCGGCATCCAGCGCCGCGCGGGCGACCTCCGGCGAGAAGGTGTCGGCCGAGATGGGGCGCCCAGCGCGCTCCACGAGTCCCTGGATCGCAGGGATCAGCCGGGCGGCCTCCTCCTTCGGCGCGACCGGCGGGCCGCTGCGGGCGGCGACGGCGCCGACGTCGAGCATGTCGAAGCCGGCTTCCGCCAGCGCCACACCGTCTTCGACGGCCCGGTCCGGAGTCCCGCTGCGCGCGCCCTCGAACATCGAGTCGTCGGTGACATTGACGATCCCGGCGCCGATGGGAGAGCCCAGCTCGAGCGTACGGTCGGAGAGCTGCCATCGCGAGGCCACTGCCTCAGGTTACGGTTCGCCGATGCCGCTCCGCTGTGTCTACACGGACCTCGACGGAACACTCCTCGGAAGGTGGGGCTCCCTCTTCCGCGACTCGGAGGGTGAGTTCTCGATGCTCCAGGCCCGCGCGCTGGAGGCCTGCCACCGTGCCGACGTCGAGGTGGTGATCAAGTCGGGCCGCCGCGAGGGTTCGGTGCTGGAGGACGCGAAGCTGATCGGCTCCCGCTCCTACATCGCCGAGGTCGGCTGCCTGGTTGTCATCGACGGCGAGCGGACCGAGCTGGTGGGCGACGCGGAGGTGGAGGAGGGCAGGACTCTGGCGGAGACGATGGTCGATCGTGGAGTTCCCGATGAGCTCTTCGAGCACTTCGGGGGCCGGCTCGAGTGGCACAGCCCCTGGCACCGGCAACGCGAGCTCTCCCTGTTGTTCAAGGGGAAGGTCGACGTCGACGACGCGAACCGGCTGCTCGCCGAGCGCGGCCACCGCGGCCTGAAGCTGATCGACAACGGCGCGATCTTCGCTCCGATGGACGGCATCGAAGGTCCCGCGCACGCCTACCACCTGCTTCCCGAGACGGCCAGCAAGGCTCGGGCGGTCGCCTATCACCAGCAGGTGCGGGGCTACGCGCCGGAGGACTGCATCGCGATCGGCGACTCGGTCGAGGACCTTGCCGTGGCCGAGGTGGTCGGGCGCTTCTTCGTCCCCGCCAACGGGCCTGAGCGCGATCCCGCCCTGCGAGAGGCGATCGGCGGGCGCCCGAACGTGACCGTCACCGAGGGGCGTATGGGGGACGGTGTCTACGAGGCGATCGTCTCTACGCTGGCGGGCGGTAGAACCTGATGCGCAGCGTTCACGTCACCCGCACCATCCCCGCGCCCGCCGAGGAGATCTTCGACCGTCTCGCCGATCACGCGAACTACGACAAGTTCCGCGGGATCAACGGCTCGGACCTGGTCCGCGAGGGGGAGCCGGCGCCCAACGGCGTCAGGGCCCTGCGCCGCATCAAGGTCCGCCCGATCACCTTCGAGGAAGAGATCACCGCCTATGACCGCCCGACCCGCCTCGACTACCTGATCGTGAAGGTCAACGTCCCCCTCAAGCACGACGGCGGCACGATCACGCTCAGCCCTGATCCCGGTGGGACCCGCGTCGACTGGCGCTCCACGTTCAGCGTGCCGATGCCGGTCGTGGGCGGCGCGCAGGAGCTCGTCTGGCAGGTCGTGCTCGCGCGGGGATTCCGCCGAGTGCTCGAGGACGTGGAGCGAATGCTGGTCGCGCAGAGCTAGCCGCCGCCGTTCGCCGAGAAGCCCGTCTTGCGCTGCTCGACCTCGCGCTGTGAGATCACTCCGTCGATCAGCCCGTACTCCGCCGCCTCGTCGGCCTTGAAGTAGCGGTCGCGCTCCATGTCCTCGTGGACCTGCTCCTTCGACTGGCCGGTGTGCTTGGCGTAGATCTCGTCCAGCCGGTTGCGCAGGTCGAGCGTCTCCTTCGCATGGATCTCGATGTCGGCCGCCACGCCCTCGAAGCCGCCGCTCGGCTGGTGGATCAGGATCCGGGAATTCGGCAGGGCCATTCGCTTGCCCTCGGCTCCGCCGGTCAGCAGCAGTGAGCCCATCGACATCGCCACGCCGTAACAGATCGTGCGCACGTCGGGCTTGACGAACTGCATGGCGTCGTAGATCGCCATTCCCGCGTAGACCACCCCGCCCGGACAGTTGATGTAGAGCGAGATCTCCTTGTCGGGGTCCTCGGACTCGAGGTGGATGATCTGCGCGACGATCAGATTGGCGACCTGGTCGTCGATGGGAGTGCCCAGGAAGATGACCCGCTCGCTGAGCAGTCGGGAGAAAATGTCATAGGCACGCTCGCCTCGGGCGCTTTGCTCAACGACTGTCGGGATCATCGGCATTCGCAGGGACCTCCTCTTCCGGATTGACATACGCAACCTATTGGTTGCATGACGTACGCTAGCATAAGGCAACCCTGAAGTTGCGAGACGAGACAACGGCGCCGGGCCATCAGGACGAGGAGACCCCCTGGGTCGAGCGCGAGACCCTGGTTGAGGCTACTCCCGAGGAGGTCTGGGAGGCCCTCACGGATGAAGACCGCCTCGCGGAATGGATGGCTCCCGACGTCGAGCTCGATCCGGTCGAAGGCGGTGAGATCGCCGTCCGTGACGGGGACGACGAGCGCACCGGGACCGTGGAGACCCTGGAGGAGGGCGAGCGATTCGCCTTCACCTGGTCCCGGCCCGGCGAGGGCGAGAGCTTCGTGGAGTTCACGATCGAGGCCCTGCCCGGTGGCAGTCGCGTCGTGGTCGTCGAAACCCCGATCGGCCCAACATCAATGGCCGCCGGTGGCTGGGGCCCTCGCCTCACCCGTCTTGATCACGCACTGCGATTTGCGCCTGTCGCTTGAGGGCACCGGCGCATCGACAGGTCGACGCGGTCTTCGACGCGCTCGCTGACCCGACCCGCCGCCGGGTGGTCGAGACCCTGGCGCGGGGAGGGACCGTTACGGCCAGCGGCCTCGCGGCGCAGCTGCCGATCACCCGGCAGGCCGTCAGCAAGCACCTCGCCGCCCTGAGCGGCGCTGAGCTGGTCAGCGCTTCGCGCATCGGCCGGGAGACCCACTACAAGCTTCGACCCCAGCCGCTCGACGACGCGGCTCACTGGATCCAGATGGTGAGCGCGGAGTGGGACGACCGCCTCGAGGCGCTGCGACGCTCGCTGGAGAAGCGGAGCAGGCGCTCCTAGCAACGACCCACCGGTGACTCACCCTGCGCGGCGCGGCGGACCGCAACGCGCAGAACCTCGCCGCCGATGAGGCGCTCGAGGTGCCCGACGACCGCCCATAGCGCCCGAAGGCGCAGGCCGGCCTGGCCGTTCACCGGTTTGATCCGCGCCTCGCTCACCAGCGCGCTTCGCCCAGAGTCCTCCGGCTCGATCCAGTGAGCCAGAACCACCCTGACCGTGCCCCGCTGGTCCCAGGCCCGGAAGTCGTCCGCGCCCTCGATCCGGGGATAGTCCCGCCGCAGCGTCCAGATTCGCCCGCACATCCCTGAAACCGACCAACGAGCTCCTTCGTCGAGCACGGTGAACGGGTACTGCCGGAGCAGATCTCGAAACAGGAGATCGGATGAGGTGCCGGGGATTCGCCAGCGCACTGCCCGTCCCAGCGCGGGGGCGTCACGAAGCCGGACCGTCTCTGCCGCATGCCACAGACTGCCGGCGTCGGCTTCGGCGGAGAGATGGTGCCGGGTGCGCACCTGTGGATCGGGGAGCCATTCATCGAGGTCGGGGTGCATGGTGTCCCAGTACGCTAGGCCCATGGCACAGGCCACGGTCGCCGAGGAGGAGTATCTGCAGACGATGTTCTGGCTCGAGGAGGCCGGCCTGCAGATCAACGGGGCGAACATCGCGCGCGCGATGCAGCTCTCCCCGCCGACGGTTCACGAGATGATCGGCCGGCTAGAGGAGGACGGCTACGTTGAGCGCGCGGACGACAAGTCCCTCACGTTCACCGAACGAGGCCGCGGCGAGGCGGAGGCGATTGTCCGCCGCCACCGGCTGATCGAGCGCTTCCTCACTGACGTTCTCGGGATTCCCTGGGACGAGGTCCACGAGGAGGCGGAGCGGCTGGAGCACGCGATGTCACCGGTCCTCGAGGAGCGAATGCTCGCCGCGATCGGCGACGCGAAGACCTGCCCGCACGGCCACCCGATCGTGGAGGGAGCCCGGGAGGAGGGCGTTCTCCTCGCTGACGTGCAGCCCGGCGCCGACGTAGTGATCCTGCGCTTCGAAAACGAGGCGGAGGAGATCCTCCACTACCTGAAGGGCACCGGCCTCCATCCCGGCCTGGCCGGGACCCTCGAGAGCACGGGTGACGAGGAGGTCGTGGTGGCTTCCGGCGACGGCAACCATGCGGTCTCCAAGAGCGTGGCCGAGACGGTCTCTGTCCGGGCCGAGCCCGCCCCGGCGCCGCGCCCGCCGCTGCCGGAGCAGCTGGTGATCTCCAGCGATCGCTACGGCAGATAGACCGGCGATCTTTACGAGGTTTTAGCCCCAGCTTGAGGTGCGCCCCCGAGACTTCTTGCTACGCTCTACCGAGTATAGTAGAGTAAGTCACTCAACAAACGGGGGAAAGGCGAAAGGAAATGGAAGCAGGAACCCGCAGTTTGATCACCGACCGAAACGTCGCTGAGCGCAGGCTCGTCGCCATCGCCAGGGCGATCGAGGCGCACCGCAACGAGCAGAAGCGCAAGCCCTACCCGACCCGCGCCGAGGACCTGAATCTCTACAGGCGCGCCCAGGAGATCCTGGACCACCGGATCTAGGCGGCGGCCTCCGCGTTCCCCTCACCGGCGCGGAGCCGCTCGAGGGCCCGTGCCAGGCGCTGAACACCCTCCTCGACGTCGGCGGCTGGGACCGGGGCGAACGAGAGGCGCAGGCTCGACGAGCCGCCCTCGAGCGTGAAGTCCGGACCGGCGACGAAGGTGACGCCCTCCGCCTTCGCCCCGCCCAGCAGCGCCTGGCTGTCGACGTCGTCCTTGAGGTCGAGCCAGAGGAAGTAGCCGCCGGCCGGCACCACGAACTCCGCTTCGGGAATGTGCTCGTGGAGCGCCTCGACGAGAGCGTCCCGCCGCTCGCGAAGCGCAGCATTGACGACCTTCAGGTTCTCCTCCAATCCGCCGGAGCGGCAGAGCTCGAAGACGATCGACTCGGCGAGCATGTTCGGTGAGATGTACGTCTCGTTGGCCCGCTTGGCGAGCGTGGCGATCTGTTCCTCAGGTCCGACCAGGTAGCCGACGCGCACGCCCGGGCTGACCGATTTCGAGAAAGAGGAGGCGTGGATGACGCGATCCGCTTCGTCCATGTCCAGCATCGTCTCGGCGCGGGATTCGTCGAACGAGATCAGGCGGTAGGGATCGTCCTCGAACAGAACGAAGCCGCGGTCGGCGGCGAGCTGCACCAGAGCGCCGCGCTTCTCGCCCGAGAGCGTGCACCCGGCCGGGTTGTGGAAGTTCGGGATGACGTGGGCGAGGGCGACCTCGCCCTGGCCGCACGCCGCCTCGACGGCCGCGGGGTCCACGCCGTCGGACTCCAGCGGGGCTCCGATCAGATCGGCGCCGGCCTGCTGGAGCAGGAGCAGCGTGCGGTCGTAGGTGGGCTGCTCGATCACCACCCGGTCGCCCTCGGCGACCAGGTACCGGAAGAGAAGGGCGGCGCCCTCCATCGAGCCGTTGGTGACCATCACCTGCTCGGGCTTCGTGCGGTGGAGCTCGGCGATCCACTCGCAGAGCCCGGGGTGCCCGCGACCGGTGCCGTAGCTGAGTGCCTTCTCCCAATCGGACTCGAGGGCGTGCGCGGCCGCCTCACGCACCGCGTCGTGGGGGAGGATGTCGGCGCTGGGGGCGCCGCGGGCAAAGCTGATCGTCCGTTCGGCCATCAGCGCATCGAGTATACGAACGGTGCGATACTGAGCCGCGCGGGGGATGAAGGCCGCGATTTTCCGAGGTCAGGGGGTCTCGGACTCAGGATGTCCCTCCAATCCGGGGAGGGCCATCCGTTGCGCCCGATGCGTCGGCAATACTGTCGGTCGATGCCCGCGTCGCTCGAGTTGGTCAAGATCGCGCTGCAGGCCTACGGCAATGGCGACTGCGAGATTGCGCTCGCGCTCGCCGATCCGCTGATCCGCTGGGACGAGCGGGCGTCCCGGCCCGATGGCGATCTGGTCTGGAAGCACGAGGACGTCCAGCGTGCGATGCGCCGCTACCTCGACAGCTGGCAGTCCTACGCCTTCGAGGTCGAGGAAATCGCCGAGGTTGGGCCTGGCAAGGTGGTAGCCATCTGCCGGGAGCGCGGCAAGCCCAAGGAGGGCGTCGACGTCGATCGCCGCTTCGGCGGCCTCTGGGTGGTCGAGGAAGGGAAGATCGCCTCCTGGGTCACCTACCTGACTCCCAAGGAGGCTGTGCGCGCGGGGAGGGAGCTCCTGGGTGGGCGGATCGACCAGAGCAAGATCAAGCGAAGGACAGGCCCGACAGCGGCTCCGCGGACCGAAGCTCCAGCTGAAGCCCCACCCGCTCCCGTGCAGGCACCCGTCGAAGCCCCAAAGATCGAAGCCTCACCCGATGAGCGACCACGCGAGAGGCCGCTGACGAAGAGCGAGGAGCAGAAGCGCGCCGCCCGGGCGCGGGCGAAGCTCCGCCGCCGCGCCACGCAGCAGACGGCCTAGCCAGCGACTGGATCTTTAGGCCTTGGTGCCGATCGTCTCGGCGGCGAGCTGGGCGGTCTCGGTCGGGCTCTTGCCGACGCGGATGCCCTGGGCCTCGAGGGCCTGCTTCTTGGCCTCGGCGGTTCCCGAGGAGCCGGAGATGATCGCCCCGGCGTGTCCCATCTGCTTGCCGGGCGGCGCGGTGAAGCCGGCGATGTAGGAGACCACCGGCTTTGAGACCTTCTCGGCGATGAACTCGGCGGCACGTTCCTCGGCGTCGCCGCCGATCTCACCGACCATCACGATCAGCTCCGTCTCGTCATCCTCTTCGAACAGCGTGAGCACGTCGATGAAGTCCGAGCCGACGATCGGGTCGCCGCCGATGCCGACGATGGATGAATTCCCCAGACCGGCCTGCTTGAGCTCGTTGCCGATCTGGTAGGTCAACGTGCCCGACTTGGAGACGACGCCGATCGAGCCCTGCTCGAAGAACTGGGCTGGGATGATCCCGACGTTCGCCTTTCCGGGACTCAGGACTCCTGGACAGTTGGGGCCGATCAGCCGCACCCCGGCGTCGCGGGCCTTCCAGTAGGTGGCCAGCATGTCGTGGACCGGGATGTGCTCGGTGATCGCAATCACCGTGCCGATGCCGGCGTCGATCGCCTCGCTGATCGCGGCTGCCGCAAATCGGGCGGGGACGAAGATCATCGACGTGTTCGCGCCCTTTTCGTCGACGGCCTCCTTGATCGAGTCGAAGATCGGAATCCCCTCGACGGCCTGACCGCCCTTCTTCGGCGTGACCCCGGCGACCACGTCGGTGCCGTAGTCGCGGTTGCGCAGACCGTGGAAGGTCCCCTCGCGCCCGGTCAGACCGGAGATCACCAGCTTCGTCTCGTTGCCGACGATGATCGACATCAGGCGGCCTCGGCCTTGGCGAGCTCCACGACCTTCTCGGCGGCCCCGAGCATCGTCTTCTCCACGTGCAGGTTCGGCAGGTCGGCGTCCGCGAGCAGCCCCAGCCCCTCCTCGGAGTTGGTGCCGTCAAGCCGAACGACCAGGGGCACGGCGATATCGATCTTGCTGGAGGCCTCGATGATGCCCTTGGCGATCTCATCGCAGCGGGTGATGCCGCCGAAGATGTTGAAGAGGATCGCGACGACCTTCTCGTCGGAGGTGATCACCTCGAGTGCGTCGATGATCGCCTCGGCCTTGGACCCCCCGCCGGCGTCCAGGAAGTTGGCGGGCTTGCCGCCGGCCTGCGCGACCACGTCCAGGGTCGACATGCAGAGGCCGGCACCATTGCCGAGGACGCCGATGTCGCCGTCGAGCTTCACGTAGGTGAGGCCCTTCTCCTTCGCCATTCGCTCCTGCTCGTCCTCGATGAAGCCCTCCTCGAGGCCGGCGAGATCCTCGTGGCGGAAGAGGGCGGAGTTGTCGATCGTCACCTTCGCGTCGAGGGCCACCACGTCCCGGTCCTTGGTCACCACCATCGGGTTGACCTCGATCAGGGTCGCGTCGCTCTCGTTGAAGGCCGTGAACAGCTTCACCATCATCTCCGCAGTCTTCTCTCGGGCGTCCTCGGGCACGCCGGCGTCCGCGGCCAGCGCGGCGGCCTGGGCGTCGCCGAACCCCTCATGCGGATCGACGTGACGGCGCACGAGCGCGTCGGGGTCCTTCTCCGCGATCTCCTCGACGTTCATCCCGCCCATGGTGGAGAGCATCGCCAGGAGCTTCTTGGCCGAACGGTCGAGGATCACCGAGGCGTAGTACTCGGCCTCGATCTCGGAGGCCACCTCGACCCAGACCTGGTGGACGGTGAACGGGCCCTCGCCCCGTGGCCCGCGAATGTCCATCCCGAGAATGGCCCCGGCGTGCTCCTCGGCCTCGGCCCTGTCGCTGGCGACCTTGATGCCGCCCGCCTTGCCGCGCCCGCCGATCTGAACCTGCGCCTTGATCACGCACGGGTAGCCGATCTCTTCGGCTGCCTGCACGGCACCCTCGACGGTGTCGGCGACCCGACCCTCGGGTACGGGGACCCCATGCCCGGCGAAGAGCTGCTTTCCCTGATACTCGAGGAGATCCAAGGCCGCGAGAGGGTACACAACGCCCGCTCAGACGCGCGGAGGGGGCCGGCAGCGGCCGAAAGCAGCAAATTGCAATACTCCCGCGGCTTCTCATGGCCCTTCCCAAGCTGAAAGACATCAAGTGGGTGACCACGGACTGCTACGGCACCCTGATCGATTGGGAGAAGGGAATCGGCGACGCCTTCAAGCGGCAGGCCGATCGCGATGGCCTCACCCTCGACATGAACGCGTTCCTCGAGCGGTTTTTCGAGAACCAGGCGCAGATTATGTCCGGCTCCTACGAGCTCTACGCGGAGGTTCTCCGCCGGGCCGCGGTGCAGACCGCCGAGGAGATCGACTGGACGCTTGAGCCTTCACGGGCCCAGTTCCTGCCTGACAGCGTGGGGTCGTGGCCCCCTTTTCGGGAGGCGAACGCGGCGATGGACCGGCTCAAGGAGCGCTACGAGATCGGGATCATCTCCAACGTCGACGACAAGCTGCTCGGCATCTCCAGGCGCCACCTGCGCACGGAGCTCGACCTCGTGGTCACCGCCCAGCAGGTCCGCAGCTACAAGCCCGACAACACCCACCTGCGTGAGTGCGCCCGCCGGATCGGCGGCAAGAAGGGCTGGGTTCACATCGCCTCGGGTTACGAGACCGACGTCGGCCCGGCGCTGAAGCTGAACGTGCCGACGATCTGGGTCAACCGCCACGGCGAGAAGCTCGACGGTCGCAAGGCGCCCGACGCCACGGTCAAGAACATCCGCGAGGCCGCGGCGAAGCTCGGCGCGAAGTAACGCGCCGCAGCGGCCCTCTAGACGCAGATCCCCTGGCTGGTGAGGTGGATGCTTCCCGCGGGTCCGGTGACGTTGGGTCCTGAGTTCAGCCAGACGTTCGAATTGAGGCGGCTGTCGGAGAAGATCTCGATGGGTACGGTGGCCTGGCTCGCGAAACCCCCTGCAGAGAGCAGCTGAGCCGGCTTCTTCTTCGGCTTCTTCTTGCCCTTCTTCTTGCCCTTCTTCTTGGACTTGGTCGTCGGACAGGTGGGGGACGAGAGCGCGCCGGTGGCGAATTTCGCAAGCACCGGTGAGCTATTCGAATCGACGTAGGTGGGCGCCGCTATTTTTGCCATGCAATACGCATGCACCGTGAAGGCGTGGGCACCGGTGGTGTTGTTCACCCCTTGGACCATCCAATGCGGTGAGGTATTGATGGCCAGGCTGCTGGTCGGCAGTGCGTACTCGCCCAGTGACGCCCCGTGGGTGAACTGGAATCCGCCGCTCACGAGCTGGGTGCCGGCCGGACATGCCGCACTCGCGTCGGCAGCCATCCCTTCGCCGCTTGGGACCGTGCCGTTCGCGCTGACGTCGGTGATCGACTTGCTGGCGTTACGGCAATACGCGAAGGCGGTCGCCGCGCCCGAACCTTTTGAGTGCAGCGCTACGATCGTCCAGGCGTTCGGAGCGCTCCGATACGAGCTGGTGACGAAGAGTACGTTCGTAGGGTCAATTGGCACGGAGAACCCGCCCCCGACGGCCTGTTTGCCGCTCGGGCAGGTGGCTGTCACGGTTGAATCCCCAGACGTGATGGTGCTGCCGGTCGCGGTCGCCGTCACCATCGGGCCGAGCTTCGCCGGTTTCTTGTGCTTCTTCTTTGCGAGGGCCGAGCCCGGCAGCGCCAGCAGAACTGCAGCGGCGACCAGGACGGCGAGCCTCAGTGGCCCCACGACGTCTCCCCTTGATCCCACGGGCGAGACGGTATCTGATCTAGAGGCAGATTCCCGCCGCCGTCAGAAGCACATCGCCTGGCTCTGGCCCGTCAGCGTGCCGGTCTGGGTCCCCGCATTCAGCACCCGGTCCACGAACCCCGAGCCGACGATCCTGCTCTCGATGTGGATGGGAACGACCATCGATCCGCCGGGCGTGAACGGGCTGTAGAAGGCACCGGCGGAGAGCAGCGCCCGCGGCTTTTTCTTTCGCTTCCTCTTGCCCTTCGCGTTCTTGACTCTGGGCGCAACCGGACAACTCGCCGTCTCGGTCAACGAGCCGAGGAGCGGCACCGACGCGGAGCCCTGAGCCTGCTGAAAGACCGGGATCTTGATTCCGGCCATGCAGTACACGTGGGCGGTGATCGTCTGAGTCCCGGCGGTCCCGTTCTGTGCCGTGACCATCCAATTCCCAACCGGCGGAGTGCCGCCCGCGACCGGTCCCCCGCCGATGCTCCACTCGGGGATCGCGACTTGAGTCGGCACCGGGCCATTCGTGACCTGGAAACCGCCGCTGATCGCGGCGACGCCCGGCGGACAGTCGGCCTCGGCCTGTGCCGTGTGACCGAAGCCGCTCGCGATCGTGGCGGTGCCGGTCGCCTCGGTGATCGGTTTGGTCGCGCGGCGGCAATAGGCGTATGCGGTGGGAGCCCCCGAACCGCCCTCGTCCACGCCCGTCACCTGCCATGTGGCGGGGGGGATTCGGTAGGACTGCGTGACGAGGATGAAGTTGGTCCCGTCGTATGGAGCCGAGAATCCACCGCCGACGGCCTGCAGCCCGGTCGGACAGGTGGCGGATGCGGTGGAGGTGCCCGCGGTGATGATCGGCCCGGTCGAGGTGGCGGTCACCACAGGCCCGAGGCCCTTCGGCTTCTTGTGCCTCTTCTTCGCGAGCGTGGAGCCAGGGGACACAAGGAGTGCCAGAGCCGCCAGCAGCAGAACCCAACGCCTCATGGGGCGGAAACTACTCCCTCCGGCGGCCTCCGGCCGGGGGGTGGACGCAGGGACTACTCGATCTTCGCCAGGAGGTCGCCCGAATTGACGGCTGCGCCCTCCTTGGCTGCGAGCTGCGTGATCTTGCCCGACTTGTGAGCGGTGATCTCGTTTTCCATCTTCATCGCCTCGATCACGCAGACGAGATCGCCCTCCGAGACCTCCTGGCCTTCCTCGACCGGGACCTTGAAGACGTTGCCTTGGAGGGGCGCGACCAGGTCGTCGCCGGAGGCGGAGCTGCCGCCGCCACCCGAGCGCTCCCGCTTGGGCGGGCGCTTCAGGGCGGCTCCGCCACTCCCCGCACCCGCTGCCCCGACCGCTTCGCCGATCACCTTCACGTCGAAGAGCTTGCCGGCCACCTCGACCTTGTAGTCGCGGGTCACGTGCTCCCCGTCGTCCTCGGCGTGGAGTGCCTTCTCTGCCGTCTCCTCGGCGGCCAGCTGCTTGAGCCAGTCGCGATCCCCGACCAGGTCGCGGCAGGTCTCGCCATCGGCCCACTGCTGGGTGGCGAGGAGCGCCTTGTGGAAGGGGATCAGGGTGGTGACGCCGCCGATCTCGTACTCGTCGAGGGCGCGGATCATCCGGCGGGTGGCGTGCTCGCGGTCGACGTCCCAGACGATCAGCTTCGCGACCATCGGGTCGTACATCGGAGTGACCTCGGACCCCGCCTCGACGCCGGAGTCGACCCTGACGCCGGGGCCCGCCGGCTCGCGATAGCTCGTGATCCTCCCTGGGGCCGGCGCGAAGTTCTTATGGGCCGCCTCGGTGTTGATGCGGCACTCGATCGCGTGGCCGCGCAGCTCGACCTCTTCCTGCGAGATCGAGAGCGGCTCGCCGGCCGCGATCGTGATCTGCTCCCGGACGATGTCGATCCCGGTGACCAACTCGGTCACGCAGTGCTCGACCTGCACCCGGGTGTTCATCTCGAGGAAGTAGTAGTCGTCCCCCACCTGGAGCCCCTCGACGGTGCCGGCCGAGCGGTATCCGACCGCCGCCGCGGCCTCGGTGGCGATCTTGCCGATGCGCTCGCGCATCTCGTCGTCCACCTTCGGGCCCGGCGCCTCCTCGATCAGCTTCTGATGGCGGCGCTGGATCGAGCAGTCACGCTCGCCGAGGTGGATCACGTTCCCCTTGGAGTCGGCCAGGACCTGGACCTCGACGTGCCGGGGATCCTCCATGTAGCGCTCGAGATAGACCGTCGGGTCGCTGAAGAACTTCTCGCCCTCGCGGGCGGCGCCCTCGAAGGCATCGGCGAGGTTCTCCTCGTCGACGGCGACACGGAAGCCCTTGCCGCCTCCGCCGCCGGCTGCCTTGCAGGCGATCGGGTAGCCGATCTCGCGCGCCTGCTTCTTCGCCTCCTCGACGTTCGCCACCGAGGACGTGGCGCCGGGGACGATCGGGACGCCCGCTTCCTGCATCAGCTCGCGAGACCGCGTCTTCGACCCCATCGCCTCGATCGCCTTCGGCGGCGGCCCGATCCAGGTGATCTTGGCCTTCTCGCAGGCGGCTGCGAAGTCGGCGTTCTCGGCCAGGAAGCCGTAGCCGGGGTGGATTGCATCGGCGCCGGCGTTTGACGCGACCTCGATGATCTTCCCGATGTTCAGGTAGCTCTCGGCGGGCGTGGCCGGGCCGAGCAGGAAGGCCTCATCGGCCTCGCGCACGTGCGGAGCATCGCGGTCGAGCTCGGAGTAGACGGCGATCGAGCCGATCCCCATCTCCTTCAGCGCCCGGGCGACGCGAATGGCGATCTCGCCGCGGTTTGCGATCAGGACTTTCTCGAACACGGCGGGGGAGTATTGCGGCTGAGCGCCTGCGACGACGCGGCGGCAGGCCCCGCCTGGCAGGCTGCAGTCGATGTCTCCGTCGCCGAAGGCCGTCATGGCGCTCGTTGCCCTTTCCGTAGCGCTGTTTGCGGTGCTCACGGGAACCGCCGCCGCCGATGCTCCCGCGTCGCCGGCAATCACGGAGCCCGCCACGGACGGACAGCTCGTGCATCCCGGCGACGTGCACATGGAGGCCACCGGGCTCCCCGAGCAGGCTGAGGGGGAGCAGGCTCCCTGCACGGACTGGGCGATCCGGACATCCGATTCCTCGCAGGTGGCCTGGCAGGCGCTCTGCGCGAAGGGGACCCTGGCGGTCCACATCCACCTCGGGGACGGCGCCTTCGTCGGCGCCTACGCAGGGCACACTCAACTGGACTTCGACACCCACTACGTGTTGTGGGCTCGCTTCCACGACGGCGAGGGCGGGATCAGCGCTTGGTCCACTCGATCGTTCGGCACCTACCCGGCTTCATCTCCGGGAGGAGGCATCGCCTGGACCCCTCTGGAACCCGGCTACGTTGTCGACAAGGTCGCTGGCGGCCTCCAGCTTCCGCTCAACATCGCCTTCGTGCCCAACCCGGGCAGCGCGCCCGACGCCCCTCTCGCCTACATGACCGAGCTCTACGGAACGATCAAGGTGCTCAGACGGGACGGCACCTTGAGCGACTACGCGACCGGCCTGCTCAACTACAACCCGACCGGCGACTTCCCGGGGTCGGGCGCGGGGGGTCTGACCGGGATCGCGGTCGATCCGGACAGTGGGGATGTCTTCGCGAGCATGTTGTTCGACTCCGATCCCGGTCCGGCGGTCGGCCCGCACTATCCGAAAGTGGTCCGCTTCCACAGCTCCGACGAGGGGCTGACAGCCGATAGCCAGACCACGATCCTCGCTATGCCCGGTGAGCTTCAAGAGGCCTCACACCAGGTCTCCAACCTCAGCTTCGGCCCGGACGATGGGAAGCTCTACGTACACATGGGCGATGGCTTCGATCCCACCACGTCGCAGGACCTCGACTCGTTCCGCGGCAAGATCTTGCGCATGAACTTGGACGGCTCCGCCCCGGTTGACAACCCCTTCTATGAGGCCGGCGACGACGGCACACTGCCGCGCGACTACATCTGGGCCCGTGGCTTCCGCAATCCTTTCGGTGGGGCCTGGCGGGCGTCGAACGGGGCCCACTACGAGGTCGAGAATGGCCCTTCAGTCGACCGCATCGCACGGGTCGATCGCGGCTTCAACTACGGCTACAACGGGACCGACGGCAGCATGCTGACCGGTGCCCTCTACAACTGGTCACCGGCGCACGCCCCTGTCAACATCGCGTTCGTGCAGTCCCAGACGTTCGGCGGGAGCGGCTTCCCCGCTTCGCAGTGGGACCACGCCTTCGTCACGGAATCGGGCCCGACCTGGGTGAGCGGGCCGCAGGTCCTTGGCAAGCGGATCGTCGAGTTTGATCCAGATCCGGGGACAGGCGAGATTGGCGGCCATCCACACACTCTGGTCGAGTACACCGGGACGGGTAAGGCTACGGCGGCCGGGCTGGCTGCCGGCCCCGACGGGCTCTATTTCACTGAGCTGTACGAGGATCAAGGAGCGACCCGCGCAACCGACCCAGGGGCGAGGCTGCTCAGGGTTCGACACGGTCCGCCGGTACCGCCGGCGCTCGCCGGGACCAGTCCGGCATCGCCCGCGGACGATGAAACCCCGTACGTGGTCGGGACGGCGCAGTTCTCGTCGACGGTCAACCTGTATTCGGATCCGGCCTGTCACGCTCTGATCGGAAGCGGCACCTCCGACGAGTTCGCCTTCCCAGGCATCCAGGTGCAGGTGCTTGACAACACGGCCACCGAGGTCTACGCCAACGACTCCGTTGGCGGGGTCCGCTCGACCTGTACCGCGACCCCTCTCACCTACCTGGAGCATTCATCGAGCGGCGGGTATGCGAAACGGGTCAAGCTGAGGGCAGCCAGACGGCGTTGCAAGAAGAGGTTCCGCGGCAGCCGGCGCGCGAGGTGCATCAACCGCGTCAATAAAAAGGCCGGGAAGCTCTAGTCCTTGGCCGCCGCGGCGGCTGGCCGGGACCTGGCCTGCGCACGTACCGCGAGCTCGCGCTCGATCCTCGCGTCCCGCTCGAGCTCGGCCTGCTCCTCGGGGTCGTGCTCGACCTCCTTGCGCAGGCCCAGCTGAACTGCGAACAGGGCGGCCACCGCGAGGGTCGCGGCGCCCACGACCCACGGCACGAGGTCGGTGTCGGCCTTGTTCATGATCGTGACCCCGGCGCCGATCAAGACGAAGCCAAGGACGTATCGAAGTGCGCCCTGAGGCACGTTGACCGAGAGGTTCGACCCCAGGATCACGCCGGGAATGGAGCCGACCATGATGTTGGCAGCCAATCCGAAGTCCACGTTGCCACTGAAGATGTGCGCGATGGACGCCGCCCAGAGCAGGAGTGCGGCGTGGACGACGTCGGTGCCGACCACCTTCCTGGGGGTGAGCCGGTAGACGGCGATCAGCATGATCCCGATCAGGGTGCCGCTCCCGGCAGAACTGAGCCCGATCACGAAGCCCGTGGTGGCGCCGATGCCGACGGCGGCGACCTTGTGGCGGGTGTGCATCACGAAGTCGTCGCGCTCCTGGATCTTGTCGGCGAGGAAGAATCCGCGGAGGAGGGTCGCGGCGCCGACCACCAGCAGGCAGCCCGCAAGGATCGCGAAGACGGTCTCGTCCAGGTTGTCGCCGAGGCGGCGCTTCAGGTAGTCGAGGAACCAGACGCCCGCGATTGCGGACGGGACGCTGCCCGCCGCCATCCAGTAGACGAGTGGCAGGTTCACCGTCTTCAGCTTCAGGTGCCGCCAGCTGCCGGCGCTCTTGGTGACCGCCGCGTAGAAGATGTCGGTCCCGATCGCGGTGGTCGGCTTGATGCCGAAGACCAGGACGAGCAGGGGCGTCATCAGGGAGCCGCCTCCCATGCCGGTCATGCCGACCAGAAAGCCCACGCCGAGGCCGAAGAAGATGATTGCTGGATCCATTTGAAGTCCTGGGGAAGGGGCGCTGCCCGTTGGACGAGGGCCGCTTGTCCACTTTTTCTCCTTTTATGACCGAAAGAGTCCTAAAAGGAGCGGCCACCTTAGCGAAGAGAGTCTTTTCCCCCTAATAGCTGGGGTTTCTAGTGCCGAATGCCGCTATCGGGGGCTCAGCGGTGCTTCTTCTTCTTGCACTTCCGCTTCTTGGAAGCGGAGGCTGAGCGGTGCTTCTTCTTCTTGCACTTCTTAGTGGCGGCCGAGCCATTGCCGTTGCCGCTGCCCGGGACCGTGGCGTCGGCGATTGTCAGCCTGAAGCCTGCGACCTCACTGGCCAGAACGTTGCTCCAAGGCGCAAGACCGTTCGCATCGCTGTTGAAGCGCTCGACGAAGTTGCCGCTGGGGTCGGCGGAGTTCGCCCGATTGACCAGAACGCCGTCGCCGGTGGTGTCGGTCGCGAAGGCTCCGGCCGGGTTGGAGAAGCGGATGATCAGCCCGCCGCCTGCGAAGTTGAACGGAAGCTGAACCGGGAAGGCGAGCTCATAGTCGCCGGTGGTGGTATCGCCTCGCGGGTTCTGGGGAAGCTGGGTGTTGGTCGCGACGGTGGTGAATCCGGCGGCCGTCTGAACATCGCCGCTGTTCGTCGTGGTAGGGGCCATGTCGACCTGGAGCTGGATGTCAGTGTCGTTCTGGACGCTCAGATCGAAAGCGACCTTGTCGCCGGGCTTGAGGCTGAAGGCAGGGATGTTCTTGTAGACGAAGCCCATGTACGGAGGCCAGGTTGTAGTCGCACCGAAGGGGAAGAAGTTCCCGAATCCGGGCTCTGGATTGGCTGGGTTGATGGTGATCGTCGAGGCCTGCGCCGAGGTCGCGGAGAGACCGACGAGCAACGCTGCGACCCCGAGCAAAGCTGCTCTTGGTCTCCATCCCCTATGTCCCCGTGCGGTCCGGCTTCCCGGCATGAGTCGCAGGCGGAGTGTATGCCTGACACTCGCCGATCTCAACCAACCGCCCTCACCGCTTGGACGCGGTTGGACGCTAGCGCGTGATCCGCGCGCCCTCGTCCTGCGTGAGCTCCAGGACCTCGGAGGGGATCTTCCCGTCGCGCAGGTCGGCGATGGTGACGTTCTCCAGGACGCGCCGAAGGGAGGCGCGAACCGCGATCCAGACCTCGCTGAGCTGCTCGGCGTTGCCGGGATAGCTGGTCTGTTCGGGAGCCTGGTCCTGGATGTTCGCGAGCGGTCCCTCGACCGCGCGGATCACGCTCGCCAGAGTGATCTCCTCCGGCGGCTGGGCGAGCCAGTAGCCGCCGCGGGCGCCACGCCGGGCCCGGACCAGGCGGGCGTGCTTGAGCTCGAGCAGGATGTGCTCGAGGAACTGGAGCGGGATGTCCTGCGCCTCGGCGAGCCTCTCGCCCTTCACCGGCTCGTCACCGGCGGCGGCCATCTCGACCGCGGCGCGCACGGCGTAATCGGCTTTGGCGGAGATCCTCATATGCTCACCCGCCGATGATGGACCTTCAGAGCCATTCGACGTACTCCGACGGAGAGCTGCCGCCCGCGGGCGTGGTGGCTGCCGCCGTGGAGGCGGGAGTGACGATGCTGGCGCTCACCGATCACGATGGGATCGACGGGGTGGCGGAGGCGGGGGAGGCGGCGAGCGCGGCCGGCATCGTGCTGATCCCGGCGACCGAAATCTCGTGTGTGCATGGCGCCATCGATGACATGCACATGCTCGGCTACTGGGTGGACACGACCGCGATCGCCCCCTCGATGGAGCGCGCGCAGCGCGAGCGCGTGACCCGTGCGCGGGAGATCGTCGAGCGACTCAGCGCCCAGGGAGTGCCCGTCACCTTCGATGACGCGATCGCGCAGGCCGGCGACGCCTCCTCCGTCGGTCGCCCGCACATCGCGAAGGCCGCCGGCGTTGCGCCCGAGGGCATGAGCGACTTCTTCGAGGAGTGGCTCATCCCCGGTGCGAAGGCGTTCGTCCCGCGGCGCTGGCCGGACGCCGCGGAGGCGACCAAGATCATCCACAGCGCAGGCGGATCGGCGGTGCTGGCCCACCCCTTCTGGGACATGGACGAGCCCAACGAGGTGGCTGCGCTGATCGACGATCTCGACATCGAGGGCGTCGAGGCCTTCTACCCGGCTCATGACCGGGCGCAGACGAAGTTCCTGCTCGAGGTGTGCAGGGATCGCGGGCTCGCGGCGACCGCTTCCTCTGACTTTCACGGCCCCTCCCACAAGATGTTCGACTCCTTCTTGAGCTATCCGACTTACGAGCTCGGTGAGCCCGAGCTCCCTCCCCGCCGCAGCTCCGCCTAGGCGGGCTGCGCTGCGGGGATCAGCTGCCGCTCCTCGAGCAGGGTGAGGATCTTTGCGGCGTCCTCCTCGGCCGAGTCGTGCTCGGTGTCGAGTGTGAGCTCCGGGTTCAGAGGCGGCTCGTACGGGTCCGAGACGCCGGTGAACTCCTTGATCTCGCCCTTGAAGGCCTTCTCGTAGAGCCCCTTCACGTCGCGCTCCGCACAGACCTCGACCGAGGCCTTGACGAAGACCTCGATGAAGCGGTCGCCCATCAGCTCGCGAGCCTCGTCGCGGATCTCGCGATATGGGGAGATCGCGGCGGTGATCACGGGCACGCCGTTGCGGGAGAGCAGATCGGCCACGAAGGCGATCCGGCGAATGTTCGTGTCGCGGTCCTCCTTCGAGAAGCCGAGGCCCTTCGAGAGGTTCTCGCGAACCACGTCGCCGTCGAGCACCTCCACGCGTGAACCCCGCTCGCGCAGCTCGGTCTCCACGATGTGGGAGATGGTCGTCTTGCCGGCGCCCGAAAGCCCCGTGAACCAGAGGGTGAATCCCTTCTCGTCAGCCATTTGACTGCTGCTCCTTTGCGTATTCGTCGATCAAGATCTGAGCCACCTCGGGGCGGCTGAACTCCTGCGGCGGCTTTTCGCCGTTGCCGAGCATCTCGCGCACCTTCGTGCCGCTCAGGAAGACGTGGTCCTCCTGGCCATGCGGGCAGGTCTTGCCCGACGCCATGCCCTCGCACTTGTTGCACCAGAACGTGTGCTCGAAGAAGAGGGGCTGGATGCCGAGCTTGTCGATGTCGAGCCCGTCGAAGATCTTCTGCGCGTCGTAGGTCCCGTAGTAGTCGCCGACGCCGGCGTGATCGCGGCCCACGATGAAGTGGGTGCAGCCGTAGTTCCGGCGGGCGATCGCGTGGAGAATCGCCTCACGGGGGCCCGCGTAGTGCATCTTCGAGGGGAAGACGTTGAGGATCACGCGGTCGTTGGGGTAGTAGTCCTCCATAAGGACCTCGTAGCAGCGCATCCGGGTCTCGGCGGGGATGTCGCCGGCCTTGGTCTTGCCGATCAGCGGGTGGATCATCAGCCCGTCGGTGATCTCGAGCGCGGTCTTGGTGACGTGCTCGTGGGCGCGGTGGATCGGGTTGCGGGTCTGGAAGGCGACGATCCGCTTCCAGCCGCGGTCCTCGAATGCCTTCTTGGACTCCGCGGGGCTCAGCTGGCGCTTGGTGAACGCCTCCTCGTGATCCGGGAGCTCGTCGACCTCATAGGTGCCTGCGACGCAGCGGGCGCCCTCCTCGTAGATGGCGGCGACGCCGGGATGCTCCTTGTCTCCGGTGCCGTAGACCTTCTCGGCTTCGGTGTCCAGGTCACGCTCGAAGATCTCCGTCACGTTCAGGCGGCCAAGAGGCTTGCCCTCGTCGGAGGAGACCTCGACGGTGTCGCCCTCGGAGACGTCGAGGTCGGTGGCCAGCGTTATGGGGATCGGCCAGTACTCGCCGCCGGTGAGCGTCATGTTCTCCACCACGCTCTTCCAATCCTCCGAGCCCTGGGGGCCGGTGAGCGGGGCGAAGCCGCCGTTGCCGATCATCTCGAAGTCGGCGGTCTGGCGGTCGGTGAGCTGAAGCTTGAGGGCAGTCTGTGTCATGGCGTCCTTGAGTGGATAAAGGTGATCGGTTCGGTCAGGAAGGTCTCACAAGGCGGGGTAGGGTAGCGGCTTCGTCATCAGGCGGGATCGTCTGCGGCCGCCCGACATAAGTCGCTACGGGCTTCGCCCTTCGCTCCAATAGTCAGCGGCCTTGCGATCCCTACCCGTGCAGCCCGCATTCGGTCTTCTCGAGGCCGGCCCAGCGCCCAGCGCGGTCGTCCTCGCCCGCACCCGGCTTGCGGGTGCAGTGCGTGCAGCCGATCGAGGGATAACCCTGATCGTGAAGTGTGTTGTAGGGGATGTCGTGCTCTGAGACGTAGGACCAGACCTCCTTCTCGCTCCAATCCGCGAGGGGATTGAGCTTCCAGAGGCCGAAGCGCTTGTCCCATCCGAACTTCGGGGCGCCGGCGCGGGTCTGTGAGTCCGAGCGGCGGATTCCCGACACCCAGACGTCGACCGCGGCGAGAGCCGAGCGCATCGGCTCCACCTTGCGGATCCCGCAGCAGGCGTCCGGATCGCGGCTCCAGAGCTCGTCGCCGTAGAGGCCCTTCTGCTGCTCGAGGGTGATCGAGCTGTAGCGGTGGAAGTTGATGCCATAGCGCTCCTCGAGACGGGCCTTGGTCTCATAGGTCTCCGGGAAGAGCACGTCGGTGTCCAGATAGAAGAAGCGCGCGTCGGGATTGATCGAGTGCGCCATGTGGACGGTCACCGAGCTCGTCTTCTGGAACGAGCAGGCGATGTACATGCGCGGGCTGAAGGCGTCGAGCGCCCAGCGGAGCGCCTCCTCGGCGCTCGCGTCCTCGAGCTCTGCGGCGACGACCTCGGGGTCGAAGGGAAGGCCCTCGAGGTCCGCGGCGGGCACCGCGGCATGTTCCGTAGCGGGCGTCGCCACTAGACCGCGCACTCGCCTTCGCCCCGCTCGACCTTGTAGGGCTCGGAGCGGTTCCAGTCGATGAAGAACATCAGGTTGTCCGCGGTGAACTCGACCGGCAGCTTCAGATCAGCGATCAGCTCTTCGAACGCGTCGAACCCCGTGCGGTCGACGAAGGCGTTGAAGTTCTCGCCGTCCCTGCGGTTGTCCTCGTAGTGGCGGATCCACCGCTCCACGGCGTCCGGCACGCGCTTGGCGGGCAGGCGGGCCTTGAGACGATGGCCGAAGACGACGTCGCCGCCCTCGAAGTTGCCGGCGATGTGGGGGATGTAGGCGGGGATCGTGTGCTCGCCGACCTTGATGGAGGCGCCGTAGAAGCCGATTGTCGCGATGTGGTGCTGGGAGCAGCCGTTCGGGCAGCCGCTCATCTTGATGTGGATCTGCTTGGTGAGCGGGTCGGTGATCTCCAACGCCTCCAGGCGCCTCTGCAGCTCGGCGTTCAGGCCCATGGAGGCGGTGATCCCCAGCTTGCAGCTGTCGGTGCCCGGGCAGCTGACCACGTCGGTGACGGTGAAGGCGCCGGCATCAGCCAGCCCCAGCTCCTTGAGCCGGGTCCAGACGTCATAGAGGGACTCGGGCC
The DNA here is from genome assembly GCA_963743575.1 of uncultured Solirubrobacterales bacterium. Classification (GTDB taxonomy): domain Bacteria; phylum Actinomycetota; class Thermoleophilia; order Solirubrobacterales; family 70-9; genus DASUPK01. The sequence continues at coordinate 746,701 of CAVUQC010000007.1, read as the reverse complement.
GGATCCAGCGCAGAACGAGGTTCTGCTGGACGGTGGTGCGGGCGTAGCCGCCGGTGAAGTCACGCATGATCGCGGCGAGTCCGCGGAACTGCTCCGGCGTGAGGTCGCCGCGCGTCACCTTGACGGTGGCGGTGACGAACCCTTCCTGGCGCTGCGGGGCGACGCTGTCCTCGACCCAGGCGTCGAACTCGTTCTCGTCGTCGTTCGGCGAGTCGTAGCTCTCCGGGACCGCCCGGGCGTCGGGCTCCTCGTCGTGGACGAAGAGAAGGTGATCGATGGTGAAGTCGCGTTCTGAGACCCAGTCGCCCTCGAGCTCCTCGTCCACCAGCTCGCGGAAGGCGTCCATGCCGATCTTGTCCACCAGGACCTTGATGCGGGCGCGCATACGGTTCTCGCGGAGCCACTCCTGGCGGTCGAAGATCCGGAGGGCGGCCTCGGTCCACTTCAGGTAGTCGCCGTTGTCGAGCTCGACGAACTCGTTCAGGGTGGGGGCGATGCGCGGCTGGATCGAGGTTCCGCCGCCGATCTTGATCTCGACGCCGCGAACCTCCTTGCCGTCGATTTCTCTGACCCTGGGGATGAAGCCGACGTCGTGGATCTCGGTGATCGCCCGGTCGGCGTCGCTCGCGCTGAAGGCCGTCTTCACCTTGCGCGGCATCAGCTGCGTGGTCGGGTGGCGGACGAAGTAGCGCGCGTACGCCGCTGCGTACGGGGTGATGTCGAATGGCTCGTCATCCGCTACGCCTGCCCAGGGGTCCCCCGTGACGTTGCGCATGGTGTTGCCGCAGCCCTCTCGCGAGGAGAGACCGGCCTGGCTGATCTGCCGGATGAACTCCGCCGCATCCGCCAGCGGGATGTGATGGATCTGGATGTTCTGGCGCGTGGTGATGTGGCCCTTGTTGAGCGGCGCGAGCTCTTCGATCGCGTCAGCGAAGGCCTCCATCTGCTCGGGGCTGACCCCCCCGTACGGAAGCTTCACCCGGATCATCTGCACGTCGGGCTGGCGCTGGCCGTAGACGCCCTGCTTCAGGCGGAAGCCGATGAACTGCTCCTCGGTTTGCTCCCCTCGCAGGAAGCTCGCCGCCTCGGTGTCGAAGTCGTCGAACTCCCGCTCGAGGATCGGGATCACGTGCCCGGGGACGTTGTCGTAGACCTCCGGGTTCTCGAGGGAGCCGACCTTCCCCTTGCCGGCCTGCTTCTTCTCCGGATCCTGCTTGAGGGTCGCGGGGTCGGCGAGCTTCTTGGCGGGCACTGGTGTGCCGTTGCCTGACTTCGATCCGGCGGCGGTCTTTGTGGCAGCCGAATCAGGCGGTGGGGCGGAAACGGGCTCCATGGAAACCGGAATTCCTTTCGTCGACGTAGCCTTGCCCGAGCGTGCCGCCCAATCTAGCAAACCTGATCGAGTTTAAGGTGATTATGCGGGCGGGCGCGACGCCGAAGGGTAGCCGCGCCCGCCCCGCGGCTACATCTGGCCGTGTACGGCGAGGATGTTCCCGGCCGGGTCCTTGAACCAGCCGATGCCGCCCGCGGGCCCGTTGCGGTCGATCCCCTTCTCGTCCTGGTCGAAGCCTTCGTAGCGCTCGAACTCGACGCCCTTATCGGCGAGGTCGTCGACCGCGGCCTCCACGTCGTCCACCGGGAAGTTGAGGATCGTGTAGTTGGCCGGGTCCAGGTCGCCTTTCTCATAGATCAGGACCGGGCGGCCGCCCGCCTGCAGCTCGAGCAGGGGCTGCGGGGCCCCGACGTCGAGCTCCTTGATCTCGAGCCCGAGCGTTTCGCCGTAGAACCGCTTGGTCTCCGCGATGTCTTTGACCGCGAAGCCGCTGTACGCCTTGCTGTCCTTGAGCATGTCGTCTCCTCTCGATTTGAGTTCACCCATAGGGACCGGGAGCTGGTGCGAGACTCATCGCAATGACCGAGATACCCGTGATCTCCGGAAAGACCGTGCTCGAGACGATCGATCCTCGGACGGCAATCGAGCGAACCCGGGAGGCGTTCGAGCGCTACGCGGCCGGCGACTGGAAGATGCCGGCGAAGGTCTATCTCGACAGCCCGCCGTTCGGCGACTTCCGGGCCATGCCGGCGCGGGGCGATGGCATCGCCCTGCTCAAGTGGGTGACCTCGTTCCCCGGGAACAGCGCCGCGGGGCTGCCGGTGGTTCGCGGCGAGGTGCTCCTCTCCGACGCCGCGAACGGGGAGGAGCTGGCCGTGATCGAGTGCTCCTCGGTCACCTCCCTGCGGACAGGCGCCGCCGCGGCCGTGTCGGCCCAGATACTGGCCCTGGACGACGCCGTCTCGGTCGGCATCGTGGGCTGCGGGGTCAACGGTGCCTGGTCGGCGCGTTGCCTCGCGGCCGCCGGCTACGAGAAGGGCGTCTGCGCCGATGTGCGTCCCGAGGCCGCCGCCGCTCTCGCGGATGAGCTCGGCTGGCGGGTCGGTGACCGGAAGGAGGCGGCCGCCCAGGACGTGGTCGTGACCGTCACGCCCGGCAGCGAGCCGGTGATCCTGTCGGATGAGCTCTCTCCGGGACAGCATCTCGCGGTCCTCGGCGCCGACGCGCACGGGAAGCAGGAGGTGGAGCTCGAGGCCATCCGGCGGTGCACCTTGTTCTGTGACGAGTGGGAACAGGCGAGCGCCGGCGGCGAGCTCGCGAACGCCGTGCAGGCCGGGGTGATCTCCCGCGACGACGTCACCCAGATCGGAGACGTGCTGGCGGGTGATTCGACCTGGACCCGATCCGACGGCGAGATCACGCTCTTCGACTCCACGGGCCTGGCGATCCAGGACCTGGCGATCTGCCGGGAGGTCTACGAGCGCTGGCGCCGGGGCCAGGTGGACGCGCCCGTGGTCAGCCTCTGAGGGCGGCGGCACGCCGCTTCTTCTTGCACTTGCTCTTCTTCGCCGCCGCGCGGCGCTTCTTGTTCTTCTTGCACTTCTTCTTCTTCGAATGCTGCGTGGGCGGAGCACTTCCCGGGGGCGGAGGCGGCGGCGGGGCACCGTCGGTCAGGGTCACGTTGTCGAGGTCGTAGGTCTCACCGGTCCCGTCGGGGCCCACGTCGACCATCACCGCGACCTCGTCGGTGTCGGCGATCAGGCTCTGGAAGACGGCCTGGGTGGGCTTCGTGCAGGACCCGCCCTTGTAGGGGCAGACGTTCCACGGCCCCGCCTCGTCGAGCCGGATCGAGAGCTGGTGGTAGCCGGTTCCCGTGTCCGTGGGAATTACGCCGTCGAGGTAGTCGGATCCCCCCGGAAGCAGGAAGAACTCGGCTCCGAAGGCCGGGGTCACGCTGGAGCGGAGGTCGAAGGAGGCGGTGCCCCCATAGTTGGCGCCGAGCTTCCCCTCGAAGAAGGGGCTGTAAAACGTGAGCAGGTTGCAGGGATCCTCCCCCGTGGAGCAGCCGGTTTCCGAACCGCTGTCCCTGGCGGTCAGTCGGCCGCCGGGGTTGCCGCCGCTCGATGAGAATCCGGCAGCGCTGAACGTCTTCCCATTGTCCTGGCTCTGTTGCCAGCCCTGGTTGTTGCTGGTGAAGGGGTAGTCGAGCGCCACGGCGCTCGCCGATCCCGCGAACGACAGGGTCGCCGCGGTTGCCAGCAGCGCGATGAGTCCCACCATCCTGATGCGTCCCTCCGTGCGGATCCGTCCGCACATTTCGCCAACCCCCTGGTCGGTTGTCAGGCCAGCGTAGGCGGCGTGAGTGTACGAATCAACCTTGGCGTCCGTCCACTTTGGACGGATGAAGAGACGGCGGGCGCCGCCCTGCCGCCGCCCGCCGCCAACTCTCCTCCCAAGTTCGGTCTCAGTCGACGTCCGTGCCCTCGACGAGGAACGCAACCCGGACGTGGGCGCGCCACTCGTCGAGGTTCTCCCCACGCAGCCCGGTGGAGACGACGTCGATCGCACGGATGTTCCGAAGCGAGCTCTGCGCCTGCTTCAGCGCCTGCTGCGCGGCGTCATCCGAAGACTTCTTGGAGCTTCCGACCAACTCAAGGATCTTTACGACGGCCACGAGTTCTCCTCTGTCGAGCGCGATGGGTTTGCGGCAAGTGTTCTATTGCACTTGCGGCCGTCGTACAAGCCCGGGTCAGGCGCCGGGCGCGATCCCCCATCCGCTTTCCAGGCCGAGGCGCGAGCTCACACCCTCCTTCAGCGCGGCCTGTTGCCAGCGGCTCCCCTGCACCGCCTGCGGCGCGGGTGCCGTCTCCCAGAGAAAGCGCTCGAGTGCGGCCGCGATGGCGGCGGCCTCGTCGGGCTCGGCCGCGGCACTCTGAACCTCGATCCGCGGCCGGGGAGGGCTCTGCTTGCCGTTGCGCGCCATTCGCGCAGTCTAGGTCGGCGCTACTTCCGTTTCTTCTTGCACTTCTTCTTGGCTGCGGAGGCCCTGTGCTTCCGTTTCTTCTTGCACTTCTTCTTGGTCGGCGCCGGGGCGCTCGGCGTGGCTTGAGGCGGAGGAGGCGGCGGAGGGGTCGGTTCGATCGTCGCCTTCCAGAGCTCCTGCCCCGTGGTCGTGGCGCTGTCGGTGGCCGCGAAGAACAGCGTCCCGCCGACGTTGGTGAGCAAGTTGGGGGCGGAGCCGGAGCTGAACTGGTTGCTCACCGCCTGTGCCCCGGCGCCGGTGCTCCTGTAGAGCTCCGGGCCGGCGCCGGAGAATGCCGCGAAGAAGGCCGTGCCGTTGACGTCTGTGAACCCGAAGGGATTCGAGCCTCCGCTCGGGTTGATGTCCTGGACCAGGTCGGTGCCGCCGTTGACTGGACCGCCGTTGCTCCTCCACGGCTCGATCGCGTGCACTCCGTCTCCCGCGCCAAGGAACAGCGTCCCGCCGACGTTCCTGAGTTGGCCCGCGTCCGAGTCGCCGGTCCCCGGGTTGATGTCGATGGCGGTCGTGCTGCCCGAGTCGAAGGGGGAGACGCTCTTCCAGAGCTCCCGGCCGAATTGGACGCCCCCATCGCTCGCGCCAAAGAACAGAGTCCCATTGATGTTGATGAGTCCGTCGATGTTCGCGTCGCCGCCCGGATTGATGTCCGCAACCTGAGCCGGCGTCGTGAACGGCGAAGGGAGCTTGAAGAGCTCGAAGCCGTCACCGCCGCCGCCGTCGGCCTGGAAGAAGAGCGTCCCATTCACCTGCGCGAACGGGCCGGGGAACGAATCGCCGGTGGGATTGACGTCGATCTTTGCCGTCGACGTGGCGTCGTAGTTCGGCGGCGCGCTCTTCCAGAGGTCATCGTCCGTGCCGTCGTTGGCGTCGAAGAAGAGGGTTCCGTCGTCGTTGAACAGGCCGTTGGGGGACGAGTCCGCGGAGCTGGTGGCGATGTTCTTGACCATGTCCGTGGAGGCCGCGTCGTAGGGGGGAGCGCTCTTCCAGAGCTCCTGGCCGTTGACGCCGTCGTCGGCACCGAAGAAGAGCGTGCCGTTGACATCGGTCAGGTCGCTCGCGTTCGAGCTACCCGTCGGGTTGATGTTCTCGACCTCCACGGGCGTGGTGTAGGGCGGCGAGATCTTCCACACCTCGGAGCCGTGGGAGGTGGTGAAGGCGCGGAAGAACACGGTGCCGCCGATATTCGTCAGCTCCCCCGGGGTGGAGCTGCCCGAGCCGGACTCGATATTCGCGACCATCTCGGTCCCGCCGGGACCGAGCGGCCCGCCGTTGCTCTTCCACAGCTCGGTCCCGTTGATCCCGTCGGTAGCCGCGAAGAGCAGCGTGCCGCCGGCATCGATGAGCTCCTGGGGGTTCGAGCCAGGGGATCCGGAGTGGATGTCCGCGACCTGCGAGACCGTCACGTCGCCCGGTGCGCCCTGGGCAGACCCGGCCCACGCCAGCAGCAGCAGAAATGCGCCCAGCGCACCGATCGAGGCGGTTCGGCCTACGCGTCCATGCGGTCGGCTCATTCCCCTTCTCTCCCTGTCGACGACTGCGACGCCGACCTTACGTCCGGCCGGGAACCGCTGTCAAGACGCCCTCAGAGTGGGATGTTGCCGTGCTTGCGCTTCGGGCCCTCGACCCTCTTGGTCTGGAGGGTGCGGAGCGCGCGAATCAGCTTCGGGCGGGTCTGATGCGGCTCGATTACATCGTCGATGTAGCCGCGCTCGGCCGCCGAGTACGGGTTCGCGAAGTGGGCCTTGTAGTCGTCGATCAGCTTGCTGCGGCGCTCGTCGGGAGTCGGCGACTTGGCGAGATCACGCCGGTAGATGATGTTCACGGCCCCCTCCGGTCCCATCACAGCGACCTCCGCGGTCGGCCAGGCGAAGTTGAAGTCGGCGAGCATGTGCTTGGAGTTCATGACGTCGTAGGCGCCGCCGTAGGCCTTGCGGGTGACGACGGTGAGCTTGGGCACGGTCGCCTCGGTGAATGCGTAGAGCAGCTTGGCGCCGTGCCGGATGATCCCGCCCCACTCCTGGGAGGTCCCCGGCAGGAACCCGGGGACGTCGGTGAACGTGAGCAGGGGAACGTTGAAGGCATCGCACGTCCGGACGAATCGGGCAGCCTTCTCGGACGCCTCGATGTCGAGCACTCCCGCGAGGAATGCAGGCTGGTTACCGACGATGCCGACCGGGTGGCCATCGAGGCGCGAGAAGCCGCAGATGATGTTCTTCGCGAAGTGCTCGTGGACCTCGAAGAACTCGCCATCGTCCACGATCCGGGCGACGACGGTTCGCATGTCGTAGGGCTTCTGCGGGTCGTCCGGGACGATCGTGTCCAGCTCCGGGTCCTCGCGGTCCGGGTCGTCGGTGGGCTCGACCCGCGGTGGCAGCTCGAGGTTGTTGAGCGGCAGGAAGCTCATCAGGTAGCGGACGTCCTCCAGGCACTGCTCCTCGTCATCCGCGGCGAAGTGGGCGACGCCCGACTTCGAGTTGTGGCTCATCGCGCCGCCGAGCTCCTCGAACTCGACCTCCTCGCCGGTGACCGTCTTGATCACCTCGGGGCCGGTGATGAACATGTGGGAGGTCTCCTTGACCATGAAGATGAAGTCGGTCATGGCGGGGGAGTAGACGGCGCCGCCGGCGCAGGGGCCCATGATCAGGCTGATCTGGGGGATCACGCCGGAGCACTGGACGTTGCGGACGAAGACGTCGCCGTAGGCGCCCAGGGAGACGACGCCCTCCTGGATCCGCGCGCCTCCCGAGTCGTTGATGCCGATCACCGGGGCTCCGACCTTGGCGGCCAGGTCCATGACCTTCACCATCTTCTCGGCCATCACCTCGCCGAGGGAGCCGCCGAAGACCGTGAAGTCCTGGGAGAAGACGAAGACGGTACGGCCGTCGATCGTCCCGTAGCCGGTCACCACCGCGTCGCCATAGGGGCGCCGCTTGTCCATCTCGAACTCGTGGGTGCGGTGGCGGACGAAGGTGTCGAGCTCCTCGAACGAGCCGGGGTCGAGCAGCTTCTCGATCCGTTCGCGTGCGGTGAGCTTGCCCTTCGCGTGCTGCTTCTCCACCGCCTCCTCGGAGCCCGCGTGGACCGCCTCCTCGCGCAGCTCGCGGAGATAGGCCAGCTTCTCCTCGTGTGTGACTGGGTTCTTCTCTCTCATGGCGCCGACGATTCTAGGAGGCCGCGACCACGACAGCTCGGTTCCCCTTGAGGTGCTCGGGATGAGCGTCCGCCGTCGGCTCGACCACATCGACCGAGCTGAATCCCGCGGCCGACGCCATCTCAACGAGTGCCACCTGGTTGGGGATAAGGCTGACGATGCCGGGCATCGCCGCCAGAGGACTCAGCATCGTTTCTTTGTCCGGTTCTCGATAGAGAGCAAAGCCGGCGCCCGCTGAGTGTGACTCCCCCGCCGGTGTGGTCCATTTGACCGGCTCACCGGTGTCGATCACCTGCGACTCGATTAGGCAGACCCCGCGCGTCAACGCCCGGGCGAGCCGAAAGGCTCCCATTGGGTTTTCGAGGTGATAGACGATCCCGAGCATCGCGACGACGTCGAATTGGCCGTCCGTGCCGGGGTCGAGGTCAAACAGGTCCCGCTGCTCGAACTCGAGCCTCTCGCCGGAAATACCGAGCTGGTCGCGAATCAGCCGCGCCCGCCTGATGTTGAGCTCACGCGAGTCCACCCCCAGCGTCCGCGAGGCTCCCCAATCGAGCAGGCGCTGCGAGATCAAGCCCTCATTGCAGGCGATGTCGAGTGCGAGCGCTCCCGCGCCGGCGGCCTCGAGCGCCTGACGCGCATGAGGCTCAATCATGAGGGAGGCGGTGTCGGTGAGCTCGGCGAACCAGGGGCGGTGCGGCTCCGTGGTCACACCCGGCGCGAGGCGCCAGGGATACGACCAGGTGGCGCCGTTTTCGATCTCCGCCCGGAGTTGTGGGTCCAGCCCGGGCCACTCCCTCTCAGGCAACTGGAACGCGCCTTCCCATTGCCGGCGAGATTCTAGGCATGGCCCAAGTGGCCTAGAAGAACGCCCCGCCCCTGTACTCGCCGAAGACGTCGCGCATCGCGTTGCAGACGTCGCCGATCGAGCCTCCGGCCCGCAGGGCCTCCTTGATCGGAGGCATCAGGTTGCCGTCGCCCTGGGCCACGTCGCGCAGGGACTGGAGGCGCTCGTCGAGGCCCTTCTGGTCCCGGGCCTCCTTGAACTTCGCGAGGCGGGCGAGCTGGCGTCTCTCAGACTCCGGGTCGACCTTGAGGATGTCGACGTCGTCGACCACGTCGGTGACGTACTTGTTGACGCCGACGATGATGTCCTGGCCGGTCCGGTAGCGCTCCTGGTACGAGTTCGCCGACTCCTCGATCTCACGCTGCATGAACTCGAGCGCCTTGACGGATCCGCCGAGGTCCTCGACCTTCTTCATCAGCTCCCAGGAGCGCTCCTCGACCTCGTCGGTGAGCGACTCGATGAAGTAGGAGCCTGCGAATGGGTCGACGGTGTCGGCCACGCCCGATTCGTGCGCGAGCACCTGCTGGGTGCGGAGCGCGATCCGGGCGGAGCGCTCGGTCGGCAGGGCCAATGCCTCGTCGAAGCCGTTGGTGTGCAGCGACTGCGTTCCGCCGGCGACCGCGGCGAAGCCCTGCAACGCGACGCGGATGATGTTCACCTCAGGCTGCTGGGCCTGGAGAGTCACCCCGCCGGTCTGGGTGTGGAAGCGGATCATCTGCGCCTTCTCGTCGGTGGCGCCGAAGCGGTCCCGCATGATCTTCGCCCACATTCGGCGGACGGCCCGGAACTTGGCGATCTCCTGGAAGACGTTGTTGTGGCCGTTGAAGAAGAAGGCGAGCCGCTGCCCGAACTTGTTGACGTCGAGCCCTGCGGCTATCCCGCCCTCGACGTAGGCGATCGCGTTGGCCAGGGTGAAGGCGACCTCCTGGACAGCCGAGCAGCCCTTCTCGCGCATGTGGTAGCCGGAGATCGAGATTGTGTTCCACTTCGGGACGTTGTCATTGCAGTAGGCGAAGATGTCGGTGGTGAGCCGCATCGTCGGCTCGGGCGGGTAGATGTAGTTGCCGCGTGAGATGTACTCCTTCAGCACGTCGTTCTGGACCGTGCCGCGCAGCTCCGCCGAGGGGACGCCCTGCTCCTCGCCGACCAGTTCGTAGAGAAGCAGCAGGATCGCGGCGGGGGCGTTGATCGTCATCGACGTCGAGACGTCGGCAAGCGAGATCTGGTCGAAGCAGATCCGCATGTCCTCGATCGTGTCGATCGGGACGCCGGTGCGACCGACCTCGCCCTGGCAGAGGGGATCGTCGGAGTCGCGGCCGAGCTGGGTGGGCAGGTCGAAGGCCATCGAGAGGCCGGTCGAGCCGTGCTCGGTGAGGTAGCGGTAGCGCTCGTTCGTGTCCTCCGGACTGGCGAATCCGGCGTACTGGCGCATCGTCCAGAGCCGGTCCCGGTACATGCCCTGGTGGATGCCGCGCGTGAAGGGATACTCGCCCGGCTCGCCGAGGCGCTCCTCGAGCCCGGGCTTGACGTCGTCCTCCTCGTAGAGGCGCTTGATGTCAATCCCCGAGTCGGTGATGACGCGGTCCTCGCGCTCGTCCTCGGGGAGCACCGGCGCGATGTAGCGGTGGAGATCCTCCTCGACCGCATCCCGCTGCTCGTCCTTTGGCCGGGTCGCCATGCGGCAAGGATAGATACGGAGCTGAGCGAGAGCGCTACGGGGCGACCGCGACGGCGAGCTTGCCCTGGGTGTGCTTCGCCTGGAGATCGGAGAGTGCGGTTCCTGCCTCCTCGAGCGGATAGGTCCTCTGGATGGGCACGTGGAGGACTCCGTCGGCGAGGAGCCTGCCGAGTTTGTCCAGGGCACCGTCCTCCGCCGACCCACCGATGTTGTGGCGGCCGGGTCCCTCGCCCGCTGCCCTGACGGGAGACGCGGCGCGACCGTCTTCAGCGAGCGCCGCCGCGAAGACCTCCAGCTCCTCGGGGGTGCGTGAGACGGTGTCGATCAGGACCGCGACACCACCGTCCTCGAGCTCGCGAGTCTGGGCGACGACATCGCCGTCTCGCGGGATCACGTGATCCACGCCCAGGTCGATCAGAAATCCCTCGTCTTCCGGGAGGCCCGGGGCGATGATGTGGGCTCCGGCCCGCTTCGCGAGCTGAACTGCGAAACAGCCGACCCCGCCGGCGGCACCGACGATCAGGACGGACTCATCCGCTCGGACCTCGAGCGCGGCGATCGCGGCGATCGCGGTCAGCGCGGCGACCGGGGCTGCGCCGGCACTCGGGAAGTCCACGCCCTCCGGCATGCGTGCTACCTGTCCGGCCGCGACGACAGCGACCCCTGTCCAGGCACCGCCGTGGACGTCCGGGTCAACGGCCGGCGCGAAGCCGAAGACCTTCTCACCGGCGGCGAAGGAGTCCATGCCTGCACCGACGGCCTCGACGAGTCCGGCAAAGTCTCTGCCCAGGGTGACGGGGAACCGATACTCGGCGAAGTCGCGCATCATGCCGCCGGCCACGGCCGCGTCCACAGGGTTCACCGATGAGGAGTGGACTCGAACGGCGATCTGCCCCTCGCCTGGCCCTGGCACCGAGAGGTCGTCGCGAAGCCGAAGCTCAGAGTCGAAGTCCTCGAGGACCGTCGCCTTCATTGATGAAGATCATTGCACAGTCAAGTATTCGCCCTTGGACTCGACCCGCTCCAACAGCGCGTCGGGGCGGACGTGCGCGAACTGGCCATAGGAGGGCGGGGGGTCGAGCTGGTCGATGTAATCGGCCACCCAGAAACCCCGCTCGCCGTGCAGCAGCTGCGCGCACTGCTGCGGTGAGAGCGGCCGGAAGGATGATTCGTTCAGCTCGTCGATCGCAGCGTCGACGTGCTCGCGGACCGGCCGCAGGCGCTCCTCGTCCCATTCCTCCCAATAGCCGGATCGCTGGCCGTACGAGGTGCCGTCGCAGTGGGCGATGAAGCCGCACTCGGCGAGCTCGCGCGCGCGTGCCTTCTCGGCCGTGGTGGCCTTCTTCGATCCCCGAAAGGGGCCGAGGTCCTCGTAGAGGTCCGGCCGCAGCCTCATTGCGAACCGCTTGACGAGGCGTGCTGACTTGTAGCCGCGCAGATGCTGCTCGAAGCGCTCCTGCGGGCTCCGGGCGCTCGACCCCACATACACCCACGGGATGCGTGGATCGCGCCTGCGTCCGGCGCCGGGGTCCAGCTCGATCACATAGACGCGCTTCTCAGAAGCCAAGGAAGCCGAAGCGCTTTTTCTTCTTCGGTTCCGGGGTCTCGGGCTCCGGCGCCGGGTCCTCCACGACTGCAACCACCGGCTCGGGCTCCTCGACCTCCTGCTCGTCGGGCTCCGGCACCTCCACCGGCTCCTCGTCGGGCTCGGGCTCCTCCACCGGCTCGAGCGGGGGTGCCTCCTCCGGCGCCTCGCTGATGCTCTCGAAGGGGCGCTTGGTCGGTGTCGCCAGTTCGTCGATCACCGCGTCGAGCCAGCCCTCGAGCTTGGTCGGCTCGGAACCGTTCTCGGCGGTGACGCTGACGTTCGTCCCCCATCCCTTCTCGGCGATCTCGACCTCGATCCAGGCCTCGTCGGAGGCGCGCCAGGCGAGCTTCGACTCCTCCTCGCGCTCGTACACGGTGACGTCCGCTGCGTGTCCGACCAGGGCGGACATCAGGCCCTGCATGCGGCCGGGATGATCCAGTTGCTCCCAGACTTCGGGCGGAGACTTGACGAGGGTGCGGCTTGCAGTCTTCATGGTGCGGGCATTCGTCTAGTCCACGCGCGCTCCTCCCAGGGGGTCAGGTCTTGCAAGCCAGGGGTCAGACCCCTTGGGGTCTGACCCCTTGGCTGTCAGGAGCCGAGGAACCCTTCGACCGCAGCCGCCGCGCGCGGCCCCGCCTTGCCATCCCAGAGGGGAATCTCGAGCGGCTTCTCGGGCACTTCGGTCGTCAGGGCGCGCTCGGCCGCCTCGCTGAGCGCGGCCGGATCCACGCCGATGAGCTCGTTCGTGCCGAGCTCGATCGTGATCGGCCGCTCTGTGGTGGTGCGGTAGGTGAGACAGGGGGTGCCGAGTGCGCTGGTCTCCTCCTGTACGCCTCCGGAATCCGTGATCACCAGCCGCGCCTCCGCCTCTAATGCGATGAAGTCGTCGTAGTCCATCGGCGGGGTCAGAAGGACCTTGCCCCAGCCGGCACCCGACCCGGCCAAGCGCTCCCGTGTGCGGGGATGGACGGGGAAGATCATCGGGATCGAGTCGGCGAGGCCGGCAAGCACCTTCATAGTCGGGCCGAGCTTCTCCGGGTCGTCCACCAGGGCCGGGCGGTGCAGCGTGACCAATACGAACTCCCTGCTCTTCACCGCATTGCGGCCGAGCACGGCGGGCCGGTTCACGCTGTCGAGCAAGCGGAAGAGGCTGTCGATCATCGTGTTGCCGACCAGCTGCACGCCGTCGCCGGCGATGCCTTCAGCCGTGAGGTTCTCCACGGCATCCGGCGATGTGCAGAGCAGCACGTCGGAGATCCGATCGGTGAGGACGCGGTTGACCTCCTCGGGCATCTCCCAGTCGCCCGAACGCAGACCCGACTCGATGTGGGCCACCGCGACGTGGAGCTTCGTGGCCGCCAGCGCCGCGGCGACGGTGGAGTTGACGTCGCCCGCGACCAGGACCAGATCGGCTGGATGCTCCATCAGCTCGGCCTCCACGCCGGTCAGAGCCGCCGCGGTCTGCGCGCCATGCGATCCCGAGCCGACCTCCAGGTTGGCGTCTGGCTCTCGCATCCCAAGGCGCTCGATGAACCCTCCGGAAAGGGCGCGGTCGTAGTGCTGCCCCGTGTGGAGCAGGCGCAGCGAGACATCGCCCGAGGCCTCCAGGGCGGTGATTACCGGAGCGGACTTGACGAAGTTGGGTCGCGCGCCGACGACGGCGAGCACCGAGGCGGTCACAGCGGGGCAACCTAGCGGGCTGAATCGCCTCCGGTAGTGTCCCGACGCGATGGCCGGCAACGAAAGTGGCGCGGTCGTGGTCACGGGAGCTTCGAGCGGAATCGGCCGAGCCACGGCACTCCTCCTCGACAAGGAGGGCTACCGCGTGTTCGCGGGCGTCCGCAAGGAAGCCGATGCCAAGTCGCTGGGCGCGGATGGCTCGGACCGGCTGACCCCGATCACGATCGATGTCACCGAGGCCCGCTCGATCAAGTCGGCCAAGGACGAGGTCGAGAGTGCGCTGGGCGAGGAAGGCCTGGCGGGGCTGGTCAACAACGCCGGCGTGGGCGACGGGGGGCCGGTCGAGACCATGGACCTCGACATCCTCCGCAACGTGCTCGAAGTGAACCTGGTCGGCCAGGTGGCGGTCACCCAGGCATTCCTGCCTCTCATTCGCGAGAAGCCGGGAACGATCGTCTTCATCGCCTCGATCGGAGGTCGCGTCGCCACCCCGTTCATGTCCCCGTACAACACCTCCAAGTTCGCGATTGAGGCCCTCGGCGAGTCGCTTCGTGGAGAGCTTGCCCCCTGGGGGATCGATGTGGTGGTCGTGGAACCGGGCTCGATCGATACGCCAATCTGGAAGAAGGGGGCCGAGACGATCGAGGATCAGTTCGCGAAAATGCCGGAGAACACGAAGCGCCTCTATGGCAAACAGCTCAAGCGAATGGATGAGGTCCTGACCGAGACCGCGAAACGCGGCATCAAGCCGGAGAAGGTGGCGAAGGTCATCCACACGGCGATCCGCTCAGAGAAGCCGAAGCATCGCTATCTGGTCGGCACTGACGCGAAGGTCGCCGCCCGGCTCAAGGGGAACTTGCCGGAGAAGACGTTCTCGAAGGTGGTCGGCCGTCAGTTCAAGATGCCGACCGACGTTCCGGCGAAGTAGCTACATCCTCGCTCGCGCCTTCCGCGTATTCCCCTCTCGATGACGATGGGTCTGCAAGTGGCAGACTCTTAATCGCAACTAGGGAAGGAGAAGGACATGAACACGTATGTGATTCGCCGCGAGAAGGCCTGGGCGTCGCCGGAGGAGCTGGAGGCGACTGCCGAGCGCTCGAAGCAGGTTGCCGAGGATGACTTCCCCGATGACATTGCTTGGATCCGCAGTTACGTGATCAAGGAGGACGGCGGCACTCTGGGCACCGTCTGCATCTACCAGGCGACCGACATCGAGGCCGTTCGCAATCACGCCCAGCGCGTCGACATGCCGGCGGACGAGGTGCTCGAAGTCGCGGACACCGTGATCATCCGACCCGATCCGGAGCCGGCAGCGGCGAGCTAGAGCCAGTCCTTGATCCGCGGATCGGGCGGGGTGAGCGCCGAGAAGTCCCCCTCCAGCAGGCGCTCGCCCGCCTGGATCGCGCGGTTCATCGCCGTCCACGTGAGGGCGCTGCCGATGCTCGCCCTCTGGCCACCCAGCTCGCCGATCTCGGCGAGGCTCAATCCGAGCCGGCCGAAGGCGAGGACGTTGACGGGCTTCGAGACTGAATCGCAGATAGCCCTGAGGTCGTCCCGATCCATGACGAAGGGCGCATACAGGACATCCGCGCCTGCCTCCTCATAGGCCTGGAGACGCGCAATCGTGTCGTCGAGATCGGGGTTGCCCCGCAGGTAGTTCTCGGCGCGCGCGGTGAGGGTGAACGGGAAATCGAGCGATCGCGCTGCCTCAATCGCGGCGGCGAGCCGCTCGACCGCTTCGTCCAACTCGTAGAGCCGACCGGCGTCGCGGTCGTAGTCCTCAATGGAGCCGCCGACCGCACCCGCCTCCGCGACGGCGGCGATGGCTTGGGACGCATCCTCCGGAGACGGGCCGTAGCCGTTCTCGAGGTCGACCGACACGGGCAGATCCGTCGCACCGGCGACCGACGTGACGTGAGTGCGGGTGTCGTCGAGGGTGACCTCGCCGTCCGAACGCCCGAGGGTGAAGGCGAAGCCGCCGCTGGTCGTTGCGAGCGCCCTGAAGCCGAGTCCGGCCAGGATCTTGGCGCTGCCGGCGTCCCAGGGGTTGGGGATTACGAAGGGTTCGCCCTGATGGAGAGCGCGGAACGCGTTGCCCTTGTCCTGCTGTGTGGCCACGACCCGATCATCGCATCTCGCGCAACCGGCCCAGGTGGCTCCGGGTGATCGTGTTTGTCGTTCGCAGGAACTGGTGGAAGCTCTCCAACTGCTCGCCGCTGAAGCGCTCGAGCGATGAGGTCCACTCCGCGGCCACCGGGCCCCAGATTCGCTCGGCCCGGCTGTAGAAGGCCCTGGTCACCTCGACCTTGACCCTCCGGCGGTCGACGGGATCCGACACGCGCCGCGCGAACCCCTTCTTCTCAAGGCGGTCGATCACCCCGGTGACGGCGCCCGTGGTCAGGCCGGACTGGGCTGCCAGCTCCCCGGCCGTCACGCCGCCCGCATTCTCGACGATGTTCAGGCAGTGCAGGTCGGTCTCGCTCACGCCGAGCCGCTCCGCCGCCAGGTTGTCGAACGCGTCGTCCAGGTTGCCGCTCTCGCGGAACTCGCGGATCAACTCTCCGACCTGCTCGCTCTTCTTGCGTCTTTTCGCCACTGTGATAATCTCTCAGTTACTAAGATATTTAGCAACTAAGCAATCAGTCTACAAGGAGATTCAGATGGCTTTCGAAATGAAGCTGGAGCTGATCCAGGTGCCGGTCTCGGACATCGACCGGGCCAAGGACTTCTACGTGAACAAGGTCGGCTTCAACGACGACCACGATCACCGGGTGAGCGATGAGATCCGGTTCGTCCAGCTCACCCCTCCCGGCTCGGCGTCCTCTATCGCGCTGACCACGGGCGCCCACGAGATGGAGCCGGGCTCCGTCGACGGCCTGCAGCTCGTCATCGATGACGCCGACGCAGCTCGCGCCGAGCTCGCCGAGCGGGGCGTTGACGTGAGTGAGGTCCAGGACTTCCCGTGGGGCCGCTTCGTCTTCTTCAAGGACCCGGACGGGAACGGCTGGGCGCTCCAGGCGCTCGATTCGCCGCTGCGCCCCTAGAGCCGGGGTACTAGCGCCGCTTCTTCTTCTTGCACTTCTTGGCGGTGACGGCCCGCTTGTGCTTTCTCTTCTTCTTGCACCTCGTCCTTGGAGTGGGCGTGGCTGCTCCCGGCGATGCGCCGCCACCCGGCGGTGGCGGTGGCGGCGGCGGGGAGCAGTCGTCCCCGCCGGCCGCGTGCTCGTAGGCACCTCGGTCACGGACCGCCGGGCAGGCGCCGACGCCGTTCAGGACGCGGTTGTTGCCGTCCAGGTCGGTGGTTGACTCGTCGGCGGTGAGCCCCAGGGGCGACCCGGTGTCGATCGCCGGCGAGGTGTCGCTGAGGTGCCAGTTGAGGAAGAACGGTGGTGCGAAGACGAAGAGCTGGCTGGGGTCGGTCGTCGTGTTGCCGCCGGGGTTGCCCGCCGCGGTGCCGCAGGACAGCGGCCCGTGGGTCGGATCCCCGGCGTAGACGCTGTTGGGGATATCGGTGTTGGTGCAGGTCACCGAGCTCGCGCCGCCGGTCGCCGAGTTGCTCGCGAAAGCCGGACGCACCACGATCGAGCTGTCGACGTTGACCGTCGCAGTGGCGTTGGCGACGTTGTCGAACGCATTGACCCCGTCAACCCCGTCGGTGCCTCTCGGCAGGAGCGGGTCGATCGTCGTGTTGAGAACGTTCGCCGTCGCGGTCTGGTGAGCGGAGTCCGTGAACCCGTTTTGAGCGACGACGCCTTCCTGGCCGCCGATCACGAGCGACGAGGAGATCGTCAGCCTGGCGTCCTTGGTCCCGGCACCGTTGAGCGGGCCCGGAGAGATGACTCCGATCACGGGCTTCGAAAAGGCCGTGCTCGTCGTCTCGGCCACCACCCGCTTGACGATTGTGTTGTCAGCGAAGGTCTCGATCACCCTCTCGTTGGACTGGAGCATGGAGTCGGTGACGGTCACCGGCCCGGTGATCGCGGAGATGTCCAGAGCCTTGCTGGTCCAGGCCGTATTGCCGTTGTCGGAGACGTTCAGATGGCTGAGCGTCCTCGGGCCTGCGGCCCCAAAGACGCTGATGGCGGGGTCGCTGGTCGAGTCCCCACCGCTCATCAGGACGGCGACGTCGTCGAGGGTTTGACCGCTGTTGCCGACGTCCACCCCCACCTTGTTGGTGGCGGTGGTGGTGCTCGGGACCTCGACGCTCAGATGCCGCACCGTCTGGCCCGGGCGGCCCATGACGACCCCCGTCGTCGCGGCATTCGGAAGCACGATGTTGGTCGTCGTCCTGCCCGCGCCGTCGATCGTCAGCCCATCGTCGTGGGGGTTGTCGTTGAGCTGGACCAGCTCGGTGTAGGTACCGGCGGCCACCTCGATCGTGTTCGGGCCTGCGACCCCTCGGGCCTGCGTGACCGCGGCCATGATGGTCTGGCAGGAGGCGGCCGGCGGCGGAGCGGTGCAGGGGGTGGCGGCGGTCGGCGAGCTGTCGTCGACGTAGAAAGTTGCGGCCTGGGCACCGGCGACGCCGACCACGAAGGTGGCGGCCGCGGCCACGACGCCGATCACCGTCCGCAGAGCTGTTCCCCTATCCCCTGATGCGTCCCTCACGAAGGCGCGAGTGTACGGCCGCGCGGCCTTCAGGTCTTACGCGCTATTGGCGGGATAGATCAGTCGGCTAGGTCGGCTAGCCGGGCTGGCCCACGAGCCGCTCGACACCGGCCTCGTCGATCGTCTTCTTCAGGCCGTCCTGGAGCGTGACCTGCGGCTCCCAGCCGAGCAGGTCCTTGGCTCGGCTGATGTCGGGCTGGCGGATCTTCGGGTCATCGACCGGCAGCGGCTCGTGCACGATCTCCGAGCGCGAGCCGGTCACCTCGATCACGGTCTCGGCGAGCTGGAGCAGCGTGTACTCGTCCTGGTTGCCGATGTTGACCGGCAGGTGGACGTCGGACTCCGCCAGTGCCACCAGGCCGCGGATCTGGTCGTCCACGTAACAGAAGCTCCGGGTCTGGCTGCCGTCGCCGAAAACGGTGAGCGGCTTGTGCTGGAGCGCCTGGCGCAGGAAGGTGGGGATGGCGCGGCCGTCGTGGGCGCGCATCCGAGGGCCGTAGGTGTTGAAGGTCCGCGAGATGCAGGTGTTGACTCCCTGCTGGCGGTGGTAGGCCATCGTCATCGCCTCGGCGTAGCGCTTGGCCTCGTCATAGACGCCGCGCGGGCCGATCGGGTTGACGTTGCCCCAGTAGTCCTCGGGCTGTGGATGGATCTCGGGGTCGCCGTAGACCTCGGAGGTCGAGGCGACCAGGATCCGGGCCCGCTTGAACTTCGCGACGCCCAGCATGTGGTGGGTCCCGTAGGAGCCGACCTTCAGCGTGTGGAGGGGCAGTCGCGCATAGTCGATCGGGCTGGCCGGCGAGGCGAGGTGGAAGATCAGGTGGACCGGCTCCTCGATGTGGACCGGCTCGACGATGTCCTGGTTGCTGAACACGAAGTTCTCGTCGCGGATGTGGTCGATGTTCTCGAGCGTGCCGGTGTCGAGGTTGTCGATGCAGATCACGCGGTCCCCGCGCGCGAGCAGGAACTCGCACAGATGCGAACCCAAAAACCCCGCTCCTCCGGTGACGACGATGGTGCTCATAGGCGGGCGAGCATAGCTACGACGTTCCGGGCCGGCGGAAGATGGATCGCAGGGGATCGGGTCAGGAGGGCGGCCGCTCGACGGTCGCCCGCGCGAAGCCGAAGCTCTCGCGCCGGACCCCCTTCACCTTGGAGGTGCCCTGGACGTCGATGTGGATCCGCTGCTGGTTCGCGAAGGTGACCGGCGTCCGGATCTTCGGGTTGAACGGGTCGGTCTCCAGGAAGTAGCTGTCCGGCATCACGAAGGTGAGCACCGCCCGGCCCTTGGCATTGGCCTTGAAGGGCGGGGACCCGGTGGCGGGCGCGGCCGGCGCGACATCGCAGAAGTAGAGCTCGCCGCACTGCAGCGTGGTCGGTGGCGGCTCGATGAAGACGGCGATCATCGCCTTCGGCGCCATCCGCGCGATCGAGATCGTCTCGGGCTGGCCCGGGGTCACGAAGCCGTCGGAGCCGACCTTCGCCTTCAGGAAGACGAACTTCGTCTTCTTGCTGGAGGAGGAAATGCGGGCGCCGGTGGTGCCGCCGGCCTGCCCCGAGGCTGGCGCCGATAGCCCGCACACCAGCGTGGCGAGTGTGACGGCAGCTGCAATGGCTCCCCTCCCGACGGACACGCGCTGAGTCTCGCAGGCGACGAGCGACCGGGCAAGCACGGAGGCATCCCAATTTCTGGCGCATCCTCGGCGCAATTTGCGACTAATTCCGCCGAGCTCGGAAGACCGACCCTGGCCAAATGGGGCGAGTAGTGGCAATTTCCGCCTCACCCGGATGTGTCGGAGGTGAGCCGTCTGGGTCTGTTGGGAGGAACAACCGGTCGGGCCGGGGCCGACGCCCGATCCGCAGACGAGGCCACCGAGGCAGTTGCCTCTCCCGAGTCGCGCCGTCGTGCGGCCAGCGAGCTGATCGAGACGCACGACGCCGTCTTCCGGCGGACTGCGCGGCGATACTCCATCTGCGCGGACGACGCCGAGGACGCGTACCAGCGTGCCCTCGAGATCCTGCTCACGAAGGCCCCGCCGATCGGCGGCGACTCCCTGGTCCGCTGGATGCAGACAGTCACCAAGCGCGAAGCGCTGGCGGTGCGCAGGCAGCGGGAGCGCCTGCTCGGATCGCACCGGGCTTCGGGATCCGATGGGGAGGAGGAGTGGGATCCCCTCGACTCGATCGCCTCCGAGAGCCCGGGTCCGAACGATCGCCTGGCGCGGCGCGAGCGGGTGATGAGAAGCGGCGAGGCGCTCAATGCCCTGAAGCCCCAGGAGGTCCGCGCGTTGACCCTGAAGGCGCAGGGGTACTCGTATGCCGAGATAGGCGAGATCACCGGTTGGTCGTATACGAAGATCAACAGGTGCATGGCGGAGGGCAGGAAGCGCTTCCTGCAGGTCTTCGCCGAGATCGAGGACGGACGTCGATGTGACCAGTTGGCCAGTGCTCTCTCCGAGATGGCCGACGGCGAAAACGCGAATGGTTCGACGGAGGCGCTCGAGTTCCACCTGAGGAGCTGTGCCGCCTGCCGCGCGAAGCTGCGTGCGTACCGCGCGATCCCGGACAAGATCTTCGGGCTAATGCCGGCCGGCCCGCTCCTCGACCAGTCGATGGGCGGTCACCCGCACGAATGGATCACGGAACGCGCCGGGGCGATCGTGGACAAGATTCGGGAGGCCGGCTACTCACTGATGTCGCGGGGAGGGGGGAACGGCGACGCGGCGTCGGTCACGGCTGCGGGCGGATCTCGCGGAGCGGGGGTGGCCGCAGTCGCGAAGGTGCTCGCGATCTGCGGAGCGACCGCGGCCGGTGGAGCAACCTGCGTGGCCACCGGCGTCGTCGACCCCGGCACGATCGCCGGCGGAGATCGCGGGAACCAGAAGCCCGCGATCCAGAGACCAGTCGAGCCTGCAACGACGACGGCTCAGAAAGAGGACGCCGCTCCGACCGAGCCCACTCAGGCGCCCTCGCCCCCGAAGGAAGCGGAACCGTCGAGCTCGCCACCGACCCCCGTCCAGCAGAAGAGCCGCCAGTTCGGAGTCGAGTCACCGCCGGCGTCGTCCTCCTCCGGCAGCTCGAGCAGCGGCGAGTTCGGAGGGCCAAGTGGCGGAGGTGGCGGATCAGGCGGTGGAGGTGGATCTGGTGGTGGTGGCGGAGGGTTCGGGATCGAGTGAGCAGCCACGCGGAGAGATTCCGACGCCTGGTCCTTAGGGAGGCAATGACTTCAGCGGAGGAGGAGGCGGTGAGGGTGACTTCAAACCGATGGCAGCGACGGCGGCTCGTTCGAATCTTCCTGGTGGCGGCAGTCGTATGCGCGGCGCTGGCAGCGCTCGCGCCCGCCGGGGCGCGAGCCAACTACAACGTGCGGGAGTGCAATTCGCAGCGATCGGGAACGCCGATGCCGTCATGATCCGGCCGTTCGGCGGAGCCACCAAGATCAGCCAGAGCGACACTTGCGGAAACTGGGGCCTGCGGATGGAGGCAAATGGGCAGAGCACGTACAACACCTACGTGGTCTGGCAGTGGACCGCACCGCAGAACAATCTTCAAGACCGCGCAGACCGAACTTCACTACTTCACGTCCGGCGGCTACGGGCCCGATGACCAGCGGGAGCGGACAGCCCGGCTATGCCGGCGTGGGGTCAGCGGGAAATCTTTGGGTTACGCCAGTACAGAGCAACACCAGCTTCTACGCGATCTACGAACAGTGTTTCGCCAGTCCTTGCTCGAGCACGGCGGCATTCGCGTACCTCACGGACTTCTATGCCGAGGTTCAGGATCTCGTTCCACTCCTCGGTCAGCGCTTCCGGCGAACCTCTCGATGGGGGGGTGGTGAGCGGGGTCCAGACCGTCAACGCCACAGCAATTGACTCAGGCGGTGGCGTGGAGTCGATCGTCGTCTACGTCAACGGGATTCGATCAGCTCCTCAAACATCTGCGGTCCGGATATTGACGGTGTCTCTACTCCCACCTCAAGCCGTGTCCGATCTCGTCTGGTCAGCGCGCAATCCAACTAGACACCGAGCACGGGCGCAGGTTGGGTGAACGGCGCCAACGATGGTCAGGATCTGCGGCTACGACGCTGGCGGCAACGAATCGCCATGTCTCCGTCGGACGGTGAGAGTCGACAATTCGTGCGCCGCTTCTGGCGGGACCGCCGCGACTTCGCTCAACTCTGGCACTGAGGTTGGCGGGCAGTTGCGTCGGAGAGCACAGCTCACCTCAAACGACAGCCCGGTGATCCGCGGCGTCCTCACCGACAGCGCTGGTAAGCAGGTCGGGGGGCAGCGGTGTGCGTCTACCAGACCACCGAGCTCCCTGACGCGAGTCGCGAACTTGCGACCACTGTGACGACGCAGGCCAATGGCCGCTTCGCCACCAGACTCGACGCAGGACCTTCGCGCACACTCGACCTCGTCTATCGATTCAACACGAAGAAGATCAGTGACCGGATCGAGCTCGATTCGAAGGTGTGCCCACCCTCCCGTTCCCCACAAGCACCTCACCAACGGACAAGCAGCGGCGTTCTTCGGGCAGCTCCCTGGACCAAACGCGGAGGGCCGTGCCGTGGCCCTCCAAGCAAGAGTCGGCCGCAAATGGCGGACCTTCAAGCAACTGCAAACCAGAGAGGAGGACGCTTCCGTGGCAAGTATCGCTTCACCCAGACGGTCGGCCGGGTGCGCTACCTCTTCCGTGCGCTCGTCAAGAGCCAGAGCGGCTATCCCTACGATCCGGGCGCATCACGCAAGAGAAAGCTCGTCGTGCGCGGCTAAGGCGTCGGTTTTTCGGCCCGTTTCGAGAGGCACCGAGCGATCACGGTGATTCGTGGCCTGTTTGCCCCATCGGCCGCTGCGCTCACAACCCATCCCTCGCTGATCGGGTCAGAGCCGATCAGGGCGGCTTGGTCGCTTGTCGACAAATCCTCCCCCTGAGATGACGCGGGTGCCAGGGGGGCATGGGCAGTTGCCGTGGCGCTCGCTAGATGTTCATCGGGTGACCCGGGATCATTGAATGATCGCCTGGCCCCTGACCTCAATCAGCCGCGTCAGATCACGCGCCGTCACGTTGTACGGCCGGATGCTTTTGGTACTGACCGAGTTCTTTGGCGCGGTCGTCTTCATGGCGATCGCTGTAGTTCCCCCGGCGACCGCGATGACCAGCGCGAGCGTGGCCGCCACGTTCGCGTAGCTGAGATTCCGTCTGAGCCAATTCACCGGATCCTCCCTCCTGTGACTGTTCCTTCAAACCCGCAAGGGGCTCAATTGACGCGGCGACCTTATAGCCGCCATCAGAAAATGAAAGTCTCCCAGGCGTGACGTCAAGGGAGAGATTCTTCTTGGGGGGCACCGCGGTCATCACGGCAATAGCCGGTGTGCTGCGTTACTCCGGCGGGGGCGCCGTGATCGCCTTTGCCGCCGCGACCGTGGCGCTCGCCGGCCTGGCATGGGTGGTCGCGCTCGCGACCGAGCAGGTCGGGATGCGCTTCGGGCCCGCCGTCACCGGCTTCATGCAGTCGACTCTGGGCAACCTTCCGGAGTTTTTCATCGTGCTCTTCGCTCTCAGTAACGGCGAGCTCGTGGTCGCTCAGACCTCGCTGATCGGCTCGATCTTCGCCAACGCCCTGTTGGTGCTTGGGTTGGTGATCGTCGCCGGCACGATCACGGCCGACGACAGCTGCATGCGCTTCCGGCATCGCCTGCCGCAGGACACCGCGACCCTGCTTCTCGTCTCGCTCTTCGTGATCGTGATCATCGGTCTCTCGATCGCTTCCTCGGACAAGGCGAGCCACCACATCGAGGGGCTCTCCAACATCGGCGCGATCTGCCTGCTCGTTGTCTACGGAGCCTGGATCTGGAGATATCTTCGCTCGCCCGAGCCGACTGAGGTGGGGGAGGAGAGCACGCCGCGGTTCTCGATGACCTTCGCCGTCGTGCTCCTGGCGATTGCGGGTGTCGGCGCAGCGTTCGTCTCGGACTGGTTCATCCACGCCCTCGATCCCGCCGTGCAGTCCCTCGGCATCTCCAAGGCGTTCGCCGGGCTGGTGATCGTCGCCATCGCCGGCAATGCCGTGGAGAACTTCACCGGGATCTTCCTTGCCGCTAAGGGCAAGTCCGACCTGGCGATCTCGGTAGTGAAGAATTCGGTCGCTCAGATCGCGGCCTTCCTCTTCCCCGCGCTGGTGCTGACCTCGCTGCTCTTCACCACGCACCTGACCTTCGCCTTGGCGCCCGTCTATATCGGTGCGCTCTTCCTCACGGCGATCGCGATGTGGCAGATCACCGGCGACGGTGAAGCCCAACTGTTCGAGGGCCTCGCGCTGATCGCGATCTACGTGGTCCTGGCGGCGTTCGCGCTCTACGACTGAGCGTCCTATCCTCGATTCACTCGGTCGTGCACGGGACCGCGACGTACCATCGAGTCTCTCGATGGTGCACGGGACACGGTCCTGTTTCAACCTCGAACGGCCGGCTTCGGCGGGCCGTTCGCTTTCGCCTAGCTGTCTTCGAGCAGGTCCTCGGCCAGCACCTCAACCACGCGTGGGTCGAACTGCTTGCCGGCGTTGCGTCGCAGCTCGGCCAGCGCCTCGCTCTCGGTGAGGGGGCGCTGGTCCTCGCGCTTGGAGGTGAGGACGACGTAGGAGACGCAGACGGCGAGGATGCGCGAGCCGAGCGGGATCTGGTCGCCGGCCAGGCCGTCGGGATAGCCGCTGCCGTCGTAGCTCTCGCGGGTTGAGCGGACCAGCTTCGCAACCGGTACGAGGGCAGGGGCCGAGGCGATGATCTCGGCTCCGGCGCCAGGGAGGTCGCGGAGAAGAATGGATTCGGAGGCCGGCAGGTGGCTCTGGCTCTCGATGGCCGCGTCGGGGACCGAGAGCATCCCGACGTGCTGGAGGCGGGCGGCGAAGACGACGTCGTCGAGCTGATCGCGGCTCAGATCGAACCGGCGGCCCATGGAGAGCACGTGGTACGCGACCGCGCGCAGGTGGGGGACCATCTCGGGGTGGCGCTTGCTGAGGATCGCCATCAGGGTGTCGTGCGCCTGGTGCTTCGCTGACTCGCGCTGGTGGCGGCGGTCCTCGGCCAGGCGCTGGCCGGCGATCCGGACGGCCTCGTCGGTGTCGGTGGCGTCGTCGGGCAGGGTGACCACGCCGTGGGCGCGGCCCAGGACGGTCTCGGCTCCGGCGTCGCCGTCGGCGCCCGAGAGGAAGATGGCCGTTGCGATCTCGTTCGGATCGCGGTCGTAGGCGGGGACGAGGGCGCAGAACTGGCCGCCGTCGATCCGGTACGCGCGTCCCTCGAGACCGGACACGAACTCGGAGAACCTGTGCGAGAAGCCCCGGAGCAGCCGATCGCTGGCGCGGAAGCCGAGGCGGTCGCGGTAGTCGGTGACGCCCTCGAGCTCGAGCAGGACCATGACCTGCGGCTCGTCGGAATGGCTTAGCACCTCGGTGAGGTCGTTGCTGAGCTGGAGCCGGTTCGAGAGGCCGGTGACGGCGTCGATCCGGGCGCGGCGGTGGTTGTTCTGGACGAGCCAGGTGAAGACCGCGCCGAGCAGCGCCAGGCCGAGCCAGAAGACGAGGTCGGTGACCTTCCTCTGCACGTGGTTGTAGATCAGCAGCGAGGCGGCGAGGCTGGCGAAGAGGGCGGGTCCTGCGACGGACCACTCGCGCTCGAAGGCCCGCACCCGCGACCAGGCGCGGCGCGGGAGGGAAGGCCGGCGGCGGCCCGACTGCAGCCGGCGCTGGGCGTGCTCGGCCCGTGTCGAGATCTTCCCGATCGGATGGGCTTCCATGTGTCTATCTATCGGCCGCACGCTGTCCAAGGTGTCGAAATTGGACGTTTGATCTAGACGGCGCCTGCGCAGGCATGCGTGCGCCACGCCTGGCTCGTGGGTTCACCCCGAGCAGGTCTACGGGGCATTACTGACCGCGGCGGCGAGGGTCAGGGGTCGGTGCGGACGGGCAGGGGATGCTCCGTGGCGTGGTTGCCCTGGTGCTTGGCCACCAAGCTGGCGTGGCGGACCGGCGGCGCGGACGGGTGCGAGGAGCCTCCCAGCGAGGGGAACATCGAGGCGGCGGCGAGCACCGCGAGGACGACCACGAGCCAGGTCCGGAGCTTGGCGCGATGCATTCCGGGTTTTCTACCCGATCGTCCGCACGCAAACGCCGGGGATCACCGATCGGCCCGATCTCTTACGAGGCCACCAGCCGGCCGACGGCGCCCATCAGCTCCTGCACCTGCTCCTCGGTCGCTCCCTTGCCGCCGCGCATGCAGTGGCGGACGTGGTCGTCAACCAGGGCGAGCGCGATCTTGTTGAGCGCAGCCTGGGCGGCCTCGATCTGGGTGAGGACGTCGATGCAGTAGCGATCCTCCTCGACCATCCGGGTCACGCCGCGCACCTGGCCCTCGACGCGGGCCAGCCGTTTCCGGAGGTCCTCCTTCGATGCCTCGTATCCGGGTGTCTTCGTCTCGGTCATGTTCGGAGTATACCCCTATGGGGTATAGTCGTCAACCATGGCGGACGTGATCTCGACGATCGGCGAGGGCCTCAAGCAGTCCTTCCTGATGGCCTACGAGGTCTGGTGGGCGCTGGTGCTCGGCTTCGCGATCTCCGCGATCGTCCAGGCCTGGATCCCACGGGAGAGGGTCGAGTCGGCGCTCTCGGGCAGCGGCTTCGTGCCGCTGGCGAAGGCCACCGGCCTCGGCGCCGCATCCTCGTCCTGTTCCTACGCCGCGATCGCCATCGCGAAGTCCCTCTTCCAGAAGGGCGCCTCGGCGGCGACCTCGCTCGCCTTTCAGTTCGCCTCCACCAACCTGGTCTGGGAGCTCGGCCTCGTCATCTGGATCCTGATCGGCTGGCAGTTCACCCTCGCGGAGTTCGTCGGCGGGATCGTCCTGATCGCCCTGATGGCGACCCTGCTGAGGCGCTTCGTCTCGCCGAAGCTGGAGGAGGAGGCGCGCGAGCACGCCCAGCACGCCCAGGTGTCCCACATCCACACCGCCACTGAGACCAAGGGGGACTGGAGGCAGCGGCTCACGTCGGCGGACGCCTGGTCCGACGTCGCCCACAACTTCCGCGGCGACTGGAAGATGCTCTGGAAGGAGATCTCGATCGGCTTCCTGCTCGCCGGGTTCATCGGCCTGCTGGGCAACGACTTCTTCAACTCGCTCTTCGTCGAGGACGCGCCGCCCCTGGTCAAGACGATCGAGAACGTGCTCGTGGGGCCGATCATCGCGGTGCTCAGCTTCGTCTGCTCGGTGGGGAACGCGCCGCTCGCCGCGGTGCTCTGGTCGGGCGGGATCAGCTTCGCCGGCGTGATCGCGTTCATCTTCGCCGACCTGATCGTGCTGCCGATCGTCGCCGCCTACATCAAGTACTACGGCCGCGCCTACGCGCTGCGGATCACGGCGCTGATGTTCGTGGTGATCGTGATCGCGGCGCTGATCGTTGACGCGCTCTTCAGCGCCGTCGGCCTGATCCCGGACACGCGGCCGTCCCGTGATGACATCTTCAGCTCGGTCCAGTTCGACTACAAGCTCTGGCTCAATCTCCTCGGCCTGGTGATCTTCGCGGCGCTCTTCTGGCTGACCGCCCGCCGCGGCGTCACCGATCCGGTCTGCGGAATGAAGGTGGACCGCACCCAGGCGCTCCACGCGGAGCACGGCGGACGGACCTACCACTTCTGCTCCGAGAACTGCCGATCCCAGTTCCAGGCCGATCCCGACGCTTACACCCGAAGGGGAGCGCTCCCGGCCGAGGCCCATGCCCACTGAGCCGCGTGGGTATCTCCCGGCGCTCCGCTTCTCTGCGCTGACTCGCCTCTACGACCCGGTGGTCAGGGCCACGAGCAGGGAGGGGCGCTTCAAGCAGATGCTCGTCGAACAGGCTGCGCCTGCTGCGGGCCAGCGCATCCTCGACCTCGGCTGCGGCACGGGGACCCTGGCGATTCAGGTGAAGCGACGTGAGCCCGGCGCGGAGCTGGTGGGCCTGGACGCCGACCCGGAGATGCTCAGCCAGGCCCGCGTCAAGGCGGAGCAGGCGGGCGTGGAGCTGACTCTCGCCGAGGGGATGTCGGATGAGCTGCCCTTCGAGGACGAGAGCTTCGACCGGGTGCTCTCGACGCTCTTCTTCCATCACCTCGATCCCGAGCCGAAGCGCCGGACCGCGCGCGAGATCGCTCGCGTCCTGCGCAGAGGCGGCGAGCTCCACGTCGCCGACTGGGGAGCACCGGCTGACCCGGTGATGGGGGCTGCCTTCCTCTCGATCCGGCTGCTCGACGGCTTCGAGAACACGGCCGACAACGTCCACGGCGAGCTGCCGCGGATCTTCGAGGAGGCCGGGCTCGAGAACGCCGAAGAGACCGACCGGATCCGCACCGTCCTCGGGACCCTCGCGCTCTACCGGGCGGGGCGCCTCGCCTGATGCTGCATTCAGCGGTTGACCAGGCCGTCCAGTCCTTCTACTCGAGCGAGAAGGGCGGGTACTTGTCGGTGACCAGGATCGCCATGTAGGCGACCACCCGCAGGTACCACCGCTGAATGCCCACGAGGAAGTCGAAGACCCCTCGCGGATAGCGGCCCGTGAACAGGACCGCGAACCAGGCGTAGATCACCGCGAAGAAACCCGCGATCGCCAGGAAGAACAGCACTATGTAGTGCGGAATCGCAAGGAACCATTTGACCAGCGGCAGCCCTCGGGACAGGTTTGCCTCGACGTCCGGATACTCGATCTCCAGCTGAACCCACTGGTCCTCGTCGGTGGACGGGTACTGGTCGTTCATCAGCACGAAATATGTATGGACTCGCGCCCCGAAGCGCAGCAGCTCACGATTCCAGTCGAACCACCACCGCGGGTACTTCTTGCGAAACAGGATCATCAGCAGCGGGCCGCCGAACAGGATCCCGCCGGCCGTGATGTAGATCGACTCCCCTCCACCGCCGTAGGACACATGCCCGACGGTGGCGAAAAGGATCGCGATCGGGATCACCCAGAAGATCCGCAGCGCGCTGGAGAGTCGATCGAGCTGCCGATCCGGGTACTCCACTGAGTAGGTCAGCGGATAGCTCTCATCCATGTCTCACTCCTCGTTGGTTGCCGTCCCACCCGAAAACCGTACGCATGCCATCGGACCCGACGGGCGATCGCCATCATCTGGGAATGACTCATCCCATCGCCTGGCTCGATGTCTTCACCGAGCGGCCCCTGGCGGGCAACGGCCTGGCCGTAGTCGCGGACGCGGACGGCGTCAGCAACGAGGCCATGCTGGCCCTCGCACAGGAGACGCGGCTCTCCGAGACGACCTTCGTCCAGTCCCCCTCCGCCGAGGGCGCGGACTACCGCAACCGGATCTGGGATCCGCACGAGGAGCTTCCTTTCGCGGGACATCCCTCGCTGGGAACGGCCGTCGCCGTCGCGCGCTGGCGTGGGCTCGACGAGGCGAGCTTCGTGCAGGAGACAGGCGCCGGTCTGCAACCGATCGACGTCCGCAAGGAGAACGGAAGCTGGAGAGCGTCGATGCTCCAGAACGAGGCCGAGTTCGGGCCCGAGCTGGATCGCGACGCGGTGCTGACGGCCGTCGGCCTTCGCGCCGAGGACTCCCACCCCGACCTGCCCCCGCAGGTCGTCTCGACCGGAATGCCGCATGTGATGGCTCCGGTGGCCGAGCACGAGGCCCTCGCGCGGGCGCTGCCCGACTACTCGACGATCTACGAGATCTCCGAGCCGCACGGCTCCATCGTCATCTACCTGGCCTGGCTCGATTCCGACGGCGAGACCGTGCGGGCGCGGTCCTTCACTCGGACCGCTGAGATGGGCGAGGACCCGGCGACGGGGTCAGCCGCCGGCCCGCTCAGCGCCTACCTCCACCGGCGCACCGGCCGCGAGCGAATCCGGATTCGCCAGGGCGAGGAGATGGGGCGCCCGAGCGTCCTGGAGGTGGAGATGGCCGACGGCCGCCCCCGGGTCTCCGGCGGCGTGGTCCCGGTGATCGACGGAGAGGTCAGCCTGCCGTAGCGCGGCCGCCGCGCTTGCGGGCGAGCGCGCGCAACCTGTCGCGGACGCGGCGCCGCTTCGTCTCCAGCTCCCGGCGGAGCGCATCGATCTCGTCGCGGCGATGCCGGACGAGCTCCAGCTGGCTCTCGATGTGGCCGAGCGACTGCTCGAGCACCTCGCGCTGGCGGACAGGGTCCTCGATGCCCTCATGCCACTCACGCCGCAGCGCGGCGCGTGCGGTCTCGGCCGCCGCCAGCTCGCCGAGCTCCTCGAGCGAGACGCCGAGGAGCTCGCGGAGGCGGAGCAGCTCCTGGAGGCGCTCGAGATCCTCCTCGCCGAAGGTCCGGTGCGCGCCGGGTTCCCGCGCCTGCTCAGAGGGGAGCAGCCCAATCTCCTCGTAGTAGCGAATCGTCCTCGGCGTGGTGCCGGTCAGCTTCGCCATGTTGCCGATCCGGAGGCGCCTCTCGCTCATGCCGCGATCCGATCGCTGGCCGGGAGGGGATCGGCGACATGGTGCTTCACGTGGCGCGGGCGCAGCAGCGAGACACCGGCGCCGATCAGCGAGGTGGCCGCCAGGACCCAGAGAGCCGTGTGCATGTTCTGGATGAAGGCCTCGAGCTGGACGGTCGGCAGGCCGGACGCGAGCCCGGAGAAGATCTTGAAGAGGACCTCCTTCGGCACGCCGGAGGTCACCACGGCGATCACGAAGGCGATGGAGAGGACGGCGCCGGTGTTCTGCAGCATCATCCGGGCGCCGGCTGCGATCCCGCGGCGATGCGGTGGGACCGTTCCCATCATGGCCGCGGTGTTCGGGGAGTTGAACATCCCGGAGCCGATTCCGACGAGCCCGAGCCACAGAGCGGTCTCCCAGTAGGCGGTGTCGGCCTCCAGCGTCGTCATCGCCGCCAGTGCCACCGCGGAGACGAGCATGCCGAGCGCCGCCAGTGCCCGCGAGCCGCGCCGGTCGGCCCAGATGCCGGCGAGGGGGGACGCGATCAGCATCCCGATCGCCATCGGCGAGAGCTTGATCCCGGCGGTGATCGGATCGTCGCCCTGAACGCCCTGGAAGTAGAAGACGAAGATGAAGAGCAGGGCGAAGCGGGAAAGGCCGTTGATGAACGCGGCTCCGGTCGCCGCGGCGAACATCCGGTTCTGGAAGATGGTCAGGTCGAGCATCGGAGCCCTCGCCCGCTGCTCGATCAGGACGAAGAGCGGCAGCAGCACCACGGCCACGGCCAGGGAGACGATCACGATCGGCTCGCCCCACCCCGAGATGCCTCCCTTTGACACGCCGTAGACGAGCCCGGTCAGGCCGACCAGGAAGACGCCGGTGCCGAGCAGGTCGAGGCCCCTCTCGGAATCCGGCTTCGCAAGCTCGTGGAGGATCAGCCCTCCCCAGACCGCGCCGGCGAGTCCGAGCGGGATGTTGAACCAGAAGACCCATTGCCAGCCGATCGAGACCAGAGCGCCGCCGAGCACCGGGCCGATCACCAGCCCGATCGCGGCGACCATGGTGTTGGTGCCCATCGCGACCCCGAGCTGTTCGCGCGGGAACGCGTCGGTGACTAGGGCGGCGGCGTTGGCGAAGAGGAATGCGGCACCGACACCCTGGAAGATCCGCCAGAGGATCAGCTCGGTGCCGTTGTTCGCGAACCCGGCGCCGAGCGACGCCAGCGTGAAGAGGATGAAGCCCCCGACGTAGGCCTTCTTGCGGCCGAAGAGGTCCGAGAGACGGCCCGCTGTCAGCACCAGGACGGTCGAGGAGATCATGTAGGCGAGGATCACCCAGACGAGCGTGAGCAGGCTGGTCCCGAGGGAGCGCTCGAGGTCCGGCAGGGCGATGATCAGCGTGCCGGAGTTGATCGTCGCCAGCAGCATTCCGAGGCTCGTGCAGCTGAGGGCCCACCACTTGTAGTTCGGGTGCTCGGCTGAGACGCCGGGCCGGAATCTGCCTCGTCGTCCGTTGCCGTCAATCTTTACGTTCACGTAAGGATTAATATTAGCGCCATGGATTCGACTCTCTGGCGCGCCGTCCTGTTCCTGCACCTGGTCGCGATGGCGTTCTTCCTCGGCGGCCAGCTTCTGCTCGCGGCCGCGGTGGTGCCAGCCCTCCGCGGAGATGAGAACCGCGAGCAGCTCCGCGCCGTCGCGCGACGTTTCGGCTGGGGCTCCCTGATTGCGCTCGGAGTGCTGATCGCGACAGGCACCGCCATGGCGAGCCATCTGGACCTGTGGAGCGACGGCACGCTGCACGTGAAGCTCACGCTCGTAGCCGTGGTGCTCGTGTTGGTCGGCCTGCACCTGCGCTTCTCGCGAGCTCACCTGCTGCAGGCGGCGATCTTCCTCGTCACCCTCGCGATCGTCTGGGAGGCCATACGGTTGGCGACCTGATGGACCGCGACCGGCTCAAGTCCCTGATCGCCGCCGAGCGTGAGCGCTTCCACGCTGAGCATCCGAAGTCCCGCGCCCTCTACGAGGAGGCGAGGCGGAACCTGGTCGGCGGCGTCCCGATGAGCTGGATGTCGCGCTGGCCGGGCGGTCATCCGATCTTCGCCGTCGAGGCCGAGGGGGCGCGGATCACCGACGCAGACGGGGTCGAGTACGTCGACCTCTGCCTCGGCGACACCGGAGCAATGGCCGGGCACGCTCCCAAGGCCACGGCCGAGGCCGTCGCCGAGCGTTACGCGAAGGGCGCCACGCTGATGCTCCCGACCGAGGACTCGATCTGGGCCGCCGGCGAGCTCGCCCGGCGCTTCGGGCTGCCCGCGTGGCAGCTCACCCTGTCGGCGACCGACGCCAACCGTTTCGCGATCCGGCTGGCGCGTCAGATCACGGGCCGTAGCCGGATCCTCGTGTTCAGCTACTGCTACCACGGCACCGTCGACGAGAGCTTCGTCGTCGTCGGGGCCGACGGGAACCCCGTCTCGAGGGACGGCAACGTCGGCCCTCCCGTTGATCCCACGGAGACCACGGCCGTGGTCGAGTTCAACGACGCCGATGCCCTCGAGCGCGTCCTGCGCGAAGAGGAGATCGCCTGTGTGATGACCGAGCCGGCGCTCACGAACATCGGGATCGTCCTGCCCGAGCCCGGATTCCACGACGCGCTCCGCGAGCTCACCCGGGCGACCGGGACGCTGCTGCTGATCGACGAGACGCACACCTTCAGCGCCGGTCCCGGCGGCTACACCGCGGCATATGGCCTGGACCCTGACCTGCTCACCATCGGCAAGGCGATCGCCGGCGGCGTGCCGGCCGGAGCATTCGGGATGAGTGCCGAGGTCGCGGCGCGGGTCGAGGGCGAGGTGGACGCCGACTACGAGGACACCGGCGGCGTGGGCGGGACCCTGGCCGGCAACGCCCTGTCGACGGCCGCGATCCGCGCCACCCTCGACCGGGTCCTGACGGCCGAGGCATTCGATCGCATGATCGAGCTGGCGGGGCGCTTCACCGAGGGAGTCCAGGGCGTGATCCACGAGCACGAGCTGCCCTGGCACATCGTCCAGCTCGGGGCTCGCGCCGAATACGGCTTCCTCCCGGAGCCCCCGTCGAACGGCGGGCAGGCGGCCGCCGGCGGTGATGCGGAGCTCGACGAGTACCTCCATCTCTTCCTGCTGAACCGGGGTGTCCTGATCACGCCGTTCCACAACATGGCCCTGATGTCGCCGGCCACCGAGCCGGCGGACGTCGACCGCCACACCGAGGCATTTGGCGAAGCCTGCGGGCAGCTCGCAGCGAGCTGAGGCGGGATACTCCCGGCGATGCATGACTGCGACGTGGCGGTTGTCGGAGCGGGGCTCGCCGGCCTGACGGCCGCGCGCGAGCTCACCGGTGCGGGGCTCGACGTCCAGGTGCTGGAGGCACGCGATCGGGTCGGCGGCCGCACCCTGAACCATTCCGTCGGCGAGCGCCCGGAGGACGTCGTCGAGCTCGGGGGGCAATGGGTCGGCCCGACTCAGCTCGAGGTGATGGGGCTTGTGGAGGACCTCGGGCTGGAGACCTATCCGACCTACACCGAGGGCAAGAACCTCTTTGAGGCGAAGCTCGGGAAGGTGAAGCGCTACAGCGGCACGATCCCGATGCTCGGCCCCCTCGTGATGGCCGACTACGGCCAGGCGGACCTGCGGCTGAAGCGGCTGATGAAGAACGTCTCGGCCGAGGCGCCCTGGGATGCGCCGAACGCGACGGAGCTCGACGGTCAGACTTTCGAGACCTGGATCCGCCGTGCCGCCCGCACCGGCCTTGCCCGCGAGGCGATCTCGATGGCGTGCCGGGCCGTCTTCGCCGCCGATCCGGCCGATGTCTCGCTGCTTCATGTGCTCTTCTATGCCGCCTCCGCTGGTGGGTGGGACGATCTCCTCGACACCGACGGCGGCGCCCAGCAGGACCGGATCGTCGGCGGCTCGCAGCTGATCTCGCTGCGGATGGAGGAGCAGCTCGAGGATCGCATTCGTCTCTCGGCACCCGTGCGGACGATTCGCACGGAGGATGATGGAGTCATCGTCGAGGGGCTGCGTGCGCGTCGCGTGATCGTTGCGGTGCCGCCCGCTCTCGCCGGCCGGATCGAGTACGACCCGCCGCTCCCGGCGCCGCGCGACCAGCTGACCCAGCGGATGCCGATGGGCTCGGTGATCAAGACGATGTCCATCTACGACGAGCCGTTCTGGCGTGAGGACGGGCTCTCGGGCTCTGCGCTCAGCGTCCCGGGCCCGACACAGGTGATCTTCGACAACACCCCGCCGAACGGCTCGCCCGGGGTCTTGCTCGGCTTCCTCGAGGGACGGGAAGCCCGCCAGCTTGTCAGGGTCAGCGAAGCGGAACGGCGCGATGCGGTCACCGGAGTCCTCGCCAGGGTCTTCGGGCCGAAGGCCGCCAGGCCGAGCGGCTACGTCGAGAAGGACTGGAGCGCCGAGCCCTATTCGCGCGGCTGTTACGCGGGCGTGCTCGGGCCCAACGCCTGGACGTCCTTCGGCACCTCGCTCCGCGATCCGATCGACCGGATCCACTGGGCCGGCACCGAGACGGCCACCCGCTGGATGGGCTACTTCGACGGCGCCGTGCAATCCGGGAAGCGAGCGGCCGCCGAGGTGCTGCGCACGGAGGGGGCTGCGCTGGCCACCTCCGCCGGTTCGCGCGCCGCGCAGGCCTCGCGCGTCGTCCCCGGATGAACCTGATCGACGTCCGCCACCTCGGCCGCGAGCGGGTGATCGGCTGCTGGGAGCTGGACGGGGTGCTGATCGATCCCGGGCCGACGAGCTCCATCGAGACGCTGATCGAGGCGCTCGGCGGCGAGCAGCCACGGGCGATGCTGCTCACCCATATCCACCTCGACCACGCCGGGGCGGCGGGCAACCTGGTGAGGCGGTGGCCGGACCTCGCCGTGTACGTGCACGAGCGCGGCGCCCGGCACCTGGCCGATCCGTCGAAGCTGCTGGCGAGCGCCGAGCGGCTCTATGGCGATGAGATGGAGAGGCTGTGGGGTGAGGTCGCCCCCGTGCCCGAGGGGAACCTGAATCCGCTGAGCGGCGGCGAGGAGGTCCTCGGCTTCAAGGTCTCCTACACGCCCGGGCATGCCTCCCACCACGTCAGCTACTTCCATTCGCCGAGCGGGCGTGCCTTCGTCGGCGACACCGCGGCGGTGCGCATCCCGCCGAGCGACTTCATCATGCCGCCCACCCCACCACCCGATATCGACCTTGATCTCTGGGAGGACTCGATCGACCGGATCCTCGACTGGGAGCCCGAGAGCCTCGGCCTGACCCACTTCGGTGCGGTCGACGATCCCGAGGTGCACCTCGAGCTCGTCCGCAGGCGCCTGCGTGAGCAGGGCCGGCTGGCGCGCGAGCTCTCGAGCGAGGAGTTCGAGGATCAGATCCGCGAGCGGGTGGCCGAGGCGGCCGATCCGGAGACCGCTGAGGCACTGCTCCAGGCGGTTCCTCCGGAGCAGCAGTGGGCGGGGCTCGACCGCCACTGGAGCCGGTCGAGCTAGGCGGGCTCGGGTTCCGGCTCGGGCTCTTGGCGGGAGAAGCGGAGCGCGTGGATCGCGATCGTGCGGTTGCGCCCGCAGCGCTTCGCGTCGTAGAGCGCGCGGTCCGCGCGGACCAGCAACTCGGTGCTGGACTCGATCCCGTCCCATTCCGCGATTCCCGCGGAGACGGTCTCCTCGCTCGGCACGCAGGCACGCAGGGTCTCGATCAGGTCATGAGCCTGATCGGCATTCGTCGCGGTGAGCAGAACGGCGAACTCCTCGCCGCCGTAGCGGGCGATCAGGTCCGCGGTCCGCAGGCGCGCGCTCCACAGGCCGGCCGCCTCCTTCAGGTGGGTGTCGCCTGCCGGATGCCCGTTGAGATCGTTGAACTCCTTGAAGTTGTCGAGGTCGAGGAGCGCGACGCAGACCGGAGCGCCGCTGCGATTCGCCATCGCGAGCTCGCGATCGAGCGCCTCGTCCCAGGCGCGTCGGTTCGGGAGACCGGTGAGCGCGTCGGTTCGGGCCATGGTGCCGAGCTGCCTCTGAAGCCTTTCCCGCTGTCGCACGAGCGCGTTGATCGAGAACCCGATGATTCCCGCCACGCCCATCCAGAAGCCGGCGGCGAGTGGCTCGAGCGCGGGATAGCCGTCGAAGGCTGGGGAGGGGACCGCGAGCGTGGCGCCGACCAGGAGCACCGAGACCAGCAGCTGCCGGCGGGTGCCATAGAACGCGAACCAGATCACCGGCAGCAGCACCACCGGCGTATAGGCCGTCGTGACGCTGTCGTGCGAGCCGTGGACCAGGGCGACCATGGCGAACGGCAGCATCGGCGGGACCGCCTGACACCAGGTGGGCAGGCGCTCCCACGGCACCAACACCGCGCTCCCGACGATCACGGGGACCAGGGCAAGGGCGATCAGGTCTCCCGTCGCCGGCCAGTCGGGGAGCAGCGGCAAAAAGACGCAGGCGAGGACCCCTGCCGTGAGCCACGGCAGGCATCGCAACAGGACCCCATCTCCGTCCAGCGGCCTCCCGCGGGTTACGTGGAGTCCTGCATCGCTGATTCGCTGCAGGACCCCCTGACCTTTGCTCCGCAACACGGCGCCGAAGGTACCCGTCTGTCGGGTCCCGGGACAAGGCCCTTTCTTGGTAGCCCAGGCGTCCACGCCCGCACCGTCGCCGATCAATCGCGAGGCTCTGGTGCCGATGCTGTGTTTGCATCCTCGATCCCATGCGCAAGCTGACCCCACTCCTCGTCCTTCTCGCCTGCTTGTTGCTCAGCGTTGGCGTCGCGCAAGCGAAGAAGAAGGGGACGAGCAAGGTGCCGGCGCCGGCTCTCGACCGCGCCACTGACCCGGTGGTCATGACCGGGGCCGAGCTGCCGCGGCTGCTCGGGAGCGCCCCGGCGAACCTGGCCGCGTACCGCTACAAGCCGGCCAGAGGCCGGCACGCGAAGCGGGGCAGATGGGTTGCGCTCCCGGTGCAGGCGGACGAGCGGGCCGTGGTCGACTTCGGTGCTCCGAGTGGCGCCCCGGGAGTTCAGGGAACGGTCTACGGCACGGCGCCGATCGGCGCGACGGTCCTCCAGTACACCGACCCGAACACGTTCGTCGGGCCCGATCCCGATCCCACGATCGACGGGAACGACGAGGTCGTCTTCATGGCGGCGGACGCCGGCATGCGTGCCCCCGTGAGATCGAAGCGGCCCCGGGGCACCGTGGGCGCGGGCGCCACCAGAGTGCTTCTGCAGGACCCGGACAGCTCGGCGAAGGCCTGGGTCTATCTGTTCCAGAAGAAGGGCCCTGCGTCCCAGCCCGCCGACTACGTCACATACGACTTCCATCTCCTGAGCGGGGACTACCGGACGACCTATCACCTGGCCGCCGGGCCGAACCCGGAGGCCTCGACGATCACCACGAAGGACTACACGGCGGGATTTAGCGACCGCTGGTTCTTCGACCAGCTCGGGATCTCCGCCGGCGGTGCGAGCGGTGCGGACATCCTCGACGGCTACAAGTTCGCATTTGCCCCCGGCAACTGCGGCCGCAGCGAGGCGACCTTCAACGCCGGTGAGGGCGCGTTCGTGGTCAACAAGGACGGGCCGGTGCGGGCGATCCGCTCCTACGTTGGCGCCAACAGCGGTCCCTACACCGAGCGGACCGACTTCTTCTACTCGGATCGGCACGACATCGTGACCGACCTCCGAGTGCACCCGATCCCGAGCCTGTTCACCGACTACGACCTGAGCCCGGCCGCGATCGGGATGACCTACTACGACGAGCAGCACCAGGGCGGTGTCCACGTCGACGGCAACCCGGACTCCCTGCCGGGCGTGACCCCGTCGACCTGGCATCTCTGGCAGGGGCCGCAGGGCTCGCTCTTCGCCGACGATCGGGTGGACTCGAGCTTCGCCGACGCTTTCCAGGGCAGTGCCACCGCCTACTACTCCGATGACTCAACGCCGGCCGGGATGCAGTGCTGGGGCGACTCGCAGGAGATCGGCGCCGCCGGCATCAGCTCGGCTCCGCCGGGTGGCATTCCGGTAACGACGCCGGGCTCGCCCGATCATCTGCAGGCGGTCAGCTCGGACCTGATGCTGCCTCCGGGCACCATCCCGAGCCGGGCGGCGCTGCTCCATCAGGCGCTGCTTCACCATCTTCTGGCCCGGGCCAGCGTCTGGCGGCACCGACATCCGCCGCGTCAGCGGTATCCGGTGCCGCATCAGTAGCCTCGGCGAATGGCGCCCTCGCGCACGCTCCTGATCATCGACATCCAGCGCGACTACTTTCCGGGCGGCGCCTACCCTCTGGTCGAGCCCGAGGCGGCCAGCACGGTCCTCGCCGCGTTCCGGGAGGCCGGCGATCCAGTCATCCACATGACGCATGTCTGGGACGAGCCCGACGCCGAGTTCATGCGTCCGGGAACAGAGGGAATCGAGATTCACCCAGCCGTGGCTCCGGCCGACGGCGAGCCGGTTCTCGAGAAGGAGAGCCCGAACTCATTCCTCGGCACGCCGCTCGAGGCTGAGCTCCGGGAGCAGAAGACGGAGGGCCTCGTGGTCGCCGGGATGATGAGCTCGATGTGCGTCGACGCGACGGTGCGCGCCGCGGCCGACCTGGGGTTCTCCCCGACGGTCGTTCACGACGCCTGCGCCGCCCCGGATCTCGAGTTCGGCGGCGTGGACGTTCCGGGCGCCGCCGTCCACGCCGCGTTCATGGCCGCGCTCGCCGATGAATATGCCGAGATGACGAGCGCGGCCGAACTGCTGGCTGGCGACTAGTAGCCGTAACCGCCACCGCCGGAGATTCCGCCCGACGAGCTGGAGCTGCTGCTCGCGGTGGAGGAGCTCGGCGCCGCCGCCGCGGATCCGGAGGAGCTCGCCGCCTTGCCACCGCTCATCGCCGCGGTCCAGGTGAACGAGGTTCCACCGAAGCTGTCGGTGACACCGTTGCCGGTCGCCTCGCCGGGACTGTCCTGCACGAACGTGTAGAGCGGCTGGCCGTTGAACGTCAGCTGCCCGTTCGCGACGCCCAGCTTCGCCTGCACCGAGGAGTCCGATGAGGTCGGCTGTCCGCTGGACGCCATGGCCGGCGGCCAGATGCTCTGGCACGCGGCGGTGCACGCCATCTTCGAGCTGGTGTCCTGGTTGTTGGCGTAGAGCGTGTCGCCCTTCGAATCGACCAGCACGGTGCCTACTCCGCTGACCGACTTGGTCGCCACGGTGCCGGAGCC
This sequence comes from uncultured Solirubrobacterales bacterium, assembly GCA_963743575.1. GTDB lineage: Bacteria > Actinomycetota > Thermoleophilia > Solirubrobacterales > 70-9 > DASUPK01. Next base: position 707,085 of record CAVUQC010000007.1, on the reverse strand, counting down.
GCCAGCGGCGGTCTGTGCCGGAATCGTGCTCGCGGCGTTCGAGGAGCCGCTGCTTGAGTTGCTGCTGCCGCCGCACGCCGCCAGGCCGATGGCGAGGACGGGCACGGCGAGGAGCGCGAGATAACCACGTCTGAGATTCATCTGTCGTCCTTCTTTCCGTCGGTCCCCATTGACACTCCCGGCCGGTACTACGCGACGGACCTCCAGCGGGATTCCCGGAAGTGACTCCCGTCACACAGCGGCACGGGATGGCTTCGCCATCAGGTCGCGGCCACGAGCGGCCGCCCCACATAAGGCGCTACGCGCTTCGCGCTCCGCTCCAAAGTGGAGCGGCCTGGTGGCCGCTAGCCGCAGCCGGTGTTGTTGCCGCAGCTCGAACACGTGTAACAGGAGCCCGTGCGCTGCATCATGCCTCCGCACTGGTCACAGGCCGGGCCGAGCTCGAGGTCGGCCCCGATCTTCGCCGGGACCACCGGCGGCGTGTCGGTGAGCGCGGCGGTCGCCGGCTTGGACTCGCCGTTGGCTTCGCCGTTCGGAGAGCCGTTGCCGTTCCCGTTGCCCTCGCCAGACCCTGACGAGGAGTGTCCGTTGGTGTCCTCCATCGGGAAGGCCTGCTGGGCGTCCTTCCTGGCGCGGACCTCGTCGGTCAGGATCCCGAGGCTCTCCAGGTAGTCGACGTCGTCGATGAACCGGCTGGCGAGCCAGCGCATGATGTAGTCGGGCAGCGACTTCGCGAAGGGGATCTCCGGGTTGCGTGTGATGCCCTCGGGCTCGAAGCGCATGTAGCTGAACTTGCGCACGTAGTCCTCGAGCGGTACCCCGTACTGCAGCCCCATCGAGATCGAGGTCGCGAAGGCGTTCATCAGGCCCTTGATCGTCGAACCCTCCTTGCCCAGGTCGGTGAGGAAGATCTCGCCGACTGATCCGTCCTCGTACTTGCCCGCCGTGATGTAGCCCTCCTGCATGCCGATCGAGAACTTGTGGGTGATCGACTCACGCTCGCGCGGCATCCGCTTGCGCTGCGGCGCCACCTCAACGACCTCGACGTCGGCGTCCTTCTTGTCGCCCGCGTCGGTCTTCAGCGCCTGTGCGGTCTTGGAGCCGTCGCGGTAGATCGCCAGAGCCTTCAGGCCCTTCCTCCAGCCGTCGCTGTAGGCGTCGGCGATGTCGGCGATCGTCGCCGACTCCGGCAGGTTGACCGTCTTCGAGATGGCGCCCGAGAGGAACGGCTGAGCCGCGGCCATCATGTCGATGTGGCCGGTGTGCGAGATCGAGCGCTCCCCCACTGCGACGTCGAAGACCGGCAGGTCTTCGACCTTTAGGTTTGGAGCCCCGATGATCGTGTTGTGCTCGTTGATGTGGGCATCGATCTGCTCGACCTCGGTCTCGGTGTAGCCGAGCGTCTCGAGCGCCAGGTTGACCGAGCGGTTGACGATCTTCATCTGACCGCCGCCGACCAGCTCCTTGAACTTGACCAAGGAGAAGTCCGGCTCGATGCCGGTCGTGTCGCAGTCCATCAGGAAGGAGATCGTCCCGGTGGGGGCGAGCACGGTCGCCTGGGCGTTGCGGTAGCCGTGCTGCTCGCCGAGCGCGACCGCCTCGTCCCATGACTCGCGGGCGGCGTGGAGCAGCGGCTCCTCGACCAGGGTGTCCTCGATCTCGTAGGCGGCGGACTGGTGCATCCGCATCACCCGGTTGTGCGGCTCGCGGTTCACCTCGTAGCCGTCGTACGGGCCCATCGAGCCGGCGATCTCGGCCGACATCTTGTAGCCGCGCCCCGTCATCAGTGCGGTGATCGAGCCGGCGAGGGTGCGGCCCTCGTCCGAGTCGTAGGCGAGGCCGTTGGACATCAGCAGCGCGCCGAGATTGGCGTAGCCGAGGCCGAGCTGGCGGAACGCCCTGGCGTTCTCGGTGATCTGCTCGGTCGGGTAGCTGGAGAAGCCGACCAGGATCTCCTGCGCCAGGAAGACGATGTCCACGGCGTGGGTGAAGTCGTCGACGTTGAAGGTCCCGTCCTCGTTGCGGAACTTCATCAGGTTGAGCGAGGCGAGATTGCAGGCCGAGTCGTCGATCGACATGTACTCGGAGCAGGGGTTGGACGCCGTGATCGGGCCCGTGTTCGGGTCCGTGTGCCAGCGGTTGATCGTCGTGTCGTACTGGATGCCCGGGTCGGCGCACTGCCAGGCCGCGTCGGCGATCTGGTCCATCAGCGCGCGGGCCTTGAGGGTCTTGATCGGCTTGCCGTCGACCCGGCCGACCAGGTCCCAGTCCTCGTCGTTCTCGACCGCCTGCATGAAGTCGTCGGTGACCCGGACCGAGTTGTTGGCGTTCTGGAACTGGATCGAGGCGAAGGCGTCGGAGTCCAGTCGCATGTCGAAGTCGGCGGCCTTCAGCGCCGCGGCCTTCTTCTCCTCGTCGGCCTTGCACCAGATGAACTTCTCGACGTCCGGGTGGTCCACGTCGAGCACGACCATCTTGGCCGCGCGGCGCGTGCCGCCGCCCGACTTGATCGCGCCCGCCCAGGAGTCGGCGCCGCGCATGAAGCTGACGGGGCCGGAGGCGATCCCGCCCTTGGAGAGATGCTCCATGGAGCCGCGGATCTTGGAGAGGTTGATGCCGGAGCCCGAGCCGCCCTTGAAGATGACCCCCTCCTTGGTGTTCCAGGAGAGGATGGAGTCCATGTCGTCCTCGACCGAGAGGATGAAGCAGGCCGAGGCCTGCTCCTGCCCCGGGTCCTTCCAGCCGACGTTGAACCAGACCGGGCTGTTGAAAGCGGCCTTCTGGTTGACCAGGATCGAGGTGAGCTCGTCCTCGAAGGCGGCGCCGTCCTCGTCGGTCGCGAAGTAGCCCTGCTCGCGGCCGACCTCGGCGATCCGGCCGGCGACGCGGCTGACCATCTGCTTGACGGAAGTCTCACGCTCGGGGGAGCCGGGCCGGCCGCGGAAGTACTTCTGGGCGACGATGTTCGTCGCGTTCTGCGACCAGGTCTTCGGGAACTCGACCCCGCGCTGTTCGAAGGCTGGCTTCTCGGGATCGCCGATGATCGCGTCCCGCGTCTCCCACTCGAGCTCGTCGTAGGGATGCGCCCCCGCAGAGGTGAACCGGCGTTCGATGACGAGGCCCTTCTCGGTGGTGATCGCTGCCTTGGAAGTGGCCTTCGGCATCAGTTTTCTCCTCTCGCTCGGCTATTGGGGTGAGCACCGCAGCATCCTCCGCCGATCGGACGGAACCGAGGGCCCGCTAATTCGTTATTTGCGGGGATTTTCATGAAAGCTCCACATCCCCCTCCGGCAGAGTTCCCGCAAACTGCAGGTAGGCGCCGTGGTCCAGTTCTCGCAGGCCCTCGAGGCAGAGCCCGCCGATGCGCTCGGCGCTCAGCCGCCCTCCGGCGTCCCGGATCTCCTTTTCAACCCCGTCAACGAGGAGACCGAGCTTTCGTGGGTCGAGCTGCCGCTTGTGGGTTGCCGCGTTGAGGCTTCGGAGAAGCTTCTCGCGATCGAAGGGCTGGATGTGTCCGTCCCGCTTGACCACCTCGAGGACCTCCGGCACCGCCCGCTCGTAGGTGGTGAAGCGGTGGCCGCAGGAGGGGCACTCGCGGCGCCGGCGGACCGCGCCGTCAGGGACGCGGCGCGTCTCGAGGGTCTTGGTGGAGGAGTCGCAATGGGGACAGTGCACTCGTCAGAGTTTAGCGAAGCTAGTGTTCGGCTAACTACAGCAATGAAGAATAGCACTAGATGTAGTGGCTACATCGAAGAACGAAGAGCTTGTGGTTGTTCAGGCTCGCTATAGCGGGCCAAAGTGACCACAACCTGCGATCAGCTTCGGCCCGGTGGTTGCTCGGCGAGCAACTCGTCGAGCTTCTGGCGCGTCTTCTCGCCGGCCGGGGTGTAGAGGATCAGCCGCCGATCCAGGTTGTCCTCGAGCCTGAAGGCGGCGTGCTCGAAGCGCAGCCTGCCCGCCTGGGGATGGTCGACGAGCTTGCGGCCGACCCCGCTGCTCACCACTTCGTGGAGTCCCCACCATTCGTCGAACTCGGGGCTCCCTTCCCGCAGGGCGACGACCAGGGACTCGAAGTCGGGTTCGCCGACATGCCGCGCCGTGTCCGAGCGGAATCGTGCGGTGATCCGGCGCGCGCTTTCCTCCCAGTCGTCCTTGTGGAGCTTGCGGCGCCTCGGGTCCATGAAGATCGTCCAGAGCGAGTTGAAGCGGCCGTCGGGCATCCGGAGCGGCTCGCCGAAGACCGCCTCGTAGGTCCGATTCCAGGCGAGGAAGTCCCAGCGCCAGCCCGAGATGAACGCGGGACTGGGGCCGAGGCTCTCGACCAGCCGGCTGATCGTGGGGTGGAGCTCCTCCTTCGGCTGCCCATCCGGCGCGACCTCCTCGCCGCGGCCGAGCAGGATCAGGTGGGCTCGCTCGGCCGGGGTGAGCTGCAGTGCTCCCGCGATGGCCTCGAGGACCGAGGCGGAGGCGCGGACGTCGCGGGCCTGCTCGAGCCAGGTGTACCAGGTGGTTCCCACGCCGGCGAGCTGCGCGACTTCCTCGCGGCGCAGGCCAGGGGTGCGCCGTCGGCCGCCGCCGGGAAGCCCGACGTCGTCGGGGCGGAGAGCCTCACGACGGTTGCGGAGGAAGTCCGCCAACTCGGCTCGCGCCGGTCCGCCGTCGCCGTTCGCGCTTCCCGCCTGCTTGGGTGGTGCATTCGATACCAGGATAAACCCCTCTCTTGTACCTGGATCGAAATGGTCGCACACTGTCCCCCGAATGGCAAGCGAAATGTCCAAGACGACCTCACGGACCACAGGGGGTCCCTCGTTGAACTCACAGATGAACGACGCTCAGCCCACACCGAAGCCCGCCCACCGCAGCCCTTGGCTGCTGCCGGTGCTCTTCGCCCCGGTCTTCATGGTTCTCCTCGATGTCTTCATCGTCAACGTGACGGCTCCGTCGCTGCGCGCCGATCTGGGCGCCACCGACTCCGACCTCCAATGGGTCGTCGCCGCCTACCTGCTCACCTACGCGCTTTCGCTGATCACCGGAGGCCGCCTCGGCGACATCTTCGGCCGCCGCCGGCTCTTCAAGCTCGGCATCGCCGGTTTCACGGTCGCGTCCGCGCTCTGCGCGGCGGCTCCGAGCCCGAGCGCGCTGATCGTCGCGCGCCTGTTGCAGGGCTTCGGGGGCGCTGCGATGTGGCCTCAGGTTCTCTCCATCATCCAGGTCGAGTTCTCACCGGCCGAGCGGCCGAAGGCACTCGGCTTCCAGGGCCTCGTCCAGGGACTGGCGGCGATCTCCGGGCAGATCGTCGGCGGCGGCCTGATCGCGCTCGACATCCTGGGCCTCGGCTGGCGCTCGGTCTTCCTGATCAACATCCCAGTCGGCTTGATCGCCCTGCTGGCGGCGGACAGGCTGATCCCGGAGTCCCGCTCGGAGACCGCCCGCCGCCTCGACCTCGTCGGTGTGGGGCTCGCCACGCTCACCCTCAGCCTGGTGATGATCCCGGCAGTTGAGGGCCGCGAGCTGGGCTGGCCCGCCTGGACATTCGCGTGCTTCGCCACCGCGCCACTCGCCGCCGCCCTCTTCGTCGCCGCGGAGCGACGGATCACGGCCCGCGGTGGCTCCCCGCTGGTCGAGCTGCGGCTCTTCGAGACGCGCGGCTTCCGGATCGGCCTGGTCTCGGCGACCAGCCTCTACTTCGCGATCTCGTTCTTCTTCCTGCTCGGCATCTACCTGCAGGAGGGGCTCGGATTGAGCCCGCTCGATTCGGGCCTCGCCTTCACGCCGATCGCGGTCGCTTTCGTCGCGGCCTCGCTGACGGGCCCGCGGCTGGCGGAGAGCGTTCGCGAGTACCTGCCCCAGATCGGCGCGGCCCTCGCCGCCCTCGGCCTGATCACGACGATCCTCGCCGTCCAGGCGACCGGAAACGGTTCGGTCTCGGCCTGGCTGCTCCTGGCGATGGTGCCCTTCGGCGCCGGCATGGGGACCGCGATTCCGCCGCTCATCCACCTCGTCCTCCGCGCCGTCCCCACGTCGGACGCGGGCGCCGCTTCCGGGACGATGGTCACCGCGCAGCAGATCGGTAACGCGCTGGGCGTGGCGGTCGTCGGAACCGTCTTCTTCTCCGAGCTCGGCTCAGGGACTAGCGCCGGCTCGTTCGGCGACGCCTTCACCGCGGCCATGGCCGTCCAGGTGGCCTTCGCCCTGACAGCCGCAGCGCTGGTCTCACGCGCGCGCCGGACCGCAACCGAGCGGGCCCCGATGAGGATTCCGGCGGGCGAGGGCGCTTAGCTCAGGTACTTCGCGACGTCGCCCCCGGCGAGGGCTTCCTCGCCGAGCCGCGTCGCCTTGAGGAGCGACGCGGCGCCCCCTCGCGTTCTGCCGACGATCAGGTCGGCATTCTCGAGGACCTGCAGACCCTCCATGATCGGGTCGCGAAGGTCCTTGATGAACTTCTCCCCATGGGGGAACGAGGACATCAGCCACATCCCGACCTGGAGCTGGTTGAGGTAGCTTCCAGGTTTCGGGCCGTCCGGGCCAAAGGCAGGCATGAGCACCTCGGCGAACTGGACCGCCGTGAGCGACTCGAGACGCTCCGCCTCCGCCCGGGCCGCCTCTTCCTGAGCTGCCTTCGCCTCCTTGTTCCCAAACAGCGCCACGCAGGCGCCCACACTAGCGAGTGAGATGCCCAGGGCCTCTATCGTGGGGGTTGTGACGGCGGGCGACGAGACTCAATCCGGCCCCGACCCGCTCGGGGCCGCACGCGATGCGGCAGGTGCCGCCGGCGAGAAGCTCGGCAGTGCCAGGGCCGAAGCCGGTGAGCGGCTGGGCGCGGCCCGCGATGTGGCGAGCAAGCAGGTCGCCGCAGCCCGCGAGACCGCCGCGATGGCCGCGCACGCGGCGGCGCACAAGCTCTCCCAGAAGCCGCGGCTGCGCGGCGTCTCCCACCAGTGGGCGTTCTTCGTCTCGCTGGGCGCCGGCGCAGCCCTGGTCCTCGCCGCCAGTGGCAGCACGGCTGTGGTCGCGATGTCGATCTACGCCTTCTCGCTCTCGGCGATGCTGGGGACGAGCGCGCTCTACCACCGGGTCACCTGGACCCCGGAGGTCAGGCAGTGGATGCGCCGCCTTGACCACACCATGATCTTCATCTTCATCGCGGGCACCTATACGCCCTTCGCGCTGCTCGTCATGCACGGGACGCTGGCGAACGTCGTCCTGATCGTCGTCTGGGCGACGGCGCTGGGCGGAGTCATTTTCAACCTGGTCTGGATCACCGCCCCCTACTGGGTCACCACGGTGATCTATCTGAGCACCGGCTGGGTCGCCATCGTCAGCCTGCCCCAGCTCTGGAACGAGATCGGGCCCGTCGGCGTCGGCCTGATCGCGCTCGGCGGCATCCTCTATACGGCCGGAGCGGTCGTCTACGCGCGCCGCAAGCCCGATCCCCGGCCGCAGGTCTTCGGCTACCACGAGATCTTCCACATCCTTGTGATCGCGGCCGCCGCCGTCCAGTACGTCGCCGTCGCGGTCTACGCGCTGCCCGCCAGCTAGCGCGCCCGGCTGTCCTTGGCTGCGATCGAGATCACCGGCGTCAGCAAGCGCTTCGGCAGCGTCCAGGCCGTGTCCGATCTCTCGTTCGAGGTCGCGGCGGGGCGCGTCACCGGCTTCCTCGGCCCGAACGGCGCCGGGAAGAGCACCACCCTGCGAATGCTGCTCGGGCTCATTCATGCGGATGGGGGCACGGCCACCTTCGGCGGCCGCCCCTACGGCGATCTCGATCACCCGAGCGCCGAGGTCGGCGCTGTACTGGAGGACGCGAGCTTCCACCCGGGCCGCAGCGGCCGGAACCACCTGCGGATCCTCGCCGCCGCGGGGGAGCACCCGCCTGAGCGCGTCGACACGGTGCTGGAAGAGGTCGGCCTGTCGGCGGCCGCCCACCGGCGCGTGAAGGGCTACTCGATGGGCATGCGGCAGCGTCTGGCGATCGCGGCCGCGCTGCTCGGCGATCCGGAGGTCCTGATCCTGGACGAGCCGGCGAATGGTCTCGACCCGCCCGGAATCCGCTGGATCCGCGACCTGCTCCGGTCGCAGGCGGGACAGGGCCGAGCGGTACTCGTCTCGAGCCACCTGCTCTCCGAGGTGGCCCAGAGCGTCGACGACGTAGTAGTCATCGCCCACGGCGTGATGCGCGCCAGCGGACCGCTCGAGAGCGTGCTCGGCTCACCCGAAGGCCCGGTGACCAGGGTCCGGTCTGCCGATGACGATCGACTGGCCGGTGCGCTGGAGAGGGCTGGATTGCGCATCACGCGAAATCCTGAGGGCGGTCTGATTGTCCACGGGGCTCCAGGTGAGGCGGTCGGCGAGGTCGCGAACGAGGAGCGGATCCCGCTCACCGAGCTGGGCGCCGTCTCGCGCTCGCTCGAAGAGGCCTTCTTCGAGCTCACCGAGGGAAGCGAGTGAGGCCGCTGCTCGAGGCGGAGCTGATCAAGCTCCGCACCACGCGTACCTTCATAGCGCTCTCCGCGGTGGCCATCGGCATCTCGCTGCTGCTCACGATCCTCACCGCCTCGATCGGAGAGCCGACGAAGCAGAGCGTTCTCGACGACGTCTTTCAGAACGACGCAAGCACCCTCTTCATCATGATTCTCGCGATCGTGGGGATCACCGGCGAATGGCGCCACCGGACGATCACCGGCTCGCTGCTCGCCGCGCCCGACCGGACCCGCTTTCTGGCGGCGAAGACGCTCGCCTTCGCCGCCGCCGGGGCACTGCTCTCCCTTGCCATCTCGATCTCCGTCGCGATCGTCGGCTTCGCGATCCTCGAGGCGCGCGGGCTGCCGACCCCCGATTTCGCCGACCTGCTCGAGCTGATCGCACGCAACGCCGGGGCCGCGGCGCTGCTCGGTGGGTTCGGGGTGGGAATCGGATCGCTGGTCCGCAACCAGCCGGTCGCGATCGTCGGGATCCTGCTTGCTGCGTTCGTCGTCGACCCGGTCATCGGCCAGTTCGCGCCCGGGGTCGAGACGTTCAGCCCGACCGGCGCTCTGCCCAGCGCGATCCAGGGAGTCAGCCCCGACGATGTCGGGATGGAGAAGGTCGATTTCCTCGCCGCCGTGCCCGCAGTGGCCGTGATGCTCGTCTGGATCGGGGCGCTCTTCGCGGGTGGCGCCACGCTGCTGGTCAAGCGCGACGTCGAATAGGAGCCCGGAATTGTGAAACCGTTCCCCAACCGATCGAGGAGGGGAAACGATGGCTGATCTGACGGAAGCGCAGCAGCAGGCACGGAACCTGTGGTCCTCCGGCGACTACGCGTCGGCGATGTACACGATTGCAACCGTGGGGCGGGAGGCCGTCGAGGCCGCCGGCGTGACTGCCGACGATGTCGTCCTGGATGTCGCCTGCGGCAACGGCAACGCCACCATCCCGGCCGCCAAGACCGGCGCAAAGGTGACGGGCATCGACCTGACCCCGTCACTGCTCGAAGCGGGCAAGGCCGCCGCGCAGGAGGCCGGCGTCGAGATCGAATGGATAGAGGGCGACGCCCAGAAGCTGCCCTTCGACGACGCGAGCTTCGACGTCGTCACGTCGGTGTTCGGCTGCATGTTCGTGCCGGACCAGCGCGCGGAGGCCCAGGAAATCGCCCGCGTGCTGAAGCCGGGCGGACGGATTGCCATCTGCGCCTGGACCCCCCAGGGGAACATCGGGGGGATGTTCATCACCATCGCCAAGCACCGGCCGCCGCCCCCCGAGGGCTTCCAGCCGCCGATCCTTTGGGGAAGCGAGGATCACGTGCGCCAGCTCTTCGCGGGCACGGGAGTGGAGCTCGACATCGAGCGTCCGACGGTCGAGTTCAAGGCCGATTCAGCGGAGGACTTCTTCGCGGAGATGGAACGCGATCTTCCGCCGATTGTGGCCTCGAAGGCGCTGCTCGAGCCGGAGGGCAAGTGGGAGCCGCTCCGTGACGACCTGATGAAGCTCTACTCCGAGAGCAATGAGGCGGACGAGGGCTGGAGCTCCTCGAACGAGTACCTGCTGATCAAGGGGACGAAGAGCTAGCGGCCACCAGGCTGCTCCACCTTGGAGCGGAGGGCGAAGCCCGTAGCGACTTATGTTGGGCGGCCGCTTGTGGCCGCGATTTGACGGCGAAGCCGTCCTGTGAATTCCTCTTTTGCCGCCTCGATCAGCCGCTGGACCTCGTCCTCGCGGCCCTGCTTGATCAACTCGATCGGATCGGGGTCGCCGTTGACGATCCCCTCGAAGAACTCCTTGCGGTCCTGATAGGTGGGGAGGGTGCCCTTGGCCCAGCCGCGATGGTCGTTGAGGATCACCGCGAGGCGAGCGTACGGCTCGCCGTAGGAGGCAGCGATCTCACGCTTCATCCGCTTGGCGAGCGCGGGGGAGGCGCCGGCGGTGGAGATCGCGATGGCCAGCGGGCCAGAGCGCTCGATCGCGGGCAGGATGAAGTTGCAGAGCGGCGGCACGTCGACCACGTTGACCAGCATCGTGCGGCGCTCCGCGCCGTCATGGACCGAGATGTTGACGTCGGTGTCGTTGGTCGCGGCGATCGCCAGGAAGGAGCCGTCGAGGTCGCCGTCGACAAAGGCGCGCTCGTCCCAGGTGATCGAGCCCTCAGCGGCGTAGGTGGCGAGCTCGGAGATGGCCTCGGGTGCGACGACGTGGACGTCTCCCTCGCAGAGCAGCAGCCCCTCCACCTTCTCCAGCGCGACGTCGCCGCCGCCGACCACCAGGCAGCGCCGGCCCTTCAGCTTCAGGCAGGCCATGTAGAAGGGCGTCTCGAGCATGTCTCGCACGCAGGTCTGGTCGCAGATCCCGCGCTTGAACTGGCAGACGCACTCCTTGCCCTCGAAGGCCGCTGCAGGCATGGCACAGAGGTTAGAGGTGCTCAGGCCTCCGCCGCGAGCGTCTCGGAGAGCCCGTCGCCGATCGTGCGCTTCGCCCGCCAGCCGAGCCGCTCGGCCGCCAGCTTCGTGTCGAGCACCGTGCGCTCGATCTCGCCCGGGCGCTCCGCCGCGGTCTCCGGTTCGAAGTCGTCGCGCCCGGACAGCGCCCCGATCCGCTCCGCGAGCTCGATCACGGTGGTCTCGACCCCGGTGCCCGCGTTGATCGGCCCGCTCTCCTCGCTGCCCTCCATGGCGAGGAGACCGTCGACCACGTCCGCCACGTGGATGTAGTCGCGCGTCTGCATCCCGGACCCGAAGACGGTCGGGCGGCCGCCGTCGCGCGCCAGGCCGCAGAAGATCGCCACCACGCCCGCCTCCGTGGCCGGGTCCTGCCGCGGCCCGTAGACGTTGCCGAGGCGAAGCGTTCCGCCGGAGAGATCGCGGGTGCGCCCGAAGAGGTCGATGTAGCCCTCGGCGGCCAGCTTGCTCTGCCCGTAGACGGAGAAGGGCTCGCACGGCGAGGTCTCGGCAAAGGGCAGCTCGCCGGGCCGCTCGGCCCCCTCCCCGTAGATCGCGCCGCCGGTGGAGGTGAAGACCAGCCGTGACGCGTCGGCGCGCGCCGCGGCCTCCAGCACGTTGACCGTGCCCACGACGTTCAGGCGGGCATCGAATCCCGGATCCGCCATCGAGCGCCGCACGTCGATCTGGGCGGCGAGATGGAAGACGCTCTCGGGCTCGAATCCCTCGATCCCGCCAAAGACCGCCGCGGCGTCGGCCACGTCGAGCTCGGTGAGCCTCGCGCCCGCCTCGAGGGCTCCGGCCAGGTTCTCCCGCTTGCCGCTGGAGAGGTCGTCGAGCACCAGAACCTCGTCCCCGCGGGCGGCCAGAGCATCAACCAGGTGCGAGCCGATGAAGCCCGCCCCGCCTGTCACGACGGATTTCACACAGGAGAGCCTATGGGCACAACGTATTGGGCAGCCGAGAGCCCCCTGCTACTCTCGCCGACCGCATCGGCGCCTAAAGACCAATCGGCCGCCCTATATGTAGGGGTCATCTTGTGTCGCGGCTACCGTGGAGGGCCAAATGCGACTGATAGTCACCGAGAAGAACAACAGCGCGAAGAAGATCGCCGAGATCCTGAGCGGCGGAACCGCCAAGGAGGGCGCCTCCTTCAAGACGCCCTACTACGAGTGGTCCGACGACTCGGGCGACCAGATGACGATCGGCCTCAAGGGCCACGTCCTCAATCCCGCCTTCCCGGAGTCCTACAACAACTGGCAGCAGACCAATCCGCGTGACCTGATCGACGCCGACCTGATCAAGGAGCCGACCGACAAGAACGTCGTCCGCGCGCTGAAGAAGGTCGCCGCCGACGCCGACGACCTCGTGATCGCCACCGACTACGATCGCGAGGGCGAGCTGATCGGCCTCGAGGCTCTGCAGGAGATCGTCGAGGCCAACCCGGACCTCGCCACGGCGGAGGGCGTCCACGAGGACGGGACGCCCGTGAAGCGTGCCCGCTACTCCGCTCTCACCAAGGACGAGATCGAGCGCGCCTTCAACGAGCTCGACGAGCTCTCGATGCCGCTGGCGAACGCCGGCGCCGCGCGCCAGGACATGGACCTGATCTGGGGCGCCACGCTGACGCGGTCGGTCTCGATGGCCACGCGCCGCTTCGGCTCCAACTTCCTCTCGGTCGGCCGCGTTCAGAGCCCGACTCTCGGCCTGATCGTGCAGCGCGAGCTGGAGCGCCGCGCACACGAGCCAGTGCCCTTCTGGGAGGTCACCGCCAGCTTCGCCCACCCCGATGGCAACTTCGTCGCCGAGCACACGACCGACAAGTTCTGGGAGGAGAAGGAGGCCAAGGCGGCGGTCGCCAACTCCAAGACCCCCGGGACGGTCAAGGAGATCACGGCGCGGAAGAACACCCGGAAGCCACCGACCCCGCTCAACACGACCGCCTTCACGACCGACGCGTCCAGCCGCCTCGGCATCACGCCCTCGCGGGCGATGCGAATCGCCGAAGACCTCTACATGGACGGCTACATCTCCTATCCGCGCACCGACAACACCGTCTACCCGAAGTCGCTCGACACCAAGGAGCTGGTCAAGCAGATGGTCGCGGTGGATGACTTCAAGGCCGCGGAGTTCCTGCTCGACGGTCGCGAGCTGGAGGCAACCCGCGGCAAGAAGGAGACCACCGACCACCCGCCGATCTATCCGACCCAGGCCGTCAACCCGGTGCGCCTCGAGGCGCGCTCGGAGGCCCATCGCAAGGTCTATGAGCTGGTCACCCGGCGCTTCCTCGCCACCTTCTCGCCGCCGATGATCAGCGAGGGAACCCGCGCCAACATCGTGACCGCGCCCGGGTCAGGTATCGCCAAGAGTGACTCCAACAAGGATTCCGATATGGAGGGCGAGACCTACTTCGTGCGCGGCTCGGTCGTCGTGGATCCGGGCTTCGCCGCCATCTACACCTACGCCCGCTCCGCGGACACCGAGATCCCGAAGCTCGAGGAGGGGCAGGAGCTCACCATCGAGAGCATCGATTTGGAGGGCAAGGAGACCCCGCCGCCGCCCCGGATCAGCCAGGGCAAGCTGATCGAGATGATGGAGGAGGCCGGCCTCGGCACCAAGGCGACGCGCGCCGACATCATCCAGAAGCTCTACGACCGCGGCTACGTCTTCAACAACCCGCCGGAGCCCTCCGAGACCGGGATCGCGATGTCGAAGGCGTTCGAGAACTACGTCCCGCGCATGGCGACGCCCGACATGACCGCCGAGATGGAGGCGGAGATGGATCAGATCGCCGCAGGCGAGATGACCAAGGACGAGGTCCTCCGGGACAGCCGCGACATGCTCCGCTCGGCCTTCGACGAGATGGGCGACGACGTCAAGACCGAGGACGAGGACGCAAAGTGGCGGAAGTTCGCTCGCGAGGTCTGGGCCGGCATGGACCAGGACCGGATCCTCGGCCCGTGCATCGTCTGCGAGGAGGCGGGCCGCAAGCAGGAGGACGGCTCGCCCCACCTGCTGCGGATCATCAAGGCGCGCAAGTCCGGCAAGCGCTTCGTCGGCTGCTCCGGCTGGGACGGCGACAACCCCGACTCGCCCGACTCCTGCGACACGACCTTCCCGCTGCCCCAGCGCGTGCGCGGCCTCTACAAGATCGAGGAGGTCTGCTCGGTCTGCGGCCGCACCCCGCGCCTCCAGGTCGTGCCCTGGCGCGGCCGCCCGTGGAAGCTCTGCCTGAACGACGAGTGTCCCTCAATGGCCGAGATGAAGGCCCGGCGGGCCGAGCGAGAGGCCGCCAAGGCGGCCAAGGAGGCCGCCGAGGCCGCCGCCAAGGACGGCGATGGCAAGAAGGACGCCGAGGAGGCGGTGAAGGAGGCCGAGAAGATCGCGGGCCAGGCCTCGGCCACGAAGGTCAAGCGGGCGCGCGGCAACGGCGCCAAGGCCAAGAATGGCTCAAAAACGGCCGGTGCCAAGTCCGGCAACGGCTCGAAGTCGAAGCCGCGCGCGAAGAGCTAGCGAAGCCCTCCTAGCCGATCGCCTGGATCGAGCGACGGCCGGTCGACGTGCAGGTCGCGACGATGGTCCCGCTCGGGTTGGTCCTGCAACTCCAGCTGCCGATCGTCGTTCCACCGCCCTGGAGGGCCGACAGGAGCACGTTGTGGGCCTCTCCGCAGGCGGCGGGATTTCCGTCCTTGGCGGATGAGGTCACCTCGTAGGTCTTGCCACCGTTCTCCGTGCCGCTGCCGATGATCGGGTCGCAGTTGGATGAGCGGACCACCGGCTTCGCCGCGGGGTCTGCAGCGGCCGGCGTGGTGACCGGCGGGGCCGTCGCGGGCGGAGTCTGGATCGGCACAGTCGGTGTCGTCACCGGGGTCGTGTCGGCGAGGGTGCCGTTGTTGTCATTCCCGCCCCCTCCAGCGATCAGGGCGATCACCACGACGCCTCCCGCAAGCAGGGCGGCGACCGCCGCCCAGCGGCCGTACGGGCGGGGCTTGCCGGGGCGCCGGCTGGGTGGGGTGGCGTCCGCCTTGGCGGGAGCAGCGGCCTTTGGCGGCACCTCGATCTCCGGCACGGCCGCCGCGGCGGCCCTGGCCTCTGCCTTGGAGCCCGACTTCGGCGCGGCCTTGCGGGCGGTTCGGGCCGGGGTCCTGCGCGTGGACGTCGAGGTCGTCCGCTTCGCGGGAGCCTCCTTCCCGGAATCCTTCTTGCCGGGCACCTTCTTGGCGGACGTCGAACGTTTGCTGGGCTTTTTCGGGGACGCCATGCCTACCCATTATTCAGGACGGCTAGGGGTCAGGCGCCGGTGGGAGAAGCTGATCTCCTTCGACTCGGGGAAGTCCGCCTGGATCGTTCCCGACTGCGAGACCAGGAAGGGGACGCCGTTGATGTTGAAGCTGGCTGACCCCGACTTGGAGGTGTCGGGGAACGTCGGGATGCTCGGGACGCTGATGTCCGGCACTCCCCAGCAACCGGCGAGGGCGAGGCTCACCGCGGCCAGGGGGATCAGGGCACGGAAGGCGGCGCGCATCCCTGCGCGGCGAGTCGGGCACGGCGGGAACCCAATCGATCCCCGCCGCGCTCGGCTCAGCACTCAGATCCCGCCACCCTCCTGGCCACCTTCTGCGCGTAACCCCGCGCTACCCATAGCCAGCTCCGGAAAAACTCGCGGATTGCAGGTAGTCCCGGAAAACGCCAGTGGGACGGACGATGGTGGCGGTTAGCCTGGGACGGCGATGTTCATCTCGCTCGAGGGAATCGACGGCTCCGGCAAGACCACACAGGCCAAGCTCCTGGCGAAGGCGCTCGGCGAGGGGGTCGTGCTCGTGCGCGAGCCCGGTGGGACCGACGCGGGCGAGCGAATCCGCAGCCTGCTCAAGGACCCGAACCTCGAGCTCGACCCGCTCGCCGAGCTCCTGCTCTTCTGCGCCGCCCGCGCCGAGCTGGTCGCTCAGGTGGTCGGCCCGGCGCGTGAGAGCGGCCGGGACGTCATCTGCGATCGCTTCAGCGACTCGAGCGTCGCCTACCAGGGCGTCGCCCGCGGCCTGGGCGCCGAGCGGGTCGAGGAGATCTGCGACCTGGCCACCGGCGGAGTCTGGCCCGACGTCACGATCCTGCTCCGGATCGAGCCGGACCGCGCCGGGAAGCGGATCGGCCGCCGCAAGGCGGATCGCTTCGAGGAGGAGGGAATTGAGCTCCAGCGCCTGGTCGCGGAGGGCTACGACGAGGTCGCGCGGCGGCATCCCGAGCGGGTGCGGGTCGTTGACGCGGAGGGTGACCGCGATTCGGTGCACGCCGCGGTGCTTGGTGCGCTCAGGGCGGTGAGGGTCTGATGGAGGCCGCGGCGACCGGCCCGGAGATCCCCGAGGCCCTGGCGCGGGCGACCCGCCATCAGCTCCGGGCTCGCGCCGCCCTGGTCGCGGCGCTCGGCTCGCCCGGCCATGCCTACATCTTTCGCGGCCCGCGCGGGGCCGGCAAGGGC
Source organism: uncultured Solirubrobacterales bacterium (assembly GCA_963743575.1). Taxonomy (GTDB): domain Bacteria; phylum Actinomycetota; class Thermoleophilia; order Solirubrobacterales; family 70-9; genus DASUPK01. Next base: position 690,702 of record CAVUQC010000007.1, on the reverse strand, counting down.
GCCGCCGCCCGGGCGTTCGCGGCGGAGCTGCTCTCGGAGGGCGCCGCCGATCCCGAGGACGCCCGCCGGCGCGCCCTGCTCGATCCCTCGCCCCATCCGGATCTCGCCTGGCTGCGCCCGCCGGGCGCCCAGCATCTGGTGGAGGACGTCCGGGAATCGGTGATCCGCGCCTCCAGCCTGAGCCCCGCCGAGGGGCGGCGCCGCGTCTTCGTGATCGAGGAGGCCGAGGACCTGCGCGACGAGAGCCAGAACGCCCTGCTGAAGACGCTCGAGGAGCCCGCTCCCTTCGCCCATCTGATCCTGATCTGCTCGGAGCCCGAGCAGCTCGCCGAGACCATCATCTCGCGCTGCGCCCCGGTCGAATTCGGGCCCCTCGCGCCCGACGCGGTTCTCGAGGCCCTCGGTGCCGGCGAGGAGGCGGAGGCCGCGGCTCGCCTGAGCGGGGGCGACGTCGAGCTCGCTCGCCTGCTCCACGGCGAGGCGGGGATCTCACTGCGAGCCACATCCGAGGCTGCCGCTCGTGCGGCACGCTCCCCGGACCCGACGCCCGAGCCCTGGCGCGGTCTGCTCGACGCCGCGAGCGTTGCCGGCACCGAGGCCGGCGCGGCGGAGGAGAGGCGGCTGGTCGAGGAGGCGGAGGCGATGGCGAAGAGAGGCCGGAAGGGCAAGCTGACCCGGGAGGCCACCGAGCAGGTCAAGCGCACCGAGCGCCGGGCCCGCACGCAGGCCCTCGACCTCGGCCTGGCGATCTGCTGTGCCTGGTATCGGGATCTGGCGGCCGTCGCGTCCGGCGCTGACGAGGTCGTGCTCAACGCCGACCGCCGCGGCGAGCTGGCGGAGGACGCCACTGGCCTCGACCCGGCGAGGGCGAGGGAGGCGGTCGAATGGGTGCTCGACACGCGCCGGCGGCTGCGCGTGAACGTCTCCGAGGAGCTCGCCCTGGAGGCTCTCTGGCTCCGGCTCTCCGGTGCGCTCGACGGCTGACTTCTCGCCGGCGGCGAATCTCCCACACGAATGTGAGCAAGCGGTAACAATCTCCTGACCATGGCCGAGCGCATTAGGGGTTGGGAGAGGGGCCGCCGCGTGCCGATGCGCCTCTGGCTCGGCGCTGCCTTCGCCCTCGTCACGCTGATCACGGCTGCGTCGGTGTACGTCTTTGTCGACGACTCATCCGGACGGACGCTGCAGAACCAGTCCGCCGACCTCGCAGTGGGAAAGACGTCGAGCCTTGCGGACGACCTCGGCAAGGTCGACAAGCTGCACGCCGCGAACGTCCTGGCCCTGGCGAACACGGGCAACTTCGAGGCCTGGGCGGTGAATCGGCACGGCAACGCGCTTGCCCCGGGCCAGGATCTTGCCGCCCTCGCCGCCGTACCGCAGAAGGGAGAGGCGGTCCGCGTGGCGCTCGACAACCGGCGCTACAACGCGAGCCTGCCCGGCAACGTGACGGTCGCCGCGGCGCCCATCTTCGGAGCGAGCAAGGTGAGGGGAGCGGTGGTCGTGCGCGCCGAGCCGCCGCCCGCCCTGACCAGGGCGTTCGACCACCTTCGTGGCGACCGCCTAAGAGCGCTCCTGATCGCCATCGGGATCGGGGTGCTGGTCGGATTCCTGGTCTCCTCGCTGATCGCGACTCGGGTCAGGCGGCTCGCCCAGGCCGCGGAGGAGATGGCCGCGGGCAACTTCGACGTGCCCCTGCGCCCCGGAGGGAGCGACGAGATCGGGGATCTGACTCGCTCCCTGGATTCGATGCGCGCTGAGCTCCGCGAGACCTTCAACCTGCTCGCCACGGAGCGCGACCGTCTCTCGGCGATCTTCGACGGGCTGACCGAGGCGGTGATCGTCGTCGGCGAGGACGGCTCGGTCCGCTTCGCGAACTCGGCCGCCGACCGCCTCGTCCGGGACGGGCAGCCCGCCTCCGCGCTGATCCCGTCGCTGCGGCGCTCGGCCGAGCGCGGATCGGCCGAGATCCCCGTGCTCTGGATCGACGGCCGCGTCTACGGCGTGCAGGCGCGACGCGTCGCCGCCGAGCACGCCGTGCTGCTCGTCGTCCGCGACCGCACCGACGAGCTCAAGCGCGAGGAGGCCGAGCGCGAGTTCGTCTCCAATGCCGCGCATGAGCTTCGCAACCCGCTGGCGGGGATCATGAGCGGGATCGAGGTGCTGCGGAGCGGCGCCAAGGACGACCCGGATGCCCGGGACCGCTTCCTCAAGAGACTCTCGGTCGACGCGGAGCGGATGACGCGCCTGACCCAGTCGCTGCTCACCCTCGCTCGCGTCGAGGCCGCCGGCGAGAGGGACGAGGCCCAGGTGGTTGATGTCTCGCTGGCCGGCAACGAGGCCGCCGAGGCCGTTGCCGCACCCGAGGGCGTCGAGCTCCGCACCGAGATCGAATCCGATCTGGTGGCCGAGGGCGATCCGGTCCTCCTGCGCCAGGTGATGATCGGGCTGCTCACCAATGCCTGCGCGCACACCCCTCCGCCGGGCACAGTTACCCTTCGCGCGGCACGGGGGGAGAAGAAGACCGTGACCATCGAAGTCCACGACACAGGGAAAGGAATCCCGCCTGAGGAGCAGGACCGCGTCTTCGAGCGCTTCTATCGCGGATCCGCCACCCACGAGACCGAGGGCTTCGGCCTCGGTCTTTCGATCGCCAAGCGGATGGTGGACGTGATGAACGGTGAAATCGGAATGCGGTCGGTGCCGGGCGAGGGGAGCACGTTCTGGGTCCGGTTGCGCGCCGCCAAACCAACTCCCACACCGGTCGCATGAGCCCTACGCCGCCCGCCATGAGTCGCATCCTGGTCGTCGACGACGAGGACTCCGTCCGCGAGTCCGTCGGCTACGCCCTCGAGCAGGAGGGCTTCGACGTCACTCTGGCATCCAACAGCGAGGAGGCCGAGGATCAGATCTCCGAGGACCAGTTCGACCTGTTGGTCCTGGACATCATGATGCCCGGCAAGAGCGGCCTGGACATCTGCCGCGAGGTCCGCGCGCACAGCCCGGTGCCGATCATCCTGCTGACCGCGAAGGACGCGGAGGTCGACAAGGTCGTCGGCCTCGAGGTCGGCGCCGACGACTACGTCACGAAGCCGTTCTCGGTCCGCGAGCTGCTCGGCCGCGTTCGTGCCCAGCTCCGTCGCCGCGAGCTCGATCGCTCGACCGGGACCGAGGGGACGGCTATCGAGGCCGGCTCGGTCTCAATCGACCTGGCGCGCCACCTGGTCACCGTGCGAGGCGAGCCCATCAACCTGACCCGCTCGGAGTTTCAGGTGCTGCGCCTCCTGGCGGAGAACCCGGGCCAGGTCTTCTCGCGCAAGGAGATCATGGAGGAGCTCTGGCAGACGGAGTTCCGCGGCGATGTGCGCGCCTGCGACGTCCATATATCCAATCTCCGCCAGAAGGTCGAGCGCGATCCGCAGAACCCGGAGCTGGTGCTCACCGTGCGGCGGGTCGGCTACCGCTTCGCGGACGAAGCCTCGTAGCTCGGATCGTTCGAAGCAAACCCCGCGCGCCCAGCTCCCGTATGGAGATGCATGTGGCTCGTGAATCTCGCGATGATCCGTCGAGCCGGCCTCGTCCTGGGACTGGTCTCTGCCGCATCGATCCTCGCCGTCAATCCCGCTTCGGCCGCGAGCCGCACGTTCGACTTCACCGGCGGCGAGCAGGCCTACACGGTTCCCGCCGGGGTCCATTTGATCCACATCCTTGCCGTGGGGGCAGCGGGGGGCAGGGGCAGCGACTCCGGAACGGCCACGGGTGGGCCCGCCGGGCTCGGCGACCGGCTCGGGGCCGACCTGGCGGTCACGCCCGGCCGAGTCCTCTTCGTCGAGGTCGGCGGAAGGGGCGCTGACGGCGCGGGAATCGCGGGCGGGGGCGCCGGCGGGTTCAATGGCGGCGGCAGTTCCGACGACGGTGTCTTTGCGCTCCCAGGCGGCGGAGGTGGCGGGGCCACCGACCTCCGGACCTGCTCGCGGCTTGCGGCAAGCTGCGCCGGCGAACCGAACTCGCTCAGCTCGAGGCTTCTCGTCGCGGCCGGGGGTGGCGGCGGTGGCTCCCTGGCCTTTACCGCACAACCCGGTGACGGTCAGGGTGGCAATGCCGGATCAGACGGTCAGGCAGGCGGAACCGGTGGCAATTCGACTGTCCTCGGTGGTGGCGGTGGCTTCCCGGGGACGCTGAACTCCGGCGGAGATGGCGGAGCGGCGGGAGGCGGCGGCCCGCCGGCCGGCAACCCGGGCACCTTTGGCCTGGCTGGAGCTGCCGGTGATAACTCGGTCAACAGCGAGCCTGGTGGAGGAGGAGGCGGCGGATACTTCGGCGGTGGGGCGGGTGGATCCGGGAACGGCGCCGGCGCTGGAGGCGGGGGCGGCGGTTCGAGCTTCGCCGCGGGTCTCAGCCACCTCTCTTCTGCGACAGACACCGCCGGCATCCCGCTGGTCGAAATCACGGGCGACAGGCGGGACTTCAGATTGGGCAAGGCAAAGCGGAACCCGCGTCGTGGAACGGCCACCCTGACCGTTCAGTTGCCCGGGCCGGGCATGCTCGCGCTGAGCGGCTCCGGACCCGGCGGGCGGCGGTCGGCCGCCCGCGGAAGCGTGGTCAGGAGGGTCGCCAAGACGCTGACCGCAGCCGGAAGCGCGAAGCTCAAGGTCCGCGCAGTGGGCAGGGCAGCCCGCCAGCTGCGCCGCACGGGCCGGGTGAAGGTGAGGGCGAGCGTGACCTACACCCCGGCGAACGCCGACCCGGCCTCCCAGGCGAGATCGATCACGCTCGTCAGGCGGTGAGTCAGGGGTAGCCGCGAAGCAGCCGGGCCGTCACGCCGGCGATGGTTGCGGCGCCGTATCCGAGGCTCGGGCCGCGGGTCAGCACCGCCACTGAGATGTGGCGGCGGCCGTGCTCGAGGAGGGCCGCCTGGTGAACGCGCCAGCCGCCATCGTCCGGGAACCAGCCGCCCTTGAAGTAGGGCCGCCAACCGGCCGGGCTGCCGTGCGGGATGCGCCAGCGCTCGGACGGGACGATCCGCCGCAGCAGGCCCAGCCCGTACTTGCGATGACGCCGTGGGATCAGTGCCGGATGCGGGAGAAGAAGCGGGCCTGGTCGCGTGCCGTGACCTGGCACCCGCCCCAGACGGGATTGGGGATGAAGCGGTGCATCCCGGAACGGTGGGCCAGCCGCTGCAGGCCGGCGGGACCGACCCTGTCGTAGATGGCGGTCGCGGCATCGTTGTCGGAGGCGCGAATCATCGGGCCGAGCAGGCGGCGCTCGGCGCCTCGCACGCGACGGTGGCGAACCTCGCGCCGGTCGAGATAGGCGACCAGGAGCATCGCCTTGACCAGGCTCGCCGAGGAATAGCGAATGCCGCGCCGGAAGCCGTGGATCCGGCCTCTCTCATCCACCACCGCAAACGAGGCGCTGCCGGTGCGCGAGTGGAGGTAGTGCGCGGCGCCGCGGACCCGGTGATGCCACGGAAAGGACTGCGAGGGGCGCTGAGCGGCCCCGGCGCTCGGCGCGATGAGCGCGCAGAACGCGAGGAGGACTAGAAACTGAGGTGGTAGCCGCCGCGATACTGAGCCGGGCCGCTGAAGATCTGATTCGGGGGAGTGGAGACCTGGATCGGGGATGGCGTGAGGCTAATGCCGCTGCCGCCGGAGGGCTCCTGCACGCTCGGCGTGAGGGAGAGCTTGGCGTTCAGATTCTGAGTCGAGTTCGGCGGCATTCCATATCTCCTGTTCGCCGTCTTGCATCGGCCACCTTCCGGGAATCCTTGACCCGGTGCGCTGGGGAAACCCCTCGACCTGAGTAGGTAGTTCGCACCTACCTACCCCCCATTCGGGGGGTGCGTCCGGGGGCCGGCGCGTAACCGGTGCGAGGATGCAGGGGTAGCCCATGGACGTGAGCATCAAGGAAGACTCGCTCCGCTCCGAGGCGCTGGACGTCGTCGTCCAGTTGCTTTTCCAGCTGGACGAAAGGCAAGAGCTCGACGACTTCTACGATCGCCTCTGCGAGGCCATCTGCCTGCAGACGTCGATGGAGCGGGCGGTCATCTTCCTCTACGACGCCGAGCGCCGTCTGGTGCTGCCCGCCGGAATCCACGGCCTCCACCGTGAGTTCATCGCCCACGCCTACGGGAGCCTCGAGGAGACCCCGATCGCCCAGCGGGCTCTGGCGGAGGACCGGGTGGTGGAGACCACGGACCTGGCGGCCGACGTCCCGGCCCGTTACAGCAACATGCCCGGTGTCACCAAGTTCGCCTGCACCCCGGTTGCTGCCGGCGGCCGCTGGCTCGGCGTGATCTTCGCCGATCGCGATGGCGAGCACTTCGATCTGACCGATGCCGAGCGCTCCACCATGCATGCGCTCGGACGGACGGCGGCCCTCGCCAGCCACGTGCGGGAGGTCACGCGGCAGCTCGAGCGGAGCCGCCGGCTCTCCGAGCGGATAGACCTCGCGCGGGAGGTCCACGAGCGCGTCACCCAGCGGCTCTTCGGGGTTTCGATGGCGCTCGGATCGGATCGGCCGCTGGCCGATGATGATCGCGAGCGCTGCATCGCCGAGATCGAGGCCGCCCTCGGCGACCTCCGGGAGGCCCTGATCGGGTCCGCCGGGAGCTCCCTGATGGAGCTTCAGGACGGCGGGCTGCGGGCCGAGCTCGAGCGCCTCGGCCGCCAGTACAAGATGCTTCCGCTGGTCGTCGACTGGCGCGAGGGGGTGGACGTTCCGGAGAGTCTCGAGCCGCTCGCGGTATCGGTCCTGAACGAGACGCTCCGCAACGCCGAGAAGCATGCGGACCCAGCCGAGGTCCGGGTGACGATCGACGAGCGCGACGGGGCCTTCGTGCTCGAGGTGCGCAACGACGGCCTGCCCCCGATCGACGACGAGAGCCGGTCTCGCGGGTCGCGAATGGGCCTGCGGCTCGCCTCCTACGAGGCGATGCAACGAGGCGGAATGCTCGAATACGGCCGCGAGGAGGACCGATGGCGGGCGCGCCTGGTGTTGCCGAGCAGCTGAACGGCGCCAAGAAGCTGCGCGTGCTGGTGGTGGACGACCACGCAGTCGTGCAGTGGGGATTTCGTCTGTTGCTCGGGCGGCAACCGTGGGTCGGTGACTGCGTGGTCGCCTCCACCCCGGAGGAGGCCGTCGAGCTGGCTGGCAAGGGCCGGCCCGACGTCGCCCTGGTCGACCTCTTCCTTGGCGAGCGCTCCGGGGCGGAGCTCTGCGAGGCACTGCGCGAGGTCTCGCCGAAGACCCGCGTCCTGCTGATCTCGGGAGCCGGCTGGATCTCACCCGAGGCCGCCAAGGCAGCCGGGGCCGCGGGCTTCATCTCCAAGGACTGGAGTGCCGACGAGGTCGCCAATGCCGTTCGCATGGTTGGCAGGGGAATGACCGTCTACGCGCGTCAGGCGGACGGGCCGGTGACACCGCTCTCACCCCGCGAGCGCGAGGTCCTCGAGCTGATCGGCGCCGGGGCGACCAACCGCGAGATCGCCGAGCGGCTCTTCCTCTCGCCCCACACGATCAAGGACCACACCACGGCGCTCTATCGGAAGCTGGGTGTGCGGAACCGAGCGGAGGCCACGCGAAAGGCCGAGCAGCTGGGCCTGACGCGGGGCGCAGCGCCTCCGACCTCTGACCCGTAGGGATTTCGGAGGAGACGCTCGAGAGCAGTACGATCACGTTGAACGACGGATCGTTCATCGAGGGGAGAGGAAGTGGGACGAGCAGCAAGGTGCACTGCTCTGGCGCTGGCGCTGTCGGCCGTTCTCGCCGCGCTGCTGGTGCCGCTGGCCCTGGCGAAGAAGACGCCGTACTCGGGGCCGCTGGTCGGTCCTCCGGCGCAGGAGCCGGGGTCTGGCGTCTCGTTCAAGGTGGAATACAAGGGCAAGGGCAGGAACCTCCGTCCAGTGGCGGTCCGCAAGTTCTCCTTCTACTTCCTGATCACCAGCTGCCACGACTCGGAGGGCGAAAGTGACCTGTCGAGCAGCGCCGCCGCCGGTTCACCGAGGCTGCCCCTGAAGAAGGGCGCGTTCGCCGCTTCGCTCAGCAGCGACGGGATCACCTACGAGATTCAGGGCCGGGTCCCGCGAAAGGGCCCGCCCACGGGGACGATTCACGTCAGCGGGAGCATGCCGCTGCCTGACACCGGTCCCCTCGTCTGCGACTCCACGGCGAAGTGGACCGCTCAGGTCGACAACGGCTGAGCCTCCGGCGGAGGGCGGGGATTCGAACCCTGACCCCCCGCCCGTCCCCCTGAACCCCCCCGAACGGGGGGCATGACCGCAAATCACTTCACCCCCCGGGGCTTCGCGGTTAGTCAGTAGGGGATGGACGCCAATGCAACTTCAGCGATTCTTTTTCCGGGTCAGGGGGTCGGGGATCCGTCGAGCCGCGAGGCAGTGGCGGATCTCCGCCCGGACCTCCTGGACCTCGCCGCCGAGCTTGTCGGCGAGGACCCCTTCGGGCGGATGCCGGAGGGCACCGCCTACGCCCAGCCGGCCGTCTACTGCGCCTCGGTCGCTGGCTATGAGCGGCTCGGGCGGCCCCGCGCCGAGTACTTCGCTGGCCACTCCCTGGGCGAGATCGGAGCCCTCGCCGCCGCCGGGGCGATCGACGATGCCGACGGGCTGAGGATCGTCGTGGCCCGGGGACGGGTCATGGACGACGCCGCCCGGGCCGGCGATGCCGGTGGCATGCTCGCCGTCGGATGCGACCGGGATCGAGCCGAGTCGCTGGCCATCGAACACGGCCTGGCGCTGGCGAACGAGAACTCGCCGCAGCAATTCGTCCTCTCCGGCCCCCTGACACGGATCGAGGAGGCGGAGGAGGTCGCCAAGGGCTCCGGCGTGAGGGCCAAGAAGCTCGCGGTCGCGGGCGCGTTCCACACCGAGGCGATGGCCTGCGGCGTGGAGGCCTTCCGCGCGGAGCTCGAGGAGATCGAGTTCCAGGCGCCGGAGGCCCCGGTGATCTCCTCGACCAAGGCGGATTTCTTCGCGGACGACCCCCGCGACGACCTCGCGGCCTCGCTCGTCAGCCCGATCCGCTGGACGTCGTTGCTCGCGAAGCTCGAGGAGCTGGGCGTGCGGCGCTACCTGGACGTCGGGCCCGGAAGGGTTCTCGCCGGGCTCGTCAAGCGGACGCTGACCGATTCGAACGTCGAGATCGTCTCGAACCGAGAGTCGGCCCTTGCCTGACCTCTCGCCCGGACAGCAGTGGGAGGTCGACTCCTCCCTCGTGGATCCGGAGGGGCTGGTCGCGCGGGCCACCGGAGCGGCCACCAACGGCGCGAAGCGGACGGCTGGACCCGGAATCGCCGCCATCGCGGCCTCGCTCCCCGAGCGTGTGGTCGAAAACGACGAGCTCGCGGGCCCCCTGGGGGTCGACGCGGAGTGGATCTCGTCGCGGACTGGAATCCATCGCCGCCGCCGGGTGAACGGCGAAAGCCTGGTCGACCTGGCCGCCGAGGCCGGTTCCGATGCGCTCGCTCGCGCCGGCTTCGATGCCGCCGATCTCGACCTCGTCATGGTCGCCACCTGCACCCCGGACCAGCAGTTGCCGAACGCGGGCCCGCTGGTCGCGAGCCGAATCGGAGCCACGTCGGCAGGAGCCATGGACATCGGCGCCGCCTGCACCGGGTTTCTCTCGGCACTTTCAGCTGCCACCGGGTTGCTCGAGGCCGGGCGGGCTCGGGCCGTGCTCGTCGTCGGTGCCGAGGTCCTCAGCAGCGTGATCGACTACTCCGACCGGAGAACGGCGGGCCTCTTCGGCGATGGGGCGGGGGCCGCGCTGATCACCATGGATGGTCCCGGCCTGATCGGGCCGATCGCCCTCCGCTCGGACGGCGCGCGGGGAGAGCTGATCCGCATCTCGAACGAGGAACGCCTGGTGAGGATGGATGGGCGCGCCACCTTCCGCGCGGCGGTCGCCGCGATGAGCGCCGCGACCCAGCAGGTCGTCTCCGAGGCGGGCCTGGCGCTCGACGAGATCGATCTCTTCGTCTACCACCAGGCCAACTCGCGGATCATCTCCGCGGTGGGGGAGCGGTTGGCCCTGCCGCCCGACCGCGTCATCGACTGCCTGGCCGACTACGGCAACACCTCGGCGGCGAGCATCCCGATCGCGCTCACCGAGGCTGCCTCGACCGGGCTGCTTCGCAAGGGGTCGCGGGTGCTGCTGTCGGCCTTCGGCGCCGGGCTCACGTGGGGCGCCGGGATCGTCGAGTGGGAGGGAACGGCATGAACCCGTCAACCATTAAGGGGTCTGACCCCTCAATGAAGGGGTCTGACCCCCAGGTTGAGCCACGGACCGGCTGTGCGCTGATCACTGGCGCCTCGCGCGGCATCGGAGCCGCGACGGCGCATGCGCTGGCCGAGGAGGGCTGGTCCGTGGCGGTCAACTACTCCCGCGACCGCGATGGCGCCGAGTCGGTCGCCGGCTCGATCGAGGATGCAGGAGGAACGGCGCTGGCGATCGCCGCCGACGTCACCGACGCCTCCGCGACCGATCGCATGCTCTCCGAGGTCAGCGAGCGTCTCGGGCCGGTGCTGGTTCTCGTCAACAACGCGGGCATCACCGCGGACAACCTCTCGATGAGGCTGAGCGACGAGGACTGGAGCCGTGTCCTCGACGTCAACCTGACCGGCGCCTTCCGGCTCACCCGAGACGCGATCGGCCCGATGATGCGACAGCGCTTCGGGCGGGTGATCAACGTCTCCTCCGTCGTCGGCCTGCGGGCCAACCCCGGTCAGGCCAACTACGCGGCCTCGAAGGCGGGATTGATCGCCTTCACCCGCACGGTGGCGGCGGAGGTCGCCCGGCGGGGAGTGACGGTGAACGCAGTCGCGCCCGGGCTGATCGAGACCCATCTGACCCGCGAGTTCACTGGCGACGGCACGGACTCAAACGGGTCCGCAGGCCTGCTCGACGCGATCCCCGCCCGGCGGACCGGATCGCCGGAGGAGGTCGCCGCCTGCATCCGCTTCCTCGCCTCCGACGAAGCCTCGTACGTGACCGGAGCCGTGCTGCCCGTTGACGGCGGCATGTCCGTCTGACCAACCAATCGAACGAAAGGAGCCCAGATGACGACCGCAACCAAGGATCAGGTGACCGAGAGGGTGATCTCGGCGCTGGTCGAGTTCGGCGAGGAGCCGGAGAACGTCAAGCCCGACTCGCGTTTCGAGGACCTCGACATCGACTCGCTCGACCTGGTCGAGCTCGCGCAGGTGATCGAGGACGAGTACAGCATCGAGATCAGCGACGCCGAGATGGAGAAGATCACGACGGTCCAGGACGTGGTCGACTTCGTGACCCAGCGCCAGCAATGACTCGCCGGGTCGCCATCACGGGGATCGGAGCGGTCACGCCGCTGGGCATCGGCGCTCCCGCCCTGCATGAGCGCTGGTCCGCCGGCGAGTCGGGGATCGAGAACGGCCTCGCCCGCTGCTCGGACTTCGAGGCGACCGACCACCTGACCAGGCGCCAGGTGCGCCGCACCGATCGCTTCACGCAGCTCGCACTGGTCGCGGCGGCTGAGGCGATCTCCCAGGCCGGCCTGGACGAGGCGCCCTACGACCGTGCCGAGATCGGCAGCGTGATCGGCACCGGGATCGGCGGTCTCTCCACGATCGAGTCCGAGCACACCGTCCTGGAGGAGCACGGCCAGGGAAAGGTCTCTCCCCACTGCGTGCCACAGATGATGGCCAACTCCGCTTCGGGCGCTCTCGCGATCGAGCACGACCTGCGCGGGCAGTGCTTCGGCACCGTCTCGGCCTGCGCGGCGGGAGCCCACGCCGTGGGCTCCGCGGCCCGGATGATCTCCTACGGGGACGCGGTCGCCTGCGTCACCGGCGGCGCCGAATCCGCGATGACCCCGCTGGCCACCGCGGCCTTCGCCGAGATGGGGGCGACCTCCGAGTCCGGGATCTCTCGCCCGTTCGACCGCCGGCGCGACGGCTTCGTGATGGGTGAGGGGGCCGGAGTGATGGTGCTCGAGGACGCGGAGACAGCCGAGCTCCGCGGTGCCCAGATTCTCGGCTATGTGAGGGGATACGGCGCGACCGCCGACGCTCATCACATGACCGCGCCCGAGCCGAGCGGCGACGGCGCCGCCCGCGCGATCCGCAAGTCGCTGGAGGACGCGGAGGTGGAGCCGGGGGACCTGGCCTACGTCAACGCCCACGGGACCTCGACTCCGCTCAACGACCGGTCCGAGACCGAGGCCCTGAAGGCGGCACTCGGCGAGGCGGCGTTCCAAATCCCGACCTCGTCGACCAAGTCGGCTATCGGCCACCTGCTCGGCGCCGCCGGGGCCGTCGAGGCGGTCGAGACGCTGCAGGCGCTCCGCGCCAAGCAGGCACCGCCGACCCTCAACTATGAGGAGCCGGATGAGGGGCTCGACCTCGACTACGTCCCCGGCAAGGCGAAGGCGCTGCCGCTGAATGGCCACCCCGCCATCGGAATCAGCAACTCGTTCGGCTTCGGCGGCCACAACGTCGTGCTCTGCATCGAGGCGGCGGCGTGAACGGCCGCCGCACAAAGGCGTGGGCGGCGTGAACCTGATGCTCGCCGAGAAGGAAGCGGTGCAGCGCGAGCGGCTGACTCCCCTCGGGCGGCTCGAGGCGCTCTGCGACCCGGGCTCGCTCCAGTTGGTCCGCACACGGATCGCGTCGCGCTCGGCCCGCTCCTCGCCCGGTGACGGCGTGGTGGCGGGCGCGGGCAGCGTCGGTGGCCGGCCGGTCTACTGCTACGCGCAGGACCAGAGCTTCGCCGGCGGCTCGCTCGGCACGGCACAGGCCGAGACGATCGTCCGCCTGCTCGACCTGGCGGGCAGGGCGGGGGCCCCGGTGGTGGGCTTCATCGCCTCCGGTGGGGCGCGGATCGACGAGGGGGCCGGGGCGCTCGGGGGCTACGGGGCGATCTTCAGGCAGCACGTCGCGCTCTCGGGCCGCGTGCCGCAGATCAGCGTGATCACCGGGACTTCTGCGGGCGGCGGGGCATACTCGCCCGCGCTCACCGACTTCGTGGTGATGACCGACGAGGCGCGGCTCTTCCTCACCGGCCCGGGTGTGGTCGAGGAGGTGATGGGCGAGAGCGTCACGATGGACGAGCTCGGCGGCGCCCGAGTCCACTCGCGAAACGGGGTCTGCGATCTCGTCGCTCCGGACGATCGAGCCGCGGCCGAAGTGGTCCGCGACCTGCTCGGGCATCTGCCGCAGAGCTCCGCGTCGCCTCCGGATCCGGTGTTGCCGCAGGAGCCGCTCGGGCACGACCCGGGCACGGCTGTGCCGGTAAACCCCCGCAAGGTCTACGACGTCCGCTCGGTGATCCGCTGTATCGCCGACTCGAGCTCGATCCTCGAGCTCTCTCCCCGCTGGGCGCGCAACATGGTCACTGCTCTCGTTCGCCTGAACGGGCACCCGGTTGCGGTCGTCGCCAACCAGCCGCACCATCTCGGCGGGGTGATCGACTCCGCGGCGTCCGAGAAGGCCGCCGGCTTCATCCGCCGCTGCGACGCCTTCGGCCTGCCGCTCGTCGTGTTGGTCGACACCCCAGGCTTTCTCCCCGGCACCAGGCAGGAGGGAATGGGTGTGATCCGGCACGGTGCCTCGCTGTTGCACGCCTTCTCGGCCGCCCGGGTGCCGAAGGTGACCGTCGTGCTTCGCAAGGCCTACGGCGGCGGCTTCATCACGATGAACTCGCGGGAGCTCGGCGCGGACGTCGTCCTCGCCTGGCCCGGCGCCGAGATTGGCGTCCTGGGAGCCCGCCAGGCCGTGGGGATCATCCACCGGCGGGCGATCGAGGGATCGGCCGATCCGGATGCCGAGCACTCGCGCCTGGCCGAGGAGTACGCCGAGGTGCATCTGAGGGCAGACGTCGCGGCCGGTGCCGGAGACGTGGACGAGGTGATCGAGCCGGGGGAGACGAGAGGGCGGCTGATCTGGGCGCTCTCGGCCCTCGGCGGAGCCAACGGAAGAAGGAGAACTGCATGACGACCGAGACGATCGAGCGGACGCCCGAGGGAACGTTGTGGCGCGAGGCACCGCCCTACTTCGACGACCTCGAGGTCGGGGATTCCATGGAGTCCTCGGGCCGGACGGTGACCGAGTACGACGTGGTCTCGTTCGCCGCCCTGACCGGCGACTGGCATCCGCAGCACGCCGACGCCGCCTGGGCGGCCGAGAGCACCTTCGGCCGCCGGATCGCGCACGGGATGCTGATCCTCTCGTACGCGCTCGGCCTGCTCCCGATCGATCCGCGCGTCGTGCTCGCGTTGCGCTCGATCGACGGAGCCGTGCTGAAGCGGCCGGTCGGGCTTGGGGACACGATCCGCGTTCGCGCCCGGCTCGCCGACAAGCGCGAGCTTGGGGCCGAGACGGGTCTGGTCACGCTGGTCGTCCGGATCGTCAACCAGGCCGACGAGCTGGTGGCGCGCATGGAGATCGTCGTGCTCTGGCGCCGGGAGCCGGAGCGCGCCGAGGCCCCTTCCTCATCCGATGACGAGCTCTCACCGCTCCAGGACGGAAGGCTGCTCGGCTGATGCTGGCCGGCAAGAGATTCCTGATCACGGGTGTCCTGACCCGGAAGAGCATCGCCTTCGCCGTGGCGAACGAGGCTCAGCTGGCCGGCGCCGAGGTGCTGCTCACCGGCTTCGGCCGGACTCGGCGGATGACCGAACGCGCGGCGGCGCGGCTCCCGGAGCCCCCGGACGTGCTGGAGCTGGATGTCAACTCCGAGGATGATCTCGCCGACCTCGCCCGCGAGGTGGACGGGCGGTGGGGTGGCCTGGACGGCGTCCTGCACGCGATCGCCTTCGCCCCCTCGGATGCGATCGGCGGCCGGTTCATGGAGACCCCGCCGGAGAGCGCGCTCGAGGCCTTCCGGACGAGCGCCTACTCCTACCAGGCGCTGGCGCGCCACCTCGCGCCCCTGCTGGAGGGAGGAGGAAGCGTCGTCGGGCTCGACTTCGATGCATCGGTCGCGTGGCCGTCGTATGACTGGATGGGCGTCGCGAAGGCGGCCCTGGAGTCGGTCAACCGCTACCTGGCGAGAGATCTGGGCTCGCGCGAGATCCGCGCGAATCTGATCTCAGCCGGCCCCATCTCCTCGCCTGCGGCGAGTGGCATCGATGGTTTCGAGGCGCTCGCAGCGGGCTGGCCCGAGGCGGCTCCGCTCGGCTGGGACACCGACGACCCGACGCCGGTGGCGCGCGCCGTCCTCTTCCTGCTCTCGGACTGGTCAGAGGCGATCAGCGGAGAGGTGATTCACGTCGACGGCGGGGTCCACGCCGTCGCCGGAGCCAACGTGGTCAGCGACCCTTCCAGTCTGGCTCTCGCTTCTCGCTGAACGCAGTCGCGCCCTCGATGGCGTCCTCCGAGGTGAAGACCGGGCCGACGATCTCGCCCTGCTTCGCCCAGAAGGTCTCGTCGTCCCATGAGCCCTGCTGGTTGAGGATCGTCTTCGAGGCCGCGATGGCCAGCGGAGCGTTTGCGGCGACCTCGGCCGCCAGCTCCAGCGCGACGTCGAGCGCCTTGCCCGGGTCGGCGAGGCGATTGATCAGCCCGAGCTCCGCGCCGCGCTCGGCTGTGATCGTCTCTCCAGTCAGCGCCAGCTCCATTGCGATCGCAGCGGGGAGGCGGCGGGGAAGCTGGCGGAGAGCTCCGGCGGCTGCGACCAGGCCGCGCTTGGCCTCGGGAATGCCCAGCTTGGCGCCCTTGGCGGCCACGATCAGATCGCAGGCGAGGGCGATCTCGAGACCCCCGGCCACGGCGAAGCCCTCGATCGCCGCGATCAGCGGCTTTGCGGCCGGCTTCTGCGCGATGCCTGCGAAGCCGCGGTCCTTCGCCCAGGGGCGCTCCCCGGTGGCGAATGCCTTCAGGTCCATCCCCGAGCTGAAGCCCTTGCCCTCGCCGGCGATCACGCCGACGCTGAGCTCGTCGGTCGCGTCGAGGTCGTCGAGGGCGGCGGCCATCGCCTCGGCCATCGCCAGGTTGACCGCATTCCGGGCGTCCGGGCGGTTCAGGGTGATCAGCAGGACGCGGTCGCGGCGCTCGGTGAGAAGCGGCTGGTCGTTCATGGAGCGGCACCTTACAATCGCGCGTCAGCACGAGCGCCCAGGTAGCTCAGTTGGTAGAGCACATCTCTCGTAAAGATGAGGTCGCCGGTTCGAGCCCGGCCCTGGGCTTGTAGGGTCCTCCGGGAGAGGAGAGGTGCAGGTGAGAGGGAGCTCGAAACTGGCAGCGGTGATGGTCGCGGTGTTCTGCTGCGGGGCAGTGACCTATGCCTTGCCCGCGAGCGCCGGTGCCGGCAAGAAGGCGAAGGGTGTCGCCCTTCTGGGCACGGGCCAGACGAAGTTGCTGAAGCGCGGACTGCGCGTCCGGCTCCCTCGGAAGCACTCGGGCGGGCTGAAGGTGAGGGCGACCTCGACGACCTTCGACGACCCCGCTCCGGCCCCCCTGACCAAGGTGGGTCACCCTCGTAAGGGCAAGCGCATCGTCAACCTGAAGCTGACCGCGGCTGGCAGGGCCGAGGTGGCGACCTGCGAGGCGAGGACGATCCGGGTCCGAGCCGGAAAGAGAGCCACCACCGCAAGCCTGACCCGGAACAGTCCGGCGTGCAGCCCGAAGCCGATAGACCTGAGCCGTGCCAGCGACTGCGACTTCATTGGCCAGCAGCAGGGGTCGCTCTGCCTGCTGCCATTCCCAGACGACTACTACACGGTGGCCGACCAATCGACCGCCACCGGCCGGCGGATCGACTTCCACACGGGCGGAATGCCGAAGAACGCGTCGAGCGTTCCGATCAATCCGTCGCCGTACAGCCTGAACGACGGCTTCAGTCCGGGGGTGGGCATGGTCGTCCGGGTCCCTGGCCTGGACAACGCGGCGGCGGTGGAGCAGACCAACGCCGTGCCGATCAACCACCTGGGCCGCTTCTCCGAGCCCGATCAGCCCATCGTGGTGATCGATACGACCACCGGCCAGCGCGTGCCGATCTGGGTGGAGATCGACTCGAACGGTGGCAGCCCCGACAGCACCGCCCTCGAGATCCATCCGGCAGTCAACTTCGCGTCTGGTCATCGCTATGTGGTCGCGATGCGGAACCTGAAGAATTCCGCCGGCCAGACGATCGCGGCCCCGGAGGGCTTCCGCTACTACCGCGACCAGCTTCCCTCTGACCAGGGTCCAATCAACGCCCAGCGGCCTCGCTTCGAGTCGATCTTCAACACCCTGCGGGGTGCGGGTGTCACACGCTCGAACCTCTACCTGGCCTGGGACTTCACCGTCGCCACGGACGAGAACATCGCCGCGCGGGAGCTGCACATCCGCGACGACGCGCTCGCCTCGCTCGGCGACACCAGCCCGGGGAACGGCGTGATGGACGGCACCGCGCCGTCCTTCCAGGTGACGACGGTGGACAACTTCACGCCGGTGCAGGATCCGGAGATCGCCCGCCGCGTCCGCGGCACCTTCACGGTCCCCTGCTACCTGCAGCCGACCTGCGCGCCGGGCGGAAGCTTCCAGCTGGGGCCGAACGGGTTGCCCAGCCGCAACACGGGCAACGACTGGACGGCGAACTTCGATTGCATCATTCCCCGCACCGCGGTCGACGGCACGCCCGCGTCGGCGCGTCCTGCGATCTACGGGCACGGCCTCTTCGGCAGTGCTTCGGAGGTCTTCAACGCCGACATCCAGCAGGAGCTCGCGAACACGTACGGCTTCGTCCTCTGCGCCACCGACGAGATCGGAATGGCCGGCGCCGACCTTGGCAACACGGCCGGCATCCTCGGCAACCTGTCCAACTTCCCCCAGCTCGCCGATCGCCTCCAGCAGGGCCTCCTCGACGAGATCTTCCTCGGGCGCCTGATGGGCATGACGAGCGGCTTCACCAGCGACGTCGCATTCCATGCCGACGGGACCACCCTGGGCAGCAACCCGGTGATCGACACCTCCGAGCTCTACTACCAGGGCTCGAGCCAGGGAGGAATCATGGGCGGCGCTCTCACCGCCGTGGATTCCGACTTCACGCGATCGGTCCTCAACGTCCCGGCCATGAACTATTCGGTGCTGCTGCCGCGCTCGGTCGACTACGACTCGTTCGCGGGGATCCTCAATGGCGCCTACACCGATCCGCTGGAGCGGCCCTTGCTCCTCTCCCTGATCCAGATGCTCTGGGACCGCGGCGAGCCGGACGGCTACGCCCACCGGATGACGACGAATCCACTGCCGGGCAACCCGGCGCACACCGTGTTGATGAACATCGCGCTGGGAGACCATCAGGTCACCAACTTCCAGTCGGACGTCGAGGCCCGGACGATCGGCGCCTCCACACACACCCCGATCCTGGACCCGGGACGCTGGCCCGACAACGACATCCTCTGGAATGTCCCCGCGATCTCCACGTATCCGTTCAACGGCTCTGCGGCGATCTACGGGGACATCGGGCCGGCCCGTGCAAATCCGAGCCCTCCGCCCACCAACATCGGGGTGCCGCCGCCTCCCTTCACGAACACGCCGAATCGCCTGGGCGAGGACCCGCACGGAGCGCCGCGTGGGGCGCCGTCGGCCCTGCAGCTGATCTCTGACTTCCTCAAGCCAACCGGAGCGGTGACGAACGTCTGCGGAGCGTCTCCCTGCTACTCGGGCGGCTACACGGGACCCGGGCCTTAGCCGGGGCTTCTAGGGCGACGCCATCGCCCGACGAATGAACCTCAGCCGGTCGGCCACCCGGGCGTAAATGCTGGCGCCGCCGAGGCCGCAGGGAAAGACGCCCGCGCTGACGGCTCCGATCAGGCGGGAGCCGTTCGGCGTCCCGGCGACCAGCGGGCCGCCGCTGTCGCCCTCGCACGAGGTGGTCCGGAAGGGGAGGCGGCTGTGGGTCCGGAGAATGCGCTTGCCGAGGGCGCAGATCATCGAGGCCTGCTGGAAGCCGCGGGACTTGCCGTACTCGCGATCACACTTGCGAGCCGGGTAGATCCGCTCCTTGGTCGTTTTCAGCCGGCGGCCGATATTGAAGCCCCAGGCGCTGCGGGTGCCCCAGCCGGCTGAGCGGACGATGCTCCCGGGCCTGGTGGCCACATTGGTCTCCATCTGCGTGGCGAGGGGGATCGGCTGCGCATCGGGCGCGCTGGCCAGCGTCAGCACCGAGAAGTCATGGGCGCCCTTCTTCACGTTGTAGGCCGGATCGATCGCCACACCGGTCACCTTGATCCGGGGCCTGCGCCTCTGGGGCGTGATCCAGGGACTGCCCGCCAGCACCGAGAGCCGCCGGCGCTTGCCGACCTTCACGCAGTGGGCCGCCGTCAGGACCTTCGTGGGGGCGATCAGCGAGCCGCTGCAGATGAATCGGCGCCTCTGCGTGAGCGCGACAGCGAACTGCCAGCCGGCGGGATTGGCCTTGCCGCCGCCGACGATGCGCGGCGACGAGCCCGCCGCAGCCCCGCTCCCGGTAGCGAGTGCAAGCAGCAGGACACACAGTCCCAGGGCGGCGCCCCCCAAGCGCCGGTGCGGGCTCATTCCCCGCTAGTTCCCCTGCAAACTGAGATAGCGCTCGGTCATGAAGTCGAGAGCAGCCTGGCGATGGTCGTCGGCCGCGATCAGCTCGGAGTAGGTCATCTCCGCGCCCTTGAAGCCGGCCGCGTTCCAGAGCTCCCCCGAGACGTCGGCGCTCCAGGGACCGACGTACAGGTAGGGCTCGTCGTGGTCGGCATCGCCAGGCGAGGCTCCGTAGTTGGCACGCGCCCCGGCCGACTCCGAGCCGAGCTCGATCGCGATGTCGAAGTGCTCGGGCCAGAGCTCCACCCGGGAGGGATCGCCATCCGGCTGGTCCGCGCGCAGCTGCTCGAGCACCGAGCAGCCCAGCCCGTAGAACTCACCGAGCGCGACCGCGGCCGCCCTCTCGACTCCTGGGAGCGGCTCGCGCGTCTCCCTATCGCCGCGCTGGCGCACCAGCTCGCCGTGCTCGACCCGGACCTGGCAATCGGCGCCCTCCTGCTCGAAGAACGGCGTGCCGAAGCCTCCTCGCGTGTAGCGCAGCGCGATCTCGTTGGCCGGCATGCGGGCGGGCGCCACCACGGCCTCCGCCACCTTGTGAAGCGCGACCCTCGTCTCGGCGAACGAGGCCGGCAGCGGCTCGAGCCGCCTCCAGGCGCCCAGCCAGCGATCCGCGCACCAGGGCGCGAGCTCGGGCTCCTCCGCGACGATCTCATCCCAGGTGAGGTCGCCGCGGTTGTGGACGGGGGAGACGAGCTCGCGGCCCTCCGGCACCTCATCCGGATACACGGGATCGTCGGCGTAGTCGGGCTCGCCCACTGCGGGGGGAGAGGGCTCCAGCACCCTCGCCTCGTAATCGCCGCCCAGCTTGTCCTCGGCCTCTGCTCTCGGGTTCGCCATCGGCCGCGAACCCTAGCCCGCCTCGCCACGGTGCGTTACCGAATCACATGTAACGGCCGGACGTCCGGTGGGACTCCTCGCCATGCGAATCAAGCTGCTTCCCTTCACGCTGACCCTGGTGGCGGCGCTCGCGGGTTGTGCCTCCTCAAGCTCGAGCGCCAAGGACGATCCCGCTGCCCCGGCGGCGGCGAAGGCGCCGGTCACGTCGACCACCGCAGCGGCCAGGTCACGCGGTTCAAAGCTGAAGGTGGTCTCGAGCGACTACGGCCGCATCCTTGCCGACGGCCACGGCAGGGCTCTCTATCTGTTCAGCGCAGACACGGGCAAGGGGAGCAACTGCCAGGGCGACTGCGCCAAGGCGTGGCCGCCCTATCTCGTCAAGTCCAAGCCGACCGCCGTCTCGGGCGCGAAGCCGGGCAGGGTGGGGACCGTTCGCCGAAGCGACGGAAAGCTCCAGGCGACCTATGCAGGCCACCCCGTCTACTACTACGTCGGGGACCGTTCGCCCGGCGAGGTCAACTGCCAGGCGGCTGTGGAGTTCGGCGGCTACTGGTACGTGCTGCGGGCCGACGGCAGGGCGGTCCGGTAGAGGCTCGCCGGCCGCGTCTAGACTCGCGGCGTGTTTCGCCGCGAGGCGCTCAGCATGCCGTTCGCAGACCAGCTCGGCGATCTTCGGGCGGTGGTTCTCTCGGAGGGGAGCGTCGAGCCGGCGGCGCCGGAACGCTTCGTGACGGCCGCCGTCGACCATCGCGTGATCGGAGCCTGCGTTCTGGCCCTGAACGAGGACCGGCTGAGGCTGCCAAAGCGGGAGGCGAAGGGGATGCGCGACGCCCACGCCGTCGCGGTGCTGAGCACGGCGCTCGCCGGCCGAGAGCTGCCGGCTGTGGCAGCTGCGGTCGCGCAGGCCACCGACGCTCCCGGGATCGTGCTGAAGGGCCCGGCGATCAGCGACCGTCTCTACCCGGACCCCGGCCTGCGGCCCTACAACGACCTCGACCTGCTGGTCGCACGCCGGGCGCTCCAGGACGCCAAGGCCGCGCTCTCCGCGATCGGCTACGAGGCGAGAATCCAGTTCCGGCGCGGTTTCGAGGTCGCCCACGGCCACACCCTCGATCTGGTTCGCGCGGTGGGCCGGAAGTCCGTCCACGTCGAAGTTCACTGGCGGGTGAGCGATGACCGGGTCGGGGAGGCGATCTCCCACGCCTCCCTATCGGAGGGCGCGGAGCCGGTGCCCGGGGTGACGGGCGCCGCGTACCCGTCCCTGCCGGACCAGCTGCTCGTCTGCGCGCTGCATCTGATTAGCCACCGCGAGAAGCGGCTCGCCTGGCTCGAGGACATCAGGCGGCTGAACCTCACGGCCACGGAGGCCGAGTGGCATTCGGGCTTCCGGAGGGCTGAAGAGCTCGGCCAGCTCTGGGTGCTGAACCGTGCCCTCGACTACGTCGAGCGGTATCTCGGGTTGACCCTGGCCCGCCCCATCGGCCCGGGTGAGCCCCCAGCCTTCGGGCCCGTCCGCGCGGTGGAGGAGCTCGACCTGCAGGCCTCGGCCAACATCGGCCGGCTGGCGGCGCTGCCGTGGCGGCAACGGCCCGCGCTCGTGTGGGACATCCTGGTCCCGAGCCGCGACGGCCTGGACGGCCTGGTGGGGGGAGACGGAGCGGGCCGGCTTCGGCTGGTGGCGAGGCACGCCCGGCTGATCGCTCGCGGCGTCACGATGCGCCGCTAGGTGGTCTCGGCGAGAAGCGCCAGCCGCTCCGCGGCCTCGGTGACAGCGTCGAGGGAATCGGGCACCCGGAGCAGGACCCCATGGACCGATTCCGCCACCCGCGCCGACCCGGCGAACTCCCTGGGTCCGAGGCGTCCCGCCGTCAGCAGGTGGTCGAGGAGCTCTCGATGAGTCTTCGCCGAGTCTGTCTCCTCGATCGCGACGGTCGATCCGCTGCGCTCACGCAGAAACGCGACCAGCGTCACCTGACCGGGGCGATCCGCCGAGCGAAGCCCGTTGTGCAGCCGCCGTCCTCGCAGGTCCGACGGGCCATTCATGGCGTCGGCGCCGATCGCGACGGCGGCCGGCTCGGTGAGCAGGGAGCCCCGGGCCCCGGGCCACGTGGCATGGCCCACGTCGGAGCGCCGGAGCACCACCCCATCCTCTCCGAGTGAGGGATGCCCGGCGGCCGCCAGGGCGGCGGAGAGGGTCGACTTCCCGCGCCCGGTCACCCCGCAGATCACCACGACGCGATCGCCGACCAGATTCGCGGCGGCGTGCAGGGAGAGGCCACCGAGCTCGCCGAGGAGGAGGGGAATCGCGTTCGAGGCCAATCTGTCCTCCCAGCGCTCGGCGCCTAGCTCGAGGACGGTGTCCTCGGCCCGGTGTCTGATCGTCATCGAGTCGGGGGCGATCACGAAGGTGCCCGCATCGGAGTGCCACGCCAGGACCTGGTCGTCGACGCGAGCCGCTGCGTACTGCGGGCTCCAATCGGCATCGACGACAAGGCGCACGAGCTCGGCGGGCACCTCCAGAGGCCGATCGGGGTCGGCCCTCACCGTGATTCGGCCGAGCTCACCCGGTGCCTCGCTGGCCCGTTTCAGCGGCACATCCGAGTGGATCTCGTATCCGTGGAGGCTGCTCAAAGGAGGCGCGGCGGTCGCAGGGATCCAAGGCTAACCTCCGGCGCTGTGCCGGAGAAGGTGAGCGCAACCACTCGTATCGCCCGCAGCGACGGACTGGTCGCGGAGCAGATGGAGGGCGGCATCGTGATGCTCGATCCCGAGACCGACCGCTACCTGCGCCTGAACGCGACCGGGAGGTTGATCTGGGAGGCGCTCGCGGAGCCGGCGACGTTGGCCGAGCTTGCGGGCGTGCTGAGCGAGCGGAGCGGGATTTCGACTGAGCGCGCTGAGGCGGACGCAACCACGTTCATCGAGGGTCTGATCGAGTTCGGCGCCGCCCGGCCCGCATAGGCCGGTCTCAGTCGGGCAGTCCGCTCAGGGAGCCCTCGTCGGCAGCCGCGGCGAGGTCGTCTCGAGCGGCGAGGGCCGGCACCGCGATGCCGGCTTCGATCAGGTCGGAGATGGCGTCGAGCGCGTCCCGTTCGATTCGATCCGGAGCGATCCCGGAATTGCCGGCTCTCAGGGCCCCGATTGCGTCTTCGGCGGTACCGCCGTCGAGTGTGTCCATCACGGTCCCGGCGGTCCGGTTCAGGCGCTTCACCTGGCCGGAGGCGACCACTCTGACCAGGCGCTCTCCCGTGCGGCTCCCACCCCACCGCACCTCGCCCAGCCGGTAGGGCCGGGCCAGTGCAAGCTCGTGAATCCGCGCGGTTGCCGAGTCGATGCTCCCCCGGCCGTCGGCGGGGAAGTCGGGCATCTTCGACTGGAGGACCTCCATGGCCAGATCGAGTTCAGGCCCCTCCTTCCCCTGCCGTCCGGTCGCCGGAGCAAGCCCGGAGACGGTCCTCTCCTCGTCGCGGTAGGGAACGA
The DNA here is from genome assembly GCA_963743575.1 of uncultured Solirubrobacterales bacterium. Taxonomy (GTDB): domain Bacteria; phylum Actinomycetota; class Thermoleophilia; order Solirubrobacterales; family 70-9; genus DASUPK01. The sequence continues at coordinate 666,841 of CAVUQC010000007.1, read as the reverse complement.
GGTCTCGCGTGGCCGCCTGCTCGCCGTTGAGCGCTCCGGCGCGCCAATCCGAGACTCGCGGGTCTCGCCAGGTCGCTCGCAGGCCCTGCCAGCATTCGCGGAGCCCCTGCCGGCCGGCGTCCCCGAACGAGAAGGGATGCTGCGAATCGGCGAGGAAGGCGCCGTTGGGGCGCACGAGGAACGCGCGCGGAGCCGAGTCCAGCGCGACCACAGAGGACGGCACCTCGCTGCCCAGGAGAATCCTCGGCCTGGGTGGCTCACCGAAGCGGCCCACGGTCGCGCGCACGGCCTCGAAGTCCACCGCCCATTTCCCCTCACGCGCCGCCGCCCCGATCAGTCCGACCGGAACGACCCGCACCGAGGTCGGGGCGAGCAGTCGCATCTGGTCGAGGAACTCGCCGAAGGTCGCCTCATTGCACGGCGTGACGACGTGCACAACCTGCACGCGCCCTCCCCGCGTGAGCATCAGATCGATCGCCTCCACTGCGCGCCGCCAGCTGCCCGGCACGCCTCGCGACGCGTCGTGCAGCTCCGCAGAGGCCCCGTCGAGAGAGACGTGCACCCGCGCGCCGCTCTCCGCGAGGCGATCGGCGGCCTCGGGGTCGAGGAACCAGCCATTCGTATTCAGCGTGACCATCATGCCCGCCGCGGTGAGCCGCTCCACGGTCTCGAGCGTCAGCTCGCGTCGCAGCAGGGGCTCCCCTCCGGTGATCACGGCCTCGATCAACCCGAGGTCAATCGCCTCGCCGACGACTCGCCGCCACTGCTCGTCGCTCATCTCCACGGTGCGGGCGAGGGTTCGGCGGGGCGAGTCCGTGTAACAGAATCCGCACCGCAGGTTGCAGTGGTAGGTCAGCTCGAGCTTCGCCCCGATCGGCCGCTCGGGCACCTCCAGAGGCCGGATGTCGTGCAGCACCCGGCGCCCCAGCCGGCGCAGCCGGTAGCTGCCGCGAATCCGCGGCGGGGCGCGCTCGATCAGATGCGAGCCAAACGCGGTCAGACCGTGGTGGTGTTGCCGCTGGTCTGCCCGGCGGCGGTCACCGCGGGCTGGTCCTCGGTCTCGATCTGCTCCACCTTCGGCGCCTCATAGGCGTCCTCGGGTTGCTTTGAATCAGACATTTGCCCCTCCTTTGGTCGTTTGATCACGGCGGCGGCGTAGTGGTAGTTCCGCTCTGCAGTCCGGCGGCGGTCACCGCGGGCTGGTCCTCGGTCTCGATCTGCTCCACCTTCGGTGCCTCATAGGCGTCCTCGGACTGCTTGGAATCGGACATCTGCCCCTCCTTCACTTGTTTACATCTGCGGCGGCGTCGTGGTGGTGCCGCTGGTCGCCCCGGCGGCGGTCACCGCTGGCTGATCCTCGGTCTCGATCTGCTCCACCTTCGGTGCCTCATAGGCGTCCTCGGACTGCTTTGAGTCGGGCATCTTCATCTCCCTCTCGTCGTTTAGCCCGGGCCCGTGGTGGTGCCGCTCTGATTTCCGGCTGCTGTCACCGCTGGCTGATCCTCGGTCTCGATCTGCTCCACCTTCGGCGCCTCATAGGCGTCCTCCGGCTGCTTTGAGTCGGGCATCCGTGCCTCTTTCGTTGGATTCCGGGCAACCCTATATCGGTTGGGGGTCGCCTGGAAAGGGGCAGGGAAACGCGGCGCTCCGAAGTCGAGCTAGCCGCGGCGAGATACTGCGTGGGCTATGTCGGAGAACATCGACGTCATCCTGAAGACACTGGAGGCCTTGAACCACCGCGACGTGGACGCCTTCGTAGCCGGCCTCAGCCCCGACGTCGAATGGGAGACGAACCCCCAGATGGTCGGCCTTGGAGAGATCTATCACGGACGAGCCGGGGTGCGCGAGTTCTTCGAGCAGCTGTTTGGATTGGATACCTGGGAGAGCATTCGTGTCGAGGTCGAAGAGATCACCGAACCGAGCGATGACCGGGTGTTGCTCGGGGTGCTCGCAACAGCCCGGGGCAGAGGCAGCGGCGTGCCGACAGAACTCCATCTCTGGCAGCTGCTCTGGTTCGCCGAGAGCCTGATCACGAGGCGCCAGGCCTTCTGGACGCGGCAGGAGGCACTCGAAGCCGCCGGGCTCTCGGAATAGCTGCCGCTACAGCCGGACCAGGTTCGAAGCTTCGATCCCGCGGGTGACTCCACGGAAATCGATCACGAGCGCGGAGTCGTCGACGACCTGCTGGTAGTCGATCGTGGGATGCGCGGTGACGATGCAGACGAGGTCGGCGGAGGAGAGTGACTCCTCGAGCGGGGCGGAGCTCAGCTCGAGGTCCGGCAACTCCGGCACGTGGGGGTCGTGGTAGGCGACGTCGGCGCCGAGGTCGCGAAGCAGGTTGATGATCTTGAGCGCAGGCGACTCGCGAATGTCCCCGACACCCGCCTTGTAGGAGACGCCGAGCAGGACCACCTTCGAGCCCTTCGTCGCCTTGCCCGCGTCGTTCAGGGCGCGCTCCACCCGGCGGACGCACCAGTGCGGCTGGTTCTGGTTGATCTTCCCGGCGAGCTCGATGAACTCGGTGTAGAAGTCGTGCTCGCGCGCCTTGTAGGAGAGGTAGAAGGGGTCGACGGGAAGGCAATGGCCGCCCATTCCCGGCCCCGGATCGAAGCGCATGAAGCCGAAGGGCTTGGAGGCCGCCGCATCGATCACCTCCCAGACGTCGATCCCGAGGCGCTCGCAGAGCATCGCGATCTCGTTGACCAGCGCGATGTTGACCGAGCGGAAGATGTTCTCGAGCAGCTTCGAGAGCTCGGCCGCATCCGGGCTGCTGACCTCGAGGACCTCGTCGCAGACGAGCGAGTAGAGCTCGACGGCCCGCTTCGTCGACGCCTCGTTGATTCCCCCGACCACCTTGGGCGTGGTGCGGATCGTGAAGTCGGTGCGCCCCGGGTCGATCCGCTCGGGCGAGAAGGCGAGGTGGAAGTCGGTGCCCCCGGCAAGGCCGGACTCCTCGAGGATCGGGCGCAGGCGCTCACGGGTCGTGCCCGGATAGGTGGTCGACTCGAGCACGACCAGCTGGCCCTTCTGCAGCACGGCGGCGAGCGAGGTCGCGGCGTCCACCATGTAGCTCAGGTCCGGCTCGCGCGAGTTGGTGAGAGGGGTGGGGACGCAGATGATCACCGCGTCGCAGGCGCTCATGTCCGGATAGCGGCTGGTTGCCGTCAGCTTGCCGTCAAGCGCGGCGAGGCGCTCGGACGAGACGTCCTCGATGTAGCTGCGGCCCTCCGAGAGCGCATCGACCTTGCGTGGGTCGGCGTCCAAGCCGACCACCTCGTGGCCCTCCTCGGCGAAGGCCACGGCCAGCGGGAGTCCCACGTATCCAAGCCCGACCACTCCGACTTTCATGGGCGCCAGTGTAGGGACGCGGCTACTTGCCCTTGGATGCGGCCTTGCCCTGGGCCTGGCCGTGACTCGCCGTCTGGACGCCGATCAGGTGGTCCACGAACAGCCCGCATGCGGCCGCCGTCGGCAGCACCTTGAAGCCATCCGGGTTGACCGCGGTCAGGTTGCCGATCACCGCGGGGGCATCGACTCCGATGAGCGACTGGAACCAGTTGACGTCATCCGCAGTCACGCTGACGGTCACGGGGCCGCCCTGGCTGGTGATGGTCCCGACGGGCCAGTACGGGCCCTGATCCGGCCGGTAGGGGATCGCCGCATCGACCCCGGCGGGAAGGTGCACGTCGAGGCCGGGTGCCTTCACGGTCACTCCGGTGACGGGGCTGACGTACTGCAGCGACAGCTCCCACCGCCCGGCCGGCAACACGATCCGCTGGCTCGCGGTCTCTCCGGGCGCAAGGTTGTTGTCGATCGGAGCACGCTTGGCGGCGGCCACTCCGCCTTCGCCGAGGGCCCCGCGGGAGCCACTGGCCTTCCAGTAGAGCCGCTTGGCGATCACCGTTCGCGGCTGCCAGGTCAGGGCGCTCCCGCCGGCGTTCACGTAATTGCGGAACTTCGGCTTCTTGCAGCGGAAGATCCGGCCGGGCCGAGCCTCCTCCGCGAGCTGCTGGATCGGCGGCGTCTTCCCGGTCCGCTTCCAGAGCCGGTAGGAATCGGTGGAGTCGGCCAGAGTCCAGCCCGGTGGCGCCTGGCTCTGGTAGATCGCACTGGTGGTCACCGCGTAGGGGAACTGGTTGAGCACCGAGGTGGGCACCGAGTCGAAGTCGATCGGGAGACGCTGAGACTTCGATCCCACGGATGGGACGCGGATCTCCGCGTTGAAGGCGGGGCTCGAGACCTCGGCGGTCCGGAGGCCGTAGTCGGAGAAGCGGTCGCCCGTCAGCGCGAGAACCTTCTGCCCGGAGACCTCATGCTGGAACTCGCCGAGCTGCTGCAGACGGTCGTCCGGCGCGATCACGGTGTCGCGGAGCGCGAGGAAGGTCGAGTAGCCGACCAGGGCGATGAAGACGACGGCGAAGATCCGCTTCGGCCAGCCCCCTCCGGGGGCGAGCAGGGCGGCGAGCACGAGCAGCATCACCACCGAGGCCGGCACCACCACGGCCTTGGCGAGTATGTAGAGCCCGCCGTTCTCGATGTACTTCGTCCCGAGCCAGATGACGATTCCCGAGATCACCGCCGCCGGGACCGCGTAGTCGAGCCGGCCGATCCACCAGACCAGCCCGACGATCAGACCGGCGAGGCCGATCGCCCCGAAGATCCAGTAGTGGGTCACGTCGTGTGTCCCCAGCAGCCAGCTCCCGCTTGGCCAGACGCCCAGCGTCTCCAGCGGGGAGACGACGAAGCGGAGCTTGCTGTCCGTGTCGGCGACGTTGCCGATCGAGCCCGATCGGAGGAAGTCGAGCACCTTCGGGAGCTGGGTCCCCAAGACGAGGACGAGGACGATCGCCGCGGGGATGACGATCCGCATGGAGCCGCGCACCAGCTCCCTGACTCGACTCGATCCCTTCTCCGCCCGGACCTGGAGGAGGCTGGCCAGGAGCCAGATGCCGGCGGTGAGTGCGAGCCAGGCCACGCCTGGCAGGCTGTAGACCGGGACCATCGCGGCGGTGATCAGCGCCAGGCCGATCAGGATCGCGATGCGACCCTCCGGCTCGCGTTCGATCTCACGCAATCCGAGCGCGAAGGCGATCAGGAACATCCCCGCGATCAGCTCCTTGAAGCCGGCGACGCCGAGAGCGGAGGCCGAGAGGTAGGCGAGCGCGACCAGCGTCGCGCCGAGCAGACGGCGCCAGCCGGCCAACTCGCGCAGCGCGCCGAGCGCGGTGATCCCGGTCAACACCGGCACGGCGACGAGCAGCCCCAGCCAGCCGTAGAGGGGCTGTGTGCCGAACACGCTGACCACCGTCCCGACCAGGCTGTGCGGCCCGAGCGGGTAGCCGTTGATCACGCTCTGCGGCGTGGGCCGGCTCGGGTCGACGAGGTAGTCGACGTCCACCAGGTGCATGGCCATGTCGTTGTTGAGGCCCACGCCGGGGATGCCGATGTGGCCGCTCGCGATGAAGGGGAAGGAGGCGAGGAGAATCGTCAGCACCACGACCGGGATGGCGAGCCCGAACGACGGCCCGAACACAGACTCCGGGCGGACCAGCAGGAAGACGATCGAAGCGACGAGCAGGATGGCGCAGCAGGCGATCGAGGTCGCCTCGTTGCCGGGCAGCCTGATGGCGACCGTGCAGACGAGGATCAGAGTCGCGAGGCCGACAGCCCCCTCGAGGAACGAGGCCTCACGCCGGCCGAGGACGAGCAGCAGCGCCCGCCCGACAAGAAGCGATGAGAGCAGGATCAGTGCTGCTGAGACATACGTTCCAGCGAAGGCGCCCACGGAAGGGCGGAAGGATATGGCGTTAGCGAGAAGCTGGCGTCTGGCTCAGTGCCCTACTTCTTCTTTTTCTTCTGCCTGTTCACGCACCACCGGGTGATGTTCTTCTTGTAGATCCCACCCTTCTTGGGGTTCCGGCAGTAGATGCTCGAGCGCGGGAGCAGGCCGATTCCCGTCACGCCGGCGACCACCGATGGGTCGAGCTCGTTCGGCTGGGTGGTTCCCCTCAGGACGCCGGGCCGGGCCGGCTCGAAGTTCACGACGATCGTGCAGCTTGGGCTGGCGGCCGTGAGGTAGACGAGACCGTGGCAGCTACTGGAGCCGAGAAGGTCGAAGAAGGCCACCGCGTTCCCGACCGTGAAGCCCCCGACCGGGCCCTCCCGGATGGGGTAGCACTCGCCCGCCGGCCCGGGGCTTCTGCACCCGTCGCCACTGCCCACCGTGACGGTGAACGTTCGCGGCGGGCTCTGCTTGCCGACGAGGACGCGTCCGAAGTCAACGCCGGCGGGGCTGATGGTTGCCGCGCTCGCCGAGCTCGCTGCGACTCCCATGCAGACGATCGTTAGGCCGGTTACCAGGGCCAGAGGTGCCTTCATCGTCGAAGTCTCCCTTCGCCCCCTGCGGGCTCCGCACACTAGTGGAGCTAGGCGCCTATGCGGTCCCGGTTCGACTCACCGCGCTCGCGCCCGAGCGTCAGGAACTGGTCCAGGGGATAGCCCCAATGCAGGCCGCGCAGCACCCCCCAGTCGGACACCTGCCTGATCGAGTCGACCTGCTCACGGCGTGCCGAGACCTGCGCTCGATTCGCCCGGGTCCAGCGGTAGCTCTGCCACTTCGCACGGAGAAACTTCGGGCCGCGCAGCAGGCAGTACCCCCAAATCATCAGACCGCTCAGGGCGAACAGGGGCGAGATTGCCAATCGCGTCGTGACGGCCAGGTCGGCGAGCAGCATCTTCCGCCGGTTGCGCTCGAGCAGGAACAGCTTGTGGGGGAACATCGAGAGGTGGTAGTCGTGGGCGACCGTGGAGGCCGGGACGCACCAGATCTCGCGGCGCGCGATCCGCAGCAGCCAGGACAGCTCGACGTCCTCGTAGTAGAGGAACCCACTCTCGTCCCAGCCGCCCAGTTGCTCGAGCAGGTCCCTGCGGATGACGAAGGCCGCGCCGTGGAGACCCGTCACCTGAAACGCCTCGTTCCCGGCGACGTCCCGCGGCTTCCCCAGCCAGCGGTTGAAGCCGAGCCCGGTCTTGTTGAGGTTCTGCCCGGCGGACATGATCCGGCCAGGGTCGGAGTCGAGCACGATCAACGGGCAGGCCACCCCGGCGGCGGGGTTCGCCTCCAGCAGGGCCACCAGCGGTCCGAGCCAGTTCGAGCCGGCGACCACGTCCATGTTGAGGACCGCCACGTGATCGCCGCGCACCTCGGGCAGGGCGAAGTTCACGGCCCCGGCATAGCCGCGGTTGGTCGGGGAGCGCAGCAGGCGCACCTCCTCGTGCTCGCCCGCGAGGCGCTCCGCGATCGCGGCGCTGCCGTCGGAGGAGGCGTTGTCCACCACCAGCACCTCGATCCGCTGCTCGCCGGAGTGCTCGAGCACCGCGCGAACGCACTCCTCCAGGCAGTCCGCTCCGTTGTAGTTGACGACTACGACCGAGACCAGTTGGAGGAGCCCTCCTCGGCGAGTCGGCTGATCCGGCCGCTGAAGATCGAGATGAAGAGCGCGGCCGAGAGCATCTGCAGGCCGAGGACCAGGAAGCTGGTGGAGAGCACCAGCGCCCGCGTGTCGGTGAAGACATTGTTGCCCGCCCACTGGACGGTGAGCTGGACCAGTTTGGCGAACGAGCCCAGCATCAGCACCAGCCCGAGGGCCGCCACGCCGAGCCGGAAGCGGACCGAGATCACGCGCAGCAGCCATCGCGGCGGCTCCTTCCCGGCCTCGACTCCGTAGAGGGCTGCGGCGACGCCGAAGATCACCAGCTGGAAGGAGGCCAGCACGCCGAGCGTCACGACGATGAAGCTGTTGATGTCGAGGCCGAGGAAGAAGGTCTTGACGGGCCCGGCGATGGCGAGCGCGATCGCCCCGGTGATCGTCACTCCGAGGAGGGCGAGGCCCGGCAGGATGAAGCTGAGCGTCGGGTTGTAGATCAGCAGCAGCACGATCACCCGGCCCAGGATCCGCAGCCCGTCCTTCCACGGGCTCAGCTTCTTCTCCCCGACGCGCGGCAGGTAGGAGATCGGGATCTCGGCCTCGCGCAAGCCGCGTGCCTTCGCCTTGATGCCGATCTCGGTCTCGATGTCGAAGCCGCGGGCCTCGGTGCCGAGCCGGACCGCCTCCGAGCGCCGGATCGCATAGAGGCCGGTGAGCTGGTCGGCTCCCTCGAGACCATGGCTGATCGCGAGCAGCTTGTTGAAGAGCCAGTTTCCGAAGCGGTTGACGACCGGCATCGACTCGGGCTCCGACTCGCGGATTCCGCGAACCAGGTCGTTCTCGTCGAGCAGGTCGACCATCTCCTTGATGGCCGGCACCGGGTAGGTCGCGTCGGCGTCCATGATCACGATGTTCTCGCCCTGGGCCTCGGCGATGCCCGTGCGGATCGCGACCCCCTTGCCTCGGTTCGTCCTGTGCTTGATCAGGCGAACCGGGTAGCGCTCGGCGACGTCGGCGGTGTCGTCGTTCGAGCCGTCGTCCACCACCAGGACCTCGTAGGAATCGTCCAGGTATTGCCCGAGCTCGTCGAGGACGTGCGGAAGCGCCGCGCCTTCGTTGTACGCGGGAAGGACGACGGTGGTGCGGATGACGTCGGCGCCTGCGGCGCCCTCGTCGCCCGCCTTTTGCGAAGCGGTAACCGCCATGGGGCCGGAAGGATAGGTCTGTTCCGAAGCTGTGGCGGGCGGGTCAGCCCGTCTCTTCGCCTGCCGCCTTGCGCGCCTTGCGGATCTCCTCGCGCTCGGTCAGGCGGTTGCGCCTGCGGGTCTCGGCCTCACGCTGGCGGCGCTCCTCCGTGGGACCCTCCACCTGGAGCGGCGGAACCGGCACGGGGTTGCCGTGCTCGTCGACGGCGACCATGGTCAGGTAGGCGGTGCTGGTGTGGCGAACCTCGCGAGTGACGGCGTTCTCGGCCTCGACCCGCACTCCGACCTCCATCGAGGTTCGCCAGGCGGCGTTGACGCTCGCGATGCAACGCAGGAGCTCGCCGACGTAGAGCGGCAGTGCGAACGTCATCCGGTCCATCCCGGCGGTCACCACCCGGCAGCCGCTGTGGCGGATCGCCGCGATCCCGGCGACCTCGTCGCACATCCTCATCACCACCCCGCCGTGAATGAACCCGGCGGAGTTCGCGTCCTGGATGCTCATCCAGCGGATCAGCTCGGATTCAGAACCCGCGACGGTGCGGGGGTCACTGCGCTCCTCCTCGGCCATGGGGGCGATCCTAGTGGGGCTACTCTGCGCCCGAATGTCCCGCCACGGAGACATCACGGTTGTGATCCCCTGCTTCAACCACGGGCGCTTCCTGCTCGAGTCGGTCGAGGCAGCGCTCGGCCAGAGCGGCGGGCCGCCCAAGGTGATCGTGGTTGACGACGGCTCGACCGATGCCGAGACCGAGAGGGCTCTCGACGCCCTGCCCGACGGCGTGCAGCTGATCCGCCAGCGAAACGCGGGCGTGGCCACCGCGCGCAACGCCGGCTTCGAGAACTCGGAGTCCAAGCTGCTCCTCATGGTCGACGCGGACGACCGCCTCACGCTCGACGCCCTGGACACTCTGCGGCCGCCCCTCGAGGCGAATCCGGACGTCGGCTACTGCTACGGGCTGATGAAGCTGATCGGCGCCTGGTCGGGGGTGCTGCGCTTTCCGGACTTCGACCCCTACATCCTGTTGCACCGCTCGATCGCGGGCGCCCAGCTGGGGCTGGTCAGGCGGCGCTGCTGGGAGGACGCGGGCGGCTTCGACCCGGCGATCGACGGCTACGAGGACTGGGACTTCTGCCTGAGTGCCCTCGAGAAAGGTTGGCGGGGCCTCCAGATCGACCAGGTGACGCACGAGTACCGCAAGCACGAGCGCTCGGGCGAGGAGGGTCATCGCCGCCAGTACCGCCACATCTACCGCCAGCTGCGCGCCAAGCATGCGGAGCTGTTCGCCCGTCGCCCGGAGTTCGCGAAGCAGACGCCGCTCGGGCCGATGCAGCGCTTCACCTACCGGACCTACTTCGCCTGGCGCCCAGTGCCCGCGAAGCTGGAGAAGGCTCTCTACCGCAACGTCATCTTCCGCAGGGACACCGCCGCCCAGTAGTCACAGCCGAGCCCTCCATTTCGTCCCCTGAATGAGAGCGACGAAAGGAGATGTCATGAGCACTGAGGCGAAGTCAGCCGAGAGAAACGAGGTCATCGAGGAATTCTCGAAGTGGGGGGTCGGCGCCGGGATTCTCGTCGTGGCGCTCGCACCCCTGGCGATCCCGATCCTGGTCCTGACCGGGGCGACGCTCGCCGTCTTGGCGCTGCCGGCGATCCCGCTCCTCCTGATCGCGGGCCTGATCTATCTGCCGGTGCGAATCGTCCGTGGCGTGCTGGCACGCCGCCGGCCGCTAGGCCGCCGGGACGCGGCAGAGGAAGAGGTGTTCCGCGGGGTCGAGTTCCGACCGCTGCACCACTGAGCTCTCGAACAGCTCCGCGGGGGTCCGGTCCTCGACCTCGAACCCGGCAGCGCGGAGTCGATCGGCGAGATCCGCCCCGTAGATCCGGACATGGTCCTGCTGGCCGAAGGCGACCATGCGATCGAGCGGCGCCGTGATCCCCGGATCCTCGTAGGTGGACACCTCCGGGCGGTAGGGCGTCAGGACGAGCGCCAGGCCCCCTGGGGCGAGGACCCGTCGCAGCTCCGACATCGCGGCGCGGTCGTCCGGAACGTGCTCGAGGACGTGGCTGCAGAGGATCAGGTCGAAGGATCCGTCGGGTAGGTCCATCTTGGTGATGTCGAGCGCCAGGTCGGCGGGCGCATAGAGGTCCGCGGTCGTCCGCTCGATCTCGGGGAGCCGGGCGAAGACCGGGTCAAAGAGAGGCTCGGGGGCGAAGTGCAGCAGCCGGTGTCCGGGCAGATCGCCGCGTGCGAGGAGCAGCGCGATCGCGCGATGGCGCGGGTGGGAGCGGCAGCGCGGGCAGATGCCCCCGAAGCCGGCGAGCCGTCGCTTCGACATCCGCTTGAAGTGACCTCCGCAGCAGGGACACTCGCGCCCCTCACCGCGTAGCAGCCTGGCGCTGAGGCGGCCGTTCAGATCGGCCGCCGCGTAGAGGACCTTCGCGAGGCGATGGTGGTGCAGGACCCACTCGATCGCCTCCGCCAGCCCGACCGCCACCCGGAGCCGAAGCGAGGGCCCCTCGAATACCGGGCCCCCCCTGGGGACGTCAGCCACGCGCGCCGATCCTCCGCAGCAACTTGACCACGCCGCGGGGCTCGGGATGGGGCCAGGAGGAGATCCGCGGCAGGATCGCCCGCCGCGTCCCCTCGTAGCCGCGGATGATCCCGCGCTGGAGCGGATTGCGGACCCAGCGCAGCCGGATCTCCTTCGCCTCGTTGAGCTGGGTCCAGACGTCCGTGGTCGTCTTGCTGGTCGGGTGGTAGCGGAAGTTGAGGACCGGCTCGTCGATCCTCTCCACGCGCACCCCCCGCAGCAGCCGCAGGTAGAAGTCGTAGTCGGCCGCGTCGACGTAGCCCTCGTTGAGCGAGGCCGCCCGGTCCATCAGCTCCCGGCGCCAGATGATCGTCGGGGTGGTGACGAAGGCGCCGAAGTAGAGGTATCGGCGCCAGCTGAACCTCGGCGGAACCAGGGTGCGGAAGATCTCGCCGTGCTCGTCGACGTAGTTGACCGCGCCGAAGATCGCGCCCAGGCCGGGATCGCGCTCGAAGCGGTCGAGTGCCCGGTCCACCACATCCGGGATGTAGGCATCGTCGGCGTTGACCCAGGCGAGCAGGTCGCCCTGCGCCATGCGGAGACCCTTGTTGACGGCGTTGGTCTGTCCTGAGTCCGGCTCGGAGATCCAGGTCAGATGCGGGTCCTCGCGTCCCTCGAGCAGCTCGACCGTGCCGTCGTCCGAGTCGCCGTCGACGACGATGTGCTCGTGCGGGGTGCGCAGGGCTGCCACGCTGTCGAGCGTGTCCGGCAGGTACCGGGCCATGTTGTAGGTGGGGGTGACGACCGAGAGCATTGGAGCGGGCGCAGGTTAGCCGCCACCGAGATGGCATCATTCCCGCCCCCATGGAGGTGCTGCCGACCCGGCTCGAGGGCCCGATCCTGCTGCAACCGAAGGTCTTCGCCGACGTGCGGGGGTTCTTCCACGAGACCTATCGACGAAACGTCTTCTCCGAGCTCGGCATCACGGACGAGTTCGTTCAGGACAACCACTCGCGCTCGGCCCGAGGGATCGTGCGCGGGATGCACTTCCAGCCCGGCATGGCCAAGCACGTCCGCTGCGCGCGCGGCGAGATCCTCGACGTCCTCGTCGACATCAGGAAGGGCTCGCCCACCTTCGGCGAATGGGAGGCATTCACCCTCAACGACGAGAACCTTCGCCAGCTCTACTGCCCCGATGGCTTCGCCCACGGCTTCTGCGTCACCAGCGAGGTCGCGGACGTGATCTACATGTGCTCGGACTACTACGACCCCGAGACCGAGAGCGGCATCTCCTACCGCGATCCCGACATCGGCATCGAGTGGCCCGACATCGAGCTGACCCCTTCGGAGAGGGACACCGCGGCCCCGCTCCTCAAGGATGTTGAGAGTCGGCTCCCCTTCGTCTACGAGGGCTAGCGCCCTCGGGCTGCTCGCCACGGGGACGCAGCCCCGGGCGGAGGCGGATGACATGGCGCCTTGATTCCGGCTCGGTGCCCGGGCGCAGGTAGTCCCCGCGGCTCATGTAGCGCTCCAGGAAGACGTAGAGGACGATGAAGACATAGCGGCTGCCCATCTCGCGCAGGTCGAGCTTCGACGTCCCCTCGCTGCGCCCGTGCCAGGAGATCGGGACCACGCCGTAGCTGTGGCCCCGGACGATCGCCTTGAGCGGCATCTCCACCGTCAGGTTGAACTGGTTGGCCAGGAGCGGCTGGACCGTCTCGATCACCTCGCGCCGGTAGGCCTTGAAGGCGTTGGTGGTGTCGTCGTAGCCGTGCCGGAAGAGCACCCGGATCCCCCAGTTGAACAGCCTGTTGAGGATCAGCTTGAAGCGGGGGTAGTCGCTCACCCGGCCGCGGCCGCCGATGAAGCGCGATCCGAAGGCGCAGTCGAAGCCGTCCTCGAGGACCCGGTGGTATCGGACCAGGTCCGCCGGGTCATCGGAGCCGTCGGCCATCATGATCGCGACGGCGTCCCCCTCGAAGACGTCGAGACCGGCCCGGACGGTGAGCCCGAAGCCGCGGCTGTAGTGCGAGCGGTGGCACCGGATCCGGTCATTCGACTCGGCGAGCTGAGTCACCACCGCGCTCGTGCCGTCGACGCTGGCGTCATCGATCACCAGGATCTCGTGGTCGATCCCGGCCTGGCTGAGGGTCGCGGTCGTGCTGCTCACGCAGGCCGAGATCGAACCGGCCTCGTTGCGGGCTGGGATCACGACCGAGAGCTTCATACGGGGGCGCTCGCCCAGCGCTCGGCGTTGGCGTCGTGGATCTGCCGGAGGATCGACTCGATCCCGTGGGTCAGCTTCCAACCGGGATAGTCGCGCCGGAACTCCTCCAGGTCGCTGATCCACCAGCGGTGGTCGCCGATCCGCGCCTCGGAGCTGAGCTCCCAGTCGAGCTCCCGCCCGGCGATCCGCTCGCACGCCTCGATTGCCTCGAGCATCGAGCAGTTCGACTCCCGGCCGCCGCCCATGTTGTAGACCGCGGCCGCCCGCGGTGAGCGGTGGAACTCCAGGAACGCCTCGGCCAAATCGGAGGCGGCGATGTTGTCCCTGACCTGCTTGCCCTCGTAGCCGTAGACGGTGTAGCGAGTGCCCGTGACCACGCACTTCATCAGGTAGGCGAGGAAGCCATGCAGCCGCGCGCCGGCGTGGGAGGGGCCGGTGATGCAGCCGCAGCGGAGGCAGACGGTCGGCATGTCGAAGTAGCGCCCGTATTCCTGGACGAGCAGGTCGGCGGCCGCCTTGGACACGCCGAACAGGGAGTGGGTGGAGCGGTCGATCGACATCGAGGTGTCGATCCCGCCGAAGTACGGGTGGTCCTCGGGCAGCTCCAGCCGCGAACCCCGGTCCTCGAGCGGCAGGGAGTTGGGGGTGTCGCCGTAGACCTTGTTCGTCGACATGAACACGAAGGTGGCATCGGGCTTGGTCGCCCGCGTCGCCTCCAGCAGGTTGAGTGTCCCCACCGCGTTCACGCCGAAGTCGGTGTGCGGCTCGCGCGCGGCCCAGTCGTGGGAGGGCTGTGCGGCCGCGTGGATCACCAGCTCCAGGCGGGAGGCGTTCTCCTCGAAGACCCGGAGCACCGCATCGCCGTCGCGGATGTCCGCGTCGATCGCCGTGAATTCCGGATAGCTCCGGACGAGCTCCTCCGTCATGTGCGCGGTCGACGCGTCGGACCCGAAGAAGCGGGCCCGCATGTCGTTCTCCAGGCCGATCACCTCCCAGCCACTCTCGACCAGGCGCCTGACCGAGTCCGATCCGACCAGGCCGCCGGATCCCGTGACGATCGCCAGCGCCATCAGCTCACCCGCGCCGTGGCGCCAAGGTCCAGGGCCTGGGCCAGGCCGGCCTCGTTCTCGGCTGTCCAGCGATGGATGTCGGAGAGGGTCTGACGGGGATCGCGACTCGGTCGCCAAGCGGTGCGCTCGAAGAGCCTCGCGCAGTCGGCGAGAAAGATCGGGACGTCGCCCGGGCGAGTCTCCTGCACGCTGTCGATGGGGACCTCGCTGCCGGTGAGCTCGCGGCAGATCTCGGTGGTCTCCAGCAGCGAGAGGCTGTGATCCCGTCCACCGCCGACGTTGCCCACGAAGCCGGCCCAGGCGCCCGGATCGGAGAGCTGTTCGTCGACCAGCTCGACCAAGTCGTCGACATGCAGGAGGTCGCGAACCTGCTTTCCGGTCCCGCCGAAGCCGATGTAGCTGAGCGGCAGACCGAAGTGGTGGTGGAAGAGCCAGAACGCAAAGACGCCCTGATCGACCTTGCCCATCTGCCAGGGGCCGGCGATCACGCCGCAGCGGTCCACCACGGCCCGCAGGCCGAAACCGTCCGCGTACTCGGCGATCAGCAGCTCTGCGGCGAGCTTGGTGGCGCCATAGAGGGTGCGGGAGCCCTCGAGCGGGAAGTCCTCGGAGATCCCCGCCGGGGACGCACCGGAAATCCTCTGCCCGTCGGAGAGCTCGAATCGTGTTTCGGTCTCCTCGTAGGCCAGCTCGAGCTGCGAGTGGACGGGGTAGACGCGGCTGGTCGAGAGGAAGACGAGCTGGGCGTCGTCGCGGCGGGCGAGCTCGAGGCAGTTGTATGCACCGGTCAGGTTCGTATGGACCGTGTAGGCCGTCTCTCCATCGGTGCCGGCGAGAGCGGATGGCTCGGCCGAGCACTCGATCAACGCATCGATCGGCTTGGTCCGCATCAGCTCGTCCGGGTCGCGGACGTCTCCCTTGGCGAAGCTGATGCCGGATTCCTCGAGGCGGGGCAGGTTGAGCTCCGAGCCGCGCCGGTGCAGGTTGTCGTAGGCGACGATCTCCCAGTCGGGATGGCGCTCGCGCAGCGAGATACCGAGGCTGGAACCCACGAAGCCCGCCCCTCCTGTGATCAGGACCCGCATCTCGGGGCGAGGTTAACCGCTGCCCTCTTGGGGAGGTGAACGGCCATCTTCTGCGACCATTCCGCGCCGGATATGAATGAGAAGAACGAGAAGCGCGCCCTGATCACGGGGATCTCCGGTCAGGACGGCTCCTACCTCGCCGAGCTGCTCCTGGGCAAGGGGTACGAGGTCCACGGGATCGTGCGGCGCTCGTCGAGCTTCAACACTCACCGGATCGACCACCTCTACCACGACCCCCACGAGCAGGGGGTCAGGCTCTTCACGCACTACGGCGATCTCGCCGACTCGACCGCGCTGGTCAAGCTGCTCTACGAGCTCCAGCCCGCCGAGATCTACCACCTGGGGGCGCAGAGCCACGTCCGCGTCTCGTTTGACATCCCGGAGTACACCTTCGACGTTACGGGGGCCGGCACGGTGCGTCTCCTGGAGGCGGTCCGCGAGGCCGGCGTCAACCCCCGCTTCTACCAGGCGTCCTCATCGGAGATGTTCGGCGCGGCGCCCCCGCCGCAGAACGAGCAGACGCCCTTCCACCCCCGCAGCCCCTACGGCGTCGCCAAGGTCGCGGCCTACTGGGCGACCGTCAACTACCGCGAGGCGTACGAGATGTTCGCCGTCAACGGCATCCTCTTCAACCACGAGTCCCCGCGGCGCGGCGAGACCTTCGTCACCCGCAAGATCACCCGCGCGGTCGCGCGCATCGCGGCCGGGCTGCAGGACAAGCTCTTCCTCGGCAACCTCGACGCCCAGCGCGACTGGGGCTACGCGAAGGAGTACGTCGAGGCCATGTGGCTGATGCTCCAGGCCGACGAGCCCGATGACTTCGTGATCGCCACTGGCGAGACGCACACCGTCCGCGAGGCTGTCGAGATCGCCTTCGCGCGCGCCGGGCTGAGCGCGGACGACCATGTGGAGATCGACCCGAAGTACTACCGGCCGTCGGAGGTCGACGTGCTGCTCGGCGACGCGTCAAAGGCGAAGGATGTCCTCGGCTGGGAGGCCAAGGTGCGGTTCAAGGAGCTCGTCGAGCTGATGGTCGACGCGGACGTCGCCGCCCTTGAGGATCAGATGGCGGGCAAGGTGACCCGCTACAGCCACGAGGGCGCCTAGCTTCGGTCCCCCGGTTCGCTGCTCGGCGGGGGAGCCCCCTTCAGTGGTGGCAGGCCCTCCGTCAGCGAGCTGATCGCGTAGTCGGCCCCGGCTTCGCGGAGCTGGTCGGCGTTGTAGTGGTGGCTGCCGACGCCGACGCATTCGATCCCGGCCGCATGGGCGCCGGTCACGTCGAGGGGGGTGTCGCCGACGCTGAACGCACGGTCGTGCGCGACCTCCTCCCCGTAGACCTGGCTGGCGCGCTTCAGGGCGATCCTGGTGACCTCGCCGCGCTCGTTCGAATCCGAGCCATAGCCGCCGAACGAGAAGAACCTGTTGAGATTGGCTCGATGCAGCTTGATGTGTGCGGCCGCCTCGACGTTGCCGGTGACGATGCCGAGCAGATATCCCTCGTCGATCAGCTCGGGGAGGAGCTCGTCGACGCCGGGCAGGACCTCGTAGCCCTTCGACTCCTGGACGCTCTGGTGGAGATAGAAATTGCGCTTCTCGAGCAGTCGCGTGAACTCTCTGCGCTCCGGCTCTCTCTTCAGGACCGCCTCGAAGGTCTTTCGCCCGACCGTGGGATCGGTCATGCCCATGTCGGTGAACTTGCCGATGTCGGCCGGGATACCGTAGAGGTCATCGAAGGCGAGCCGCCAGGAGTCCGCTCCGGCGCCTCCCGTGTTGATCAGGGTGCCGTCTATGTCGAAGAGGATGGCGAGTGGGTCCATGGACGCGGTGCCTTCCGGCGTGCCGGGCGCTGAGACTAAGCGAAGCCGGGTACCGTCGCGCCCGATGAAGATCGCGATCGTCTACGACTGCCTCTTTCCCAACACCGTCGGAGGGGCCGAGCGCTGGTACCGCAATCTCGCCGAGCGGCTCGGCGAGAGGAAGTCGGTCACCTACCTGACCCGGAGGCAGTGGGGGGCGGAGGGGCCGGGAACCTCGTTCGAGACGCTTGCCGTCTCGCCCGCGAGCCGCCTCTACACGCGCTCCGGGCGCAGGCGCATCTGGCCGCCGATCAGGTTTGGCCTGGGGGTCTTCTGGCATCTGCTCCGCCACGGACGCCGCTACGACGCTGTCCACACCGCCTCGTTCCCCTACTTCCAGGTGATCGGGGCGAGGCTGGCGCTCCGGCTCTCTCGCTCATCCGCGCCGCTGATCGTCGACTGGCACGAGGTCTGGGGACGCGATTACTGGCGCTCCTACCTGGGGCCTGTGGCCGGGCGGATCGGCTTCGCCATCGAACGTCTCTGTCTGCGCCTTCCCGACCGGAGCTTCACCTTCTCGCGGCTCGCCGAGGATCGCCTGCGCGAGTACGGCCACAGGGCCCCCATCCTGAGGCTGACCGGCGAGTACGCGGGCGATGACTGGGCCGAGTCCCGCTCTCGCGACGAGGCGGCGGTTGAGCCCGAGCCGCCGCTGGTGATCTCCGCCGGGCGACACATCCCGGAGAAGCGCGTGCCGGAGATCCCGGCCGCGATTGCCGCCGCCCGCGAGCGGGTCCCGGGCCTCCGCGGCGTGATCCTCGGCGACGGCCCCGACTTCGAAGCGACTCGGACGCGCATCCGCGACCTGGGCCTCGAGCAGGAGGTCGAGCTGGCCGGGCGGGTCGACCACGCCGAGCTCATGCGCCGGGTCGCCGCGGCATCCTGCCTGCTCCATCCCTCCGAGCGGGAGGGCTACGGCATGGTGGTCGTCGAGGCGGTCTCCCTGGGGACGCCGGCGATCGTCGTCCGGGGGTCCGAGAACGCGGGGACAGAGCTGGTCGACGACGGCGTCAACGGCTTCGTCGTCGAGTCGGCGGAGGTGGGAGCGATGGCCGACGCGATCGTCAGGGCCGTCCAGGGGGGCTCCGGCCTCCGCGCCTCCTCACTCGACTGGTACCGCGAGCGCCGGGAGGAGCTCTCGATCGAGAAGTCGCTCGCCGAGGTCGAGGCCTCCTACGGGTCGCTGCCGGAGCCGGCGTGAGCCCGCTCGGCGACCGGCCGCTTGGCTTCATCGCCCGCGAGGCCGTCCGCCCGTCGAACTGGGTGGCACTGACCCGGATGCCGCGCCGCTACCGCCATCCGGCCGACGGCGCGCGCCGCTACTTCACACCGGGCGGGACCTATCCGTACCGTTGCGAGGTCCGCACTCCACTCGGCATGGTGGCCCCGACCCTTCACAGCCACCACGACATGATCACCGTCAACGAGATCTTCTGCCGGGAGGACTACCGGGTCTCCGATGAGGCCGAGGTGATCGTCGACATTGGATCGAACATCGGGATCTCTGCGCTCTACTTCCTGACCCGCTCGGAGCGGGCGAGGGTCTGGCTGTTCGAGCCGGTGCCGCGGAACACCGAGCGCCTGCGCGAGAACCTCGCCTCCTTCCAGGAGCGCTGGCGCCTGGACGAAGCAGCGGTCGCGGATCGCGACGGCGAGGAGAACTTCACGATCGAGCCGACCGGCCGCTATGGCGGGCTCGGGCCCCGCCACGCCGAGTCCATCACCGTTCGCGTCCGGCACATCGACGAGGTGCTGCGGGAGGTGCTCGAGGAGGAGAGCAGGATCGACGTGCTCAAGCTCGACACGGAGGGCGTCGAGGCCCGGACGCTCGCAGCGGCCTCTCCCGAGCTGCTCTCCCGGGTCAACGTGATCTTCGCCGAGGACATCGCCGGGGAGATCCACCCGCCGGCCGGGTTCCGGGCCTCGCGCCGCGCGTCCGTACTGCGGCTCGCTCAGCCGGACTCGGCCGCCGCGCGCTCATAGACCGCCTCGTAGTGCTCGGCGATCGCATCCCAGGTGAACTCCTCGAGCCAGCGCGAGCGTCCGCTCGCCGCGAGCCGCGAGCGCTCGTCCTCGTCGTTCCACAACCTGCCGACCTCGGAGGCGAGGTCGTCCGGGCTCGCGCTGGTCAGCCCGTTCTCCCTGACCGAGGGGACGACCACGCCGCCCCCGGTCCACTCGGCGATCTCCTCTGCGTTGCCGGCGGTGGTGCTCACGAACGGCGTTCCCGAGGCGACCGCCTCGAACAGCACCAGCGGCGAGCATTCGACCTGAGAGCCGAAGACGAAGAGATCGGCCGCGGCGTAGGCGGCGATCACCTCGGCTCGCGGGACGTCGAGGATCCTCACCCGCTTGCGGCCCGCGGTCCCGATCCGGGACGTGAGTGCGCGGCGCCGGCAGTCCCACTGGCAGCCGGCGCGCAGCGGCCTGTTGCCGATCACGACCAGGGTGCCGCCGCCGGTGTCCGCCCGCCGAAAGCCCTCAATCGCCAGGGCGTGTCCCTTGCGCCAGTTGTGCGGCCCGACGGTGAGCAGGAGGGGCTCGGCCGGATCGATCCCGCGCCGCTCTCGGAAATCCGATTCCGTTCCCTCGAACTCCTCACGGCTTGCGCCGTTCGGGACCACGTTCAGGTTCTCCAGCCCGGCCCGGCGGGCGAACTCGATGTCCTGGTAGGCGCCGGAGTGGAAGATCAGCTCGTCGAAGCCCCGGAGCGCCGCCGGCAGGGTCGCGAAGTAGTCCTCGTAGGCAGGATCGGTGAGCCCCGAGAAGCCGCACGGGGCCAGGACCGTCCCCGCCGGGACCCGGTCGACCACCTCGAGCAGGGCGTCCGTCGTCCATTGCTGGGCCGCGTAGGTCATGACCACGTCGAAGCCGCCGTCCACCACGAAGGAGCGGTAGCGGTCGACCTCTCCCGACATGCCCCGGACAGCGTTCCCGGAGACCTCGAACTCCTCGATCCGCGCCCCATCCAGCTCGGCCTCGTGCCGGTGGGGCAGGCGGGTCGTCGCCACCGTGACCTCATGGCCACGCCGGACGAGCTCTCGGGAGACGTTCCTGACCACGGCCTGGGCTCCCCCCGGACTCGGGTGGTAGAACTCGACGCAGTGCAGGATTCTCAGAGCCATGCCGTGGCCGCGGCGCTCTGGGCCGTGGGGTGCGCAGGGTAGTGAGCGGACTGCGCCTGAACCTCGGCTCCGGGACGACACCCATCCCGGGCTTCGTCAACGTGGACGCGCTCGGGGACGCCCCGGGAGTCGATGTCGTCGCCGACATCGGTGAGCGCCTGCCCTTCGACGACGGCGCGGCCGACCTCGTCTACGCCAGCCATCTGCTCGAGCACTTCCCGACCGACCGCGTGCCGCCGATGCTCGCCGAGTGGCGACGCGTGCTTCACCCTGGGGGGTCCCTGCTGATTGCGGTCCCCGACCTGGAGGCGATCGCCTCGGTCCTGGCGTCGCGGAAGGGATGGTTCACGCCGCCGAACGCCCCCTGGATCGGCGCGATCTACGGTGGGCAGAAGGACGAGTACGACTTCCACAAGACCGGCTTCACAGAGCCCTGGCTCGCGCATCTGATGCGGGAGGCCGGCTTTGGCGAGATCAAGAAGGTCGACCGGTTCGCCGAGATCCCGGTCGCGGACGCATCCTTCTCGCCGCTTCCGTTCGGAGTCAACATCTCGCTCAACATGCGCGGGGTCGCCGGCGGCGTGGACCGCCTCGAGGGGACGATGTCTCCGGAGCGATGGACGAGGGCGTTCGACGCCTTCGACCGCGTGCTGCTGCTGGCGATGCACGTCTCCACCGGCGTTCGCGCCCGGATCATGAGACGCCGCCGGGCGCGCCTGGAGAAAGAGCTCCGCGATCCTGGGCGCTCATGAGCTCCGCCGAACCCCGGATCTCGGTGGTCATTCCGACGTATCAGCGGCGTGAGCAGTGCGCCCGGGCGGTCGCGTCGGCGCTCGAGCAGGGCCTCGCCCCCTTCGAGGTGCTGGTCTGCGATGACGGCTCGACGGACGGCACGGAGGACCTGTTCAGGCGGATGTCCGCGGACGACCCCCGGATCCGCTACCTGAGGCTTCAGGAGAACCAGGGAACGCCCGCCCCCGCGCGCAACCTGGGCGTCTCGAGCGCCCGGGGAGACTGGATCGCCTTCCTCGACTCCGATGATCGCTGGTTGCCCGAGAAGCTCACCGTCCAGGGTGAGTTGCTGGCCGGCGGCCGCTACGACCTCGTCGCCTCCGATGCGATTCGCGCCTCCGGCGGCGCCTACTTCGGACTCGATGGGATGAAGGATCCGGACCTCGGGGAGCTCCTCTCTCACAACCCGATCATCACCTCGACAGCCGTTGCACGGCGCTCGAGCCTGCTCGCCGCCGGTGGATTTCCGCGCTCGGCCATGGGGCTCTCGGTTGGGGGCGTCGAGGACTATGGGCTTTGGTTGAAGCTCGCCCACGACGGCGCGCGCCTCGCGGTGCTGCCGGACTGCCTCGCGGTCTACGAGGACGGCTCCGCTCCCGGGCAGCTCAGTGCTCAGGCGTCGAGACAGGAGGCGCGGGTCGCGCTGCTGCGCTGGCGGCTCTGGACCCGGCACCCGCTGGACGGCGCCGTGCTCGGCTCGGCGTTAAGGGGATCGGTGGACGCGGCGCGCGCCAGGCGCCGAGGGGGTTAGTCACATCCGGTTTCTCCTCTCCTACAGCTCGGACCACTTCGATCCCGCCCGCCCGGTGGAGGATCACGCGAACTGGGGGACGTCGGCGAACATCATCTCCAGGACCCTCCACGCCGCGCTCGCGAGGCGAGGCGAGGTGACCTTCATCGACGCCGCGGAGCCCCCGGATCTCGACGGCCGCCACTTCGATGCCTTCATCGGGATCCAGCGCAACTTCGGCGCCATTCTCGAATCGTGCAGCGTGGACCGGTCCATCCTGGTCGCCGTCAACATGCACCCGGCCGAGCACAACCGGATCCTCCTCGACTTCATCGTGGAGGAGCGGCTGCCGTCCACCGCGATGCACGCGCTCGACCTCCACGACACGGAGAGCCGGGCAGGCGACATCGCCGCGGCCGACTCGATTCTGCTCTTCGGCAACGTCAGGACGCTGAACAGCTACACGCGCAACGGGGTCCCGGCCGAGAAGATCAGGCTCGTCAACTACGGAACCGACGTAAGGACAGAGCGCCCGGCTGTCCGAGCCGAGTCGGCGCCGCCGGGAACCCAGCTTCTCTACGCGGCCTCCGAGATCGGCCTCCGCAAGGGATTCGACATCATCGCGTCGCTCACCGAGGAGGTCCAACTCGATCGATTCGGGGCGCATCTGCACATCGTTGGCGCAGCCTCCTATCCGCACTACCGGGACAGGCTGGAGCAGCTGAAGTCGGCTCTCGGCCCCGTCGTCACCGATCACGGCTGGCTGCGGCCGGCCAGCGACGAGTACCGCGAGCTCCTCGACCACTGCGACTACCACCTCTTCCCGTCCCTGGAGGAGGGACAGGCCGGAACGGTGCTCGAGTCCATGTCGTGCGGGGTCATTCCGCTGATCAGCGCCGACTGCGGTGTCGACTTCGCGCCGCTCGGCTTCTGCGAGACCGCCACCTCCTCGCCTCGGAACCGCGAGCTGCTGGAGGAGGCGCTCGGGCTCGACGATGCCGAGCGCGAGCGCCTTCGGCAAAAGACCCTCGAGTACTACGACGAGTTCCACGCCGGCTTCGAGCACGGGCTCGAGGGAGCCCTGGAGGACCTGCTCAGCGGATCGACGCGGCCGCACGTGAGCGCCGTCCTGCCCGTACACGACAAGGCGCCGATCCTCCGCGACCTGCTCAGGGTGCTCGACCGCGCCCTGATCGCATACGGGGCCGCGGACCTGTGCGTGATCCTCGACGGCTGCAACGACGATTCGGAGGCGGTCGCCCGGCGATTCTTCGAGGGGCGCGATGACTACCCGGTCGAGATCCTGACCACGCCGGACATCTTCGAGGTGCGGACCAACAACCTGGGGATGAGGAGGGCGAAGGGCCGCTACGCCGTGATCATCCAGGACGACAACTTCGTCTATCAGCGCGACTGCATCCTGGAGGCCGTGACCTTCCTGGAGAAGAGCCGGCGTGCCGCGATCCTCGGAGGCCTGGCGGGCGTGAACTTCTACCCGCGCGACACGCGCGGGCTCGAGGGCGCGGGCCAGATCATCGCCGACGACAACGAGGTCTACTGGCGCCAGGATGCCGTCACCGACCCGGTGCTCGCCGGGCGCGTTTTCGGGGTCGACGCCTGCATGCGCGGCCCCCTCTTCTTCCGCAAGTCGTTCCTCGAGGAGCACGGCTACCTGGACGAGGAGTACGCGCCGCTCCACGCCGACGACATGGACATCTGCTTCCGGGCGGCGAGCGTCGGCGCAAAGGTCTACTGCATGCTCATGGACGTCGAGAACGACTCACTCTCGATGAAGAGCTTCGACTCCGAGAAGGCGAAATGGTGGACCGACATCGTGAGTCGCAACATGGACCTCTTCTACAGCCGCTGGCACCCCTCGGCCGAGAAGGACCACCTGTGGGTCCACCGAACCCCGATCGCCGAGGGGGAGGTCGGCTTCAGCGACGGTGTCGTCCGCCTGCGCCAGCGAATGCGACGCAGCTACATCACCACCAGAAGGCGCTACCTGAGCGCCTGGAAGATGCACCAGGTCCTGGGCGACATAAGGAGCAGGCTGCCGATCTGAGGCTCAGTTCCGCTCCCAGCTCTCCCAGATCCAGGGATAGCTCCAGCTCTGGCGGTGGGTCCGGGCCAGCCCGCTCTGGATCTCGCGCATCCGCGAGGCGGCGTCGGGCGCCCCCCGGTGGAACTGGATCTGCAGGTGACGGAACCGCTCGACCAGCCCGGTCTCCAGCAGCCTTTCGAGCAGCTCGTACTCCCCGCCCTCGATGTTGACCTTGATCAGGTCGACGTCGGTGCGGTCGAGCCCCTCGATCACGCCGGCCACGTCCCGCAGCTCGATCTCCTCGCGCGTCCCGGCGGCGCCGATTGGCTCTTTGACCGTCGAGGAGGCTCCCTCGTCGAGCATGATCGCCTCTCGGCGGTCCCGGCCGGCCAATCCGCAGCGATGCACCGTGACGCTCGGGTTCGCCGAGAAGCGGCGTTCGATTTCGTCGGCGAACGCCGTCACGGGCTCGAAGACCTCGATCCGGCAGGCGAACCGGCAGAAGATGTCGGCGGACCAGTTCCCGCGGTAGCCGCCGGCGTCGATCACCAGCGCCTCGGGCCCGAGGTCATAGTCGAGCCGCAGCGTCTCGTCCCCGCGGTCGGCGTACCACTGGCGCTCCTCGGCGAGGCGCTTTCGGGTCGCGCGCTCTCGCTCCGATCGGTGGATCAGCGGAGCGAGGCGGCTCAGGGCGCCCGCCGCGAGCTCGAAGAACCGGCGAAGCGCCCGCCGAAGGGTTGTGACGAGCCCCGCCCCCTCCTCCATCAGACGGGCTGCGCGGCGTAAGCCTCGGCTACCTCGTCGATTGCGCCGCGCATGCGGATCTTGCCGTGATCGAGCCACATTCCGGTGGAGCACACCGAACGGACCAGGTCGAGGTCGTGGCTCATGAAGATGATCGTCCGGCCTTCGGCGTTGAGGCGCTTGAGCGCCTTCGCGCACTGCTCGCGGAAGGAGTCGTCGACCACGGCGAGGACCTCGTCGAAGACGTAGGTGTCGGCCGGGAAGCAGGTGGCGGTGGCGAACGAGAGCCTCGCCGCCATGCCGCTCGAGTAGCGCTTCAGGGGCGTGTCCATATAGCGGTGGATCCCGGCGAAGTCCGTGATCGCCTCCATCTCGTCTCGGATCGCTTTTCGGCCCAGCCCGAGGATCGTCCCGAGAAGCTCGACGTTCTCGCGGCCGGTGAGCTCGGGATGGAAGCCCGCGCCGACCTCGAGCAGGGGGATCAGCCGGCCCCAGACCTCGATCTTGCCGGCGTCCTGCATCGCGATCCCCGAGACCAGCTGCGTGAGCGTCGACTTACCGGAGCCGTTGGCTCCGACGATGCCGAAGAAGTCCCCGCGCTTTACCTCGAAGCTCACGTCGGTCAGTGCCCAGAAGCGATCCCTGTCGTAGCCGCGACGGACGAGCGTGCTCAGGGTGTGCTGGAGGCTCAGCTCCTCGCCCAGCCCGTAGCTCTTGCCCACTCCCTCGCACCGGACGGCGAGGTCGTCGCGAATCTCGCCGCCGTTGAGGTCAGACGTAGTCGGCAAAGCGGGTCTCCATCCGGCCGAAGACGTACCAGCCCATCACGAGCATGACCACCATCTCGACGAGTCCGACGATGATCGCGAACATATCCGGCGAGCTCCCGAGCAGCGACCAGCGCCAGCTCTCGATGATCCCGGACGCTGGGTTGAACGCCAACACCTTGGCGAAGTTGCCTGCCGCACTGAGGGGATAGCCGACCGGCGTCAGGAAGATGCCGGCCTGGACGACGAGTGGCGCCATCGCGACGGCGTCTCGGAAACGACCCCCGAGTGCGGTGACGAGGAGCGTGAACCCGAAGGTCATGAGAAGCAGCCAGGCGACGAGAATGGGCATCGCCAGGGCCTGAACCGAGAGGGTGCCGCTGATCCCCGCCGCCACGATGCTCGCTGTCAGCACCACGGCCAGCGGCGGCAGCACCGAGACCAACGTGCCGGTGACGAAGGCGAGGCGGGGACAGGGGCTCCGGCGCACCACCTGGTAGTTGGCCTGAAGGACCTGTGGGGCGACTGTGATCGCCATCTGCACATAGGTCCAGACCGCGAGCCCCACCAGCGCAAAGGTGATGTACGGCACGCCACCGGTGTTGACCGTGGTCACCTTCGAGAACGCGATCGAGACGGCGGCCAGCATGCCGAGCGGCTGCAGCACGAGCCAGAGCGGACCCAGTGCCGACTGCTTGTACTTGGCCTTGATGTCCCGGAGGCCCAGCATGAAGCCGACGTGGCGGCTGCTCCAGAGGTCGGACAGGCGGATCCGGCGGCGCTTCGGGACCGTCACCTTCAGAGTCGGGTGAACGAGGCCGACGGAAGCGCCGCCGAGATCGGCTGCTGTGGTCGGCTCAGTCTGTGTGGAGCTTGGGCTCATGTGGACCGGAAGTCTAGGAGGGACGGGGCAGGACGACGACAGTCGCGTAGCTCCAGCGCTCGTCGAGCGGCGTGCCGCGCTCCGGGCGCCGCCTCACCCTGGTGCTCGGCCTGCCGAGCGCACGCCGTGCGTACGGGACAGGGTTGATGAATTGCAGCGAGTAGGCGAAGGAATCGCCGAAGAACTCCGGATCGGTCACGCCGAGGCGCCCGCAGATCCCCTCAAGCTCCTCGCGGGTGAACGGCTCCTCGACCCCGAGCTTCCAGCGCCCGGTGCGCTCGGCCAGCCACTTGGACGCCCGGTAGGGGGCGTTCCGGGCGTTGGGAACCGAGACGATCGCGATCCCGCCGTTCCGCACTGCGTCGAGATGCGCCTTGAAGATCCCGTCGCGCTCGGGGCCGGTGAAGTGCTCGTTGAGGCCGAAGGACATGGCGACGTCGAAGGCGCCGCGAACCTCGTCCGGAAGCTCCAGCGCGTTCGCCTCCACGAAATCGGCCTCGAGCCCGTTCGCCTCGAAGAGCTCCCGCGCCTTGCCCAGGGCCTTCGGCGAGTAGTCGAGCACCGTCACCGAGGCGCCCCGCTTTGCCATCGCGGCGGCGTTGGTGCCGGCCCCGGCGCCGATCTCGATCACGCGCAGATCCTCGAATCCGCCGAAGCGCGCACGCACCCGCTCCTCGATGCGGCGCCAGCGAATGGAGAGCTCCTCCCGGGAGACGTTCGCACGGTGCTCCTCGGCGCTCGTCCCGGCCCTCCAGATGTCATCCCAGAGCTCGGGAGTGTTCGGATCAGTCATCCGGCCCCGACCCTCTCGAAGATCTCCGCGAAGCGGTGGTCGTAGGTGTGCTCGGCCCGTACGCGGCGGTAGCCGGCCTCGGCCGCCTGAGCCCGCTCGTCCTCGTGCTCGAGCCACCAGCGGACCTGGGACACCAGGTCATCGGGGGATTCGAACACGCCGATCTCCCTGCCCGGGGTGAGGTAGTCCTCGAGGTGGGCGACGTGGTCGGTGAGCAGGAAGCCGCCGCTGCCCGGCACCTCGAAGGTGCGGCCCTTGATCTGGCTCCTGCGCTCCTCCTTCCTTCCCAGAAGGGGGCGAAGAAGGCGCATCGGCAGCCGCTCCGGCGGAGAGAACGCGCTCGAGAGGTTGAGGTTGATTCGGCTCGCACCGAATACGCGCACCATCTCGTCGTGCTCGATTCGCCCGTCCGGCCAGCCGAAGCCCCAGCAGCGAACGTCGATCCCCTCTGCTCGCAGCCGCTCCACAGTCGTGGGCCGCTCTCCGTAGGACTGGCCGATGAAGGTCACGTCGTATTCGAGGCCGGCGGCCGTCCTGTCGTAGGCGTAGCGGTTGCAGGCCCACTGGGAGAGGATCACGCTGTCGTAGCCGATGGACTCGTACTTGGGCAGCGAGTCGCGATCGGTCGTCACGGACCAGTCCAGGGCGGGGGCGAAGTGCCGGGTGAAGCGATCGAAGCGCCAGTGGTCGTCGGCGAACCAGTTGATCGTGGGACCGCCGGCACGGCCCACACCCCTGATCGTCTCCGGGTCGATCTGATCCTCGAACAGGAAGAAGAAGGTGAGATCCGCCGCGGTCCCCTCCGCGGCGGCGAGCAGCCGGCGGTTCATCTCCCCCTTGCCATGGGTGCGCATCTCGGCCATGAAGTCGAACGCAACCAGCTCGTGCCCCATTCCCTCGAGCGCGCTGCGGAAGTTGGTCTCCTCGAAGCTCGGCCCCCGGCTCGGGTCGCCGTAGTCATCGGCCATCGCGACGTAGAGAATCCTCATCGCCTCACCCGCCGATCCCCGCCGAGGCCCGGCGGACCCGGGGCGCCACGCTGCTGACCGCCTTTGCGACCCCCGGCACCGTCATGGCCATCGCCGCCGCCAGCGAGAGAGGACTGAACCGAGTCCCGAGCGAGGCGCGAAACGAGCGGCGCGCGTCGCCGGAGCGGCCCAGGGCCGCGCGGCAGTAGCCGACCATCAGCAGGTCGTGGGCGAGGGTGCGGCGGACGAGCTCGGGATCGCCCGCGAGCTCCGCGTAGCGCTCGTGGATCAGGTGCTTCGTCTCCCAGATCTCGAGGGCTCGATAGGAGAGATTGCCGCCGTGCTCCCGCAGCCTCACGGTCCGCCGCGGGTCGAAGTGGAAGGTCGCCCCGGCCGACAGGGCGCGCATCCAGAACTCGTAGTCCTCGCCGACCAGCGGGTCGTATCCGCCGAGGTCGAGATAGAGCGAGCGCCGCACCACCGCGCTCGGGTCCGCGATCAGGTTCTCTGGGTACATCTCGCGAGCGAACGCGGGGGTGTCGAGGACGCCGTCCCCACGCGGGCGGTGATGTGCGCCGCTCGCCAGCCCGAACCGTTCCGCGGCGCCGAAGGAGACGTCCACCTCGGGGTGCCGCGCGAGGGTCTCGCGCTGCCATTCCAGCTTGCGCGGCTCCCAGACGTCGTCGGCCGGGCAGAGGGCGACGAAGTCGCCCGCCGCCTCCCTGAAGCCGGTGTCGAATGCACCTGGGCAGCCACGGTTCTCCTGCCCGATCAGGCGGACCCGGCCGCCGTAGCGGCCCGCGATCTCGGCGGTGCCGTCGGTCGAGCCGTCATCCACCACGATCACCTCGAGGGGCAGATCCGTCTGGGCGAGGATCGCGTCGAGCGCCTCGGCGATGTAGCGCTCCTCGTTGTAGGCGGGCACGACGACGCTGATCGTCGGCCCCTCGGCGGCGTTCATCCGCGGCAGGTTAGGGATGGGTCCCCCAAATCCGTGTGCGAACCTTGCGGCTCTTGAAGGTAGGCCTCAACCTGCTGCACCTCGTCCCCGGCCAAACGGGCGGATCCGAGGTCTACGCCAGAGCGCTGGTCCCGGCCCTGCTCGAAGTGGGTGGGCATGAGCTCGTCGTCTTCGCCTCGCGGGAGGGGGCGCCCGGGATCCGCTCGGAGCCCTGGGCCGGCGAGCTCGAGGTGGTGGAGATCCCGGTGAGGGCCGCAAGCCGCATGCGCCGCGTCGCCGCCGAGCAGACGGCGCTGCCCGTGGCGGCGCGCCGTGCGGGAATCGACCTCCTCCACAACCTCTTCACGACCGCCCCCGCGGCCCCCGGCGTCCCGCAGGTGACCACGATCCTCGACCTGATCTACAGGCGGTTTCCAGAGGCTCACGCCGGGCTTCGATCCCTCGGGATGAGGGTGCTGGTTCCGCTGTCCGCGCGCCGCTCGGCGCGGATCATCGCGATCTCGGAGGCGACCAAGTCCGACGTCGTCGCCCATCTCGGCGTGGACGCCTCCCAGGTGGACGTCACCTATCTGGCCCCGGGTCTGAGCGATGCCGCGGAGACCGTCCCCGAGGCCGCGCTGCGCGAGCGGCACTCCCTCGGCGACGCGCCGATCGTGCTGAGCGTCTCGGCGCACCGCCCCCACAAGAACATCGAGCGACTCGTCGACGCGGTGGCGGCCCTCCAGCGCCCAGCCGTGCTGGTCGTCCCCGGCTACGGGACCGAATGGGAGGGGGAGCTCGCCGCGCACGTGCGCCGGCGGGGGGCGGAGGACCGCGTCCGCTTCCTCGGCTGGCTCGGCGATGCGGAGCTCGAGGGGTTCTACGAGGCCGCCACCTGCCTCGCCTTCCCCTCCCTCGCGGAGGGCTTCGGGCTGCCGGTGCTGGAGGCAATGGCCCGCGGCCTTCCGGTCGCCTGCTCGGACGCGACCTCCCTGCCGGAGGTGGGCGGGGACGCCGCCCTCTACTTCGATCCGCTCGACGTCCCCGCGATGACCGGCGCGATCGAGCGGCTGCTCACCGACGATGCGCTACGCGAGCGGCTCGCCGGGGCGGGGCGTGGGCGGGCCGCCGGATTCACCTGGGCGAGGACGGCCGAGGGAACGCTGCGCTCCTACGAGCGCGCCCTGGCGAGCTGAGCGGCGGCGTCGACGCCCGCGATCGCCTGCTCGGGCCCGAATCGGGCGATCAGCTCGCCCATCGGTGCCGCCGGTGAGCGCGGCGCCCGCAGCGCCGCGGCGAGCTCATCCACCGAGCCGTAGCGAGCGACGGGCAGCCCGTCGAAGTCCGGCGAGTAGAGGGGATCGCGAACAACCGCCGGGATGCCGTGGGCGAGCGCCTCGATGATCGCGGTGGGCTGGGCCTCCTTCCCGACGGAGGGGACCATGAGCTTGTCGATGGAGCCGAGGAAGCCCGGCACGTCGTCGGTCTCCCCGATCAGGCGGACACGGTCGGCCAGGCCGAGGTCCTCGATCAGCCGCTCCACCCGGTCCGCGTAGGCGGCGTCCTGCCTCCCTCCGGCGATCACCAGATTCCGCCAGCTCGGGCGGACGGCGGGCGCGGCAAGCTCCTCGATCAGCTCGGCGACGCCCTTCTCGGGGATCAGCCGCGCAAGCACGCCGACGGTGCTCTCGTCGTGGTGCGGCGAGAGGACCCGCTCGCCGCGGGCACGCTCGAAGTCGGCCGCGGCCAGGAAGTTGTTGACCTTGGTGATCTCGACGCCGGGAAGGCGCGCCGCGTACTCGCTCGCGGCGTTTGCCCCGATCACGACCAGCGCACCGAAGCGCCGGTAGGCGAAGCGGGCGATCCCCCGTCCGGCGCTCTCCCGCTCGTGCGCGATGTTGACGATCGCGGGGCCGCCCGAGCGCGGCGCCGCAGCGTACAGGTATGCGTGGACCCGCGGGTGGTTTCCGATCACGATCGCCTCCGGACCCAGGCCGCTCAGGAAGCGGCGGGTTCGCCGGATGGCCGGCGGGACGGCGGGGTTCCATGGCGCCGGGCGCGGAAAGGAAAGCCCGCCGGCAACCTCGGCGTTCCGACCCGATTCGCGGAGGGCCTCCACGAGCCGGAGCCCGAAACGCTGTCCGCCGCCGATGATCTCGTCGTGGTCGAGCAGCCAGACGTCGCCGGTCCCGCTGGGCAAGGGGTCAGCCGTAGA
This sequence comes from uncultured Solirubrobacterales bacterium, assembly GCA_963743575.1. GTDB lineage: Bacteria > Actinomycetota > Thermoleophilia > Solirubrobacterales > 70-9 > DASUPK01. The sequence continues at coordinate 635,438 of CAVUQC010000007.1, read as the reverse complement.
ACCGGGTGAGGGTGAGCAGCATGGCCGCCGCAGAGTGGGCGACGGCGAGGCAGACGAGGAGCACGCCGACCGCCGGGCCGTAGCGGCGACCTGCCCCTCGGGCGGCGATTGCGATCAGGGCGCCGTACAGGGCCATCAACGGGAACAGGTAGCGAGGCTGCTCATAGCCGGTCGCGCCGCCGATCCGGGCGATGTAGCTCACCGCGCCGATCAGGAGGAGCAGGCCGCCAATCAGGGTCAGATAGGTGACCAGCTCTCCCAGCCTCGAGCGGATCACGCTCCGCAGCCTGTACAGCTCCCGGCCGGCGAGGACCAGGATCCCGACGGCGATCACGAGGGCGAGGTCATAGACCCAATTCGCGAACTTCGTGTCGAGCCAGCCGAACTCGCCGATGAAGCCGTTGAACCAGATCTGCCGCAGCGGGTAGAACTCGAAGACCGCGTGCATGGAGGGCAGGCGCGGGAGGTAGAACTGCCACATGTAGTTGAACGCGTCGCTCAGGGTCGCCGACGCCGTCTGGGTCGATCCAGGAACCACGATCCCGGTTGGCCCCTGGACCCCGCCGTGGCCGAAGTAGAGGCCGCGGTGCCAGATGGTGGAGTTGAGCAGCATGTAGACCCCGAGTGGGACCAGGACCACGGCGAACGCCGCGAGCGCGCCGTCGAACGCCTCTCCGCGGCGCCGCTTCGCCTCCCTCAGCACCAGCGCCGCGATCCCCACCAGGATCCCCGGCGCCAGGCCGATCATGTTCATCTTGGAGAGGATCCCGATGGCGGCGAACCCCCCGATCGCCAGGCCGCGGGAGGCTGTCAGCCCGCGCCTGAACGCCAGGGCCAGCGTGTAGAAGACCCCGGCGGATGCGAGGTAGAGGACGCTGTCGCTCGTCACGCCGCTCGCCGTGAAGGCGAACATCGGTTGGAAGGCGACCGCGAGTGCGCCGACCGCCCAGGCCCACGGGGTGCTCGGCAGCAGCTCTCTCAGAAAGAGGAAGATCAGCAGCACGGTGCAGGCCGTGAGCAGGGCGGAGAAGAGCCGCAGGAAGTGAACCCGGTCGGGGAGCGAGGTCCAGGGCGAGAGGTGATAGATGCCCGCGGCCGTGAAGTAGTAGAGAGGCGGATTGTTGGTGTCAGTCGTGTACCCGCCCCGGTTCGAGCGGTCATAGGAGGTGCTGACGTCCTGCTGGAGTTGCTTCTGGTAGTTCGCCGTTCCGGGCACCCGAACGTCCTTGCGGCGCTGAACGGCCTTCCACCGGATCGTGTCGATCAGACGGCGCTCTTCCTGTGAGAAGTGCTGGACGTCGAACTTCCCGATCGGAGGCTTTCCGGTCTCGGCGATGCGCTGGACGTAGGCGAAATGGCCGGCTTCGTCCGGCACCTGGAAGAGGGGGGTGATCAGGCCCCAGACGACCGCGTTCAGAAACGCCACGGCGAAGCAGACCCAGGCCGCAGTCGGAAGCCGGAAGCGACCGCCCGATCTGCTCGGGGCCGGGACCTGCCTGCGTTCCCGCGTCTCCTGCGTGCGGCGCAGCAGGTCGCTCGCAGTGGCCATTACGACGGCCGTCCCGGGAGGATCACGACGGAGTAGATCGCAAGAGCCGCAGCGCAGATGGCGATCAGCGCGGCCGCCCAAACCGTCCAGCCCCCGAGCGGGCCGCTCTGGGCATTCGCATAGCGGTCGGCGACGCTGCCTGTCTGTGAGATCCAGCTGGCGGAGCCGGGGAAGACGAAGATCACGCTGGCGACGTTGTGCCTGTCAGCTGTGTGGCCGGGCGCTGTGGTCGGAACCCGCTTCGGGCCACCGCCCAGCACGATCCTGCCCTGGCCCGGGTTGGAGAAACAGATCTGGGCCTGGCGGGAGAGGCGGGTGCGCGGCCTGAGCGTGACCAGCGTCTCGCCAATCCCGATGTCCTTCGTATCTCCGCGCGCGACCAGCCCGCGGCGGTCGGTGATCTCCAGGTGCAGGTGGTTTGCCCCGCCCGTCACATAGGTGATGAGCAGCCGAACCCGATCGGCTCCCGCCGGGATGCGGCCGATCAGCTGACATTCCCGGCCCCCGGCGTCCAGGAAGACGCTCGGGGTGATCGGCTCCACGGTGTTGGTGGCCGCCGTGACGGGCCGCGAGCTCAGCGAGAAGGCGATGAGCGCCGCGGCGATCAGGACGAGTCCCGCGGCCGCAGCCGCCAGGCGCTCCTTCATCTACTCGGGTCGCCGCAGGCCGATTATCGAGAGCAGGAACGAGGTGAAGAACACCTGTGCGCCGACTGTCACCAAGGTGGCGGCAAACACCGCGAGCTGCCCCTCGGCGAGGCTGCCGAAGCCGTTGTCGATCCACATCCCGAGCAGGACGCCGCCCGAGATCAGCCCGGCGACCGCGATGGCGCCACCGATCAGCAGCCCATGCTCGAGCCTGTAGCGGTTCCGCATTCGCCCGAACCAGTCGTCCGTCTCGCCCATGAAGTAGACGCCGTAGGCGCGAGCGCAGAGGCCGAGGGCGAGCAGCTGCACCCCGAGCACGACCAGGAGCGACCCCGCGATCTCCGCGTGGATGCCCCAGTCCCGGCCGAGGATCGAGACGCCGGTGAGGACGATGGCCATGATCAGTGTGCCGGCGGCGACCATCACGGTGCCGGGAATCAGGAACAGGTGCCGCGGGCTGTGGATCAGCAGAAAGCGGAGATGCCGCCAGCCGTCGCTCCAGGTCGAGAGCTTCGACACACCCTGGCGCGGGTGGTACTCGATCGGGAACTGGCGGATCTCGAGACCGGCCTTGGCTGCCCGGATCACCATCTCCGAGGCGAGCTCCATCCCGCTCGTCCGCAGATCGAGCCGTGGCAGGACGTCGCGCCGAACCGCCCGCATCCCGCAATGCGCATCTTTCACCTCGGTGCCGAAGAGGCGGTTGAGGAGCCCGGTGAGCACGGGGTTCCCGACACGGCGATGGAGCCAGGGCATCGCTCCTGGCTGGATCCCCTCCATCCGGTCCCCCAGCACCATGTCGCCGCCATCCTCGAGCGCGGCGACGAAGCGGGGCAGCTCGCCGGCGTCGTAGGTCAAGTCGGCGTCGAGCATCACGATGTAGCGGCCGCGGGCGGCGGCGAGGCCCGCGAGATAGGCGTTGCCATAGCCCCGTCTCGGCTCGACGACGACCCGGGCGCCCGCGCCTGCCGCGAGCTCTCCACTGCCATCGGTGGACCCGTTGTCGACTACCACGACCTCGCCCAGGTACCCGCCCTCGTCGAGCGCTTTGTGCGCCGCGCGCACGCATGCCTCGATGGACTCGGCCTCGTTCAGACAGGGGATGACCACAGACACCCCAAGCGTCGAGGGATCCGCCGGTCGCTCGGCGATTTCAGGTACGGAGATGCCGCTCATGGCTGCCTCGGCCGGGAGTCTAGGGCGCTGATTCGGCGTTGGCGCGGTTAGATTGGCCGGATGGCAGGCGGGCCTCTCAGTCACTGCAAGCTCTGCGAGCTCGAGGACTTCTCCGACCCCGGGCTCCGGGAGCTGATCCGCGACGTCTACGCGTCCGATCGCGAGCACTTCGGCGATCCCGACTTTCCAACGGGCCGGGAATACCGGAAGTACTGGGAGGTCGCGATGACGCTTCGCGCCTTCCGGTCTCTCGGCGTCCTCCGCGATGACGCCAGGGTTCTCGGCGTGGGCGCGGGCCGCGAGGCGACGGTGTATTGGCTCACCCGGCACGTCGGCGAGGTGGTCGCGACCGATCTCTACGAGACCGAGGACAACTGGTCCGGGAGCGACTCGAGCGCCGACATGCTCACCGACCCCGGCCGCTACTGGGACGGCGAATGGAATCCGGAGCGGCTCACCGTCAGGCACATGGATGCGCTCGACCTCTCTTTCGAGGACGAGTCGTTTGACGCAATCTTCTCCTCGAGCTCGATCGAGCACTTCGGGGACTTCCCGGACGTGCGCCGCAGCGTCGAGGAGATGTTCCGGTTACTGCGGCCGGGCGGGATACTCGCGCTGGCGACCGAGTTCCGTCTGGAGGGCGATCACATCGGCTACCCGGGCCTGCTCCGCTTCGACGAGCCGGAGCTGAGGGCGCTGCTCCTCGATGGGCTCTGGTGGGACCCGGCCACGCCGATGAAGCTGAGCGTCTCCGACGAGACGCGCGCCGGCGCGATCGAGATGAGCGAGGCGATCGCGGACCAGGAGGCGGGCATCCGCGGCTGGAGTCGCTATCCGCACCTGGTGCTCCGGCACGAGCAGTTCCTCTGGACCAGCGTCCACGTCGCCCTGGTCAAGTCCGGACTGAGCTCGGCCGAATGGCGGCGGCGGGCGCCGGAGATGCCGCCGACGGTCTCGATCGGCGAGCGGATGAAGCGGCGCGCGTATCCGCTGGTCGAAAGAGCGCGAAAGGTTCGCGGCCACGAATGAGGCCGCCGGCAGGTCCGACCTCCTTGAACTCGGGCGGCAGGTTCGAGGGGAGCCCGCTGCTGTTGCTGCACCACACCGGCGCGAAGTCGGGTAGGAGCCGCGTCGACCCGCTTGCCCCACGATCGATGTCGTCGCCAGCGAGGCGACCGGCGAGGAGCGCGAGCGCATCTTCGGGATACAGCCCGAGCGAAGCCGCGGCTCACTGGAAAGCGCCGTTTCTCGTCCAGAGCGCTACTCCGACAGCCCGGTGGCTTCGAGGGCCTCGGCGTGGTTGTTGTAGTTCGTGGCCCGAACTATGCGTCCGTCCTTCAGCTCGCAGACCGTGGCGTCATCCCATTCGACCGGGACGCCACTCCCTTTTCCGGTCGCCGTCTGCCTCGTGAGTGCGACAACTCGGTCCTCACCGGCATCGATCAAGCGTTCGACCTGAATCGACCAGCCCTCGAACTGCTCGGTCCACGCGCGCATGAACTCGACCCAGCCCTGGCGGCCGCGCCAGACCGATCGCCCCTCGAACGGGCCCGCCAGTATCCACTCGAAATCGTCGGCGACGACTCCCAGATCAAAGGCGGCACCGGGCTCGCCTCGTTCCACCCCCGACTGGAGTTCTTCGAGCCCCCGGCGGACGATCACGACGTTCTCCTCCGACATCGCCCCGCAGTATCTCTCGACGAACCGCCGCTTTTTCATGCAAAACCGCGGTTTTCGAAATCAGACCGAGCTCAGGCTGAAGCCGAGAGGGTGTCGAGGTCGGCCCTGACCATCAGCTCGACCAACTCCTCGAACCCCACGCGCGCCTCCCAGCCGAGGATCCCCTTGGCTCTCCTGGGATCGGCGACCACCTCCTCGATGTCCGCGGGGCGCACGAGGTCCTGATCGATCCGGACGTGGTCCTCGCGCCGCAGGTCAACGCAGGCGAAGGCGGCGTCCACGAAGTCCTCCACCGAATGTGCGACTCCGGTTCCGATCACAAAGTCGGTGGGCTGATCCTGCTGGAGCATCAGCCACATCGCCTCGACGTACTCCTTCGCGAAGCCCCAATCGCGGCGGGCCTCGAGATTGCCGAGAACCAGCTCGTCCGCGAGGCCGAGCTTGATCCGGGCCACTCCCTGGCTGATTCGCCGGGTGACGAAGGACTCGCCGCGTCGGGGCGACTCGTGGTTGAAGAGGATTCCGGAGCTCGTGTAGAGGCCGAAGCTCTCCCGGTAGTTCACGGTGATGAAGTGGCCGTAGGCCTTGGCCACGCCGTAGGGGCTGCGGGGATAGAAGGGGGTGCTCTCGCTCTGTGGGGTCTCCTGGGCGCGCCCGAACATCTCGGATGAGGAGGCCTGGTAGAAGCGGGCCTCGGGGCAGACCTCGCGGATCCCCTCGAGCAGCCTGGTGACCCCGACCGCGGTGTACTCCGCCGTCGCGACCGCCAGCCGCCACGACTGCGCCACCGAGGACATCGCCGCCAGGTTGTAGATCTCGTCCGGTTGCGCCTGCCGCAGGACGTCGACGAGCGAGGACTCGTCGAGCAGGTCGCCGGGGTAGAGCTTGATCCGGTCGATCACCGGCTCGAGACGTTCGAAGGGACGGTCGGCGGAGCCGTGCACGAGGCCGTGAACCTCGTAGCCCTTTTTGAGCAGGAGCTCGGTGAGGTAGCTGCCGTCCTGGCCGCTGATCCCGGTGATCAGGGCGCGCTTCACGAGATCGCCGGCTCGGTGCGGTCGAGTGGCACCTCGAGCGCTCGCTCATAGCCCTCGAGCGTCCGCTGCGCCACTCGCTCCCAGGTGTAGATGGCGACCCGCCGGCGCGAGCGCTCGCGCAGGGCCCCCAGCTTCCCGGGCGTCTCGAGGGCCTCTCGGACAGCTCGGGCGATGTCGGCCGGGTCAGCGGGGTCGAAGGTCGCGTCGAGGTCGCCGAGGAGCTCCGGCATCGCCGAGGTGTTGCTCGAGGCGACGGGAGCGCCGCACGTCATCGCCTCGAGGATCGGCAGTCCGGCGCCCTCGTAGAGGGAGGGGAAGACGAAGAGCTCGCAGCTCCGGTAGAGCGCGGCCAGGTCGCGATCGGAGACGAAGCCGGTGAGCAGCAGGTTGCGTGACTCGATGCCGAGGCGCCGGGCGAAGATTCGAAGGGTGAAGCGCAGGTGGGGGGCGAGGTTGCACGCGATCACCAGCTGGTGGGCATCGCGCATCGAGGCTGGAAGCTCGGCGTATCCGCGGATGGCGCCCTCGAGGTTCTTGCGGTAGTCGACGCCACCGACGTAGAGGAGGAAGCCGGGCCGGACCTTCGGCAGCTCGGCGCGGAGGATCGAGTCAGCCTCCTCCTTCGTCCGCACCAGGGAGGAGAAGCGGTCCGAAACGCCCGAGTCGATCACCGTGATCCGCTCCTCCGGCACGTTCAGGTGCTCCATCGCGTCGTCGGCGGTTCGCTGGGAGATGGTCAGGATCCCCTGCGCTGAACCCAATAGGCCGAGGCGCGCGATCCAGGCCGTCGCCATGTACCCCCAGTCCGCGTTGTAGCGCTCGCGCATGATCAGCGGGATCAGGTCATAAAGGGTGACCACGAGGCGCGAGCCGCGACTCCAGCGGGGCCAGATCTCCTCCAGATCGAGCTCGGCCTCGAAGGGCGACATGACGTGGTAGATCGGAGGGACGCCGCCGGCGGGGCCCCGCTCGCGCGTCTGCCAGACGGACTTGGCGGACTCCTGAAGCAGCGCGGCGGCCGGCGGCACCGGCACATCCGGGCTCAGCCCGATGCCACCGATCGTCTCGGGAGCCAGCTCCAGCAGAGCGCGAGCGTGCTCGGTCACGTAGCGGGCGATGCCGCGTTCGGCATGGCCGACGCTCTGGGTTCCGCGGGCGTCGAGCCAGACGGACCCCGGATCGAGATGGGGCGCTTCCGAACCGGGCACCAGTTAGCCGGCGTGGGGACGGGCCTCGACGGGCTCGTCGTCGCCCGCGCCGGAGCCCTCGCGGCGCTCCAGGAGCTCGCGAAGTGCGGTGAGCTCGCGCTCGATCGCCGCGAGCCGGTTATCGAGAGCCCGGACCTCGCCGCCGAGGTGGGTCACCGCCTCGACCGAGGCCGAGCCCAGTCGCTCCGTCTGCTGATCGATGTGCTGCAGGCGGTCGCGGAAGACGACCTGGTTGATCGTGCTCAGGGCCCGTCGCAGTGCGGCGAGAAGGCCCACCAGCGCGCGCTGGAGTCCTGAGGTTGCGCCCTTGTCGGAAGATCCGGTGTCCACGTCGAGAAAAGGCCTGCGTTCAGGCGGGAGGGGGAGCCGCCAAAAGGATACGGTCTTCCTCTGCAAGGCTCCGCCCGCCGATCCGCCGGTAGTGAGCGCGGAACAGCCGCGCGGTGCGGTCCCAGCTGAACTCCGCTCCACGACGACGGCCGCTTTCCGCGAGCTCGCGGCGCAGCTCCCCGTCCTCCCAGAGCCGCTGCACGGCGTCGGCCATCTGCTCGACGTTGTCGGGATCGAACATCAGGCCGGCCTCGCCCACCAGCTTCGGTAGGCCGGTCGCGGTGGACGACGCGATCGGGAGACCGACCGAAAACGCCTCGCAGACCGGCAGTCCCCATCCCTCGAAGCGGCTCGGGAAGGCCATCGCCGTCGCCAGCTCGTAGATCCCCCGGAGCTCCTTGGGGCTGACGAACCCTGGGAAGAGCGTGGTCGCTTCCAGCCCGAGCTCTCGGGCTCGAGTCCGGATTCGGGCGTAGGCCTCCGGGACCGCACCGGAGCAAACGAGCGGGATCGCCGTCCCGGTTCGCTCGCGGATCGCTGCCAGGGCGGCGAGCAGCCCCTCGTGATTCTTGTGCGGCCACGGGTGGGCCGGGTAGTAGAGGTACGACGCGGGGAGGCCGAGGCGCGCCCCGATCTCCTTGAGCTCCCCGGGGGAGGACTCGGGGTACGAATGCAACACCGAGGCACCGGGGACGACCCAGACCTTGTCGTCGGGGAGCCGGTAGTTCTCGATCATGTCTCGGCGCCCCCATGAGGTCATCATCACGACCGCCGCGGCCCGCTCGCAATGTGTGCGATAGACCTTCTCACGGCGCTTGTGGAGCCACTCCGGGAAGTTCTCCGGCAAATGCAGGTGCTGTAGGTCGTGGGGCTGGTAGACGCTCGGGACGTCGGTGATGAACGCGTCCTGAAAGGGGAAGTGGACGACGTCGATGCCCGCCGCTTCGATCGTCCCGTCGGACCGCCGGACCGCGAACCGGCGCCCGACTCGGGGGATGCGCTCGAGCAGGCCGCCGCGGATGGCCCGTGCGCGCCGCCGCGCGTAGGACGCCCGCGGGTGGAGCGTCCGGCACGGGCCGGACAGGTACGGGAGGAGCCACTCCTCTTGCTCCGGATGGGTGAGGAAGAGGTACTCCTCGTCGCCGTCGTCGAGCTGCGAGAGCCCGGACGCCACGCCGATCACCACCTGCTCGACGCCGCCGAATTGGCCGCTGCCGAAACGGGCGTCGATGCAGACTCGCAGCGCGCTCATGCCCGCCCCGCTATACACGCCGACGACATGGCCGCCCCCGATCCCAAGGTGTCCATCGTGATCCCGAATCGCGACGGCGCGACGCCCCGCGACGGGCTGATCTTCCTGGACATGATCCGGGACACGCTGGCCGGGCAGAGCTTCCGTGACTTCGAGGTCGTGGTGGTCGACAACGGGTCTTCGGACGACTCGGTCGCGCATCTGCGGGAGCACTGGCCGGAGGCGAGGGTGATCGAGCTGGGTGAGAACCGGGGCTTCTCGGGTGCCGTCAACCCCGGCATCACCGCCGCCGGGGGCTCGTACGTCGCCCTCCTCAACACCGACATCGAGCTCTCACCGGATTGGCTCGAGTTGCTCGTCGGAGAGCTCGAGCGCGATGCGCGCCTCGGCTTCGTCACCGGCAAGATCATGCGGTTCGACGATCGCGATGTCATCGAGCAAGTGGGGCATGACTTCTACACGTGCGGCCGGTTCGAACCGCGCGGGCTCGACGAGCGCGATGAGGGACAGTACGACGAACGCCGGGCGACGCCGGTCGTCTCCGCCGCCGCGGCGCTCTACCGCCGCGAGGCGCTCGACCGCGCGGGCCGCTTCGACGAGGACTACTTCCTCTACTGCGAGGACGGCGACGTCTGCCTGCGGATGCTGCTGCTCGGGTACTCGGGGTTGTGCGTGCCGCAGCCGAAGGCCTTTCACGTCCGGGGCGGGACGGTGGGGCCCTCGACGGAGCTGCCGCGCTTCTACCTCGTGCGGAACGGGCTCGTCACGGTGTTCAAGGACCTGCCGGCCTCCGTGCTTTGGCGTTCGCTGCCGAAGATCGCGCTGTATGCCTGGGGAGCGCTGATGGCGGGGCGACGGGAGGGCTATGCCGGCAGGGTGCTGCGCGCCTTCGCGTCGTTCCTGCGGATGATCCCCGGGACGATGCGGAAGCGGCGGGCGCTCCAGCGCCGCCGGGAGTTGGCGCCGGCCGCCTTCGCCGCGCAGATCAGCACCGGGTATCCGTTCCCGAGCCGGATCGGGCGGTTGCTGTGATGGCGCGCGCCGATCAGGGGCTCGAGACGCCGGTTGCGCTGCTTCTCTTCCGCCGCCCGGAGGAGACGGCGCGCGTCTTCGAGAGGATCCGGGAGGCCCGTCCGCGCCGGCTCTTCCTGATCGCCGATGGGCCGCGGCCCGGCAACGAGGAGGACTTGCGCGGGTGCGAGCAGGCCAGGGCGGTGGTGGAGCGGGTCGACTGGGACTGCGAGGTGATCAGGGACTTCGCCGATCGGAACCTCGGTCTGAAGCGGCGGATACCCAGCGGGCTCGACCGCGTCTTTGAGGAGTCGGAGGAGGCGATCGTGCTGGAGGACGACTGCCTGCCTACCCCGGGCTTCTTCCCCTACTGCGCCGAGTTGCTGGACCGCTATCGCGACGACGAGCGCATCGTCCACATCACCGGGAGCCAGCTGCTGCGTACCGCGCCGTCCGGGGCCAGCTACCACTTCTCCCGCTATCCCCATGTCTGGGGCTGGGCGAGCTGGAGGCGCGCCTGGGAGCTCTATGACGTCGATCTTTCGGACTGGCGTTCGGACAGTGAGACCGAGCGCGCGGCGCGGCTGCGGCGGATGTTCGAGGAGGAGGACGAGCGTCGTTACTGGGGGTGGGTCTGGGACCACTCGCCGGAGATCGACAACTGGGATGCCCAGTGGAGCTACGTCGGCCTCAGCCGGGGATTGCTCAGCGTCAATCCGAATCGGAACCTGATCTCCAACATCGGCTTCAGCGAGGACGCGACGAACGCGACGGCCGACCCGCTCGGGATCGCGGGCCGGCCACTCGAGGGAATCGAGTTCCCGCTCGATCACCCCGCTCAGGTGAGTCGCGATGAGCAGGCCGATGCGCTCGCGTCGCGCTTCTTCAGGCGTCCCGCGGTCCCCTTGCTGGGTCGCATTGCCGGTCGCCTGCGCGCTCTGCGGCCCGGGAGCGGACGCTAGCCTTCGGCCATGGCCTCCTCGCGACCAGATCCTGGGTTCTGGTCCGGCAAGTCGGTCGCGGTGACCGGCGGTGCCGGCTTCCTCGGACGCCCCACCGTCGCCCTGCTCGAGGAGCTGGGCGCGGAGGTGCGGGTCGTTCGCTCTGCAGAGCACGACCTGCGCGACCGGGCCGCGTGCTTCGACGCCCTGCGGGGTGCCCAGGTGGTGCTGCATCTGGCCGCCAACGTGGGGGGCATCGGCTACAACCGCCGCAACCCGGGTCCGCTCGCGAACGACAACCTGTCGATGGGGCTGAACGTCTTCGAGGCCTGCCGGGAGCTGGGCGCCGAGAAGCTGGTCGCGGCCTGCTCGGTGTGCGCGTACCCGAAGATCACGCCGGTCCCATTCGCTGAGGAGAACATCTGGGATGGCTATCCGGAGGAGTCGAACGCGCCCTACGGGCTGGCGAAGAAGATGCTCCTCGTGCTGAGCGACGCGTACCGGCGCCAGTACGGGCTCGATTCGTGTGCCCCGGTGATGGCGAATCTCTACGGCCCCGGTGACAACTTCGACCTCGAGGATTCGCACGTGATCGCGGCGATGATCCACAAGTACGTGCTCGCCGCGGAACGGGGCGATGCGGAGGTCGTCCTCTGGGGGACCGGAAAGCCCTCGCGCGAGTTCCTCTACGTGGACGATGCGGCGCGGGCGCTGGTTCTCTGCGCGGAGAAGCTCGACATCTCCGACCCGGTCAACATCGGCACGGGCAGGGAGACGAGCATTCGCGAGCTGGCGGAGACGATCGAGAAGCTGGCCGGCTTCGAGGGGAAGACGGTCTGGGACGACTCCCGCCCCGACGGGCAGCCGAAGCGCTACCTCGATGTGAGCCGGGCGAAGGAGCTGATCGGCTTCGAGGCCGAGACGCCCCTGGACGAGGGATTGGACCGGACGATCGAGTCCTTCCGCGCTGCCGGCCTGGCCACGGCCGGCTCCTCCGCTTGACGGAGACGGTCCGCGGCCTCGCGGCGGAGATCACCTCGTGCACACGCTGCCCTCGGCTCGTCGAGTGGCGCGAGAGATGTGCGGCCGAGCCGCCGCGCCGCTATCGCGGGGAGCGCTACTGGGCGAGGCCGTTGCCCGGGTTCGGGGATGCGAGGGCGCGGATCGCCGTCGTGGGGCTGGCGCCGGCGGCTCACGGCGGCAACCGGACCGGGCGGGTGTTCACCGGCGATCGCTCAGGCGACTGGCTGTATGCGGCGCTCTTTCGAGCCGGCCTCGCCAATCAGCCGGAGTCGGTGAGCCGCGATGACGGGTTGCGGCTGCGCGGCGCGTACGTCACCGCGGTGAACCGCTGCCCGCCGCCGCAGAACCGGCCGACGACCGAGGAGCGGGACAACTGCCTGCCGTATCTGGTGCGAGAGCTGAGGCTGCTGCGCTCGGCCCGGGTGGTGGTGGCGCTCGGGTCCTACGCGTGGACCGGAGCGCTGCTGGCACTGGCCGAGTTGGGGGCGGAGCTGCCGCGGCCGCGGCCGAAGTTCGGGCATGGGGCGGAGGCGCGGCTGAAGACGGGCGAGGGGCGGCGGCGCAGGGAGTGGGCGATGGTCGGTTGCTTCCACCCCTCCCAGCAGAACACCTTCACCGGCCGCCTGACCGAGCCGATGCTGGATGAGGTCTTTGAGCGCGCCGAGGCGCTCGCGTCCGCCTGAGCCAGCGATACTTGGCTCGTGTTCCAGCTCAACCTGCCGAACGCGCTGACGCTGATCCGGATCCTGCTCGTGCCGGTGGTGGTCGTCGCGCTGCTGGACGAGACGCCCAATGGGGATGCGATCGCGGCGGGGGTGTTCGCGCTGGCCGCGCTGACCGACACGCTGGACGGCTACATCGCGCGATCACGCGGGGCCGTCACGACGTTCGGCAAGCTGATGGACCCGATCGCGGACAAGCTGCTGATCGCGGCGTCGCTGATCGCGCTGGTGTCGCTCGACCGCCTGGCCGCCTGGATCGCGATGGTGATCATCGCCCGCGAGTTCGCTGTCACCGGGCTCCGGCTGGTGGCGGCGGAGCAGGGGGTGGTGATTCAGGCCAGCTGGCTCGGCAAGATCAAGACGATCCTTCAGGTGGCCGCGATCATCTGTCTGATCGCCGTCAATCCGGCCCCGCTCGGAGTGAATCTGCTCGTCTATGCCGCGGTGGCGGCCACGGTGATCAGCGGCGTGGACTACTTCTTCGGGTTCAGGCGGATGATGGAGTCGAGCGCGGCGAAGCGGGCCGCGAAGACCTAGTTCGCGGCAGAGGGAGCCTCGAGCCACTCCCGCATCGTGGTGTGGTGGCGGGAGTGGGTGCCGTTCTGGAGCTCGCCGACGATCTCCGATAGCAGGCCATAGCGCTCGGCGACCACGTTGTGGCGGTGGATCGTCTCGAGGTTCTCCTGGCGGGAGTGGACGAAGGCGCCGTCGCGGAGCTCGGGGAAGGTCTCGGTCACCTGCCGGATCATCTCGCGGACGCAGTCCTCGACGAAGCGGGGGTTGGCATGGGCTTTTTCGACCACGGCCCGCTCATCGGCTCGCTTCATCAGCTCGTAGATCTCGGATGACATGGAGCTCTCGACGATGCGGAGGAGCCGGCGGGCGTCGATGTCCACGCCGGAGTTCTCGGGAGTCCCGATGTAGAGGGTGCCGATGCCGCGCTGGTTATGGGTGGCGAGGGGGACGGCGTCGACGATGCGGTCGATGTCCTCGGCGCCGAAGCCCTCCTCGGTGAGGCGCTCGCGAGCTCCGTCCTCGACCAGACCCTGGGCACACGGGCAGGCGGTCATCCCCTGCGCCTCGACGCCGATCAGGGTCCTGGTGCCGCGGTCGGACGCGACGGCGGTGCCGAAGAGGGTGTACAGCTCCTGGGTGGGAAGGCCGGAGACCGGGGCCGGGACCGTCTCGGGGTAGCGGGCCGCGATCTTGACCTCGGCGCGGATGCCGCCCTGGCGCTCTCGGACATGCTCGGCGATGTGGGCCGCGAGACCCTCGGCTCGGAGGGCTTCACCGAGGACGACGGTGTCGATGGCCTCGTTGACGACCTCTTCGAAGCGGGACATGTGGACACCGGCCTGCTCCGGGTTGAGGTCGACGAAGCATTCGAGGTCGGCGTGGTAGAGGGACTCGTCGGTCGCGTCTCCGCCGTTCTGGGATGCGCAGACGCGGATGATCTTCTCGACACCGACGACGCCGACGCGGGAGAGGCTGACCCTGGTTGCCGGGGTCTCGGCCTGGGCGTCGCGGCCCGGGGGTGTGACGGTCTGGAGCGGTTCGGCCATCCCGTCCAGTATGGCGGGCCGAAATCGCCGGGTCCGGAAATTGCCTGAAAAGTGAGTCAACTAGCGACTCAGCCCGCCCGTATACTCCCGCTCGCTTTTCGCTTAGGTCCCTTTTTAGGGGAGGGATCGGGCGGTCCGGGAGTCCGGGAGGAGGAGAGAGAGAGATGGCGTCTATTCGCGAAGCCGCGATCGCCGAGGAGCAGCCCTTCGAGGGGAGGGAGGAGCTGCGCGGTCTGATCGCAACTGGGACCGAGCGGGGTTATCTGACGTTCGAGGAGATCGCCTCGACGCTCGAGGAGGTGGAGGTCACCAAGGAACAGGTGTCCGAGCTGCACAGCCATCTCGTCGAGCAGGGTGTGGACGTGATCGCCGCCGACGGTGTCACGGCCTACAAGGAGGGCAAGGGCGACGGTGCCTCCAATGGGAACGGGAAGAAGCAGGAGCTGGATCTGACGGTCGAGCCGAGCCTGGACTCGCTGCGGCTCTATCTGCGCTCGATCGGAACCGTGGATCTGCTCACCGCCGACCAGGAGGTCGCGCTGGCGAAGCGGATCGAGCGGGGTGACATGGCCGCGAAGCGGCACATGGTCGAGGCGAACCTGCGGCTGGTCGTTTCGATATCCAAGTCTTATCTCGGACGAGGGCTGAGCTTCCTCGACCTGATTCAGGAGGGCTCGCTGGGGTTGATTCGCGCCGTCGAGAAGTTCGACTACCGGCGGGGGTACAAGTTCTCGACCTATGCCACCTGGTGGATTCGCCAGGCGGTGACCAGGTCACTGGCCGACAAGTCGAGGACGATTCGAATTCCGGTTCACATGGTCGAGAAGCTGAACCGGGTCGTGCACGTCGAGCGGAGCCTGGTGCAGCGGCTGGGTCGGGAGCCGGAGCGGGCGGAGATCGGCGCGGAGCTGGGCTGGACCGCTCGCGAGGTCCGCGAGATCCTCAGGGTTAGCCAGATGCCGGTTTCGCTGGAGAAGCCGGTCGGCGACGAGGACGATTCCGAATTGGGGGACTTCGTGGCGGACGAGCAGACCGAATCGCCGTTCGAGACGGCCTCGGACAACCTGCAGCGGGAGGACGTTGCGAGGGCCCTGGCGGCCCTGCCGTCCCGGGACCGCGAGGTGCTGGAACTGCGCTACGGGCTCGGTGGGCGCCAGCCGATGACGCTCGAGGAGGTCGGTACGGCCTTCGGCGTGACCCGTGAACGGATCCGTCAGATCGAGAACAACACGCTGAAGCGGCTCAAGGCGATGCCCGAGTCGCAGTGCCTGCGCGGCCTGGGCTGAGCGAGCACGTTTGGCGGGCTGGGCCGAGGGCTAGAAAGAGCCTGCAAATCTCGTTGGCCGGCCGGGCCGGACCCCGGCAGCTTTCACCGAGGCATCGGTTCCTGCCCGGGTGCAGAAGACCAACCTCCGGGTGATTCGGGGGCGAGGCGTTCGGCCTCGGCCGGCTCTCGTCTCAAGTACTCCTCGAGCCGTGTGATCGCTACCTGGCCCTCGCCGATCGCCTCCACTCGGAGGCGATCCCCTACCCGAAGCCCGACGCGTCGTAGGTCCTCCGCGGGATGGTGAGCTGGTGGTTTGCCGAGAGCCGCGTCCGATCCGCGCTTCGCGGGGCAAGCCGCGTCGAACCGTCGGATTTCTCGTTGAACGGCGGCGGAAATGGGGGGGGTGGGAATCGAACCCACTCAGGCTGCGCCACCGGATTTACAGTCCGGCCCGGCTCTCCAACTCCGGCGCCCCCCCTCCGGCCGGGCAGTGTAGAACGAGGCGAGCCAGGACGATCAAGCGGCTCGGATCGGCCCACCTGGAACTCGGAGTACTTCTCGCCGCCGAGGACGATCTGGTGGCTAGCTCCAATCTCACTCGCCGGGATGAACCATCTCCTGCCGTCCTCGACCAGCGCAAAAAGAAAGTCGAAGCGGGAAGGATCGAACTTCTTCACCACTCCATTCCAACTTTGATTGCCGCCCGAAGTGGCTAGCTGCACAGCAAAACGATCGGTAGAGCCATGACTACAGCTCGAGGTCTTCACCTGAACCCTGAACAGGCCGCGACCGAGATCGACGACCAGGTCGTAGTTCGGACTGTGAAACAGGGGAAACGCCACTGCCGCTCCGATCCGTGTCAGCCACTCGATCGCCGCCGCCTCGCCGATATCTCCCTGCCTCCGGGGATGGAACTTGGTCATGGCAGGAACCTAGCCTCGGCCGATTCGCGGGGGACATCCCGATGAAACAAATCAGTGACGAGGGAGTCCGCAGACCCATGCGCACCCGGATAGCGTCCTCGCCATGACGGATCTCGAAGGCCGGGTCATCGCCATCGCCGGGGCCGGTGGCGGCCTCGGCCCCGTCGTCGCCCAGCGCCTCGCCGACGCCGGCGCCAGCCTCTCCCTCGCCGACCGCAGCCAGGAGATCGCCGACGGCGTCGCCAACGACCTCGGCATTCTCGAAGACCGCCTCGACCCCCGCGCCGTCGATCTCCTCGACGAGGCCGCCGCCAACGCCTGGGCCGCCGAGATCGAGAATCGGTTCGGCCACATCGACGGCCTGATCCACCTCGTCGGCGGCTATCGCGGCGGCGACCCCATCGACACCTTCGACCTCGCCGACTACGAGTTCCTCCACGACCTCCTCGTCCGCACTCTCCAGCTCGCCACCCGCGCCTTCCACCCGGCCCTCACCCGAAGCCCCCACGGCCGTTTCGTCCTCGTCTCCTCCGCAGCGGCCCAGAACCCGGAGAGCACCAACGCCGCCTACGCCTCGGCGAAGGCCGCGGCCGAGGCCTGGACCCTCGCCCTGGCCGACTCCTTCGCCGGCACCCCGGCCACCGCCAACATCATCGTCGTCAACGCCATCGAGACCCCCAGCATGCGCGAGGAGAGCCCGGAGGCCGAGCGCCCAACGTTCACCCCGGCGGAGGATCTGGCCGAGGCAATCGCCTTCCTGTCCTCCGATTCGGCCGCCCGGATGAACGGCCAGCGCCTCTCCCTTCACCCCTGAGCTCCGGCTCAACCGTCCGCCCGCTCTCGCTACAGTCCGCAACTTCGCCCGGATAGCTCAGTTGGTAGAGCACTTCCATGGTAAGGAAGGGGTCGTCGGTTCAAGTCCGACTCCGGGCTTAATCATCTTGGTCGCCAACCGAACACCAACCCCCGCAGGGCGCGACAGGACTCGACTCCTGGCCCTGCTCGCCGTCGCCACAGCCCTGGCGGCACTCGCCCTGCCCACCGCCGCCTCCGCCACCCGCGGTCTCACCACCGGCTTCTCAGACGCCGACGAGTACCAGGTGGCGAGCGCCTCCGACCGCAACCTCTGGCTGGGCCGCACCGTCGACGCGGGCGCGGGAATCGTCCGCCTGGCGATCGAGTGGCCGGCCATCGCCCCGACCAAGCCCCCCGACCCCACCAACCCCGACAGCACCTCCTACGACTTCTCCCAGATCGACCCCGCCGTCACGGACGCCGAGTCCCACGGCCTCAAGGTCCTGCTCAGCATCAACCACGCGCCCACCTGGGCGGAGGGCCCGAACCGCCCCTCCACGGCCCAGACCGGCACCTGGCAGCCGAACCCCGCCGACCTCGCTGACTTCTCGCAGGCCGTCGCCTCCCGCTACTCCGGCACCCACGCCGGCCTCCCCGCCGTCCAGGCGATCGAGGTCTGGGACGAGCCCAACAGCGGCGACTGGCTCAATCCCCAGTTCACCGGCAAGAGCTTCACCGGCGCCGACCACTACCGCGACATGCTCAACGCGGCCTACGCCTCGATCAAGTCGGTCAACCCCAAGGTCCAGGTCGTCGTCGGCGGAACCGACCCGTACGGCGACCCGCCCGGCGGCCCCTATCCGGCGAGCGGCGGCCGCGCCCGCCCGGTCCAGTTCTGGCAGCACGTCCTCTGCGTCAAGCCGGTCAAGACGAAAAAGAAGAAGAAGGGCAAGAAGCCCGCACCGGTCAAGTACGTCCGCACCGCCGGCTGCAACGGCACGGTCAACTTCGACGTCTTCGCCCATCACCCCATCGACAACACCGGCGGCGGCCCACTGAAGTCCGGCCCCAGCCGCTACGACGCCTCCACCCCCGACCTCGGCCGCGTCGTCAGCGTCCTCCGCGGCGCCGAGAAGGTGGGCACGGTCTCCCGGACCAAGCACCCCGTCTGGGTCACCGAGTTCTGGTGGGACAGCAAGCCCCCCAACCCTGTGGGCGCCCCTCTCGCCACCCAGGCCCGCTGGATCCAGCAGTCGATGTACCTCTTCTGGAAGGCCGGAGCCAGCGTCGCGATCAACTTCCAGATCGACGACTCGAACGACCGCCCCAACGTCCACGCCGGCTTCCAATCGGGCGTCTACTTCATCGACGGCCGTCCCAAGCCGTCGATGACCGCCTTCAGCTTCCCCTTCGTCACGAACCGCTTCGACCGCAACAAGCTCGAGGCGTGGGGCAAGGCGCCGGCGAGCGGCAAGCTCCTCATCCAACGCCGGCAGGGTTCCCGCTGGATCACCGTGAAGAAGCTCCAGGTCAGCAAGGGCGGAGTGTTCGACACCACGCTCCGCCTGAGCGGGAAGCAGCAGCTCCGCGCTCAGGTCGGCTCGTCGAAGAGCCTGGTGTGGAAGCAGGCCGCGTCGGTCAAGGCGCACAAGTCCAGTGGCGGCGGTCCATCAGCCATCGTGATCGTCCTGATCGCGCTGGCAGCCATCGCGGCCGTCCTCTTCGGACTCCGCCTCCGTGCCCGTCGCCGCAGTCGGCTTCGCCGCGGCACGCGAGCGGTCTTCGCCAAGCCGGCCTGACCGCAACCATCGAGCCGGTCCCTGGTTCCGGCAGTAGACCGATGACGCTCAGAACGAAATTCCGGCTCGGGCTTGCGGCCTGCGCGCTCCTCATCACCATGGCACTCCCGGCCGGCGCCTCGGCCGCACGCGGCCTGGTCACCGGCTTCTCCGACGCCGACGAGTACCAGTCCGCGACCCCCGCCGCTCGAGCGCTCTGGCTGGATCGGACAGTTGCGGCAGGAGCCGGCATCGTGCGCCTGGGAGTCGAGTGGCCGGCGATCACCACCCCCACCAAGCCCCTGGACCCGACGAACCCCGGAAGCGCGTCCTATGACTTCTCCTCGATCGATCCGGCGGTCCGCGATGCGGCCGCCCATGGACTCCGCATCCTGCTGAGCGTGAACCACGCGCCGGCCTGGGCGGAGGGCCCAAACCGCCCAGCCTCCGCCGCGCCGGGCACCTGGCAACCGAACCCCGCGGACCTCGCTGACTTCATGCAGGCGGTCGCGGCCCGCTATTCGGGCGGCTTCGTGCCCGGCTCGGGCAGCCCACTCCCTGCGGTTCAGGGGATCGAGGTCTGGGACGAGCCCAACAGCGGCGACTGGCTCAACCCTCAGTTCACGGGCACGTACTTCACGGGCGCGGACCTTTACCGAGCGATGCTCGACGCCTCCTACAGGGCGATCAAGTCCGTCAACCCCGCGGTCCAGGTCGTCGTCGGGGGCACCGATCCCTACGGCGACCCACCCGGTGGGCCCTACCCGGCCAGCGGCGCCCGCTCCCGCCCGGTTCAGTTCTGGCAACACGTCCTCTGTGTCAAGCCGAAGAAGATCAAGCGCAACAAGAAGAAGGGAAGGAAGAGGCCGGCCAAGGTCAAGTACGTGAGGACGGCCGGTTGCCCGAGTCCCGTCCTGTTCGACGTCTTCGCCCACCATCCGATCGACAACACGGGCGGCGGCCCGCTGCGGTCGGGACCGAGCAAGTACGACGCCTCGACGCCTGACCTCGGCCGCCTGGTCAGCGTGCTCCGCGGCGCCGAGAAGGCGGGCACCACCGCCGGCGGCGGGCACCCGGTCTGGGTGACTGAGTTCTGGTGGGACAGCAGGCCACCGAATCCCGTCGGTGCCAAGCTCGGAACCCAGGCCCGCTGGATCGAGCAATCCATGTACCTGTTCTGGAAGGCGGGCGCGAGCCTGGCGATCAACTTCCAGATCGACGATGCGAGCGACCGCCCGAACGTCCACGCCGGCTTCCAATCGGGCGTCTACTTCATCGACGGCCGTCCGAAGCCCTCGCTCGCCGCCTTCCGGTTCCCCTTCGTCACGGAGCGGATCAACAATCGCAAGCTCAGGGCGTGGGGCAAGGCGCCCGAGAGCGGCAAGCTGCTGATCCAGCGCCGGCGGGGCTCCCGCTGGATCAGGGTCAGGAAGATGAAGGTGCGCAGCGGGGGCGTCTTCCTCAGCAAGCTCAAGCTGCCCGGCAAGCAAAGCCTCCGCGCCAAGATGGCGGGGCAGAAGAGCCTCGTCTGGAAGCAGAGCGCCGGGCGCAGATAAGCGTGGCCGGCGCGTCACTCGTCATCCATGAGGGTCCGGGGGCCGGCAGCGAGCACCCGGTCGACGGCGAGCTCATCCTCGGCCGGGAGCGCGGAACCGCCGACCTCGTCCTGGGCGACCCGGGCGTCTCCCGCCGCCACGCCCGCGTCCTCCCCGAACCCGACGGGATCATCGTCGAGGACCTCGGCTCCTCCAATGGCACCTATGTCAACGGCCGGCGGATCTCCGGGCCGGTGGGACTCGGCACAGGCGACGAGCTCCAACTCGGCGGTACCGTCGTCCGCGTCCACCAGGCCCACCTCAGCGCACCGATGAGCGGCCCGGCACCCCGCGGCCCCGCGCCCCGCCGACTCGCACCCCGCCCGCACGCGGAGTCGAACATCCCCGCGCTCGCCTCCGTCTTCATCGGCCCCCTCTCCATCCTGCTCATCTTCCTCAGCCCCGGCGGCTTCTTCGTCGCCCTGCCGTGCGGCATCGCCGCCATCCTCCTCGGCGCCATCGGCACCCGCAACGCCGACCGCAGGGGATCCGGCCACCGCGCCCTGGCCCGGATCGGCCGCTTCACGGGCCTGATCGGCGCCTTCCTGTCAGCTCTCGCGGCGATCGTCTTCCTCGCCGCATCCGCCCTCCGTTGAACGAAGCATCACTGAGCAGAAGCGACGAGCGCCGGGCCCGCGAGGGCCCGGCGCCGTCCTCTCCTCACCTCAGATCGAAGGGCTAGGGCAGCCCGGTGAAGTCGTTCGAGTAGCAGGGGCGCCCCGGGGAGCCGCCGCACCGGTCGATGGAGGCGGCCGGGGACAGCCAGGTGGTGTCGTGCGTGACCCCGTCAACCGAGCGGCGCGGGTAGCTGTGCGGGTCGCAGCCGAACATGCTGGTCGGATTGGGCGGCAGCTCCACCAGCGGCGCCGGCGCGGTCCCGTGGTGGGGGGTGCTGTTCTCGTCCGTGCACGTCTGGTCCGGCGTGCCGAAATCGGGAGTGGTGTAGTCGAGCGGTCCCCCGTCGTAATACACCATCGCGGCACTCCCGCTGTAGGGATAGGAGCTGATCGGGGTCAACCCGAAGAGCGGATCGACTCCCCAGTGCCGTCCGGTGTCCAACTCGGGCGTGTGCACCTGAGCCCCGATCGTGCGCGCCTCCACCTCACCCGCCAGGTTCGAGACCTGATGGTCGCCGTAGGCCATCTGCAGGAGCACGTGGTGCGCCGGCGTGTTGGGCAGCGGGTCGCTGGTCATGTGCTCCGCGTATCCATTGGCCTCACCGCGGTCCCAGAGCAGCTGCATCAGGGACAGGATCAGCGGCCGCTGCTGCAGGTTCGGGTAGTGGGCCCAGAGCCCGATGCCCGGCGTGTCCAGGTACTGCCCAGAGTCTGAGCTTCGGCGCAGCAGCGTCGAGTAGTTCATCCCCGTCACGTTGAGCACCGACTGGGTCAGATCCGGCTCGAGCGCCGTCAGGGCCCCGCCCATGATCGCGCCCTGGCTGATGCCCTCCCAGTACAGATTGCCCGGCCCGGTTTGGAGCACGCTCCCAGCGGGATTCCCGCCCACGCCATCCGGGTCGATCTGGAATGCGGGATCGGTGTCGAATCCGTCGGACATCGTCATCGCCCGGCCCAGATAGATCATGTTGACGAAGCCCTGCACCATGCGGTCGCCCATCTGCGGGAACTTCGAGACGTCGCCGAGCACGCCGATGACCGTCCCGATGTCGTCCGAGGAGAAGCCCGCCCAGTTGGTCGCGCACCAGCTCGTGTTGGCGATGTTCGCCTCGCTGGTCGGGAACTTGATCATGTCGGAGACCTGCGTGAAGTCTCCGAGCAGCCCGTGGCCGAAGATGCCGCTCTGCGTCGGATGCAGGGTGCCCCCCGCGACCGCCGAGCTCGGAATCAGGCACTCGAACCGCACGCCGGTTGTGCCCGTATCCGGATCGTCTGCGATCCCGGTCGGAGTCGCGTTCACGTCCCCGTTCGAATGGAATTTGAACGTCCCGCCCGGGTGACAATTCCCGTTGTTCAGGTAGCAGGGGATGTTCGTCAGCTCGCCGTCCACCTGCTCGAGCGTGTTGGCGGGCAGATTCGCCGGGTTGGTCTCCACGCTCGTGACGTGGAAGGACGGCGCGCTTCCGTCGAGATTGCCGTCGCCGGGCGTCGTGTCACCCAGCTGCGCCAACGCGTTGTCGCGGATCGCGAGCGCGCGGCCCGCGAGGCTGTGCTCGCTCGCCACGGTGAAGTCCCAGGCCATGTACAGGTTGGACCTCGGGACCCCGTCGTTCTGGAGCGTCGTCAGCACGTCGTTCATGTGCGGCCGGCGAGCCTCCACGTCCGCGTCCTGGGTCGCGACGTTGTCGCGGAAGACCCTGAACGACTCCGGAGCGGGCACCGGGGCATTCGACGCGTCCTTCAGGTTGCGCAGCGCGACGATGTAGCGATGCCCCTCGGTGAAGTTCTTCAACGGGCGGATGATCAGGTTCACGTCCTGCGTGTCACCCGGCTGGTTCAGGTTCGGGTTCGGATCCAGCTCCGCGATGATCGGCCAGCGATCTCCGGTGGTCGTATCGATCACGACCGCGGCCTGGTTCGCGTCCGCGTAGCGGTCCGGATCCGTGATCGGGACCAGCCCGCTGTTGTCGAACGCCTGCTGGGTCGAGACCTGCGGGATCTTGACGATGATCGGGTTGCCCGGGCTGAAGCCGTCGGCGCGGTTGATATCCGTCGTGTCGATCGGCGTCCCGGACGTATTGGTGGGCATCTCGTCGGACTGCAGATCGAGCCGGTGCCCGGTCGCTGTGCTCGCATCGGCCCTCGTGAAGTAGTCGTTCGGCCAGGGCTGCAGGCAGACGGACGGGTCGATGGGGTCGCACTTCGGCCCCTTCGGCGGTGAGCTGTGGCAGGCGGCGAGGTCCTTGACCAGCGGCGTGACCGCAGAGCCGCCGCTCTTCTTGCCCTTCTTCTTGCCCTTCTTCTTCTTGGCCTTGACGAGGCGTCCCCGCAGGCCGTTGATCGAGCAGCTCCCCATCGCGGCCCTGCCGCTGTCGGAGAGGGCCACGCTGATGGTCTTCCCCGGCTTCACCTTCCTGGGGTTGGTGAGCGGGACGTTGCCCGAGGACTGGACGCCATCGACGACGACGCGCTTGCCCTTGCCGCCCTTGACGTGAACGGAGATCGAACCGGCGTTGAGAATCGCCTGCTGCTGCGAGCTCAGCACGTTCACCTTGCCGCCGCCCTTGCCCTTCTTCTTGCCGTCCGCGGCTCCGACCGCCAGTGCACAACCCAGCAGCGCCACACACGCAACGACCACAAGCGAGTCCCTTCGCCTCACGAAACCTCTCCTCTCTTGCGCCCTGCGGCGCATGATGTCCTCTCCAACGCGCCCTCCCCGGACGCCGGATCGAAACCTATCGGAACGACCGCCCCCGTATCTCGCCAACTAATCGGTAACGGTGCCGGCCCTCCGGAGGAATAGGGTGCGCACCGGTGGCCCGGGACGAGAGGAGATGACCGATGGATCTGCACGAGTTTGAGGAGGCGCGCCCCGACCTCGAGTCGATCGAGGGCTCGCAGCGACTCGGCCGACGCAGCTTCCTGATCGGAGCGCTGGCGACCGGAGCCGCGGTCACCGCGCCGGTCAACTATGCCGCCGCCGCCCGCAAGCGGAGGATCCCGGCCGCCAAGCACGCGAAGTTCGATCTCGGAGTCGTCGCCGGGTTCCCGCGCCCGCGAGGCATCGAGCTCTGGACCCGCCTCGGCGAGATCAAGAGGACGTCCAAGCTCAAGCTCGTCGTCGGGAAGGACCCGAAGTTCAAGAATGTGGTCCTCGAGAAGGACGTCACCGCCCGCGCGGAGCGCGACTTCACCGCCCGCACCTTCGTCAAGGGGCTGAAGCCCGACGAGCAGTACTTCTACCGATTCGTCACCAAGGACTCGAAGTCGCCGGTCGGCCGCTTCAAGACGGCCCCTCCGCTCAACTCCAACAAGCCGATCAAGATCGCCTTCTACTCCTGCCAGCACTACGAGGCCGGCTTCTACAACGCCCAGCGCGCGATCGCCAACGAGCCGGACCTCGACCTCGTCCTCTGCCTCGGTGACTACATCTACGAGTACTCGGACAACGAGGGAGTCCGCCTCGACCGGAGTGGCAACAACCACGACGGCGACACCCAGCTGCTCTCCGAGTACTGGCAGAAGTACCGCCTCTACAAGTCCGACAAGGATCTTCAGGCGATGCATCACGCCCATCCGTTCCTCGCCGTCTGGGACGACCACGAGGTCGAGGACAACTACGCGGACGGCCAGCCGAGCTCGCACCAGCAGAACCCCGAGCTGACCCAGCTCAAGAACTATCCGCGCCGCGTCCCCTTCCCTCAGCGCGAGGCCAACGGCCATCAGGCCTTCTTCAACTACATGCCGCGCTCCCGCTACAAGGGAGACCGGAACCGGATCTATGAGGAGTACCGGCTCGGGAAGCTCGTCGACATCCTGATGACCGACGAGCGGCAGTACCGCGACCGGCAGCCCTGCAACGACGAGCAGCTCGGGGCCTGCGCCGACGCCGACGCCCCCCGCACGATGCTCGGCGCCCGCCAGCTCGAGTGGTTCAAGAGCCGCCTCGTCGGCGCTCCCACCACCTGGAAGGTGTGGGCGACCGAGCTGATGGTGATGGCCACCCGGCTTGCCCCCGGCGTTCCCGCCCAGGTGGACGCCTGGGACGGCTACGGCTACGAGCGCAAGCAGATCCTTGACCACATCCTCGACAACAACGTCCAGAACGTGGTCGCGATCACCGGCGACATCCACACCTTCTTCGCCGGCACCGCGTACACCACCGGAGACCAGGCGACCGGACGGGCGGCAATGCCCGAGTTCGTCGGTGGGTCCGCGACATCAACCGGCCTCCCGGAGTCGACCGGCCTGTCCCCGGCGACCCTCGCCGCCCTGGCCACCGTCAACCCGCACATCAAGTTCTACGACTTCGTCAATCGAGGCTACGGCGTCATCGAGATCGGCCCGACCGAGGTCAACTGCCAGTTGAAGAAGGTCGACGCGAAGACGCCGGGCGCATCGACGCCGACAACGATCGCCCAGTTCCGCGCCCCCCTCGGCGCCCGCATCCCGGAGCAGACCGGCTAGTTCGGGTTTCGCACCCTGGCCCGGAGGTGGCGCAGCCCGGCGATCGCTAGGCTGCCCCCGCCTTGGACTTCAAGCTCACCGACGAGCAGCGCGACTTCGTCGCCGCGATCCGCGACTTCTGCAAGCGCGAGTGCGGCACCGCCGAACAGCGCGAGCAGCTGACGAGCGGCTACACGGAGCTGCACAACGACGGCATCTACCGCCGGATGGCCGAGCTCGGCTGGCTCGGCCTGACCATCCCCGAGGAGCACGGGGGCTCGGGTGGCGGCTGGATCGACGCCTGCCTGTTCATGGAGGAGACCTCCAAGGGCATGGCTCCCATCGGCGGGTACAGCACCACCCTGATCGTCACCGGCGCCGTCAAGCGCTTCGGGACGACCGAACAGAAGGACCGGCTCCTCGGGAACATCGCGAAGGGCTCGGTCGAGTCCATCGCGATGACCGAGCCGGAGTCCGGCTCCGACGTCGGCTCGCTCTCCACCCGGGCGGAGCGTTCCAACGGCGGCTTCGTCATCAACGGGCAGAAGGTCTTCATCTCCAACGCCCGCAACGCCGACCACGTCCTCACCGTCTGCCGCACCACCAAGGGCGAGAACAAGCATGAGGGCCTATCGATGATCTTCGTCCCGGTTGGCACCGAGGGAATGACGATGGACCCGATCGACACGATGGGCGGCCGGGAGACCAACGCCATCTTCTACGAGAACGTCGAGGTCGGCGAGGAGAATGTCCTCGGCACGGTCGACCAGGGGTGGACCCAGCTGATGGCCGGCCTCAACGTCGAGCGCCTGATCCTCGCTGCGATTCAGCTCGGAGTCGCGGAGCGCGCCTTCGACGACGCCCTCGCCTACTGCAAGGAGCGCAAGCAGTTCGGCCGCCCGATCGGCGCCTTCCAGGCACTCCAGCACCGCTTCGCCGACCTCGCCACCGATCTAGAGGCCGCCAAGCTGATGACCTACTGGGTGGCGAGCATGGTCGACGAGGACGAGGACCGCATGCTCCCCAAGGAGGCATCGATGGTGAAGCTCCTCGTCACCGAGACCGCCAAGCGGGTCACGCTCGAGGGCATGCAGATGATGGGCGGCTACGGCTACTCCTCCGAGTACGACATGGAGCGCCTCGTCCGCCAGACCCTGGTCTCCACCATCTATGGCGGCACCTCGGAGATCCAGCGCGGCATCATCGCCAAGACGCTCGGTCTGTAGATCGCCTCAGGGCTGAGTGAGTGATTAAGTAGGGCTCACACGCGGGGAGACCGAGGAGGAGCGATGGACTTGGAGATCTTTGAGGACGAGCGTTTCGACATCGAGGCGCTGGATTCCGAGCCGAAGCTGGGACGACGGCAGTTCCTGATCGCGGGGCTGGCCACCGGGGCGGCGGTCACCGCTTTTCCCAACTACGCGGCGATGGCGCGCAACCGCAGGATCCCGGTCGCCAAGTCCGGGACCTTCCCGCTCGGAGTCGCCTCGGGATTCCCTTATCCCAAGGGAACCATCCTCTGGACCCAGCTCGGAGGCGTCAAGCGAACTTCACGGCTGAAGCTCCAGGTCGCCAAGGACGCCAACTTCAAGAACGTCGTCCTGGAGAAGACGGTGACCGCTCGGAAAGAGCGCGACTTCACTGCCCGGACGCGCGTTCGCCACCTTGAGCCCTCGCGGGAGTACTTCTACCGGTTCCACACCAAGGACAAGGGATCGCCGGTCGGCCGCTTCCGCACGGCGCCGCCCCATAACTCGAACCAGCCGCTCAGGATCGCGTTCCTCTCCTGTCAGAGCTTCGAGGCCGGCTTCTTCAACGCTCACGCCGCGATCGCGAAGGAGCGAGACATCGACCTCGTCCTGCATCTCGGCGACTACATCTACGAGTCTCACTACTACGACGGCCCGCGCAAGGACACCAGCGGGTTCAACCACGACGCGAACGTGGAGTTCCTGCCGGAGTACCGGCAGAAGTACCGGCTCTACAAGGGCGACCCCGACCTGCAGGCGATGCACGCGGCACACAACTTCGTCTCGGTCTGGGATGACCACGAGGTCGAGGACAACTACGCAGACGGGCTCGCCAGCTCCCACGCTCAGCCGGGCCTGACCAACAACGGCCTGCCCCGCCGAGTCTCGATCCAGGAGCGCCGCGCCAACGGCTATCAGGCCTTCTTCAACTACATGCCGAGGCTTCGGTGGGATGGAGACCGGGACCGCATCTACGAGCACGTCCGCATCGGCAAGCTGGTCGACCTAATCCTCACCGACGAGCGCCAGTATCGGGACCAACAGCCGTGCGACGACGCCCAGCTCGTCCCCTGTCCCGATCAGCAGAACCCGAATCGAACCATGCTGGGCGCGAAGCAGAAGGCGTGGTTCAAGCAGACGCTCGCCGGATCGCCGCAGGCATGGAAGCTCTGGGCCAACGAGGTGATGCTGATGGGTTTCCAGAACGGGCCCCAAAACGGAGCCAACAACGACCAGTGGGACGGCTACGCGGCCGAGCGCAAGGAGCTGCTCGATTTCGCGCTCGCCAACAACGTCAAGAACCTGCTCCCCCTGACCGGCGACATTCACAACTTCTTCGTCGGCACCGCGACCACCGACGGCAGCGATACCGGAACCCCCGTGTGCGGCGAGTTTGTCGGCGGCTCCACCACCTCGCTCGGGCTCCCGGAGGAGACCGGTATCCCTGCCTCGACGATTCAGGCGCTGATCAAGGCCCTCGACCACCACATCTCGTTCTCGGATCTGACCGACCGCGGATACTCGGTCCTTGAGGTCTCACCGAGCCAGGCGACCTGCGAGTTCAAGAAGGTGCAGACGCAGAGCCGCGATGGTGGACAGGCGTCGAGCATCGGGAAGTTCGCCCTGGCGAGCGGCTCCACGACTCCGCAGCAAGTCGCCTGAGAACCGCAACTCCTCCGGCGGGGGTGGGTTTCACCGCTCGGCAACATTTGATTAGATGCCCTCTGGGGAGGGATCAAAGGGATAGGAGAGGGATTGATGGAAGCCGGGAAGGCATCACACCGCCGTAGGAACGTGTTCGTCGCGCTCGCAGTCGCGCTCGTCGCCGTCCTGGTGCCGTCGTTCGCATTCGCCCACATCGAGCGCGCCTCCTACTGGCCCGATCCCGGTCCCGACACCTCGGTCAAGCCCGCTGCCGGCGGAGCGGTCCCAGCGGTCCGCAAGGTCTTCAGCGCCCTCGACAAGAAGAAGCCGGGCAAGACGCGAGTCGTCTGCGCCCAGATGCCGAGCAAGAAGCTGAAGAAGCACGGCACCCCCAAGCAGCTTTCGAAGAACAAGTCGATCAAGGCCCTGAACAAGGACCTGAAGCAGGCGCAGAAGAAGGGCTACACGATCCAGGCTTCGCAACCGGCGATCAAGATCAAGAAGAAGAAGGCGAAGAAGCTGCGGAAGTTCAACATCAAGCTGCTCCGCCAGTGCAAGTACACCTCGATCCAGGATGCGGTCACCGCAGCCCACAACAACGACCGGGTCGAGATCATGCCCGGGCTCTACACCGAGCCGAAGTCGCGGGCCAAGCCGACGAACGACGCCGCCTGCAATCAGTACAAGATCACCAACGACAAGAACCAGGCCGGCGCCGTCTCCTACTCCTATCAGTGGCACTGCCCGAATGACCAGAACCTGATCGCGGTCCTGGGCCGCCAGCTCACCAATACGCCGGTGCCACAGCCGCCCAGTCTCGACCGCCACATCATCCCCGACGCGGGTGCCTGCATTCGCTGCAACCTTCAGATCCAGGGGACGGGCGCCTCGCCCGACGCGGTCACCATCGACGCGGGGAACACCGCATCCGGAGACGGCCCGCCGAACGGGTCGGTCAAGGACGTCGGGATTCGCGCTGATCGGGCCGACGGCTTCGTCCTGGACAACGTCAAGGTGCGGCATGCGAAGGAGCACGACGTCTACTCGATCGAGACCGACGGCTCTCACTTCAACCGGCTGATCATGGCGTACGCCGGGGAGTACGGGATCCTCACCTTCGTCGCTGATCACTCGCTGATCGAGAACTGCGACGCATACGGCACTGGCGACTCCGGGATCTATCCCGGCGCCGCCGCCGACCTGGGTGAGGCCGTGCCGGCCGGCGAGCGCAGGTACGGAACCGAGATCCGAAACTGCGACTCGCATCACAACCTGCTCGGCTACTCGGGAACGGACGGGAACTCGGTCTGGCTCCACAACAACAACTTCTATGACAACACTGAGGGTTGGTCCACGGACGTCTTCACAGCGCCGGGACATCCGGGGTTCCCGCAGGACTCGGACCTGATCGAGAACAACAACTTCTATTCGAACAACTTCAACGCCTACCTGCCGCCGTGCGGACCGGGTCAGAGCCCCGGCCCGGCGACGCCCGGTCAGTCGACGGATTCGCCCGGAGGCAACTGCTCCGACGTCACTCCCACGGAGCCTGTTCCGGTCGGAACCGGCCTGTGGATCGCGGGCGGAAACGCGAACGTCGTCCGCAACAACCACTTCTGGGACAACTGGCGCCGCGGCGTGATGCTCTTCGCGGTCCCCGACGCCTTCGTCTGCGGTGACCCGTCCAACCAGGTCGCGGGATGCAACAACGTGCCGCCGACCAACCACAGCAGCTCGGCGACGTCGTACCGCAACCAGTTCTACGGGAACAAGATGGGTCAGGCCCCGAACGGGGCGTCCTCCCCGAACGGCGTCGACTTCTGGTGGGATCAGGGGGGCATCATCGTCGACCCGACCTACAACAGCGGCAACTGCTGGCACGACAACACCGGTAAGGACGGCACTGCTTCGAGCGTCACGGGCGACCCATCCCCGAGCGCGCCCTCGCCGAACAACCTTCCCTCCGACTGCAGCAACAGCCCCCTCGTCGGCAACACCACGCACGCGACGGAGCTCCTCAGCTGCAGCTCGAATGCGCCGAGTTGCAACTGGTTCACCACGCCGCCCAAGCCGTAGGCTCAGGTCATGACCATGCCGTGCCGTGCCCTCACGGTGATTCTCTTCGTTGTGGTTTTGGCCGTCGCCGGCTGCGGCGGCGGCCCGAACACCCAGCCCCAGATCGACGTCGGACCCAATGTCGGCCAGCCGATCGCACTCGCCGACTGCAACGACTGGAACCAGGCCAACACCGAGCAGCGCCTCGGGACGATCCAGCAGCTCAAGGACTTCGCGAGTGGCCAGGTCGTCGGCAACAACGCGAACTCTCCCCACGGCACGGGGTCGGTCCTCGATGACAAGCAGGCCTACAACCTCTTCAACAGCTACTGCAAGGAGAGCTTCGCCCGCGGCTTCAAGCTCTACCACCTCTACCAGCGGGCGGCGGGATTCGCCGGACAGCCGCCGCAGTAGTCGCCCGCGACGGGTTGACACTAGGCATTAGTGGGTATAGGTTCGCCGAACTTGGACGGATAGTCGTGCACGGAAGCTGACCCAGGCGTCTCGGCTGTGTGGCCGAGGGAGGAAAAATGGTTTCGTGTCACGCAGTCCGTGCCGAGCAGGGGCACTCGGCTTTCAAGTCGCTGCCGAAGGTGGCGACGATCCTCGTTCTGGCCGTTGGGGCGGTTTTGGCGTCATCGGCGGCTGCGAGCGCGGCCGTCGTCTACGACAACATCGCAACTCCGCAGCCCTCGAACGTGCCCAGCACGGGGTTCGAGGCAAATTCGCTGAGGGAGCTCGGAGGCCAGGTTCAGCTCGCGGGAACCGCCCGACAGAACCCCAAGGTCACCGCCTTGATGAGCAGCTGGGGATGCGAGAACGGCAGCTGGAACACAAACGATTGCTCGACGAGCTCGGGCGCGAACTTCTCGGTCCCGATCACCCTCAACCTCTACAACGTCGGCCCGAGCAACTCGGTGGGCAGCCTGATCAAGTCGGTCACCCAGACCTTCCAGATCCCGTACCGGCCATCCGCCGACAACGTGAACTGCACGGGCGCTGATGCCGGCAAGTGGTTCGACGGGACCGCCTGCGTCAACGGCCTCGGGGCTCCGATCACCTTCAACCTCGCCGGCCAGGGGGTGACCCTGCCGAACAACGTGATCGTGTCGCTCGTCTACAACACGACTCACTTCGGGCCGAGCCCGATCGGGGAGTCGGCACCCTGCTTCACCGAGTCGGGTGGCTGCGGTTACGACGCGCTCAACATCGGCGATCTCAATGCCGGTCCGAGCACCGGGTCGTTCCCGGTTCCGGACGACGCGTACTCGAACTCGACCTCGAGCGGCTTCTACTGCGACGGGGGGAGCGGCGGCACCGGGACGTTCCGCCTGGATTCGGGCTGCTGGACGGGCTTCCAGCCGTCGTTCCGGATCTCGGCGTCGGCCACCGGCGATGTGATCGTGAACGACAACACCTCGGGTCCCGGACCGGCCGGGGCCGATTGCGCGAACCCGGACTTCTCGACCATCCACGACGCCGTCAACGCGTCCGTGGCGGGTTCGACGATCCTGGTCTGTGCGGGCAACTACCCCGAGAACGTGACGATCAATAAGTCGCTCACGCTGAAGGGCGCCCAGGCCGGTGTCGATGCGCGGACGCGGAGCGTCCCGGCAGCATCGGAGAGCCTCGTAGCCGGTGGCAGCGCCAATCCGTTCACGATCAACGGCGGCGCGACCGCCGACACGATCGACGGGTTCACGCTCACGCACAGCGGCAGCTCGGCCGGGATCGGCACGTTCGCCGGCAGCAACCATCTGTTCCAGGACAACATCATTTCCGGCGACACCTATGCCATCAATGGGAGCTATCAGGACAGCACCCTGTTCCAGAACCGGGTGGAGAACTCGGACATCGGGTTCGAGGCGAACACCGCCCCCCATATCGACGGCGTCACCGTCTCCTCGAACCGGTTCGTGAACATCGCCGGCCCGAATGGCTATGCGGTTCATTTCATCTCGACGGGTGTCGACCCCCATACCGGCGTCGTGGTCAAGAACAACCAGGACGTGAACGGGTCCGGCAACTTCGTGGTGTTGGACAACACCGATGGAGCCCGGGTCACTGACAACACGGTGACGAACAACGGTGCCTCCGCCATCTTCTTCGGCGGCAGCAACGACAACACCCTGATCTCGGGCAACCGGATCAGTGGAGCGACGAGCGCGATTCGCCTCACCACCCTGTTCCACTCGGGCGATCCGAACGACAATCTCACCGTCACGGGCAATGTGCTCAACGCGAATACACGCGGGCTGTTTGCGGACTCAGATGCGATCACCAGTCGCCTCGAGGTCCATGGGAACTCGATCGCGGGCAACACCACCGCGGGCATCGAGTCCGGCAGCAGCCTCCCGGTTGACGCCACCAACAACTGGTGGGGATGCAACGCCGGTCCGGGTAACCCCGGTTGCGATTCCGTCGGCGGCGCCTTCGCCGGCCAGATCACAACCTCACCCCGCCTGGTGCTGGGCATCTCCGCTGTGCCGAGCACCATCTTCGCCGGCACGGGGCAGTCCCAGCTCACCGCCGACCTGACCCACAACTCGGCGGGCGCAGTCGCCGGGACCGGATTCCCCGACGGCACGTCGGTCGCATTCGGCGCGGCGCCGCTGGGCACGGTCAGCCCGGCGAGTGCAGCGACCGTCAGTGGCGCGGCGGGTTCGGTGCTGAGCGCGGGCGCGACCACCGGCACCACGAATGCGAGCGCGACGTTGGACAGCCAGACCGTCGCGACGCCGGTGACCATCGCCACCCCGCCGCAGGGCCAACAGGGTCAACAGGGCCAGTCCGGCGGTGTCGCCGGAGCGGTCGGGAAATCCAAGAAGTGCAAGAAGAAGAAGAAGAAGTCCAAGAAGGCGGTCGTCGCGAAGAAGTGCAAGAGGAAGAAGAAGTGACCAAGACGGGCAGCTGAGCCCGTCAGTGACCGCACTCGACGCCGGGCCCTACAAAAGGGCTCGGCGTCGCTATTCTGTTGGCGTACCTCGGGCCTGGGGCCGGGGGTTTTTTTCTGTCCGGCCGCGAATGAAGTTGAGGAAACATGGCCTCTGATGTGCGAATCGGCGTGACGCTCGCGTGTGAGGAGTGCAAGCGCCGCAACTACGAGACGAACAAGTCGCGGCGCAACACGCCGGACCGGATCGAGATCCGGAAGTTCTGCCGATGGTGCGGCAGGCACACTCCGCATAAGGAAACCCGCTAGCCCGTCCAGATGGCCAAGACGAGGGCACAGCGAAAGGCCGAGCGGCGACGCCGCCAACAGGCCGAGGAACGCGGCCAGCAGCCGAACCGCGATGACGCCGAGCGCGAGGGCGAGGCCCGTGCCCAGGAGGCGACCCGCGAGGGCGTCTCCGGCGAGGTGGCCGAGGCCGAGGCGGTGATCGAGACCGGTGCCCGCACCGAGGACTACGGCGAGCACACGGTCGATCCCGAGGTTCGGGACGAGGTCCAGGGCGGCGGCTCACCCGTCCCGGGAGTGGTTCCCGCCCCCGTGCAGCCGGAGACCGAGGTCGAGGCTCCGGCCCCCTCCCGTGCGGACGTCGGCCGAACCAAGGACGGTGCGGCCGCGGCCGAGCCGAAGGAGAGCCGCCGGGATCGCCGCCAGCGCGAGAAGGAGGAGCGCCGTAAGAGTCGCAACAAGGAGCTTCAGAAGGGCCAGTCCGAGAAGGCCGAGAAGCGTCGCGGCCCGATCCTCGGTTTCCTGCTTTCCTGCTGGGCCGAGCTCAAGCGCGTGCAGTGGCCGGACCGCGACACCCTGGTCCAAGCCTCGGCCGTGACCTTCATCTTCGTGGCGGTGATGGCCGCCTATCTTGGCGCTCTCGACGCCGCCTTCAACTGGTTCGTCAAGCAACTGCTCTGAACGAGCCGAGGGAGACCGACTGAATGTTTCGCTGGTACGTGATCAACACCTATTCCGGGCACGAGAACAAGGTCAAGCAGAACCTCGAGCACCGGGTCCACACCATGGGCCAGGAGCGCAACGTGCGCCAGGTTGTCGTCCCCACCGAGCAGATCTCGGAGATGAAGGACGGCCAGAAGGTCCAGTCCGAGAAGCGCACCATGCCCGGCTACGTGCTGGTCAACATGGAGATGACCGACGACGCCTGGGGCCTCGTCAAGAACACCCCCGGCGTGACCGGCTTCGTTGGATCGCGCAACAAGCCGATCCCGCTGTCCAAGGTCGAGGTCGACCGCTTGCTCCACCGCGAGACGGCCGAGCGCCCCCGGACCCGAGCGCAGTTCTCAATCGGCGAATCCGTCAAGGTGATCTCCGGGCCGCTCGCTGACTTCTCCGGCGAGATCGCCGAGATCAACGAGGACGCCGCCAAGCTCAAGGTCCTGGTCTCGATCTTCGGCCGGGAGACCCCGGTCGAGGTCAACTACGACCAGGTCAAGAAGATCTAGCCTGCGCCTATGGCCAAGAAGGTCCTCACCCAGATCAAGCTTCAGATTCCCGCCGGCGCCGCAAACCCCGCGCCGCCGGTCGGCCCTGCCCTGGGCCAGCACGGCGTCAACATCATGGAGTTCTGCAAGGCGTTCAACGCGCAGACCCAGCAGGACGCCGGCACCATCATCCCCGTCGAGATCACGGTCTACGAGGACCGATCCTTCGACTTCATCACCAAGACCCCGCCGGCGGCGATCCTCATCAAGGAGGCCGCGGGAATCGAAAAGGGGTCGGGGGAACCGCACTCGGAGAAGGTCGGCTCGATCACGGTCGACCAGGCGCGTCAGATCGCGGAGCGCAAGATGCCCGACCTGAACGCCAACGACCTCGATGCCGCGACGAAGATCATCGCCGGCACCGCCCGCTCCATGGGCGTCACGGTGGAAGGGCTCTGAGCGTGAAGCGGAGCGAAACGCGAAGGAACGTGCGCTAGTGGCACACGGCAAGCGATATAGGAACGCGTACGAGAAGATCGACCGCACCAAGGCGTATCCGCCGGCGGAGGCGATCCACCTGATCAAGGAGACCGGGGCCGCGAACTTCGACCAGACCGTCGAGCTGCACATCCGGCTCGGCGTCAACGTCCGCCACGCCGAGGAGCAGTTGCGCGGCACCCTCGCCCTGCCCAAGGGCCTCGGCAAGAACGTCACGATCGCCGTCTTCGCCGAGGGCGACGTCGCTCGCCAGGCCACCGAGGCCGGAGCCGACTTCGTCGGCTCCGACGATCTCGCCGAGAAGGTGGAGGGCGGCTGGACCGACTTCGACGTCGCGATCGCTCATCCCTCGCAGATGCCGAAGGTCGGCAAGCTCGGGCGGGTACTCGGCCCGCAGGGCAAGATGCCGAACCCCAAGGTCGGGACCGTCACCGAGGACATCGCGAAGGCCGTCGACGAGGCCAAGGCCGGCAAGGTCGAGTACCGGACAGACCGGCAGGCGATCGTCCACCTCGCCATCGGCAAAACCAGCTTCTCCGAGGAGGACCTGCTCGAGAACTACGCCGCGGTGATCGAGGAGATCATCCGCGCGAAGCCGGCCGCCGCCAAGGGCCGCTACATCATCTCGATCACCGTCACGACCACGATGGGCCCCGGGATCCGGGTCGACTCCTCTCGCATCCGCCGTGGCGAGATCATGATCGGCGCGGGGGCGACGGCGAGCGAGGACGGCGACACAGAGGCGCCGGCGGGCGACGCCCCCGAGGGAGCCGGAACGGAGGAAGCGGAGGAGCCGGCGACCGCCTAACATTGCGCGCCCGAACAATGCCGCCCCAGACCGTCGGCGGGACTCTTCGTATATGGAGATCCGGAAGTCCGGCGCAGGTGAGCGAGAGTCATCCGGTCTCCGACCGCCAGCTCTGGCCCGCCTGCGTGCGGGTCTTTTCTTTGGTCTGAGCGGCGCAGCCGAAAGAGAAATGGACAGAGAACAGAAAACAGCAGTGGTCGACGAGCTCGCCTCGGACCTCAAGGATTCGACGGCGATCTTCGCCGTGGACTACCGCGGCATCAGCGTGCCGCAGGCCGCCGAGCTCCGCGCCAGCCTGCGCGACGCCGACGCCCGCTTCCGGATCGTCAAGAACCGCCTCACCCTCCGGGCGGCGGATGAGGCGGGGACCGACGGCATCAAGGACTTCCTGACCGGCCCGACGGCTCTGGCGCTCGTCAAGGGTGACGCTGCCCTGGCCGCGAAGACGCTCAACCGCCTCGGCTCCGAGTGGGAGCTGCTCTCCTACAAGGGCGGATTGATGGACGGAGAGGCGCTCGACCCCGACTCGTTCACGGCGATCGCCCGCCTGCCCGGCCGCGACGCGCTCAACGCACAGCTCGCCGGGATCGTGGCGAGCCCGATCACGGGCTTGGTCCGCGGCCTCGGCTCGATGGTCCAGGGCCTGGCCCTCCAGCTCGGCCAGATCGCCGAGCAGGGCCTGGTCACCGGTGAGGCACCGGCCGAAGCCCCAGCCGAGGAAGAGAAGCCGTCTCAGGAAGAGGCGCCCAAGGAGGATGGTGCGCCCGCAGCCGCCGCCGATACCGAAGGTTCCGGTGATGAGGCCGGCGACGGCGAGGACGCGCCTTCTGATGGCGAAGCCGAAGCTCCGGAAACTCCGGAGGAAGCGGCCGCCGAGCAGCCCGACCCAGACCCCGAGCCCACCGAATCACCGGAGGAGAGCTCTGAGGAGCAGGCACCCGAGGGCGAGGACGCCGGCCAGGACGAGCCCGCCGAGACCGGAGAGGGCGACGCCGATATCGGCGAAGAGCCGGCGGAAGAAACTTCAGAAGACTCTGACGAGAACAAGGAGGACAGCGAGTAGATGGCCACCACCACACAAGACTGGATCGAGGAGCTCAAGGGCATCTCGGTTTTGGAGCTTTCGGAGCGCATCAAGGCGCTCGAAGAGGAATTCGGCGTCTCCGCGACTGCCGTCGCAGCCGCAGCCCCCGCAGCGGGAGGGCCGGCTGACGGTGCGGGCGAGGAGGAGTCGGGGACGGTTGACCTCGTCCTGACCGGTTCCGGCGACAAGAAGATCGGCGTGATCAAGGTCGTGCGCGCCGCCACCGGACTCGGCCTGAAGGAGGCCAAGGCCCTCGTCGACGAGGCTCCCAAGCCCGTCAAGGAGGCGATCGAGCGCGAGGAGGCCGAGGGCCTGCTCAAGGAGATCGAAGAGGCCGGCGGCACCGCCGAGATCAAGTAGCAACGAGTCACAAACTGCTCCAAACCGCCCAGATTGGGAGTAAGATCCCGGCACCTGCCCCCCGGGGCGTGTTAGCGACCCTTGACCAAAAGGTTGCCGTGCGTTACTATGCACGGTTCGCGCGCCCGGTGAGCCCTGCTGCCTGATTCTTGCGCGGTCTCACAAGCCTTCTAATACTTTGAGGAGTCGCCGAGTTGGCTGGATCCAACGCTGTCGCCGCAACCCGTAGGAGCTTTTCTCGCCTTAAGAACCCACTCGAAGTCCCACACCTGATCGATATCCAGCGGAAGTCCTTCGCGAATCTGGTTGACCCGAAGGAAGGCCTGCTGCGAGCGACGATCGACGACATCTCCCCGACGGAGGACTACACGGGGAACCTCGCCATCGTCTTCGGGGAATTCGAGTTCGACGATCCACCCAACACGGTGGATGAGTGCCGCGAGAAGGACATGACCTACTCGCGTCCTCTGAACGTCAAGGTCGCGTTCCAGAACCGGGAGACCGGTGAGATTCGCGAGCAGACCGTCTTCATGGGCGATTTCCCGTGGATGACTGACCGGGGCACCTTCATCATCAACGGCACCGAGCGCGTGGTCGTCACGCAGCTGGTCCGTTCCCCCGGCGCCTACCTGATGGAGCCGAAGGACCGCGAGAAGCAGGTCTTCATCGCGAACCTGATGCCGGCCCGCGGCTCCTGGCTGGAGCTCGAGATCGACAAGAAGGGACGCGTCTACGTCCGCATCGACCGCAAGCGCAAGCTGCCGGTCACCGTCCTGCTGCGAGCGATGGGCTACGTCGAGGACGAGAAGCTCCTCGAGATGTTCGACAACTCGGTCTACATCCGCCACACCATCGCGTCCGACACCGACGCGACGAAAGACGAAGAGGGCGCGCTGATCGAGCTCTTCAAGAAGCAGCGCCCGGGCGAGCCGCCGTCGGTTGACGCCGCTCGTGCCCTGCTCGAGCAGCTCTTCTTCGACCCGAAGCGCTACGACCTCACCAGGGTCGGCCGCTACAAGCTGAACGCGCGCCTGGACCTGGACATCGATCTCGACACCCGGGTCCTGACCCACGACGACATCATCGCCCTGGTCAAGGAGCTCGTCACGATCCCGAAGCTGCTCGGTGTTCCCGAGGAGATCGACGAGGAGAACCCGATCAAGGACTACGCCGCGGAGGCGATCACGTATCCCCGCGAGCCGATCCACGATCACCTCGATGAGTACGAGCACTTCGGCAACCGCCGCCTGCGCACGGTCGGGGAGCTGATCCAGGAGGCATTCCGGATCGGGCTCTACCGGATGGAGCGCGTGGTGCGTGAGCGCCTCACCACCGAGGACGCCGACGCGATCACGCCTCAGACCATCATCAACATCCGTCCCGTCGTGGCGGCGCTGAAGGAGTTCTTCGGCTCCTCGCAGCTCTCACAGTTCATGGACCAGACCAACTCGCTGTCCGGGCTCAGGCACCGGCGCCGCCTTTCGGCGCTCGGGGCAGGCGGCCTCACTCGCGAGCGCGCTCCGATCGAGGTGCGCGACGTGCACGCGACCCACTACGGGCGCATGTGCCCGATCGAGACGCCTGAAGGCCCGAACATCGGCCTGATCGGCTCCCTCTCCTCCTATGCACAGGTCTCGGAGCACGGTTTCGTCACGACGCCGTACCTGGTCGTCAAGGACGGTGTGGTTACCAGCGAGGTCGTCCATCTCGACGCCACCCAGGAAGAGGACGAGACGATCGCCCAGGCCAACGCCGAGGTCGATCTCGACTCGGGCCGGCTCAAGGGCCAGTACGTGATCTGTCGCCGCCGCGACGACGAGGCCGTCGCCGTTCCGCCGAAGCAGGTGACGCTGATCGACGTCTCACCGACCCAGATCTGGTCGGTGACGACTGCGCTGATCCCGTTCCTCGAGCACGACGACGCCAACCGCGCGCTGATGGGCTCGAACATGCAGGCCCAGGCCGTGCCGCTGCTGAAGCCGGAGCCGCCGTTGATCGGCACCGGGATGGAGCGGCGCGTCGCCGAGGACACGGGCGACGTGGTCATCGCCGAGAACGACGGCGAGGTCACGACCGTCGACGCCGAGCAGATCGTGGTCACCCACGGCTCGAAGCGCGACGAGTTCCAGCTCCACAAGTACATGCGCTCCAACCAGGGAACGCTGATCCATCAGCGCCCGATCGTTTCGGTCGGCGACAAGGTGAAGGCGGGGGATGTCCTCTCGGACGGCTCCTCGACCGCCGGCGGCGAGATCGCGCTCGGCAAGAACTGCCTGGTCGCCTTCATGTCCTGGGAGGGCTACAACTTCGAGGACGCGATCATCATCTCCGAGCGCCTCGTCAAGCAGGACGAGCTCACCTCGATCCACATCGAGGAGTACGAGATCGACGCCCGCACGACGAAGCTCGGCGACGAGGAGATCACGCGCGACATCCCGAACCGCTCCGAGGAGAGCCTCAGGAACCTCGACGAGCGTGGAATCGTCCGGATCGGTGCCGAGGTTGCCGCCGGCGACCTGCTGGTCGGCAAGGTCACGCCGAAGGGCGAGACCGAGTTGACCGCGGAGGAGAAGTTGATCCGCGCCATCTTCAAGGAGAAGGCGCGCGAGGTTCGCGACACCTCCCTGAAGGTGCCGCACGGCGAGGGCGGCGTCGTCATCGACGTCCTCACCTTCAGCCGTGAGGCGGGCGACGACCTGCCGCCGGGCGTCAACGACCTGGTGCGCGTCTACGTCGCCATCAAGCGGAAGATCGCGGAGGGCGACAAGCTCGCCGGCCGCCACGGCAACAAGGGCGTGATCTCCAAGATCGTGCCCGAGGAGGACATGCCGTTCATGGAGGACGGCACGCCCATCGACGTGATCCTCAACCCGCTCGGGGTGCCCAGCCGAATGAACATCGGGCAGATCCTCGAGACGCATCTGGGCTGGGTCGCGGCCAATGGCTGGTACGACGACGGGTCCGTGTCCTACAAGGAGGCGCAGCGCAACGGCGGCCGCGTCAACGTCGCGACACCGGTCTTCGACGGAGCCACCGTCGAGGACGTCGACAACGCGCTCGTCCAGTGGCAGGACGAGAACTCCGAGCGAGGTATCGACCTCGGGATCGACAAGTCCGAGCGTCCGGGCAACCGCGCCCAGGGCAAGGTCCAGCTCTACAACGGCCGGACCGGCGAGCCCTACAAGGGCAAGGTCACGATCGGCTACATGTACATCCTGAAGCTGCTGCACCTGGTCGACGACAAGATCCACGCACGCTCGACTGGCCCCTACTCGCTGGTCACCCAGCAGCCGCTGGGCGGCAAGGCGCAGTTCGGCGGCCAGCGCTTCGGCGAGATGGAGGTGTGGGCACTGGAGGCCTACGGCGCCGCCTACACCCTGCAGGAGATGCTCACGGTGAAGTCCGACGACACCGTCGGCCGCGTCAAGGCCTACGAGTCGATCGTCAAGGGCGAGAACATCCCTGAACCCTCGATTCCGGAGTCATTCAAGGTCCTGCTCAAGGAGATCCAGAGCTTGGCGCTCGACGCCAACGTGGTCTCGGAGGAGGGCGACGGAGTGGAGATGGGCGAGGAGGAGGACGACCTCCTCCGCGCCGCCGAGGAACTCGGCATCGAGCTGTCCGGAGTGCGCGCGGATGGCGGGAACGGCGCCGGCGACAAGGACAAGGACAAGGCCGCCGACGAGCAGGAAGAGCAGGTCGTCGCCGAGGGCGACGGCGGTACTGATGCATCGGATGCCGAGGAGGCAGCAAAGAAGTGATCGACATCAACAACTTTGACGCGATTGAGATCGGGCTTGCCTCGGGCAAGAAGATCCGGGGCTGGAGCTCCGGCGAGGTCACCAAGCCCGAAACCATCAACTACAGGACGCTGAAGCCGGAGAAGGACGGCCTCTTCTGCGAGCGCATCTTCGGTCCGACCAAGGACTGGGAGTGCTACTGCGGCAAGTACAAGAGGGTCCGCTACAAGGGCATCGTCTGCGAGCGCTGCGGCGTCGAGGTGACCCGCTCCAAGGTGCGCCGTGAGCGCATGGGCCACATCGACCTGGCCGCTCCCGTCTCCCACATCTGGTTCTTCAAGGGCGTCCCCTCGAGGATCGGCTACCTGATCGACATGGCTCCGAAGGAGCTCGAGAAGGTCCTCTACTTCGCCGCCTCGGTGATCACCTGGGTCGACGAGGAGGCACGGTCCAAGGATCTCGCCAAGCTGGAGAAGGAGGTCGAGAAGCAGGCCGGCGAGTACGAGCGCGAGCGTGAGCAGCGCACGCAGGAGCTCAGCGAGGCCCTGGTCCGCCGCCTGGCCTATTTGGGCGTTGCTCCCGACAAGGAGAGCGAGGCCCCTCCGGCCGGCACCACCGATGGCTTCAACGACGACGACGAGCTCTGGGCCGACAGCGTCACCAACGTCAAGCGGATGAAGGCCGAGGACCGCGACAAGATGGCCAAGGAGCTGAAGAAGACCTTCGACGCCGAGATCTCGGACACAGAGGCCTACCTCGATGAGGCCGCGGAGCGCATCCGCGAGGTCTTCAAGATCTTCTCGGAGATGAAGCCGAAGGACGTGATCAACGACGAGACCACCTTCCGCGAGCTCAAGGACCGCTTCGGCTCTCCGTTCGGCTGGGGCGAGTACTTCCGCGGCGGCATGGGCGCGGAGTCGATCCGCGACCTGCTCGAGCAGGTCGAGCTGGAGAACGAGGCCGAGCTGCTCGAGGAGACCATCAACACCTCCAAGGGGCAGAAGCAGGCCCGCGCGGTGAAGCGGCTCAAGGTCGTCGACGCGTTCCTCAAGTCGGCCAACAAGCCCGAGTGGATGGTCCTCGACGTCGTCCCGGTGATCCCGCCCGAGCTGCGGCCGATGGTCCAGCTTGACGGTGGCCGCTTCGCGACCTCAGACCTGAATGACCTCTACCGGCGCGTGATCAACCGGAACAACCGGTTGAAGAGGCTGCTCGACCTAGGCGCTCCCGAGATCATCGTCAACAACGAGAAGCGCATGCTGCAGGAGGCCGTCGACGCCCTGTTCGACAACGGCCGACGCGGACGTCCGGTCACAGGACCCGGCAACCGGCCGCTCAAGTCGCTCTCGGACATGCTCAAGGGCAAGCAGGGCCGCTTCC
This sequence comes from uncultured Solirubrobacterales bacterium, assembly GCA_963743575.1. Classification (GTDB taxonomy): domain Bacteria; phylum Actinomycetota; class Thermoleophilia; order Solirubrobacterales; family 70-9; genus DASUPK01. Next base: position 592,677 of record CAVUQC010000007.1, on the reverse strand, counting down.
GCCAGAACCTGCTCGGCAAGCGCGTCGACTACTCCGGCCGTTCCGTGATCGTGTCGGGCCCGTCACTCCGGCTCCACCAGTGCGGCCTGCCGAAGCTGATGGCGCTGGAGCTGTTCAAGCCGTTCATCATGGCCCGCCTCGTCGAGCGCAAGCAGGTCCAGAACATCAAGGCCGCCAAGAAGATGGTGGACTCGATGATCCCTGAGGTCTGGGACGTGCTCGAGGAGGTCATCCACGAGCACCCGGTGCTCCTCAACCGCGCGCCGACGCTCCACCGCCTGGGCATCCAGGCGTTCGAGCCGGTCCTGGTCGAGGGCAAGGCCATCCAGGTCCACCCGCTCGTCTGTCACGCGTTCAACGCCGACTTCGACGGCGATCAGATGGCCGTGCACCTGCCCCTCTCGGCGGAGGCCCAGGCGGAGGCCCGCATCCTGATGCTCTCCTCCAACAACATCCTCTCGCCGGCCCACGGCGCGCCGCTCGCGACCCCGACCCAGGACATGGTCCTCGGTCTCTACTACCTGACCTACGCGAGCGACGATGTCGAGGAGCTCGACGCGTCAAAGCTCGACGAGAAGCCGCATCCGTTCAGGACCGCGCAGGAGGCCGAGCTCGCCTACGAGAACGGCATCGTTCAGCTGCACGACTTCGCGGAGTACCGCCGACCCGGTCACGAGCACTTCCTGACCACGGTCGGGCGGATCATCTATAACGACCGCGTCGAGCGGGCGATCGCCGATGCCCTCGGGGACGAGTACGACCCCGAGAAGTACAAGTTCGAGAACCGCTCGCTGAAGAAGCGCGACGTGAACGAGATCGTCAGCGGCCTCGTCGAGGCCTACGGCGCCCCGGCCGTCTCGCTGGTCCTCGACTCCTTCAAGGAGCTGGGCTTCCACTTCGCCAGCGAGGCGGGGATCACGATCTCCAAGAACGACGTCGTCGCCCCTCCCGACAAGGAGGAGATCCTCGAGCGCTACGAGTCGGACACCGAGGAGATCATGGGCCAGTACGACGATGGCTACATCACCGCCGAGGAGCGCAAGGAGGCCGTGACCTCCAAGTGGGACTCGGCGACCGAGGAGGTCGGGCAGGCGATGGAGGACAACCTCGACGAGCTGAACCCGATCTTCATGATGGCCAACTCGGGAGCCCGAGGCTCGTTCAAGCAGATCCGCCAGCTGGCCGGCATGCGAGGCCTGATGGCCAATCCGAAGGGCGAGATCATCGAGCGGCCGATCAAGGCCAACTTCATGGAGGGCCTCTCCGTCCTCGAGTACTTCATCTCGACCCACGGTGCCCGGAAGGGACTCGCCGACACGGCACTCCGCACCGCGGACTCGGGCTATCTGACCCGGCGCCTGGTCGATGTCTCCCAGGACGTGATCGTGCGCCTGGACGACTGCAAGACCAAGGACCACATCGATATGCCGGCCTACCGCGACGAGGGTGAGGTCAACCCGAACCTGCTCGGCCGGGTGGCCGCCAAGAAGTTCACCACCAAGCGGGGTCGCGAGCTGCTCAAGCGCAACCAGCTGATCGACAAGGCCGAGGTCGCTGAGCTCAAGGAGGCCTTCGCCGACGACCAGCAGGCGACGGTCCCTGTGCGCTCGGTGCTCAAGTGCGAGGCCGAGTCCGGCGTGTGCCGACAGTGCTACGGGGTCATGCCCGCAACCGGCTTCCTGGTGGAGATCGGTGACGCGGTCGGGATCATCGCCGCGCAGTCGATCGGCGAGCCGGGCACGCAGCTCACCATGCGGACGTTCCACACCGGCGGTGTCGCCGGCCTGGACATCACGCAGGGTCTGCCGCGCGTCGTCGAGCTCTTCGAGGCTCGCAAGCCGAAGGGCCTCGCGAAGCTCGCCGAGGTCGCCGGCAAGGTCGCAGTCGAGGAGACCGACAAGGCCGTCAAGCTGACGATCACCGACGACAAGGGCGAGGAGTACGCGGAGTCCTTCCCGCCCCGGACCAACATCCTGGTGGAGCCCGGCAAGCGCGTCGAGCGGGGCGACCAGCTCAACGAGGGCTCGCTCTATCCGGCTGAGATCCTCGAGATCAAGGGCCGCACGGACACCGAGGTCTACATCGTGGCCGAGGTGCAGCGCGTCTACCGGACCCAGGGCGTCGACATCAATGACAAGCACATCGAGCTGATCGTCCGCCAGATGCTGAAGAAGGTGCGGGTGGAGTCCAAGGGCTCGACCGAGCTGCTGCCCGGTCAGCTGGAGGACCGCCTGGTCTTCGATGCGATCAACGAGAAGTTCAAGGGCAAGAAGACGAAGACGCCGGCGAAGGCCGAGGAGGTCATCCTCGGCATCACCAAGGCGTCCCTCGCCACCGAGTCCTTCCTCTCGGCGGCCTCCTTCCAGGAGACCACGAAGGTGCTCACGGACGCTGCCTTGGAGGGCAAGCGGGATCGCCTCATGGGCCTGAAGGAGAACGTGATCATCGGCAAGCTGATCCCGGCGGCCACGGGGCTCAAGCACTACCGGTCGCTGCAGATCGAGCCGGTCGAGCCGGCCCAGCCTCCGGTGGAGGAGTTCTCCGAGGAGGAGCTGGCAAAGGAGCTCGACCTCGCCGGGGACGGCGAGGGCAGCGGGGCGTCGATGGAGGGATTCGGCCCATCGTTTGCCGAGGAGCTCGAGGAGCTGGCCTCCGAGATCGAGACGCCTGAGGCTCCGGCTCAGGCTGAGAAGTCCGAGTCCGAAAGCTCTTAGGGACTAAGCGTTAGGCGGGCGGCGCCACCCGCCCGAGCTACCGCTGCGTCTCAGGCACCGTCCTCAGGAGCTGGACTGCTCTTGCACCAGGCCGACCACGTGGCCTTCTGGGTCTGAGAAGAGGCCGATCGTCAGGCCCTCCATCGGGCTGTCCGGGCCCATCAGCTTCGTGCCGCCGAGCTTCTCGGCCTGCTCCAGTGACGCTCCCACGTCCGGGACTTCGATGTAGAAGGTGACGTGGCCCTCGTAGCCCTCGGGGCCGTCGCCCACACCTCCGCCGATGCCGACTCCGTCGGCGTTCGTGTTGCCCTCGCGGGAGACCATGCCGTAGTCGGTCGGGCCGCCCTCGAAGACTTCGAACTTCCAGCCGGCGAGCTCGCCGTAGAAGTCCCGGAGCTTCTTCGCGTCCTTGCCGACCACCTCGAAATGCACCACGGGCTGACCCATGTCGGTTCCTCCTGTGTTGTCGTTGTCGGTGCTAGCTACCCGCCGGGGTGTGCTCTCGGCGTTCGTGCGCGGCCATGCCGGGGGCCACTCTTGGCTCTATCGGAGTTCTCTTGCGGCCGCCCGGCGGACAATCGGGTTGGGCCTCGGCGGCACCGCCGTGTGGTCCACGGCGTGGGCCCTTTGGCTTCGTCGGGCTACGACGGAAGCGGCGGAAGCTGTGATCGTCGGCTTCGTCCCCCAGGTCCTCGAGCTCGGGCTCGGCCTTCACGGCCCAGTAGATCAGCCACATGCCGTAGAGGACCGGGATCTTCAGGATCACGGCCAAGAAGATGATCGGCACCACCTCTCCCATCGCGCCGAGTCTACCCCCGATCAGGCATGTCGAATGCGTCCTTGGCCCAGCCCTCGATGGAGTCGACGTGGGCCTCGAGGAGGCCGACGTCGGACTCGGTCGGGACGAGCAGGGTGGGGGCAGAGCGGTTCTCGGACCACTCGTAGCAGCTGACGTCGAGGCTGTCGTCGATCCAGGCAAGCGGCCGCGTGCCGGCGTACTCGTCGAGCGCCTCCAGCTTCCAGTGGGCGGTTCCAAAGCGTGCTCGCCCGTCGAAGGTCAGGTAGGGGAGCTCTGGCACGCCGAGGATGTTCGGAAGGTGATCGTTGGCCCGGTCCTCCCAGCCGCTGGCCCAGATCAGCTCGTAGCTGCCGGCCAGGCGGTTCAGCCACGGCCCCGTCTCGAGTGCGATGCAGTGGAGCATCCCGTCGATCAGGTGGAACTCCCCCGGAGCGTCGTCCGGGCGGATGCGGCCGGGCTCGGCCTGGTCGAAGCCGAACAGGCTGATCACCCCGTCTATGTCGATGGCGAGCACGGGTGCATCGCTCTTTTTGTTCTTCTTGCGGATGGGCATGCGCGAGAAGGGTATTTGGCTACCATGCTCGCCCGATGCCCAACACCAATCAGCTCGTCCGCAAGGGACGAACCCACAAGAAGAAGAAGATGTCGACGCCGGGCCTGAAGTCGGGCCAGGGTCGCAAGAAGCGCGTAGCCGCTCCGCAGCGACGTGGCGTCTGCACCCGCGTCGCCACGGTCACCCCGAAGAAGCCGAACTCGGCGCTTCGGAAGATCGCCAGGGTTCGACTCACGAACGGTCTCGAGGTGACGAGCTACATCCCGGGCGAGGGTCACAACCTCCAGGAGCACTCCGTGGTCCTGGTCAGGGGTGGGCGAGTCAAGGACCTCCCGGGCGTCCGCTACAAGGTGGTCCGCGGGGCTCTCGACGCCGCCGGCGTCTCCGACCGCAAGCAGGGCCGTTCGCTGTACGGCGTCAAGGCTTCGTAGATGCCGCGCCGCAACCAGGCCACCATCCGCCTGCTCGAGCCGGACTCCGTCTACCGGAGCCGCATCGTGCAGCAGGTGATCAACAAGGTGATGAGCGACGGCAAGAAGTCGGTCGCCGAGACGATCACCTATGACGCTCTCGCCCTGGTCGGCGAGCGCACCGGGAACAACCCGGTCGAGGAGCTCGAGGGCGCGATCAAGCAGCTGACCCCGGTGCTCGAGGTTCGCTCACGCCGTGTCGGCGGCGCCACCTACCAGGTGCCGGTCGAAGTGCCCGCCCGCCGGGCCCGCACGCTCGCCGTGCGCTGGCTCGTCGAGTTCGCGCGGGCCAGGGGCGAGAAGTCGATGGCCGAGCGCCTGGCCAACGAGATCTTGGATGCGTCCAAGCAGCAGGGCAACGCCTGGAAGCGCAAGGACGACATCTACCGCATGGCTCAGGCCAACAAGGCCTTCGCGCACTACCGCTGGTAGCGGCCACCAGGCCGCTGCTTATTGGAGCGAAGGGCGAAAGCCCGGAGCGACTTATGCCGGGCGGCCGCTTGTGGCCGCGATCTGATGGCGAAGCCGTCCTCCGGCGAGCATCGTCCTAGAGCTGCTTGGTTTTCGCGGCCTTTCGCGGGACGGGACGAGCTAGTCGCCGCGCGTGCGTTCCAGGTGGGGAGTCGCGGGCTCGGCGACGCTGCTCTCGTGGGTGCGGCCGCCGTGGACCTCGGTCTGCTCGGTACGGTCGGGTCGCATGGTCGCCAGGGCCGCCCCGCAGACCGTCAACACCAGGGCGCCGATCAGTTCGAGCCAGAAGCCTGCGACGGGCTTCGCCTCCGCGTCGATGAAGGACTGGCGCGGGTCGTCGAGGGTCCCGACGTTGTTGACCTTCGGGAGGTCGCCGATCAGGAAGATCAGCAGGGCGACCACTCCGCAGACGGCGATCGCAACCGCGGCGACCTGGCCGAGCTGTTCGCCGCGTGCCGCCATCGCGATCACGAGGAGGATCAGGGCGAAGACCGCCAGGACGAGGGTCGCGTAACCGTGCTGGTCGGAGGCCTTGATCGCCTTCAGCGCCTCACCGCCCGGCGGGGTCAGATGGAAGATGTCGGTGAACTGCGAGACGCCGAGCATCGCGGCGGCGGCGGCGCAGGCGAGGACGAGAAGCGTCTCCGTGCGCGGGAGCCTGCTCATGACTCCGTCTGCAGGCCGGGCGAGATCCCGCCGTCCTTGCGGCTCGTCCGGTTCCGCGCAGCGACCCGCTCCGACCGCCCTCTCCTCGCTGGGGCCATGCCGCGAGAGTAATGGGCGAGGAGGCCGCCGCAAAGAACCAGTACGGCGGAGCAGGCGATCTCGGCCCAGAATCCCTGCAGCAACTCGGCCTGGGAGCCGCTGAAGGCCAGTCCGGGCCGGCCGGCGTCAAGGCCCTGCGGAAGGTCGATCGCGAGCGCGACCGCCAGGCCCACGAGGCCGCAGAGGGCCACCGCGCCGGCAAGCCGCCTGTCGCCCGCGAATGCTCCGATGATCAGTACTACGGCGGCAACCGCGACCGGGATGAGCACCCAGAGGTGGGCGCTCCCCGCGCTCTCCGTCCCGACGAGGGGCGCGGGCGCGGTCGCCCCGACCGAGCCCGCGTAGTTCGGGGCGTCGACGGCCACGCCGTGGTAGTCGAAGAATTGGGAGATCCCGAGACCGACCGCGGCCGCGATCCCGACGAAGGCGACCGTGGAGAGCGGCGTGACATGGCGCCGCGCGCCGCGCGCCACTGCGCTCCCCAGCCTCCTGGTGCGCTCGACGAGCCAGCGCCCACCCACGGCACCCAGCTCGGCCAGCAGCGCGATCAGGGCGGCGAACAGCTTGATGCCGAACATGAGCGCTCCGGTGATGCGGGGGGCGATCCAGCTCGCGAAGCGACCGACGGGCGCGAACACGGGGCCGAGCCGTCGCGCCTCGGCACGCCGTCTGCGGGAGAGCTCGCGGCCCTCGCGACGGGTGCGCTCGGTGAGCTCCCTGACGCGACCGGAGGGCCGCCGTCGGCGGGCGGGGCTCATGCGTGTTTCCTGCCTGAAAGCCAGCGGACCGCTGCTATCATCGTCCGTCGCTCGGGGGTGCCCCCAGAGGCTCTCGTGGGCGTTAACCGTTTCAATGGAGAACGGCGCGACATAGGAGAAGTTCGGGTCGAAGAGACGCTTTGCGCTCTGGCCCGTAAGGGCCTTTTTTTCTGCGCGAATACCGGACTCAGACTAGCCGTTCCGCATCTCCCTCACGCCAGTACGACCGGACAGGATCATGCCCCGCAGCTTTCCCCTCGAAAAGACCAGGAACATCGGCATCATCGCCCACATCGATGCGGGCAAGACGACGACGACCGAGCGCATCCTCTACTACACGGGCCGCACCCACAAGATGGGCGAGGTCCACGAGGGCGCTGCCGTCATGGACTGGATGGAGCAGGAGCAGGAGCGCGGCATCACGATCACGTCCGCCGCGACCGCGTGCGAGTGGAACGACCACCGCATCAACATCCTCGATACGCCCGGCCACGTCGACTTCACGGTCGAGGTCGAGCGCAACCTGCGCGTCCTCGACGGCGCGATCGCCCTGTTCGACTCCGTAGCCGGCGTCGAGCCGCAGTCCGAGACGGTTTGGCGCCAGGCCGACAAGTACCACGTGCCGAGGATCGCCTACGTCAACAAGATGGATCGGATCGGCGCGGACTTCTTCAAGGCGGTCGTGACCATGCGCGACCGGCTCGGCGCCAACCCCCTCCCGATCCAGATCCCGATCGGCCAGGAGGCAGACTTCACCGGCGTCGTCGACCTGATCGAGAACAAGGCTCTGGTCTGGAAGGACGAGCTCGGCACGGAGTTCGAGTACACGGACATCCCCGAGGACTTGGCGGACCTCGCTCACGAGCACCGGACGCATCTGGTCGAGGCCTGCGCGGACTATGACGACGAGCTTCTGGAGGCCTACCTCAACGACGAGGAGATTCCGCATGAGCGGATCGCGAAGTCGCTCCACCGGGCGACCCTCGACATCAAGGTGACCCCGGTCCTCTGCGGATCCTCCTTCAAGAACAAGGGTGTGCAGCCGCTGCTCGACGCGATCGTCGAACTGCTTCCCTCGCCGCTCGAGGTGCCAGCGGTGACCGGGCTCGAGCCCGCGAAGAAGGGTGAAGACGGAGGGCAGACCGAGGCCGAGCGCCCCGCCGACGACAACGCTCCCTTCGCCGCCCTCGCCTTCAAGGTGATGGCTGATCCCTACGTCGGCAAGCTGACCTACTTCCGCGTCTACTCCGGCAAGCTCAGCGCCGGTGGCCGCGTCCTCAATGCTTCGAGCGGCCGCACCGAGCGCATCGGCCGCCTGCTGATGATGCACGCCAACGATCGCGAGGAGGTCGAGGAGTGCTATGCGGGCGACATCATCGCCGGGGTCGGCCTCAAGCAGACCTCCACCGGCGACACCCTCTGTGCGCCCGACGCCCCGATTGAGCTCGAGCACATCGAGTTCCCGGAGCCGGTGATCGCCGTCGCGATCGAGCCGAAGACGAAGGCCGACCAGGAGAAGCTCTCCGAGAGCCTCGCCAAGCTGGCTGAGGAGGACCCCACCTTCCAGGTCACGTCTGACGAGGAGACGGCCCAGACCCTGATCCACGGGATGGGCGAGCTGCACCTCGAGGTGCTCGTCGACCGGCTGCTCCGCGAGTTTTCGGTCGAGGCCAACGTCGGCCGGCCTCAGGTCGCCTACCGGGAGACCATTCGCAACCGGGTCGAGAAGATCGTGTACCGCCACGTGCGGCAGACGGGCGGCAAGGGCCAGTTCGCTCACGTCGTCCTGAACGTGGAGCCGGCTCCCGGCGAGGGCTTCGACTTCATCAACCAGATCAAGGGCGGGAAGATCCCCACCGAGTTCATCCCCGCCGTGGAGCAGGGAATCGAGGAGGCACTGGTCTCCGGCGTCAAGGCCGGATACCCGATGGTCGACGTGCGAGCCGAGCTTGTCGATGGCTCCTTCCACGACGTCGATTCCTCGGAGATGGCCTTCAAGATCGCCGGCTCGATGGCGCTCCAGGATGCAGCCCGCAAGGCAAAGCCGGTGTTGCTCGAACCGGTGATGTCCGTGGAGGTCGTCACTCCCGAGGAGTTCCTCGGCGACGTGATCGGCGACCTCTCCCGGCGCCGTGGCAAGGTCCAGGGGCAGGAGCCCCGCGGTAACGCTCTCGCCGTGCACGCGTTCGTGCCTCTCGGCGAGATGTTCGGATATGCGACCGACGTCAGGTCCTCGACCCAGGGACGCGCGAGCTACACGATGCAGTTCGAGCGCTACGAGGAAGTCCCGAAGAACATCGAGGACGAGATCGTCGAGCACCGCTCGGGAGAGCCCGTGGGAGCCAGCGCGTAGCTATATTCCCCAGGTTGGTCAGCAACCGAACCACTTTTCTCAAAACCCACTTACAGACACCAACTAGACCCCCAAAGGAGCGAGATGTCCAAGGAGAAGTTCGATCGCGATAAGCCGCACGTCAATGTCGGCACCATCGGCCATGTCGATCACGGCAAGACCACGCTGACCGCCGCGATCACGAAGACACTCGCCGATAAGGGCGGTACCGAGGTGAAGTCGTTCGAGGAGATCGACAACGCGCCCGAGGAGAAGGAGCGCGGGATCACCATCGCCACCTCGCACGTCGAATACGAGACGGACAACCGTCACTACGCGCACGTCGACTGTCCGGGCCACGCCGACTACGTCAAGAACATGATCACCGGCGCCGCACAGATGGACGGCGCGATCCTCGTGGTCTCGGCACCTGACGGCCCGATGCCCCAGACGCGCGAGCACATCCTGCTCGCCCGCCAGGTGAACGTCCCCTACGTGGTCGTCTACCTGAACAAGGTCGACATGGTCGACGACGAGGAGCTGCTGGAGCTCGTCGAGGAGGAGGTCCGCGACCTGCTCACCGAGTACGAGTTCCCCGGAGCCGACGTCCCGATCATCAAGGGCTCGGCCCTGAAGGCCCTGGAGGGCGACGAGGAGGCCAAGCAGTCCATCATGGACCTGGCCGCCGCGCTCGACGAGTACATCCCGGAGCCTGAGCGCGACCTCGACAAGCCGTTCCTCATGCCGGTCGAGGACGTCTTCTCGATCACCGGCCGCGGCACCGTCGCGACCGGCCGCGTCGAGCAGGGCGTCGTCAACACGAGCGACGAGGTCGAGATCGTCGGGATCACCGACACCAGCAAGACCGTCGTCACCGGCGTCGAGATGTTCCGCAAGATCCTCGACGAGGGGCGCGCCGGCGACAACATCGGCGCACTGCTGCGAGGCACCAAGCGCGAGGAGATCCAGCGCGGGCAGGTGCTCTGCAAGCCCGGCTCGATCACGCCTCATACGAAGTACAAGGCGGAGGTCTACTGCCTGAAGAAGGAGGAGGGTGGCCGTCACACGCCGTTCGTCTCCGGCTATCGGCCGCAGTTCTACTTCCGCACGACGGACGTCACCGGCGTCGTCAAGCTCCCCGATGGCCGCGAGTTCGTCGCGCCGGGTGAGAACGCCGAGATGGAGGTCGAGTTGATTCAGCCGATCGCCATGGACCAGGGCCTCCGCTTCGCCATTCGAGAGGGCGGGCGAACCGTCGGCTCGGGTGTCGTGACCGAGGTAGTCGAATAGCTGTGACGGGCCCCCGTCCGGGGGCCCGTTCGTAGTAAGGCCCTCCCACAAGGGCAAAGGGCCAAGACAACTGTCAGACATACGACCAGGGCGCGGCCCTAGCTACACAGGGCGGCGCCCTATCTGCGCGAAAGACCAGCATCAGCACAAGCAACTGATTCACCCCCACCAATGGCCTCATTGACATCAGGAAAGATCAGGATTCGGCTCAAGGCGTACGACCACGACGCCATAGACCGGGCTGCGCAGGAGATCGTCGGGACCGCTGAGCGGACCGGCGCGACCGTGGCTGGGCCCATCCCGCTGCCGACCGACAAGCACGTCTACTGCGTGATCCGGTCCCCGTTCAAGGACAAGGACTCCCGTGAGCACTTCGAGATCCGCACGCACAAGCGCCTGATCGACATCCACCAGCCCACCCCGAAGACCGTCGACGAGCTTCAGCGGATGGAGACCCTTCCCGCCGGTGTCGACGTGGAGATCCGGCTCTGATGAGTGCGATCGTCGGCAAGAAGCTGGGAATGACCCGGATCTTCCTCGAGGACGGCACCGCCGTCCCGGTGACCGTCATCGAGGCGGCGCCGAACAGGGTCACCGCGATCCGCAAGGCTGAACGCGACGGCTACGACGCCGTCCAGCTCGCCGCGATCCCGGTCGCCGAGGACAGGATCAGGATGCCCGAGGCGGGCCATCTGAAGAAGGCCGGCGCGACCGGGCTGAAGACCCTGGTCGAGTTCAGGGGCGTCGAGGTCGGCGGAGGAGCGCCCAAGGATGTTGAAGCGCCCGCAGGCGGCGATGCCGAACAAGCTTCTGAAGATGCAGGCGACGCCGCCCCGGACGCTTCTTCTGGTGGTGAAGCCGCTCCGAAGATCGGCGACGAAGTCACGGTGAGCACCTTTGAGCCCGGCCAGAAGGTGAAGATCTCCGCCGTCTCGATCGGCAAGGGCTTCCAGGGCACCATCAAGCGCCACAACTTCGGTCGCGGGCCGGAGACCCACGGCTCCCACAACGTCCGCGCCCCCGGATCGATCGGCGCCAGTGCCGATCCAGCCCGCGTGTTCAAGGGCATGCGGATGCCGGGCCAGATGGGCTCGCGACGGGTGACCCAGCTCGGGGCCACCGTGGTCGAGATCGATGCCGACCGCAACCTGCTGCTGATCCGGGGCTCCGTGCCCGGAGGCAAGAACGCCACCGTGGAGGTCCGCAGCGATGGCTGAGGCCACCGAGAAGCAGACCGCGACGGAGAAGAAGCCCGCCGCCAAGTCCGCCGCGGCGGTGAAGGCGACGCAGCTCGGCAAGCAGGCGAAGGCCGACCTGCCCAAGGAGATCTTCAGCGAGCCCTTCCACGAGGCGCTCGTCCACGAGGCTGCCCGCGCGGACCTGAACAGCCGCCGCCGAGGCACTCACTCCAGCCTGACCCGCGGCGAGGTGTCGATGACGACCGCCAAGGCCTGGCGGCAGAAGGGGACCGGCCGGGCCCGCGCCGGCGCCCTGAGCGTGCCGCACCGCTACGGAGGTGGCGCCGCCTTCGGCCCAAAGCCCCGCCACTACACGGTCAAGGTCAACCGCAAGGCGCGGCGCAAGGCCCTGCGCGCGGCCCTCACCGTGCACGCCGAGCGCGGCACGGTCGCCGTCCTGGATGGCTCCACGTTCAGCGAGCCCGCCACCAAGAAGGCCGCCGACGTCCTCAAGAAGTGGGGGGCCGACTCGCCGACGCTGATCGTGGTCGGCGCCGAGGAGGAGGCGGTCGCCAAGAGCTTCCGGAACATCCCAGCCGCCACGGTCGCCCTGGCCAGTGCTGCTGGAGTCGCCGACGTGGTTGGCGCCTCGTCGCTGGTCATCACCGAGGCCGCGCTCGAGGAACTGAAGGGACGGGCGGTCTGATGGATGCTCGTCAGGTGATCGTCCGGCCGGTCGTCTCGGAGAAGAGCTACGCGCTGATGGCCGAGGGCAAGTACACCTTCCGCGTCCACGACCGGGCGCACAAGCTCCAGATCGCCCACGCGGTCGAGGAGATCTTCGACGTCCACGTCAAGGCGGTGCGGACCTCCAAGGTGAAGTCCAAGCCGAAGCGGCGCGGACTGCACTCCGGGCGCTCACGCTCCTGGAAGAAGGCCATCGTCCAGCTCTCGCCGGGCGAGCGGATCGAGCTGTTCGAGGGCGCGGCGGTGGAGGGTTGATGACCGCCTTCCCGACCACGCACACTCGGATGACGCGCCTGGCGCGTCGGATGCCTTCGTCCTCGGGCTTGCCTTTGCCGCCAGCAAAGGCTGCGCCCTGCGGTCTTGGCCTGCTCGGCCAAGCGCCCCCCCGAACGCACGCGGCCGGAAAGGCGGTCATCTGATGCCGAACCGCAAGACGAAACCGACCAGCCCCGGCAGGCGCTTCGGCACCTATCCGATGCGCGATGAGCTCACCGGTGCGGAACCCACGAAGAAGCTCACCAAGGGCAAGACGTCGAGCGGCGGCCGCAACTCCAACGGCCGGGTCACGGCGCGCCACCGCGGCGGCGGGGCCAAGCGCCGCTACCGCCAGATCGACTTCAAGCGCACGAAGGACGGGATCCCCGCCAAGGTCGCCTCCATCGAGTACGACCCGAACCGCTCGGCGAGCATCGCGCTGCTCAACTACGCCGACGGCGAGAAGCGCTACATCCTGGCTCCGCAGGGGCTTCGGGTGGGCGCCGAGATCGTCTCGGGCGAGGCCGCCGACATCACCCCGGGCAACTCGCTGCCGCTGGCGCGGATCCCGACGGGAACGGTCGTGCACAACGTCGAGCTGATCCCCGGCCAGGGCGGCAAGCTCGGTCGCTCCGCTGGGACCGCCATCCAGGTGGTCGCCAAGGAAGGCCCGATGGTCAGCCTGCGCCTGCCCTCATCCGAGGTCCGGATGGTCCGCGGCGAGTGCCGCGCGACCGTCGGAACGATCTCGAACGCCGAGCATCAGAACGTGAAGATCGGCAAGGCGGGCCGCAACCGCCACAAGGGCAAGCGCCCGCAGAGCCGTGGCGTCGCGATGAACCCGGTGGACCACCCGCACGGCGGCGGCGAGGCGCACCACACGCCCGGCGGTCACCCCGTCACGCCCTGGGGCAAGCCGACCCTGGGCTACAGGACCCGTAAGAAGGGCAAGCGATCGGACGCGCTGATCGTGCGTGCCCGCCGCCGAGGAAAGAGGAAGTAGATGGGACGCTCGACCAAGAAGGGCCCGTGGGCGGAGGAGCGCCTGATGAAGCGCGTCAACGCCATGAACGAGTCGGGCCAGAAGCAGATGCTGAAGACCTGGTCACGCCACTCGACGATCTTCCCCGAGATGGTGGGGCACACCATCGCCGTCCACGACGGCCGCAAGCACGTGCCCGTCTACATCTCGGAGTCGATGGTGGGACACAAGCTGGGCGAGTTTGCCCCGACCCGGACCTTCCGCGCCCATTCGGGCGCCGGTTCGGCGAGCGAGAGGGACTAGCCGGTGGCTGACGAGAAGAACACCGAGAAGAAGGACGCGGCCAAGAAGCCGGCCGCGAAGAAGCCCGCGGCGAAGAAGCCCGCGGCGAAGCCGGCCGCGAAGAAGCCCGCTGCAAAGAAGCCGGCCGCCAAGAAGCCCGCTGCCAAGAAGCCCGCCGCGAAGCCGGCTGCCAAGGAGACAGCTCCGAAGAAGCCGGCGGCCAAGAAGCCCGCTGCCAAGAAGCCGGCCGCCAAGAGTGAAAGCAAGCCGAAGCCCAGGGCAAAGGCGACGCCGAAGCCGAAGGAGCCTGCTGAGCGCCCCATCGTCAATGCGCGGGCTCGCTTCGTCCGCGTCGCCCCCCGCAAGGCGCGCCTGGTCGCCGACCAGGTTCGCGGCCTGCCTCTGGAGGACGCGCTCCCGCTGCTCCGTTTCTCGACACGCAGCGCGGCCCAGGACATCCGCAAGCTGCTCGAGTCGGCGGCCGCGAACGCGGAGACGAACCACGATCTCGTCGCCGACGACCTCTTCATCAAGGACATCCACGTCGACGAGGGGCCCACGCTGCGCCGCTACCGGCCGCGGGCGCTGGGACGAGCGACGCGCATCAACAAGCGAACCAGCCACATTGCCGTGGCGCTGACGCCGGAGGACTAGAGGACCGCATGGGACAGAAGATCCACCCAGAGGGCTTCCGGGTCGGCTACATCCACGACTGGAAGTCGAATTGGTACAACGAGAAGGGCTTCGCGGACTACCTGAACGAGGACCTGGAGATCCGGTCCCACATCGAGAACAAGCTCTCGCATGCGGGGCTGTCGAAGATCACCATCAAGAAGGGCTCCGGCGAGGTCGAGGTCGACATCTCGACCGCCCGCCCCGGCATCGTGATCGGCAAGTCCGGAACGGAGGTCGACGCGCTGCGCCGCGAGCTCCACAAGCTCACCGGCAAGCCGGTCAAGGTCAACATCAAGGAGATCAAGCGACCCGAGCTGGACGCGAAGCTGGTCGCGCAGTCCATCGCCGAGCAGCTCCAGAACCGCGTCGCCTTCCGACGCGCGATGAAGCGCGCGCTGACCTCCGCAATGCGCTCGGGCGCGAAGGGTGTGAAGGTCCAGGTCTCCGGCCGGCTGGGCGGCGCCGAGATGGCGCGCACCGAGGGCTACTCCGACGGTCGTGTGCCACTGCATACCCTGCGCGCCGACATCGACTACGGATTCATCGAGGCAAAGACGACCACCGGGCGCATCGGCGTGAAGTGCTGGATCAACAAGGGCGAGGTCATGCCTGAGGGCTTCCGCTCGGATCTCAGCGACGAGGACGGCCCCGCGCCGCCCGGTGGCTCACGGGGAGGTCGTTCCTGATGTTGATGCCGAAGCGGGTTCGCTATCGCAAGCAGATGCGCGGCAGGCGCCGCGGCTACTCCAAGGGCGGCACGACCGTCGCCTTCGGCGAGTACGGGCTCAAGGCGCTCGATCGCGGCTGGATCACCAACCGCCAGATCGAGGCCGCACGAGTCGCGATGACCCGCAAGATCAAGCGCGGCGGGAAGGTCTGGATCAACGTCTTCCCGGACAAGCCGATCACCAAGAAGCCGCTCGAGACCCGCATGGGCTCGGGCAAGGGCAACCCCGAGGGCTGGGTCGCCGTCGTCAAGCCGGGCAAGGTCATGTTCGAGCTGGCGGGCGTCCCCGAGGACCTGGCGAAGGACGCGATGCGGCTCGCCGGGCACAAGCTTCCGATCAAGACCAAGTTCGTCCGCCGCGAGGGCGTGGAGCAGCAGTCATGAAGGCTTCCGAGGTGCACAACCTCAAGGACGACGAGCTGGTGGAGCGCATCCGCCAGACGCGCGACGAGCAGTTCGCTCTGCGCCTCCAGCACGCCACCGGGGAGCTGGAGAACACGTCGCGAATCACGGCGGTCCGCAAGGACGTTGCCCGGCTGCTGACAGTGGCCAAGCAGCGCGGAATCGATCTAGAGCAGGAACTGAGGGTCTGATGGCAGACGAAGAGAAAAACGAGACAACCGAAGAGCAGCCCGAAGAGCAGCCCCAGGCGGAGGAGACTCCGGCCGAGGAGCCCCAGGCGGAGGAGACTCCGGCTGAGGAAGCCCCTGCCGAGGAGGAGACTCCGGCTGAGGACGAGGCGCCCGCAGGCGAGGCTGACTCCGATGATTCTGCGCAGGAGCCCGCCCAAGCCGAGGACGCTTCCTCCGATGATGAAGGCCTCGACTGGAAGTCCCGTCGCCGCCTGGCGCGGTCTCGTCAGCCTGCCGAGGCGGGGCCGCAGCAGAGCCCTGAGGAGCGGGCCGCCACTCGCGCCGAGGCGCGCAAGCGGGCCGCCACCAAGCGTTCCTCCTACCGCACCAAGAGCCGGACCAAGCACGAGGCCGGCACCGGAACGCCTCCCGCCGAGAGCGAGTCCGCGGGCCGCAAGACCCGGCAGGGCCGCGTCGTCTCCAGCAAGCCGGACAAGACGATCACCGTCGCGATCGAGATGGCGAGACGACATCCGCAGTACGAGAAGATCGTGCGCCGCTCCCGCACCCTGCATGCACACGACGCCCAGAACGAGGCCGGCGAGGGTGACCTCGTGCGCGTCATCGAGACGCGGCCGATGTCGCGGACCAAGCGCTGGCGCCTGGTCGAGATCCTGGAGAAGGCGAAGTGATTCAGCAGGAATCGAGACTTCGTGTGGCCGACAACTCTGGCGCGCGCGAGATTCTCTGCATCCGCGTCAAGGGCGGATCGGACCGCCGCTACGCGCGGATCGGCGACACGATCACCGCGACCGTCAAGCAGGCCACGCCGCGAGGCGGCGTCCGCAAGGGCGAGGTGGTCCAGGCAGTCGTGGTTCGCACACGCAAGCAGCTGGGCCGGGGCGACGGCACCTACATCGCGTTCGACGAGAACGCCGCCGTCCTGATCGACGACAACGGTGCCCCGCGCGGCACCCGCATCTTCGGCCCGGTCGCACGCGAGCTGCGCGACAAGAACTTCATGCGAATCGTCTCTCTCGCCCCGGAGGTGCTCTAGCGATGGCGAAGATGCGAGTGCGCAAGGACGACGACGTGATCGTGATCGGCGGCAAGGAGCGCGGCAAGCGAGGCAAGGTGATCCGCACCGACCCGAAGAAGGGCTTCGTCTTCATCGAGGGCCTCAACATGATCAAGCGCCACCAGCGCCCGCGCTCCGTCAAGGACGCGCAGAAGGGCGGCGAGGTCGGCGGGATCATCGAACGCGAGGGCCCGATCCACGTCTCGAACGTGATGCTGCTCGACCCCGAGGACAACAAGGGGACGCGGATCAGGATCGAGCGCGCGGACGGCAAGCGCAAGCGAGTCGCCGCAAGGACCGGAAGGGATCTGGACTAGTGGAAGCTGCAACTGAACAGCAGAAGCAGGCAGCTCCGCCGCCTCGGCTCCGTGAGACCTACGAAAGCGAGGTGAAGCCCGCGCTGACCGAGCGCTTCGGTTACTCGACCCCGATGGCCGTGCCCACGCTGGACAAGATCACCCTGAACATGGGCCTCGGCGAGGCGAAGCAAAACAGCCAGATGCTCGAGGCTGCCACCGAGCAGCTTGCGACGATCGCCGGTCAGGCACCGAGCGTGCGCCGCGCGAAGAAGTCGGTCGCCAACTTCAAGGTCCGTGAGGGCATGCCAGTCGGCGTCGCCGTGACGCTTCGGCGTGCCCGGATGTGGGAGTTCCTGGACCGGCTCAACTCCATCGCCGTCCCCCGGATCCGCGACTTCCGCGGCCTCAACGCCCGCTCCTTCGACGGTCGCGGCAACTACTCGATGGGGATTCGCGAGCAGATCATCTTTCCGGAGATCGACTACGACTCGATCGACGAGGTCCGCGGACTGGACGTGACGATCACCACCACGGCCAAGACCGACGAGGAGGCGTTCGCGCTGCTCGACGGACTCGGCATGCCGTTCGCCCAGGAGGGTCGTCCGGGTCAGGCCGACGTCGAGGAAGAGGAAGAGGAGGAGCGCCGCAAGGAGGAGGCCCGCGAGCGGGCCGAGGCCGAGGCGGCCGCCCTCGAGCAGCTCAAGGAGGAGAACCCCGATGCCTACGCCAAGCCCGAGAAGCCCGAGGAGGGCGAGGAAGGTGCCGAGGGCGAGGGCGGCGGAGAGGCGAAGGCCGAGTCCGCCGAAGGCGGGGACTCGGAAGAGACTTCAAGCAAGGAAGAGGAGTAATGGCGAAGACATCGCAAAGGGTCCGGCAGCGCCGTGATCCGAAGTTCAAGACCCGCGGGTATCACCGTTGCCGCCGCTGCGGCCGGCCGCGTGCGTACTTCCGCAAGTTCGGCCTCTGCCGGATCTGCCTGCGGGACGCCGCGCACAACGGCTATGTGCCCGGAATGACCAAGTCGAGCTGGTAGAGATGCTGACCGACCCGATCACCGATTACCTGAACCGAATCCGCAACGCGCTCCTCGCGGACCACGAGGACGTGGAGATCCCCGCCTCGCGCCTGAAGCGGGAGATGAGCCGCATCCTCAAGGAGCAGGGCTACATCGCAGACTTCAAGGTCGAACCGGGACGCGTCGGCGAGGTGATCAGGGTGCGCCTCCGCTACACCGAGAATCGCGACCCGGTGATCACCGGGATGGACCGCGTCTCACGCCCGGGCCGGCGCCGCTACGTTCCCAAGGACGAGGTGCCGCGGGTGTTCGGAGGCATGGGCACCACCATCATGTCCACGTCGCGCGGCGTGATGACCGGCCACGAGGCCCGGCAGAGGGGTGTCGGCGGAGAGGTCGTAGCCCACGTCTGGTAGTCCACTGATGAGTCGAATCGGAAGAAAGCCAATCGAGATTCCCGACGGCGTCGAGATCGACGTCAGGCCCGGCGCTGTCTCCGTCAAGGGTCCCAAAGGTGAGCTCAACCAGCACGTCGACACCGACATGAAGGTGGCGATCGACGACGGCACTCTGACCGTCGAGCGGCCCACCGACCGCGGGGAGCATCGTGCCCTGCACGGGCTCACGCGGAGCCTGATCGCGAACATGGTCGAGGGCGTCACAGACGGCTTCGAGAAGCGGCTGGAGATCCAGGGCGTCGGCTACCGCGCCAACCTGAAGGGAAAGAGCCTCGAGATGGCGCTCGGCTACTCGCACCCTGTTGCGATCGACGCGCCCGAGGGCATCGAATTCGAGGTTCCGCAGCCGACCGAGGTCGTTGTGCGCGGGATCGACAAGCAGCTGGTCGGCGAGACCGCCGCGCGCATCCGCAAGACGCGGCCGCCCGAGCCGTACAAGGGCAAGGGTGTCCGCTACGCAGGTGAGCACGTCGCCCGCAAGGTCGGGAAGAGGGCCTGATGACCGTCCTGACCAAGCCCCAGCAGAGGCTTCGCAGGCGTCGCCGGGTTCGCGCGCGAATCCGCGGCAATGCCGAGCGCCCTCGCCTGTCGGTCTACCGCTCGAACCGCGGCGTCTTCGCGCAGCTGATCGACGACGATGCGGGCCGCACCATCGCCTCCGCCTCCTGGACCGAGGACAAGCTCCGCAAGCTCGGCTCGATGGAGCAGGCCAAGCGGGCCGGGCAGCTGCTGGCCGAGCGCGGCAAGGCCGCCGGAGTCGAGACCTGCGTCTTCGATCGCGGTGGATATCGCTTCCATGGACGCGTCGCGGCGATCGCCGAGGGCGCTCGCGAGGGGGGCCTCAAGTTCTGATGGCCGCCAAAGCAAACCCGCTACCTTCGTCGGTCCGATGGCTGTAGAGAGCGTTTCACCCAAGGGTCTCGACCTGCAGGAGCGGGTGATCGAGATCAACCGCGTGGCCAAGGTCGTCAAGGGCGGCCGGCGTTTCTCGTTCACCGCCCTGGTCGCCGTCGGCGACGAGGACTCCGTGGTCGGGATCGGCTACGGCAAGGCCCGCGAGGTCCCGCTGGCGATCCAGAAGGCCGTCGAGGACGCCCGCAAGAACCTGATCCGGATCCCCAAGTACGGGCAGACCCTCACCCACCGCGTCATCGGCCGCTTCGGCGCCGGCCACGTCGTCCTGCGCCCGGCGAGTCCCGGTACCGGAGTGATCGCCGGAGGTGGCGTGCGAGCCGTGCTCGAGCTCGGTGGGATTCGCGACGTGCTCACCAAGAGCATCGGCACACAGAACCCGATCAACCTGGTCAAGGCGACGATGTCCGGCCTCGAGAGCCTGCGCAGGCCGGAGGACGTCGCGAAGCTGCGCGGCATCTCCGTGCGCGAGGTGCTCGGCGTCGGGAACGGTAACGGCGCCGCGAAGGACGAAGCACCCAAGGGCCAAACACCAAAGGTTGAGACGCCCAAGGAGGTTGCCGCGCCCGCAGCCGCCGCCGATACCGAAGGTTCTGGTGGCGAGGCCGGCGGCGGCGAGGACGCGGCTTCTGATGGCGAAGCCGTCAACCCCCCTGCCGAGGACGGTTCTTCTGATGGCGAAGCCGCCGCCCCCCCCAAGGAGACTTCGTAAGTGTCCGATGTCGCCCTCAAGCAGGTCCGATCTTCCAATGGCGCCTCCGGCGTCCAGCGCGACACCCTGCGCTCGCTCAAGCTCGGCCGAATCGGCAGGGAGGCGAAGCACGCCGACACCCCGCAGCTGCGCGGGATGATCCGCACCGTCAGCCACCTGGTGGAGGTTGACGGTGGCTGACGAGAAGAAGGCCGACCAGGTCGGGCTGCACTCGCTGAAGCCCGCTCCGGGCTCCCGCCGGCCGCGCAAGCGGCTGGGGCGCGGTCCGGGTACCGGGCACGGCAAGACCTCGGGTCGCGGCCACAAGGGCGCCGGCGCCCGCTCGGGCAGCAAGCGCAAGACGGCCTACGAGGGCGGTCAGAACCCGATCCACATGCGGATGCGGAAGCTGCGCGGCCCGAACAAGAAGATGTCGATGCCGTTCGAGAAGTTCCGGACGCGGACGCAGCCGGTGAACCTCTCCGACCTCGACGCCCGCTTCAAGGCCAATGCCGAGGTGACGCCCGAGTCGCTGCGCGAGGCCGGCCTGGCCAAGCGCCGCGACCCGGTGAAGATCCTCGCCCGCGGCGATATCTCGAAGAAGCTGACGGTCAAGGCGCACGCATTCAGCGCCCAGGCCAAGGAGAAGATCGAGGCGGCAGGCGGAACCTGCGAAGTTATCTAGATGCTCCAGACGATTCTCAACGCCTTCACGGTCCAGGAGATCCGCAAGAAGCTGATCTTCACGGCTGGGATCCTGGCGCTCTACCGCCTCGGCGCCTACATCCCGTCGCCCGGCGTCGATGCACAGGCGATCAAGGACGGGGTCAACAACGTCGGGGGGTCCAACATCCTCGGCTTCCTCAACCTCTTCTCGGGCGGAAGTCTCTCCCGGCTCTCCCTCTTCGCGCTGGGGATCATGCCCTACATCACGGCCTCGATCATCCTGCAGCTGCTGACGGTGGTCGTGCCCTCCCTGGAGCGCCTCCAGAAGGAGGGCGAGGTCGGCCAGCAGAAGATCACGCAGTACACGCGCTACCTCACTGTCATCCTGGCTTTCGCCCAGTCGCTGGGCTTCGTCTTCCTGTTCAGCTCGTCCAGCGTCGGGGGCCAGAACGTGATCGGCGAGCGGACTTTCCCGAAGGTATTCCTGATCGTCGTGACCCTGACCGCTGGCTGCACGGTCCTGATGTGGATGGGTGAATTGATCACCCAACGCGGGATCGGGAACGGGATCTCGCTGATGATCTTCGCCTCGATCGTCTCGCGCATCCCGAGCGGGATCGAGAAATGGTGGAACAACCCGGACCAGGTCTTCGTCGTGATGATGCCTTTCATCGCGCTCGCGGTGATCGTCGCGATCGTCTTCGTCCAGGAGGGCCAGCGCCGGATCCCTGTGCAGTACGCGAAACGAGTGGTCGGTCGCCGGATGACCTCCGGCGGATCGACATACCTGCCCTTACGCGTGAACATGGCCGGCGTGATCCCGGTGATCTTCGCCGCCTCGATCATGGCCTTCCCGCCGACCATCGGCCAGCTCATCAACACTCCCGCTGCGCTCGACTTCGCCGCGTTCTTCAGCCCCAACAGCTGGCACTACGTGGTCGGAGAGGTCTTCTTCATCGTGATCTTCACCTACTTCTACACGGCGGTCACCTTCAATCCGGTCGACCAGGCCGACAACCTGAAGAAATACGGCGGGTTCATCCCCGGCGTGCGGCCCGGACGACCTACCGCCGAATACCTGGACCGGATCCTGTCCAGGCTCACCTTCCCCGGCGCCCTCTATCTGGGCGCGGTCGCGGCGTTGCCGACCATCCTGATCAGCCAGACGTCGGCGAACTTCTTCTTCGGCGGGACCTCCATCCTGATCGTCGTGGGCGTCGCCCTCGACACCGTCAAGCAGCTGGAGGCCCAGTTGATGATGAGAAACTACGAAGGTTTCCTGAAGTAGGAACAGGCGCCGCGAGCTGCCCGTCCGCGCCGCGGGCACAACGAGATCCCCGATGCCAGAGCTCAATCTCATCCTCCTCGGACCTCCGGGCTCCGGCAAGGGAACGCAGGGCGAGCGCCTGCAGGAGGACTTCCGGCTCCCGTACTACGCGACCGGCGACATCCTGCGCGCTGCAGTGAAGGAGGGCACGGAGGTGGGGAAGCAGGCCAAGGAGTTCATGGACCGCGGTGATCTGGTCCCGGACGAGGTGATCATCGGCGTGATCGCGGAGCGCCTGCAGGGAGAGGAGGCCGCCGACGGGTTCATCCTCGACGGCTTCCCCCGCACGGTTCCGCAGGCCGAGGCCCTCGGCTCGAAGATGAAGGAGCTCGGTCGCAACCTGACGGCGGCGATCCTGATCGACGTCCCGGAGGTCGAGGTCGTGCGGCGGCTTGGCGGGCGCCGGACCTGCGAGGAGAACCCCAGCCACATCTACCACGTGGACTTCGACCCGCCGAAGGAGGATGGCGTCTGCGACATCGACGGCGCCAAGCTCGTCGTCCGCGACGATGACAAGCCGGATGTCATCAAGAACCGCCTCAGCCAGTACCGCGAGAAGACCGAGCCACTGATCTCCTACTACGAGGACCATGGCATCCTCAGCCAGGTCAACGGCGCGCAGTCGCCCGACCAGGTCGAAGAGAGCATCCACGGAATCCTCGCCACGCTTCGCCGCGAGGAAGAGGAGGGGATGTGAGACTGACATGTTCCGCGGCATGATCATCCGCAAGACCTCCGAGCAGATCGACGCGATGGCCGGGGCCGGCAGGATCCAGGCCCGCTGTCTGCGCATGTTGCGCTCGAAGGCCCGCCCCGGCGTCACCACCAAGGAGCTCGACGAGGCTGCGGAGAAGTTCATCCTCTCCCAGGGCGCGGTGCCCTCGTTCAAGGGCTACCGGGGGTTCCCCGGTTCGATCTGCACGTCGCCGAACTCAATGGTCGTCCACGGCATTCCGGGCCCCTACGAGCTGCGCCGCGGCGATATCCTCTCGATCGACGTGGGCGTGACCTACGAGGGCTGGGTCGCGGATGCGGCGATCACCGTCGCGGTGGGGGAGAAGCCCGAGGGTGCCGAGCCCCTGCTCACTGCCACCAAGGACGCACTCTTCGAGGGCATCGCCCAGGCGGTTCAGGGCAACCATCTGAGCGACATCTCGCACGCCGTGCAGCGGCGAGTGGAGCGTGACGGGCTCTCGATCATCCGCACCCTCGTCGGCCATGGCGTCGGCCGCGAGATGCACGAGGACCCACAGATCCCGAACTTCGGGGATCCGGGCAAGGGCCCCGAACTCGAGATCGGCATGGTGTTCGCGATCGAGCCGATGGTCAACGCCGGCGGCGCCGACATCCGCATGGGCTCAGACGGCTGGGCCGTCTACTCCGCGGACGATTCCCTGGCCGCGCACTTCGAGTTCACGGTCGCGGTCACCGAGGACGGCCCACGTGTCCTCACCCCGTGGCACCTGGAGTAGCTAGCCCCCGATGATCCTGGCCTTCTGGGCCGCGAACTCCTCGTCGGTGAGGGCGCCGCTTGCGTGCAGCTGGGCGAGCTTCTCCAGCTGCGCGGTCGAATCGCCGCCGCCCGCGGCGGGCTGGCCGGGCATCTGTCCCATCTGCTGGATCGGCACACCGCCGATCTGAACGTTCGGCATGGCCGGCGCGTCGCCGATGAGTTCCTTCGCGACCGCCTCACTCGCCTCGTCCTTGGCGATCTGAAAGTTCGTCGGCTGCCCAGAAGCGCCGGCCTGAGCCTGCATCTGCGCGGCGGCGGCCAGGTACTTGTTCTTGGAGTCATCGAGGGGCAGGTAGAGCGTGATCACCTGGCGATCATCGGGAGTTCCGGAGATGCCGCCCACCACCTGCGAAGCGTTCATGCTCGCTCTGACCTCATCGCGGTTCCACGACTTCAGCACCTTGCCCGCCTTGAGGTTGCCCTTCTTGTCCTTCTCCTCGAGGGCGTGGATCTGGTTCGAGGTCACAGCGAGAATGAAGTTCTCGGGCAGTCCAGCGCCCCGGAGCCCCTTCGCCATCCCTCCGACGCCGGGCATCATTCCCTCGCCGAGCTTGGTCCCGAACTTGGCCATTCCGCGGGTGGCGCCGCCGATGCCTGCCGCCTTCAGCTGCTGGCCCTGTGTGATCTGCTCGAAATGACATGCCGCGACGACGGAATCGTTCAGTACTTCGGTGGCGACTCCGGTCGCCTCCTGGTTGACCTGCTCGACCGACAAGCCCATTTCAGCTCCTTCTCCTCGTGCTTTCCCCGGGTTCTCCCCACTGCATCTGCGCGGCAGCTGCACCGCGGCAGGGGACAACCCTATCCGGGAGCCCGCGTCAGCGCTAGGCGCCGCGCATCTCGGTGAGAGAAGCCGAGGGGTTGGCGCGGACCCGAGCCCGCTGCGCGCGGAAGTGGATCGCCTCGTAGGCGATCAGCAGGACGAGCACGACCGCCACTGCGGCCAGCGCTGCGAGCGAGTCCGCGCCCAGCGCGAGCGGGATCAGGGCGAGCAGCGCGAGCGCCGCGAGGGCGCGGTGCGGGCTGAAGGTCCCGAGCGTGCGCAGCCGGAAGCCGATGTGGCCGGCCAGATAGAGCGCGGTGCCGCCGCAGAGCGCGATCGCCGGCACCGTGCCGAGCGGCTCGTGCACGTGGGCCAGGGTCTCCCTCAGGCCCACCGCGAGCAGCACGATCCCGGCGATCATCGGGAAGTGGAGATAGCTGTAGGCGTCACGCGCCAAGGGGGCCTGCTCGCCCGGCGGGGCCTCGATCAGCCGGCGCTCGGCGACGATCGCGACGATGTCGAAGTAGGCCCACCAGAGGGCGGCGACCGCCGTGATGCCGAGCAGCGCCGCGATCACCTCCCCGCCGTTGAGCGCGAAGTTCATCTCGGCGCCCGTCGCGAGCACCGATTCGCCCAGGCCGATCATCACGATCAGGCCGTAGCGCTCAGCGAAGTGCCCCGGCTGGAGGTGGAACTCCTCGCTGCCGAAGAGGAGCGGGGTGGACCAGTCGATCAGGATCGCCAGGATCCAGACCGAGGTGCGCGCGCCGCCGTCGAGGGCGCCCGCCACGATCAGCAGGGCGGAACCGAGCAGGAGGCCGGGTGCGAGCTTGAAGATGGCCTCGAGGTTGTAGTCGTCGCCCTCCTCGCGCGTGTTCCGCACGTAGAGGACAAGCTGCATGGCGCGGACGAAGAAGTAGGCGCAGCCGAACAGCAGGCCGCGATCGCCGAATGCCTCCGGGATGCTCAGCGAGACGACCACCATTCCGCCCATCGCGGCGAACATGCAGAGGCGGTTGACGTTCTCGTCCGGATCGATGGTGTTGGTCAGCCACCCGTACGCTGCCCATGCCCACCAGACGGCCGCCAGGATCAGGACGCCCTCGCCCAGACCGGCCCAGTCACCCTGGTGGACGACACTCGACGTCACCTGGGTGAAAGAAAGGACGAAGACCAGGTCGAAGAAGAGCTCGAGCGGCGTGACGCGCTCCTCCACTTTCATCGACGGCTTCTACCACACAAACAGGCACGACCCAGGCACGCACGCTGCTATCCTTTCGTGCGTCGGTTCACGCCTGCGTGGCCGACGTTTTTCACGCCTGTAGGCCCGACTCCTGGGGCCGGCGGGCTTACTCCCAGCAAGATACGACCCCAGTGAAAGAAGGGGAATGAAGGTACGAGCGTCTGTAAAGCCGATGTGTGAGAAGTGCAAGGTGATCCGCCGTGGCGGAGCCGTTCTCGTGATCTGTCCCAACCCTCGCCACAAGCAGAGGCAGGGCTAGATGGCGCGCATCGCGGGGGTCAACCTCCCACTCAACAAGCGAGCAGAGATCGGTCTCACCTACGTCTTCGGCATCGGCCGTTCCACCGCCAACGAGATCCTCAAGGAGACCGGAGTTGATCCCAACACCGCGGTCAAGGACCTGACCGAGGACGAGATCATCAAGCTTCGAGACGCGGTCGAGAACCATGAGGTCGAGGGCGATCTGCGCCGGGAGCGCTCCCAGAACGTCAAGCGCCTGCAGGAGATCGGCTCCTACCGGGGACTGCGCCATCGTCGCGGGCTTCCGGTTCGGGGCCAGCGCACCAAGACCAACGCGCGCGGCCGCAAGGGCCCGCGCCGGATGAGCGTTGCGGGCCGCAAGAAGGCCCCGCAGCCCAAGTGAGCCGGGGAGGGACGCGCTAGATGGCAGCTCCGAAGAAGGGTCGCGCGCGCCGCAAGGTCCGGAAGAACGTCACCTTCGGCCAGGCCCACATCAAGACTTCGTTCAACAACACGATCGTCACGCTCACCGACCCCGAGGGCAACGTGATCGCCTGGGAGTCCGCCGGCTCGGCCGGGTTCAAGGGCTCCCGCAAGTCGACTCCGTTCGCCGCCCAGGTCACCGCCGACGCGGCCGCCAAGAAGGGCATGGAGCACGGCCTCGAGAAGGTCGAGGTGTTCGCGAAGGGGGCCGGGTCCGGCCGCGAGACCGCCATTCGGTCCCTGCAGGCCGCCGGCCTCGACGTGACGACGGTGAAGGACGTGACGCCGCAGGCCCACAACGGCTGCCGCCCCCGCAAGCGGAGGCGCGTCTGATGGCTCGCGATACCGGAGCGCAGTGCAAGCAGTGCCGCCGCGAGGGACAGAAGCTGTTCCTCAAGGGCTCCCGCTGCTTCACGGACAAGTGCGGCGTCGAGCGCCGCTCCTATCCGCCCGGAGAACACGGCCGAGGGCGAATGCGGCAGTCCGAGTACCGGGCGCAGCTCCGCGAGAAGCAGAAGGCGAAGCGCTACTACCAGGTGCTCGAGAAGCAGTTCGCGACTTATTACGACAGGGCGAGCCGGCAGGAGGGCGTCACGGGTGAGAACCTGCTGCGGCTGCTGGAGTGCCGCCTGGACAACGTCCTGGTGCGCCTCGGTTTCGCAGCCTCGCGCCGCCAGGCCCGCCAGCTGGTCAACCATGGCCACTGGACGGTGAACGGCCGCCGTGTCGATATTCCGAGCTACCAGGTGAAGCCGGATGACGTAATCACAATCAAGGCGAGCAGCGACGCGACCGACGTCGTGCGCAACGCCACCGAGCTCACCTCGGGAGTGCCGGCCTGGCTGCAGGCCGACTACGACTCACTCAATGCCAAGGTGCTGAGGCTCCCTGAGAGGAGCGAGATTTCAGCGCCGGTCGAGGAACAGCTCATCGTCGAGCTGTACTCGAAGTAACCCCCCAGAGAAGGAAGTAGATACCTGATGGAAGCCATGATCACCCTGCCAGATTTCCAAATCCCGAAGATCGCGGGAGAGGATGCCGAGGACAACAAGGGCACCTTCACCATCGAGCCGCTCGACAAGGGCTTCGGCTACACGTTCGGCAACAGCCTCCGCCGCGTGCTGCTCTCCTCCCTCGGCGGCGCCGCGATCACGAGCGTCCGCATCGAGGGCGTGGCTCACGAGTTCTCGACCATTCCGGGCCTGAAGGAGGACGTCACCGACCTGGTCCTGAACCTCAAGGACGTCGTCGTGCGCATGCACACGGACGCCGATGAGGTCGAGACTCCGCTGGTCGCCACCGGCCCCGGCGAGGTCAAGGCCAAGGACATCGACCTGCCCGCGGGCGTAGAGATCCTGAACCCCGAGGCGCCGATTGCGACTCTCGAGAAGAAGACCAAGCTCGAGATGTACCTGACGATCGGCCGCGGCCGCGGCTACTCGCCGGCCGACGAGAACAAGTCGGATGACAAGCCGATCGGCGTGATCCCGATCGACGCGATCTTCTCGCCGATCCGCCGCGCCGCGTATTCGGTCGACTCCGCCCGAGTTGGACAGCGAACCGACTTCGACAAGCTCAGCCTCGAAGTCGAGACCGACGGCTCCATCGAGCCGGGCGCCGCGCTCCGTGAGGCGGCCGAGATCCTGATCAAGAGCCTGGCGATCTTCACCACCGCCGACCGTGTCGACGAGCTGCGGGGCGAGGGCGCGATCGCCGCGGTCGATGGCGGCGGAGGCGGCGGCGACGCCGCGGCCGTCCCGGGCGCCGACGGGCTCGACGAGATCCTGATCGAGGAGCTCGAGCTGGGCGTCCGCTCCTACAACTGCCTGAAGCGCGCCGGCATCCAGACCGTCGGCGAGCTCGTGCGGAAGTCGGAGTCGGAGCTCAACGCGATCCCGAACTTCGGTCGCAAGTCGATCGAAGAGGTCCAGGAGACCCTGCGCGCACGCGGCCTCTCGCTGCGGGCGGACTAGGGCAACTAGAGTTCCGGGCCGGAGCACGGCGATGAGGCACCAGCGCAAGAGATCAAAGCTGAGCCGGGATGCGGCTCACCGCAACTCGATGCTTCGCACGATGTCGAAGCAGCTGATCGAGCACGAGCGGATCCGGACCACTCAGCCGAAGGCGAAGGCACTCAAGCCCGAGTTCGAGAAGCTGATCACGCTCGCCAAGAAGGGCGATCTGCACGCCCGCCGACAGGCGCTCTCCGAGCTGCACAACGACAAGTTCGCCGTGCACAAGCTCTTCGAGGAGCTGGCGCCACGCTACGCGCAGCGCCCGGGCGGCTACACGCGGATCGTGAAGCTCGGTCCGCGTCGCAGCGACTCGGCCGAGATGGTCTTTCTCGAGCTGGTCTAGCGGCGATAGCATCAGCCCCGATGCGGGGAGGAAGGAGCCTGATGCTGCTCGCCGGCCTGGCGACGCTCGGTTGCGTGCTGGTTGCCGGCCCCGCCCAGGCGAGGCCCGGCGCGGCGGGAAAGGATGGCCGCCCGAACATCCTCGTCGTGATGACCGACGACATGAATCAGGCGGATCTCGCATTCATGCCCAAGACGAGGAGGCTTCTGGCGAAGCAGGGAACGACCTTCACGAACGCGATCACCTCATTTCCGCTCTGCTGCCCGTCGCGGGCCACCTTTCTCACCGGGCAGTACGAACACAACCACGGCGTGGGCGGGAACTTCTATCCGGAGGGGTGGTACGGGATGCCCGGGCGCAACAACACCCTCGCCACCTGGCTCGGCGCCGGCGGGTATCGCACCGACCTGATCGGCAAGATGCTCAACGGCTACGGCGCCATTGATGGCCATGGAGAGATCCCGCCCGGGTTCGACCAGTGGCATGGACTGCTCGACGTCTCGGCCTACGACTACTACAACTTCGAGATGAACGACAACGGCCGGTTGCGCACCTGGGGCGACCCGGACTTCGCGCGCAAGCTGGTCGAGTTCGCGAACATCGAGGTCACCCCGCCGGACACCAAGAGCCTGTCAGACATCCTAGGAAAGCTGACGGAGGTGATGGGGCCGGCGCCCTACACCTACTGGGGCGCCAGCGATCCGAGCCAGTACTCGCCCGATGTCACCGGCCGCATCACGAACAAGCTGCTCGGTCGAGAGAAGAGAAGAAGGAAGCCGTTCTTCATCTGGTGGAGTCCCGCCGCCCCGCATCGCGAGGACGTCTCGACCACCTTGATGGGACGCCCCGGAGCCGATCCACGGCCGGCGCCCCGCTACGAACAGCTCTCCAAGAGCTTCCAGCTGCCGCGGCCGCCCAGCTTCAACGAAGCCGACGTCAGCGACAAGGCCACCGACGTCACCAAGCACACGCCGCCTCTGACGAACGCCCAGATCAACCAGCTTCAGCTCGACTACGAGGGTCGCGGCGGTTCGCTACGGGCCGTCGACGACAAGGTCGGCCGGATGGTGAAGACGCTGCACCACAGCGGCCAGCTCGCCGACACGGTGATCGTCTTCACCTCGGACAACGGCTGGATGCAGGGCGAGCACCGCATCCCCGGCGACAAGTTCCTGCCCTACGAGGAGTCGCTGGGGGTCCCGCTGATCTTCCGCGGTCCAGGTATCGCGCGGGGCAGGAGGATCAACCGCCAGGTCGCGAACATCGACATCGCGCCCACCCTCGCCGCCCTGGCTCGCGTGAAGGCGCGTCGGCAGATGGACGGGATCTCGCTCGTGCCCACCCTCCGGGGGCGGAGGAAGCCCCCGAAGCGAGCGCTGGCCGTCGAGGCGCCGCGCCCGTTGTTCGAGGGCGCAATACCCCAGAACACCTGGGACCGCCCCTACATGGGTGTGCGCACCCAGCGCTACACCTACGTCGTCTACACGGAGACCTCGGAGGAGGAGCTGTACGACCGGCGGGCGGATCCGTACGAGCTCACCAACGTCGCGCAGAATCCGGCCTACGCCGGCGTCAGGGCTCACCTCAGCGCGCTGACACAGCGCCTCCACGTCTGCCGGGGACGCGGCTGCCTGGTGAAGCCCTAGTCAGCGGCCGGTCTTGAAGCTTGACCCCGAGCCGCGCCGGTTCGGGCCCAGCGCGAACATCAGCGCGAAAGTGAATGACACGATCACGCCGAGCACGATCCACTGCGCCCAGTTCTCGATGGTCGAGAGCGCCACGACGCAGAGCACGATTCCGACGATCAGCGCGATCACGCTGTAGATCGCGGAGCCCTTCTCCGAGCCCCGGCGGATCCCCTCTCCGCCGGCCAGCAGGTCGCTGCGCTCGTATTGAGAGCGCTGGGTGATGTCGGTGTTCGCCATTCTCTCCTCCTCCGCTGTTCGGCTGAACCCTACGCGGGCCGCCGATGCTGCTCCGTGAATCTGGTCACAGCGATCATCCGCCCCGCCGGTGCGGGTTGACGGCGATCATGAAGCCGATCACCGTCACGACGATCGCCGCGAGCACCACCCACTGAGACCAGTTGTCGATCGAGTTGACGGCGATCGCGGCACCGATGATGCCGAGCACGATCGCGACCACCTCGTAGACCTCCATCCCGACCTTGCTCGGACCGTGCCCGAAGAGCTCCTGGCGCGCTTCGTCGTGCGAGATCGAGGCTGGTTCGTCCGAGCCGGGCAGGGCCATCGCTGGGTAGTGTCGCGCACTTGTGGCCACTGTGCGCATGAATTTGGCCTATCTGGGCGCCCAGTTTGCGGGCTGGGCGACGCAGCCGGGCGTGCGGACCGTCCAGGGTGAGCTGGAGGACGCCCTGGAGCGAATGATCGGCCGGCCTGTCCCGCTGACCGTGGCGGGGCGGACGGATGCCGGCGTGCACGCGTGGGGGCAGGTGGCGAGCTTCGAGCTCGACGGAGAGCCGCCCGAGGAGCTCGGCCGGGCGCTCAACTCCCAGACGGGCCCGGATCTCGCCGTGCTCAGCGCGGGCCCGGCGGCCGAGGGCTTCGATGCGCGCCGCGACGCGAGGTCGCGGACCTACTGCTACCGCGTGCTCTCGGATCGAACCTCGAACCCGTTCGAGGCCGGTATTTCGCTCTTCTGGCCGCATCGGGTGGACCGCGCCGCGCTCGCGAGCTGCGCCGACGCGCTGCGGGGCACGCACGACTTCACGGCCTTCACGCCCACCCAGACCGAGCACGTTCGCTTCGAGCGCGACATCTTCCGCGCCGACTGGCATGAGAAGGCTGCCGTCCTGGGCGAGGGCAGGGTGCTCGAGCTCTGGATCGAGGCCGATGCCTTCATGCGGAACATGGTCCGGGTGCTGGTGGGGACGATCCTCGAGGTCGCGGGTGGGAGGCGGACTCTCGAGGACTTCCAGTCCTTGCTGGAGGGAGCGCCGCGCGAGCGCGCCGGCGACACGGCCCGTCCGCACGGTCTGCACCTGGCGAGCGTGCGGTATTGATCGGATTGCAGCATTCGCGCGTAGAAAGCAACGTGTTCGGCACCTTCGTCGTCACCAGCTGCAGCCTCGCCTGGGCGTACTTGCGCAATCGGCTACGGACAGGCCGTCAACCTAGAATCGTCGGTGGTGAGAGTCCTGATCACCAACGACGACGGGATCCAGGCGGCTGGGCTGAACGCCCTGCGCGCCGAGCTCTGCAAGATCCCGGAGCTCCAGGTCCACGTGATCGCGCCCGACTCGAATCGGAGCGCGACCGCGCGCAGCATCACGACGCGCTCGCCCCTCTGGGTTGAGGAGATTCCCTTCGATGACGGCTCCATCGGATACGCGACCGATGGGACGCCGGTCGACTGCGTTCGGTTCGCCGAGCTCGGCCTGGTGGGTGAGCGGCCCGAGCTGATCGTCTCGGGGATCAACCACGGATCCAATCTGGGTGACGACATCACCTACTCGGGCACGGTCGCAGCCGCTCTTGAGGGGATCGTGCTCGGCATCCCGGCGATCGCGCTGTCCCAGCAGTCGGCGCCGGGGGGACTGGACTACTACGCGCGCCGGGACTACGACTTCTCGGCCTCGGCTGCCTTCTCCGCTGAGCTCGTGCGGCGGACCGCGGAGGACCCGCTTCCCGCCGACACGCTGATCAACGTCAACTTTCCCCCGGGAGAGCCCAGCGGAGTCGACGTGACGCACCTCGGCAAGCGGCTCTACAACGACGAGATGCAGCTGGTCGACGAGGATCCGGAGAGCGGCCGCCTCAGGTACCGGATCTACGGCTTCGAGCCCTCCTTCGAGGACGAGAAGGGGTCCGATCTCTCCGCGATCGCCCGTGACCGCGTCTCCGTGACCCCAGTGCATTTCGACCTCACCGACCGCCCGAGCCTGGACCGGCTCAAGGAGTGGGATTTCGCGGGGATGCTCTCCAGGGCCCAGGACGCGGTCGACCGCGAGGCTCCCACGCAGCGGTGAGTCCTGCGAAGGGGGCAAAGAAGGGTGCGAGCCGCCCGAAGGGCGGCGCCGCAAGCCGGGCACGCGAGCTGCGGCGGGAGATCGAGAAGCACGATCACAGCTACTACGTGCTCGACGACCCGACGATCTCGGACATCGACTACGACGATCTGCTCCGCGAGCTGCGCGAGATCGAGGAGGCGAATCCCGAGCTCGTCACCCCCGACTCTCCCACGCAGCGAGTCGGCGGGAAGCCCCTCGACAAGTTCAAGCAGGTCACCCATCACGAGCCGATGCTCTCGCTCGCGAATGCTCGCAACGAGGACGAGCTCCGCGCCTGGGCGAAGAGGGTGGAGCGCCAGCTTGAACGGCTCGACATCTCCGGGCGAGAGATCCGCTACGTAACCGAGCCGAAGGTCGACGGCCTGGCGATCTCGCTCACCTACGAGAACGGAGTTTTCACCCGCGGGGCGACCCGCGGTGACGGCCGGGTCGGCGAGGACGTCACCCAGAATCTGAAGACGATCAAGGCGATCCCGCTGAAGATCACCGAAGCGCCGGAGCTGGTCGAGGTGCGGGGAGAGATCTACCTGCCGATCGCCGGCTTCACCAAGGTGAACGAGCAGCGCGCCCAGGACGGAGAAGCGACCTTCGCCAACCCGCGCAACGCGGCGGCGGGCTCGCTGCGGCAGCTCGACTCCTCGATCACCGCCACGCGCCCGCTGTCGATCTGGTGCTACGGGGTGGCTGCGCTGGCCGGCTGGGAGCCCGAGAGCCACTCCGAGTCGCTCGAGTGGCTTAGCGAGCGCGGCTTCAAGGTGAACGAGGATATCTCGATCCTGCACGGCGTCGACGAGGTGGCCGAGCGCTGTCGCTGGTGGGAGAACCGCCGCGACGCTCTCGACTTCGAGATCGACGGAGTGGTCATCAAGGTCGATGACCGTGGCCTGCAGCGAGAGCTGGGCGTGGCTGGGCGCGAGCCCCGCTGGGCGGTGGCGTGGAAGTTCCCGCCGACGACGGCGACGACGAAGCTCAACAAGATCGTCTGGAACGTCGGGCGCACCGGGCATCTGCTGCCCTTCGCGATGCTCGAGCCGGTGCACCTCAGCGGCGTCACCGTGAGCACCGCCACCCTCCACAACGAGGAGGACCTGGAGCGCAAGGACGTCCGCGAGGGCGACGAGGTGGTCGTCATGCGCGCCGGGGATGTGATCCCGCAGGTCGTCTCACCGATCATCCAGCGCCGCAAGAAGGGGACGCGAAAGCCGAGACCGCCCAAGAAGTGCCCGCTCTGCGGAACGACGACCGTAAAGCCCGAGGACGGCGTGTTCACGATCTGCCCCAACCGCACCGGCTGCCCCGGACAGCAGTTCCAACACGTCAAGCACTTCCGCGGCGCCCTGGAGATCGAGGGGCTCGGCGAGAAGAACGCCTACCGCTTCCTCCAGGAGGGTGTGATCTCCGACGCCGCCGACATCTTCGATCTCACCGCCGAGCGGATCGCCGAGCTCGAGGGCTTCGGCGAGATCTCAGCCGAGAACCTGGTCGAGGAGATCGAGAACGCGAAGAAGATGCCCTTCTCGCGCGTGCTGTACGCGCTCGGCATCCCGGGAATCGGTTTCGTCAACGCCGAGTCGCTGGCCGAGCACTTCGGCACGATGGACGCGCTTCTTGCGGCCGATCCGGAGCAGATCGTCCAGGCGGAGGGGATCGGGCCGATCCTGGCCGAGCAGATCTACGAGGAGCTCTCAGAGGACCGCACCAGGAAGCTGATCGAGCGGCTTCGGAAGGCGGGACTTCGGATGGAGCTCGACCCATCAGAGCGGCGCAAGCAGGGCGGCCCCCTGGACGGCAAGACGCTGGTGCTGACCGGCACCCTGCCCAATTTGAGCCGCGAGCAGGCCACGCGCCTGATCCGCCTCGCCGGCGGCAAGGTCGTCAACTCGGTCTCGAAGAAGACCGACTACGTGATCGCCGGCGACAGCCCCGGCACGAAGCTCGCCAAGGCCGAGGAGCTCGGCGTCGACGTGATCGACGAGAAGGGGCTACAGAAGCTGGTGGGCGAAGACGGGGCACCGAAGAAGGGCACCCCGCCGCGCGGGCGGGTCTGAGCCCGCCTTCCCGCCGTCTACCGCTTCTTTTTGTGCAGTTTCTTGCCGAGGGTCAGGTCGACGGGCGCTGTGTCGGAGATCGAGTTCCCTACGGCGACGCTCTCGGCGCGTATGAACTTCGCCCTCTTCCTCCTCGCCTTCTTCCGAGGCCTGACGATCTTGCCGAGGGCGCAGTCGGCTGCGGCCAGCGCGCGCTTGGCGGCTCGAAGGTTCTTGCCGGTCAGCGCCGGAACGACGCAGTAGCGGACGTCGGCGTTGAAGGCGATCTCGTAATCGGCGCCATAGGGGTTCGTGTAGGGAAGAGTGGAGCCGTCCGCGAGCGGTGGGTTCCAGTCCGTCTAGGTGGCGCCCGGGGCGGCCATGGACGAGAACGTGTCCATCGTGCCGGCGTTGTCGAATCCGACGATCTGCCCGGTCCTGATCGGCAGGCTCGCCGGGAAGGTCTCGGTTGCGTCGGTCGTGGGGAACTGGGCAGGACCGGTGCCCGCGCCCGTGTAGGTGGTGCCGCCGACTGGGGCCACGACGCGCAGGTAGAAGGGGGCCGCCGCTGGCGCCGACGATCCGCCAGCGCACGATCGTCCCATCACTCGGTGATTTGAGACCCCCGCCCGGAGGCAGCACGGTGTTCGTCCAGGTGGCAGGCATGCCCGAGCTTCCAGGTGAGAAGGGCCCCGTCAGCGGGCTTCCGATCGTCACTGTGACGGCCCCGGGCGCCCACGGGCGTGAGAAGAGTCCACAGGGCCGCGATCGCCAATGGGAGCCAGACCCGAGCCCATGTCCCGCACGAATTCATCGCGACGATCGTAGCTAGCGTTGGTACCGCGCGATCAGGGCCGCCATGCGGTCCTGGACCACGTGGGCGCGATTCACGTCCACGTTGTTCATCAGCAGGGAGAAGATCACCGCGTGGTCGGCGTCATCGCCGCCCCGGAAGCAGTAGCCCGAGAGGGCGCTGACCCGGGTGAGCGTGCCGGTCTTCAGATGGCACTTGCCTGCCGCGGCGGTACCCCTCATCCGGTCGGCGACCGTGCCGGTGCGCCCGGCCACCGCGAGGGAATCCACCCAGGCGTCACGGAGCTTCTCCTGGGCGGCCTGGTCCTGCGGCGAGGCCTTCCCGTCGACCTCGAGCATCGAGTCGAGCAGCTTCACGACCGATGCGGGCGAGGCCTTGTTGCGCCTGGTCAGCCCCGAGCCGTTCTCGCCCACGAACTTCGCGCCCTGCTTGGCGGCGAACTGCCGGACTACCGAGATGCCGCCGGCGCTGGACCCGTTCCCGCCGAACTGCGAGCCGACGTCCTTGAGCAGCATCTCGGCGAGGTAGTTGTTCGAGGGAACGAGCGTGTCCTGGACGATCTCGGCCATCGTCGGGGAATCGAAGTCGGCGACCTGCAGGGCACCGGGGGAGACGTTCCCGGGAGTGACGCTGTTGCCGATCGAGACCCCGTCCTTGCGGAGCGCGTCCTCGAAGCGCTGGGCGGCGGTCTTCGCCGGGTCGCTGGGTGAGCCGTTGTCGATCTGCAGGCCGGAGAGGTGGCCGACGCTCTCGAAGGTGATTCCGTGCTCGGGGATCCCGCCGAGATTGTCGAGGTACGAGGCGTCGTAGCGGAGCGGGCCCTGCACCGTGGACACACCGGCCGCGCGGACTCGGTCGGCGAGTTTCGTCAGGCCCGCGGTGCTCAGCGTCGGGTCCCCGCCGCCCCGCAGGTACAGGCCCTGGCTGATCCCGTCGCTGATCGGGTCGCTCGACCAGGCGGTGGTGTGCAGCCTGCCGGTGGGACCGAAGCGCGAGAGCGCCGTCGAGGTGGTGAAGAGCTTCGAGTTCGAGGCGAGGACCCGCATGCGCCCGCCCTTGCGCGCGAAGAGCACCTGATGGCTGCTCGGATCGAAGACGAACGCGCTGCTCTTGCCGACGCGGCGAAAGAGCTTGGCGAGACCCTTCGCGAGCTTGGAGCGCGAGACGGAGGCGTGCGCCGCGGCCGCGCCGTGCGCGACCGGCGTCCTGAAGGCCCTGTCGGGGCCCTGCGACCGTGCCTGGGCGGCCGGCACGGCCAGCGCCACAGCGAGCAGCGCAAGCGAGATGACCCCTCTGAGCCTGGGCATGAGAACCATGAAACAGCTCTTAACGATGGAGGTTGCGGTTGACGGCTTCGCCTGACCAGCCCGCACCGCTGTAATACTCCCCTTTCCAATGGGGAAAGTCGTCCAGTTCGACGGCCCCGACGGCAAGCGCAGCAGCAGTTCCAGAGGGAGGAAGCGCCGCGGCCGGGGGGACAAGACCGCCCTGGTGCTCGGCGGCGGTGGGTTCACCGGCGGCGTCTATGAGATGGGCGCCCTGCGGGCCTTCGACCTGCTTGCGGTGAACCGCACCGTCAACGACTTCGACATCTACGTCGGCACGAGCGCGGGCGCCTTCGTGGCCAGCATGGTCGCCAACGGCGTCACGCCGGAGGAGATGTTCCGCGTGCTCGACAAGGCACTGCCATCGCCGATCGAGAACGCGTCGCTGCGGACGCTGCTTCGGCCGAATTACCGGGGCTTCGCCAACCGCCTCGCCGTGCTGCCGCTGAGGGTCGCCGCCACCGTACGCCGGCTCGCCGGGAACATCGGCGAGATCTCCATGGTCGACGTGGTGATGGGGCTCGCCGAGGGCCTTCCGACCGGGATCTACCACAACCGCGGGATCGAGCAGTACATGCGCAGCGTCCTCTCGGATCCCGACCGGACCAACGACTTCCGCGAGCTCGACGCCGAGCTCCGCATCACGGCCACCGATCTCGACACCTGCGAGCGGATCGTCTTCGGCGAGGGGGAGTGGGACAACGTGCCGATCTCGCGCGCCGTCGCGGCCTCCGGCGCCCTGCCGATCGTCTACGAGCCGTACGAGCTCCGCGGCAGGCAGCTGGTTGACGGCGGGATCGTCTCCACGACCAACGTCGACGTCGCGGTGGAGGCCGGCGCCAAGTTCATCGTCGTGGTCAACCCTCTCGTTCCCTACGTGAACGACTTCGAGACCCGGATCCCGACCGCCTTCGGATCCCGAGTTCGCCGCGTCTCCGACATGGGCATGCCCGCTATCGGCAACCAGGCCTTCCGCCTCATGGCCCACGCCAGGCTTCACCTGGCGGTCCAGTCCTGGAACGAGCGGTTCCCGGACGTCGACATCATCCTGATCGAGCCTGAGTTCAACGATGAGCTGATGTTCGGGACCTCGATCCTCGACTATTCGGCCCGCCTGCAGATCGCAAAGCATGGCTTCGAGTCCGTCACGGTGAGACTGGCGCGCGACTACCAGCGCTACAAGGAGGTCGCGGCGCGCCACGGCATCGAGATCTCGGCTCGCCGGGTGCAGCGCGTGATCGAGACGGTCGAGGAGGAGGAGAAGGGAATGTCGGTCTGGAGACGCGTCCTCGAGCAGACGACCGGCGCCCTCCTGCGGCAGTCGGACGAGGCGGAGGCGGCGTCGCGCGACTAGGCGCGGTGGACGTCGCGGGCGGTCGCCTGCGTCGTCGGCATGATCGACAGGTAGTCCACGTCCACGTGGGGCGGGCGCGTGACGACGTAGGCGATCGCGTCCGCGACGTCCTCGGCGCTCAGCGGCGTGGTGCCCTCGTAGACCTTTGAGGCCTTCTCCTCGTCGCCCCCGAAACGGGTGAGTGAGAATTCGGTTTCCACCATCCCGGGAGCGACCTCGCTCACCCGGATCGGCTTGCCGAGCAGCTCCAGGCGAAGCGTGCGGGCCACGGCGTTGGCGGCGTGCTTCGCCGCGGTGTAGCCCGCGCCGCCTGGATAGACCTCAACTCCCGCGACCGAGCCGATCACGACGACGTGGCCGTCGCCGCTGCGCTCGAGGGCGGGGAGGAGGGCCTTGGTCACCCGCATCACGCCCAGCACGTTGGTCTCGTACATCTGGCGCCAGTTCTCCTCGTCGGCCTCGGCGATGGGCTCGAGCCCGAGCGCGCCGCCCGCGTTGTTGACCAGCACCGACAGCTCGGGGAGGGCTTCGGGCAGCTCGGCGACGGAGTCGGGATCGGCGACGTCGAGCCGCAGGGCTCGGCCTCCCACCTCCCGGGCCACCTGCTCGCAGCGCTCCAGTCGCCGCGCCGCGGCCACCACCTCGAAGCCGGCGGCCGCCAGCGAACGGACGGTCGCCTCGCCGATGCCGCTGCTGGCGCCCGTCACCAGCGCCACCCTGTGCGTTTCACCCATTCACCGGAAGCTATCGCGGCAACACGGCACGCCGTGGTGGTGATAGGTTCCCGAAAGGACCGGGGAGGTCCTTAGGAATGGAGAGAGGAGAGGCGTTGCTCGAGGGCCGAGGGACCGGTCGCCGTACGCTGACCGCGCTGATCGTTTGCGCCTGCGCGCTCGCCGCGTTCGCCGTGACCGCCGCGCCGGCGCTCGCCAAGCACCATTCGAAGGGCAAGAGCCTCGCCCTCAAGTTCAAAGGAGCCAGCCAGAGCGACCAGGCGCTGCTCTCCTCAGGACAGGTGAAGGTGGTCGTCCGGTCGACCAAGAAGCGCAAGCTCGTCCTCGCGGTGCGCGGATTCGGCGGAGGCCCTGCGCTGAGCGACCCCCGGCGCGTCAAGGCGCGGCCCGGGAAGCGAACCTTCTCGCTCGCCCTCAGCCCGGCGGGCCACGACATTCTCCAGGGCTGCGGCGCGACGGGTCTGCTGCTCACCGCGAAGGTGCCGGGCAAGCACAAGAAGCACCGCAAGGGCAAGTCACCGAAGGGGCGGGCATCGGTCGTCCAGTCGGTGCCCCAATGCGCCGCGCTTGCGAAGGCGGCTCGCTGCGAAACGATCGCGAGTCCGGGGACGAACTGCCTGTTCCCCTGGCCGAGCGATCACTACACCGTCGATGACGCCAGTGCATCCACGGGCCGGCGGGTCAACCTGAGCATCGACTCGTCGCCCGCCAACGCCCACGGCGTCCACATCGATCCCTCCGGCATCAACCAGAGCGATGGTTTCAGTCCCGGCGAGAGCATCGTCACCAGGATTCCCGGGCTCGACAACCCGACCGCTTTCCAGAAGACGGGGGCCGTGCCGCTCACCGACATGGACCAGGCCTTCGCCCCGAACCAGCCGATCGTGCTGATCGATGCCTCCACCGGGCAGCGCCAGCTGATCTGGTCCGAGCTCGACTCGAACGCATCCAGTCCAGCGAACACCGACCTGATCATCCGGCCCGGCAAGAACCTGATCGAGGGCCACCGCTACATCGTCGCGATGCGAAACCTGAAGGACGCGAGCGGCAATGTGATCCCGGCCCCGCCGGGCTTCGCCCTCTATCGGGATGGAGTGACCACAGACGTGTCCGCCATCGAGGGCCGCCGCGCCCACTTCGACGAGCTCTTCTCCAAGCTGCAGCAGGCTGGGATCGCCCGCGGCGATCTCTACGACGCCTGGGACTTCACGGTCGCGAGCACCCCGAACATCACCGACCGGATGCTCTCGATCCGGGATCGGGGTCTGGCGGACCTCGGCGACAACACTCCCGGCGACGGGATCATGCAGGGGAACGCCCCCGACTTCACGGTGACCAGCGTCCTGACCAAGAATGATCCGACCAACCCCCTCAACAACGGCCACGAGGCCCAGAACGTGCGCGAGGTCACCGGCACCTACCAGGTGCCCTGCTTCCTGAGCTCGGGGTGCAGCAACGGCAGCGGCGTGTACCAGTCGGGCGGTCATTTCAATCTCAACTCCAACGGAGTGCCACAGCAGAACGGGACGATGACGGCGCGATTCACTTGCAACATCCCGCTGTCGGCGGTCACCGAGACCAGCCCGGGCTCCGGCGTCTGGAACGTCGATCACCAGGTTCGCCCCTCGATGTACGGGCACGGCTTGTTCGGCGACTACACCGAGGTGCACACGACAGACGTCAGGACGCTGGGCGACGACCACGGAGTGCTGACCTGCGCCACGGACTTCACGGGAATGATGGAGGACGACGTGGGGACGGCCATCACCGCGCTCCAGGACCTCTCGAAGTTCCAGCCGCTCCCCGACGGGCTGCAGCAGGGATTCCTCAACTTCATCTACCTGGGCCGGCTGCTCATGTACTCGGACGGCTTCTCGAGCGACCCGGCCTTCCAGTTCAACGGCGCCCAGTCGGTGATCGACCACAGCAAGGGCCTCTACTACTACGGCAACAGCCAGGGTGGGATCGCGGGTGGCGCGCTCACCGCCGTCGAGCCGGACATCACCCGGGATGTTCTCTACGTGCCCGGCATG
Source organism: uncultured Solirubrobacterales bacterium (assembly GCA_963743575.1). GTDB lineage: Bacteria > Actinomycetota > Thermoleophilia > Solirubrobacterales > 70-9 > DASUPK01. The sequence goes on along the minus strand of CAVUQC010000007.1, from coordinate 551,744 downwards.
AACTACTCGACACTGCTCACGCGCAGCGTGGACTTCGGCGACTACTCGGCAATCCTCTACCCGTCCTATCCGAACGAGTCGGAGCGCCCGCTGCTGCTGGCGATGATCCAGATGCTGTGGGACCGCGGCGAGCCGGATGGCTACGCCAACCACATGACCTCCGACCCTCTGCCAGGCACGCCGGCGCACCATGTCCTGATCGAGATGGCCTACGGGGACCACCAGGTCTCGAACGTCGCCGCCACGGTCGAAGCGAGGACGATCGGCGCGCCGTTGCGCTATCCGACGCTGGACCCGGGGCGCACTCCGGGCTTCGTCGACTTCTTCCCGGACCTCCCCGCGCTGCAGCTACCGGCTGACGCCAATGGCAACGGATCGTTCGTCTGGGACATCGGGCCGAAGCGCTCCGGCGGAACGCTCGGCACCGACCCGGCCCCGATCACCAACACCGCCCCGGACGATTCGTTCGGAGTCGACCCGCACGACACCGTGATTCGGCAGACGCCTGAGGTCCGAGCCCAGATCGCGGCCTTCCTCGATCTCAACGGCACGATCACCGATCCGTGCGGTCCAAACCCCTGCTACGCGGCGGGCTGGACCGGTCCTCCCTGATCCCCGTGCCTAGCCGGCGGGGTCGGCGATCTGGGCAGCGGCGTCGCTGATCGCCTCCGGGGTGCCGGCCTCCCTCACCGATGCGATCCCGCGCCGGTTGGCGGTGGCCTCGTCAAAGGTGTTCGATCCTGCGATCACGTGCACGGGCCGGCGCGCTTCCCTGCCCCGCCGGGCGACCTGACCGACCAGCTTTCCCTCGAAGCTCTGCTCATCGAGACGGCCTTCGCCGGTGATCACGGCATCCGCGCCCTCCAGGCTCGCGTCGAAGCCGATCACCCCGAGCACGAAGGCCGCTCCCGGTACGAGACGGGCCCCGAACACCGCCCAGAGCCCGCCGGAGAGGCCACCGGCCGCGCCCGTCATCGCATGACCCCGTGGGTCACGCGGCAGGGTGCCCGCGAGAGCGATGAGACGCGAGCTCAGGCTCGCGACCTGCTCATCCGAGGCGCCCTTCTGTCCCGCGAACACCTCCGCCGCTCGCTCGAACGGCACCGAGGTGTCGCAGAGCACCTCCAGAGTCGCGTCCCGTGCCCCTTCGGTCCCCTGGAGGGCCTCGATGGCGCCACGTCCTCCGTCCGTCGTCGCGGTGCCCCCCGCGGCGACCAGGACCCGCCGCGCGCCTGACTCGATCGCGGCGGCGATCAACTCACCCGTCCCGGCGCTGCTCGCCCCCTGGGGGTCGCGCTCGCTCTCGGAAACCAGTGAGAGGCCCGACGCCGCGGCCGCCTCGACGATCGCTGTGGAGCCGTCGCGCACCAGGGCGAACCGCGCCTCGATCGGGCGGCCGAGCGGATCGTGCACCTGCGCCGTGTGCCACTCGCCGTCCATCGCGCCGAGCAGGACCTCGGCCGTGCCCTCTCCTCCGTCGGCCGCCGGACAGAGCTCCGGCCGCCCGCCGACCCGCTCGATTCCGCGGCCGATCGCCTCAGCTACCTCCTTGGCGGTGAGGGTCCCCTTGAACGAATCCGGTGCGACTAGGAAGGTCGCCAAACCTAGGCGTACAGCGAGTCGACGTCCTTCTCGAACTTGTCGGCGACGACATTGCGCTTCACCTTCATCGTCGGCGTCAGCTCCCCGGTCTCCTGCGAGAGGTCGTGCGGGAGGATCTCGAACTTCTTCACCTGCTCGACCCGCGCGAACTTCTGGTTGATCTCCTCGATGTGTTTCTCGATGATCGCCCGCATCTCCCCGTTGTGCCGGAGCTCGGCGGGATCGGCGGACCAGCCCCTCTCCTCGCAGAGCTTGGCGCACTCCTCCATGTCGAGCGTGATCAGGGCGACGAGGTACGGCCTGCGGTCCCCGATCACCACGCACTGGGAGACGTACGGGCTCTGCTTGATCTCCGCCTCGAGGTTCGCCGGCGTGATGTTCTTGCCGCCCGCGGTGATGATGATGTCCTTCTTGCGGCCGGTGATCGAGAGGTAACCGTCCTCGTCAAGCTCTCCGATGTCGCCGGTGTGGAGCCAGCCGTTCTCGATGGTCTCCCTGGTGGCCTCTTCGTTCTTGTAGTAGCCCTGGAAGATGTTGGGGCCCCGGACGAGGATCTCGCCGTCGTCGGCGATCCTGATCTCGCAGCCCTGGAACGCGCGGCCGACCTTGCCGAACTTGAAGGCATCGGGCCTGGCGACGGTGGCGGCGGTGGAAGTCTCGGTCATGCCCCAGCCCTCGAGGATGAGCACGCCTGCCGCGTCGAAGAAGCGGAGGATCTCGGGATTGATCGGCGCCGCGCCGGTGACGCAGTTCTTGATGTTGCCCCCGAACAGCGCCCGGATCTTGGAGAGGACCTGTTTGTCGGCGATCTCATACTGCTTGCGCAGCAGGAAACCGATCGGCTCCCCGGCGCGTTCGCGCTCGCGGACCTTCCTGCCGACGCCGATCGCCCAGTTGAAGACGACCTTCTTGATTCCGCCGGATTTCTCGACCTCTCCGGTCGCCGCCGTGTAGATCTTCTCGAAGATGCGGGGGACCGAGGGGAAGTATTCGGGCTTCACCTCGACCAGGTTCGGGATGATCTTCAGCGGGTCGCGCTCCCAGAAGGCGATGTTGCCGCCCAGGTCGAAGCTCAGGAACTGGATCAAGAGGGCGAAGGAGTGCGCCAGCGGCAGGAAGAGGTAGGTCGTCGTGTCGCTGTCCAGGACGCTCTCGTCGAGGGCCATGGTGACCATCGAGCGGTAGTTGCCGTGCGAGATGACGCAGCCCTTCGGCGGCCCGGTCGTGCCGGACGTGTAGATGAAGGTGCAGATGTCGTCCGGCGTGACCGACTGCCAGCGTTGCTCCCACTCCGTGTCGGAGCGGCCGGAGCCGGATTCGATCAGCTCGTCCATCGAGATCGCCTTGCCCCCGGAGCCCTCCATGCGGATCACCTGCTCCAGCTTCGGGACGCGGTCGCGAATCTCATCGATCTTGGCGAGCTGCTCGTCGTCTTCGACGATGGCCGCCTTCGCGTCGGAGTTCTCGATGACGTACTGGCATTCCTCGGGCGAGTTCGTCTGGTAGATGGGGACGACGGTCGCTCCGACGCTGAGCGCGGCGAAGTCGAAGTAGGTCCACTCGGGGCGGGTGTTCGCGAGGATCGACACCTTGTCGCCCTTCTCGATCCCGAGCTCGATCAGGCCGAGCGCGAGCTGGCGGACGATCTCGCCGACCTCGCGGTAGGTCTTCGAGACCCACTTCCCGGACTCGTCCTTGTAGGTGACCGCCGTCAGGTCCGCATGGTGCTCGGCGGCCAGCGGCATCAGGTCGGCACAGGTCTTGCTGTTCGTGCCGGTATCCGACGCAGACCCGGCCGCGGCGATCGTCGCGCTCTCCATGGTCTGGAGTCTATTAGGCGTCTGGCTGAGCAGCCAAGACGTCTCTGGGAATCGGGGCTAGGCCGTGGCCTGCGGCTTTTGAGTCTGGAACGCCCGCAATGAGGATGCGAAGAGGGTCTTGTCGATTCGACCCTTGAGGACCGGCACATTCATCTCGATGCACTTGGTGAGCACATCGCGCCGCTTCATGTGCATTTCCTCGGCAAGCTCCGTGGGCGTCAGGTGAACGGACATATAGGCCACTCCTCTCCTCGTGAACGCCTTACGTATGCGAAATCCATGTATATCGGCTCACGGCGACGTGTCAACTCTTTCTGCGCAATTAGCTGGGATTTCTAGACCGGATTCGGCACATCGACGAACTCGTGCTCGATCTCGAAGCGCTCCGCCACCAGCTCGCCGAGCCGCCTGATCCCGAACGTCTCGGTCGCATAGTGGCCGCCGGCGAGAAAGTGGACGCCGTACTCCCTCGCCTCTCCCATCACCGGTTCGCTCGGCTCGCCGGTGACCAGGGCGTCGAGCCCCATCGGGCCGGCCTCTTCCAGCGCAAAGCCGCCCGAGCCAGTGACGATCCCGACGCTCGAGATCCGCTCGGGGCCGGCGTCGAAGACCAGCGGCTCCTGGCCGACGGCCTCACTGAGCCGTTTGCGCAGCTCGCCGAGGGCGATCGGCTCCGGGGCGCGGCCGACCACACCGACCGCCGAGCCCTTGGCCTGGCCGAAGGGACGCTCGTCCGGTTCGAGGCCGAGGGCGTCACGGAGCAATGCGTTGTTGCCGATCTCCGGGTGCGCGTCGAGTGGCAGGTGGTAGGCGGCCAGCGAGACGTCCGCGCAGAGCAGCGCGCGCAGCCTGGCGGCCATCGGGACGGTCAGCGGCGAAAGCGCATCGCCCCAGAGCAGGCCGTGGTGCGTCAGCACCAGATGCGCCCCCGATTCCACGGCTCCGCCGAGCGTCTTGAGGTTCGCGCTCACGCCCGTGGCGATCCTGCTCACCTCGAGGGCGCCCGGAACCTGGAGTCCGTTGGGTCCATAGTCCTCGAAGGCGTCGACGTCCAGCAGCTCGCCGCAGTAGGCGGTGATCTCGTCGCGCGCTGCCACCGATCCCAGCCTAACTACCATTCCGCCATGAATTCGGGCGAGCAGTCGGTCACGCCGGGCATGGATCCCTTCATCCAGTCCCTGATGGAGACTGACCTCTACTCGATCGGCGCCTACTTCTGCGACCAGCACCCCGATCTGGTCGAGGAGGTCGTCGAGCGCAGCGAGGCGATCGAGAGCCGCGGCCTGGAGAGCTGGGCTGCCGAGACCGAGACTCCCGTCGAGGAGTGCTTCCGCACTCTGCTCACAGGACTCGCCGTGCGCTACTACAAGGCCGTCGCCGGGTGAGCGAGGAGGCACCTCGGAGGCGCCCGCGACTGGTCGGGCTGATTGCGCTGGCGATCGTCGTCGGGGTGATCGGCTTCGCGATCGTGAGCATCGCGATCGGCACCGGGACCGAGGAGGGCGATGACGTCCAGATCACCGGGGCGGCCGAGGTGCAGAGCCTGTTGGGCGGGATCCAGCAGGATGGGCCGCGGCTCGGCAACCCGGATGCTGCGGTCACGGTTCAGGTCTTCAACGATCTCCAGTGCGATCCGTGCTCGGACTGGAACCGCGATGTCATCGTCCCGCTGATCGGCGGCCCGGTGCGCGAGGGCGATCTTCAGCTGATCTACCACAACTTCCCGATGACCGAGTCCGGCTTCTTCCTCGGCGCCTACGCTGCCGCGGCGGCCGCGAAGCAGGACTACGAGTGGCAGTTCGCGGAGCTCTTCTTCCGGAACCAGGACGCGGCCAAGAAGCACGGCGCCAATCAGGATTTCCTCAACAACGTTGCGCGCGGCGTGGGCGTCGCGGGCTTCAACGTCGAGCAGTGGCAGCGCGACATGAACGCGGACGACATCACGGGGACGCTCGAGGCAGACGAGAAGATCACCGCCGAGCGCAGGCTGCCCGTCGGGCCGGCGGTGGTGGTCGGCGGCCCGAACGGGACGCGTCAGCTGACGGAGTCGCCCTCGCTCGGAGAGGTCCAGCAGGCGATCACCGAGGTCCAATGAGCCGAGGGGGTACGAATCGCTTCGGTCGTTGTTTGAGGGGAGTGCTCCCCTTTTCCCTCAGGCCAAGCCGAGCCCTGCCGGGCGTCGCCGCGCTGGGCCTCGTCTGGCTGGCCTGCGCGCAGCCTGCGAGTGCGTCCGTGACGATCGGCCAGCTCTCGCCCGACGCCCCCGCGGACAACTGCACGACCTCGGGGATGGACTACCTGGAGCCGAGCGTGACCGGCGGGAATCTCTACGTGGCGAAGGAGGCGGGGACGATCACCTCGTGGTCGACGAACTCGTCCGGCGCGGGTGCGACCTACGTCGTCAAGGTCTTCCGCCGCACCACCGATCCTGATTCGTTCCAGGTCATTTCGCACTCGTCTCCCCACCTGCTGACCGAGGGCCTCAACACCGTCCCCGTCAGCCTCTCCGTCAAGTCCGGGGACATGCTCGGATACCACGAGACCGGGCCCGCCAACTCCTGCGTGTTCACCCAGCCGGGCGACAACGTCCTCAATCGCCTCGGCGATCTCTCCGACGGAGACGCCGGCATCTTCGCCCCCCAGAACGACGTCCGGCTCAACCTCTCGGCGGTCCTCGTCCCGGACACCAGCTTCAGCATCGACGGGATCACCCGGGACCGCAAGAGGGGTACCGCGACATTCACCGTCACGACGACCAACCCCGGCATCGTCTCGATCGCGGGCAAGAGGATGAAGAAGCGGGCGTCCAAGCAGCTGGCCGTGGCGGGTCCGGCAACCTTCTCGGTCGCCACGGTCAGCAAGACGCGGCGCAGGCTGAAGCGCAAGGGCAGGATCGTGTTGGCGGTCCGCGTGAACTTCTTCCCCAACGAAGGGGATTCCTCGACACAGACGCTCAACCTGAAGCTGAGACAGACCCGGCAGCCGACTACGATTCCGGCGCCTTGATCGCCTCTAGACTCGGCAACCGATGAAGCGTCGCCTAAGCGTTGCGGTGCTCTTCGTTCTTGCGCTGCTTGCTCTCGTCGGGATCGGGTGTGGGAGCGGCAATCGGCAGGACGCCGAGACCATCAAGGGGAAGCCCGTCACGGGATCGCAGGGCAGGACCCTGAGCGTCGCGAGGCTCGCGAGTGGCCGCTTCGAGCGGGAGCACTCGGCCCCTGCCGTCCCGGAGGGGAATCTCGAGGCGCAGAAGGAAGAGGCCAACGGGGAGTCAACCGAGTCGGAGGGCGAATCGACGGAACCGGAGGGGGAGGCGACCAAGCCGACCGAGCCGGAGGGGGAGGCGGCTCCCCCATCCGAAGCCCAGGCCGAGGCGGTCGGCCCGAACGTCCGGGAGAAGCCCGAGCCCGGCGAGGAGAGCGGTCCGCCCAAGCGCTCGGGTCCGGCCATCCCGGCGGAGCGAACCGGCAAGGCGGCGATCACTCCGAGCCAGGCGGTGAGCGCGGGCACCAGCTTCCTGGGCGCCCAACTGAGCCAGTCCAACTTCGTACCACCGGACTCCATGGGCGCGGTGGGGCCGAGTCAGGTCCTGGTGTCGGTCAACGGCCGGATCCGGGTGTATGACAAGCAGGGGAACCTCGGTGGCCTGAACCTCTCCGACTCGGCGTTCTGGGCACCGGTGCGCAATGGAGCTGAGCCGACGGACCCGGGTGTCGAGTACGACCGCCTCTCGCAGCGTTGGATCGTCTCCGCTGTGAACGTCGAGGCCGCCAACAACCGGGTGATGCTCGCAGTGAGCAACGGGCCGACGATCACGAATGCCAGCAGCTTCACGTTCTTCTTCTTCAACGAATCCAGCCCGCCGCCCACCGGCCCGTCCCGCTTCGCCGACTATCCGCAGCTGGGGGTCGACGCGAACGCGATCTACATCGGCGTCAACGAGTTCACGTCGAGCAGCGGCAACTTCGCAGGGACCAGCGCCTTCGTGATCCGCAAGTCGAGCGTCCTGAACGGCGGGCCGATGGTGGTCACCGCCTTCCGCAACCTGGTTTCCGGCGGTGCGGGCGCGGGGCCGAGCTCACCGCAGCCCGCCACGGATATGAATCCGAGCGTCGGGGCCGGGTACATCGTGGGCCCCGACAATCAGCTGCTCAACAAGATTGACGTTCGCCGGATCAGCGACCCGGGGGGAACGCCGTCGATCTCTGGGAATCTGGGGGTCACCGTCCCAACCACCGCGCCGCCTCTGGCCGTCCCCGCTCAGGGGACCACCGGGGGCATCGATGCTCTCGATGACCGCCTCTTCGAGGCGATGATCGGGACGACGCCTGATGGCACGGTCTCGCTCTGGACCGCGCACAACATCCGGATGGATGCGGCGGGCACCGGTTCCGGCACCGGCAACCGGGATGGCGCTCGCTGGTACCAGATCGGCAGCCTGGACACGTCGCCGAGCCTCACGCAGTCGGGGAGCGTCTTCGACACCGCCCCCACCAACCCGACCTTCTACTGGATGCCCTCGATCGCGATGAACGGGCAGGGACACGCCTCCATCAACATGAGCAGGGCGGGCGCCGGGCAGTTCGCCCAGGTGGCCTCCTCGGGCAGGCTCACGGGCGACGCGCCCGGCACGACGGAGGCGCCGACGATCACCCAATCGAGCACGAGCCCCTATGACGCGGGCTCGGGTTCGCCCCGGCGCTGGGGGGACTACTCCCAGACCGTGGTCGACCCGACCGACAACATGACCTTCTGGACGTTCCAGGAATACGCGAACCAGCCCAACTCGTGGGGTGTCCAGGTGATTCAGCTGAAGGCTCCGCCCCCTGCGACGCCATCGACCGCGACGCCGGTGGCACCGGCCACCTCGGTCGCTCAGGGGAACTGCTCGGTGGGCGTGGACATCGCGGGAACTTCGACCGATGGCTCTGGGTTCTTCGATCCGGGTGCCGACCCCGGAGGCCCCGGATACGACAACCACATCACCGCCTCCGTCACGGGCGGAGTGCAGGTGAACCACGTCACCTACGTGGACTCCACGCATGTCGTTCTCGACGTGGACACGCGGTCGGCGAGCACCGGAGCCCAGGACGTGACCATCACCAATCCGGACGGCCAGGACGCGACCACCACGGGACTGCTCACCGTCGACCCCGCGGGAACCGGGCCGACGACGCCCTGCATGACCGGCACGGCCCCGAATTCGCCGGCCAATCAGCCCCTGCCGAAGGTCTTCGGCGCGGCCGATCCCGGATCCACGGTCAACCTCTACACGGATCCCAGCTGCACCGGCCAGGAGGTCGGTACCGGGACGGCCGAGGAGTTCGCCTCCCCCGGCATCCCGGTGAGCTCGCCGGTGCCGACCAACTCAACCACCGTTTTCTACGCGACAGCCACCGACTCCGGCAGCAATGTCTCGGATTGCTCCTCCACGCTCTCCACGCCGTCCGGCTCGGTCACCTACACGGAGGACTCCACCTCGCCGGACGTGTCGGTGGACGCCGGGCCCACGGGGCTCACCAATCAGACGACGCCGACCTTCACCTTCAGCGCCACCGATGGAGTCGGCCCCGTGACCTTCGAGTGCTCGATCGACACCGGCACCCCGAGCTTTGCCCCCTGCTCGGGTCCCGGGGACAGCGACGGGCCCGATACTCCCCTGACCGATGGTCCCTACACCTTCCGCGTGAAGGCCACCGATGCCGCCTCCAACTCGGCGACCGCGACGCAGGGTTTCGAGGTCGACGGGACACCTCCGTCGGTGGCCATCGATTCCGGTCCCACCGGGACGATCACGGACACCACGCCGACCTTCACCTTCAGCGGCACCGACGCGCACGGGCCGGTCACCTTCCTGTGCTCACTCGATTCGGGCACGGCGAGCTTCGCGGGATGCTCGGGTCCGGGAAACAGCGACACACCCTCGAGCCCGCTCGCGGGCGGTGCGCACATCTTCAGGGCCCAGGGCAGCGATGCGGCGGGCAACACCGCGGTGGCGACTCGCTCGTTCACCGTTCAGATTCCCCCCCGGCGGCTCCGGACACGACGATCACCAAGGGCCCGAAGAAGAAGACGACCAAGCGCCGGCCGAAATTCAAGTTCGCGTCGACCCAGGCGGGTTCGACCTTCCAGTGCAAGGTGGACAAGAGGCAGTTCGCGGCCTGCGCCTCGCCCTTCACGCCGCGCAAGCTCAAGCTCGGCAAGCACGTCCTGAAGGTGAGGGCGATCGGCCCGACCGGAGTGGCGGATCCGGCCCCGGCGGTCAGGAAGTTCAAGGTCATCGCCTAGCCGGATTTGGGTAAGCGGGTCTCCCGTCCAGGGGTTAGGCTCGCTCCATTCCTCGACTCGCTAGAACCGGGGTCCTGGCCGTGCTTGCGATGGCGATTCTTGCCGCGCCCGCGATGGCATCGGTCACGATCGGACAACTCGCCCCGAGCCCTTCGGGAGGTGGGACACCGACGCCCGACTTCCTCCAACTGGCGGTGACGTCTGGTGCCAGCTATCAGGCCCCCGCGAACGGCACCATCACCAGCTGGAGCACAAATGCGGTGGCGGGGACCGGACAGCAGCTGACCATGAAGGTCTATCGGAAGACCGCTGACCCGGGGTTCTTCTACAAGGTGGTCGGGCTCAACGGCCCACAACCCTTGGTTGGCGGCAAAGTGAACACCTTCCCGGTGAGCATCCCGGTCCAGACCGGCGACGTCCTGGGTACGACAGGGGTGGCCGGCGCCTCTATCGCCGTCCTGTTCGCGGCGGCACCTGGAGACAGCTTCCTTGACCATCCGTTGCCGGCCCTGGGTCTGGGTGATGAAGCCAGCTTCTTCGGCCCGAACACAAACAACAGGGTGAACGTGTCGGCGGTCTTCCAGCCAAGCAACACGGTGCAGGTCGGGACGACAGCCCTCAACAAGAAGAAGGGCAGCGCCGCGCTGAACCTCACCCTTCCGAATCCGGGATCCCTGGCCGCCGCCGGCAGCGGCGTGAGCGCCACCCCGACGGGAGCCGCCAACGCCGGGCCGGTCCAGCTCCTGATCAACGCGACCGGGAAGAAGAAGAAGACGCTCAAATCAGCCGGCAAGGTGAGCCTAAGCGTTGCAATCACCTTCACGCCGACCAACGGCGACCCCGGCACCCAGTCGGTCAACGTCAAGCTGAAGAAGAAGAAGAAGTAATCCGGCCGAGTCGAGCGACAGTGGCCTCCGGCGTTGTTGCCCTCCTGCTGACGGGAGGGGTTCCGCCGGCGGGCGCGTCGGTCACGCTCGGGGAGCTCGGAACCAACACCGACGACTGCGGCGCGTTCGTTGAGCCCATCGACTACATCCAGGCGCCGGTCACGCTCGGCAACAGCTACGAGGTTCCCGGGAATGGGCGGATCACGTCATGGAGCAACAACGCTGCGACGGGCATCGCAGGGCAATTGCTGAAGCTGAAGGTGTTCCGAAAAATCGCCGACCCGAATATCTTCCGGGTGGTCGGACACGACGGACCGCAAGCGCTGAGCGCTGGGATCCTCAACACCTTTCCCGTGGATATCCCCGTCCAGCGCGGTGACGTGGTCGGCCTAGGGGTGCCGGGCTCCAGCGACACCTCTTGCGTCATCTCCCCGTTCGGTGGCAGCGCCGGGTTGTACGTCTTCGACGGAGATCTTCCGGATGGCCAAGCGACCAGCTTCGGTGGACCCGCTGGCAGCGATCGCCTCAACCTTACGGCGACGTTCGTGCCCAGCAACTCGGTGACCTTGGGCGCGAAGCTGCTCAACAAGAAGAAGGGCACCGCGACCCTCAGCCTCACGCTGCCCAATCCCGGCGAACTCACCGCCTCGGGGCGCGGTGTCAGGGTGACGTCGACCGGCTCGTCGGCTACGAGTACGGCGGTCGGAGCGGGGGCGGCCCAACTGCTGATCAAGGCGAAGGGAAGGAAAGCGACAACGCTCAGGCAAACCGGGAAGGTGAAGGTCGGGGTGACGATCACCTACATGCCCGTCAATGGCGAGCCGGAGAACCAGTCGGTCAAGGTCAAGCTGCAGAAGAAATAAGCCAGGCGGCGATTCGCTCGCCGAGCGGCGGGTCGTGACCCGTCGCTCCCTGCCGCAGAGGTGAGACCAAATCGGGGCGATCCAGCGAAAAAGCCCGCCAATCGGGCTTGATCGCGGGACTACGGCAATCCGACGCTACCGATCTCGCTACCGGTGTTGATCGTCTGGCGTCGGAATGCCCCTAGTAGCCGCTCGCGGGCGGCTTCCCTTGAAGGATGCCCGTAGCGGCTCATCACCAGAGCGCCGCCGTCCTCGTGGCCGAGCTGGACGGACACGTCGAAATGTGAGAGTCCCATCTCAAGCAGCTGAGTAGCGCAGAAGTGACGCAAATCGTGGAATCGAACCCCCGGGAGCCCCGCCTCCTGGCGGGCTTGTACGAGGCCCGATGACGCCCGCACCTGCCGCCACGCGTAGTGGTGGTTGTTCTTCGTCAGGGGCACGCCGCGGGGAGAGTGAAAGATGAACTCGGAGGCTGCGCGTTTGGGAACTTGGTCGAGAACGCGAGCCGGCTCGAGAAAGACGATCTTCCGTTCCCGCCCGTTCTTGGGCTTACCGATCGAGCCGTCGTTCTTGCGGGCCCGGCGAATCCAGACGAAGTCGCCATCGATGTCACCCCACTTGAGAGCAGCAAGCTCGCCAATCCGAACACCAGTCCACGCCGCGAACTGGATGATCGCTCTGAACTCGGAGCCGTAGCCGCCAAGGACGCTGCATGCCTCCACCAGCTGTCGGTACTCGTCCAGGCTGGGCGGGTGTACTTCCTGTGTCTTCTCGCTGATCGGCAGTCGCAGGTTCGAGAACGGATTCGTCTCGACCAGTCCAACGTTGCGAGCGTCCTCGTACATCGTCGCGATCGGCTTCGCGATGTTGCGCGGGACCTGCAGCGCCCAGGTTCGAGCAGACAGCCGCTCAACCTCACCGAGCGGCGTCGGCCCGAAATGCTCGGCGAAGCGATGGGCGGCTCGCGCGTACGTGTGTCGCGTCCCGGGTGAAGGTCGAGGCCACTCACGCAGCCAGCGCTCGGCAAAGCTCTCGCAGGTTTCCTCGGTTCGGCGCCTGGCGAGCAGCTCCCGGTGCCGCTGTTCTGCCTGCTGCGCCGAGCGCTTCGTCGCGAAGGGCCCGCCCGGAACCCAGATCTGGCGGGCTCCAGCGACGTACTTCGCCGCCCAGCCCCTCCCCCTCCGGAATGCGCTCATGCTGCTTCATCCCTTTGCGTCCGCCGAAGCGGCACGACGTTGTCCGGCAGTTCGTCGTGCCCCGCCAAGGCTGATTCGACCTGACTCATCCGGTAGCGATTCTGACCACCAACGCGCGTGAATGGAAGTCGAAGCCGTTCCACGGTCCGTGGAGAAACGCGGAGTTTGCGGGCCAGCTCACGTTTCGTCAGCCAGGGTTCGCCGAATCCCGCACTCATCGACCGCCGCCGTTCTCTGCCCCCGACCTGGCCGCGACAGTAGCGGCGGCGGCGCGGCCGTCAAGGGGCTCCGCCCCGACCCCCTCCGGGGGTTGACGGTCCGCGCCTAGGCCGCCGCTAGGCTGGCTCTCAGGTCGGGCAAAGGGGGAGTGATCGAACCACAGCTCCTCGACCGAGACGCACCAGCCGGCTCCCGCCTTCTGCACCGCCCGCCGGACGAAGGGGACGATCTTCGTAGGGCAGAGGTAGATGATCCGGTGGGGGGTCTGCTCGGCGGGCTCCAGGATCTCGCGGCCGTCGGGGTTACGGAGCTTGTGGGACTCCCAGGTCTCAATGATCTTCACCAGGCGCTCCGGTGCCTTCGCCGTCAGCTCCACCTCGATCACGTGCTCCTCGATCCTGCCCTCGCGGTGCGTGAAGCAGTAGAGGTCCGGGCGGTGCCAGCCTTCGGCGGGGTAGGGGCGCTGCGCCGAGTAGAAACGGTCGCCGAAGCGTTTTTCCTCGGCGAGCAGCTCGCGCTCGGAGAGGACCTGGTCGCCTGATCGCTCCAGGTGGGCGGCAACCTGGGCGCAGGCCACCGAGTGGGTGGCCGACCAGACCGAGACCCTCGCCGGACCGAGCTCGCTTCGGCCAGCGAGCCGCAGGCCGCGACCGGTGATTGCGATCAGCGGGCCGCTTCGCCCGATCGGCGGATGCACGCGGATCAGCCCGGCCTCCCTCAGCCGACGCTCCCTGTCGAGGGTCACCGACCGCCCAGTCTCAGCCCACCACTGAACCGCAGTCCTGTTCACCACTCCGAATCTGCAGATGAAATCCAGCACTTGCAGATCCCTGAAGCTGATCGTCTCTGACTCTCCCTTTACTCGCTTCTTTCTTGGCATCACCCCTCATGACGCAAATCACCCCAAATCGTCCCGCCGTTCGCACCCGCGCATACCCCTCTACTACTACTGGCCCGTAGCTAGCCGCCGACCACCCGCACTCTTCGTTGTGGGCGGGTGGTCGGCGGCGTACGAAGGGCCGGTCCGTGCCTAGAAAGCTTCCGCGGGTGCGGGCGGCGGGTCCGTACCTGTGTCCGGACTTGTGGACGCCTTTGTGGAACTTTGCTGATTCGAGCTTGACGACTAGCCATTGCTAGGAGTAAGGTCGCGCCCGGCGGCGTCCGGGATGATCGCCGAAGAGGGAGAAACGAGATTCGGATGTCAAGGGGTTCTGCTCTGGATCTGGGCAGAGGTGTGAAACGGGGTTGGGCACTTATTGGGCTTCTCGTCGGGGGCGTTCTGGCGGTAGCGCCAAGCCTCGCGCAAGCGACAACACTGCCGGGCACCATCTCAAGCAACCAGACCTGGGATGCCGCCGGCTCACCGTACGTGGCGAACGACTGGGTAACGATCCCCTCGGGCGTGACCGTCACGGTTGATCCAGGCGCCGTGATCAAGCTGGAGCGCAGCGTCAAGCTCATCGTCGACGGGACCCTTGATGTCGAGGGGACGAGCTCGAACCCGGTTACGTTCACCTCGCTGAGGGACGACTCCATTTCTGGCGATACCAACGGCGATGGAACTGCGACTTCACCTGCGCAGCAAGACTGGCGCGGGATCGTCTTCGACTCAGGCGGAGGCGGCGAAATCCATCACGCCAATATCAACTACACGGGCTGGTTCGGTTTTGCCGGGATCCAGGCGCAGAGTGGTTCGAGTCTCACCGCGATCACCGATTCGGAGATAGACCACGGCTACCAGGCGATCTCACTCCCGCCCGGAAACACGACCTCGATATCCGGCAACACCCTCGCCCACAACGGCGCCGGTATCTACACCGCTGGCGGAAGCCCGGAGATCGCCGACAACACAATCAGCGACTGTGCCAGCCTCGAGTCGCCTTCCTCCCTGCTCGGCTCGGGCTATGGCATCTCCTACTACGGCGGCAGCGGAGATGTGAACATCCATGACAACACCGTTGACGGCTGTGGAGCGCCCACCTCAGATGATCCCTCTCCGTCGAGTTTCGCCGCGATCAGCGTTTACGGCGGCCCCTCCTACTACGGCAACTCCGTCACCGGGGTCAGCCTGTCGGGCAACACGGTCGAAAATGGCGGTCGTCCGATCGACTACTACGTCGATCCTTACAGCAGCTCGATCCCGGCGGACATCGACGAGAACACGCTGAGCGGGAACGACGCCAACGCCATTTGGGTCGCCGGCAACGTGGCCGATTCATCGACCTGGGAGGACCACGGCTTCGTGATGGTGATCCGCGGTGGCTACAACCTCAGGGTCGACACGGGCGCGACCTTAACGCTGGGAGCCGGTCTAGTGACCAAGGTGACCGCCGGCGGCGGGAATATCGATGTCCGAGGTGGATTCGACGCGACGGGGAGCGCCGGAAACCCAGTGACGATCACTTCGATCAAGGACGACAGCGTCGGTGGTGACACCAACGCGAACGGGTCCGCGAATTCACCGGCGCCGAACGACTGGAGCAAGATCTTCCTCAACGGCGTTGATGGCTCATGGCCGGTGACATCGACCCTCGACCACGTCGATCTCAGCTACGCGACGACAGGGATCGACGCGACTTTCAACGCCAATTGCTCGTGCACGAGGACCTTTTCCCTGGACCATTCAAAGATTCGAAACAACGGCACCGGACTGAATGTTGCGGCTGCCATGGGCAGCGCCGCCGCAACTCATTCGACGTTCTCGGGCAACTCCACAGGTTTGTACATAAGCAGCGGAACCCCTGACGTCTCCTGGAACGTCATCCACGGAAACACGACCGGTGTCCAGTACACAGGGGGAACGCCGCTGACAGTCCCTGACGACAACTTCGGAGGAGCTGGGGGCCCGGGGCCGATGGGGACCGGAGACACCATCAGTGGAAATCTCATTACGGCCCCCCTTTGGGATCCGTTCTCTGACCCATGTCTTGGCTTGGGCCCCAACTGCCCCTATGGCGAGGACCCTGTGAACCTTGTGAGCGGCGGCCTCGACTACCACCACACCGACCTAGCGTTGACGAACAAGAGCCGCGAGCCCCTCGAGCTGCGTCGGGCCTACAACTCATCTGACCCGACCGACGCTGGCTTCGGGCCGGGGTGGTCATTCGGAGGCCTGATTGCTGCCTCTCCACAGGAATCAGGCAACGTGATCGTCAGGCGCCCGGACGGCCGCCGCGACCTCTTCGTCAAATCTGGCTCGACCTACACCCCGCCTGACGGCATCCACGACGTCCTGACCCAGGAGACCGACGGCACCTACCGGCTCACGACTCCCACCCAGACCGTCGATGCGTTTGACGTGACCGGGAGAGTCTCGACGATCACCGACGATCACGGCCTGGTCACAACCTACGGCTACAACTCCGACGGCCGGCTGGCGTCGATCACCGATGCCTCGGGCCAGTCGCTCTCCTTCACCTACAACTCTTCGAATCACATCACCGGGGTGGCCGATTCAACCGGTCGCTCTGTCTCTTACACCTACAGTCCCGGCGGCGATCTCGAGACGGTGACCGATGCACTCGGTGGGGTCACGCACTACGACTACGACTCGCAGCATCGGCTCACTACGATCACCGACCCCCGCGATGTCACCTTCCTGACCAACACCTATGACTCACAGGGACGGATCACAGAGCAGGTCGACGGCAACGGGAACCAATGGTCCGCGGACTATGGAAGCGGCGAAACCACGGTCACCGAGCCCGAGGGCGGCACCCGCACCTACGACTTCAATGGCCAGGGCCTGCAGACATCGGTCACCGATGAGCTCGGACACACGACCAGCTTCGGATACGACTCCGCCGGCGACGTCAACGAGGTCGACCGCCCGGGGGGCGCGGACTGGTCGTTCGCGCATGACTCCGCGGGCAACCTGACCTCGATCACGGACCCGCTCAGCAACGAGCAGACCTTCGGCTACGACTCAGCGAACCATCTGACCGACTACACGGATGCACGCTCGAACAGCTGGAGCTATGACTGGTCGTCCAACAACCTGACCGAGATCACCGACCCCGACAACAATCACACTGACCTCACCTACAACTCAGCCGGGCAACCCCTGACGATCACCGACCCCAACGGCCACACCACTACCAACACCTACGACACGAATGGCAATCTGACTTCGGTCAGCGACCCGCTCAGCCACACGACGAGCTACGGCTACAACTCGCGCAACTACCTGACCTCGAAGACCGAGCCCGGCCACTCGGCTGAGACCTTCGGGAGAGACGCTCTCGGTGATCTGACCTCAGACACCACCCCGGACGGACATATCACCGCTTACTCCTATGACGAGAACGGAGCCCCAACCGGGAAGACCGATCCGGCCTCCAACACCTGGTCGATCACCCGCGACAACATGGAGCACCCGACCTCCTACACCGATCCACTGGGGCACTCCACGGACGTCGCCTACGACGGCAACCTCAATCCCGTCAGCGTCACCGACCGCCGCGGCAACACGACCTCCTACACCTACAACGACGCCAACGAGCTGACCCAGCTCGAGCGGCCGGAAGGCGACACCTGGCAGTTTGGCTACGACTCACGCGGCAACCGCACCTCGATGACCGACGCCCGCAGCCACACGACGACCTACAGCTACAACCTCCTCGACCGGATGACCGGTGTCGACGGGCCGCTCTCGACCTCGACGAGCTACGGCTACGACCCGAACGGAAACCTGACCTCGCTCACCGATCCGAACGGCAACGAGACCAGCTTCGACTACGACGCCCTTAACCGCCGCACCGCGATCCACCAGCCGCTCTCAAAGGACACCACCTTCAGTTTCGACCCGGCCGGAAACCTGACCAGCCGGACGACCGGCGTCGGGACTCTGGACTATTCCTACGACGACGCCAACCGCCTCACCGCCACCACCGACGGAAGCACCACGCTCCGTTCCTACTCGTACGACTCTTCGAACCGTCTCACCGGCGCCACGGATGCGCAGGGCAAGACGATCGACCTCGGCTACAACGGCGACGACCTGCCGACTTCGATCGACGACGGTCGCGGCCAGACTGTCTCGCGGAGCTACGACTCGCGCGGCAACCTGGCGGGCCAGACCGACGGCCGCGGCAGCCTCTCCTTCGGCTATGACGCAGCGGACCGGATGACCTCGCTCACCGATCCGCAGAGCAACACGCTCGGCTTCTCCTACAACCACGAAGGCCAGCTGACCGAAGCCGATCTGCCCAATGGCGTTGTCACGACGAACAGCTACGACGGTGACGGGCGAATGACCGAGACGAGCTCGGTTCACTCCGGCACGACGCTCCAGGACTTCAGCTACGGCTACGACCCGAATGGCAACCGCACTTCTCAGATTGACCGAAACAGCGACGAGACCGACTACACCTACGACGCCCTAAACCGGCTAACGGAATTCGCTCCGCCGAGCGGCCCATCGGCCAGCTACAGCTATGACGACGCCGGCAATCGCACCTCCGCCGGCGGGACGACCTACACCTACAACGACCTCAACCAGCTCACCGCCGACTCCGGCGGTACGACTTATGGCTATGACGCCGCCGGTCGCCTCAGCGAGAAGGACAATGGATCCCAGACCACCACTTACAGCTGGGATCCGCTCGACCAGCTGACCGGAGTTGACGATGGATCGAGTCCCGTGACTTACAGCTACGACGCACTCGGCAGGCGCTCCGAGCGAACGGAGGGCTCGAGCACCACGACGCTCCACTACGGCGACCTGACTGATCGCGCCATTCTCAAGACGGATGCGACACCTTCGGTCGTTGGCAGCTACGTCCAAGGCCCGACGGGTCTCGTGGAAGGGAGGGCCGGTTCGACGACCTCCTACCCGCTCGCCGACTCTCATGGCGATGTCACGACAGTCGCCGATGGATCGGGCGGCGTCAACTCACGGGAAAGCTATGACCCATGGGGCAATCAGATTTCCGGGCCCGCGCTCGAGAATGGGTTCTTGGGCGCCTATCAGCGGCCGTCGGATGGGACATCGGGCTTGGTCCAGATGGGATCTCGACCCTACGATCCGAGCCTTGGCCGCTTCTTGGAGGAGGATCCGCTACTCGGCCACACGAGGTTCGGTCAATCCATTGAGCGCTACGGCTACAGCTGGGACAACCCGCTGAACAAATGGGATCTTGATGGCCGCGATGCTTGCGATCTTGCGCAAAATGTTCCTGTTTTCGGGTCGGCGATTAGCCAGGGCTGCCACAACGCGGAGGATCTGGGTGGCGCAGTCGTCGGGGCGGCGCCAGGCGTCGCCAACTCGATCGCACACGGACACATTTGTGTGCCAAGCCCCATCCCGGTCATTCAGGGATGCGCCAGCCTGAGTGACGGCGTGAGCATTTGTGGAGCCCTACCGCTGGTGGGCGCAAGTTGCGCCAACCACTTGGAGGACTTTGTCAAGCCCTGTCTTTCGGGGGGTTCCACTGACGCCGCTGGCGGCGCGATCGTCGGCGGAGCGGATGGCGCGGTTCTCGGTGGAGCGATCGGATGCGGGGTTGGCATCCTGGAGCAGGTGGCTCGAAATGCCGGGCACCCTGAGATAGCGAATGACATTGAGGCCGCCGGAGGCGCCGGTACCGCTGCCGATGTCATTTGCACCGTCGTTCCAGTGGTTAGGGACTTCTGTTGACGCAGTCGATAGCACCGCTCGCCGCGGATATCACAGTTGGCGACCTCCAAACTCTGAGAGGGCGGGTCAATGCGCCAGGATGAGTTAATGAGGAGACTGCGCCAAGGCGGGATTCCTGCGTTGTTTGCGGGCGACATATCGAGCCGTGAACGCATCGCATTTGTTCTTTTCGCAGTTTTCTTCCTCGGCGTCGCTTCTATCTGGATGAGTCCAATCATTGCGTTGGGCATTCTGGTTGGGGTTGCGGTGATACTCGGCCTGCTGCTCCGGCTGCGTGGCCGGGAGACAGGCTCAGAGTAGATGCCCGTTCAACTGACCGGTAGCAGGGACCGAAACACCATAAGACAGCTACCGATCGGCTACCGATTCACCGGAGGTTGGCCGCAAACGATCGGTTCTAGGCTCATCGGGACGGAAGGACGCTCCGGATGAGATCCGGGGGATAACCAGCAATTTGTCGTGACCTGTCGCTTCCTGCCGCAACGGTGAACCCAATCGGGGCGCCCGGATTTGAACCGGGGACCTCACCGACCCGAACGGTGCGCGCTACCAGGCTGCGCCACGCCCCGAGGGCAGAAGGATAGAGGCGCGATAGCGTTGCGGCATGGCCGATAACGCCAAGCTGATCGAAGGTCTCTACGCCGCGCTTGATCGCCATGACGGCGAGGCGATGGCGAAGCTCTACGCCCCGGACGGCCGCTTCCACGACCCGGCGTTCGGGGATCTCACCGGGGCAGAGGCGGGGGACATGTGGCGGATGCTCACGGGGCGCTCGGAGGACCTGAAGGTTGAGCTGGCGGACCACGAGGCGCAGGGAGACGAGGGGAGCGCCCACTGGATCGCGACCTACACCTTCCGGGGTGGGAGGCACGTCGTCAATGACATCCATGCCAGGTTCCGGTTCCGCGACGGGAAGATCGTCGAGCACGACGATTCGTTCTCGTTCTCCCGCTGGGCGCGCCAGGCGCTCGGGCCCGCCGGCTACGTGCTCGGCCTCCCGCCGATGAGCCTGCTGGTCCGCCGGAAGGCTCGCGGGGATCTCGCTGACTTTCGCGGCCAGAGCTGATCAGTCTGTGCCGAGGCGCGGCAGGAGAAAGCGCGCCCCCGCGATGGCCAGGAGCAGCGCGCCGCCGCCGATCCAGAGGACCGGGTCCTCGGCGGAGAAGCCCTCGAGCTGGCTGCCGACGTAGGTGAAGTAGGCCGTGATCGGCGCGTAGCCGACGGCGGTCGTCCAGGTGAAGCGCCACAGGGAAATCCGTGCCGCCCCGGCGACGTAGCCCATCAGGCTGAAGGGCATGATGGGGATCAGCCGCACCGCGATCAGGGCGAGCGCACCACCTCTGTGGATGACCCGCTCGATCCGCAGAAAGCGCTCCTCTCCCGCGATCCGATAGAGGAGAGGGCGGGCGAAATGCCTTCCGACTGCATAGGAGACGAGCCCGGAGACGACCCAGCACGCGAGGACGAGGGGAAAGCCGACTCCGAATCCGAACACGTACCCGGCGGCTGCGTCCAGGATCTCCGCCGGATACCAGACGATCACGTGCACCAGGGCGAGCCAGAGCACGAGGAACGCTCCGGCGGCGTTCCCGTTGAGGTCGTCGCGCAGGGCGGCGGTGTCGCCGTGGAACGCGTCGCTCACGGCGGCGCGCAGCGAGGGGACCGCGAGCGCCACTGCGACGCCGACCAGGATCCCCGCCACCGTCACGGCGACGCCGGTCCAGGTCCCTCCGCCGGGCGGCCCGCGGTGCACGATCGTTAGATTAGAAGCCGCAGGCCACCGACCCCTAAAGGAGGGCAGATGGCATTCGAGGTACCGGATCTTCCGTACGACTACAACGCGCTCGAGCCGCACATCGACGAGCAGACGATGCGTGTCCACCACGACAAGCACCACCAGGCCTACGTGGACAAGGCCAACGCCGCCCTGGAGGGCACGGAGTGGGCCGACAAGGACGTCAACGAGGTCCTGAAGAACCTCTCCAGCCTCGGCGACAAGGAGACCGCTGTGCGCAACAACGCCGGCGGCCATTCAAACCACTCGTTCTTCTGGGAGATCATGAGCCCAGACGGAGGCGGCGAGCCCGATGGCGACCTCGCTTCCGCGATCAACGACAAGTTCGGGGACCTGGATTCCTTCAAGGAGGACTTCAAGAACGCGGGCATCGGCCAGTTCGGCTCAGGCTGGGCCTGGCTGGTCCATGACGGGTCCGGCCTGGCCGTGGTCTCGACCGCGAACCAAGACTCGCCGATCTCCGACAGCCAGACGCCGATCATCGGCTGCGACGTCTGGGAGCACGCCTACTACCTGAAGTACCAGAACAAGCGCCCGGATTACCTCGACGCCTGGTGGAACGTCGTCAACTGGGCCAAGGCCGCCGAGCACTTCAGCTCGGCCAGCTAGCCGACGGGAACCTTTGCCGGACGGGCGGCCTCGGGCAACTGAGGCAGTTCGTCCGGCGTGGTGTCCGCCTTCGGTGGCACCTGCGCCATCGCGTGCTCCGCCAGAGCGGTGATCGTCAGGCTCGGATTGACGCCCGGGTTGGCAGGGATCGCGGCGCCGTCACAGACCATCAGGTTCTCGTAGCCGTAGACCCGGTTACGCGCGTCGACGACTCCGTGCTCAGGCCCGTCACCGATCACCGCGCCTCCGAGGATGTGCGCGGTCGTCGGGATGTTGAGGCTCGACTCCGTGATCCCGGACTGGGCGATGCCGCCGGTCCGCTCGGCGAACCACTCCGCCACCCTGGCCGCGGCCGGTATGTAGGTCGGGTTCGGGCGTTCCGGATCCTGCTCGGTTCGCAGACGGATGCCGGGGGAGAAGCGCCGTCGCTTCGGGACGAGCCGCATGGCCGCGTCGGTGGTCTGCATCACCAGCAGGATCACGGTCCGGCGCGACCAGCCGAACGGCCAGAGCAGTCGCAGGGTCCGCAGGGGATGACGGAGCATCGCCCCGATCCACTTCAGCGGGCGAGTCACCCTGGTGCCGGGACCGGTCATCACGGTGAAGAGCCTGCTCATCAGGTCGCCGCCATGGCCGTAGGTGACGACCTCGACGTGCGTGTCGGGATCGGGATAGATGCTCGAGGTGATTGCGACGGACTGGGCGAAGTCGCGCTCGTCGTTCGGAGCCGTGACCGCCTGGATCGACTCCGAGTTGCTGCGCACGACATGCCCGATGCGATTGCTCAGCCGTGGCAGTGAGCCGCGGTGACGGCAGTCCGCGAGCAGCTTGTTCGTTCCAAGAGCGCCGGCGGCGACGATCACGCCCCTCGCCGTCAGTGTGCCCGGTCTCCGGCGCGTGAGCCAGGAGCCGGCGCGCTCGCTGCTCACCCGATATCCCTTCCCACCATCATCGGCCTCGAGCGGGGCGATGTCGGTCACCTGGCGCTCGGAGAGGATCTCGACGCCCAGCTTCTCGGCGAACCAGAGGTAGTTCTTGACCAGGGTGTTCTTGGCGTTGTGCCGGCAGCCGACCATGCAACTGCCGCAGCGGACACAGCCGCTTCGCCGCGGCCCCTCGCCGCCGAAGAACGGGTCGTCCACCTCGACGCCGGGCTCGCCGAAGAAGGCGCCGACTCGCGTCGGCTTGAAGGTGTCCCCGACTCCGATCTCCTCGCCGTACTCGCGCAGCAGGTCGTCCGCCGGGCCCTTGTCCGGGTACGGCGTCACCCCCAGCATGCGCTCGGCGGTGTCGTAGTGGGGGCTGAGCTGGGGTTCCCAGTCGGCCAGCTCGCCCCACTGGGGGTCGCGGAAGAAGGCCGGGCGGGCCCGATAGAGCGTGTTGGCATAGCCGAGGCTGCCTCCCCCGACCCCGGACCCGGAGACAATGAAGAGGTCCTTGAACGCGGTCATCCTGAAGACGCCGCGCAGTCCGAGCTTGGGCATCCAGAAGTAGCGGCGGAGGTTCCAGGCCGACTCGGCGAAGTCCTCGTCCCGGTAGCGGCGCCCGCACTCGAGGACCGCGACCCGGTAGCCCTTCTCAGCCAGCCGGAGGGCGGAGACCGATCCGCCGAAGCCGGATCCGATCACGATCCAGTCGTAGTCCAGGTTTCCTGACGCAATGTCAGACACAGTGTCGGACACTATGTCAGAAAGAGTAGAATCGCCCCGGTGCCGGCGAAGACTCGCTCGAAATCCACGCGACGAAAGACTACCGGCGGGACCCCCAGGGAGCGTCGGCAGAAGGCCCGCCGGCGGGTGATCGCCGGCACCCTGCGATTGGCGAAGAAGGGGTCGTTCCGGGACGTGACGATCGATCAGATCGCCCGGTCGGCGAACGTCTCGCGGCCGGCCTTCTACACCCACTTCTCCGACAAGGAGGAGCTCCTGCTGGCCGCACTCGCCGAGGTCTCCGAGCGGCTCCACGGGATGGCCGACCGCTGGTGGCACGGAGTCGGGCCGCCGGCGGAGCGCGTTCGCCGGGCGATCGAAGGGGTGGTGTCGGTGTACGCGGAAGAGGCGCTCCTGCTGCGCATCGCGGCCGAGGTGTCGACCTACGACGACGAGGTCCGCGCCCTCTGGCTCGACATCGCCGATCGCTTCATCGAGGCCACCGCGGACCACATCCGGTCCGAGCAGGACGTCGGTCTGATCCCGCGCAGCCTGGAGCCTCGCTCGACGGCCGAGTCCCTCTTTTGGATGGCGGAGCGCTGCTGCTACGTCTACCTCGGGAGGGGCGAGCGGAGACCCAAGCAGCTCATCGACGCTCTCGCCCCCGTCTGGACCGCCGCGCTCTATCCCGGCGTGATCCCCGCCGGGCAGCTCTCGCCCCGCCCCGCTTAATCTCAACTCAACGCCGGCAGAGCCCCGCAAACCGCATGGGAATGGGGAAATCGGACCTTTGGGCGACGGTTCCCCTTTGACACCGCTCGAGGCCCCCTGAGAGTATTAGGTAGATGACCGTGCCTGGGCGGGGTACCCCGGCACGGACCACAGGTCGACGGGTAGGTAGAGGATCCAGTTGCCAACAACGAGTGCTGTCGGGCGCATCGCTGCCATCGCCGCTTTGGTCGGCGCGGTGCTCGTGGTCCTGCTCCTGGTGCTCGGCGGAGGCTCCAGCTACACGGTCACGGCGGAGTTCGAGAACGCCTCGCAGCTGGTCACCGGCAACCGGGTCGACGTCGCCGGAGTCCCGGTCGGCTCGGTCAAGGAGATCTCTCTCTCCGACGACGGCCAGGCCCTCGTCAAGCTCGAGATCTCCGACTCGGCCTACACCCCGCTGCCCTCGGGCACCCACGCCACGGTCCGCTCTCAGTCGCTCTCAGGGATCGCCAACCGCTACGTCGACCTCGCCCTCCCCACCCATCCCGGCGGAGGAACGATCTCCTCCGGCGGCGACATCACCCAGGCCGACACCACCTCCGAGGTCGACCTCGACCAGCTCTTCAACACCCTCGACAGGCCGACCATCTCCCATCTACAGGAGGTGATCCGCGGCTTCGCCCGCTCCTACGACGGTGTCGGCGTCAAGGCCAACCGCGGCTTCCATTACCTGAACCCCTTCCTCTCCACCTCCCGGCGAGTCTTCGGGGAGCTCAACTCCGACCAGGCCAACCTCGACGGACTGGTCGTGGACGCCGCCGGACTCACCTCAACCCTCGACGCGAAGTCACCGCAGATCTCCTCGCTGGTGGCGAACCTGAACGGGATGCTCGGCACGATCGGCTCCGAGCAGTCCTCTCTGGCATCCGCGGTCGGCCAGCTGCCCGACTTCATGCGCCAGTTCAACACCACGGCGGTCAACCTCCGCGCCGCCCTCGACGACGTCCAGCCACTGGTCGACGCCACCCGCCCGGTGGCCCGCAAGCTCCAGCCCTTTGCCAAGCGGCTGCGGGGCTTCGCCCGCGACGCGGTTCCCACCGTCAAGAACCTGAACCAGGTGGTCAACTCGCCGGGCGAGAACAACGACCTGATCGAGCTCACCCGCCTGCAGGACCCACTGGCCCAGATCGGAGTCGGGCCGGTGGACCGAAACGGCGCCTCTCGCCCGGGGGCGCTGCCCGCCTCCGCGGACTCGCTCCAGAACTCGCTCACCCAGCTCTCCACCCTGCGGGCCTACAGCCCCGAGCTCACCGGGTGGTTCGATGACTTCGGGCACTCGGGGTTCCCGGATGCCTTCGGCGGCATCGGGCGAATCTCGACCACTCTCAATGCCTTCAGCCTCGGTGCCCCCTCCGCCGGCCTTCCCTGCAACAGCCTCGTCGAGGTCCTCCAGATCCCCGGCGGCACCAGCGCCTGTCAGCTGATCAACCCGGCCGAGCTCACCCACAACCTCGGCATCAAGGACCTCCAGCGCTGCCCCGGCTCCAACGAGCGGGGCCTGAGCTCCGACCAGCTCACCCAGGGCGGCACCGTCAACTGCGATCCCAGCGAGACCCCAATCGGACCATGAAGAGACTCCTGCTCATACTGGGCCTGATCGCGGCGGTCCCCGCTTATCTGGTGGCGGGGGCTGGCGCGTCCGGCAGCCACACCTACCAGGCGGAGCTCTTCAACGCCTTCGGCCTGGTCAACGGCTCGGAGCTGCGGGTGGCCGGCGCCAAGGCCGGGACCATCACGAACCTCGACATCACCCCGCAGAAGACCGCCCTCGTGACCTTCGAGGTCGACTCGGGCTTCCCCGAGTTCAAGGCGGACGCCAGCTGCTCCTCCGAGCCGCAGTCGCTGATCGCCGAGTACTTCCTGGACTGTCAGCCCGGCACCTCGCCCCAACCCCTGACGGGACCGATTCCCGCCGCCCGCAACAAGACCACGGTCCAGCCCGACCTGGCCCAGAACACGCTGCGCGAGCCCTTCAAGGACCGGCTCCAGCTCCTGATCAACGAGTTCGGGACCGCTCTCGACGGCAACGCGGAGAACCTGAACGCCGCGATCCGATCCGGCGCCCCGGCTCTCCAGCAGCTCAAGCAGGTCCTCAACATCCTCGGCCGGCAGAACACGACGATCGCCGAGCTCAACACCAACGCGGACGCGATCTTCCAGCAGCTCGCGAACCGCAAGGAGGACGTCGTCCACTTCATCGACAACGCGGGCCGCACCGCCGCGATCTCTGCCGAGCGCTCCAACGACCTGGCGCAGAACTTCCACCTGCTGGACGACTTCCTCGCGCAGCTGAAGCCGACCATGTTCCAGCTCGGGAATCTGGCCGAGCAGCAGACGCCGCTGCTCACCGATCTCCACGCGGCGGCGCCCGGCCTCAACAAGCTCGCGACCCACCTGCCCGCCTTCAACAGCGGCACCGAGCAGTCGCTCACCTCACTGGGCGGGGCCGCTCACATCGGCAAGACCGCCCTCGCCAACAGCCAGGACGAGATCAGCGCTCTCGATCAGGCCAGCACCAAGGCCTATCCCGCCGCTGACCAGGTGGCCCAATTCCTGCAGAGCGCATCCGATCCGAAGAACGCCGGCGAGGAGGACGCCTGCGCCCGCTACGACCTTCGCCAGCAGCCCGGCGAGGCCGACCGCCGGGTTCAGCTGCTCGACCAGAAGCTGAGCGGAGATCCCACCTTCACCGGCCTGCACGGCGATCAGACGGTGTCGTGCAAGTGGGCGAACGGGGCTCCGTCCGGGACCGACCCGAACGGCGGCAATCCGGGCTACACGGGCTTCGAGGGCCTCCTCAACTACGCCTACATCCAGACCAATTCGCTCAACCTCTACGACCAGCTCGGCCACGCGCTCGGCATCACCCTGATGGAGGCGCCGGGCGTACCCACGAAGTGCGGCTATCAGACCGGTCCGCAGGTCCCGGCGAAGGGCGGCGGCAGCACCACCGACCCGAGGAACTTCGCCGAGTGCGCGGGCCTGCTCGGCGACCGCCAGCCGGGCATCAACTACGCGCGGCAGCCGAGCGGCCTGTTCGGGCACCTGCCTCGCTACGACAACTCGGTCTGCCCGGACGGCAGCACGGTTCCGGCGATCTGCGACGAGAACATCAGCACCCACACCGCCGCAGGCCTGAAGGGGGCGACCGCGACCCCGGCCCCGGCCCCAGGGCAGGCGCCGCAGCCCCAGCCCCAGGCAACCACTCCCCAGCAGCAGAAGGACATCCAGAAGATCCTCAAGGGCGTCAACCCGAACAAGATCCCGGACGACGTCCGCAAGAAGCTCCAGGACCTGCTTCCGGGCGTGCCGCTCCCGCAGCTGCCCCAGCTCCCGCAGCTGCCCCAGCTCCCGCAGGGCCTCGGCCTGAACAGCAGCGCTCCGAGCGGCTCCAGCACCCAGGACCTCCTCAACTTCCTCCTCGGCCAATGACCATGACCACCCCTACATATAGGGAGCACGGACGATGAACGGCCGCGCGCGCGTGGGATCGCTGGCGGCCTCGCCGACCATGGTCGGCGCCATCACGACGCTGATCGTGATCGTCGCCGTCTTCCTCGCCTACAACGCCAACAACGGTCTGCCCTTCGTGCCCACCTACCGGGTCTCCGCGGAGATCTGCGACGCCGCCAGGCTCGGGCCCAACAACGAGGTCCGGATCGGCGGCAACCGGGTGGGCGTCGTCGAGTCGATCGACACCGTGCAGGCGCCGCAGAACAGCGGCTGTCAGAGCGCAGACGGATCGAGCGCCTCCACGGTCGCCAGGCTCAACCTGAAGCTGGACAAGAGCGCCGACCCGCTCCCGGCCGATTCCACGATCCGGATTCGCTACCGGTCGTCGTTCGGCCTCAAGTACCTCGAGATCGATCGCGGCACCAGCGAGAGCGGCCTGCCTGCGGGGGCGACCCTGCCGCTGTCCCAGTCGAGCCAGCAGGTCGAGTTCGACGACGTCTACAACACCTTCGACACCGCCACCCGAGCGAACAGCCAGCGCGTGCTGCAGGGGTTCGGCGACGCATTCGCGGCCCGGGGTGCCTCTCTGAACGAGGCCATCGGCGCCCTCAACCCGCTATTCGCCAACCTGAAGCCAGTCTCCGGCGCCCTCGCGGATCCGGCCACCCAGCTCGTCCGCTTCTTCCCGGAGCTCGCCGACACGGCCCGCATCGTCGCCCCCGTCGCCGTCGACAACGCTCAGCAGTTCACCAACGGCGCGATCGCGTTCGGGGCGATCTCCTCCGACTCGGAGGCCCTGCGCGACACGATCTCCGGCGGTCCGCCCGCGCTCGAGGCGGGCATCCGCGACCTGCCGCCGCAGCGTCCCTTCCTCGCGGACTTCGCCGAGTTCTCGCGCCTGCTGCGGCCTGGCGTCAGCGACCTGCGCGCCGCGCTGCCGGAGCTGAACCAGACCGTATTGCTCGGATCGAAGGTTCTGCCCCGTACCGTCCAGATGAACAACGACCTGGGCGACGTGATGTCCAACCTGAACGACCTGGTCGCGGACCCGTCGACGCTGACCAGCCTCACCCGCCTCGGGGACACCTTCAACCTGGTCCAGGACGCCGGCCAGAAGATCGTCCCGGCACAGACGGTCTGCAACTACTTCACCTACTGGACGACCTACCTGACGAGCCACTTCTCGCTGCCGACACCGTTTGGCTATTCGGAGCGGGTGATCGGGCCGGCGATCGCGGGGTCGACCGACCCGGCCCACCTGCCGCGCAATCCGATGGACAACTACTCCGGTGGCCAGGGTGACGGCCGCTTCTCGAGCGGCTCGCTGACCTCCCCGAGCGACCAGGGGGTCTTCAGCCCGCTGAACAGCGCCCCCGACGCCCACGACGGGATCCCGATCCTGCACGGCAATCCCTATGGGCCGACGACCACGGACGGCAAGCCGAACTGCCAGTCGGGGCAGACCGGCTATCCGCTCGGCGAGTCGCTGATCCCCGGCCAGAGTGCCAACAACCCGACCTTCGGCCCCTCGAACGTCACCCAGGCCGGTGGCGTCCCGCCACTCGGGAAGGACGACCTCTTCCTCACCCAGGACGGCAAGCGCATCTTCTGGGACTCGGCCAACAACCCCCCTGAGAACCCATGAACCGCCCTAACCAAAGCCGCCGCCTCTCCAACCCGCAGATCGGGCTGATCGCGGTCGTGCTCACGCTGATCGGGTTCTATCTCGCCTTCACGAAGTCGATCCCGTTCGCCGGACACGGCTACCAGTTGAAGGCGGTCGTCGGCGACGCCCAGAACATCCGCGCCAAGAGCCCGGTGCGGATCTCCGGCGTGGACGTCGGCGAGGTCAGCGACGTCCAGCACCTGACCGACGCAAACGGCAAGGGCCAGGACGCCTCGATCGTCACGATGGACCTGAAGGACACCGCCCTGCCGATCCGCCAGGACGCGACGCTCCAGCTGCGGCCTCGCCTCTTCCTGGAGGGCAACCTGTTCGTCGATCTCCACCCCGGCAGCCCGGGCGCTCCGGAGCTCAGCAGCGGGTCCATGATCCCGGAGACCCAGACCTCGAGCTCCGTCCAGTTCGACCAGGTACTGACCTCCCTGCAGGCCCCGGTGCGGGAGGACCTCCAGGTTTTCCTCAAGGAGTTCGGCGGAGCGCTCGACAAGTACGGCGGCGCCAAGGGCCTCCAGGAGTCGTTCCGGACCTCGCCGCCGGCGTACGAGTACACCTCCCAGGTGAACCAGGCGCTGCTCGGCACCCAGCCCGGAGACCTGGCCGGCTTCGTCTCCAACCTCGACGTCGTCGCCCGGGAGCTGAACGCGAACAGCTCCGACCTCCAGGGTCTGATCACCAACTTCAACACGGTCAGCGGCGACTTCGCCGCGCACCAGGCCTCGCTCCGCGACGCGATCGTCGAGCTTCCCAGGGCGCTCGCCGTGGGGCGCCCCGCGCTCTTCAAGCTCAACCAGGACTTCCCGGCGCTCCGCGCGTTCGCGCGCGAGGCCCTGCCCGGCGTGAAGTCGGCCAACTCGGCGCTCGACTACGCGAATCCGTGGATCGGTCAGCTGCGCCAGCTGATCTCGGAGAGGGAGCTGCGCGGCCTCGTCGAGGACCTGCGCCCGACCGTGCCGGACCTCGCCGCGCTCAGCAACGACTCGCTGCCGTTCCTGGAGCAGGTCAGAGCGCTGTCCTCATGCTTCAACAACGTAGTCATCCCCTGGAGCAACACCAGGATCCCGAACGCGGACAGCGATCCGGCGGCGGGGACCGTCTTCCAGGAGACCGCCTACGGGCTGAGCGGCGTAGCAGGGGAGAGCCGCTCGGGCGACGCCAACGGGCAGGAGTTCCGCGTGCTCGGCGGCGGCGGCGGGAACAGCATCGCGCCGTTCAGCACCCCCGACGCGGCCGCGCCGCTCACCGGTGTGACGCCCTTCGGCTTCCTGGGCTCTCAGCCGGCCAAGCAGTCCTCGGCCAAGACTCCGTTCCGCCCGGACGTGCCGTGTGAGACGCAGGATCCGCCGGATCTCCGCAGCGAGATCGGTCCAGCGCCAGCCTCGAAGGCCACCGACAAGAGCCCAGTGTCGGCGACCCCGCGCGAGACTGCGCTCACCTCTCGCTACGCCGACATCCTCTCGCAGCTCACCAACGTGAAGCAGCTCAAGGCGGCCGGCAAAGACACCGCGGCGAAGCAGCTGCTCGACACCGTCCTGAAGCAGTTCTCCGGTTGGGAGCAGGATTGGACCGCGTTCCAGCGGGCCAATGGGATCAAGGCACCGACCCTGCCGAAGGGGGCGAACGGCTGATGCGCAAGGCGATCCGAGACCACCTGCGCGACTTCCTGGCGATCCTCGGCCTCCTGACCGTCGGCCTGCTCGCGACCTACATCATCGTCCAGAACCAGCGGCTGCGGATCCCGATCCTCGAGGACAAGCCCTTCGAGCTGAAGGCCGACCTGTCGACCGCGCAGGCCGTGACGCCCGGCCAGGGCCAGACCGTCCGAGTGGCCGGGGTGCGCGTCGGCGACATCAACGCCGTCGACTACGAGAACGGTCACGCGGTCGTGACCATGGCCATCGACCGCAAGTTCCTCCCGATCTACAAGAACGCGACGATCCTGCTCAGGCCGAAGACGGGCCTGAAGGACATGTTCCTGGAGCTTGACCCGGGCACGAACTACGACCCCAACTCCAACAACGACGAGTTCCAGAACGGTGCTGAGATCCCGGTCGCCAACACCGCTCCCGACACGAACGTCGACCAGATCCTCTCCGCGCTCGACGGCGACACCAGGGCGTACCTGAGGCTGCTCCTCACCCAGGGCGGCCAGGGGCTGAACGGGCGCGGCAAGGACCTCGGCAAGCTGTTCGGCAGCCTCGGGCCGATCAACCGCGGCCTGGCACGCGTCAACACGGAGGTCGCGAAGCGCAAGGCGAACCTCGCGACCCTGATCCACAACATGAACATCCTCTGGGGCCGTGTCGGCCAGGACGGACAGGGCATCGAGCAGCTCGTCTCGGCCTCCAACCAGGCTCTGGGCGCGATCGCCAGTCAATCGCCCGACGTCCAGCGATCCGTCGGGCTGCTCGGCCCGACCCTGCGGACCACCCGGGTCGCGCTTGCCAAGACCGACCAGCTCGCCACGATCCTCGGCCCCGCGGTGAACAGCCTGCGGCCCTTCGCCCGCAAGCTGAAGCCGGTCAACGACTCGCTCGCCAGCCTCGCGAAAAACACCTATGCCCCCGTGAAGCAGGAGATCCGCCCGTTCGTTGTCAACGCCCGCCAGCCGGTTCGCGACATCCGGCCGGCGGCCAAGAACCTGGTCCACGCGACGCCGCGCCTGACCACCGTGGGCTCGAAGCTCAACGAGCTCTTCAACATGGCGGCCTACAACCCGAACGGCGCCGAGGCGCCCGGCACGCCCGGCCGCGACGAGGGCTATCTCTACTGGCTGGGCTGGCTGGCCCACGTCGGCAACAGCACGTTCAGCTCACAGGACGCCCACGGCGCCTACCGCCACGTCTTCCTGCTCGCGACCTGCAACACGGTCAAGTCGATCCTCGCCTCGAGCCCGGCCGCACCGGTCGTCACCGGGTTCGGACAGCTGCTCGGAACGGTGTGCCCACCATGACCCGGACCAACGGAGAAGTGATCTAGTGGCCAAGCAGGCTCCCTCGGTAGGGCGGATCCTGGTCGCGGTCGGCTTCACGCTGTCCTGCTTCGGTCTGCTGCTCTTCCTCTGGGTGACCTTCGGCGGCCCGGTGCCGTTCAAGCCCGCGAGCTACCGGTTCACCGCCGACTTCCCCGAGGCGATCACCCTGCAGAAGGAGGCCGACGTTCGGATCGGCGGTGTCTCAGTGGGGAAGGTCAAGGACATCGGCCTGGCGCCGGAGAGCGAGTGTCACACCGATCCGACCGTCTGCAACACGACTCAGGCGACGATCGAGATCGATCCCCAGTACGCGCCGATTTCCTCGGACGCGAGGGCGATCCTCCGCCAGAAGACCCTGCTGGGAGAGACCTACATCGAGCTCACCAGCGGGAGCCAGGTGCAGCCCGGCCAGACCGCGAGTGGCGCGCAGGCTCAGTCGAGCTCGATCGACGTCGGGCAGGTCTCCGGCGGCGACGCTCCCCACCCGATCCCGGAGGGAGGCCACCTGGCGCAGACGCAGGTCCAGAACGAGACCCAGATCGACGAGATCTTCCAGGGCTTCGACAGGCCGACCCGCGAGGCGTTCCAGTCCTGGATGCAGAATTCCGCCTTGGCGGTCAACGGCCGCGGGCTCGATCTTAACGATGCGTTCGGGAACCTGGGCCCGTTCGCCTCGGATGCCAGCGACGTGCTCGGCACGCTGCGCAGCCAGGAGCAGTCACTCCGGACGCTCGTTCACGACACCGGCGACGTCTTCGGCGCGCTCACGGCGCACGACCAGGCATTGGCCGGGGCGGTCGTGGGAGCCAACCGGACCTTCGGCGCGCTCGCCTCGCAGAGCCGGGCGCTCTCCGACACATTCAAGATCTTCCCGACCTTCGAGAACGAGAGCCGGCTCACGCTCGACCGGCTGAGGACCTTCGCCGTGGACGCGAGGCCGGTGTTCCACGACCTGAGGCCGGTGGCCCGCGACCTGAGCCCGACTCTGCGCGACGTCCGCCATCTGACCCCGAAGGCACACAAGCTCTTCCAAAACCTCGATCCGCTGGTCAAGGCCTCGGCGACCGGGCTACCGTCGCTGAGCAGCTTCCTGCGCGAGCTGCGTCCGGTGATGGACGGACTCGATCCGTTCCTTTCGAACTTCAACCCGCTGGTCCGCTGGCTCGACTATCAGTCCCCGGTGGTCACCGACTTCCTCGGGAACATCCCGAGCGCCACGTCCGGGTACCTGCCGACCGAGCCGGGCCAGAGCGCACCCCTTCACATCTCGAGGCAAATGTTGATGTTGACCCCCGAATCGCTCTCGATCTATCCGACCCGCCTGCCCACCAATCGCGGCAACGGCTACCTGCAGCCGTTCGCGATCGGCAACCAGTACTCCAGCAGCCAGGGCGAGATCTTCCCGAGCCACGACTGCAACAACACCTTCGGCGGCCAGCCGGTGCTGCAGGTCCCGCAGGGGAATACGCCGGCACCCGGCGGTGCGCCGGCGTCGGAAAGCGGCCAGTTCCCGCTCTCTTCGATCGTCAGCCCGACCTCGCCCAATTTCGTCGCGCCGAACTCCGACGTGAACGCGAACCCGCTGCCTCCGGGCGGCCCATCGGCTTACGCGCCGTGCACGATCGCCCCGAACTTCCCCTCGCTGTTCGGCGGCGGCAAGATCCCCCAGGTTTTCCCTGATCAATAAGCGGCCACCAGGCCGCGCCACTTCGGAGCGGGAGGGCGTAGCCCGACGCGACTTACGGTGGGCGGCCGCTTGTGGCCGCGACCTGATGGCGAAGCCGTCCCGAGAATAGGATCGACCTACATGCCGTATTTCAACGACGCCCAGGAGGTCTACGACACAATCGGCAAGCTCTTCGCCGGGATCGCCGAGGACCCGGAGCTGGGACCGAAATTTAGGAAGGCCAACACCATCCTCCAATACGAGTATCGCGAGCCGGATTCGAGGATCACGCTGCGGCTCCAGGAGGACGGGCCGGCCGACGTCGACTTCGGCGAGACCGACATGGAGCCCGAGGTCGTGATGAGCATGGAGGCCGACACCGCGCACCGCTTCTGGCTCGGCAAGGTGAACGTCACCACCGCGCTCGCCCGCGGCCAGATCAAGGCGAACGGGCCGGTCGCGAAGATCCTCAAGCTCGTGCCCCTGACCAAGCCGGTCTACCCGCGCTACAAGGCCCAGCTCGAGGCCGACGGGCGCGACGACCTGGTCGACATCGATTGAGCGACAAGGCCGACGCGGAGGAGTGGGCCGGCATCGTCTCCGGCCTGGCAACGGAGCGTGGGCTGCGCTACGAGCCGATCGGCGGGATCAACCCCAAAGAGGGCCCGGTCGCCCTCTGTCCGGGAGGCACCAACCGCCTCACGGGCGAGCTCAGCGACGGTTTCTTCGGCGCCTCCTGCGACGCCGACGAGCACGAGGAGGGGGGATTCCTCAGCAAAGCGATTGTTCCTGGCGCGGTGATCGTCAAGGCGCACATGCCCGACCTCGCGACCGTGGTCCCAGTCTTCGACGTCGAGTCGATCGAGCGGAGGCCCGGCGACATGGTCGACAAGCACTCGCGGCGCCGGGTCGAGTTCGAGAGCATCGACTTCAACAAGCGCTTCATCGCAACGGTGCCGAAGGATCACGACCCGGTGGCCCTGCGGGAGCTCTTCAGCCCCGGGTTCATCGACTGGATCACCCGGATCCCGGCGGAGGTCGACTTCGGGATCACCGAGCAGCAGCTCTTCTTCCATTGGTGCCTTCGTGAGCGGACCAGGGAGGAGCTCAAGGAGACGCTCCACTCGGCCGGCGGCATCTTCGACCGCCTCCATCGTGAGATGGAGGAGAACAACCTGGACATCTACAAGCCCGGGCCCTGGAACGCTGGCCTGGAGCCGTTTCCGCCGAGGCCCGGTTCCTAGCTCGAGCGCTCCTTCAGGCGCCGGCGGTAGGTCCGGTAGAAGCCCGGCCCCTTCTTGATGAAGTCGCGGAAACGCGTGAACCTTCCGGGCGGGAGCTCGAATCCGCCCACGATCCGGCGCGGCACCAGGCGCCATCCGTTTCCGTCGGGCTCGAGAGTGCCCCGAACCTGCATGTTGCGCTGCCATGTGAAGTCGGGGGAGTGCTGGTGGACGGTGAGGCAGGCGCGGCCCTCGAGAACCGGCAGCCCGGCCGGAGCGGCATCGATCGAGATCGAACTCGCCTGTGCGTCTGCGGTGAAGGGCACGCGAACGGAGATCGGGAACCCGTCGGGCCCCATCCAGCTGAGCACGCCGGTCTCGTGTTCGGCCAGGAAGTCCATTCGGCTGTCCCACGCCGGCGGAGCCTGCGGAAGCTTGCCGTGATCCGCCGACGGCTCCTCGACGTGCCCGGATCGGACCTCCTCCAGGTGCGCGTCATGGATCTCAGGCTCCTCGGCGACGTTCCCATCGCGCCAGACGAACACCCGCTCCGGGCGCACCTTGATGTAGAGGCGCGCGTAGTACCAGTTGAACATTGGGCGGATCGGCTTCGGCGGATTCATCTTCTTCGTCGCCGGCAGCTTCTCCCCCGATTCGCGGATGTAGCGGGCCGCGTTCGCCTTGAGATCCTCATCGTCGATCGTCGCCGTCCCCTGGACGAGCACGCGGAGGCCGCTGTTGATTCCAGACCCGGTCGGATCGGAGAAGAGCAGCGAGACGCTCGGGTGGGCGCGCGCGTCGTCGGCCTTCTTCGGGTAGCCCAGGCCGGTGGTCATGTCGATGCTCGGGCCGCCCTCCTGGTAGTAGGGGGTCACGGGCCAGGTGATCGGCTGCTTGGACGCGTCGACGGTGGTGAGCTCGCACGTGACGAAGCGCTCGAATGCGTCGCGCACCTCGGGGGGAAGGGTATTCGTCATGCCGCAAAGATAAATCAGGGCAATTCGTCGGGCAAAACGATCCGCTGCTCGTCGCCCTCACCCTCGACGCGCGGCTCGACCGGCTTCACGACCCGGCGGCGAGCGGCCTCCAGGGCCTCCTCGGCATTAGCGAATCCGACGAGGGACTCCAGGTGCTTGATGGTCGGGAAGACGAGCGGCAGCTCTCCGGCGTGATGGCGGTCGAGCGCTTCCTGTGGCGCGAACCAGCCTGCGTCGACCGTCTCCGAGCCGTCGGGCTCGGGTGGTGAGTGGGCGGGGGCGAGCGCCAGGTAGAACCGCGTGTCGAAGCGAATCGGCACCACGCGAGGGGTGATCCAGCGGGAGTAGGCGACCAGCTCCTCGGCCGGCAGCTCGATGCCCGCCTCCTCGGCGAGCTCCCGGACCCCCGCGGCGCGATGGGCCTCCTCGCCATCCCCGTCGGCCGCGTCGACCGCGCCGCCGGGGAAGACCCAGACGCCGGGCATGAAGCGGGCCTCGGGGTTCCGCTGCACGAGCAGGATCTCCAGGCCGCGCTCGGCGTGCTTGCCGCCGCGGCGCAGAAGGATCACCGTGGCGGCGGCTCGAGGGACGGCGGGTTCCACTTGCGGCGAGCCTAGACGACCGACCCCGAATCCCCGCACGCGGATTCGGGTTGGGCCGTCACTCGTTACATTCCCGCTCCATGACTGCCGAGACCACCATCAAGCAGCTCTACATCTGCACCTCCTGCGGATTCATCTACGACCCGGACGAGGGCGATCCGGACGGCGGTGTGCCGCCCGGAACCGCGTTCGGCGACATCCCCGACGACTGGTTCTGCCCGGTCTGCGGGGCCCGCAAGTCGGACTTCGAGCCTTACGAGGAGTAGTTCAGGCCGCTTCGAGCAGCGCTGCGTCGAGCCGGCCCTTGGCGCCGGAGTCCAGCTCGGCGACCGGGTAGGCCGCGCGGATCGACTCGGCGACCACCTGGACCAGCCGCCGGAGGTCCTCCTTCGACATCGAGAGGGGCGGCATCAGCACGATCACGTCTCCGAGCGGTCGCACGATGACGCCCCGGCGCCGGGCCTCGAGCACCACGCGGTGACCGAGCCGGAGCTCCGGGTCATGCTCGCCGAGATCGATGCCCACCATCAGGCCGCGCTGGCGGACCTCCTTGACCTCGCGCATGCCCTCCACCTGCGCCAGCCAGCCGGCCAGCAGGCGGATCTTCGGCTGGATCCGGACCAGGGTCCGCTCCTGCTTGAACACCTCGAGGGAGGCGATCGCGGCCGCGCACGCGAGCGGGTTGCCCGTGTAGGTATGCCCGTGGAAGAAGGTCTTGTATTCCGAGGTCGTCCCGAGGAAGGCCTGGTAGATCCTCTCGGTTGCAAGGGTCGCCGCGAGCGGCATGTAGCCACCGGTCAGACCCTTCGCCACACAGAGCAGGTCCGGGGAGACGCCCTCCTGCTCGCAGGCGAACATGGTCCCGGTGCGGCCGAAGCCGGTCGCCACCTCGTCGCAGATCAGGAGCACGCCGTGGCGGTCGCAGAGGCGCCGGACAGCACGGAGGTAGCCGGGCGGGTGGGTCAGCATGCCCGCCGCGCCCTGGACGAGAGGCTCGAGCACGACCGCGGCGATCTCCTCCTCGCGCATGGCGAGCAGGCGGGCCATGTCGTCGATGTTCCCTGGCTCGGCCCGGTGGCACTCGAAGAGCAGCGGTCCGAAGGTCGAGTGGAAGAGAGGCATGCCGCCGACCGAGATTGACCCGATCGTGTCCCCGTGGTAGGCGTCCTCGAGGCAGATGAAGGAGGTCTTGCGGACGTGCTGGCCGCCCCGGTGCTGCCAGTACTGGAAGGCCATCTTGAGGGCGACCTCGACGGCAGTCGAGCCTGAGTCCGAGTAGAAGACCCGGTTGAGCCCCGGTGGGGCGATCTCGACCAGGCGGCCGGCGAGCTCTGCGGCGCCGGGATGGGAGAGCCCGAGCATCGTGGAGTGGGCGACGCGCTCGAGCTGGGCTTGAATCGCGGCGTCGATCGCCGGGTGGCGATGGCCGTGGACGTTGCACCACAGTGAGGAGACACCGTCCAGGTAGCGGCGGCCCTCGGTGTCGATCAGCTCGGTCCCCTCTGCCGATTCGATCATCAGCGGTTCCTCGGCCACCCAATCGCGCTGTTGCGTGAAGGGGTGCCAGACGTGATCGTGATCGAGCCGGGCAGCGTTCTGCATTCGCCGATGGCCAACATATGATCGGCGCCGGATGGACTCCCGCTTCGGCATCACCGAGGCAAATCGCAAGTGGTGGACCCTCGGTGCGATGTGCCTGTCGATGTTCATGATCATGCTCGACAGCACGGTGGTGAACGTGGCGCTGCCGTCGATCCAGAAGGACCTGCA
Organism: uncultured Solirubrobacterales bacterium; assembly: GCA_963743575.1. Lineage (GTDB taxonomy): Bacteria > Actinomycetota > Thermoleophilia > Solirubrobacterales > 70-9 > DASUPK01. The sequence goes on along the minus strand of CAVUQC010000007.1, from coordinate 513,062 downwards.
CACCAGCGTCGACCAGCTCGAGTGGGTCGTCAACGGCTACACGCTGAGCTTCGCGGCGCTGCTCGTCACCGGCGGGCGCCTGGGCGACATCTTCGGCCGCCGGCTCATTTTCATGATCGGCGTCTGCGTGTTCGCCGTCTCCTCCGCCACCGCCGGACTCGCGCAGGACCCGACCATGCTGGTCGTCTCGCGGATCGCGGAGGGCGTCGGCGGCGCGCTGATGATGCCCGCGACCCTCTCGATCATCACCGAAGCCTTCCCTGTTGAGGAACGGGGCAAGGCGATCGGGACTTGGGCGGGAATCTCGGGGCTCGCCCTCTCGTTCGGCCCTCTCGCCGGCGGCTTCCTCACGGAGGACGTGAGCTGGCGCGCGATCTTCTACATCAACCTGCCGATCGCGGCGCTGGCGCTGGCGGCCTCTCTCGTCGCAGTGCGGGAGTCCCGTGACGAGAAGGCGGAGCGCAGCATCGACTACCTCGGCGTCGTCCTGCTCACGGTGGCGCTCACGTCCTTCGTCCTCGCCCTGATCCAGGGCAACGAGTGGGGCTGGGGGTCCACGCGCATCATCGGGCTGCTCGCCATCGGCGTCATCACGACCCCGATCTTCCTGTGCGTCGAATCGCGCGTCTCGGCGCCGATCGTCGACTTCAGCTTCTTCCGCTCCCGCAACTTCATCGGCGCCAACACGGTGGCGACGATCATCAGCTTCGCGATGATGGGCAGCTTCTTCTTCCTGGCGATCTATCTCCAGGACCTGCTCCAGTTCTCGCCGCTCGCCACCGGAGTGCGGTTCCTGCCGACCACGATCGTCATCGTGATCGCCGCCCCAATCGCGGGCCGAGTCGCCGACCGGATCGGCTCCCGGTGGCCGATGGTCCTTGGGCTGGCCGTCACCTCGACGTCGCTGTTCCTCTTCGCGCAGATGGACGCCTCGACCGGGTACAGCGACCTTCTGCCCGCCTTCATCCTCCTCGGCCTCGGGATCGGCATGACCATGTCTCCGATGTCGACCGCGGCAATGAATGCGGTGGACGTCGACAAGGCCGGCGTCGCCTCCGGGACGTTGCAGATGTTTCGGATGATCGGCGGGACCGTCGGAGTCGCGGCGACCGGGGCGATCTTCCAGGGCAGGCTTGGCACCTTCGATCCCGCCCTGTTGGCGCAGGGCGGAGTGGCCGAGGCAGCCAAGTTCACCGACGCGCTCGGCGCGGCGATGGCGATGGGGGCGGCTGTGACGGCGGTCGGTGCGGTCGTCGCCGCGGTCGTCATCCGCGGCAAGCCCCAGCACGAGCTCTCGGCCCATGGTGGGCCTGAACTTCCGCGCGCCGCGGCTCTGTAGGCAACGCCCGGCCGTCGTGGCTGTGTGAGCCACCTCACAGATCGTTGCGGTTTCGCAAAGGTTGCAAACGTGTAACCTTTTGCCATATGGAAGCAGCAACCGCAACCGGCAACGATCTGGCGCTCAAGCTGAGTGCTCTGGTCGTTCGCTGCATGGGCCCCCGGGGCAACGAGGTCTTCAAGGTGATCGACGAGAGCGGCCTGACCTTCGCCCAGATGAAGGTGCTCGTCGAGCTCCAGGTTCCCGATGAGGAGTCCCGGACCGTCACCGCGATCTCCGAGGAGCTCGGTATCTCCGTCGCGTCCGCCAGCCGCGCCACCGATGGGCTCGTGCGAAAGAAGATCGCGACCCGGGTCGAAGACCCGGATGACCGCCGGGTTCGCCGGCTGACGCTCACTCCGAAGGGCCGCCGTCTGGCCGACCGGATCATCTCCGCGCGCCTCGCGACGCTGAAGGACTTCACCAACTCGCTCGAGGCGGACGAGCGGCAAAAGCTTGAGTCGGCCCTCGACGCGCTCCTGGAGCGCCCCGAGCTGGCCGAGATCTACGCCAGTCACGAAAGGAAGGTGGGCCGATGACCCGGTACCGGCACCTGATCACGGACGACAACCGCAAGTGGTGGACGCTCGGCGCGATGTGCTTCGCGCTCTTCATGGTGATGCTCGACAACACCGTCGTGAACGTCGCCCTGCCGTCGATCCAGCGCGATCTGCACGCGCAGATCTCGGCCCTGGAGTGGGTCATCAACGGCTACACGCTGACCTTCGCCGTCCTGATTGCGACCGGCGGGCGCCTCGGTGACATCTTCGGCCGGCGGCTCATGTTCCTGGCCGGCGTGATCATCTTCGCCGTCACCTCGGCGACGGCGGGGCTTGCGCAGGATCCCGCGATGCTGATCGGGAGCCGCGCGGTTCAGGGCATCGGCGCCGCGCTGATGATGCCGGCGACCCTGTCGATCATCACCAACACTTTTCCCGCCGCCGAGCGAGGCAAGGCGATCGGCATCTGGGCCGGCGTGTCCGCCCTGGCCCTCTCGATCGGCCCGGTGGTCGGCGGCGCCCTCACGGAGTACGTGAGCTGGCGCGCGATCTTCTTCATCAACCTCCCGGTCGCGGTCGCCGCGGTGGCCGCCACGGTGTTCGCCGTGCGCGAGTCGCGTGACGAGACGATCGACCGGCGAGTCGACTACCCGGGCATCTTCGCTCTGACCGCCAGCCTCACGGCGATCGTGCTGGCCCTGATCGAGGGCAACAGCTGGGGCTGGACCTCCACCTCGATCGTGTCCCTTCTGGCCGGCGGGGTGATCGGCCTGGCGATCTTCGTCGCGATCGAGCTCCGAGTCTCGGCCCCGATGGTCGAGTTCGCGCTCTTCAAGACGCGCCAGTTCATCGGCTCGAACCTGGTGGCCTTCATCATCACCTTCGCCATGATGGGCACGTTCTTCTTCATGGCCCTCTACATGCAGGACATCCTGGGCTACAGCGCTCTCGAGGCCGGAATCAGGTTCCTGCCGACCACGATCGTGATCGCGGTGGTCGCACCGATCTCCGGGCGGCTCGCCGATAGGCTTGGGCCCGCGACTCCGATGAGCGTCGGCCTGGCGGTGCTCGCCGTCTCGATGTTCCTGTTCGCCGGCATCAACACGGGCACGACCTATGCCGGGCTGGTGATCCCCTTCGTCCTGATGGGATTCGGGATCGCGCTGGTGATGTCGCCGATGTCGACCGCCGCGATGAACGCGGTGAGCGCTCAGAAGTCCGGCGTGGCGTCCGGCGTCCTGCAGATGTCGCGCATGATCGGCGCATCGGTGGGTGTCGCGGCGACCGGTGCGATCTTCCAGGCGCAGCTCGGCTCGAGCTTCGATCCGGCATCCCTTGCGACAGCGCCTGAGCAGGCCCGGGCAACCTTCGTGGACGCTCTGTCCAGCGCGATGCTGCTGGCGGGGTTCGTCGTGGTCGCCGGCCTGATCGTCGCCCTGACGCTGGTTCGCGGCGCCCGGGCGAAGCGGGTCGACTCCCACGATGCCGCCGAGGAGACCGCAGCCGCGCTCCCTGAGGCGACCGTGGCCGAGGACGTCGCGGCCGCGGCGTAGAACGGCTTCGCCATCAGATCGCGGCCACGAGCGGCCGCCCCATATAAGTCGCTACGGGCTTCGCCCTCCGCTCCAAAGTGGAGCGGCCTGGTGGCCGCTAGGCCGCTCGGAGGCTGCTCGCTGCCCGCGGCGAGCCTACGCCGACGCGGAGGGCTGGCCACGAATCCGGCTTGGTCAGGTCGAGGCGCGGGAGCGTCTCGACCTCCACGGAGCCCAGATCCTCGATCGTCTCCAGGTTGGAGCGCTCCATCGCGGACGGCTCTTCCGGCCAGGGCGTGAGCACCACGGCGGCGAGTGCGAGTCCCGCCGCACGGACGGCCTGAATGGTGAGCAGGGTGTGGTTGATCGTCCCCAGACCCGGTGAGGCGACGATGACGACCGGCAACGCCAGGTCCTCTGCGAGGTTCCGGACGAGGTAGTCGGTCGTCAGGGGAACGAGGAAGCCGCCGACCCCCTCGCAGACCAACAGGTCGGCGTCTTCGGTCGCCTCGAGCGCCCCGCCGCGGAGACGGTCGGGGTCGATGCTCTCACCGTCCAGCTCCGCCGCGAGGTGAGGCGAGACCGGCGGTCCGTACCGGTAGGGCGCGATCTCCTCGTCACCCTGACTCGAGCGCGCCGCGAGCCGCAGCAGGACGTGGTCGGGCAGCTCGGCGGCGCTCTCCCAGACCTCGGGCGCGAGGCGATAGTCGTCGAGGCCGCTCACCGCGGGCTTGAACACGGCGACCCGAGAGCCCTCCGCACGTGCGGTGTGGGCGATCGCCGCGGCCACCACCGTCTTGCCGACCTCGGTGCCCGTGCCCGTGACGAAGAGGCCGCGCAACTCAGGCGGCCTCTCGCAGGGTGGGGTGCCCGTCGGCGACCTGGGGAGGGCCCGGGTCAAGGCCGAGCTCGCGAGCCACGGCGCCGATGGTTCGCGCGGCGTGCCGCAGGTCCGCGACCCGGTGGGTGGCCATCACGGTCAGCCGCAGGCGGCAGGTGCCGGGCGGGACGGTCGGCGGCCGGATCGCCTGCGCGAAGATCCCCTCTTCGAGGAGCCGCTCGCAGAGCGCCACCGCGTCGCCTGCCTCGCCGATCACCAGCGGGACGATCTGGGTGTCCGATCCGATCGGCTCCAGCCCCTCGGCCCTGAGCCCGTCGCGGAGGACGGCGGCGTTGGACCGCAGGCGCTCCACTCTCTTCGGGCTCTCGGCGAGCAGCTCCAACGCCGCCGATGCCGCCGCCACGGCGGGTGGCGGCGGAGCCGTCGAGAAGATGAACGGGCGGGCGGTGTTGATCAGGAAGTCGGTCAGCTCCCGCGAGCAGCAGGCGTAGGCGCCGTAGCCGCCGAGGGCCTTGCCCAGAGTGCCCACGATCAGATCGACCTCGTCCGTCAGACCGGCGGCGGCCACCGAGCCCCTGCCCCCGGGCCCGAGGCAGCCGGTGGCGTGCGCCTCGTCGACCATCAGCCGGCATCCGTGGCGGCCCGCCAGCGCCGAAAGCTCCGAGAGCCGTGCGATGTCTCCGTCCATGGAGAACACGCCGTCGGTGACGATCAGCGCTCCCCGCCCCGCCGCGCGGCGCATGCCCCATTCGAGGTGGTCCGCGTCGCGGTGCCGGTAGACGAAGGTGTCGGCGCCGGCGAGGCGGCAGCCGTCGATGATGCTGGCGTGGTTGAGCTCGTCGGAGAAAACGACCTCTCCGCGGCGGGCCAGCGCGGCGATCGCGCCGGTGTTGGCCAGGTAGCCTGAGCCGAAGAGCAGCGCCGACTCCGTGCCCTCGAACTCGGCCAGCTTTTCCTCGAGCTCCGCGTGGATCGACATTGAGCCTGAGATCAGCCGCGAGGCGCCCGAGCTGGTCCCCAGCGAGAGGGCGGCGTCGGCGGCCGCGCGGCGCAGGCGATGGTGGTCGGCCAGCCCGAGGTAGTTGTTGGAGCAGAGCAGCAGAACCGGCCGGCCGTCGAGCATGACCCCGGCGCCCTGGGGGCCGTCGACCACGCGGAGGCGGCGGCGCAGGCCGCTCGAGTCGAGCTCGTCGAGACGCTCCTGGACGTCCAGCACTAGTCGCCCCAGCCCGCCGGCTGAGGCTCTTGATCCTGGGACGGGGGGGTGGGGTAGGCGGGCACCTTGCCCTTCTTCTTGACCACCCGAAGCTGGGTGGACGGGTCCCAGAAGTTCGCGTCGGCCTGGCGGTCGATCAGCTCATCGATCGGGGTCTCGGGCGTCTCGCCCTCGAGCCAGCCGGACCGGTTGTCCGGACGCGGGTTGGCGCCGTTGTCGGGCTGCCGCGCCACGTTCAGGCCGAGTTCCTCGAACATCTCCCGGTCCTCCGCCGGCTCGACGCCGAGCGTGGTCAAGAAGTTGCCCATCATCACCCCGTTGAGGCCCGCCTTGACGGCGAGGGGCGCCAGGTCCTGCAGGTTCTCAACCCGGCCGCCGCAGAGGCGGAAGAGGGCGTCGGGAAGGATCAGGCGGAAGATCGCCACCCACTTGACCACGTCCCAGGGGTCCATCAGCTCGCGCTCGCCGAACTTGGTGCCGGTGCGAGGGTTGAGCAGGTTGATCGGAACGGAGTCCGGGTTGATCTTCGCCAGCTCGAACGCCATCTCGACCCGCTGCTCGGACGATTCCCCCAAGTTGAGGATGCCGCCCACGCAGGTCTCCAGGCCGGCTTCCTTGACCGCGTCGATCGTCCGCACCCGCCCCTCGTAGCGGACCGTCGTGGAGACCTCCGGGTAATACGACTTCGACGTCTCTACGTTGTGGTGGACGCGCTGGATGCCGGCTTCCTTGAGCTGGCGGGCGCGCTCGGCCGACATGTGCCCGATCGAGGCGCAGCGCTTCAGGTTCGTGTGCTCCGAGACCAGGCGCGCGCCCTCCAGGACCTTGGCGAAGTCCCGCTTGGAGAGCCCCTGCCCTTGCGTGACCATGCAGAAGCGGTGGGCGCCCGCCGCCTCGGCAGCCCTGGCGTGCTCGAGGATCTGATCGGGCTCCATCATCGCGTGCATGGGCGTGTCCGACTCGGCGTAGCGAGACTGGGCGCAGAAGCCGCAGTCCTCGGCGCAGCCGCCGGACTTCGCGTTGACCAGCGAGCACATGTCCGTGGAGTCCCCGAAGCGGTCCTGGCGGATCTCCCAGGCACGCTCGACGAGGGCGCCGATCTCCTCGTGGTCTGCGAGAGCGCCGAGCTCGAGCGCCTCTTCGAAGGTGATCAGGGGGGCCACCCCAGAAAAGTTATGAACGAGGCCGGACGGCTAGTCCCAAGAAAAGTCCTGGACCATCTCCGCGTCGTCCTTGGCCCGGGGGCTGAAGACGAGCAGGACGAGATCCTCGTCACCACCCGCCTCGAAGGCACGGGTCACCGGTGGGTCGATTCGAATCGCATCGAGCGCCCCGACGTCCTCGAGCTCGTCGTCGAGCTTGACGCGGCCGCTCCCCGAGACGACGACGTAGATCTCCTCCATGTCGCCGTGCTTGTGGGCGAACGGCTGTCGCTGCCCGGCCTTCACCACCTGGTAGGAGATGCCACTCGTCTCGGAATCGAGGTCCTCGTGGGCGAAGCGGGCCTCGATTGAGTCCGAGAGGCCACCCCCCTCGGCCGAGTCCTCGACCTCCCGCAGGTTCTTGATCGTGTAGGCGGCCATACGTGATCGAGGCTATACCCAGCCTTGCGCTGCCCTATGCAGCGTCGCGCAGGGCCTCGACTTCGCGCGCCTGAGCGAGGCGGCTGAGGCCGCGCTCCTCGAGCTGCTTGACCTCGCTGGGCTTCAGCTCGAGCCGCCGTGAGGTCTCGCGCAGCGGTGTCGGCTCGTCCCCGTTGATGCCGTACCGGAGCTGGATCACCTTGCGCTCGTCCTCGGGGAGCTCCTCGACGGCGCTCCGCAGGGTCGCGTCCGCAAAGCTCAGCTGGACCTCCTCCGCCGGGCCGGTTCGCTCGTCCTGGATGAACTCGCCGAGCGACGAGGCGTCCTCGTCCCCGACCGGCCGGTCAAGGCTCGTGACCACCCTGGTCAGGTCGCGGATCTCCTCCACCTGGGCGGGCTCGAGCTCGGCGGCCTCGGCCACCTCCTCGGTGGTCGGGTCCCGGCCGAGCTTGGTTGCGAGCTCGCGCTCCGTCCGCATCACCTTGCGCTCGCGCTGCGCGACCTGGTTTGGCACCCGGATGGTGCGCTCCTTGGACTCCAGAGCACGCTGGATCGCCTGTCGGATCCAGAAGGTGGCGTAGGTGGAGAACTTGTAGCCCTTGCGCCAATCGAATTTCTCCGAGGCGCGGATCAGGCCGAGGATGCCCTCCTGGATCAGGTCGAGGAGGTTCAGGTCCTGACGCATGTAGCGGCGGGCGTTCGAGACCACCAGCCGCAGATTCGAGTTGATCAGGCGATCCTTGGCCTCCAGATCACCGCGCTCGACAGCCTGGGCGAGCTCGATCTCCTCCTCCTTGGTGAGCAGGGGGTACTTCCGCATCTCGTTGAAGAACAGCTGCAGGGCGTCCGTCGTCTGCTCAGCGAGCTCGCCATTGCGGTAGCCCGCCGGCTCCGCGGCCTGCTTGCCGCAGTCGTCCTCTACGGAGAGTCCAGCGGACTCGATCCGCTCGTGCACGGCGTGCTCCTCTTCGTCGGAGAGGTTCATCTCCTGGACCAACGAATCGACCTCCGAGAGATCCACGCAGTCCGCGGCACGGCCTCCCGCGATCAGGCCGGTGACACGTTCCTCGACGCCTGGGTCGAGCTCAACTGCGGTCGGGTTCATTTCCTCAGCCATGGTTGCCCTCTCTACAGGGTGTCAAACGAGGCGAATCGTTAGTGTGGCGGCCTAAGTCCCGTATCCAGGGGGACGCGGGCCGTAACGGGAAATAGGCACGACACGGAGGTCCGTTGAGAGGTCTCGCATCGATAGTCGCGGGTCGGCGCAGCAAGTGGGTTGTGCTGGTCGTCTGGATCATTGCGATCTTCGCCGTGTTCTCGGCGAAGCTTCCCTCGAAGCTCTCGGACAAGACGACTGATTCCACGGAGTCGTTCCTGCCGTCAAGCGCCGAGTCCACGAAGGTTGTCCGCGAACTGGAGCACAACTTCCCGCAGGGCCAGACTGACCAGGGACTTGTGGTCTACAAGCACGCCGGTGGGCTGACTCCCGCAGACAAGGCCAGGATCGCGGCCGATGCCCGCGCGATCCAGGCGGCCGGTCCCGACAAGATCCACCTCGTGGCGCCACCCGCTGTGCCTTTCCAGTCAGGCGGGCAAGGATCCTCTGGCGCGCTCGTCTCGAAGGACGGCAGCGTGGCGGTGATGGTGCTGACCGTCCCCACCAACTTCGACAAGGAGGGTGACGAGGGCAAGGCTGTCCGCGACATCACCGACTCGAACACGGGCGACATGAACGTGTACGTGACGGGCAACCTGGGCTTCGCCGCTGATGCCAAGGACGTCTTCAGCAACATCGACACCAAGCTGCTGCTTGCGACGGTTCTGCTGGTCTTGGTCCTCCTCGGTGCGATCTACCGCTCGGCTCTGATCGCCATCACACCGCTGATCGTCGTCTTCTTCGCCTATTCGATCGCCCAGGGTCTGATCTACGCGTACGCCGACTCCGGTGCGACCGTTTCCACGAACAGCACCTCGATTCTGATCGTCCTGATGTTCGGCGTGGGCACCGACTATTGCCTGTTACTCGTCTCGCGCTATCGCGAGGAACTTAGGCGAATCGAGGACAAACACGACGCGATGGCTCGAGCCGTCCGGCGTGCTGGCCCGGCGATTCTCGCCAGTGGCTGCACCGTTGCTCTGGCGATGCTGGTCCTCACTTTGGCCGATAACCGCGGGACGAGTTCACTGGGTCCGGTCGCCGCGATTGCGGTGCTCTCGGCGCTATGCGCCGGTCTCACGCTGTTGCCCGCCCTGTTGACGATGTTCGGCCGCCCGGGCTTCTGGCCCCGCCGCGGCATGGTCGCCTATGACCCCGAGCACGCCGCCGTCATGCATCAAGGTCCCTGGAGGCGCTTCGGCGACAAGGTTCTCCACCGGCCGGGAATGGCACTGGTCGTGACGGTGGTGGTTTTCTGTGCCGGCGCACTCGGTCTCCTCGCCTACAAGGTTGACTACTCGAGCACGAGTTTCTTCAAGCACTCAGTCGAGAGCGTCAGCGGGTTCGATGTTCTGCGCCAGGCGTTCCCTGCCGGAACGCTGGCGCCAACGACGATCCTCGTGCAGAGCGCCACCGGGGATGTGACGCCGCAGGACATCGCCGAGACGCAGCAGAAACTCAAGGCGGTAAACGGCGTCGCCGGCGTGAGTGGGCCGGTGCAGGTCTCTCGGGATCGCCGCGCCGTTGCACTCGATCTGATCCTCAAGGGCGACCCCCAGAACAAGTCTGCCCTCGACATCGTCCCGCGGATGAGGGATGCGGTCGCGAATCTCCCGGGTGGAGTCACGGCCCTTGTGGGCGGTTCCAGCGCGATCAATTACGACATCGACAACGCGAATCAGCGGGACTTGGAGCTGATCGTGCCACTCGCACTGCTGGTAATGGCGGTCATCCTTGCGATTCTGCTGCAAGCCGTGGTGGCCCCACTGGTCCTGCTGGCGAGCGTCGTCTTGTCGTTCGCCTGCACGCTGGGAATTTCGATTCTGATCATCCGCTTCGTCGTCGGCGACGCCGGCTTCGACTCCTCGATCCCAGTGTTTGCGTTCATTTTCTTGGTCGCGCTGGGGATCGACTACACGATCTTCCTGATGGCGAGAGTCCGCGAAGAGGCACGCCGCTATGGGACGCGCGAGGGGATGCTGAGAGCGATCGCCGCCACAGGCCCGGTGATCACGAGTGCCGGAGTCATTCTCGCCGGCACGTTCTCCGTGTTGATGACGCTGCCCGTCACCTTCACGTTCGATCTCGGTCTTATGGTCGCTCTCGGGATCCTGCTCGACACCTTCATCGTGCGGACGATCATGGTCCCGGCCGCCGTCGAGGTGATCGGCGACAAGATCTGGTGGCCATCGACGGCGAAGGCCGGAGGTCGCATCCGGGAGGACACCGGCGAGCACCCACTGCCGGAACCGGCCGAAGTCGGTTGAGGGCCTAGCCGCCCTTCCAGACCGGCTTGCGCTTCTCGGCGAAGGCCGAGATTCCCTCGCGGAAGTCCTCGGAGCCGAAGCAGGATTCGCGCAGCTCGATCAACTCGCGCTCCTGTTCTTCGGTCAGGCGCGAGAACGAATTGAGCGTGTCGATCGCGTGCTTGTTTCCGCGCATCGAGAGCGGGGCGTTGGCCGCGACCTCGGCGGCGAGTTCGACAGCCTCGCAGGCGAGCTCGCCGTCGTCAACCACCTCATGGACGAGCCCGATGTGCTCCGCGCGCTCGGCCTCGAGGTTGCGCCCGGTGAGGAAGAGCTCCTTGGTGCGAGGGACTCCGATCGCGTCGATGAAGCGCTGGAGGCCGGTGTGCCCGTAGATCAGGCCGAGCTTGGCCGGCGGCATGCCGAGCTTCGCCCCGCGCGCACAGATGCGCAGGTCGCAGGTGAGCGTCAGCTCGAGGCCGCCGCCGAGCGCGTGGCCGTTGATCGCGGCGATCACCGGCCAGGGGTGGGCGGCGATCGCCTCGAGCGCGGCATGGAAGGGATGGGCCACGAGCGCCTCGGCGTCGCGCTCGAAGCTCTCCGAAGGGATCGCCGCGATGTCATAGCCGGCCGAGAAGGCCTTGCCCGCGCCGGTGATCAGCACGCAGCGCATCTCGATGCCGCGATCGAGCGAGGGCATCGCGGCGGCGATGCCGTCGAGCAGCTCGTGGTCCAGCGCGTTCCGGGAATCGGGCCGGTTGAGAGTCAGCCGGGCGACCGCTTCCGCGGGCTCGTCGAGCAGCAGCTTGCCGCCCGCCAGTTCCTCGGTCATGAGCTGAGGCTATTCGAGGACGACGAGGACGTCGCCCTCGGAGACGGACTGGCCCTCCTCGCAGCGAATCTCGGCGACCTTGCCCGGGTCCTCAGCCTCGACCGGCATCTCCATCTTCATCGACTCGAGGATGACGACGGTGTCGCCCTCATCCACCTGGTCGCCGACCTTGACCTCGATCTTCCAGACTGTGCCGGTGATGTGCGCCTCTACGTCAGCCACGCGCCGGGACATTAGTCATCCGTGACGCCGGAACCGGCGCGCGTCGCGATCGTGGCGGCGCAGAACGAAGCGGATCGGATCGGAGCGGCGCTCGACTCGCTTTCCGAGGCGCTCCCGGGCGCCCGGCTGATGGTGGCCGACGACGCCTCCACCGACGGGACGCAGACGGAGGCGATGCGCCATGGGGCGTGGCTCGTCAGCCGGCGGCGCCCGCACGGCAAGGGCGGCAACGTGACCGCGACGGCGGAGGCGGCCGTGGGTGAGTTCCCCGCCGAGGCCACCATCCTGCTCTGCGACGCGGACCTCGGCGCGAGCGCCGGTGAGCTGGTTGCCCTGGTCGAGGCGGTCGAGGCCGGTGGCTGCGATCTGGCAGTCGCGAGGTTCGCCGAGCCCGATGGCGGCGGGTTCGGGTTGACGGTCGGGTACGCACGCCGGGCGGTCGAGCGCCTCACGGGGAAACGGCTGCGGGCGCCCCTCTCCGGACAGCGTGCGATGCGGGCCTCGACGCTGCACGAACTGCTCCCGTTGGCGCAGGGCTGGGGGCTGGAGACGGGAATGACGATCGATGCGCTCCGCGCCGGATATCGGCTCGAGGAGGTCGAGCTGCCGCTGACCCACCGGGCGACCGGCCGGACGCCCGCCGGCTTCCTCCATCGGGCCGCCCAGCTCCGCGACATCCGCCGGGCACTCCGGAGCCGCTCCGGATAGCGTCTCGCCCGATGATCCTGGCCATCGACCAGGGGACCACGGGGACCACCTGCATCGTCTTCGACGATGAGGGTCGTCCGCGCGGCCGGGCCTACAGCGAGTTCGAGCAGTACTTCCCGAAGCCGGGCTGGGTCGAGCACGACGCGGCGGAGATCTGGGACGTCACACGCAAGGTCGCGGTTGGGGCGCTCGCGGATGCGGCCGTCCAGGGATCCGACCTGAAGGGGATCGGCATCACCAACCAGCGCGAGACCGTGGTCGCGTGGGATCCCAAGACCGGCGAGCCGGTCCATCGCGCCCTCGTCTGGCAAGACCGGCGCACCGCGTCCCGCTGCGACGAGATCCGGGAGGAGGGGCACGAGAAGCTGATCAGGGAGCGCACCGGGCTGGTCATAGACCCCTACTTCTCGGGCACCAAGATCGAGTGGTTGATCCGGAACGCCGAGCTACCCGCCGGCGTGGTCTTCGGGACGATCGACTCCTGGCTCGCGTTCAAGCTCACGGGCCGGCACCTGATCGACTACTCCAACGCCTCCCGGACGATGCTGTTCGACATCCGCAGACTCGCCTGGGACGAGGAGCTCTGCGGCCTGCTCGGGGTGGATCCGGGGACCCTGCCGGAGCCCGTGCCCTCAGCGGAGATCTACGGCACGACCTCGGTGCTCGGCGGTGAGGTTCCGGTCGCCGGGATCGCCGGCGACCAGCAGGCGGCCCTCTTCGGTCAGGCCTGCCAGCGGCCGGGCGAGACCAAGAACACCTACGGCACCGGCAGCTTCGTCCTGCTCAACACCGGGGCGGAGGCGCCGGAGCCGGGAGAGGGCCTGCTCGCCACGGTCGCCTGGGGCCTGGGGGGCGAGACCGCCTATGCGTTGGAGGCAGCGGTCTTCGTCACCGGGGCCGCGGTGCAATGGCTCCGGGACGGCCTGCGGATCATCACCCACGCCTCCGAGACTGAGGACCTGGCCGCTTCGCTGGAGTCGAATGACGATGTCTATTTCGTCCCCGCCCTGACCGGCCTGGGCTCGCCCCACTGGGACCCCTACGCCAGGGGCACGATCGTCGGCCTGACGCGCGGCGCCACCCGTGCTCACCTCGCCCGTGCGGCGCTGGAGGCCATCGCCTACCAGACGGTTGACGCCGTCCGGGCGCAGGAGGCCGCGGCGGGCGAGAGCGTCCCGGCACTGAAGGCCGATGGCGGCGCCGTGGCGAACGCCTGGCTCATGCAGTTCCAGGCCGATGTGCTCGGGGTGCCGGTGATCGTCCCCGAGGTCGCCGAGACGACTGCTCTGGGCGCCGCCTATCTGGCCGGCATCGCCACCGGCCTCTGGACCGCGGAGCAGGTGCGAGAGATGTGGCGGGAGGCGGCGACCTACGAGCCCGCGATGGCCGAGGCCCAGCGAGACGAGCTGATCGGCCGCTGGCGCGAGGCGGTGACCCGTGCACGGGGCTGGGCGGCGCCCGGATAGGTTTGATCGGAGCGCGTAACCCCGGCGTAATCAGCGGGTAGGAATCAGCACGTGCCGCCGTCCAGGACGGCGTTTTTTGTGATCACAGGGCGGAAGAGATGGCCAAGGTCAACCCCAAGGACATGAAGCCGCAGGTCTACAAGGACCCGCGCCCGGCGGAGATGTTCATGCAGTTCCACCGCAGCGCGCGCAGGGGGGTCGGCTGGATGTACGACTTCGTCCGGGTGATCCTCACGATTCCCGTGATCCTCTTCTATCGCTCGCGCGCAATCGGCGTGGAGAATGTCCCGGCCACCGGTCCCGCGATTCTCGCTCCAAATCACTTCAGCCAGATGGATCACTTCTTCGCCGCGGTCTATCTCCCCCGGAAGGCCCAGTTCATGGCGAAGTCCCAGCTCTTCAAGAACCCCTTCATCAAGTACGTCTTCAAGCACGGAGGCGTCTTCCCCGTCAGGCGCGGCCATCACGACGAGGAGGCGTTCATCACCGCGAACACAGTCCTGGATCGCGGCGGCACGATGCTGATGTATGCGGAGGGCGGCCGCTCACGCAGCGGCGACCTGGGGGAGCCGAAGCGCGGAATCGGCAAGATCGCGCTCGAGTCCGGCGTCCCGGTGGTGCCCGTCGCGATTCACGGCTCCGCGCACGTTCGCGGCTGGAAGCGGTTCCAGTTCCCGAAGGTGACGATCCAGTACGGCGAGCCGGTCGCCTTCCCGGTCAATGCCGAACCGGATCGCGAACAGCAACAGCTGGTCGCCAATCAGATCTTCGACCGGGTCCGCGCGATGTACGTCGATCTCGAGGAGAACGGTCGTCGCGACGTGCTCAAACGGATCCGCAAGGGCCTGCCGACTCCCACGCCTGAAGCGCCCGACTACTCCTCGTAGCGGGGCTCGAGCTTCTCCCAGAACTCGGGATCGTGCCCGGGCACCATCAGCGCGTACGGATAGGTGCGCCGGTACGCCTGCAGCTCCCGGAGCGAGCGGCGCCAGTTGTGCTCGTCGGCCATCATCAGCGGCTCCGAGTCGCCGTTGAACTGCCTCCAGTCGTACGCCGCATCCGCGATGACCACGAAGTCGCGCCGCGGCAGCCGGAGGATCACCGAGGTGTGGCCGGCGCTGTGCCCCGGCGTGTAGGCGAGCCGGACCGAGCCGTCGCCGAAGAGGTCGAAGGTGCGCCCGAACGGGCCGTAGGACTCGACGAACTCGCCGTCGAAGTCGACGGTCGCGTACTCGAAGGCGAAGTCGTAGTGGGTCGGATGGTAGCCCCGGAGCTGCGGCAGGCGACCGGTCGTGGCTGCCTCCCACTCCATCGCGCTGAGCACGAACTGGGCCTCCGGGAACAGCTCCATGGCTGAGGCGTGGTCCTCATGCAGATGGGTCATCACCACCACGTCGATGTCGCTCGCCTCCAGCCCGCGCTTGCGCAGCTGCGCGACCACATCCTCACCCTCAGCGACCCGGTAGTGCCGGCCTGAGAAGCGACCCATGTTGTCCCGCGGATCCCTGGCGATCGAGGGGTGCAGGCCGGTGTCCACCAGGATGTTCCCGGCGCTGGGATGACGCGCGAGGTAGACGGGCACGGGCCTCGTCTCCCAGTCCTCCGGCTTCGAGCCGATCCCCAGGGCGCCCAGGCGCGAGAACGGCCCTCGCCCGGTGTGGTTGAAGAAGGAGGCCGGCCAGAGGGCGTCTCCCGTGTACACGGGCTCCACGATCAGCGCTGCTCCCTCCGTTCCGCCGGGGAGCGGCCCCTCGAGCGGGATCGGCTCGGCGTTCACGCTCACGCGAGCCAGCTTATGCTCACGGCGGTGAGTTCACGAATCTTTGCGCCCGGCCTGCTCGACGGGCAGGTCTGCGTCGTCTCCGGGGCCGGAACGGGCCTCGGCAAGGCGACCTCGCTCGAACTGACCGGCCTGGGAGCCACCGTGATCGGCTGCGGCCGCCGCACGGAGCCGCTTCAGGGGATGGCCCACGAGGTCGCCGGGCGGGGGGGCAAGGCCGAGTTCGAGGCGCTCGACATCCGCGACGACGAGGCCGTCGACCGCTTCATGGACGGTGTGGTCGAGCGCCACGGGCGGATCGACCTGCTCGTCAACAACGCCGGCGGCCAGTTCCTCAGCCCAGCCGAAGCGATCAGCCCGAAGGGCTTCCGGACCGTGATCGAGCTCAACGTGCAGGGGACCTGGCAAATGACGCACGCCGCGGCTACCAAGGCCTTCATCCCCCAGGAGAGCGGCAAGGTCATCAGCATCACCGTCTCCCCCCATATGGGCTTTCCCGGCATGGTCCACACCGGGGCGGCCAGGGCGGCGGTCGAGAACATGATGCGGACGTTGTCCGTGGAGTGGGCGCGCTTCGGCATCCGCCTGCTGGCCGTGGCCATCGGGCAGTTCGACACCGAGACGCTGCGGACCAAGTACCCCAAGGCGATCGTCGACAACGTCGCGGCCACCGTGCCGCTCGGCCGCCTGGGGACCGAGGACGAGATGGCGTGGCTGATGGCCTACCTGGCCTCACCCGCCGGCGACTTCTTCTCCGGCAGCGTCCTCACCCTGGACGGCGCTCGCGACAACTGGTTCGGCGCCTGGCCCCCGGGCGGTGCGGCCGGAGAGGGCGGGGAGCCGCTGGCCGAGGAGCGGCGGAAGGACTAGCCGCTTCTGCCGGCGGCGATGGCGTAGAGGTGCCGGATCACGAGGCCCTCCTCGGTGCGGGCGGCCTCCAGGCCGGTCGCGGGACCGCCGTCGGCTTCGGATTCGAGGGCAGTCAGGACCTCCTGGGTGGCGGCCTCGGCCGGTTGTCCCTGCTCGATCCAGCGCACCGCATCGAGTGTCCGGTGCCGTTCCGCGACGAGCTCTGCCGCAATGCCCGCCTCCTGCAGCAGTCCGATCAGCTCCTCGCGCGCAAGCGCTCGGGTGTGGCTAGGATCGCGGATCCGTTCGAGCTCGTCTCGACGAGCGGCGAGGGCGCTGTCCTCCGCCAGCATGTCGATCACCGCAACGAGTCCGCCGGGCCGGCACACCCGGGCCATCTCTTGGGACGCCAGCCCGGGGTCATCGAGGTGGTGAAACGCGAAGCGGCAGACGACGACATCGAACTGCGCGTCGGGGAAGGGCAGCCGGGTGGCGTCGCCCTCGGTGAAGAGCACGTTGCGCGCTCCCTCCTCGGCCGCGGACACTGCACCGGTGGCGAGCATCTCCGGAGTCAGGTCCGCAATCACCGCAAATGAGGCGCGCTCGGCCAGATAGCGGCCGAGGCGCCCACTGCCACCGGCGACATCGAGCACGACGTCCGTCTCGGACACCGGTACGTGCGCGCCGATCCAGTCCAGGAGGTCGCGGTCCCGGAAGATCGATCCAGCCACCTCGAATGAGGCCGCCTGCTTCGCGAACTCACGCTTGGTGGTCGCCCGATGTGTCGCGTCGGATTCGCTCAGGAATACATCCCGGTGAACTGACCGCCGGTGACGTTGATCACCTGGCCGTGGACGAAGTTGGCGTACTCGGAGCAGAGGAACGCGATCGGGCCTGCGGCGTCCGATGGCTCGGCCGGGCGGCCCAGCGGAATCGTCATCCGGGCCATCTGACGCAGCTGCTCGGGGATGCCGAGGGAGACCTCCTCCTCG
Organism: uncultured Solirubrobacterales bacterium; assembly: GCA_963743575.1. Classification (GTDB taxonomy): domain Bacteria; phylum Actinomycetota; class Thermoleophilia; order Solirubrobacterales; family 70-9; genus DASUPK01. Next base: position 495,761 of record CAVUQC010000007.1, on the reverse strand, counting down.
CTCTCACCGGCAGCCTGCATCGTCTCGCCCTTCTCCTTGGCCTGGGTCAGGCGCGTCTCGACGAAGCCGAAGGCGACGGCGTTCGAGTTGACCTTGAACTGGCCCCACTCCTTGGCGATGGTCTTCGTCAGCCCGGTGACGCCCGCCTTGGCGGACGAGTAGTTCGCCTGTCCCGCGTTCCCCATCGTGCCCGAGATCGAGGTGACGTTGACGATCTTTCGGAATACCTCGTTGCCGGCCTCCGCCTCCTTCTTGGCCGCCTCGCGCCAGGTGGGCGCGATGGCGCGGATCACGCGGAAGGGGACGATCGTGTGGATGTCGAGCATCGCCTGGAACTGCTCGTCCGACATCTTGTGGACGACGCCGTCCCAGGTGTAGCCGGCGTTGTTGACCACCGCATCCACCTGGCCGAAGGCGTCGATCCCAGCCTGGACCAGCTGGTCCGGGACGTTCGGCTTGGTGAGGTCCCCGGCGAAGACGGCGGTCTCGCCGTCGATCTCCTTGGCCGCCTCCTCGGCGACGTCGCCGTCGAGGTCGTTGATCAGCACCTTCGCGCCCTCGCGCACGAACAGCTCCGCTGTCGCCCTGCCGATGCCGCGGGCGGACCCGGTGATGATCGCGCTCTTTCCGTCAAGGATTCCCAACTTCGTCGCCTCCTCTGGTCAAGTGTGTGAGCCGGGATTCTTACCCAAAGCGGTACGTGGCGATCCCGTGGGCGACGACGCTGCCCTCCGGATCGGTGACGTCCACCTCACAGAAGCTGAGGCGGCCGCCGCGTCTCGCCACCCGCGCCTCGGCTCGCAGGTCGACGCCGCTCGCGGCGGCGGCGTAGTTGACCGAGAGCGAGACGGTCGAGCCAGCGACGCTCTCGGGCACGTCGTCCGTCGCCCAGGCCGCGGCCATCGCGGCGGTGTCGATCAGGGCGCCGATCGCGCCGCCGTGCACGACCTCGCCGATCGTCGCCAGCTCGGGCTTGAAGGGGAGCTCGAGCACCGCCTCGTCCGTTCCGAGGGAGGCGACGCGGATCCCGAGCTGCGCCGCGTGCGGCGAGTTGGGGATGAATGCCTCGATGATCTCCCGGCGGGTCGGCACGTGAGCACCCTATTAAGGGTCTGACCCCTCGGTGTTAGAAGCCGAGCAGGGCCGGGCCGAGGGAGAAGGCCGACCGCGGGTTGACGTGATGTTCCTGCTCGAACTTGTGCTGCAGCCGGTCGTCGAACAGCGCCAGCAGGAGCTCCTCGCGGCTCGAGCCGAAGCTGCACGCCGCTCGGTCGAGCGCAGCGAGCGATTGGTCCTGCAGGAAGCCGGTGATGCCTCCGGTGTCGGGGAGGTTGCGGTCCTGGCAGGGATCGCGAATCGGCACCGTCTCCTGTCCCTTGGCCGCGAAGACGACTCCGTAGCCGGCCAGGGCGACTATCGAGGCGATCGCGGCCGTTGCCAGCGCCGGCCGGGCGAGTGCGGCTCCGAAACCCTCGGACAGCAGGATCAGGGCGGCAAGGAGAGCCATCACCGCCGTGACGATGAAGGTGGGGCGGAAGGCTTGCCGGACGGCTCCTGTGACCACGTCGTCGAGCTTGTCGCCGAGGCTGTTGAGCTGCGGCACATCGCTGGAGTCGACATCGGAACGGGCGCTCTTCACCGATTCCTGGAGCTGTCCGCGCGGGTCGTCCGTATTGAGACTGCCGAAGAGGTCAGGGGCGATCGCAATCTTGTCCTCGGGTGGCAGATGGGCGTCGAGGACCGCGGCCGTGCCCTGCTCGCGGGCGGAGTCGATCGTCGAGGTGAGATTCGATGAGATCAGGGGGGCAAGCGCCGCCAGTGCGATGGCGATCCCGGCGGAACGGATCGAGAGCAGCCGGGCGACATCGTGGCGGGTGCGCTCCGGCATCAGCTCGCCGGAGAGAGCGGGCAGCGCCATGCCCATCCCGGCGCCGGCGAGCAGCTGCGGCACCGCAGTCCACCAGGCGGAGGCCGCCGGAAGCAGCGCCAGGCAGCCGACGCCGCCGGCGACCAGCAGGCATCCCGCGATCGCCCGGGTCTGCGGGCTTCCCCGCATCCGCGAGGAGAGGATCGCCGCGACCGGCAGGACGCTGACTGCGAGCGCAGCGGCAAGGGGCTCGATGCTCCAGCCCGAGACCAGCAGCAGGACGACCAGGAAGATCACGGCCGTGAGCGATGCCGAGAGCAGTCCCAGCGCGAGTGACTCCCTGAGCTTGAACGGCCCGGTCGGGCGGTCGGGATCCCGGCCATCGTCCGGGACCACCCGCTCGCTGCGCGCGGCCAGCAGGGCTACCGCCAGCCCCGGCAGCACGAGGGGCGCCTGGGCGAGGAAGATCGCCCGCCAGTCGAAGAGCTGGGTGAGGGCGCCGCCGAGCGCCGGGCCGACGGCGATCCCGAAGACCGACGCCGCGACCCACATCCTCCGCCCGCTGCCTGGCGTGCCGGCGTCGAGGAGCTCGAAGGAGGCGACCAGCAGGGCGGCACCGCCGAGGGCCTGGATGCCGCGCAGGACCAGGAGGAGGCCAAGCGAGTCGGATGCGCCGCAGCCCAGCGACGCGGCGCAGAAGAGCGCCAGGCCGGCCGCTCCGACGTGTGCGTCGCCGAAGCGGCGGCCGAGCCAGGCGGCTGGAAGGAGCGCCAGCGCGAGCACGGCCGTATAGACGCCGAGGACGAGCGCGACCCCCTCCACGGTCGCGTGTAGCTGCACCAGGATTGACGGCAGCCCCAGCGTGACGATCGATGCATCCGCGAGAGCGACGCCCGCGGCCACGGCTATGAAGATGCGCCTCACGGCGCAAAGCTAGCGCGGAGGCCCGGCCGGTTGGCCGGGCCTCGCGCGTTAGGGAATCGGCGGAGGAGAAGGGTCCGCCGAGCTCTCAGCCCTCGGCCTCCCCGGTGGCGACCCTCCGGGGCAGGGAGGGCTCCACGCGGAGCAGCCGTGCGGGCCAAGTGGGGAGCCACCAGTTCCAGCGGCCCATCAGCGAGATCACCGCGGGCACGATCAGCGCCCGGATGATCGTCGCGTCGATCAGGATCCCGGCAGCCAGCCCGGTCGCGAACATCTTCACGCTGGTGTCCGGTCCCGACGCCATCGAGGTGAACGCCAGGAACAGGATCAGCGCGGCGCTGGTCACCAGCCTGCCGGTTCGCCCAATCCCCTGGACGACCGCCACATCGGTGGACCCCGTGCGGTCGTACTCCTCCCGCATCCGGGAGAGGATGAACACCTCGTAGTCCATCGAGAGGCCGAACAGGAAGGCGAAGATGATCAGCGGCATCCACGACTGGATCGAGCCGGTCGCATGTATGCCCCAGATCGCCTCCGAGCCGTGACCGTCCTGCCAGACCAAGACGAGCACGCCCCAGGCCGCGGCCACGCTGAGGATGTTGAGCACGATCGCCTTCAGCGGCAGCAGGAGCGAGCGGAACGCCCGCGCCAGCAGGATGAAGGTGGTGATCGCGATCAGCGCGATCATGAGCGGGAAGGACCCGTAGACCGCGTCGATGAAGTCCTGGTTCGCGGCGGGACCGCCGCCCACACGGACTCCCGGGCCGGCCGAATGGGCCGTATCCCGTACCTCATTGAGCGTGTCGTGACCCTGCGGCGTGCCGCTGTCGGGGACCGGAACGGCCTCGACGATGTGCGTGCCGCCGCGGTTCCACTCCGGGCCGCTCGGCGCGACCGCGCCGTGGATGCCGTCGATCTTGTTGAGATCGGTGGCGACGGTGCGGGAGTTGGTGTTGCCCTCGACCAGGATCTCGTGAGGCAGGATCGAGCCCTCGCCGATGCCGGCGCTCTCTAGCTGCTTCAGACCCTGCTCGGCGGGACCGCTCTTGGCGATCGTGTCCGCGTCCGCGGCGCCCAGCTGCAGGTTCGTCGCAGACAGTGCGAGCGCCAGGATCACCGCCATGCCGGTGCCCGCGGCGACCCAGCGGCGCCGTGAGATGAGCTGTGCCCAGCGGGTCCAGGCCCGGCTGGCCTTGTCATCAGTGCGCCGGTGCGGCCAGTCGAGCTTCGGTCCGGCCTTGGCCAGGATCACCGGGAGGAGCGTGATCGCCACCAGTGTCGAGACCAGCGGGATCAGCATTCCGCCGTAACCCATCGAGCGCAGGAAGGGCAACGGCAGCGCGATCAGAGCGAGCAGGCCGATCGCGACGGTGATGCCGCTGAAGACGACGGCACGGCCTGCCGTCTCCATCGCTCTCTGCACCGCTTCGTCACCCGTGTGGCCGTGGGACCGTTCCTCACGCCAGCGCGAGACCACCAGCAGCGAGTAGTCGATTGCCACGCCCAATCCGACCAGTGCCACCAGGAACTGCACGATCGGCGAGACGTCGGTGAATGTCGTCAGGCCGAGCAACAGCAGGAAGGTGGTCATGATCGAGCAGATCGCCATCCCGATCGGCACGATCGCGAGGAACGAGGCGAACACGAAGGCGAGCACGATCAGGGCGCCGAAGCCGCCGATCAGCGCCTCCAGGAGAACGCCCGGCCCATCGCCTCCTCCGGTCGACTGCTGGAGTGCGTCGAAGCCGGTCACGTGAACCGGCGCCCCGGCGACCGTCATTCCCGCCACGGCGTTCTTCACGTCGGTGGCCGCGTGTGGGTTGTCGCCGAAGCTGGAGTTTGGGTCGGGCTTCGGGTAGACGATCGCGTAGGTCGTGTGCCCGTCGTCCGAGACGAAGGCGCTGTCGCCGGTCGACGCGTATGAGGCGACGCGCGAGCCCGGCAGGGTCTTCGTCAGCGTGTCGTCGAGTCTGTTCAGGTCACGCTTCACCTGGGGCGAGTTCACCGACTGCCCGGCTGGAAGCGTCACCACCGGCAGCAGGGGAGAGGTATCCCCGCCCGTGCCGTTGTACTTGGCGGCGATCGCCTGGTTCGTCTCCCATCCCTCCTTGTTGGGGACGGAGAACTTCTGGTCGAGCGCCTTGCTCGCGGGCCCGGCAGCCATGATCCCGGCGATCGTCAGCAGGATCCATGAGATGACGACGGTCCGTTTGTGGGCCAGTACCCAGTGCGTTAGTGATGCCACGAGGTTCCCTCCTGTATTCGAAATCTGGTCGGTGCCTTTAGACGTTTGCGAGGGAGCAGAATGGACTCCGCTCGAACTTCCTTCAATTGGGGATGACCCCTATTGAGCCCCCAATTCATCTCTAGGTGTGTGACGTTTGACCAGGAGACTGCGTGACACCTCAACCCATTCCGAAAAGCACGATCGGTCGTTCTTCTGTATAGTCCGCACGACCGTTCGTACTAACTAGGAAAGGACACACCATGAGCACAGAGCTCCAGATGTATTCGATCCGCCGCAAGAACGCGTGGGGATCGCCGGATGAGCTCAAGCAGGTTGCGGCCCGCTCGAAGCAGGTCGCGGACGAGGAGTTCCCGACCGACGTGCGCTGGATTCGCAGCTACGTGATCGCGGAGGACGACGGCACCCTGGGCAGCGTCTGCATCTACCAGGCGGTCAACCCCGAGGCGATTCGCAAGCACGCCCAGCGCGTCGGGATGCCGGCCGATGAGATCTGGGCCGTCGCCGACACGGTCGTGATCCGGCCCGACCCGGTCAAGGAGGCGGTCGCTTAGGCGGCCGCTTCCTTCAGCCGCCGCTCGATCGCCCGGCGCCCCGCTTTGATCGGTTCGGGGCTCTGGGCGACGGCGAACTGCGTGTTGGCCAGCAGCAGCGAGCTCTCGAGCTCGAAGGCGAGCTGACCAGCGTCCTCCTTCCTGTCGATGTCGCCCTCGCGCTGAGCCTCCCGCACAGCGGCCTCAAGCCGGCGGAGCCAGTCTTCCAGGAAGGCGACCAGCCGGTCTCGGACCGCGCCCGGCTGCATGCTCACCTCGACCATAACGGTGGCGAAGAAGCAGCCGCCCGGGAAGGTCTTGGCTTCGACGTAGTCGAGATAGCTGTTGACCAGGGCGCGCAGCCGCTCGATGCCACTCGACGCGTTATCAGCCGGTTCGAGCACCTGCTTGCGGAAGATCTCGTCGGCGGTCTCGATCGTGGCCAGCTGCAGCTCCTCCTTGGAGCCGAAGTGGGCGAAGAGGCCGCTTTTGCTCATCCCGACCTCGTCGGCGAGGCGGCCCAGCGAGAGCCCGCCGATGCCCTCGACCGTCGCCAGGCGGGCCGCCTCGTTGAGAATCGCGGTCCGGCTGCGCTCGCCGTCGCTCCGCTTCCTGCGTGCTGCGGGCTTCGGGTCCGATTTCGATGCGGTCCGTGCCATTCATCCAACTTAGCACGATCGGTCGTTATTACTACAGACCGAGCTGCTTGCCCAGGATCTCCTTCATCACCTCATCGGTGCCTCCGCCGATGGGGCCGAGTCGAGCGTCGCGGTAGGCGCGCTCGACGCCGTACTCGCGCATGTAGCCGTAGCCGCCGTGAATCTGGATCGCCTCGTCGGCCACGTCGCACATCGCCCGCTGCGTGAAGAGCTTGGCCTGGGTGACCTGGCGGAGCGTGTCCTCGCCGGAGGCGAACCTGCGCAGGCAGTCGTAGGTGAGTGCCCTGGCGACCTCGATCTTCACGGACATCTCCGCGAACTTGTGGCGGATCGCCTGGAAGCGCCCGATCGGCCGGCCGAACGCCTCGCGCTCCTTGGCGTACTCCAGTGTCATCTCGAAGACCTTCTGCATGCCTCCGACGGCGCCCAGCGCCATGGTCAGCCGCTCCCACTGGAAATTGGCCATGATCAGCTTGAAGCCCTCGTTCTCCTCGCCGAGCAGATTCTCGTCGGGGACCTCGACGTCGCTGAAGGACAGCTCGCCGGTGTCGGATGCGTGCCAGCCCATCTTCTCCAGCTTCGAGACGACCTCGTAGCCCGGCATATCGCGCTCGAGCACAAGGAATGAGATGCCGTGGTGTCCGCCCTCCTGGGTGGTCTTCACGGCGCAGACGAGGAAGTCCGCGCGGACGCCGTTGGTGATGAACGTCTTCGAGCCATTGACCACATAGCCGCCGTCGAGCTTCTTCGCCGTGGTCCGAAGAGAGGCCACGTCCGATCCCGCTCCCGGCTCGGTGATTCCGAGCGCCCCGACGAGCTCCCCCTTGATCCCGGGCACGAGCCAGCGCTGCTTCTGCTCATCGGTGCCGAACTTCCAGATCGGCGGCATGGCGATCTCGGCGTGGGCGCCGAGGCCCGCGGCGACCCCGCCGCTGCCGCCGGAGCGGGAGAGCTCTTCCACCCAGACCGCGTCGTGGACGTAGTCGCCGCCCTGGCCGCCGTAGTCGGTCTCGAACTTGAGCCCCAGAAAGCCGAGCTCGCCGCAGCGGTTGTAGAGCTCGCGCGGGAACTCGCGGGCCTCCTCCCACTCGTCGACGTGCGGCGCGATCTCCTTGGTGACGAAGCGCCGCACCGACTCGCGCAGCTCCTGGTGCTCGTCCGTGAAAGGCGGGAGCAGAGCGCGCTCGCCGGAGTCCTTGATGACGCTCAAGAGTTGACCTTCGTCGGTGGCTTCCAGTCCTCCAGCATCGTGTGGCCGCGGCCCTCGTGATCGAAGCCCAGCAGGTCGCCCTGCGGGTTCTTCTTCCCTCCATGGTGGTAGGCGCGGACCTCCGCGATCTTCCCGTCGCGCATCAGGAACCACTCCGTGCCGCGGTCGAGCCGCTTCTCGCCCGAGCGCGGATCGCGCCAGGTCATGGTCCACTCGATCACGGCCTCGTCACCCTGCTCGATCCCGTGCTCCAGGTACCACTGCCCGTCGATCACGTTCACGCCCATCTCGGAGTTCTGCCCGATCCGCTCCGCCCCCTCGTGCGGGCCGAGGCGGGTGTAGTAGTGGACCGCGTCGTCGGTGAAGTGGGAGGCGACCAGTTGGGCATCGCCGGTGTTGAGCGCCTCATAGTAGGAGCGGATGTGGTCGAGGTTGCTCACGCGGCCACTCGTTATATAGGGCTGCATGTCGATCTGGGAGGCGCCGGCTCGTCGTTAGGGTGAAAGCGGCGAGACGCCGCGCGACCCCGAGGAGGAAGCCATGAAGTATCTGCTCGCCTTTGTCCGCGACCAGGACCGGATGTTCGAGGAGAACGAGGACGAGATGCGCCGGGCGATGGAGGCCTGGAATGAGTTCGACCGGGCGGCGATAGAGGCCGGCGTGATGATCGTCAACGAGGCGCTCGAGCTGCCCAAGACCGCCACGACGCTTCGAATCTCAGAGGGCGGAGCCTCGGTCACGGACGGGCCGTTCACCGAGACCAAGGAGCAGCTCGGCGGGTTCTGCCTGATCGACTGCGAGAGCCTCGAGGATGCCCTCGACTGGGCGAAGAGGGTCCCGCTGCGGCCCGGCAGCGCGATCGAGGTCAGGGCGATCATGGATCTCTCGCCCTTCGGTTATAACAGCCCGACGCCCGGACCCGTCCGTCATCAAACAGGTCGCGCCTAGCGGCGCGCCCTCGCATCAAAGCCCGTAGCTGCGCCCGATCACCTCGAGCATCACCTCGTCGGTGCCGGCACCGATCCGGTTGAGGCGCGAGTCGCGGTAGGCGCGCTCGACCTCGTACTCCTTCATGTAGCCGTAGCCGCCGTGAATCTGGATGCAGTCGTCGGCGACCTCCTCGATGATCCGTGAGGCGTAGAGCTTCGCCTGCGTGATCTCGCGGACCGGGTACTCGCCGTTGGAGAAGCGCCACGCGGTGGCGTAGACCATCTGCTTGGCGGCCTCGATCTTCACCGACATCTCGGCGAACTTGTGGCGGATCGCCTGGAAGCGGCCGATCGGGCGGCCGAAGGCCTCGCGTTCCTTGGCGTACTCGAGGGTGCGGTCGAAGACGCGCTCAGCGCCCGAAACGCAGCCGATCGCGGCGACCAGCCGCTCGCCCTGAAGCTCCCAGCTGATGTGGTAGAAGCCCTTCCCCTCCTGGCCGAGGAGGTTCTCGGCGGGAACGCGGACATCCTGGAAGGAGAGCTCGCCGGTGTCGGAGGCGTGCATCCCCATCTTCTCGAGCTTGCGGGAGACGGAGAAACCCTCGGTCTCCTTCCCTTCGGAGTCCCGTATGTCGACGATGAAGAGGCTGATCCCGTCGTGGCCGGCGTCAGGATCGGTCTTCGCCACGAGCACGATGTAGTTCGCGCGCAGGGCGTTGGTGATGAACATCTTGGAGCCGTTGATCACCCACTCGTCGCCGTCGCGCTTGGCCGTGGTGCGGATGCCCGCCACGTCGGAACCGGCGCCAGGCTCGGTGATCCCCAGGGCGCTGATCAGCTCGCCCTTGATGGAGGGAACGAGGTAGCGCTGCTTCTGCTCCTCGGTGCCGAGCAGGTGGATCGGCGGCGTCGCCATGTCGGTGTGCACCGCCATCCCCATGTTGAGCCCGCCGCAGCCGGAGTAGCTCATCGCGTCGGCGCGGACCAGCGAGTAGAAGTAGTCGCCGCCCTGCCCGCCGTACTCCTCGGGGTAGCAGAGCCCGATGTAGCCGAGCTCGCCCGCACGGTGGAGGACGGAGTCGGGCCAGAGATTCTCCTCCCACTCGAAGCGGTGGGGGGTGAGCTCCTTGAGGACCCAGGAGCGCATCGACTCGCGCAGCTCCTCATGCTCGTCGTTGAAGATGAAGTGCCTGCGGGCGCTGGCGTGGTCGGGCTTGATGACGCTCGAGGAAGCGGTGGCCACTGCTCGTTCTCCTTCTGGTCAGGGACGCTGCGGAGGACGCGTTCGGCGCGCCCGGCAAAGTGGATTGTAGGACTTCCTACTTCCCACTGCAAGGGACCGCATGAAGGGAATTTCCCAGGAGGCCAAGAACCATTAATGCGGATGTATCGCTACCCGATCCTCCATAAAGTGAGGATTGGACGGAAGTACCAATCAGCATCAGCGAGTAGGCGCATGGAAAGCCGAGCCGCAGTCGCGCCCCTTGTAGGGAGAAGAGAGTCGGATCACCCGGGCCTCCCGCCGGGCCCGCACGCGCCGGGCTGGGTGCAGACCTCGCAGTGGATGTTTCGGCCGATCGAGTTCATGAACAAGTGCAGGGAGCGGTACGGCCCGATCTTCACGCTTCGACTCGGCCCTGCTCAGAACGTCGTGATGGTCGGTGCCCCCGATCTGGCCAAGCAGGCGCTCTCGCAGGACCCGGACATTCTCAGGGCCGGCGAGACGAATGGCATCTTCCGGCCGGTGGTCGGGTCGAACTCGATCCTGCTTCTGGACGGCGATGCTCACATGCATCAGCGGCGCATCCTGTTGCGCGGGCTTGGAGCGTCACACGCGGCTCAGTTCGTTGACCAGGTACGGGAGATCGCGGCCAAACGGATTGATAGCTGGGAGACAGGTCAGAGACTGAAGTTGCACGACGAGATGGAGGCGATCTCGTTTGCATCCATCATGAGAGTCGTCTTCGGGGACCACTCGGATGACTCGCACAGTGACCTTCGCGAGCTGATCCCCGAAATGATGGATCGGTGCGACTCGCCTTTCACCCTGATGCCCTGGTTCCGCCGGGAGCTGGCCGGGAGCTCTCCGTATGCGCGCCTGATGCGGGTGCTCGACAAGATCGACGAGATCCTCTTCGAGGTGATCTCCGACCGCCGCGCAGATCCGATGACGCAGTTCCGTGACGACACGGTCTCCCTGCTCATTCGAGGCGAGCACGAGGATGGGTCGCCCCTGAGCGACCACGAGGTGCGCGACGAGATCCTGACCATGATCATGGCGGGTTATGAGACGACCACGAGCGGATCGGCCTGGGCGCTCGAGAGACTGCTTCGATCGCCCGAGAAGCTCCAGCGACTCACCGCCGAGATCGAAGAGGGAGGGAAGGACGACTTCTTGGAGGCGGTCGTCAAGGAAACGCTCCGGGCCCGACCGGTGGTGCCAGTCGTTGCCCGTCACGTCAGGCAGCCGGTGGAGCTGGGCGGTTACATGATCCCCGCCGGTTCGATCCTGATGGTCTCTATCTATCTCGTCCACAGCGATCCGGACACATACCCTGAGCCGGACGCATTCCGACCTGAGCGGTTTCTCGACGGCACACCCGAGGACGCCGCCTGGATCCCCTTCGGCGGCGGAGTCCGCCGTTGCCTCGGCGCCCGCTTCGCCGAGCTTGAGATGAAGGTCATCCTCACCCAGGTATTGACCACTGCGCGACTGCGCGCAGCGGGGCGGAAGCCGGAGGATTTCAAGCGCAAGCGATTCACCTTCGCGCCCGAAGGGGGTGCCTCTGCCGAGGTAGAGGCACTCGTGCCGCCGCAGAGCTCCTTGGGCACAAGACGTTTCGTGAGGCGCGCGCCGCAGGTCCCGGCGGCCAAGGCGTAGAAGTAACCCATTAGCGGCTGAAACCGTGCGCCCCAACGGGCTGAACCCCGCGTCTCACCCCAGTTCAAGGTGGCTCGGGGTCCGTGAAAATGGGGCAAAATGGTTCGGTACCGAATTCTGCTCTCGAAAAGTGTCCAATGTGCGCCGAAACTCTTCAGTAATCCATGGGGCTAGTTGCAGCAGTGGGAGGTGTGCCGCCGGATCCCGAGGCTGAGAAGTCTTCGGACCGGTTGAACGACCGACGCCTGCGGTCGCATAAGCCGCAGGAGTTGCTTGCAGGCCCCGCCGCAGCCCGCCCAATTGCGCTGGCCCAGGCGTATCTCGGCGCCGGAGCGGCCGTGATCTCAGCAGTCGGCGTGCTGCTGCCCCATCCGGCGTATTTCAACGTGTCAGCGATCCTGGCGGTCGACGCCCTGGCACTGATCTGGGCCGCCTGGATGTTCCGGACGGCTGGGCGCATTCCATTCTGGCTCCTGCGGCTTGGGCCGGCGCTCGCGACGTTGATGACGTCCTTCGCGGTTCATTTCAGCGGCGATGCCACCAGCGGGTACGCCCTCTTCTATGTATGGGTCGGGCTGTACGTCTTCTACTTCCCCATCACCAACAAGGACGCGGCCCTCAACGTGATCTGGGCGCTCGCGAACTACGGGGTGGTCATCGCCATCACCCCGATCGACCCCCCGGGTGGCACGAACGTCGTGATCCACCACATCGTGATCACGGTTGGAACGCTGGTCACGGCCGCGACCCTGCTGACCTACTTGCGAGGCAGGGTGGAGAAGCTCCTCGCGCGCCTCACCGATGCCGCTCGTACCGATCCGCTGACCGGGATGCCGAACCGCGTCGCCTTGCATGAAGTGCTGGAGAGCGAGATCGATCGTGCCCAGCCCCACGGGCGCCCGGTGAGCCTCATCGTCCTCGACCTGGACCGCTTCAAGCGCATCAATGAGAGCCTCGGACTCGCCGGCGGGGACAGGGCCCTTCGCCAGGTGTCGAACTTGCTCGATGAGGCCGGGCGCCGAATGGATTTCGTCTCGAGGTCCGGCGGCGAGGAGTTCGCGGTCGTCCTGCCGGAGACGAACCAGCACCAGGCCTTCCTATTCGCCGAGGAGCTCCTCGACAAGATCCGCGAGACCTCGGCGGCGCCCGGCATGAAGTTGAGCGCCTCGGCAGGAGTGGCGGTCTTCCCGGATCACGGCGGCGATCTCGAGACATTTACGGCCGCGGCGGACCGTGCACTGCATGCAGCAAAGGCCCTCGGGCGCGACCGGGCGGTGATCTACAGCCCCGAGGTCACCACCGTCCTGGGCGCGGTAAGCGGGCGTCGGAACGTCGAGACCCAGGCACATCTGGCGACGGTGCTGAGCCTCGCCGAGGCACTCGATCAGCGCGACTCCGGAACGGCGAAGCACAGCCAGACCGTAGGCCGCCTGTGCGAGGTGATGGCCCAGGAGCTCGGATTCGAAGAGGATCGCGTCGAACGCCTCAGGCTCGCGGGAATCCTTCATGACATCGGCAAGATCGGCGTGCCTGACTCAATTCTCTGCAAGCCGGGCCCCCTGACGACTGACGAGATGCAGCAGATGAGGCGCCATCCGGAGCTTGGGGCCCGGATGCTCTCGAGCAGCGAGCTCGATGACGTGCGCGAGTGGATTCTCGCCCACCACGAACGACCCGACGGCAGCGGCTACCCGCTCGGCCTGACCAAGGACGAGATTCCGATTGAGGCGTCCATCCTCTCCATCGGAGATGCCTACGAAGCGATGATCAGCGACCGGGTGTACCGCCCGGCGATTGGCCCGGACCGTGCACGCGAGGAGCTCCTGAACGGCGCCGGCACGCAGTTTTCAGGCGCGGTCGTCGAGGCATTCCTCCACGCCATCGACCGAGTCGGTATTCCCGTCAGCTGAGCTTGGCCTGCCCCCGGCGGCCAAGCCACCGCGGAGACCACCAGGCGGCCTCGCCGAGCAAGCCGAGGATGGCGGGCAGGAGGAATGCCCTGACAATCGTCGCGTCGACGAGTACCGCGACCGCCGCCCCGACGGCCACCTCCTTCACGTAGATCAGGTCCGAGAAGACGAACGCTCCCATCGCCACGGCGAACAGCAGGGCCGCAGCGGTGATCACTCGGCCGCTCGAGACCAGTCCGTCGGCGATCGCCGCGTCCTCGGTGTCGGCACGCCGGCGAGCTTCCCCGATCCGTTGAAACAGAAATACGCCGTAGTCGGTGGATAGGCCGAACACCACAGCGAAAAGCAGAATCGGCATGGATGTGTCGAGCGCAGACTGGCTCATGTAGTCGAGCGTGCTTTCGAAACGCCCGTCCTGGAAGACGAACACCAGGACCCCGAACGCGACGCTCACTGTGAGGGTGTTCATCACCAAAGCGATCAGTGGCAACACGGCGGAGCCGGTCATAAGGAACAGGATCAAGACCGTGGAGAGAACGATGAACCCCAGGGCCAGCGGTAGGTGTGTGGCCAGGCTGTGCCTCTGATCGACCAGCTCAGCCGGTGCTCCCGCGATCAGCGCCCTCTTCGCCCAGGGCTCGCTCCGGGCGTTCCGCACCGCGTCGAGGGCCACATTCGAATACGGATCGACCGCCAGCAGCGCGTCGACACGAAACACTCCCCGTCCGACCCGAATTGGCTGTTCCACGGTCGAAACCGCCTGATCTCCGCTGAGTTGGCGAGCAGCAGAGCGGGCCGCCGGCCGGTTCGGGGTGACCACGACGATGCGATCCGCCGGGTTAGACGCAAATTGCTTTGCGACGGCGTCGTCGACCTGGCGGGCACTCGCGGAGCGGGGCAGGATCCGCGCGTTTGCCTGGGTCAGCTCGACCCGCAGGATCGGCAGTCCGGCGATCACCATGATGGCGATTGCCACGAGGGCCACGCTGACGGGATGACCGAGCACGAACCGGGCGAGTGCGAACCATCGCCGTCCGCTGGGATCCCCCTGCAGCGCCGGCGGAGCCAGGGCGTTCACCTTGGTCCCGAGCAGCGCCAGCACCGCCGGCAGGAAAAGCAGGCACACGGCCGCGGACATCAGCGCCACGAGTGCCCCGCCGATCCCGATTGAGTAGAGGAAACGCTGGGGGAAGATGCACAGCGAGACCAGCGAGACTGCGACCGTCAGGCCGCTGAAGACGATCATCCGTCCCATCGCCGCGGTGGTGGCCACCAGCGTCGCTTCGATCGTGTCCTTCGTCTTGAGCTCTTCCCTGAAACGGGTGACGAGGAAGAGGCTGTAGTCGATGGCGAGTCCCAGACCGAGTCCGGTGACGATGTTGATGGCGAAGGTGTCGATGTCGACCAGTGGTGTCAGCGCGTTCAGCAGAAGGAGGCTGGTCAGGATCGATAGTGCTCCCACGACGACCGGCAGGAGGGCAGCGATCAGTCCTCGGAATACGACCAGTGAGAGCAGAAGTAGCAGGGGCAGCGCGAACAGCTCGATGCGCTGCAGGTCGTCCTGCGTCGTCTTGGTCAGCTCGTCGACCGTGACCGCGGCACCGCCCACCTTGACGTCGGGATCTCCCGCGAAGCGGTCCTTTACCGTCGCCCCGACGCTCGAGATGTCGTTGACGTCGGAGGAGATGTAGGCGAGCAGTAGGGCCTCGCGGCCGTCCGTCGAGACAAGGTGTGGATCCGAGAGAGGGGTGACAAGCCGGCGGATCCCAGGAACCGTCTGCAGCCTCGCCGCGGCCCGGCGGGCTTCGGCGCCAAGATCGCCGGATCGCGGCTCGATCAGGATCTCCACCTCGGGAATCGGCCGCTGGCCGGTGGCATCCTGAAGCTCCCTGTACGCGTGCGAGCTCTGTGACGCCGGATCCTGGAAGCCGAACGGCTTGACGTTGTCGAAGACGGTTCTGCCTCCGAGCGCGCTGACGAGGGCGACGAGCCCGGCAACGAGCGTCAGCCCTCTCCTCCTGCGATAAGCGAACTGCCCCAACTTCCGCACTGAGGGTCGATCCTACGCGGGGTACCGGGTAAGTGCCTAGCGGGATTTTTCGTAGACGCTGGATGAATGCCCGTGCAGCAGTGGACAGTAAGACGTAGCACTTCCCATTTGCTTCACTTTCCACTAGGGTGGCCGCCGATGGCCGATGAGCTGCTCTACGAGGTGAACGACGGGGTCGCGACCGTGACCCTCAACCGTCCCGACCAGCGCAACGCCTTGAACGGCGAGCTGCTCGCGGCGCTCGTCGAGGCCATGAAGTCGGCCCGCGACGATGAGGCTGTGCGCGCCGTCGTCCTCACCGGCGCGGGCGAGAAGGTCTTCTGCGCCGGCGCGGACCTCGGCGGGTTCGCCGCGGATGCGCCGCTCGTGGAGAAGCACTTCGCCTCCGACCTCTTCCTCGAGTTCTTCAGGCTGATGCCCCGGCTCGGCAAGCCCTCGCTCTGCGCCGCGAATGGCCACGTCCTGGCGGGCGGCATGGGCCTGGCGCTGTCCTGCGACCTGCTGATCGCCAAGGAGGGGGCGCGCTTCGGGACGCCGGAGATCAACGTGGGCGCGTTCCCGTACATGATCATGTCGGTCATCTATCGCAACGTCCCGCGGAAGAAGGTCAACGAGATGATGCTCCTCGGCGAGCAGATTTCGGCGGAGCAGGCGGTCGAGTACGGGTTGGCCAACAAGGTTGTTCCCGAGGGCGAGTTTCAGGCCGCGGTCGACGAGTGGGCGGCCAAGCTCGCTTCGAAGAGCCCGGTGCTGATGCGCCTCGGCCACGACGCGATGTACCGGCAGCAGGACATGGCGCTGGACGACGCGCTCGAGTTCCTGCGCTCACAGCTTTCGCTCACCTTCACCACGGAGGACATTCAGGAGGGCGTCAAGGCGTTCTTCGAGAAGCGCGAGCCCGAATGGAAGGGGCGTTGATGGCAGCCGCCGACGAGACCAAGGCTTCACAACAGCACCAGGGCGAGGCACCCGAGGCCCCGGACCAGGTCGAGGGGGGTGAGGAGACCGGAATGAAGGCCCTCACCGAGGACGTCCACTCCCGTCGTGAGAAGGCGAAGCTCGGCGGCGGCGAGGAGAAGATCGCCGTGCAGCATGAACGCGGCAAGCTCACCGCCCGCGAGCGGATCGACCTGCTCTGCGACCCCGGCTCCTTCGTGGAGCTCGGCATCCACGGCCGCCCGCATTTCTCACAGCGCAACATGGAGGGCCGGGATGCTCCCGCCGACGGCGTGGTCACCGGCTGGGGCGACGTCGACGGCCGTCGCTGCTGCATCGCCGCCTACGACTTCACCGTGATGGCCGGCTCCATGGGGATGACCGGCGAGCTCAAGGTCGGGCGTCTGCGTGAGATGGCCCTCTCGAAGCGGATGCCGTTCATCTGGCTGCTCGACTCCGCCGGCGCCCGCATCCAGGAGGCGGCGGGCTCGCTCTTCGCGGGCTCCGGCCACCTCTTCCAGGAGGAGGTCGTGATGTCGGGAGTGATCCCGATGGTCGCGGCGATGCTCGGGCCCTGTGCCGCCGGGACGGCCTACATCCCGGCCCTCTCCGACTTCGTGCCGATGGTGGTGGGCCATGGCGCCATGGCGCTGGCCGGCCCCCACCTGACCAAGGCCGTCACCGGTGAGGACATCTCCATGGAGGACCTGGGGGGCGCCAGGGTGCACTGCCGGAAGTCCGGCGTCGGCGATCTCGAGGTGAAGGACGACGAGGAGTGCATCCAGGTCGTCAAGGACTACCTCTCCTACTTCCCGGCGAACTGCGAAGAGATGCCGCCCGTCGTAGAGGCCAAGGACGCGGAGGACCGGATGTCCGAGAAGCTGCTGGACATCGTCCCCGAGTCGCCGCGGCACCCGTACGACATGTACGACGTGATCCGCGAGATCGTCGACGACGGGGTCTATTTCGACATCAAGCCCAAGTTCGCGAAGACGATCATCACCTGCCTCGCTCGCTTCGGCGGCCAGCCGGTGGGCATCGTCGCCAACCAGCCGAAGCAGCTGGGCGGCATCCTCGAGAACGACTCCGCCGACAAGGCCGCGCGCTTCATCAACCTCTGCGACGCGTTCAACATCCCGCTGGTCTTCCTCCAGGACGTGCCGGGGTTCATGGTCGGCTCGAAGGTGGAGCACGCGGGGATCATTCGTCACGGCGCGAAGATGCTCTACGCCGTCTCCCGTGCCACGGTGCCGAAGGTGACCGTGGTGGTCCGCAAGGCCTACGGCGCCGGCTACTACGTGATGAACGGCAAGGCGTACGAGCCCGACCTGATCGTCGCCTGGCCGTCGGCCGAGATCTCGGTGATGGGTGCCGAGGGCGCGGTCAACATCATCGGCCGCTCGGCGATCGAAGCTTCGGACAATCCGGAGGAGACCCGGGAGAAGATGCTCGAGGCGGTCCGCGAGCAGATCGACCCGTACATCCCGGCCGGCAACGCGATGATCGACGACATCATCGACCCGCGCGAGACGCGGCCGACGATCATCCGCGGCCTGCGCATGGCCGCCGACAAGCGGGTCGAGCGCCCCTGGAAGAAGCACGGGGTGATGCCGGTATGAACGAGGCACCGTTGGATGTCGCCCGCCGGGGCTATGAGCGCTGGGCGGCTGGCGACTTCGACGGGATGCTCGAGCTGACGACACCCGACTTCGAGTTCGTCCCGGCCATCGCCGCCGCCGTCGAGGGCGGTTCGATCAAGGGCCACGACGCGGTCCGCCGTTTCTGGGCCGACCTGGACGAGACATGGGAGACCTTCCGGATCAGTGCCGATGATTTACGCGAAGCCGGCGGACGGGTGATGGGGACTGGACGGCTCACCGCCAAGGGCCGAAGCAGCGAGCTCGAGCTCGACCAACCGATCTACACGGTCCTCTGGTTCCAGGGCGATCGGATCGCGCGAATGCAGAGCTTCCTCGAGGAATCCGCAGCTCAAACCGCGTTCGAGGAGAGCACGCCGGCATGAGCGAGCGGCTCACCGTGGTCACCAGCCTGGGGGTGCTCTCCTTCGATGGAGAGGTGGTCGAGTCGTTCGGCTACAGCCTCGACCGCCCGATGCGCGCCCACGTCGCGATGCTGGAGAAGATCGAGGTCCGGGCGGCGGCGCCGAACCTGGAGAAGGGCTGATGAGCGGCGTCAGGGTCGTCCTCGCCAACGAGAACGTCGCGCACGCGGGAGTGGTCAGCTTCGACGGTCAGGTCTTCGAGGCGCTCGGCTTCGCCGACACCGCCGCGTACCGCATGCCGATCGAGCTGATCGACGAGGTGGAGCTGGACGGCAGCTACCTGAACGTGTTGAGCAACCCCGCAAAGGGCGACTCGTACGGAATTCAGCTCCCGATCAAGCCGAGCGACGACGAGATGGTCGCGCTGCAGGAGCTGGCCGGCGCGATGCAGGCGGCCATCGAGGAGCGCGGGCCGAGATGAGCGCCGACCAGCGGGTCGAGGTCGTACTCCGCGCCACGATCGTCTCGTTCGACGGCCGCGTGCTGGAGCTCTTCGGTCACCGCGACGCCCAGCGCGTCCACGCGCAGGAGATCACCGGGATTGACGCCGGCGACGACAAGATCACCATCAGCACCCGCAACCAGATGGACTACACGATCGTCCTGAACGACGGCGACGAAGCCCTGCGAGGCGATCTCGACACCCTGATCGACGAGGTCAGTGGGTCCGCTCCGAACCTGAAGGAGGCCGCATGAGCCGCTTCGAAGACCCCGTGATCATCAGCAACTCGATCTCGGGGGCGATCGCCAACCGCGACCAGTGCCCGGCGATCCCCTACACGCCCGAGGAGTACGCGGCGGAGGCGCGACGCTCGGTTGACGAGGGCGCCTCGCAGATCCACATCCACGCTCGCACCCCCGACGGCACGCCGTCGTACGAGATAGAGGACTTTCAGGCGATCACCGAGGCGATCAGGGCGGAGGTCGACGACGTGATCATCAACTACTCGACCGGAGCCATCGGAGTGCCGATCGAGAAGCGGCTCGAGTACCTCCGCGCCCTTCGGCCAGACGTCGCCGCTCTCAACATGAGCTCGATGAACTACGCGAAGTACTCGCGCCGCCGCAAGAACTTCGTCTTCAAGGCCGTCTTCGAGAACAGCTTCGACACGATCACGCAGTTCCTCACCGAGATGAACGAGCTCGGGATCCAACCCGAGCACGAGTGCTTCGACGCCGGGCACGTCGCGAACCTCGACCCATATCTCGATATGGGCCTGCTCGAGCCGCCTCTCCAGATCTCTCTGGTGATGGGCGTGAACGGCGGCATCCGGCCGAACGCGCGGAACGTGGCCTTCATGTCCGAGCAGATTCCCGGCGGCGCCGACGGCCAGAACAACTGGCAGGTGATCGGGGTCTCGCGCGACCAGTGGAAGCTGCTCGCGGCGTCGCTCAACCTGGGCGGCAATGTCCGCGCCGGGCTCGAGGACAACCTCTACCTCCCCGACGGGGAGATGGCCAAGTCGAACGGTGAGCTGATCGCCAAGGCCCGACAGATGGCCGAGGATGTGGGGCGCCGCGCTGCGACCGTTCCGGAGGCTCGCGAGCTCCTCGGCCTGCCCGGCATCAAAGCCGGCTCCTCCGCTTCGCGTGCGGGGCCGGCTGAGGTGGGATCCTCGTGAGCCGGCCGCTGGAGGACGTCAAGATCCTCGACCTCACCCGCCTGCTCCCGGGGGGCTTCTGCACCCTGCTGCTCGCAGACCTCGGCGCCGACGTGATCAAGGTCGAGGACACCGGCCAGGGCGACTACGTCCGCTGGGCGCCGCCGTACTACGGCGACGAGGAGGACACCCCGCTCGGCACCCGCTCGGCGATCTACCTCTCGCTGAACCGGAACAAGCGCTCGGTCCGGCTCGACCTGAAGCAGGAGGGAGGCCGACAGGCCCTCCTGCGGCTTGCGGAGTCAGTCGACGTCCTGGTGGAGAGCTTCCGCCCCGGCGTCCTCGACAAGCTCGGAGTCGGCTACGACGTGCTGAGCCAGGCGAACCCCGCCCTCGTCTACTGCCCGATCACCGGCTACGGCCAAGACGGCCCAAACCGCGACCGCGCGGGACACGACATGAACTACCTGGGCCTGAACGGAATCCTCGGGCTGACCGGCGAGGCCGGTGGCCCGCCCATCCAGTCGGGAGCGCAGATCGCCGATCTCGGCGGCGGCGGCCTGATGGCGGCGGTCGGGATTCTCGCCGCCCTACAAGAAGCTCGGCGGGGCGGCCAGGGCCAGATGGTCGATATCTCGATGACCGACGGATCGCTCGCCTGGCTCGCGATGGAGGCCGGCCGCTACTTCGCCTCGGGCGAGGTGCCGGAGCGCGGCAACATCATGCTCTCGGGGGGGATCATCTGCTACCGCCCCTACGAGGCCGCCGACGGCTGGGTGACCTGCGGGGCGCTCGAGCCGAAGTTCTGGGCGCGTTTTTGCCAGGCGGTCGGCCGCGACGATCTGATCGAGAAGCAGTTCGAGAAACCGGGCTCCCGGGCGCACGGCGAGGCCGCGGAGATCTTCAAGACCAAGACGCGCGCCGAATGGAAGGCCTTCAACGACGAGCACGACGCGATGATCGAGCCGATCCTCGATCTCGATGAGGCACTCGAGTCCGAGCTGGTGCGCGAGCGCGACATGGTGGTGAGCTACGAGCAGCCCCAGATGGGCGAGGTCAAGCAGCTCGGTTTCCCGATCAAGCTCTCGCGGACCCCCGCGAGCATCGAGATGCCTGCGCCGGCTCTCGGGGAGCACACCGAGGCGCTGCTCGCGGAGGCGGGTTACTCGAAGGAGGAGATCGAGGCGCTCGAGGAATCGGGTGCCGCGAAGGGCCCAGACCCCGTTGAGGGGTCTGACCCCTCAACGAAGCAGGAGCAGTTCCTGGCATGAGCGCCGCCAAAGCACAGCCCAAGGAGGAGATGCTCCGGATGGGCGAGCTGGCGCAAGCTTCCGGCGTCTCGGCGGCGACCATCAAGCACTACCTCCGAGAGGGGCTCCTCCCCGAGCCGGTCAAGACCTCGCGCAACATGGCCTACTACCCGGCCGAGTTCGTCGACCGGATCAAGATGATCAAGCAACTCCAGGAGGAGCGCTACATGCCGCTCCGCGTGATCAAGGACCTGCTCGAGGAGGATCCGGACCGCGCCAGGGCGCTGATCGAGCTCGGCGACAAGCTGCTCGAGCATGCGCTCGCGAGTGAGAGCGAGCGCATCAGCGCCGCCGAGGTCCGGGGTCGCTACGACCTCCCTCAGGACGTGCTGGACCGCCTCGCCGAGCTCGGGGTGCTCACGCCGGACAAGAAGGGCTACTCGCCGAGCGACATCCGCGTCATCGAGGCGATCAGCCGCTTCCGCGCCGGCGGATACGAGGAGCGGATCGGCTTCACCGTCTACGACACCCTCCGCTACAAGGACGCCATGGGAGAGCTGGTCAAGCAGGAGGTCGACGTGATCATGGAGCGCCTGGCCGGCGAGATGGATCCGGATGAGGCGATGGCGCTGATCGAGGCCGGCAACGAGCCGCTCAACGACCTGCTCGCAGCGATGCACACGAAGGCGCTCGTCGCAGAGCTGGAGGCAAGGCGCGGCGCGGAGCCCGACTCGAACGGCAGCGGCGACAAGTCGAAGTAGCGGCCGATGGCGAAGCTCGCCGCCATCATGCTGGTCGTGTTCGTGGTCCTGACGCTGTTCGTGAGGGTGGCGATCCAGCTTCGGCGCACCGGCGGGACGGGGCTGATCGGATTGCGGAAGGGAGCCGGCCCCCTCGAGTGGCTCAGCGGCCTTCTCTTCCTCGGCGGTATGGCGATCGCGATCGTCTCGCTCCAGCTCGTCCTCAAGGACACCCTCGATCCGATCCACACACTCGACGTCGTCGCGCTCCACGTGATCGGCATCGTCCTCGCGACTATCGGTGGACTCTCCGTCTTCGGCGCTCAGCTGGGGATGGGCGCGTCCTGGCGGATCGGCGTCAGCGACGACCAGGGAACCGATCTCGTCACCGCGGGCTGGTTCTCGTTCTGCCGGAACCCGATCTACGCGGCGATGATCGTGGGGTGGACGGGGTTCGCCCTGATGGTCCCCACCTGGCTCGCCCTCGTTTCAGTCATCGTGATCGCGCTGGGCCTCGAGCTTCAGGTGCGGGTGGTCGAGGAGCCCTACCTGGTCCGCACCCACGGCGACGCCTACCGCGCATACGCCTCCAGGGTCGGCCGCTTCGTGCCGGGCCTCGGCCGCTTCGACGGCTAGCGCTCAGCTCTCGAGCAGGCCCATGGAGTCGAGGGTCCTGCGGACGCCCTCGTCGAGGGATGTGGTTTTCCAGCCCAGCTCACGCTGCGCCTTGGCGGAGTCCGGCCTCGCCTGCCAGAGGATGTATTCGAGCTGTCCCTTGGGCAGCAGCGGCGGCCGGCGAGTGACCCGCGAGA
Organism: uncultured Solirubrobacterales bacterium; assembly: GCA_963743575.1. Classification (GTDB taxonomy): domain Bacteria; phylum Actinomycetota; class Thermoleophilia; order Solirubrobacterales; family 70-9; genus DASUPK01. Next base: position 473,155 of record CAVUQC010000007.1, on the reverse strand, counting down.
GGCCGGCGCCGAGTGATGCCACGGCCTTCGCGACCGGAGTGGGCATCCGCGGGGGGATCCGACCGCGTCCCGCGATCCGCTTCGCGGTCTCCGCCAGCTCGCGGAAGTCCGCGTAGCCGTCGGCCAGGATGTAGCGCTCACCGTCCTTCCCCTTCTCGGCGGCCAGCAGGTGCCCCGCGGCGACGCCTTCGACGAACGCGTAGCCGGTGCCGCCCGGCGGTACGGCCGGCAGGCGCTTTCGAACCACGGGCTCGAAGACCTCGTTCTCGAATGAGGGAGTCGCGGATGGGGTGGGGCCATAGACCCCGGACGGGTTGAGGATCACCACCTCCATGCCGTCGCCCTCCGCCAGGACGAGCTCCTCGGCGTGCTGCTTCGAGCGCTCGTACGCGGTGCCCTTCGGATAGTCGGCCAGCTTCGTCTCGTCGAAGCTCTCGCCGGTCTCGGCGTGGAAGACGTCGTGGGTCGAGGTATGGACGAAGCGCGGCACCCCGGCCCGTCGAGCCGCGGCGGCCACATGTCCGCTGCCGACTGCGTTGACCTCGTCGAAGATCGCCTCGTCCTTCACCCACTGTTCGGGCATGCCGGCCGAGTTGAAGACCACGTCGCAGCCCTCGACGGCCGCGGTGAGCGTGTTCGGATCCGTGACGTCGCCCGGAATGGGCTCGATGCCGGCGGGGAGGAGCGTCGCCGCCCGCTTCGGATCGCGCACCAGCGCCCGGACCTGGTCGCCGCGCTCGAGGAGAGCCGAGGCGATCGCAAATCCCACCTTCCCGGTCGCCCCGGTGACGAGAGCCCGCATGGGTCTATCCTATGCGCGCTCCGGCGAGCGTAGGCGCTAGATTGACTGGTCAGTCAGCCGAACCCGGATGTGCACCAAAAGCCGGGTTGGGCGAGGAGAAAAATGCGCGCCGCCGCCGTACAGCTCAACTCCACTGACGAATACGACCGCAACCTCGAGGTTGCAGAGCGCCTGGTCCGGGGGGCCGCCGCCGAGGGCGCGGAGCTGGTCGTGCTGCCGGAGAAGTGGACCGTGCTCGGGTCTCCCGAAGCCATCCGCTCCTGCGCGGAGCCGCTCGACGGACCGGCGCTGAGCGCGGCCGCCGGCTGGGCCGAGGAGCTGGGGATCCACCTGGTGGCGGGCAGTGTCCCGGAGATCGTCCCCGAGCAGGAGAAGCTCGCCAACACCTCCGTGATGTTCGGCCCCGACGGGAAGCAGCGAGCCGTCTACCGCAAGCTCCACATGTTCGACGTCGAGGTCGGGGACGTCGAATACCGCGAGTCCGCCATCGAGCAGGCCGGCGATCAGATCGCGATCGGGGAGGCCGGCGGCGCGCTGGTCGGCCTGACCATCTGTTACGACCTTCGCTTCCCCGAGCTCTACCGGATCCTCGCCCTGCGGGGCGCGCGGGTGGTCACCGTCCCAGCCGCGTTCACCGAGAGGACCGGCCGCGACCACTGGGAGGTGTTGATCCGTGCGCGCGCGATCGAGGACCAGGTGTTCGTCATCGCGGCGGGTCAGATCGGTTTCGCGGCGCCGCACTACCGAAGCTACGGCCGCTCGATGATCGTCGATGCATGGGGAGTGGTCATGGCGCAGGCCCCCGACACCGAGTGCTTCATCTCCGCCGATCTCGACTTCACCATCCAGAACGAGATGCGGAACAGCCTGCCCTCACTTCGTCACCGCCGCCCGGATGCCTACAGCTGGCCTGAGAGCGGCGAGGACGCTGTCCAGGCGCCTTCCCCGGAGCCCGCCACCCCGACCGGAGGCCCCTGATGGCGCAGGCCCCCGCACCCGACAAGCGGCGCGCGATCCTCGACGCGGCGATCACGGTTTTCGCCCGGCAGGGATTCCACAGCGCTCGCGTGTCAGACGTGGCGGCCGAGGCCGGCGTCGCCTACGGCCTCGTCTACCACTACTTCGATTCCAAGGACCAGATGCTGAATGAGCTCTTCTCGGAGCGGTGGGCGCTGCTGGTGGAGGCGAGCAGGGAGGTCCGGCAGAGCGATGCCCCGCCGCGCGACAAGCTCGCCGGCGTCGCCAACTTCATCATCGAGTCCTACCGGCACGAGCCGGAGTTGATGAAGGTGATCATCGTCGAGGTCACCCGGGCCGCGAACTCGTTCGGCCGCACCCACCTGCCCGAGATCCGCCAGGCGTACGAGCTGGTCGCGGAGATCGTCGCCGACGCCCAGAAGGCCGGCGAGTTCCGAGACGACGTGGACCCCGACTTCGCCGCGATGGTCTTCTACGGCGCCATCGAGCAGCTGCTCACCGGCTGGATCTTCGAGTCAATTCCGTCCGCTGACGACGACTACGAGCGCGCCAAGCGGCTGGTGGTCGAGACGATCTGCGACGGCCTCGAGCCGAGGCCCGTCGGCGACGCGGTCGCCGGCTAGCCCGCTCATGTGGGAGGGACTGGCAAGGACGGAGCGCCAGGACCGGGTCCTGCACGGTGGCGCCAAGCTCGCCAACGTCCTCCTCGGCATCGTCCTCCTGCCGCTCTGGATCTTCGGCCAGCTGGTCGGGGGCCGCCTCCGCGATTTCCTGATGGCGCTCGAGCGGCGCTCCAAGCGCCCACTACCGGTTCCCCCCGAGCGCGAGCGCTCGATGGACGCGCTGATGGTGGATCTGGAGGCGATACCGGAGCACTTGAGGCATTCGGACCTGGCGGAGCTCCGCAGGGGCTTCGCCGACATCTCCAACTTCGTGGTCGCGCAGCACCGCGAGGGCGCGGTGATCGGCTACCGCTACCCGGGGCAGTTCAAGGACCACATCGTCGAGGGCGCCGACGGCGAGCGGATCGCCGCCTCGATCGCCCTCCAGGAGACCGCCCGCCCTTCGCTGATCGTCGTCCACGGCCTGTTCACCTCGAGCCGCTTCGACTACGTCCGGCAGATTGCGGTCAGGGCGTTCTACGAGTGGGGCTTCAACGTCGCCGCACTCGACCTGCGCAGCTTCGGCATGACCGAGCTGACCAGTCCGGCGCCGTCCACGGGCGGCTGGAAGGAGGGCCTCGACATCCTGGCCCTCGCCCGGTACATGAAGGAGCTCGGCGGCACGACGAGCGTGGGCGCGCTCGGGATCTCGCTGGGCGGCAGCTCCGTCCTCAACGCGTCCGACCAGGAGGACACCGGCACGTCGCTCGACGGCGGGATCCTCGCCGTCTCGCCTCCGGCCGTTCCGAAGCTCGCCTGGGAGCGGCTCTCCGAGCCGGTGCCGAGGGGCCACCCTCGCTACCCGATCCACAAGGCCTTCGAGGCGGCACTCGTCTCGCGCGTCCGCTCGGGCCGCTGGCCGCCGGAGGCCGAGGACATGCTGAACGTCATGCAGTACGTCTCCGCTCCGTACTACGGCGTCGACGCCGAGACGATCTGGACCGAGGCCCGGGGCATCGACCACGTCGCCAACGCGAAGGTGCCGCTGCTCGTGCTGCACCCCGAGGACGACGGGATCGTCAAGGTCGATCACGCCCGAATGCTCCGAGAGGCGGCTCACGGCAACGACCTGGTCCGCGTCTGGATCGTGCCCGCGGGTTCGCACGGGCTGCTCGAGGCGGCCGATCCGAGCTGGACCCACGCGGTCTACCGCACCTTCTTCGAGCGCTGGGCGACGTACGCGGAGCGGTCCACGGAGCAGGCCAACGGCCGAGCCGCCGACTTGGTTTACTCCTCCCATCAGTCCGGGTAGCGCGAATCCCGGGAGAGGAGGCACGGAAATGGACAGCGACATCTTGAGGCGATTGATCTGGGCGGGGCTTCTGGCCGCCACTGGCGCGCTTGCCACCGTCGCCGCTCACCGGCTCTCCGGAGTGATCTGGCGGCGGGTCTTCAACGAGGAGCCGCCCGAATGACGAACGGCGAGGGAACGCCCTCCACGCAGAGCCCTCCGTCTCCGCCGGACTCCGAGCGTCCCGTGGAGGACATGACCGTGGGGGAGCTCGTCTTCGAGGTCACGGATCAGGCCTCGGTCCTGATCCGTGAGGAGATCGAGCTCGCCAAGACCGAGGTCACCGAGAAGGCCAACAGCCTGCTGCGGGGGTCCATCGCCGGGCTTGTGGCGGGCGTCTTTGCGCTGCTCGCCCTGGCACTCGCGATGCACGGCTTCGCCTGGTTGCTCAACGACCTGGTCTTCAACAACCCGTGGGCAGGCTTCTTCGTCGAGGCGGGGATCTTCCTGCTGATCGGGATCGCCGGCGGCCTCTTCGCCTACCGGTCGTTCAAGCGCGCCGCCCCGCCCACGCCTGACATGGCGATCGAGGAGGCCAAGGAGATCAAGGCCGCCTTCGAGGGACACAACGGAAAGGAGGACGGACCATGAGCACGCCCACTCGCGAGACCGTTTTGACCGGGGGCAACGGGCGTCGGCCGATGCCGCCTCCAGGCACCCGCTCCTCGGACCAGATCCGGCGCGACATCGTCCAGCAGCGCCAGGAGTTTTCGCGCTCGGTTGACGCGTTGCGGAACCGCTGGGTACAGGTCACCGACGTCAAGCGTCAGATCTCCGAGCACCGAACGGAGCTCGCCGTCGGCGCTGCCGTCGTCGGCTTCCTGGTCGGCGGCGCGATCGCGCTCAGCCGCCGCCGCGGCTAGAGACGCGTCTAGAACTCGATCCGCGAGCTCGGCACCCCGCCGACGCCGAGCAGCCCAGGTCCGACGTGGGCCCCGATCACGGGGCCGACCTCGGAGGTGAAGACGGGGTCGTGGCCGAAGATCGGCCTGCAGGCCTCGACCAGACGCTCGGCGTTCTCGATGTCCTGCACGTGCTGGACCACCCAGGCATCCGCGCCGTCCTCGTGGCGCTGGCGGGCGTAGTCGACCATTCGCTCGAAAGCGCGGCTCCGGGTTCGGACCCGCTCGATCGGGGTGATCTCGTCCTCCAGGGTCAGGATCGGTTTGATCTTCAGCGTCGTCCCGATCCAGGCGCGGGCCGCGCCGATTCGCCCGCCTCGCCGCAGGTAGTCGAGCGTGTCCACCGAGAACCAGATCTTGAGATCACTGCGTGAGGCCTCGGCTCGTTCCTTGGCCCGGGCGGCGCTCTCCCCATTCTCGGCGGAGCGCGCGGCCGCCAGCACCATCAGGCCCATGCCGCCGGCGCCGGTCCGTGAGTCGCAGACGACGATGCGCTCTCCGCCCTTGCCGTCGGCGGAGAGCCGCTCCCGGGCCTGAATCGCCGACTCGTAGGTGCCCGAGATTCCCGAGGAGAGGTGGATCGAGACGATCTCCTTCCCCTCCGCGAGGAGCGGCTCGTAGACCGCGATGAAATCTCCGACGGACGGCTGCGAGGTGGTGACCATCTCGTTGGATGCGCGGAGGCGCTCGTAGAAGGCGTGCAGATCCGTGATGTCGGCCTCGCGGTCCTGATCGCCCTCGATCCCCACATAGAGGCTGACGAGCTTGACGTTGTGCCGTTCGAGGAGCTCCGGCGGCAGATAGGAGGTGGTGTCCGCCACCACGGCGGTCGAAGGCATTGGGGCGTTCTACCATGCCCGCCCTATGACGAAGACGCTCGTCACCGGCGGGACGGGCTTTGTCGGCCTCCACGTCGTGCGGGAACTTGCTCGCCGTGGCGACGACCTGAGGCTGCTGGTCCGCAAGCAGAGCAACACCAAGCCCCTCGAGGGCGTCGAGTTCGAGCGCGCGGTTGGCGACGTCACCGATCGCAAGGCGGTGCGGAAGGCGATGAAGGGCGTCGAGCGCGTCTTCCACGTCGCCGGCACGACATCGATGCGAAGCCGCGCTCGGGACAGGGTCTTCGAGGTGAACGTGGAGGGAACCCGCAACGTGATGGAGGAGGCGCTCCGCGCCGGAGTCGTCAAGGCGGTGCTCACCTCGAGCTCGAGCGCCGTCGGGGCAGCGCGGAAGGGGGAGACCATCGACGAGGACTCCCCGTTCACCGTGGGGCGGCTCGGGATCACCTACATCAACTCGAAGCACGAGGCGGAGCTGGTCTCGATGCGCGCGGCGGCCAAGGGGCTGCCCGTGACGATCGTCAACCCGTCGTTCGTCCTTGGACCGGACGACCCGAATCCGAGCGGGACCTCCAACGCTCTCGTCCGCCGGCTCCTGCTGCGGCGGGTGCCGGGCTACCTCGATGGAGCTATCAACATCGTCGACGTCCGCGATGTCGCAAAGGGCCATGTGCTCGCGGACGAACGCGGCGAGGATGGCGAGCGCTACCTGCTCACCGGTCGCAACTTCACCCAGCAGCGGCTCTTCGCCGATCTCAGCCGAATCGCCGGCGTGCCGGCCCCTCCGCTTCGCATGCAGGGCCGGATGGTCATCGCCGGGGTGGAGATGATGGAGTTCACCGGGCTGCGGATGCCCACCTCCGCCGACGAGGTCCGCTCCGGCACCCAGTGGTTCACCTATCGCAACGACAAGGCCCGTAAGCAGCTCGGCTGGGAGCCGCGCCCGCATGAGGAGACCCTGGAGGACACGGTTCGCTGGCAGCTCGATGAGCTCGGCAAGCGGGCGCAGGGCCATCGCCTCACAGATCTCGCCCTGCGCGGCACCGGCCGTGCCCTCGGCCTGCTTCCCTTCCACTGATGAGCGAGCCTCGCCGCGTTCTCTACCGCTGCGGCACTCCCACGAACTTCCTCTGTCCCTGCGGCGCCGTGGCTCGGCGGCTCAAGAAGCTCGGACTCGAATACCGGACCGAGCGTGTGCAGCGCCGGCGCTCCCGGCGCCCGGAGATCATGGAGCTGACCAAGATGCCGTACGTGCCCGTCTTGGTCGACGGTGAGGAGGTCGTCAGCGACTCGCGCCGGATCGTGCAGTACCTGGATTGGGCCTACGGAGCGGAATCCGGGCAAAACCCTGAAGACGCCGCGGGCGAGGGCTCTACAATGAATCGCGATGAGTGAGGAAACACAGCCCATCAAGCTGACCGACAAGGCGGCGGGCAAGATCAAGGAGCTGCTGGGCGGGCAGGAGGACGGGGCCGAGCAGGCCCTTCGCGTCGCGGTTCGAGGCGGCGGTTGCTCCGGCTTCCAGTACGCACTCGCTTTCGACGCGCCCAAGGAGGATGACCACCGCTTCGAGAATCAGGGCGTTGCGGTCGTCGTCGACAAGGCGAGCATGCAGTTCGTCTTCGGCTCCGAGGTCGACTGGGTCGATGGCCTTCAGGGCGCCGGCTTCGCGGTCAACAACCCCAACGTCGTCGCAGCCTGCGGTTGCGGCTCTTCCTTCCAGGTGAAGGAAGACGCGCCCGAGCAGGCCGCCGCGGTCTAGCTCGAATCCTCTGAGCGACTAGCGCTGGATCTGGATCGGAGGGCTCTGCTGCGGGTCCGCTTGCAGTTCCTGCTTGGCGGACATCGCCGGGCGCTCGGGCTGCTCGACGCCGAGTAGGCCAGCCAGTTCGCCGGACTCGTCCATCTCCTCGATGATGTCGCAGCCGCCGACCAGCTCGCCATCGACGTAGAGCTGGGGGAAGGTCTGCCAGTCGGAGATCTCGGCGGTCACCTCACGCAGAGGCTGGAGCGCCGGGAGGACGTCGACAGCGCCGTACTCAACTCCGTACGACTCGAGCACGTTGACGGTTCGCTGAGAGAAGCCGCACTGAGGCGCCTCCGGGTTGCCCTTCATGAAGAGAAGGACCTGGTTCTCCCGGATGAGCTCCTCGACCTTGTCTTTGAGAGTGGGTTCAGTCATCGACACTCACTATACGCAGCCGCTACTCCGGCGCGGAGGTCTTGATCGAGAGCGCATGGATCGAGCCGTCGTCGAAGCGCGTCTGCACGGAGCGCTTGACCAGCTTGTGCTGCTCGATCCGCGAGAGGCCCTGGAACTGGGAGGCGGTCACCGTGGCGCGCAGATGGTCCTGGGTGCCGGTTTCGTCCACCACCTCGACCTGCGCGCCGGGCAGGGAGGCCTCGATCATCAGACGAACTTCATCGTTGGAGATCGCCATCGCCGGGTGATTCTAGGAGGCCGGCGAGCGCGCGCTCGATGACCTCGATGCGTCCTCGGCCGCGATGGTCCGCGGTGATGAAAGGGCTGCCGATGAAGAGCGAGAAGGCGAGCAGGCAGCGAGCCTCGGCCTCGTCCTCGTCGCGGCAGATCGCGTCGAAGAGCGAGCGCATGAAGTCCATGCGGCGGTTGTCCACCCGCTTCACGCGAGGTGCCACGGAGGGGTCTCGCCTGGCCCAATCCCGAATCGCGAGCTCGGCCTTGAGCAGCCCGGGGCCGGAGGTGGCGATTGCGAACAAGCGCCGCAGGCGGGCCCTCGGGTCAGCGCTCGACTGATCGACCCGCTCGATCACCTCGTCGACCATCGTCCGCTCCCAGGCGTCGAGCATCTCGTCGAGCAGCGCGCGCCGGTCTCCGAAATGCCCATAGAACCCGCCCTTGGTGACTCCCAGCGACCGCGCGAGAGGCTCGATGCGGACGGCCTCGGGGCCGCCGGCGGCTAGGGCGGCGAGCCCCTCGTCGATCCAGCGGTCACGAGGTGTCAGGGTCGGCGCGGCCATCTGATCTATACGCTACCGTATACATGGTCACACGGACGGACGGAGTTACACGAATGAGGCTCCCGAACAGTGCGCACACCTCCCGGCCCTGGCGAATCCACGAGATCGCGGCGGACTTCCGAGTGGAGGATGTCTGGGCGCTGCCCACGCCGGGCGGTCCTGGCGACTTCCACCTGCTGATCGAGAATTTCGCGAACGCGGACACCGACGAGAGCTCCTCGGTCGCCGTCCGGTTTCTGTTCGCACTCCGCTGGAAGCTCGGGGAGCTGCTCGGCTGGGACGATGACGGTGGCGGAATCGGCTCTCGCGTGCCGACGCTGCGAGATCGCCTCCCCGACGACCTGCGGGAGGGCGAGCGCGGCCCGGACCACGATTCGCTCCCCTTCAAGTCTCTCTACCTGCTCGACGACGAGTGGGCGGCCGAGATCGCCAACCGGACCATGCACGGCGTGATGCACCTGGGCTGGGTTCCGGACGACTCGGGTGGCTACCGAGGCCAGATGGCAGTGCTCGTGAAGCCGAACGGCATCAGGGGCGAGGCCTACATGGCGGCGATCAAGCCGTTCCGGCACCTGCTCGTGTATCCGCGGATGCTGGGCGACATCGAGAGGCGCTGGCGGGACGCCGGCGTTCAGAGCCCGGCCTAGGCGGCCGTCTTCGCGGCCTTTGAGGCCTCGACCATCTCCTCGGTGCGGCAGAACTTGACGCGCGGGCGGCCATGCGGCTTGCCCGCCTCGACCTCCGCCGCGTCGATCGCCTGCCAGCCCTCGAAGGTGACGTGGTCGGGCTGCCGCTCATTGAGCAGCGCCTCGATCGATCCGCGGTCGGCGGCGAGCTCGACCTCGGGGACCCTGCCGGACTCGAGGTCCTCGAAGAGCTTGTCGACCGTCTCCTGGGCGTCCTTCTTGTTCGTGCCGATCACGCCGGAGGGGCCGCGCTTGATCCAGCCGACGGCATAGAGGCCGGGGACTTGGTTGCCCTCGCCGTCGTGGACGCAGCCGCAGTCGTTGTGGATCAGACCCCTGCCGGCGTCGAAGGGAATGCCGTCGATCGGGATGCCCTTGTAGCCGATCGAGCGCAGCACCATGCCGCACTCGATCGTCTCGCGTTCGCCGGTGTCGACGGCCTTGATCCGCCCGGTCTCATCGCGCTGCAGCTCGTTCTTCCCCACGACGATGCGCTCGACCTTGCCGTTGCCCTGGATCTCGATCGGAGAGCGCAGGAAGCGGAGGGTGATCCGCTGGGCCTTGCCCTCGGGCTCGCGGCCGGAGAAGTCGGTGAAGATCTCGACGTTGCGGCGGTTGGTGGGATCCGCGTCGTCGGAGTCGAGCCACTCACGGCTGATCTCGTCCAACTCCATCTCCCCGGCGTCGATGTCGATGTCCGCGTTCACCATCTCGCCGAGCTCGCGGACCTCGGGGTTGGTGAAGGCCGCCTGCGCCGGCCCGCGGCGGCCGAGCACGAGGATCTCCTTCACGCCGCTGCCGGAGAAGGCCTCGATCGCGTGGTCCGCGGTGTCGGTCTCCGAGAGCTCGTCACGGGTGAGCGCGAGCATCCGGGCGACGTCCGCTGCGACATTACCGTTGCCGATCACGACGACCCGCTCGCTCGAGAGGTCGAACTCGCGGTCGGCGAAATCGGGATGGGCGTTGTACCAGTTGACGAATTCGGTGGCGGGGTGCGAGCCGGGGAGATCCTCGCCGGGGATGCCGAGCTGTCGGTCGGTCGCGGTGCCGTAGGCGAAGACGACCGCGTGGTAGCGCTCGCGAAGCTCGTCGACGGTGATGTCCTTGCCCACCTCGACGTTGCCGAAGAAGCGGAACTCGGGGCGAGCGGCGGTCTTCTCGTAAACGCGGATCACCGACTTGATCTTGGGGTGGTCGGGCGCCACTCCGAACCGAACCAGCCCAAACGGGCTCGGCAGGCGGTCGAACATGTCGACCTCGGCATGCGTCCCCTCGTGCCTGAGCACGTGCTCGGCCGTGTAGAAGCCAGCCGGACCGGATCCGACGATGGCGACGCGCAGCGGCTTGTCCTCAGTACCGATCACAGCGAGCGGAAAAGGGTAGTGGGTGCGCTAGGCGGTGGTCACGGCAGTCGCGGCCGTGCCGTCGAGCGCGTCGAGCGCCCGGCCGAGCGACATCGAGACGCAGGTGAAGATAGGCGTATCGCGCAGGGTGTAGGCGCTCGACTCGGTCGGGCGCAGCTCCTGGACGAGATCGAGGAACTCACCCGGCTCGTCGCCCTCGAAGGAGACGACGAACTCCTGGTCATCGAGGCCGAAGGAGTAGCTCGTGTTGATCGAGATCTCCGGGTGGCGGCGGCCGACCTCGATGTGGTTGGCCATGATCCGCTTGCGCTCCTCGAGGGGGAGGCCGTACCACTCGCGCTTCTTGTCGAGGGGATAGATGAAGAGGTACTTGCGGTCGGAGACGCAGATCTCCTGGCGAGACTCGCTGTCCGAGTATGGCGACGGCTTGGTCATCGCCAGGTACGAGTACGGGATCGACGCCCAGCGGGCGAGACCGCTCTGGCTGAGGACGACGTGGAAGGTGTGGATGTCCTCCAGCGTCGGGCTCTGGGTGAGCAGCATCAGGTCCGTGTCACCACGGGTTCCGACCGTCGAATACGCTCGCAGCGAGCGATCCTCGGCGAAGTCCTCGCACGCGGCCTGGAACTCGGCCTTGTCGGTCGCCCGCTCCTCCGCGGAGCGCCGCCGCCAGGCGGGGTCGAGCTTGAAGAACGTGAACTTGACGAACGTGCGGCCGGCCACGAGACGAAGGGTAGTGGCCTCCGCTCTGGCGGCAGGGGTGCTGGCGTGCGGGTGGGCGGCGCCCGCGGCGGGCATGGGGGTGGAAAGGCCGACGATCACGCGTCTCTCGCCCCAGGTGATCGTGACCGTGTTGCCGGCGAATACGACGGTCGGGCAACTTGCCGCCGCCGGTCTTTCTCCGGGCCTGATGAGCACCGGCATCGGCGAGGTCCCGCAGGAGCAGACCTACCTGGACATCTCGCAGGGGAACAGGGTCGACGACGTCCTCTATGACCGGCCGTTGCCCGCGCTCCGAAGCTTTCGCTTCCGGGGACCGCACTGGCAGGACATCGATGAGCGGGCTGGCAGCGCCCCGGCCGAGGTCCTCCCCGGGCTGCTGGCGTCGAGCCTGCTGGCCCGCGGAATCCGCTCAGAGGCGGTGCCCGCGGCGAAATCCGCGGGGCTGATCGCCGCGCGCCGCGACGGCGCCGTGGGGGCGTCCGGCGTCGGCAGCTTCAGCGTGTTCTCCTCGGGGATCGGACTGGTTCGCAGAGAGATCAGCGAGTCGCCGGCTGACGGGCTTCTGATCGCGTTCGCGGAGCCGTCTGGCGGCCGCCAACTCGTCCCCATCGGGATCGCCGGGGAAGGGTTTGACGGGAACCTCACCTCGGACTCGACCCGCACCGACGGCTACGTGCTCTCGACCGATCTGGCGCCGACGGTCCTCCGGCGCTTCGGCCTGCCGATCCCGGATCAAATGGATGGGGAGCCGATTCGCACTTCCGGAGAAACCGACCCGGGCTCCATCGAGGACCTCGCCGATCGGATGAAGGTCATCCCCGACCGGCGCGCGCCCGTGGTGATTCTGAGTCTGGTCGCCTGGATCGTGCTTGCGGTGCTTGTCGGCCTGCTGTTCCCCTCAGTGCGAAGGCGCGCGTCGGCCTGGCTGGCGCTCGCCTTTGCCTACATGCCGCTGATGCTGCTGGCCGGGGCGGCGATCGAGCCGGGGGCGGTGGCGGAGGGGCTGCTCGTGGGATTCGGCGCCGCCGGGCTGGCGGCGGTGACCCTGGCGTTCGCTCGCGGATGGTGGGCGCTCGCCGTCGCCTGCGCGACCACGGTGGTCGCGTACGCGATCGACGTCGTCGCCGGGTCCGAGCTCACCAGGCTCGCCCTGCTCGGACCGAATCCGATCTTCGGCGCTCGCTTCTACGGGATCGGCAACGAGCTCGAGGCGCTGTTCGCGGTGATGGTGCCCGTTGCGGTGGGGGCAGCACTGACTGCTCGGGCCGACACTCGGAAAACCGGCAATGAACGAGCTGCCATCGCCTTCTTGGGAGTCGGTTTCCTCGTAGCCGTTGTTTTCGCGGTAGGCCGCTTCGGAGCCGACGTCGGCGCGGCGATAGTGCTTCCCGTGGGTGCGGCCGTTGCGTCGGTATCGCTATTCAGCGGGACGGTGCGGAGCAGTGCCGCTCCCGGCGGCCGTAATCCGCACCGTCTCGCTCTGGCGGCCGTGATCGCGGCGCCGATCACGGTGCTGGCCTTGATCGCATTCATCGACCTGGTTTCAGGCGGGAGCTCGCACCTGACGCGCACCGTTCTCAACGCCGGCGGCGCCAACGGTCTCGCCGAAGTCGCCCAGAGGCGCCTCGAGCTCTCGGCTCACGATTTCGCCCAGGCAGCCGCCAACTCCCTCTTCTGGGTCGTGATCGCCGGGATCTGCGCCGGCATCGCCAGGTGGCGCCGAATCGACGGCTGGTTGCGGCCCGCTCCCTTCGCGCGGGCGGGATTCCTCGGTGCCTGCGCCGCGGTCGCCGTGGGCGTGCTGGTGAACGATTCGGGAGCGACCTTTCTCGTGCTCGGATCGCTTGCCCTGGGGGCCACGCTCGCCTTCGCCTGGGCTCAGGCGGGCACGGATCCGAAATCCATGCGTAATCGGGAAACCCCAGGCGGGTAAGTGAATGAGGTGTGACCTCCGCCACTAAGCACAACCAGCACTATCGGTACCCTGGCCCAATGCGCATTGCGCTTGTATCGCCCTATTCCTGGACTTATCAGGGAGGCGTGAACAGGCACGTTGAGGCGCTGGCGGAGCAGTTCATCGCCCGGGGAGATCACGTTCGCGTGTTGGCTCCGTGGGACCCGCCGGACCGCATCAGCAGCCGCCTGCACCGCTCCCAACCCGAGCTGCGGGAGGCGCCCGACTACCTCGTTCCGCTGGGGCGCACGGTCGGCGTCGGGGCGAACGGCGCCGTCTCCAACCTCTCCGTCTTCCCGGATGGCCCGGTCAAGCTGCGCCGCGAACTGCGGACCGGGAACTACGACATCGTGCACGTTCACGAGCCGCTCGCGCCGCTCGTCGGCTGGGACACGATGGTCTTCCGCGGAGCGCCCGTCGTCGGCACGTTCCACGCGTACTCGACCAGCGCCTTCCCGAATCACACCGCGTCCCTGCTCGGCGCCCGCCGCCGCTTCAACCAGCTTGCAGCCCGGATCGCGGTATCCGAGGCAGCTGCCTGGACCGGGCGCCGCTGGTTCGGCGGCGAGTACACGATCATCCCTAACGGCGTCGACATCGAGTCCGCGCCGCTGGGGCCGAAGGCGCCGAGCGATGAGCTTCGGCTGCTCTTCGTGGGCCGCGCGGAGGAGCGCAAGGGCCTTCCCGTGCTGCTCGCCGCGTTCCAGGCGCTGGTCGAGCACGTGCCTTCGCGGCTGACGGTTGTCGGTGCCGATCCGGAGGAGATCTCCCGCCGGGTCAGCGACCCGGACGTGATGAACCACATCGACGTGCTCGGCAAGGTCTCGGACTCGATTCTGTGGCGCCAGCTCGGCGAGGCCGATCTGCTCTGCGCGCCATCCCTGGCCGGCGAGAGCTTCGGCATGGTGTTGATCGAGGCGATGGCGGCCGGGACCGGCGTCGTCGCCTCCGCGATCGCAGGCTACAGCGACGTCGTCACTAACGGCGTCGACGGCATCCTGGTGCCCCCGGCCGACCCGCAGGCGCTCGCCGAGGAGCTCCAGCTGCTGGCGCACGAGCCCGAGCGGATCCGCGCGATGGGCGAGGCTGGCCGCCGCAGCGCCGAGCGCTACGCCTGGCCGCGGATCGCCGATGAGGTCACCGGGGTCTACGAGCGTGCCATCGAGCCCGCACCTGCCGCGATCTGGCCTCCGGAGGCCTACGCACGGCGATCCGGGATGGTGCGAATCGATGGTGGCCCGAAGCGTCCCGCGAAGCGGCTGCCCTCCCTGGAGCCTGCTGCCCACGACACGCGCGGGCGCGGCAAGCGAGTGGCCCGCAAGGCGGGTGTCGCCGTTGCCAGCGTGCTCGGCCTCGGCCTGACGGCCCTGGCGGCCCGGCGCATCGGCGTCGACCAGGTCGCCAGCAACATCATCGACTCGGATCTCAAATGGGTGCTGGTTGCGTGCGCCCTGATGGTCGGCGCGATGTTCGCTCGCGCCGCCTCCTGGGTCGCGATCGCCCGTGCGGCCCTCCCGCGCTACCACGTCCGCCGTCGTGACGTGACCTCCGCGACGATGATCGGGGTCCTGATGTCCGCGACCTTGCCGGCACGCCTCGGCGAGCCCGCCAGGGCGATGGTCCTATCGCGGCACATCGGGCGCATACGCGAGACCTTCCCGGTCCTGATCGGCACGCTCGTCTCACAGACGGCGCTCAACATCCTGGCTCTGGTGCTCCTCGGCGGGATCATCGTCTCGACGACCGACCTCTTCCAGGCGAGCACTCAGAAGCTGTTCATCGTCTCGACTGCCCCCCTGCTGGTCCTGCTGGCGGTGCTGATGGCACCGTCGGTGGTCAAGGTGAACGGCCAGGGCCGGATAGCGCGAGCGATCCAGGCGGTCCGCCGCGCGCTGCAGCAGGCGCGCAAGGGCCTGTCGGTATTCCGCGATCCGCGGAGGGGCTCGTTCGCCGCGGGCGCGCAGCTCTTCGCCTGGTTCCTCCAGCTTCTCTCTTGTTGGGCGCTCTTCGCGGCGCTCGGCCTTGACCACCAGGTTGCGATCGGTGCTGCTGCCGCCTGCCTGTTCGCCGTCAACGTCACTGCGGTCGTTCCGGCCACGCCGTCCAACATCGGCATCTTCCAGCTCGCGATCATCAGCGTCCTGCACCAGGGCTTCGGCATCAATGCCGCTGACGCCCTGGCGTACGGCGTCATCCTTCAGGCGGTCGAGATCGCCACCGCCGTCGCGCTCGGCGTCCCGGCGCTGGTACGCGAGGGCGTCAGCTGGTCGGACATGCGCCTGCGCGCGATGGCCGCCGCCCCCGTGCAGCTCTCGGATCGGCCCCGGAGGCGTGAGCGCCGCGACACGCCGGAACGCGTTTCGGCCTAGCCGCGAGCCCACCGGCGACTGCGCGAAAATGGTCGCGTGGCTGCGACGAACGCCCTCTGTCCGGTCCTGATCCGTCGCGACGACGAGCTGGCCGTCCTGGAGGACGCGCTGCTGGCCGCGCGCCGCGGCGAGAGCGGCTTCGTCGCGCTCGCCGGCGAGGCCGGAATCGGCAAGACCAGGCTCGCGCGCGAGCTTGCGGGGGAGGCTCGCGAGCTGGGATGCACGGTTCTCGCGGGAGCCTGCAGCGACGCGGAGCTCACGCTGCCGTACCTGCCGTTCCTCGAGGCGATCGGGAACTACCTCGACGCGGCCGACACCGATCGGCTCAGCGACGAGCTGGGACCCGGTGTTGCGGATCTCGCGCAGATCTTTCCGCGGCTGATGTCCCGAGCAACCCGGGACCAGTCACCCGATCCCGGCCAGGCCAAGCTGCGGCTGTTCGAGGCGGTCGTCTCGCTGCTCGCGCTGCCGGCCCGTGAGAGCACCCTTCTGCTGGTGATCGAGGACGTCCACTGGGCGGATGCGTCCACCAGGGAGCTGCTCGACTACCTCGCCCGCCGCCTCACCGATCTCCCGTCCCTGATCCTCGTCACCTACCGGCGGGACGAGCTCAACCGCCGACACCCGCTGATGCCGGTGCTCCAGGGCTGGCGGCGGTCGGGGGTGGCCGACGTCGTCGAGCTGGAGACCCTCTCGGCCGACGGCGTCGGCGAGATGCTCGCGGCCACCCTCGGAGCGGAGGCGGTCGACTCCGAGCTGCGCGCTCTCATGGTGGAGCGCAGCCGGGGCAATCCCTTCGTGCTCGAGGAGATGCTCCGCGAGGTGGTCGACGCGGCCGACAGGCCGGGCGCTGCCCGGGAGCTGAGTGGCACGCCACTACCGGAGACCGTGCGTCACGCGATCCTGCTCCGCGTTCAGCGCCTCCCGGACGACCAGGTGGCGGTGCTGGAGACGGCGGCGATCCTCGGCCGGAGCTTCGATGCGACGACGCTGCTCGCGGTTTCGGGCGAGCCGGAGAAGGTGGTTCACGCGGCCCTCGAAGCCGCCATCGCCCAGCAGCTGCTGGAGGAGGATCCCTCGAGGCCGGGTCGCTACCGCTGGCGGCACGCGTTGACCCAGGAGGCGATCTACGCCGAGACGGTGACGCCGCGTCGCCAGGCGATTCATTCGCGAGCGGCCGATGCCCTGGCCGGGAGCGCCGATGCCCATCCCGTCGAGCTTGCCAACCATCTGCTCGGTGCGGCTCGCTTCGAGGAGGCCGTGCCCGCCTGCCTGAGAAGCGCGGAGGAGGCGGAGGCCACGCTCGCATTCGGCGAGGCGGTCTCAATTCTGGAACGGGCGCTGCCCTACGTCACGGACCCGCTCGAGAACGCACGCATGCTCTGCCGGATCGGGAGCGACCATCAGCGCAACGGCGAGCCGGCGACGGCCGTCGGCTATCTGACCTCAGGCATCGAGGTGCTGGAGGACCAGGGGGAGGGGCTCGAGGCTTCGCACCACCGCCTCATCCTCGGCCGCTGCCACTGGGAGTCCGAGCGCCCCGATGCCGCCCGCACGGAGTACGAGCGCGCCCTCGCTGTGCTTGCGCCCGCCGGACCCTCAGCCGATCTGGCCATGGCCCACCAGCGTCTCGCCGGCATGGCGGCATTCGAGCTCGACTACCGGGGCTGTCTCGAATCGGCCAAGCGCGCGGTCGAGATCGCGGAGCACGTGGGCGCCGACTACGAGCGCGTCTGGTCGCTGGGATTCGTCGCGCTCGGCTACATCGACGGCGTCGAGCAGGCGCGCGGCCTCGCCCTGATGGAGACCTGCTTCAGCGAAGCCCGGGACAAGGGCTACTCGCAGATCGCGAGCAACACGGCCTGGAACAACATCTGGACCCGCACCCACATGATGCTGCCGGAGCTCGAGGACTGGCTGGAGCGACTCGAGTCGCTGCCGTTCTACGCCCGGTTCGGCCGGCGCTCCGGCGATCTCCTCTGCCGCTGCTACATCGCGACCACCCGCGGAGACCTGGAGAGTGCGCTCGCCGACGGCGAGGCCGCCGGCCGCCACCACGGCCGACTTGGCTTCGGAAAGATGGAATGGAGGGCACACATCCAGACCGCGCAGATCCTGGCCGAGCTCGACCGAGGCGAGGCCGCCGCCGCCGTGCTGCCTCCGGTCTCGACGAGGACGGAGCTCCAGGACATCATCTACGACGCCGCCGCCCGGATCAGGGTGGCTGAGAGCGCCGGGCGGCCCGAGGACGCGTTGGAGGTCGCCGAGGAGATCGTGGAGAAAGCGGAGAGCCTCGCGACGTACCGGGAGACGCTGGCGCTGGCGGCCCAGGTGCTGTCGGCTCTCGGCCATCACGAGCGGGTGGAGATCCTCGCCGCCGCCGCGCGGGCACATCCCACCGAGGCCGGCGCCGCCTACCTGGACGAGATCGAGGGGCTGCTTGCACTGGCGCGCGGCGACGCCGAGCGGGCCGCTTCGAGCTTCGATGTCATCGTGGGCGCCGCCGCCGAGAACGGGTATCCGCTCGTCGGGCTGCGCGCCAGAATCGAGCGCGCGAGGGCATGGGCCGCCGCCGGACGCGCGGCGGAGGCCGCGGGCGAATTGCGAGCGATCGTCGGGGAGGCGGAGCAAACCGGAGGGCTGCTGATAGCCCGCGAGGCTCGGAGGGAGGCGACCGGCCTCGGAGTGGAGGTGCCGCCCGCGCCCGAGGTGGTGGCCGATACGTCCGCCGAACCGGTCGTGCCGCACGGCGAGCGTCTCGTGACCTCCCTGTTCGCCGACGTCCGCGGCTATTCGGAGCTCAGCTCGAGCCTGCCTCCCGAGGCGCTCACCGAGCGAATGCGGATGCTCTACCGGCTGGCGCGAGTGGCGGTGGAGCGGCGCCAGGGGATCATCGACAAGTTCGCAGGAGACGCGGTGATGGCGACGTTCAACGCCTCCGGCAACCGGATGGACCACACAGCCGACGCCATGGAGGCGGCGGTCGCGCTCCGCGACAGGGCGGAGTCGATTGACCTGCCCGTGGGGGTCGGGATCTCCGTGGGGCCGGGAATACTGGCGAGAGGCGTCTCGGACGAGAACATCGCCGTCAGCGGCGAGGCGACGAACCTCGCCGCGCGGCTGCAGGCCGCCGCGGGGCCGGGGGAGATCCTGCTGAGCGACGAGGCGCACCGCAGGCTCGCGCCGTGGCTGGCCGAACGCAACCTGGCCGTGAGAGAAGAGTGGCTCGCGTTGAAGGGATTTCCGGATCGGCAACTCGTCTACCGGCTGCCCGCCGGCGCGCGCGTCACCGCCTAGAAGACGATGGTCTTGTTCGCGTGGACCAGCGTGCGGTCCGTGAGGTGCAGGGCGACCGCGCGCGCCAACACCGTGCGCTCGATGTCCTCCCCCAGCCGGGTCAGATCCGCAACCGAGTCACGATGGGTGACCCTCGCCGTGTCCTGCTCGATGATCGGTCCTGCATCGAGCTGCTCGACAACGTAGTGGGCCGTGGCGCCGATGATCTTGACGCCCGTCTCGTAGGCCTCCCGATGCGGGTCCGGACCGGCGAAGGCCGGAAGGAACGAGTGATGGATGTTGATCAGCGGTACCCCGAGCCGGTCGAGGAATCCGCCGGAGAGAATCTGCATGTAGCGGGCGAGCACCACCACGTCGACCTCCCCGACGAGCAGCTCGAGCAGGGTCTCCTCCGCCTGTGGCTTGTCACCGGGCGGCACGGGCACGTGGTGGAAGGTGACCCCGAAGGAGCGGACGTCGTCCTCAAGGTCCGGGTGGTTCGAGGCGACCAGCACGACGTCGGCATCGAGCGATCCCCGCCGCCAGCGCCAGAGCAGGTCGAGGACGCAGTGCTCGTAGCGTGAGACGAGGATCGCCATCCGCTTCCGATCGCCCGGATGAGACATGCGCCACCGCATCTCGAAGCGGTCAGCGATCTCCCGATCGAAGGCCGCCTCGAGCTGGTCGCGCTCCAGGTCCATGTCGGCGGTCGAGAACTCCATGCGCATGAAGAACCGGCCGCCCTCGGGGTCGGTCGAGTGCTGGTCCGACGAGACGATGTTGGCTCCGTGCTCGAAGAGGAAGCTCGAGACGGCGGCCACGATCCCGGGCCGGTCGGGGCAGGAGATCAGCAGGCGGGCCGTTCTGTATACAGAACGGCCGTCCTGGGGCGAATCCGATTGGCGATTCTCGCCTGGGGTAGTCATTCAGGGTGTGAAGTTGTATACAGTTTGTGCCTGGAGTGCCGCAGTGCAAGCGATTCGAGGAGGAAGAGATGATCGACGCGGGTGGCCGAGCCCCTGACTTCACGCTCTCTGACCAGGATGGCGAGCCGGTCAGCCTCTCCTCGTTCCGCGGGCGCTGGGTGGCCCTCTATTTCTACCCAAAGGCCGACACGCCAGGCTGTACGGCGCAGGCCTGCGGTGTGCGCGATCACTCCGCCGATTACGAGGCGGCGAACGCGGTGGTCCTCGGCATCTCGCCCGATCCGGTCGAAGAGCTGCGGGCCTTCGCGGACAAGCATGGCCTGGCTTTCAGGCTGCTCTCGGACGAGGGCCACGAGGTTGCAGACGCCTACGGCGTCTGGGACGAGCTGCAGTTCGGCGACCTGAAGGTCTGGGGCAACCGCCGCTCGAGTGTGCTGATCGATCCCGACGGCCGGATCGCGACCGTCTTCCCCGACGTGAAGCCCGACGAGCACGACCGGCTGCTGCTCGAGGCCCTCGGTGAGGTCGGCGCACCCGCCGCGAGACAAGCGTGAGCAAGGAGGAAGCGAGATGAGCACCACCAACGGAAGCACCACCAACGAAAGCCCGAACGGCGACATCAGCGAGGTTCCCGACACCTTCAAGCTCGCGGACTGGCCGAAGAACCGCTGGTACGCGGCCGCCTACGACGTGGAGCTCAAGCGCGAGCTGCTCGGCCGCCGGATCGGCGGCCACAGCCTCGTCATGTACCGACAGGAGAACGGTGAGCCGGTCGCGCTGGAGAACGCCTGCTGGCATCGGCTCATGCCCCTCTCCGAGGGCAAGATCGAGGGGGACAACGTCGCCTGCGGGTATCACGGGCTCGTCTACAACCCGGAGGGGCGCTGCGTCTTCATGCCCTCGCAGAAGACGATCAATCCGGCCGCCCGGGTGCGCCGCTATCCGGTGGAGGAGCGACACCGCTTCGTCTGGGTCTGGACGGGAGATCCGGCCCTCGCCGATCCCGACCTGATCCCCGACATGCACTGGAACGACGATCCGCAGTGGGCCGGAGACGGCAAGCTGATCCACCTCGAGTGCGGCTACAAGCTCATCGTCGACAACCTGATGGACCTCACGCACGAGACCTTCGTGCACGGCGCGAGCATCGGCCAGCGATCGATCACCGAGGTGCCCTTCGAGGTCACCCACGGCCCTAATTCCGCGACGGTGACCCGCTGGATGACCGACGTCGAGCCGCCGCCATTCTGGAGGATGCAGCTCGGGTGGAAGATGGAGAGAGAGCCGGCCGAGGTCCCCAACGTCGACCGCTGGCAGATCATCCACTTCGAGGCGCCCAGCACGATCGCGATCGATGTGGGCGTGGCCCCTCACGGCACAGGAGCTCCCGACGGGGACCGGTCGCAGGGGGTGAACGGCTACGTGCTCAACACCATGACCCCGGAGACGGAGAGGACCTGCCACTACTTCTGGGCCTTCGTCCGGAACTACAAGCTCGAGGACCAGCGCTACACCACGATCATCCGAGACGGTGTCGCCGGCGTCTTCGGTGAGGACGAGGTGGTCCTCGCAGCGCAGCAGCGCGGCGTCGACGACCACCCGGACAAGCAGTTCTACAACCTCAACATCGACGGCGGGGCGATGTGGGCCCGCCGGCTGATCGACAAGCTGATCGCCGAGGAGAGCGAAGATCCCCGCTACAGGGAATCTGCCGGCGAGGCCGAGGGCCAGGAGGGGACCTCCACGCGCGTGGAGGCCACCGAGGCCGATGCCGAGCGCCTCGGAGTGAACTGAGCGCGGACGCTCGGGTGGCCATGGTCGCGACACGCGAGCTCGCCGCCGCGCCCGGGAGGCACTTCGGCGAGGCGCGGGTACGCGCGGTCAGGGACGTCGCCAGCGACGTCCGGATGATCGAGATCGAGCCATCCGCCGGGGTGCGGTCGTATGAGACCGGCAGCCACCTCGACCTCGCCGTCGACATCGACGGCCTGCCGGACGTCCGCTCCTACTCGCTGGTCGGGGAGGGCCCGGTCGGCGGCTTCTATCGAATCGCCGTCAAAGAGATCCACGACAGCCGCGGCGGGTCGGTCTGGGTTCGCGCGCTGGAGGCGGGTGCGGCCGTCGCGGTCTCGGAGCCGCAGAGCCACTTCGAGCTGCAGTACGGCCGCTCGGAGTACCTGCTGGTGGCGGGCGGCATCGGGATCACACCGATCCTCGGCATGGCCCATGCGCTCGAGCGCCACGGCAGGCCGTTCCGGCTGCTCTACGCAGCGCATACGCGCGAGCAGATGCCGTTCGTCGACGAGCTCTCCGACCTGCTGGGAGACCGGCTGGAGCTGTTCGTCTCGGTGGATGGGAATCGCCTCGACATCGGCGCCGAGATCGAGCGTCTCCATGCTGACGGAGAGCTCTATCTCTGCGGGCCGCTGCGCCTGCGAGACAACGCCCGGCACGAGTGGATCCGGCGAGAGCGAAGGCCGGATCGCCTCCAGTTCGAGACCTTCGCCTCGGGTGGTGCCTTCGCGCCCGAGGAGTTCCGGGTGCGCGTGCGCGACGCGGGCTGCGAGCTGACGGTGCGCCCCAACCGCACGCTGCTCGACGCGCTGCGGGACGAGGGCGTGGACATGATGTGGGACTGCCTGCGGGGTGAGTGCGGTCTGTGCGCCGCCACGGTGATCGACTGCGAGGGTGAGCTCGACCATCGGGACGTCTTCCTGAGCGACGAGGAGAAGGATGAGCGCGGGGCAATCATCACCTGCGTCTCGCGCGCCGTTGGCGGCGCGATCACGATCGACACCGGATTCCGGCCGGACGAAACAAACCAATAGACTTGACTTTCTCGCGGAACTAGGCGACGGAGGAGAAGAAAAGATGGCAAGTGCGACGTCCGAGGTGGGCGCGTTCCCGAGCCCGTTCTCGATCGATACCCCGCAGGGATGCGAGGGCTGGGAGGAGATGTACCCGTACTGGTCGCTCTTCGACGAGCACCGCAAGGAGGCCGACGAGAACCGCCTCTGGTTCTGGAACTCGATGCACTTCCCCCTGCCGATGCCGGCCTTCGACATCGTCGAGACCGATCATCCCTACGCGGCGTTCGCGGGCTGGCAGAACCGCGCCTTCGCTGTCCCGCCGGTGATGGGCGTCGACTACCGAATCGTCAACGGATACGTCTACATCTCACCGAATCCCGTCACCGACCCGGAGGAGATCGGCCGGCGGGCGGAGATCTTCCAGGAGCGGGCGGGCTACTACTTCTCCAACTGGGACGAGCTCTACGTGGGGTGGCGCGAGAAGATGGAGGCGCTCAACCGCGAGGTGGAGGCGATCGAGGTGCCGAGCCTCGACCAGTACGAGGACGAGGAGGTCCTCCACACGGACCGCAAGCTCTCGAACATCGAGCTGCTGGACGCCTACCGTCACGCGCTCCACTGCGCTGAGCTGATGTGGCAGCACCATTTTGAGTTCCTCCTGCTCGGCTACGGCGCGTATCTGACCTTCGCCGAGTTCTGCCGCGAGCAGCTTCCGGACATCCCCGACCAGCACATTTCGCAGATGGTCGCCGGAGTGGACGTGGACCTGTTCAAGCCCGACGAGGAGCTGCGGCGGCTGGCGCGTCTGGCGATCGAGACCGAGGTCGCCGGCGCGTTCCAGGAGGGACGGACGCCCAACGAGATCGACGCCGAGCTGGGCAAGACCGATGCCGGCAAATCGTGGCTCGAGGAGCTCGAGAAGATCAAGGACCCCTGGTTCAACATGGGCACCGGCGACGGGCTCTACCACTACTTCGGCAGCTGGAACGACGACCCGAGCATCCCGTACGCCTCCCTGATCGGGCACATCGCCGCGCTCCAGGCGGGCGAGGAGATCGACCGGCCCACAGAGGAGATCGTGAAGGAGCGCGACCGGATCGCCTCCGAGTACCGGGCGTTGATCAACGAGGAGGCGCAGCCGACCTTCGATGAGCTGATCGGCCTCTCGCGCAAGGTCTTCCCCTACGTCGAGGAGCACAAGTTCTACTGCGACTACTGGTTCCAGTCGCGCTTCTTCAACAAGATCCGCGAGTTCGGCGCGCTGCTCGCCGAGCACGACTTCCTCGCGGACGGTGAGGACATCTTCCAGCTCTCCCGCCATGAGGCGATGGAGGCTCTGGAGGAGCTGGCTCTCACCTGGGCGACCGGCGGGGATGCCCTCGGTCCGCATCGCTGGCCCCCGATCGCGGAGCGCCGCAAGAAGCTCCTGGAGAAGCTCGGCGAATGGACGCCGCCGCCCGCGCTCGGGACGATGCCGGAGGCCGTCAACGACCCGATGATCGTGATGCTCTGGGGCATCACCAAGGAGCGCCTCGAGGCGTGGGCCCGCGCCCAGGACGGTGATGGCGCGGAGCTCTCCGGCTACGCGGCCTCCCCGGGCGAGATCGAGGGACCGGCCCGTGTGGTCAAGGACCTGGAGGGCATCGCCGACGTCCGCGCGGGCGAGATCCTGGTGTGCACGATCACTTCGCCATCCTGGGCGCCGATCTTCAGCAAGATCAAGGGGACCGTCACCGACATCGGCGGGATCATGTCCCACGCGGCGATCGTCTCGCGCGAGTACGGACTCCCCGCTGTGGTCGGGACCGGGACCGCGACCTCGCGGATCAAGACGGGCCAGATGCTCAGGGTCGACGGCTCGACCGGCGTCGTGCGGATCATCGACGGCAACGGCGATGGCGGCTGAGCGGATTCGCGCGCTCGCCGAGCTGCGCCGCTCCGACGAGCAGCGCTTCGGCGCGAAGAGCACAAGCCTCGGGGAGCTGATCGGTGCGGGTGTCCCGGTGCCGCCCGGGTTCGCCCTGGCTGCGGAGACCTACCTGGCCGCGGTCGAGGATGTCGAGCTCAGTGGTGACGCGGAGGAATGCGCCGCCGCGATCCGCGCGGTGCCGCTGCCGGATGAGCTGCGCGAGAACCTCGCCGCCCGCTACGAGCAGCTCGCCTCCGAGGCCGGCGATCCGAGCCCGCCCGTAGCGGTCCGCTCGAGCGCGATCGGCGAGGACTCGGAGGAGGCGACCTTCGCCGGGCAGCAGGAGACCTATCTGTGGGTGCGAGGGATCGATCAGCTCTACGAGGCGGTGCGCGACTGCTGGGCGAGCCTGTACAGCCCGGAGGCCGTCAGCTACCGCGCCGAGATGGTCGCGGAGCACGCGCTGCCGGCGATGGGGGTGACCGTCCAGCTCATGGTTGACGCCGGGGTCTCTGGCGTGATGTTCACCTGCAACCCGCTGAACGGCGACCCGAGCACGGTGGCCGTCAACGCGAGCTGGGGCCTGGGACTCGCCGTGGTCGGCGGGGAGGTGACCCCGGACGAGTATCGGGTCAGCAAGGTGACGCGCGAGGTTCTCTCCAAGTCCGTCGGGCCGAAAGAGGTCGAGTATCTGCCGGACCCATCGGGCAGCGGTGCCATCCGGGCCGAGGTTTCCGCTGAGCGCCAGGCCGAGGCCTGCCTGGACGAGGAGCAGCTCGGGCTGCTGGCGGACGTCGCCCGGAAGATCGAGAGTCACTTCGGGGGCCACCAGGACATCGAGTGGGCGATCGCGCGGGGCGGCGGCGAGCTCTACATGCTCCAGGCGCGGCCGGTGACTGTGAAGCCCGCCAAATCCGATCAGGCGCAGCCCCCGCGCTCGGCGATGGACCTCGTGATGGGCACGTTCGGCGCAGGCAAGAGCCGATGAGCGGAGAACGCGTCGAGATCGTCGACACGACGACGCGTGACGGCAACCAGAGCCTCTGGAGCGCGACCGGGCTGACCACCCCGGACGTGCTCGACATCGCCCCGACGATGGACCGCGTCGGATTCCGGGCTCTCGACTTCACCTCCAGCACCCACATGGCGGTCTCGGTCCGCTTCCACCACGAGGATCCCTGGGAGCGGATTCGCCTGGTCAGCGAGGCGATGCCCGAGACGCCCCTCAACTTCATCACCACCGGGATGCGTTTCATCTCGTGGACACCTGCCGGAGAGGACGTCATCCGGCTCGTCTTCCGGTGCGTCGCCCGCAACGGGATCAGGCGATTCCAGATCGCGGAGCCGTCGAACGATCCGGAGGCGCTGATGAGGCTCGCGCGAATGGCGAGGGAGGAGGGGATTGAGGAAGTCGTGGTCGGCCTGACCTACTCGATCAGCCCAGTCCACACCCATGCCTACTACCTCGAGCGCGCCCGGGCGGTGTCCGGCTCCGAGGACATCGACCGCCTCTATCTCAAGGATCCGGGGGGCCTGCTCACGACCGACGCGGTCCACGAGCTGATCCCCGGATTCATGGAGGCCTCTCCGCGGCCGGTTGAGCTGCACAGCCACTGCACCATCAGCCTCGGCCCCTTGGCCTACGTCGAGGGCCTGAAGGCAGGAACGCGCACCCTGCACACGGCGGTGGCTCCGGTGGGGAACGGGACCTCGAACCCGTCCTGCGAGAACACTCTCCACAATCTGGAGGCGGAGGGCTATTCGCATGACCTCGACACGGAGGCGCTCGCCGAGGTCTCCGAGCATTTCCGGGCGCTCGCCCGGCGGAAGGACCTGCCGCTCGGCAGGCCGGTCGAGTACGACGCCGCCTACTACCGCCACCAGATGCCCGGCGGCATGGTGACCACTACCAAGCGCCAGCTGCGGGAGATCGGCAAGCCTGAGCTGTTCGACGCCACCCTCGAGGAAGTGACCCGCGTCCGTGCGGAGATGGGCTACCCGATCATGGTCACGCCGGTCTCCCAGTTCGTCGCAACCCAGGCGGTGATGAACGTGATCTACGACGAGCGCTGGAGCAAGGTCTCCAACGAGATGATCCGCTACTTCCACGGGCACTTCTTCGAGCCCGCGGCCCCGGTCGATCCGGAGGTCGCCGACAAGGTGCTGTCGATGCCGCGCGCAGCGAAGCTCAAGGACGTCGAGCCGCTCAGCCTGGAGGGCGCCCGCGAGCGCTTCGGCGAGGCGATCTCGGAGGAGGAGCTCCTCCTTCGCCTGACGATGCCCGCCGATCAGGTCGATGCGATCGTCACCGAGGGCGCCGCCCACTGATGCAGCTCGACGACGTCAAGGGCTTCGTCTTCGACGTCGACGGGTCCCTCGTCCATCGCGGAGCCGACTTTCGATCCGAGCCCCTGCCCGGAGCCGTCGAGGTGATCGAGGCGATCCGGGCCTCGGGCCGGCCGCTGGTCCTGTTCACGAACGGCAGCCACCTCGACCCTGAGACCTTTGCGGCGGGACTGCGCGACGATGGATTGCCGGTGCGGGATGACGAAGTGCTCACCCCGGTCGTCAGCACCATCTCCTATCTGCGTAACCACCTGCCGGAGCGGCCGGTGATGGTCTTCGGCTCAGACGAGATCAAGCGGCGGATGGAGCGGGAGGGCATTCCGCTGATCGACACCGACGGGGCGGAGGCCGTGTTCGTGGCCCATGTGCCCCAGGTCGACATGGACGAGCTCGAGACCGCGGCCCGGGCCGTGATCAACGGTGCGCCCCTGCTCACCGCCAATTATGGCCCGGGCTACTGGGGATCGAAGGGCCTGATCTTCAGCCGCGGGGCGATGACCGCCGCGGCGATCGCCAAGGTGACCGAGGTCGAGCCGATCGTGGTCGGCAAGCCCTCGGAGGTCGCCGTCGAGGCGACCATGGAGCGCCTCGGCGTTCCTTCGGAGCAGCACGCGGTGGTCGGCGACGACCTCGACATGGACATCGCGCTTGGGCACCTGGGCGGTTCGCGCACGATCCTCGTTCGCAGCGGGATGAGCGGCTCGCTGGACCTGAACGGAGTGCCGGAGGGGAAGCGCCCCGATGCGGTGATCGACGGCGTCGAGGAGATGCTGCCGTGGCTGTGAGGGCGACCGACCCCGCCGACCTCGGCGTCACCGAGGCCGTCTCGATGCTCGACGCGGGCTCACTCTCCTCGCTCGAGCTCGTGGAGGCCTGCCTGCGCCGGATCGCCGAGCGAGACGGGACGCACAGCCACGAGGGCGATCCGGACTCGATCAACGCCTGGGTCCGGGTCTACGAGGAGGACGCGATCGCCGCCGCTAAGCGCGCCGATGAGATCCCCGCCGCCGAGCGCCCGCCGCTGCACGGGGTGCCGGTGGGCTTGAAGGACGTCTATGCGGTGGCCGGCAAGCCGCTGACCGCCTCCAGCCGCGCCTTCGAGGACGTCCCCGAGCGGGACAGCGAAGTCTGGGCGAGCCTGAAGGCGGCGGGGATGATCCTGCTGGGGCATCTCCACACCCACGAGTTCACGGTCGGGGGCACCACCGACCAGGTCGGCAATCCGTGGGCGCTCGATCGGACGGCCGGTGGGTCCAGTGGGGGCTCGGCGGCTGCCCTCGCCGCCCGGATGACGCCCGCGGCGACCGGGACGGACACAGCCGGATCGCTTCGCATTCCCTCGGCGATGTGCGGGACCTCGACGATCAAGCCGACCTCCGGGACGACGTCGTTCCGGGGAGCGCTCCCTCTGGCGCCGAGCTTCGACCACGCCGGCCCGATGGCGCGGACGCTCGGCGAGTGCGCCGCGGTGCTCGCGCCGATCACCCGGCTCAGAGAGGCGCCATCGGAAGACGGCCTCCGCGGCAAGCGGCTGGCGCTGTCGCCGCGGCTCCCGCTGGTCGATCTGGACGCCGATGTCGCCGCCGGGTTCGATTCCGCTCTCGGGGCCTGCCGCTCCCTCGGGGCCGAGCTGGTCGAGGTGCCGGTGCCGGCGGCGGAGCTCGACGTCGGCGGGCCCTATCTCAGCATCCTCTTCGCCGAGCTGGCGGCATGGCATCGCCGCCTCGCCGATCGCCGCGACCTCTACCGCCCGGCGCTTCGCGAGTGGGTGGAGGTGGGGGAGAGCCAGGAGACCTCGGCGATCGACTACTGGGAGGCGCAGATCCAGCGCCGGGAGGACGCCGACGCCTGGCTCGATTGGTTCTCCGACCACGGCGTCGACGCTGTGGTCGAGCCGACCGTCCCGGTGGTGGCCTGGGAACGTGGCGACGGTTACGACCACTGGGGCACAGACGCCGATCTGATCTCGCTGACCAGCTACTGGAACTGGACCGGCTTTCCGGCGGCCTCCCTGCCGGCCGGGGTCGGGTCGGTGAGCGATCTCCCGGTCAGCGTCTCGCTGATCGGTCCCGAGGCGAGCGACTGGAAGCTCCTGGGAATGGCCGGCGCCCTGCAGGCCGAGCTCGGGGTCCCCGAGCCGCCCTCCCCGGCTCCTGAGCATGCCCGGGCGGGATCGACGGATGCCTGACCTCCAGCCCGACGTGATCGTCGTCGGCGGGGGTTCCGCCGGAGCCGCGGCCGCTCGGAGGCTGGTGGACGAGGGCGTCAAGGTGCTGCTGCTCGAAGCGGGAGGCGGAGACACGAATCCGGCGATCCACGATCCGACGCGAGCGCACGAGCTCTGGTTCGCGGATGAGGACTGGGCCTATACGACGGTTCCGCAGGAGCACGCGGACGACCGGCAGCTGCACTGGCCGCGGGGGAGGGTGCTGGGCGGATCGAGCAGTCTCAACGGGATGATCTGGGTTCGCGGCACCCCAGCGGACTGGGACGGCTGGGCCCAGCTGGGCTGCGAAGGCTGGACCTGGGATGACGTCCTGCCGATCTTCCGCCGGATGGAGGACTTCGACCGCGGCGCCTCCGAGCTGCACGGCGAGGGTGGCCCCGTCCACGTGATCTCCGACTACGAGCCGGCTCCCGTGCAGGAGGCGATCGTGGCCGCAGCTCAGGAGATCGAGATTCCGTTCAACTCGGACCACAACGGACTCGAGATCGAGGGGGTGTCCTACACACAGCTCTCGATCAGCGACGGCATCCGCCAGAGCACGGCCACGGCTTACCTGAAGCCGGTCGCGGGCGACGAGAACCTCGAGGTGGTCACCGGAGCGCATGCGCGCCGGCTGCTGCTCGAGGGCGATCGCTGTGTGGGGGTCGAGTGGATTCGTTACGACGGCGCAATCGAGAGCGCCAGAGCCGCCGAGGTGATCGTCTCATGCGGCACGATCGAATCGCCGCCGCTGCTGATGCGATCCGGGATCGGTCCGGCCGAGCACCTGCACGAGATCGGGACCGACGTCGCAGTAGATCTCCCCGGCGTGGGCCAGAACCTGCACGACCACCTGCTCTCACCCGTGATCTTCAGCGCCGAGCGCGAGATCGGCCCGCCGACGCCTGGTCTGTTCGCCGCCCAGAGCCACCTCTGGGCCCGGAGCCGGCCTGACCTGCCGGGTCCCGACCTCCAGCCGCTCCACTTCATGGTGCCGCTCTACGAGGAGTGGATGGAGGGGCCGGAGAACGCCTTTTCGCTGATGGCGGGAATGATCCGCCCGGAGAGCCGTGGATCGATCCGCCTCACCGGACCGGAGTTGGACGACGAGCTTGCAATCGACCCGAAGATCCTCTCCGCCCCCGCGGACATGGCGAGCATGGAGGCGGCGGTCACCCTCTGTCGGCGAATGGGCGCCGCACCGGCGCTCGGGGAGTGGGGCGCTCGGGAGCTCTACCCCGGGCCGAGCGTCACCTCCCAGGAGGATCTCCGTGACTGGATCCGCCGCTCCGCGATCACCTACCACCACCAGGTCGGCACC
This sequence comes from uncultured Solirubrobacterales bacterium, assembly GCA_963743575.1. Taxonomy (GTDB): domain Bacteria; phylum Actinomycetota; class Thermoleophilia; order Solirubrobacterales; family 70-9; genus DASUPK01. Next base: position 442,791 of record CAVUQC010000007.1, on the reverse strand, counting down.
TGCAGGATGGGGGTCGACGATCAGGCCGTCGTCGACGCCCGGCTGCGCTTGCGCGGGATCGACGGCCTGCGCGTCGCCGACGCTTCGATCATGCCGGTGGTCACCTCGGGCAACACGAACGCCCCGTCAGTCCTGATCGGCGAGCGAGTGGCCGAGTTCGTCGTCGAGGACCAGGCGGCGTCGGCGTCAACCGCCGCTTCGTGAGGTGACCGAGGTGAGCGCGGCGGCTGCCTCTCGCAACCGGGTGGCGATCTTCGTCGTGGTTGGGGCCCTGACGGGGATCGCGCCCCTCTCGATCGACGCCTACATCCCGGGATTGCCCGAGCTCACCTCGGATCTTGGGACCAGCGCCTCCACCGGTCAGCTCACGCTCACCGCCTTCCTGCTGGGGCTGGCCCTGAGCCAGGTGGTCGCCGGGTCGATCAGCGACAACGTCGGCAGGCGCACTCCGGTGCTGGCTGGCCTGATCGCCTACGTGGCCTCCTCGTTGCTCTGTGGGCTCGCACCCGAGATCTGGACGCTGATCTTCCTGCGCTTGGTGCAGGGTGCCGCGGCGGGGGTTGGCTTCGTGATCGCGCGAGCAATTGTTCGAGATCTCTACACGGGCTCCGCGGGCGCGAGGGTGTTCGCCCGGCTGGTCCTGATCAGCGGGGTCGCCCCGGTCGTCGCCCCGATCATCGGCGGCCAGGTGCTCCGCTTCACCAGCTGGCGGGGGCTGTTCGTCGTCTTCGCGCTGGTGAGCGCCGTGATCCTGGCGGTCGCGAACGTCTTTCTTTTCGAGACCCTTCCCGAGCATCTACGCCACGAGCCCGGCATCCGAACCAAGCTCCGTGTCTTTCGGCGGCTGGTCGCAGACCGGACCTTCCTTCCCTACGCCCTGGTCGGAAGCCTGGGATTCGCCGCGATGTTCAGCTACATCGCAGGCGCGCCGTTCGTCCTCGAGGACATCCACGGGCTCTCACCGCAGGAATTCAGCGTGGCCTTCGCCGCCAACGCGGCCGGGCTCGTCGCCCTCTCGCAGGTCAGCGGCCGGTACGTCGAGCGAGTCGGACCGAGCGCGCTGCTCCGTGCCGGGGCGCTGATGAGCGCCGTCGGGGGCGTCGCGACCCTTCTGTCGGTCGTCCTCGATGCGGGCCTGACTCCCCTGTTGATCGGCCTGTGGGTGATGGTGAGCGCGATCGGCCTGATCGTGCCGAACTCGACGGCCCTGGCGCTGGCCCACCAGGGCGAGAGGGCCGGCAGCGCGTCGGCGCTCTATGGCCTGGGCCAGTTCGGGCTGGGAGCCGTCCTCGCGCCACTGGCCGGCGTCGCCGGGAACCACGACGCGCTTCCGATGGGGATCACGATCGCCGTCTGCGGCCTGGGCGCTCTGCTGATCTACGAGGTCTGGTGCGATCGCGTCCCACTGGAGCCGGCGCTCGAGGCGGCGCCGTAGCCTCAGCGCATCAGCCGCCCACCATTGACCAGCAGGGTCTGACCGGTGACGAACCCGCTGTCATCGGAGAGGAGGAAGGCGACGGCGCCGAGCAGGTCACCCGGCTCGCCGACCCTCCCGAGCGGTGTCGCACCTGGGTCGTAGCCCCCCGGCGTCATGCTTCGCGATCCCTCGGTCGGGACGAAGCCGGGGGCGACGGCGTTCACCCGGATCTCCTCGTTCCCGAGTTCGCGCGCCAGCGCCCGGGTGAGCGAGACCAGGGCGCCCTTCGAGGAGGCGTAGTGGGCGATGCCGGGAGAGCCGGTGAAGGCGGTCTCCGATGTCAGATTCACGATCGCGGCGCCGTCGGACTCTCGCAGCATCGGCAGCATCGCCTTCGCACAGAGCCAGGGGCCGCGAACGTTCACCGCGAGCACCCGGTCCCACTCCTCGACGGCAATCTCCCAGAAGGGGCGCCGCTCCAGATCCACGACCGCCGCGTTGTTGACCAGGGCGTCGAGCCCTCCAAGCTGGTCGCGGGCCGCATCCGCGAGCCGCTCGACGTCGGGCTCCGAGCTGACGTCGGCCTGGACGAGTTGGACTCCGGCTCGCTCCAGCTGATCGGAGCTCTCCGCAAGATCTGCCCCCAGCACCTGGGCCCCCTCGCCCCGCAGGTGAAGCGCGAGCTCGAGCCCGAGCCCCCGGGCGGCGCCGGTGACCAGAACCCGCCCGCCCTCGAGCTTCATCGGGCGGCGAGCGCCGGCGCCTCGATCGCGAGGTCGCGCGCGATCTCCTGGAAGCAGTTCCAGCTCGAGCCGCGGCCGATGCCGGGCCCGGAATGCAGGTTGGCCGAGCAGTTGTAGACGTTGTCCAAGAGCAGCCTGTAGGAGTTTGCGCCCGCGATCGGCCGGAAGCGCCCGAGCTGCGATGCGATCGTGCTGCCGGCCGAATAGCCGCCCTCGGCCATATCCGGGCGTTGCCGCTCGATGTCGTCGGGGCCGTAGACGCGCGCGGCCACCACGTTGTCCTTCGTCATGTTGGGCGCGTAGAGCTCCCACTCGCGGAGGAGGTTGTCCATGAAGCGGTCCTTGACATCTCGCCAGGCGGAGTCCGAGAAGAGCCGCCGCGGCGCAGAGAACTCCTCGACCCCGACGATGTGGCTTCCGGCCGGCGCGCGCGTCTCGTCCCAGATGCTGTCCACCGAGCAGAGGACGTACGGGCGGCGGGCGAAGCCCTCGGTGAAGATCTCCGGCTGGTACCGGAGGGTCAGGTAGTCGAGGTCCTTCGGGCCCCAGTAGAGGCGCGGCTGCTCGCCCACGCCCGGATTGCCCGTCTCCGCCGTATAGCGCGGCGGCTCGTGAATCGCGAGGTTGGCCCAGAGCAGCTGGCCGCGGTCGTAGTGGATGTTCCCGATCCTCCGCGCGAGACCCTGGTCGACGTCCAGGTCGCGCAGGAGGCGCAGGACCGTTTGGGGCAGCCCCAGGTCGCTGACCACGAGCTCCGCATCGATCCGGGATCCGTCCGCCAGCTCGACCCCCGCGGCCCGGTCACCTTCGACGACGATGCGATCGACCTCGGCTGAGCTCAGATACTCGACCCCCATCTTCCGGCCGGCGGACATCAGGGCGTCCGTGATCGCCTGGCTCCCGCCCACGGCGATCGCCGCCGGCTCGAAGGAGAGCGTGAGGGGCAGCACGTGGATCAGTCCCTGCAGCCCCGGGACGTCGTCGGGGTAGCAGCCCGTCGAGGTCGTCGCGGCTCGCATGAAGAGGATGCGCATCTCGGTGCTCTCGAAGAAGTCGAACGCAAGCTGTCTCAGGGTCATCAGCTGGTGCACGGGCTCGATGCGGCTTCCCGAGACGTCGAGCAGCTCCTCGAGCGGATCGGGCGTTCCCCAGGGCGGCGGCACGCTGAAGCGATGCGTCCGGAAGGCCCGCTTCCAGTGCTGCTCGTATGCCTCGAGCAGCGCCAGATACATCTCGGCGTCTCGAGGGGAGACCTTCTCGATCTGCTCGAAGGTCCGCCGGATGTTCTCCTCCGAGCGCTCCTGCTTGCCGGTGGACGCATCGACCACGCGGGAGGCGGAGTAGCCGATGAAGGACGAGCCGTCGTCGAAGATCATTCCCTCGTTCTGCTCGGGAAAGACGTACCGGAGTCCCTCCGCCGCGAGGTCGAAGTCCCGGTAGGCCGGGTGCCCGTAGAAGCGGGTCCAGTGGCTGCAGTGATTCATCAGGTAGCCGGGGGCGGGGCCCTCGCTGGTGCAGGCCCCGCCGCCGAAATGGGGCGTCCTCTCCAGAACGCAGACGCTCTGTCCCGCGCGCGCGAGGTAGCAGGCGATGATCGTCCCGTGGTGCCCGCCGCCCGCGACGACGGCGTCATAGCGCGCGTCGCTCAAGGGACGATGGTGACGACGCCCTCGTCGCCGTCGACGCGAATCCGGTCGCCGGTCCTGATCCGCGCGGTGGCGTTCCCGGTGCCGACCACCGCCGGCATGCCGTACTCGCGGGCGACGATCGCGGCGTGGGACATGATCCCGCCGATGTCGGAGACGGCCGCGGCGACCTTTCCGAACACCGGTGTCCAGCTCGGCGAGGTAACCGGGGCGACGAGGATCTCCCCCTCCTCCAGGTCACCGATGTCGCGGACGTCGAGGATCACCCGAGCGGTGCCCTCCACGACCCCGGCGGAGCCGGCGAACCCGCTCAGCGATCCGCTTCCGGTGCTCTCCGCGGCCGCCCACTCCTGCACGCGCTCGGTCGTGATGCCCCAAAGCATGATGGTCAGGGGCTCGGTGATCGCATCGGGAACCGCCCCGAGGGCCGGAGGCGGCGACCAGGCTCGCATCGCCTCCATGATCCGCTTGCGCTCGGCGACGATCGGAGGCCAGTAGCCGGGACCGCGCGCGGTCGATCCGGCCGCCCACGCGAGTCTCAGGTCGATGAGGGCATCCGAGACCTCGCCGCGCTGCAGGTAGAAGACGTCCTCAGCGTCGTTCAGGAACCCGTTCCGCGCGAGCAGGTCGCCGAACTCCCGCACCTTGTTCCAGAAAACGGTGTGGTACCAGTGCTCGACGTAGAAGTTGTGGCTCTCCACATAGGGGAAGACCGTGCGGGAGAGGCCAAGGGCCTGGTCGAATGCCCCGCGAGCCTCGTCGTCCGGAAGGAGTGATCGGTATTCCGAGGCAACCCGGTCCCGCTGCGCCATCACCTCGTCGAGGGGCCGTTCGATGTCCTCGCCGGCCTCCAGCCGCTCGATGTATGAGCGCACACCGGCAATCGGGATGGCGGGATCGTCGATCCACGAGCGGTGGTGGTGGTAGAAGCCGTTGCCGTTGGAGTAGTTGAACCAGGGCGACTTCGTCTCGTCCCAGTCCGCGAGCCACGCGTCTCCCTCGTCCTTCCCGGAGAGGGCCGCGCGCAGCGCCGGCTCGTCCGATGCCGCCGTGACTGCGTCCGCGATCCCGTCCTCGACCGCCCGCCGCGCCAGGCGCTTCAGCTCCTCGTCGGGGCGGAAGAGGACCACGTCGATGCCGGAGACCGTGGTCGCGATCGCCTGATCGGAGATATCGGGGAACGACCGCTTGCAGAGCTCGTAGAAGACGAGGTATGCCGCGTAGCCCAGGTTGAGGAACTCGAAGTGGTATTGCCAGATTCGGTCGATGCTCTCGAGCAGGCGGTCGTACGCGACGAGCAGCGTGTGGCTCGACCCGAGGCCTCGAGCCTCGGTGACGACGGCCTCGTCCTCGACGTCCGGGAGGTCGGGCACCTCGAGCGCCTCGATCCCGCTGATCTCGTCCTCGACCTTCTGCTGCCAGCGGCCGTAGAGCTCATCCCAGTTCTGGAAATAGAACCCGGCCCGTTTCTCGAACTCCTGCGCGCGGCGCCCGATCTCGGCCTCGTCGGTCACCGGGTTGGCGCTCATGTACACCCACCCGTAGAGGACGCGGTGGTCGATGCCGAGCGCGGGGGGCACCAGGAAGATCCGGGAGTTGGCCTGGCCGAGGGCGAGGTACGGAGAGTCCGCGGTCACGAAGTCGAAGGGAAACATCGGCTCGGGGAAGTGCATTCCGTCCCGGAACCAGCCGCGCCGTTCCTCGTTCTCGCGCCTCTCCTCGCTGAACAGCGCGTAGTACGGGAACATCGACTCCCAGCCCTCGCATCCCTTCGGGACGGGTATCTCGAACGGGCTGAGGAAACCCTGGACACCGGTCTCGGCCGTAGCTGACATCTCATCCTCCTCCGTGGCTCTCCGTGACCGGACGTTATGGGTCCGGCGGTGATCCGATCAAGACCGGATCCCAGCGCCTGTGAAAGGCGGTGCCTATCATGGCCAGATGGAGTTGCGGCAGCTCTCATCCTTCGTCGCCGTCGCCGAGGAGCTCCACTTCCGCCGAGCCGCCGATCGGCTCCATCTGGCGCAGCCAAGCGTCAGTCAGCAGATCCGCACGCTCGAGGCGGAGCTGGGCGTTCAGCTCTTCCAGCGCAACCGCCGGGGGGCCACTCTCACCGCCGCGGGTGAGGCGTTCCTGCCGGAGGCGCGCGGTCTGCTCGAGCGCGCCGATCAGGCTGCGGCACTCGCTCGCTCGACGGGCGCCGGCGAGCGGGGCCGGCTTCGGCTCAGCCTGACCCGGTCGCTTACCGGGGGCATCGCCGGCGCCATCGTCGCCGAGTACCGCAGGCGATATCCCGCCGTCGACCTCGAGCTGAGCGTCGGCAACACGATGCTCCACGTGGAGCAGTTGCTGGAGGGGGATATCGATGTGGGCTTCGTCCGTCCTCCGCTCGAGCAGCCCGCCCTCGAGGAACTGGTCCTCGGCAGGGAGCCGATGGTCTGCGTGCTCCCCAAGGGGCATCGGCTGACGAAGCGGACGACGGTGCGCCCCGAGGATCTCCGCGAAGAGCCGCTCGTCTGGTGGCCCGAGAGCCATGGGCCCGGTGCCTGGCAGGAGGTGCGGCGCGAGGTCTACGGCGATCCGCCCTGGCGGCCGATCGACCGGACCGAGCCCGAGGAGGAGCGGATCGTCTCGGCGGTCGCCGAGGGTGCCGGGATCTCCTTCATCATGCTCGAGCGCTCACGCAGTCTCCGCATTCCGGGGGCGGTCTACCGCCGGTTCGCCTCTCCGGAGCCGACCATGGGAATCGCCCTCGCCTGGCGCCGGGACGACGCACTGCCCACGTTGCAGCGGCTCCGGGAGGTGGCCGCGGGCGCCGTCGGCGCGCCTGCGTTCGCCTAACGCGCGGAGTGACGGCGGTCGACCACCCGGACCGCCTTCCCCTCGCTCCGGGGCACTCCGCCGGGCTCGACGATGGACACCGGGATCCGAATTCCGGTGTGCTCACGGAGAAGGACCTCGAGGCGCTCGGTCAGGCCCGCCCGGTCTATCTCGGGATCGGCTGGCTCGCACTCGACGCTCACCTCGTCCATTCGAGCCGGGCGTTCGACGATCAGGCGGTAGTGGGGGCCCACCTCCTCGACGCCGAGGAGCAGCGTCTCGATGGTGGACGGGAAGAGGTTGACGCCGCGGATGATCAGCATGTCGTCGAGCCTGCCTCGCAGAGCGGCGATGCGGGCCAGCGTTCGGCCGCAGGCGCAGGGCTCGGTGGTCAGCGAGCCGATGTCCCCAGTGCGGTACCGGATCAGGGGCTGGGCCTCCTTGAGCAGGGAGGTGAAGACCAGGTCCCCGTCCGCGCCCTCGGGCAGCGGCTCACCGGTTTCCGGGTCGATCACCTCGACCAGGAAGTGGTCCTCCTGGACGTGCAGGCCGTCTCGTGCATCGAGGCACTCCGCCGCGACCCCTGGTCCGCACATCTCGGAGAGGCCGTAGAAGCTGACCGCGCTGATCCCGAGCTCGCGATCGAGCTCGGTGCGCATCTCGTCGGTCCAGGGCTCGCCGCCGAACAGGCCGAGCTGCAGGGCGAGGTCATCGGGGTCGAGCCCGGCGTCACGAACCGCCTGGGCGATGACCAGCGCATAGGAGGGCGTGGCGCAGAGCACCTGACCTCCGAGGTCGGAGAGCAGCATCGCCTGGCGCGCCGTGAAGCCACCGGAGACCGGGATCACGGTCGCCCCGATCCGCTCGCCGCCATAGTGGAAGCCAAGCCCGCCCGTGAACAGGCCATAGCCGTTCGCGTTGTGAACGACCATCCCGGGGCGGACGCCGGCGGCAGTCATGCACCGCGCCATCAGCTCGCTCCAGGCGTCGAGGTCCGCCCGGGTGTAGCCGACCACGGTCGGCTTGCCGTGGGAGCCGCTTGAGGCGTGCACGCGCACCAGGTCTTCTCGCGGAACCGCCAGGAGCCCGAACGGATAGGCCTCGCGGAGGTCCTGCTTGCTGGTGAACGGCAGCCGGGCGACGTCGTCCAGCGAGGAGATGTCGCTCGGGTCGGCGACGCCGGCCTCGTTCAGGCGGGTGGCCAGCAGCGGCTGCGAGGAGATCGTTCGCTCGACCGTGCCGCGGAGCCGCTCGAGCTGGAGCTCCCGGAGCGTCTCGCGAGGCCCCGTCTCGACCGGGTCCCAGACCATCACCTCAGAGCTGGCGCTCTTTGGCATTCCAGTGCTCCTCGAGGTTGTCGACCAGGGCCGGACTGAGGTGGCAGTGGGCCTGCTCCTTCGAAAAGGTCGCCATGTAGCGGCGGAAGACATCGAGCGGCTCCTCGCCGACGCGGAGGGCGCGGCGGTTGGCGGCCGCGTTGATCAGCCCAGAGCTGGTCAGTGCCTCCAGGCGTGCGGCGATCGCCTCATCGACGGCATCGGGCTCGACCACCTCGTCGCAGAGAAGCTCCGCGGGCGGGACTCCGGCCTCGAACTCCCGTCCGGAGAGGATCGCCTGCCGGGCCAGGCGGTCGCCGACCGATCGCGGCATCCGCAGGGGTGACGCCCCCGGGATGATCCCCTCCTTGCGTGCGGGCAGGAAGAGCCGGCAGCCGCGGGCCGCGATCACGTGGTCCATGACGTGAAGAAGCTGGCAGGCGCCGCCGATCGCATATGTCTCGGCGGCACAGACCCAGAGCTTCTCGGTCGTCTCCTCGGGCTGATCCGGGCGGTGCTCGGGTCCCGACAGCCCCCGGTAGATCTTGTTGACGTAGCCGAGGTCGCGCGTGATGAAGAACAGGAAGGGGAGCTGTCCGAGATAGAGCCTGGTCAGGTTGAGCCCGGAGCCGAAGATCCGCGCCCCCGCGTATCGGGGGTGGTCGACGACACCGCCCCGCATCACGCCGATCTCGATCTCGGGGTCGAGAAGGATCAGGTCGACCGCGCACTCTGTGGCCCGGAGCGTCGTGTCGTCCTCGGCGTTCAGGTGGCGGGGGTTGCGGATCTCCAGGTGGCCCGCGCTGCCCTCGCGGCGCACGTGGACAGTGCCGAGATCGGCCGAGCCGGTGGCGCGGAAGTCGTCGAGGCGCTCGAGCGCCTCGGCGGTGGGCTGGAGCATCGCCCAGACGAGATGCGCACCGGCGCGAGGCGAGGCCAGCACGTGCGAGAGGAAGAGGCCCTGCGCGATCTCGATCCCCTGCTTGTCCGCCAGCCTTCGATCGGACTCGGCGGCCAGCTGATCGCGGCCCGGGACGAGACCCGGGTGGCGCTCCGCGGCGGCGTCGAGCAGCTGATCGTCGCGCAGCGCCTTCGAGAGACCATCGGTGAGCTCGTCGTAGATCGCCTCGGCATTCGAGCGCAGGAAGCGATCCCGTTCCTCGTCGGTCCAGCCGGTCGTCTCCGAGCTAAGTGTCAGAAAACCTGACAATATCTCAGTTCGAACGTGATGGCCCGCGTGGAGGAGATCGGATCCGTGCTCTGGACGCCGCCTGCGGACGTCCGTGACACGACCCAATTGGGCCGCTACCTCACCTGGCTGAAGGAGGAGCGGGGGATCGACCATGCCGGATACGACGAGCTCTGGCGCTGGTCGGTCGACGACCTGGAGGGCTTCTGGGGGTCGCTCTGGGACTTCTTCGAGATCCGGGCGCACGCGCCGTACGAGCGGGTGCTCGGCTCGCGCGAGATCCCCGGCGCCGAGTGGTTCGTGGGCTCCAGGCTGAACTACGCCGAACACATGGTGGGACGCGACGAGGACGCCGATCGCGTGGCGGTGCTGGCGCGGTCGCAGACCCGCGCGGACTTCGAGCTCACCTTCGGCGAGCTGCGCGAGCAGGTCGCGCGCGCCCGGGCGGGATTGCAGCGGCTCGAGATCGGGCCCGGCGACCGGGTGGTCGCCTATCTGCCCAACGTCCCGGAGACACTGGTCGCGTTCTTGGCCGCGGCGAGCCTGGGGGCGATCTGGGCCACCTGCGCGCCGGAGTTCGGGCCGCGCAGCGTGATCGACCGTTTCGGCCAGCTCGAGCCGAAGCTCCTGCTCGCGATCGCCGGCTATGCCTACGGCGAGAAGCCGATCGACCGCCGCGCCGAGGTCGCCAGGGTCCGCGAGGCGTTGCCCAGCCTCGAGCACGTCGTTCACGTCCCCTACGCGGGGGGCCCGGACGATTCCCTGCCCGACTGCACTGAGTGGGACGAGTTACTCGCCGAGAGCGGGCCGCTCGAGTTCGACCCGCTCGGCTTCGACCACCCGCTCTGCGTCCTCTTCTCCTCCGGGACGACCGGCCTGCCGAAGGCGATCGTTCATCGCCACGGCGGCATCCTGATCGAGGCCTTCAAGAACCAGGGCCTGAGCTGGGACCAGCAGCCCGGGGACAGGCTGCTCTGGTTCACCACCACGGCCTGGATGATGTGGATGGCCCTGGTGAACTCGCTGTTGTTCCGGGCTTCGATCGTGATGCTCGACGGCAATCCGATGTATCCGGACCTCTCGGCTCAGTGGCGCCTCGCCGAGGAGCTTCGGCCGACGCTGATGGGAGCCGTGCCCGCCTTCCTGATGGCCTGCCGCAAGGGTGGCGTCGACCTGCGCGACATGGATCTCTCCAGCATCCGCCAGTTCTGCGCAGCCGGCTCGCCTCTTCCCCCCGAGGGATTCGACTGGATCTACGAGCAGCTCGGCTCCGACGTCCTTCTCAACGTGGGCAGTGGAGGAACCGATGTCTGCACCGGGATGGTGCAGGGCGGTCCGATGCAGCCGGTGTATCGCGGCGAGATCGCCGGTTGCTGCCTGGCTGTCGACGTGGCCGCCTACGACGAGAACGCCCAGCCGGTGGTCGGCGAGCTCGGCGAGCTGGTGATCAGGAAGCCGATGCCCTCGATGCCGATCGCCTTCTGGGGCGACGAGGACGGCTCTCGCTACCGGGCGGCCTACTTCGAGCACTTCCCGGGCGTCTGGCGCCACGGCGACTGGATCATGTTCACCGAGCGCGGCAGCTGCGTGATCACCGGCCGATCCGACGCGACCCTCAACCGCGGCGGCGTCCGGCTCGGAACCGGGGAGGTCTATTCGGTGGTCGAGGGAATCGACGAGGTGCAGGAGAGCCTCGTGGTCCACATCGAGGATCCCGAGGGCGGGGCGGGGGAGTTGATCCTGTTCGTCGCGCTCAGCGAGGGCATCGACCTCGACGACGAGCTCCGCGGTCGGATCGCCTCAGAGCTCCGCGGCGCCCTCTCGCCCCGGCATGTTCCCGACACGATCGAGGCAGTCCCCGTGATCCCCAAGACCCTGACCATGAAGAAGCTCGAGCTGCCGGTGAAGCGGATCCTGCTCGGCGATTCGCCCGAGAAGGTGGCGAGCAGGGACGCCCTCGCTGATCCACAGGCGCTCGACGCGTTCGTCGCCTACGCGTCGCAGCGCGGCTCCGAGCGTCGGCGCTACATCACACGCTAGGCGCCCTGTCCACGCGAAGAGGTGTGATTTTCAAAGCGCTGCTTTTCGTCCAAAGCGGTACTTATGAACTAGTCAGATAGCCCGGCGGCTTCGAGGGCCTCGGCGTGACTCCTCCAGGTCTGCGCTTCGACGCACTTTCCATTACGCCATGTGTGGATGAAGGCGACCTCCTGATCAAGCTCGACGCCGCTCGCAAACCTGATCGAAATGTGACCGAGGCCGAGCACCTGGTCGCCGAGGTCGTGAACCTCGGGGTACTCCACGTGGCTCTCTTCGGAGAACTCCGCCAGATCTTCGAAGTACTGACGGATCCCTGCGCGGCCGCGGTAGGTACTGCGTCCCCCCAGGCCCCTTTCGAGCGCGGGATTCCACATGCCGTCGGGGTCCCAGAGCGCGACTACGGCTTCCACGTCGCGCCGGTTCCAGGCGTCATACGCAAGCAGGGCCAACTCCACGTTCTCCTGCGACATCGCCCACGCAGTATCCCGCGGCGGGCTGAGGGTGTCGCTTTCCATGCGAACCGCCGCTTTTCGTCCAAAGCTGTTTCGGCTGACTCACCGTCCGCCGCTGAGGCTTCCGCTTTCACGCGAAAGCGAGTGCGCGACAAGACTGCCTGCCACTCCCAACATCCGAGGTTCGGTCGTAATCTCCCGGACTCCAGACGACGAGCGAATGAGAACCCGGGCGGCGTTGAACCGCGAGGACCGACCGTGGCGTAGGAGGACGTGATCAAGGCGATCATCCAACATAGGTACGGCTCACCCGATGTCTTGGAGCTCAAGGACGTCGACAGACCGGTCGCGGACGAAAGAGAGGTGCTGGTACGAGTTCGCGCCGCGGCTGTCAATATCGGCAACTGGCACCTCCTCAGGGGCATCCCGTACGCCATGCGTCCGGCCGTCGGGCTGTTCAACCCTAAGCACGAGATACCGGGACTCGATCTGGCGGGGCAGGTTGAAGCGGTCGGCGCGAGCGTGAAGCACTTTCAGCCAGGTGATGAGGTCTTCGGCTGGTGCGACGGCGCCTTCGCCGAATACGCCAGCGTTGAAGAGGACAACCTCCTGGCGAAACCGGACAACCTCACGTTTGAGCAATCCGCGGCCGTTGGAGACTCGGCCTTCACCGCCCTCAATGCCGTTCGCGATCAAGGGAGGGTTCAGCCGGGACAGAAGGTGATGATCAACGGCGCGTCGGGCGGCGTAGGCACGTTCGCCGTGCAGATCGCCAAGTCATTCGGAGCGAACGTGACTGGCGTGTGCAGCGCGAGGAACGTGGACATGGTCCGGTCGATCGGCGCGGACGAGGTCATCAATTACACGCAGGAGGACTTCACCCAGGATCCACAGCGGTACGACGTGATGCTCGATCTGGTGGGGAACCGATCATTGTCGGACTGCAGACGGGCGCTGAACCCTCAAGGAACCTACGTCCTGGTTGGGGTATCCGATATGGGCCGTTGGCTCGGACTCGCTCGTCAAATCAAGGTGGTTTCGTCGTCACCGTTGGTCCGCCAACGGATGCGCATCTTCATTACGAGGCATACCCGGGAGGATCTGGTTGTCTTGAAGGAGCTTGTGGAGTCGGGAAAGGTGACGCCGGTCATCGATCGCCGCTACAAGCTGAGCGAGGTACCCGAAGCTCTCCGATACCAGGGAGAAGGACACTCCCAAGGAAAGATCGTGATCACCGTCTAAAGTCGGATCGTGTGTGCCCGGACGCCTGTCTTGCGCGAGCAGGAAGCGTAAGCGGCGGGGTCCCGAGACTCTCGAAGAGTGCCGGTGGCACGCGATTGCGAGCGCGAGTCGTCAGACCGCCCGGTCCGGCGTGGCGCTGATGACTCGGCCGGCGGTGTCAGTCCGACTCATCGCGGGCGCGCCCGTAGCGCTCGTAGATCACCCGTGAGCCGACGGTCCTGGTCTCGATCAAGTCCAGCGCGATCTCTTCGGTGACGGGCGGCAGGAACGGCGTGCCGCCACCGACGGCGACCGGGTGGCGGAGCATGCGCAGCTCGTCGACGAGGTCGAGCTCGATCGCCGCCGCGGCGAGGCCGGCGCCGCCGATCGAGACGTCCTTGTCGGTCGCGTCGAGCGTCGCAGCGGCTTCCTCGGCCAATGACGCCTCGGCGAGCCGCGCGTTGCCCTGGACGCTGTCGAGCGTGCTGCTGAAGACGATCTTCGGGATCGCGCACCAGAGGTCGGCGAACGCGGCCGCCGCTTCTGCTGGAACTGGCGCTCGAGGATCTCCGAGCTCGTCGTCGCGCATCGACGGATCCGTCTCCCACGGCAGCATGGTCTCGTAGAGCCTGCGGCCGAGCAGATAGCCGCCGAGCTCGCGTACCTGCGCGGTGTGGAAACGAAACCGCTCCTCGTCAGGGACCGTCCAACCGAACGCGCCCTCGCGGTCGGCGATGAAGCCGTCCACCGAGACGTTCATCGAGTAGATCAGCATGACCGCTCCTTCCTTCTGCAGGGTGCTCCGCCGCAGCTAGGGACCGATCGCGAGACGAAAACTCATCGTCGTGGGCGGTCCAAGCGATCGTACGCGGCGGAAGCGCTCCTCCCTTGCGCGAAAAGCGAGCGCCGGGTCGAAATGCGCTCCTTTCCATGCAAACCGCTGCTTCTCGTCCAAAGCAGCACTCTTCAGCCTGATCGCTGCGGGTCGCCTGCGCTCCCGGCCAACTCCAGTCGCGGACACTTGGGCTACAAGGCGAGTGGCGGGACGGGGCTCCCAAAGGGCTCCAAGATCTCTCTGAGCCGAGGGACCCCAAACGCCTCCCACCACGCGAAGTCGGGCGTCCCCCGACTACAACTTCTTCTTCTTCTTCTTCTTCTTCTTCTTCTTCTTCTTCTTCACCTTCCAGGAGTCCTTGGCGGGCGTGGCATCCACGCTGCCGTCCGCGGCCCTGGCGCGCACCTCGAAGGAGTGCCTGCCGCGGTGGACGACGTAGGTCGCGGGGGAGGTGCAGGGTGCGAACGGCTCACTGTCGATTTTGCATTCGAAGCTCGCGCCGACCCCGGTCGAGGCGAACTGGAAGCTGGCCGTGTTGCTTCGGGTCTTCTTCTGCGGCTTCCGGATGATCCGCGTATCGGGCGCCGGGCCCGGGGCGAGGCGACCCTCGCCGCTGAGATTGATGGGGAGGACCGGTTCCTGCGAGTTCCCGGCTATCGCGAAGATGGACCCTTGGTAGTCGTGCACGGAGGACGGCACGAACATCGCCGTCAGGGTGCAGCTCTGGCCCGGGTTCATCTGCAGCTGGGTGCACTGGTCGCTGGTGATATCGAACTCCGCGGGACCGACGACGAAGGCCTGCTGAACGCCACCCATGAAATCGCCGGTATTGGTGATCGTGATCTGTTGGCTGCGGGCCGCTCCCAGGGTCGTGGGTCCGAAGTCGACGCGCTGTGGCGTTGGCACCAACTCGGGGCCTGCGAGAGCCTGGGCGGAGAGGGGGATGACCAGCGGGTTGGGCGAGCCGTCGCTGGGGATCTCGAGCTGGGCGCTGAAGCTGCCGGGGCCGTTCGGGGGGTTGAAGCTGACCCCTACGTGGCAGATCTGGGTGTCTGTCAGCGTGAATCCGCTGCAGGCGTCGCCGTTGAACGAGAACCGCGCGGCGTCGGGCCCGGTGATCGCCGCGTTCCCCACCGCCGTGTCGCTGCCGGAGTCGCTGATCTCGAAGTTGTTGAACTGTGAGCCGAAGAAATACGGCTGGGCGTTGTAGCTCGAGCTCGGGGGCGAGGACGCCAGAGTTCCCGCCTGGGCCGTCACGGGAAAGGCCACCAGCGCGAGCGCTGCAATCAGCCCAGCCAGGAGGGGAACTCGACCGGTGTGGGTCTGCTTCATTTGTCTCCTCAGTTCGCTTTTGGGTGCCGAGAACGCCCGACACCGAGGCATGGCCTCTTGCGTGGCCGGACTGCCTCGCATCTCTTGTTTCGGCAACAAACCTGGTCGGCCTGCCCGTAGTGAGTACCTAGTTGGTCCCGGCCGCCGATCCGGATCTTTCCATGCAAAGCGGCGGTTGGAAATCGCACCTCTATCCGTGGAGGGGGGGCTATCCGCTAGGCGCTCTCCGCGATCAGCCCGCTGAAGAAGTCGGTGTCCGCCTTCTCCAACTGGCAGAGCTCCAGGTAGTGGCCGAGCTGGGCGGTCGTGTCCACGTAGGCGAGCCGGGCGCGGTCGGGGATCAGGATCGTGTACTCGAATGACATCCCGTGCTCGCCGAGGAGCTTCTCGACGCCGGCCCACGGCTCGTCGCCGAGCGGGACCAGCGTCGCGAGGTGATGGAAGCCGAGCACGCCTCCGTCGCTGGGGAGGAAGCGCCGGTAGAAATCGACCTCGCCGGAGACCGGCTCGATCAGCTCGATGATCATGCCTCCGCGGGCCCCCATCGCGACCCGCGGCTGCCACTCGACCAGCTCGCCACCCTTCATGAAGGTGGCTCCCTCCACCGGCACCTCGGTGGAGTTCTCGATTCCGAACAGCTCGCGCAGCTCCCCCATTCCGCGGTTGAGATCGGGGGTGACGTAACAGACCTGCCATACGTTCGCGAAGAGGTCGCCGATCGCCTCGATCGGCCGCGGATCGGTGAAGAGCCCGGACGTGGGACGTGGTGCGCCCGTGCTCACGCCGGCACCGCGCTCTTCGCACGCTGATGCAGGATGTGAGCGAGCTCGTCGATCCGGGAGAGCTGCGGATGATGGCCCGAGTCCAGCTCGACGACATCGGTGAGCTGCCGGTCGCTGACCATCCGGCGCTGCAGTGCCGGGGGCACGATGCGGTCCGCGGTGCAGAGCACATAGGTGCGAGGAATCTGGTCGAACTCGCGGGTCAGCGAGACGGGCTCCGTGAGCGGAGCGAAGGGCTGCGAGCCGGTCCTGCTCACCGCCCAATCGCTCACCTCGGGCAGGCAGTCCGCGTTCGAGGCCGCGCAGGTCGACTGCGGCAGGGTCCCGATCGGGGGGTCGCCCGAGACGATGACGGTCTGCTGCACGAGGTCATCGGCCCCCTCGGGGAGGCTCGTCAGGTCGACCAGGCTCTGGCCGTCGCCGGGCAGGAAGGCCGCCACGTAGACGAGGCGCTTGACCCCTTCAGGCCGGCGTGCGGCCGCCTCCGAGATGACCATGCCGCCCATGCTGTTGGCGACCAGGATCGATTCGCCGTCGGCATCCAGCAGGTCGCAGATCCGGTCCGCATAGGCGCCCAGCGTCACCTCTTTCGGCGGCGTCGGGTCGTCGCCGGCTCCCGGCAGGTCCGGCGCCACCGACGAGTGCCCGAGCTCCTCGAGCCGCTCGGCGAGCGGCCCCCAGATCCAGCCACCGACGAACGCTCCATGAACCAGCACGAATCTCACGCGGGCACCTCCTGGCGGGCGAGCTGGTCGATCGCGCGGACGAGCTCATCGGGCACGGAAAGCTGGGGAGAATGATCGGACTCGAGTTCGAGCACGGGATCGGCGGCGCGCTCCTTGATCATCCGGCGCTGGAGAGCGGGCATGTTGGCCTGGTCCCGGGTGCAATGGATGTAGCTGCGAGGGATGTTCTCGTAGCCGTCGGTGAGATGGGCGGGATCCAGCATCGGGACGGCCGGCTGGGGCCTCTGCATCCCGGCCGCCCACTTGGCGATCTCCGACGGCGCCAGGTTGTAGAAGGCGATGATCGAGTCCTCCTCGGAGAGCTCGGCGATCGGGGGCTCGCCGGAGAGGACCATTGTCGCCTGGACGTGGTCACCGTTCCCCTCGGGGAGCTCGGTCAGGCCGACCAGGCTCTGGCCCTCCCCGGGAAGAAACGCGGCGACGTAGATCAGCGACGCGACGCGGCCCGGGCAGCGCGAGGCGGCCTGGGTGACGGCCATGCCGCCCATGCTGTGCCCAACCAAGACGGCCTGCTCGGGGCTCGCCCCGAGCAGGCCGCAGATCCGCTCGGCGTAGAGGTCCAGGTTGATCTCCTCGAGCGGAGTGTGGTCGTCGCCGGCGCCGGGCAGATCGAGGGTCTCGACCTTGTGGCCCGCCGCTTCCAGGGGTTCCACGACCTTTTCCCAGATCCAGGCCCCGCCCCATGCGCCGTGAACCAAGACGATCCTCGCCATCTACTCCTCCTCGCTCATGAGGTCAGGACAATCTTTCCGTGCAGCCCGCCGGCCTCCACCAGGCGGTGGGCCTCCGCGGCCTGGTCGAGCGGGAGCGCCCGATCGACCCGGGTGCGGAACCTCCCGGCGGCGACGGCATCGACCAGCTCGCGCAGCGCCTCACGGTCGTGATGAACGAGAAACGACTCCTGGCGGATCCGGCGGTCCGGGGGGGCCTCGGGCGGGCGCCGGGTGCTGACGATCGCCCCACCGTCCTTGACCGCCGCGAAAACCGCCTCGCCGAGCGGCACTGCATCGAAGATCGTGGGCACCGGATCGATCGCGCCGAGATCCATTCCGCGCGGCAGGACCTCGGCGGCCCCCAGGGTGTGGGGCCACCGCTCATCGTTTCTGCCGGCCTGGGCGATCACCCGGTGCCCGGCTTCGGCGGCGAGCTGCACCGCGAAGCTCCCGACCGCACCGCTCGCGCCGGTGACCAGGAGATCGCACCCGTCCCGCGGATCGAGCAGCTCGAGCCCCTGACGCGCGGTCAGCGCATTCAGCGGGATCGTGGCGGCCGTCTCGTAGTCAAGTCCGTCGGGCAGGGGCACCAGCCACTCGGCCTCGAAGGCGACGGACTCGGCATACCCGCCCACCGACCCTCCCGACTCGTACCAATGAGCCATCCCGACGACGCGATCGCCGGGTTGAAAGTCCTCGACGCCCTCGCCCACCCCTGTCACCTGACCGGCCACGTCCCAGCCGAGCACGAAGGGCGGGTCGGGGGGAGTGACACGCCCGGCGCCCTGACGCGCCCCGAGGTCGGTCGGGTTGACGTTCGCCGCCCGGACGCGCACCACGACCTGCCCTGGGCCGGGCTCGGGGTCGGGGCGTTCCGCGACCTGCAGCACCTCCGGCCCTCCGAGCTTCGTCACCTCCACAACCCTCATCCCGGTTTCAGCCGGCGCCGTTCTGATGGGGAAGCAGCACCGCCCGCCCAGTGATGTCGCCCTCGCGGAGCCTGCCGAGTACCTCGTTCACCTTGTCGAGCGGATGGGTCTCCGTCTTCAGGGTGATCTTGCCGGCCGCGTGGAGCTGGAGGACCTCCCAGAGGTCGGTCCAGCTGCCGACCAGGTTGGCGACGAGTGTCTGCTCCTGGCCGACCAGGGCAGCGGATGGGACTGTGATCGTCCCGCCGAAGCCGATCATCGAGTAGGTGCCCTGGAGGGCGAGCATCCCGAGGCCGTCGGCGTGGGTCTTGTCGATGCCGACGAAGTCGAGCACCAGATCGGCTCCCAGGCCGCCGGTCAGATCCCGCACGGCGTCCACCGCGCCGTCGCTGTCGAGGGCCTGGTTGGCGCCGAGCTCGACCGCGAGCTTGCGTCGATCGGGATGTGGATCGACGGCCACGACGCTGCTGGAGCCGAGCTCGCGCGCGAGTTGCAGGCCGATGTGGCCGACCCCGCCGGCGCCGAGGACAACCGCGGTCGTGCCCGGCAGCATCAGCGGTGCGACCCTCTTCAGCGCGTGATACGCGGTGATCCCGGCGTCGGAGTGCGGCGCGACGTCGACGGGGTCGATCCCTTCGGGCAGCGGGACGATCTCCCGCTCGCCGACCACCAGGTACTCAGTGAACCCTCCATCGAGGCTCAGCCCGGTGAATTCGTGATGAGCGCAGTGCATGTCCCGGCCGCGCCTGCAGTTGACGCAGACGCCGCAGCTGTGGGGCGGGTAGAGCAGCACCGGGTCGCCGACCTTGACCGTGCTCACCAGGTCCCCGACCGCGTCCACGTGGCCACCATTCTCATGACCGAGCACCCGAGGCACATCCATTCCCGCGGGGCCCATCTCTCCCTCGATCGCGTGCAGATCGGTCGAGCAGACGCCGGCGGCCTCGATCTTCACGCGAACCTGGTCGGGTCGGGTGATCTCGGGCTCGGGTCGGTCCTCGAATTCGAGGGGCTGGTTGTACTCGTTCAGTACCGCTGCCTTCATGCCGCCACCTCCGCGGCCTGCGCGCTCAGGTAGTTGTTCGGGTCCTCGTCCAGGTGCCGGGCGAGCCGGTCGGCGAGGGCCATGATCGTCAGCGAGGGGTTCACCGACAGGGTGCGCGTGAAGAGCGAGGCGTCGCCGACGAACAGCCTCTTCGCGTCGTGCGACTCGCAGTTCTCGTCGACCGCGGATCTCCGCGGATCGGACCCCATGCGGCAGGTCCCCTGCACGTGCGTGCTCGCCGACCCCGTCCACGCGGTCCGAGTCGCTCCGGCGGCCTCCATCACGCGGCGGGCGTAGTCCTGTCCCTTCTGCATCCGCTCGAGCTCGACCGGATCGAAGTGGGCCTCGAAGCTCTCCGAGCCGTCCTCGCCGACCACGACGCGGCCGTTGTTCTCGTCGTTGGCCAGGATCAGGATCCCGTTCCAGTTGCGGTAACGGCGGACCGCCTCCACCAGGCGCTCGCCCCACATCGGCCCGTCCTCGTCCGAGATGCTGGTCGCGAAGCCGATCGGGTCCTGGATGGTGGACGCCTCGAGCACGAAGCCGCCGTCCTCGTCACGCATGAAGTCCATGCAATGCGAGGTGATCGGGTAGACGCGGTGGGCGTCCTGGGGTTCGTCGAAGAGGCCGAAGACGAAAGAGGCGGGGTGGAGGCCCAGGTTGCGGCCGATCCACCCGCTGCTGGGCGAGTCCCCGCTCGCCTCGGGCAGGCCCGAGCGGATCAGGATCTGTGGCGTGTTGAGAGCACCCGCCGATACCACCACCGCGCCCGCCTCGATCGTGTGGGAGTGACCGTCCGCGTCCGTGTATTCGACCCCCGTCGCCTCGAGCTCGCCGTTGCGCTGATCGAACAGGACCCGCTTGACCGGCGAGCTCGCTCTGAGGTCGAGCTTTCCGACCGCCGTCGCGTCGTGGATGTAGGTGTTCATCGTGTTCTTGCCGGCGTTGGTCGGGCAGCCCTGCAGGCATGACCCGCACTTCATGCAGTTGACGTCCGTGTAGGAATCGACCGGCTCGAGCTCCGAGCCCAGCTCGCGAAAGCCGGCGTCGAGCGTCCGCACGCACTCCGGCCAGTCGGCGCGCTCACGGACGCCCAGGTAGCGCTCCACTCGCTCGTAGTGCGGGGCGAGGTCCTCGACCCCGAACGGCTTGCCGCCGTCGCCGAGGAGCCCACTCGCCTCGTGCCACTTGGCGAACTCGAAGTCGTGGGCGCGGAACGAGACCTTCGTGTTCATCGTGGTGGTGCCGCCGACGCAGCGGCCGCCGAAGATCGGCACAGTCCCGCCGGCGCCGCCGTCGACCATCGCCATGCGGAGCGGCCACCAGAAGTCGTGGGCGGCCTTCGCCTCCCAGCGGACGAAGTCGGCGGCGGTCAGGTGGGGGCCTGCCTCGAGCAGCACCACATTCCGCCCCCGCTGCGCAAGCTCCCCGGCTACCACGCCGCCGCCCGCCCCCGAGCCGGCCACGACGACGTCGACGGACTCGCTCATCCGGGCACTCCCATGAACGTCCAGTCGTGCTTGATCCGGTCGGCGAGCGGGAAGCGAAAGTCGATCTCCTCCCAGGCGCCGGGCCCCTCGGCGCCGGGAGCGACGAAGTCGCTGTAGTAGGCCTCGATCGCGAAAGCCCTGACCATCTGGAACTCGGGAGTCGCCGCGACCTCGGCGGCGCTTTCGGCGTCCCTGCCGGCGACCTCGGCGAGCGCGTCGATCGCCGCGAGGAACGCCACTCGAGTCCCCTCGTCGACCATGGCCAGCTTCGCGTCTATGTAGACGGCCGGCTCGCAGCGCTCGGAACCGGGCACGATCGTCTCGCACAGAGCCGCGAGTGCCGAGGCGCGGCCCTCGTCGATGATCAGCCAGCTCCTCTCCGCCACGTCCCTCACCCTATAGGCAGGGAGCTAATAAAACAAGCTATTTGACAGATTCAGTCGCCGGCGTTGTCGACGAACTCCAGGATCTCGACGAATTCGATCTTGGGTGCGACGCCGTAGAGCCCCGTCACCCTGTCGATGAGCTCCTGATTGAAGAAGGCACGGGCCTTCTCCTCGTCGTCCCACACGTAGAAGTTCCTTGCCTGAAGGCCGCCGTCGTCGAGCGTGAAGCTCTTGGAGCGAAGGCCGGGCATGCCCTCGAACGTCCCTCGGGCTTCGGCGGCGATCTTGGCGACACTCGAGCGATCGAACTCGTCGCTCTGCGTGAAGGTCACGAGCACGCCGATCATTGGGGCCTCCTATCGGATTGAGCAGCTGTCGATCGAATGATCCCAGGTGCTGGAATCGCTACATCGACCGGTGCCCGAGCGTCGCCCGCGCCGCCGCGTAGACCTCGTCCGCACCCGGCAGATAGGCGTCCTCCACGGGCGGGCTGAGCGGGACCGGCTCGAAGGGAGCGCCGACCCGCTCGACCGGGGCGTCGAGGTCGTCGAAGGCGGCGCTCTGCACCTCGGCGGCGATCTCGGCGCCGAAGCCGCCATGCTCGACGGCCTCGTGGGCGACGACCAGGCGGTTCGTCCGCCTGACCGAGTCGACGATCGCATCGAGGTCGAGCGGCACCAGCGTCCGCGGGTCGATCACCTCGGCCTCGATGCCGTCGGCGGCGAGGCGGTCGGCCGCGGCCAGCGCCTCGCCGACCATCCGCGAGAGGGCGACGATCGTCACGTCTTCGCCCTGGCGGGCAACCCGGGCGTTGCCGATCGGCACGGGCTCGAGACCGGCGGGCACCTCCTCCTTGCGGAAGTAGAGGTTCTTGTGCTCGATGAAGACGACCGGGTTGGGATCGGCGATCGAGCTGATCAGGAGCGCCGCGGCGTCAGCGGCATTGCTCGGCATCACCACCTTGAGCCCTGGGATGTGCGTGACCCAGGCCTCCAGGCTCTGCGAGTGCTGGGCCGCACCCCGCGAGCCCGCTCCGCCCTGGGTGCGCAGCACGAGCGGGACCCGGAGCTGCCCGCCCGACATGAAGTGGGACTTGGCCGCCGCGTTGACGAGCTGGTCCAGGGCGAGCGTGAGGAAGTCGATGAACATGATCTCCAGCACCGGCCGCTTCCCCGATTGGGCCGCGCCGATCGAGACGCCGCAGATCGCCGCCTCGCTGATCGGCGTGTTGATCACCCGCTCGGTGCCGAACTCCTCGGCCAGGCCGGCGGTCACCGTGTACGGACCGCCCTCGGCGACGTCCTCGCCGATCACGAACACATCGTCGTCGGCGCGCATCGCCTCGGCGAGGGTCCCGTTGAGGGCTTTGACGAAGGACATCTGGCCGCCCTCGGGCACCGGGCTCAGGTCCGGGGCCGTCGCCCGGGGGGCGTAGACGAGCCCCAGCGCGACCTCGGCCTCGGGGAATGGGCTGTCCCGGCCGAACTCGACCGCCGCCTCGACCTCCTCTCGCGCCTCCGCCTCGATCTCCGCGGCACGCTCCTCGTCGAACCAGCCCGTCTCGGCCGCGACGCGCTGAAAGCGCTGGATCGGGTCCTTCTGCTGCCACTCCTCGTCGGCAAGCGCCTCGCGGTACTGGGCCGGATCACCGACGTAGTGGCCGCTCAGCCGGTGGGTCAGGCACTCGAGCAGCATCGGCCCCTCGCCCTTGCGCGCCACGGCGAGGAAGCGCCCGAACGCCTCGTGGACCGCG
Organism: uncultured Solirubrobacterales bacterium; assembly: GCA_963743575.1. GTDB lineage: Bacteria > Actinomycetota > Thermoleophilia > Solirubrobacterales > 70-9 > DASUPK01. Next base: position 419,936 of record CAVUQC010000007.1, on the reverse strand, counting down.
CCGACGTCGTTGCCGTCGACGGTCTCGCGGGTGAGCTCGTACGGGGCGACCACGTCGCTGACGCGCTCGACGTTGGTGTGCGCGGAGCGCGGGGTGAACTCCGCGAAGCCGTTGTTTTCGCACACCAGGATCAGCGTTAGGCCCCAGAGGGTCGCCAGGTTGACGGTCTCGTTGAAGTGGCCGGCCTGCACCGCGCCGTCGCCGAAGAAGATGACGGTGGCGCGGTCGCTCCCGTCGAGGCGGTTTGCCAGCGCCGTGCCCAGGGCGATCGGGATGTTGCCGCCGACGACCCCGGTCGCGCCCATCAGGCCGTGCTCGGTGTCCACGAGGTGCATCGAGCCGCCGAGGCCGTGGCAGAGGCCGTCGTCGCGGCCCATCAGCTCGGCCATCACCCGGTCCATCGGCGCGCCCTTGGCGAGAGCGTGGCCGTGCGCACGGTGGCCGGAGTAGACGCTGTCGTCGTCGGTGAGCTGCGTGCAGACTCCGGCCGCGACGGACTCCTGGCCGAGGCTGAGGTGGATCAGCCCGTGGACCTCGTCGGCCCTCTTCAGCTGCCCGACCCGCTCCTCGAAGACCCGGATCCGCCACATCGTGCGCAGCAGATCGAGCGCGGCGTCGCCTTCGAGCTGCGTCACGCAGCGACGGGCTGGAACTGCGACATGGTGGCCTCGAAGGCGTGGCGGTACATCTCGTCGATCGGCTCCGCCCGGAGCTCATCCGAGAGCACCTCGATACCCCAGGCGTCGTCGTAGCCCATCTCCTGGGCAGCGCGGATGTAGCCTCGGATGTCGAACTCGCCCTCGCCCGGGAGCTTGCGGAACCTGGTGGTCTCCTCGATGCGGTCCTCCATCCACTCGTGCTTGCCGTCGCTGAGCTCGACCCAGGTCAGGTATTCGAGCGGGATCCGCTTCAGGTCGTCCGGCGCAATCCCGAGCTTCGCCATGTGCCAGGTGTCGATCACCAGACCGCCGTTCTTGGCGCCGGCGCCCTCGACCACCTTGAGCGCGTTGTCCAGGCTGTCGACGTTGACGTCGAAGGGCATGAACTCGTAGGCGATCACCGCGTCGGTCAGCTCGGCCGCATGGGCGCAGAGCTCCGCGTAGCGCTCGGTCAGCTTGTCGAGCTCGCAGCGAACGCCGGGGATGTTCCCGACCTTGACGTGGTGGGCGCCGAGCGCCGCGGCGCCCTCTAGCAGCAGGTCACGGAGCTCGTCCGATTCCTTTCGGCCGTCGGTGCCCTCGTCCTCGAAGAAGCCCCAGATGAACTCCAGCTCCACGTAGCGCAGTCCGTTGTCGTCGAGCAGCGGCTTGATCTCCGCGAGGCTCCGGCTCTCCTTTTGGTGGACGAGGTCGGCGTGCCAGATGCCGATCCCCTTCATCCCGGCCTTGGCCGCCTCTGCGCAGCGGTCAGCGAAGTCGAAGTTGCTCCATTCCTGACCCTGGTGCGGCTGGGTGGGGCCCGCGGTCGTCCAGTACGCGCCCATCAGCTCGACGCCGTTGTCAGCTGCCATGCGTCACTCCTCCTTGCTGCCCTCAGCGGGCATCACGTTGATCTCGATCTTGACCCCGTTGGGGTCCTCGAAGAACAGCTGGCGCATCCCAATCCCTGGAACCGTGTTTCGCACGGCCTCGACGCCGGTCCTCTCGAGCCTCGCCACCGCCTCGTCGTGGTCATCCCCGGAGAAGGCGAGATGGTCAAGGGCGCCGGTGCCGTGCGCTGGCGGCGAGGCCGGGAGGCCGGTGGTCTTGGAATGCGCCGTGAAGGCGTCCCGGTCCGCGACGTGCACGCAGGGGACCCCTTCGGCGTAGAGCCAGTAGCCCGGGAACTCCAGGGGCGGGCGGTCGCCCACCTCCAGGCCGAGAGCGTCCCGATAGAAGTCCCGCGTCCCCTCCATGTCCTCGGTGAGCACCAGGACGTGGTCCAGCTTGGTCAGCGCCATCGCGAGCTCACCACCGGCGCCGCGACCGCGCTAGGCGGCCGCGGCCGGAACCTCGCCGACCACCTGGCGCGCCGCGGAGACGATCTTCTCTGCGGTGGGGGAGATGTACTCCTCCTGGACCTGGTTGGCCGCGACCGGCGCATCCGTCCGTGCGACCCGGGCGACGGGAGCCTTCAGGGAGTCGAGCCCCTTCTCGCTGACCATCGCGGCGATCTCGGAGGCGACACCGCAGTTCATGCGTCCCTCGTCCGTGACGATCAGCCGCCCGGTCTTTGCGACCGACTCGAGGATCGTCTTCTCGTCGAGGGGCACCAGCGTCCGGAGGTCGATCACCTCGGCATTGATGCCCTCGCCCGCCAGCTCCTCCGCCGCCCCCAGGGCGATCGAGGTCATCATCGAGCAGGCGACGATGGTCACATCGCTGCCCTCGCGGGCCACGTTTGCCTTGCCGAAGGGGATCTCGAAGTCGCCGTCGGGGACGTCGTCCTCGGCCCCGTACCCGAACGCGTGTGTGAGCACGATCGTCGGGTTATCGGAGCGGATCGCGGTCGTCAGCAGCCCCTTGACCTCCTTCGCCCCGGAGGGGGCGGCGATCTCGATCCCCGGCAGGTTCCAATACATGCCGAACGGGCTCTCGGAGTGCTGGGCGCCGCCGCCGTGCAGGAGGCCGTGGCTGATGTGCAGCGTCACCGGCACGCCGATCGTGCCGCCGGACGAGGTCCGCGCGGTCGAGATCTCGTTGGCGATCGAGGAGATCGCGGGATACGTGAAGGAGGCCAGTCCGAGGTGAGCGAACATCCGGTGCCCGCACATGGCCGCGCCCGCGGCCATCGCCGTGTAGGCGGCCTCCGAGCAGGGCGGGAAGAGGATCCGGTCTCCGTACTTCTTCTGGAAGGGCTCGAACTGCATGCCCTCCGGACCGATCCCGAGCACCTCGTTGCCCATCACGACGAAGTTCGGGTCCTCGTCCATGTACTTGCTCAGCACGTCGAGCATCGCGTCGGCGTAGTTCTTGGTCGGCATTGGGTCCTCCTTACGCGAAGACGTGTTCGAGGGCGGACTCGGGCGTGGGGCGGGGGCTTTCGAGTGCGAACTCGCGCGCCTCGGCGATCCGGGCGGTCTGCTGCTCGTCCATCGCGCTCAGCTCCTCCTGGGTGATCTCATCGGAGGAGAGCAGCTTGCGCGCGTAGATCAACACGGGGTCGTGGTTGCGGTACCAGTCCGCGTACTCGCCGGAGATCTTCGAGTCATCCCAGGCCATCGAGATGTCGAGCTCACCGGTGGTCATCTCCGGCCAGAGCGGCTGGCTGCCGGCCCACCGCTCGGTCACGGCGTGGATGAAGAACGGGCCCTTGCCCGCCCGACAGTGCTCGACCGCCTTGACGGCGAGCTCGTTGACCGCCTCCAGGTCACGCCCGTCGACGGTCTCGACCGGGATCCCGAAGGTCTTCGGGATCGTGGTCAGGTCCTTGACGGCGGAGACGGAGGTCGGGAAGCCGCCGCCCGCGGAGCCCAGCGCGCCCTCGCTGTTGTTCTCGCAGACGAACAGCACAGGAAGCTCGTAGAGGGCGGCGAGGTTGAGGGACTCGTAGGCGATCCCCTCCTCGAGAGCGCCATCGCCGAACAGCCCGACGGCGATCGCGTCGCCGTCCTCCTGCTTCAGCGCGAACGCGGCGCCGTTGGCGAGCGAGATGCTGCCGCCGACGATCGACGAAGTCGAGATGAAGCCGAGGGAGGGATCGCTCATGTGCAGGGTGCCGCCGGCTCCCTTGTTGAGACCGGTCTCGCGCCCGAGGATCTCGGCGAGCGCCAGCTTCGGATCGGAGCCACGGGCGATGATGTGGCCGTGGTTGCGGTGGTGAGTGGCGAGCCGCTCGTCATCCCCGAGTGCCTCCATCAGGCCCACTCCGGTGGACTCCTGGCCTACGTAGAGGTGGAAATGGGTCATGAACGCATGGTCGTCGTGGAAGAGCCTGTTGACCTCCTCCTCGAAGCGGCGGATGGTCAGCATGCGCTCGAGCGCTGCGCTCCGGCGCTCCTTGTCCCAGCTCTCTGTCATTTCTTTCCCTCGCCTCCGTTGGTCGTGCTGGCTCGAGTCAGGTAGGCCGACTGGAGCAGCTCAGGCTTGCGCTTGAGCTCGCCGGCGGAACCCGAGAACTCGATCTTTCCGTGGCCCATCACGTACGCCTGGTTCGCCATCCCCAGTGCGAGCGTTGCGAACTGCTCGATCAGGAGCACGCCGATGCCCTCCGCCGCGAGCTTCTCGATCGTAGGCACCAGCCGCTTGACCACCACGGGCGCCAGCCCCAGAGACAGCTCATCGATCAGGATGAACTTGGGTTTGCTGACCAGCGCCTGCGCGAGGACGACCATCTGCTGCTCCCCGCCAGAGAGCGAGCGCGCCGTGGTGGTGAAGCGGGCCTTCAGCTCCGGGAACATCTCCAGGGCGTAGTTCATGCCCTGGTCGGCATCGGCACGACTGAGCGCGTAAGTGGCGACCCGGAGGTTGTCCTCGACGGTCAGTTCGGGCAGCAGCCGCCGGCCCTCGGGGACTACGGCGACCCCTGCGGCGCGGATTTTCTCGGGGCGCCGCTTGGTCAGGTCGTCGCCGTTCAGGTTCACCGAACCCGACTCGGGGCGCAGCACCCCGCCGACGGCGAGCACCAGGCTCGACTTCCCGGCGCCGTTCGGGCCGAGCAACGCTGTCACCTCGGCGGCGGGAATGCTGAGCGAGACGTCTCGCACGACCGGCCGACCTCCGCGGGCGACGGTGAGGCCCTCGAGGATGAGTACGTCGCGCTTCTTCGCCGCCTCGGTCTTGGCCTCGGTGGCGGGCGCCTTCTCCTTGGCAGTCGGGCTCATACGTCCTCGGCTCCCAGATAGGCGCGGACGACGTGCTCGTCGCGGAGCACCTCGTCGGTCGGCCCGGACGCGATCAGCTTGCCGAAATCGAGCACGGAGGTGAGCTCGCAGCAGGCGGACACCAGCGTCATGTCGTGGTCGACCAGGATCACAAGCGCTCCGATCTCCTCGGGGATTCGGCGGATAACCGATCCCATGTGCTCAGTTTCCTCGTCGGGGAGGCCGGCGGCGGGCTCGTCGAGCAGCACCGCGCGGGGCTTGCCGACGACCGCCCGCGCTATCTCGACCAGGCGTCGCTCGCGTGCGCCTAGCGTCCCTACCTTGGTGCTGGGTTCTTTGTCGCCGAGGCCGACGAATTGGAGTGCTCCGAGGACGTCCTCGCGTCGGGAGGAGCCCCCGTTGTTGGAGGAGTGCTCCTCGACCATCGCGACGTTGTCGTACAGCGACAGCTCCTCGATCGCCTGCTCGGTCTGGAAGGTGCGGCGCAACCCCCAGCGGGCCCGCCGGAAGTCGGTCATCGCGAGCAGGTCCTGGTCGAAGGCGGTCACAGTTCCGCTCGCGGGCTTGACGAACCCGCTCAGCACGTTGAAGAAGGTGGTCTTGCCCGCTCCGTTCGGGCCGATCAGACCGCAGGTCCCGCCGGGGAAGGTGACCGTCATCTGGTCGATCGGCTTGACACCGCCGAACCGGACCTCGAGGCTCTCGACCTTGATCATTCCGACCCCGCCGTGCCGCCCGCAGCCCGGGACCCCGGGCTGCCCACCGCTCGCCAGAGAAAGCGCCCCAGCTTCGCCATGTCCTTCGGGAACTGGTCGACGAGGCCGGCGGGCGCCGTGGTGAGCACCTGGATCACCCCGAGGCCGAAGAGGATGGTCAATAGGTCGGGAGGCAGCCCCCAGTTATCGAGGAGCGCGGGAAGCAGCTTGATCAGGATGCCGGCGACCACCGCGCCCCAGAGGCTGTAGATCCCGCCCATCAGGACGACCGCGAGCAGGATGATCGAGTCCTGGGTCGGGAAGGTGAGGTTGTAGAGGGTGCCCGAGCTGCTGGCCAGCAGCGCGCCGGCGATCCCGGTCATGAAGGAGGCGAGTGCGAAGGCCCACATCTTGTAGAGGCTGATGTTGATTCCCGCGGCGAGCGCCGCCGGCTCTGACTGGCGAATCGTCGCCCAGGCCCGCCCGGGCTTCCCGCGCACGTGCCAGAGGCCAAGCAGGAACATCAGGGCAGCCCAGATCACGCAGTAGCGGAAGAAGGCGTGCTCGCCCGTGGCGATGCTCGGACGCCTTATCTCATGCGCGCCGGTCGTCGCGTTGGTGTGGCCGAGAAAGCCACTGCCCCCGTTCGGGAACTGGGTCGCGGCGATCACGACGGTGATTGCTCCGGCGAGCATCAGGGTGATCAGCGCCAGGTAGAGGCCGCTGACCCGCAGCGCGGGCAGGCCGATCAGCGAGCCGAGGACCATCGTGATCAATCCGGTCATGATGGCCACCACGGGGAAGGGGAGGCCCGTCGCGAACAGCAGCCGTGCGCCCACCCAGGCCGCGAGCGCCAGCACCGCCACCTGTCCGAGCGAGACGAGACCGACGCGTCCCATCAGCAGCCCGAGCCCGAGGGCGACGATCGTGTAGATCACCACCGCCGTCGCCACGTCCGTCCAGTAGTTGCTCAGCATCGAGGGCAGAACCAGCAGGACGAAGGCGAGCAGTACGGCGATTACGGCTATCCGGATCCTCTCTCCCGTCTCCAGGTTCGAGGCCGGGCGGAGCGCCCGTGTCACCCGGCTTCCGCCTGGAGCCTTAGTTGCGTCCATTGCCCAAACCTGTCCCCGTGAACGAGATCTCGCGCTTGCGAGAGATCACCAGCAGCGCAAGCGTCGCGATCACGAACGGTGCCATGTTGCGGTACTCCGAGACGGAGTTGATCGGCGTCGCCAGGGCGCTGACCAAGCCGACCGCGAGCGCCGCGAAGAATGTGACCGTCAGCGATCTCAGCCTGGCGATCAGCGCCGCCGCCAGCGATGAGATCACCAGGAAGGTCAGGCTGACCGCGTCGAGGCCGACCAGGTCAGAGAGCAGCAGGCCGGAGACCCCGGAGAGCAGCCCGGAGACGAGCCAGGCCTGCGCCTCCACCCACCTCACCGGCACCCCAAGCGTTGCGGTGATCTCGCGATCGTTCGCGAGCCCCCGCATCGCGGTGCCGAGCTTCGTGTACTTGAGGAATGCCCCCGTCCCGAAGACGACGAAGACTCCCAGGCCGAAGGCGATCACCTGTGTCCAGGTGACGGCCACCTGGCCGATGTCGAAGGCATGGGTCGAGGTGGGCAGCACCTGTGAGCGGGCCTTGTCGCTCCAGATCCAAGACATGGTCCCCAACAGGATCAAGGCCAGCCCGAGGGTGGCCGTCGCCTTCACAAGCGCGTCGCGCTTGGCGAGGGCCGGGCCCAGGATGACGCCGTAGGCGAGCGTCACGGCCGCGCAGAAGAGCACGGCGACCCCGTAGGAGGGCCACTCGGGCCACAGCGAGTTGTTGATCAGGTCCCACGCGATCAGGCCGCCCATCGCCCCGACCGCGCCGAAGGCCAGGTTCAACACCCCCGTGGTCCGGTAGAGAACCACCATCCCGGCCCCCGACAGGGCGTACACCCCGCCGAGGGCCAGGCCGGTGACGATGAAGGGCTGGAAGTCGTGCCAACTCGGCATCTAGTGACTCACAGCCCCCTTCTCAACTTCCGCCGGTCAGGCTCGGGTCCGCCGTCTGAATCTGTCGGACCTTCGCAATGTCCGGTTCATCTCCGCTGATGTCGAAGCAATCCTCCTTCTGAACCATGCGGCCGTTGTCCGGCGTGGTGGTCCAGTCGACATTGTTGGGGATGTGCAGTGGCGCGTTCTTGCCGAAGTACCAGGGCCGGCACAGGATGTCCGTCTTCTGGTCCTTCAGGTTGAACACGGCGTCGTTCACGCTCTGCAGCGTGTAGGGACCCTTGACCGTCTCCAGGGCGTTGGTCATGAACTCGCCCATCAGGTACCCCATCTGGCTGAAGCTGCCCAGACCGCCGGTCACTGCTTGGCCGTACTGCTTCATGACCGAGCGATACCGCTCTGAGTCGGGACCGTCGAAATCGGTCACGTTGAGCTCGGCATTGACGAGCAGCTTGCCGTCCCACTTCGTCCCCAGCGCCTGCGCCAGGAAGTCCGTGTTGCACGGCGTCGAGCAGCCCCACGCCTTGACGCTGTCCTCAAGGCCCTGCTGCTGGGCGGCCTGGAGGATCTTCAGCGCCTCGGGCGGCGTGAAGTTGAGGACGACGGCCCCATTCGAGCCGGCCTCCTGCGTCAACCGCACTGCGACCGAGTTCGCGTCCTGGATCGGCACGTTGTCGGTCGACTCGCTGATCGGCACACCCGCCGCGTCGGCCACGATCTTCGGGCCGGCGGCGATATAGCCGGTGCCCGGCACGTTCGACTGGTCGAACGCAATCTTGTCGACGCCCTGGCGGATTACTGCCTGGACGGCACCGTCCGAGCTGTAGCGCGGACCCATGTTCACGGGAGCGCTGTTCGGCGTCGACCAGCACGACGGAGCGATACCGGCATTCAGAACCGCGATGCCCTTCTGCTCGTAGTAGCCGTGGTTGACGTCACACTCGATCAGGCTGAACCCGCCGGCCATGCCGACGACGTGGTCGGTCTCGACGAGCTTCCTCGCGAGCGCCGCATTCTGCGCCGGGTCGGTCTGCTCGGTCTCCGGGAAGTACTGAATCGGGTGACCGTTCACACCACCGTTGGCGTTGACGCAGTTGAAGTACGCCTGGGCAGCGCTCTCGCCATCGGTGAAGTCAGTACCGGGCTGCTTCGTTGCGATCGCGCCGATCTTGATCGGCGTGCCGGTTGGCTTCTGGCCGTTGCCGTTGCCGCACTTTGGATTGTCTACGACTGATCCGCTGTTGCTGCTTTTGTTTCCGCTGCCGCCGCATGCTGAGACGACAAGGGAAAGGCCGGCCGCGACCACAAGCAGCGTGGTGACGGATCGCCCTCTCTTCGAGCCGAAGTAGCTCTTCACCGATCTCTCCTCCTCTGTCAGCGTGCCTCCGGTCGGTTCCGGCGGCCCTGGCGTGATCCTATACCAAGAAAGTCATTTCGTTTGGTTTGTTTTGCGTACGCCTAATTTGAGCTCAATCCGAGCAACCGGGAGGCGTTTTCCTTGAGAATGAGCGGCTTCACCGCGTCGTCGATGTCGAGGCGCTCGAAGTCCTTGAGCCAGCGCTCGGGCGTGATCATCGGGTAGTCCGACCCGAACAGGACCTGTTTTTTGAGCAGGGAGTTCGCGTAGCGGACCAGCAGGGGCGGGAAGTACTTTGGCGACCAGCCCGAGAGGTCGATGTAGACCTCGGGCTTGTGCATGGCGATCGAGAGCGCCTCGTCCTGCCACGGGAAGGAGGGGTGGGCGAGCACGATTCGCATCTCTGGGAAGTCCGCCGCGACGTCGTCCACATATATGGGGTTCGAGTACTTCAGCCTGATCCCGCCGCCGCCCGGCAGGCCGGAGCCGATGCCGCTGTGCCCTGTGTGGAAGAGGGCGGGAACCCCCGCCTCGGCGATCACCTCGTATAGGGGGTAGGCGGAGCGGTCGTTGGGGAAGAACGCCTGGAGGTTCGGGTGGAACTTGAAGCCGCGGACGTCGTAGTCGGCGATCAGCCCTCGGGCGCGCTCAACGGTGTCCGGTCTCGACGGGTCGATGCTCGCGAACGGGATCAGGACGTCGGAGTACTCGGCGGCGCCCTCCAGCACCTCCTCGTTCGGCACCGGGGGACGTCCCGACTGCGACTCCCAGTCGACCGTGAAGACGACGGCCGCCATTTCCCTCTCGCGGTAGTACCGCCCGACGTCGTCGATGGTCGGCGTGCCGCCGCCGTCGCGGAAGTACTTCTGTGAAGCCTGCCGGAGCTCCGGCGGGATCGGGTCGTGTCCGTCGCGGGAGACCTCGACGTGGGTGTGGACGTCGATCGCCTTTACGGCGTCGAGATCGATCACGGCCGACCGTCTCCCCCGAGCTCGGCGAGCCCGTCCCGAAGGACGGTGGCGCCCGAGCCGTCGAGCGTCTCGAACCGGACCGAACCGCCATCACCGTTCCAGACCCGGGTGGTGAGGCGGTCGCCCGGCCGGACCGGGTGGGAGAACCGGACGGCGAGGCGGCGAACCTCGGCAGGGCTCTCGTCGCCCTGCGAGGAGAGCACCGCCCGCCCGGCGAAGGCCATCATGCAGAGGCCGTGGACGATGATCCCGGGCAGCCCCGCCGCCTTGGCGAACTCCGGATCGAGGTGGATCTGGTTACGGTCGCCGGAGGCCTCTGAGTAGCGCGAGGTGATGTCCTCGGGAAGCGGATATGAGACCTCGTCCGCCGGATCGGACTCGGCGAGCTCCTTCGGCATCCGGTGATCGGGCGCCGGCTCGCCGCCTCCCTCGTCCCCGACGATCCCGCGGTAGAACTCGGTCACGTACTGCTCGTTGAGCAGACTCCCGTCGCCGTCGCGGGTCTCCGTCTTCAGGATCACCGTCGTCCCCGACTCCTTCGGATGGACGCCGACGGCAGCCGCCCGGGCGTGCAGCTCCATCCCGGCCTCGATCGGCGCCGAGATCAGGATGTCCTGGTCGCCGTGCACGACCTGCTTGCGGGCCTCCTCCGGGGCCATCCATCTTGCCGCCTCCTGGAGGACCTCCCAGACGGGGACGATCGCGTAGACGGGAGGCGCCACCCGGCCACCGAGCGCCAGCGCCGCCTCGTCGTCCGTCGCCCGCGCGTAGGCGGAGATGCCCTCCTGGCTGGCCGGCGTGACGCGTTCCTCGGTCCAGCGCCCGAGTGCTTCGAGTTCGAAGTGCACCCGCTACTAGAAGGGGTAGCTGGCGGGCTCTGGCTGCTCGGTGATCCAGCGCACCTCCGTGAACTCCTCGACGCTGAAGTGGCCGCCGAAGCGACCCCCGTTGCCGGACGCTCCGCGGCCGCCGAACGGCGCCAGCGGATCGTCGTAGACGGTCGAGTCCATGATGTGGACCAGCCCCGTGTCGAGCTTGTCGGCCAGCTCACGTCCGCGCTCGTGCGAGGACGTGTAGACCGCGCCGGAGAGCCCGTACTCGGTGTCGTTGGCGATTTCCACGGCCTCGTCCTCGTCGGAGAAGGTCATCACCGGCGCGACCGGCCCGAAGATCTCCTCGTTCCAGGCACGCATATCCCGGCTGACGTTGGCGAGAACCGTCGGCGGGAAGAAGGGCGGGTCGCCCTTGCCGCCCGCCTTCAGGTCGGCCCCGGCCTTGACGGCGTCGTCAACGATCTCCTGGACGCGGTCGATCTGCCGCCGGTTGATGATCGGCCCGAGTGCGACCTCCTCCTTGCCCGGATCCCCGACGGGGAGCCGCGCCGCCCGCTCGGCGAGTTTGGAGATGTACTCGTCCGCCACCGACTCGTGCACGAGGTGCCGGCCGGAGGCCATGCAGATCTGGCCCTGATGGAAGAAGGTCCCGAACGATCCACAAGAGCTCGCCTTCTCGATGTCGGCGTCGTCGAGGACGATGAAGGAGCTCTTCCCGCCGAGCTCGAGAGCCACCCGCTTTAGGTTGCCCCCGGCGAGCGCACCGACCGCGCGGCCCGCGCGGGTCGAGCCGGTGAAGGACACCATCCGAACCTCCGGTGCCTCGCAGATCGCCTCGCCCGGCTCGACTCCGCCGGGGAGGACCTGGAAGACGTTCTCCGGCATCCCGGCCTCCTCGAAGGCGCGAGCGAACGCCAGTCCGCCGCATACCGGAGTGTGGGGGTCGCACTTGAGCAGCACCGCGTTGCCGAGCGCCAGCGCCGGCGCCACGGAACGCATGGCGAGGATCATCGGGAAGTTCCACGGCGCGATCACGCCGACCACTCCGACCGGGAGGCGCTTGGCCATACTGAGCCGGCCCTGCTCGTTCGGGAGCACCTCGCCGATGGACCCGGCGGTCAGAGCACCGGCGGCACGAAGCTCCTTCGCAGCCTCCCCGACCTCGAAGGCGGCCTTCTGGGGGACGCCGCCGCCCTCGTGGATGAGCCACCACTCGATCTCCTCGTGGGCGCTCTCCAGCGCGTCGGCCGTGGCGTTGAGGATCGCCGCCCGCTCGGGTCCCGGGGTCGCGGCCCACGCGGGCTGCGCCTCGGAGGCCAGCTTCGAAGCTTTCAGCACGTCGTCCCGGGCGGCGCTGCCGACCGAGGCCAGGTGCTCGTCGGTGGCGGGGTTGTGCACCTCGAGCCGTTCGCTGGTCTGCTGCCAGCCACCGCTGTAGATCTTTCCGTCGAGGACGTCGTCCGTGATCAGGTCCCCGGTGCGGACCTCGGTCTGCGTCGCAACCTCCATCAGCCTTCTCCTCTCTAGATACCTGCTCTGGCGCTCCCGGCGCTCCGTGTGTATCTTGCCTCACCGCAATCCTGTATGCAACGGGAGAGGAGTAGACACTAGTCGACGCGAGCGAGCTCGCGCTGTGAGGGCGATGAACAGCGATCCTGCATACAAAGACGGAGAGCCCACCTCACAGACGACGCGGGCCCTGCTCAGCCTCCGCGACCTGCTGCTGAGCGGCGAGTTCCCTCCCGGCACGCGGATGTCCGAGCTGCCCCTGGTCGAGCGCCTCGGCGTCTCGCGCACCCCGCTTCGCCTGGCGCTCGCCAACCTCGAGCACGAGGGGCTGCTGGAGAACCTGGAGGGTGGGGGGTACGCGGTCCGGGAGTTCACGATGGCCGAGATTCACGATGCGATCGAGCTCCGCGGGGTGCTCGAGGGGACCGCGGTGCGGTTCGCCGCGGAGCGGGAGGCGACGGATGACCAGCTCGACCGGATGAAGAGCCTGAGCGCGGAGATGGACCCGCTCGTCCACAGCTCCGACGTCGACTCCTTCTGGGCATATGTGGAGTGCAACCGCGCGTTCCATGCGGTGCTCCTGGAGGCCGCGGACAGTCCCATCCTCGACCGTGCGCTCGAGCGGATCCTCGCGCTCCCATTCGCCTCGCCCAGCGCTCTGGTCCAGGGACAGGCCGAGCTCCCGGAGTCGCGGGAGATCCTGGTCATCGCCCAGGAGCACCACCGCGGCATGATCGAGGCGATCGAGCGCCGCGAGGGGGTTCGCGCCGAGGCCCTCGCACGGGAGCACGCGCGCGTCGCCCTCCGGAACCTGGAGATCTTCCTCGACAACCGACACGTGCTGGAGCAGATCCCCGGCGCGTCGCTGATCAATCTTGCGGATCACTCGAAGAACTGACGAGAGGAGGGCACCCGATGTCGAGCAACGGATTTCACTGTGAGGTCGTCGGCAGTCTGCTTCGCCACGACGAGCTCAAACAGGCGATGGAGCAGGACGAGCGAGGCGAGATCGACCCCAAGCAGCTCGAGACCCTGCAGGCGGAGGAGGGTATGCGGAACATCGCCTTGCAGGAGGAGGCGGGCATCGAGGTGCTCACCGACGGCGAGGTGCGCCGCCGATTCTGGTTCGACCCGCTCACCGACAGCCTCTCCGGATACAACCCCGAGGTTCCCGCGCCGGTGATGTTCCACGGCTCCGCTGACAAACCGGAGGGGCCCCCGCCGAAGCTGCCCGCCGTCACGGAGAAGCTGGGCATCCGCCACAACCTCCCGCTCGAGGAATACAGGTTCGTCAGTGCCAACACCGACCTGCCGGCGAAGGCCACGCTGGCCGGGATGACCTACGCGAGCGTGCTCTGGGTCCCCGGCTACTCGGACAAGGTCTACCCGGACCGCGAGGCCTACATGGACGAGGTGATCGAGCTGATGACGCAGATCGTCGGCGAGTGCGTCGAGGCGGGCTGCGACTACTTCCAGCTCGATTCGCCGCGCTACACGCATCTGGTCAGCGAGGAGGGGCAGGAGAACCTGCGGAACCTCGGGCTGGACACCGAGACCTGGCTCGGCCAGATGATCGAGCGCGACAACCAGCTGATTCGGGCCTTTCCCGACGTCACCTGGGCGGTCCATCTCTGCCGCGGCAATCACCGGTCGATGTGGTCGGTGGAGGGCGGCTACGACGCGATCGCCGAGCAGCTTTTCAACGATCTGGAGTGCGACCGGATCTTCGCCGAGTACGACTCGCCTCGGGCCGGGACCTTCGAGCCGCTCCGGTTCGTGCCGGAGGGCAAGACGGTCGTGCTCGGGCTGATCACCACCAAGGAGCCGGAGCTCGAGGACGCCGATCAGCTCAAGGCCCGGATCGAGGAGGCGTCGCAGCAGATGCCGCTCGAGCGCCTCGCGCTCAGCCCGCAGTGCGGCTTCGCCTCCACCCTGCCCGGCAATCTGGTCACCTTCGACGACCAGAAGGCGAAGCTTGAGCTACTCGGCAACGTCGCGCATGAGGTCTGGGGCTGAGATGGCGTCTCTGCTCAGTCCACTCGACGACGTTCTGAAGCGCTCCGGTGCTCACATGACCGAACGCGAGGGTTGGCTGGTGGCGGCGGACTTCGGTTCCCTCGCCGCCGAGATCGCGGTCAGCCGCGCCACGGCCGGGCTCGCCGACGTTTCCAGCATCAGCAAGTTCGAGGTCCACGGCCCCGCGACGGCGATCGCCGACATCTACCCGTCGGGCCGCGAGGTGCTGCCCGGCCGCGCTATCGAGGCCGGGGACGCCTGGTGGTGCGTGGTCACCCGGGAGTCGCTGCTCGTGCTCGCCTCCCCGAGCAGATCGGCGCGAGTCCGGGCCGATCTCGAGGACCGGGCCGACAGCGAGACGCGGATCGTGGACGTCACCTCCGACCGCGTCGCGGTCTGCCTGACCGGGCCGTTCGCACGAGATGTGATGGCGCGCACCGGCGCCACACCGGTCGCCCCCGGCAGTGTCCGGGTGGAATCGGTTGGCGGCGTGCCGACCCTGGTCATTCACCAGTACGAGAAGCAGTGGCTGCTTGTGGCTCCGGCGAGGGATGCCGGTGCCCTCTGGCATGCCCTGACCGAGGCAGGCTCGCCACTCGGACTTGCATACGTCGGAGTCGACGCACTGCAGCACCTCCACGCGGCCGCGGCCAGCTGAGCGCTGGTCGCGGCCGCACTCCCATGCGACCCGGCCGATCCGTCGTTCCCGGGACGGCGCTGATCGTCGCCGGCGTGCTGCCCGGCTTCCTGACGGCGAGCCTCGCCTCGCGGATCCGCCACGACTTCTCCTTCGGCGACTCGGTCCTGGGGCTCGCGGTGGCGATCTTCTACCTGACCTGTACGGTGAGCTCGACGCCGTCCGGGCACCTGGTCGAGCGGATAGGGGCGCGGCGAGGAATGCTGCTCGGCGCTGCGCTCACCGCGCTCGCCTGCCTGGCGATCGCCCTGTTCGCCGATTCGGCAGCGGCTCTGATGGCGATCCTGCTGGCGGCCGGGCTCGGCAACGCGGTCGGGGGCCCTTCGGTGAGTGCCCTGCTGCGGCGCACGATCGACACCGGCCGGCATGGACTCGCCTTCGGGGCTCAGCAATCCGGCGCCTCGATAGGGGCTCTGCTCGCGGGACTGGCGCTGCCCGCGGTGGCGATTCCATTCGGGTGGAGGTGGGCCTACGCGGGTGCGGCGGTGCTCGCCATCGTCGCGGTCGCGCTGGCGCCAGCGCCTGCGCCGGGAGAGCCGCCACGCCTTGCGGCGCAGCCGGAGCCGGCGCCGCACCACCTCACCTCGATCCGCGCACTGGCGGTTGCGGCCGTCCTGGCGAGCGCCGCGGGTGTGGGCTTCATCGCCTTCCTCGTTACCTATTCGATCGACCAGGGAATCGGCGAGGGCGCCGCCGGCCTGTTGCTCGCCGCTGTCAGCCTGACCGCCACGATCAGCCGCGTCGGGCTCGGTGCCATCGCCGATCGCTCCGGCGGGGATGCCCTTCGGATCACCGCCCTTCTGCTCGCGGGGAGCGCGGCCGGGTATCTGCTCCTGATCTCAGGCGAGCCGGCCCTGATCGTCCTGGCCGCTCTCGTCGTCGGCAGCATCGGGTGGTCCTGGCCGGGCACGCTGACACTGGCCGTCGTCTTCCGGCGTCCGGATGCTCCCGCCTGGGCGGTGGGCGTGATGATGTCCGGCCTGTTCGCCGGTGCGGCCGGCGGTCCGCTTCTCGTCGGCCTGCTCGCCGAGCACGACCATTTCGCGGCCGCTTGGTCGCTCTGTGCCGGGCTCGCACTGGCCGCAGCCGCGACGATCGCGCTGACCCGCCGGTTCGAGCGGATCGCGGCCGCGCCCGCCGATCTCGATGCAAGGGGTGCGAGTTGACCGGGGGACTAGGGTTCGCAACCGCCGGGTTCGCAACACTCAGCGACGGAGTGAGGAGAGGGCATGGAAGGTGAGAGGAGCTCGCGAACTCAGGTGGGGATCGTCGGCGCTGGTCCCGCCGGCCTGGTGCTCTCCCATCTCCTGGCCCGCGAGGGAATCGAGTGCGTCGTGCTCGAGGATCGCAGCCGCGAATACGTGGAGAAGCGCGTCAGGGCGGGTGTGCTCGAGCAGGGCACCGTCGACCTGCTGACTGAGCTCGGCCTCGCTGACCGGCTCCACCGGGAGGGTCTCGTTCACCATGGGATCGAGCTGCGATTCGACGGCCAGGGGCACCGGATCCCCTTCGAGGAGCTCGCGGAGGGCCGGGCGATCACGATCTACGGGCAACAGGAGGTGGTCAAGGATCTGATCGCTGCGCGACTCGACGCCGACGGTCCGCTGCTCTTCGAGGTTGACGACGTCACGCTCCATGACCTCGACTCGGATGAGCCGAGCATCCGCTTCACCCACGAGGGCACCGAGAGGGAGCTCCGCTGTGACGCGATCGCGGGCTGCGATGGGTTCCATGGCGTCTGCCGCCCGTCGGTCCCCGACGGCGTCCTGAGCTTGAACCAGCTCGACTATCCCTTCGCCTGGCTCGGGATCCTGGCGGAGGTCGCTCCCTCCACCGAGGAGCTGATCTACGCGCCACACGAACGGGGCTTCGCGCTGCACAGCCTGCGCTCCCCCGAGCTCAGTCGGCTCTACGTCCAGTGCGATCCCGAGGACTCCCTCGATCAGTGGCCCGACGACCGGATCTGGGAGGAGCTTCATCTGAGGCTCGCCCGCGACGATGGCTGGTCCCTGAAGGAGGGACCGGTGGTGGAGAAGGCGATCGCGCCGCTGCGCAGCTTCGTCGCGTCGCCGATGCAGTACGGGCGGCTCTATCTCGCCGGGGACGCGGTGCACATCGTCCCTGCCACCGGGGCGAAGGGGCTGAATCTGGCGGTTGCCGACGTGCAGGTGCTGGGCGAGGCGCTGGCCAAATACCTGAAGGGCGGAGACGATTCGCTGCTCGAGACCTACTCCGACGCGTGCCTGCGAAGGGTCTGGCGCGTACAGCACTTCAGCTGGTGGATGACCTGGATGCTCCACCGCTTCCCGGATGACGACGGCTTCACGAGGGGGCTGCGCCGGTCCCAGCTCGATTACGTCTGCTCCTCGCGTGCCGCCGCGGCGACGCTGGCCGAGAACTATGTGGGAATCGGAAGGGGGGGGTGAGATGACGGCGGTTGAGCGACTCTTCGATGTACACGACGCCCGCGTGGTGGTGACCGGAGCGGCCAGCGGGCTCGGGCTGGCGATGGCGGAGGTGATGGCTGAGGCCGGGGCGCGCGTGACGCTCGCCGACCTCGAGCCGAAGCGGCTCGAGGAGGAGACGACCCGGCTCGCGGACGCGGGTGGGCAGGTCCGCTCCTTCCAACTCGACGTCTCGGACCGCGACCAGGTCCAGGCCCTGGTCGACGACGTCGTCTCCGAGCACGGGGGTGTCGACGTCCTGTACGCCAACGCCGGCATCTCGCTCGAGCCGGGGATCACCGATCCGAAGGGGGGCATCGCGGCGATCGAGACCGAGGCCTGGCAGAAGGTGCTGGGGGTCAACCTGAACGGGGTCGTCTTCTCGATGGGCGCCGCCGCCGAGGTGATGAAGAAGCAGGGCGGCGGGAAGATCGTGGTCACGGCCTCCAATGCCGGCCTCAAGGTGGAGCCTCTGGTCGGTTACTCCTACGCCGCCACCAAGGCCGCGGTGATCCAGGTGGTCCGACAGGCCGCCGTCGAGCTGGCGCCCCACGGGGTGAACGTCAACGCGATCGCCCCGGGGCCCTTCCGCACGAGGATCGGCAGCGGCGAGCTGCCCGACGAGCGGGTCGAGGAAATCTGGGCGGACCTGATCCCGATGGGCCGGATGGCGGAGACCGACGAGCTCAAGGGTCTGGCGCTGATGCTCGGCTCGCCGGCGGCGAGCTACATCACCGGCGCGGTCGTCCTGATCGACGGCGCCGCGATGCCATCATCCTTCAGGGAGGAAACCAGCTTGGGGTAGAGCCAACTGACCAAATCCTCTAGGTTATTCCCGTGCTTGCTGCGGTGACTCGGGGAGTTGGCGAGATGGAGGTCCTCGAGGTGCCGGAGCCGTCTCAACCCGGGCCGGGCGAGGTCATCGTCCACCCCGACGCGGTCGGCATCTGCGGCTCCGATTTCCACTTCCTCGCCGGCGAGCTCCAGATCTTCGACGGATCTCCATATCCGCGGATCCAGGGCCACGAGTTCACGGGCACGATCGAGCAACTTGGGCCGGATGACAGCGGCGGCCTTGCGATCGGCGATCGCGTGGCGATCCTGCCGATCAGCTCCTGCGGCGAGTGCTATCCGTGCCGGGTCGGCCGCGGCAACGTCTGCGACAACTTCAGCCTTATCGGCATACACACCGACGGGGGCCTTCAGGAGCTGCTTCGCGTCCCCGAGTCCCAGGTTTTCCCGATCGCAGCCGCGCAACCGGCCGTGGCCGCGCTCGCGGAGCCGGTTTCGATCGCGGTCCGCAGCATCCACCGATCGGGGATCTCGGAGGGCGAGCGGGCGGTGATCCTCGGCGCCGGCCCGATCGGCCAGGCACTGCATCTGCTTGCCCGAGAGCGGGGGGCGACGACGCTGCTCGTCGATCGCGTGCAGAGCCGTCTCGACTTCGGCGCGGCGAACGGCGCGGAGGCGCTCCTCTGGGAGGACCGGGATCAGGTCGTCGATGCCTGCCGCGAGTGGAGCGGCGGGGAGGGCCCGCCCCTGGTTCTCGATGCGACCGGGGCCCCGGATCCGATCCGCGCCGCGGTCGACATGGCCGCCTCCGCCGGCCGGGTCGTGATCGTCGGCATGTCCGGCGAGGAGGTCCCACTGCGGATCGGGACCTTCACCGAGAAGGAGATCGACATGCTCGGGGTGAGCTGCTGCGGGGGCGATGAGTTCAGGGAGGCGGTCAGCTTCGTGGAGCGCAATCGCGAGTCTCTAGAACGCCTGATCAGCCGCCAGTTCCCTCTGGAGCAGGCACCCGAAGCCATCGGTTACGCGATGGAGAATCCCGGTGAGGTGATGAAGGTCGTCATCACCAGTTCCTGACAAATACTCTGACTTATCGATAATCTGGCATTGAGGCGCCGAAAATGTGGAGACACCCCATGGGAGTGATTAGGAGGAGGAATTGACCGCCAATGGCCCCGGGGTGGGCGTGCGAGCCGCTGGGGCTGATCGGGACGAGCGGCTCGCCGAGCTGCTTGATGTCGTTCTGGAGTCCAATCCGTTCCAGCGGGCACGGGTCGATGAGCTGGGGCTCGGTGATCGCCCGAGCCTCTCCGAGCTTCCTCCCCTGACCAAGCGCGACCTGGTCGCGGATCAGGAGCGCCACCGGCCGTTCGGCACCAATCTCACCTATCCGCTGGACCGCTACACCCAGCTCTTCCAGACCAGCGGCACGACCGCCCACCCGCTCCGCGTCCCCGAGACCGCAGAGGACTGGAACTGGTGGCGCTCGCGCTTCGCGTACACGATGGGCGCGGCGGGGCTGGACAGCTCCGACCGTGTGGCCCTCGCCTTCTCGTTCGGACCGCACGTGCAGTTCTGGGCTGCCAAGGAGGGGCTCCAGGAGATCGGCGCAATGAGCGTCTCGCTCGGTGGCATGGGCTCGGTCCAGCGACTCCAGACGCTCGCCGAGGTCGAGGCGACGACCCTCTGGTGTACGCCAACCTACGCCCTCCATCTGCTGGAGGTCGCGGTCGAGCAACGCCTCGAATCGACGCTGGAATCGGTCGAGCGGGTGCTCTGCACCGGCGAGCCGGGCGGCTCGCTGCCCGGCCTGCGCTCCCGGATCGAGGAGGGCTTCGGGGCGGTCTGCATCGATCACGCGGGGCTGACGGAGGCGGGGCCGTTCGGGGACCCGTGCGTCGGTGGCCACGGGCTGCACATCGACGAGAACGAGTTCATCTGCGAGATCCTCGACGCGGACCTGAGCCCGACGCCGCAGGGGGAGCGCGGCGAGCTGGTGATCACGCCCCTGCATCTCACCGGCTTCCCGGCGATCCGCTACCGGACCGGCGACTCGGTGATCGCGACGGACGAGCAGTGCCCCGACGGACATCCGGGCCGCTGGCTGCCCGGCGGGATCGTCGGGAGGACCGACGACATGGTGGTTGTCCGCGGCATGAACGTGTACCCGTCGGCCATCGAGGAGGCGGTGCGCCAGGTGAGCTCCACGGGAGAGTTCCGGATCACCTTCTACACCGAGCGCAGCGGGATGGACGAGGTCAAGCTCGAGGTCGAGCTCACCGACGGTCCGGGTGCGCGGCGCCTGCAGGAAAGCATGCGCCAGCAGCTCGGCCTGCGAGTGCGCGTCGTTCCCATCGCCCCCGGCGTACTGCCCCGCCAGGTGGGCAAGTCCCGGCGGGTGGTGGACGAGCGAACCCCGAGGTGGGTCGGATCGTGAATGCACAGCGGGCGGGCTCGGGATCCCGCCCGAGGCCACAGGCCCGCCAGATCAGGGGCGCGAGTGAGCAGGTCGCCGTCCAGATCCAGCACTACGTGCAGGACGAGGGCCTCGCGCCGGGGGACTTTCTCGGCCGCGAGGAGGACCTCGCGGCCGAGTTCGGGGTCAGCCGCCCGACTCTCCGGGAGGCCCTGAAGCTGCTCTCGAGCGGCAACCTGATTCGGGCGACGAAGGGACCGGGCGGCGGGATCTTCGTCGCCCACACGGCGGAGCAGGGAATGGGCCGCAGCCTGAGCGACGCGATCGCGATGATGCTCGAGACGGAAGCGGTCAGCCTGCACGAGCTGCTGGACGCTCGCGTCCTGCTCGAGGTCCCGCTGGCGGGACTGGCCGCGTACCAGCCGGACGATGAGACCCTGACTCGGCTGCGCGAGGCAGTGGACAGGGCCGCCGCGGATCCCGACAACACCGAGCTCGTCTCGGAGGCCGACGCCGAGATCCATCAGACGATCGCCGCAGCCGCCGGCAACCGCATGATTCAGGCGCTCACCAATTGGATCTTCGAGGTACTCCAGCCGTCGCTGATCGACGTCCTGGAGCCAGCCGTCGTCCACTCGGCGATCGTGGAGCAGCACGAGGCGCTGGTCTCGGCGGTCGAGAAGGGCGACCCGGCACGCGCCGAGCGAGCGATGAAGGACCACCTTCTCTACCTGCGAGACGTGCTCAGCATGGTGCAGGAGGAACCCGAGGAGCCGGCGCCGGAGGTTGCGGGGGGAGCGGGTGGCTGAGCTACTCCCGCTGGACGAGGCCGTCGCCGAGCTCGTTCATGACGGCGATAGCGTCGCGCTGGAGGGTTTCACCCACCTGATCCCATTCGCCGCGGGCCACGAGATCATCCGCCAGGGCCGGAGCGACCTGACGCTGATCCGGATGACGCCCGATCTGATCTACGACCAGATGATCGGAGCGGGCTGCGCGCGGAAGCTGATCTTCTCCTGGGGCGGAAACCCCGGCGTCGGCTCCTTGCGCAGGCTCCGCGACGCGGTCGAGCACGACTGGCCGAAGCCGCTCGAGCTCGAGGAGCACAGTCACGCGGGCATGGCGGCCCGCTACGCCGCGGGCGCCTCCAACCTTCCGTTCGGGACGCTGCGCGGCTACACGGGCACCGAGCTCTTCGACCGCGCGCGCGAGACCGTGGCCGAGATCACCTGCCCGTTCACCGGCGAGGCGCTGGTCGCCGTCCGGGCGCTGAACCCGGACGTGGGGATAGTCCACGCGCAGCGCGCCGACCGTGAGGGAAACGTGCAGATCTGGGGAATCGTGGGCGTCCAGAAGGAGATCGTGCTGGCCTCGGCCCGCTCCCTGGTCACTGTCGAGGAGATCGTCGACGAGCTCGAGCCTCGGCCCGGCGCGATCGTCCTGCCGACGTGGGCCGTGGGCGCCGTCGCCGAGGCCCCGCACGGCGCGCACCCCTCCTACGCCCACGACTACTACGACCGCGACAACGGCTTCTACCAGCGCTGGGATGAGATCTCGAGCGACCGCGACTCGTTCCAGGCCTGGATGGAGGAGCACGTCCTCCACAGGGCAGGGGTCGCATGAGTACCGAGGCCGAAACCGCGGTCTCCGCCGACGAGATGATGACCGTGGTGGCCTCGCGTGCGCTGACGGACGAGACCGTCTGCTTCGTGGGCATCGGCCTGCCCAGCACCGCCGCCAACCTGGCCCGGCTCACCCACGCGCCGCGCACCGTGCTGGTCTACGAGTCCGGCACGATCGGCTCGAAGCCCAGGAACCTGCCCCTCTCCATCGGTGACGGCGAGCTGGCGGAGACCGCGGACGCCGTCGTTCCCGTCCCGGAGATCTTCGCCTACTGGCTGCAGGGCGGCAGGATCGACGTCGGCTTCCTCGGTGCGGCGCAGATCGACCGGCTCGGCAACCTGAACAGCACAGTGATCGGCGACTACGAGAAGCCCAAGGTGCGGCTGCCTGGGGGCGGTGGCGCGCCCGAGATCGCGGCGATGGCCGGGGAGGTGATCGTGATCATGCGACAGTCCCAGCGGAGCTTCGTCGAGAAGCTCGACTTCCGCTCGTCCGTCGGCTACGGCGACGCGCCGGGCGACCGCGAGCGCCTCGGCATGCCGGGGCGCGGGCCGACCGTGGTGATCACCGACCTGGGGGTGCTCCGGCCGGATCCCGAGAGCCGCGAGCTCACCCTCACCCAGACTCATCCAGGCGTGTCCGTCGATCAGGCGCGCGAGCAGACCGAATGGCCGCTGCGGGTCTCGGAGACCGTTGAGGAGACCGAGCCGCCCTCGGATGAGGAGCTCCGCGAGCTGCGAGAGCTGAGGGCGACACTGGAGTCCCCCGCATGAGGCATCGATGAAGGAGGAGGGCAAGGTGGCATCGGAACTGACCAGGAACGGCCGGGTGACCGGTTATCGCCGAGACGACCTGGAGATCAACCCGCCTTATCTGTACCCCGACTACGCCTCCACGCGGACGCGTGCGCCTAAGCACCCGCTGGTGCCGATGCCGCACACGCTCTCGGAGGTCACGGGCCCGGTCTACGGCGACGAACGGATCGGCGAGCTGGACAACGACTTGACCCGACAGCACGAGGGCGAGCCGATCGGCGAGCGGATCATCGTCCACGGCAGGCTGCTGGATGGCGACGGCCGGCCGGTCCAGAACTCGCTGGTCGAGATCTGGCAGGCGAACGCCGGGGGCCGCTACCGGCACCACGGCGACCAGCACCCATCTCCACTCGACCCCAACTTCAGCGGCGGCGGCCGGACGATGACCGACGACGACGGGCACTACGAGTTCGTCACGATCAAGCCCGGTGCCTATCCGTGGCAGAACAACCCGAACGCCTGGCGCTCGCGGCACATCCACTTCTCGCTCTTCGGGCCCGCCTTTGCGACGCGCCTGGTGACCCAGATGTTCTTCCCCGGCGACCCGCTCTTCTTCCAGGACCCGATCTTCAACTCCGTTCGCGAGGCGAAGGCGCGCGAGCGCATGATCTCCAGCTATGACCATGACCGGACCGTCGAGGAGTGGGCTCTGGGGTACAGGTACGACATCGTCCTGCGCGGCCGCGAGGCGACCCCGATGGAGGATTGAGCGATCTTGTCCAGCCTGACTCCATCGCAGACGATCGGACCCTTCCTCCACATCGAGGTGCCCTACGAGGGGGAGGACCGGCTCGTCGATCCCAACCACCCGGGCGCATTCCGCCTGCTCGGCAGGGTCACCGATGGCGAGGGGAACGCGGTCGATGACGCGCTCGTCGAGATCTGGCAGGCGAACTCCGCCGGCCGCTACGCGCATCCCGAGGATGACCGGGAGGACGTGCCGCTGGAGGACGGCTTCACCGGCTTCGGCCGCTGCGCCACGGATTCCGAGGGCCGCTTCGAGTTCCTGACCGTCAAGCCCGGCCCGGTTCCGGGCCCCGATGATCGCCCGCAGGCGCCACACATCGACGTCTCGGTGTTCGCGCGCGGCCTGCTCAACCGCCTGGTGACCCGCATCTACTTCCCGGATGAGGCGAAGGCCAACGCCGCGGATCCCGTGCTCGGCCTGATCGAGGACGAGGCCGAGCGACAGACGCTGATCGCGCGCCAGGACGACGGGGCCATCCGCTTCGACATCCGCCTGCAGGGCGAGGCCGAGACCGCCTTCTTCGTCATCTAGCCTCCTGGTGGCGGGCGACCCATTCAGCGGGCTCTTCGTCCCCGACGCCGTCGCCGAGACGACCTCTGGGGAGGCCTGGTTGCGGGCGATGCTGGAGGTGGAGGGCTCCCTCGCGGAGGCGGAGGCGGAGGCTGGGCTGATTCCGGCCGAGGCGGCGAAGGCGATCCGGGCGGCATGCGATGCCGGTGGATTCGACGTCGATCGGCTTGCGGTGGCCGGCCGGAAAACGGCCAACCCCGTGGTGCCCCTGGTCGCCGAGCTGCGAGAGAAGGTCGGCGGGGACGCCGCGGGGTTCGTCCACCACGGGGCGACCAGCCAGGACGTGCTGGACAGCGCCGCGATGCTGGTCGCGAGCCGGGCGCTGGGCGTCATCACGCCGGACATCGATGGCGTCGCGGCGGCCTGTGCCGAGCTTGCAAGGCGGCATCGTGAAACTCCGATGGCCGGCCGGACGCTCCTCCAGCAGGCCGTGCCCGTCACCTTCGGCCTGAAGGCCGCCGTCTGGCTCGACTCCCTGGTCTCTGCCCGCGAGCGGCTCGGCTCCGTCTCGCTCGCCGTGCAGCTGGGCGGCCCCGCTGGGACCCTCGCCTCGCTCGGCCCCGGCGGTGAGCGGGTCGTCGGCCTGCTCGCGGCCCGGCTGGGGCTGGACGTGCCGGCGGTGCCCTGGCATGCGGCTCGCGGGCGGATCGCCGACCTCGGCGCGTCGCTGGCGATCACCGCCGGCGCCCTGGAGAAGATCGCCCTGGACGTCGTCCTGCTCTCGCAGACCGAGGTCGGCGAGGTGGCTGAGCCCTCCGGCGACGGTCGCGGCGGTTCCTCGAGCATGCCGCACAAGCGAAACCCCGCCGGCTCCGTGGTGGCGATCGCCTGCGCCCGGCGGGTCCGCGGCGATGCGGGCGTCCTGCTCGCCGCGATGCCAGCGGAGCTCGAGCGAGCGGCCGGGGCCTGGCAGTCCGAGTGGGGGCCGCTGAGCGACGCCCTCGCTCTGACCGGCGGCGCCGCGGCAGCGATTCGGGATGTGCTCGAGGGGTTGGAGGTGAGGCCGGAGCGGATGCGCGAGAACCTCGAGCTGCTCGAGGTCAGCGAGGACCTGGGCTCGGCGGGAGCTTTCGTCGATCGCGCCCTGTCACGCTACGGGGAGGGATCGTGAGCGTGGAGGTCACCTACACACTGGAGGGACCCGGCGATGCCCCCGTCGTCGTCTTCTCCAATTCGCTCGGCACGACGGGGGCCATGTGGGACGCGCAGGCGGCGGCGCTGTCGGAGCGCTTCCGGGTGTTGCGCTACGAGACCCGGGGGCACGGCGGATCGCCCGCTCCGCCCGGGCCCTATTCGGTGGCGGAGCTTGGCGGCGACCTGCTCGCCCTGCTCGACCGCCTCGAGCTTGATCGCGTCTCCTTCTGCGGCCTCTCGATCGGCGGCATGACCGGGATGTGGCTCGGGGTGAACGCCGCCGAGCGAATCGACCGGCTGGCGATCTGCTGCACGGCCATGCGGCTGCCGCCGCCCGAGATGTGGATCGACCGCGCCGCGCTGGTTCGGAGCGACGGCATGACCGCGGTGATCGAAGCGACGATGGAGCGCTGGTTCACGCCGGCGTTCCCGGAGCGAAGCCCCGAGGTGGTGCAGCGGATCCGGGAGATCTTCCTGACGACCAACCCCGAGGGATACGCCGGATGCTGCGAGGCGCTGGGCGACTTCGACATGACCGGCGAGCTCGGGGCCGTGCGAGCCCCAACGCTGGTCATTGCCGGCGAGGAGGACCCGGTCGGGACGCCCGAGCGCGCCGCGGCGATCGCCGCGGAGGTCGTCGACTCGCGGCTCGTCGTCCTTCCCGAGGCGCGCCACCTGGCGGCGGTGGAGCAGTCCGAGGCCGTGACGAATGAGCTGGTGCGGCTCCTCGACGGGGAGGGCCGCTGATGAGCGACGAGCACGAGCGAGGGATGGAGGTCCGGCGCGAGGTCCTCGGCGACGACCACGTCGACAAGGCGATCGAGGGGACCACTGAGTTCACCAAGGACTTCCAGGATCTGATCACGCGATATGCCTGGGGCGAGATCTGGACCAGGCCCGGGCTCGATCGCCGCATGCGCAGCGCGATCACCCTGACCGCGCTGATCGCGCGCGGGCACTTCGAGGAGCTGGCCATGCACGTCCGCGCGGCCCGGAGGAACGGCCTCAGCGACGAGGAGATCAAGGAGGTGCTGCTGCAGTCGGCGATCTACTGCGGCGTGCCGGCGGCCAACCAGGCCTTCGCGGTCGCGAGCCGGGTGCTGGAGGAGGAGAGCGAGTGAGCCCGGCGGTCGCCATGATCGGACTGGGCGAGGCCGGCTCAGCGATCGCGATCGATCTGGCCGCGGCGGGAGCGTCGGTTCGCGGCTGGGACCCGGTGGCGCGGGCTCCGGATGGCGTCGAGTCGGCCACCGACGCGGCCGAGGCCGTCGCCGGTGTGGACCTCGTGATCAGCGCCAACTCCGCCACCGTCGCGCTCGAGGTGGCGCGGTCCGCCGCCCCGGCGCTCGGGGAGGGTCAGGTCTTCGCCGATCTGAACACGGCCGCCCCGGCCCTGAAACGCGAGCTGTCCCAGGCCATCGGGCCGACCGGCGCCCTGTTCGCGGACGTGGCACTGATCGGCCCGGTCCCGGGCAACGGGCTGCGGACCAGGGCCCTGGTCTCCGGCGACGGCGCCGAGTCGTTCGCCGAGACACTCGAGCCGCTCGGCATGCCGGTCACCGCGGTCGGCACGGAGCCCGGCGCGGCGGCTGCCC
This sequence comes from uncultured Solirubrobacterales bacterium, assembly GCA_963743575.1. Taxonomy (GTDB): domain Bacteria; phylum Actinomycetota; class Thermoleophilia; order Solirubrobacterales; family 70-9; genus DASUPK01. The sequence continues at coordinate 392,916 of CAVUQC010000007.1, read as the reverse complement.
GCAAGCTGGCACGGAGCGTCTTCGCGAAGGGATTGGCGGCGGCGATCGGGGAGTCGCTCGCGGCAGCCGAGCAACTCGGCTTCGAGGAGTGGCTCTACGCCGATCTCGAGCGAACCCTCGAGGACGCAGACGGGGCGCTCCTGCAGCGGCTGATCGAGGGCAGCCGGATCCACGCCGAGCGCCGCGTGGAGGAGATGGCGGCGGCCGCCGAGATGCTGGAGGAGGTCGGGGTTGAGCCCCGGATCGCCTCCGCCAGCGAGGCGTGGCTCCGATCCCTGGCGCGCGAGTCGGAAACGGGGGCGCCGCGATGACCAAGCCGCTCTGCGACCTCGCCCACATCGGCCATGCCGAGCTCTTGACGCCGGAGCCCCAGCGCTCGCTGGATTTCTTCACCGGTGTGCTGGGCATGGAGGAGGAGGCTCGGGAGGGCGGGTCCGTCTATCTGCGCGGCTGGGGCGACTACCAGCGCTACTCCCTGAAGCTGACCGAGTCATCGGGGGCCGGTCTCGGCCACATGGCGATCCGCGCCTGGAGCGAGGAGGCCCTGCAGAGCCGCGCCGCCGCGATCGAGGCGGCCGGGCGCGGGATCGGCTGGACCGATGGCGACGTGGGGCACGGCCCCGCCTACCGTTTCACCGATCCCGACGGGCACCCGATGGAGATCTACTACGAGGCCGAGCGCTACTCCCCGCCGGAGCACCTGCGGCCCTCGCTGAAGAACCAGCCGCAGCGCTACACGGGCCGCGGCGCCGCGATCAAACGCCTGGACCACGTCAACCTGCTGGCCGAGGACGTCCGCGCGAATCGCGATTTCGCGGAGCAGGTTCTCGGTTACCGCCTGTACGAGCGGATCGAGCTCGACGACGGCAGCGAGACGGGAGCGTGGATGAGCCTCTCGATCGCCGCCCACGAGCTGATCTACGTCCGGGACGCCTACGGCGTCCGCGGCCGGCTGCACCATCTCGCCTTCTGGGTCGACACCCGCGAGGAGGTCCTCCGGGCGGCCGACCTCTTCCTCGACAACGACATCCACATCGAGGCGGCGCCTTCCAAGCACGCCGTCGCGCAGGGCTTCTTCCTCTACGGCTTCGAGCCGGGGGGCAACCGGGTCGAGGTGACCACGGGCGGCTACTTCGTCTTCGACACCGACCCCGAGGCGACGGTGTGGACGGAGGCCGAGCGTGCCAAGGGCCAGGCCTGGGGTGTGCAGACCGTCGAGAGCTTCCACACCTACGGGACGCCGGTGGTGGAGGAGCCGGCGAAGACATGAGCGCGACCGGGCAGGCGACCGAGGCTCCGTCGGATGCTTCGCGCGAGCTGGTGCGCGGCGCCTACGACCTGCACGTCCACATCTGGCCCGACGTGGTCGAGCGCCGGATCGACGACATCGGCCTGGCCCGGCGCTTCGCCGAGCTGGGGCTCGCGGGCTTCGTGCTCAAGTCGCATTACAACTCCACTGCCGAGCGTGCCGCCGTGGTGCGGGAGGCCGTGCCCGGCACGGACGTGCTCGGGGCGATCGTCCTCAACCGGGCCGTCGGCGGCGTCAATCCCGTCGCGGTCGAGATCGCGGCGCGGGAGGGGGCGCGCAAGGTGTGGCTACCGACCGTCGACTCCGAGAACGAGCGCGCGCACCTCGCCGCCGCCGGGCCCGACACCAAGCTGCCGGTCTGGTCGAAGCTCGAGTTCGAGCTGCGCGAGAAGGGGATCGGGGCCGATCCGGTCGCGGTGTTCGACGCGGACGGCGAACTGCTTCCAGAGACCCGCGACGTGCTGGCGCTCGCCGCCGAGCACGGGATGGTGCTCTCCACCGGCCACATCTCGGGCGCCGAGGCGCTCACCGTCGTCGAAGCCGCCCTCGCGGAGGGCGTCGAGAACGTGGTCCTCACCCATCCCGACTATCCGGGCCAGGCGATCTCGATCGACGACCAGGTCGAGCTGGCCCGGAAGGGCGCGATGATCGAGCGCTGCTTCACGACGCCCTATACGGGCAAGTGCAGCTGGGAGCAGTGGATCGAGGGGACCCGCGCCGTCGGGCCCGAGCGCACAGTTCTCTCCAGCGACCTCGGCCAGGTGAAGAACCCGCCGGTCGAGGACGGTCTGCCTTTGATGGCGGAGAGGCTGCTCGACGCCGGGTTCAGCGAGTCCGAGGTGCGGACCATGGCGGTCGACAACACCCGCCTGCTGGCGGGGGCGGAGGCGCCGTGAGCCGGCACGAAACGGGTCGCTCCTCGCCTTCGGCTGCGGAGCGCCCTCGCGTAGTGGCGGTCGGCGCCCACGCCGCGGACTTCCTCTGGCGCGCCGGCGGCGCGCTCGCCCTGGCCGCCGAGCGAGGCGGCACCGCCAGCGTGATCGCCCTCTCCTATGGAGAGAAGGGTGAGTCGGGGGAGCTCTGGAAGGAGGAGGGCCAGACGATCGAGAACGTGAAGAAGATCCGCCACGCGGAGGCGGAGGCCGCCGCGAACGCACTGGGCGCGGACTTCCGCTGTTTCGACCTCGGCGACTATCCGCTGGAGGTGGCCGGGGAGGGGCTCGAGCAGCTGGTCGATGCGATGCGCGAGCTCGCCCCCGACGTCCTCCTCACCCACACCGACCGCGACCCGTTCAACCCCGACCACCCCGTCGCCTTTCACGCTGTTGAGCGCGCCCGGGCGCTGGCCGCTGGCGCCGGGGTGGCGAGCGCGTTCCCCACGATCAAGCCGCCCCGCTTCTTCCTCTTCGAGCCGCACCAGCCCGAGCTCTGCAACTTCACCCCGAGCGTCTTCCTCGACATCACGCCTGTGTTCGAGAAGAAGGTGGCGGCAATGGCCGAGATGAGCTCGCAGGGGTACCTGCAGACCTACTACGCCCAGCGTGCCGAGCAGCGCGGCAACCACGCCCGCCGGGTCTCGGGCGACTCCGAGATCCGCCAGGCGGAGGCCTTCATGCGTGTGGTGCCGAACGCGGTCGCCGAGCTGTGAGCGCCGATCCGGACCCCTCCGCCTACGCGGAGCTCAGCGAGCTCGGCTCGGCGACGGTGTTCGAGGCCTCCGGGCGCGAGGGCCTGATCGACCTGGACCTCCACCAGGTGATCCCCGGTTCGCGTGGGGCCGGCCCCGCCCGGACGGTCCGCTGTGCGCAGGACGACATCCTCATGGCCCACGTTGCGATCGACCGGCTGGAGGCAGGCGACGTGCTCGTCCTCACCATGCCCTCGCCCGAGCCGGTCGCCCTGCTCGGTGAGCTGCTCGCGACCCAGGCACAGGTCAAGAAAGCGGCCGCGGTGCTGATCGACGCTGCGGTTCGCGACACCGACGATCTGCGCGAGCTCGGCCTGCCGGTCTGGGCGCGCTGGATCAGGGTCCAGGGCGCCAAGCGGGAAGAGGCCGGCACGATCGACGAGCCGGTCGAGATGGGCGGGGCACACGTCGAGCCAGGCGATGCCGTGGTTCTCGACTCGGACGGGGCAGTGGTGGTAGGGCGCGAGCGGATCGGCGATGTCCTGGAGGCGTCCAGGGAGCGCGCGGAGACCGAGCGCAAAAAGCGCGAGCAGTTCCAGTCCGGCGTACTTTCGTATGACCTCTACAACCTGCGGAAGAGGTTCGAGTGAGAAGGAGGAGAGAGTGACGATCGAGCTCAGCAAGGACGCGCGGGCAAGCCTCGACGCGATCTGCGACACCTTCGTGCCGGGAGAGAACGGTCTCCCATCGGCGACCGACCTGCATGTCCCCGACGTGATCCTGGGGGCGATGGGTTCCAATCCGAGCGCCGACGCCCGCGACGGGTTCGCCGGCCTGATCGAGGGGTGGGACTCCGGGTTCGCGGCGCTCCCGCGAGCGGAGCGCGAGCAGACCCTGCTGTCCTGGTGCGACTCCGACGACGTCACACGCCGGGCCGCCTTCCAGGCCCTGCGCAAGCTGACCATGGTCATGTACTACTCGCTGCCCTGGCAGGGCGAGGGCCCCAATCCCGTCGACGAGGCGATCGGCTACCCAGGCCCGCACGGGAAGCTCCCCGACGCCCCGAAGAAGAGGATCGAGCCGCTGTCGATCGGCGAGGACACCGAGCTCGACTGCGACGTGGTCGTGGTCGGCTCGGGCGCAGGAGGCGGAACGGCGGCCGCGGTGCTCGCCCAGGCCGGCCTCGATGTCGTGGTGGTCGAAGCGGGTGGCTACTTCAGCGAGGAGGACTTCGACGGCGCCGAGCTCGACGGTTACGTGCGGCTCTACCTGGGCGGCGGAGGCGTGCCGACGCCCGACCAGAGCATGGGGCTGCTCGCCGGCTTCTGCCTCGGCGGCGGCACCACGGTCAACTACACCTGGTGCTTCCGCCCACCGGACCATGTCCGCGAGGACTGGCGGGACCGCTTCGGCCTATCCGATTGGATGGGGGAGGACTTCGACGACAGCCTCGATGCCGTCTGGGAGCGTCTCCACGTCAACTCCGAGAACAGCATGCCCTCGCTCCGCGACGAGCGCTTCCGCGAGGGCCTCGCCAAGCTCGGCTGGGACTCCCAGGTGATGCAGCGGAACGCCGTCGGCTGCCGGGAGGACATCTGTGGCCAGTGCCATTACGGCTGTCCGATCGGCGCCAAGCAGTCGACGATGGTCACCTGGCTCCAGGACGCCTACGACGCGGGCGCCCGGATGGTGGTCAACGCCCCGGTCGAGAAGGTGTTGATCGAGGGAGGCGAGGCGCGGGGCATCGAGGCCACCACCGCCGACGGCCATAAGCTCACGGTTCGCGCCCGGGCCGTCGCCGCCGCCGCCGGCGCGATCAACACACCGGCGCTGCTCGTTCGCTCGGGACTCGACAACCCGAACGTCGGCAAGAACCTGATGATCCACCCGGTGCTGCTGGTCTGGGCGATGTTCGAGGAGGAGGTGCTGCCCTGGACCGGCGTCTTCGGGTCGACCTTCTGCGACGAGTTCCTGGACATGGGCGAGGGCTACGGCGTCAAGTACATGCACGCATCGGCGCATCCCTCGGACCTCGCGGTCTTCGCCCCCTGGCGAGGGGCGAGTGAGCACTCCGAGCTCATGCAGAGCCTGCGCTACACGGGCGGCTTCGGAGCCCTACAGCGGGCGCGCGACGCCGGCGAGGTCGTGGTCGGCAAGGACGGCCTGCCCGCTCCGGTCTGGAACCTCTCGGACTTCGACCGCGATGTGATGCGCAAGGGCCTCGACGGGATGTCGCAGGTCCTCGAGGCGGGTGGCGCCCGGCGGATCTACACCTCGCACGCCGGCTGGATCTCCTACGACCCGGGCGACGGCGGACGGGAGGAGATGCTCCGGGCGGCAGACGACTACGGCTGGGGACCGGCGCAGGTCACCCTCGGCTCGTTCCACCTGATGGGCACCGCCCACATGGGCGCTGACCGACAGACGACGGTCTGCGACCCGACCGGCGAGGCCTGGAACGCAAAGAACCTCTTCGTGGTCGACGGCGCCGTGCTCCCCACGGCGCTCGGGGTGAACCCGATGATCACCATCGAGGCCACGGCCCATCGCATTGCGCGCGGCATGGCGGCGAAGCTGAGCTAGAGAACGAATTTCAACTGGAAGGAGCCACCAGATGGCGACGGCGACAAAGAGCAACGTGGACGAGAAGCAGATGCTGATCGGGGGCTCCTGGCAGGGGTCATCGGACGGCAAAACATTCGAGAGCCTGGATCCGGCGACCGGGGAACCGCACGCGACCGTTCCCGAGGGGACGGCAAAGGACGTTGAGGCGGCCGTGGACGCCGCCCGCGCGGCCTTCGAGTCCGATGAGTGGCGCGGCCTGCCGGCCGCCGCCCGCGCCAAGCTGCTCTGGCGAGTCGGCGAGCTGGTCGACGAGAACATGGCCGAGCTGGTCGAGCTCGAGACCCGCGATCAAGGCAAGCCGATCACCGTCTCGAAGATCTCCATCCCCGGTGTGGCTGAGCACTTCCGCTACTACGCCGGCTGGGTCACGAAGATCGAGGGCGAGACCCCGCCGATCTCGATCCCGGGTGTCTTTCACTACACGCTGCGTGAGCCGATCGGCGTCTGCGCGCTGATCATCCCCTGGAACTTCCCGACGAACATCGCGAGCTGGAAGATCGCCCCCGCGCTCGCCTGCGGCAACACCGCCGTCGTGAAGCCGGCGGAGGAGGCCTCCCTCACGACGCTCCGGCTGGCCGAGCTGATCCAGGAAGCGGGGATCCCCGACGGCGTGGTCAACGTGGTCACTGGTGGCCCCGCCGTCGGGCAGGCGCTGTCGGGCCACAACGGCGTCGACAAGATCTCCTTCACCGGTTCGACCGAGGTCGGCCGCGAGATCGTCCGTGCCTCGGCCGGCAACCTGAAGCGCGTCAGCCTCGAGCTCGGCGGCAAGGCTCCGACGGTGATCCTCGACGACGCCGACATCGACGCGGCCGTCGGGGGCAACCTGCAGGGCGCCTTCCTCAATGCCGGCCAGGTCTGCGTCGCCTACGCGCGCTTCTTCGTGGACGCGAAGCGCGCTGACGAGTTCGCCGAGAAGGCGGCGGCCGCCTCTGAGGGAATGAAGATCGGCCCCGGGATCGATGAGTCGACCGAGCTCGGGCCGCTGATCAGCGAGGAGCACCTGAACCGCGTCGACAGCTATGTCAGGTCGGGCAAGGAGGAGGGGGCGGACCTGGTGACCGGCGGCGAGCGCGGCGACGGCGAGCTGGCCTCGGGGTTCTTCTACAGGCCGACTGTCTTCAGCGGCGTGTCCGACGAGATGAAGATCGCACGTGAGGAGATCTTCGGGCCGGTGATCTCGATCCTGTCCTACGAGTCCGAGGACGAGCTGATCGCCCGCGCCAACGACACCGAGTACGGCCTCGGTGCGTCCGTCTGGACCCGGGATGTCGCCCGGGCCCACCGCCTCGCCGCGGGGATCAGGGCCGGCACGATCTGGGTCAACATGCCGAACCCCGTCGACGCCGTCGCCCCCTGGGGCGGCTTCAAGTCCAGTGGTTGGGGCCGCGAGATGGGCAAGGACGCGATCGAGCTCTACACCGAGAAGAAGAGCGTCTGGACCTCGCTCCGCTAGCGAGGCCTAGGCCAGCGGCTTCAGCACCAGGTCGTAGCTCATGGCGTAGTAGCGCTCGCCCCGGTCATCGGGAGCCGGGCCCGTGCCCGGATCGTGCGCGGAGAACGCGGCGACCAGAGAGCTCTTGACCCCGAACACGGCGTCCGAGTCGAGGTATTCGTCGCCGGCGGCGAAGACGTGGGTCGTCAGGGACTCGTAGCCCTCCGCCTCCGCCATGAAGTGGACGTGGGCCGGCCGCATCGGGTGACGACCGGCCGCCTTCAGGAGCTCGCCGACAGGGCCGTCGTCGGGAATCGGATAAGCCTGGGGCAGCACGGCCCAGAAGCTGAAGCGCCCCTCGTCGTCGGCGAACAGGTGACCCCGATTGCGCACCTGGTCGCCGTCGTACTGGACGTCGTAGAGGCCTTCGTCATCGGCCAACCAGACCTCGAGGCGCGCTCCCGGAATCGGGTCTCCGGCCTCCGAGAGGATCCGGCCCTCCATGTAGCACGGCTTCCCGGGTGCGCCGGCGGCAATGTCGTCGCCGTTCTCGATCCTCGGGGACCCATCGACGAAGAACGGGCCGAAGACCGTCGACTCCGTGGCCTGAGTCCCGGCAGGGTGATTGATCCCGATCACGAGCATCGAGGCGCCGAGGACGTCGGAGAGCAGGATGAACTCCTGGCGCCGCTCGTCGGTGATGTGCCCCGTCCGGGTCAGGAAGTCGATTCCGTCCGCCCACTCCTGCTCGGTCAGCCCGACCTGCGTGATGTAGGCGTGCACATGCCTGACCAGGCTCTGCATCAGCTCGCGGTAGCGCTCCTCCCCCGAGCCGTCGAAGCTGGCCGTGACGGCCTTGGTGAGATCGTCGTCTCGAAGATCGGCGCGTGCCCGGTGCCTTGCGGGCGTGCCCTCCTCAGTCATCCACTGCCTCCGTTCGCCATTTGGACGCATAGGATGGCGGCCCGCACCAATCGATGGCAAGCGATCAAGAGGAAATCCGCGACCTGATCGAGAGTTGGGCGCTCTGGCGCGACTCACTCGACTGGGACCGTTTCCGAACCGTTTGGCATCCCGAGGGCCGGATGATGGCGACCTGGTGGCAGGGGCCGTATGAGGAGTTCATCCGCGCCAACCAGGAGGGCTTCGAGCGCGGCGTACGAATCCTCCATTTCCTCGGTGGCAGCTCGATCGACGTCGCCGGTAACCGGGCCGTGGCGCAGACGAAGATGACGATCTCGCAGCGGGCCGAGGTGGATGGCGTGCTCTGCGACGTGGTCTGCACCGGCCGCTTCTACGACTTCCTGGAGAGCCGCGAGGGACGCTGGGGCCTGGTGCTCCGGCAGCCGATCTACGAGAAGGACCGGATCGACCCGGTGGACCCCGCCGCGGCTCTCAGCCTCGACGCCGAGCTGCTGGAGCGCTTTCCGGAGGGTTACCGGCACCTGGCCTACCTGCAGACCCGGATCGGCTATGACGTGAAGCGCGACATGCCGGGACTGGTCGGCCCCGAGGTGGAGCGTCTCTATGCCCGCGGAGCCGGCTGGTTGGACGGCGGGACGCTGGACTGAAAGGGCCCGTCGCCTAGGGATTTCACTGGCCTTTGGAACGCCTTCAGCGATCCGCGGCGTAGTGCTCGGCGGGCTTACCCGACGGCTCGTTGCGGGTGCCGGTGATGGCCGCGTCGATCAGGGTCGGAGCGCCTGAAGCCAGGGCCTCGGAGACGGTGGCGGAGAGCTCGTCCGTGCTCCCGGCCGACCTGGCCTCCACCCCGAGGGAGCGTCCCAGCCCGATGAAGTCGATTTCCGGATCGGTCAGGTCCATGCCGACATAGCTGTCGCCTCCGCCGGCGACGACGCGGTCGATGCCGCGCTTGCAGGCCGCGTACTCGCGGTTGTTCATCACGACCAGTACGAGAGGCACGTCGTAGCGGGCCGCCGACCAGAGCCCCTGGATCGTGTACATCGCCGTGCCGTCGCCGACCACGGAGACGACCGGATCGTCGGGGCGCGCCATCTTCACGCCGATCCCGGCGCCGAGTGCCCAGCCCAACGCCCCGCCGACGGAGTGGTGATAGCTGCCGGGACGGCTGGCGGCGAAGGCGCGCCGGACCTCCAGCCCGGTGGTGATCGCCTCCTCGAGCATGATCGTGCCGTCCGGTAGCCCGGCGACCAGGGCATCGGCGGCGGCGGCGGGATCCATGCGCTCACGGTTCGATGCCGGGGCGCTCGCTGGAGCCGCCTGATCATTCTTGGCCGCCTCGATGCGTGCCTCGGCCTCCGGGCAGCGGCCGCTGACGATTTCGGTGATCACCCGCACCGTCGGCCCGATGCCGCCGTGCAGGGCGATCCGCGCCGGGTAGTTGCGGCCCAGCTCGGCGCGGTCCTCGTCGAGCTGGAGGATCTGGGTTCGCTCGGGGATCGGGACGGAGTCGGTGTAGTAGTGGGCCGAGAAGGCGTGGCTCCCGACCAGGAAGACGACGTCGTGCCCCGAGAGCTTCTCCCGGATCAGCGCGTCGACGGGAGGGAGCATCCCAGCGGACAGTGGATGCGTCGCCGGGAAGTCGACGGCGTCGTACATGGGCTCGTGGAAGACGGTGGCGCCCAGGGCCTCCGCCAGCGCGACCAGGTCCTCGACGGCATCCGCCCGTCCGACGCCGTCGCCGGCGACGATCGCGGGGGCGCCCGCGCCGAGCAGGGCCTCGGCCAGCTCATCTGCTCCCTCGGCCTCGCCGAGCCCCCGGACCTCGGTTCGCTCCGCCAGCGGCTCGTCGAGCTCCTCCTCGAGGACATCGACGGGGATCGAGACCATCACCGGCCCGGTTGGCGCCGTCTGCGAGAGGAGGAAGGCGCGGCGTATCAGGGTCGGCAGGTCCTCGACCTGATCCACCTCGACCGCGTCCTTGAAGGCGCCCTGCGCCAGCGCGAGCAGGTCCCCGCCCAGCATCGGGTCCTGGATGAGGTGGCGCCGGTCCTGTTGGCCGACGGTGACGACCAGCGGGGTCCGGGCCCTCCTGGCGTTGAGCATGTTCGCGAGCCCATGTGCGAGCCCGGCGGCGATGTGCAGGTTGAGGAACGCGGGTCGCCGGGTCGCGCGCGCGTACCCATCGGCCATCGAGACCGCGGTTCCCTCATGCAGCCCGAGGTAGTAGTGGAACTCCGGCACCTTGGCGAGCTCGTCCATGAAGGGCAGCTCGGTGGTGCCCGGGTTGCCGAAGACGCGGTCGACGCCCTCGCTCTGGGCCAGCTCGATCAGTCGCCGTGCGGCCTTCACGCCCACCTAGATCGGGTAGTGCCCCGGCTGGCTCATCACCATCGTCCAGTGGAGGTCGGTGAACTCCTCGAGCGCCGCGCTGCCCCCGAACCGGCCCCAGCCGCTCTCCTTGACGCCGCCGAACGGCATCTGGGCCTCATCGTGGACTGTGGCCAGGTTGACGTGGCAGATGCCGCTCTCGATCCGCCGCGCCACATCGAGCGCGGTAGGAATGTCGGAGCTGAAGACGGCGCCGGCGAGGCCGTACTGCGTGTCGTTCGCCGTGCGGATCGCATCCTCGATGTCGTCGTAGGTGAGGATCGGGACGACGGGCCCGAACGACTCCTCCGAGTACACGCGCATCTCCGGCGTCACCTTGGTGAGCACGGTGGGCTGGAAGCAGGGCCCCTCTGCCTCGCCGCCGGTGGCGACCTCGGCGCCCTTCGACTTCGCGTCCTCGACCAGCTCTGTGATGTGCTCGACCGATGCCTTGTTGATCAGCGGCCCGATCATCGTCTCGGGATTGGTCGGGTCGCCGACGGTCATCGCATTCGCCTTCTTCGCGAGTCCATCTGTGAACTCGTCTGCGACCTTGCCGTCGATGATGATCCGCTCGGTCGCCATGCAGATTTGACCGGAGTGCATGAAGGCGCCGAAATTGGCGGCGTTGACCGCCTCGTCGATGTCGGCGTCGGCCATCACGATCATCGGCGCCTTGCCGCCCAGCTCGAGCAGGCACTTCTTCAGGTGGCGGCCGCAGGTTTCGGCGATGATCTTGCCGACGCGGGTGGAGCCGGTGAAGTTGATCCGCCGGGTGCCGGGGTGCGCGATCAGCGCCTCGACGACCTCGGGAGCGTCGTCGGGGTCGTTGGTCAGGTAGTTGATGACGCCCTCGGGGGCTCCGGCGTCCACCACGCAGCCGACGATCTGGGCATGAGTGCGAGGAGAGAGCTCCGAGCCCTTCAGGATCACCGTGTTGCCGTAGGCGAGCGGCGTCGCGATGGCTCGCGTGCCGAGGATCACCGGGGCGTTCCACGGGGCGATTCCGACCACGACGCCGGCGGGCAGCCGGCGCGCGATTCCCGTGGCACCGGGGATGTCGGAGGGGATCACCTGGCCGACGGCGCCGTAGGCCTGGGCCCCCGCCTCGCGAAGCATGCCGCTGGCGAGCTGGCAGTTGAACATGCCCCAGCCGAAGGTGCCCCCGGTCTCCTCCGTCATGATTGCGGCGATCTGCTCAGCGCGCTCGGAGAGCAGGTCGGCCGCCTTGTTCAGGACCTCCCGGCGCGCAACCGGCGGACCGAAGCCCCAGGCCTCGAACGCACCCTGCGCGGCCTTCACAGCGAGATCAACGTCGTCCGGGCCGGCCGCCGCCGCCTGTCCGGCCACCTCGCCTGAATACGGGTTCGTCTGCTCGCACTCCTTGCCCGACTTCGATGCGACCCATTCACCCCCGATCAGGAGGTCCTGTTTCCGCTCCACCGCGACCGCCATCGCCACTCTCCTCGACTCGATGTTCGCGGCCGGCGGGCGTCCCGCGGGCCGCCGCTCAAAAAGTCATATTGTCATACGTGAAGCGCGAGGTCTTCAGCCGCTGATCGGCTCGGAGGCGGGATCGGCCTCCTCGGCCGCGACGACCCCGTCACCGGGCTCCCGCTCCGGCGGCAACTCGCCGCCGCGCTCGGTCCCGGCGATCACCTCGTCGGGCGCTCTCTCCGCGGGGATGAAGCCGGACTTCATCCCGAAGTAGACGGCCTGCGGATGGTGGGCGATGATCGCCACCGTCGACTGCTCCGGCATCACCGCGAACCCGTCGGAGAGTGTCATCCCGATCTCCGCCAGGCCGAGCAGTCTCCAGACCTTCTCGTGCTCGGACTGGTCCGGGCAGGCCGGATATCCCCAGGAGTAGCGGCGGCCCTGGTCGCGGTCGATTCCGAGGCCCGAGCGGGCCTCCGAGTGAAGCCACTCCGCGAGCCCCTCAGCCGCCTGTACGCCGAGGCCGTGGACGTAGAGCTGCTCGGCGAACTCGCCGTCGGACTCCAGCTTGGCCATCAGGTCGGTGACCGCCGGGCCGACCGTGACTCCCTGCAGGGCGACCACGTCGCGGTCGCCCGCCCCGAGCTCGTCGAGAGGCCGGAAGAAGTCGGTTAGGCAGATCCGGTCGTGCTTGGGCTGACGCGGGAAGACCAGACGCTCGAGCTCGCGCTCGGGATCCTGCGGATCGAAGACGACCAGCTCGTTGCCGTCGGCGGCGCAGGGGAAGAAGCCCTGCCGCGCCCGCGGGTTCAGATAGTCCTGCTCGCGCCACATCCGCTCGAGCCTCGGCGCGAACCCCTCCTCGCCGTCGTGTCCCTCGACGATCTGACGCCACTCCTCCCCTTTCTTGCCGCGGCCTCCCCAGTGGAGCTTGAAGAGGACGTGGCGGTCGAGATACGGGAAGACATCGTCTAGGTCGACCTCGATCTCGCGAGCGCCCCAGAAGGGCGGATCGGGGATCGGGACATCCGTGCGGGCCCCGGAGCGGACCGAGTCGTCGGTGGTCGGTGGCGCGTCATCCACGACCACGGGCTGCTCGCGAAGCGTCCGAGCCTCGTCGCGGATTCGGTCGATCAGGAGGGCGCGCTTCTCGGCGTCGATCAGGTCGTCCATCGTGTCCAGGCCGACGAAGGCGTCCTTGCAGTAGAAGACGCCGGGCTCGTAGATCTCCTCGGAGTCCTTGCCGCCCGGATAGAGGATTCGCCGGCCGAAGTCGCGGTTGATTGCGGCGCCGCCGATCAGCACCGGGAACTCGAGCTTCTTCGAGTGCAGCTCCTGAACGCAGGCCGGCATCTGCTTGGAGGTGGAGACCAGCAGCGCCGACAGGCCGATCGCATCGGCGTTCTCCTCGATCGCCGAGTGAATGATGGTGTCGACCGGCACCTGCTTGCCCAGGTCGACGACGGTGTAGCCGTTGTTGGTCAGGATCGTGTTGACCAGCGACTTGCCGATGTCGTGCACGTCGCCGAAGACCGTCGCGATCACGACCTTGCCCTTGCTGTGGCCCTCGATCCGCTCGAGATAGTTCTCGAGCTGGGCGACGGCACGCTTCATCACCTCGGCGGACTGGAGGACGAAGGGCAGGATCAACTCGCCGGCGCCGAACTTGTCGCCGACCTCCTTCATCGCCGGGAGCAGCACCGTGTTCAGGGTGGGGACGGCGCCGATCTTCTCCACCGAGCGGTCGATCCAGTCCTCGACGCCCTCCTTCTTGCGGTGGAGGATCTGCCAGTGGAGGGCCTCCTCGGGCTCCATGCCCTCGGTCGGGTCGCCGGCCGCCTCCTCGGCCTCCTCGCCCTGCGACTCGAAGTGCGCGATGAACTTCTCGAGCGCGTCCTCTGAGCGATTGAAGACCAGCGCGTCGGTGAGCTCCCGCTCGTTCTCGTCGATCTCGAAGTAGGGGGTGATGTGGTTCGGGTTGACCATCGCCAGGTCCAGCCCCGCCTCGACGCAGTGATGGAGGAAGACGGAGTTGAGGACCGCGCGGGCCTTCGGCGAGACGCCGAAGCTCACGTTGGAGACGCCCAATGAGGTCTTCACGCCCGGGATCTCGGCCTTGATCCGCCTGATCCCCTCGATTGTCGCGATCGCGGAGGGGCGCCACTCCTCATCTCCGGTAGTCAGCGTGAAGGTGAGCGCGTCGAAGATCAGGGACTCCGGGTCCATGCCGTGGTCGTCGACGCAGATGTCGCGGATCCGCTTGGCGATCTCGACCTTGCGGTCGCCGGTCTTCGCCATGCCCTCCTCGTCGATCGTCAACGCGATCAGGGCGGCGCCGTGGGCCTTGGCGAGGGGCGCGACCCGGTCGAGCTTGTCTCGGCCGGCCTCGAGGTTCACCGAGTTGACGATCGCTCGGCCGGGGATCCTCTCCAGCGCCTCCTGGATCACCTCGGGCTCGGTCGAGTCGACCTGAATCGGCGACGGCTGGGTCAGCGAGATCCGCTCCACGACGGTCCCCATCTGGACGTCCTCGTCCTGGCGCTCGGTGAGGGCCACGCAGACATCGAGCACGTGGGCGCCGCCGGTCACCTGGTCCTCGGCCACCTGGACGAGGCCGTCGTAGTCGTCGGCGAGCAACAGCTCCTTGGCGGCGCGGGATCCCTGCGAGTTGACGCGCTCACCGACCAGAGTCGGGCGCGGCTCCTGCACCAGCGGCGTGGAGGTCATCATGCTCGAGACCTCCGTCGAGCCGCGCTCGGGGCGCTCGCCGGGCGCCTTGCCCCCGACCCGCTCGCGGATCGCGGCGATGTGCTCGGGCGTGGTGCCGCAGCAGCCGCCGACGATGCCGACCCCGTAGCGCTCGACGAACTCGCCGAGGGTTGCGGCGAGCGGCCCGGGCTCTTCCGGGAAGATCGTCTCGCCGTCGGGTCCCTGCAGCGGTAGGCCGGCGTTCGGGATGCAATGGACCGGCAGGGGGGAGAACTCGCCCAGGTAGCGGATGGCGTCTCGCATGTCCTCCGGGCCGGTTGAGCAGTTCAGCCCGATCACCTGGACATCGAGGGCGGCCAGCGTCGTCAGGACCGCCTGAATGTCGGTCCCGAGCAGCATCTTGCCTCCCTGCGGCAGCAACGAGATCGATGTCTGGATCGGCACGGTGCGACCGGCCTGCTTGAACGCCTCACGGGCGCCGAAGATCGCGGCCTTCACCTCCAGGATGTCCTGGGCGGTCTCGATGATGATCAGGTCGGCGCCGCCCTCGACGAGGCCCCGTGCCTGCTCGGTGAAGATCTGGACGAGCTTCCCGAACGAGATGTCTCCGAGCGTGGGGTCGTCGCTCGCCGGCAGGAAGCCAGTCGGGCCGATGGAGCCCGCGACGAAGCGCTCCGGTCCGGCGGCCTTGCGCGCGATCTCCGCGGCCTTGGTGTTGATCTCCAGAGTGTGCTCGCCGAGCCCCCACTCCTCGAGCTTCAGGCGGCTTCCCTGGAACGTGTCGGTCTCGACCACCTCCGCGCCCGCCTCGAGCATGGACGTGTGGACGCCCTCGATGACGTCGGGCCGGTGCAGGACCAGCGCCTCGTGGCAGCGGCCCTCCAGGCCCCCGTAATCCTCCGAGGTGAGGTCGAATTGCTCGAGCGTCGCGCCCATCCCGCCGTCGAAGACGACGACACGCTCGCGCACCGCCCCCAGGTAGTCGCGCTCAGGCATGGCCGAGGAGGGTAGCTGGGTAGGGTTCGATCCCGTGCCACTTTCCAACGTCTCCGGCTTCCCCAGAATCGGCCGCAATCGGGAGCTCAAGTTCGCGACCGAGGGCCATTGGAGGGGTGAGCGATCCGCGGATGAGCTGGGCGCCACCGCGAAGGCGATCAGGGCGGAGAACTGGAAGCTGATGCAGGAGGCGGGAATCGACCTGATTCCCTCCAACGACTTCTCCTACTACGACCAGGTGCTCGACACCATCGCTCTGCTGGGGGCGGTCCCGGAGCGCTACGGCCACGGCGGGGGGAATGTCGGCCTCGACACCTATTTCGCGATGGCCCGCGGCGGCCAGGACGTCACCGCGATGGAGATGACCAAGTGGTTCGACACGAACTACCACTACATCGTTCCCGAGCTTGGGCCCGAGACGAAGTTCTCGCTCTCGGCCACCAAGCCATTCGACGAGCATGCCGAGGCGATGGAGGAGGTGGGGATCGACACCGTGCCGGTGCTGATCGGCCCGGTCAGCTTCCTGCTGCTCTCCAAACCGGCCGACGGCGTCTCGGAGAACTTCGATCCGCTCGATCTGCTCGAGGACCTGGTCGAGGTCTACGGAGAGGTGATCGAGAAGCTCGCCGAGCAGGGCGCGACCTGGGTCCAGTTCGACGAACCCTGCTTCGTCGAGGATCGCTCCGATAAGGAGCTCGACGCCCTGCGGCTCGCCTACGAGGAGCTCTGCAAGGTGCACGAGCGGCCGCGGATCGTCGTCAAGACCTACTTCGATCACGTCGGCGACGCCTATGGCGTCTTGCGCGACCTGCCGATCGAGGGCGTCGGACTCGACTTCACGGGCTTCATCCATGAGGAGGGGAGCGGATTCGGCGACGCACCGTTCCACGAGCACGGCGGCCGCCACAACGCAGAGTTCATCGCCGAGCAGGGTGGGCTCGACGACAGATGGCTGTTCGCGGGCATCGTCGACGGGCGCAACGTCTGGGTCAACCATCTCGAGCACTCGCTCGACGCCCTTGAGAGCCTGCGCGACCGCTGCGAACAGCTCGTCGTCTCCACCAGCTGCTCCCTGCTCCACGTCCCGATCGACCTGGAGGCCGAGCCCGACGACGGCGACGCCGACCTCGATGCCGAGATGCGCTCCTGGATGGCCTTCGCCGTGCAGAAGGTCGGCGAGGTGGCCACCCTCGCTCGCGGAGTGGCCGACGGGCGTGAGGCGATCGCCACGGAGCTCGACGGCAACGATCGCGCGCTCGACTCCCGGCGCGACTCTCATCGAACCCGGACCCCCGAGGTCCGGGCCAGGGTCGAGGCGCTGACTGAGGCGGACGCGCGCCGTGACATGCCCTTCGCGGAGCGGAAGCAGCTCCACCAGCAGAGGCTCGGCCTGCCGACCTTCCCAGCGACCACGATCGGCTCCTTCCCCCAGACCGACGAGCTCCGCGCGGTCCGCAGTCAGCTGCGCGAGGGTGAGATCCAGCTGGACGCCTACGAGGAGCGGATGCGGGCGGAGATCGACCGGGTGATCGAATTCCAGGAGGAGATCGGCATCGACGTGCTGGTCCACGGCGAGCCCGAGCGAAACGACATGGTTCAGTACTTCGCCGAGCAGATGCTCGGCTACGCCTTCACCGCGAACGCCTGGGTGCAGTCATACGGCTCGCGCTACGTGCGCCCGCCGATCATCTTCGGAGACATCAGCCGGGCCGGGCCGATGACGGTGGAGTGGATCGCCTACGCGCAGTCGAAGACCGAGAGGCCGGTGAAGGGAATGCTCACAGGCCCGGTCACGATGCTGGAGTGGTCCTTCGTCCGCGACGACCAGCCCAGGCGCGAGACCTGCGAGCAACTGGCCCTGGCGATTCGCGACGAGGTGGCCGACCTCGAGCAGGCCGGGATCCCGATCGTCCATGTCGACGAGCCGGCGATCCGCGAGGGCCTGCCGCTGCGCCGCGATCGCTGGGACGAGTACCTGGAGTGGGCGGTCTACTCCTTCCGGATCGCGACGGCGGGCGTAGCGGACGAGACCCAGGTCCACACGCATATGTGTTACTCGGACTTCGGCGACATCCTCGAGCAGATCCAGGCGATGGACGCAGATGTCACCCTGATCGAGGCCGCCCGCTCGCGGATGGAGTTGCTCCATCACTGGGAGCGGACCGGCTTCACGCATGACATCGGTCCCGGCGTCTACGACATCCACTCGCCGCGGGTGCCGAGCGTCGAGGAAATCTCGGAGCTGCTCGGCGAGGCCGCTCAGGTTCTCCGCCCGGGGCAGCTCTGGGTCACCCCGGACTGTGGCCTGAAGACCAGGACCTGGGACCAGGTCGATCCCAGCCTGCGAAACATGGTGAAGGCAGCAAAGCAGCTGCGCGAAGAGCTGGTCCCAGCCTCCTAGCCGAATCGGAGATCCGCACCGAGCGGACCTTTCGCAACCTGTTAACGATCCTTTAGCGCTGTGTTAGCGAATGCTCGCATACTCGTTCTTCCACACACGACTCGACGAGAAAAGGGGAAACGAGATGGAAGCCAATGGAGTGCATGGAGTGCAGGTGGGCGGACGCGAGCCGAAGGCGCTGCTGATGACCGACGGAACTCGGCTGGCCCTCGAGGACGAGGGCCCGGGCGGACGGGCCGACTGGATGCTGCTCGGTGACGACGGCGCCTCGGAGCGGGAGCTGAGCGTGGCCGACGCGATTCGGGTGGCCGGCGACCAGCATGCGGACTACGTCCGGATCAGGACACGCTCCGAGGTCGCCTGGCTGCGCCTGGTCTCGGAGTGGTTCGAGGACGAGGCCCGCCGTCTCGACGGTGAGCTAGCGGCTGCCAGGCCGCTCCACTCAGGGGCTGAGGCGAAGCCGTAGCGACTTGTGATGGGGGCGGCCGCTCGGAGCCGCGATCTGATGGCGCAAGCGGTCTAGCGGTTCTTGCCGAGACGCCGGCGCCAGTCGCGTGAGTTGAAGAAGTCCGTGATCTTGCGCAGCTGCTCCCGGCGCTTCTCGGTGTACGGGAAGTAGAGCGGCTCGCGCTTGCCACCGAAGCGGCTGATCACGATCGACTCCGGCCGGACGAACTTCTTGATCCCGTACTCGCCGTGGCGGAAGCCGATGCCCGAGTCCTTCCAGCCGCCCATCGGGACGTCTGACGCCAGGAAACCGACCAGCACGTCGTTGACATTGGCGGTGCCAACCTCGAGCCGCCGCGCCACCGCTTCGGCTTCGCGCTTGCTGCCGAAGACCGAACCGGCAAGGCCGAAGCGGCTGTCGTTGGCGAGCCGAACGGCCTCGTCGGCGTCGCGGACCTTCATGACCCCGACGACCGGGCCGAAGGTCTCGTCACGCATCACCTTCATCGAGTGGTCGACGTCGGTGAGCACCGTGGGCGGATACCAGTCGCCCGGGCCCTCGCCGCGCTGGCCGCCGGTGACGACAGTCGCACCGGCGCTCCGGGCGTCCTCGACGTGGTCCTCGACGATCTGGGTCTGGGGCGGGAAGGTCATCGCGCCGATGTCCTTGCCGTGCTCGCGGCCGTCCATCCCTTGGTTCAGCTTCTTGACCTCGTCGGTGAAACGCTGGACGAACTCCTCGTACACCGGCTCCTCGACGTAGAGCCGCTCGACGGAGATGCAAACCTGGCCGACGTTGGAGAACGCTCCCCAGGTGGCGGCGTTGGCGGCGCGCTCCACGTTGGCACTCTTCAAGACGATCATCGGGTCCTTGCCGCCGAGCTCCGCGCTGACCGGGGTCAGCGTTTCGGCTGCGCGGGCGAGCACCTTCTTGGCGGTCCGGTCCGAGCCGGTGAACTGCACGAAGTCCACCTCGTCGACCAGCACGGAGCCGGTCTGTCCCATCCCGTTGACCACGTCGAACACATCGGGACCGCCGACCTCGCTCTTCCATGCCTCGATCACCTCGCCGAGGCCGATCGGGGTGATCTCCGACGGCTTGATGACCACGGCGCATCCGGCGAGCAGGGCGGGGATTGCGTCTCCCATCGAGAGGAGGAGCGGGTAATTCCACGGGCTGATCACACCGACGACCGGATAGGGCCGATATTGAACCCGAAGCTTCTTCACCTTCATCAGGGGCGAGTGCGCGGGCACGCGCTCGTCCCGGATGTACTTGGCGCCCTTCTTGCCGTAGAAGTTGATCAGGTCCGTGAGGTAGACGGCCTCGCCTGCGGCCTCACCGCGCACCTTGCCCGTTTCGTGCTGCATGGTGTCCGCGATCTCGTCCTGGTGGTCGAGGATCCAATCCCGGAGCTTGTAGAGCCACTCAGCTCGGCCCTTGAACCCGAGCTCCTCCCAGGCGGGCTGGTTGGCGCGCACGCGCGCGACGGTCTGCGCGACCTCCGCGGGGCCGTCCAGCGGCACATTGGCGATCGCCGATCCGTCGGCGGGGTTGATGACCTCGAAGCTCTCGCGCGAAGCCTTGGCGTCGCTCTCGGTGACGGTGTCGATGGCCATGCTCGCTCTCCTCATCTTGGGGACCGGCTGGTGGCGGACTCTAGCGTGGACTGGCTGCCCAGCCAGTCGCACCCGACCGCTTGGAGCAAGGCTTGCGCGGGATTTTCGACAGAGGGCCAAAGACCGCGTGCCCGAGCACGCCTACGGTGTCTCACGACAGCTGTCGCCGTCCTCCGGGGGGAGTCACCCGTGAAGAAGATCGAAGCGTTCATCCGCCATGAGGCGTTCGAGCCCATCCGCTCCGAACTGCTCGACAAGGGATTTCCGTCGCTCTCTGTCTCCGAGGTGAAGGGCTCAGGGCGCCAGAAGGGGCTGGTCGAGGCGTACCGCGGCTCCGCCCTGACGGTGTCGGTGCGGCCCAAGCTGAAGCTCGAGGTGGTCGTGGACGACGGCGACGCCGAGACTGTCGTCGAGACCGTCATCAGGCACGCTCGCTCGGGTGAGATCGGTGACGGCAAGATCTTCGTGCTGCCCGTCGAGGAGGCCATTCGCATCCGGACCGGGGAGCAGGGCGAGGTGGTTCTCCAGGCCCATTCCGAGGAGGAGATCGCCGCGGGCGCGGCGCAGGACGAATGACCATGCGGGAGCTCAGCACGCGAATGATCGAGGCCGTTCTCGACGGCGAGGGCCTGCAGGGGGTCGCCGAGCTCGCCGCGGCCGAGGCCGGGGGCCCGGTGGCGATCGTGCTGCCGCCCCGCGGCCTCGCGGCGCGGGCGCCGGGAGGCGGGGAGCTCAACGGACTGGCCGAGTACGCGAAGGCCCGGGTCGCCCAGACCAAGGCGACGACACCAGACCCGATCGTCCTCGAGCGCACAATCGAGGCCGGCGGCAGCACCGTCGGCATCGTGCTCCTGCTCGAGGCCGAAGCGGCCGATGGCGATGAGCCCGTGCTGGTGGATCGCGATGAGGTGCTGAGGGCCGCCGCCCTGGCCGCGCTCGCCGAGGTCGCCGTGGCGGACGCACGCGAGGAGGCCGAGCGAAAGATGCGGGGCGGGCTGATCGAGGAGCTCCGTTCCAGGGAGATCGACACGGCCGAGACGACGAGCAAGGCGGCTCGGCTCGGCTGCGATCTCGCCCGCGGGGCGATCGCGCTGGTTGCCGAGATCGAGTCGGCCAGCCCCAGCCACGCGACGGCCCTCGTCGAGGCGGAATACGCGGGGTCGCTCGGCGAGCTCTCCGAGGGCCGGCTATACGCGATCCTGCCGGCCCGGGGCGGGGATGACGCTCCCGAGAAGACCCTGCAGGGCGCCGGCCGGATCGCCAACCGGCTCCGCAAGCACGGCACCGTCGCGGTGTCCTCGTTCTATCCGAATCCCGGCGAGCTCCACCGGGCGATCAAGGAGGCGGAGCTGGTCCTGGACGTGATCACCCGCGAGCCCGAGATCGCCGAGGCGCTGGAGGAGGGGATCGCGGCGAGCGGGGTCTACCGGCTGCTGTTCAGGGCCCTGATCTCGGATCCCGACGAGGTCAGGAGCTTCTACCGCGACACCGTGGAGCCGCTGGTCCGCTACGACGACCAGTACCGCTCTGACCTGCTCGGCACCCTCGAGGAGTACCTGGCGAGCGATTGCAACATGAACGCGACCGCGCGCGCGATCTTCGCCCATCGCCACACGGTCGCGTACCGCCTGGAGCGCGTGAAGGAGCTGAGCGGGCTCGACCCGCAGATCTCCGAGGACCGAGAGCGTCTCGGCCTGGGCATCAAGGCGTACCGGATCCTGGCGCCCGCCTTGCCGCGATAGGCCGGTGGCGGCCCGTATCTAGACTCCGTCCGGATGGCAGGGAGCAGGGCGCTCTTCTTGGCAGTGGGCACGGCGGCAGTCTCCGTCGCGATCGGCTGCGGCTCCGGAGCCGGCCCAGAGACGTCGAACGCCACGGTGAGGCCATTCGGCCAGGTGAGTGCTGCCAGGCACCACAAGCGCGCAGCCGATTGGCCGACGTACCACGCGAACCTCGCCCGGACCGGCGTCGACGCCACATCCCCGGGCATCTCGGCGTTCCGCCGCACCTGGACGCGGCAGTTCGACGGACAGGTCTACGCAGAGCCTCTCGTCGTTGGCAACCGCGTCTACGTGGCGACGGAGAACGACACCGTCTACGCACTCAACGCCGCCACCGGGCGGATTGCCTGGAAGCGCCATCTCGGGACTCCGGTCCAGGGATCCACGCTCCCCTGCGGCAACATCGAGCCGGTCACGGGGATCACCAGCACTCCGGCGATCTCAGGCGGCGCGATCTACGCGGACGCCTTCCTGAGCGGATACCACCACATACTCTTCGGCCTCAAGCTGCGCGGCGGGAAGGTGAGGCTGAGGAGGAACGTCGACGCGCCCGGCTCGGATCCGCGAGTCCATCAGCAGCGTTCGGCCCTGTCGGTGTCGAAGGGCCGCGTCTATGTCCCGTTCGGCGGTCTGGCCGGCGACTGCGGCGACTACAGGGGCCGCGTCGTGTCTGTCAGAACCCAGGGCAGGCCCGGGAAGAGGACTTTCACGGTCGGGGTTCACCGCGAGGGCGCCATCTGGGCGCCCTCCGGAGCGGCGATCGACCGCTCCGGTTCCCTCTTCGTCTCGACCGGCAACGGTGACGACACCAGCGGGTTTGACTACGGCAACTCCGTGATCCGCCTCTCGCCGAAGCTCAAACAGACCGGCTTCTATCGGGCCTCCAACTCCCCGCAGCTCAACCAGACCGACACCGACCTGGCCTCGGTCGGACCGATCCTGCTCGGCGGCAACCGGATGTTCGCGATCGGCAAGGAGGGCCTCGGCCTGATCCTCTCGACGACCCACCTCGGGGGCACGGGAGGCCAGCTGTTCAGCGGGCAGGTCTGCGGCGGCGGCGGCGCCTACGGAGGGACGGCGTACCGGGCGCCCCTCCTCTTCGTGCCCTGCACGGACGGCCTCCACGCCCTGCGCGTGAGCGGAAACTCGTTCACCGAGGTCTGGCACGCCGGAACCCAGCTTGCCGGCCCTCCGATCGTCGCAGGCGGCGTGGTCTGGTCCATCGACGACAGCGCGACCCTCAACGGTTACGCCCCGGATAGCGGGATCGCAGTCGAGCACGTCGCCCTCGGGTCGGTCACCCATTTCCCGACCGCGTCGGCGGGAGGAGGCAGGCTGTTCGCGCCGGCGGGCAGCCAGGTGATCGCCTTCGCGGGCGTCTAGGCCGCTAGTCCGGCACCGGATCGCGGTGCGGGACGAGGCGGTAAACGGAGCCCAGCGTGGCCTTTCCCTTGTGGTTGGGCCCCCGAAGAGTCAGCAGGTAGATGCGGCGCGCATTGTCCTGGCCGATCGAGGTCAGATAGCGGGTGCCCAGCCTGAAGGTGCGCTGCTTTCCGGCGCGCCTGCCGGCCCTCGGCCGGAACCCGTACAGCTTGCCGGTGCAGTAGTCGCCGAAGACGTAGTCGCCGAAGATCTCCCTCCCACGAATGCGCGCCAGGTGCGGATCCCGGACGAGATACCCGCCGGCGACCAGGCACCCCGGCCGGTGGCGGTAGGCGATCGCGGGGAGCACGGTGGCGTGGCGGGCGACCCCGCCGGCGAAGGGCGCGAATGCCTCGAAGGCCGACCAGCCGAAGTTCGCCCGGCGGGAGCGCGCGATCGGCAGATAGTTGACCTCCTCGTAGCGATCCTCGCCCGTATCGGCGATCGCGATGTTGTGAGTGGTCCGGTCGAAGGAGAGGCCGCGGGGGTTGCGCAGGCCGTACGACCAGATCTCGTCGCGCCCCGGGCCGCCGGCGAACGGATTGCCGACCGGGATCCCGTATCCGGCGGAGCCCGGGTCGATGCGCAGGATCTTGCCGCGGAGCAGCTGGAGGTTCTGGGCTGCCCCCTTCGGGTCGCGCGCCGGTCCGCCATCGCCGGTGGCGATGTAGAGGTGCCCGTCCGGGCCGAAGGCCATTTGGCCACCGTGGTGCGCGGGAGTTGGCTCACCGATCCGGAGAATCGTGCGACCCGAGTCCGGATCGGCGAGCAGCGGGTCGTCGGCGCTGCGCTGGTACTGGGCCACGACCAGGCTGCCGCGCCGGTCGGTGTAGGACACGTAGAACAGGCCTGTGCGCTGGTAGTCGGGTGGGAAGGCAATCGAGGCCATCCCCGGCTCCCCACGCACGCCGTGCGCCTCGACCCGGTTCGAGATGTTCAGGAAGGGGCGCCGCAGCAGGTGGTTGTCCGAGATCACACGGACGGTGCCGCCCGCCTGCGCGACGAAGAGCCGCTGCCCCGCCTCCGGCGGCTGGGTCAGGAAGACGGGGTTCTTGAGCCGCGCGATGCGCTCGGCGGTGACGAACTTCGGCCCGAGCTCGCGGGCCGCCTCCCGGTTCGCGATGCCGACGATGCCCGCGCCGACGGCAACGAGGGCAGCGATCGCGGTTTCGATCCGGCGGCGGTTAGGCGAGAGCGGCATGGTGAGGTCCCCGTGGGGACGAGCCGCAGGTTATTCAGCGTCGGCGAACGAGCCGGTAGACCGGGCCGTCCAGCGAGGCCGCGTAGAGGGCGCCATGCGCCCCCTCCCCGAAGGAGCTCAGGTCAGGCACGCGGATGCCGGTGCTGCGGTCCTTGCGGGCACCGCCAAGCTTCGGGATCATCGAGCGGATCTTGCCGGTGCAGAAGTCCCCGTAGACGTAGCGGTGGAAGAGCGAGCGGAGGTGCGTGTCGCGAACGACGTAGCCGCCGATGATCGAGCAGGCGCCGCCGGCGTGGCTGTAGGCCTTGATCGGTTTCACCGTCTGGCTCGGCGTGGGCGGATGAGCCCCGGGAAAAGGAGCGAACCCCTCGAAGTCGTTCCAGCCGAAGTTAGCGCCGTTCGCCGCAGCGAGCGGCAGATAGTCGATCTCCTCGAACCGGTCCTGGCCGACGTCACCGATGGCGATGCGGGGTTGTCCGGGGCTGCTGACCAGGTCGAACGAGAAGCGGTACGGGTTGCGGAGACCGCTCGAATAGATCGTGGTCGCGCCCGATCCTGGGTCGATTCGCAGCAGCTTGCCCAGCATCGAGTTCGGGTTCTGGGCGTTGTCGTTCGGGTCACCTTCGCTGCCACCATCTCCCGTTCCCGCGTAGAGGAAGCCGTCGGGCCCGACTTGGAGCTGGCCGCCGTTGTGGTTGCTCTCGCTGCTGTGGTTGACGAGCAGCAGCTGACGCATGGTGCTGGCTGAGGCGTGCCGCCCGTTGGGATCAGCGCGGAGCTCGGTGATCACGATGTTGCCGGCCTGGTTCGTGAAGTAGATGTAGAAGAGGCGCGAGGAAGCGTAATCTGGGGCGAACGCCACTGACAGCAGGCCGCGCTCGTCCGCGGTGCCGACCTGGGAGGAGATGTCGAGGAAGGTGCTGCGGCGCTTGCCCTTGACGAGCTGGATGCCGCCGTCCCTCTCGACCACGAAGACGCCCTTGATGCCGGGGGCCGCGGTGACGTAGGTGGGGTTCTGGAACCGCCCGATCCGCTTCAGCTTGACTCCGGTTTTCGCCTCGGCGCTGGGCGCTGCGGCCACGGCGAGCAACGCGAGCAGGCACAGGGCGAGGGCACGAAGATTTCTCGACTTCATCGCAGATGGAACACGGTGCCGGATCCGTTGGTGCGGTCCCCTAGTCACCCGAAACGAGGCGGTAGACGGGTCCGTCGAGCGAGGCAACGTAGATGTGACCCTGATTGTCCTCGCCGAACGAGGAGACCGAGGGGACGTTCAGTCCCAGTGAGCGGTCCCCGCGAGCGTGCGGAATAGCCGGCATCAGACTGCGCAGATCGCCCGTGCAGTAGTCGCCGTAGACATAGCGGCCGTAGAGCGTGGGAAGGGAACGGTCGCGGACGACATAGCCGCCGGTGATCGAGCAGGCGCCTCCGGCATGCCTGTACTCGAAGATGGGCGGGACTGCGTTCGGCGCGGCCTGATCCATGTTGAAGCGGTCCGTGCCCTCGAACGCGGACCATCCGAAGTTAGCCCCCCGGGCCTTGCCTTTCGACGTGTAGTCGACCTCTTCGAGGGTGTCTTGGCCGACGTCGCCGATCGAGAGCGCCGCGGTGTCGGGGTCGAAGCTGAAGCGCCAAGGGTTGCGAAGACCGTAGGAGTAGATTTCCGAACGAGCGCCCCGCGTGTGGACGAACGGGTTGTCTGACGGGATCGAGTACGGCGGGCCGCCGCTCCCAGTGGCAGGCTTGATTCGGAGCAGCTTGCCCAGCAGCGTGGTGAGGTCTTGCCCCGTTCGCCGCGGATCATCCTCCTGCCCCCCGTCCCCCGTCCCGATGTAGAGATCGCCGTCCGGGCCGAACTGGAGTTGTCCGCCGTTGTGGTTTTCAGCGAAGTCGGTCATTTTGAGGATCTCCCGGGCGCTGCCCTCATCGAATGAGCCGTCCATGCGGACCGTGTAGCGGACCACGTGTTGGTCCTGATCTGTGCCGGTGAAGTAGGCGTAGACGAGGCGCGAGCTCTGGAAGTCCGCCGGAAATGCGATCGAGAGGAGTCCCTGCTCGTCGTTGTTGGTGACCTGGTTGCTGATGTCGAGCGCGGGAGTCGAAACGACCTCGCCGTTGCGGACGATGCGGATGGTGCCCCCCTGCTCGACGACGTAGAGATCCGTGCTTCCAGGCGGCTGGGCGATGTAGGTGGGCTGGTCGAAGTCCCCGACCTTCTGGAGCGTGACCTTTCCACCGACGGACGTTTCCGTCGTCCCGGATTCGGACGTCGAGGAGGGGCCGCCGCTCCCGCCGCAGCCAACGGCGACAGCGATTAACGCCGCCGCGGCGACGCACGTCGAAACCCTGCCTGTCATCGCCAGGAAACTCTAGAGATCTCGTGTTCCCGCTAAGGGCTCGTCGTCGTGCCCGGGCCACCGAGCTCGGACTTCTGCTTCTGGTTCCCGGCCTGGCCGACGATGTCGCCCGGGGTGATCGGCACGACCCTGCCCGCGGAGTCGACCTCGGTCTGCGGCGGGGCGGTCGAGATCCGGACCACGAACTCGCCCTCGGGCACCGAGCCGTCGGCGGTGACTGCCTTGGCCTTGCCCTCGAGACCTGCGGCGACGCGGTAGTGGACGGTGTACGTCCCGCCCTGGACCGGGGTCACGTTCCAGACCATCCGCCGGGTGTCGTGGGCGCGCAGCTCGCCGAAGGCATAGGTGTCGGTCTGCGCCGCCTCGGCTCCGGCCGAGGCGGTCTCACCCTCCAGCTTCGGATAGCCCGACTCGAGGATCCAGACCGGGCGGAACGGGATCGCCAGGCCCTGCTGCTCGGAGCGGACCGAGAACGAACCCTCGGCGGTGGGCAACTGCTGCCCGGTGCTGGTCGTGCCGGCGCTCGTCGTTCCCGTCGTGGTGGACTCGCCCGTGCTGGTGTTCGAGGTGGTGAAGATCGTGATGGCCAGGTTCGGGATCGCCTGGTCGCCGGAGTTCTCGACCGCCAGGGTCAGGTTCGTGTTCTCGGCGAGCTTCTGCCGGCTGGGGAAGTCCGCGCTGACGATTGAGACGGGGAAGTTGCCCTCGGGCTCGTTTGCGTCCTGCCGGGTGCCGCCACAGGAGGCGATACCCGCTGCCAGGAGCACCCCCAGAATCCCGATCCCGATCCGTTTGCGGGCCTTCAGGGGACGGGCTGTCGTAGCGCTCTCCTCCAAAGGCGCGAGCAACATACCACGCACCCTACCCTCGCCAATCCGGCTCCGTATCGCGAGTAGCGGGGATTTCTTGGGCGGAAGTTACGGCTGGAGGTTGTGGGTGGCGAATAGCGTCCCCATCGCATAATCTCCCCGGTGCGTCTATTCGGCGATGAAGTTTGCGGTCGCCGTTAACGTGACGTGCGGGGCCGCGCCCCCAGAAGGGGGATCGGCTCTGGAGGAGAGAGCAAATGGTCAGATCCGTAGCCGACAGGGCATTCCTCCCGGCCAAGTCTCTATTCGAGCAGGTCGGGGACATGATGATCCTGACCGCCAAGACAATCGTCTCGGCGATCAGGCCCCCGTACCCGTACGGCGGCGAGTTCATCGGGCAGTTCCTCTTCGCCCTCCAGCTCTGCTGGTTCCCGATGATGATCTCGACCCTGGCGTTCGGCTTCGGGGCACCCGGACTGCAGGCTGCGAACTTCCTCTCGCTCTTCGGCGCCCTCGACCGCCTCGGTGGGTTCTTCGTCCTTGCCTCGATTCGGGAGTTCGCCCCATTTGTGACCGCGGTGGTCGTCGCCGGCGTGGCCGGCACGGCCATCACCGCCGACCTCGGCGCCCGGAAGATCCGGGAGGAGCTCGACGCTCTTCAGGTGCTCGGCGTGGACCCGATCAAGAACCTGGTCGTCCCGCGCTTCCTGGCCCTGATGCTGATCACGGGCCTGATGGACATCTACGCGTTGATCTTCGGCATCGTCGGCGGGATCGGCGCTGAGCTCCTCTACAACGAGCCGTTGGGCGGGTTCTTCGCGACGCTGTTCAACAACGCCTCCGTCACGGACCTCTGGGGGTCGGTCCTGAAAACGACGCTCTTCGGGGCCATCATCGCGATCGTCTGCTCCTACAAAGGGATGACTGCGTCCGGAGGCGCTGAGGGGGTGGGTCGAGCCGTGAATGAGGCGGTGGTCATCGCCTTCATGGGCGTCTTCGCGTTCAACTATGTCTTCACGCAGACCCTGCTCGCGACGCACCCCGAGCTCCAGGTGATCAAGTGAACGCAGGTTGGTTGGCGGTCCCGCGGGGCTGGCTCAACTCGATCGGCGAGATCTTCGGCTTCTGCACACGCGTCGCCGGCCTGGTCTTCACGGGCCGCGTCTTCCAGTTCTTCGGCGAGGCCCTCCGCCAGACCGGCATCCTGATCCTCGGCTCCACGATCGTAATCTGGGGCCTCGTCTTCATCCTCGGACTGCAGTGCGGGATCGAGGGCGCCTACTTCAACCGCTCGGTCGGATCGCCCGCATACGCCGGTGTGTTCGCCGCCTGGTGCGATCTCCGCGAGGTGATCCCGTACGCCTTCGGCTACATGCTCGCCGCCAAGGTCGGCACGGGAATCGTCGCCGAGCTCGGCGCGATGCGGATCACGGACGAGATCGATGCGCTCGAGGTGATGGGTGTGCCTCCGGTGACCTTCCTCGCCGCCACCCGCCTGCTCGCCGCCTGGATCGCCTTCCCCTTCATGTACCTGGCCGCGGTCGGGATCGGCTACTTCGCCAGCTGGCTCGCGGTCGTCGAGCAGATCGGCGACGTCTCATCCGGCGGGTACTTCCTGATCTTCTGGATGTTCCAGAACCCGCCCGACCTGTTATTCAGCCTCATCAAGGGCATGACGATGGCCACCGCCATCGTTCTCGTGGGCTGCTACTACGGCTACACGGCATCCGGAGGACCGGTGGGGGTCGGCACGGCGACTGCGAAGTCGATGGTGCTCAACATCGTGCTCGTCCACATCATCGGAATGATGGGAACCCTGGTCTTCTGGGGCGCGAACCCGAGGGCGCCGATCGGCGGATGAGCCGTCACCGGAGCGACCGGCGATTGCCCCTGCCTAGAATCAATCTGATCACGCGTAAGGAGGAGAAAGTTGGCTGAACGGAAGAGCACCACCCCGAGGAGAAGCAGCTCTTCGAGCCGTTCGACGCGCGAGGAAGTCCCGGAGTCCGAGATTGAGGCGGACGCCGACGCCGAGGCGGTTGAGGAGGGCGATCCGCTAGAGGCGCAGGGCTACGGCGAGGAGGATTTCTCGCGGCGCGACTACATCATCCCCGGCGTCGACGCCGATGACCCGGAGCCATACAAGTGGCACACCGGCAAGAAGCGCGACCATGGCGGCGAGGACGCGATCGAGATCATCGACCTCGTCAAGCAGTTCGGCCGCACGCGCATCCTGAACGGCTGCAACCTCGGCCTGCCGGACAACATGATCTCGATGGTGCTCGGCCCGTCGGGCACCGGCAAGTCGGTGCTGATCAAGCACATCGTCGGGCTGCTCTATCCCGATGCGGGTGACGTGCTCGTGCACGGCGAATCGATCCCGAACATGACCGACGACGAGCTCTTCGAGGTCCGCAAGAAGTTCGGCCTCCTCTTCCAGGATGGCGCGCTCTTCGGCTCGATGAACGTCTACGACAACACCGCCTTCCCGCTCCGCCAGCACACGGACAAGGGCGAGGACGAGATCGAGGACATCGTCAACCGGCGGCTCCGCGAGGTCGGCCTCGTCGAGGCGATGTACAAGATGCCGAACGAGCTCTCCGGCGGGATGCGCAAGCGCGCCGGCTTCGCGCGGTCGCTGGTGCTCGACCCGGCCATCGTCATGTTCGACGAGCCTGACTCGGGTCTCGACCCCGTTCGCACCGCGCTGCTCTGCGAGCTGATCCGCGAGGTCCATGAGGAGAACGGCGGGTGCTACCTGGTGATCAGCCACGACCTCGGCACCGCCCGCCGGATCGCCGACTTCCTCGCTGTCCTCTGGAAGGGGCGGATCGTCGAGTCAGGCCCCGCGGACGAGCTCTTCAACTCGCGCAACGAGTTCGTCAACCAGTTCCTGAACGCGGACGTCAAGGGCCCGCTGGCGATGGATTAGGGCGGGCCCGTGTGCCCGTCTGTGTGCGGACTGGGCCAGGGTGGCGGCTCGGAAAAAAGCACTGAACGCGGTCGGGGTGGCGGCTCGGAAAAGCGGCGATGAAGGGCGGCCCGGGCCTTTGGCGGCGTTCCCCCGCAGTCCCCGACCGTCGATTGCAGCGTTTCGGGGCTATAGCACCCATAAGGCTGCAATCGGCCTGTTGGGGCTCGGTTGTGGAGGGTTGGGGCCTATGGACACCCAAGTCTCCAGTCGGCGCACTGGGTCCCTCCCTCGGCCCACTGAGGCCCTCCTCGGCCGAGAGTGTCTCGTTCATTGCCGATGTTCGTCGTTCATCACTCCTGGATCATCGCCCCTTCACCAGCGCCCTAGTCCCGCCGAGCCCGCCTCCCCCAATCGACAATTAGCGCGGCACTAATACTCGCTCCCTAACCTCCGCCTCGTGAACGCCGGGAGAGGGTTCTTTGAGCGGGTCGCGGGCGTCGCTGTGCGGTGGCCCTGGCTGTTGATCGCGCCGATCGTGCTGCTGACGGGCGCCGGGGTCTTCGCCGCCACGCGGCTCGACACGAACGCCGGCACCGACACGCTGGTCAGCAAGGGATCGTCCGAGTACCAGGCGACCCAGGACTTCCATGAGAAGTTCGGCGACGAGCCCGTGATCGTGCTGGCGAAGGAGGACCTGCGCAGGCTCGTCCTGACCAAGGACCTCGAGCCGCTCTTCGAGCTGGAGGAGTGCTTCGCCGGCGGCACCCAATTGGCTGCGTCACTGCCACATCGCAAGAAGGAGCCGCTTCCGCCGGTCTGCGACCAGATCGCGAAGCTCCACCCGAGCCAATCGGTGTTCGGCCCCGGGACTTTCCTCTACCTGAGCGTCGCCGGGATTCAGGAGGCGCTGCGTGGGCAGATCGGCGGCGCCAGCCAGGCGGCCCAGGTCGCGGGCCGTCGAGCAGCACGTGCGGCGGCCAGGCGTGGGGCCTCGACAGCCCAGCAGCAGCAGGCGGCCAACGCCGCCTCCCAGCAGATCCTCGGTCAGTTCCAGAGCCAGCTCGTCCAGGTGGCCCTCCAGTACGGAATCACCTCGATCCCACGACTGGACGACCCGAACTTCGTCAGCCGCGTCGTCTTCGACCAGTCGAAGCCCGCGGGGACGCCGAAGGAGCGGTTCGGCTACCTCTTCCCGAACAAGGACGCCGCCCAGATCATCGTCCGGCTTCGACCCGACATGACGGACGCCGAGCGGCACGAGGCGATCGGCCTCTTCCAGCAGGCGGTTTCCGATCCCCGCTTCAAGCTCAGTGACGGCAGCTACCTCGTCACCGGCGCCCCGGTCGTCGTCGACGCCGGCGCCCGCGACCTCCGGAATCAAACGCTCCTGTTGCTGGCGGTGGCCGGCCTGGTGATGGCTCTGACCCTCCTGCTGATCCTGCCGCGGCCACTGCGGCTACTGCCCCTCGGAGTCGCGGTGGCGGCCGGTGCGATGACGATGGGACTGGTCGCCTTGTTCGGCGGCTCCCTGACGGTCGGCGCCATCGCGATGCTGCCGGTCCTCGTCGGCCTCTCGGTGGACTACGCAATCCAGTTCCAGGCCCGGTTCAACGAGGCCAGGGCCGAAGGAGCAGCGCCGGGCCGGGCCGTGGCCAATGCGGCGAGCGGCGGCGGCCCGGTGATCGGAGCCGCGTGCGTGGCGACGATCGCGGGCTTCGGGGCCTTCGCGCTCTCCCCGAGCCCTCTGGTCCGTTCCTTCGGGCTCCTGCTCGTCGTCGGTGTCGCCCTGGCGTTCGTCGTGGCGCTCACGGGCGGACTCGCCGCGCTCGGGCTCTCGGGGTGGCGCGGGTCACCCGACGTCCCGCCCCGGCCCGACGGGCCGCGCCGGTTCGCCGGCGCCGCGGCCCGCCTCCAATCCGTCGGAGTCGCGGCGATTGCATTGGCGCTCGCCAGGCCCAGGCGGGTGCTCGCGGCGGGACTGCTGCTCGCGATCTGCGGCTGGGCGGCCAGCGCGGGGACTGGGGTGGAGACCGACATCCGCGACCTGGCGCCGCCGCACCTGGCCGCGCTCAAGAACCTGAACGAGCTCGAGAAGCAGACCGGGATCTCCGGCGACGTGAACGTGACGATCAGGGCTCAGGACCCGACGAGCCCCGCGGTGATCTCCTGGGCCGAGGCGTTCCAGCAGCGCGTCCTCGCGCGCCACGGCTTCTCCGGGGCCAATCCCAGCTGTGCGGACGCCCAGATCTGCCCCGCTCTCTCGCTGACGGACTTCTTCGGCGGTGCAAGCGCAGCGTCCACGAGCGGCTCCAACGGGGGTCAGAGCGTCGGCGACGTGCACGCCCTGGTCCAGGCTCTGCCCTGCTTCATCTCGCAGATCGTGATCAGCCACCGCGGCGAGTGCAATCCGTCGGCCGGTACGACGCCGATCGGCGACACGGCCGACATCGCCTTTGGCATCAGGGTTCAGCCCCTTTCCGATCAGCAGAACCTGATCAATGACATTCGCGCCCAGGTCAACCCGCCGGACGGCCCAGGGCCGCCGCCCGGGACCACCGTCGAGCTGGCCGGCCTCCCGGTGCTGGCTGCGCAGGCCAACACCGACCTCTCGCACAGCCGCTGGTGGCTTCCCCTGGTGGGAATCCTGGCCGTCGGGATCGTCCTCTCGTTGATCTACCGCTCCATCCGGCGCGCGGTCGTACCCCTGATCCCCGTCCTGATGGCCACCGGCTGGTCGGGCCTTGTGGTCGCGGCGCTCGGGATCTCGCTCAATCCGATGTCGGCCACCCTGGGAGCTCTGGTGATCGCCATCGCGACGGAATTCAGCGTGATCCTCTCCGCTCGCTACGCGGGCGAGCGCAAGGCGGGCCGGTCTGTCGGCGAGGCGCTCCGGCGCACCTACCTGCGGACCGGCGCGGCGGTGCTCGCCTCCGGCGTCACGGCGATCGCCGGCTTCGCGGTGCTCGCGATCGCTGGCCTCCCCCTGCTGGACGACATCGGACTGATCTCGGTCGCGCCCGTCCTCCGCGACTTCGGCCTGGTCACCGTTGCGGACCTGCTGGTCGCCCTGGCTGGAGTGATGCTCGTGCTGCCGGCCGCGATCGTCTGGGCCGAGGAGGGATTTCCGCTTCCCGCACGCGCCCCCGCGCGGCCGGCCGCCGGCCAGTCCGTCGGGTAGGGGACCATTGAGCCGTGGAGAACGGCGCTGGGAGAGATGGAGGGAGGGGCCCGGAGAGCCAGGGGCCCCGCCGCACGACCATCTATTCGCTGATCGTCGGGATGGTCTTCATCGCGCTGATCGCCATCGCCGGCATCAACACGATCTCGACCAAGAACAAGGGAGTACTCGGCGCGACCAATGAGAACGACCAGCCACTCGCCCAGTTCGCGGTCCCCAACGCGCGAACCGGCGCGAGCGGCGACGCCAACATCGCCCAGGACGATTGCGACGCGGCGAGGATTCCCTGTCCATCCGGCAGCCGGCGGACCCCCGCCTGCCGCATCGACGTACCCGGGGCCCTCCGGGTCTGTGACTACTTCGACCGGCCACTGGTCCTCTCGTTCTGGTTCACCCGCGGCGGGGACTGCGAGAACCAGGAGGACGTCTTCGAGCACGCTTATCGCCGCTACCGCGACCGAGTGAACTTCCTCTCCATCGACGTGCGCGACAGCACCTCGGAGGTGCAGAAGCTGATCCACGACCATCACTGGACCCACCCGGTCGGTCTGGATCGCGACGGCGCGCTCTCCAACCTGTACAGGGTGGGCGGCTGCCCGACCCTCGTCTACGCATATCCGGGTGGGATCTTCCAATCGACCTCGATCGGGCAACTCGACGATCAGCGGTTCTTCGCCAAGGTCGAGGCGCTGGTCGCCGCGTCGAAGAAGCGAGCCGCCACGGTCCGCTGATGGCCGAGTTGCCCACAAGCGGCCCCGGACGTGGCGCGGAGGAGCGGCTGCCCGATGAATGGGAGGCCGCTCCAGAGCATGGCTGGGTGGACGACGCGCTGAGCGAGGAATTTCCCGGCCTCTCCATCGTTTCAACCGCGATCGAGACCAGGACCGGCCGCAGCCCGGAGGCGCTGAAGGAACGCCTTCGATCGCTCAGCGACCGAATCGCCGGGGGGCAGGCCATCCAGCTGCGCCAGCAGCCGATTCCCTGGGCGTACCGCGTCTTCTTCCGTCACATCGGGCTCGATCCCGACACGACCCGGACTCCGATCGAGCAGCTGATCTTCGAGCGGATCCACGATGGACGCTTCAAGAGCCGCAACCGCGTCGAGGACGCGCTGACGATCGCCATGGTCGAGGTCGGGGCCGCCCTGCGGGCCTTCGATGCGGACCGCGTCGAGGGCAGGATCGGCCTCAGGCTCTCAGCCCAGGGCGAGGGGTTCGAGGGCCGCGTCTCGCCGCTGCCGGACGGGACGATCGTCGTGGCGGACGAGAAGCGGACGCTCGGGATTCTCTTCGACCGGACGGCCGAGGGACGGGGTGTCCGGCGAGGCACGGGGCGGGTCCTGCTCGCGGCGATCGGCGTGCGTGGTGTGCCCGATATCGCTCTCGAGGAGGCGCTTTGGGTGGCGGGCAGCGCGCTGCGGGCGTAGACTTGCGCGCAGAGGAGGACTGAATGCCGGAGGAGTTGCTCGAACGCGTCGACGTTCCCGAGGTGCAGAGCGCACCTCAGGTCGACGAGTCCCTGGTCCCGCCGGCTCCCCCAGAGGGTCTCGACACGATCCTCTACGAGCACGACGAGCGGGACTCCCGCGCGGACCTGCGCCGCCAGATCGCGGTGATGGAGCTCGCGCTCGCCCGGCTGTTCGGCTCGGCCTTCCCCCGCAAGGGCATCGACTTCTCGGTCCCCGGATTGGGCGGCCCCCGCCTGCTCTCCGTAGACGAGCTGGAGAAGGTCAGGGACGGCCTCGCGGCGCGCATTCAGGAGGTCAAGACCGATCTCCACGACCACGCGGTCGTTGAGCAGGACAACCGAGACCTGATCGAGCGGATGCTCGCGGACCCGGCCTCGCACAGGTGGGTGCGCGTCCGCAACGAGGACATCGGCGAGCCCGGCTGCAAGAACTGGCACGCCAAGCCGCGCTGGGGCCTGCTCGGCATATTGCTGGGCTGGTGGCGGGTCAAGATCTCCTCCGGTTGTCCGTTAGCCGAGGGGCTCCGGCCCCCTGAAGAGGTCTGATGGCTACGAAGCGACAGCGCCGCAAGCGGCGGCGTCGGCAGCACGCTGAGCCGGGAGCCGCCCAGGTCCGGCCCTCCGCCGTCACCCTCGACGACCAGCAGCGCGCCCGCACCGCCAAGCGCAAGGCCGGCAACGTCGATCGGCCGCCACCGCTCTGGGGGTCCTTTCCCCTCACAGAGATCGTCATCTTCATCGGCCTCGTCCTGCTGGTGGTCGGCTTCTTCTTCCCGCCGCCGCAGGGCCTCGTGATGATCGTGGTCGGCGCTGGGCTCGCATCCCTTGCCGGCCTCGAGCTCGCGATCCGCGAGCACTTCGCCGCCTACCGCTCGCACACACTGCTGCTCTCGGCTGGGATCGGCGTGCCCGTATTCGGTGCCCTGCTCCTCGCGACCAAGCTGAACCCGGCGATCTGCGTCGCCGGTGGGCTGCTGGCTTTCGGGGGCGCCGCCTGGCTCTTCGCGTCGGCCTTCCGCCGCCGCTCCGGCGGCGCCCTCTACCGCCTCAAATGATGAGTCGCCCGCCGGGGCGAGCCGGCTAGTTCAGCCGGCCCCCCAGCTTCGCCTCGAGGGCGGTCGTGAGGATCCGGCGCTGGCGCTCGGTGAGCGAGCCGACCTTCTTGCCCTCTCCGAGGGCGGCCGACGACAGCAGCTTCCGCGAGCGGGCGCGTCCCCAGCGGCGCTGGCTGCAGAGGAGCTCGCTGAGGCTCATGCTCTCGGCCTCCCACGGGGAGTCCATGATCACCTCGGTTACGGAGCGTTGGCCGGCGGAGATCTCTCTCTTCAGGGCGGCGCGAGCGAGCCGGACCTCGTTGGCGCGGGCAAGGGCCTCCATGCACTGTGCGGTACCTCGCTGAGGCTCAGTTTGAGGCTCGATGACAGTGGGCTCGAGGCGCCGGGGGGCGAGGGCGGGCATGGGGCTGGCAGGGGCAATCGTCGAAGCAGCAGACATCGTTTCTCCCTCCTGCTAGGTCAGGAATTGTTGGCGGGCTGGGTTGTGCTGCCGGCAGCCCCCAGTCGCTCTTGAGAGCCGGGGGAAGTGGACGGTCCTCTCCTCAAACTGTTCCCGTCCGCTCCCTGCCCCGGAAGCGCTCGGCGAGGCGAAACCTACACACCTTGCGCGCCGACGGTCAACACCCGAACAAACATCCCGTCCGCTAAGAGCAGATGTTTTGTCCGGCGATGCGAAACCGCGTCCAAGGGAGTTGGACGGATCGGGCCGAACCAAACCCAGATACCCGCGAGAGCGAATCCGAAACCAGAGCGGCTACGCGGCCGGCAGATCCGGGAACCGGGTCCTGACCTCGGCGATGATCTCCAGGGCGCGATCCAGGTGACCGCGCTCATGGGTCGCCATCAGGCTGGTCCGCAGCAGGGCGCCGCCCGGGGGGACGGCTGGGTGGAGGGCGACGTTCGTGTAAACGCCGGCGTCGAAGAGCGCCTTCCAGAGCAGGACGGCCTGCCAGTCCTCTCCGACCATCACCGGCACGACCGGTGTCGTCGCCTCCGTCCCGTCGGGGAGCGTGCCCGGCTCGATCACCTTCAGCCCCAGATCCCGGAAGCCCTGGCGCAGGTAGGCGGCGTTGTCCAACAGGCGGGCCATCAGCTCCGCTCCCTCGGATCGGATGATTCGCAGGGCGCCGAGAGCGGCGCCGACGGCCGCCGGGACGGCCGATGCACTGAAAATGAACGAGCGGGACGAGATCCGCAGGTATTCGATGACCTCCTCCGAGCCGGCGATGAACCCGCCGCAGGAGGCGAGGCTCTTCGAGAACGTTCCCATCCGCAGGTCGACCACGTCCTCAAGCCCGAAGAGCTCGCAGACGCCGGCTCCCCTCTTGCCGAGGACGCCGACACCATGGGCCTCGTCCACCATCAGGCGGGCGCCGAAGCGGCGGCAGAGCTCGACGATCGGCGGCAGGTCGCAGACGTCGCCCTCCATCGAGAAGACGCCGTCCACCACCACGAGTGTCCCGCTGCCCTCCGCGGCGGCTCGCTCCAACATCGTCTCCAGCTTGTCCATCCGATTGTGGCGGAAGGGCCGAAGCCGGGCACCTGAGAGCTTGCAGCCGTCCAGGATCGAGGCGTGGTCACCGGAGTCGCAGATCACCGTGTCGCCGGGCTCCAGGATCGAGCTGATCGCGCCCAGATTCGACTGATACCCGGTCGTGAAGACGATCGCGTCCTCGGTGCCCATCCACTCGGCGAGCTCACGCTCGAGGTCGATGTGCATCGGCGTGGTGCCGTTCAGGAGGCGCGAGCCGGTGACCCCGGTCCCGAACTGCTCGAGGGCGTCCCGGGCGGCCTGCTTGACGCGCTCGTCGGTGGTCAGCCCCAGGTAGTTGTTGGAGCCGAGCATGATCGTCTCTCGCCCCTCCATCTCCACCACGGGCCCCGCCTGGGACTCGAGGATGCGGAAATAGGGGAGGAGGTCACCTTGCTTGGCGGCTTCGAGCTGCTCGACCCGGTCGTGCGTGCGGGCCTTCTCGAAGACGTCCACCGGGGTTTGGGTGGAGTCGGACATGCCCGGGAAGTGAAGCAGGTGTAGGTTCCGCAGCCGTGCCAGGCACCATTCAAGTGCGGCCCGTGCAGGGCAAGGGCGATCTCAAGAGGTTCATAAAGCTGCCCTTTCGGCTCCACGAGGGGACTCCATGGGTTCCGCCGCTCATCTTCGAGCGGCTCGAGTTCCTGAACAGGGACAAGAACCCCTACTTCGACCACGCCGATGCCGAGTACTTCCTGGCCTGGCGGGACGGCGAGCCGGTCGGGCGGATCACCGCGCAGGTCGACCGCCGCTGGGACCAGTTCCAGGGCGGCAGCGACGGCCAATTCGGCTTCATCGAGGCGGAGGACGATCCGGCGATCTTCGAGGCGCTCTTGGGCGCCGCAGAGGCGTGGGTCCGCGAGCGCGGCCGCGATCGAATGGTCGGCCCGATGGACTTCACCACCAACGACGAGTGCGGCCTGCTGATCGAGGGCTATGACCGCCACCCGTACATCCTCGAGCCCTGGCATCCGCCCTACTACCGGGAGCGCCTCGAGGCGCTCGGCTACGGCAAGACGATGGACCTGTTGATGTGGAACCTGGAGATGGGCGGCCTGAAGCAGGGGGACGCCTTCGCCGACGCGATTCACGCCGTCGCCGACAAGGTCGAGTCGGAGCACGGGATCGCGGTCCGCAACATGAACAAGCGAGATCTCGAGGCTGAGATCGGCCGCTTCATGGAGGTCTACAACTCGGCCTGGGAGAAGAACTGGGGCTTCGTGCCGATCACCGATGAGGAGGTCGCCTTCCAGGCGAAGAACCTGAAGCAGATCCTTGACCCGCGCTGGGCGTTCATGGCCGAGCGGGATGGCGAGGTGCTGGGCGCCGCGCTGACCCTGCCCGACATCAATCAGGTCACGAAGAAGATGAACGGGCGGCTGCTGCCCTTCGGCTGGCTGCGCTTCCTGCTCGGCAAGCGCAAGATAGACCGGGTACGCGTCTTCGCCCTCGGGGTGAAGCCCGAGTACCAACACACTGGGATCGCGGCGCGTTTCTACGTCCGGCACATCGAGACGGCGGCCGAGGTTGGGGTCAGCGGCGGTGAGGAGGGCTGGATCCTCGAGGTGAACGAGCCGATGAACCGCGCCATGGAGGGCATGGGCGGGACGGTCGTCAAGCGCTACCGGCTCTACGAGAAGTCCCTCTAGTTTCCGGCTCCGGGTTCGGCGAGCGGCCGGAGGGGTCTTGACGCGCCACTAGGATGAAGCGGGTGGCGGAAGAGATGCAGATGACGGATGAGGTGATCGTCGAGGCGGAGCCGGTCAGGCCGCTCCCCGTTCGCGCGCAGAGCCGCACGATCGAGCTCTGGGGCCGCGAGTTCGGACCGCTCGCCGTCGCGGCCGCCGGTGGCGCGGCCGCCGGTGTCGCAGTGGTCGCGGTCGCCCGCGCCGCGCGTGCCCCGCGACGCCCCCCTCGCCGAGGCCTCTTCAGGCGCCGCGAGAAGGTCGTCGCCAGCCGCAGCTTCCTGGTCGACGTTCACGTCCTCGGCCGTCAGTAGACGGCCAGTGGTCCTCGAGGAGCGCGTCCTGCCGCGGTGGCCCTACCGGCTGCCGCGCGGCAGCGGCGGTGACGGCGTCGTCCGCTCCCGCGGCGGGATCGCCGAGCGGCTGCTCCACGTCGGCGACCGGCCCGTCAGGACGCGCTGGTGGCGCACCGGGGACGGCTACGTCCACGTCCGCGCCGAGCCCGTCGATCCGGCCACGGTCGAGCGCCCGATCGTCGCCGGGAGCAAGCACGCGGCCCCTCGGGCGGGTGAGACCGAGCTCGGCATCGCCCTCGAGCGGACGCGCTTCTCGCTCGCGATCGAGCAGGACATGGGGGATTTCTTCCGGGCCTTCAAGCGGGACCCACTGATCGGGCCGGCGATCCACCACCAGCCCTGGGTGAGGCCGAGGCGCAGGCCGTGGCCCTGGGAGGCCCTCTGCTGGGCGATCACCTCGCAGCTGATCGAGGCCTCCCGCGCCGCTGAGATCCAGCGACGGATCGTCCGCCGCTGGGCGCCGAGCTTCCTGCCGAATCAGCCCGACCTTCGGAGACGCCGCCAGCGCTCCTGGCCCCTGCGGGACGTCCCATCGGCGGCGCTCATCGCGGGGCGCGCACCGGCGGAGCTCGCCTCGATGGACCTGAGCCAGGGTCGCTCGGTGGCGATGGTCCACTGCGCCCGGGAGGTCGCGCGCGGACGCGCCGACCTCTTCGATCCGGACGCGGACCGCCGGCTGCTGGCGATTCCCGAGATCGGCCCCTGGACGATGCAGTGCCTCGGGCTGCACGGTCGCGGAGAGCCGGACTCGCTTCCAGCGGGCGACCTGATCTACGTGAAGCTCGTCGGGCACCTGGCCGGCCTCGGCCGTCGCGCCACTGTCCCCGAGGTCGAGGAGTACTTCGCCCCGTACGCGCCGTTTCGCGGGCTGGCCGGCGCCTTCGCGGTCGCGGGCTGGCACAAGGCGATGGGAGCCGGCCCACCGGCTCGGCTGGCCGCCTGACCCGCGCCCCACCTGACCGGTGGCCTCTGGTGAGTTCCTCCGGAAATGCCGGAACAACTCACCAAGTGTCCGGACTTATGGGTTCATGGCACCCGCAACTCCGGATACCGCCACTTTGGTCAATGAGGGGCGGCCTGAAATCACCCTCTTGAGCGAGGAAGGCCGGCGATTAGGGCAGCAGCGCGTTGCTGAGCACGTCGCTCGTCCGGGGCGCGGAGGAGATCAGACCGTGCTCTGCCATCCACTCGGCGTACTCCCGCCACTCACGGGGGTCCATGAAGCCGTACGGGCGGCCCTGAGTCCCGCTCAGCAACGGCAGCGTCGCATCGACCTCCGCGCGTGTCTGCATAGGGTCCAGGCCCATACCGGCGGTGAGCACCGAGTTGGCGGTCTCCTGCGGATGGGCGATCGCGTAGGAGGTCCCCCGGGCAAGCGCGGCGATGAAGCTCCGAATCGGCTCCGGATGCTGCTCCACCGTGGTTCGCCGCGCGACCAGGACCAGCTCGTCGTAGGTCGGCACTCCGAGCTGGTCGACCGGGACGATGCGCGGGTCGAGCCCCCGCTGCTGGAGGTCGACGCCCTCGATGTTCCGGAAGCCGCCCAGGATCGCGTCGACCCTTCCCGCGATCAGGGTGGGGAGCAGGTTGAGACCGACGTTGACCTCATTCGCCGTTGAGGACGGCAGACCGGCCGATTGCAGGATCGTCTGGAGGTAGTCCGACTGGTACGGAATTCCGGCCGTCCCGACGGTCTTCCCCCGCAGGTCGGCGCCGGCGGAGATGCCGGCCTTCGGGAGGGAGATCAGCGAGGTCAGCGGCTGATCGACGACGGCTCCCACTGCTTGGACGTCCAGGCCCCGCTCCCGGGCGAGCAGGACCTCGGGCTCGTAGGAGACCGCGAGATCGGCGCGCCCCGCGGCCACCTCCCTGATCGGCGCGGCGGGGTCCGAGGGGACCTGCGGCCGGACGTCCAGGCCCTCGGCTTTGAAGAAGCCGCGGTCGAGCGCGCTGTAGATCCCGGCATGGTCCGGGTTGACGTACCAGTCGAGGGCGAGCGTGAACGGCGCAGGGTTCGATGACGAGCCCTTGGTGGGCTCGTCCCCGCCGCCGCAGGCGGTCAGGCCGAGGGCGACCGCCGCGGCTGCGATCAGCACTGAGGGGCGCATCGCGACGCTCATATCCGCGTCACCCCCCGGTTGTCCCAGGTGACCACCTTTCGCTCGATCAGGGAGACGATCGCAAAGAGGATGATCGCCATCACCGAGAGCAGGGTGATCGCAGCGAACATCCTGGCCGTCAGCAGGTTGCTGGAGGCGATCAGGATCTGATGGCCGAGGCCCGAGCCGGCCCCTGCCCACTCGGCGAAGACGGCGCCGATCACCGCGACCGCGATTGCGATCTTGGTTCCGCTGAAGAAGTACGGCAGTGCCGAGGGCAGCTCCACCCGGCCCAGGATCTGGGTTCGGCTCGCGCCCAGCGTCCGCATCATCGTGATCAGCTGCGGATCGACCGAGCGCAGTCCGTCGAGCGTGTTGACGGTGACCGGGAAGAAGCAGACCAGCGCGATCAGCAGGACCTTGGGCCCCAGCCCGAAGCCGAACCAGACGATCAGGATCGGGGCGATCGCGACCGGCGGGATGGTCTGCGAGGCGACCAGCAGCGGATAGAACGCGCGGCGCAGGGTGTCGGACAGATGCAGGATCACGGCGAACGCGAGGCCCGCCGCGAGGGCGCAGAGGAAGCCCAGGAGGACTTCACGCAGGGTGACCCAGGAGTCGTCCGCGAGCAGCGACCGGTCGCGCCACAGCGAGGTGGCGATGTCGCTCGGCGCCGGAACCAGGAAGTCCTCGATGTTGAGGGCGTTGGAGATCCAGTCCCATTGCGCCGCCACCTCCCAGGCGCCGAGCAGGATCAGGATCACGGCCGCCGGCGCCAGATATCGCCGTGCCGCGCTCATCGCGCCGCCTCCGCGAGGCTCCGCAGTGCGCGCTCCTTGAGCTCGGCGAACTCGGGCGAGGTGACGGCGGCCGCGCGGTCGGTGGCGCGCGGCGCCTCGATCTCGATCTGCTCCGCGATCGTCGCCGGCCTCGGGGTCAGAACCAGGACCCGGTCGGAGAGGTAGAGCGCCTCCTCCACGTCATGGGTGACGAGGACGACCGTGTGGAGGTCGGGGCCGAGGACCCCCGCGAGCCAGGACTGCATCTCGGCTCGCGTGATGGCATCCAGCGACGCGAATGGCTCGTCGAGGAGCAGCACGGGGCGGCCCGCCATCAGCGTGCGGAGGAAGGCGACGCGCTGGCGCATTCCCCCCGAGAGCTCGCCCGGCCGGGCCCCCTCGAAGCCCGACAGCCCCAGCCGCTTGAAGTGGCCGCCCGCCTCGGCCCTCGCGGCGGACCTGGACGCGCCGGCGAGCCGCAGGGCGAGCGCCGCATTGTCGACCGCCGAAAGCCAGGGGAGCAGGAGATCTCGCTGGGGCATGTAGGCGCAGCCCTCGAGGCGCTCCGCCGGATCGGAGCGCCCGCCTATCGAGACCGAGCCCGAATCGGGCGTCCGCAGTCCGGCGAGCAGCTCCAGCAACGTGGTCTTGCCACAGCCGGAGGGGCCCACGATCCCGAGCACCTCGCCCGGCTCGACCTCGAGGTCGAGCCGGTCGATGACCCGCAGCTCGCCGAAGGAGTGGGAGATCCCGCTTGCGCGAATCGGACGGCCTTCGCGGGCCGCGTCCTGAGTACCTTCGCGAAGTCTCGTCAGCATGCTCCCTCCGCGCGCATTACCGCACAGGTTCAAAGGGTCAGCGGAGGGGTTCCGCTATCTCAGCCCGCACGTCCCGCGAGCCCCCCTGTCGGGTCCACGTGGGAGTCTACGGAGTCGAAATGGAGGTCGAGAGGAAGTTCCTGGTGAACGCATCGCCGGATCTCGGCGGGGCTCAGGCCGATGAGATCGAGCAGGGATACCTGGCGATCGGCTCTGAAGGCGAGGTGAGGCTCCGTCGCAAGGGCGATCGGCTGTTGCTCACCGCAAAGCGCGGCTCGGGGCTGTCGCGGGAGGAGGCCGAGGTCGAACTGGACCGCGCGAGCTTCGACGAGCTCTGGGCGCTGACGGAGGGCCGACGGCTCAGGAAGCGCCGCCACGTCCTCCCGCAGGGCGGCCTGAAGATCGAGCTCGACGTCTACGGCGGCGACCTCGAGGGGCTCATGGTCGCCGAAATCGAATTTCCCTCCGAGGAGGAGGCGAAGGCGTATGAGCCGCCCGGCTGGCTCGGCGAGGAGGTCACTGGGGATCATCGCTACCTGAACGAGACCCTGGCGACCTCGGGTGTTCCGTCGGCGCGATTTTTGTCCCACTGACGGTTATCGGCGTTTTTACATCTCCGCCCGTTAGTTCCGCACCCATATGGGCAGGAGATGGATACGCCCATCACACGCGACAAGACCGTCGCCCTGGCCGCCGCAGGCACGGCTGCCGCCGCTGCCGCTGGGATCGGGATCAAGAAGCTGCGGGAATCGGACGGCGACGCGGCCGACTCGACGGCCTACCGGCTGCTGGAGGAGGAGTCGGTTGGGCCGGGCATCAGGCGGATCCTGCTGGCCCAGGTGGATGACGCGGTGACCCAGCTTCGAGGCGAGGCTGAGAACGGGCCCGCGGAGGCCATCCACGAGGCCCGCAAGGACATGAAGAAGATCCGCTCGGCGCTCCGCTTGGTCCGCGATGCGATCGGCGACGACGCCTGGCGGCGCGAGAACGACCACTACCGGGACGTCG
This sequence comes from uncultured Solirubrobacterales bacterium, assembly GCA_963743575.1. Lineage (GTDB taxonomy): Bacteria > Actinomycetota > Thermoleophilia > Solirubrobacterales > 70-9 > DASUPK01. The sequence goes on along the minus strand of CAVUQC010000007.1, from coordinate 348,559 downwards.
CTCGGAAGCTCAGCGCCCACCGTGACGCCGAGATCCTGGTCTCCTCCCTCGACGATCTCCGCGAGCGCTTTGGGCCGGCCGCGGGGAGGCGCTCCGGGAAGCTGCGCGAGCAGCTCGATGCCGAGAACCGCGACGCACATGACGACGGCACCATCGAGCGCACGATGGCCTCCGCGGCGGCCGAGCTGATCGCTTGCCGGTCGAGCCTTGACGAGCTCGTCCTGGATGGAGACGGCTGGGGAGTGATCGCACCCGGGCTCCATCGCACCTACCGTCGGGGCCGCAAGCGCCTGCGCTCGGTCGAGGAGGAAGCGAGCGTCACCAACCTGCACGAGCTCCGCAAGCGAGTGAAGGATCTGTGGTACCAGCTGCGCCTGATTCGGGAGGCCGACCGCCCGATGATCGGTGCCCTCGCTGACCACGCGCACGACCTCTCAGATCACCTCGGCGACGACCACGACCTCGCCCTCCTGCGAGAGGAGGCGCAGGGCCGGCGCGACGCCTTCGCGACTCCCGCCGACCAGCGTCACCTGCTCCAGGAGATCGACCAGCGCCGCGGCGAGCTCGAATTCGCCGCGATCTCGCTGGGCGGGCGGATCTACGCCGAGAAGCCGAAGAAGTTCACGAGTCGACTCGCGAAGCGCTTCCGGCGATCACATTGACGAAGTTCTCCAGATGCTTCGTCGTCCAGCACTCGAAGGCCCCGTCGCAATAGGGCTCGTAGGCGGCCATCACCGAGTCGCCGTAGTTCCAGTAGAGCTTCGGCTCGGGGTTGAGCCAGAAGGTGCGGCCGGCATGCTCGGCGATCGCGCCGAAGGTGGCGGCGTGGGGCTCGCGCCCGTTCGTGCGGGCGTCTCCGAGGACGATCACGGTTGAGCGCGGGCCCAGATCCTCCGCGATCTCTTCGCCGAACTCGAGCCAGACACGACCGTAGTCCGTGTATCCCGAGACGTCGGCGACGCCGCCCTCGGAGGAGATGCTCTCCGAGATCTTCCGGAAGTCGCGCTCGTGCTCGAAGATGTCGGTGACCTCCGAGATCCGCTCGATGAAGACGAAGCTGCGGAGCTTGCGGAACGAGTCGTGCAGCGCGTGTAGAACCGAGAGGAAGAACACGCTCGCGCTCGACACAGAGGTCGAGACGTCGCAGAGGACGTAGATCTCCGGCCGCCGCGGGCGCTTCGGGCGGTATCGGAGGTTGAGCGGCACCCCGCCGGTCTCCAGTGAAGCCCGCATCGTGCGGCGGACGTCGACGTGGCGGCCGCGCGTGCGCCCGCGCTGCTCGTGCCCGAGCGTCGCGATTCGGCGCTTCAGCTGGGCGACGGCGCGGTGGACGGCCGTCAGGTCCTGGGCCGGGCTGGTCGGCAGGGTGCGGTCGAGCTCGGCGAGTGGGCGGGAGGGGGGGAGCTTGCCGGTGCGCTCGATCGTTGCTCGCTCCAGCTCGCGCCGCAGGTAGCGCTCGAACTGGCGGATGTCCTCCGGGTCCAATGGGAGGGCGTCCTCGTCGTTGCGACGCCCTCCTGCCTGCAGGTCCAGGGCCCGGCGGATCCGCTGCACGTCCACGCCGATCACCCCCGAGCGCTCGCCCTGGCGCCCGAAGGCGGTCATCGCGAGACGGGCCAGGTCGCGCATCTCGCCGTCGTTGCCCTCGAAGATCGCGCGGCGGATGGCCTCGCGCAGCTCGTCGAGGTCGATGCGGTCACCAGAGCCCTCGAAGCGCTCGTCCTCGATCCCCTGCTCGAGCGCCTCGGTCTCGGCCGCGCGGAAGAAGTGTCGGTCGAAGAGCAGCTCGAAGATCCGCCGGTCCTCCTGGGACTTGGCGATCGTCGCGGCCAGGGACTCCCGGAAGTCGCGCTGGTCGGTCCAGCTCACCTCGTCGAGGGCGGCGAACGCGTCGAGGATCTCGGAGGTGCCGACGGCGACGCCCTCCGAGCGGAGGTCCTCGAAGAAGGCGAGCAGGCTGCCCGCGGTGGAGGCCACGCTCAGCTCCCGGAGGAGCCCGGCGGGGTCAGGCCGCCGGTGACGCCGTTGCCCTCGAGCTTCACGGAGACGCGTTCGGCGACGAGGTCGATGTCGGAGCGGTGCTTGACCAGGATGCTCATCGACTGCTCGAAGGTCTCGCGATCGATGTCGTCGGCGCCGATCAGCAGCAGCGTGCGCGCCCAGTCGATCGACTCCGCGATCGAGGGCGGCTTCTTCAGATCGAGCGCTCGGATCATGTGAACGATCTCCACGAGCCGCCGGGCGAGGCCCTCGTCGAGCTCCGGTGAGTGCAGTCGGACGATCTCGAGCTCGCGGTCAACCGACGGGTAGTCCAGCCAGAGGTAGAGGCAGCGGCGCTTGAGCGCCTCGGTCAGCTCGCGCGAGTTGTTGGAAGTCAGCACGACGATCGGCCGGGTGCGCGCCTCGATGACGCCGAGCTCCGGGATCGAGATCTGGAAGTCGGAGAGGACCTCGAGCAGCATCGCCTCGAATTCCTGATCGGTCTTATCGATCTCGTCGATCAACAGGACGACCGGCTCCTCGGCGCTGATCGCCTCGAGCAGCGGCCGGGTGAAAAGGAAGTCCTCGGAGAAGATGTCGCCCCGCGTGCGCGCCCAGGATCCCTCAGCCGCCGCCTCGGCCTCGCCGGAGGCCTCCGCCTGGATTCGCAGCAGCTGCTTGCGGTAGTTCCACTCGTACAGTGCCTTGGCCTCGTCGAGCCCCTCGTAGCACTGGAGGCGAACCAGCCGGCGGCCGGTGGAACGCGAGAGCGCCTTGGCGAGCTCGGTCTTGCCGACGCCGGCGGGACCCTCGACCAGGATGGGCTTGCCGAGGCGCTGCGCGAGGAAGGAAACGAGCGCGGCGGCCTCGTCGGCGAGGTATCCGACCTCGCCGAGTCCCTCGCGGACCTGGGCGACCGACTGTGGCTCGGAGTCCGGCATCTGGGGGATGATAGATACCGCCTGATGCTCGCCATCGCCCTGCCCGACTCGCTCGGCCCCTATGCCGTGCTGCTCGCCATCGGTTTCCTGGTGGGCTGGTACGGCCACGGCGCAAAGAGCAACTGGATCATCGCCTTCGGGATCGTGGTGATCCTGGCCGCAATCGGGCTGCTCCAGCTCGCGATCGCAACCCACAACGGCCGCGCGCCTACGGGTTTCTGATGGGTGTCCTGGACGATCTCGACCTGACGAAGAGGCTCTCCCGCGAGGAGGAGGCCGAGGGCCTGAAGCGGTCCCAGACGCGCCTCGAGCAGCTCCGCCTGACGCTCGGCGGCCTGATCGGGAAGGGTGAGATCGGGCCGCCCGTCTGCGTCCTCTTCGAGGGGGAGGACGCCTCGGGTAAGGGTGGAGCGATCAAGCGCCTCGTCGCTCCCCTCGACCCGCGCCATGTCCGCGTCGTCCAGTTCGCCGCTCCGACTAGTGATGAGAAGCGACATCACTTCCTCTGGCGCTTCTGGCCGTCGCTCCCGGGCTGGGGCGGGATGGCGGTCTTCGACCGCTCCTGGTACGGGAGGGTGCTGGTCGAGCGGGTCGAGGGGTTCGCGACCCGCGAGCAGTGGCTCCGGGCCTATGACGAGATCAACGCCTTCGAGCGGACGCTCGCGGACGAGGGCACGATCCTGGTCAAGTTCTGGCTGCAGATCTCGCCCAAGGAGCAGCTCAAGCGGTTCAAGGCTCGGGAGAAGGATCCGCTCAAGGCCTGGAAGCTGACCGAGGACGACTGGCGAAACCGAGAGAAGCAGAAGGAGTACAGACAGGCTGTCGAGGACATGGTGGGCCGAACCAGCATCGAGCCGCAGGCCAAATGGCATCTGATCCCGGCTGAATCCAAGCGCTATGCCCGCGTCAAGGTGATCGAGACGGTGATCGAGGAGATCGAGGACGGCATGCGCCGTCACGGCATGAAGCCCCCGGCGCCGATCGAGGAGTGAGCGCTCAGTCGGGCGCCTGGGGGCGCTTCGCTCGCTCCCGCGGCCTCATCCGCAGCCCGGCGACGATGATGATCAGGGCGCCGGCCAGGCCGACGAAGATCGCGTAGTGGAGGTCGTAGGGCTCATCCCGCCCGCCGAGCGTGAACGGCGGGCGGTCGAGCATCCGGTAGACGACGATTCCGGCCGCCCAGATTCCCGCCGCCACGAACAGGCCCCACTCGCGGAGCGGCCGGGGAGGCACGTAGCCGCCGCCGCACTGCAGCGCCAGAAAGGTGGCCGCCGCGGCGATCAGCAGCAGCGCCCCCTCCGCCCAGCTGAAGCCGCCGATCCCGGTGAGCACGAGATCGTTGGAGATCGGGGACTGGTACCACGGGAGCAGCAGGCTGCCGATCATCACCGCGCAGCCGATCACCGCGATCCGCTCGTTGCCGCCCAGGCCGCGCAGGTCGCGGAAGAGGTTTCGCGGGATCGACCTGAATCCCCTACTCGAGCGGCTCGCGGCCACCGTAGCCAGTCTCGAGTTCGTGCCAGTAGCCGACCTCTTCCTCGCCGAGCTCCCAGCACAGGTAGATCTCCCTGTCGTCCACGAGGGCGGGAAAGTCGACCAGGCCGCGATCGATGTCGCGGAGGACGATCCCGGATTGCTCGATCGTCTCGAGCAGGCGCCGGACCTCGAGGAAGGCGACCCCAACCTGCCTCCCCTCATCGCCGCCGCCGTTCGTGGGCGCGGCCTCCGAGAGGGCTTCGTGGGCCTCGGTGTCCGTCAGGTCGTCCCTCGCGTCGCGGAGCCGGTCGAGCATCGCTGTGAGCCGGGGGAGGAGGGCGTTCGCCTCCTCCCGGGTGAAGTGGCGCTCGTGGACGAGGCCGGTGTCCTCTTCGCTCACGCGCTCGCCATCGCGGAGGTGAGGCGCTCGCGCAGCAGGGCTGAGTCGTGCTCTCCGACGGTCCGGAGCTGGCCCTGGAAGGCGAGATGCCAGTGGTCGGGTGGCCACTTGCGGACGTGCTCGAGTTCCGTGGCGAGCTCCTCGGCCGGGACGAACTCCTCCTCGGGAAGGATCAGGACGGGCTCGGCCTCGACTCGCCACGGATAGATCTCCGGCTTGCCCTTCTTTTCCGGCCAGATGCGGGCGCGGTCCTCGAACATCTCGGAGCGCACGCGCGCCAATCCGCCGAAGGCCTGCACGCCGGTGACGTAGAAGAACACCTCGTCGCCCGGCTCGAACTCCTCTGCGTGATTGCGCCGGCGCTCCTTGAAGCCGATCAAATCGAAGCCGCGCGCGACATTGATCCGGAAGTTCTCCAGCGACCCGGTGAGAATCCAGGTCCGGTGTCCGTCCGCGTTCATGCCGCGATTCTATGAGCGCCGGTCGCCGCGGGATTGCTTCAACGCTCCACGGAGGTCGTCGAGGAGCTTCTGAACGGAGCGCCTCAGGAAGTTCTTGGTGTGAAGCGCACCGATCACGCGACCCTGGAGCCCCCGCTTCTCCTCCAGCTCCTCCACTCCCATCTCGACCTGCGCGAAGGTCCCGCCCTGCGCCTCGGTGAGCAGCCAATGCGAGTAGAAGCCCGAGACCTGGCACTGCACCTTCAGCTCGCGCATGTCCTCCAGCTCCTCGACCTTGAACGGGGTCGTCCCCTTCATCCCGAGCGGACCCCGCGCGGTGACCAAGTAGGTCGATCCCTTCTCGAGCGTCACCTGCTCCCGCGTCACCTTGATCACATCCTCGGCCCATTCGGACGCCTGCATCGGATCGCAGATCGTCTCCCACACCTGGCTCACCGGCGCGTCGAGCAACCCCTGCTGCTTGAAGGAGGCCATCAGCTTGCGACCGGCTCGCGGGCGCGCGCCGCGAGCGCCGGGGCGCCCAGCTCCTCGTACTCCGAGGCGGCATCGTCGAGCAGCCCGGCGGCGGCGGTCGGATCCTGCTCCAGCAGCAGACGGCCGCGGATGACCAGGCAGCGCGTCGCATCGAGCGGACGGCCCAGCTCCTGCCAGCGGCGCCGTGCCTCGTCGATCTTCTCGGCCGCTTCCTCGGAATCCTCCGCGCACGCGCCACTGGCCTCAGCGGTGGCGGCTTCGCCCACGGGATAGTGCAGCCGGCCCGCGAGCCGGTCGGCCTCCTCCGCGGCGGCGCGCGCCTGCTCCGTGCGACCGGCCAGGGCCAGGACCACGGCGCGCGCCGAGATCGCCTCGACGGACTGCGCGATGAGGCCGGCCCGCTCGCAGATATCGAGCGCCCGGGTCAGCTCGGTTTCGGCTGCGGCCAGATCGCCACTCTCACGGAGTGTGATGGCCAGCCAGAAGAGCGCGTTGAAGGCGACCTCGGAGCGTCCGACCTGCTCCCCCAGCTCGTGTGCCCGCCGGAATGACTTGGCCGCGTCCTGCCACTCCCCGGCACGCCAGCTGAGCACGCCGCGCATCAGATCGGGGAAGCAGAGCTTGCCGTAGAGGCCCTCCCGCTCGGCCAGGCTCGCGCTCGCCTCCGCGGCCTCCTCCACCGCCGCCCAGTCGGCGTTGTCGACCGCGAGCTCCCCAAGCGAGGCGTGGAGCTCGACCTGCGAGGGAAGATCGCCCACCTCCTGCGCGATCTCGAGCGCCTCGCGGTACGCGTCCGCCGCCCCCTCGTAGTCGGCCTCGGAGACCTCGAGGTGGTAGCCGAGCGTGAGCAGGGCGCGGACGGCCTCGGAGCGATCGGACTCGCGCGCCAGGGCGACGGAGCGCTCCAGGTTCTCGCGTGCCTTTTCGGAGTCGCCGATGCGCCCGAAGACGCGGCCGAAGATCCCGTGAGCCCTGCTGGCGGCGCGGGCTTCATCGAGGCGCTCAGCGAGCCTCAGGGCCTTCTCGGAGGCGTAGATGGCGAGCATGTTGTCCCCGGTGTGCATGTAGAGGGACGCCGCCTCCTCATAGAGCCGGACGAGCTCGATGCAGGGCGGCCCGTCCTTGAGGAGGTCGATACCGCGCTGGTAGTTGTCGATCGAGGCGCGGCGCTCGCCCTTGTGCCAGAGGGCCGCGCCGATCTTCCGGTGGAGGTCCGCGACGCGAGCCAGGTCCTCCTGGGCGCGGTGATAGTCGAGGCAGCGCTCCCAGACCGCCACCGCTGCGTCCACTCGCCCCATGCGCAGCGCGACGTCACCCTGCTTCTCGCCGACGCGGGCGACCGTGCCCGGATCCAGTGACTCCGAGATCTCGAGAGCCGCCGTGTAGCGATCGAAGGCCTCGGCGTTCGAGTAGAGCGCGGCAGCGGCGTCGCCGGCGGCTTCGAGGGACTCGAGGGCCTGGGTCTGCAGCTGGGCGAGGGCGTCACGCTCGAGCCCCGCCTCGGAGCCGAGGGCGGCGGCGCGCGCGAAGTGCTCTGCGATCAGGCCGATGACGCCGTCACTTCGCTCACCGGCGCGCTCGCGAATGAACTCGGCGACCTCGACGTGCTTCCGGCAGCGCACGGACTTCGGCAGCATCGAGTAGGCGACGTCGCGGATCAGGACGTGCTTGAAGGCGTATTCCCGCTCACCCGCGAGCCGGCTGCCGGTGCTGGGGACGAGCAGGTCCTTCTCCTCGAGGTTGGAGAGCGTGGTGGGGAGGTCGAGGCCCTCCTCTTCCGCCGTCGTGGCCAGTGCCCCCTCCCAGAAGGTCTGGCCGACCACAGATGCCGACTGAAGCAGCCGCCTCTCCAGGCGATCGAGCGAGTCGAGGCGGGCGGCGAGCAGCGACTGAACCGTCCTCGGGAGCGCCTCCGCCTCGACCGTGTCCTCCTCGAGCAGGCGGTTGACCATCTCCTCGGCGAACAGGGGGTTCCCTCCAGAGCGCTCGGCGACCTGGGGGACGACGTCGCCGCCATCCTCGCCCGAGCTCGGCATCAGCGCGGCCACGAGCTCCCGGGTCTCGGTCGCGGTGAGCGGCTCGAGCGAGATCGTGGTCGCGTTGCGACGGCCGCCACCCCAGCCGGGCCGGCGCTCGAGCAGCTCGTCCCGGGTCAGGCAGACGAGCAGCAGCGGAGCCCGGACCCATCGCGTCAGGTGGTCGATCAGGTCGAGCATGCCCTCGTCCGCCCAGTGGATGTCGTCGATCGCCAGGACCAGGGGGCGCCGGCGCGCTATCGCCTCAACGGCGGCGCGGGCCGCGGAGAAGAGCGCCTCGCGCATGCGCTGAGGGTCCTCCTCGGATGGCTGGAGCTCCTCCGGCGGCTCGAGCCCGAGGGGAATGGCAAGCAGCGCGGCGTTGCGATCGCCCGCGGTCTCCTCCCCGAGCTCCTTCATCATCTCCGTGACGCCTGCGCGGAGCTTCTCCCAGGCGGCCTCGGGCGCGTCGGTGTCTCGGATCTCGAACTCGTCGTTGAGCACCTCGGCGAGCGCCCAGTAGGCGATGCCCGCGCCATACGGCGGGCACTGACCGCGCCGGATCGTCGGCGGATCGTCCGCCTCGGAGAGGTTGGTCATCAGTTCGCGGAGCAGCCGCGACTTGCCCACGCCGGCCTGGCCGATCACGGTGACCAGGTGCGGGCGCTCCTCGCGCTGCACCCGGTCCACCAGGGACATCAGCAGTCCGGCCTCCTCCTCGCGGCCGATCAAGGGGGTCTGCGCGCGGCCCGCTCCCTTGCGGGGCTCGGCGACCACGCCGTTGGCCTCCCAGGCGGGCACCGGCTCCTCCTTGCCCTTCAGGAGAAGCGGCTCGAGCCGCTCGAAGGCGATCGCCTCGCGGCTGGCACGGTAGGTCGATTCGCCGACAGTGACGGTCTCAGGGCGGCCCGCGGCCTGGAGGCGCGCCGCGACGTTGACCGCGTCCCCCATGACCGTGTAGCGGTCGCCGACCGCTCCCGCCATCACCTCGCCTGAGTTGATGCCGACGCGGAGCGAGAAGCCCACGCCGAACTTCTCGCGGCTCTGACGGTTCGCGCCCTCCATCGCATCCTGCATGGCGAGTCCAGCCCTCACGGCGCGCTCGGGATCGTCCTCGTGGGCGACCGGAGCGCCGAAGACGCCCATCACGTTGTCGCCGATGAACTTGTCGATCGATCCGCCGAACCGCTCGATCTGCTCACCGAGGACGCGCAGGGTGCGATCGACGAGGGCCTTGACGGCCTCAGGGTCCATCCGCTCGGCGGCCGCCGTGTAGCCGGAGAGGTCGGCGAACAGAACCGTCGCCTGCCGTCGCTCCTCGGGGGGCGCCTCAGCGGGGGCCGCAGGGCCGCTCGCCGCCGGTGGGGACTCTCCCGAGAGAGCACCGCCGCACTCCATGCAGAACTTGGCGCCACCGGGGTTGTCCGCCCCGCAATGGGGGCACTTCGGCGAGAGCTCGGCGCCGCACTCCATGCAGAACTTGGCGCCGGCGGGGTTCTCGGCCGCGCAGTTGGGACAGGCTCTCCTCTCCTCCATGCGATTCAGGATAGGACGAGCCCGCTCAAGGTGGCGCTAAGGGCCTTGCGGTACCCTGCGGCGCCGCTGGAGAGAGAAACGTGACCCGGATCCGACCCCTGATCGCACTCGCATTCGCGCTCGTCGCGGCGCTCGTGCTCGCCGCCTGCGGCGGGGGCGGCAACGGCGAGGATCCGCAGCAGGTCCTCCAGCAGACTTTCAACAACCCGACGAGCATCCGGAGCGGCACCTTCGATCTCGATTTCAAGATCGAGACCTCCGGCGGTTCCAACCCCGGGACCTTCGAGACCAAGCTCGGCGGGAAGTTCGACAGCCAGGGCAGCGGCCAGTTTCCCAAGTTCGACGTCGACGCCTCACTGAAGGCTGACAGCGGGTCCCAGAGCTTCTCAGGCACCGGCGGCCTGATCTCGACCGGGGACGGGGCATTCGTGAACTTCCAGGGGACCGACTACGCGGTGCCCCAGCAGCTCTATGACGAGTTCACGGCGACCTACGCGCAGCTGCAGGGGCAGAACAGCTCGGGCAAGTCCACCAACCTGCTGCACGCGCTCAACATCAGCCCGGCCAACTGGCTCACGGACCTGAAGAACGAGGGCACGGAGGACGTGGAGGGGGCGCCGACGATCCACATCTCCGGATCGGCGAACGTCTCCAAGCTGGTGGAGGACCTTAAGGCGATTGCGCAGAGGGCCGGCAACGCGGTCGGGAACGTCAACACCCAGCAGCTCAACCAGCTCAATGACGTCGTCCAGTCGGGCGACATCGACGTCTACTCGGGCGAGAACGACAAGCTGCTTCGCCGGTTCCAGATCCACGCCGACCTGAAGCCACCCGCCGGAACGCCTGGTGCTCCCGACTCGCTCAGTATCGACATCCAGCTCAACTTCGCCGACCTCAACAAGCCTCAGACCTTCAACGCCCCGGCGAACGCGCAGCCCCTCAGCAGTCTCTTCCAGACCCTCGGGATCAGCCCGAACCAGCTCGGCAATTCGCTCCGCGGCGGCCTTGGGACGAGTGGCGCGCTGCCTGAGTCGGGCGGCTCGACCACGGCGCCCAGCCCCTCGGGCGTCCAGGCCTACGAGCAGTGCCTCTCGACGGCATCGGGCTCAGCCGCGCTCCAGAAGTGCGCCGACCTCCTCACCCAGTAGGCACTACCAGGAGTCGCTCAGCGGCTCGTCGATCTCGAGCAGGTCTCCCGGAGGCCGTCCCGCCGCGTGGACGTCGCCTCGGTAGAGCAACGGCGCCAGGTAGCGGCCACTGATCTTGTGCGGCGGCCACCAGAGCCGGTCCAGGCTCGCCGTCCCCTCGCCGCCGCCTCCCGTGACGTCGGTCTGCATCTGCAGAGAGGCGTCGCCCGTGAGCAGCTGTCCTCGGAGCACCGGCCGGAAGGCCTCCGGCGCACCCGCCGCGCCGAGGCGATGTGCGATGTCCGCGGCCGCCGCGTCCGCCTGCTGGGTCGCCAGGCCGCCCTGCTTGAGCGGGAAGTTGGTGCCATCCCCCGCGGCGTAGACGTCCTCCGCGCCCCGCACGCGCGAATGGTCGTCTACCGGGAGGAAGCCCCCATCGTCGGCCGGCAGTCCCTCGATGGCCGGCCCCTCGATCGCCGGCAGCGCGATGACCACGTCGGCGTCGATCTTCCGGTCACCTGGGGTGAGGATCAGCGAGTCGCCCTCCTCGTGGGCGCGCTCCCCGGTGAGGACCTCGATCCCGCGGGCGCTGAGCAGCTCCGCGACGGCTGAGCTCGCGGCGGCGCCGAAGGCCGCGAGCGGGGTGGGCTCCGGGGTGATCAGCGTGATTTCGACCTGAGCTCCTCGCTCCCGGGCGCGGCGGTCCGTCATCAGCGCGAGCTCATAGATGGGGAGGGACCAGGTGATGCTTCCCGGCACGACGAAGGCGATTCGCCCGGCACCGGCCGCCGCCCGATCCAGGACAGGATCGATGTTGAGGGGCTCGGCCGGGTTGGGGAAGGTGATTGCCCCGGGCAGGGCGGGGACGAAGCGCCCGCCGACGCAGACGACCAGGTAGTCGTAGTCGAGCGAGCTCCCGTCGTCGAGCTCGATCGCGTGCGCTCCCGGATCCACTGATGCCACCGAGTGCAGGAGGAACTCTGCGTCACTCTCGGCGGCGAGCGGCTCCAGCGCATATTGCTCAGGCGGGCCGAAACCGAACGGCTCCTCGACCAGCAGCGGCTTGTAGACGAAGTCCGGCTCCGGAGCGACCAGCGTGAGCCGGGCGGCGTCACCGGCCATGTCCCGGAGGGCGAGGAGGGCCTCGACGCCCGCCACGCCGCCTCCGACGATGCAGACCCTGGCGCCACTCTCGTTAGGCTCGCTCACGCTTTGAGTCTATTGACGAACCCGAAGAGGCTTTTCGGAGCCGACGGCTGGCCCTACCTGCTCTCACCGCTCATCCTGGCCGCGGTGATCGTCGATCTGGCCGGTGCTCCGGCGACCGTCGTCTTCTTCGTATCCGCGATCGCCCTGATCCCGCCGGCGGCGATGATGGGGCGCGCGACCGAGGAGCTCGCGGAGCGCTCGGGCAACCTGATCGGCGGCCTGCTCAACGTCACCTTCGGCAACGCCCCCGAGCTGATCATCGCCCTGTTCGCCCTCGGCAAGGGGCTGCACGAGGTCGTCAAGGCCTCGCTGGTCGGCTCGATCCTGGGGAACATCCTGCTCGTGATGGGCGCCGCGATGCTGGTCGGTGGCCTGAGCGGCGGCCGAACGCGAAGCGTCCAGAAGTTCGGCCGGACCGCGGCCAGCGTCCAGTCGACGATGCTGCTGCTCGCCGTCGCGGCGATGATCATGCCCGCGGTGTTCGCACTGGCGCAGGGGGGAGGCCTGCCTCACGCCGGCGATAACATCGTCAACTACGGCGGCGACCTCGAGAAGCTCTCCTTCGCCGTCGCGGTCATCCTGATCATCTCGTACGGCGCCGGCCTGCTCTTCTCGCTGCGGACGCACGCTGCGCTCTTCAACCCGCACGAGGAGGAGTCCCACACCGAGGGTCGCGGGGACTGGAGCATGCGGCGGTCGGTGCTCGCGCTTGCGATCTCGGGCGCGCTGGTCGGCGTGATGTCGGAGATCCTGGTCGGATCGATCGAGGAGGCCTCGCACGCGATCGGCCTCTCGGAGTTCTTCATCGGGGCGATTGTGGTCGCGATCGTGGGCAACGCGGCGGAGCACTGGGTGGCCGTGCTGGTTGCCTACAAGAACAAGATGAGCCTGGCGGTCAACATCGCGATCGGCTCAAGCGCCCAGGTCGCCCTCTTCGTCACGCCTGTGCTGGTCCTCTGCTCCTTCTTCCTCGGACCGCACCCGATGGCCCTCGTCTTCAACGGGTTCGAGCTCGCCGCCCTCGCGATCGCGGCGATCATCGCCAACCAGGTCACGCAGGAAGGCGAGTCGACCTGGTACGAGGGCCTGCAGCTGCTCGCCGTCTATGCGGTGCTGGCCCTGACCTTCGCGTTCGCGTAGCTAGGGCAGCTCGTAGGAGAGTGTGAGGGCGTGGTTGCCCTCCTCGTCGGCGAGCATGCTTCCCTCGCCGGTGATGTCCTCGAGCTCCCCTGTCCCCGTGCCGGGCACGATCGTCCCGGTGTTGGTGACGCCGTTCGGTCCCATCACCCCGGTGTGCTGAAAGACGAAGCTGCCCGCCCTGCCGCCCAGAGCCCCACTGATGCGGTCATGCCCGACGTAGCCACCGCCGCCTTCGGACTTGGCGATCATCAGCTCGGCCGTGCTCTCGCCCTCCAGGTCGCCGGTGAAGGTGCGCCGGATGTGGACGCGGCTCAGTTCGACACCATCGGCCTCGGCGTAGGCCTCCTCGTCGTAGCGGTCGTTGGTAAACGGGGAGGAGGCGTTCACTCGAGCTGCCCGAGCGCCTCGAGCACGACGTCGTCATGGGTCTTCGGCGAGGCCTTCGGGATCACGTGGGCGACGTTGCCCCCCGGGTCGATGATGAAGGTCGCGCGCTGCACGCCCATGTAGGTCTTGCCGTACATCTTCTTCTCGCCCCAGATCCCATAGAGCTCGGCGACCTCGTGGTTCTCATCGGCGAGCAGGGTGAAGTCGAGGTCGTACTTCTCGGCGAACTTCTGCTGCGCCGCGACCGTGTCGGGTGAGACTCCGACGACCCGGGCGCCGCTCCGGTCGTAGTCCGCGCTGTGGTCGCGGATCCCGCAGGCCTGGGTCGTGCACCCGGGCGTGTCGGCCTTGGGATAGAAGTAGAGGACGACCGGCCGGCCGCGCAGCTCGTTCAGCGTGACGTCATTCCCGTCCTGGTCGGGAAGCGTGAAGTCCGGTGCGACGTCCCCCTGGGCGAGCAAGCGCTACTCCTCCGGCTCTCCCGCGTCCTCGCGGCCCGGGTCCTGGCCCTCTTCGTCCTCGTCGAGCTCCTCGTCGCCCTGCTCCAGGGCGGTCTCGGACACCGATCCGGCGGACCCCGGGTGATAGCTCGTCTGGAAGGCCTCGAGCAGCTTGTCGCGCTGTTCCTCGTCGACCGGGACCTCGTCGGAGATCCGAACCCAGTTGGCGCCCTCGAAGGGCTCCATGTTGAAGACCTCCTGGTCGATCGAGGCCGAGTCGTCCACGACGACGACCACCTCGGTCTGCGGGTTGAAGTAGGTGCCGGGCACGTCGGTGATCTCCTCCAGCTCCATGACCCGCTTCTCTGCGTCGCTCGCTTCCATGCGCGGGATATTAGTGACGGGGGTCAGGCTTGAGCCTGACCCCGACCACCATCACTGACCCAGATTCTCGAGCTCCTCCAGCTGGCGCTCGATCTCCTTCTCGACGTCGAGCGGCTCCTTGCCCTGACGCTGGCGCCGCTCGTTGCGGGCGACCACCAGCTGGCGGACCTCCTCGCGAAGACCCGCATCGCCGGCGAGCCCGGGACCCGGCGTGTCCGAGGCGAGCAGCTTCTCGACCTCGGCATCCACGTCGAGAGCCTCGCGCCCCTTGGCGACGCCGCGGTCCGAGCGCGCCTGGATCATCTGACGGATCTCCTCCTCGCGGACCTCGGCGGAGATCGCGTGCACCGGCGCCCCCGAGCTCTGCGGGAAGTCCTGCTCGATGGCGAGCGGGCCCTTGCCGATCTCCCTGAACGCTCCCCCGGCTCCGCGCGCGAAGACGATCGCCCCGAGCGGCAGCGCGACCAGCACGACGACGATCAGCACGATGCCGACCTGGAAGTCGGCCAACGGGGGCATATCCACACCTTAAAGGGCGCTCGCAAGCCTGTTCAGGCACGAATCGGGCTCAATCTGCGCACCGGCGCCAGGTCATGGGCTACTCTTTGAGAACTGGCTGACTGACCAGTCAATCAGTCGCCGAAACCAAGACTTCCAAACCCATCGAAGGAGCAGTCATCCGTGGTTGATCTCACCCTCACCGACGAGCAGAAGGACCTCCGCGAGCTCGCGCACAGCTTTGCCGAGAAGGACATTCGCAAGGTCGCGTGGGACTACGACAAGGACGGGACCTGGCCCCAGGACATCATCGACAAGGCCTGGGAGGTCGGGTTGATGAACACCCACATCGCCGAGGAGTACGGCGGTCCGGGCCTCGACTTCCTCTCGGGCTGTCTGATCGAGGAGGAGATGGGCTGGGGCTGCTCCGGCATCGGCACCTCGCTGATGGCCAACGGCCTCGCGGCGACCCCGGTCGCGCTCGGCGGCTCCGAGGAGCTCAAGAAGGAGTACCTCGGCATGCTCACGGAGGGGCCCAAGCTGGCCTCCTTCTGCCTGACCGAGCCGGACGCCGGCTCCGACGTCTCCGGCATGAAGACCACCGCGGTGAAGAACGGCGACAAGTGGGTCCTGAACGGCTCCAAGTGCTTCATCACCAACGGCGGCTACGCCGACTGGTTCACCGTCTACGCCAAGACCGACAAGGACGCCGGCCATCGCGGCATCTCGGCGTTCGTCGTCCCCAAGGACGACACGGTCACGGTCGACAAGAAGGAGGACAAGCTCGGTCAGCGCGCCTCCAACACGGCGACCATCACGTTCAGCGACACCGAGATCCCCGAGGGCAACCTGCTCGGCGAGGAGAACCATGGCTTCAAGCTCGCGATGATGACCCTGGACCGCACGCGTCCGGGCGTCGCCGCGATGGCCGTCGGCATCGCCCGCGCCGCGCTCGAGTTCGCCGCGGACTACTCCAAGGAGCGCGTCCAGTTCGGCGTCCCGATCGCGATGCACCAGGCGGTCGCGTTCATGATCGCCGACATGGCGACCAAGGTCGAGGCCGGCCGCCTGCTCACCTGGCAGTCCGGCGTCCTGCTCGACCAGGGCAAGCGCAACACCCTCGCCGCCTCGCACGCGAAGCGGTTCTCCGCGGACTCCGCGATGGAGGTCACGACCGACGCCGTGCAGGTCTACGGCGGGTACGGCTTCATCAAGGAGTACCCCGTCGAGAAGCTGATGCGCGACGCCAAGATCATGCAGCTCTACGAGGGCACCTCGCAGATCCAGCGCCTGGTGATCGCCAAGGAGCTCCTGATGGGTCGCCAGGCCGACGAGGAGACTCCGGAGGCGAAGGAGCTCCGCGAGAAGGCCGAGCGTGCTTCGTCCGAGAGCCAGCAGGAGCAGGCCCCCGCCACCGTCTAGCTCTTCACGCAGCGCAGCACCACCTCCTGACGAACGCCCCGGTTACCCGGGGCGTTCGTCGTTTGTAGGGAGAATCAGCGAATGCCGGAAGGGGAGAGGCTCAGCGACGAGCTCGAGCGATGGCTTCGGGGCAGCGAGCCGAAGACCATCGGCAGCCTGATCGACGTGTTCGAGGAGAAGAGCTTCGCCGTGCTGTTCGTCCTGCTGTTCGCGGTCCCGGCTCTGCCGCTCCCGACCGGAGGGGTGACCCATGTCTTCGAGGTGATCGCGATGCTGCTCGCCCTGGAGCTGATCGTGGGGAGAAAATGTGTGTGGCTGCCGGTGCGCTGGCAGCAGAAGGAGATAGGGGAGCAGACCCGAGAGACATTTACGAAGTCCTTTCTGCCCCGAATCCGGTGGGTCGAGCGCCACTCCCATGCCCGGCTCGGCTTCCTGCTCGACCACAGGCTCGCCGGCATCGCCTACGGGTTGGTGATGCTGGCCCTATCGCTGGCCGCGTTCTTTGCGCCGCCCTTCACCGGCCTCGACACGATTCCGTCACTGGGCGCGGTGCTGGTCAGCCTCGGTGTCCTGCTCGAGGATCCGCTGCTCGGGGTCCTCGGCTTCGTCATCGGAGTGGCAGGGATCCTGATCATCGTATTCCTCGGCAAGAAGGTCATCGACCTGGTTTCAGGGCTTTTTTAGGCGTCTCGCCTGCTCGTTAGGGTGCGGCCGCCGATGGAGGCCTCGGGCTACCAGCGCTACAAGGTCCTCTGGCCGCTTGTCCCGGCCATGGCGATGGTGATGATCGACTTCACGATCGTCTCCATCTCGGCGACGACGATCCAGCACGACGTCCACCTGAGCGAGACCGGCGAGCAGTGGCTGGTCACGGCCTATGCCCTCGCCACGGCGGCGTTCGTCGCCCTCGGCGGCCGTCTCGGCGACATCTTCGGACACCGCCGAATCGTCGTCATCGGGGTGATCCTGTTTGCGTCGGCCTCCCTGATGTGCGGCCTGGTGCCCGACACCGGCATCGCGGAGCCCTGGCTGATCGTCTTCAGGGCGATCCAGGGGGCGGCCGGCGGCCTCCTGATCCCGTCCGCGACCGTGCTTGTGCTGGACGCGTTCCCTCCGGCCGAGCGAGGCAAGGGCCTGGCGACGTTCTTCATCGTCGCCGGTCTGTTCACCGCCATCGGCCCGATCGCCGGGGCCTACCTGACCCAGTTCTGGACCTGGCGGGCGATCTTCTGGATCAACGTCCCGGTGGCGATCCTGGCCCTGGTGGAGATCTACTTCGCGAAGCTCAGGGATGTCAAGAACCCGGCGAGAATCGATATCCGGGGGGCGGCGCTGATCGTGGTGGGAATGGCGTTGACCGTGCTGGGGATCCAGCAATCCACGGTCTGGGGCTGGGGCGATCCCAGGACGCTCGGGTCGATCGTGGTCGGCGTCCTGCTCCTCGCCGGCTTCGTCCTTGCCGAGCGGAACACCGAGGATCCGCTGATCGACGTCCGGGCGATGGCGGCCAACCGGCCGTTCGCGGTGGACAACATCCTCACCTTCCTGATCTTCGGCCCCTGGCTGGCCGTCTTCTTCTTCGGCAGCGTCTACTTCCAGGTGGCCGTCCGGCAGGATCCGACCGAGGCCGGCTTCTCGATCCTGACGATGTTCTATTCGTTCTTCGTCGCCGCTCGGATCGGTGGCAAGTGGATGGACAAGTGGGGCGCGAAGAAGCCCGTTGCCCTCGGGTTCGCGGCAGGCACGGTCGGGATGCTCCTCTGGGCCTCCGAGCTTGATGGGCTCAGCCGCAGCGCCACGCTGGCCGGCATGCTCGTCACGGGCGCCGGCTTCGGCCTCGTCTTCTCTCCGCTCAACGCTGACGCCCTGAACCGGTTGCCGGACACGATGAGGGGTCAGGCCTCCGGCATCGTCCAGACGTTCCGCAACTTCGGCTCTGCGATCGGCATGGCCGTGATGGGAACGATCATCGCCGCCGCGACCGACGTGAGGGGGCCCGGTGCGGTCGACGACTTCGTGAACGCGATGAAGCATGCCTGGTACGTGGGGGCCGGAATGCTCGCGGTGGGCTGGGTGATCTGCCAGATCTGGATGCCCGGCGGCACTCAGGAGGACATCGAGTAGAGACCGGGCCGCCGCCTGATCTGGTTACGAGTAAGTAGGTCCGTAGACTCGCCCGATGGCGGACGATCCGGCCCAGCCGATCTCCGAGGCGGTCGCTCAAGCAGCGCGCGCCGGCGCGGAGGGAGTCGAGGAGCGTGAGGCGCGAGGGCGCGGCCGTCCGTCAGACGCCTTCGGCGGCGACATTCGCCGCCGGGACGTATTCCCGCTGCTGGTCCTGCATCTGGTGGCTCAGGAGCCGACCTACGGCAACCGCCTGATCGAGTCGATCGAGGAGCTCACCGAAGGGACGATCTCGGTCAATCCGAACACGATGTACCCGCTGTTGAGAGAGCTGGAGGGTCAGGGCCACATCGAGGGCCGCTGGGAGCTGCCCGACCGGCGCACGCGCCGCTTCTACTCGATCACGCCCGCAGGCAGGCGCGAGTACAAGCGCCTCCGCACCGAGGTCGAGCCCTTCCTCGACACCGTGATCCGCTCGGTGTCGCTGATCAAGGGCGCGATCTACGGTCAGAGGTCGCGCTCGTAGAAGAGCATCACCGGCCCGTCGGAGCTTCCTTCCCGGTTCGTGAAGCCCGCGCTCTCATACAGACCGCGGGCGGCCGTGTCGGTCTCGCTCGTCCCGAGCTCCATGAAGGTCGCGCCCTCCTCGCGGGCCGCGTCCATCGCGGCCTCGAGCAGCGCCCGGCCCAGGCCGTTGCCCCGCCGCGCCGGCACGACGTAGAGCTCCTCCAGGTGGGAGTGCGCGTTCGGGCCGGGCGAGTACACCCAGGGCCGGTAGCGCAGCTGGGCGAAGCCGTCTGGTCCAGCTCCGACCAGCAGGACGGTCATCTCTCGGTTGCGGATCAGGTCGGCATAGCGCCCCTCGAGCTGCTCGGCGCCGGGGCTCGGCTCGTGGAACTCCGCCTGGAAGTCGTCCAGGAGCCTCGCGACCGCTGCGGCGTCGCCGGGCGTGGCGCGCCGCACGCGGATCTCCTCTGAGGCTAGGCGCGGCATCCACCCGAGCCTATTAGCCTTGACTGGCCAATCAACCAGGAGGACTCCTCTCACATGTTCGTCTTCAAGGCCGCCGTGCTGGGCGGCGGCACGATGGGCGGCGAGATCGCCCAGGTAATCGCCAACGCCGACATTCCCGTTGTCGTCAAGGACGTTGAGCAGAAGTTCGTCGACCATGCGCTGGAGAAGTCGCGCGAGGTGACGAAGTCGGGGCTCGACAGGCTCGTCTCCAAGGACAAGATGACCCAGGAGCAGGCCGACGCGCGCCTCGACGAGGTCATGGGCCTGATCACCGGCACCACCGCGTACGAGGGGTTCGGCGACGTCGACTTCGTGATCGAGGCGGTCCCCGAGCGGATGGAGATCAAGAAGTCCGTCTATCGCGAGCTCGATGAAGCCACGCCCGGCCACGCCATCCTCGCCTCCAACACCTCGTCGCTGTCGATCACCGAGATGGGACGCGAGACCCTGCGCCCGGACAAGGTCGTCGGCTTCCACTTCTTCTTCCCCGCCTCGGTGATGCCGCTGGTCGAGATCATCGGTGGCGAGGACACCTCGCGCGAGACGATCGCCACCGCCTTCAATTTCGCCCAGGCGATCCGCAAGCAGCCGATCACCTGCAAGGAGGTGCCGGGCTTCGTCGTCAACCGCATCCTCAACTCCGGCGTCGGCGAGGTCTGGCGCGAGCAGGAGGAGAAGGGCCTCTCGATCAAGCAGATCGACGAGGCGATCGCGGGGGCCAACGTGACCCCGATGGGGCCGTTCTTCCTGATCGACATGCTCGGGCTCGACACCGTGCTGCACGTCGCCGAGTACCTGAACGAGTCATACGGGGACCGCTTCTACGTTCACAAGGGCATGCAGAAGCTGGTGGCCGATGGCAAGCTCGGCGCCAAGTCGGGCGGCGAGGGCTTCTACGCGAACGGCGAGCCCAACATCGAGGGCGACGCCGACCCGAACGGGGAGGAGCTCGCCGACCTGCTCATGCTGAAGACCTTCAAGGAGGCCTGCAGCGTTCTCGAGGAGGGCATCTGCACGGTGCGCGAGATCGACCTCGGGATGATGGCCGGCGCCGGTCTCGACCCACGTCGCGGGCTCTTCCCGCCCTTCTGGAAGGCGGACCTCGAGGGCCTCGACACCATCCTCGAGCGAATGGAGAAATACGAGGAGTCCCACGGCGAGCGCTTCGCGCCGCCCAGGATCCTGAAGCGCCTGGTCGCCCAGGGGCGGCTCGGGCTGAAGACGGGCCAGGGCTTCTACGCCTACCCGCAGACCGACGCCGATGGCACCGTCAAGCTCGAGAAGCGCGGGGATGTTGCGATCGCCTGGCTCGCCAACCCCCCGATGAATGCGATCTCGCCTCAGGTCATCCAAGACCTCGGCAAGGTCTGGGAGGAGGTCAAGGCCGACGACGAGATCAAGGCGATGGTCGTCTACAGCTCGCTGCCGGTGGTCTTCTCCGCCGGCGCCGACATCAAGGCGTTCACCGGCATGGACGAGGCGGGCGGCGCCGAGCTGATCAACACCGGGCACTCGCTGCTCCGCGAGCTCGGCCAGAACCGCGTCTCCACCGTCGCCGCGGTGAACGCGATCGCGTACGGCGGGGGTTGCGAGCTCTCCATGGCCTGCGACTTCCGCATCGCCGCAGACTCGGCGGTATTCGGCCAGCCCGAGATCAACCTCGGGATCATTCCCGGCTTCGGTGGCACACAGAGGCTTCCGAGGCTGGTCGGGCCCTCGAAGGCCCTGGAGATGAACCTGACCGGCGACGCGGTGCTCGCCCCCGAGGCCTCGCACTGGGGACTCGCCGATGCGCTAGTCCCGGACGAGGAGCTGTTCGACACGGCGGTGGCCTGGGCGAAGAAGCTCGCCGGACAGGCGCCGCTCGCCGTCGAGCAGATCAAGCGGATATCGAACAAGGCCGACCTGGACGAAGGCATCGAGGCCGAGAAGCAGGGCTTCGCGACCGCGTTCCTCTCCGAGGACGGCAAGGAGGGCATCTCCGCCTTCCTGCAGAAGCGGTCGGCCAAGTGGCAGGGCAAGTAGCCACCGACCAGGCGCAGCGGCTCGCGGAGCTGATTCGCGAGAGCTCCTGCACCGTCGCTCTGACTGGAGCGGGGATCTCCGTGCCCAGCGGGATTCCGGATTTTCGCTCGCCCGGGGAGGGGCTTTGGGAGAACGTCGATCCGATGGAGGTCGCGCACATCGACGCCTTCCGCCGTGACCCGGCGAAGTTCTGGTCGTTTTACCGGCCACGGTTCCACCAGCTCGGAGACAAGGAGCCGAACGGCGCCCACGAGGTGCTGGCGGAGCTCGAGCGGCGCGGTCTTCTCGAGGCCGTCATCACTCAGAACATCGACATGCTGCACGTCAAGGCCGGGTCAGAGCGGGTGATCGAGGTGCACGGCTCGATCCGCAGCTCGAGCTGCCAGAGCTGCGGCGCACACTTTCCGATCGAGACTGTCGAGGATCTCTTCGACGACGACGGCTCTGCGCTGTGCTCCTACTGCTCCGGGGCGGTCAAGCCGGATGTCGTGCTCTTCGGTGAGCTGCTTCCCGCCGAGGCGATTGCCGAGGCGGAGGCGCTGTCCGCCCGCGCCGACCTGATGCTCTGCATCGGGTCCTCGCTCGAGGTCTATCCCGTTGCGGGGCTCCCGGCGGTGACGATGGGTCGCGGCGGCCGCATCGCCGTGATCACCAAGGGCCCGACCCCGTTCGACCCCGATGCGGCGGTCCGCATGGACGGCGACGTGGTCGCGGACCTAGAGGCCGTCCTCGCAGCACTGGACTAGCGCCAGCCTGCGGCTAGCTTTGTGGCCGTGAGCAATCAGCAAGATTCGCCTATGCCCTCTGAGCACCCCGTGGTCATCGCCGGTGGGGGTCCGACCGGCCTGACGCTGGCGGGCGAGCTTGCCTTGGCAGGGGTCGACGTCGCCGTCGTTGAGAGGCGCCCCAACCAGGACCTCCCTGGCTCGCGCGCGGGAGGCCTGCTCTCACGGACGATCGAGGTGCTCGACCAGCGCGGCATCGCCGACCGGTTTCTGTCTGAGGGGCAGGTGGCCCAGATCGGGCAGTTCGCCGGGGTCAGATTGGACATCAGCGATTTTCCCACTCGGCACCCCTACGGGCTCGGGCTGTGGCAGAAACACATCGAGCGCATTCTCGCCGGCTGGATCGACGAGCTCCGGGTGCGGATCTATCGCGGAACTGAAGTCGTCGGCTTCGAGCAGGACGACACGGGCGTCGACGTCGAGCTTTCCGACGGTCCGCCGCTGCGGGGGAAGTACCTCGTCGGCTGCGACGGAGGACGCAGTCTGGTCCGCAAGGAGGCAGGCATCGAGTTTCCCGGGTGGGACCCGACGGTCAGCGCCCTGATTGCCGAGGCCGAGATGGCTGTGGAACCGGAGCTGGGCATCCACCGCGACGCCCGTGGCATGCACGCCATCGGCAGAACGGAGTACGAGATCCGCGACGGCGAGGTGATCTACGCGGATGAGGGACCGGTAGGGATCATGTTGACCGAGGAGCACCCTGGAGCCTTGGGTGACCCTACCCTGCACGATCTCAGTGAGGCGCTCGTAGCCGTGTACGGGACCGACTACGGGGTCCACAGCCCCACCTTGATCTCCCGGTTCACGGATACGTCGCGGCAGGCCGCGACCTACCGCAAAGGCCGGGTCCTGCTGGCCGGCGACGCCGCACACGTGCATTCTCCGGCGGGTGGACAGGGCCTCAACACCGGTGTGCAGGATGCGGTCAACCTGGGCTGGAAGCTCGCCCAGGTCGTCAACGAGACGTCGCCGGAGAACCTCCTGGACACCTACCACGCCGAGCGGCATCCGGTCGGAGCCCGTGTGCTGCGCAAGACGATGGCCCTGGTCGCGCTCCAGCGCCCGGACGACCGCATCGAGGCCCTCGGCGAGACCGTCTCAGAGCTCCTCGCCTGTGATGAGCCGCGCAGGCGACTCGCCGCGACGATGTCCGGCCTGGACATTCACTACGAACTGGGCGAGGGCCACCCGCTGATCGGGCGGCGAATTCCGGATCTGGACCTGGTCACCGGCGAAGGCCCGAAGCGGGTCTTCACCCTGCTGCACAACGCTCGGCCGGTGTTGCTCAATCTTGGTGAGCCCGGCAGCTTCGAGATCGCTCCCTGGGCGGATCGGGTGCATTTGATCGACGCCGGATACGATGGTGCGTGGGAGCTCCCGGTGCTCGGGGAGGTTCCCGCACCCGACGCCGTGCTGATCCGTCCCGACGGATACGTGGCCTGGACCGGAGACCCGACGGGGGATGGTCTCACCGAAGCGATGACCACCTGGTTCGGGCCGCCGGCGACGACGTAGAGCGGCAGCGGGAGCAACATCAAGCCCTGACGAACCCCGCCCGCTCCTTTGCCCGCGGTGTCGCGTTGAAGGCGGACATGAATGTCGGAACGCTCATGCGCCACTGCGTCCGCTTCAGCGGGCCTGGCTTCACCAGGAAGGCGATGGACGCTCTCTCGATTGCAGGAATCTCCCTGCTCGAGCGTCGCCCCACCGAGTGCGATGCACAGCCTGCGGTGGAGTACGTGGTGGCCGTGCACGCTCGCGGTCCGGGCGATGCGATCGCCAGGGTCCGGCAGGCCCTTGTGGGCGAAGGGCTCTACCATGGGTTCTTGCCGGATCCCTAGTCGCTCAGCTTCTCCTCGATCGCGGCGAGCTCCTCCATCAGCTTCTTCCGGCGGTCGCTCGGCTGCTCCTCGAGCGCCGCGCGGGCGGCACGAAGCCCGTAGGCGGCCTCGACCCGCCGTCCCTGCTGGGCGTCGAGTCGCGCCCGGAGCATCAGGGTCTCGGCCGGGTGCACCTCGTCCCGGCCGGCGAGCACAGCCGCGACGCGCGAGGTCGGATCGATGTCGTCGAGGCGTCCCCGCCGCGGGCGCGAGAGCTCCCTCGCCTCGGTCCAGGTGCCCTCGGCGAGCTCGTCACCGGTCCCGAACCCGAGTCGGACGGAGAGCGCCTTGCTCGCCCCGATGTCCTGGACCAGTGGGTCTTTCGCGGCGGCGCGCAGCGCGTCGAGTGCCCGGTTGACGATCCGGGTGGCGGCCCGGACCTCCTCGGCCCCCTCTCCGCTCATCATCCGCTTGAGCCAGGCCGCTCCCGCAGAGGGGTCCTCCAGCCGTTGGCCGGTGACGGTTACGCGCGTCACCGGCGTCTCACCGGGGTCACCCGGCTCGACGGGCTTCGAGCGCCTGCCGGATCGGCGGCGCGGCCGCGGCGCCCCGAGCTCCTCGACGATCAGGACGCGCTCGGTCTCGCTGTCGCGCACGAGGTAGCGGCCCTCGGGCAGGCCGATCTTCCCCGCCAGCTCCAGCTGAACGAAGGTGGCTCGGGTGATTGCGGGCTGGGGCGTGGGCCCGGCTAGTCGTTGGTGTTGCTGCCGCCCTTGGCCGGCAGCGCGGCCGCGGAGGGCTTCGACGGCACCTTCGGGTTCTGGATCTGGCCGAGGCGCTGGATCAGCCTCTGCCACTGCTCGGGCTTGAGAATCTCGCCGAGCTGCTTGATCTGGCTGCCGGCGGTGGAGAAGGTGTAGCCGACGTGGATGTGGTTCCAGTGGTCGGGCAGGATGAAGGTGGGCGGCCCGAGGTCCATCAGGGAGATGATCTGGGCGGGGCGCATCGAGCCCTGCAGCAGGAGCAGGTCCTTGATCACGGCCTCGGTGATCGTGCCCGGCCCCTGGTGGCCGGCGATCGGGATCCCGTTGACCGCGGCGATGTCGACCGCGGAGCCGTAGGAGTGGGCCGAGACGTTGCCCCCCGCGGTCAGGTAGGAGTGCCCGCACTTCAGCGAGGTGATCGTGAGCCGGTAGCCCTTGGCGACCAGGTACTCCATCACCGCCAGGACGCGGCGGTCGATCTGGCCGGTCTGGATGTCGTTTCGCCCGCAGGAGTAGATCGAGAGGGCCGGGTCGTTCAGCACCCGCTGCTCGAGCGCTCCCTTCGACATCAAAAGCACCTGGCCGACGGTCGGGTTGTCGGTGAAGGGGTTCTTGTCGGCGGCGCGGTAGATCGCGGTGGTCTCGAGCAGCTTCCAGCCGTCGAGGATCGGCTTCGGGTCGATCGTGGGCGCGCCGGCGCCTGTGGGCCTGATCGCGAAGTTCAGGTGCGGCGGCTGAG
This sequence comes from uncultured Solirubrobacterales bacterium, assembly GCA_963743575.1. GTDB lineage: Bacteria > Actinomycetota > Thermoleophilia > Solirubrobacterales > 70-9 > DASUPK01. The sequence goes on along the minus strand of CAVUQC010000007.1, from coordinate 323,398 downwards.
CGTCGGGCTGGCCGACCCGGCCGATCACGGTGCCGCCGGTGACCTTGGAGCCCTTCTTCAGGGGCTTCAGGGCCATGGTGTTGGAGTCGAACTGGACGCTCTGCGAGAGAGCCGACTTGAAGGTCTCGTAGCCGGGGACGCTGCTACCCAGGAGCTGGTCGATCTGGCCGCCGACGCTCGACTGGTTCGCGTTGCCGGAGCGGCGCGGCAGGGCGAAGAGGCGCTGGCGGGCGTTCTCGGAATTGGCCGGGGCACTGTGAGCCAGTGGCGTGGCCGTCTTCGCCGAGCCCCCGCCGGAGTTGTCGCCTGCGGTCGCCGCGGCGGTCGGCGTCGAGTCATTGTTGGGCGTCTGGAGCTTGAAGTCCTTCGAGGAGAGGCCCTGCCGGCGTGGGACCGGGTGCGTCGGCGCGATCGAGCCGAGCTGCGCGTAGGTGTACTGGTTGCCATAGGCGTCCTGGAGGACGATGTACTTGCCGAGCTTGGCGTTGTCGCCGATCTTCTTGATCACGCCGTCGTTGACGGCGACGACCGGAGCGTTAAGGCTCGAGTAGATGTTGATGCTTCGGCGGTTGGCGTTGGAGCTGACCACGTCGGCGGCGTTACCGGACGTCTTGCGGGCGGTGTTCGAACGGGTGAGCGCCGCGGCGTCGTTGAGGTCGTCCGCATACCGCGCATCCGCCGCCACCGGGAAGTGCGCCCCCTCGGTGAGTCCGGTGAGCGAGCCGACCAGGGCGTCGGGGAGCTTGCCGTACTGGTTGGCGTAGAGCAGCACCTCGTCGACGTACCAGCTGGCGTGGTTGTAGGCGAAGATCGCCTGGCGGACGTTGTGATCGCCGCCCGCCGCTCTCAGGTAGCGGGCCGCGGCGCAGATCGCATCGACCGGGTTGTAGGGATCCTTCTTGCCGTCGTTGTTGGCGTCCACCCCGTAGGCCGCCCAGGTCGAGGGGATGAACTGCATCCAGCCCTCGGCGCCGGCGGAGGAGACGTTCAGGTTGGTGCCGAAGGCGGTCTCGATCTTGTTGATCCCGGCGAGCACCTGCCAGGGGATCCCGTACTCGGTGCCGCAGGACTGGTAGATCGGCAACAGGAAGGGCGGGATCTCGAAGGAGTCGATGACAAAGTTGGGGACGCCGATCGGGGCGGGGCCGAACTGGGCGACGGTCAGGCTCGGGTTGGTGTTGGCGGGGGAGCCGTCGGGGTTGCGGAGGGTGGGGTGCTCGATCTTGCCCTTCTCGGTCTCCGCTACCTGCTTGGCGCCCTGACCCTTCTTGTTCTGCTTGCCGAACAGGCCCGGCGTCTTGGCGCCGCCGGTGGTCTTCTTGCCGGCCTTGCCGCTGCCGCTCGAGCCACCGGTCGTGGTCGTCGTCCCGCCGCCGGTCGTCGTCGTGCTCCCCGAACCGCCGGAGGTGGTGGTGCTGCCGGTTGAGCTGCCGCCGGAGCCCCCGGAGGTGGGAGCGTTGTACTCGGAGGTGTCGAGGGGGCTGCTGCAGCCCGGGTCGCTCATGTCGACCAGGCCGTCGCCATCGTCGTCGTTCAGGTTGGAGCATGCCGGCAGGACCCCGTCGGTCGGGGAGTTGACCTGCACGTTCCCGACGGTGATCGAAGTTGCCGTTCCCGCAGCGACAATCGCCAACGTTGTCCCGAGGGCGATGATTAGGAGAAGCTTTCTGGTCATTTGGCTAGGCGATCCTGCCCGCGAAACCGCGTGGGTCTGCCGGTCGCGACCTCCCCGCACCTGCAGGCACGGCGGACGCTACTGACTCCCCCAGAGCTTTGCAACGGGGAACCGTCGCCCATAACGCCAAAAACATAGTTGACTGAAACGGTAAACAATGTGTGCGGCGCATACGCTCCAGATAACCCCTCCCGAGGCCATCCGTCGCGGTACCGTGCGTGAACCATATGGACGAGGGCGGCGGCGACGGCATACGGGATCGGATCTCCTCGCGAGGCGAGGGGACACTCGGCGACCTCGCCCAGCTGCTGGTCGACAACCCCTGGATGAACCAGGCGTTGCAGGTCGCCCTCGGCGCGCGCGAGCGTGCCTCTCAGGCGGGCGCCAGCGCGATCCGCAATCTGAATCTGCCCACCGGCAACGACGTTGACCGCCTCGCCCGCCGCCTGCGTGCCGTCTCGGAGCGCCTCGAGGAGGTCGAGGACCAGCTGGATGAGGTGACCCGCGAGCTCGCGGCGCTCAGGCAGGAGCGTGAAGCCTCGGGACCCGGACCCTCTACTCGGGGTTGAGGGCAGCGGCGGCCAGGGTGCCCAGGCGTTCGACCGCATCGGCCAGGTCCTCGTCCTCGATCCGGCGCCGGCCCTCGTCGTCGAACGTGTCCGTGACGATCAGGGCGCACGCGGCGGCGACGCCGAGGCGCCGGGCGAGCGTGAACACGGCGGCCGCCTCCATCTCGACGGCAGTCGCTCCGCGCCTCCGCCAGGCGTCGGTACGCGTGATGCGCGGGCCGCCCTGGTTAGGGACGCCGTCGTAGAAGAGATCGGTCGTCACGATGCAGACGGGGGCCGCCTCGGCCGGCAGGCCGGCCGCCAGCCTCGCGGTCAGCTGCGGGTCGGGCTCGGTGGCCTCACCGGCGCCGAGGGCGCGGCTCGCTCCGTCCTCTGCGAGCGCCCGGCCGGCGACGACCAGATCACCGTGTTCGAGCCCAGGCTCGAGCGCCCCACAGGTCCCCACGCGGATGGCACGCCTCACCCCGAGCTCGGCAAGCTCCTGAAGGACGATGGCCGCACTCGGGCCGCCCATCCCAGTCGACTGGATGCTGAGCGCATGACCGTCCGGCGTCTCTCCCGTGTATCCCCAGAGCCCCCGGGCGTGATTGCTCATCTTCGGCTCGGTCAGCAGCTGCTGGGCCAGGGCGAGGGCGCGGCCGGGATCTCCGGGCAACAGCACGTCGGACGCGTACGGGGTGCTCGGCCTGAGGTGGTGCGGCACGGCGCGAGCATATGGGCGTCGTGCAGGGGTAGGTAGGCTGCGCACATGAAGCTGCCCGTGCCGGAAAAGCCATCCGAGGCGCTGCGCTCGGCGATCGAGCGGACCTTCGAGGCCACGGCGGGATCGGCGGCGAGCACGCGAGACCGCGCCGCAGAGTTGCTCGACGAGGTGACCAAGCGCGGCCGGGGTGTTCGTGACCAGCTCGGCAAGATCGAGTCGTCCGTTCGGGGCAAGCGAAAGCCTTGACCTCAGGTTGAGCCTCAGATGACGGCGGATGCCCTCACCAAGAAGGAGCTCAAGGACATCCTCAACACCGTCTTGCGGGAGATCGACCGCGACCCGGACGACGGTCCCCGCCTTCGCGCCGCAGCAGCGCCGCTTCGGATCGAGTTTCCCGACCTCAAGCTCGCCGTCAACGTCTCGCCCGACGAGGGCGGGCGCCACTGCCTGACCTGGAACTTCTCACAGCGCAGCCAGGCTCATCCGAAGCTGCGGCTCAGCATGGAGTCGACGGTCGCCAACCGAGTCTTCCAGGGACGGGAGAACCCGGCGATCGCAATCGCCCGGGGGCGCCTCCGGACCAACATCGAGGATGCCGGCGCGGCGCTCCGCTTCTTCCCGGCGGCCAAGCCGCTCTTCTCCCGGTATCGCGAGCTCGTCGCGGAGAAGTACCCCCACCTGACCGTCGATTAGGCACCGGCTGAGTGGTGCACACGTCCAGTGCCATTGACTTGGCTCGCCATGAGCGTAAGCTCGATTCGATCGAACAAGCTCGGGCCGGAAGCGTGTCCCCGGCTCGCAGATCCCCCGGCGACTGGGGTCCGCGACAGGACACCGCGAGGCGCATCAGCGCCGCTGGCCGACGAAGCGGGCCCAAAGCCCGCAGGCGACGGGGTCCTGGGGCCCCGTCGCTGCTTTCGGAGACATGACGGATCCGGCGCATGGGATCTCGCTCGCGGAGGCGAGCCGGATCGCCGGGGTGTCGACCTCGACCCTGAAGCGCTGGGCTGACGAGGAGCTCATCCCGCTCGAAGGCGGGCGCTGGACACGAGCGTCCGCGGCGCAGGCGCGGGTGATCGCGCGGATGCGGGAGCGCGGGTACTCGGTCGACGCGATCCGGGAGGCGGCCCGGGGAGGGCGGCTCGCGTTCGGCTACGCCGAGGACATCTTCGAGGTCCCCGAGGGCCACTACACACAGGAGCAGGCAGCAGAGCTCACCGGCCTGGAGCCGGAGCTGATCGACAGGCTGATGACTCTCCTCGGAACCCCGATGGGGGCGGACGGCAGGCTGAACGAGCAGGACCTCGGGGCGATGCGCCACTGCGCGAATGTCCTCGCCTCCGGTTTCCCTCTGGTGGCATTCCTCCAGCTCGTCCGGGTCTATGCCCAGTCGATCCGGAAGGTGGCCGACGCGGAGGTCCGACTCTTCCACCTCTACATCCACGAGCCCCTGATGCAAGAGGAGGTGCCGCCGCTGGAGATCGCGGAGGAGATGGGCGAGCTTGCCGCCGATCTCATCCCCGTGACGGGGCCGCTGATGGAGTACATGCACAACCGCTACCTGCGCTTCTACATCGAGCAGGACGTGGTGGGACACATGGAGGCGGACATCGGCGGCGCGGGCCGCGGCCTCGCCCGCGTCTCGATGACGTTCTGCTTCGTCGACCTCACCGGGTTCACCCGCTACACAGAGGAGGAGGGAGACGAGGAGGCCCTGGACCTGATCGAGCGCTTCGTCGACACCGTGGAGGCGACGCTCCCGAACGAGGCGACGATCGTGAAGACGATCGGCGACGAGGTGATGGTCGTCTCACCGGAGCCCGCGACGCTGACCGAATGGGCCGTGGGGCTTCTCGCCCTCTTCCAGGAGCGCCCCCAGCCACGCGTCGGCCTGCACCACGGCGCCGCTGTGTTCCGAGACGGCGACTACTTCGGAGGTGACGTCAACCTCGCGCATCGGGTGGTGACCAGGGCGCTCGGCGGGGAGGTGCTGGTGACGGAGGCGCTCCTCCAGGCGATCAAGGAGTCGGACTTCCTGCGCTTCGATCCGATCGGCGAGGTGGTGCTCAAGGGCTTCCCCGACGCGATCTCTCTCTATATAGCCCGCCCGGCGATGTGAGAGGGTGGCAGTCGGGCTAGCGGAGGTGGTTCCTGCGGGCCTGTCGGGCTTGGCGGGCCTTGCGAGCCCTGCGGGCCCTGCGCGCCTTGCCCTTCGCCTTCCTGTTGCCGGCGAAGGTGCGGTACCCGTACTCGCTCGAGACGGTGACCCCGGTCAGGTCGGAGCTGCTGACGGGCGTGCCGGCCAGAGCGGCGACGCCGATCTCGCGGAAGCTGGACCGAAGCAGGTTCTCACGGTGAGGCGGGCTGTTCATCCAGGCCGTCACCAAGGCCTGCGGCGTGCTCAGCGGCCCCGTGCCCCAGACCAGGTTCTCTCCGACAGTCCAGCTGCGCGTGCCGCGCATGTAGCCGGTGGACTCGATGCGGTCCATGAAGGTGAGGCCGGCGGGGGAGGTGTGCTCGAAGTAGCTCTGCTTGATCATCTCGGCGGAGTGGCTGACCGCCGCCTGACGGAGGTCGGAGTTTGGAGCCACCGGCTGCAGGCCGTATGACGCCCGCTCGTCGTTGATCAGGCAGGTGATCGAGCTCTCCATCTGGGCCTCGTTCAGACCGGTGACCTGTGTGCCCACCGAACCGCAATCCGCCGCGGAGGCCGGCGCGCTGGCCACGAGAGCCCACGTCGCCAGGAGGGCGGTGAGGCTGAGGATGTACTTCGCTCTCGACACATGTTCTGCATCGAGTCCTCAGTACGTGCCTGCACACGAGGCCCGAAATCTACGCCGCGCGTCCTTTAACGCGAGTCCACACGGCCTGGACCTTTCGCCGTTGGGAAAACTGCGTAGAAATCAGTTCCGCGAAGCCAGGTCGACCGTGTAGGTCGCACTGTTGTGCCCGAAATGGGGGAAAGGCGCCCCTTTCGTCATGCCCACGCCGACGTCGCGGAAGCCGCTGAGCAGAGCGCGGCGGTGCTCAGGGCTGTGCATCCACTCGGCGACGATGTGCTTCGGGCTGCCCGTTCGCCCGAATCCCCACGCGAGGACCTCCCCGATCGACCAGAGGGTCGCGCCGGAGAGATAGCCCGAGGCGCGGATCCTGGCCGCGGAATTTCCATGCGTGTAGTGATTGTGCTTGGCCATTCCCACCGCATGTCCCTGGGCGGACTGGTCCAGGTTCGCGTTTTCCTGGAGCGCTCCCCTGCCCGCATGCGCGCGCCGCTGGTTGATCAGGCAGAGCACCGCCTGACGTGCCTTCAGCTCGCTGAGTCTCGCCGGGGACTTCCCCTCGCCTGCGCACGCACTCGCCGCGCTGGCCGAAACCAGCAGGACGATGGCGAGCCCCGAGAGCGTTGTGGACAGTCCCTTTGCGAGCACGAACACGGACGGCTGTATAGCCGCTTCCTAGAATCGCTGGCATGGCGGACGCCACCGCACTCTCCGTCCTTGCCCAATCGGTTCGGGAGAGCGGCCTCGTCGCGGCGGGATCCAGGGGCGTCGTGCTGGTTTCGGGCGGCGCGGATTCGGCCGCAACGGCGGCGGGGCTCGCTGAGGCGCTCGGTGCCGGCGATCTCCTCGGACTCCATCTCAACTACAGGCTTCGTCCCGGCTCCGATAGCGACCAGGAAACCTGCGAGGAGCTCTGTCGCGCACTCGGGATCGAGCTGGAGGTCGAGCGCCCGCGCCTCGCGGGCGGGAACGTCCAGGCCGAGGCGCGACGCGCGCGCTACGCGGCGGCTGAGCGCCTGCGGCTCGCCCGCGGACTCGACTGGATCGCGACCGGACACACGAGGACCGATCTCGCCGAGACCGTGATCTACCGGCTGGCGACCTCGCCGGGGCGCCGCGCGCTGCTCGGGCTCCGGCGACGCCGCGGCAGGGTCATCCGCCCGCTGCTCGCCATCAACCGGGAAGAGGCGCGTCGCTTGGCCGAGCGGGCCGGTCTGCCTTTCGCGGACGACCCGACCAACGACGAGCCGCTGTTCGCCCGCAACCGGATCCGCAACGAGGTGCTCCCGGTTCTGCGCGAGATCGGTCCAGACGCGGAGGCGACGATCGCGGAGACCTACGCGGAGCTCGCCGAGGAGGCGGAGACGCTCCACCGCATCGCGGAGGAGGCCCTGTCGTCCTCCGGCGCCAAGGTCGCGGGTGCGGTCAGCCGAGATTCGCTGGAGGAGATGGATCCGGCGATCCGCCGGCTCGTGCTGAGGCTGATGGCAGAGCGGGTAGCCGGCACCCAGGTGCCCCTGGGACGGACCCGTGCCGCGGAGATCTGGCGGCTCGTCCAGGAGCCGAAGGGCGGCGTTGTTGAGCTTGGCGGCGGGGTGGAGGCTCACGCGGAACACGGACACGTCCGCTTCACCTCCGGCGATCCCGCCCGACCCGGCGAGGGGCTCCTGACCGTCCCGGGCGTCTGTCGCTTCGGGGCCTGGGAGGTCCGGGCGGAGCTCGAGCGAGGGGTGCCGGCCGCCGAGGGACCGGACCTCGCCGTCCTCGATCCCGCGGCCCTCGGGTCCACCGTCACGGTCCGGGCATGGAGGGACGGCGACCGGATGAGGCCTCTCGGCCTCGACGGGACGAAGTCGCTTCAGGACGTGTTCACCGATCGCAAGGTCCCGCGCTCGCTGCGCCGCGGCCTGCCGGTCGTCGAGGCGGAAGACGGAATCGCCTGGATCGCCGGGGTGGCGGTCTCCGAGGAATTCGCGGCGAAGCCCGGCGCGCCGGAGTCCGCGGTACTCAGTGCGTCGCAAGCGGCGGCATCTGAAGCGGCCGCTCGCGGCCGCGCCCGGTGATGGTGTCGCGCAGCGACGTACGAATATGGCGAAGCCGTCCATAGACTCCGCCGACATGGGAACCGAGGACGCGATCGGGGAGGTGCTCGTCTCCGAAGAGGACCTGCAGCGCCGGGTTGCCGAGCTCGCGGCGGAGGTGAGCCGCGACTACGAGGGGGATCCCCCGCTGTTGGTCGCCATCCTGAAGGGCGCGGTGCCGTTCCTCGCGGACCTGATGCGGCACCTGGAGATCGACTGCGAGCTGGACTTCATGGCGGTCTCGAGCTACGGGTCCTCGACCGACTCCTCCGGAGTCGTGCGCATCCTAAAGGACCTGGACGCTCCGATCGCCGATCGCGACGTCCTGATCGTCGAGGACATCATCGATTCCGGGCTCACGCTCCACTACCTGTTGCGCAACCTCCAGGCCAGGGGCCCGCGGTCGATCGAGGTCTGCGCTCTGCTCACCAAGCCGGAGCGGCGCCGGGTGGATCTGCCGGTTCGCTATGTCGGGTTCGAGATCCCGAACGAGTTCGCCATCGGCTATGGCCTTGACCACCGCGAGCGCTACCGAAACCTCTCCTACGTGGCCGCACTGCGGGAAAACCCTCAAGACAGCTGAAGCTACGCTGGTACCCTCGCGAATAGATCCGGGGCCGCTTTTTGGGCGTAGATCCCGGTTAGAGGGACAACAACTTTGAGACGTTTCTTTCGCAGCGCTGCCTTTCCGATTCTGATCGTCGTTGTGCTGGCGTTTTTCGCCCAGCGGCTGATCAGCCCGGGCTCCGGCCATGAGACGCCGGACTACACGACGTTCGTGCAGCGGGTGGACAGCGGGCAGATCGAACAGGTCACCTGGAACACGAAGGACAACTCGCTCAACGTCAAGCAGAAGGACGGGACGAGCTACGACGAGGCCTATCCGGACTCGGACTCCGCGCAGGCCCAGCTGCTGAACAGCCTTCAGCAACACGACGTCAAGACCGAGATCAAGGGCAAGGGCGGCTCGAGCCTGCTCTCACTCCTCACCTACATCCTGCCCTTCCTGCTCTTCTTCGCCTTCTGGATCTTCCTGATGAACCAGATGCAGGGAGGCGGCTCTCGCGTGATGAGCTTCGGCAAGTCGCGGGCGAAGCGAATGTCGGTGGACGCGCCGAAGATCACCTTCCGCGACGTCGCCGGTGCCGATGAGGCCGTTCAGGAGCTTCACGAGATCAAGGAGTTCCTCGAGAACCCGAAGAAGTTCCAGTCGCTTGGCGCTCGCATCCCGAAGGGCGTGCTGCTCTACGGCCCCCCGGGCACCGGAAAGACACTGCTCGCCCGCGCCGTCGCCGGTGAGGCCGGCGTTCCGTTCTTCTCGATCTCCGGCTCCGACTTCGTCGAGATGTTCGTGGGCGTCGGCGCCTCGCGCGTCCGTGACCTCTTCGAGCAGGCCAAGCAGAACTCCCCCTGCATCATCTTCATGGACGAGATCGACGCCGTCGGCCGCCATCGCGGTGCCGGCATGGGCGGCGGTCACGACGAGCGCGAGCAAACCCTGAACCAGCTGCTCGTCGAGATGGACGGCTTCGAGATGAAGGACAACATCATCCTGATCGCGGCCACCAACCGCCCGGACATCCTCGATCCGGCGCTGCTCCGGCCGGGCCGCTTCGACCGCCAGGTCGTCGTCGACCGTCCCGACCGCAAGGGCCGCAAGCACATCCTGGAGGTCCACACACGCGGCAAGCCACTCGCTCAGAACATCGACCTCGACACGCTCGCCGGGCAGACGCCAGGGTTCACTGGCGCCGACCTCGCGAACCTGATCAACGAGGCGGCTCTGCTCACCGCGCGCTCGAACAAGCGCGAGATCACGATGCTGGAGCTCGAGGAGGGGATCATGCGAGTGATCGCCGGCCCCGAGAAGAAGAGCCGGGTGATGTCCGAGAAGGAGCGGCTCGTCACCGCCTACCACGAGCTCGGGCACGCGATCGTCGGCCACATGCTTCCCAACTCCGACCCGGTCCACAAGGTCTCGATCATCAGCCGCGGCCAGGCCCTGGGCTACACGATCTCACTGCCGACCGAGGACAAGTTCCTCACCACCCGCGCCGAGCTCAACGACACGATGGCGATGACCCTCGGTGGCCGAGCCGCCGAGGAGATCGTCTTCAGTGAGATCACCACGGGTGCCTCCAACGACCTGGAGAAGGTGACTGAGACCGCGAAGCAGATGGTCATGCGCTTCGGCATGTCCGAGCGCCTGGGGCCACGTGTCTTCGGTCACGACCGCTCCATGCCCTTCCTCGGCCGCGAGTTCTCCGCGGAGCCCGACTACTCCGACGAGGTCGCCCGCGAGATCGACGACGAGGTCCGCCGGATGGTCGAGGACGCGCACCAGACTTCGAAGGACATCCTTTCCGAGCACCGCGAGCAGCTCGACACGCTCTCCCGGATCCTGCTCGATCGCGAGACGATCGAGGCGGACGAATTCATCGCCCTGCTCGAGGGCAAGCCCGAGGACGAGGTCTTCGCCGATGAGGAGGAGGAGGCCAAGCCGCCTGAGGCTCCCGCCGTCGAGGAGAAGGGCACCGCCCGAGAGGGCCCCAAGCCGCTTCCGCGGCCGCGACCCGGTCTGGCCGGGGGCGGTGCGGAGATGCGCGCCAACGATTCGTAGCCGTATTCGCTGAGCCCTCGCCGAAAGGCGGAGGGGATACTTCGGCTATGCGTCTCGTGGCGACAGCTGTCGTCCTGTCCGCGTTCATTGCCGGTTGTGGCGGCTCGTCAGGCTCCAGTCAGGAGGACAAGGACAAGGCCGTTGCCGCGGCCAAGTTCATCTACGCCGGGAAGGCCAAGGAGGATCTGAGCAGCGGGCCCTGTCTCTCGGAGGCGATTCCCGGGCTAACCGATTGGGTCGTTGACATCGCTCACGATCCTCGGCAGGCGATCGACGACCAGCCGGCCAATCAGTGCCAGAGCTTTCGGGATGGCAAGACCCGTCATTTCGTCGAGCTCACTCCCGACGGCCAGCTGATCCGGGCGCAGTGATGGCGAGCGAGAACGAGTTTCAGATCGAGAACAGCATCTTCATCGATGCCCTGGAGTCGGAGCGCGGGGTGGGTGCTCTGAAGGCGAACACCGTCAGGTTCCGGGAGGCGTTTAGGTCGGACCAGGACATCGGCCATCTCTGGAAGTTGCGCGATGGCCGGGCCGTCAGTCTCAGGATCTTCCGAACCTGGGACGAGGCGCGCGCCGCAGCCGGCGTGCTCGAGTGAGAAGGATGGATCCGGCGAAGATCATGGGGATCGTCAACGTCACTCCCGACTCGTTCTCGGACGGCGGGGAGTTTCTCGACCCAGAGCGTGCGATCGCCCACGGGCGGGAGCTGGCGAGCGCGGGCGCCGACATCCTCGACATCGGCGGGGAGTCGACCCGCCCGGGTGCGCACGCAGTCGACGCCGGCGACGAGCTGCTTCGTGTGCAGCCGGTGATCGAGGCGCTCGCTCTCGGCGAGATCCCGATCTCGATTGACACCTCCAAGGCGGTCGTCGCGGAGGCCGCCCTGGACGCGGGCGCAACGATGGTCAATGACGTCACCGCGCTGCGCGCCGATCCCGACCTCGCCGATGTGTGTGCCGAAATCGGCTGTGAGGTCGTGCTCATGCACATGCTGGGAGAGCCGCGCACGATGCAGGAGAACCCGACCTACGAGGATGTCGTCGACGACATCAAGACCTTTCTCTCCGAGCGGATCGAGTTCGCGGTCTCCCAGGGGGTCGACGAGTCCCGCATCTGGGTCGATCCCGGGATCGGCTTCGGGAAGACGGTCGAGCACAACCTCGAACTGCACCGGCGGCTCGGCGAGTTCGCCGAGCTCGGGCGGCCGATCGCCTTCGGCTCATCGCGGAAGAGCTTCATCGGCAAGCTCGCCGGCGCCGAGGTGGACGAGCGGCTCGGCGGGACGATCGCCTCGAACGTGATCGCCTACGCGAACGGCGCACACATGCTGCGGGTCCACGACGTGGCGCCGATGGTCCAGGCGCTCGCCGTGTCAGAAGCGATCCTCAATCCACGAACTCGCGAATCAGCCGGTTGACCTCCTCGGGCCGCTCGAAGGGAACCCAGTGGCCTGCGTGCGGCACGATCTCGACTCGAAGTTCCGGGATCCATTCGCTCAGCCCGCGAGTGAGGGAGGGGAGGAGCGCTGCGTCGTTCTCGCCCCAGATCACCAGCGTCGGGACCTGAACGGTCTGCGACGTGATCTTGCGCTCGTACTCCTCGGGCGCCCCAGCGGCCGCGACCTGCTCTCCCATGCGGGCCGCGCGGTAGTAGTTGAGCCCGCCGCGCAACGCGCCCGGCTGCGACCAGGCCTCGTGGTAGGCGGCGCGCTCTTCGTCGGTGAGCTGAGCCCCCCGCCCTCCAATCCGAAGGAGCAGGTCGTCCATCAGCGAGAAGTCGTTGGCCGAGAGCATGTCCTCGGGCCCCGGTGACGGCTTCGAGAACTCGAGCATGTAGTTGACGGCCTGGCGCTGCTTGGGGCTTTCGCGCAGGTCGCGATTCCAGGTGAATGGTGGGGCGCCGTCGATGACCACGAGGCGCTCGAGCATCTCCGGGTATTTGAGCGCGAACGCCCAGGAGACGATGCCACCCCAGTCGTGCCCGACGAGGGTCAGCGGGGCGAGATCGAGCTGCTCGATCAGCTCGCGCACGTCGGCGAGCAGATGCCGCATCCGGTAGGCCTCGACCTCCTCCGGACGGCAGGAGAGGTTGAAGCCGCGCATGTCGGGCGCGTACACCGCGTGGTCGTTGCCGAGGTCCGCGAGCTGGCGACGCCAGAGGAACCAGAACTGCGGGAAGCCATGCAGGAAGAGGATCGGGTCGCCCTCGCCCCGGGTGACGTAGTGCATTCGGCACTCGCCCAGGTCCGCGTAGCGGTGCTGGAGCTCGCTGGAGACGATCACGCGCGACAGCCTTGCACGACGCGCTACTTTGGCGAGCGTGGACGAGCACGAGGACGCAGCGCAGCCTTCGGTCGAGGTCGAGATCCGCGGCCTCTCCATATATACGCATCACGGGGTCACCGACGCCGAGCAGGAGGTGGGGCAGCGGCTCGAGTTCGATCTCACTTTCGACGTGCCCGACTGCGACGCGGTTCTGACCGACCGGATCGACGACACGGTCGACTACTCGGAGGTCTGCGACATCGTGGCCCTGGCCGCAACCGAGAAGAGCTACCGCACGCTCGAGCGCCTCGGTCAGGTCGTGGCAGGCCGCCTGATGGAGCGCTTCGACTGCGAATCCGTCCGGGTCCGGGCCGCCAAGCCCGAGCCGCCGCTGCCGTACGTCGTCCAGGAGGCCGGAGTCGAGGTGACGCTCGAGAAGTCGCTTGACCGCGAGCCCGAGGACGAGGACGGATAGCGCGACGGCGCGACCCGCCAGATGAGAATCGGATATCTCGCCCTCGGCTCCAACGTCGGCGACCGCGAGGCGCAGCTGCGTTCGGCCATCGATGGCCTCGGTGCGCGCGGGGTGACGGTCGAAGCCGCCTCGTCGTCATACGAGACGGAGCCCGTCGGCGAGATCCTCGACCAGCCGGACTTCCTCAACGCCGCGGTCCGGATCCGCACCGGTCTCGAGCCCGAGGCGCTGCTCGACCTCTGCAAGGAGATCGAGGCGGAGGCCGGCCGTGACTTCGGCGGTCCGCGCCACGGGCCGCGACCGATCGACGTGGACCTCCTTCTGCTCGGCGACGTGGAGCTCGTCACCGATCGGCTCACGCTTCCCCATCCGGAGGTGACCTCGCGCCGGTTCGTGCTCGCGCCGCTGCTCGAGCTCGATCCCGAGCTCGCTCTGCCCGACGGCACGGAGCTTCGAGAGGCGCTGGCCGCCCTCGGACCCGGGCAGCGCGTCAATCGCGTCGGTTCGCCGCTCGCCTAGGAACGCAGGCGCGCGAGCCACTCCGGCGGGAACACCGGAGGTGTGCGGCCCGGGAAGTCAGGGACGATCCGGAGTGCCAGCTCGCCGGCGGGGCGGGACTCGATCGCCGGCCGCAGGTCGTCGAAGCTCATCGCCAGCCTGACGCTCGGGGCGATCTGGTAGTCGGCCGCGTTCGGCTCCTCGCCTCCATCACGCATCACGCCGTCGACGATCCACTGGTCGATTCGATCGAGATCCCCGGGCAGTGCCGCCAGGTCGGCTCGCACGTTCTCGTCGGTCGCCTCGTTGAGGCGAGCTGCCGCAGCGACCAGCGGCCCGCCGGTCTTGACGGCCAGGCCCACCGGGACCCCCAGCCGCGCTCCCTCTGAGTAGCTCGCCATCGGGGCGCGGTTCCGCTGGAACGCCCACCAACTCAGCTGGCGCGGCTTGTGCTGGAACGTGTCGCCCCAGGCCTCGGCCTCCTCGACCTTCTCCCGCTGGCCGGAATCCGAGGGAAAGAGGGGTGGATCCGGCTTGATCCGGTCGAGCTCACGCGCGATCTCTGCGATCCCTGGACCCGGGTGCCGTCGAGCTTCAGCGCCGGCACCGTGTTCCCCGGGAAGCGCATGGCCCGCAGGACACCCTTGGAGATCACAGGCATCAGGTCGACCCGCTTGTAGGGGATCCCCTTGCGGTCGAGCATCAGCATCACCGTCTTGGAGGGATGGGAGCCGGGGATCACGTAGAGCTTTGCCTCAGGCATTGCGGCGGATCCTATTCGGGTCTGTTTAATCCCGCTCATGCTGCTCGCGGTCGACGTAGGGAATACCCAGACCCACATCGGGGCCTTCGATGGGGAGGAGCTGCGGCGCGACTGGCGCCTCGGCACCGTTCCGAGTGCCACCGCCGATGAGCTCGCCGCGACGATCTCCCATCTCCTGGCGCTGGACGGTCTCGACTTCGGATCTCTGGACGGGGCGATCGTCTCCACCGTCGTCCCTCAGCTCGGGCCGGAGTACGAGGCGCTCACGGAACGGCACATGGGCAGCCCGTGCATGCTCGTCGGGCCGAGCGTCAAGACCGGGATGCCGATCCTGGTCGACAACCCGCACGAGCTCGGCGCTGACCGGCTCGTCAACGCGGTGGCGGCCCACGCCAAGGTCGGCGGCGCCTGCGTGGCGGTCGACTTCGGCACCTCGACCAACTTCGATGTCGTCTCAGGAGCCGGCGAGTACCTCGGCGGCGTGATCGGACCCGGTGTGGAGATCTCGATGGAGGCCCTCACCTCCCGCACCGCCAAGCTGCCGCGGATCGATCTCTCGGCCCCGGAGGGGGCGATCGGCAAGCACACGACGGCCGCAATCCAGGCGGGGTTCGCCTACGGCTTCGCCGGTTTGGTCGACGGCATCGACCGGAGACTCTCGGAGGCGCTCGGCGAGGAGGCGACCTTCATCGCGACCGGCGGGCTCGCCACAACGATCGCGCCGCACTGCGAGACGATCGACGAGGTGGACCCCCTGCTGACCCTCACAGGGTTGCGCCTCATCTACGAGCGCAACTCCTAGCGGCCACCCACCTACTGCTGCGGTCCGGCGTCCTCCGTCGGCCGGTTGCGCCGATGTGACCGCAGGCGTTCACTCGCGCCTCCGCCCTCGGACTTCTGCTCGATGTACTTCTCCGCGACTGACGCCAGCAGCGCGACGAACACGCCCAGCCCAGTGAGGATGTAGATGATCGTGAAGATCTGCGTCCCTGCGCTCGTGGGATGAAGGTCTCCGTATCCAACGGTCGTCAGCGTCACGACGGAGAAGTACAGGGCCTGAATGATGGTCCAGTCCTCGGTTCGCCAGTAGAAGATCGTTCCCGTGAGCAGCAGCGCGCCCGCGACCACGGGCAGGGCCCGGGTCTGGGGATCCCGCATTACGGCGGCGACGGCACGCCGCAGCGAACGGAAGGCGAGGGCGAGGGAAAGCACGGTTCCGGTTATTCGCCGTGTCCGCGCGCTCTCCTTGCCGCATACCCTTTGGGAGATGCAGCCACCGCTCACATCCACCTTCCGCATCGGCGACGTCGAGATCGCCAACCGCGTGCTCCTCGCGCCCCTGGCGGGAATCGGCAACTGGTTCGTCCGCCTGCAGGCACGCCGCCATGGCGCCGGCCTCGCGGTCTCGGAGATGGTCTCGAGCTTCGGGCTCCACTACCGGAATGAGCGAACCCTGACTGAGCTTCTGCGGCTCCATCCCGATGAGCACCCCGTCTCGGTCCAGCTCTTCGGGCAGGACCCGCAGGTGATGCGCTCGGCGGCCGAGATCGTCGCCGACGCGGGCGCGGACCTGATCGACATCAACATGGGCTGCCCGGTGAAGAAGGTCTGCAAGACCGGCGCCGGGGCCGCCCTGCTCGGGGATCCGGATCTCGCCGTTGCGATCGCGATGGCCGCGCGCGAGGGCGGAGGGATTCCGGTGACCGTCAAGGTTCGCTCGGGGCTCGCCCGCGGCGGGCGTGAGGGCTTCGACCTCGCGATCCGCCTGGCCGAGGAGGCGGGCGTCGCCGCCGTCGGCTTCCACCCGCGCGCGGCGGCGACCCAGCACAAGGGACAGCCCGACTACGCGCTGGCCCGGGAGCTCGTCGAGCGGATCGACGTCCCGGTGATCATCTCCGGCGGCCTCGACAGCGCGGAGGGTGCCCGCCGTGCGTACGCGGCCTCCGGGGCGGACGCGGTGATGGTCGCACGGGGATCGCTCGGCAATCCATGGATCTTCGAGGAGCTCACCGGCGCGCGCACCGCACCGCCCGAGCGCGACGAGATCGTCGCGGAGCTGCTCTGGGTGATGGATCGGGCAGAGGAGCATCTCGGCGCCGATCGCGCAGGCCGCTACCTGCGGAAGTTCTACCCCTGGTACCTCGAGCGGCTCGACGCCGACAAGGCGACGACCGCCGCCTTCCAGACCAGCGCGGATCTCGAGGAGGCCCGCACTCTCGCCACCGGGCTCTCGACCCCCGTCGTGGCGGCCGTTTGAGCCGATGAACGAGCGAGTTCAGGCCTGGCGCGATCGCGGCTCGGACGAGGAGTTCCGGGAGCGGAGGATCCACGTTTACGAGCAGGATGGAGAGGGTCCGCTGCTGCTTCTGCTGCACGGCTTTCCCTCCAGCTCCTATGACTGGAGACTGCTGCTCGAGCGCGAGAGCGATCGCGCCGTTCTGGCCCCGGACTTCCTCGGGTTCGGGCTGTCCGAGAAGCCACGGGACCACAGCTACACCCTGCACTGGCAGGCGGACATGGTGGAGGAGATGATCCGGCGCCGGGGTCGCAGGCGAGAGGTCTTCTTCCTCGCCCACGACATGGGGACGTCGGTCGCCAATGAGCTGATGGCTCGGGACATCGACGGGGTCCTCGAGATGGATCTCGGAGGCGGGCTGCTCCTCAACGGTTCGATGATCCAGGACGCGGCCAGCCCGACGCTCGGCCAGCGGATCCTGCGGAGCGCCGTCGGGCCGCTCTTCTCCCGCCTCTCCTCCGAGCGCTTCTTCCGCCAGCAGTTCGGCTCGATCTTCTCGCCCGACCACCCGCTCAGCGCCGACGAGGCGGAGGACCAGTGGGAGCTGATCTGCGCCGGCGGTGGGCGGACGCTGAACCACAAGACGATCGCCTACATGGAGGAGCGCTTCAAGCATGCCGACCGCTGGCACGGCGCTCTGCGCGACTGGCAGAAGCCGCTGTCCATCGCCTGGGGCATGATCGACCCGGTCGCCACGGAGGCGGTCCTGGACGCCGTGCTCGCGCTGCGCCCGAACGCCCCCGTGACGCGCTTCGAGGATCTCGGCCACTACCCCCAGATCGAGGATCCGGGCCGGGTCGCGACCTCTCTGCAAGCGGCGTTGGCCGCTTGACTCGTCCTCTCGACCCGGCGAAAGACCGGCGCTATACTGTCGCGCTTCGCCCGGACCCTCGTGATCCCGATCACGTCGGTGCGGGCTCATTTTTCGCCGTATAGCGGGGGGTTTTACGCGGCGGGACAAACCATCACAGACGGAATCGAGGAGAGTTGGCGCGCGAGACACTGATCACCCCGGAGGGACTCGAGAAGCTCAAGGAAGAGCTCACCTACCTGGAGAACGACAAGCGCCGCGAGGTTGCAGATCGCATCAAGCAGGCGCGGGAGTTCGGCGACATAGCCGAGAACTCCGAGTACGACGACGCCAAGAACGAGCAGGCGATGCTCGAGCAGCGGATCGCCGCGCTCCAGGACAGGCTCCGCCGGGCTGCGGTCATTGACAAAAAGAACATCGACACCGAGACCGTCGGCGTCGGTGCGGTCGTCCACGTCAAGGACCAGAAGTCCGGCAAGTCCCAGAAGTTCCAGCTCGTCGGTTCAGCCGAGGCGCATCCGCCGGACAAGCTCTCGAACGAGTCGCCGGTCGGCAAGGCTGTGATCGGCGCGAAGAAGAACGAGGTCGTCACGGTCGAGACGCCGCGCGGCCCTAAGAAGAAGTTCAAGGTCACCAAGATCGAAGCTGCGTGAGGCGCCGGGAGAGCGGCGCATCTCTGCGTCCTCGGGCGATCGACTCGCTCACGTACGCGATTAGTACGCTCGCTTCGTCGATCGCCCTGCGTCCTTGACCTGCTTGCTCTCCCGACGCCTCAATGACAGAAGAGTCTGACCTCCTCGCCGACCGGCGGGCCAAGCTCGAGCGTCTCCGCAAGGAGGGCATCGAGCCATATCCCCACGGCTTCCCCGACCGCACCGAGATCGCGGCGGTCCGCGAATCGCATGACGACCTCGAGGCGGGTGAGGAGACCAGCGACCGCTACCGGATCGCCGGCCGGATCACGGCGCGCCGCGGTCACGGCAAGGCGGCGTTCCTCGACCTGAAGGACGGAACGGGCGAGATCCAGGTGCAGGCCCGGGTTGACGAGCTGGAGGATGCCTACGAGGGCCTGTTGGCCCTCGACATCGGCGACATCGTCGGGATCGAGGGCACGGTCTTCGCGTCGAAGCGGGGCGAGCTGTCCATCCGCGCCGACGCCTGGGAGCTGCTCTCGAAGAGCCTCCGGCCGCCGCCCGAGAAGTTCCACGGGCTCGAGGACGTGGAGACCCGCTACCGCCGCCGGGAGCTCGACCTGATGGCGAACGAGGAGAGCCGGGAGCTCTTCCTGAAGCGCGCCCGCACCATCGCCGAGGTGCGGCGCTGGTTCGACGACCGGGACTTCGTCGAGGTGGAGACGCCGGTCCTCCAGCCCCTCTACGGAGGCGCGCTCGCTCGCCCCTTCACGACCCACCACAACGCTCTCGATCGCGACCTCTACCTCCGGATAGCGACGGAGCTCTACCTGAAGCGCCTGGTTGTCGGCGGCATCGAGAAGGTCTACGAGCTCGGCAAGGACTTCCGCAACGAGGGCATCTCCCACAAGCACAACCCGGAGTTCACGATGCTGGAGTGGTACGAGGCGTACGCCGACTACAACGACACCGCCACCGAGCTCGAGGGGCTGGTCTCGACAGTCGCCGAGTCGGTCCTGGGGACGACCCAGATCGAGCGCGACGGAGAGACAATCGAACTCTCGCCGCCATGGCGCCGGGTCACTCTCCGCGACGCGATCAAGGAGGAGACGGGGATCGACGTGCTGGAGCATCCCTCCCGCGAGGACCTGGCGAATGCGATGGGATCCGAGCTGGATCCCGAGGAGGGCTGGGGCAAGCTGGTCGACGGCCTCCTCTCGAAGCAGATCGAGCCGAAGCTGATTCAGCCGACCTTCATCGTGGACTACCCGGTCGAGCTCTCACCGTTCGCCAAGCGTCACCGCACCGAGGAGGGCTTGGTCGAGCGCTGGGAGGCGTTCGTTGGGGGGATCGAGATCTCGAACTCCTTCACCGAGCTCAACGATCCGGACGAGCAGCGGCGCCGCTTCGAGGCTCAGGCCGAGGAGACCGCGCGAGGCGATCAGGAGACCCAGCCCTACGACGAGACGTTCATCGAGTCCCTCGAGCAGGGAATGCCGCCCACGGGCGGCGCCGGCCTGGGCATCGACCGGCTGGTGATGATCCTGACCGGCGCGAAGTCGCTGCGCGAGGTCGTGCTCTTCCCCGCGATGCGGACCTAGCCCGCCTTCGCGTCCTCGGTCTCCTCCTCGTCTGACACGTCGGAGTCGTCGTCCTCTTCATCCTCATCGTCTTCGGACTCCTCCTGGGGGTCCTCCTCCTCGAGCTCTTCGTCCTTGTCAGTCGCCTCCGTGTCGGCGGCCGAGCCAGCTCCGTCCGAGAGCCGGCGGATCAGCAGATAGCCGCCGATGAAGGGCAGGGAGATCAGGGCGAGCGCGACGATCATCGCGGGCCAGGCGAGGACCACGCCGAGCCCCGCGGTTGCGCCCTTCGAGCTCGCCACATAGATCGCCCAGGCGATCCAGGCCGCCAGGAGCACAGCGGCCACGGCGATGGCGATCATCCAGCGGGGGTTGGTGCGAACGCGCTGAACGATCCCGTCCTCTGCCTTCGCAGCAGCCAGCTGGTCGAGGTCACCCACGGGCGGCAAGGTACCGATCCGGAAGGCGACCGCGAGGCGTACGGAGGCGGCCTGTGGAGCGGCCTTCCTTCCCGCACCTTGCAGGGTCTTCGGCCACCGTGCCTGGGAGGTGCCTGGCCGGGCACACCCCGTGGCTATACTTTGGCTTCGCCGTCCCCGACAGAACCGGAGGTCAGATCAAGGAATCGGCAGCCAGGAGCCGATACGGATAGGACCCCCGGTAAGTCTGCGTCCCCTGACCCTGACCCATACGACTCTTAATCCACATCCAACTCAACTACCGCAACGTAAGACCAACCGGACTGCTTGATAGACCAGAGAGTGACTGAATGTTCGAGAGATTCACAGAGAGAGCCCGCCAGGTAGTTGTCCTCGCCCAGGAGGAGGCGCGGACTCTCAAGCACAACTACATCGGCACCGAGCACATCCTGCTCGGCCTTCTCCGTGAGGAGGAGGGCCTGGCGGCACGGGTGCTCGAGTCCCTCGACATCACCGTCGAGCGCGTCCGCTCGCAGGTCGTGCGGATCGTCGGCTCCGGCGAGGAGGTCACCGCCGGCCAGATCCCGTTCACGCCGCGCGCCAAGAAGGTCCTCGAGCTCGCCCTCCGCGAGGCGCTGAGCCTGGGCCACAACTACATCGGCACCGAGCACATCCTGCTCGGCCTGGTCCGCGAGAACGAGGGCGTCGCCGCGCGCATCCTGCTCGACTTCGACGCCGACTCCGAGAAGATCCGCAACGAGGTAATCCGGATGCTCTCCGGCCCCGGCGGCCGCCGCCAGGGCGCCGGCGGTGCGGGTACGGGCGAGGGCAAGAAGTCCTCGAAGCTGCTCGACCAGTTCGGCCGCAACCTGACCAAGCTGGCCGCCGAGGGCAAGCTCGACCCCGTCATCGGCCGCGAGATCGAGATCGAGCGGATCATGCAGATCCTCTCCCGCCGCACCAAGAACAACCCGGTGCTGCTGGGAGAGCCGGGCGTCGGCAAGACCGCCGTCGTCGAGGGCCTGGCCGCTCGCATCACCAACGGCGAGGTTCCCGAGCTGCTCAAGAACAAGCAGATCTACACGCTCGACCTGGCAGCCCTGGTCGCCGGCTCCAAGTACCGCGGCGAGTTCGAGGAGCGCCTCAAGAAGGTGATGAAGGAGATCACCCAGCGCGGCGACATCATTCTCTTCATCGACGAGCTCCACAACCTCGTTGGGGCGGGCGCCGCCGAGGGCGCGATCGACGCGGCCTCGATCCTGAAGCCGGCCCTCGCCCGCGGCGAGCTGCAGACCATCGGCGCCACCACGCTCGACGAGTACCGCAAGTACCTCGAGCGCGACTCCGCCCTCGAGCGCCGCTTCCAGCAGATCAAGGTCGAGCAGCCCTCCACCGAGGAGACCGTGAAGATCCTCGAGGGACTGCGCGAGCGCTACGAGCAGCACCACCGGGTGAAGATCACCGACGAGGCCCTCGAGGCCGCCGCCGAGCTCGCCGACCGCTACATCTCGGACCGCTTCCTGCCTGACAAGGCCATCGACCTGGTCGACGAGGCCGCCTCTCGCATGCGCATCAAGTCGATGACGCAGCCGCCCGTCTACCGCGATCTCGAGGAGGAGATCGAGACGACGCGGCGCGAGAAGGAGGCCGCGATCGACGCTCAGGAGTTCGAGAAGGCCGCCAACCTGCGTGACCAGGAGCGCCGCCTGACCAACAAGAAGAAGGAGCTCGAGCACGAGTGGACTTCCGGTGAGGGTGGCGAGCGCCCGGAGGTCGGCGAGGAGGAGATCGCCGACATCGTCGCCATGTGGACCGGCATCCCGGTCTTCAAGCTGACCGAGGCCGAGTCCAAGAAACTCGTCCGCATGGAGGACGAGTTGCACAAGCGCGTCATCGGCCAGGAGCCGGCGATCACCGCCGTCTCCAAGGCGATCCGCCGCTCCCGCGCCGGCATCAAGGACCCCAAGCGCCCTGCCGGCTCGTTCATCTTCCTCGGCCCCTCGGGTGTCGGCAAGACCGAGCTCGCCCGCACGCTCGCCGAGTTCCTCTTCGGCGACGAGGAGGCCATGGTGCGGATCGACATGTCCGAGTACATGGAGAAGCACGCCGTCTCCCGCCTCGTCGGCTCGCCCCCGGGCTACATCGGCTACGACGAGGGCGGCCAGCTCACCGAGGCCGTGCGCCGCAAGCCCTACTCGGTGCTGCTGCTCGACGAGATCGAGAAGGCTCACCCCGACGTCTTCAACATCCTCCTGCAGATCCTCGAGGACGGCAGGCTCACAGACGCCCAGGGGCGGACGGTGGACTTCCGCAACTCGATCGTGATCATGACCTCGAACATCGGAGCGCAGGACATCGCCCGCAACACCCCGCTCGGCTTCGCCATCTCCGACGAGACCGGCGTCACCTACGAGGACATGAAGTCGCGGATCATGGGCGACCTGAAGAAGGTCTTCCGCCCCGAGTTCCTGAACCGGATCGACGAGGTCATCGTCTTCCACAAGCTGGCCAAGGACGAGATCATGGAGATCGTCGACCTGATGATCGACCGCGTCCGGACGCAGGTGGCCGAGCACGAGCTCCAGCTCGATCTCTCGAAGGACGCCAAGGAGCTGCTGGTCGACAAGGGCTGGGATCCGGCGATGGGTGCACGCCCGCTGCGCCGTGCGATCCAGCGCTACATCGAGGACCCGCTGGCCGACGAGGTGCTCAAGGCCGGCTCCATGACCCCGGGCTCGACCGTGCAGGTCGAACGCGACGCCAAGGGCGACGAGCAGGACCACCCGCTCAAGCTGAAGATCATCAAGCCGCGCAAGAAGCCGGCGAAGAAGGCCGAGCCCGAGAAGGTCGGCGTCGGCGCCGCTTCCAAGAAGAGCGACGACGACGATGACACGGGCGCGGGCGATCCTGAATCCTCAGGCGACGAAGCCTCCAAGTAACAAGGCGATCGGCACCTGGAGCGGCGGGCGCTACCTGCGCTTCGGGGAAACGATCGAGCCGGAGCGGCTCGAGACCCTGCTGCGCCCGGGCGATGGCATCGACACGGTCCTGACCGCTGACGCATATGGAGCGGGCGAGGCCGACTCCCTGCTCGGCCGGGCACTCGACGGCGCTGCCCGCGACAGCTACTCCCTCGTCGGGGCGGTCGGACATGACTTCTACGAGGGGGAGCGGCAGGGGCCCAAGGGCTTCCCGCGTTTCACGGACCCCTCTCTGCGCGCCGAGGGCGAGTACGCCGGCTACCTGCGGATGGCAGCCGAGCGCAGCCTCGAGCGGCTCGGGCAGGATCGCTTCGACCTCCTGCTGCTGCACAACCCCGATCGCACGGGCTACGAGAGTGAGGTCGTCTGGGAGGGAATGGCCTCTCTCCGTGAAGCGGGTGTCGCAGACTCGATCGGGATCGCACCCGGGCCGGCCAATGGATTCACTCTCGACCTGATCCGCTGCTTCGAGCGCTTCGGCGACGCGATCGACTGGGCGATGATCATCCTCAACCCGCTCGAGCCGTGGCCGG
This sequence comes from uncultured Solirubrobacterales bacterium, assembly GCA_963743575.1. Taxonomy (GTDB): domain Bacteria; phylum Actinomycetota; class Thermoleophilia; order Solirubrobacterales; family 70-9; genus DASUPK01. The sequence continues at coordinate 299,716 of CAVUQC010000007.1, read as the reverse complement.
GGGAGCTCTGCCTCGAGGCGGCCGCTCGCCACGACGTCCGGGTGATCACCCGGGTCGTCGACTACGGCGGCATCTTCTGGGACGACGTCACTCCCGAGACCGAGTTCCCTCAGGGCGACCACCGCGGATTCCGGCCGGAGGGCTGGATCGAGGAGGGCCGCGCGAAGCTTGACCGGCTGCGGCCGATCGCGGAATGGTCGGGGCTCACTCCGATGCAGCTGGCCTGTAAATGGAACCTCGCGCACGACGCCGTCGAGTGTGTCGTCCCGACGCTGATCCAGGAGATGAGTCCGGATGCTCGGCCGATCGAGGAGAAGCGCGCTGAGCTGTCGGCGCTTCCTGCAGACAGGGACCTGCCCAAGGGAGAGGTCGTCAAGGTCAGGAAGATCGGCGACAACTCGGGCTCCATGGCGCTCAAGGGCGGGTCCCCGGATCACACGGGAGATGAGCGGCCGGACCGCTGGCCGGTCACGCCCGAGCTCGCCGCCGTCGCGGACGAGTGGGGCATCGACCCCGAGCGAGATCTGCGTCATCTGGCAGCCCAGCCCGCCCGCTAACCTCAGTCGAGGCGCTCAGGCGCCAAGGGATCGATCGCAACATTGACTGCTGTGCTGACAGCGATCAGGCGAGTTCTCGTCGGCACGGGCTCCACGGCGTTCACTCTCGTCGGCGCCCTGCTGATCGGCTTTGGCGTGCCTCTCTTCTGGATCTTCGTCGCCTCGAAGTTCTACGGCAAGACCGGAGCGGTGAACGGACCTGTCGCGGCGTTCATCGGCACGGGCATCCTCGTCTCCTACTACGGCCTGCTGCTGATCGCCTCCTACGTCCGCGCTCGGCTGCTGAGGCGCCAGATGGGACACCCGGGCAGGGGACGACAGGACCCCTGGAACCGCAGCATGCGGGACACGCCCTACAAGCCGGGCGAGCACCAGAGCGACCCGGTGGAGCGGCTGTTCGTCGCCACCGCGATCGTCTCGATGATCGCGTTCCTGGTCTGGTTCGCCTTCTTCGCCGGGGCGCCGTTCCCGAACAGCCCCGGTTGACGCTCAGCGCGAGGGCTCGAGCCGGAACTTCGGCTCGCTTGGCTCCTTCGAGCGGAGCGGCTGACGCGACTCGGCGCGGGAGCGCTTCGCCTCGTACAGGGTGTTGTCGGCCCTGGCCAGGCAGGCACTCAGGTCCTCGCCGTTGTGGCGTTTGATCACGCCTGCGCTCCACTGCGCGGGAGAGATGAAGAGCAGCCGCTCGAAGAAGCGGGCCGCCTCCTCGTCTCCGGAGCCAACGAGGATCACGAGGAACTCGTCACCGCCGAGCCGGGCGAAGATGTCGCCGGGTTGAAGCTCCTCGCTCCAGGTCCGTGCCATCTCGACGAGCAGGCGATCGCCGGCGGCGTGGCCGTCGCGGTCGTTGACCTGCTTGAAGTCGTCGAGGTCGACCAGGCCGATCGTCAGCGGCACAGCCGCCCGGTCGGCGAGGGAGAAGGCCCGCTCCGCTGCCTGGAGGAGCCCCTTGCGGTTCAGAAGGCTGGTCAGCGGGTCGGTATGCGCTTCGTGGCGCAGCCGGTCGCTCTGACGGCCGATCGTCTCGGCGGCCACGATGATCGAGGCCGTCATCAGCACGAATGCCTCAGCCGGGACGTCGTGGCTGTTGACCAGGAGCGCCGCGCCGAAGGCGGCGGCGATCAGCGCGAGGTGGAGACGAGCGGCGGTGCGCGAGAAGAAGAAGGAGACGTAGACGCCCATCCAGATGTAGTCGGTGGCCGTGACCACCGTCGAGACTCCCGTGGCGGCTCGAGCGATCAGCACCGAGATCGCGAGGGTTCCGCCGGCCACCGTGGCGTGCAGGAACCAGCGTGGGGCGCGGTCGGCCAGCCGCCAGAGCAGCGCCGAGCAGGAGAAGGCGAGCACCGCCGTCAGGCGGAAGAGGTCGACGGGCGCACCCGGGTTGGAGGGGAAGAATGCGGCGATGATGCTGCTCGCCGCCCCCGCAAAGGTGATCAGGGAGAGCGCACGCACGGCGGGCGCGATCCCGTTGCGCTTCCATGCGTAGGCGAGCCATCCCCTCGAGGGCATGAATGTCCATCGGCCGCCTGGACGAATTTCTTGACCCCAGTCGCGCTCGTTCGCCATGCGTGCCAAATGGCGCGGGAGGCGTCGTCACCCATCCCTAGCCTGGGGTCGTGGCTGCGAAGGGCTCCCACTACCGCTGTTCGGATTGCGGACACGCCGCCCTCACCTGGACGGGCCAGTGCTCCGGGTGCGGAGCGTGGAACACGCTCGAGCAGGTGAGCGCCCCGACGGGGCGGAGTGCACGCGCCGGGGGAGCGAAACGGGGCGGAGCTCCCAAACCGGTGCCCCTTCGCGACGTGAAGGCCGAGCGCTCGGCCCGGCTGGGCACGGGGATCGCCGAGCTCGACCGAGTCCTCGGAGGCGGCCTGGTTCCTGGATCCCTGGTCCTGCTCGGAGGCGCGCCCGGAATCGGGAAGAGCACCCTGGCCGGGATGGCGCTCGCGAACATCGCGGGAGCCGGGAACGACGTCCTCTACGTCTCGGGAGAGGAGTCCGCCGCGCAGGTGCGGCGCCGCGCGGAGCGCCTCGGTGAGGCGGCGCTCTCCGTGCCGATGCTCGCCGAGCCCTCCCTGGAGTCCGTGCTCGCGGCGCTCGAGTTCGAGCGGCCCTCCGCCTGCGTGATCGACTCCGTCCAGACTCTCGCGATTCCCGATGCGGCCCCGGGGAGCGTCGGCGCGATTCGCGAGGCCACGTCGGCGCTGCTCGAGACGGCGAAGCGGCTCGACGTCACCCTGATCCTGATCGGGCACGTGACCAAGGAGGGCTCGCTTGCCGGCCCCCGCGCGCTCGAGCATCTGGTGGACTGCGTGCTTCATTTCGAGGGCGAGCGCGAGCGAACCTTCCGCACCCTCCGCGCTCTCAAGAACCGCTTCGGCGCCACCAGCGAGGTCGGCGTCTTCGAGATGAAGCAGGGAGGCCTGGTCGAGGTGGTTGACCCCTCCGCCCGTTTCGTCGGCGAGGCCCGCCCGGCCCCAGGTTCGGTCGTCCTCTGCTCGATGGAGGGCACCCGGCCGCTCCTGGTCGAGGTCCAGGCGCTGGTTGCCCCGACCGAGATCGTTCCGCCGCGCCGAACCGCGACCGGTGTCGATCGCAACCGCCTCGCGCTCGTCCTCGCCGTCCTCACCCGTCACGCCGGCGTCTCGCTCGGCACGGCTGACGTGTTCGTGAACGTCGCGGGAGGAGTCCGCATCGACGAGCCCGGGGCCGACCTCGCGATCGCGATGGCCATCGCCTCGGCCCACTCGGGCCGGCCGCTGGAAACCGACGGCAAGCCCCTGGCCTGCTTCGGAGAAATCGGCCTGACCGGAGAAATCCGCTACGTAGCCCACGCGGACCGCCGAGTGGCGGAGGCAAGGAAATTTGGGCTGAAGAAGGTGCTGGGCCCACCCCCAGCTGACGAGCCAATCAAGGGCCTCGCCTCCGTCAGCTCACTGAAGGCGGCGCTATCGAGCGGCAGTCGAACGGATCTCAAGCGGGTGGCCTAGCGGCTCCTCGGGCGGGTGGCCCGGGATTTGATCCGCGGTGAGATGCCTCGATCCGCGGTCAAATCCCGGGACAGGACCCGCCCGCCGGGGTGCTTGGTCCCGCCCGTCAATCCATTTGTCTGTCAAGACTTGACAAGCCCTTATCCGACCCTTCCACACGGATTTCCCCGCAAAGCACCGACCTTTGCTTTCTGCTTCCATCAGCCGTGATGGCGTCTTCGCTTCCGGGTGACGAGCTGCAGGAGTTGGAGGCGCGACAGGACCCTCGGCTTCTGCGGGCTCTCGACATCGTCGCCCCCGGCACAGCTCTGCGAGAGGGCATCGACAACATCGTCCACTCCCGGACCGGGGGGCTGATCGTCATCGGAGACCCAGAGGAGGTCTCCTTTCTCTTTTCGGGGGGCATCAACCTCGACATCGACTACACCCCGGCGCTGCTCTACCAGCTCGCAAAGATGGACGGCGCGATCATCCTCAACGAGCAGGCGACCAAGATCGTCGGCGCGAACGTCCAGCTGATGCCGGATCCGACGATCCTCTCGGCGGAGACGGGAACGCGGCACCGGACCGCCGAGCGCGTCTCGAAGCAGACGGACGCGCTGGTCGTCGCCATCTCGGAGCGCCGCGACGTGGTCTCCCTCTACCTGGGAGGGATGAAGTACATCCTTCAGGACATCCCCGCCGTGCTGGCGAAGGCCAACCAGGGCCTGGCCACCCTCGACAAGTACCGCGCCCGGCTCGACTCGGTCTCCACCCGGCTGACCTGGCTCGAGTTCGAGGGCGGCTCCGTCCTGTACGACGTGCTCTCGGTGCTGCAACGCGCCGAGCTCGTCACGCGGATGGCCGTCGAGGTGGAGCGGTACATCGTGGAGCTCGGCACTGAGGGCCGCCTCATCGAGATGCAGCTCGAGGAGACGATGGTCGGAGTCGCCGCAGACAAGACGGCGCTGATCCGCGACTACTCCGTCGAGGACACCGAGGAGAACCTGGCCACCACCACGGCCGCCATCGCTCGGATGCCGCATCAGGACCTGCTCGACTTCGGCCGTCTCGCCGAGCTGCTCGGCTACGACCGCAAGGTCTCCACTCTCGACTTTCCAGTTTCGCCCCGCGGCTATCGCGTGCTGGGGCGGATCCCGCGCCTGCCGAAGCTGGTGGTGCAGCGGATCATCCAGGAGTTCGGTGGCCTCGAGGAGGTTCTCGCCGCCAGCGACGACGACCTCGAGGCAGTCGAGGGCGTGGGGGACGGGCGTGCGAAGGACATCCGCGAGGGCCTGCGGAGGCTTCAGGAGGTCGACCCGGTCGACCGGTACTTACAGAGTTGACGGCCCCGTCAGGCCGTCTCAACGAAAGGAGAGACCAATTCCAGAGCTCACAGAGGAGGTAGTAGACGAGGCGTCGGTTGCCGACCTCGAACTAGAGGCACCAGTGAATATTCACTTTGAGGTCGGCGACAACGTCGTTTACCCGCACCACGGCGCGGGCGTTGTCCTGAAGAAGGAATCGAAGGACATGATGGGCGAGAAGCGGGACTACCTGACCATCAACATCCTGCACAACAACATGACCGTGATGGTCCCCTGCGAGAACGCCGGCCGTGCCGGCCTGCGTCGAGTGATCGACGAGGAGCAAGTCAAGAAGGTGATCGGAGTACTCACCGACGATGTCTCCGAGATGCCGAAGAATTGGAACCGCCGGTTCAAGCACAACCGCGAGAAGATCAAGACGGGCGACGTCTATGAGCTCGCAGAGGTGGTTCGCAACCTCGCCATCCGGGAGTGGGAGAAGGGGCTCTCAACCGGCGAGAAGCAGATGTACACCCGCGCCAAGAAGATCCTCGCGTCCGAGTTCATGTACGCGCTGGACAAGGACGAGGATGGCGCTGAGGCATACCTGGACGAGCTGCTGGAGGAGCGCTTCGGCGCCGCAAAGGCGACCGCCTAACCAGGCGCGTCCCTCCGCAGCGGCCGTGATCGCGGCCGCCGGCTCCGGGCAGAGGCTCGGAGCCGGCGGCCCGAAGGCTTTCGTGGAGCTCGCCGGCCGGCCGATGCTCGAGTGGTCGCTCGAGGCGTTCCGGGCAGCGAGCACGATCGCCGAGATCGTGGTCGCCGTTCCCCCCGATCACCATGACTCGGTGACGGCCGAGGACGTACTCGCCGTGTCGGGTGGAGAGCACCGCTCAGAGTCCGTGGCAAAGGCTCTCGCCGTCTGCGACGAGGGACTCATCGTGGTGCACGATGCTGCTCGTCCGCTGGTCACGCCCGAGCTGATCGACGCAATGGTCGAGGAGCTCGCCGCCGAGGAGGAAGCGGCGGCCGTGATCGCAGCGACGCCCGTGACCGACACGATCAAGCAGGTGGGTGACGAGGGACAGGTGGAGCGCACTCTCGACCGCTCGGGACTCTGGGCCGTGCAGACCCCACAGGTGTTCAGGGCGGAGGCTCTCAGGGAGGCCCTTTCCGACGAGGACTCTCTTCCGCAGGCGAGCGACGACGCGATGCTCGTCGAGCGCAAGGGCGGCCGCGTGGTGGTCCACTCGACCCCCCCCGAGAACCTCAAGGTGACGACGCCATTCAACCTGCGCGTTGCGGAGCTGCTGCTCCACGAGCGGGGCTAGCCGATGGCAGAACGTGTCGACGCCAAGCGGGCCTTCGGCCGGACGGCGCTGACGGTTGCAGCACTCGGCATCGTCTTCGGCGACATCGGAACCAGCCCGATCTACACGGTCCAGACGGCGTTCGACCCGAACGATCCCCATCCGATCCAGGCCTCAACGGATCACGTCTTCGGCTTCGTCTCGCTGATCTTCTGGGCGGTGACCTTGATCGTCACCCTCAAGTACGTCGGTCTGGTGATGAGCGCCGACAACGACGGCGAGGGCGGGATCATGGCGCTGATCTCGCAGATTCGCCAGATCGGCGACGGAGTGCGAGGGCGGACCAAGTTCCTGCTCGCGGGCCTCGGTGTCTTCGGGGCCGCCCTCTTCTTCGGCGACAGCATGATCACGCCGGCGATCTCGGTTCTCTCCGCGGTGGAGGGGACGGAGACCATCTCCTCCTCGATGGACTCCTACGTCGTACCGATAACCGTGACGATCATCGTCCTGCTCTTCATGGCGCAGAGATTCGGGAGTGGCGCCGTCGGTCGTCTCTTTGGACCCGTGATGGTCGTCTGGTTCACCACGATCGCCGCGCTCGGGATCCGCGGGATCACGATGCATCCGGGCGTCCTCCGAGCCCTCTCGCCGAGCTACGCCTACGACATGCTGTTCCACAGCGGTTCGAGTGGCTTCTTCGTGCTCAGCACGGTGGTTCTCGCCTTCACCGGGGTCGAGGCTCTCTACGCAGACATGGGCCACTTCGGGAGGTCGGCGATCACGCGCGCCTGGCTGCTTCTGGTTTTCCCCGCCTGCATCCTCAGCTACCTCGGCCAGGGAGCGCTTATTCTCGATGACCCTCAGAACATCAGCGCGCCGTTCTTCAAGCTGATGCCGCACGCGGGCCTGATCCCGTTCGTGATTCTGGCGACGATGGCAACCGTGATCGCGTCACAGGCGGTCATCTCGGGCGCGTTCTCGATCGCCCACCAAGCGGCTCAACTCGGCTATCTACCGCGGCTGCGGGTGATACACACCTCCAAGCGCGAGTACGGCCAGGTCTTCGTTCCAGTGGTGAACCGGGTACTGCTGATCGCGGTTCTCGCGCTCGTCGTCGCGTTCCAGTCGTCCGTCAAGCTCGCCTTCGCCTATGGGATGGCGGTGACGGGGACGATCCTGTGCACGACGGTGCTCTTCTTCGTGATCGTCAGGCACCGATGGCGGACACCGCTCCTGCTGACGCTGCTCGGGGCCGGTTTCTTCCTGATCATCGAAGTGGCGTTCTTCGCCGCCAATCTGACGAAGATCTTCCACGGTGCCTACCTCCCGCTTGGCATCGGCCTCGTCCTGTTCTTCGTTATGACCACCTGGTACCGGGGGCGCCGGCTCGTCACCGAAGAGCGGTTCAAGGTCGAGGGGCCGCTGGAGGACTTCGTCAAGGAGCTTCGGGCGCACGATCCGCCGGTCTCACGTGTTCCGGGAACCGGGGTCTTCATGAATCGGGGCAAGGAGACGGCGCCCCTGTCGATGCTTGCCTGCGTCGACCACCTGCACTCCCTCCCGGCGAGTGTGGTCATCCTCTCGCTGGAGACCATGCCCGTCCCGCAGATCAGCCCGCGCGACCGGCTCGAGGTCGATGCGCTCGGCTACCAGGACGACCGCATCACCTTCGTCCGAGCCAAGCATGGATATGCAGAGGAGTTCGACGTGCCGAAGCTCGTGCGGCAGATCGCAAAGACGGACATCGAGTGCCCGGTCGACGCGCGGCACGCGTCCTTCTATCTCTCCAGGGTCAAACTCATTCCCGGCGACAGGCCCGGGATGAGCCACTGGCGCAAGCGAATCTTTCTGGTGATTGCGCTGATCGCCGCCGAGCCGTCGGACTACTTCAAGCTGCCCGGTGCGCGCACCGTCACCCTCGGCTCCGAGATCGAGTTCTAGCGGCGAACGAGCACGTAGACGAGCGCGATCGCGAAGGTGAGCTGGCCCACGCCGAAGGCGGTGCCGAGGTTCTTGGCGCCGAAGATCTCGGCGAGGCCGACCCCGACGCCGAATGCGACCAGCACGATGAGCACCTTGGGGAGCACCGGGCGGGACTCTAGAGGTGGGTACCTTTGGCCCGTGCTCACGGACTACCACCTGCACCTGCGTCCAGACGAGGTCGGCAAGGCCACCGAGTCGTTTACCCAGGAGAACGTGGACCGTTATCTCGCGGCCGCGGAGGAGCAGGGCATCGAGGAGCTCGGCGTCTCCGAGCACATCTACCGCTTCAAGGAGGCCCTCGAGCTCTGGGGCCATCCCTACTGGCTCGACCAGGCGGAGGATGACCTGGCGGCCTATTGCGAGTTCGTGAGGACGACGCCGCTGCGCCTCGGGGTTGAGGCCGACTTCATCCGCGGAGCCGAGGACCGGATCGCAAGCCTGCTGGACGGCCACGACTTCGACTACGTGGTCGGCTCCGTCCACTTCCTGGGTGAGAGGGGCGCCGTCGACGATCGCCGGTACGACGTCTGGGACTCGTTCCCCGACGCGGACTCGCTGTGGGGCAACTACTTCGAGTGGCAGGCCGAGCTGGTCCGCTCCGGCCTCTTCGACATCGTCTCCCATCCGGACCTGGTCAAGATCTGGGGTCCCGACCGCCCCTCCCCGGAGCGCGACCCGCGCTTCCACTACGAGCCCTTCGTCGAGGCCGTGTCCGAGTACGACATCGCCGTGGAGATCTCGACCGCCGGACTCCGCAAGCCCGTCGGCGAGATCTATCCGGCTCGGGCGCTCGCGGAGATGTGCCTGGAGGCGGGGGCTGAGTTCGCGCTCTCGTCCGACGCACACGCCCCGGATCAGGTGGGGTTCGCCTACGACGAGGCACTCGATTTCTTCGAGCAGCTCGGGGTCGAGCGCCTCTGCGTCTTCGACCGCCGCCAGCGGCGGACCGAGCCGGTCGGCCGGACCGGCCTCGAGCCCGACGAGCTGGCCGATCGCGAGGAGGCAGGCTGATGGGGCTCCGCGTGGGCATCGGCTACGACAGCCACCGCCTGGTGGAGGGGGAGCCGCTGGTGATCGGTGGCGTGGAGATCGACCACCACCGCGGCCTGGCCGGGCATTCGGACGCGGATGTCCTCACGCACGCGGTGATCGATGCGCTGCTCGGCGCCTGCGGGCTCGGCGATGTCGGAGAGCTCTTCCCGGACAGCGAGGAGCAGTGGCGCGATGCGAACTCGATCGACCTGCTGCGGATCGTGATCGGCCGGATGTCGGGCGCCATTGCGAACGTCGACGTGACCGTGATCTGCGAGGAGCCGAAGCTGGCTCCATACAAGTCCGAGATCTCGTCGCTTCTGACCGGGGTCCTCTCAGCGCCGGTGAACATCAAGGCGTCGACCAATGAGGGCATGGGAGCGATCGGCCGGGGCGAGGGGATCGCCTGCATGGCTGTGGCCCTGGTGGACACGGGGGACGAGATTCAGCGCGCCTACCAATAACCTTGTACGAGATGGCGCAGGACCGGCTGAGAGAGGGGTTGGCTGGCATCGCCTCGCGACTGCCGGCGGCATTTGGTGACGCGGCATTCGACCTGCGGACCTTCAGCGACGTCGGCCTGATCCGCCCGATGCGCCCCGACAAGCTCGCGCGGGTCGTCGAGCGCTACGTCCGGCTGGGCGCTTCCCCGGCTCTCGGCTCGGCCTCCAATGCCATCACGGTGCCCGATCACGTCGCGATCATCGACGAGGCCGGCAGCCTGACCTGGGAGCGAACGCACCGCCGTTCCAACGCTCTGGCGCGAGCGCTCCGTGACGAGGGGGTTGAGCAGGGCGATGGCGTCGCGATCATGTGCCGCAACCACCGCTACTTCATCGAGGCGACGATGGCGTGTGCGAAGCTGGGCGCGGTTGCTCTCTATCTGAACACCGCCTTCGCCGGGCCGCAGCTCGCCGACGTGATGAAGCGCGAGGACCCCGCCGTCCTGATCTATGACCAGGAGTTCACCGAGCTGCTCTCCGGGGTGAGCGAGGGCATCCGGCACTTCGTCGCCTGGGAGGAGAAGGAGGGAACCGACCAGACGACCCTCGAGCAGCTGATCTCCGGCACACATGACGAGGACATCGACTCGCCCTCCGAGCAGGGCCGCTACATCATTCTCACGTCGGGGACGACCGGCACGCCGAAGGGGGCCCAGCGCAGCCAGCCGGAGGGGCTGAGCACACTGGCCGCCCTCTTCTCGAAGATTCCGCGCCGTTACGGGGAGACCGCGATGATCGCGGCGCCGCTCTTCCACTCGTGGGGATTCCTGCACTTCATGCTCAGCCTGCCGACCGCCGCGACGATGGTGCTGCGGCCGAAGTTCGATCCCGAGGACACCCTGCGCGCGACCGCCGAGCACCGCGCCCGCGTGCTCGCGGTGGTCCCGGTGATGATGCAGCGCATCCTGGCCCTGCCGGACGAGGTGAAGCGCCGCTATGACGTCTCGGCGCTCGAGGTCACAGCGGCGAGCGGCTCGGCCCTCCCCGGCGAGCTGGCCACGAAGTGGATGAACGAGTTCGGCGACAACCTCTACAACCTCTACGGCTCGACCGAGGTGGCTTGGGCGACCGTCGCGACGCCGGAGGACATGCGGGCGGCACCGGGCACGGCGGGTCGGCCGCCCAGGGGCACCGTGATCCGCATCGTGGACGAGCACGGCGATGACGTGCCAGAGGGGCAGACGGGTCGGATCTTCATCGGCAACCAGCTCGCCTTCGAGGGCTACACGGGGGGCGGCGACAAGGAGCATCTCGGCGACCTGCTCTCATCGGGCGACGTGGGCCACTTCGACGAGGGCGGCAGGCTCTTCATCGATGGGCGCGACGACGAGATGATCGTCTCCGGCGGCGAGAACGTCTTCCCCCGCGAGGTCGAGGACCTGCTCTCCGACCACGAGAGCGTCTCCGAGGCGGCCGCGATCGGTGTCGAAGATCAGCAATTTGGCCAACGGCTGCGCGCCTTCGTTGTCAGGGAGGACGGCTCGGGGATCAGCGAGGATGAGCTCAAGGACCATGTCAAGGCGAATCTCGCGCGTTACAAGGTGCCGCGCGAGATCGTCTTCGTCGACGAACTTCCGCGTAATGCGACGGGTAAGGTCCTGAAGCGCGAGCTGGCAGAACACCAGCCCGCCGACTGAGTCGACAAGGAAGGTCGCGCAGCTTGTCCGATACCGAGAGCCTGGAACCGATCGGGGACGCGGAGGAGAACGATTTCCCCGGCCCGCCCCCCGCCGACGAGATTCGCGCCGAGATCGAGGAGGCGCGCGCGGCCACCGACCGGTTCCGCTCCAAGGCATCGGAGCTGATCTCGGAGCTCCGCAACCGCGAGGCCCGGGCCAAAGACGACGCGATCGTCGCCCAGGTCGCGGCCGAGGAGGCGCGTGAGCACGCCCGCGTTGCGATCGAGCGCGCCAAGAAGGTCGAAGCGCGCATGACCGCCAAGGCTCGCGAGGCCATCAAGAGGGCAGGTGAGATCGCCGGAGAGGCCGAACGTCGCTCGGCCGCGCTGGAGAGCTCGCTTTCCGGCGCCCAGGAGCGCGTCGAGCAAGCCGAGAGTCGCACGGCCGAGCTGCAGGCTCATGCGACGGCGGCTCAGCAACGCTCCAGGGAACAGCTCGCCAAGCTCGAGGAGGCCGTCAAGGGCGCGGTGGCTCGCGCGGACGCGGCCGAGCGGGAGCGGGACACATCACGCAGGGGCGCCGAGGAGACGGTCGAACGGCTCAAGGAGGAGGCTCGCACGCGCGCGGAGCTGGCGATCAAGGAAGCTCGTGAGCGGAATGAGACGGAGGCGCGGGTGGCGCTCGAGCGCGCGGAGGAGGCCGAGGGACAGCTCGGCGACCTGCGCCGCCGCCTCAACGACGCCGAGCAGCGCGCGATCGCCGCGGACGAGCGTGCCGAGGCGGCGACGGAGGGCGAGAAGACCGAGGTCGAGCGCCTGCGTCGAGAGATGGACCGGCGGATTCGCGAGGCCGCCGACGAGGCCCGGCGCGAGTCGGAGGATCGCGTTCGCCGGCTAGCCGATCGGGTGGCGCGGGAGGCCGAGGCGCGTGCCCGCGCCGAGGCCGAGGCGACTCTCAGCCAGGAGGCAGTGAAGCTCCAGAGGGAGGCCGACGAGCGGGTCGAGGCGGCCCGTCGCCGGGCGGAGCAGGAGGTCCAGGAGAAGATGGAGCGGGCCCGGACCGAGGCGCTCACTGGTGCCGTTCCGGACGAGCCCGCGCAGTCAAATGGCCCGGGGGCTGAGCCCGCACCCTCGCGGATCCCCGACGCAGCGGCGCCCGACGAGCCGGGCGGCACTCACTACGTCGGCGGCCGCCGCCTCCGCACGTACTAGATAACCGGCGCTGAATCCCGCTGCGACTCGACCGCCCGCTTCAGGGCGACCAGTGAATGCTGGAAGCGGCGGCTCAGCGCGGGCGCCGCCACCCGCTCGGCGATCAGTCCCGCGAGCCCGCCGCCGGCGACGCCGTAGGCGAACCGGAAGGTCACTCTGGTGCGTCCATCTCCGAGCTCCCGCAGCCGCCACCGCCCTCGCTGGTCCACGCCGGTGATCGAGCTCCACGCCATGTCGCCCTCGGGCTGCCACTCGACGATCTCGATCAGGCCGCCGACGTCTGCCGCGCCGACGCGCAGGAGCATCCGATAGCGGGCACCGAGCCCCTTATGGAGGTCCCCCTCGACCTCCCAGCGGGTCAGGCCCTCCATGAAGACCGGATAGTTGGCCGGCTCGGTGACGTAGTTCCAGACCAGATGGCGCGGAGCGTCAACGGTGACCTTCTGCTCGATCCTCATCAGGCGATCACCCGATGACCGGCAGCTTGCGCTCCGCGGCCAGCTGCGTGAGCTCATCCTGCATCGAGGACGTGATGTCCTCGTAGATCGCGTCGCGGTCCGGATCGGGCCCGTAGCGCTCGCGCAGGTCGATCGGATCCATCACCTGCACCGTGATCTTGGCCGGCAGCGGGAGGTGGCCCAGGAAGTCACCCACGTTGACCAGCCACGGGAGCGAGAGGTTGACCGGCAGCGTCTTCAACCGGAAGAGCTTGTCGAGGCGCAGCAGCTTCGCAAGCCGCTCGCCGTGAGTCAGGAAGATCGCCGTCTCCTGACCTCCCACGGAGACCACGGGGACGATCGGCACGCCGGCGTCGAGGGCGAGCTTGACGAAGCCGCTTCGCCCGGCGAAGTCGATCCGGTTCGACTCCCAGGTCGGGCGGTTCACCTCCCAGTCGCCCCCCGGATAGACAAGGACGGCTGCCCCGGCGTTGAGCGCCTTCCTGGCGTTCTCGTGGGACGCCGCGACTGTGCCGAACCGGCGCAGATACGGCCCGACGGGCGAGGTCAGGACCAGGTTGTGGGCCAGCTGGTAGAAGGCCCGCTCGACGCCGAAGTAAGTGTTGAAGGCGAGCGTGAAGACGATCGTGTCGGGCGTGATCGTGCCGCCGGAGTGGTTTCCGACGAGCAGCACCGGACCGCTTTCGGGGATCCGGTCCATCCCGCGGACCTCCCCGCGGAACCAGAGGCTCGCGATCAGCCAGGAGAGCGAGAGGTTCTCGCGGATGAAGTCCGGGTCCCTGTCGTCGAGATCGGCGGTGAGCCGGTTCTGGACCTCACCGAGGAAGCGGCGCAGCAGCGAAGGCCGCCCGAACCCGCCCGCACGCGCGCTGCCAGGGTCCGCTCCGTTCTGGTTCCGTCTCTCCTGGGCACGGGCAGCCGTGCTGACACCGCTCTCTGCCATCACTCCCGATTCTAGGCCGCGTCGGTGGTGAGCTGCGGAGCCTTGCCGTTCCCCGAGTTGATCCGCACCTGCAGGCGCCGGGCGGCTCGCCCGAGGCGCTTGGCGGCACGCTCGGCCGCGGAAGCCTGCGCGTGGCCGATGAAGTCGTGGACGAGTGCGTTCGCATCAACAGGGTGCTCGACCTGCGGCACATGTCCGCACTGTTCGAGTACGACCTGCTTCGCATCGGGCAGCGCGTCGCGGACATAGCGCGAGAACGCGAGCGGGACGAGGGGATCCTCGTCTCCCCAGACGAACAGCGCTGGGGGCTCGAGCTCCCGCAAGCGCGTGTAGAAGCCCTTCGGGCCCGTCGGTTCCTCCAGATAGATGTGCCGAGCGGCGGCGTGGAACGCAACGCGCGCGTTCACCGACCTGTAGGTGCGGAGGAACTCCTCGACCGCCACGTCCGCGGCCGAGGGATGAATGCGCTCCGGCCGGGAGAACATGCTCCAGAACTGCTGGCGGACGAGGGCGTTGCCGAAGGTGTGCGGGATGGCTGCGAGCTCCGGCCGCAGGAGCTTCACCACCGGCACGAAGTGCCTGCGCCTGCGCCACGCCATCGACGGGCAGAGCAGGCTGAGGCTGCGGACGCGGTCCGGCTCCCGCAGGCCGACCTCGATCGCCACACGGCCACCGAGAGAGTTGCCGACGACGTGCGCACGGGCGATCCCCTGCGCGTCCATGAACCTGGTCACCGCGCGCGAGAACCAGGCGGCGTCATATGGCGCGCGCAGCGGCTTGGAGGACGAGCCGAAGCCGGGCAGGTCGATCGCATGGACCGTGTACTCCGGCGTCAGGGCGGAGACGGTCTCGAAGAAGCTCGTCTTGTTGCTGCCGAGTCCGTGGATCAGGATCACCGTCTCGATCCCGTCGCCGGCGGTCAGCGTCGAGATCTGGGCCTTGCCGGCCTGGACCTTGTGGATCCGCAGCAGCGGCGGCCTGCCGTTGGGGAGCCTGAAGAAGCCCTCGAAGGCGACCGCGAGATCCAGGTTGCCGCGCGCCCAGAGGCGGCGCGAGCGGAAGGCGTCCATGCCGGAAAGCCGGCCCTCGCGGAGCTCCAGCCAGGTGGCCGCGTCAGTTCCGATGACCACGTCCGGCTCGCTCCTGGGCGACGCCGAGACCCTGCAACCCATCTCGTCCAACTCAACCGCCCAGCTCAGACCGAGGTCGTCCAGCTCGATGCGATAGGTCGCGCTGAAGCCGGGGTCGGCCCCGAGGTAGCGCTGGGGGAGCGTGTCGAACGCATCCTCCACTGCACTAAGGCGCTGATGCTCAAGCGGTGCCCGAGTCACGGCCGCACCAGAGTACTGTCCCGAACGGTTGTTCCCTCTCACCAGTTTTGCTCTGATTTCCGGAATCAGCGCGGAATATGCGTGAATCGACGCCCGAATAGCATCCGCGGCGTGGCGGACATTCGCATCCAGGACACGCTCAGCGGCGAGACCCGCGAGCTGGAGCCCCGCGACGGCGGCGAGGTCGGGATCTACGCCTGCGGTCCCACCGTCTACGGGCGCATCCACATCGGCAACGCCAGGCCGTTCGTGGTCTTCACCCTGCTGAAGCGGTTCCTGGACCACCAGGGGCTCGATGCCAGGCTCGTCATCAACGTCACCGACATCAACGACAAGATCTACGACGCGGCACGGGAGGCCGGCAGGCCCTCCGCCGAGTACGCCGAGGAGATGACGGCGGCCTACATGGCGGATACGGATGCGCTCGGCATCGGTCGTCCCGACGCGGAGCCGCTCGCCACCCAGACGATCTCCGAGATCGTCTCCCTGATCGAGGCGCTGGTCGAGTCGGGCCATGCCTACCAGGCGAACGGCGACGTCTACTTCCGCGTGCGGAGCTTCGACGGCTACGGGAAGCTCTCCAACCGGGACGCCGACCAGATGGACCAGGGCGAGGAGGCCGGGACCGCGTCGCTCAAGGAGGATCCCCTCGACTTCGCGCTCTGGAAGGGACGCAAGGAGGGGGAGGACACCTCGTGGGACTCGCCCTGGGGCCAGGGCCGCCCCGGCTGGCACATCGAGTGCTCGGCGATGTCGGAGAAGGAGCTCGGCCCCGACTTCGCGATCCACGGCGGCGGAATCGACCTGGTCTTCCCCCACCACGAGAACGAGATCGCCCAGACAGAGGCCGCTCGCGGCGTCCCCCTCGCCGAGATCTGGATGCACAACGGCTTGGTCCAGATCGACGAGGAGAAGATGTCGAAGTCGGTCGGCAACATCTTCCAGCTCTCCGAGGCGATCGAGCGCTACGGCGCAGCGACCGTGGTCGCCTATCTGGCGTCGGGCCACTATCGCCAGCCGCTCGCGTTCTCCGACGAGCAACTCGAGCAGGCGGCCGCCGGGGTCGAGCGGATCCGGAACTTCCTGAGAGACGCCCCCGGCGGGGAGCCGGATGAGTTCCTGACGGAGAAGCGGCGGGCATTCCTGGACGCCCTGGCCGACGATTTCAAGACTCCCCAGGCCTTCGCGGCGATCTTCGAGATCGTCAACGAGGGCAACAAGCGCGAGCTTCCCGGTGCCCGCGGGGTGCTCGAGGAGCTCCTCCCACTGCTCGGGCTCGAGTCGCTGCTGGGGGAGGAGGAAGGGGCTCCTCTGGAGGCGCTCCACCTGCTCGCCGATCGCGAGGATGCCCGGAAGGCCAGGGACTTCGAGCGGGCCGACTCCCTCCGCGACCAGCTCGCCGAGATGGGCTGGGAGGCCCGCGACGAGGCGGGCGGCGCCAGGCTGGTCCGGCGCCGCTAGACGTGGCCGGCTCGGAGAGGATCTATGGACGCCGGCCGGTGCAGGAGGCCGAGAGGGGACGGCGGCGTGTCCACCGAATTTGGCGAGCGCCGGACACTCCGAACGAGGAACTCGAGCGGCTCTGCGGATCACCGGAGCATCAGGGAGTGGTCGCCGAGGTCGACCAGTATCCGTACGCCGATCCGAACAGCCTGTTCGACGGCGACGACGGCCAGGGTCTGGTCGTCGCGCTCGATCAGATTCAGGACCCGCATAACCTCGGCGCGGTCTGCCGCGCCGCTGAGGTGGCAGGTGCAGCGGGCGTCGTGATCCCCGAGCGGCGTGCCGCCTCGGTCACGGCCGCGGCCTGCAAGGCCTCCGCGGGCGCGGTGGAGCACCTCCGGGTGGCCCGGGTCAGGAACCTTGCCGACTGGCTGAAGGAGGCCAAGGGCGCGGAGGCGTGGATCTACGGAGCGGACGCGGATTCAGATCGGCGCTACACCGACGTCGAGTGGACGGGCCGGGCCGTGCTCGTGCTCGGCTCCGAGGGGAGCGGCCTCCGGCAGCGGGTGGCCAAGACCTGCGACGAGCTGGTCTCGATCCCGGTCGCGGGCAGCGTGGGATCGCTGAACGCATCCGTGGCGGCAGCCGTGATCCTCTTCGAGGCTCGCCGGCAGCGCGCCGGCTAATCGCCGGGTAGCTCGGCGGCGTCGATCGCGTCCATCGCCCGCAGCTCCGAGCGGGCCAGCGACTCGCTGCGGAGGTACTCGATCTCGTGGTACTCGGGGGAGGAGATCATGTCGATGAAGGCCTGGCGAGTGGGGTAGGAGACGACGAGCACCATGTCCCAGGAGCCCTCACCGATCAGCTGCTCGGAAGGCCGCCCCGCGAAGACCGGCTTGCCCCCGGCCTTCTCGAGCAGAGGTGCCACGGCAGTTCCGTAGTCGCCGTAGCGCTCGGCGCCGCCGTCCGGCAGGAACTCGAGGAGGTTGAGCATGTAGACCGGGCCCTCGGTGGCGCGGCTCGCGAAGGCGGCCATCGCGTCGGTGTCCGGTGCGTCGATGCCCTCGCGTCGATCCATCGCGCGCAACCCTACAGCTGGATCAGGCAGCGACCTGCGCCGGCTGCGCGGCCTGTTCGGCCAGCGCGATCAGCTCGTCGAGGATCTCGGTGTAGCGCTCGCGAGTCTCCGGGCTCGCGAGCCGCCCGTCGTCGGTGAACGCCTCCTCGTGGGCGTGCGGCACCGGTAGCTCCAGGTCGAGGACGCGGGCGCCGGAGGCGCCGAGGACCTTGCGGAGCTCTGCCTGTGACCACATGGCCCCGAACATCCCGGTGCTCGCTCCGACCACCGCCACGGGCTTGCCCCAGAGCGCGTTCTCGCCCTTCGGCCGTGAGGCCCAGTCGATCGCGTTCTTGAGCTGCCCCGGGATCGATGAGTTGTATTCCGGGGTGGCGATCAGAACCGCGTCCGCGTCCTCGATCGCCTCACGGAAGCGCCGCGCGCCGGCGGGGCCGGCGCCGAGGTCGTCGTCCTCGTCGTAGGGCTCGACCTGCTTCAGCCCCTCGAATAGCTCGAGCTCCACGGGCGGCGGCAACAGCTCGGCCGCCGCCCGCAGGAGCTCGGCGTTGTGCGAGTCGCGACGCAGGCTTCCTGAGATCGCGAGCACCTTCATGTCTCTACGCCTCCTCGCGGACCAGCTCGAGGTGGACGGTGAGGGTGACCTCGTCGCCGAGCATCTTCGAGCCGTCCGGCAGGTCCATGTTCCAGTCGAGCCCGTAGTCGTGACGGTCGACCGTGGTCTCCAGATCGATGCCGATCCGGTCATTGCCGTCCGGTCCTGAGATCGGGCCCTTGAGCTCGCCCTGGGCCGTGACGGCCTTGCTCGTGCCCTTCACGGACAGCTCGCCGTCGACGGCAAGCTTGCCGTCCTCGGCCGCGATCCGGGTGGACTCGAAGCCGATCTCCGGCGTCTGGTCCCGGTCGAAGAACTCAGGGGAGAGGAGGTGAGCCTCGAGGTTCTCCTCCTTCACCTCCACGCTCTCGACAGGGACTCGCCCGGTCAGCTTCGCCTCGCCGCCCTGGTCGCTGAACGTGGCCTCGAACTCGCCGAATGAGCCGCGAAAGGTGCCGACGGCGTGCCTGACAGCGAATCCGACACTCGAATGCACCGGATCGGATTGCCAGGTGCCGATCGGGATGGTTGACTCTGCCTGTGCTGTTGTCATTGAACGTCTCCTTGGTGGGAGCTACACTTATTTGACCTGTCAAACAGTTTAGCAGAGAAACTTGAGTACACAACAGTTGAAAACTCAAACACTTGCGTCGACCGATGCGTTCGGCCGGCTGCTCAACGCTCACGCGGTCCTCGTCCGCGAGCTCAGCGCTTCGCTGGTGGCGAGCCACGGGTTGACGATCAACGATTACGGCTGTCTGCTGTTGCTCTCGCGCGCCGGCGAGGAGGGCATGCGCCGCATCGATCTGGCGAACGAGCTGCAGCTCTCGCCTTCCGGGATCACGCGCCTGCTTGACCGCCTCGAGGACCAGGGGCTGGTCGGGAAGGGCGAGTGCAAGTCGGACGCCCGGGTGAGCTACGCGATCCTCACCGACGACGGCCTCACCAAGCTGAGGGACGCCGCTCCCGGGCATGTCGAGGACATCGAGCGGAGGCTCGCTGCGGTTCTCAGCGATGACGAGATGAAGACGCTCGCGGAGCTGCTCGCCAGGCTGGGCGAGAATCCCGACGCCGAGTGCACACCGGACTGAGCCGCTGAGCCGCGGCTAAGCCCCCGGTGCCTCGGGTGCCTCGGGTGCCTCGGGTGCCTCGGGTGCCTGCGGTGCCTCCGGTGTGGTGGCTGCTTCGGAGCCGCCGCCCAGATCGAAGAAGAGGATGCTCGCGACCAGCGCCGCGACGGGCGCGGTCGCCACATTCGCTGCCGCCTGCAGGATGACGCGGCCCACGTCGCCGATCGCCGCTCCGATGATCGAGGCGACCAGGCCGACCACGAACACGATCAGGAACGCGAGGATGATCGCGCCGAAGACCTGCCAGCCGTTTCCCCTGACCAGTTCCCGGCTGCGGCCGAAGGCCTCGAAAACCCCCTTGTCCTCGACGACGATCGAGGGCGAGATCACGGCCCAGATCGTCAGCAGGATGAGCCCGGGGACGATGATCAGCACGAAGCCGATCGCGATCGCGAGGCCGGCCAGGATCCCGTTGAGGACCAGGGTGCCGACGAAGGGGGCGGCGTGCGAGAAGAGCTCTCCGATCGTGAAGTCGCGCCTGCCATCCCGCACGTCCTGGACGAGCTTCACCACGTAACCCGTGTAGAGGAAGCTGGCCGCCAGTCCGATCAGGACTCCCAGCAACACCAGAATGAGACTCCCGGTGATCGCGAGCAGGCCCTCGATCAACCCGGCGACGCCGATGACGATCAGTGCGCCGCCGAGCAAGGCCCCCGCCTGCGACTGGTAGGTCTCGAAGGCTTCGCTGATGACTCGTCCCGGCTCGACCCGGTGCGTGCTGGCTTCCATCTCCACTTCCTTTCGCTCTCGAAGGCCTCGGCCGCACGCCGAGCGGGACACGAGTTACCAGCGCTCGCGGACGGATGCGGTCTCTGAGCCCCCTCCAGGCACGGATCCTGCAAGACGAATTGCATCGGCCCCGAACCGTGGTTGACATTGGGGAACGCGCAAGTAGGCTGCTCCGCGAGAAGGGTGAACCTCAGGTCGAGCCTGACGGACAGCACCCGGACCGAAGGCGCCTCAGGGGAGGAACTGGGCGCCACAGATACCCCCAATGGAGGAGGTTGCTGTGGCTGTTCCTACCCCAAGCACCGAAGAGCAAGCGGTCGTCCCCGGCAGAGCTATTCCCGAGGGCGCCCGCAACACCGGGCCCGGCCCGGACGATGAGTTTCTGGTCGCCCTCGCCAAGAACGGGCGGACCGACGCCTATGACCAGCTGGTCCGCCGCTACCGGCGGTTCGTGCGGGTCAAGTCGTCGTCCTACTTCCTGCTCGGCGGCGACGCCGACGACCTGATGCAGGAGGGGCTGCTCGGCCTGTTCAAGGCGATCCGCGACTACCGCCCGGAGCGCGAGGCGAGCTTCCGCGGCTTTGCGGAGCTCTGCATCACGCGCCAGATCATCACGGCGGTCAAGACCGCGACTCGC
This sequence comes from uncultured Solirubrobacterales bacterium, assembly GCA_963743575.1. Classification (GTDB taxonomy): domain Bacteria; phylum Actinomycetota; class Thermoleophilia; order Solirubrobacterales; family 70-9; genus DASUPK01. The sequence goes on along the minus strand of CAVUQC010000007.1, from coordinate 278,881 downwards.
AACAAGCACACCCCGCTCAACCAGTACGTCTCGTTCAGCCAGACGCCGGCCGCCGCAGGCCCCGACTCGGAGACCACTCTCGAGGAGGTCCTGCCCGGTCCGTCCGTCCGCGACCCCGCCAACCAGGTGATCGCGGGCGAGGAGCTCGAGAGCCTGGTCGCCTGCCTGACCAGCGTCCTCTCGGAGCTCGAGAGCCGCGTCCTGGCCCTATACCTCGACGGTCACTCCTACGAGGTGATCGGCGAGAAGCTGGATTGCGACACGAAGACGGTGGACAACGCGCTGCAGCGCGTCAAGCGCAAGGTCGGCATCCACCTCGATTCACGCGCGGTGAAGATTTAGACAGGGGTACCTCAACGGCACGGCAGCCAGGCGGCCGCTCCGAAAGGGGCGGCCGCTCTATTTTCGGCGCAGGCCCTTGGCCGCTCGGCCGGCGAAGCTGCTCGACGCGACGGTCTTCGCCAGCTCCTTCGGCTCGACCTGATCCAACAGGCTCTTCAGCTCCCTGCGCTGGCGGTCAGAAAGATTCGAGGGACGGCCCTTCGAGGCCTTGACGATCTCGACCATCCGCGCTCGGTCCTTCTCGCTCAGCCGGGTGGCGACGTGGTTGCGCACCGCGAGAACCACCTCAGCGGCGGCCAGCATCCAGGCTCCGCGCGCGAGCCAGCGGCCGCGCTGCGCGGTGGCATTCGGGTCACTCAGCGATTCGCGGATCTTGGCCACGCGGGGAGTATGCCCCACCGTCCGTCTAGGCCCCATGTTTTCGGGATCGGGCGATCCCGCGAACGAGCCGATACAGGAGAGGTGAAGCTCAGGTACGCCATCGGAGGGATCGCCGCGGCCGCGCCGCTCGCACTGCCGGTCGGCGCCGCGGCATCGCAGGGCGGTCAGGTCACGAGCCTGACCGCCCAGTAGTCCGCGCAGGAGAAGGCCGCCAGCGCGAACAGGGCGCAGGACTACACGGACGACGGAAGCCACGACGGATCCGACTCCTAGCGCCCGACTTGGACTGATTTCGGGCTTAGTCTGTCGCTGTCGCCCGGATAGCTCAACTGGTGGAGCACCTGATTTGTAATCAGGAGGCTGTGGGTTCGAGTCCCACTCCGGGCTCTTGTCCGTCCGCGATCTGAAGCCGCCCAAGCAGGGGCAGTGGGTCGACTTCGCCGACGACCGGCGCCGGCTGCTCCTCTACGGAGGACCGGTCACCGATCCCCTCGGCACCCTCGGCGAGCAGGGCTGGGACGACTTCGAGCTGCTGTCGACGCCGCGGGCCCTGTCTGACGCGGGGGGCCTGGGCGAGGCGGCCGACCGGACCCACCTCGTCGCTCCGGGCGGGGTGCCGGAGGCGTCCGGCGCGATCGTCGACGACCTCGGAAGCGAGCGCATCGTCGCTCTCGGTGGGGGCCGGGTGATCGACTCGGCCAAGGCCGTGGCGGCGGTTCGCGGCGGCGAGGTCGCGGCCATCCCTACGACGCTCTCGGGCGCTCCCATGACCGCGATCCACCGGCTGCCGGAGGGCCGGGGCGCCGCCACAGGGGTCAGGCCCTCCCTGGTCATCGCGTACACCGATGAGATGACGAGCACGCCGGAGCCGCAGCTGCGGGCGACGGCGATGAACGCGCTGGCGCACGGAGCGGACTCCCTGTACACGCCGCTTGCGGACGAGACCTCGCGAGAGGCCGGCCTCCGCGGGGCTGAGCTGATCGGCCGCGCTCTCGACCAGTCCCCCGGGAGGCGAGATCGCGCCCCGCTTGCATTGGGCGCCCTGCTCTGCGGGATCGCTGTCGACAGGGCCGGGATCGCCCTCCATCACGTCCTCGGCCAGACCGCCGTCAGAGTGCTCGGCACGCCTCACGCGGAGACCTACGCGGCACTCCTGCCCCACACGATGGAAGCAATGCGATCGCGGGCCCCGGAGCAGATCGGGGCGCTCGCCTCCGTGCTCGGGACGGATGGCGAAGACCTGCAGGAGCGCATCGCCGATCTCGCCGGTCACCGCCATCTCGGCGAGCTCGGGGCCGATCGGGCGCATGTCGACGAGGTCCTCGATGTAGCCATGACGAGAGGGGAGCTCGAGCACATGACGCCCGGCGAGGTGAGCCGGGAGGACCTCGCGGCGATCCTCGAAGCGGCCTGGTAGCCGCGGTCGGGCTCGCCCTGCCTGTAACTGCCCGCCGCGACGGGGTTTCGGTCTGGGCATGGACGAGGAGAGGCTGCTCAGCTATCACCGCTTCACGCGCGAGCACGGCGTCAACCGCCCGCTCTACTTCCTCGCGCGCCTGATCCTCGTCCCGTTCTTTCTCCTCTACTTCAGGCTCTCGCGCATCGGGCGGGAGCACGGCAAGGTCAAGGGGCCGCTGATCGTCGCGTCGAACCACCGCAGCTTTCTCGATCCCTTCGTGATCGGCGCCTCGCTTCCGTTCAACCGGCCCCTTCACTACGTGGCGAAGATGGAGCTCTTCGAGAAGCGCTGGCAGGGCTGGATCCTGAACCGCCTGGGCGCCTACCCCGTCCGCCGAGGCCGGTCCGACGAGCAGACCCTGATCACCTCGCGCGCCGTGCTCGAGCGGGCAGGCGCGGTCTGCATCTTCCCCGAGGGGACCCGTCACCGGACCGGCTCCCTCGCCCGGCCGAAGCGCGGCTTCGGCCGCCTCGCGCTCGAGACCGGGGCCGCCGTGCTGCCCGTCGCGGTCCACGGCACCGAGCAGGTGCGCCGCGGCTGGAGGATCCGCCCCAGGAAGGTCAAGGTCCGCATGGGCCGCGCGCTCACGTTCCCGCGGACCGAGGACCCGTCGCCGGCACTCGCCAATTCGGTCGGTGCCCGCATCTGGCCCGTGATCGAGCTCCAGTGGGAATGGCTCGGCGGCCTCCCGCCGCTGCGCAAGGCCGCCGTGATCGGCGCCGGCAGCTGGGGCACGGCCGTGGCCGTCCTGCTCGCACGCGGGGGATTGGAGGTCCAGCTCGGGACCCGCACCTCCGAGAAAGCGGATCAGATGAACGAGACCCGGTCGAACGAGGAATACCTCGCCGGGGTGCAGCTCCCGGAATCACTCTCCGTGAAGCGGGCGGCGGACATCGAACTCGCCGGCATCGACCTCGTCTGCCTGGCCGTGCCCTCGGCGGCGCTGCCCCAGGCGGTGGGCGCGATCGGCGACCGCGTCGGCCAGCGCACCTCGGTCCTGCTGCTCAGCAAGGGAATGGTGGCCCCGATGGCCGCCCTGCCCTCCGAATACGTCTCCGAGCGGATCCGGGCCCGCGCAGTCGCCTCGCTCGGCGGCCCGGCGCACGCCAAGGAGGCCGTCTCGGGCACCGCGGCACTCGTCCTCGGCAGCCGCGACGCCGACCTTCGGGACCAGCTCGGCAGCGTCTTCGACGAGGCGGGACTCGTCTGCGAGCGATCCGAGGACATGATCGGAGTGGAGGTGGCGGGCGCTGCCAAGAACGCTGCCGCCCTGGCGGGCGCCGCGGCCCGGGCGCAGGGCATGAACGCGGCCGGAATCGCGACGGCTCAGGTCTGGCGCGAGTGCGTCGCCTACGCCCTCGCCCGCGGCGCCCAGCACGAGACCTTCACCGGCATCGCCGGGGTCGGCGACCTGACGGCGACGATCCTGGCCGAGGGCAGCCGCAACCGCCGGGCCGGTGAGCTGCTGGGCGAGGGGACCCCGGCCGAGCAGATCCCCGAGATCATCGGCCAGGCTTCGGAGGCACTCGACTCGGTCCCGCTGATCACGCAAGCGGTGAGCAAGGCGGGCATGGGGTGCTCGGCCCTGGACGGGCTGGCGGAGCTGATCGCCGGCGAGATTTCGCCGGCGGAGTGGATGGCTCGGGTCAGGCAGGCCGAGCGTGCAAGGCGCGAACCGGTGGCCGGAGGCCGGGCAGCGTGATGGCGGCCGCCAGTACGCTTGGCGTGTGTCGGATGCGGAGCAACTCGCCGCTGGAAACGGGGAGCCGAGGGAGTCGAAGGCCGAGCTCGATCGCGCCTTCGAGCAGCTCTACCGCGATCACCTGCGCGATGTCTATTCGTACTCCTACTACCGCGTCGGAAACCACCACGACGCCGAGGACGTCACCGAGCAGGCCTTCCTTCAGGCCTACCGGCACTTCGAGCGCGCGCGGCGCGAGTCGAACGGCCGCCCGCTTCGCCCCTGGCTCATCCGGATTGCCCACAACCTTGCCTCCAACTATCACCGCGACCGCGCGCGGCGCCCGCAGCGGGTTCTCGAGGAGTCGGAGCCGATCGCCGCACCGCACGGCACCGAGCGCATCGTCGAGGGGCGGGAGGAGCTGAAGAGCGTGATGGAGCACCTCCAGCACCTGCCCGATGATCGCCGCGACGCCCTGATCATGCGGTTCGCGCTCGGCATGGACAACCGGGAGATCGCCCGCTCGCTCGGCCGCACGGACGGCGCGACCAAGGTCCTGATCCACCGGGCGATCAAGCAGCTCGAGGAGGAGATGAGCGTCAATGGCGGCTGAGACGCCCGGCGACGTCGAGAACCTGCTCCGCTCGGCGCTGCGGCCGATCGAGCCCCCCGAGAAGCTCTCGGGCCGCCTCGAGGAGACGCTGAGCGCGGTCACCGAGGCCGCCGCCGAGGAGCTCTCCGCCTGGGCGGACGAGCTCTCCGAGTCCGAGCTCCGCTCCCTGCGCGACCCTCGCAACTGGGTTCGCCCCGCAGCCGCGATCGCCGCCGGCGGCGTCGCGGCCGGAGGACTGGTCCTGGTCGAGCTGCGCCGCCGCGGCGGCAAGAAGCCCTCGCGTTTCTCGGAGCTCGCGGACCAGGTTGCGGATATTGCGGATCAGGTCCGAGACCAGGTCCGCAACCGCCGCGACTAGCCGCCTAGATTGCGGGCGCGGCCCGGCTCGCCGGCCGAGACGCGAAGTACGCGATCACGCCGGTGATGCCCAGGATCAGATGGAGGACGTTGTCCTCGTTGTTGACGGGCACGAGCTTGAGGAGCACGTCGTCCTTGGCGACGAAGGTGATCCCGCCGTGACTCGTGGCGATGAACCCGAGCACGCAGAGGGCGATGTAGAGGACACCCACGAACAGGGACGCCCCTCGCGCCGCGGATCCTGCGCAGACCAGCAGCAGCGCCCCAATCGCGATGTGCACCACGTTGTGCCAGCCGTTCACCGAGAGGACGCCGAACACGTCTTCGGTCCTGATCGAGTCGCCGGTCGCGAAGCTGGCCTCGTAGAAGAAGCCGATGATCCCGGCGATGACCAGAACTCCGCCTACGAGCAGGCAGTACAGCCTGGCGGGACTCGCTTCATCCATCCTTACCCTCCTTGCAGCCGTGATCCGATCTCTGTCAGACCTCGTAGGCATGTTCGTGGGAGGCAACGAAGTAGATCATCGAAAGGCGCACCCTTGACTCGCGCCGAGCTGCAGCGCCTCGCTGACGAGGACCTGATGCCGCGCCTGGCGCGGCAGGATCCGCTGGCCTTCGAGGTCTTCTACGACCGGCACTCAGGAGCCGCCTACTCGCTTGCCTACCGGATCGTGGGCAGCAGGACGGCGGCCGAGGACGTGACGCAGGAGGCCCTGATCTCGATCTGGCGGAGCGGCGCCCGGTACGATCGGGCCCGCGGCAGCGTCCGGGCCTGGACTCTGGGGATCGTCCGCAACCGGGCGATCGACCTGCTGCGCAAGGAGCAGGGGCGCTCCCCGAAGCTCGCGGCGGGCGGCGAGGAGCTGCTCGAGCGGAGCCCGTCCGATGAGCTCACCGACGCCGAGGCCCTTCGGCGCGAGACCGCGCGCGAGGTGCGCGGCGCGATCAAGGACCTTCCCGATGACCAGTCCAAGGTCATCGAGCTCGCCTACTTCGGCGGCTTCAGCCACTCCGAGATCGCGGAGATGCTGAACGAGCCCCTCGGCACGGTGAAGGGCCGGATGCGGCTCGGCATGGACAAGATCAGAGCGAACCTGGCGGAGGCATGGTGACCGGCGAGCACCCGGACAGAGACGACCTGGTCGCCTACTCCCTGGAGGCGATCGACCCGCGGGAAGCCGCGGAGATCGAGGCCCACGTGCCGGGCTGTGCGCGCTGTACGCGGGAGCTGGAGGCCCTCGTCCCCGCAGTCGCCGTGCTCGGCGAGTCTGTCGAGCAGATCGAGCCGCCACCGGAGCTGCGCGAGCGCGTGCTCGCGATCGTGCACGAGGAGGCGGAGGCCAAGCAGGCGGAGCTGAGCGGTGCCCGGGGCAGGCAGGAAGCAGCCGCGCGGCGCGAGCGCCGAGGCTGGCGCGGTCTGTTGATGCGGCCCGCGGTCGGACTGGCCGGGCTGGCGATCGTCGGCGCCGGAGTCGGCGGCTACCTGGTCGCCGATGAAGGCGGGAACGGCGGAGGGGAATCGAACGTCCCGGTGGTGGCCCAGGCCGGGATCGGCGGAACTCTCACCGTCGGCGACCAGTCATCGATGCTGGACCTCCACGGGCTCAAGCATCCCCTGACCGGGCGTCAGGTCTACCAGGTGTGGGTGGCCCACGATTCGGGCATTCGCCCGTCCTCCAACTTCATCCCCAACAGCACGGGCCGCGCCATGACCGCGGTCGACGGCCATCTCAGCTCCGGCACGAAGGTGATGGTCACGCTCGAGCCGCACCCTGGAGAGACCGCACCGACCACTCCGGTGCTGCTCAGCGCGACGGTCGAATAGCGGTCCGGTCAGCGGGCCGAATCCCCCGCTGATCTACGCTGGCGAGCCCATGGAGGCTTCGACTCAGACCCGCCCGACCTGCTACCGCCACCCGGATCGGGAGACCGGCGTCTCCTGCTCCAATTGCGGGCGCCCGATCTGCCCGGAGTGCATGACGTCGACCTCGGTCGGCATGCGCTGCCCCGAGTGTGCGAAGCAGACCACGAAGGTCAGGGTCGGCCAGGGGGCCTTCAGCCCCACCGCGGGGAAGATGCCCGCGACGATCGCCCTGATCGCGATCAACGTGATCGTGTTCCTGGTCGAGCTGGTGGGGGGCGGGGCGGGACAGTTCAGCAGCGGAGGATCGGTGATCCACGACGCCGGCCTGCGCGGCCCCGACATCGCGAACGGCGACTGGTGGCGCGTGATCACCGGCGGCTTCCTGCACGCCGGGTTTCTCCACCTCCTCTTCAACATGTACGTCCTCTACGTCGCGGGGAGCATCCTCGAGCCGGGCATCGGCACGCCTCGGTTCCTCGGCATCTACTTCGTCTCACTGGTCGCCGGCTCTCTGGGCGCGTTGATCGTCGATCCCAACACGGTCACCGTCGGCGCCTCGGGAGCGATCTTCGGCCTGATGGCGGCCGTGATCGTCGTCGCGCGGGGGCGTGGGATCGAGCAGGTCGCGCAGCAGTTCGGCGTCTTCATCGTGCTCAACCTGCTGCTCACGTTCGCGATCCCGGGAATCTCGATCGGCGGCCACATCGGCGGTCTGATCGGGGGAACGATCGCCGCGGGGCTGGTGATCTTCGTGGAGCGGCGGATGAGCGGCCGCCCGGGCTACGGACTGGAGATCGTGGGGATCCTGCTGATCTTCGCCGCGACCTTCGCCGGGGCGTTAGCCGTAGCCGGCTAGGCCCCTACTGTCGGGTTCATCCAGGGCCGTTGCGCCGGCCCACCAAGCGTGCGGCCCGATCCGTGACGGCGCCGGCCACCTCCAGCCCCACGCCCACCGTGCGTCTCGCCACGCCGAGCCCCAGGCCCGCCGCGCGGCCGGCGATCTTCACAGGGAGCTCGACAAGGGAAGTCGAGCCGTCCTCTGACGCCCAGTCCTCCGGCTCCCGCGGCGGCGGTGGCGCCACGCGCGGCTCCTCGCGCTTGATGCCGACCTTCTCAGCCAGTGCGTCCTCGCGGGTCGTGTCGCTCGGCTTCGCGCGATCGCCGTTGCTGGCCTTCCGGGCCGACGCAGCGCGGCGTTCCGCCTCCTTCTTCAGATCGTCGACCGAGCCCTTCAGCGTCGTCTTGTGCGCTCTGCGCGCGACTGGGCCGGGCAGCGGGATGCCGACCTCGAGACCGAGCTTGTAGGTCGCGCGCGTACGGTCGTCCCCGAGGTCTTCGAAGAGGTAGTGGCCGTCGGCGCCGTTGATGCCGTTGCCCTCGACGAAGTCCCACTCGATTCGCGTCGGCGCGTCGTAGCTGTAGTCGAGCGTGTAGTCGACCTTGCGGACCTTGGCGTCGATGAACAGGCGGACGCGCTTGCCGCGGCCCTTCGAATCCCAGTCGAGCACCTCCGTGTCGACCACCGCTCCCTGCCAGGTCGGGAAGGTCTCGTAGTCGATGATCGCCTCGAAGCAGGTCTCAATCGGGGCATCGATCTCGACTGTGTGCTCGGCCCAATTCAAGCCCATGTCTTCTCCTCGACCCGTTCGAACGGCACGCCGGCTGGGGCGTCAACCCTATCCGGGTGGAGCAGGTGGGCGAGCAGCTCGGTGCCGTCCACCAGGCGCGGACCAGGCCGCGAGAACGAGGCCGCCGCGTCCACCGTCCAAACTCGGTCGGCGCCGATGGCCGCAACCTCGGCGGCGTGGGCGGCGACCTCGGCTCGCGCGCGGCTTGCGCCCCAGCCGCAGGGCATCGCGACGACGACGTCCGGGCCCGACGCGGTGAGCTCGTCCCATGCCGCGGTTCGGGACTTCCCACCAGCGATGCCCAGGGCGTCCTCGCCCCCCGCGATCTCGATCATCTCGGGCACCCAGTGCCCTCCGATGAACGGCGGGTCCAGCCATTCGAGCGCCAGCACCCTGGGTCGCGTGGCTCCGGCGACGGCCTCGCGAACGGCGGCGAGCCGCGAGTTGAGCTCGCCCTCCAGCGCGACGGCGCGATCGGAGGCTCCGGCAGCCTCCCCGAGGCGCGGGACGTCGGTGAGCACATCGTCCAGAGTGGATGGATCGAGCGAGATCACCCTCGGGCGGGTGGGAAGCTGGGCGGCTACCGCCACGACGTCGTCGTAGGAGACGGCGCAGACCTCGCAGACGGCCTGGGTGACGATCAGGTCGACCTCGAGCTCCCGGAGCGCGGGCTCAATCCAGCTCGTAGAGATGGCGCCCCTCGCCCGTCAGCCGCCTGACCTCGGTGTCGATCTCGCCTGCCGAGAGCCCCTCTCCGATCAGGCTCCGGGTCAGATGACGCTTGTCGGCCGCCTCGGGTGGGTAGTCGCACTCGTGGGTGACGCCGACGACTTGATTGTCCAGGCCGAGGGCGAATAGCATCTCGGTCGCGGACGGGACCAGGCTCGCGATTCGCACCCGACGAATATGGCACTTCTCAGCGATGAACAGATCAAGGAGGGGCTCAAGGGCCTCGATGGCTGGCGGCAGCGCGGCGAGTACATCGTCAAGAGCTTCGACCGCAGTGACTTCAAGGGGTCCGTCGAGTTCGTCGACTCGATCGTCGAACCGGCCGAGGAGATGGGCCACCACCCCGACATCGCGATCTCCTGGAGCCAGGTGGAGGTGGCGATCTCGACCCACTCAGAGGGCGGGATCACCAAGAACGACTTCGAGCTGGCCAAGAAGGTGGAGGCGCTCGCCTAGCTAGCGGTGCCGCTTGCAGCGCTTCTTCGCGTGGCGCCGGCACTTCTTTCGATGTTTCGGGCCCGACCGGGCCATCGCTCCCGAGGTCTGGCGCTCGGCCGCCATCGCCGGCTGAGTGGGAGGAGGCGTCCCGTTCGCGTAGATCTGCGCCCGCTCCTCGGAAGTGTCCACCTTCGCCGCGCAGGCCGGATCCGCGGGGACATTTCCGACGACGTAGGCGCCGCCGCCGCCCTGGTCGAAGTAGGGATGGAACTGCTCCGGAATCGTCCCGGGTGGGAATGAGGCGGGGTGGCCCAGGAACCGGAGGTTCTGGATGTTGACTCCGCCGGCGCCGATCGCCTTGTCGAAGAAGTACTGGCCGTCCCAGTGCCAGAGCTCCGGGTCCTCGCCCTGGACGATCGACCCCGTCCAGTGGTCGGACTGGAAGTAGAAGCACTTGTCGACGGCCGCGGCGACCCGGGCCGGCTCGTTGGTGAGGAAGTCGGCGATGCCGAGATCGGTCACGTTCTGCTGGGTCTTGTCGAACTCGACGCAGAACGGGTCGGCGCCGAGGTCCGGAAAGTCCGTGCCGGTGCCCACATTCTGGATCGTGCAGTTGAACGGACTGCTGCCGTCCCAGGGGGCTACGGGCCCCATCGGTTGGTCCGCTGCAGCCGGGGCGGCGCAGATCAGCGCGCCCGCAACCGCGATCGATGTCGCCCGTCTCCACATACCCCGGCCGGGACAGTACCCGGTATTGGGGTCTCCATGCTCCAGTTCTTGGTAGGTTCGCCGTGGGGTATGGAGGACGGGCGATTGATCCGCGGCGCGGTGAGCGCCGAGCTGTCGAGGCGGCAGTTCATTCAGCGTGCCGGGGTGCTCGGGGCTGGCGCGCTGATCGCCAGCGCTGTCCCGCTCGCGGCACGGATGGCGATTCCGGGGCAGGCGAGGGCCGATGTCGCGCTCCAGGACGGGACCATGCAGGCGTTCTACGACACCCTGATCCCGGGCCGGCCGGGAAGCGTGACCGATCTCGGGAACGAGATTCATCCCCAGGCGATCGCCGGCGTGGATCCGGATCCAGGAGCCGTCGAGGCCGACGCGCTCCTGCTCGGACAGGATGCACGCCTCGGGTTCACGGTCCTGGTTGCGCCGTTCCTCGCCGAATTGGAGGCATTCGCGCTCCTCCAGGGCGGTGACTTTCTCGATCTCTCCTACGACGCGCGCGAACGCACCTGCCTGACCGGGCTCGCCTTCTCCAATCCGACGCGCACGGTCTGGGAGGCCGCCGCCGCGGTCGCGTTCACTGCGTTCTGCGCGGCGGCGACACAGGTCAACCCGACCTCGCAGACGGCCTCGGGCTACCGGGTCATGGGCCACCCTGGGATCGCGCCGCACGGCTACAGCGACTTCTCCTACGGCAGGCAGCTCAGTCGGGAGTCCACCCAGAGGGGGTATCTGCCGTGAGCGAGCGTGTCGACGTCTGCATCGTCGGCTCGGGCTTCGGCGGGTCAATCGCGGCCTGGCGGCTCGCGGAGCTCTACCGGGCCGCGGGCGCGGACGCGAGCATCCTCGTCCTCGAGCGCGGGATGCGGAAGGGGCACACGGACTTCCGCCAGTCCATGGACGTGGACCACCTCTCCGACTGCTACACGCTGATCCAGGGGGAGGGCCAGAGCGCAGTCACCAAGGGGTCGAACGCCCAGGTCGTGGCGGCCAACCTGGTCGGCGGGGGGTCCAACCTCTATCTGGCCGCCTCGCTGCGTGCCCCCACCGAGATCTTCGAGCGCCGCGATCACCGGCCCGACGATGGGCCCGACCGCCGCATGTGGCCGTCCGAGCTCAGCCGGAGCGTGCTCGACCCGTTCTACGCCCGCGCCGAGGCCGGCCTCCGGGTCAACCAGCCCTCCTGGGACCAGGTCTCGAAGTCCGGCGGGCTCTGGGCCGCAACCCTCGACCGGGCCGGCCAGACCTGCGACCGGGTCCCCGTCGCCATCAACCAGCAGCGCTGCGTTGACGCGAAGTGGTGTCACACCGGGTGCATCTTCGGCGCCAAGAACTCCCTGATCACCAACTACCTCGCCTCCGCGGAGGAGGCAGGAGTCGAGGTTCGCCCACTGACCGAGGTCAACCAGATCACCCAGTCGAGCTCGCGGCCGTACCGCTACGTCGTGAAGGCCGCCGCCGTCGACCCGGAGACCAAGCAGCAGGGCGCGGCGCTGCCGGACATCGAGTGCAAGGTGTTGATCATGGCGGCGGGGGCGATGGGGACGCCGGTGATCCTGTTGCGCTCTCAGCAGAGCCTCGGGCTGCCGTCGCTCTCATCCCACCTCGGGAAGCACCTCGGGGTGAACGGCGACCACGTCGCCGCGATCGAGTACGACGATGAGAGCAAGGTCCGCGATCTGCTCGGCCTGCCCGGCTACGACGACTTCTTCAAGGGCAAGCCGATCACCACCATGAGCTACGACTGGTACGCGGGGCGCTCAGGCCACGAACACGACGGCACGCGCTTCAGCCTCCAGGAGATCTTCCTCTCCCAGCTCACCAACTTCCTCTACGACGACGGGCGGGGCAATGGCGAGGAGCCGAGCTTCTGGGGTCAGGAGAAGAAGCGCTCGATCGCGACCTGGAGCCGCCACATCGAGATCCTCGCCATGGTCGAGGACACCAATGACGGGACCTTCTACCTGCCACCGTCGCTCACCGGGGATTTCATCCGCACCGGGCCGGGCCCGATCGGGATCGGGCTCTTCGACTACGACCTCTCCGACCAGTCGGTCGCCGTCCGTGACGCGGCGAACAAGGCGATCGAGGACGTCCTGGCGCGCGCGGGACTGGGGCGGTTCCTGAAGCTCTCGGAGACCCATGGGGCGTATGCAGCCCACCCACTGGGCGGCTGCCGGATGGCCGATACGGCCGACCTCGGCGTGGTCGACCACCGCTGCGAGGCGTTCGGCTACGAGGGGCTGTTCTGCATGGATTCCTCGGCGATCCCGACCAGCCTCGGGGTCAATCCATCGCTGACGATCTCGGCCGTGTGCGAGCGAGCCGCCTCCGAGCTGGTAGCGCGCTCGGCCGACTTCGGCCTCCCGGCGGAGCCGTCGGGCTTCACGCCCGCGACGCCTCAGGAGATCGTCGGCGATCGCGTCGTGGCGCCGGACAACGATCCGGCCGTACCATCGGGACAGCCGTGACGCCGCCGCCCGCCGGGGGCGTTGCCGCCCGCCACCACAGGCGAAAGAAGCGGCGGCGCAGGGGGCACCGGAAACACCGTCATCGCGTCCGGTAGCCTTCGGCCGTCGCCAGTGACCGACGACGACCTCCCTCGAAGTACGCGCGCCCATCGGGGCGCGAGCACGGCCTTCCGAGCGCGGACTGAGTCCGCGCGGCGACGATGAGCGCCATTCTCCTCGTACTGCTGTTCCTGTTGATTGCGATCAACGGCGTCTTCGTGGCCGCGGAGTTCGCGTTAGTTCGCTCCCGTCGCTCGAAGCTCGAGCAACTCGCCGCCGAGGGGTCCCGTGGCGCAAGCTCCGTCCTGGAAGAGCTCGATCGAATCGACGAGTACCTGTCCGCCTGCCAACTCGGGATCACGATGGCCTCGATCGGGATCGGCTTCCTCGGCGAGCCCGCGGTCGCGAAGCTGATCGAGCCGATCTTCGGAAGCCTCTCGCACGGCGTCGCCGTGGCGATCTCGGTGGCGATCGCCTACACGATCGTCACCGCGCTCCACGTGACCGTCGGCGAGCAGGCGCCGAAGCTGTTCGCAATCTCGCGGCCGGAGGACACGGCCCGCAGGCTGTCGGCGCCTCTGCGCTTGTTTCGCCGATTCAGCGCGCCGTTCACGGTCGCGCTCACGTGGATGTCGAACGGCGTCGCCCGGCTCTTCGGCGTGAAGCCCGGACAACTCGACGAGCAGCAGCCCACCTCGGAGGACCTCCAGATGCTGATCTCGCAATCCGCCGTCCGCGGCAAGCTCGATCCGGGAGAGGCGGTGATGCTGCGCGGCGTCTTCCACCTGCACGAGCAGGAGGCGCGGGAGGTGATGACCCCGATACCCGCCGTCGTCACCGTCGACTACTCCTCCAACGTCGCCGACGCGCTCAACCTGTGCATCTCGTCGGGGCATAACCGCCTGGTGGTGGTCGAGGACGGCAACGCTGACCGGGTCCGCGGGATCGTCCACGCGCTGCGGCTGGTGCGGCTGATGCTGAATGAGGGGCCCGAGGCGAAGATCGAGTCGGCCGTGAGAGACGCCCTGATCGTCCCGGAGACTAAGCCGCTCGACGACCTGCTCACCGAGCTGCAAAGGCAGAGATCGTCGATGGGCGTCGTCGTGGACGAGTACGGACGGACCGTCGGCATCGTCACCGTCGAGGACATCCTCGAGGAGGTGGTCGGCGAGATCGAGGACGAGACCGATCCGCTCGCCGGCTCGCTGCGCCAGCTCGCGAACGGCGACTGGTACGTCAGGGGGCACGTCTCGCTCGGCGATCTATCGGATCGCGGGATCGAGCTCCCGGTCGACACGGATGCCTACAACTCGATCGGCGGCTACGTCTTCGGCGAGCTTGGCAGGCTCCCGAAACGCGGGGATCTGATCGCGGCCGACGGATTCGAGATCCGGGTCGAATCGGTGCGGGAGAACCGGATCGAAGCGGTTCGGATTCATCCTCGATCCACGTAAGTCCCACGTTGCAGGAGTTTTTGCCTTCCGTCCGTTTACGGCTCTAGCTTCACGGCAATCCAAGGGTCACTTAGGAGGCTCTATGTGGGTCGTCCGGTTCAGCGACAAGCAGCTTGAGGTGGTCAGGGCGGTGCTCCGCTCCGAAGAGCACCGGGGGCCGGCACTGGAGGGCGCATTGGAGGCTCTCGACCTGGCCCGATGGGATGACCTCCCCGAAGCCCAGCTTCCCTGGGGCGAGGTGGAGGCGGAGGCGAGCAAGCAGGGCGTCTCGGAGGCCGATGTGATCTGGGATCGTTCCGGCCGTCATGACGAGCCAGCGGTTCCGAAGATCTCGACGAAGTCACGCGTCAAGCGCAAGGGCAAGCAGGCCGCTTAGCCTCGCCGCCCTCGTGCTGGCGGGCGTCGCGCTCGCCGGCTGCGGAGGATCGTCGGACGACTCCGTCCAGCCGGACCGCTTCGATGCCGCTCGCGCGATGGCGCTCGTCCGCAAGCAGGTGGATGTGGGGCCGCGGCCGGCCGGATCGCCGCAGCTGCGCCACCTCGCGGATCAGCTGCGGCAGATGCTCCCCGGTGGGACCCTCGAGCCCTTCCCGAGCACCGGGCCGCAGCAGGGCCTGCGGAACATCGTCGGCGTCCTCCCGGGGCGCGAACCGGCGATCCTGATCGGGGCCCACTACGACACGCAATACCGGCCGAAGGGCTTCGTGGGGGCCAACGACAGCGCCGCCGGAACGGCCGCCCTCGTCGAGATCGCTCGCAACCTGCGCGCCGATCTCCCGGCCGATCACCGCGAGATCCGATTCGTCCTTTTCGACGGCGAGGAGGCTCCGCCGGGCTGTCACGACCGCGACTTTCAGTACTGCGCCCTCCGTGGCTCTCGCGCCTACGCCGCCGCTCATCCGGGTCCCCTCGGCGACATGATCCTGCTCGACTACATCGCCAACCGCGGCGCCCAGATCCCCCGTGAGACCAACTCAGATCCGGCGCTCTGGGAGCGGTTGCGCAAGGCCGCCGGCGAGGCCGGTGCGGAGGACCTCTTCCCGGACACGACCCAGACGCCGATCATCGACGACCACATTCCGTTCCTCGGACAGCACATCCCCTCGATCGACCTGATCGACTGGTCCTACCCGTACAAGAACGGCACGCAGGACACGCTCGACAAGCTCGATCCGGCGGTGCTCGGAAAGGTCGGGGAGACCGTCGACCAGCTGGTCCTCGACCTGAACGGTCAGTCGTAGGGATAGAACCCGGCGCCCGACTTCCGGCCGAGCTTTCCCTGGTCGACCAGGGCCATCAGCCGGCCGGGCGGGCGATGGTGCTGCTCCTCGCTGTCGGCGAAGAGCGCCTCGCCGATCGCCACGGCGACGTCGATCCCGACCAGGTCCAGCAACGCGAGCGGCCCCATCGGATAGTTGGCGCCGAGGGTCATGCAGCGGTCGACGTCCTCGGCCGCCATCCCGGTCTGCTCCATGAGCCGCACCGCGTCGAAGAGATAGGGGAAGAGCAGGCGGTTGACGACGAAGCCGGGCTCGTTCGGGACCTCGACGACCGTCTTGCCGATCGACTCGCACCAGGTCCGCGCGCGGGACCGAATCTCATCGCCCGCCGCCTCCGGGATGCAGAGCTCGACGAGGTCCATTCGCGCGACGGGGTTGAAGGGATGAAGCCCGAAGGTGCGTTCGGGGTGGGCCGCCCCGGAGGCGATCTCATCGAGCGAGAGCGACGAGGTGGTGGTCGCCAGGTCAGCGCCGATCGCCGCCTCAGCGACTGCGCTGAGGAGCTCGACCTTCGGCCCGAGCTCCTCGATGATCGCCTCGACTACGACGTCGCATGAACCGAGGTCGGCGACCTTGGTCGTGACCTTGATCCGTTTCGCGTCGGCGCCGTCCACCTTCGCGGAAAGAGAATGGGCCTGTTCCTCCGCCTTCCAGGCGGAGGCGTCGGAGCGGGCCAGCAGGAGGACCTCCGAGGAGACGCTGGCGCAGGCGGCGAGGCCGCAGGCGATGGTCCCGCTGCCCGCGATCGCGGGTCGCTCGTAGGTGTCCGGGCCTGTCACCTAGCGGTGTCTATCACGCACGCCTGGCTCCACGCGGCGGTGTGGGTTTCCACGGTCGGGTACCGGTGTTCCCCACCGTTACCCAGGGGCCGTCGAGCCTCGAAGCTGAACGCGCCCTGTGTCCGAGAGGAAGGAACTGAGATGAGACCGACGACTTTGCTGCCCGCCGCAGGCGTGACGGTCATCGCCGGGCTCCTGATCGCGGGCTGTGGCGCGAGCAAGGGCTCCGACGTTCCGACGAGCGCCGCCGCGACGCCTCAATCGACTAGCGCTTCGGCCACCGGGTCAGCGAACAACCTCTCGGTGAGCTTGTCGGATTACTCCTTCACCCCCTCGAGCCCGACAGTGAAGGCCGGGGCGCTCACGATCACCGCGCCCAACACAGGGCAGATCGCGCACGAGCTGGTCGTCTACAAGACGAGCAAGTCCGCCGGATCGCTGCCCACAAAGGGTGCCGAGGTCGACGAGGACGCTCTCAAGGCGAGCGGTGGGACGGATGAGGGCGAGATCCTGAACGTCGCCCCCGGCCAGACGAAGAGCACCGACTTCAAGCTCACCCCCGGCACATACGTGATGATCTGCAACATCCCCGGTCATTACGCGCAGGGGATGTACGGGACGATCACCGTCAAGTAGTCGTACATTCGAGGGGTGGCCACCGGGCGAGTCCAGTGGGTGCTCGATCAGGTCGAGACCTGGAATTCGGGTGACATCGAGGCGTTCCTCGACGAGGTCCCGGCGGAGTTCGAGTTCACGCCCGACCCGAGCTTTCCCGACGCCGGCACCTACCGCGGCGATGAGATGCGTCGCTGGATGCGCGGGTGGGTGGAAACCTGGCGGGACAACCGCCTCGAAGTGCTGAGGATCGTCGAACAGGGCCGGACCGTGCGGGTGGAGTCGCGCTGGCACCTGGCGGCTCCGCAGGGAGGAGGTGAGATCCCGGTGAGTGACTTCGACGTCGTCTTCTGGTTCGACAGCGGCGACCGGGCCACCCGGATGGCGGCGTTCTTCGACCGGGAACGGGCGGTGGAGGCGGCGGAAGGGGGTGCTGGCTGACTCGCCAGTCAATCGTTGTATGCTCTCTAAGGCAGGACTTGGTTGCTTGAAGAAACCGACTTTAGGAGGCCCGAGGTGGCTGAGAATGGAAAGTTCAGTGGACGCGAGGTAGTGATCGTGGAGGCCGCCCGGTTGCCCGTTGGGCGCGGCCACGAGGAGAAGGGCTATTACAAGGACGTCCACGCCTCGAGCCTGCTCGCCAAGACCTACGACGAGGTCATCAAGCGAGCCGGGATCGATGGCTCGGAGGTCGAGGACGTCATCGCCGGCTGCGTGCAGCAGTTCGGCGAGCAGGGCATCAACATCGCACGCAACGCCTGGCTCGAGGCCGGGCTGCCGATCGAGACGCCCGGCACCACCGTCGATCGTCAGTGCGGCTCGGCCCAGCAGGCCGTCAACTTCGGCGCGGCGCTGGTTGCCTCCGGCGTCCATGACGTCGTCATCGGCGGCGGCGTCGAGCATATGGGCCACATCTCCTTCGCCGACTCCGCCGACGTGATGAAGGAGCATGGCTTCGCCTTCTCGCCGGCCCTGATGGAGCGCTACAACCTGGTCCCGCAGGGCATCTCGGCCGAGATGATCGCCGACAAGTGGGAGATCCCCCGCTCCGAGATGGATGAGATCGGCCTCCGCTCCCACCAGCTCGCCCACCAGGCGACCGAGGAGGGCCGCTTCGAGCGCGAGATCATCCCGTGGAAGAACAACGGCGACACCTACGTCACCGACCAGGGCATTCGCCCCCCGGGCCCCGACAGCGCGGAGAAGCTTGCCTCGCTGAAGCCGGCCTTCAAGGAGGACGGCAAGATCACCGCCGGCAACTCCTCGCAGGTCTCCGACGGCGCCGCCGCGGTGCTCCTGACCACTCCCGAAAAGGCCAAGGGACTCGGACTGACGCCTCGCGCCAGGATCGTCGACCAGACCACCGTCGGCGTCGACCCGGTGATGATGCTCACCGGCCCCATCCCCGCGACGCAGAAGATCCTGAAGCGCAACGGGATGAAGATGGACGACATCGACCTGGTCGAGATCAACGAGGCCTTCGCCTCCGTCGTCGCCGCTTGGCGTCGCGAGCTCGAGCCGGACATGGACCGCGTCAACGTCAACGGCGGCGCGATCGCCCTCGGCCACCCACTCGGCTCGACCGGCGCGCGCCTGATCACCACGCTGCTCCACGAGCTGGAGCGCTCCGACAAGGAGACCGGTCTGGTGACGATGTGCTGCGGCGGCGGGCTCGGCACCGGCACGCTGATCCAGAGAGTCTGACCTCACAGTTGGGCCGCCCGCGGGCGTTGAGGGTCTGATGGCCTCAAGGCCCGCGGGTGCGCATGCCCGCAAACCCGCGCTGAAGTGGAGCGCCGACGACCGCGTCCTGATGCGGGCGGACAAGGTGCTCAAGGGAGTGATGGAGGAGCGCGGGCCCCTGGACCCGGAAATCGACCGCCGCGGCTCGAGGCCCGATCCGTTCGAGGCGGTCGCCCGGGCCATCGTCGGACAGCAGCTCTCGACAAAGGCCGCGCGCTCGATCTGGGGGAAGCTGCTCGCCCAGTTCGGCGGTCAGATGCCGACTCCGGAAGCCCTGCTTCGCAAGAGGAAGCCGACACTGCGCAAGGCGGGCCTCTCCAACGCGAAGGTCGAGTTCCTTCGAGATCTCGCGCAGCGAGTCAAGGACGGCCGACTCGATTTCGACCGGATCAAGGATTTTCCGGACGAGGACGTGATCGCGGACCTGATCGAGGTGAAGGGTGTGGGCCGGTGGACGGCCGAGATGTTCTTGATGTTCCACCTCGGCCGCGAGGATGTCGTTTCCGCCGGCGACCTCGGCATCCGGCGGGCGATCCAAATCGCCTACGGGCTCGACGATCTCCCGGGACCGGACGACATGGAGCGAATCTCGGACGAGTGGCGCCCGCGCCGCACCCTCGCCTGTCTCTATCTCTGGCGCTCCCTCGACAACACGCCTGTTGAGGAAGCGCCGAAGTAGGCTGGCGCCCCCTATGGCCGCTCTCGACCGAATCTCGATCGCCGCGATCGGCGACACGCCCGGGGATCTCGCCGTGCAGGCGAGCACGGCCGAGGCCGCCGGCATCGACTGCGTCTGGACGCCGGAGCTCTTCCGAAGCTCCGTGACCCAGGCCACCTGGCTCGCAGCCAAGACGGAGAAGGTCGGCATCGGCACCGGCATCTCCTGGGCGTTCACCCGCAGCGCGTTCATCCTCGCCGTCAGCGCTCTCGACATCGACGAGATGTCGGGCGGCCGGTTCCGGCTGGGGCTCGGTGCGGGGGTGAAGCGGCTCAACGAGACCTGGCACTCGGTCGATTACGGGAAGCCGGCCCCCCACCTGCGGGAGGCGATCGAGGCGACTCGGCTGATCATGGAGAAGGCCTCCAGCGGCGAGCCGATCCGCTACGAGGGCGAGTACATGGACATCGACATCAAGGGCTGGGTCCGGCCGCACAAACCCGTCCGCGAGCGGGTGCCGATCTACGCGGCCGCGATGCAGGAGGGGATGTGCCGGATGGCCGGCGACGTCGCCGACGGGCTGATCGGCCACCCGATGTGCCCGGTGCGCTGGCTCGACGAGGTCGTGATCCCGAGCTTCGAGGCCGGGCTCCAGCGTTCCGGACGACAGCGCTCGGATCTCGACTTCATCCCCACCATCACGACGGTGATCGACGACGACGAGGCCCGTGCCCTGGACGCGGCCCGCCGGACGATCGCTTTCTACTCGACCGTGCGCACCTACAAGCCGCTCTGGGAGATGAACGGCTTCGCCGATGTCGCTGAGGCGGCCGGCGACGCGTTCCGGAAGGGGGACCTCGCCGCCGTCCCCGAGCAGATCCCGGACGAGATGGTGGAGACCTTCAGCGCCGCCGGGCCGCTCGACAAGGTCCGCGAGCGGATCGCCGAGGTCGCGGAGCGCGGCGACGGCGTCTTCCTCACCCCTGCGACCTACTTCATCCCGCCAGAGCAGATCGGCGAGTATCAGTCGAAGATCATCGAGGCCTTCGGGCCAGCGTCAGACGCCGCGAGTTAGTCGCCTAGACCGTCGACGAATGCCGTGAGCTTCCGCGGATCCCGGAGGGGCGCGCCGTGGCCGAAGCAGACCAGCTCCGGCTCCAGGTCCGCCAGTCTGCGCGCGGACTCGCGGTTCCGCACCGGGTCCGGCGTCAGCGCCGGCTTCGGTTCGTTCAGGCCGGGGATCCCCGTGTACTGATCCATGTTCGCCAGCACGTCGCCGAGGATCAGCACCCTGTCGGGCTCCCGCCAGAACGCCACGTGTCCCGCCGAGTGTCCCGGCACGTCGAGGACCTCGAACCCGGCGACCTGGTCGCCCTCGCCGATCGTCTTGTCGACCTTGTGTCCCGGCCCGTGGAAGATCCGCCAGAAGAAGTGGGCCATGAACTTGTCGGGCTGGCGCTCGTCGATCACCTTCGGATCCTCGGCCGCGGGGACGTCGAGCTCTGGGCACCATAAGGGGAGCCCGAGCTTCTCGCAGACGGCATCGCTGGCGCCCTGGTGGTCGGGATGCGCGTGGGTCAGCGCGTGGGCCTTCACGTCATGTCCATCGAGCTGCTTGAGGATCCGGCCGCTCGACTGCCTGCAGCCGGCGTCGATCAGGACGTCGCCGGCGAGATAGGCGTTCACCGCCCAGGGCAGCCCGGGCAGGCACTTGATGTGCCAGACGCCGTCGGCCAGCTCCTTCATCAGTGAGCTACCCCGGTGCCGCCGCGCGGGTCGCCGCTGTGCTGAGCGAGCTCCTCGAGACGGGCGATCTGGACCTCGCCCTCCCGGCGCACCGGGTCGTCCTCGGGCAACCCCTCGATCAGGTTCCGGATCCGGTTCCGGACCTGGAGGGCGAAGTGGGGGGTGGAGGGCCCGGCGAGGGCCCGGATGTCCTCCACGGTCACCTGCCTGGCCAGTCGGTCGGGTCTCTCCGCCTCGCTCACTTCTTCTTTCCGCTCCGCGTGGGCTTCGGATTCGGCTCGCCTTCGGGGCCACCGGGCTGGGCCACCCCGCCCTTGGCGTTCCCCTGATTGGTCGTGCCTCCGCCGCCGCTCGCGCCGATCGGCGCGAGCTCAGCGAGCTCGTCGATCTCCGCCTGGACCTGTCCGCCGATTGCCGTCGCGTCTCCCATCAGCCAGATGTGGTTGTACACCGCCCGGGTCGGATCCGTCTCGTAGCCGGGCTTGATGTCGAGCAGGAAGCTTCTCAGCTCGGGCGGGAGGGCTTCCGCCGTGTCGGTGACCAGGAGCGGTCCCCACTTGCCGCTGGACGCGAGCGAGGCCGCCGCGGCTGAGTCGAGTGGCCGGTCCGCGTTCGCCAGCTCCATCCCGTGGCCGGGGTCGTTGATGTTCCAGCCGAAGGTGCCGTCCGAATAGCGAGCGAAGAGCAGGGCGTTCTGGACCACGCCGGTGGCGCCCACTCGCTGCACCGTCGCGGACACGCGCCCCACCTGCTGGATGACGTCCTTCGAGATGACCGACTCGGGCCCGATCACGTAGACGGTGGCGGCGGCGTGCCGTCGCAGCGCCGCCAGCGTCGCGGCGGGTACCTGGTCGCGGCCGGCGAACAGGACCGGGTCGCCCGAGCGGGCGGCCCAGGCCGCGGCCGGCATCGCGTAGCCAGCCTCCTCCGAGCTGACCAGCAGGATGTGCTGAGGCTCCTGCTTGGACAGCTTCTGGCGGAGCTGGTCGATCGAGTTGGCGATCTCGGCGGGGGAGTCGCCCGGGACCTCATGAGACTTCAGCCCTGAAGGCACCGAGGCGCCGCCGGCCGAGTAGGCCTGGACATCGCCCGAGGCGCCACCGCCCTGCGGGTTGAGCTGGGCGAGCGCCTGGGTCGTTGCGTCCGGCACCGCGCCGTGCTGACTGACCAGCACAGGGAAGCGCAATGGCGGCCCGGCGAAGACGGATGCGGCGATCCCGGCCTGCCATCCGTCATCCGGGACGAGCGTGACGGCCTGCAGCTTGGGCGCCTCGGGGGCGGCCGGATGGGTGGCTAGGGCGGCGGCCGCGGCGTCGTCGATCGGGTCGGGCCCGCTGATCCTGGTGGTGTTGCGAGTGGCCACCAGCGGATAGCCGAGCACACCGACGGGAGCACGCTGTGCGTTGTCGGTTGCCACCGCGATCGTCACCTCGCGCGTCTCGCCTCCTCCCCCACCCGAGAAGGGGTCGGCCACGATCACCCAGCCGAGCAGGAGCAGGGCGACGAGTCCCCCGCCCGCGATCGCCAGCGTGCGGGGTTCCCGCTTGCGGACGACGTCGAAGCGCAGCCAATCGAGCACGTTCTGGATTGGGCGGGGGAGGCGCACGGCGGCGAACGGTACTCACAAGACCATGGGGTCAGACCCCTTAATGAAGGTGCCTGACCCCGAGGTGCGTTGGGCGGTAAGTGGAAGGTTCCACTTCCGGTTCGGGTAAACTGGCTGACTGACCAGTCAATCAGTCTCTTTGTTCCCCGGAAAGGCAGGCCGTCCGAAATGGACTTCGCGCTCACTGACCAGCAGCAGGAGCACCGTGACTACGTAAGGAAGTTCGCGCGTGAGGTCATCCGCCCCGTCGCCCGCAAGCACGACGAGGAGGAGAGCACTCCCTGGGAAGTGATGAAGGAGGCCCGCAAGTGGGGCCTGCAGGGGCTCGAGCACATGCAGCAGATGGGCGCCGACCCGGGTGGTCAGTTCGGCGTGATCACCGCCGAGGAGCTGCACTGGGGGTGCGCCGGAATCGCGCTCGCAGTCCAGGGCTCCGGTCTGGCCGCCGCCGGCATCGCCGCCTCCGGGACCCCCGAGCAGATCGCCGAGTGGGTGCCGCAGTGCTTCGGCATCGGCGACGAGATCGCCCTAGGCGCCTACGCCGTCACGGAGCCCCAGGCCGGCTCGGACGTGAAGAGCCTGAAGACGACCGCCAAGCTCGACGGCGATGAGTGGGTGCTCAACGGGACCAAGGTCTTCATCACCAATGGCGGCATCGCCGACGTCCACGTGGTCGTCGCGACCGTCGACCCGGAGCTCGGCCACCGCGGCCAGGCCTCCTTCGTCGTCGGCAAGGACACCCCCGGCCTCCGGCAGGGCAAGAAGGAGTCCAAGATCGGCATCCGTGCCTCCCATACCGCGGAGGTCGTTCTCGAGGACTGCCGGATCCCGGTCGAGAACCTGCTCGGCGGCATGGACAAGCTCAACCGCAAGCTGGAGCGCGCCCGCTCCGGCCAGAAGGGTGGCTCCTCGAATGCCCTCGCGACCTTCGAGATGACGCGCCCCATCGTGGGCGCCTCCGCTCTCGGGATCGCCCAGGCCTCCTACGAGTGGACCCTCGAGCACCTCGGCCACGAGACGGTCGGCGGCGGTAGGCCCGCCCTCGAGGAGCAACGGATCCAGCAGGTCCTCGCCGACGTGGCGACCGAGATCGATTCCGCCCGGCTGCTCGTTCAGCGCGCCTCCTGGATGGGGCGCAACGGCGTCCCGATGACGGGCGGCCAGGGCTCCATGTCGAAGCTGAAGGCCGGCGACGTCACGATGTGGGCGACCACCACCCTGATGGACCTGGTCGGGCCCTATGCGCAGACGACGGATTGCCCCCTGGAGAAGTGGTTCCGCGACGCGAAGATCTACCAGCTGTTCGAGGGCACCGCCCAGGTGCAGCGCCTGGTCATCTCCAGGATGCAGGCCCGCACCTACCAGGAGCGCTTCGCCCAGGCCGCCGAGGCCGCCGGGCAGGCGATCAACGGCTCGGGATCGAACGGCGCCTCTCCCAACGGCGCCGCCGCGGAGCACCTGCCCGCCACCACGGCTGCGTAGCTGCAACCGGGTTTTCAGTAGGCGCCCTCCGGGCGTTCAACCTGTGTCGCTCAGATGACGGGATCCAAGCGGCTGATACGGGCGCTCGCGGGCGCCCTGATCGTCTGCGCGTGTGTGATCTGGGGCGCGAGCGCCTCGGGCCAGAGCCTCACCCAGAAGCTCAACTCGACGCAGAACCGGCTCTCGCACGTGCGGGCTCATGCCGGCGTGCTCACCAACAGGATCAGCCACGAGTCCGATCAGCTCCAAACCCTCACCTCGCAGGTGGCCGCTCTGCGGAACCGCCAGGCGGCGGCCGCGGCCGACCTTCAGGCGAAGCAGGCGGAGCTGGACTCCGCCCGGGCCCGCCTCGAGGCGCTCAAGAAGCGCCTCCATGCAGCCGTCCACCTGCTCGAGCAGAGGCTCGTCGCGATCTATGAGTCGAGCGAGCCGGACCTGATCACCGTCCTGCTGCAGGCACACGGCTTCGACGACCTGCTTGCGCGGACGCAGTACGTCGAGACCCTGCAGCACCAGGACAACGACATCGTCTCCCGGGTTCGCGGGCTGCGCAACGAGATGCAGATGACCGTCAACACGGTCCGCAATGCGCGCGACGAGATCGCGGCTCGCAAGCACGAGCTGGACGTGACGGCGGCGAAGCTGAAGCAGCGGACCTCCCAGCTCGCCACCGCCCGGAGCAAGCAGCACGCGACTCTGGAGAAGGTCCGCAATCAGCAGGACGACCTCGAGGGCAACCTCAACGACATATCGCAGAAGATCGCCGAGCAGCTCGGCGCCGGAACCGGCGCGCTCCCAGCGGGACCGATCCAGGCTGGGGGCCACGGGCTGATCTGGCCGGTGAACGGCCCGATCACCTCGGGGTACGGCCCACGGAACATCGGCAACGGATACGAGTTCCATCCCGGTGTGGACATCGGCGTCCCGACCGGGACCCCGATCCGAGCCGCCGCCGCGGGAACGGTCACGATCGCGGGCCCGACGGGCGGGTACGGCAACTACACGTGCATCGATCACGGCGGCGGGCTCTCTACCTGCTACGGACATCAGGAGCGCTTCCTGGTGACCGTCGGCCAACAGGTGGCCCAGGGACAGATCATCGGCCTGAGCGACTGCACCGGCTACTGCTTCGGCCCGCACGTCCACTTCGAGGTGCGGATCAACGGCCAGACGACGGACCCGCTCGGTTACCTGTAGCTCCCGGCTCTCCCACCCCTCTTTTCGGTAGGTGCGAGGTCAGCTTGATAGGACAGATGGCTACCTCTGTTTTGGGGTTACTAAAGCTGTCCGGATTAGGGACGATGCTCGTACTGTGAGTGCGCGCGATAGGCGTGTCGTGAGAGAGGGGGAGGCTCACACGGCGGCCAGGACATCAACGAACAACACGCCCGAGAGCTTCATCGTCGGGATCGGAGCTTCGGGAGCTCTGCTTGCGGGTGCCGCGATCGTCTTCGTGACGCTGGTCGGCATCGTCTCGTTCAATGTCTGGCCGACCGGTAGCGAGGTGTCGGTGAACGGGAACGTCGAGCTCAGCTCCGCGACGCCTGGCGGCTCTTCGTCCGGACCGGCAGCGCCGGTCAGTGCGGCTGCCGGACAGGTCGCGTCGACCGCTGTTCCCGGAGCTCAGGCGGGAGGCGGCGGCGCCTCCTCCAAGTCGGGTGGCAACGGCGGCGCGAAGGGCGGCAACCGCGGTCAGCCCAAGGCCGGCCTGACCAACCCGCCTGCGGCGACCACCCCTCCGCCCACCAGCGGCTCTGACACCAGCGGCTCCGGCGGCGAGAGCCAGGGGCCGGGCACCGCGACCAAGGACCCGACGCATCCCGTTCATCCGGCCCACCCCGACACGTCCCACGGGAACGTCAACAACGGGTCGAACGGCAAGGAGAACCCCGGCACCGGCAACGGCAGCGACGGGGTCATCACCGGCAAGGGTCCCTTCGGGAGGCCGACGCCGCCCGACAACTCAGGCGCAAGCTTCAACTCCACCTCCGGCTCGAGCTCGAGCTCCACGGCCTCCTCCTTCGCCGATGACGGCAGGGGGCACAACTCACACGGGTCCTCACACTCCTGGCACTAATCTTCCGGTCCGGATGCCGATCTTTGGCGCCAAGTCACGGAGCTGGGAGTCCTATCTAGCCGGCATCGGCGTGAGCGGAGCGCTGATGGCGAGCGCGTCGGTGCTCTTCGTGATCCTCATCGGCCTGCTCACCATCAGCGCCTGGCCGCACGCCGGTTCGCTGCTCGGCGGCGGCGGAGCCGGTGGCGAGACGACGCTTCAGGAGGTGGCCACGCCGGCCCCGGCCCGGAGACCAGCTCAGTTCGCGGGCCTCAACCTGACGAGGCTGCTGAGCGGCGGCGATGCCGGCGCAAGGCACGCCGGCTCGTCCGGGGGTCGCGGCGAGCGAGGTGGCCGAGTTCCCGACGGCCTGCTCTCCGGACAGGGCGGCGTGAGTCCTCCCGGCGGCTCCAACGGCGGTGGCACCGGGCAGCCCCAGGGTGCCCAGCAGCCCCCGCCTCCAGCCGCGCCCAGTCAGAGCAACGTCGTCAGCCGAGCGGTCTCAGGGGCCGGCGACACCGTTCAGAGCACCACGGAGAGCCTCGGGAACACACTCGGCGGCAGCAGCAGCCCCGGACTCGGCGGAGTCGTGGGCGGCGTCGGCAATACGCTCAACGACGGCCTGCAGGGTCTGGCCGGCAACCGCTAGCGGCGGCCGGCCGCGCGCAGTTCGCGCTCGAGCCAGCGCAGCGCCGTTCCCTGCAGCTCCGCATCGTGCTGGACCGTCGTATGGGCACCACCCGGCGCGATGATCAGCTTGCGCGGCTCGCCTGCCCGTTCGTAGAGCTCCTCCGAATGGTCGCTCGGGATCTGCGTGTCGCCCTCGGCGTGCATCAGGATCAGGGGACGGCCGGCGATTCGCTCGACCGCCTCGCCGACGTCTTGGGCGACCAGCCAGGCCTCCAGATTGACCGGGTCCCCGGCCCGCATTTCGAAACGCCCGCTTCGCACGCCGCGCGCGAGGTGGTCCTCGCTCGCGGGGCAAATGGCGATCACGCCGGCGATTTCGGGGGCCGCCGCGGCGGCGCAGAGGGCGAGGAAGCCGCCGAGGCTGGATCCCCGGACGGCGACCCGGTGCTCGTCGACGCCCTCCTGCACCTCCAGCAGGTGCGACATCGAGATCACGGCGTCGACCGCCGCGCCTGTCATCTCCGGCTCGCTCTTGCCGTGCCCGGGCAGGTCGAAGGTGAGGGCGGCCCACCCGCTCGCGGTCGCCAGCCGTGCGAAGTCCGCGTGGTTCTCCTTGCGGGAGCCGGCGCCGTGGACGACCACGATCCCGGGATAGGGTGGCTCGTCCTCCGGTAGCCAGAGCGCGTAGGCGAGCCGGTTGTGCGTGTCCTGGAGGGTGGGACCGCGGGGCGTCGAGCGCTCCATTGCGGGCATTCTGCTCGTTCCCGTCAGAATTGCCTCTCCCATGAACGTCGAAGCAGACAGCTCGCCCGTGGCGGCCGCCGATCCGATCGCGGCCTCGCCGGTATATCCGGCCGGCTCGCGCGTGAACGAACGCGGCCACCTCGAGGTCGCGGGCTGTGACGTCGTCGAGCTGGCCGAGCGCTTCGGGACTCCCGCCTACATCTACGCCGAGGACGACATCCGCCACCGCGCGGAGGAGTACATCCGGGCGTTCGCTGATCGCACCGATTCCTACGAGGTGATCTACGCGAGCAAGGCGCTCCCCTGTACGGCCGCCTATCGCCTGATGCGCGACGCGGGCCTCTCGGTGGACGTGGCCTCGGGCGGCGAGCTCCACATGGCGCTGGCGGCCGGCTTCGACCCTGCGCGGATCCACATGCACGGGAACAACAAGACCGAGCGCGAACTTCGCTACGCCGCAGACGCGGGCGTCGGCCATCTGATCCTCGATTCGTTCGACGAGATCGAGCTCGCGGATCGTCTCCTCGAGCGCCCGCAGAAGGTCCTGATCCGGGTGACGCCCGGGATCAAGCCGTCGACCCACGACTACGTGCAGACCGGCCAGCTCGACTCGAAGTTCGGCTTTGGCCTCGCCGACCGGCTTGCTGAGCGCGCCGTGGAGCGGGTGCGCGAATCGGCGAACCTCGAGCTGGTCGGGCTCCACGCCCACATCGGCTCGCAGATCTTCGAGCTCGAGCCGTACGTCAAGGCGATCGAGGTGATCGCCGAGTTCTGCGATTCGGTCGACCTCGCTCCCGAGCTCCTGAACGTCGGCGGCGGCCTCGGAATCGCCTACCTCGACAGCGACCAGCCGCCCTCGATCGCGGACTACGTCGACGTCAAGGTGCGAGGTGTGCAACGGGTCTTCGATCCGGCGCCGCGGATCCTGGTGGAGCCCGGCCGCTCGCTCGTCGGCAACGCCGGTGTGACCGCGTATCGAGTCGGGACCGTGAAGGAGATTCCCGGGGTGCGCACCTACGTGGCCGTCGACGGCGGAATGTCCGACAACCTGCGGCCGATGCTCTACGGGTCCCGCTACGAGGCGCTGATCGCCGACCGGGCTGCGGAGACGCCGGACACCCAGGCGACGGTGGCCGGGATGCACTGCGAGTCCGGCGACGTGCTGGTGCGGGACGCCGAGCTGGCCGCTCCCCGCGTCGGCGACGTGCTCGTCACGCCGGCCACGGGCGCGTACGGTCACGCGATGGCGAACAACTACAACGGCGTCCCGAGGCCACCGGTGGTCTTCTGCCGTGACGGCGAGGCCAGGGTCGTGGTCCGCCGCGAGACCTGGGACGACCTGCTGAGCAGGGACGAGTGATGGCCGACAACGTGAACGTCGGGATCCTCGGGAAGGGGACGGTCGGCGCAGCATTCCGCCGGCTGCTCAACGAGCGTGCCGGGATGGTGGAGGAAGTGTCGGGCCGTCGCCCGCGCGTGAGCGGTGTTCTCAGTCGCCGGAAGGGCGACTTCGACCGGATCCTGTCGCGCAGCGAGATCGTGGTGGAGCTGATCGGCGGCATCGATCCGGCGCTTGGCTACGTCACCCGCGCGCTCCGCGAGGGCAAGCATGTCGTCACCGCGAACAAGCAGCTGCTGGCCCAGCACGGCGAGGAGCTGGTTGCCGCGGCGCGGGAGGGCGGCGCGCAGCTTCGCTTCGAGGCAGCGGTCGCCGGTGCGATCCCGGTGATCCGCGTGGTGCAGGAGAGCCTCGGTGCCATCCCGATCGAGAAGGTCTTCGGGATCGTCAACGGCACGACCAACTACATCCTCAGCGAGATGGCCCGCAGCGGCCTCTCCTACGAGGAGGCGCTCAAGCAGGCCCAGGATCTCGGCTACGCCGAGGCCGACCCGACGGACGACGTCGGCGGCGCGGATGCGGCGGCGAAGATGGCCATCCTGGCCCGCCTCGCCTTCGGCGCCCCCGTCGAGCTCAAGGACGTCCCCTATGAGGGGATCGAGCGGATCAAGCCGGACGACATCGCCTACGCGAAGGAGCTCGGGCTCTCGCTGAAGCTGCTCGGCGTGGCTGAGCGCATCGGCGAGGGCGAGATCAGCGTGCGCGTCTTCCCGTGCTTTTTGTATCCCGGCCACCCACTCTCGCCGATCGAAGGACCGTTCAACGCGGTGATGGTCGAGTCGCCGGCGATCACCGAGATCACCATGTCGGGTCCGGGCGCCGGCGGCCCGGAGACGGCCGCCGCGGTCCTTGGCGACGTCGTCTCCGTGATCAACGGCGGCTCGCCGCTCTTCGAGGAGAACGCGAGGCTGCGGATCGCCAAGGACGCGAGGATGGCCTTCTACCTCCACCTTGAGGTGGACGACGAGCCCGGAGTGCTCGCCAAGGTCGCGGAGGTGCTCGGCGACAACGGGGTCTCGGTGCGGAGCGTTGTCCAGCGCGGCCTCGGCGGCGAGGCCCAGCTGATCATGGTCATGCACCCCGTGAGCGAGAAGCGGTTCGCCACGGCCCTGCGACGCATTGCAAAGCTCAGGTTCCTCCGCTCGGCCCCTCGCTCGATCCGGGTGATCGAGGAAGAGTTCGGTTAGCCCGATCTGATGCCCACGCCGTTGATCGAGCGCTACCGCGACCGCCTGTCCCTCGAGAAGGGAGATCCCGTCGTGACGCTGAACGAGGGCTCGACGCCGCTGATCCATTCCCCGCGACTCTCCGAGCGCGTCGAGGCCGACGTCCACCTCAAGTTCGAGGGGGCCAACCCGACCGGCAGCTTCAAGGACCGCGGCATGACCGTGGCGGTCTCGCGGGCCAAGGGCGCCGGAGCGGAGGCGATCATCTGCGCGTCGACCGGCAACACCGCCGCCAGCTGCGCCGCCTACGCCGCCCGCGCCGGCATGCGCGGCGCCGTGATCGTCCCGGAGGGGAAGATCGCGATCGGCAAGCTCGCCCAGGCCCTGATGCATGGGGCCCGGGTGATCGCCCTGGAGGGGAACTTCGACCAGGCCCTCGAAATCGTCCGGGAGATCGCCAAGAAGCATCCGGTCGAGCTCGTCAACTCGGTCAACCCCTGGCGCATCGAGGGCCAGAAGACCGCTGCCTTCGAGACCTGCGAAGAGCTTGGTCAGGCTCCGGCCGCACTCGCCATCCCGGTGGGCAACGCCGGCAACGTGACCTCATGGTGGAAGGGCTTTCAGGAGAACGGCGATTCGCCCATCCTCTACGGCTTCCAGGCCGAGGGCGCGGCGCCGCTCGTCGAGGGCCATCCGATCGAGAACCCCGAGACCGTGGCGTCCGCGATCCGGATCGGCAACCCTGCGCGTTGGGAGGAGGCTATGAACGCCTTCACCGCGTCCCGAGGCCGCGTTGCCGCCGTCTCCGACGAGCAGATCCTCGACGCCTACCACTGGATCGCCCGAAACGAGGGCGTCTTCTGCGAGCCGGCCTCCGCCGCCTCCGTTGCCGGGCTGCTCGCCAACGGCCTGCCCGTGGCCGAGGGGATGGATAAGCCGGAGACGGTCGTCTGCGTGCTCACCGGTCACGGGCTCAAGGATCCGGACACCGCCCTCGGGAAGGCTCCGGCGGTGACTGGGTGCAAGGCGGAGCTCTCGGCCGTCGAGAAGGCCGTCTTCGACTAGTGGACTCGGACATCGAGATCGCCAAGAAGATGTTCGAAGCCTGGAACTCGGGCAACGTCGACCGGATGATCGAGTTCTGGAGTGATGACGGTGACTGGATCTGGGAGGACGCGCCCGAGGTACCGGACGGCCGAGTCGTCCAGGGCCGGGAGCAGGTCGAGGAGCATCTGAGGGGCGTCATCGGTTTCCTCGGTGAGATGGAGATCCAGGTCGATGAGCTCATGGATCTCGGCGACGAAGTGCTGGCTGTCGTCCACCTCAACGTCCGTGGGGCCCGGAGCGGCATCGAGCTCGAGACGCCGGCGTTCCATCTGGTCCGCTTCGAGAACGGGCGCGTGCGCCGATACCGGATGTTCATGGACCGCGAGCAGGCGCTGCGGGCTGCACGTGCCGGCTAGCCGGATAGCCTCCGGCCCATGACCGCTCGGCGACGGCTGGTCAAAGTGCCGGCCTCCTCGGCCAACCTCGGCCCGGGTTACGACGTGCTGGCCGCTGCGCTTGCGATGCACCTCGAGCTGGAGGTGGAGGAGGCCGAATCGTTCTCGGTCGAGGCGAAGGGGCTCGAGGTCCCGCTTGATCGCTCCAACCTCTGCGTGCGCGCGTTCGAGTCCTTGCGCTCCGCGGACGGGATCGCGTTCCGCATCAAGAGCGAGATTCCGCTCGCGGCGGGCCTCGGTTCAAGTGCGGCGGCGATCGTCGCGGGCCTGCTCGCCGCCGACCATCTCTATGAGCTGGCCCAGGAGCCCGAGGACGTGCTCGCCAGGGCCGCCGAGATCGAGGGTCACCCGGACAACGTGGCCGCGGCGCTATACGGCGGGTTCGTCGTCTGCTCGAGCGACGGTGACACGCTCACCTCGACCCGTCTGGATCCGCCGCAGGGCGTCGAGGCGGTGGTGGTCGTTCCCGGCGAGCAGGTTCCGACCGAGGAGGCGCGGAAGGCGATTCCAGACGATGTGCCGCTCACCGACGCGGTCGCCAACATCTCCGCCGCCTCAGAGCTTGTTCTGGGAATTCAGCGCTCGGACCTGACCCTGATCGGCCGCGGCCTCGCCGATCGGATCCATCAGCCTGCTCGTGCCCACCTCTACCCGCGCTCGATGGAGATCGTGGAGGAGGCTCCGCGGATGGGTGCCATCGGGGCGACGATCTCAGGTGCGGGGCCGACCGTGCTGGTCTGGACCTTCTGGCAGAGCACGGGCGAGGTGATGAAGGCACTGAGCGAGCGGGTCGGGGACTGGGCTGAGGTTCGGCGGGTGCCCTTCTCGCCCATGGGCGCGGACGTCCCGGAGCTGTGAGTTCCGAGGCACTCTCCCTGTGGTCAGAGGACTCGTTCCTTTCGATCGCCTCGAAGGGATCGGTCCTCTCCGTCGGTTCCGTCGGGTCCTTTGCCTCGATCGGGTCGATCGGATCGGCCGGATCGGCGTTCTCGGTGGCATCGGCCGCCTCCGCCGGCTCTGTGATGTCGTGGGCGTCGGCTGGATCGGTGCTCTCGGCCCAGGCCCGCGACTCGATCCTCGGCGAGCCCGAGCGGAGTGATGCCGGTCTCCTCGCGGCGGGGATCCTATTCGCCTGCGGAGCGGCGATCGCCGGCTGGGCCCTCTACCAGCGCCGAAGTTGAACGAGTCTCGTCAGTCGATCAGCCCGACCTGGCGGAGGATCGAGACCGAGTCCGAGTAGACGTCCTTGCGCTTGATCTGGCCGTCCTCGTACGGGATCACGTCGACCCCGCGCCACTCGATCCTCTTGCCGCTGGGCTCGGCGACCAGGTCGCCTCGGCGCATGGTGTTGGTATGCGTCGCGCTTGCGGTCCACTCCTGCGTGACCACACCGTCGCGGACGTAGAGCCTGCGCGTCTCGAAGTGCAGGTCGGGCCAGCTCTTGAAGATCGCGCCGATGTGCGCGCGGACCTCGTCCGGTCCCTCGGCCGACTCCCCGGCAGTGTGGTTCTCGAAGACCATGTCGGGCGCGTGCATCGACATGATCGCGTCGAGGTCGTGGGCGTTCCAGGCCTCGTTGTAGTGCCCGATCGCCTGATCCAGACTCTGAGCCGAGTCGTCTCCCACGCGGAAGAGCATATGTTGCGGGTAGAGGGGAGACGCGAAACCCGATCGGAGGGGACAGATGGCCGAGGGCTACACGATCAAGCGCATCGATGAGTTCGAGGAGATGGAGGGGAGCGGGGGAGCCACCTGGCGCCTCGCCCGCAAGGCGCTGGGCGCCGAGGCGTTCGGCTTCAACGTCGTCGACATCGCGGCCGGGGGCGAGATCCCCGCGCACGACCACAGCGGGGACAACCAGGAGGAGGTTTTCATCATCCTCGAGGGTGAGGGCCAGATCGTCACTGACGGCGAGGAGCACGATGCCCCTGCCGGCACCTTCTGCCGCTTCGCCCCCGAGGTGAACCGGACGATCCGCAACGCCTCGGATGCGAACGTGCGAGCGCTGCTGATCGGTGTGCCCGTCGACAGCGGCTACCAGCAGATGCCCTGGGGCTAACCCTGGAGCCAGGATCCGCCCGGGGGGACTACCCGGAGTTGCTCAGCCCGCCTGGCGGCCTCCTCGGCGCCGAGCTCCGCCACCGTCGCCGCGCCGTGTTGCTCGATCGCATCTGCGAGCTCGCGCCAGGCTCTGCCCACCGGCGCAACCTTCGATTCGAGCCCGCCGCCGCTCAACCCGCTGAATTGTTCCGCGAGCGCCCTCGCGTCGTTCGCGGTCAGCTCGCCGAATGGCTTGTAGGCATCGCCGACGTAGACCTCGCGAGCGAGCAATTCGTCTCCGGATCCCATCCACCACATTGTCCTCCACGGCGCACATCCGCGGGCCCTCTAATCACTTTTGCTTGACACCTTTCGGACTGGGGAGTAGGTTCGCCGCGCCGGGGTGATGCGCAGCTAGCAGGAGCGCCCAAGGCGGAGAGGAGCTGAGGATGTGTTTGGCCATTCCAGGTCAGGTGGTTGAAGTGGTTGACGAGACGAACCGCCTCGCCAAGGTCGACGTGGCCGGTGTCCAGCGCAACGTCAACGTCGGGCTCCTCGACGAGGAGGGCGATGGGGCGGTTCCCGGGGATTGGGTCCTCATACATGTGGGCTTCGCGATCTCCAAGGTGGACGAGGAGGAGGCCCGCGCCACGCTCAGCCTGCTCGAGGGCATGGGCAAGGACTACGAGCAGGAGCTCGAGGAGCTGAAGGCGAGCGTGATCGAGTGACGAGCCGGTACTGCCAGTGGACCCGGCGCCGATTCCTCCCGGGCTGCGGCGAGAGGAGCCCCGGAGAATGACCGACCGCCTCATTCCCGAATGCGACCACTCGACGGGATGCATTACCTGTGGGGATGAGGCGATCAGGATGCGGGTCATCCGCATCGACACCGAGCGCGAGCTCGCCCTCTGCGTGACGGACGGTGACAGGGAGCGCAGCACCGTCGAGATCGCCCTGGTGGCTCCTGTGTGCGAGGGAGACGAGTTGCTGGTGCATGCCGGCACGGCGATCGCGCATGCCGCAAGCGAGGTGGTCGGATGACCATGCGTTACATGGACGAGTACCGCGACGCCGAGATCGGGCGCGCGCTCTCCGGGAAGATCCTCGAGGAGGTCGAGCCCGGTCGCCACTACAAGCTGATGGAGGTGTGTGGCGGGCACACGCACTCCATCTACAAGTACGGGATCGACGACCTGCTCCCGGAGAACGTCGAGCTGGTCCACGGCCCGGGTTGCCCCGTCTGCGTGATCCCCATGGGACGCGTTGACGACGGGATCGCGATGGCCACCGAGAACGACATCATCTTCACCTGCTTCGGCGACATGATGCGAGTACCAGGGTCGGAGAAGACGCTGACCGAGGCCAAGGCCGCGGGCGCGGACATCCGGATGGTCTATTCGCCGCTCGACGCGCTGCGGCTCGCGAAGCAGAACCCGGACCGCGAGGTGGTCTTCTTCGCCATCGGCTTCGAGACCACCGCCCCCTCCACGGCCCTGACGCTGAAGCGAGCCCGCGCCGAGGGCGTGTCCAACTTCTCGTGCATGTGCAACCACGTCACGATCGTGCCGCCGCTGCGGGCCCTGCTCGATTCGCCCGACCTGCGGCTCGACGGCTTCATCGGCCCGGGACACGTCTCGACGGTGGTCGGCTGCCGGCCCTTCGAGTTCATTCCCAAGGACTACGGCAAGCCGGTCGTCGTCGCGGGATTCGAGCCGCTCGACATCCTCCAGGCGATCCGCATGATCCTGGCTCAGCTGGGGGAGGGCCGCTGCGAGGTCGAGAACCAGTACAGCCGGGTCGTCCCCTACGACGGGAACCCGGCCGCGCTCAAAGTCATGTCCGAGGTTTTCGAGCTGCGGCCGCACTTCGAGTGGCGCGGTCTCGGCTTCATCTCGCAGAGCGCGCTCCGGCTCAGCGATGCCTACGCCGAGCTCGACGCCGAGATTCGCTTCGGGGTGCCGGGAGTCAGGGTCGCCGATCCGAAGGCGTGCCAGTGCGGCGAGGTCCTGAAGGGCGTGATCAAGCCGTATGAGTGCAAGGTCTTCGGCACCGCCTGCACTCCCGAGCACGCGATCGGCACCTGCATGGTCTCCCCGGAGGGGGCCTGCGCCGCGTATTACAACTACGGCCGTTTCGCGCGGGAGAAGGAGCTGGTGTGACGGACGCGGCGGTCAGTGAGCGCGAGCGCAAGGTCCTCGACATCATCGAGACCGCGCGCGCCAAGCGCCCCCGCTTCAGGGACGAGACCGTGACCATGGCGCACGGGGCGGGTGGTAAGGCCTCTCAGACCCTGATCGAGGGGCTGCTGGTTCCCGCGCTCGCGAGGGAGGGCGAGACCCTCGAGCAGATGGGCGACGCAGGCGTGGTCACGATCGACGATCTCGGGATTGCGCTCTCCACCGACAGCTACGTCGTGCGCCCACTCCGCTTCCCTGGCGGCTCGATCGGGGACCTTGCCGTCAACGGCACCGCCAACGATCTCGCCGTGTCGGGCGCGAGGCCGAGGGCCCTGAGCGTCTCGTTGATCCTCGAGGAGGGGCTGCCGGCGGACGTGCTGCGCGCCGAGGTGGAGGCGATCGCCGCGGCGGCTGAGGGCGCCGACGTCGAGATCGTCACCGGTGACACCAAGGTCGTCGAGCGCGGCCACGCGGACGGCATGTACATCTCCACCGCCGGCATCGGCAAGCTGGATCCGCGAGGGGACCTCTCGCCGCAGGGGTTGCGGCCGGGCGACCGAGTCCTCGTCTCCGGCACCGTCGGCGATCACGGCTCGGCGATCATGCTCGCGCGGGACGAGTTCTCGCTGGACGCCGAGATCCTCTCCGACACCCGCCCGCTCTGGCCCGCCGTGGACGCGCTGCTCGACGCCGCGGGCGAGGCCCTTCACTGCATTCGCGACGCCACCCGCGGCGGGGTGGCCTCCGTGCTCAACGAGCTTGCCCGTTCCTCAGGCGTCTCGATCGGCGTCCGCGAGGGCGATGTGCCGGTCACCCCGGCGGTTGCCGGAGCGGCCGAGATGCTCGGCATCGACCCGATGTACGTCGCCAACGAGGGGAAGCTGGTGGCGTTCGTCGCTCCGGAGCGGGCCGAGGAGGCACTGGCGAGCCTCCGGTCCGCTCCCGGCTGCGAGGACGCGGCCGAGATCGGAGAGGTGAAGACGGAGCCGCCCGGGATGGTGTTGGTGGAGACCGCCTTCGGCGGTCGGCGGGTGATGGACCAGCTGGTGGGCGATCCGCTGCCCAGGATCTGTTGATGACACTGAACTAGCAACAGGAGGAGAGATGGCCAACGCAGTCGAGTTCGTACCGGATCAGGCCAAGACGGAGGCGGTGGAGGCCCACGTCATCTGGATGACGACCGGACTTAGCTGCGATGGCGATTCGGTCGCCATGACCTCGGCCGTCGACCCCTCCCTCGAGGACATCGTCACCCAGGCGATCCCGGGCATGCCGAAGGTGATCGTCCACAACCCCGTGCTCGCCTACGAGAACGGCGACGAGTTCATGCAGGCCTGGTATGACGCCGAGGCCGGCAAGCTCGACCCGTTCGTCCTGATCGTCGAGGGCTCGATTCCGAACGAGGAGCTCTCGGGGGAGGGCCACTGGTCTGCGATGGGCACCGACCCGCAGAGCGGCCAGCCGATCACCACGAACGAGTGGGTTGACCGCCTGGCGCCGAAGGCTGCCGCGGTCGTCGCGCTCGGCACCTGCGCGACCTACGGCGGCATCCCGGCGATGAAGAACAACCCGACCGGGGCGATGGGGCTGGCCGACTATCTCGGCTGGGATTGGAAGTCGACCGCTGGCCTGCCGGTTGTGAACATCCCCGGCTGCCCGGTTCAGCCCGACAACACGACCGAGTCCCTGCTCTATCTCGCCCTGCACCTCGCGGGACGAGCGCCGGTCCCCGACCTCGATGACGCGCACCGGCCGACCTGGCTGTTCGGCCGCACGGTTCGCGAGTCCTGCAACCGGGGTGGCTTCTCGGAGCAGGGCGAGTTCGCGACCGAATACGGCTCCGATCACCGCTGCATGGTGAAGCTCGGCTGCAAGGGCCCGGTCGTCAAGTGCAACGTCCCGATCCGGGGCTGGCAGAGCGGCGTAGGAGGTTGCCCGAACGTCGGCGGCATCTGCATGGCCTGCACCATGCCCGGCTTCCCCGACAAGTACATGCCGTTCATGGACGAGGACCGCTGGGGCGGCATGGCCTCGAGCCTCGAGAAGTTCACGATCGGACCGATCGTGCGCGGCTTCCGCAAGCGGAACATCCGCAAGAAGTTCGACGTGGAGCCGGAGTGGAGAAGGCCCGGCAACCAGCTCAGCACGGGCTACAAGTCCCGATCCGCCGGCTACTCGCCGCCCGGGTCCTAGGCGATCAACTTCGAGAGAAAGAGGAGACCAACATGGCAAGCACAGAGACTCCGACCACATCGAAGAAGGTCGCCGTCAAGGAGATGTCCTGGGATCCGATCACCCGGATCGTGGGCAGCCTCGGGATCCACACCGAGATCGACTTCGACGCCAAGAAGGTGGAGAAGGCCTACTCGACCTCGATGATCTTCCGGGGGTTCGACATCTTCATGAAGGGGATCGACCCGCGGGACACGCACTTCATCACCAGCCGCATCTGCGGCATCTGCGGCGACAACCACTGCACCACCTCGTGCCTCAACCAGAACATGGCGTACGGCGTGAAGCCGCCCGCCCTGGGTGACCTCGGCTACAACCTCGCCGAGACCGCGGACTACATGTTCGACCACGCGATCTTCAACGACTGCATGGCGAACGTGGACTTCTGCGAGCAGATGGTCAAGGAGACGAATCCGACCCTGCTGGCGAAGGCAGAGCAGACGGCGGCACCCGGTCAGGACGTCCACGGCTACAAGACGATCGCCGACATCATGCGGGCGCTCAACCCGTTCACCGGCGACTTCTACCTGGAGACCCTCCAGGTGGCTCGCTACACCCGCGAGATGTACTGCCTGTTCGGCGGGCGGCACACGCACCCGTCGACGATCATGCCGGGCGGCGTCTCGGTCGACATCACACACCAGACCTGCACGGACTACTACGTGCGGCTGATGCGCTACATCGACTACGTCAAGCGGGCGGTGCCGATGCACGACGACCTCTACGACTTCTTCCTTCAGGAGTTGCCGGGGTACGACATGGTGGGCTATCGCGACACCGACCTGGTCTGCTGGGGCTATTTCGACGACCCGGACTACGTCGACTACGACTACCGCAACATGGCCGAGTGGGGGCGGAAGCGCTACATCACCCCCGGCGTGGTGCTGAAGGGCGAGCTGATCACGACCGACCTGGTCGAGATCAACCTGATGATCAGGATCCTGCTGGGCAGCTCGTACTTCGATGACTGGACGAACGAGGAGACGTTCGTCACGCAGGATCCCCTCGGCAACCCTGTCGACAAGCGGCATCCGTGGAACAAGGTGACCCTGCCGAAGCCGCAGAAGCGCGACTTCCAGGACAAGTACAGCTGGGTCGCCTCGCCGAGGATCTACGACCAGCGCAATGACGCCTACGTCGCCTGCGACACCGGCGGCGGCCCGTTCGCCCGCTCATGGGTGACCGCGAAGGCCGGTCTCGTCGACTTCGGATACGCGAAGGCGACGGGCGAGAGCATCAAGATGGTCCTGCCGAGGACCGCCTCGAAGCCCGAGATGGAGCTCGAGTGGAAGATCCCGGAGAAGTCGAACGCGATCGAGCGCGACCGGGCCAGGACCTATCACGAGGCCTACTCGGCGCTGATCGCCCTCCACAACCTGGAGCGGGCGCTCACCGAGGTCCGCGAGGGCCGGACGAAGTCGTGGAATGACTTCAAGGTGCCGAAGGAGGCAGTCTCGGTCGGCTTCTGCGAGGCCGCCCGCGGCGTGCTCTCGCACCACATGGTCATCCAGGACGGCAAGGTGGCGAACTACCAGCCCTACCCGCCGACGCCGTGGAACAGCAACCCGCGCGACACCTATGGGACTCCGGGGCCGTACGAGGATGCGGTGCAGAACACGCCGATCTTCGAGGAGAACGGCCCCGAGAATTTCAAGGGGGTGGACATCATGCGGGCGGTGCGGAGCTTCGATCCGTGCCTGCCGTGCGGCGTCCACATGTACAACCAGCGCGGCGGCCAGGTCCGGAAGGTGACCCACACTCCGACCGGCCTCTCCTGATCGGCGCGAGGCACGAGGGCATGCCCGACGAGAGAGGAGTGGCGGTCAGCCCCGAGGCCCTGATCCAGAGGGTCGAGGAGCTGACCGCGCAGGTCGAGCGAATTCCGGACTCCGCGTCCCGCCGGGCCGCGGAGGAGCTGATGGCCGCTGTCATCGACATGTACGGCCTCGGCTTGGCCAGGATCGTCGAGATCCTGGATGCGGATGAGAGCGCCGGAGAGATCAAGCAGAGGCTGGTGGACGACGGCGTCGTCGCCAGCCTCATGCTGATCCACGACCTCTACCCCGTGCCGATCGACGAGCGGGTCGCCGAGGCGCTCGACAACGTGAGGCCGTATATGGAGTCCCACGGCGGCAACGTCGAGCTGATCTCGCTCGAGGACGGCGCTGCTCGGCTGCGCCTGGAGGGCAGCTGCGACGGCTGCCCGGCCTCCTCGTCCACCCTCGAGCTCGCGATCAAGACGGCGCTCGAGGAGGCGGCCCCCGACCTGGTGAGCATCGAGGTTGAGGGCCTTGACCAGGACCTGCTGAACCCGGTCGAGATGACCGGCGCCGAGCTGCCGGTCGTGCAGGCCGGAGGCTCGAATGACGGCTCGGCGATTCCCGCGCCGCCCGGCTCGTCCGGATGGCACGAGCTGAACGGAGAGCTCGACGGGCTGAGCGAAGACCAGCTCACGAGGATCGACGTCGGCGGCACCCCGATCGTGGTCGCCAGGGTCGAGGGATCGCTGCTCGCCTACCTGGATTCCTGTCCGAGCTGCCAGGCCTCGATCGCGACCGCCGAGCTCGACGAGGGCATGCTGGTCTGCCCGAGCTGCGAGCGGCGGTACTTCCTGCCGCGTGCCGGGCGATCCCTGGACGACGATCAGCTCCACCTGGGGCCGGTACCGCTGCTCGCCTCGGAGGTGGATGGGGTGCGGGTGGCGCTGGCACGATGAGCGGCAACGGGCGGGCCATCGACGACGCGGTGGCGGCCCGGAGGCGGACGAACGTGATCAGTGGGCTTCGCGG
Source organism: uncultured Solirubrobacterales bacterium (assembly GCA_963743575.1). Classification (GTDB taxonomy): domain Bacteria; phylum Actinomycetota; class Thermoleophilia; order Solirubrobacterales; family 70-9; genus DASUPK01. Next base: position 238,058 of record CAVUQC010000007.1, on the reverse strand, counting down.
GATGAGGAGCCAGACGGCGACGGGCGGAATGGAAGCCGCCGGCGATGCCTCGGCCGGGCCCGAGGAGCGCTGTGACGTCTGCGGGGTCGAGATCCCCGACGAGCACGAGCACCTGCTCCACCTCGGCGATCGGAGGATCCTCTGCGTCTGCGCGACCTGCTGGACGCAGCGCTCGGGCGACCCGGAGCTGCGTCCGACCGGAACCCGCGTCGTCTGGCTGGAGGGCTTCGACCTCCCGGACGAGATCTGGGCCCGCCTCGAGGTGCCGATCGGCCTGGCCTTCTTCATGCGCAGCAGCTCGGTCGGCGCGATGGTGGCGATGTATCCGAGCCCCGCCGGAGCCACCGAGTCCGAGCTCAAGCTCGACGCCTGGGACGACCTCCGATCCCTCAATCCGGAGCTCGACTCACTCGAGCCCGACGCCGAGGCGCTCGTCGTCAACCGCATCTCCGAGCCGCCGGCGTACGTGATCGCCCCGATCGACGAGTGCTACGGGCTTGTCGGCGCGATCAAGGCGAGCTGGGAGGGGATTTCCGGCGGGGACGCGATCGAGCGCGCCGTGCCGACCTTCTTCGAGCGCCTCCGGCAGCGCTCCGGCGAGGTGAGATGAGCGAGCCCGTGGAAGAGGCCCAGCCGCGCGGGGTGCCGCACCCCCGGCCGCCGGAGGTCGAGGCGGACACGGCCGAGCGCGGCGGGCCGGAGACATCGGGCCGGTCCGGGGACCCGAACCTGCGGTTGGCGGTCTCGGAAGTGAGGGCGATCCCGCACGCGGCGGCGCCCACGCTCAGCTTCACCCTGGAGATCGACGACGATTCCGGCCGGGAGATCTTCATGGCGGGCCTCAGCGTCCAGATCCAGATCGAGCCGGCGAAGCGAGCCTACGACGCCGAGTCCCGGGAGAAGCTCACGGAGCTCTTCGGAGACCCCCACCGCTGGACCACCACCGCGCAGCGGATGCACTGGACGACCGAGACGGTGCTGCTCCCCTCCTTCACGGGGTCGACCACGGCGAACATCGAGGTCCTCTGCAATTACGACGTCGAGCTCGCCGCCGCCAAGTACTTCCACTCGGTGACCGACGGGGAAATCCCGCTCGCGTTCCACTTCAACGGCAGCATCTACTACTCGGCCGACGAGGGCCGCCTCCAGGTTCTCCAGGTGCCCTGGGACACGACCGCCGACTTCAAATTGCCCCTCTCCATCTGGACGGAGATGATCGACTCCTACTACCCCTATCGCGGCTGGGTCCCCGTTCATCGCGACACGCTCGATGCGCTGCAGCGACTCAAGGCGCGGTCCGGGGCCCCCACGTTCGACGCCGCGCTCACCGAGCTCCTCGCCAGGGAGAGCTTCGATGAATAGCTCGATCGAGGAGCTGGTCCGTTCCCTGCTCTACGAGGGCTACGCCCTCTATCCCTATACACCCGGCGTGAAGAACGCGACCCCGACGCCGTTCGGGATCGTCTACCCGCCGGTCTACGCCGATGCGCAGCCGGCGGCCTACTCGATGCTGCGGCTCGAGGCGGTGCTCGCGGCCGGGCCGGACGCCCGCCTCGATGGCACGGTCCTCTTCCTGCAGGCGAGCGGCGAGCGCCACGAGGCCAAGGACCGCTCGCTCGAGCTGGGTCCGGTGACCCTCGCCGAGCTGGCGCGCGAGCCGCTGCGGGTGCGGTTCAGCTTCCCGATGGAGGACGGCGAGCTCAGCGGGCGCATCGCGATGCGCGCCGAGCTCCTCGGCCCGGAGCTGGCCCGCCTCCGGCTCTGCGTGCACAACGAGACCGGGATGCGAGCCGACCCCGCCGAGGTCACCCGAGGCGAGGCGCTCCATCACAGCCTGATCTCGACCCACCCGCTGGTGGAGGTGGAGGGCGGCCGCTTCGTCTCTCCCCTCGAGCGGGAGGGCCCTGAGGGCAAGGCCGCTCTGGGGAGCCAGCCCCTCAACACCTTTCCCGTCCTGCTGGGCGATCGCGACGCGGCTGTGCTCGGCGCCGCGATCATGCTTCCCGACCATCCCGAGCTGGCGCCGGAGAGTCTCGGCAACCTGTTCGACAACACCGAGATCGAGGAGGCCCTGCTGCTCCACGTCCACGCCCTGAGCGACGAAGAGCGCCAGGAGATCGCGGGTCAGGATTCCGCCGTCCGGGAGATGATCGAGCGGGCGGAGAAGGCGACCGGGGACGACATCCTCAGCCTCCATGGGCGCCTGACCTACAAGGAGCCGGGGGCAGACGAGACCGCGACCAGCGGGCGTCCCCCGACGCCGCCGCCGGGCCTCGACGAGGTGCAGGGCGAGCGCGAGGTGTCGGCCGCAGGGAGCCTGGTCCGGCTCGGGGACAAGATCGTCCTCAGGCCGGGGACCGAGGGGGACGTCTACGACAAGATCCTCCATGGCCGCACCGCGACCGTGGAGCGGATCTATCGTGGCTACGACGAGCGCATCTACCTCGGCGTCACCGTGGACGACGACCCGGGGCAGGAGCTGCTCCGGGAGACGGGCCGCTTCCTGTTCTTCTTCGCCGACGAGGTGGAGCCGGTCGCGTGAGCGAGCATCAGCCTCAGATGCCGGACCTGGCGAGCCTGGAAGAGCCTCAGATGCCGAACATGGAGAAGCAGATCCTGGTGGCCGGGGTGGGCAACGCCTGGCTGGGAGACGATGGCTTCGGAGGCCACGTGGTCAGCCGGCTGCTCGAGATGGGTGTGCCGCCCGGCGTCCAGGTGCAGGACTTCGGCTCCGGAGGGCTCGACCTGGCCTATGAGGTGATGCGCGGCTACCACGCCATGGTCCTCGTGGATGTCAGCCAGCAGGGCGGTAAGCCCGGTGACGTCTACGTGATCGAGCCGGATCCGGCGGAGTTCGGGCCGATCGAGGACGGCGAGGCGATCAGCCCCCACGGGATGGATCCGCAGACCGTGCTGCGCTTCGTCAACACCGTCCACGGCTGGCCCGGCAAGGTCGTCGTGGTGGGCTGCGAGCCGGCCGACGTCGAGAACCTGGCGCTGGAGCTCTCCGAACCGGTCCGCGCCGCGGTCGACCGCGCGGCGGCGGTCGTGCTGGAGGAGCTCAACAAGCTGCAATCCGACGCGGCCTACGGACCGAGCTGATCATGCACGAGCTCTCCCTCGCCACCGGCATCGTCGAGACTGCGATTCGCCACGCCGACGGCCGCCGGGTCACCTCGGTCCAGATGAGGATTGGGACTCTGCGGCAGGTGGTCCCGGACTCGCTCGACTTCTACTTCGGGATCTGCTCGCGCGACACCCTCTGCGAGGGCGCGGACCTCGAGCAGGAGATCATCCAGGCGAAGCTGCGGTGCAATACGTGCGGGCGCGAATGGGGGCTGGATATCCCAGACTTCCGCTGTTCGTCATGCTCGACGGGCGATGTCGAGGTGATCGCCGGCACCGAGTTCGAGGTGGAGTCGATCGAGGTCAACGAGGAGAGCGTGGGCCAAAACAGTCAAAGCGACGCGAATGAGGAGGCGGGATGCATCGCACCAAGGTGAAGGTCGCCGAGGATGCCCTCGACGCCAACACGACGATCGCAGAGGCCAACCGGCACGACTTCGATCACGCCGGGGTGCGGGTGATCAACCTGATGTCGGCTCCCGGCGCCGGCAAGACCTCGCTGCTCGAGGCGACGCTGCCGGGGCTCGAGACTCGCGTCGGCGTGCTCGAGGGCGACGTCCAGGGGTCGATGGATTCCGACCGAATCGCGCACCTGCACGTCCCCGTCGTTCAGCTCAACACCGACGCGGGCTTCGGCGGGGAATGCCACCTCGACGCCAACATGGTGCGCTCGGCGCTGCCCGACCTGGATCTCGACGAGATCGACCTGCTCGTGATCGAGAACGTCGGCAACCTGGTCTGCCCCGCCGAGTTCCGGGTCGGCGAGGACGCGCGGGCGATGATCTGCTCCGTGACGGAGGGCGAGGACAAGCCTCTCAAGTACCCGCTCATGTTCCGGACCTGCGAGCTGGTGGTGGTCAACAAGATCGACCTGCTCCCGCATCTCTCCTACGACCTCGAGAAGCTGCGCCACAACCTCGAGTCGGTCAACCCGGGCGCGCAGGTAATCGAGTGCAGCGCCCGGACCGGGGAGGGAACCGAGGCCTTCGCCGAGTGGCTCTCGGGGGTGGCGGCGAGGGAGGCCGCCGCGGTTTGACCGTGGCGGCGGCGGGGCGGCTGGATGCCCTGCTGGCTGAGAGGACCGAATCCAACCGGGCCTTCTTCACCGCCCGGGCCGAGGAGGTGGCGCGCTGCTGCCATCGGATGGCGGAGCGCTTTGCGCGGGGCGGCCGGCTGGTCGCGCTCGGGCTCTCGCCGGCGGCGCGCTCCGACGTCAGGCATGTGGCCGTCGAGTTCGTCCATCCGGTGATCGTCGGCAAGCGCGCCCTTCCCGCGATTGGCCTCGCTCGCGAGGGTGGCCTGCTCACGACACAGCTCGACCTGATCGCCGAGCCCGACGACATCGTGATCGCGTTCGGCACCGATGAGGACGGTGCCGGCGAAACGGTCGAGGCCCTCCGGATGGCTCGCGACCGCGGCTGTCAGACGATCGCCTTCTCGGAGAGCGGCGCGGAGTGGGAGTTCGAGCCGCCGGCCGATGATCCGTTCGTCCGCCAGGAGCTCGCCGAGACCCTCTACCACGTGCTGTGGGAGCTGGTCCACGTGTTCTTCGACCACCGCGGCCTGCTCGAGGGCCGCGAGGCAGGCCCCGTCCACGACACCGGGGCATCAAGCTTCCTCTACCCGTTCCTCTCGGAGGGTGAGACGGGGCTGGACGACGTGATCGAGGACGTCCGCTCGAATGTCCTGATGAAGGCGGAGGAGGTCGGCGAACTGCGTCAACGCACGTTTGACGGGTCCCGCGACGAGCTGCTGGCGGCCGCGGCCGAGCTGCGGTCGGCCTTCGACCGCGGCGGCAAGGCGCTCGTGTTCGGCAACGGCGGCTCCGCCACCGACTCGATGGATCTGGTCGCCGATCTGCGCGCAGCGCCGCAGGGATGGCCGCCCCGGCCGGCTCTGGATCTCACCGAGGACCCCTCGATCCTGACCGCGATCGCCAACGACATCGGCACCGAGGCGATCTTCCTCCGGCAGGTGATCGCCTACGGTCGCGAGGGCGACGCCGCGATCGCGATCTCGACCAGCGGCAACTCGGTCAACCTGATCGAGGCTCTCGCCGAGGCGCGGCGCCGGGAGCTCGTCACCCTCGCCTTCGTCGGATACGACGGCGGCCGGATCGCGTCGGATGGGCTCGCCGACCACGTGATCGTCACCCCTTCCCAGCACATCCCGCGCATCCAGGAGGCCCAGGCGAGCGCCTACCACGCGCTCCGCGAGCTGATCGAGATCCGATGAGCGTCGGATCGACGCAGCGGCTGCGGGTTCGGGTCGAGGGGACCGTGCAGGGCGTCGGATTTCGCCCCTTCGTCTACCGGCTGGCCGCCGAGCTCGGCCTGGCGGGCTGGGTGCTCAACGACTCGCATGGGGTCCTGATCGAGGCCGAGGGGGAGCCGGGAGCCCTCGCCAGGCTGCTCGAGAGACTGCGCTCCGAAGCCCCGCCGCTGGCGATCGTCGAACGGGTCAGCAACGAGCCGGTTGACCCGACCGGAGAACCGGGCTTCCGGATCACTGAGAGCGAGGACCGGGGGGAGGCCGACGCGGCCGTTTCGCCGGACGTGGCCACCTGCGAGGAGTGCCTGTACGAGGTGATGGACCCGGGGAACCGGCGCCGTCGCTATCCGTTCACGAACTGCACCAACTGCGGGCCACGCTTCACGATCGTGCGCGGCGTCCCGTATGACCGCCCCCTGACGACCATGGCGTCGTTCGAGATGTGCGACCGCTGCCGGGCCGAGTACGAGGACCCCCTTGACCGCCGCTTCCACGCCCAGCCCAACGCATGTCCCGACTGCGGGCCGTCGCTGTGGCTGACCGATCGCGCCGGGCGCGCCGTCGCCGAGGGGAACGAGGCCTCTCTCGAGGCAACCGTCCTGGCCCTCGCCGAGGGCAGGATCATCGCGATCAAGGGAATCGGTGGGTTCCATCTCGCCTGCCGGGCCGACGACGAGACCGTGGTGGCGGAGCTGCGCGCCCGGAAGCACCGGGAGGAGCGGCCCTTCGCCCTGATGGCGCTCAACGTCGCGATGGCGCTCGAGCTGGTCGAGCTGGACGATGACGCGGGGGAACTGCTCACCTCGCGCGAGCGCCCGATAGTCCTGGCCCCGCGCCGGCCCGATGCGCCGGTCGCGCCGTCGGTCGCGCCGGGCGCCCGTGAGCTCGGCGTCATGTTGCCCTACTCGCCGCTTCATCACCTGCTCCTCCGCGACGCGGGCGCTCCGCTGGTTCTCACCAGCGCCAACGTCTCCGACGAGCCGATTGCCTACCGGGACCCCGACGCGCTGGAGCGGCTCTCGGGCATTGCCGATCTCTTCCTCCTGGGTGACCGGCCGATCGAGACGCGGACCGACGACTCGGTCGTGCGCGTGGTCGCGGGGCGGCCGCAGTTTCTGCGCCGCAGCCGCGGCTACGTTCCACGGGACCTGCCGCTCGACGCGCGCCGTCCGATCCTGGCCTGCGGCGCGGAGCTGAAGAGCACGTTCTGCCTCGCCCGGGATGGCCGGGCCTGGGTGGGCCACCACATCGGGGACCTGAAGAACTACGAGACTCTCCGCTCGTTCACCGAGGGGATCGAGCACTTCGAGCGGCTCTTCGCGGTCAGGCCGGAGATCGTTGCCCACGATCTCCATCCGGAGTATCTCTCCACCAAGTACGCGCTCGAGCGCGGTGGAGTGGAGACGGTGGGGGTGCAGCACCACCACGCCCACCTCGCCTCCTGCCTCGCGGAGCACCGCCAGACCGGCTCGGCGGTCGGTGCGATCTTCGACGGGACGGGTTACGGCACGGACGGGACGGTGTGGGGAGGGGAGCTGCTGGTCGGGGACGCGACGGGCTTCGAACGCCGAGGGAGGCTGCACCCGGTGCGCATGCCCGGCGGCGAGCGCGCCATCCACCAGCCCTGGCGGATGGCCTGCTCGTGGCTGCTCGAGGCCCTCGGACCCGAACCGCCGTTGCCACCCCTGATCGCCCAGCACGTTTCCGCCGAGGAGTGGCGGAAGGTTGGGGAGTTGGCAGCGAGCGGCCTCGCCTCTCCGGTCACCTCCAGCGCCGGGCGGCTTTTCGACGCGGTGGCGGCCCTCTGCGGGATCAGAGCCGAGGTGAACTACGAGGGGCAGGCGGCGGTGGAACTCGAGGGCATCGCCGATCCCTCGGAGCGAGGTGAATACCCGCTGCCGGGCGACCAGCTGCTCGACGCCCGCGAAACCGTGCGGGCGATCCTCACCGACCTCGGAGCCGGCGTCCCCGTTCCCCTGGTGGCGGCGCGGTTCCACAACGGCGTCGCCCGCGCCACCGCGCGGGCCTGCGGCGCGATCGCGGAGGCCGAGGGGACGGACCGGGTGGTTCTCTCCGGCGGGGTCTTCCAGAACCGGCTTCTGCTCGAGCGAACGACGGAGGGGCTGCAGAGTGCGGCGCTTCGTGTGCTCACCCCGAGGCTGCTGCCGCCGAACGACGGCGGGATCGCCTTCGGCCAGGCTGCGGTGGCGGCGGCGAGCCTCTAGCCGCCGGGCCGGAGCTCAGGCAAGGGGGCTCCAGCGCGAAGACCAGCCAGGAGCGAGCCGCTGCCGAGCCGCCACGCGGCCACGGCGATAGGACGGAGGGTGCGGTCCCATGGCCCACGGATGCCAGCCGAGGGTCCCGTACGCCTCGCGCAGCTCGGCCTTCAACTCGCCGCGATGCTCGCCGCACGCGTACCGGGCCCGGCCGTAGATCCCGTTGCCGCTCCACGCGAGCCAGTTGCCCGGCTCCACGTCGAGGTACTCGCCGAAGAGCAGCTCCTGCAAGGTCGCCTCGAGCCCGCGCTCGGTCATGCCCTCGGCTCGCGTACCGCAGAAATCGCACCTGAAGATCAGCCGAGACGGCACTCGATCAGGTTACTCCGGCGTACCAGAGGCCGAAGATCAATCCGAACGTTCCGACCAAGGGGATGAGGATCCCGCGGTAGACGGGCTCGATCGCGGGCCGCGTCAGGACCCAGGCGAAACCGGCTGTGAATGCCGCCATCGAAACGAGGGTGGCGGGCGCGAAAACAGCCAGCGCCGCCGCCGCCTCCAATCTGCCCGGCAGGCCCGTGAGTAGGAGGACGGCCACGGCGCCGCTGCCGGCGAGGCCGTGGAGCAGGCCGATGCCGAAGGCCTGGGTCGGAGTGCGCACGATGGTGTGTTGGTGATCGTGCCCCTGTTGCAGGTGGCGGTGGGCGGAGTCCTCGTGTCGATGTCGGCCCGCCCGATAGTCCCCGCGGAGCCACTTCCACAGCACCCGCGCCGCGAGCAGGAGGATGACGGCTCCAATCGCCTTCTCGGCTCCCGACTCGAGCCAGGGCGGCATCTCGGACTTGAACGCGATCAGGGGGATGCCGACCACCATCAGCGTCGTCGCGTGGCCGAGCCCCCACCAGGCGCCGAGCCGGGCGGCGCCCCGCGTGTCCCCGTCCTCGGAGGCGACCAGCGAGGTGACGGCCACCAGATGATCCGGATCGGAGGCATGGCGCAGGCCGAGTAGGAGCGCGATTCCCAGTGCGACAAGCAGCGGCGCCCCCGAGAAGAGGCCGGTGAGCCAATGGTCGGCGGCCTCGAACGGGGCGAACAGGGGGTGGAGGTCGATCACCGCTCCCGCTCCTTCGCGCACCTGGGGCAGAGGCCGGCGACCGGGAAGTGGTTGAACCTTGCCTCGTACGAGAAGCGCCGGCGAATCAGGTTGCGCACCTCATCCAGCTCGGAGGGATCGACCGCGATGTGGGCGCCGCAGGAGTCGCAGAGGAGGTACTCGCGCGGCCCGAGCGACGAGCGCGCGTAGAGGCCGGGGCCATGGCCGAGGTGAACGTGGCGGATGAGGCCGAGCCGCTCGAGCGCCTCCAGGTTGCGGTAGACGGATCCCAAATCGGAGCGGCCACCGAGCCTTTCGAGCAGCTCCTCGGCCGAGAGCGGCTCGTCAGCTTTCCAGAGCGCCTCGATCAGCAGCCGCCGCGCGGAGGTGACCCTGAGTCCTCCCTCGCGCACCGCCGCCATCGCCGCGTCCAGGTCGCGAGCCTCGATCGGTGGAGCTGAATGAGCGAGCGTCACGCGAATCGCACCCTATTGCGAAGAACTCGCAATAGCAAGTGCCTCGGCCGGCGGCGTTTGAGCGTCGACACGGTGGGCATCCCGAGCGCATGGACACCAAGATGCTCGGGATCTACCTCAACGATCACTTGGCCGGATCGGTCGTCGGCAGTTCGCTCGCGCGGCGCTTCGAGCGCCAGAACCGAGGCAACGACTACGGCCGACCCATCGGAGAGATCGCCCGCGAGATCGAGGAGGACCAGGCGGCGCTCGTGGAGGTGATGGACCGGGTCGGCGTTCGCCGGAAGAAGGTCAGGCTCGCGATTGCCCGCATCATGGAGCTCGGCATGCGTCTCAAGCCCAACGGCAGGCTGGTCGGCTACTCGCCGCTCAGCCGTGTCATCGAGCTAGAGGGCCTCACGGTCGGGATCACCGGGAAGCTCGAGCTCTGGCGCTCCATGGAGGCCCTGGAGAACGGCTCAAGCATCGCCCAGGTGGACTTCGAGCGCCTCGCCTCCCGGGCAGAGGGTCAGCGGGACCGGGTCGAGGATCTCCGAGTGAGAGCGGCGCGCGACGCGCTCAGCGGTTAGAGGCCCGGCTTGATGGCCATATCGATCACGACCAGGATCAGCAGGACCAGCTCGATTCGCGAGACGATGAAGATTCGGCTGAGACGACGCTGATACTCGGGGTCGTCGGCCCCGCGCTCCTCTGCGACCTTGCTGAGCCGCCCCGATTCCGGTCCCAGGTACGCGGAGCCGGCGATGAAGGAGAGCAGCCAGACCACGAATCCGAACGTCACCCAGCCCTGGCCGAGGTCGTAGGCGCCGCTCGACTCGTGCAGCAGGATGAAGCCGAGGATGACGAGGAGCAGGGAGGCGGGAACGAGGACACGCGTTCCGTACCACTCGATCTCGCCGGCGAAGTAAGCAAGCCGCTCGGTGCCCGCCCGCTTGGCGCGGATCACGAAGATCTGGATCGCGACATCGCTCCCGACCCACACCACTGCGAAGAGGATGTGGAACGCGAGAAGCCACTTGTAGGCGTCGCTGCCGACTACACCGAGAAGCATCGGCGCGGAACCCTATCCGCGGCCGCCGTCGGAACGTCGGTTGGAGAGGGCGCCTAGGAGAACTCGTCGAGCGAGCGCATCTGGCGGCGCTGCTCGTGGTCCCTCAGCTTGGCGGGGACGCCGGACTCGCCGGTCACCGCCTCGTTGTGGGTGACGTCGACGATCGCCCGGAAGCGCTCCGTCTCGGAGCCCGGGCTTGGTGGTTCCCCGATCGCCTGCTGTCCGGGGTCTGCTTCGTTCTGCTTCGTCATCCTTCTCCGTCGGATCCTTGCTGCTGGCCCCATGTCCCTGCTGCGCGTTAGTTGTACCAGCTTTGTGAGCGTTCGCTTAACAGTATGTAGAACCGTTCACTATCCTGAAAGTAGCGCTGCACCAGGCTGGAACGGGCTCAGTCTCGCTATTTGCGGCAAACCGGGGAAGGGTCCCCCGGAACCGGCGCGGCACCGTATGGGCCCCTGCCTATAATTCGCCGCCCGTCGGTCCCAACCCCGTCGCGCGCCCGCTCGAAGAAGGCGCGGATCCGGAGGCCAAATTGAAGAACTCGTCCACCCAGCGTGAGCGCTTTTCGCCTGAGCGCGCATACCGGCCCCGCGTCTCGCCCCCGAGCGTGGAGGAAAAGGACGCCTGCGCGATCTATGCGTCGGTTCGCCGCGACGCCACCCCGAGCCACGAGCCCGTAACCCTCGCGCTCGCGTCGCTCCAGAAGATGCTGCACCGCGCCGGCAACGTTGACGGTGAAGGCGATGGCTGCGGCCTGCTGGTCGACATCCCGACGAAGATCTGGGCCGAGGAGGTCCGCCAGGGCGGCCACAACCCATCGCTTGCGCGGGACGAAGCCTTCGCGGTGGCCCACGTCTTCGTGGAGCGCTCCCAGGACCTGGAGAAGATCCGCCACGGGGCGCGCGAGCTGCTGGGCAAGGCCGGCTTCCGGATCCTCGCCGAGCGGGTCGGCGCCGTCGACTCCGCCGCCCTCGGGCCAACCGCCCGTGAGGAGGAGCCCCAGTTCTGGCAGTTCGCGGGGCTCGTTCCCGAGGCGGCCGACACGGACCGCTCCTGCTTCAACCTGAAGGTCGCCCTGGAGGAGAAGCTCGGCGTTCACGTCGCCTCCTTCTCGGGGCGGACCTGCGTCTACAAGGTGATGGGCGCGCCCAAGGTCCTCGGCGGCTATTACCCGGACCTCACTGACGAGCGCTTCGAGACGATCGGCTGCTTCGGCCACAACCGCTACTCGACCAACACCTGGCCTTCGTTCACGCGCGTCCAGCCCTTCGGCGTCCTCGGCCACAACGGTGAGATCAACACGATCGAGCAGCTGCGGCAGGAGGCGCGGATGCTGGACGTGCCGATCGGCGAGGGGAACTCCGATTCCCAAGACCTGAACCGGACGATCGAGACGCTCTGCCGCCGCCACGGCCTCTCGCTGGCCGAGGCGATGGAGATGGTGGTCCCGCCGATCGTCGCCGAGATCGCTGGCCTCCCGGAGGAGCTCCACTCCTTCTACATGTATCTGCGCCAGACGATGGGCCCGTTCGCGCAGGGCCCGGTCGCGCTGATCGCCCGCCACCGGGATGAGTGCGTTTTCTCAGCCGACGCCATGGGGCTCCGCCCGCTCTGGCAGCTCGAGACCCCCAACGACTTCATCTTCAGCTCCGAACCCGGTGTCGTCTCCGTCGCCGAGATGATCTCGGAGCCCCAGCCGATGGCGCCCGGACAGAAGTTCATGGTGCTGATCGATCGCGATCGCAAGCGCTCGACGCTCCACCCGCACGCCGAGATGCTGCAGAAGGTTCGCGAGCGCTGGATGAAGCGGACAAGGGTGGAGGAGGTCGCGCCGTACGACCGCGCTCTCGAGACCGGCGGCCCGCTCGAGGGCCCCGAGATCCCCGGCTACACCGACGCCGGCCCCGAGGATCCCGTGCAGGTTGAGGACCGCGTGCTCGCCGGCTTCGGATGGCAGCGCGACGACGTCAAGCTCGTCCAGCAGATGGCCGACAACGGCGCCGAGCCGATCGGCTCACTCGGCTACGACGGCCCACTGGCCGCGCTCTCGCCGGAACGGCAGAACCTCGCCGACTACTTCAAGGAGACGGTCGCCGTCGTCACCAACCCGGCGATCGACCGCGAGCGCGAGATCGAGCACTTCTCGACCCGCGCGGTCTTCGGCCGCCGGCCGGCCCTCGGCGACCCCGGCGAGGACACCCAGACGGTGGAGACCGATTTCCCGGTGATCCTGGGGGGCCACCACGATCTGGCGCCGCTCCCGCACAGCTCCTACCGGCGTATCGCCAACGAGCAGGGCACCTACGTGCTCGAGGACCTCTGGGCGTCGTTCGGCGAGCGCGCCAAGGCGATCGACATCGCGCTGCTGGAGTCCGAGACGACGCAGGGCGCGATCGAGAGGCTTCGCCAGGAGGCTGTCCGGGCCGTCGCCGAGGGAGCCGAGCTGCTCGTCCTCACCGACCGGACCGTCTATGACGGCGAGCGCCGCTACATCGATCCGCATCTCGCCACCTCGGCGGTGGACCAGGCCCTGAAGCAGTTCGGGGTCCTCGACGGCGAGGTCAACCTGCGCCGCCGCTGCTCGATCGTCCTCCGCTCGGCGGCCATCCGCAACGTGCACGACGTGATGATCGCCCTCGGGCTCGGCGCCAACGGGGTCTGCCCCTACGTGATGGTGGAGGTGATCTGCGTCGACGACTACGAGAACGACGTCAACAACCTCTGCGCCGCTCTCCGCAAGGGCATCGAGAAGGTGATCTCGACGATTGGGATCCACGAGGTCCGCGGCTACGCCCGGCAGTTCTCCTCGATCGGGATCAAGCCCGAGCTCGCCGAGATCTTCCACACCGAGGCCTTCGCCGCCACCGCGAAGGGCGGCACGGGCTTTGCCCAGCTCGACGCGGACACCGATGCCCGTCATCAGATCCTCACCGGGGACGAGGAGGCGAAGCCGGCGAAGACATTCCGCTTCTACCCGAAGGTCTACAAGGCCGCGATCGCCGCGGCGAACGGCTCCGCTGGATTCGACGAGTACTCCCAGAAAGTGCGCGAGCAGGAGGCGCAGAGCCCGATCTCGATGCGCCACATCATGGGCTTCCGGAAGGAGCCCGATCGCGAGCCGGTCGACCCCTCGCACGTGGATGCGTCGGTGGGCCACCACGACTACCCGGTGGTGATCAGCTCGATGAGCTTCGGCTCGCAGTCGGAGCCGGCGTTCCGCGCCTACGCCGAGGCCGCAAAGCGAATCAACATCCTCTGCATCAACGGGGAGGGCGGGGAGATCCAGGACATGTACGGCAAGTTCCGCAAGTGGCGCGGGCAGCAGGTCGCCTCGGGCCGCTTCGGCGTCTCGGCCGAGATGCTCAACTCGTCGTACGTCGCCGAGATCAAGATCGGCCAGGGCGCGAAGCCCGGCGAGGGGGGCCACCTGCCCGGCAAGAAGGTGTCCGAGAAGGTGGCGTCTGCTCGAAACGCCACACCCGGGACCGACCTCATCTCACCCTCGAACAACCACGATCTCTACTCGATCGAGGACCTGGCCGAGCTGATCGACGAGCTCAAGACGGTCAACCCGGACCTGCGCGTCTCGGTCAAGGTGCCGGTGGTGCCGAACGTCGGAACAATCGGCCTGGGCATCGCCAAGGCCGGAGCCGACATCATCACCCTGAGCGGGTTCGAGGGCGGCACCGGAGCCGCGCGGCAGCACGCGCTGCGGCACGTCGGTCTCCCCAGCGACATCGGCACCCGCGCCGTCCACCGTGCGCTGATGGAGGCCGGCATCCGCAACCGCGTCGAGATCTGGGCCGACGGTGGCTACCGGCACGCCCACGACATCGTGAAGCTCCACTGCATGGGGGCGAACCGGGTCGCGTTCGGCACCCTGGCGATGGTCTCCCTCGGCTGCACCATCTGCCGCGGCTGCCAGCTCGACACCTGCCACGTCGGCATCGCCACGCAGATCGAGACCCTCGAGGAGGCCCAGGAACACGGCCTGAAGAAGTTCACTCCGCCGGGCGCCGACGCGGCCGAGAGCTGCGCACGCTTCTTCGAGGCGATGGGCGAGGAGATCAAGGAGGTGGTCGGTTCCCTCGGCTACGACCGCGCCCAGGACCTGGTCGGACGCTACGACCTGCTCGAGCAGATCTCCCACCACGACAAGATCGACCTCGCTCCGCTGATCACGCCGCTCGAGGAGTTCCTCGATCTCGAGCCGCTCGACCTTCCGGTCGAGGAGGAGGCGTTGGTCGAAGCCCGCGCCGAGGCCGGGCTGGTCCGCGCGAAGCCGATCCGCATGGAGCCGAAGCAGGCGTCGGCCGAGATCGCCCAGGTCGCCGACCGCGTGTTCGACGGCTCCTGCGTGAGCGTCGAGTTCCCTCGCCGCACGGACGCGAACGACAGGGTGCTCGGGACGGAGCTCTCCGGCGCAATCGCCCGCGCCCGGATCTACGGCGGCGCCCCGGAGGGCACCGAGAACGACGAGCTCGCTCAATTGATCTTCAACGGTGGTTCGGTCGCCGGGCAGGGCTTCGGTGCATTCAACGAGTGGGGAGTCACCTGCCGGGTCGAGGGCGGGGCCCAGGATGGCGTCGGCAAGACGATGCTCGGCGGGACCGTCTCGATCATGAAGGGCAAGAACGCCGACGGAAAGCGCGTCAACGGCTCGGTCGGCAAGTCGTTCGCCTACGGCGCCCAGCGCGGCAGGCTCTTCGTCCAGGGCTCCGCGGACTCCCGCTTCTGCATTCGCCTCTCGGGCGCTGACGTCGTCCTCGCCGGGGAGCCCGCTCAGCCCGTGGACGACTCGGCTGGTTGCGTCGTCGACCGGGCCAACGCCAAGGGCTTCGCGTTCGAATACATGACCTCCGGGCGGGCCGTGGTCCTCGGCGACATCGGCCCGTGGGCCTGCGCCGGCATGACCGGCGGCCGGGTCTACGTCCGGATCGATGACGACCTCAACCTCACCCGCGATTCGATCCAGGGCCGTCTCGGGGAGGGCGCCAAGGTGACGCTCGAGGATCTCGACACCGAGGGCCAGCTCGACATCGAGGACCTGCTCGGGCACTACGCGAACGAGCTGCGGAGCACCGATCAGGCAGAACAGGCCGATCGCGTTGCCGCCATGGCTTCCCAGGCCAAGCGGAACTTCCTGATGATCATCCCGCAGAAGGTTCAGGCAGACCCGTCGATTTCGACGGAGTAGCCGAGCATCCCGAACAAGTAGTTTTCAGGCATGCCCACCGACGGCCCGGTCCTGTTCGCATATGACGGCTCCGAGGAGGCCAAGCTTGCCATCGCGGAGGCGGGCGAGCAGCTGAGGACCGCCCGGCCGGCGATCGTTCTCGCCGTCTGGGAGCCGATCGAGGCAATTCCCTTCTGGGGCGCGCCGATGTCGCGGGTGCCGTCCAGCCTCACCGAGCAGATCGGGAAGGAGGCGCAGACCGTCGCCGCCGAGGGCGCGGAGCTCGCCAAGAGCGCCGGATTCGAGGCCGAGCCGGCTGTCACCGAGGGCTCGCCGGTCTGGCAGGCCATCGTCGAGGCAGCCGAGGAGCGCTCCGCCTCCATGATCGCCATGGGGTCCCACGGGCGCAGCGGCATCGGCTACGCGGCGATGGGGAGTGTCGCCACCGCCGTCGCGCACCACGCGAAGGTCCCGGTGCTGATCTGCCGCCGGGCGGACTAGTCGTCCCCTGACTCCCCGTCACCGCTTCCCGACGGCGACGATGGCGGCGGCGCTGGCAGGGTCACGGTCGTCGTGGGCTGAACGGTTGAGCTGGTTGGCTTCGCCTGCGGCCTCGGCTTAGGCGCGGCTGGGGAGAGCGCCTGACCTGCCGTTGGAGGCTCCGAGGAGATGCCGATGTCGGTGCTGACCGCCCTCGTCGCCAGGAAGGCGATTGCGCAGGCGACGAGGAGACCGAGCAGGGCCAGGAGGGGCCAGCGCAGCGAGGATGCGGTCATTGCCTGACCTCCGGGCCTGCTGCCGCCGGCGCCCGAGGCAGCTCGAGGACCGCGCGAACTCCGCCGCCGTCGCGGTTCCGAAGCGTCACCGAGCCGTTCCACTCTGCGGCCAACTCGCGCGCGATGGAGAGCCCGAGGCCGGTCCCCTTGGTCCCGGTGCCCGCGCTGCCCCGGTGGAACCGCTCGAAGACCGTCTCCTCCTCACCGGGCTCCAGCCCCGGGCCGCGGTCGAGGACCTCGATCCGCTCACGTCCGACCGCGACTTCGATCTCGGAGTCGAGCGGCGAGTAACGGATCGCGTTCTCGATCAGCACGTCCAGCGCGCGCTCGAAATCGGCACGGGGGCAGACGCAGGTGCCGGCGTCACCGTGCCGCCTCACGGTCAGCGCGATCCCGGCCTCTGCTGCGGTCTTGCCGAGGCGATCCGCGATCCGCTCGGTGGCAGCGGCCACATCGAACTCCTCGACCGGGCTGTCACGCTCGCCGGCGCGACTCAGGATCAGGAGTTCGTCGACGATGCCGGAAAGCCGGTCGACCTCCTGGATCCCATTCTCGATTCCGGGGATGCGCTCGTCGCCCTCAATCAGACCCTCGCGCAGCTCCTCGAGCTCGAGGCGGATGCCGGTGAGGGGCGTGCGCAGCTGATGCGAGGCGTCGGCAACGAACTCCTGCTGCCCGCGGAGCATGCGGGAGATCCGGGACGTCATCCGGTTGAAGGAGCGCGCAAGGGAGCGCTGTTCGGTGCTGCCCTCGACCACGGCCGTGGTGGTCAGATCGCCCTCCTCCACGCGGCGGGCGGCCTGCTCGAGGCGACGGATGGGACGAGAGGTGGCCCGCGCGATCAGGGCGCCCGCGGCCACGCCGAGAGCCAGCACGACTCCTCCGAGGAGGCCCAGGCTGAGGATCGCCCGGCGCGTAGCGCGATGAACGGCCTCGACGCTCTGCGTCACACGCACGGCCCCGTCGATCCGAGGCCCATGCCGGACCGGGACGGCTGTGGCCAGGATCTGCGCCCCCAGCGTTTGGCTGTCGCGTGTCTCCTGCACGGTCCTGCCCCGTAGGGCGGCTGCGATCTCGGGCCGGGTGGAATAGTCCGCCCCCGCCTCGGCCGGCCCGGCGCTGTCTGCGACGACCCGACCGTCTGCGTCCACGATCAACACACGGGCGCGTTGGCTCGTGGCTGAGCTCTCGACAAGTCGCCGCAGGGTCCGGGTCTGCCCCTGTTCGAGCAGCTCGGGCGCACTGGCGGCGACCAGCTCCGCCTGGTTCTTCGCCTGCGCCTTGACCTCCGAGTCCACGCGGTCCCCGAGGCTGATGGCGAGTGGGACACCAAAGGCGATCAGGGCGAGCAGCAGCAGGTAGGCGACTGCGATCGTGAGTCCGGTGCGGAGGCTTATGAAACGGTCTCCGGTTGAATCAGGCGAAAGCCGACCCCGCGGACGGTTTCGATGAAACGTGGATTCGTGCTGTCGTCGCCGAGCTTCTGTCGCAGCGTCCGGACGTGCACGTCGAGTGTCTTGGTCGACCCGAACCAATTGACATCCCAGACCCGCGCCATCAGGTCCTCCCGCGTAACCACGTGTCCCGGGTGGGCGATCAGCTCGGCGAGCAGGTCGAACTCCTTCCGCGTCACGTCCACGGTCTTCCCGGCGAGCTCCACCGATCTCGACCCCGGGTCGAGTCGGAGTTCGCCAACCTCGGTCGGCTTCTCGGGAGCGGTGGAGGTGCCGCGCGCACGCCGCAGGACCGCACGAATTCGGGAGATCAGCTCACGTGAGCTGAACGGCTTGACGACGTAGTCGTCGGCACCGAGCTCAAGCCCGAGCACCCTGTCCATCTCGGTGCCCCGCGCCGTCAGCATCACGATCGGTACCTCGGAGCTCTTGCGCAAGGTGCGGCAGACATCCGAGCCGTCCCCGTCTGGCAGGTTCAGGTCGAGCAAGACGAGGTCCGGGTCGAACCGGTTGGCCATCTCCAGTGCCTCGGATGCCGTCTGCGCCACCACCGGCTCGAAGCCGTTGCGGCGCAGCGCCTTGGAGAAGGGTTCGAAGATCGACGCCTCATCCTCGACGAAGAGAATCTTCTTGGATGGCAGCGGCTCGGCCATGAAGCCAATGTAACGCCGCTATCCGCCCTCCCAGCCGGGCAGGTCAATCCTTTCCCCGCGCTTTACCCGGAGCTCTCCGATTCCTTAGCCGCCACGCCCAACACTCGCCGCTCGACCCTCAAGGCAAGGAGCGGATGCTGATGAACGATTGGAGAAGCAAGATCGCCGCGCTGGCGATCGTCCTCGGGCTTGGAGGCCTCGGCGGCTACGCGATCAGTGCGAACCGGCGAGCGCCCGATCGAGTCGATCCACCGGCGGTCCCCACCACCCAGGTGATCAGGCGAACCGTGCACAAGAAGCCGAAGCACAGGCGCTCGGCCGGAAGTCCGCCCGGTGCGACGGCCGGATCCAGCCTGACCAGCACCCCCGTCTCCAGCGGTTCGAGCGGCTCTTCGTCTTCGAGTCCTCCGGTCTCCACCGGCACCAGCGGTTCGGGTGGCGGGGGCGGAGCCGTGCACACCGGCAGCAGCGGTTCCGGCGGTGGCGGCGGCGAGAGCGAGGGCGGCGGCGAGCACGAGGGCGGGGGCGGCGACTGAGGCCACGCCTTTCCCGTCTCTTTACCCGGGCTTCTCAGGCCGCTTGACGGTCGAAGCGGACACTGGATCAGCAACTCAGAGGAGTCCGAAGGAGACACCAGATGAGCGAAATCAGAAAGAGAATCGCGGCGGGCGCCGTCGTCCTGGCCCTTGGTGGCCTCGGCGGCGTCGCCTGGGCGAACAACCCGGCGGCACAGCATGCGTCGCCCACCGCGATCGTCTCCACGAACCATGGCGGCTCGACGACCCGTCCGGTCACGACCGGGACGAGTGGAACGGTGGCGACCCCCGCGGTCAGCACTCAGACGCTCCCGAGCACCGTCCTCAACGGAGGCCGGCGCGATGACTAGGCGCCGGCCCTCCGCCTGGCCGACGGTGATCGGCGCCGTGGCGCTCTTCATCGTCGTCCTGCAGCTGATCGCGTTTCAGCCCAGCGCCGGGCCCCTGAACGTCCGCGCCGCGACCCTCAAGCCCAAGCCGGCGGTTTCTGCAGTAGTCCCGCAGCAGGCCCCGACCGCGGTGGTGAGCTCGACCTCATGACCGCAGGGACTGCGACAACTCAGACACTCGCTCAGCACGGCTGGTGGCTGGCGAGCCGCGCCTCCGGAGTGGTGGCGCTGGCGCTGGTGACGATCTCGGTCGGCATCGGCCTGGCCATGGCCGGCAGGTTCGCCAGGAAGCCCGGGGCCAACAAGACCCTTGTCGCGATCCACGAGCAGACCGCCCTCGCCGGCCTGGTGGCGATCGCCGTGCACGGCCTGACCCTGCTCGGCGACCCCTGGCTGAACCCAGGGCTGGCGGGAATCGCGGTCCCGTTCACGATGGCCTACAAGTCCGCCTTCACTGGCCTCGGGATCATCGGCGGCTGGCTGGCCGCCGTGCTCGGACTGAGCTTCTACGTCCGCAGGCGGATCGGGCCGGCATTTTGGCGCAAGGCCCACCGCGCGACGATCGTCGTCTACGCGCTCGGCGTGGTCCACACCCTGGGCGCCGGAACCGACGCATCGAGCCCCTGGCTCTACTGGCCGATCGCCCTGACCGCCCCCCTGATCGGCGCGATGTTCGTGGCGCGAGTCGGTCACGGGAGCCGCAAGGGCCGGGAGCGCAAGCGCCAAGCGGCGGAGCGGCGCCGGGAGCGCCAGATCGACGCTCCCGCACCGCCACCGCAACGGGTGCTGACCGGAGCGATCGCCGAGGAGTCGGCATGAATGGCTGCGGCGTGGTGATCGTCGGCGGCGGTCTCGCCTCCCAGCGCTGCGCGGAGACTCTCCGGCGGCGCGGGTACGAAGGGCGAATCACGATGGTCTGCGGCGAGCCGGAGCGGCCCTATGACCGCCCGCCTCTGTCGAAGGATCACCTGGCCGGTGAGCTCTCCGACGACGAGGTCGCCTTCAGGCCCGCGAGTTGGTACGAGGACAACCGGGTCGATTTGATCGTCGGGCGACAGGCTGTGCGGCTTGAGCCCAAGCGTCATCGAGTCGAACTCGACGACGGCAGCGAGCTCTTCTACGAGGAACTCGTCATCGCCACCGGTGCCGGTGCGCGCAGGCTTCCTCCTCTCGAGGGCTACACGAACGTCCACTACCTGCGTACGCTCGCCGACGCGCGGCGCCTCCGCGAGGAGCTTCGCGAGGGCGCCCGCCTGGCAGTCGTCGGTGCAGGATTCATCGGCCAAGAGGTCGCCTCCACCGCCCGCGCCGCAGGCGCGGAGGTCACGATCGTCGAGGCATTGCCCGCCCCTCTCACGGGCGTCCTCGGCAAGGAGGTCGGCCTCTGGCTGATGAAGATGCACGACGAGGAGGGCGTCGACGTGCGGCTCGGCACGAAGCTGGATGGCGCATGTGGGAACGGCGTGGTCGAGAAGCTCGCGCTCTCGAAGGGCGAGCCACTCGAGTGCGACGCGGTCGTCGTCGGGATCGGAGTGGCACCGGAAGCCGGCTGGCTGAAGGGAAGCGGCCTGGAGATCGACGGAGTGCTCACCGATCAGGCGGGCCGCACCTCGCTGCCAAATGTCTGGGCGGCCGGCGACGTCGCGAGGAGCTTCGACCATCGCCACGGTGAGCATCGCCGAACCGAGCACTGGGACGCCGCGGCCCGACAGGGAATGGCTGTAGCGCGGGCGATCGCCGGCGAGCAGCCGGACCGACCTCCGCTGCCGAGCTTCTGGAGCGACCAATACGGGCTGCGGATCCAGTACGTCGGCCATGCGGAGGAAGCGGATGACGTCACCGTCGAGGGACGGCCGAGGGAGCGGGATTTCGCCGTGGTCTACACGCAGGACGAGCAGCCCGTCGGCGCGCTCGTCGTCGGGCGACCGCGGGACTTCGCCCGACTCCGCAAGGAGATCGAACACACCTACATCCAGAGGACGAATGGAAAGGAGCACCCATGAGCTACATCCCCAAGATCGACCGCAGCGCCTGCAGCGCACACGGCGATTGCGTCGACATCGCACCCGAGGTCTTCGAGCTTGGAGACACCGCCGAGGTGATCGGCAGTGGCCCGGACAAGTTGATCCTCAAGGCCGCAAAGGCCTGCCCCGCGCTGGCGATCGAGGTTGTCGACTCGGAGACAGGCGAGGTCGTCTACCCATGAAGACCCTCCTGGTGGCGATCGCCTGCATCGCCGTCGTCTTCGAGTTCCTCGCCCTGCAGCTCCAGTCGGGCCGCGATCCGGCTCTGGGCAGCGCCTCGATATCGCCGGTGCCGGCCAAAGTCCGGCCGCGAAAGAAAATCATCATCACAAAGGTGATCCCAGCCGCGACCGCCGGCCCAACCGCCCAGACGACCTCCAGCTCCGGCGGCAGCACGGCGCCGGCCCCCGTGGTGACCTCGACCTCATGAGCAATCACGACCTCACCTTCAATGCGATGGGCTGCGAGGTCCGGCTGCTGATCGGGGATCCGCTCCCCGGCTCGCCGCCCGCCTGGGAGGCCGCAAATCGAGAGCGGCTCTTCATCGAGCGCTTCGATGCGGCCCTCTCCCGGTTCAATCCCGACAGCGAGCTGACGGAGTTCAACGAGGACCCGCGCGAGACGGTCCCGGCCTCGGCGCTTCTCCGCCAGGCGGTCCAGGCGGGGCTCTGGGCGGCGGAGCGGAGTGGCGGTCTGGTCGATCCGACCCTGGGCAGGGCGATCGTGGCAGCTGGGTACGTCGAGTCCCGTGCCGGGGTCGCGCCGGAACCACTGGCGGACGCGCTCGCGACCGCACCCGAGCGCCGTCCGGCGCGCCCCCGCCGGGAGGCGGAGTGGAGCCAGTTCGCAGTCAACGACGAGATCGGCACGATCCGGCGTCCTCTCGGGGTGGCCTTCGACACAGGCGGGTCCGGCAAGGGCCTTGCCGCGGACCTCGTTGCCGCGCACCTGCGCGGCTACTCGCGCTTCGTCGTGGATTGCGGCGGGGATGTCCGCGTCGGCGGATTCGGATCGAGCCTCGATCCCGTTCCGGTCCACGCACGTCACCCGATCGACGACGAGCCGGCGGCGATTTTCGACGTCTCGGCCGGGGGCATTGCGACATCGGGGCTCGACATTCGCCTATGGAGGCTCAGGGACGGTGGTTTCGCCCATCACCTGCTCGACCCGAGCACCGGCGGGCCTGCCTGGACCGGGCTGGTCGGCGTCACCGCACGTGGCCGGACCGCCCTGGAGGCCGAGACTCTCTCCAAGGCGGCCCTGCTCAGCGGTCCGAACGACGGGCGCCAGCTGCTCGCCGAGCACGGCGGAATGCTGGTCCACGACGATGGTCACGTCGAGATCGCCGGCCCGCTGAGTGCGAAGCTGGTCGGCCGGCGGAGCGGCCTGCCGAGCGCCTCGGTCACCGCTGCCTGACCCGATACCTGCGAACCTAGGCGCTTCCTGGGGATGACGCCTGAGCCCACCAAACGGGAGGAAGTCGCCTCGGAGCCCTCCACATCCGAGGAGGGGGTCGTACGGCTCGAGGACGTCCAGCGGGTCACCGAGGCGACTCTCGCCTATCTCGACCTGGACGACCTGCTCGCGGAGCTTCTCCACCGGGTCACGGAGATCCTCAACGCGGACACGTCCGCCGTGCTGCTCGTCGAGGACGATGGGCGGACGCTCGCGGCCCGGGCGGCCAAGGGCCTCGAGGAAGAGGTCGAGCGCGGCTTCCGGTTGCCGGTCGGCCGCGGGTTCGCCGGCCGGGTGGCCGCGACGCGCCAGCCGGTGGTCATCCCGGATCTGGACAACTCCAAGGTCACCGTGGTCAATCCGCTGATGCGGGAAAAGCGGGTCCGGTCGCTCCTCGGGGTTCCGCTGATCGTCGAGGGGAGGGTGATTGGGGTGCTCCATGTCGGGAGCCTGGCCCAACGTGACTTCTCCGAGGCGGACGTCCAGCTGCTGCAGCTGGTGGCCGACCGCGTCGCCCTTTCGATCGAGCGTTCTCGGCTGGTCGTCCAAGGGCAGATCGCAGAGACGCTCCAGCGGAGCCTGCTGCCGCGCAGGTTGCCGAGGCTGCCCGGCCTCAGCATGGCGGCGTGGTACGTCCCGGCCGCAGAGGAGGGGGCGGTGGGCGGTGACTGGTACGACGTGATCGAGCTCGGCTACCGGCGGCTCGGCCTGACCATCGGCGACGTGGCCGGCCACGGCATGGCGGCCGCCACCTACATGGGACAGCTGCGCAGCGCGGTGCGCGCCTACGCCCTGGACCTGGAGAGCCCTGCGGAGGTCCTCACCAAGGTCGCCCGATTCGCTGACGAGGAGCGCTCGCGAATGGCGACGATGATCTACGCCACGATCAACCTGGATACCTGGGTGGTCGAGTGGGCGCGAGCCGGGCATCCGTATCCGCTGCTCATAAGGCCCGAGGAGCCTCCCAAGTTCCTGCTGGATCCGGGTGGCCCCCCGATCGGCGCGGGCGCGGTCACTGAGTACGACCAGCAGCGCATCACGCTGGGGCCCGCCGAGACGCTGTTCTTCTACACCGATGGGCTGATCGAGCGCCGGGGCCGGACCCTCTCCCAGGGTGAGGAGGCGCTCGCCGAGGCTGCCGAGGCGGCGCCCGACGAGCCCGAGCTCATGTGCCGCCGGGTGCTCGGAGACCTCACCGAGGGGATCGAGGTGCCCGACGACATCGCCGTACTCGCCGTCCGCGCCGTCGGCCTCCACGACAGCCTCGACGTCGAGGTGCCCGCCAACGCCGAGCAGCTCGCGACCGTGCGGCACCTGATCCGGCGCTGGGTGACCGCCAACGGCGGCAGCGACGACGATTGTGCGGCCTTCGCCGTGGCCGTCACCGAGGCGTGCGCGAACGCGGTCGAGCATGCATACGGTCCCGCCGACGCCGTGATCGATCTGAGCGCCGATCTCGAAGCGGGCGAGGCGACCGTGACCGTGCGCGATCGGGGCGGGTGGCGCGAGCCCCGTGGGGGCAATCGCGGCCGTGGGATCCCCGTGATGAACGAGTTCATGGATGATGTCGCCATCGAGACGGGCGAAAGGGGCACGACGGTGAAGCTTGCGCGACGAATAGGCGACCGCGGCTGATGCCAGAGCTCGCAAGGCTCTCATTCGAGACGACGGGGGAGGTGGAACTCGCCCGTGTCGCCGGCGAGGTCGACGCCTCGAACGTCGACCAGCTGACGCGGCAGTTGCTCGGGGGAGTTTCGAACGACGTGCGCGCGCTGGTGATCGATCTCACCGAGACGACCTACATCGACAGCTCGGGAATCAGCCTGATCTTCGATGCAGCTGCCCGCATGAAGAACAGGCGGCAACAGCTCCGGCTGGTCGTCCTGCCGAAGTCCTTCGTCGGCGAGGTGCTCGGGGCCGTATCCATGTCGGACTCGGTGCCGATCGATGCCGGGGTGGATTCGGCGCTGCGCGCGGTCGACTAGGCGCCGGCGGTCTCGATGATGCTCAGCGTGTATCTGCCGATCTGAAGCTCGTCGCCATCCGCGAGCGGGCTCCAGTCGACGGGCTCGGCATTCACCTGGATGCCGTTCATCGAACGGTCATCGAGCACCCGCAGATCGCCCTCCGGGGTCCGCACGATGACGGCATGACGGCGCGAGACGGTTGGATCATCGAGCCGGATGTCCGCCGAGCGGCTGCGCCCGATGCGCGACCAGCCGACGGAGAGGTCGATCACCAAGGTCCGCCCGTCGGCGAACATCGCGAGGTACTTGCCCGGCTCCGCGATCGACTCCCGGACTCCGTCGAGCCACTCATCCGGCTTCGCGACGGGGCGGGTGATCGCGATATTGCGCAGCGTGGGCTGCTCGAACATGGAGGAGCGCTTGAAGTCGGTGCCACCGCAGTTGGGGCACTTCGGAATGGACTCGGCGGGCTCGAACGAGACCGGGAAGGAGCAGCCCTGGCAGATGAAGGAACCGACCCCACCGGCGGGCTCGCCCGCGTGATGGACCTGGTCCTGACTCTGTTCAAGGGGCGGCATCGGGGTGCGTCGATACTACTCCCAGTACTGCGTAATGGCCATTCATTTGCGGTCGGTGGTACGGAAAGTCCACCATTTCCAGGGCGAGTTGGACGCACGACGGATGGTCTCGGCTGCCGCCGACTAGAATCGCGCGCCCGTGGGGCCGATTTCGCTCAGCATCTCCATTGACGCTCCCCGCGAGCGGATCTTCGACTTCATCAGCGATCTGGGGGTGAGGGACAGCTGGACGGATCATTTCGCGAGCGAGTTCAGGCTGGAGCGGATTTCCGCGCAGGGGGCGGGCGCTGCGGCCCGTTTCCGCGTCGATGCCCCCGCGGGAGTGCGCTATATGGAGACCGTGATCGCGGAAGCCGACCGTCCGTTCCGGATCGTCGAGCATGGCCGCGGTGGGCGCCTGGACCACATTCCGATTCGTACGGTCTGGGAGCTCGAGGAGGGACCGACGACCACAGTGACGCTGACCTTCTGGACCGTCCCGCCGGGCGCATTCGACCGCGTCCGCGAGCTCGGCCGGTCGCGCTGGTGGAAACGGCGCTGGAAAAGGGCGCTGCGGCGAATGCAGGAGCAGATCGAAACCGGCTCGGCGGCCGCGCGCACCGAGGTTGCGGGCGGCGATCGGCTTCCCACAGCGGCCGCCTGACTGCGGAGCGAGGCGGGTATGTCGGCGGATAGACTGCGCGCCCTCATGCGCCGCGGCCACAAGGGAGCCCTCGCAGTCGTGCTGCTGCTCGGTCTCGTCGTTCTCGGCGTGGCCGGATGCGGCAATGACCTCGGCAAGGAGGCCGACGAGGGAGTTCCGATCCAGCTGGGAGATCTCAAGTTCACCGTCCAGGAGACCCGTTCGCTCAATCCGAACCAGTCCGACGACAAGGAGTACCTCGCCGGCCAGCAGCTTCCGACACCCTCCGGCAAGCTGTACCTGGGCGTCTTCCTGACGATTCACAACTCGGGGGACAACGCCGTGCGCCTGCCCACGAACGCGGACATGAGCGTGGTCGACACCACGGGGGCCGCCTATCAGTCCATTCCGAGCCACACCGACTTCGCGGCCCCGCTCGGCAGCCTGCTGGCTCCGGGCGCTGACATTCCGGTGCCGGGCACCGCTGCCGCCAACGGCCCGACCCAGGGAGCACTCGTCCTCTTCCTGGTCAACCAGAGCCTCAACGAGAACCGCCCGCCCAAGCTCGAGATCAACAGCCAGGGCGAGACCGGCGAGATCACGCTGGATCTTTAGGCCAGGGCGGGCGACGTCGGCTTCCTTGCCGAGGACATGGCCCTGCAGGTAGCCCGCCCGCCTGATGCGGAACACGGGACTCTGTCGCGATGAGGAAAACCCAGCTACAGGCGATCCTCGTCATCGGCGGCATAGGCGCCGCGCTGGCGCTGATCCAGCTGCTCGGGACACCCGGTGCGGTGTCCGGCGTCGTCCTGCTGATCCTCTGCACGATCCTGACGGCGCCGGCGGCGCCCGAGCCGGGAGCAGGCGGCCTCAACTGGTGGGCCCTGATCGCGGGCGGCACCCTCCTCGCCGTGATCGGA
The DNA here is from genome assembly GCA_963743575.1 of uncultured Solirubrobacterales bacterium. GTDB lineage: Bacteria > Actinomycetota > Thermoleophilia > Solirubrobacterales > 70-9 > DASUPK01. Next base: position 211,275 of record CAVUQC010000007.1, on the reverse strand, counting down.
GTCCCGCTGGGCCTCGCGCTGGAGGGCCCCGGCGGCGTCCTCACGGCGATCGGCGGCGGCCTGGCGATGGTTGGCGTTGCGTTCGGGTATCCGTAGCGGCCACCAGGCCGCTCCACTTGGGAGCGGAGGGCGAAGCCCGGAGCGACTTTTGTCGGGCGGCCGCTTGTGGCCGCGGCTTTATGGCGAAGCCGTCCCTAAAGAGCCGACCCGAGGATCGCTCTTGCGATCGGCGCCGCCGTCGTGCCGCCATCGCCCGAGGCGTCGATCAGCATCACCGCGATCGCGAGCTTCGGCTTGTTCGCCGGAGCGAAGGCGATGAACCAGCCGTCGATGAGCTGGTCGGTCTGTGCGCCCGGGGGCGCGGGCGGGGCGCCCGGCTTCGGGCCGAGCTCGGCGGTTCCGGTCTTGCCCGCGACCTGAATTCCCGAGATCCCTGCCTGCACGCCCGTCCCCTCGGTGACCACCGCCCGCATCAGGCCGGTCAGGACCCGGGCGTTGGCCTTGGAGCTCACCTGGACCGGCTTCGCCGCGCTCTGCAGGGCGGGATCCTTGACGATCGGGGTGGGGTCGCGAACGCCGCCATTGGCGACGGTCTGGGCCACGGACGCCATACCCAGGGGAGTGGCGAGGACCTTGCCCTGGCCGAAGCCCGTCACTGAGAGGTCCGTGTGGGTCGGCTCGGCGTTGAGCTCGTCCGCCGAGGGGATGCTCATCCTGCTGGGCTGTGTCGCCGCTGTGGCCTGCGCGTTGTACAGCGTGACCGGCTGGTTGTAGCCGTAGTCCTCGGCGGTGTTCACCAGGTTTTCTGCGCCCACCTTGACGGCCAGAGGGGCGAAGACGCTGTTGCAGGACTTGGCGAAGGCCTGGACGAAGGTGCCGCCGCAGGCCTCGTCGTGAGCGTTCGCGACCACGCGCGCCCCTGCGACGGGATCCGGATTGATCTGCGTCACGACCGGAAATGTGTCGCTCAGTTTCACGTCGTGGTTCTCGAGGGCGGATGTGGCGGTGATGACCTTGAAGGTCGAGCCGGGCGGCTGGGGCGAGGAGTACGCGGAGCCGGCCATCGCCAGCACCTTGCCGTTGCGGGCGTTGAGCACGACGACGCCGCCCGACTGCCCGCCGAGCGCGTTCACGGTGGTCGACTGCAGGTGTGGGTCGATCGTCGTATGCACCGGCTGCCCGGGAGCGCCATGCGCCGTCGCCAGCACCCGACCGGGCGTCCCCGCCGGGACATCCGGCAGGGTGGTGCCCTCCTTGACCGCCAGGAGCTGGCCGCTCGGCCGTCCGGACAGTCGCGGGTTGAAGGCAAGCTCGAGGCCGCTCACGCCCGTCTCCTGGTTGCTGGGGTAGCCGGCCTTCTGGAGCTTCGCCTGCTGGTCGGGACTCGGGGCGCCGGTTTCCCCGGCGATGTCGATCGCGTCCGACCCGAGCGGAGAGGCTCGGTTGCCCGCCGCGCCGGTGGCGAGGGGCGTCCCGTTCTTCGCGAGGATCGCGGCGCGGCGCCCGACGGTGAGACGGCGGCCGACCCGCTCGTCGGTCGCCAGGCCGGGGAAGGTCAGGCTCGGGTTCCAGGCGACCTTGCCGCCATCGAGCGGCAGCCGCAGGATCCCGTCGACCTTGCCGAACAGCCTGGTCCCGACTCCCACCCCGACGTCGACGACGTCCTTGCCGTTGACGCTCTTCGGGCCGTCTGCGCTGCCGGGATCGATCGAGGTCGCCGTAGAAGCCTCCTGGGCATCGAGGTAGGCGCTCTGGAGGTCGGCGGCGGTGTACTGGGCCTGGGCTGAGTCGGAGAGCTCATCGTGCATCGCCTGGAAGTCCTGGTGGGCCCAGTCGTTGACGAACCGCTTCGCCATGTCCTGCTCGGGGCTGCCCGCAGAGCTGATCACTCCGAAGATGAACGCGACCAGCGCGACGACGCCCAGGGGAAGGGCGCGCTGGCGCAACCGCCGCTGACGCTCAGTGAGGGGCCCACGCTGCGCCCGCGGGAGCCTGGCGGGCCTCCGAGGCGGTTGCTTCTCCCGATCGCGGGTCCGTGACGGTGTCACGGGCGGATTCACGTGCGCAAAGTTAGTCGCTCGTGCGCTTGTATTCGGGAAACCGTGACCGGCCTCGACTGGCTGATCGTCGCCTTTGCGCTTCTGATGGGCTTCTGGGGCTACCAACAGGGGCTGATCGTGGGCGTCCTCAGCCTCGGCGGCTTCGCGATCGGCGCCTTCCTCGGCAGTCGGCTCGGCCCCGCGCTGCTCCCGGACGGGTCCCACTCCCCGTACGCGCCCGCCACGGCGCTCGCCGGTGCTCTCCTGACCGGCGGAATGGTCGCCGTCTCCCTGGAGGGGATCGCCTTCACCGTCCGGCGGCGGCTGCTCGGGCCTGCCGGCCGCAGGCGGGGGCTGGCCATCGCGGAGTCCTCCGGCGGAGCTGTGCTGCTGGTCGCGCTGGCGTTGGGGTTCGCCTGGCTCTTCGGGGCCGTGGCGCTCAACGCCCCCGGCGCCCACAGCCTCCGAACGGCCGTGCAGCGGTCGGCGATCCTGCAGGCCCTCAACAGCGCCTTTCCGCCCTCCAGCTCGCTGATCAACGTCCTCCACCGCATCGACCCACGGGTCGCCGTGCAGGGGCCGAGCCCGGACGTCGCGCCGCCCGACTCGAAGATCGCCCACGATCCCGAGGTGCGCGCGGCGGGGAACAGCGTGGTCCGCGTGCTCGGGACAGCCTGCGGGCTCGGCGTTGAGGGCTCAGGTTGGATCGCAGGCCCGGATCTCGTCGTCACCAACGCGCATGTCGTCGCCGGCGAGAGCGACACCACCGTGACGCCCGCCGGCTCGGCGATACAGCTCGAGGCCACGCCGGTGCACTACGACCCCGAGAACGACCTCTCGCTCCTCCACGTCGACGGGCTCGGCGGGACGCCGCTTTCCCTCGCCCCCAGCGTCGATCCGGGCACGGCGGGAGCGGTTCTCGGCTACCCGGAGAACGGACCGTTCACGATCGCGCCGGCTCGGGTGGGCGCCACCGGCCCGGTGGTGACGGAGGACTCCTACGGGCGTGGCCCGATCACCCGCGAGCTCACCGCGCTCCGCGGCGAGGTCCGAAGCGGCAATTCCGGAGGGCCTTTGGTCGACGGCGCGGGCCGGGTGATGGGCACGATCTTCGCGGCGACCACGCAGGGCAAGCCGGGTGGCTACGCCGTGCCGAACGACTTGGTCGAGCAGGCGCTGAGCGACTCGACAGGTGAGGTCAGCACAGGGGCCTGCGCGGAATAGCACCCGAAAGGCGGCGCGGACGCGAAGCGGAGCAGCCGCCGTTTGAAGCGGGTCCCTTACGATCGGTAAGCTTGGGTTGCAGTGAGAACGCAGTCCGGCGCTGGCCCGTCCAGGGGAGAGGCCAAGCCAAGACAAGTCTGTCGGCATTACCACGGCGCGGTGGAGCTGATCGGCCGCCGCTGGGCGGGCGCGATCCTCTACGCCCTCACCGACGGGCCCCTGCATTTCGCCGAGCTCAAGGAATCGGTCCCCGGGATGTCCGACCGCCTGCTCTCCTGCCGGTTGAAGGAGCTCGAGAAGGCCGGCCTGGTCCAGCGCGAGGTGCAGCCCGGCAACCGGGTGCGCGTCAGCTATGAGCTCACAGACAAGGGCCACTCCCTGGAGCCGGTGATGGCGGATCTGCGCGACTGGGCGCGTCATTGGCACCGTGCGTAGCGGCCACCAGGCCGCCCGCCTCTGACCTATGTTGGGCCGCCGCTTGTGGCCGCGATCTGATGGCGAAGCCGTCTACCACTTCCTTGGATTCCCCTCCGGGATCCTGTCCACAACCAGCTCGGCGTGGTGCCGGTCCACCGGGTACGGCGTGGTTGCGAGGTAGTGGTCGAGCTCCCCCGGCCCGAGGGACTCGAAGCCACGCTCGACGGCGGCGGCATAGGTCGCCAGGATGATCGAGTCCGGCGGCGGCTCGGGCGCGAAGTGAAACTCCTTCGCCGTGTAGGTGACGATCCGCTCGGGCAGCCCCAGGCCCTGGACCTCGCCGGTCACCTCGACCTGGTCGTAGCGGATCTCCCTGACGTCGAGCCGGTCGAGCTCCGCCTCGCTCAGCTCGATGACCACGCCGTTGACCGGGCCGGCCTCCTCCTCGCCGTCCTCGACGTTCAGGCCCAGGACCCACTCGGGTCGCCAGCCACCCTCGCACTCGAAGGTCTTCTCGCAGGTCAGGTTGTCGCGCCGCTGCGAGAAGCGCCGCCGCCAGTCGTGGAGTCGCGCGGGACGAAGCTCTCCCACTGGGCGGCCGAGCGTCATCGATGCGCTCTCATTCAGAACGAGGGATCCGTAGCCGAAGAGGCCGAGGCTGCTGCTCATGTGCCCTCCAGGAGACTCAGCTGAGGCTCGCCTCCGCCGATCGGCGGCTCGGGAGACTCGCGCATCGTCTCGGCGGGACCGTGACTGCAGAGCCGCTCGCGAGCCGGGCAATCGAGGCAGAGGGCCCGGTGCGGGCGGTCCGTGACGTCGAAGCGCCCGGCGGCCAGCCTCTCCAGAACCGCCTCGATCCGGCCGCGGGCGGCCCCGAGCTCGGTTTCGTCGAAGCGCTGGCGGACCGCCGGCTCCGGACGCTCCAGGAAGACGTACGCGGTCTCGACCGGAGTCCCCCGGGCGGCGGCGGCGAGGGCGTAGAGATCGCGCTGGACCGCGTAGCGCGAGGCGACCTCCGCGGGTTCCCGGTCGCGCAGACGATCGGTCTTGTAGTCCACGACCAAGACCGAGCCGTCGGCCCGCTCGACCAGGAGATCAATCGACCCTCGGACGAGGGTCCCGGCGACGGAGAGGACGAACGGAACCTCGGCGCCCACCCGCCTGTCCCCGATCTCATCGCACAGCGAGGATCCGAGGAACGCCTTGGCCAGATCGAGCGCCATCGCGACCTGGTCGTCGCTCCCCTCCAGTCCCTGCTCACGGAGAGCCTTGGTGACGCGGTCGGCGTCGGGCTCGCGCCAGCGGTTGCGGGCGCTCCACTCGAGCAGCGCGTGGACCGCGACACCCGGGCCGAAGCGACGGCGAAGCTCCGGGCCGGCCGAGTCCTCGTCCTCATCTCCTGAAGCGATCTCGGGCTCGCCGATGCCGAGCACGCGTTCCACGTAGAAGCGGTAGCCGCAGTTCTCATAGCTCGACAGCGCGGAGTAGGAGAGGCCGCCGATCAGGGCGGGAGGGACCTCGGGTCGAGCGAGCGGGGGGTCCGTCGCAGAGGGAGGAACGCTCGGAGCGTCTGTCTCCTGCCGGGAGAGCAGCCGGGCGCCCACGCCCGGTGCGGGCTCGCTGACCTCGACGAGAAGGCTTCCGGCGGGGTGGCCGTCGCCCGCCGGAGGCAGCTCGACCTCGCGGGCGGTCGGATCGCCGTCGAGCAGGGAGCGGATCAGCTGGAGCGCGATCGGCTTGCGGGCGTCGATCTCCTTCTTCAGCGCGTTTGGGGTGAACGTCCCGCTGAGGAGCAGGCGCCGCTTCGCGCGCGTCGCCGCGACATAGGCGAGCCGCGCCTCCTCCTCGGCGTCGCGCGCCGCCGCCAGCTCGGTGAGGTCCTGGTAGTCGTGCAGGCGCTCGGCCGGGCGCCCGAGGCGCCCCAGCTGGACTCCGACACGGGCCAGCTCGTTGCCCTCCGGTCCCTCTTCGCCCGGGCGCACACGCAGCGATTGCCAGCTCAGCTGGAGCTTCCGGCCGAGATCCGCGACGGCCACGACGTCGAACTCGAGGCCCTTCGCTCCGTGCACCGTCATCACCCGGACGCCGGCGTGACCCTCGGCGCGGGTGGCCGCCTCCGCCTCCCGGTCGCGGCTGTTGGCACGTGTCTCCAGGTACTCGAGGAAGGAGCCCAGGTCAGGTCCCTCGCTCGCCTCGAACTCCCTGGCGAGCCTCATGAGCTTGCGGACGTTGGCCCAGCGGGCGGTTCCGTCGCGCCGCCGCAGCGTCGAGAGGTCGTATTCGAACGCGGTCGCGGTCCGTTCGACGAGCGATTCCAGCCCGCCCTCGGTGGAGTGGTCTCGCAGGTCCCCGAGGATCCCGGCGAAGCGCTCGATCCGCTCCATCTCCTCGGGTGGGATCAACGCGGCTGCCTCGGCGTCGCCGCGCTCGACGCCTTCGCCATCGACCAGATCCCTGATCAGCGGCCAGATGTGGTTCGGATGCTCGCGGCCGTTCTCGCCCTCGACGGTGGCGGCGCGCCGAAGCAGCCAGAGCGTGTCGGGCAGGACGGCGCAGACGGGTGAGGCGAGCGCCCCGAACAGGGCCTCGTCGTCCAGCGGGTTTGCAATCACCCTCAGCAGGCAGCGCAGGTCGTCGATCTGCTGCTGAGACCAGAAGCCGCGGCCGCCGACGACGTACGGATCCAGTCCCGCGTCAGACAGGGCGGTCTCGACCGCCGCGACGTGGGTGAATGCCCTGAGCAGAACGACGATCCCCGCCGGGTCCTCGCCATCATCGACCAGCTCCCGCAGACGGCCGGCCAGCCGCCTCGCCTCCGCCACCTTCGATCCCGAGCTCGGGTCATCCGCGAGGCGCGGCAGCTCGGTCTCTTCGGCTTCCCACTTCTTGCGGTCGTCCACCGTGAGAAGCAGCTCAACGGGCGGCGCCGGATCGGGCTCTTCGACGAAGGCGGTGAGCGGCTCGAAGCCCGGGAGCAGCCCGCGCCCGATGGCATTCGTTGCGGCGACCAGTCCGGGCGCCGCTCGGAAGTTCCCGGTCAGCGGCAGCGCGACGCCATCGGGCTCGTCTCCCTCCGCGAAGCGACGATGCTGCTCGCGGTAGACCTCGACGTCGGCGTGGCGGAATCCGTAGATCGACTGGAACTCGTCGCCGACGAGGAAGAGGCGCGTGTCCCGCCCGCGCAGCTGCTCGACGAGGCGCAGCTGGAGCCCGTTCGTGTCCTGGAACTCGTCGACCATCAGATGGGCGAATTGCTCGCGATAGCGCTCCCGCAGGGGCTCCGACACACTGAGCAGCTCGACCGCCTTCAGCTGGAGATCTTCGAAGTCAAGAGCGGCGCGTTCGGACTTGAGCTCCTCGTAGCGGGTCCCGAAGCGCGCGACCAGTTCGCGTAGCTGCTCATACGCGGGCGCGAGCACGTGAGCCGCCACCGCCGCCTGGGCGCGCTTCAGCCTCGCTGTGTAGCGCTCGCAGGCCTCGTTCCTGAAGGGCTCGGCTTTGGACTTGATCTCCAAGCCGCGGAGTCGCTCCAACAGCTCCTCCTCCGGCGGCGCGGCCGGATCCAACTCCATGGCGATCCCGATTCGCTCGCGGCTGGCCACGGCCTGACCGCTGGCCTTCTCGCACTTCGCATGCGCCTCGCCGGCCGACTCGGTCAGGCTCTTGATCGCGGCGGCGGTGTCGGGCGGGGCGAGCTCGGGCAGCTCCGGCCTCGGATCGCCGTGGCTGCGGAGCTCGTCGTAGGCGCCACGGGTCATCTCGAGGAGGGTGCGACGGCGATTCGCGGCCGCGAGCTCGAGGGCCTCCGGCTCGCCGGTCGCGACCAGTGCCTCGAGCGCGGAGTCGAACGCGCGCGCGGCGAGGCGCTCGGCCTCTTCTTCGTCCACGACCCTGAATCGGGGATCGATGCCCGCGGCGGCGGGATGTGAGGCGAGCACCCGGCGGCAGAAGCCGTGAATCGTCGAGATCCAGGCTCGTTCGATTCCCTCGAGTGCGACCTCGAGGGCTTCCAGCTCTTCTCCCTCGGCCGTCCGGACGCGGGCGGAGAGCTCCTCACGGATTCGGCGCCTCAGCTGGTCGGCGGCTCGCTCGGTGAATGTGAAGGCGAGGATGCGGCTCGTGCCGACCTCGGGGTCGAGCGCGGCGGCGCAGAAGCGCTCGACCAGAACCGTCGTCTTCCCGGTCCCGGCCCCGGCGCGAAGGAAGACATCCTGCTCGCGGCTCTCGACGGCGGCGCTCTGCTGCTCGGTGCGCTCCTGGCTCATTCCTCCTCGCTCTCCTCGGACCACGGCTCATCCTCCGGCAGCCCGCGCTCGCGCCGGCAGATCGGCTGGAAGCTGCACCAGTCGGGGCAGCTGCCCCCGATCGGATCACGGATCACCTGGCCGTCCTGGACGGCGGTGACGATCTCCTCCGCTCTGGCCTTCGCTGCCTCCAGCGCCTCCTCGAAGTCCTCCTCCTTGAGGTGGTCCTTGGGCCGCGGATCGAGGCCCGAGAGCTCGTCGGCGAGCTCCTTGCGCAGGAGCCCCCTCGGAGCCCGGTTGCTGGTGGCGCCCAGCGGCCGGTAGAGGCCTCCGGCGAGCTCGTGCCCCCAGAGCTCGCGTGCGGCGAGCATGTAGAGCTGCAGCTGAAGCTTGCCCTTCCTCTCCAGCATCCCCGCGCCGCCCTCGACCTTGCCCCCCGACTTGTAGTCCTGCACCAGCGCCTCCCCGCCCGGGCCGAGGTCGATGCGGTCGATCTGACCGTGGACGCCGCCGCTTCCCAGCGGGAGCGCACCCTTCTCGGAGTCCTCGAAGCCGAAGGCAGCCTCGGTGTGGGCCGGGGTGAAGGCTGTCGGCGTGGCCGCCTCGTCGGCGAGGAAGGCAAGCACCAGTCCCTCGATGCGACGCAGTGCAGCGGCGGTGTCGGAGAGCCTTCGCGGCAGCCGCTTCTCTCCCGTCTCGGAGATCAGCTCGTGGGCTGCCCGGCGCCACTCATCGAGTGTCTCCGGCGTGGGTCGCCCGCCAGGGGCGGGTGGGTTCTCGTAGAGCGCCTCGAGGACCTTGTGCGCGATCGACCCGCTCGTCAGCGGCTCGGCCTCCGGCCCGACGGTCTGGGGCTTCAGCTCGTGCTGGACGAACCAGCGGTACGGGCAGGTGGCGTACTCCTCCAGCGTCGAGGGGCCGAACAGCTTGATCTCCCGCATCCGCTCCAACACCGGATCAAGCTGGAGCGGTCCGGGCCGCAGGCGGCCGTTCTCGGTCCTGGGTCCGACCGCGGCCTCGGCTCGCGCCAGCTCCACCTCGCTGGGCGCGGAACCGGGCGCGAACACGGACTCGGCCAGGCCACGCCCACCGGCCTCGGCCAGGATCGCCTCATCGCGTTCCTCCAGGCCCTGGGGAAGCGGCGGCGCCAGCAGGTCGCGGACCTCGTCGACGAATGGCGACCGCGACGTGGCGCCACCCTCGTCGTCGGCGCTCCGCCACGAGAGCCAGAGCCGCTGCTTCGGCCGAGAGAGGCAGACCGAGAAGAGGTAGCGATCCTCGATCTCGGCCTGCTTGCGCTCGGGCAACGCCAGCGCACGGCGCGCGTCGTCTGAGAGCAGCGGGCCGCCGGTGTCGCGCCGCGGGAAGTCGCCGTCCTGCATCGAGCAGACGAACAGGTGCGCGACGCGGCGAGCTCGCGCTCTGTACGGACTGATCACCCGCACCCGGCCCTCCGTCGGCCCGCGCCACATCGGCACATCGAGATCGGACACGGCCCCGATCACGTCTGCAGCGGATTGCAGGAGTCCGAGCTCCGCCAGCTCGGCCAGGGCCTGCTCGATCTCTGCGCCGGCGCGGAGCTCCAGCGCCCGGTCCTCTTCCGCCACGGCCCCCCTCCGGCGGACGGCAGACTCGGCGATCCAGCGGGCCTGCTTCCCGGCTTCGCGGAGCAGCGCCGGACCGGGTTTCGCTTCGCGCAGCCTGTGGACCTCCAGCAGGCCATCGTCCCCATTGCCCTCCGCGGGCGAGAAGACCTCGAGCGCCTCGTCCGTCGTGCGAAGGCGATCGCGGAGGAGCCGGCGCTCGAACCAATCGACCTTCGACGGCGAGGCGACGCCGGGCGTCCGCAGATACGCGAGCAGGTCCGAGGCGCCGCCACCGCCGACGGACGCCCGCAGCAGCGCGATCAGCCCGGCCCCGGTGTTGGTCCGCGCAGCGGCCATGTCCGACTGGACCGCCACCGGGATCCGGAACCGGGTCAGGACGCGGCGGTAGAGACGCCCTCCGGACCGCGGATCCCGCAGCACGATCGCGATCTCTCCCGCTGGCGTGCCGTCACTCAGCAGGCGCGCGACCTCGGCGCCCACGGCCTCGACCTCGGCGAGCTCGCCGGCCGAGGCGAGCAGGGCAATGCCTCCATCGTTCTCGATCGGATCATCCGAGCTCGGTTCGCCGAAGCGCCGGCCCACCTCGAACAGCGTGCTGCTGCTCGTGAACCGAGGGTCGGCGTCGAGCCGCTCGATCGAGACCCCGTCGATGTCCCTGAGCTGCGCGAAGAGGGCGCCGCGTGCCAGCGTCAGCGACTCACGGTCCTCCCACGGCAGAGCGACGGTGACCCGTGTGTGCGCAGCGAGCTCGCGCACGAGCTCCAGCTGCTCGACCGTCAGGTCGTCGAAGCCATAGAGGAAGACCGGCCGAGACCCCCAGGACTCGGGGTTCGCCCGCAGCGCGGAGATGGCCGCGCCCGCCCGGGAGTGGTCGTCGGAGAGGTCAAGCTCGTCGCGGACGCGCAGATAGGACGCGTAGAGGGAGGCGACCTCGACCTCGTATGGCCCGGCGGCCTCGGCCTGCTCGCGAAGCGCGATGGGATCGACGAGCGCGGCCTGCAGCTCGGAAACGAGCTCCTCCAGGGCGGCCGCGAACCCGGGCCGGCGGGAGGAGGCGGCGAGGATCCGAAGCTCCGCCCGCGAGGCGGCCTCACGCGCGAGACGCAGGCGCTGCGTGCGGCTGATCGCCGGCCCTGTCTGCGCGTCGGTCGCGCGAGCGACCATCGCGAAGAGCTCGGCGAAGGCGCCGACCGTGGCGCCGATCACCGCCTGTCCGTCCCGTGTCAGCTCCCGCTCGAAGCGCTCGACGTCGTCGACGGTGGGGACGACCAGCACCGGCTCGTTTCCGGACATTGCGCGAAATCCTTCGAGGATCGCGCCGGTCCGTCCCGAGTTCGGGGGCCCGATGATCAGTCTGAGCGCCATTCGATCCAGCATAAGCGCGGCCGCGGCGCTGCTCCAAGGGGTATCCGGCCCCCAAAACGGCCTCAAATCCCGCATAACGCGCGGAAACCCCAGCCGGATTTTTTCCGCCGGGGGCGACTCTAACTTGGCCGTAGATCACCCCTCCAGAGCCAAAGCACGGGAGGCCCCACTGAAATGACACTTGTCTTCGTAGACCCAGCTGACGCGATCAGGGCGATCGCAGACTCGGTCGGCCGAGAGGCCCGCCGCCAACTCCTCGGCGAGGCGGTTCGCGCCTGGGTCGATGAGATCCCCGACGAGGAGCTCCAGGAGCATTACGCCAAGGCGATCTCCGAGCTCGACGAGCACGACATCTCGATGCTCGCCGCCTGGCACGGCTCGATGGAGGTCGGCCAGCCGGTGCCGAACCGGGACTTCCTGATGGGAGCGTTCGACTCGCTCGGCGACAACCGCCGCGAGGCCCTCAAGCTCGCCGCCGGTTTCCGCGGTGAGGAGGCCTTCGAGGAGGGAATCTCCGAAGAGCGGGCCCTCGACCTGGTGCTCGAGTGGCTCTCGCCGCCCCGCGTGATGGAGCTCTGCCGAGAGGCGACAGAGCTCTACATGTGGGACCGCTACGGCAGCGACAACTAGGCGGCTGCAAACCTTCGCATCTCGGGCTCCTCAGTCGAGGCCGAGCGCCTCCCGGATCTCCGGGATCGCCTGCTCGTTGTGCTCGTAGTGGACGGCTGACATGCCGAGCTTGCGGGCGGCAGCGCAGTTGACGTTGACGTCGTCCACGAAGAGGCACTCCTCGGCCGGCACGCCGCCGAGACGCTCCAGGGTGAGCTCGTAGATCTCCGGATCGGGCTTGCGGACAGCCGACGAAGCCCGAGTCGACGACGGTCTCGAAGATCTCGTCGACCGGAAGCATCGCTCGCCAGAGCGGCTCCCACTCCCGGACGTTGTTGGTCAGCATCCCCATGCGGTGCCCGGCGGCCTTCGCCTCGCGCATCAGCTCGATCATCGGCGGGTTGGGGTGGAGGGCCTCGAAGTAGATCTCACGGAAGCGGTGCAGCTCCGGACGGTGCCCGAGCGCCGGCTCCAGGGCGTCACCGAGCTTCGTGAGGAAGTCGACCTCGGTGAGGTTGCCCTTCTCCAGCTCATAGAGCGGATGCTTCCCGTCCTCCTCCTCGATCCGGCCCATCGCCTTGGCGAGCTCCTCGAAGGGGATGCCGGTCTCGTCCTGGACCGCGGCGAACGACTGAACGAGCGGTGTCGTGAGGACGCCGCCGAAGTCCGAGATGACTGTGGTGATCCGCCTCGGGGGACTCATGCCCGCCAGAGCAGATAGCTGCCGAGGCCCTCGGCGCCATCGGTGTGGCAGCGGAAGAGCCCCGCCCAGAAGGCTCCGGCGCCGAATCCACCCAGCAGGGTCCCGGACACCCGGGTTGCGCCTGCCCGGCTCGATTGGTCCGCATCCTCGGGCCAGAGTTCGAGGCCGAGACGCGTCGGGTCGCCGTCGCTGTCGTACTGCGTTGAGATCAGCGTCTCCTCATAGGGCACACCCATGTCGCCGCTGAGCAGCCAGCCGCCCGCACGCTCGCTGCCGTGTCCGTCTCCGCCGGGCAACCCCCTGGCGATGGCGACCAGGAGGGACCCGGGCGCGCTGCCAACCGCCAGGTGGCGAAGGACGCCGGCACCCTCGAGGGGATCGCCGATCCATTCCGAGATCTGCCCGGCGCACTCAACCGTCTCGCCTCCGCCCTTCGGGCGGGCCTCCGCCAGGTATGCGGTGGCCTTGAACTCCACCGGGTTCTCGGCGCTGGGATGCTCGATCAGCGTCCGCTGAGGCGCGAGGGTCGCCTCGACCGTGTCGGCTCCGGCGGTGATCTCGATCGTGTCGGTCTCGAGGTCGTTCTCGAACGCGAAGCTCGCCTGCCGGACCTCGCCCTCGCTGAGCAGCAGGGCACCCGGCTCCCCGAGGTCCCAGGCGAGCCCGCCGAGACCGGCCTGGACGTCGCCGAATCCACAGACGAATCCACGCGCTTCCGCGTTCATCCGCCGAAGGGCTCCCGGCCAGGTGGGAGCTCGTCCTCATCGCGAATCTCCTGTCCCGTGCCCTCGATGTCGTCAGGGCGCCGGCCGCCGGTGGGGCGGAGGGGCGGTTCCTCCCAGCTGAAGGGGTCATCCGGGCCGGGGCCGCGCGGCGGCGGGCTCGACGGCCCGGCGCCTCCGGACGCGGGCCGCTGCCGCGGAGGCCGCGCGGCGCGGCCCATGGTCCAGAGCGTGGCGCCCATGGCCATCCGCCTGCGGACTATGCGGGACGAGATGCCTCGCACGATCGCCCGCGTCGGCGGAACCAGCAGAACGATGCCGAAGATGTCCGTGATGAACCCGGGGCTGAGCAGCAGCGCTGCGCCGAGGATGACGAGGATGCCGTCGAAGACCTCCTTGTGCGGGAGCCGGTTCTCCGCGAGCGCGCGGTTGAACTGGATCCACGCAGCCCGACCCTGGTGGCGGAGGAGCATCGATCCCAACAGGGCATCGAGCAGCAGCAGCACGAGGGTCGGGATCAGGCCGATCGCGTTGCCCACCTGAATGATCACGTAGAGCTCCGCAAGCGGAACGAGAATGAAGATCAGGACGACGACCAGCACGGCCTCGGAAGGCTACCCGTGGACCGAAAGTTTCCTCGCTTGACGCGGGCAGTCCATTGGGAGATGCTCTCGGTGGGAGTAGAGAACGGGAAGGAAAAAAATGGAGATGGCGTTCGACAGCAGCTCTGTGGAACTGATTCGTCGTCAGACCCTCGAGAAAGCGGCAACCGACCTCCGTCGCGCCGCCGACGCGCTGGATGACCTGTCCGAGGCCAAGTGGCCGACGCTTGCCCGCGATGTTGAGGCCACACAGTCAAATGTCGCGCTCGTAAGGGCCTCGCTGGCGGTGGTCGACCAGATCGGCTGGCCGACCGGCAACGACTGATCCGCCAGCCCAGCACTCGCCCCGTCTACCCTGTTGGGGATGGATCGCGAGCAGGCACAACTGGAGCGTGACCGGATGGCCGCCGAGCATCCTGAGGCGACCTGGCTGATCGCCGAGCAGCACCCCGGCCACTGGGCGATCGTCAAGGTCGGTTTGGCGCCCGGCGACGAGCCGGCCGGTACCGCAACCGAGGCGCGGCCGACACCCGACCACGCTGGAGATCCACGCAACGTCAATGAGGTGAATCGAGGCGGCAACTGGGTAGGGGGAATCTGATGGCAACTGAAACGACAAGCGAAGAGGACGTCTACGAGGCGCTCGAGGAGGTCATCGATCCCGAGCTCGGGCTCGACTTCGTCTCGCTGGGCCTCGTCTATGACGTGGAGATCGAGGGCCCTGAGGCCTTCATCACGTTCACCCTGACGACGCCGGCGTGCCCGATCGGGCCGCAGGTGTCCGAGCAGATGCGCGAGTTCGTCGGTCAGATCGAGGGGATCGAGAAGGTCCACCCGAAGATGGTCTTCGACCCGCCCTGGTCCCCGGAGATGATGTCCGAGGACGCGAAGTTCGCACTGGGCTACTGATGAGGCCCGTTGGAGTTCCGCTCGCGTGACGCGACGCGGCACCACAGCAGGGATTGCGACCCTAGCCGCGTTGGGAATCCTCGCGGTCGCGGCGGCGGGCGGCTCCGCTTCACCCACTGCCACCAGGACAGCTGATGACGAAAGCCTGGTCGCCTATTTGCCTGCGGGAAAGGTCAAGGTGGCGAAGCGGATCTCCTACCGCTTCCAGTGCTTGACCGACTGCCAGGTGACCGCCTCCTCGACACTGGTACTCAAGGGACCAAATCTCGGCCCGGCCGTGGATACGGGCATCTTCTCAGCGGGTGAGATCGGCCTGGAATTCCTGACGCTCAACAAGTCGGCTCGCTTTGCGATCAAGAGCCACCTCGGAGCCTCCAAGCTGCGCACCTCGATCACCGCCAGCAATGCGGCAGGCGCGACCGACACAGACACGCGAGTCTTCCGGTTCAAGCGCTAGAGACTCGCGCACCCCATTTCTCAAAGCGCGCCCATTTTCTTCCGCCGCAGACCTGGTGCTGGGAGCGGGATTGGTCTACCCTCAACGCAGGGGAACGTCCGAACAAAACTTGTGGCTTGTCTCAAGGAGCTGCTGGTAGGCCCGCCGGGAGGCGAGGGTGAGCCAGACGAAACGTCCGACAACCTTGAGGGGAAACACCGGCCGTCAGAGGTCGCGGTCGAGGCAGTCCTCGAAACGGCCGGCCGGCACTGGTCCCGCGCAGCGTGGAGACACCCCGAGCAAGAGGAGCACCACGGAGGGGGGCCATGTCTTTGGGGGGCTGGTTGCCAGCCAACGGCTCAGGTTGGGGCTGACCCAAAGTCAGCTCGCGGCGAGAATGCAAACCAGCCGATCGAGGGTGGCGCGGATCGAGCAAGGCCAGCTGCCGGACGCCGAGACGCAGCGGCAACTGTCGCTTGCGCTGGATCCGGGGCGTGGGATTGGACCGCTGCGTCGGTTGGCCGCCTGGGTTGCCGCGAGGAGGGTCGGCCTGCCCCATGTTTCCCGTTTGCTTGGGAGCAGCGTCGTGGTGGTTTTACTGATCTCAGTGCTGGTGGTCTTGGACGGCAGATCCTCAAACGCGGGCCCCGCCCCTTCATCCCTTCAGCCGAGCATCGCCACGTCGGATCCGGTGAGCCCCCCCGCGGCCATCCGTCGTTCGCGAGTGCGGGCCAAGAAGGCGGCGGCGGCGCGGATCGCTGCCAAGAGAGCCGCGGCAGGCGCGGGAAAGGCTCCAGCCAATGACATACATCAAGGGATCCTCGCCGCGAACCACCCGGTCACCGAGTCCGGCTCACCGTCGTCCGGCGGGGGCGCCGGAGGGGGCGGAAGCGGCCGCTCGGGTCCTGACCTCACGGATCACGGTGTCGGATCGCATGGCGGCAACGCCCTGCAGGGCGCGGCCCCGCCGGCGCCTCCGGCACCGGGGGAAAGCAGCAGCGGCGGAGGGTCGGCGCCCCGCCCGCCATCGGGTTGCGTGCTCCCTGGCATCCTTTGCTGAGCTCGGCTGTTCCTTCGCCCCAAAATGGGCTAAGTTCTCGGCGGAGGGAGAAGTGACGAAGGCGACTGGCGTCAATCGACGGAAGGTCCTATTGCCGGCTCTGTTCGTGCTGGGGTGCCTCTGCGCGTTCATCACGCTCTCGACCGGCGCGGCCCCCGCTCAAACGGGCTTTCTCGCCTGCGTAAAGCTTAAGAAGCCGAACAAGGGCTTGCTCCGCGTCCCCCTATCTGGTTCCTGTCGTGGCAAGGAGCGCGGCATCTTGATCAATCAGACCGGTCCCCAGGGCCCGCCGGGAACCCCGGGCGGCCCACAGGGTCCACAGGGGATTCAGGGGCCGATGGGGAATCCCGGCACTCCCGGCACTCCCGGCACTCCCGGCACTCCCGGCACTCCCGGCACTCCCGGCACGCCGGGGATCAGCGGATATGCGGTTTCGACGCCGAGCACCTCGAGCCCGCAGTCGGACGCCACCGAGACGCAGGACGTCACCTGCGGTGGTGGGACGAGCGTCCTCGGTGGCGGCTACCAGATCGCCACCATCGACCCGGGTGATGCGGGCAAGGTGGTGGCCATCCAAAGTTTCCCGTTGAGCTCGACCACCTGGCGCGTGGTCGCCCAGGTCGTCCCGGGCACCGCCGCGCTAGCGGACACCTGGACCGTCACGGCCATCGCCACCTGCGCCACGGTCTCCCCCTAGCGAGGTATCGATTGCGCGGAGTGTCCTGGGTCACGGGCGTGGCGGTGGCGGTGGCCGCGATCACCATCGTCTCGCTCGCCGGTTGCGGAGGCTCCGATCGCGGATCTGGCACGCTGCGAGCGGAGCGACCGAGGCCCCAGAAGCCTGTCGCGGTGAGCATCCAGAGGCTGCGGGACCTGGAGGAATCAGTCGGGCACCCGGTCTATTGGGCCGGGCAGCGACCCGGAAAGTACGAGCTTACGATCGATGTCAATGGCAACGTCTTCATCCGCTACCTCGCGGATGAGGCGCAGGTCGGTTCCCGTCGTACCCCGGCGCTGACCGTCGCGACCTATCCATATGCCGATGCCTATCGGACGCTCCGTTACGCCTCCCATGACCCCGGGGCGGTCGTGGAGCACACTCCCGACGGCGGCCTCGTGGTCGCTGCTCGGGCAAGCCCGGACAACGTCCACATCGCCTATCCGCGGGAGGACATCCAGATCGAGGTCTACGACCCCCGGGCTGGGAGGGCGCTTCAGCTTGCGACCGCGGGCGGGATCGCGCCTCTGGGGCAAAACGCCGGTTAGGCCCTTTTGCGGTGCCTCGGCACCTGGTCTAGTCTCAACGGGAGTCAATCTTTGTCCAATACCAACGGTTTCCCTTAAGGGGGATTCCTGAGAGGGCTGTTGCGGGGTGACCGTTTTTGGGTGAGAAGAAGTCAGGAACATCGGTGAGGCGCAAGACCGGCCTTCGCCCGGCAAACCGATCGAAGTCGCCATCCCCGATCGACTCTGAGAACGGTTCCGCAACGCGGAGGTTCAGCCCGTCTTCTGAGTCGGTGACGACCGGGGGGTCCGTATTTGGCGCACTGGTCGCCAACGAGCGCGCCAAGCTGGGACTGACCCAGAGAGAGCTCGCCGCGAGAATCCACACGAGCGATTTGACCGTCGCACGTATCGAGCAGGGGCACCCGCCAAGTGCGGAGATCCTGGAGCGGCTGTCGGTCGCCCTCAGCGTGGAATTGCCCGGCCCTCTGCGCCGCTCGCTGGCACGAATCGCGCCGCGCGCGCCGCAATCCGTGCGAGTCGCCCCCCGCGTCCCGCAATCCGTGCGGATCGCCCGCCGAGTGCCGCGATCTAGTCTTGCTCTGGGCTCACGTCTTTATTGGCCAATTCTCGCGGCACTCGGGGTGACTACGATCGCTCTGATCGCCCTGAGCTTGAGTACCAGCTCAGGCACCCAAGCCTCCCGCCTGCAGCCTGCCGTCGCCGTCTCGAACGTACTGGGTGCTCCTGCCTCAATCCACCGCTCGCGCGTGCAAGCGCGGAAGGAGGCGACTGCCGAGGCCCGGAGGGCCGCCGAGCGAAAGCGCGAGCGTGAGGCGGCCGCCGCGGCCGCCGCGGCCGCCGCCGCGAGGAAGGCCGCCGCCAAGACGACACCCACGACCGTCCCGACCGCGAGCCCGCCGGTGACAGCGCCCCCCACGCTCGCCCCAGCGCCGAGTGGAGGCGGCAGCGGCAGCGGCGGAGGGGGCTCGAGCCACCCGGCCCCGGATCTGCAGCACGGGATCGGGGCTCAGGGAGGCTGATCGACGAGCCCGCGATCCGGGTGGTTTGTCGTTCGCCCGTCGGTTTTGTTGTGAGCCAGGACATTCCCTGTGCGAGCTGGCGATAGTTTCTCCGGACACTTGACAAAGCCCGAATATTCGTTAAGGGTGCCGTTCGCGTGGAATCGGCGGACTCCGGATCTCTCCGTTCCCTCCGTGAGCTCAATCGTGGGCGCGTCATCGACGCGCTCCGGGGCCGGGGAACCGCCAGCCGCGCCGAGATCGCCCGCGCGACGGGGCTGTCGCGCTCCACGGTCTCGAGCATCGTCTCCGACCTGATCGAGGCGGGCCTGCTAACCGAGCGGGCGGAGGCGACAGGCGTCGCTCATGGCGAGGCTGGGGGAAGGCCGCCGGTTCTCCTCTCCCTGAATCCGTCGGCCGGCCTCGCCGTGGGCGTCGACTTCGGACACTCCCACCTCCGGGTGGCGGTGTCGGATCTCTCCCACGAGGTGCTCGCGGAGACCCGGCGCGAGCTGGACGTCGATCACTCGGCGGAGGAGGGGCTCAACGAAGCGGCCGAGCTGGTCGCCGAGGTGCTGAACGAGGCGAACGTCGAGCGCAAGGGAGTGATCGGGGTGGGTATGGGACTCCCCGGCCCGATCAACCGGTCGACCGGCGCCGTGGGCTCGTCCTCGATTCTCCCGGGATGGGTTGGCGTCAACGCGGCGATGGAGATGGAGCGGCGGCTCCGGCTGCCGGTGAAAGTCGAGAACGACGCCAACCTGGGCGCGCTCGCCGAGGTCGTCTGGGGCTCCGGCCGCGGATATTCCGACGTCATCTACATAAAGCTCTCCTCGGGGGTCGGAGCCGGCCTCCTGTTCGGCGGGCGGTTGCACGAGGGCTCCGGCGGCACGGCCGGGGAGATCGGCCACATCCCCGCCCAGAACGGCACCGCGATCTGCCGCTGCGGGAGTAAGGGGTGCCTCGAGACGGTCGCCTCCGCCCGCGCGATCGCAGAGCAGGTCGGGGCCAGCCGGGGGGAGTCCGTGTCGCCGAGGGAGCTGCTCGAGCTGATCGCGAAGAGGGACCCCGCCGCGACCAGGATCATCGGCGAGGCCGGCCGCGAGATCGGGGTGGCGCTCGCCAGCATCTGCAATCTCGTCAACCCCAACTGCGTGATCATCGGCGGCGACCTGAGCGCCGCCGGAGACGTGATCACCGAACCCGTGCTGGAGTCGATCCGGCGCTACGCCATCAACAGCGCGGCAGATCAGGTGAGCGTGGTGGCGGGGGTCCTCGGAGAGCGCGCGGAGCTGCTCGGCGCGCTCGCACTCGTCTTGCATGCAACCGATGGCCTCGTCGGCGCGGGAACGCCCGCCCGGGTGGCCGCATGAACTCGTTTGGAACTCAAATCAACCAGAGAGGAACATGAACAACCAGTGGAGGTGGTACGTGTGACTGATTCGAAGAGCTGGGCCCGCGGCGCCATGCTTTCCGTGGCGGCGCTCGTGATCGGGCTCGGGCTCGTCGCCTGTGGGGGCGGCGGAGGTGGCGGGGGGCCGAAGATAGCCCTGCTGCTGCCGGAGTCGAAGACGACTCGCTACGAGGCTCACGATCACCCAGAGTTCGAGGCCGCCCTGAAGACGGCGTGCCCGGACTGCGATCTGATCTACAACAACGCGAACCAGGACGCGTCGACGCAGCAGTCTCAGATGGAGTCGGCGCTCACCGACGGGGCCGACGTGGTGGTCCTCGACCCGGTGGACGCGACGTCCGCCGCTTCGATGGTGAACCTGGCGAAGCAGCAGAACGTCCCGGTCGTGAGCTACGACCGTCTGATTCTGGACACCCCTGACATCGCCGCGTACGTCTCGTTCGACAACGTCAAGGTCGGAGAGCTTCAGGGCAGCACCCTGGCCAAGAAGCTCGCCGATGACGGCAACGCGAACGGGCCGATCGTGAAGATCAACGGTTCCCCGACCGACAGCAACGCGAAGTTGTTCGGTCAGGGCGCGAGCTCGGCGCTGTCTTCAGCGAACGTCCAGGTCGCCAAGGAGTACGACACCCCGGATTGGAGCCCCGACAAGGCACAGTCCGAGATGGATCAGGCGATCACGGCGCTCGGCAAGACCGGGTTCAAGGGTCTGTACGCCATGAATGACGGCACCGCTGGCGGTGCGATCGCGGCGATGCAGGCTGCCGGAATCGATCCGAAGACGATCCCGTCGACGGGTCAGGACGCCGAGCTCGAGGCCGTTCAGCGGATCCTCACCGGCGACCAGTTCATGACGGTCTACAAGGCGACCAAGCCGGAGGCAACGGCAGCAGCCCAGATGGCGGTTGCGCTCGCCAACGGCAAGCCGGTTCCGCCGAACATGATCACCACGAAGACCAACAACGGTGCGACGGATGTCCCGTCGGACCTGCTGACCCCCATTGCGGTGACGAAGGACAACGTCGCCACCGCGACGTACGGCGGTCAGCCGCTGATCGGTTCGAACGGTTATTGGACCGCCAGCGACGTCTGCACCCCTGAATTCCAGTCGGCCTGCCAGGCGGCCGGAATCAGCGGTTGAGAATGACCGGGGTCAGGCTTAAGCCTGACCCCGGACGGACATGAGTTGAACCCCGAGAGCGAGGAGATGAGAAGGTGACCGAGCAGAAGCAGAGCGGCAACGGCAAGCCGGATCATCTCCTCGCGCTCAAGGGGTTCACCAAGAGCTTCGGCCCCGTCCAGGCGCTCACCGACGTCGACTTCGAGGTCGACGCCGGCGAGGTCTTGGCGCTCGTCGGCGACAACGGGGCCGGGAAGTCCACACTGATCAAGGCGATCGACGGCGTGCAACCTCCCGATTCGGGGCAGGCGTACTTCAGGGGCAAGCCGGTCAAGATCAGCGACCCGAACACGGCCACGAAGCTCGGAATCGCAACGGTCCACCAGGATCTCGCCCTCTGCGACAACCTCGACGTGGTCGCCAACCTCTATCTCGGGCAGGAGGTGGTGGGCAACGGCGGCATCCCGCTCCCGGTCATCAACGAGACCGAGATGGAGCAGCATTCGCTCGATCTCCTCGACGAGCTCGCGGTGACCACGCTCGGCAGCGTCCGAACCGAGGTAGGGAGCCTCTCCGGAGGCCAGCGCCAGTCGGTGGCAATCGCCCGGTCGCTGCTCGGGGAGCCCAAGGTCGTGCTGCTCGACGAGCCCACGGCGGCCCTCGGCGTGGCGCAGACCGCGCAGGTGCTCAGCCTGATCAAACGCCTCCGCGAGCGCGGCCTCGGCGTGGTGGTGATCAGCCACAACCTCGAGGACATCTTCGAGGTCGCCGACCGGATCGTCGTGCTGCGGCTGGGCAGGCGGGAGGCCACCTTCGACATCAAGACGACGACCCGCGAGGAGGTCGTGGCTGCGATCACGGGCGCCTCGGCCGAAATCGACTTCACGAAGGAGGGCAAGTAATGGAGGGCGCCACGCAGACCGCGGACGGCGCGCGCCAGGAGAGCCGCTTCAGCGTCATCACGCGCCTCGCCCGCGGCGAGCTCGGTTCGCTGCGGGTCTTCCTGACGATCGCGCTGATCTGGGTCATCTTCCAGTTTGAGAACGACCGCTTCCTCTCCGCGATCAACCTCACCAACCTGACGCTTCAGATTGCGGCCATCGGGCTCATCTCCGTCGGCGTGGTGCTGGTCCTGTTGCTCGGCGAGATCGACCTCTCGGTCGGCGCGGTCAGCGGGCTGGCGGCCGGCGTGATGGCGGTGCTCCAGGTGAAGCACGGATGGAGTCCAGAACTCGCAATCCTCGCCGGCCTTGCGACCGGCGCCATCATCGGGTTCTTCAACGGCTTCATGGTCACCTTCTTCGGGATCCCGTCGTTCGTGGTGACCCTTGCGGGACTGCTCGCCTGGCAGGGGGCGCTCTTAGCCGTGCTCGGAAACACCGGCACGATCAACCTTCCGCCGAGCACGATCACCGATCTCGCCGGGAAGTTCTACTCGGCCGGCGTGGGCTACGCCCTTGCAGCGATCGTCACGGCTGCGACCTTCGGGACCGGGCTGCTGGAGTTGCGCCGGCGACAGAAGGCGGGCCTCGAGACCGATCCGATCACCGGAGTCGTAATTCGGACTGTGATCGTCGGAGTCGCGAGCTTCGCCGCCGTGGCAATCCTGAGCTCGGATCGAGGCATCCCGCTCTCGGCGCTGATCCTCGTAGCGTTCTGCGGCTTCTTCGCCTGGCTCACGACGCGGACGCCGTTCGGCCGACACATCTTCGCCACCGGCGGGAACGCCGAGGCGGCGCGGCGCGCAGGCATCCCGATCAACCGAGTCCGAATCCTCGTCTTCACGATCTGCTCGACGATGGCCGCGGCGGGCGGAATCCTGGCGGCATCGCGGCTGATCGCCGTCAACCAGGCCTCCGGCTCCGGCGACATCCTGCTGCTCGCCATAGCGGGACCGGTGATCGCCGGCACCAGCCTGTTCGGAGGTCGCGGCTCGGTCTGGTCGGCGCTGCTGGGTGCCGTGGTGATCGGATCGATCTCGAACGGGATGGATCTGCTCGGCCTGAATTCGGACGTCAAGTACATGATCACGGGCGGCGTGCTGCTCGCCGCGGTGACCGTCGACGCCCTGGCTCGGCGCCAGAGAGAACGCACGCAGGTGACATAGCGCCTGGAGCCGCGTTTGATGGCGAAGCCGGATCCAGACCGACCGCCACACGGCGCACCGATCCGGACCTAGAGTTGTTTCATGGGTGGTATGAGGCGGGCAGCTTTGATGACTGCCGCGCTCGGGGTGATGGTCCTGGCCGCGACGGAGAACGCAGGCGCGCAGGCGCCGGCGAGCGGTTCCGCCGGGACCGGACGGGCCGTCGTCCTGGTGGACACTCCGAGCCTGCCCGGCGGTGACGCCCCGGCGGCGCGAGTGCGCTGGCACGAGCTCCGCTCGGTGTCGAGCGGAATCCTCGGCCAGGTGGCGCATCGCAACGGCCTCGACGTGGCGAGCGCCGTTCCCGAGATCGGGATGCTTAGCGTCGGGCTCGGTCCCGGAGGGCTCCCGGCTCTGAAGCGCGAGCTGGCGGGGGACCCGCGGGTGGAATCGGTGCACCCGGACCCGCCGGTCCAGCTTCGCTATTCGCCGAACGACTTTGCCTTCACCCACACCGATCCGCACGCGCCCAATGGCGACCTGACCCAGTGGAACCTGATCCGGGAGGGTGGGCCCCGTGCCTGGGACCTCTCGCGGGGGACGGGCGCCGAGGTGGCGATGGTCGACTCCGGCGTCGACGGCAGCCACCCCGACATCGCGAGTCACATCGCGGGAGCGGCTGCGTTCGGGACCACCTCGCCGACCACCGATCCAATCGGCCACGGCACTCACACCGCCGGGCTCGCCTGCGGCGACTCGGATAACGCCTTCGGGATCGCGTCGATGGGGTTCGACTGCTCCCTCTACATCGCCAAGCTCGTTCTGCCGGGATCGTGCTCGAACGTCATCGCCGCGGTCACCGCAGCCGCCGATCGGCGAAGCGACGTGATCAACATGAGCCTTGGCGGCTGCGACTCCGCCCTCGTGCCGGCCCTCAACTACGCACAGTCACGGGGCTCCGTCGTGGTGGTGGCCGGGGACAACACTCCGAATCCGACCGGCTCGTGCAACACCTTTCCGCTGCCCGACCCGCACAACTGCATCTATCCGGAAGAGTGGGCGCAGCCGCTCGGCAGCGGCCCGAACGCGAGCTTCGACCGCGGCTTGGTGGTCACTTCGGCGCAGTACAACGGCACGCCATCCGGGTTCGCCGAGCAGACGAGCCGTGTCTCGGTTGCAGGGTTCGGTTCGGCGACCAACGCCGTCGGCGGGCAGCAGGGAATCCTCTCGAGCTGGCCGTCGAACAGCGTGAGTGAGGATTCCTCCGGAGGCCGCACCACCGTGAACGGGGACAACCGCTTCGGCTACCTCGAGGGCACGAGCATGGCGACCCCCCAGGTCGCCGGGGTGGCCGCGTTGATCCGCGCGGTGAAGCCGAACATCGTCAACACCAAGGTCGTCCATCTGATCAAGGCGACCGCGAGTCACTGCGGCTCCTATGGGGACGGCATCGGCTGGGGCGTGGTCCGGGTCGACCAGGCGGTTGCGGCGGCCCTCGACCGGGACGTGGGAGCGCCCAAGTCCAGGGTGAAGCGGGCACGACGAGACCAGGGCGCGCTGGACCTGAAGATCAAGCGGTCGGACACCTCGGGAGGCACCGGCTGCGTGAAGCTCCCCACAGCAGGGGTCAAGAAGGTCCTGGTGTTCGCCTCAGCCGATGGCGGTCGATACCACCGGATCGGGAAGGCGACCAAGGGGAAGCTGACCTTCCACGGCAAGGCCGGCCGCCGCTACCGGTTCTACTCGATCGCGATCGACGGGGACGGGAACCGAGAGGCGGCTCCGGAGCGACCCGACCTCCGGCTGAAGGGCTAGCCGGGCAGGTCGGCGCCGGCGGCCAGATCAGCCTGGGAACGAGCCTCCGCGGCCTCGGCTGCGGCGAGCAGGTCGGAGAGCGACTCGGAGAGGCCGGTGGCGAGCATCTCGAGGTCCTCCATCGTGTCGTAGTCGCCGAGCAGGCCGAAGTCGATGCCGCCGTTGTAGGACATGATCGCGATCGCGAGGGCGTGGTTCTCGGGCAGGAAGGCGACGGGGAAGACATCCTGCAGTTCGCGGCCGAGCACGTAGAGCGGAATCTGCGGACCGGGCACGTTGGTGACGATCAGGTTGAAGAGGCGGGTGGAGAAGTTGATGCGCGAGGCCTGGGCCAGGAGGGTCGGCGGGGCAAAGTCGTTGAAGCGCGAGATCACCTCGGCGCCGAGCGCCTGCTTCGACTCCTTCAGGCTGCCCATAGAGCGCTTGACCGCGTCGAGCCGCTTGACGGGGTCCTCGATGTAGACGGGCAGCGGCCCCCGCATCGCGGCGATGCGGTTGCCGAGCTGGCCGTGCTCGTCCTCAGCGCGGATCGAGACCGGGACCAGCGCCCGCAGCTCGAGGCCCTCGGTCTTCAGCCCGCGGCTGCGCAGCCAGCTCCGGAGCGCGCCGCTGACGACGGCCAGGACGACGTCGTTGACCGTGCCGCCGAAGGTGTCCTTGATCCGCTTGAAGGCGCTCAGCTCCGAACGGGTCCAGGCGAACCGGCGGTGGGATCCGATCTCGGTGTTGAGCGGTACCTCCGGCGCCGGGTTGGTGAAGTTCCACGCCACCTCGCCGAGCGCCTCGCCGGCCTCGACGACCTTGCGGGTGGTTCGCATGGGATGGCCGGCGGCGCGGACGGCGCGGCGGGCGAGCTTGAAGGGCGTCTCACTGAGTTCCACCGCGCCGCGGGCCGCGAGCTCGGCGGAAGATGGGGAGGGCTGTGGCACCCAGTTCCGGTCGGGCTCGATCGGCTCGGGCACGGGCTTGACGTCGAAGAGGACCGTGGCGATGTCGACGCCCGAGACGCCGTCCACCAGGGCGTGGTGGGTCTTGGTCACCAGCGCGAACCGGTTCTTCTCGAGCCCCTGGATGAGCCAGAGCTCCCAGAGCGGTTTCGAGCGGTCGAGCCCCTGCGAGAAGAGGCGGCCCGCGATGTTGCGGAGCTGCTCCTCTGACCCCGGTGCCGGCAGCGCCGAGTGGCGCACGTGGTAGGCGAGGTGGAAGTGGGGGTCGTCCACCCAGAACGGCCGGCCCGTCTCGATGGGCGGAAAGGCGAGCTTCTGACGGAACCGCGGCACCAGGTGCAGGCGGCTGCGCACATGATCGAGGAAGTCCTCGTACCCCGGGGGCGGCCCCTCGAAGATCAGGATCGCGCCGACGTGCATGTGCGCGCTCGAGGTCTCGTTCGTCAGAAACGAGGCATCGATCGAGCTCAATCTGTCCATGTGTCCCTGTGCCATGGCTGAGGGGCAAGCCTAGCGACCCTGGAGTCGATGGCCGCTACCCTTCGCCCGGGCGTCATGTCCAGCTCTGAAAACACCCTCTCAGGCCCCTCCAAGGTCCTGCTCGCGGCGCCGCGCGGCTACTGCGCGGGCGTCGATCGCGCCGTGCAGACGGTCGAGCACGCGCTCGATCTCTACGGCAAGCCCGTGTACGTCCGCAAGGAGATCGTCCACAACAAGCACGTCGTGCACGAGCTGGAGAAGCGCGGCGCGATCTTCGTCGAAGAGGAGACCGAGGTGCCCGAGGGACAGATGGTGGTCTTCTCCGCCCACGGAGTGGCGCCAAGCGTCCACGAGAACTCGGAGCGGCGCCGGCTGCGCACGATCGATGCGACCTGCCCGCTGGTCACGAAGGTCCACGTCGAGGCGAGGAAGTTCGCCGCCGAGGGCTACACGATCGTCCTGATCGGCCATGAGGGCCACGAGGAGGTCGAGGGGACGACCGGCGAGGCGCCGGAGCGCACTGTGCTGGTGCAGACCGAGTCCGACGTCGGCGACCTCGAGGTGGACGATCCCGACCGGATTGCCTACATCACCCAGACCACCCTCTCGGTGGATGAGACCTCTTCGATCATCGCCGCGCTGAAGAAGAAATTCCCGAACGCGGTGGGCCCCAAGACCGACGACATCTGTTACGCCACGACCAATCGCCAAGCGGCCGTCAAGGCTCTGGCGAAGGAGTGCGATCTCGTGCTGGTGATCGGCTCGACCAACTCATCCAACTCGAACCGGCTGGTCGAGGTCGCGCGCGAGCATGGCGCCGATTCCTACCTGATCGACACTCACCATCAGGTCGACGAGAGCTGGCTCGAGGGCGTCGAGACGGTCGGCATCACCTCGGGCGCGAGCGCACCGGAGGAGCTGGTCGAGCAGCTGGTCACCTTCTTCCGTGACCGTGGCGCCGACGACGTCTCGGAGCTGAAGACCGTGCACGAGGACGTCCGCTTCATGCTTCCCGGCGAGATCCGCAAGGAGCTCGCCGCCTCGGGCGCCTAGGCGAAGAGCCCCTCGCCGACGAAGCCACCAGGCCGCGCTCCCGGGGGGATTGCGAACACCGCGCTCGAGGTGTGCTTGATGTATTCGCCCAGCGCGTCGGAGGCGCCCAGCCGGCGCTGGATCGCCGTGAACTGCCGCTCCGGGTCTCGTTGGAAGCAGATGAGGAAGAGCCCGGCGTCGAGCTCGCCCAGCTCCTCAACCACCCCGTCGGTGAACGAGTAGCCGCGCCGGAGAATCGCCGCGCCGCCATTCGTCTCGGACGACGCCATCCGGATGTGAGCGTCCACCGAGATCACCGGCTCGCCGTTACGGCGCGCCTCGAGATCCGGAGCGTCGAACTCCTCGGAGTTCCCGAGGGGCGCGCCGGAGTACTTGTGACGGCCGATGGTCGCCTCCTGATCGGAGAGGGCCGAGCGGTCCCAGGTCTCGATCAGCATCCTGATCCTGCGGGTGACGGCGTACGTTCCGTCCGCCATCCAGGGCACATCGTCTCCCGCGCCGAGCCAGACGAAGCGGTCCATCGCCTTGGTGTCCTCCGCGCGCAGGTTGCGGCTCCCGTCTTTGAACCCCATGAGGTTCCTGGGCGTGACCTGGCTCCGCGTCGTGCTGGAGGTGCGCCCGAAGCCCAGCTGTGACCAGCGCATCACCGCGACGCCACGCCCGAGCCGCGCCAGGTTGCGCACCGCGTGGAATGCGACCTGAGGGTCGTTGGATCAGGCCTGCACGCAGATGTCGCCGCCGGAGCTCGTCATCGAGGGAATCGCCTGGGAGAGGCGGGATCGGCCGGAGAGCCCTGGGCTTCCGCGAGCGCAGCCCGAAGCGATCGTCCGTCCCCCGCTCGAACACGCCGGGTCCGAGCCCGACCGTGACCGTGAGGCTCGCCGGGTGGAGGCCGACGGTATCGCCGGTGTCGTCCGGCGGCACCAGCTGCTCGTTGTTGAGATCGCCGACCATCTAACCGCGGGTCATCTCCGCCGCCGCGTCCGTCCATTCACGCAGCAGGTCGCGAAGCTCACCGGCCGAGGTCAGGGTCAGGTCGAAGGCGGCGAAGTGCAGCCGGTCCTGGGCCGGGGTCTCGATCCCGGCCTGCCTGGCTCCGTAGAAGGGCACCGTCGCGCCGAGGTCGGGCGAGTCCCCCGCCTCATCGCGCCCGAGCAGATAGCTCGTGCCGCCGATCCCGATCCCGATGCCCGCTGCTCCCGCGCCGGCGAGAAGCCGGCGCCGGGTCATATCCGTCATTGGGCGACGGTCGCCGCCACCTGGGAGAGGGGCTCGCCGAGCGCGTCTATCGCCTGCGCGAGCTTCCGCTTGTCCTGGGCGGTCAGCTCTCCGTAGATCACGAAGCCGTCGCCACGGCGGTAGGGGTCGAGAGCCTGGTCGACGGCGGCGAATCGCTGCTCGATCTCGGTGGCGAGATCCTTGTTGCGCTGCTCGAGCAGCGGCTTGACGGCGTCGAAGGCGGCCTTTGCCCCGTCCACGTTCGCCTGGAAGTCCCACAGGTCGACGTGCGAGTAGCGCTCCTCCTCACCCGTGATCTTCGAGGCGGATACCTCGCCCAGGAGCTCGTTCGCTCCATTTGCGATCTGTGCCGGCTCGAGCTTGATCGTCGCGACCTTCCGCTGCAGAGCCTGACATCGGCGAGCAGCTTCGCGGCCACCGGTCCCATGCCCTGGGTCGTGTGTTCCACCCAGAGTGCCTTCTCGATCCGGTGGAAGCCGCCCCAATGCGCAGCGGGGACATCGCCGGCCCTGGCGTCGATCTCGGGGTCGAGGTCGCCGAACGACTCAGGCTCCGCCCGCTCGTAGGGGAGTCGCGTGGTCGGGTAGAGGCTCTTCGCTTCCTCGACGTTGCCGTTCTGCACGGCAGCGACGAAGGGCTCAGTTTCTTTCACCAGCAACGCGCCCTGCGCCTCGATGTAGCGGCGGTACTGGTCCACCGCCGCGCTGGCCTCGCCGCTCTGTTTCGCCTTCGAGGCGCCGGTGACCGTCAGCGTGCCGCGCTCGGCGGAGTCGCCGCCGGGACAGTAGAGCGTGTAGGTGCCCGCGTCGAGGGTCACCGTGAAGCTGCCGCTCAGCCCGTCGCTGAGGTTCTCCCGCTCGCCCAGCGTAGATGAGGGAGCCGGTCGCGACGGATGCGGCCAGGTAGGCGGGTCGGGTGATCATCAAATCTCCGGTTGAGTCGTGGGAGTTGCGGGCTGGCGGCGCACCCGAAGCAACTGCCTGCCGCGCCAGCGATCGGGCCAGACCACGTACAGGCCCATCGGGATTGCGTAGAGCAGATAGACCAGGAGCTCGACGTCGGTCGGCTGGGGCTGCAGCCCGAGCATTCCCGTGAGCAGCGACCCGCTCACGGTCCCAGTCTGCACCAGCCAGGTCAGGTCCAGTGCCTGGTTCTGCATCCCGTTGATCCAGCCGGCCTCGTGGGCGGTGTGCGCCGCGGTCGCGAGCAGCCCCGCGGCCACGAGCACGAGCACGAACCCGGTGACGCGGAAGAAGCGCGAAAGATTGATGCGGACTCCGCCGAAGTAGATGGCCATGCCGAGCGCCACGGCGGCGACGAGTCCGATCACGGCGCCCGCTCCGGCCGCCGTCGTATCCGTTGTGTCCTGGAAGGCGGCGAGCAGGAAGACGGCGGTCTCGAACCCCTCCCGCAGCACCGCGAGGAATGCCATCCCAACGAGCGCGGTCGCCGAGCCGATCGCAAGGGCCTCCGCGGCATGCCCCTCGAGTTGCGCTCGCAGCCCGCGGGCATGCCGCCGCATCCAGACGATCATGTAGCTGATCATTCCGACGGCGATCAAGCCCACGACCGTCTCGAGTGCCTCCTGCTGGCGCTGCGGGAGCTCGTCGCCGATGACCCGCAGGGCGATGGCCACCGCGACGCAGATTGCGACGGCGAGGCCGACCCCGAGCCACATCGAGGAGAGCGCGTCCCGGCGGCCCTGCTTGACGAGAAAAGCGGCGACGATCCCGACGATCAGGCTCGCCTCGACGCCCTCGCGGAGCGTGATGACGAGGGTCGGAATCACGGGTGGGGTCCGGTGGTTGCGGCCATTTTCACGCCCGTTAGGTGCACCTAACTTCGGGCAACCTAACAAAAACCGACCGCTGTCGTCGGATTTACGGGAGACTCAGGGCAATGCCGCCGCGAACTGAACGGAGTAGACGAGCAGCCCGGCCGTGGGCCGGAGCTCAAGCGTGTGGCTCTCGGTCCGCTCGTGGGCCGTCAGCTCCTGCAGACCGGGGTGGGCGACCTCGACGGGGCGCTGTTCCTCTCCGTCGATCCGAACCGCGATCCGCCCTTCGCCGTCCGTCGCCGCATACGCGCCGCCCGCGGTGTAGGAGATCTCCAGTGAGGGGTCGCCGTCGGTGCTCGACCAGGGTTCCTCGGTGGAACCGCCGGGGAGGACCTCCGGCGTCGGTGCGATGACCTTGACGCCGGGCGCATCGGACGGCCTGATCGGCTCGAGCAGCGGCGGCCACTCGGTGCCGCCGTTTCTCTCGGGCAGCGCCTCGCGGATCACCTCCTCGGTCCCCGCGTAGTCGCCCTCGCCCAGGTGGTACCAGCGCAGCGCCCCGCCGGCACCCCAGAGGAAGATCGCGGGCCAGCCGTGCGGCTCATAGAGGCGCCAGAGCGCGAATTCGCGGTCCACGGCCACGGGCCAGTCGATCCCGAGGCGCTCTGCCGCGGCCGCCACCACCTCGGTGTCCTGGGTGAACGGGAAGCGGGGCGAGTGGACGCCGATCGTGGCCAGACCGTCACCCTCGTAGCGCTCCCGCCACGCCCGGAGATAGGGCAGCGTCCGGATCGAGTTGAGCTGCGCGAGGTCGAAGAAGTGCACCAGAGCCGGCCGGGCGGCCACGAGGCGGTCGATGGATTCCACGCGCTCGCCCACCCAGTCGAGCCCGGGCGGGATTGGCGGTACAGCGATATCGGGTCGCGGGGGACGCAGGCGCCGGAGGGTATGCTCCTCGCGTCCCCGAGGAAAGTGAGTTGCTGTGAGTCAGTCGGTTTGGGAGCGGATCGAAGAAAGCCGTGCTCGCCACAACGTGCTCGAGCACCCGTTCTATGTGCGCTGGTCGGCCGGGGAGCTGAGCCGTGAGGAGCTGGCTCGATACGCAGGCCAGTACCGGCACGCGACCGAGGCACTTGCCCGCCTGTGCACCCAGACCGCCGAGACTGCACCCGACGATCACCGCGCCGAGATCGAGGCGCACGCCAACGAGGAGGATGCACACGTCGGGCTCTGGGACGACTTCGTCGAGGCAGCCGGCGGGGAGATCGGCGCGGAGCCGACGCCCGAAACCGCGGAGTGCGTGTCCACCTGGACGGCGCCGGACGGATACCTCGCCCAGCTCGCCCGGATGTATGCGATCGAGAGCGGCCAGCCGGAGATCGCGCGCGTCAAGCGTGAGGGCCTCGCGAGCTTCTACGGCATCAACGGCGGCGCCGGGAGCGAGTACTTCCGGATCCATGAGGAGGCCGATCACGCTCATGCCGAGGAATCTCGCCGGCTGATCGAGGATGCGATGAGCCCCGACGATGAGGACGCCCTCGTCGCCGCCGCGGAGTCCGCCTTCACGGCTAACTGGCGGCTCCTCGACGGGGTCAGCTGAATCCAGGCTCCGATGGGTGGGCACCGGCGGCGGATCAGCGACCGAGTAGTCGGGATCGCGCTCGGGGTCGTGCTCGGGCTGGCCGTGATCGTCCTCTTTCTCTTCCTGGGCTCCCGCAACACGATCGATGAACCTTCGCTCTCTGGCGGAGCCACCACCCAGACCCAGCCCGCGGCGCCGCCCGCCAAGGTGTCCAAGCCGAAACCGGGCCAGTAGCATTCTCGACCGGTGAACTCAGCCATGCGCAATGCGCACCGGGTTCGTCTGGCGAGCATCCTGGCGGTCGGCGCGTTCTCGCTGCATCAGCTCCGCTACCTGATCACGTTCGGCGGTACCTCCTCGACCGAGCTCGCTCAGGGACACCGCTACATGTCGGAGCTGCTGGCGCCGGTCGCCGTCCTCGTGCTGGCGGCCGTGCTGGCCACGCTGATTCGCGGGACCGAGGCCGCCGCGCCGGCCCGGGCGCCGCTGGCCCGGCGCATGACGCTCTTCGCGGGAGCGTTGCTTGCGATCTTCATCTGTCAGGAGCTCTTCGAGGGACTGATCGCCTCCGGCCATCCATCCGGCCCCGACGCCGTGCTCGCCGGTGGCGGCTGGATCGCGCTGCCGCTCGCGCTGGCCATCGGCGCCCTGGCCGCACTGCTGGTCCGCGCCCTCGAGGGCGTCGAGCGGGCGATCGCCGTGGTCCACGTCCGCCGCAGGCGGCGCACCCGGCCACCCGCGGTTCGCGGCCGAGCGCTGCGCGCGCGTCGACTGCACCTTTCCTTCGCTCCGCTCGCCTTCGGCCTGGCACGCAGGCCGCCTCCGCCGGCACCTGCCTAGCAGGTGCCAATTCGCGTGCGTTTCGCCCTCGTTTAGGCAGCGGCGGCAGCGTTCGCACATCCAAGGAGGTCTTTAGAGATGCAATCGAGGGCTGCACGACTCGGGCTGATCGCAGCGGTGGTAATCGCCGCGATCGTGGTCTTCGTCGTGTTGAAGAGCAACAACAACGACGAGAGCAGCAACACCGCCAAGGGGGTCCAGGTGCTGAGCGTCGACGCGAGCGGCAATCCCGTCGGCGGCGTGAAGACGCTCACATACAACAAGGGCGATCAGATCCAGCTCCACGTGAACCTGGCCGCTCCTGAGGACGAGGTTCATGTCCATGGCTACGAGATCGAGAAGCCGGCCGAGCACAGCCCGGTGACCTTCTCCTTCCCGGCGCATCTGGACGGGGTGTTCGAGGTCGAGGTTCATCGGTCCGACAAGACCGAGGGGCCGATCGCGACGCTTCACGTCAACCCATGAGGTTGGTGCCGAGGCTGAAGCTCGCCACGGGGCTCGCGCTGGCGAGTCCCGTGGCGGCGCTGCTCTTCCCCGACGTCGCCTCAGCGCATGCGCTGGTCGGCCGCAAGGACCTCCCGGTTCCCGCCTGGCTCTTCGCCTGGGGGGCGTCGCTGGTCCTGATCATCTCCTTCGCCCTGCTCTCGGTCGCGTGGACCACCGCCCGGCTTCAGGACGAGGACTGGCGGGCGATGCCTCGCTGGTTGTCCGCTGGCGTTCTGAACGCGGGAACGCAGCTGGTCTGCGGGTTGATCGGCGTGGGGCTGTTCGTCGTCGTGCTCTACGCCGGATTCAGGGGCATCGAGGACCCGACCCAGAACTTCTCGGTCGTCTTCGTCTTCTACACGTTCTGGCTGGGGCTGGTCCTGCTCAGTGTCCTCTTCGGCGATGTCTTCCGGGCCTTCAATCCCTGGAGGGCGATCGGCCGGGCGATCGGCGGCGGCTTCAGGCTCGCCGCCGGGCAGTCCGCGCCCGCGCCGTTCACCTATCCGGAGCGACTCGGCCGCTGGCCCGCCGTGCTCGGAGTGCTGCTCTTCGTCTGGCTCGAGCTGATCGCCGGCGGCGGAGCGTCGCCCACCCCGCACGACGTCGCCATCGCGACCGTCGTCTACAGCGTCATCACCTTCGTCTGCATGGGGCTGTTCGGGGTGGAGGAGTGGACCGAGCGGGGAGAGACCTTCAACGCCTACTTCGGCATGTTCGCCCGGCTCGGGCCCTTCGAGGCCCGCGACGGCGCCGTCGGCCGGCGCAGGTTCCTGACCGGTGCGCCCCAATGGGCGGCCATCCCGGGAGCCGCCGCCCTGGTGCTCACGTCGATCGCGGTGACGAGCTTCGACGGCGCCCAGGAGGGCGTCTTCTCCGGCGCGATCCAGTGGACCTTCGAGCGCTGCAGCGACATCGGCTTCAGCCTGCCGAACTCCTTCAGGATCGCGAACACAATCTGGCTGCTGATCACCCTGGTGGGCGTGTCCGGTCTCTACTGGCTGGGCGTGACGGGCATGCACAGCGTGAGGAACTCGCCGACCGTGAAGGAGCTCGGACGCTCTTTCGCCCACACCCTGATCCCGATCGCCCTGGCGTATCTCGTGGCGCACTACTTCAGCGCCTTCCTCTACCAGGAGCAGGCCCAGTTCACCTACATCCTCTCCGACCCGCTCGGTCACGGCTCCGACCTCTTCGGGACCGCTGGCGGCGGGATCAATTACGGGATCGTCGGGTCGAACACGGTCTGGTACGTGCAGGTGGCGGCGCTGGTGGTCGGCCACGTAGCGGCCCTGACGCTCGCGCATGACCGCGCGCTCAAGGTCTACGACAACGTGCGGAATGCATCCCGCTCGCAGTACTTCATGCTTGCGGTGATGGTGGCCTTCACGTGCTTCGGCCTCTTCCTGTTATCGCAGGCCAATGCCTAGCGGCCACCAGGCCGCTCGACTTGGGTGGGGCGGCCGCATGTGGCCGCGATCTGATGGCCACCAGGCCGCTCCACTTTGGAGCGAAGGGCGAAGCCCGAAGCGACTTGGGTGGGGCGTCCGCATGTGGCCGCGATCTGATGGCGAAGCCGTCCCCTCGCCCACCTCGTCGTGGTTGCCACACTCGACCGTGATGAGCGCCGCCCTGCCCCTCGCGCACCTGGGTCACTGGTACCTCTGGATCCCCTACGTGATTCCAGTCGTGATCGTCCTTGCGGCGTCGCTGCGCGCCTTCAGGCAGCAGCGCCGCGAGGACCGCGAGGACGTCGAGAAAACGAGGCCCTAGGCAGGAACGCCTTCCGCCCGGCCGCTATGTCCTTCGAGCTGTTTCGGCGAGGGCTACTCGACCGGAGCGTCGAGGGCGTCCCAGTCGTCCTTGCTGGCGAACTTGGTCAGCTTGGTTCCCTGGTTGACCGCCCGGAATGCGTAGCGCACCTGGGTCTTGCCGTCCTTGCCCTGACGCTCATAGGTCGTCTTCTTGACCTCGGACTCCGGGATCTGGACCTTCTCTCTGAGCTTCACGTCATAGAACTCGATAGCCATTTGGAATTTCCTCTCTCGTTGTTTGGGCGACAGGCGAGGCAAAGCATGGCCACGCTGTCGGACGGGCCTGTGTGGGTGGCCGGAAATGTCGTTCGAGAGCGAAGCATCCCGCGGTTGGGGCCGCCTCAGCCGCCGATCAGCGAGATTCCGAAGATCGCCGCGAATCCGAGCAGTGTGAGGCCGACCCGTCCCCACGACGCGTGCTCGTGGGCCTCTGGAAGCAGGTCGGTCGCTCCCATGTAGAGGAAGAAGCCCGCGTAGAAGGCGAGGAGGTGACCGAGGGTGGCGTCGGAGACCTGAACCAGGGCTCCTACGGTCACTCCGGCGAGGGGTGCGACGGCATCGGCGATCAACCAGCGGATCGCCTGCGAGCGGTCCTGTGACTGGTTGAGGACGAAGCTCACGGTGTTGAGGCCGTCGGCGAAGTCATGCGCGAGGACCGCGATGAGTACGAGCACGCCGGTCGAGGTGTTCGCTCCGAAGGCGAGGCCGATCGCGAGGCCGTCGATGAAGCTGTGCGCCGAGAGGCCGAACGCGCCGAAGGTGCCCACCTGGCCATGCGCCCTGGCGTCGGCGGGCTGATCGCGGTGATGGAGGACGAGCACCCGTTCGAACATGAAGAAGGTCAGGAAGCCCGCACCCATCAGCGCGCCGATGGCGGTCGAATCCGGGAGGAGATCGATCGCCTCGGGGAGGACGTCGAAGAGCGCGACCGCGACCACGATCCCGCCGCTGAGCGCAATCACCGTGGGGAGCGAATGGGCCATGCGGAGTGCGAGGACCCCGCCCGCCATCGTCGTGAGGACCGCGAACGCGGTCAGAGGAATTGCGATCAGCTGGCTGTCGGCTAACGGCAACGCGAACACTCCCCGTGGATGACCAGGTCGTGACCGCTCATCGAGTGCTTCAGGTTCCCGGCGAGCTGCTCGAGCTGCTGCTCGAGCAGCTCGTCCTCGAACGGCGTCACGCGACCGCATCGGTCGCAGACCGCGTGGTGGTGATGCTCCCCGCCCGGGATGACGCGCTCGAACCGCGCGACGCCCTCGCCGAACTCAACCCGCTGGACCAGCCCCATGCCATGGAGCAGCTCCAGTGCCCGGTAGACGCTCGCGATGCCGACGTCGCTTCCCGAGTTGTGGAGCTCCTGCGAGATCTCGTGGGCCGAGAGGCAGCAGTCGTGACGCCCAAGCAGGGAGACCACCGCCCCGCGAGCACCGCCGGCTCGGTGGCCGCCATCCTTTAGCGCCGTTCGCGCCGCCCTTTCCCAGTCGGTTGCCGACCCGTGAGCCACGGGCGGAGGCTAGCATCTAGATGAGATTGATTCTCATTATCCTCAGGCGGGCTGGACCTGGCGCTCGCCGAGGATCTCGCCGAGACGCCGTTCCAGTGCGACCGAGACGGCGGCCCTCACGGGACCCGCCTCGAGCCGCTCCACAAGCGCCTCGAGAAAGCCCTCGATGATCAGGCGCTTGGCCCCCTCCTCGGGCAGGCCGTGGGAGCGGAGGTAGTGGAGCTGCTCGGCGTCGATCTGAGCGACCGCGGCGGCGTGGGTGCAGCGAACGTCATTGGCCTCGATCTCCAGGCCGGGAATCGCGTCGGCGTGGGCCTGCTTGGAGAGGAGCAGGTTCCGGCTCTCCTGGAACGCGTCGGTCTGCTGCGCGCCGGGATCCACGCGGATCATGCCGCGCCAGACGGCTGTCGCCGACTCCTCGAGGACGCCGCGGAAGGCGAGGTCCGAGGTGGTGTTCTCCGCGGCGTGCTCCTGGGTCGTGTCGAAGTCGAGGTGCTGGTTGCCGTTTCCAGCGTATGCGCCGGTCACCCGCGCGTTCGATCCCTGGCCGGCGAGCCTGGTCTCCATCCGGACCTTGCCGCGCGCGGACCCGAAGCCGAGCGCCACCCAGTCAAAGTTCGCGTCCCGTTCCACCTCGGCGCGCTGCGTGCCGAAGACCCAGCTTCGCTCGCTCAGGCCCTGGGCGGTGACGTATCGGAGATTGGCGCCGGGCCCGACCCAGATCTCGGTGACGGTGTTGAAGAGCGAGTCCGGATTGGAGTCGGTGGACAGCCACTGTTCCCAGACCTCGGCCTCCGCGCCCTCCTCGAGGACGATCAACGTACGGAAGGAGAGCGCCGCCGCCTCGGCGTCCTGGACCGCGGTGATCAGCGCGGGCGCCTCAAGCCGCTTGCCGCGGGGCACGTAGACCAAAGCGCCGCCGCTCCAGGCGCCGTCGTTGCGCGCCACGAACGGATCGTCGCTCGGCGCCAGCGCGCCGAGCATCTCCCGCAGGTGCGGAAAGCGCTCGAGCGAGGCGTCCAGGGAGGCGACCAGAGGCTCGTGCGGCCGCCCATCTCCCTCGACCTCCACTGAGGCCCCCTCGAGCACCGTGCCGTCCACCTGGACGACCAGGTGCTCGGAGCCCTCGGGAGGGTTGAGGACGCCGTCGGCGCGAGATCGCGCTTCGCCGTCGGCCTCGGGGGCCGGCGAATAGGCATCCAGGTCGAGCCCGGAGAGGTCCGTGAACTCCCAGCCGCGCGTCTTCTGCGTCGGCAGCGGCGGTGCCGCGCCGGCGTCAGCCAATCGAACCCTCCATCTGCAGCTCAATCAGGCGGTTCAGCTCGACGGCGTACTCCATCGGGAGCTCCTTGGTGATCGGCTCGATGAAGCCGTTGACGATCATCTTGGAGGCCTCTTCCTCGTCCAGCCCGCGGGACTGGAGGTAGAAGATCTGCTCCTCGCCGACCTTGGAGACGGTCGCCTCGTGGCCGACGTCGACGTCGTCCTCGCCGATGCGGATCGTCGGATAGGTGTCCGAGCGCGATTCCTCATCGAGCAGCAGGGCGTCGCAGACCACCTTCGAGCGCGACTCGGAGGCACCCTTGGCGATCTCGAGCAGGCCGCGGTAGCTGGTGCGGCCCTTGTCCTTGGAGATCGACTTGGAGAAGATCGAGCTGGTCGTCTTCGGGGCGGCGTGGATGATCTTGCCGCCGGCGTCCTGATGCTGGCCCTCGCCGGCGAAGGCGATCGAGAGGATCTCGCCGTGGGCCCGCTCGCCGAGCAGGTAGATCGACGGGTACTTCATGGTCAGCTTCGACCCGAGGTTGCAGTCGACCCACTCCATCGTCGCGTCCTCGTGGGCGACCGCCCGCTTGGTGACGAGGTTGAAAACGTTCTGCGACCAGTTCTGGACAGTCGTGTAGCGAACCCGGGCACTCTTCTTCGCCACGATCTCGACCACCGCGGAGTGGAGCGAGTCGGTCGAATAGGTCGGTGCCGTGCAGCCCTCGATGTAGTGGACGTCGGAGCCCTCCTCGGCGATGATCAGCGTCCGCTCGAACTGGCCCATGTTCTCCGTGTTGATCCGGAAGTAGGCCTGGAGCGGCATCGCGACCGAGACGCCGGCGGGGACGTAGACGAAGGAGCCGCCCGACCAGACGGCCGAGTTGAGCGCGGCCAGCTTGTTGTCGTTGGGCGGGATGATCGTCGCCCAGTACTCCCGGACCAGGTCCTCGTGCTCGCGAAGGGCCGTGTCCATGTCGGTGAAGATCACGCCCTGCTCCTCGAGCTTCTCGTTCACCTGGTGGTAGACGACCTCCGACTCGTACTGGGCCCCGACGCCGGACAGGAACTTTCGCTCGGCCTCGGGGATCCCCAGGCGGTCGAAGGTGTTCTTGATGTCCTCCGGCACCTCCGACCAGTCGCGGCTGTTCTTCTCGGAGGCGCGGACGAAGTAGTGGATGTCGTCGAAGTCGATCTGGTTCAGGTTGCCGCCCCATTGTGGGGTCGGACGCGACTCGAAGTGCTCATAGGCCTTGATCCGGAAGTCCCGCATCCACTGCGGCTCGTCCTTGTACTCGGAGATCGACTCGACGACCTCGCGGGAGAGGCCCTTCGGCGACTTGTAGGCGTAGCCGGTCTCGGGGTCGTGGAATCCGAACTTCTCCTTGTAGTCCGCGTTGATGCCGGCGAGGTCCCGCTCTTCAGCGGGGCGCTCTGTTGGGACGGTGGTGTCGGGGGTGGCCATCTAGGGAACCTCCAGCTTGACTGTGTCGTCCTCGATCGTGACCGGATAGGTGGTGACCGGTTGGTAGGCGGGGAGGGTCTTGGGACGACCGGACGTGAGGTCGAACAATGACCCGTGGCGTGGGCACTCCACGGTACAGGCGTCTGAGTCGAACAGGCCCTCGGCGAGCGGGCCGTCGTCGTGCGAGCAGCGATCCTCGATCGCGTAGAGGTTGCCCTCGCAGTTGAAGACGCCGATCTTGGCCCCGTCAGGGCCCTCGATCAGCCTCATCTCTCCGCTCGGCAGCTCGCTCGCGGCGCAGACGTCGATTTGTTGTTTCGTGCCTTCAGTCACTTTAATCCTACCGGTGAAGTCGGATTTTAGCTGGGTGTGCGGTCCGGTAGGTTGCACCTGTCTTGACTCTCGTCCTGATCATCGTCGGGATCCTCGTGATCCTGCTGATCGCCTTCTGGTTCATCTACAACCGGACGATTGGCCGCCGCAACGCGGTTGACAACAGCTGGGCCCAGATCGAGGCGGCGCTCCAGCGGCGCCACGACCTCATCCCCAACCTGGTCGAGTCGGTCAAGGGATACGCGAAGCACGAGCAGTCCACCTTCGAGGAGGTCACCAAGGCTCGGAGCGGCGCGGTTTCGGCCAAGGCTCCCGGCACGCAGGCCGCCGCCGAAAACGCGCTGACGGCCGCCGTCGGGAAGCTGATCGTCGTGGCCGAGCAGTACCCGGAGCTGCGGGCCACCGAGAACTTCCAGCAGCTCCAACAGCAGCTCACCGACACGGAGGACCAGATCCAGATCACCCGCCGCGTCTACAACGACACGGTCCAGACCTACAACACGGGGATCCAGCAGTTTCCGGCCGTCCTGGTAGCGAACGCGTTCCACTTCGAGCCGCGCCAGTTCTTCGATGCGCCGACGGAGGCGGAGGCGACCCCGGAGGTGAGCTTCTCGGAGGATGGCGCGACGGGGGCGGCGGCGGAGCAGCCCAAGAGCTGAGCCCGCGATGCGCAGGGCCTGGCTCATCGTGCTCGTCGCACTGGCCGCGCTCGCGGCCCTGCCGGCGTCCGCGCTCGGGAGCGCGGACGTCACCAACGCGAATGTCACCCTCCGCCTGGCGCGCGACGCGAGCGTGCTCGTCAGCGAGCGGCTGACCTTCGACTACCAGGGCACCTACCACGCCTCCTATCGCGACATCCCGTTGGCCAACGGGGCGACGATCGACCCGAACAGCATCGGCGTCCGGGAGGGCAACCGCGTGTACCAGTCCGGGGGCTGCACCACCTTCGGCTGCACCGACCGGACGGGCCTCTTCGGGGTGACGACGACGCCTGACAACAGCGGCGTGCGGATCGTCTGGCACCACAACGCGAGCGACCAGACGCGGACCTTCGTCGTCACCTACCGGCTGGACAAGGTGGTCGACGCCTACGACGACGTACTCGACTTCAATGCCCGGGTCTGGGGGGACCAGTGGGACTTCAGCCTCGACCACCTGACCGCGCAACTGCGGAGCCCGCTGCTGGATCCCTCGAACAAGACGTATGAGGTCTGGGCCTCCCCGCGCTCGGTGGAGGCCAGGACGATTCGGGGGCCCGGGGTGGCCGGCCTGACCGCGTCGGGTGTTCCGGCCCATCAGTTCGTCGAGCTCCGCGTGACCGTCCCGCGGCCGCCAGGGCTCAACGTCGAGGCTGCCAAGACGCACTCCGGCGCGGCGTTCACCGGAATCTCCGCGGCGGAGAAGAAGGCGACGGACGACTTCAACAAGCCCTGGAACAAGGCCAAGCGCTTCATCGCACACCACGCGGAGCTGCTCGCGGCCCTGATCACCGCCCTGCTGCTTCTGATCCTGGCGCTGATGCTCTGGCTGGCTCGGGAGCACCCGACCTCGACGCCCAAGTACGTCCCCGAGCCACCCGACGATGCCAGCCCCGCTCTGGCCTACGGACTGGCTCACGAGGGCGAGGACTCGAACAACACCGTCCTCGCGACGCTGCTCGATCTCGTCGAGCGCGGCTATTACGACACCAAGAACGCGACGACGGACGACGAGAACCTCGACCTGTCGATCACGGTGTCCAAAAAGCGCCCGAAGGTGAAGATCGAGACCTATGAGCAGGACACGCTGACCTTCTTCGACGAGCTGGTCGGCGACGACACCGTGGCGCTCAGCGAGATGAAGGACCGGATCCCCGAGCACAGCGCGACCTGGCGCGCCCGCTGGGAGAACATGACCACCTCGCTGAACAAGGCCGACTCCGGACAGCTCGTCTGGGACCGGAACCTCAACCCCAGCAGCCTGCTCGTCGCCGTGATCGGCGGTGTCCTGGTCGGCGCGATGTGCCTGATCCAGAACAACATCGAGCACCACTGGTTCGTGACAGCGGCCATCGGCGCCGTGGGCGTCGCGATCGTCGCCCTCTGGCCGTCGCGGCGCCTGAAGCGGCTGGCGCCCGAGTACCGGGAGCGGGCTGCCAAGTGGGAGTCCTTCCAGCGCTGGACCGACGATTTCCCGCGCCTGGATGACGACCCTCCCGCCACGCTGCGGCTCTGGAAGCGGATCCTGATCTACGGTGTCGCCTTCGGCACCGCCGACCGGATGATCAAGTCCGGCCGCATCCCGGAGCCCGTCGTGCAGAGCGCCGATGGATCCTGGGCCGGCGGTTACCTGACCGGCGCGTACATCGGTTCATCCTTCGACGGCAACAGCTTCGGCTCGGGCTTCTCCTCACAGGTCGCGCCCGAGTCGTCGAGCGGTGGCGGAGGCGGTGGCTTCAGCGGCGGCGGTGGAGGGGGGTTTGGCGGCGGCGGCGGCGGGTCCTGGTAGACGGCTTCGCCATCAAACGGGTTGCCTCCAGCACCCTCGCATCTACTCCAGCCCGGCGGCCTTCATCGCGGTGCCGCGGTCGTAGAACTCCTGCACCCGGATGCACTTGTCCTCGTCGTTGAAGGTGAAGACCTGGGCGATCTTGTCCTCGATCTGCAGCCCGGTGATGTCATTGCGGGCCCATCGGAAGGCGATGACGACGACGTGGTCACCGCCGTCGATCACCTCCTCCGCGGCGAACTTGAGCTGGCCGACGGCGTTGCGCCAGCGGTTCCAGAACTCCTGAACGCCCTCGAATCCCTTGTAGGTGCCCGGGAAAGGGTCGCGCTCGGGGGCCACCCACTCGACGTCTGGGCTCATGTGATTGAGCACCCACTGTGGATCCTCGGAGTTCCAGGCCTCGAATCCTTCCCTGACCAGATTCACGCGGTCGACCGCCATCAGACGCTGGGAAGCTATTCGATGCCGGCCGACGCATAGTCGGCGATCGCCATCACCGTGAGCTGCGGATTGACCGTGACCGAGGAGGGGAAGACGCTGGCGTCGCAGACATAGAGGTTCTCCATCCCGTGGACCCGGAAGCGCTCGTCCACGACGCCCTTGGCGGGATCGCAGCTGACAGCGTTGCCTCCCTGCGGATGCGATGTGTGCAACCCGATGTCGGTGTTGTCGCGGACGATGTCGTCCAGCTCGTTCACCTCCTCCAGGGTGCTGTACGAAGTGGAGCGGAAGGTCATCGGCATCACCCGGAGGGCGCCGCTGGCGAAGTGGATGCGCGCGGCGAGCTTGGTGCCCTTGATCAGCAGCCGGAGGTCCGAGTCCGCGGGCTCGTAGTCGAGCTTCATGCCCTTTCCGCGGAAGCCGGGCTTGATGGTGGCGTTCGCCTGAGACCCGACCACGACCCCGATGCAACTCAGGTGCGCATAGCGGCGCATGTTGTGGAAGTGGTCCGAGAACCAGCCTGGCATCAGCAGTGCCTGGGTCCCGACCGGGTTGAACCAGGACTCGAGGATGAGCTGGTCCTCGCCGGCGGGGCGGAAGCCGTGGGTGATCTGGAGGCCGTCGAAGGAGTTGAGCTGCTCCTCGAAGTCGGCGGTGAGCGGAGCGCCGACGTTGAAGGAGAGCCCGGTTCCCGCACGTGAGCCACCAAGGTTGCTGCGCTGCAGCAAGAGGCTCGAGGCGAGCGCTCCGCCCGCGACGATCACCGTCTTCGCCGCAACCCTGAGCGTGCGGCCATCCGAGAGGGTGCACCGCACCTCGGTCGCCCGCTTGCCGCGGGTGCGGATCGACTCCGCGAGGCATTCGCTGAAGATCCGGACGGCGCCGGGGAACTCGCGCTGTGCGCGGGGGAGGATGTTGTCGAGCGCCGAGAGCTTCTTGCCGAAGGCACACCCGATGTTGCAGTAGCCCGAGCCGAGGCAGTCCTTGATGTTGGCCTCGACCACGCCGCCGTTGCCGTCCAGGCCGAGCTCCTCGATGCCCGCTGCCATCTTGTCGCCGCCCTTCTGGAGGCGCTTGCTGCCCTCCTGGCTATTGACCGGGAGCCACTCCCGCAGCCGGGCGAAGGACTGGCCGAAGCGTTCGGCGTCGATCCCGGCGTCCAGTCCGTCGGGGTCGTTCCAGCGCTCGAGGCTCCGCGGTGGGATGTCGTAACAGACGGCGTTGTTGATCACGGTGCTGCCGCCCACGCACTTGCCCTGCAGGACCTGGAAGCGCGTGTCGGTCGAGAGCTGCAGCCCGCCGTCCGCGAACAGGTTGGAGAACTGCACGCGCTCGTCCTCGGTGAAGTCGCGCGGGTCGACGTGCTTTCCGCCCTCGAGGAGGACGACCTCGCGGCCCGCCTCGGCGAGCCGGTGGGCGAGCACCGACCCCGCTGCCCCGCTGCCGACGATTGCAACGTCGGCGGTGATGCGGTCAGCGTCGACCTCGTTCGGCGAGTTGACGTCGAGGGTCGCCAGCTCGCCGACCTTCTTCATCGCCTTCGGGAAGCGCTTGCGCTTCGAGAACGGCACGTACCCGGTGGATGGGGCGCTGCGGGGATCGGCGTAGTAGCCGATGATCGCCAGCTGCTGGGTGGAGGAGAGCAGTGTCTGGACGAGCCTGCGGAGCTTCCCGGGCAGCCGGCGCTCGACGACGTCCGCGATGAAGCAGCGCTCGATGAACGCCAACCGCGTCTCGGGGGCCATGAAGGCGAAGGGGGGCCTGAACCGGAAGAGCGGATAGACCGTGAGGACCGAGAGGACAAGCTTCGACTTCCACTTCTCGTGGGCGGTGAAGGAGTAGAGGTAGTCGTCGATCCCCTTGGCGACCTGCTCCGGGGTGAGCACCTCGTCCGGGCCGATGACGAGCACCTCGGCCATCGCCATCGCCGTGTTGTGCTGATGAGGCCAGAGGTAGCGGAGGCCGTACCGGCCCTTGATCGCCGAGCGGTGGAGCAGGGACAGAATCACCGCGACCGCGGCCGCCGCAGCGGCCCAGAGCAGCAGCTGGAGGGTCGGGCTGAGGCTGGTGCCGAGCGGGGCCCCGAAGGTGTTGGCGACGCTGTCGTGGTTGCCGAACGCGAGCATGGCCAGCAGGGCGATGACGATGAGGACGTGGCCGAGGACCACGAGCTGCGTCGCCCAGCCGTTGCGGCGAACGTCGCCGGCGGCGATGAAGCAGAGGACCGCGAACAGGCCGTCCTTGGCAAACGAGTTGGCGACGAATGGGAACTCGGCCGAGGCGAACAGGCCGAGCACCGGATACAGCAGCGCCTGGGCGACGAAGAAGACGGTGAAGAAGCGGAGCGCGAGCTGCAGCCGCCGCTCGGGCGCTGTCAGCTCAGGAGCCTGCACTGGTCGCGCCGCGCACCGCGCTGAGCGCCGCGCTGCGGTCGTAGTACTCGCGGACGCGGATGCACGAGTCGTTCTCGAAGTCG
Source organism: uncultured Solirubrobacterales bacterium (assembly GCA_963743575.1). GTDB lineage: Bacteria > Actinomycetota > Thermoleophilia > Solirubrobacterales > 70-9 > DASUPK01. Next base: position 166,470 of record CAVUQC010000007.1, on the reverse strand, counting down.
AACACCTGGATCACGCGATCCGAGATCTCAAGGCCGCTGTGCTCGCCCCTGCCCTGGCGCCGGGCCACGATCACGACCGATTGGCCGGCATCGATCAGCTCCTCGATCTTGAAGCTGAGCTGTCCCACCGCGGCGCGCCACTGTCCCCAGTACTGCTCGACTCCCTCGTAGCCGCGGTAGGTGCCGGGGTCCGGATCTTCCTCGGGCGTGATCCACTCCACGTCCGGCGACATGTGATCGAGCACCCAGCTCCGGTCACCCTCGTTCCAGGCGTCGTAGCCCTTCCTGACCAGCTGTACGAGTTCCTCCGACATCTCCCTTCTCCTTGGAAGTGAGTATCCCAGCCCGGGGGTCAATAGTCTTGACTGGATCGGAGCTGAATGGGACCTGGCACGAAGCCGATAGCGAAGGTTGGGGTGCTCATCGCGGCGGGGCTGTCTGCCGCGGCGCTTGCGATTCCCGCGTCCGCAGGTCAGTCGGCCTCCAGCCGAGTCACCCTCAAGGTCGCCGGCGGCCCTCCATTTCACGGCCGCGTGATCAGCAAGAACCCCGCCTGCGTCCCCAACCGGAAGGTGCTGCTGATCGAGATCGCCCCCGATCGGGGGCCGATCGACTACGCGGACAACCGCACCAACGGCAAGGGCAAGTGGGTCTTCAGCTCCGAGCTCCAGGGAGCCACGGTCGTCCAGGCGAAGGTGGGGCAGTTCAAGTCGAGCGGCGTGCTCTGCAGGTCGGCGGTCTCGCCGTCGAAGCCGCTGTAGCGCCTCAGTCCGCCATCTCGAGCAGCTCGACCCGGTAGCCGTCGGGGTCTCTCACGAAACAGAGCCGCGCTCCACCCTCGTGGATCCGGTATGGCGGCTTCTCCGGCTCGATCCCCAGCTTCCCGAGACGATCGAGAGTGACGTCCAGATCCTCGACGGTGAGCGCCACATGACCGTAGGCGGTGCCCAGCTCGTAGTCGCCGACGCCGTAGTTGTGGGTCAGCTCGAGCTCCGGGAGCTCCTCACCCGGGACGCCCATGAAGATGTTGATCGCCTCGTCGCGGATCGGCATCTCGCGGCGCTTCTCGAGCCCCAGGGCCTCATAGAAATCGACGGAGCGGGCGGGGTCCGTGATCCGGTAGCAGGTGTGAATCAGCCTCATGGGTCGAACTCTAGGTCACGAGCGGCGGCCACTGATCGAGATCAGCCCGCCCCAGCGGCGAAGGAATGGGAGGTGCCCGAAGAGCCAGTCGGTCAACTGGACGAGCCTGCGCGAGGCCCGATAGCCGATCAGGTTGCAGAGGTGGGGTGGGAGGAACACGATCGCACGCGTAGTGAGCGCGAGGCCCGTTCCCTCGCTCCACCGATGCAGGTCCCCGGCGCTGATCTGGGCGTGGGCGCCTGCCTCCTCGAGCCAGATCGGCCGCAGGCGCATGAGCGCGTCGAAGATTGGCCGGAGCGGGGTCGTGTTGTTCTCGACGCCGATGTATGACCCGCCGGGCGCAAGGACCCGCGCAACCTCTCCCACTGTCCGCCCCGGGTCTGGGAAGTGGTGCAGGCTGCCGTAGCAGAGGACCGTGTCCATGACGCCGTTCGCGACCGGGATTGCATTGGCGTCGGCGATCATGAAGCTGGCGTTCCTGTAGCCCTCCTGCTGGGCCCTGTCCGCCGCCTGACGAATCTGTTCCGGGGAGATGTCGAGGGCGAGCACCTCCAGATCGAAGCGGGCGAGGTCGAACGTGCTGAGACCGTCGGCGCAGCCGACGTCCAACGCCAGCCCTCCTTTCCTGACCAGCGGAGCCCACTCTTCGAAGTTCAGGCTGCGAACGGCTCGCTGGAACGGCTGCTGTCCGAGTGCCTCATACGAGAAGCGATCACGGCGCACGGCGAGATTGTCGAAGTGCTCGCGCTGGTGCTCCTGCGCGGAGAAGCCGGGGTCGGGCGCGGGGCTGGAGGGTGGGTCGACGCCGAGGGCCTCCATCTGCACGCGGTGCTCCGCGAAGAAGCGAGCTCGGCGTCCGGGCTCCGCGTGAGCCTCCGGCAGCAGGTCGAGGACGCGGTGAGCTATCGGGTACCACCCGTCGCAGCCGGGACAGGTGAGAACACCCGAGATGCAGCGGCCGTCGGAGTCGGCTTCGAACGAATTCGTTCCCAGGCCCTCCGTCGAGCAGGCAGGACAGCGGAGCCTCCCTACGAGCCCAAGGTTCAGAGAGATGCCGCCTGCGCCGGGTCGCCCTGTTCCCCCTCGTCCTCCCAGTCGGCGGGCTTGCCGAGGCTGGCGCTCTTCACGACCTTGAGGCCGAGCATCGCGCACTTCATCCGCGTGGCGGAGATGTCGATGCCGAGCAGCTCGAGGACGAAGTCCTTGGGCAGCTTGAGGATCTCCTCGCGCGTCATGCCCTCGAGCTCGTCGGTGAGCAGCGAGGTGGCCGCGGTCGAGATCGCGCAGCCCTGCCCCTCGAAGGAGACCTCCGAGACCTTCCCGTCGTCGTCGAGCTTCAGGAAGATGTGCTGCTCGTCGCCGCAGAACGGGTTGTTGTCCTCGTATTCGAGGTCGAAGTCGTCCAAGCGGCCGAAGTGGTGCGGCCGCTTGTAGTGCTCCAGGATCTGGTCTCGGTAGAGCTCGTCCATCAAAGATCGAAGACCTTTCGCGCGTCGAGCAGCCCTGCGACCAGGCGATCGACCTCGGCGGGTGTGTTGTAGACGGCGAAGCTGGCGCGGGTCGTCGCTGGGACGCCGAGCCGTTGCATCAGCACCTGGGCGCAGTGGTGGCCGGCCCTGACGGCGACGCCGTGCCGGTCGAGGATCTCGGAGATGTCGTGCGCATGCACGCCCTCCATGTCGAAGGAGACGATGCCGCCACGTCCCCCGCCCGCGGGTGGGCCGAAGACCCTCAGACCCGGAACCTCCGCGACCCGTTCGAGGGCGTACGCGGTGAGCTCCGCCTCGGCTACGTGGATGGCGGGGAGACCGAGCTCATCGATCCAGCGGACGGCGGCGCCGAAGCCGACCGCCTCGCCGATGGCCGGGGTGCCGCCCTCGAACTTTGCGGGGAGGTCGGCCCAGGTGATCAGCTCCTTGGTGACCTTCCGGATCATCGAGCCGCCGCCGATGAAGGGCGGCATCGCCTCGAGCAGGTCGCGCCGCCCGAACAGGGCTCCGATGCCGGTCGGCCCGTACATCTTGTGGGCGGTGAGGGCGTAGAAGTCCGCGCCGAGCTCCGCCATGTCGAGCTCGAGCTTCGGCCCGGCCTGGGCCCCGTCGACGACCAGCAGCGCGCCGGCGTCGTGGGCCATCCGGCCGATCTCCTCAATCGGGTTCACAGTGCCGAGCACGTTCGAGACATGGGCGACGCAGACGAGCTTCGGGCCTCGCTCGAGCAGCGCCGCGAAGGCGTCCATGTCCAGACGACCGTCGTCAGTGATCGGCGCCCAATCCAGATGGGCCTCCTTCTCCTGAGCCACCTGGTACCAGGGGACGACGTTCGAGTGGTGCTCCATCTCGGTGACCACGATCCGGTCGCCGGCGGAAAGGTTCGTGCGCCCCCAGGAGTAGGCGACGAGGTTGAGCGCCTCGGTCGCGTTGCGGACGAAGACGATCTCGCGCCGGTCGGCGCCGAGATGGGCCGCCACGGTCTCCCGCGCCCCCTCATAGAGAGCGGTGGCCTCCTCTGAGAGGGTGTGGACTCCGCGGTGAACGTTGGCGTTGTGCTCACGCCAGTAGATGTCGAGCGCGTTGATCACCGCGACGGGCTTCTGCGCGGTCGCCCCGTTGTCGAGATAGGCGAGCGGCTCTCCGTGGATCTCGCGGGCGAGGATCGGGAACTCCGCCCGGATCTCTTCGATGGACCGAGCCAGGGCGGGGGCGGTTGTCGCCGTCGGCTCCATCGTCAGGTGCCTAGGCGGCTGCGCCTGCCTCCACCTCGTCCTTGATCCAGCCGTAGCCCTTCTCCTCGAGCTGGGCGACCAGCTCGGGGCCGCCCTCCTTGACGATGCGGCCGTCGTAGAGGACGTGCACGGCGTCGGGCTTGATCAGGTGCAGGATGCGCTGGTAGTGGGTGATGATCAGGACGCCCATCCCGGGGCCGGCGAACTTGTTGACGCCCTCGGCCACGACGCGGAGGGCGTCGATGTCGAGGCCCGAGTCGGTCTCGTCAAGAACGGCCATCGCCGGCTGGAGCATCGCCAGCTGCAGGATCTCCATCCGCTTCTTCTCGCCGCCGGAGAACCCCTCGTTGAGATAGCGCGAGGAGAAGTCCTTGGGGATGTTGGTGAGGGCCATCGCCTCCTCGGTCACCTTGCGGAAGTCCTTGAGCTTCACCGGCTCCTCGCCCTTCGCCTCACGGTGGGAGTTGACGATCATCCGCAGATACTTGGCGACCGTCACGCCGGGAATCGCGACCGGGTACTGGAAGGCCATGAACAGGCCCATTCGCGAGCGCTCGTCGGGAGCGGCTTCGGTGATGTCCTCGCCCTTGAAGGTGATCGTTCCCTCCGTGACCTCGAGGCCGGGATGGCCCATGATCGCGTTGGCGAGGGTGGACTTGCCTGAGCCGTTCGGGCCCATCAGGGCGTGGATGCTCCCGGAGTCGACGTCGAGGCTGACGCCCTTGAGGATCTTCTTGTCCTCGGCGGTCACGTGCAGGTTGCGGATCTCGAGCTCTGCCAATTGGTGCTCCTAGTTCGGTTGGAAGTTGTCGCTACGCCGCGACGTGCGCGGCGGCCTTGGGGGCGGATTCGGGCGCGTGGTGGTCGGAGAACTCGACCAGCTCCGCGAGCGTCGTGCCCATCAACGCCCTGGTGACGCCGCCCTGCACCCGCGTCCAGAGAAGCTTGGTTGCGCAGGCCCGATCGCCGTCGCTCTCGTGCGAGCAGGAGACCTTGCCCTCGGGATCGGGCTGGAAGCACTCCATCGGGGCGATCGCGCCCTCCAGCGCCTGAACGACCTCGAGCATCTCGATCTGCTCGGCGGGCCTGCCGAGGCGGTAGCCGCCGTGCGCTCCGCGCTGGCTTTCGACCAGCCCGGCCTTGCGCAGCTTGGCGACCAGGTGCTCGAGATAGGAGAGGGGAAGCCGCTCGGATTCCGCGACCGCGCTGAGGGCGACGGGCGCGCCGTCCTCCTGGCGGCCCAGCTCGACCATCAGGCGAACTCCGTATTCGGCTCGGGTGGAAAACAGCATCGCCAGCAAATCCTAGCGGAATGGTCGGTTATGCAACCAGCGTCTCAGACGCGATTGAGGCGGGCCGACGGAGGGCGCGAGCAGTTGGCCGCCGTCGATTCTGATCACCTCGTCGTTCACGTAGGTCATGCGATCGGCGAGTGACTCGATCACCGCCGCGATGTCATCCGGCTCCGCGACGCGGCCAAGCGGTATGTGGCCTGCCGCCCGGTCCAGCCTCGTGGGGTCATTCGCCGCGCGCATCTCCTTCTCCACGAGTGGAGTGCGGGTGGATCCGGGCGCCACCACGTTGACGCGGATCCCACGCCTGCCGAGTGGACCGGAAAGGACGTGCGCCATCCCGATCAGCCCCGCCTTAGCGGCGCTGTAGGCGGGGGCGCCGTACCCGCGCAGCGCGTTGACGGATGAGCAGAGGACGATGCTGCGGTCGCCCGTCGCTTCACACAGCTTCGGCAGGGCGGCCTGGACCAGCGCGAACTGGCCCGTGAGGTTCAGCGACAACGACCGGGAGAAGCCGTCAACCGCGATCGCGGCGTCCGGCTCGATCGATTCGGGCTCGTCCTCGAGGACGCGCCCGGCCAGCCCGACGACGTGTCGAAGCTCTCTCCCGTCGAGGAGGTCCTCAACCGCAGAGACCAGCCGCCCCGAGTCGGTCACGTCCGCCACCTTGCCGCGGTAGTCGCTTCGGCGGAGCGTCTCGACGGCGGGTAAGATGTCCACGCCCGCCACCTCGTAGCCGCTCGCTAGGAAACGATCGACGGTGGCGGAGCCGATCCCCCCGGCGGCTCCGCTGATCAGCACGGTCCCCTTGCTCAAGATGGCTCCCGCGCCCTGGCGACCACCCCGCGAAGGATGTCGCGGAATCGCGCGTAGTCGCGCGCTCCGATCTCGCCCGAGTGGCGGGCCTCGATCTCAGCCACGATCTCGTCGCCGACGATGAGCTGCTCGAGCCCGCGCTCCGTGGGCACGACCAGCTTGGCTCGGCGGTCGGCGGGGTCCGGCCGGCGCTCCACGTAGCCGAGGCTCTCGAGCTCATCGACCAGGCGGCCCACCACCTGCTTGTGACGGCCCGAGAGGCGAGCCAGCTCCGTCGCGCGCACGCCATCCTCGTCGAGATAGGCGAGCACCGCCCAGTGGCGCGGGTGCAGATCCTCGTACCCCTCGGAGGCGAGGCCGGCGAACAGCTCCTGCTGCAGCGAGAAGGTCAGCTGGCTGGCGAGGACACCGAGATCGGGGTTCCATTCCTGTCGCTCCCGGCGCCTTTTGGTGGTAGTCACTGAGTGGAAAAGTAGCAGTATGTGATGATTCCACTTGGTGACGAGGCCCTTATTGCCCGTTGAGGCGCCTCCCTATACTCGTCGGCAGATTTCAACCTCCCAAGGAGAGCACACCGATGACAACCACCGGACGTTCCAACTGGCAGGCGGCCTTCAAGACGCTGCTCCTGCTCTCAGTCCTCGGCGGCATCCTGGTCGGCGCCGGATACCTGATCGGCGGGCCTTCGACCGCCCTCGTGTTCCTGTTCATCGCGGTCATCATCAACATGGGGAGCTGGTTCTTCAGCGACAAGATCGCTCTCGCCGCCGCGAGGGCGCAGCCGGTGTCCGAGGAGGAGGATCCGCGGCTCTACCAGATGGTCCGTGACCTGACCACGCGTGCTGGCCTACCGATGCCGCGGCTCTACGTGATCCCGCAGGAGCAGCCGAATGCCTTTGCAACGGGCCGAAATCCCAAGCACTCCGCAGTCGCGGTGACCGCCGGAATTCGCAAGCTTCTCACCGAGGATGAGCTGCGGGGCGTGCTCGCGCACGAACTCGGTCACGTCCGCAACCACGACATCCTCCTGACCTCCGTGGTCGCGACGATCGCGTCCGCCATCACCTGGATCGGCTACATGGTGCTCTGGGTCGGCGGCGACAGCGATTCGCCCCTCGGGATCATCGGCCCGCTGCTGCTCTGGATTCTCGCCCCGATCTCCGCGGCGATCATCCAGATGGCGATCTCCCGCCAGCGCGAGTATTCGGCCGACGCGACCGGCGCCGAGATCTGCGGGAACCCCGAGTCGCTCGCCTCAGCGCTGCTGCGCCTCGAGTCCGGCGCCCAGGCGATCCCGATGCAGGTCAACCAGGCCAGCGAGCCGCTGTACATTGTCAAGCCGTTCAGCGGAAAGGGCCTGGCCTCCCTGTTCTCGACGCATCCGCCGATCGAGGAGCGCGTCCGCCGGCTCCGGCAGATGCGACCCACCATCGGCTAGGTAAGCGGCTGCCAGGCTGCTCCACTTGCAGCCGCGACATGATTGCGAAGCCATGTATCGACTACTGAAGGCCGGCGACGCCTTCTGGCGTCCCTCGAACCAGATGAAGGTCGACAACACGGACCTCGCCAAGCAGCTCGGGGCGGAGACCCTGGGTGCGCGGTTCTGGCGCCTGCGGCCGGGCGAGTCGTCGACCAAGCACCGGCACTTCGAGATGTATGAGCTCTATGTGCTGATCGAGGGTGAGGGCCGAGTCCGGGTCGACGGTGAGGTCCTCACGATGCGGCCGCACGACTCTCTGCTGGTCGAGCCCGAGCACGTCCGCCAGCTCTTCAACGACACGGACAGCGATGCCCTTTGGCTGGTGGTCGGAGCGCCGCGGGAGGGGATTGCCAGCACCCTCGAGATGACCGAGGACCAGCTCGCAGCGATGTATCCGGAGGGGCCGAAGGCGATGCCGCCGGAGCTCGGCGGAGGGCAGTACGCGGGCTAGGCCGGCGGAGCCCCGGAGGGGTCCGTGCCGATGCGCTTGCGCCGCCTGGCGACCGCCACCGCCCTTGCGTATTCGTGGCGGGCGAGCCGGTTGATGCGCCCGTTGTTGGTCCTGTGCAGCCGCCGCCGCAGAACGACCTCCCCCAGCATGCGCTCTCGCAGGCCCAGCTCCTGGGCGCGGCCGTACCAGTCGATGAAGTCGGCGATCTTCCAGGAGGTGTCGAATCTCCCGACTCGCTCCATCGCCGCGCGCCGGATCAACATCGCCCCCTTCACCTTCCCGGGCAGGCTGCCGACGGGGGCGCGCAGCTCGGCCCGTTCGTTCGGGCTCAGATCAGGGCTGATGAACTGCTCAGCGCGCCCGAAGACCATGTCGGTCTCCGGCTCGGCGTCGAGGACCGCGCGCTGACGCTCGAGCTTCCGGGGCGTCCAGACGTCGTCGGCGTCGAGAAAGGCGATCAGATCACCATCCGCGAGCTCCAGGCCCGAGTTCACCGCGGCTCCGACGCCGCCTCGCTCTTGCCGGATGACGGTCACCGCCGCGCCGAACGCCTCGGCAACCCCGGCCGTGCCGTCCTGTGAGCCGTCGTCGACGACGAGCACCTGAGCCGGGGGGAGGGTCTGACCGAGGATCGACTCGATGGCCTCCGCCAGATAGAGCTCGGCGTCATGTGCAGGGACGACGACGCTGACCGCCGTGTCTCTCACGGCGACACCAGGTAGCCGAACAGCTTCAGGCTGCGTTCGGCGGGCGGCTCCATCGGCCGCCGGCTGATCGAGTAGTCCGGCACCGTCTCCGTCGACCTGATCGTCACCTCGACGCCGGGGGGCACGGGCCGCTTCAACAGCATCGCTCCGAGTCGCTCGTAGTGGCCGGCCTCGTCGAACGCCATTTTTCGCTGGGCCTCGCCAGCGGCGGAGATCTCCACCTCTCCGGACTCGGGCCCGATGATCAGTGCCAGTCCGTGCAGCGTCTCGTCGAAGCGCCGGCGAACCGCCGAGCCGCCGGCGATTCGCACGTATGGGAGCTGCAGCCGGAACCGTCCCATCTGGGCATCTCCGTCCACCTCCGCGATGCTCGCCGCCACCTCGCGGGCGCCCCGGTAGTCCGGCGACGGTGCCGATGCCCGCAGCGTGGTGCCAGGGCCCCCCGCGTCGGCGATCTCGGCAAGGGCGCGGTCGGCCATCTCGGCGACGAGTTGCGAGCCCTCCGGCGTGGTGTGCATCCCGTCCCTGAAGAGCTGGTGCTTGTCGAGGTGGCCTTCGGTCACGGCGGCCCGCAGCGGGGTCACGAGGTCGATCGAGGGAATTCCGTGCCGCTCGGCGACGTTCTCGAACGCGGCCACCATTCGATCCTGGTCCTTGCCGCGGCGGTAGACATGCAGCAGGCACGGCTGACAGCCCACGGCGAGCAGCTTGGCGATGATTCCGTCGAGCGCGGACTCCGCCTCGGCCAGCTCACGCCTTCCGGGAATGGGAGTGGCGTACTCGACCAGACAGAGGTCCGGGCGGTGCGCAGCCACCAGGTTGTCGGCGAGGAACACACCCGGAAGGACGGCGGTCGCACCCACCGCCGCCAGGATGGAGGTGTGGTCCCGGCCGAAACGGTGGCGGATCAACTCGTGGAGCCTGGGCCGATAGCCGTCCTTCTGGACGGTCACGCTCGCGCCGAAGTAGGCGATCGAGCACTCGTCCTCCCGTAGCCGGCGGGCCACGTCCCCGAAGCCCGCGCGCACATTGACTTCGGGCTCGAACTCGAGCGCGGTGCCCCTCATCGGCCGCTCCGCCCGTTCACGCGGGGCCCGCCTGCCTGGCCGCCGAGGCGCGAAACAACCTCAGCATCTCCTGCCGGTAGCGCTCGGGCTGGGTATGGGAGAGGTTGTCGTCGTGGAACCGTTTCTCGAGCATCACCATCGGCAGGGGGGCGAATTCCAGGCCGGCGTCCTTCACCCGGGCGAACCAGTCGACGTCCATCGCCACCAGGTAGTCGGGATCGAACAGGCCCACCTCCGCGAAGACCCGGCGGCGGACGAGCAACGTCCCGGGCATTGGGGCGGGATGCTCTCCGCTCAGCATCTCCCGCCGCAGTCCCGGAGGCCCGTCGCTGCCGTCGGCGAGGAAGAACCGCGCCTTTCCGACCGTTCCCGCGAGCTCGGGACGCACGTTGAGCAGATCGACCTGGGCAGCGAGCTTTCCGGGAAGCCAGTAGTCGTCCCCGTCCAAGAAGGCGACGAGTTCGCCGCGGCTAGCCTCGATCCCCTGGTTCCAGGCGCCGGAGAGGCCGGTATCCGACTGGGTGAGGCAGCGAACGCCCTCGAAGGAGAGCGCGATCTCGCGTGAGCGATCCGCCGAGTTGCCATCAACCACGATCGGCTCGATGCGCGGGTACGACTGTTCCACGACGCTGCGCAGCGCCTGCTCCAGGTAGCGCTCTCCATCCTTGACCGGAACGATGACGCTGACCAGCGGCTCGCTCATGCGGCACCGGCCGGGGAGGCATGGCGCGCGATCCGGGTCGGGTCACACCCCAGCCGCTGGGCGCGGGCGAGCTCCCCGGCGCCGAGTGCGGGGTGGCCCTGCCCCATCAGGAAGAGCCCCGTCCACAGCGCGAGCATGGGCTCCTCCGGATATCGCCGGCGGTGGTCGAAGAGGCCGTTGTCCTCGTAGGCGACGATCGGATCGCACTCCTCGATCCGCCGATCGGCCGCCTCGGCATCCGCCGTGGATCCGGTGAGGCTGAGCTCGAAATCGTGTCCCCACTCGCCGAGCCCGCGCACGAACCTCGCCACCCCCTCGGGCAGCTCGGGATCCGGCTTCTCGAGGACCGCGCCCGGCCGCTCCGGACGGCTCATCGCCCGCTCGAAGCACGACTTCCAGGCGGGCGACAGGAGTGACGGTGTCCAGTTGTCCACGGCGTGGGCGTGCCCGTTGCGCGCCAGCCGCTCCCTCTCGGAGGGGTCATCGTGCAATCGCTCGAGCGCGCGGGCGTAGTCGGCGGGGTCCGCCGCCACCACGCCCGTCTCGCCGGCCGTGACGAGCTCCTCACATTGGGTGCCCGCGAGGACGATGGGCGGCACGCCGGCGTACATGGTCTCCTTGAGGCTCAGATCGGAGCTCGCCGAGGTCTCGGCGCGGAGGGGATAGCCGAAGACGTCGAAGTCGCAAAGGGCCGGCCGGATCTCCCCGATCTGTCCCCGGAAATCGAAGCGGTCCTCCGCGCCCAGTTCTTTCACCTGCCGGCGCAACACCGGCCCCGCGCTGCCATCTCCGCAGAGGATGAAGCGCACATCATTGAGCCCGGCGGCGAGGCTGAGCCGGACGAAGTCCTGGCGCAGGCGCGTGAAGGCGACGGAGCCGATGTAGCCGACGTTGAAGCCGGCCCGCGACGAGCGGGTCACTCCCTCGATCCGTTCCCAGCCTCCAACCGGGGGGATCACGACCGGCTCCAGCTCCGGATTCGCCCTCCGCACCGAGCGGGCCGCCCGCTGCGACGTCGCGACGGTCTCGCCGACGCGCTGAAAGATCTCCGGAGGAACGAACTGGGTTGCGGTGTTCCCTGCCACGTGTGACCAGACGACCAGCCGGCAGGGGGGCAGATCCGACTCGAGCACCTCCTGGAGCTCAGGGGAGTTCCAGAGGTGGACGAGGGTGATGTCCGCCTCGCCGATCGCCCGCAGCAGATCGGGTCTCGGCGGCGCGTCGAGCACGTCGATGTCGTGCGCGCGGGCCTGGGCCGCCATCCGGCCCAGGGACGGCCTGATCGACGCGATCGCGTGGATCTCATCGTCTCCGCCGCATTCATTCGCGAGAGCGATCGCAGCCCGGCTCGCACCGCCGAAGTTCAGCAGCGGAATCACGTGGAGGATCCGCCTCAAGGCGCCTCCGCCATCCCGCGGCGCACGATCAGGAGTCGGTTGAACATGTCCGAGACCGTGCCCCCGAAGAGGACACCGTCGAGATCCCGGTCCGCCTCCGCGTTTCGCCGAACCTCCGCCGGGTGACGCAACGGGAAGTCCACCGGCTCGGTGGGGAGGTCGCCAACCAATGCGCCCGTCTCGGGCCGGGTGTGGGTTGCGTCTTCACGAAAGCCGATGTTCGCCACCAGGTTGGAGTTGGGGATGGCGTGCAGGGCCTCCCGCAGCCAACAGGCAAGCTGCCACGGGCGGTCCCACGTGTCCTGGTCGCGGTAGGTCGTCTCCATCACGTGCGACCAGTAGGCGGCCGCATAGGGTTCCGTGAGTATCTCCTGCAGCCAGCCCCGGTCGCGCAACTCCGGCCACGCGGTCATCTCCGGATCGTTGGCCTCCCAGGCCCTGCGCCAGGTCGCCCATCCCCAGATCAGCGAGTGTCGCGAGAAGTAGTAGCTGTCGGCGCTCGCCGGCCGGTCGAAAAGGAAGTTGGTGCCGCCGATCGACATCACCCGTTCGTCGGTGCGGTAGCGCTCGAGCAGCTCGTCGCAGAAGGCGAAGAAGCTGCGATCCGGGAGACAATCGTCCTCGAGCACGATCGCTTCCTCAACCCGCGAGAAGATCCAATTGAGCCCGCTCTCGACGCGGTCCTTCAGACCGAGGTTCTCCTCCGCGTAGTTCGTCTCAACCTCACACTCCCAGCCGATCGTCTCGATCAGCGCTCGCGTCTCCTCGCAGCGCTCGGCCTCGCCTTCGACCACCTCTCGGGGACCGTCCGCCACGACCAAAAGCCGGCTGGGCCGGGCCGCTCGGATGGCCTCCAGCACCCGCGCGGTCGTATCCGGCCGGCTGTGGATGAAGAACGCGACCGCTGAGCGGGTTGCCGGCACGGCGACGGAGGTCCGGAGGCGCCCGAGCAGGTACTCGATCTGATCGGCCTCTCCCGCGAAGTGCAGGATGTCGGACTCGCGGAGTGCCCTCTCGGCGACCAGGCGGGCCTTCGGGTGCCGCTGGTAGCGGGCGAGCTCCGGGTTGTGGTGAGCCCGGAAAACGAACCAGAGCATGTTGAAACGAGGATCGAGCCAGTGCACCAGCCCGTTCTCGATGACCTCGTACGAGAGCGGCCGCATTTCATAGAGGGTCTCGCCGTTGTCCTCGTAGTCGCGGTAGACGCCCTCGAGCAGTTCGCGGTGATGTTGCGGCGAGAGGACGAGGACGCCCCCTTGGACGATCTGGTCGAAGCCACGCGGAAGGCCGGCGGCGAGGTACTCCCCGGGGGGATCCGGGTGCAGCAGACGTCTGACGTCCGGACGCTCCATTCCGACCTCGTCAACTGCGCCGATCAGGTGCGGAGGGACCTGATCGGCGATCGGCCTTGCGTCGTGTCCGAAGAGGGCGTCGGCATCGACCCAGACCAGCCGCTCGTAGTCCTCGGCGAAGGGCTGACCGGCGATCAGCAGCTTCTGCCAGGAGGGAGAGCGGCTCGAGGCGCGCTCCGAGACGTCGAGTGGCTCCTCGATGCAGATCACGTCGTAGCCATGGCGATCGGCGTAGCGTCGCCAGTTCTCCTCGCAGAGCCGGTGCCAGCGCTCCCGGTGCTCGTCGCCGATGGCGAGCGTGACGATTGCGGTTCGGGCGCTCATGCCGGTTCCAGCATCGACTCGATGACCCCGGGAATGCGGGCCGGATCCGAGCCGACCTCGAGCCCGTAGCAGGGGACCGATCGGACGACGTCACCCAGCATCCGCATCAGGGCTGGCCTGTTCCCCGGAAGTTGGAGCAGCGTGCTCGGCGCGACCGCCACCATCGCCTCGGCGGTGGAGCAGGGCGCGAGCCGGGTCTCGGGGCCCTCGACGATCCGGGGCACCGCGATCGCCCTGAGGGGGGCGCTTCGCATCATTCGTCCCGGGTCGCCGGCATGCAGGTCGAGCAGGACCTTCTCCTGCTGGTCCGCCGGCATCTCCACGATGAGGTCTCGCAGTCCGGGCAGCCTCTCGAGCGTCGCGGCCTCCACCTTCGCGGAGCTGTAGATGCTGAAGATGTTCGGAGGGTCGCCACCGGCGACCAGGCAGTAGTCCTCCCCGAGGTGGCGCAGGCCGGAGCCGAGGCACGAGAGAGCGGTGCTGGTCTTCCCGGCGCCGGAGCGGCCGATGAGCAGCACACAACCGTCCTCGTGTCCGATCGCTGCGCCGTGCACGAGCTGCAGCTCGCGTCCCGCCAGCCACAGGTTGAGCAGCAGCCGCAGCGGCGCTCCCTGCTCGGGCAGGCCGAGGCGGGCAAAGTCCGCGATCCAGAAAAATGCCTGGCCAGCGTCGACGTCCACCACATTGAGCGCTCCGACCCCGCGCGGGTAGACGGTGTAGAAGCCGTCCCCGAAGAAGCCGTCGATGACCCCCTGCTCGCGGTATGCGTCGAGTCCCCAGGCCGGGCGGGGCGGTTCCGTCCCGGTCGAGGCGCTGTCCCAGATGTGGACGGTGAGAGCCGCTCGCTCCGCGTCCTCGGTCCTCAGGTGGCTGAGCGCGGGGAGGAGGAGCTCGGCGAGCGCCGGTCCCGCAAACCGCAATCGGATCGCATCGCCGGCCACATTGACCCAGGCGTCATCCCAGCCGCCGCTCGATCCGGCCGCAGCCTCGGAGATCCGGGCCAGCTGAGCGATCAGGCGTTCCCGGCGCTCGGCGGTCTCGCGTATCGAGCCGTGGGTGCCGGGGTCAGGCCTGACTGGGCCAGCCGGACTCGTCGACTTCATGGATCGGGTCCAGGAGCAACAGCTCCTGCATGTCCGTGTAGGTGCTCAGCTGCGGTGCCGCATAGGCCCCGCCCAAGCTGGAAGCCCCGTTCACGGCGGCCGAGGATGATCCGTTCGGAGCGCCGTTCTGGGTCGGGACGACGAGCCCGCGCTCGGAGAGCTCCGCGAGGAGCCCCTCAACCGCTTCGGTCGCCCGCTGGGCGTCCAGCTCGTACGTCGAGGCGAGCCCGTCGGCGACCTCCGCCGGTTCGCTGCCGTGCGCGAGCCGTTCCCAGATGAAGCTGCCCGACTCGTTCAGCGCGTAGTAGGTCCCGCTTTCCAGGTCCACGATCGTCGCCTCCCCGTCCAGCGTCTCCGCCACCACGTGCGGGCTGTTGATGCGGTACTGCTTCTCCGCCAAGATTTTCCTCCGGATCGCCCGTCGTTTGAGGGTGCGACTTTAGCGAGAGGAGCCGCGGGCGAACACCCTGGGATCGGGTGTTCCGGGCTATACTTTCTGAAGTAATGAAACCCGATCAGGATTTGGGATATTTGACACCATGAACTCCGTGGAGATGCCCCGCAAGTACGTCCCGCCGCCTCTCGAGCTGGTCAAGGGCCGGATCGAGGAGCTGCTGCCCCCTGCCGCCAAGGAGGAGATCGATAGCGGCGCCGTGGTGGTCGACGTGCGCGACCCCGAGCGCTTCGAGGCGGGCCACCTGTCGGGCGCGGTCAATGTGCCCGCCGGCGAGAGCGCCCGCGAGGCTCATGACGGCGCCTACGCCGAGGCGATCGAGAACGCCGGGGCAGGCCCCGACGACCGCGTCATCCTGGTCTGTGGAGAAGGCAACCGCTCGGCGCGAGCCGCCGACGCGCTGCTGAACGAGCACGACTTCAAGCACGTGGCCTCCATCATCGGCGGCTCGAGGCTCTGGAACGAGCTCGGATATCCGGTCGAAGGAGAGATCGCGATCGGCGACGAAGAGGCCGAGACACACTTGGAAGGCGAGGAGGACACAACCTGATGGCCAGCACGGAAACGATCGAACAGGTCAAGGAGCGAATCGAGGAGGTCGATCCCGCTGAGGCGCTCGAGGAGCTCCGGGGCGACGGCGTTGCGCTGATCGACACCCGGGAGCCCTACGAGAACTTCGAGGCGCACATCGACGGCGCCGAGCTGATCCGGCCCGCCGACGTCATCGACCGCATCGAGGAGGTCGTCCCCGACCACTCCCAGCGGGTGCTCCTCTACTGCGCCTCCGGCAACCGCTCCGCTCGCGCGGCCGACGAGCTCCGCGAGCTCGGTTACGAGAACGCCGCGTCCGTCCGCGGCGGCATCAAGGCCTGGGAGGCCGCAGGCCTTCCGGTCGTGATGGCGGAGGGGATGACCCCCGAGCAGCGCAATCGCTACTCCCGCCACACCCTGCTTCCCGAGGTCGGCGTCGAGGGCCAGCTCAAGATGCTGAACGCCAAGGTGCTGCTGATCGGCGCGGGCGGCCTGGGCGCTCCAACCGCCCTCTACCTGGCCGCGGCCGGCATCGGCACGCTCGGCCTGGTCGACGACGATGAGGTCGACGAGTCGAACCTCCAGCGCCAGGTGATCCACAACACCGAGCGGATCGGCCAGCCGAAGACCGAATCCGCCCGCAAGACGATTGAGGCGCTCAACCCGGACGTCGATGTCATCGAGCACCGCCTGCGGCTCGACGCCTCCAACATCATCGACATCATCAAGGACTACGACGTGATCGTCGACGGGGCGGACAACTTCCCGACCCGGTACCTGCTGAACGACGCATCGGTGCGACTGCGTAAGCCGGTCGTCTCGGCGTCGATCCTCGCCTTCGACGGGCAGATCTCGACCTTCGTCCCATACGAGGGCCCCTGCTACCGCTGCCTCTACCCGACGCCGCCCCCCGCCGAGCTCGCCCCGAGCTGCGGCGCCGCAGGCGTGCTCGGCGTGATGGCCGGAGTCATGGGATTGCTGCAGGCGAACGAGGTCATCAAGCTGGTGGTCGGAATCGGTGAGCCGCTGATCGGCCGCCTCCTCCTCTACGACTCGCTGGGCACCCGCTTCACGGAGCTCAAGGTCCGTCGCGACCCGGAGTGCCCGATCTGCGGTCCGAACGCCCAGGAGATCCCGGAGTCGGAGATGGGCAAGTTCCCCAACTACGAGCTCTTCTGCGCCGGATAGCGACCACAAGCCCGCTCCATCAACAGCTAGGTTTCAGGAGAGATGCCGACGATCAAGGTTCCACCCGTGCTGCGCCAGCAGACCGACGGCGAGGCCGAGGTAAGCGTCGACGGGGCCACCGTCGGCGATGCCCTCCGGGCGCTCGCGGAGCGCTACCCCTCGACCAAGGACCAGCTCTTCTCCGAGGAGGGCGAGCTCAACCGCTACGTCAACGTCTATCTGAACGACGAGGACGTCCGGGTGCTCGACGGGCTCGAAACCGACGCCTCTGAGTCGGACACAGTGGTGATCCTGCCCGCCATGGCGGGCGGCCGGGCCCCTGGGGCCGACGGCTAGCCGCTGCGCCTGCGGCACCTCGGAGGGGTCCGTTCCGAAGATTGAACGTGCGGCGACCTCTGTTACGTTTGGAGTCCGCGAGCACGAACTTCGTGGGGAGGGGATGCGCGGTCAATGACCTCTGAGCCGTTCCAGCAGACGGGCCTCGCCCGCGAGGAAGCGTCCCGGCAGACCCGGGTCGGTCGCGAGCCTGTGGAGATGGACGCGTCGAAGACCAAGGTCCTTCCGATCAGAGGAGGCCAGGCCGCGCGGGCGCGGGGCGCGATTCTTCGCCGGTTGCTCGCGATCTCCGACTGGATCTCGCTGATCGTGGGCATGGCGATCAGCTATCTCGTCATCGCGAGCGTGAAGCCATCTTCAATCAGCTGGGCGGTGGCCTTTGGGCCGGCCTGGATACTCGTGATGAAGCTGCACGGCCTCTACGACCAGGACCATCGCCGGATTCGCCACAGCACCCTGGACGAGCTTCCCGCGCTCTTCTCGGCGACGGTCATTGGGACGGTCGTCGTCGGCGTGCTCATTCGCATCACCCCCGCCCCCTACGTGAAGGGCACAGCGCTTGGTGTCCTGGCCGTGACCGCGTTCGTGATCGGCGCCTCGCTGCGCGGGCTCACTCGCCACATCTGGCATGCGCGGCGCCCGCCCGAGAAGTCGGCGGTGGTCGGATCAGGGGCCGCTATGAGGCGGCTCAGCAGGCGGATCGAGACCCACCCGGAGGTGCACCTCTCGCTGGTCGGGTACTTCGGGGATGAGCGGACGACCGATCCGGAAGTGGGTGGAAACGGCACCATTGGCCACCTGCGCTGCCTCGGCTCGAGATCGGAGCTGATCTCGGTGGCCGAGCAGCGTGGCCTCGAGCACATCCTTGTCGCGGAGGACTCGATCTCCACCGCTGAGCTACGGCGCTTGATCGGCGACTGCAAGCGATTCGGGCTCTCCCTCACGCTCGTCGCCCCCAACGCCGAGCTGCTCGGGCCTGGGATCCAGCTCAATCGCCTGGGCGAGCTGCCGCTGCTGGACTTCGCCTTCTCGGATCCGCCGCGATCGACCATGGCACTAAAGCGCGGGATCGACATCGTCGGCTCCGCCGGATTGCTGCTTCTGCTCGCGCCTCTGCTTCTGGTCGTCGCCATTGCGATCAAGCTCGACTCCCGCGGACCGATGCTGTTCAAGCAGGTCAGGGTCGGCAAGGGGGGTCGGCGATTCACGATGGTGAAGTTCCGGACGATGGTGCACGGCGCCGACGAGAGGGTCGGCGAGGTCGTGGACACGCAGGCGCTGGACGAGCCTTCCTTCAAGGTTCCGAACGATCCGCGGCACACGTGGATCGGGCGCCGCCTGCGGCGGCTCAGCCTTGATGAGACGCCGCAGCTCCTGAATGTCCTGCGCGGCGAGATGTCGCTGGTCGGGCCGCGGCCCGAGGAGGAGGCCGTGGTCGCGATCTACGACGACCGGCAGAGGCTGCGCCTGGCGGTGAAGCCCGGGCTCACCGGCCCGATGCAGGTGTACGGCCGCGGGGACCTGACCTTCGAGGAGCGACTCGCCCTGGAGCGAGCCTACATCGACAATCTCTCCATCGCTCAGGACGTCGCGATCCTGCTCCGTACGCCACGAGCCGTCATTGGCGGAAACGGCGCCTACTGATCCGGCGGGCCGATTCGTCGTGGCGATCGTCAGTCACGGCGCGCCGGAGCTGCTGCGAAGCTGCCTGCGGTCGTTCGAGACGACCGCCGACAGCAAGCCACGCCGAGTGACCGTGGTGGACAGCGGCAGCCGGGATGAGACACCGCAGATGGTCGCTTCGGAGTTCCCCTGGGTCGAGCTGGTTCGGCGGGGCAACGTCGGCTTCGCCGCGGCGAATAACCTGGTGGTGCGGGAGCCGGACGCCGAGTTCGCCCTGCTGCTCAACCCCGACACCGAGCTGCGAGACGGGGCGCTGCAGAGCTGCCTCGAGCGGATGGACGCGGACCCCGCGATCGGCATGGTCGGCTGCAAGCTGGTGCTGCCGTCCGGCGAGCTCGATCACGCCTGCAAGCGCTCATTCCCGACCCCCTTGTCCGCTATCGCACACTTCACAGGCGTCGGCCGGTCGGATCGAGCCCCGGGCCGCCTGAGTCAATATCGGGCGACCACTCTCGGCGAGGACGAGCCGGGCCCGGTGGACGCCGTGAACGGGGCGTTCATGCTGGTGCGGGCGGATGCCATCCGGGAGGTCGGCCCGCTCGATGAGGCCTACTGGCTCTACATGGAAGACCTCGATTGGTGCTACCGCTTCTGGCGTCACGGCTGGGCCGTCTTCTACGAGCCGGCCGGCGTCGTGATGCACGTCAAGGGCGGCTCGAGTGGGCGGCGCCGAGGCCTCCGGCAGGAGATCGCCTTCCATCGCGGGATGGGGCGCTTCTACCGCAAGTTCCAGGGGCCGAACGCCTCGCCGGTCAGCGCGGCGATCGTCTACCTCGGGATCGGCGCGAAGCTGCTTATCAGCCTCGCAGGAGGACTGATTTCCAGGACGAGCGCCACCTGAGCGGGATCAGGGGTTTCCGCCGGTCAGAGCGGTGAATGCGCTCCACGAGGGCTTCGCGTCGAAGTCCGACGTGAACAGGCCGGTGTGGAAGAACCAGATCGGCCCGGGCACGTCTCGCCAGGAGTACCAGATCACCCCGGCGATTCTCAATCGCCTGCGGTTCGCCGACATCATTCCGAAGGCCTGCCGCAGGTAGGTCGCCTGTCTCTGCGGAGAAACCGTGAGCGGCGTCGGACTGCCGCCGGTCGCCCAACCGATCTCCGTGATCCAGATCGGCGTGCGCCGGTCCTTGAAGCGATTCATGATCTTGCGCGTCTCCTTGACGGCATTGAGGGCGTCGCGCGGCGTGGTGGCATAGGGGTGGACGGCGACCGCGTCGAACAGCCTCTTCGCCTTGCGGCGGTAGATCCCCGTGAGATAGCGATCGAGGTCGATCCCGTGCTTGATCTGGGGTGTCCGGAAGAGCCCGGCGAGCACGATGCGGGCGCTGGGATCGCCCGCCTTGATTCCGCTGTGGAAGACGCGAAGGAGGCCGACGTACTGTTTGACGCTTGGCTTCCGGTACCAGAAGCTGGGAGAGTTGACCTCGTTCCAAAGCTGCCAGTTGATCACCGGAAGCTTGGGAATGGAGGGGTTCTCGGACCAGAACGAGCCGTTGGCCCCGTAGCGCGCGGCCGCGGCCTGGACGAATGCCCCGAACTCCCCCATGTGCGACTTGGCCGGCGGGTAATTCGTCTTCGCCGCCGCCCAGTCGGGAGAGCTGTAGACGGTCGGCAGGACCTGGATGCCCTGCTGGGCGGCCGCGCCAATGATCGCGTCGTAGTGGCTCCAGTCGTACGACGAGCCTTGGCTCGGTTGCACCGCTCCCCAGACGAAGTTGATCCGGAGCGTTCCCACCCTGCCGGTGCCCATCCGGGCGATCTCGGACGAATCCGGGTCGTTGGCGGTGATCACGCCGTAGAACGAGCGCGGCGCCGCGCTCGCATGCGGGGCGAGTGCGAGGCAGATGAGCAGGGTCGTCGCGATGACGAGGCGTCGCAAGGTCAATCTCCTTTGCTTACGGTGTGTTGTCGGGTCCGGCGAACTCGCCGCGTCTGGGCTTCGGCTTGGCCGGACGCGCGGCCGCTCTGGTCTTCATACGGCGCCGGACCACCCAGAAGATCATCGCGAGGATCGCAATCGCGATGAGCAGCGTGACGGGGCTGAGCAGCGCGCTGCCCGAGGAGCCGCCGTCCGAGTCGCCGGACGAGGGTGTGGCCGCTGCCCGATCGGAGTTCTGTTCCTTCTTCTTCTGCGCCGAGTTCTTCTCGCCCGCGTCCTTGCCGGTGGGTGTCGACGTCGTTCCGGAGCCGCTCGCGCCCGTGATCCCGGTGGATCCCGACGACGAGGAATGGCTTCCGGACTGCGGAACCTTCGGCAGGTACTCGCTCCCGGCCGGGCTGGCCATGGCCGAGGGCGCGACGGCGATCACCGTCACCGCCGCGGCGAGGATTGCCGTGGCTGTCTTGTGAGTGGGCATTCGCATTCGTCGGGGGGCGAAGATACTGCCTTGCCCCCCAGACTGGTTGGGGGCGCCATGGTGTCAACGATCAGACAACACGCGGGTGCGGGACTGGTTGCGGCGGCGGTGATCGCGGCCTCGTTCGCGCATGGCCTGTTCGATCCCTCAGGCTACGCGGCGGCGTCAATCCTGATCTGGGCTGCGGTGCTTGCAGGCCTGGCTGCTCGCGCAATTCCGTTGCGCCCCGTGGGACCGCTCGCCGCCGTCGGGGGCCTCTGTCTTGCGGGCATCGCGGTGCTCGGCTTCCTGTCGGTCAACTGGGCGAGCGATCAGGGCAGGGCGTTCGAGGAGGCCGTCAGGGCCTCGTTCTACGTGGGCCTTTTCGCGCTCTGCGCCTGCACGGCCAGCCTGCGGGGGCGCGACGAGTGGCTGGCCGGGCTGACGGCCGGACTCGCGGTGGTCTCAGTGATCGCCCTGTTCGCATACCTGCAGCCCGGGAGCCTCGGGAGCCGCAACGACATCCCCGGCGCCGCCGGCCGCCTCTCCTATCCGGTCGGATACTGGAACGGCGCCGCCGCCCTGCTCGCGACAGCGACGGTGTTGCTGGCGTACGCCGGGGGGTGGGCGTTGGCGCGACGCATCCGGATCGCCGCGACGGCGCTGATCCCTCTCGCGGTCCTGGCGATGTGGCTGACGGGTTCCCGAGGGGGCGCTGCGGCCGCGGTCCTGGGGCTCGTTGCGCTGGTCGCAGCGTCGCCTGATCGTCCCCGGCAGCTGACGTCGATCGGCATCGCGCTCGCGGGGGCTCTTGTCCTGGTGGGAGCGTCGGAGACCATGCACTCCCTCACGAGGGGCATCCCGAATCACGCCAGCCGGTCGGAGGGGGACGTCATGTCCGCTATCTCGGTGGTGGTGGCGGCGCTCACGGCCCTTGCCTCGAGCCGGTTCGGCCGGGCACGACCCGACTTCCGCGTGTCCCACCGGGCGAGACTCGCCGTCGGCGCGATCGCCGCCCTGGCCATCGTCGCGGCGGTGCTCATCGCACACCCAGCCCAGCGCTTCAGCGACTTCAAGGCTCCTCCCCCGACCCAGAACGGCATCGCCGTGGGAGGGCCCGATCTCAGCTCGAACGGGCGCTGGCAGTTCTGGGGCGAGGCGGTCAACGCGTTCGAGAGCGAGCCGCTGCGAGGGGTGGGCGCCGGCGGTTTCGAGGGCTGGTGGGGCATTCACGGGGACATTCCGTTGTTTGTCCGAAACCCACACTCGTTGCCCCTGCAGGACGCGGTCGACTTCGGCATCCCGGGTCTTGCCCTCTTCCTCGGCTTCTGCGCCGCGCTCGCGGTCGGCTGCCGGCGCGTGCTCGCCGCCCGCCATGCGGGTGACGCCGACGTCCTGGTGGCCGTGCTGATCTGCGCCGCGTCCGGTGCCGTCTTTGACTGGACCTGGGAGATTCCGGTGGTATTCGGTCCGGCGGTCGTCTGCGCAGCCCTTCTCCTCTCATCGGCCCCATCGAACAGGAAGCTTCCGGGCCGCCTCTGGGGCGGCCTTGCCATCGCAGCGGCGTGCGCTGCGCTGTTTGCCGGAGGGATCGTGGTGCTCAGCGAGCAGGATCTGAGGCAGAGCCGCCAGGCGGCTGGCGACGGCAGACTCGACGATGCGATCGATCACGCGAAGGCCGCAAGGTCGATAGAGCCGTGGTCGGCCGAGCCCTATACGCAGCTGGCGTTGCTAGAGGAGGAGCGCGGCGACTTCTCGGCGGCCCTCACATACGTGAAGCAGGCGGAGAACCGAGATTCCGAGGATTGGCGGCTGCCCGTGATTGAGGCTACGCTGCTGCAGCGGAGAGGAGATTTCTTGGCCGCGCGGACGGCATATCTCAGGGCAGGAAGACTGAGCCCTCTCCCGGTCAAGTCGGTGGTGTTCGCGCCACGGACCCAGGGATGAGCGACCAGAACACCACAACCGCCGTGAGCCCCTCCGGTGCAGTGACGGAGACGGGGGACAAGGGTGCCTCGCCCACCGCCACCGTGATCATCCCGACGGTGACTCCCAGCAAGGCCCTGGGGACTCTTCGGTCCCTGGGCGCGGCGGGTGAGGATTTCGAGACGATCGTCGCGGACAACGGCACCGGCTCCGACGAGCTCGTCCGGGCGGCCTCCGAGCTCGACGGAGCCCGGGTTCTGGCGCTGGAGGAGAACCTCGGGTACTCGAAGGCGGTCAACTGGGCTGCCCGCCAGGCCCAGGGGGACGTGCTCGTCCTCCTCAATGACGACAGTGTCGTCGCCCCGGGATACTTGGAGCGGATCGCCGCGACGCTTGATCCGGCACAGGGCTGCGTGATGGCGGCCGGCGTGATGGTCGATGCCGGGTCGCCCGACCTGATCGACAGCGCCGGGATCGAGCTCGACTGGACACTGCTCGCGTTCGACTATCTGAACGGCGAGCCGGTGAAGGTACTGGACGGGGAGGTGGCCGATCCGATCGGGCCCTCCGGCTCCAATGCCGCGTACTGGCGCGACGCCTTCCTCGACGTCGGCGGATTCGACGAGCGGATCTTTGCCTACCTCGAGGACGTGGACCTGGCTTTGCGGCTCCGGAGGGCGGGTGGTTCCTGCAGGCTTTCCAGGGACGCCCGCGGCATGCACGAGCACTCGGCGACGCTCGGGTCGGGATCGCGGCGCAAGAACTACCTGATGGGGTTCGGCCGGGGTTACCTGCTGCGCAAGTGGCACGTGATCACGCCTCGCAGGCTGCCGGGAATCACCGCCCGGGAGCTCTACCTCGGCATCGGGCAGGCGCTCGTGGACCGCAACATCGGGGGCCTGCAGGGCAGGTTCGCCGGGCTCCGCGCCGGGCGGGGGATCGAGCCCTATCCGGGCCCGCTGCCTGACCCGCCGACGCTGCTTGAGACGCTGCGACGCCGCTGGCGCCGCCGCTCCCGCCTGCGGAACGCCGGCTCGGGGATCTAGCTTTCCCGCTGCGGGTCCGGCGGGATGCTGGCGTCGCGCGGAAGGAAGCGGTTCGGGCGCCGCCTGCCGGCGGTCCGTGCCGAGACCGCCCGCCTCCTGACGAGCGCGTGGCCGAAGAACAGCTCCCGGTCGAGGGTCTCGTTGTTGCCCCAGAGCCGGCGAGCTCGGCGTCCGAGCAGCCAGGCGAGGGCCGTGATCCGGTCGTCGGCCGAGAGGATCCGGTGGAGGACGCGGCGCTTCGCGGGGGTCATTCGCGCCGAGCAGCGCAGGCGCAGCACCTCGCAGAAGAGCAATTGCTGCTGCCAGTCGTAGTAGTAGACGGTCCTGGAGCCGCCGGTGGGATTGCGGAGCCTCTCGACCAGATGGCGCCGGATCGGACGCGGCCGCTTGTTCGCCCCGGAATGGCCGATCACCGCCTCGCCGTGCTGGACGTAGTCGTAGAGGGGCTCGTCCAGATAGGCGAGTTCCCCCTGGGCCATGGCGACGACGGCGAGCCAGTGGTCGTGGAACGCCCTCGCCAGGCGGGGAGGAAAGGGCAGCGCGTCGTCGAGGAGATCCCGCCGGAACATCGAGGCCGCCCCGGTCACGGAGTTGGCGAGCAGCAGCGAGGCGAAGTTGGTGTGGTTGTTGCGGCGCTCCGTCCAGTAGGAGGGCTTGACGAGATCGCCTCCCGGGCTGACGATCCGGGCGTCGCTGTAGGCGAGCTGCGCGTCCCCGATGCCCTCTATGAGGCGCGCGAGCTTGTCCGGGTACCAGCGGTCGTCCTGGTCGCAGAACGTGACGAAGTCCGCCGTGGGCGGCGCCATCGACAGGGCGCGCTCGAAGTTGCGGTAGAAGCCGAGCCGGGTCTCGCTGCGTGAGGCGACGAACCGCGGATCGCCCTCCGTCGCCGCGAGTAGCCGCTCGAACGCCGCCTCGGAGGAGTGGTCGTCACTGATCGCGCAGACCCAGTTCTCATGTTCCTGCTCCCTGATGGAGTCGAGCTGCCGGCGCAGCAGCTCCTCGGGCGGCTCGTAGGTGGCCATGCAGATCGCGACGCGGGGCCCAGGCGCGCCGGGAAAGGCCGGCGCCGATGCGCCGGCAGGGGGTGGGAGCTTCGGGGCGAGGTCGATGCCCCCGGCCGGCGCCGTCGCCTCGCGCCCGCCTTCGAGAGTGAGGATCAGCTCGATCTCGCGGCGCTCGGGTTGCTCGACCGGCGCCGAATCGACGAGCGCGACGAACCCGCTCCGGTAGGCGCTGGCGCCGGCGGGATCGCCCGCGTCGAGCCGGGCGTAGACATCGTCCCGCGGCAGGCGAAAGCGCTCGACCGGCTGCCGGGAGCCACCCACTCGGACGTGGAGCTCGCGGGTCCGCTCGCCAGGCACATAGCAGTAGCCGCCGAGGACGAAAGCCGTCCCACGCCCGACGGCCACGCGCTCTGGTGGCCCTATCTCGATCTCAACGACCGTGGGCCGCGCGGCCGACATGCTCAGCGCCGCCTTCGCAGCAGCCTGCGCGCGTACTCGTAGAGCTCCATGTCGAGTTGATTGTCCTCGGCGATGCGCTTCCGGAAGGATTCCGGGACCTCGACCGGGGTGGTGACGTTGCTGTGCACCGGAGGCCCGAGCCGCCAGCGGAAGCGCAGCTCCAGGCGCTGGGCGAAGTCCTCGAGCTCCTCCTGGACCCCGAAGACCTCGATCTTCCTCAGCGCCCGCTTGGCGCGGCGCAGGCAGCGGCGGTCGAGGTCCACCACGGTCATCATCCCGTTGGTCATCTCCTCGGCCCTGAGGGAGAGCATCTTCACCATGTGGTTCTCGATGAAGGGGCGGAAGCGAGCCGGGTCCTCGTAGATCGCCTCCAGCGGCGTCTCGCTGTCGGCCGGGGTAGTGTCGCGGTGGTGCCTCAGGTAGCTGAGCGTGCGCTCAACCGGGTTCCGGAGGACGGTGATGGTTGTGAAGTCGGCATCGAGCAGCTCGGTCGTGCAGAGCGGGAAGTGCCCGGCCACGACCTGGATCTCGTCGCGCCGCGCCTTCCAGCGCTCGAACAGGATGTTGGGGAAGAGCTGGGGGGCGACGGAAATCGGGTCGCCATCGGACGGAGCGGGGTAGACCGCGTTCCGGCCGAAATAGCGCCACATCCGCACGTAGAGCGAGACGCCGCCGGTCTTCTGCATGTGGACGAAGAAGAACCGGCGGGGCTCTTCAGCGCTCGTCACACAGCGAGGGGCGCGTACTCCGCCGGGGAGGCGGAGGCCCCGAAGAACCAGCTCTCGATGGCCATGCGGCTCTTCTTCATCGACGGCTCGGCGGCGGTCGAGTGCAGGAAGAGGTCGTCGAATAGAAGGACGTCACCGGGCTCGAAGATCGGCCGCAGGACCCCGGTGTCCCCCGCGACCTTCTCCGCCATCTGTTGGGAGACGGACCACTCGAAGATCGCGCCCTCCGTGCCCGTCGGGACGATCTCGTCGAGACGGCGCGGCACGATGTCCATCCCGGGGGACTCGTCGCCGCAGCGCGAGAGCGAGAGCCAGACGTTGAGCGCGCGGACGTCACCCATGAAGGCGCCGTCCTGGTGCCAGCCGTGGCCGGCGTCCGGATCCACCTTGCGCAGGGTGCACTTCTGAACGGATACGGTCGGCCGCTCGCCCAGGTAGTCGGTGATGGTGCGAGTGAGGCCCGCCCGCTCGAAGGAATCGAGCATCTGGAACATCAGGTGGGGCGAGTCGGCTACCCAGAGGCCCCCACCGCCGGCCACCCAGTCGCGGCCGCCCTCCTCGCCGACGTAGCGCGGATCCGGGACGAACTCGTGGTAGTAGCCGGCGTCTGCCGAACCGCCCGCCTGCAGCGCGTCTCGCGCTCCGAAAGCGGACTGGATCTGATCGACGAGCCCGGCGGCGTCGTCCGGGTTGACGGCTCCCCTGACGAGCAGACATCCGTCGCGGAGGATCCCGGCGCGCACGATCTCCGGGGTGAGCTGGTCGGGAGTGATGCCGGGCAGTTCCCCGTTGCTGTCGGGGAGCTGATCGAAGGCGGGCTCCGGATAGTGGGCTCCGCCGGGCGCGGTCTCAAGCAGGCGGATGCCGGTCGCGTGGCGGAGCAGCACCAGGCGGGTCTCGATATCGGGGTCCCGCCCCTCGCGATTGCGGCGGCTCAGGTCCTCGATCTCGGCGAGAAGCTCCTCGGTACTCCTCCCGGCCGCCAGTTCGGCAGCCGGCTCGGCGAGGGCGGTGGAGCCGAATTTCTTGCGTGAGCGAAAGATCATGGTCCCTGAGGACGGCTCAAGGTATCAACACCCATGAGGCCCTATTTGGACGCGGGGCGGGCCGGCGCGCCGACAACGGTGGCGCCCGCCGGCACGTCGTCGAGAACCACGGCGTTGGCCGCGATCGAGGCACCCTCCCCGACCGTGACCTTGCCCAGGACCTTGGCGCCGGTACCGATCTGCACCTCACGCTCGATCGTTGGACCGGCGATCTCGCCCGGCCGCAGGCCGATGGTGACGAACGGACCGATCACCACCCCGGGGTGGACCTCCACCACGCCGTCGATGACCACCTGGCCGTGGAGCAGGTGAAGGCCGGGATGGATGACGACCGGGTCCCCGATCGTCACCTGCCCCGTCAGCATCGCCAGCCGGTGGGCCAGGCGGGGAAGCACCGGCACGCCGAGCCGCTGCAGATAGGCCTTCAGCCGGTATAGGGACTGGGCGAGGAAGGCGTCGCTGGACCAGATCAGCCGGAGAATCTGGATCGCGGCGTCTCCGCCTGAGCGCAGCTCGTGGCGCTCGCCCCGGTGGAGCAGCGCGACGCGCGCATCGGCGACGAGCGCCTCGCGCAGTCCGGGGTGGCGGGAGGCGATATCGCTCATCAGCGATTTGGCCAGCGGGTGCTCAGACTTGTACATGTGCAGGGGAGCGTAACCGGGCCTGCGCTGCGCCTAGACTGCGCCACGGCCAGCCTGCAACCCGGCCTCCCAACGTCATGCCGATGCAAGTCACCTCCTACTACCACCGGACCAATCCGGACGAGGCCGGTTACTCGCTCGGGAACTTCGTGGAGGTCTGGGGTGCGTGCTTCGACGCGGCTGGGGCGAGATCCGTGATCGAGGTCGGCGCGGAGAGGGGCAGGCTGACCCAGGAGCTGCTGCAGTGGGCGGCGCCCAGCGGAGCCAGGGTGACCGCGATCGAGCCGGAGCCGATCTCGGACCTGATCGAGCTGCTCGACGAGTATCCGGACCTCGAGGTGGTCGAGGAGACCAGCCTGAAGGCGCTCACGCACCTGCCCATCGCGGACGTGATCGTCCTCGACGGAGATCACAACTACTACACGCTCAGCGAGGAGCTGCGCCTGATCGCCGAGCGCGCGCCCGACGGCAGGATCCCGCTGCTCCTCTTTCATGACGTCTGCTGGCCGCTGGCGCGCCGCGACCAATACCACGCGCCGGACCTGATCCCGGAGGAGCATCGCCATCCCTACGGCGAGGACATCAAGCTGGTGCCGGGGAACCCGGGCACGGCCGAGCGCGGTCTCCCGTTCGAATGGGGTGCACTGGAGGAGGGCGGGCCCCGGAACGGCGTCATGACCGCGATCGAGGACTTCATGGCCGAGCGCAGCGGTCTGCGCCTCGCCGTCATCCCCATCTTCTTCGGCTGCGGGCTGCTCTGGCCGGAGAGCGCGCCCTGGTCCGACGCGGTCGCAGAAATCGTCGACCCCTGGGATCGGAACCCGATCCTCGAGCGAGTCGAGAAGGCGCGGGTCACCCAGCTGGTGCAGCGGCACTCACGCGAGCAGGAGATCGACGAGCGCTTCACCTACGCGCGCAGGCTGGAGGAGGCGGTCAGGCGGGTCCTCGCCTCGAGCGGCTTCTCCGCGGCCGAGTGGCTGTCGAAGCTGCGACGGGGCGGCAAGCCCGCGTTCTCACGCCAGGAGCTCAGCGATCTCGTTGCGGAGAGCGAGCGCGCGCGACGGGAGGATCAGCGCTGACGGTTCGGCAGCGGCCCCGGCGAGTTGCCGTTCCGTGACGGCTCCTCGTCTCGACTGAACAGGGACTTGACCCACCGGAGCGGCTTCGTGATCCGCCAGCTGGCGCTGCGCTCGACCTGCTGAAGCTGGCGCTCCATGTCGATCACCGCGGCCTCCCTGGCGAGCTCGGCGGCGTTCGCCTGCATCAGCGCCGCGTCCCGGCGGGCCTCGGCCCACCGCGCGCGCTCCTTCCAGTCGCCTGGAATGGTCTGCGCGGGCGAGAGCTTCCCGTCCCACTTCTCCGCCACGCGCATGTGGGCTGCGATCCAGCCCTGGACATCGCCGATCAGCTCCAGGGAGTGGTGGTGGACCACCCGGATGTGCTCCGTCATCACCTTCTTGCCGGCGGCGCGCACCTGCTGGCAGACATCGAAGTCGTATCCGTGGAGCTGCCCCAGCGACTCGTCGAAGCGGATGTTCTGGATGAACCAGGGGGGCAGAACCATCATGAAGCCGTCGATCACGTCGACCTCGCCGGTCCGGGCCTCGGGTGGCGCCTCATCCCAGTTGAAGGTGGAGCCCACGATCTCCCCGCCGCCGTACTCCTCGTACTGGTGCGAGAAAGAGGCGAGCGTCACGGAGCCGTCCCACCAGGCGATGTTGCGGACGCCGATTGCCCCCGCGCAGCCGAGGATCCCGAGGTCCTGATGCTCCAGGGCGCGCCTCACCTTGACGCAGAACTCCGGATCGACGATCTCCGCATCCTGGTGGACGAGAACCAGGGCCTCGAGTCCGTCGAGCTTCGCGGCCTCCTCGATCAGGAGGTTGTAGTTCCGGAAGATCGACGCGTCTCCGAGGCCGGCGGAGCCGAGCGCGAGAATCTCGGAGTCGGGCTCGGCGACCAGGCTGATCCCGGGCTCCGCGAAGGCCTCGTACTGGGCGTGATCGGTGATGGGGCAGCCGAAGGCGATCATCTCGGGCGGAACATAGCGTCAGCCCTCACTTGCGGCTGAGCAGGCCGATCGAGGCGATGCGGCGCATCGGATAGTCCTCGTACGGGAGATCGCCGCGCCAGCGCTCGTGCGCCTCGGCCGAGACGAGGTAGGCCTCCGGGTCTGATTCGAGGCGCCGGATCAGATCGCCGAGGCCCTCGACGCTGAGCCCGAGGCGGCGAACGGCCTGTTCCAGACGGTCACGATGGGCGTCCGCTCCCCACCCGGCCAGCACGTGGTCAACGGCGTGAATCGAGCAGCCGCCCGGGGCCAGGGCCGCGGTGGCAGCGCCCATCACCGTCCCCATCGAGTCGGCCGGGATGTGTTCGAGCACCGAGATGGAGTAGATGCCGGCAACCGGGCCAGGGAGCCCGCTGGATGGCGGAAAGCGCTCGCGGATGAATTCGACGTCGGGGTAGGCCGCCTGGAAGCGCTCG
Source organism: uncultured Solirubrobacterales bacterium (assembly GCA_963743575.1). Taxonomy (GTDB): domain Bacteria; phylum Actinomycetota; class Thermoleophilia; order Solirubrobacterales; family 70-9; genus DASUPK01. The sequence continues at coordinate 136,039 of CAVUQC010000007.1, read as the reverse complement.
AACTCCACGGGCCCCTGGTCGCTGCCGTCATAGGGGTCGACAACGGTGACCGAGTAGCCGAGCCGGGTGAGGAGGCCGGCCACCAGCGGCTCGCCGGCCCCGATCTCGATCAGCTGCCCGCCGCGCTCCACGGTGCCGAGAATGGCCTTCACCACCCAGCAGCGCTGCAGGTCCTTCATGTCCCCGCTCGCCCTGGCGAGGCCACCGAGATTGTCCAGGCTGTCCGCGAAGTCGCGAACCGTGCCGTAGGAGAGCTCCTCGACCTCAAACCGGCCGCGGTAGAGCTCGTCGAGCTCCCAGAGGCGCTCCTGTGGGATCGGATCGCTCATGCCGCCACCGGCGCTCCGCTCGTGAGCCGCTCGCGGTAGAAGCCGGCGAGGCGTGCCGCGTTCCGGGGCCAGCTCAGGTGGTCGAGGGCGAACTGGCGCGCGCCGCGCCCCAGCCTTTGTGCGAACTCCGGGTCATCCATCAGCTCCTCGAGCCGCGCCGCGATCTCGAGCGCATCCCCCTCGTGCAGCAGGAGTGCGTTCTCGCGGTCCGTGAGGTCGTTCCCGAGGTTGCACATGGGGAGCACCACCGGGCGGCCCATCGCCAGGAACTCGGGCAGCTTCGAGGGGAGCCGGTATCGGTTGAAGTCGCCGGGGGCGCCGGGCTGCACGTAGGCGTCGGCGAGGCCGAGGTAGCCGGGGATCTCGCGCCAGGGCACGTCCCCCAGGTCGGGCTCACCGTCGCGCAGAGCCTGGAGGGTCCTTGGATCCACCCCGCCGAGGCGGGTGCCGCCGAGACGGAGCAGCCTCACCCGACGGCCTCGCCGTTGCAGCAGCTTCACCGCGAGGTACAGGCTGAACAGCTCCCGGAGGTTGGCCCAGTGGCCGGTGCCGTGGTAGACGAGGACGAAGTCGTCGGGCCGCAGCCCCAACCGTTCTCGAGAGACGGCGGGAGGCAGGTCCGGCCGGAAGCGCTCGTGGTCGACGCCCGGTCGCGCCAGATCGTGCGGCCGTTCGGCGCGGTTGAACTCGTTGAGCTGCTCGGTGATCACGGTGACCCCCGCCGCCCCCTCCATCAGACGCGGGTAGTGGAGCGGGTGAATGAAGTCGTCGGAGCAGAGCGCGTCGAGGCGATCCGGGGGCAATCGCCGGATCGTCTCGTAGGGCAGCCGCAGCGCGGTGGAGAGCAGGTGCTCTTCGTTGTCCTCGAGGTGCACCACGTAAGGGGCGCCGAGGACGGAGGCGGAGCGCTCGGTCGCCCTGCGGACCACCTCGCGCGGCGTCCAGGCGCAGATCATGGTCTCCTCGCCGTCGCCGGCGAGGTCGCGGAGCCGGCGGTCGAGCCCCTCGTAGTTGATGCACTCGAAGCTCGGTTCGCCGATGGTCGAGATCCGGTCGGTGTCCCCCTGGCCGCAGAGGATCACCTCGATGCCCTGCTTCGTCATCTCCTCGCCGAGGTGGAACGCCTGGATGACGCTGTTGACGTGGAGCTTTCCGAAATGGAGGAAGAGGACCCTCATCCGACGGCCTCCCGCATCGCGCCGGCCTGCGGGTCGCCGTTGAAGGGCGACACGCTGTAGTCGGCCGCCTCCCGGAAGAAGCGCTGGCTGTAGAACGGGTCGCCGGCCTCGAGCGCCCCGTAGGCACGGTCTACGAAGAGGGCGCGATCGATCACGTCGAAGTCCGCGCGCCGCCGGGCCTCGGTCGTGCGGACGACGGCCTTCGGTGTGGGCGCGCAGATGACGCTCTGGCCGAGGTCCCGAATTCGCAGGCAGAGGTCGAGATCCTGGAACTGGCGGGCATACGCCTCCTCGAAGCCGCCCAGGTCATCGAAGGTCGAGCGGCGGACCAGCATGCAATCCATCCCGACTGCGGAGACCTCGCGGGCGCACGAGAGCGAGCCGTAGTAGCCGTCTGCCTCAGCGTCGAGGCCGCGCATGACTGGTGCGGCGGGGTCGTAGAGGCCGATCGCGTAGCCGGCGGATTCGACCCGGCCGTCTGGCCGGGTCAGGATGGGCCCGACCGCTCCGACCCCGGGCATCTCCGCGTAGAGGAGGAGCTGCTCGATCCAGTCGGGCTCGGCGATCTCGGTGTCCTCGCCGAGAAAGGCGATGAACTCCCCGACGCCCCCGGCCGCGTCCTGGTTCGCCTGGCGGCTTGGGTGGAACGAGCCGTCGGCGTCGCTGCGCGCTGTGACGACCACGTCCACGGCGGGTGTTGACGTCCGGCGGGACGGGCGCAGGCGCACCCGGTGGGGGATCTTCGGGTGTGGGACGGCCTCCGCCGCGATGCCACGCCGACCCAGGTGCGCGTTGACCGCCCTGGACTGAAGCTCGGTGACGCCCTCCTTCGCATGTTCCGACAGCGCGATGCTGCCCGGGATCGCCCGCCAGTGGTAGAGCGTCTCCGGGATGTGGCGGATTCGGTCGGTGCGCTCGGAGAGGCGCAGCATCAACTCGAAGTCCTGGATCGTGTCGTAATCCGAATCGAAGCCTCCGACGTCCGAGATGAGCTCTCGACGCACGACCAGCAGATGGCCGATGTACATAGCGCCGAGCGCGTAGACGGGCGACCAGTCGGGCTTGTGAAAAGGATCGACCCGGGCGCCGTCCGCCGTGATCTTGTCCTGATCGGAGTAGGCGACGTCGAATCCGCTCTCCGAGAACTCCCTCGCGACCCGCAGCAGGGCATCGGGCGTGAGCTCGTCGTCATGGTCCAGGAACGCGACGAGCTCACCGCGGCAGGGCTCGAGGGCCTGGTTGGAGGCCGCCGAGATTCCCACGTTCTCGCTCAGCAGGCGCGCACTGATCCGCGAATCTCGGGATACGGCTCGCTTCACCGCCGTGCGAGTGTCCGTCCTGGTCGACCCGTCGTCGACGATGACCAGCTCCCAGTCCGGATAGTGCTGGGCGCGGACCGACCCGATCGCCGCGCGCAGGTATCGGGGTTCGCCGTCGTGGACGGGCATCACCACGGAGATCAGCGGACGGCTCGGGAGCGTGGCGAGTTCCGCCGCGACGGCGGAGCGGTCCCTACCTCTCACGCCGCAGGAGCCTGCCCATAGCGCGCAGCGGCTTCGTCAGCTTCCAGCTCGTCGTGGCCTCGTATTCGGCCGCGACCACCATCGCCGGCGAGCCGGCACCGCCGCGCGCCCAATCCCGGTCGGCCTCGGCGAATGAACGCCGCATCAGCTCGCGGTTCATGTCCTCCCGGAGCTCCTCGAGCTCCAGCTGGTGACGTCGCTCCGCCGCCTCAAGCTCCTCGCGGAGCCGGGCTGATTCGGCGCCGGCCGCCGCCGGCTGCTCGTCCGAGTCCTGGTCGGGCATGGCGCCAATCGTAGGCTGCCGGTCAGCTCTCGCGGCGCCAGAGGCGCATGTGGAGGCTGGGATCCTCACCGACGATCCGGTAGCCGCGCTCCCGGAGGATCGCTGCGAATTCCGGGATCCCGAAGACCAGGCCACCCGAGCCGGGCACGTCGCTCACCGACTCGAACACGTCCGTCCCTCCGGCCTCCTCCAGCTGGTCGATGGCCCGGGTGGCCTCGTCGGGCACGATCAGCCCTGTGATCCCGTTGATGGGCGAGACGTTCACCACGCCCGCGCGGTCGGCCACACGGTGATCGAGGGTCGTCCCGATGATCAGGACGTGCTCGCCCGGATGCGTGTTCGCCTCGACGTAGCGCTGCGCCGCGAGCAGGTCGTTGACAGCCACCCCGCCGTCGGCAAGGCGGTCGATCTGCCGCCACGGCGGGGAGACCCGCGCGATGGCGGAGACCATCAGGCCGAACCCGATGAGCGCCGCGCAGGCCGGAATGAGGATGCGCTTCAGCCTTTCCCGGTCGCCGGCGCTGTGCCGTAGCGAGCCGGCCGCGGTCCAGGCGACCAGCGCCAGGGACAGCGCCCAGGGCGGGAAGAGCAGCATGAGCTGGAACTGCGAGGAGCGGCCGACGAAGTACATGCCGGTGGCCAGGCCGAAGATCCCCGAGAACGCGAGCATGGCGGTCAGGGTCCGGTCCGGCTCGTCGCGGACGTAGCGGACGGCGGCCATCACCAGCGCCGCGGCGTAGGTGAAGTAGAGGGCCCACTGCAGGCCCAGCGTCGGCATCGGGACCAGTCCGAACGAGTCGCGCAGGAACACCCGGTTGAAGTAGGTGAGCAGCGTCGGGTCGGGCAGCTCCCCAGTGCGGATCAGGATGACCGCGCAGACCAGGACGATCGCCCCGAGCAGGCCGGCAGCGCCCTGAACGGCGAGGCGGCGCACGCGCTCGCGCAGCGGCTCGGTGCGATCCCAGCTGACTCCCAGGCCCACGATCAGGCTGAGCAGCGCCGGGATCCCGAACTCGACGTTGTTGACGATGACCAGCCCGGCGAAGCCGAACAGGGCCCAGACTGGGATTCGCCGCCGGGTGGAGATCGCGAACAGCCAGGCCAGCAGGAAGGGACCGAAGAGCCGCCCGGGGAGAATCCCGTAGTAGTTGGCGTCGAAGTTCCGGAACGGGCCGCTGTCGTTCCACGGGAAGAGCGCGAGCGCGAGGAACGGCAGGAACAGCGCCAGGGCGGTCCAGGGCCCTCGCGTCACCTGGCGGAAGACGCCGAAGATCGCGAGCAGCGCGATCACGGACAGCGTGCACATCGCGATCGAGACCGCCGTGATCGAGGAGTCGAATGTCGCCAGCACCGGCTCGAGGAGGAGCGGCAGCAGGTTGGCGTACTGGGCGATGTAGTCGACCAGCGGGGTGCGGCCGTTGACGACCGAGAAGTAGTCCTCGGCCTGCACCGGGATGTGACCCGCCGCGAGCTGGCCCGCCTGCCCGACTGTCGCGTCGGTCACCACGGCCGGCAACACGAAGATCACCGTCGCCAGCAGTGCGATCCCGAAGGAGAGCCATCCCCGGCCACGGAGGCGCTCACCGAGTCGCAGGGCCCAGGGCGGGAGCCGCCCGGACCAGCGCAGGACGGCGATCGTCATGCCGACCCCCAGGATGACCGCCGCCACCAGGTTCGGCACGGAGAGGAGGTAGGGCTTGAAGTAATCGATGAGGAACCCGCTCCGGCGCGGTTGATCCAGCACCCCGACGACGATCAGGACGAGCCCCGCCACCTGAGCCCCGATGATCAGCGGGTCGAGCGATCGCCTGCCGGCTTCCCGGGTGCCCAGGCAGATCAGAACGCCGCCGAGGAGGATCGGCGCCGCCAGGGTGAGCAGCGATCGCACCTCCTCGCGCGCCTCGGGCAGCACCAGCGGCTTCCAGACCGCGAAGACGTCATCACTGGGTGCGGGGTAGTGCTTGGCCAGCTCCGGCACGAGCACGAGAAACGCGATCCCGAGGCCGATCGCGGCGGCGATCGCGCCGACCCAGGCCAGGTCCTCGACGGGCATACCGCGGCTCCGCTTTCTCATGACACCGCCTCTCCTCGCCGCTCCCGCCAAAGGGCGACGAGGGCGATCGCAGCCGCCGCCGCCAGCGGTCCCGCCATCGGGACCGTGTAGCGGCCCCAGAAGTTCGCCGTGAGGGCCGGCGCGAGGATGAGCGACAGCCCGCCGACCCCGAAGAGCAGGACGCCGATCCGCGACCGGCGCGTGCCGACCACGAGCCCGAGCAGAACGAGCAGGGTGGTGATCCAAAGCGCCACGGCGTTGAACCTGAAGACCCGCTGCCAATCCCTGAGGAAGCGCAGGCCGGTTCTGTTGGTGTGGACGCTGAAGGGGTCGTAGAAGTTGTCAACGAGGTGCTGCTGATAGGCGCCCTGGGCGAAGGCCAGGGCCGCGCCGATGGGCGCCACCCGCCGGCTGGGTCCAGCTTCGGCATTCGGCGCCGGCTCGTAGAGGCCGGTATCGAAGCTGTTGGTGAAGGCGAGCTGAGGATCGAGTCCGTTGTCGATCCGCCACGGGTCGTTCGGAAGTGTCGAGCTGGCGGGGCGGAGGCCCGGCACCCAGTAGCCGCGCAGGTTGTTCCAGAAGCTGGACAGGTAGTCGCCGGGCTGGGCGAGGATCGCCTGCCTGGCCCAATCGCCAAGCTCGCCATCGTGTTCACCGAACGGCCCGAAATAGCGCTCTGCCGGCGAGGTCGGAGAGAAGAGGTAGAAGCGGGTGCCCGGGCGCTCGCTCGCGGGCTGCGCCTGGCAGAGGACGCCCGTCTCGTCGGGGGGAGTGAAGCGGTCACAGTTCGCGAACTGCGCCGCTCGCGCGTACAGATACCACCCGGGCGACGCGCCCAGACCCAGGCCCCTGCCGAAGATCGCATTGCCGGCGGCGAACGGCAGCAGAATCGCCAGCGAGCCCGCCAGGACCGCGAGCGCGGAGCGCATCAGGGCGCCGCGATCGGGCGATGACTGGGGCCGATAGAGCGCCATGGCGAGCAGTGCCACGGCGATCAGGGGCAGTGCGGCCGTCCGGATCGTCACGGCGACGGAGAACGCCGCCCCGGCCAGAACGGGCCAGCGCCAGTAGGGGGCCGGCTCGTCCAGGGCCCGCACCGAGGCGTAGAGCCCGGCGGAGATGGCGAGCACGAACCAGCTCTCGGACATGATCGAGTGCTCCAGGAAGATGAAGTCGGGATCGAGCAGCACCACCGCGGCTGGGAGCAGGCCGGCCCAATCGGAGCGTGTGATCCGCCGGGTCGCCGTCCAGAGCAGCAGGGCGGAGGCGATCCCGCTCAGGTGCTGAAGAATGACCGGCGCCGCCACCTCTCGGGTGACGAGTCCGATCAATCCGAGGATGGCCGGGTAGCCCGCCGGGTGCAGCTCGTTTTGGAAGGGACTCGACGTGTGAGCCTCATAGGCGTCCTCGAGGGTGGTCCCGACGGGCCACCAGCTGAGCTCGGCGATCAGCCGGAGCGCGATCCCCAGCACCAGCAGAACCACCCCGAGTGCGACCCACCACCTCCTGGTCACCTCTGGGTCCCTCGACCGGCCTGCCAGAGGCGAAGGCCGGAGCTCGGGTCTTGCTCCACCAGCCGGTATCCCCGTCGGCGAAGAATGGCGGCGAACTCCGGGATCCTGACGAACGGGTTGATGGGGTTCGGTCCGGTAACCGCTTCGAACACCTCGGTCCCCTGCTCAGCCTTGAGTTGGTCGAGCGAGCGATCGGCCTCCGCCGGGGAGATCAGCGCAATCAGGCTGTTGAGCGGCGAGACGTTGGTCACCCCGGCGCGGTCCGCGAGCCGGTGGTCGACGGGGGTCCCGATGAGCAGCACCCGGTCGCCGGGCTCGGTGTGCGCTTCGACGAAGCGCCGAGCGTTGGGCAGGTCATAGCTGCTCGGCCCGCCCTCTGAGATCCGGCTCACCTGCCGCCACGGCGGGGACACCCGGTCGACCGCAGAGACCATGACGCCGAAGCCAATGAGTGCGGCGGCGGCGGGAACCAGCAGGCGGCGGAGCCTCCGCCTGTCCGATCGCGCCGACCGCAGCGCGGCGGCGGCCGCCCAGGCCACCAGTGCCAGGCAGAACGCCCAGACGGGCCAGAGGACCATCAGCTGGAGCTCGGACGACCGGCCCACGAAGTACATGCCGGTGATGAGCCCGAAGGACCCCGAGAAGCCGAGCATCGCCGTAAACAGGCGGTCGGGGTTGTCGCGGGCGTAGCGGACCGCCGCAATCAGAAGCGCGGCTGTGTAGGTCGCGTACATCGCCCAATGCAGTCCGAGCGCGGGCATCGGGAGCGGGCCGAACGACTGGCGCAGGACGAGGCGGCTGAAGTAATTGAGCAGTGCCGGATTGGGAAGACTCCCGGCGCGGACGAGGGTGATCGCGCAGACGATCGCCACCGCCGCGGCCAGTCCGATCGCGGCGCTCCGTCCCAGTTCGGCCAGCCGACGGGTGACCGGGACCGAGCGATCCGACCCGAGGAACAGTGCCAGTGCCGCGGCGACTAGGGCACCCACGCCGAACTCGGTGTTGTTGATCAGCGTCAGCCCAGCGACTCCGAACACCACCCAACCCGGGATGCGTCGCCCGCGGACGGTGAGGGCGCACAGCCAGGCCAGCACGAACGGCCCCAGCAGGCGGTCCGGCAGGATCGCGTAGTAGTTGCCGTCGAACTGACGGTTTGGCCCGTTGTCGTGCCAGGGAAAGAGGCTGAGGGCGAGGAACGGGATATAGAGGCCGAGCGCGGCCCAGGGACGCCTCGTGACCGCCGAGTAGACGCCGAAGATCGCCAGAAACGCGACCCCGGAGAGGATGTTCATCAGGACCGTGAACGCGGTCACCGACGAGCCGAACGCGGCGAGCACCGGCGCGACGGCGAAGGGGAGCACGTTCGCGTACTCGCCGATGTAGTCGACCATCGGCGTTCGGCCGTTGATGACAGAGAAGTAGTCCTCGGCGTGCAGACCGACGTCCTTTGTCGTCCACAGGCCGTTATGGCCGACGCTGGCGTCGGTGATCACGGCGGGAAGCAGGAAGAGGATCGTGAGCAGGAGCGCGAGTGACAGGACGAGCCAGGGGCGATCCGCCAGGCGCCCGAGCGCTCGCAGGAACCCCGGAGGCGGCCCGGACCACCAGAGGACGAGGCCGGTCAACACGAGCCCGACGCAGAGTCCCGCCACCAGATTCGGCTTGGAGAGCAGGTAGGGCTGCAGGTAGTCCGCCGGGAGCGGCACGAGCGTGTGCGGCTGCCGGAGGATGCTGAGCACGAGCATGACACCGGCGGCGAGTTGAGCCACGGCGATCGCGGGGTCGAGCGAGCGCCGAGCCGCCCCGCGCGTGCCGAGCAGCAGGATGCAGGCGGCGATCGCGAACGGTGCCGCGAGCGTCAGGACGGCGCGAATGTCTTCCAGCGGCTCGGGCCTGACCTTCGGCGCAAATGTCATGAAGAAGGAGTGGCTGGGGGACGGCCAGAGGCCCTTGACGGCGGGCGCGAGCCAGACGTAGGCCGCTGCGAGCAGGACGGCCGCCGCGATCAGTCCGAGCCACGCGAGGTCCTCGGCCGGGGCGGCGAAGCGCCCCCGGAGCCCGGCCGGGGCGGCGGCCATCTCCGGCTCTGTCGTCACGGACATTGGCGCGTGATCCTAGGGGCCGGTACCCATCAGGCGCCAGACGCGAAGGCCGCTGCTCGGGTCCTGCTCGACGAGGCGGTAGCCGCGCTCGCGCATGATGTCTGCGAACTCGACGATCTTGAATGGGGATGGGTTGACGGCGCTTGGCCCAGTGACGGCCTCGAACACCTCGGACCCGCCTTCATCCTGCAGCTGGTCGAGCGAGCGGTCGGCCTCCGCGGGGGAGAACAGCGAAATGAACCCGTTCAGCGGCGACACGTTGGTCACGCCGGCACGGTCGGCGAGGCGGTGATCGACCGGCGTCCCGATCAGCAGGATGTGCTCGCCCGGCGAGGTGTGGGACTCGATGAAGCGCTGGGCGTTCGGGGTGTCGTTGACGGCGACACCAGACGCCCCGAGGCGGTCGATTTGGCTCCAGGGCGCAGGGACGCGCACGATCGCCGCGATCATCACCCCGAGCCCGACCAGTCCCGCGGTGGCGGGGATCAGAAGCCTGCGGAGGCGCTCCCGGTCTGCGCGGGCCGCGCGCAGGGCCTGGCCGGCCTCCCAGGCGACGAGAGCGAGCGAGAAACCCCACACCGGGAACAGGACCATGAGCTGGAACTCGACCGAACGGCCGACGAAGTACATGCCGGTGACCAGCCCGAAGACACCTGAGAAAGCCAGCATTCCCGTCAGCGCCCTGTTCTCCTCGTCGCGGAGATAACGCACGGCCGCGGTCAGCAGAGCGGCCACGTAGGTGGCGTACATGGCCCACTGCAGACCCAGCGACGGCATCGGGACGAGCCCGAAGGCCTCCCGCAGGAAGAGGCGGTTGTAGTACGTGAGCAGCGCCGGGTCGGGCAGCTCCCCGGCTCGAATCAGGGTGACGGCGCAGACGATCGCGACCGCGATCCCGATCCCGATCGCGGCCTGGCCGAGCATGCGTGTACCGCGGTGTCGAAGTGGCACTGAGCGGTCGGAGGCCAGCGCGAGCGCCACCACCACTGCCACGAGGGCCCCAATCCCGAACTCGGCGTTGTTGATCATCGCCAGGCCGCCGATCAGGAAGACGCACCACATCGGCGTCCAGCGGTCCCTGAGGAAGAGCGCGCAGGCATACGCGAGGACGAAGGGGCCGAAGATGCGATCCGGGAAGAGTGCGAAGTAGTTTCCGTTGAACTCCCGAACAGATCCCTGGTCGTGCCAGGGGATGAGCGACAGCGCAACGAACGCGACATAGAGGCCGAGCGCGACCCAGAGCCGGCGGGTGACAAGGTTGAATACGCCGAAGATTGCGAGCAGCGCGACCGCCGAGAGGATCGTCATCAGCACGGTGAACGCGGTCAGCGAGGAGTCCAGCGCGGACAGCACGGGCGCGACAAGAATCGGCAGGAGGCTGGTGTACTGGCCGATGTAGTCGACGAGCGGGGTGCGGCCGTTGACCACCGCCAGGTAGTCCTCGGCGTGGGTGGGAACCTGGCTGGGAGCGAGGTAGCCGCTGTGCGCGACGATCGCGTCGGTGGTCACCGCCGGCAGGAGCCAGAGCACCGTGACCAGGACAGCCAGGGCGACGGCGAGCCAGTGCGCGGAGCGGACGCGGGCGGTCACTCGCGCGAGCGTCTCGCCCGGGCCATCCCAGCGCAGGACTCCCGCGCTCAGCCCGATCCCGATGACGACGCCGGCGACCACGACGGGTACAGAGACGAGCAGTGGCTCGAAGTAGCCGTTCGGCACCAGCGGGAAGGTGTGGGGCTGATGGGCGACCGCCCAGCTGATCAGCGCGACAGCGAAGAGCTGCGCACCGACGATCCAGGGATCGAGGGACCGGCGCGCCCTTCCGGGGGAGCCCAGTAGGAGGATCGCGCCCACGACGACGAAGGGCGCCGCCAGGGTGAGAATCGACCGCACGTCCTCGAGCCGCTCCGGCTTGATGAATCCCGACCAGACCCGGAAGACGGTCTCGTTCGGCGATGGGTAGAGCTTGGCGAGCTCCGGGGTGATCCAGGCAAAGGCGACGACCAGGCAGAGGGCCGCCGCGATCGTGCCCACCCACGCGACGTCCTCGGCGGCGAGCCGGCCGCGCGCGGCCGGCAAGCGGCGGGCCGGGGCGCTCAATGCAGCCGCTTCTTGCCCACCACGACCACGGCTCTGGCCGGCGTGAGCGCGGTGGGCCAGCGCCGGCCGAACTGCGTCAGCCATCTGCCCATCTGGATCCGCTCGGCCTTCTCGATCTCGAACCGCTCGCCGACGAGCTCGCGGAGCTGATCGAACGGCAGCTGGAGCACCGCGGGATGGCCCCCGAGGACGGGCGTCTTGGCCAGCAGCACCAGAGGCCGGAACATCGCACGTTCGAACCCGTAGAACCAGCGCGGCACGCATGACTCCGCGATCACCAGCCGCCCGCCCGGCTGCAGCACGCGGTCGGCCTCGGCGAGCGCGCGGCGGATGTTGGCGATCGAGTCGCTTGGCCTCGTCCCGACCAGGTGGTGATAGAGGAGGGCCTCGAGCACCATCTCGTAGGACTCGTCGGCCTCGTCGAGAGAGAGCGCGTCTCCCTTTCGCGCGGTGACGTTGGGCGGGAAATGGGAGGGCGGCAGCTGGTCGAGGAAGAGGTCCACGGCGACGATCTCGCCGACCTTGGTCGTGTCGTACTCGAACACGCCGCCGTTGCCGACGTCCAGCAGCCTGGGAGCGCCCGCCACCTCTCGTGTGATCGCCTCGCGAATCAACCGGTAGGTGTCGAGCTGGGCGGCATCCTTCCCGTGCGTGTCGCGGGCGAAGAACTCGGCGTTCTGCTCGGCGCTGGTGGTGTCCTGGCCTGTCACCGGGCCCAGCCTAGTGCCATCGCACTAGCCTGATCTGCGTGCCCGAACGGACGCGGAGCGAATTCGATGCCCACAGCGAGAGCTACCGCGAAGCGGTCGAGGAGTCGATCGCGTTCTCGGGCGCCGGGCTGGACTTCTTCACCCGCGCCAAGGCCGACGCGCTGCTCGAGCTGGCCGCCCGCCGCCTGGGATCACCGGATCAGCTCGGCTTCCTCGACGTCGGCTGCGGCCCGGGGGAGACGGATCACTTCCTCCGGGGACGGATCGCACGGCTCGCGGGAGTCGACGTGGCCCCTGAAATGGTGGCGCGCGCACGTGAGCGGAATCCGTGGGCCGAATACCGCGACTACCCGGACGGTGAGGGAATCCCCTTCGAGGACGGCTCCTTCGACGTCACCTTCGCGATCTGCGTGCTCCACCACGTCGCGCGTGGACGGCGCGCGCAGCTCGTGAGCGAGATGGCCAGAGTCACCAGGCCGGGAGGCCTGATCGCGTTGTTCGAGCACAACCCGATGAACCCGCTGACCCGCAGGGCGGTCCGGGACTGCGAGTTCGATCGCGACGCCGAGCTGCTCACCCGGCGCAACGCGACGAGGCTCCTTGAGCAGGCAGGTCTCGCGGAGCCGGGAGGGCGCTACATCCTCTTCTTCACGCGGGAATCCGGGCTACTGAGAGGGATCGAACGCCGACTCGGCTGGATGCCGCTCGGGGCGCAGTACGCGGTCGTCGCGCAGCGGCCCTGACGGTCCGGCCTCGAGCCCCTCGGCGCTGGCGATCAGGTAGAGAGGCCGGTGTTTGCCCTGCTCGTAGGCCCGGGCGACGTAGAGGCCGATCGTGCCGAGGACGATCAGCTGTATTCCCGCCAGGAACGTGACGAGGACGGTCAGCGACGCCCATCCCTGTCCGCCCGGCGGCAGCCCCCCGGTGAGCTTGATCACGATCGCGCCGATGCCCATCGCGATGCTGAGCAGCGAGATCACGAACCCGAGCCCCAGGATGAAGCGGAGGGGCGCGACGGAGAAGCCGAGGATCCCGTCGATCGCGAAGCTGATCATCTTGCCCCAGCTGTTCTTGGTTTTCCCGGCAAAGCGAGCGTCGCGGTCGTACGCGATGGTCGTCTGCCGGAAGCCGACCCAGGCGAACATGCCGCGCAGATACCGATCGGGCTCCCGCATGCTGCGAACGACGTCGACGACCCGCCGGTCGACCAGTCGGAAGTCGCCTGCGTCGATCGGGAACTCGACATCGGAGATCCGGTGCATCAGCCGGTAGAAGCGGTGCGCGGTCCAGAGCTTCATGCGGCTCTCGCCCTCGCGCCGGCGCCGCACGGCGTGTACGACCTCGTACCCCTCCCTCCAGAGGGGGATCATCTCGAGCACCACCTCGGGCGGGTCCTGGAGGTCCCCGTCGATGATCACGACGGCGTCGCCGGTTGCGAAGTCCAGGCCCGCGGAGAGCGCGAGCTGGTGTCCGAAGTTGCGGGCCAGGAAGAGGAGCTTCACCCGCTCGTCGCGGCCGCGCAGCTCGCTCAGCACCTCACGGCTCCGATCGGTGCTGCCGTCGTCGACGAAGATGAACTCCGTATCCCCGGGGATCTCGCGCGCGGCAGCATCCAGCCGGCGGTGCATCTCCGGGAGCACCTCCTCCTCGTCCTTCACCGGGATCACGAACGAGATCGTCGGCATGCGCTAAGGGTAATCCCGGCGTCGGCTCATGCCCCGCAGACCGATACCGGCCCGGTGGCGTCGACCTGCAGCTCCCATGGCTCGGTGGAGCGGTCCGTGGGGATCCGCAGGCGACCCGCCGTTCGCAGCGTGCCCACGACGATCGGAAAGGTCTGAGTTGCGAAGCGCCGGAGTCCGAGTTGCGCGGTCACCCCCGGCGGGGAGCTGAGGACCGCCCCGCCGGGCGGCAGGGCGACGACCGCGGCTGTTCCCCCCACAGGGCGGACGACCAGACAACCCGGGCTCCGTCCGGCGGCGGCTCCGGGAGGGCCGACGAGGCGTGGAGCGGCATCCCCGTTCGCCGGCACACGGGAGAGGGGCTCGTATGAGAGGCGCAGGGCCGCGGCGAGCACCTTGTCGGCCGCGAGCCGGGCGGGCTCCGGCGCAGACACCAGATCTCCTGACGAGAAAGCTGGGGAGCCGAAGCTGTCCACCGCCGAGAGATAGGGACCCGCCTCGAGTTGCGAGAAGTAGTTGTAGTCCGAGTTCGCGCTGTCGAGCACGAGGTCCGGGCTGGCGGTGTCGGCGGCGATCTCCAGCCCGCCGAGCCCACCTCGGATGATGTCCGTCTGGGCTGCCAGCACCCGATAGGAGTCGTGCAACATGGAGAGGTTGCCGATCGTGGCGGCGGCCGCGACGGCGAAGACACCCACCAGCGAGCGTGGCCCGGGGCGCCAGCCGGAGAGATACTCCGCCGCGATCATGAGCAGGAAGACCGCTCCCACGAACTGGTATCGCGACGCGTAGGGTGGCCTCCCGAAGCCCGCGTTCGCGGCGGTCAGGAACCAGAAGCTGACACCGACGACGATTGCAACGAGCAGCCAGCCGCGGGCGGGGAAACGGGTGCGGATGCCGATGAGGCCGAGCGCGACGAGTGCGACCAGCAGCGGGCGTCCCCACTCGATCCCCCCGATTCCTCCGAAAAGAGTCGAGTTCCCGAAGCCGAGCAGGGAGCCGGTAGTGCCGGCGAATCCATCGAGGATGTACGCGGGGCTCGACGCAACGTGTTCGAACGTGAGTGAGCTCGGTCCCTGGTTTCCCCAGCCGAGATACCAGATCCCGTAGAGGATGAACGGAACGAGGACGACCCAGCCCCTACGGAGCGGCCCGCGTTCCAACGCGATCGCCACCGCCACGCCGAGCGCGAACGGGACGGCTATCTCGGCGAACGCGAGCGACGCGAGAAGGAGCAGGCACGTGATCAGGTCCCGGTGACGCGACCGGCTCTCGATCGTCAGCAGGGCGGCGATCCCGAAGGCCATGGAGCCGAAGTAGCCGATCTGGAAATGAATCAGCAGGTCCTCGAACGCCGATCCCATGAAGAGCACGGGGGTGACGAACGCCAGGGCGAGCCACCCGCCGAGTCGGCGCCGGATGTAGACGAAGAGGAGCGAGACGGTTGCGATGAAGGCCGCCGTCGATGTCACCGCGTAGGGGATCTGGATGCCCAACCCACTGGTCGCCTCTATCGCCTTGTACGCGATCGTCGGCCCGATGATCAGGTGCCTGGCGTGCGGGTCGAGGAAGTCGTCGACCGTGAACCCCCGCCGCTGCAGCAGCAGGTCCCAGTCGTCGATGAAGAACGTCAGGTGGGACTGCCAGACGATCAGCAGCACGGCCGAGACGACCATGAGCCCAACCAGGAGAACGCTGGGCCTGGCGTATCGCGCTAGCGCCTGCATACCGTCGCAGGACCGCTGAGCCCGAGGGTCCACGGCTCGGACGAGCGGTCGGAGGGGATTGCGAGCAGGCGCTGCCCACCGGGTGGGAGTGGACCAAGAGGGACGGGGAACGATTGCGTGGCATAACGGCGCAGGGACGCCTGCACGCCCGAGGATTTGGCCCGCAGGACCAGGCCGCTGGGCGGCACCCTCAGCGGGGTGTCAGGGCCGGCCCCAATACAGGCGGTCCCCCCGACTCGAGCGGGAGTCATCTCGATGCCGAGCGCCGCCGCGAAGACCATGTCGGCCGACACCTTCGCCGGCTCGCTGGCGCCGGCCAGCTCGGCAGGGCTGTACGCGGGCGAACCATACGCATCGATCGCGGAGAAGTAGGAGTCTGCATCCAGGGTCCCCAGGTAGTCGACCCCCGAGTTCTCCTGGGTGAGCTTGAAGCCCGGATCCACTCGCCCCCGGGTCAGCTCCAGGGCCGCGAGGCCGCCGCGCTCCCGTTGCGCAATCGTCGCCAGGCCCGCAGCCTGGTTCTTGAGCATCACTCCGTTCGTCGAGGCCGCGGCGACGCCGACGAGCACCAGCGTCACCACGATCCAGCCGCGGATGCGCACACCACGGACCAACTCGGCGGCGACCAGGACCATCAGGAAGATGCCGAGGTACTGATAACGGCCCGCCGTCGGAGGGGCCAAGGGGTTGGCGTTGAGGGCGGTGAGTCCCCAGAAGCCGAGCAGCACCACGAGCACGGCGAGCAGTCGCGCCGGTGGGCGGCGCAGCACGTAGACCCGCCAGGCGGCGAGGCCCACCGCCAGCACCAGAAGGGGGCGCCCCCAGTCGAGCGGGCTCGCCTGGTAGTCGCCGAGCGGCACGCCGAGCCCGACCAGCGTGGCGAGGCTCGAGGCGAGCCCGTCGAGCACGTAGCTCGGCGAGTTGGCGAAGTTGTGGACGGAGATGAACGTGTGGGCGTTGTGCCCCCAGGCGGCGTACCAGAGCAGCCAGAGGGCCGTGGGGATGGCGACGACGAAGGCGCGACGCCAGCGGTCCCTCCCGAGTGCGATCTCCAGGGTGGCTCCGGCGACGAAGGGAATGCCGAGGTCGAAGAAGAGGAGCGCGACGATCAGCAGGACCATTGCGGTCAGATCGCCGGCCCGGTCGCGGCGGTCGAGTGCGAGGAACGCGCCGATCCCGCACGCCATCGAGCCGAACAGAGCCATCTGGAACGGAAAGAGCAGGTCGTCCCAGGAGGGTCCGAGGAAGAGGATCGGCAGGATCGCTGCGAGGGCGACCCACTCGCCGGCGCGGCGCCGGACGTAGACGAAGAGGACGCCGACGCTGAGCAGGAAGAGCACGACCGCGACGATCTGCCAGGGGAGCGCCGAGTTCATGCCGAAGGTCGTGAGCAGGACGCGGTAGACCAGGACCGGGATCGCCAGCAGTTGCTCGACGAACGGATGCAGGAACGTGGTCGGCCCCCAGCCGTGGCGATGCAGCAGGAAGTCCCACTCGTCACGCCAGAACGTCAGCCGGCCCAGCCAGTGCAGGAGGAGCGCCCCCGAGACGGCCATCGCGAGCCCGGCGAGGATCGTCCCGGGATGATCGATCGCACGACCGCGGCGCGCCGCTTGCGAGGCGCCTTCCGCGGGCGAGGGTTGGCTCACGGCGTGTACTTCCGGGAACGCAGAAGGTGAGCCCGGTGCAAGAGCAGGCGGAGGGCCGACCAGAGCGTCTTCAGGCCATAGATTGTCGAGGCGCCGAAGCCCACGGATGACGCATCCGCGAAGTAGCGCGTCCGTGCCGGCACCTCCTGGATCCGGAAGCCGAAGTGCGAGGCCTGCATGAGCAGCTCGGAGTCGAAGCTGAAGTCGAGTGAGTTGCGCAGGAAGGGGACCGTCAGGAGCAGATCCCGGCTGTAGGCCCGATAGCCCGTGTGGAGGTCGGTGAGCTTCGTCCGCAGGACGCGGTTCTCGATCGTCGTCAGGAAGCGGTTCGCGATCCGCTTGTATAGCGGCATCCCGGCCTCCTTGGCCGCTCCCGCTTCGAGCATCCTGGACCCGAGAACCAGGTCCGCGTCTCCCGCCAGGATCGGCTCGATCATCCGCGGGATCAGCTCGGGCTCGTACTGGCCGTCCGGGTGGAGCATCACGATGATGTCGGCCTCGTGCTGGAGCGCTTCGAGGTAACAGGTCTTCTGATTGCCGCCGTAGCCCACGTTGTGGGGGTGCCAGACTACGCTGACCTTGAGGCGCCGAGCAATTTCCAGCGTCTCGTCGGTTGAGCGGTCGTCGACCAGGACCACCTCGTCCACGACATCCCGTGGGATCGATCCGACGATCAACTCGAGCGTCTTGGCGGCATTGAGCGCGGGCATGACGACGATCGTCTTGCCGCGCACGCCGGGGGCGTCGGACCCGGGCTTCACCTCGGGTGTCGTTTCAGCCATGTCGCGACTCCACATAGACCGTGCCCCCGCGGCGAAGCAGGATCTCGACCCCGGTGCAGAGCGCGGCGAGCGGTAGGACGACGACCGCGGCCGCGAGCGTCAGCAGGCGCCGGCCCGGGGACATGGGCGCGCGCCTGGCCTCTGGCCTGCGAATGGCGTCGTAGAGGTCGGGATGGGATGGGAGGGAGCCGACCAGGCCGTGCAGCCAGCCGAAGAGGACCTGCCCGCCGCGCGAGTAGTTGACCCGGGAGGGGTGCAGGCCGAGCGCGCGCAGGCGCGCGAGGAGAGCCTGAGCCGGGACGTGAACCAGGTGGCGCGGGAGGTCGAGCGCGAACCAGCGGTCTCCGAACACCCGCGCCTGCAGGCTGGCAGCGTTGGGCATCGCAATCACGATCACCCCGCCGGGCTCGAGGCTCGCGGCCGCGTCCGCAAGCTTGGCGCCGGGGTCGCGGAGGTGCTCGAGTGAGTGCCAGAAGACGACCGCGGCCCACCTCTCGTCCAGGTCGGCGATCTCCGCCTGGCGAACATCCTCACGCTCGGAGCCTCTCTCCAGCCCGACAGCCTCGCGGCCGAGGCGGGAGAGCCCATCGAGCAGAGATCCGTCGCCCGCCCCCACGTCCAGCACCGGACCCGACGGGGCGATGCGGTCCACGCGGCGCGCCGTGCGCCCGCGCAGGCGCCGGAGCAGAGCATCCCCCAGTCCCGAGAAGCGGCCGCGATCGGGCCGGTACCAGGAGCCGTAGGCGCGGTCGAGCTCCTCGTCGGTCGGCACCGGCCATGTCGTCCGTGCGCCGCAGTTCGGGCAGAGGGCGGCGCCGGTTGCGGCGCCCGGGGTGAGCTCGGCGCCGCACCACGCGCAGGAGGCGCCGGCCGCCGGCCCCGCGCTGTTCGATCGCAGGTCGGTTTTGGTCTCGGAAGGCACGGTGAGTGCGGCAATGGGTATCAGGTATCACGACCTGCTCCCGGCTAACCTGCGGCCGATGCCGGCATCTGACGGCGCTCAGGGCAGGCATGGCGCCGCCTCCCAGCCGGGTCGCGAATTCGGTTCCAGCGCCTTCCTTGCCTCGCTCGCCTTGGCCGGATCGTTCGCTGCGCTGGGGTTGAACAGCATCTCGATCTCCCGGATCGAGGGGGCGGACGGCGCCGGGCTGATCGCGCTCTCCACCCAGTTCATCTTCCTGGCCACCTTCGTGGCGGGTGGTGGGCTGAGGACCAGCGTCACCTACCGGGTGGGAGCGGGCCTCTGGTCCGAGCGGAGCGCGGTGCGCGGTGCGCTGATCGCCTCCCTCGTCCTCGGGGTGGCCGGCGCCGCCATCGGCATGGGGCTCTACGCGCTGCTCCGCGACAGCGCCCTGAAGGACTTCAACCTCGCGATGGCGGCCTCGCTGATGGCGGCTCTGCCCTTCGCCCTGGCCTGGTGGATCGTCCCCGCGATTCCGCTGGCCAAGGAGCGGTACGAGGCATACGCGCTGCTCACCGTGACGGGGCCGGCGTGCGTGCTGCTGCTCTGCCCGGCGCTCGCGCTGGTCGCGGGGCGGACGGGCGCCGTGATCGGGTTCGCGGCCGGATATGTCCTCGGCGGCCTGATCGCCGGGGGGTGGGCGATCCGGGATGCCCGCCGCCCTGAGGCGGCGCACGGGCCGGACCACAGCGTTCGCGAGGCCGGCGGATTCGGGGCCCGGGCCTGGGTGAACGACCTCTTCCAGCTCATCAACCTCCGGCCCGACCTGTTCATCCTGACCGCCTACTACGGCGCTTCCGCCACGGGGGTGTACGCGGTGACGGTCTCGATCACCTCGCTGGTCTGGATCGTCTCCCAGCCGCTGGCCTCCGTGGTCCTGCCGCGGAACGCGATGGTGACCGCCGCGTCGGATCCGGGCCTGAGCCCGACGATCCCGCCCACGAGCCAGGGTACGGCGGTCCGCCACTCGGTGCTGGTCTCCGCCGCGGCAGCCGTCGCGGTGATCCCGATCCTGGCTCTCGCCCCTCTGATCTGGGGCCCCGGCTTCGGCCGCGCCCTGGTGCTCGGGCTGATCCTGTTGCCCGGCGTCGCCCTGCTGGGCGTTGGCCGTGTGATGGTGGCGGCGTTCACGGGGGAGGGGGCCGCCAACGAGGCGCTCTTCGTCGGGCTGGTGAGCTTCCCACTCACCTTCCTCGCCTTCCTGTTGGTCATCCCGGACCACGGCTCCACGGGGGCCGCGATCGTCTCCTGCTGCTCGTACGTAGTGTCGGCGTCGCTGGCGGCATATCTGTTCCTGCGGGCGCCCGGCCATTCGGTCCGCTCCGCTCTCATTCCGAGGGCGAGCGACCTGCGGGACTACGCGCGGCTTGCGCGGCGCGGGCTGGATGCGCTCGGACGACGCAGGCGTTTTGGGGTTAGCCAGTAGCCTCGCCATCAATGCCAGCTGAGCCCTCAGGCAAGCGATCGAACGGAGTTGGCCGCGCGCCGACGGTGATCGAAGCGCGCGAAGTGGAGAAGTCCTTCCAGATCCCCGTGCACCGGATCGACTCCTTCAAGGAGCGGATAGTGCATCCCTTCTCCCAGGCGGAATACCGCACGCTGGAGGCCCTTCGCAAGGTCTCCTTCGACGTTCATCGCGGCGAGTTCTTCGGCATCGTCGGGCGGAACGGATCCGGGAAGAGCACGCTGCTGAAGATCCTGGCGAGCATCTACCGGGCCGACGCCGGAAGCGTCCGGATGGCGGGCAGGCCGGCTCCCTTCATCGAGCTCGGGGTCGGCTTCAACCACGAGCTGAGCGCTCGGGAGAACGTGATCCTGAACGGCGTGATGATGGGTCTCTCCCAGCGAGAGGCCCGCCGGCGGCTCGACGCGGTGCTGGACTTCGCCGAGCTCGAGGAATTCGGGGACCTGAAGATCAAGAACTACTCCTCGGGAATGCTCGTGCGGCTCGCCTTCTCGGTGATGATCCAGGCCGAGGCCGACATCCTGCTGATCGACGAGGTGCTCGCCGTCGGGGATGCCGCCTTCCGCCAGAAGTGCCGTGACGTCTTCCGAGACATGCGACATGGGGCGCGCACCGTGGTGCTGGTCACCCACGACATGACGGCGGTGCAGAGCTACTGCCACCGGGCGATGCTGATCGACGATGGCGAGGTGCGTCATCTCGGCGACCCGGAGGAGACCGGCCGGCGCTATCTGCGGATGAACTTCGCCAAGCGGCGCATCACGATCGGCGGCGACCGCGAGGTCTCCCTGGTCCCGGACATCCTCGCCCGCGTCTCCGACGCTTGGCTAGAGGACGAGGCGGGAGAGCGAATCGAGAACGTCGAGCTCGGCCAGCCGATCCGGCTGCGCGCACGCATCGAGGCGCGCCAGGACCTGTCGGAGCCCGCCTTCGGGGTCCAGTTCAACAACGCGGATGGGGTCGAGATCTTCGGCCTGAACGGTGAGCTCGGGGAGGACGGGGAGAGCCTGCGGTCTGGACGGCAGGCGACAATCAGGGCCAACCTCCAGAACCCGCTCCGGCCCGGCCGCTACACGGTGATCGCCTGGGTGGCGGTGACCCGCGAGGAAGGGGAGGCGGCGCACCACACGATGAAGCTGCTCGATTTCGTCGTCTTCGGGGTCAGCGACGGCGGCGCGGGGGTCGTCTCCGTCCCCGGTGAGCTCGAGATGCAAATGGAGCCCGAGGCCTCGCCCGAGCGGAAGCCATGAGCGTCGAGGCGGCCGAGATCCAGCTACAGCCCGTGCGCGGGCCCTCCGCGGCCGGCGGTGGCTGGCGGCGCTTCTGGGAGCTCCTCTACCTCCTCTCGGTGACGGAGTTCAAGCGGACCTACTTCGGCACCGTGCTCGGCTACCTCTGGTCGCTGCTGCGCCCGCTCCTGCTCTTCGGCGTCCTGCTCTTCGTCTTCACCAAGATCTTCCGCCTCGGCTCGTCGGTGCCGCACTACCCGGTGCTGTTGCTGTTCAACGTCGTCCTCTTCGGCTTCTTCTCCGAGTCGACCCAGTCCGCGGTCACCTCGGTCGTGAGCCAGGAGAGCATCGTGCGGAAGACCCAGTTCCCGAGGATGGTGATCCCCCTCGCGGTGGTGCTGACCGGTCTCTTCAACCTCGGCATGAACCTGATCGTCGTGCTCGTGTTCCTGCTCGGCTTCGGCGTCACGCCGATGTGGACCTGGCTGCTGTTCCCGCTGATCGTCGTGGCGCTGTTCGTCTTCGCGACCGCCGTCTCGCTGCTGCTCTCCTCCCTGTACGTGCGTTTCCGCGATACCGCGATCATCTGGTCGGTGCTCGCGACGGCGCTCTTCTACGCCACGCCGGTCCTCTACCCGCTCGAGATCGCCGCCGGCACCTTCCGGCAGCTGCTGCTCCTCAACCCGCTCACCCTCCTCTTCGAGCAGGCCCGCAAGTGGGTGATCGACCCCGATGCGCCCGGGGCGGTGAACGCCGCGGGCGGCTGGCTCCACCTGATGGCGCCAGTGGCGATCTTCGTCGTCATCTGCGTGCTGGGACTCTGGTACTTCAACCGCGAGGCTCCGCGGATCGCCGAGGAGCTCTAGTCCCTAAGACTCCCGGTGAGCGAAGGCCCAGACCTGCACCGGCAGGCCGGGCTCGTTGCGCAGGGAGTGCCACCAGCGGTACGCGGGCCAGCGGTCGAAGTTGCCGGCCACGACGTCGCGGTTGCCCCACGAGCCCACCTCGTCGACGGTCAGCCCTCCGCGCTCGAGCAGCGTCCGGAGGCCGCGTGGCGTGAAACGCCAGTAGTCCCGCATATCGAACATCGGCAGCTCGTGGATCCGGACCAGGAACGGGGTGGAGACGATTAACCGGCCCCCGGGAGCGCAGAGCTCCCGCAGGTTGCGGGCCGCCCCGAACGGGTCGGGGACGTGCTCGAGGACCTGTTCGCAGATCACCACGTCGAAGCGGCCCGGGTCGGAGACCGTGGCGCAGATGTCGAATTCGGGATACATCAGGCTGGCGTACTCCCTCCAGCCGCGACCGGCGTGCGTGTCGCCGCTGATCTCCGCGGCTCGCAGCCCAGCCACGTCCAACGAACGCAACTGGGCGTCGACGGCGCCGTTCATCGGGATGCGCTGCCACTGCTCAAGCGGGGCGGTGGCCTCCGGCAGGCGGATCGCATCACCGGCGCGGCGAGCGCGGCGGCCGAGGGCGCGGACCCTGGCGGCGGCGCGACGCGGGGCGCTCAAAACAGTCCCCTCCACATCTCCGGGATCCGCTCGACCTCGATGTGGACGCCGTCCTGCTCGAAGCCGCTGTTCTCGTAGAACCAGAGGTCGAACTCGCCGCCCTCGACCGTGCGGTTGTAGGAGGCCCATCCCTCTCCGACGTCGGTCTCGTTCCAGGCTCGCTCCCGCCGGCCCCGGTGGCGCTCCCGGCAGATCTCGAAGTCCATCCGGTGTAGGTGGATCAGGTACAGGTTGGGGTCGGGATTGACCTGGCCGTCGGCCCGATGGTGAAAGCCCGGAAGCCAATCCATCGGCCCTGTGGCGAGGACCGGCTTGTTGTATGCCCCATTCGCGAACCAGTAGCCCCGCTGGTCGAGGATCGGCCGGCTCGGGTGGTAGGGGGGCTCGCGGTCGACCATATGCAGGATCTCGTAGCCGATGGAGTTCACGAACCACTCCCCGAACTCGTCTATGTAATCGCCCAGCGTTCCCCAGTAGGGCGTCGGGCTGACGATCTCGTCGACGTCGGTGACGAGCACCGCGTCGTAGCGGTCGAGCAGCTCGTGCTGGAGTCCGCGGACCGTCTCCACCATCCAGGTGTGGTCCACCGAGTCGTGGTGGACCGGAATGCGCACAAAGCCCTCCCCGTCGGTCGAGCCATCGGTGGTGTCGTTGTCGAGCACGTAGATGTCCTCGGGCGCAAAGAAGCGCGAGTAATAGCTCAGCCAGATCGGGAGGAAGACCGGTTCGTTGTGGACGATCGTGATCGCCGCACGCCGCTTCTCGGCACCGAGCCTGGCCAGCCGCCGGCGATGTGCCCGGTCGGCCTTGATCGGCTCCCAGAATTGTCCGAGTGGCGGCTCGGTGTGCTCATGGACCTCTGGAACCCGGGGGGACACGATCGGAGGATCCTAGGCCCGGCTCAACCGCGGACGGCATAGAGCATTCGGATGGGCGTCCCGGCCATCGTCGGGTCCTGTTCCACCGCGACCGTGAATCCGCGCCGGGTGAGCGCGTCGACTGTCTTCCGTTGCCCGACCAGGTCAAGGTGGAGCTCCGCGACCACCTGCCCGATTCGGGGCCAGTCCGCTTCCTCTATCCCCTCGAGTACCTCGAGCTCGGCCCTCTCCGCGTCGATCTTCAGGACGTCGACTCGATCGATTGACTCATCGCGCAGCGCGTCGGAGAGCGTTCGCAGTTCGCAGTCGAGCATCTCCACCTCAAACCGTTCCCCCAGCCGCCGCTCCACCTCCTGTTCCGAGTTGCCCAGGTTGAGGAGCGCCCGCTCGACGACTGCGCGGTCGGCCTCGGGGTCTGGATGAAGGCCCGAGACCGCCCACTCGTTCGGGTAGAAGGCGATCCTCGCACTACCCGTTGCCGCGCCGAGCCCATAGGGATGGGGGACGCAGGCCGGAAAGCCGCTCAGGTTCTCCCGCAGGACCTCGTGGATCGGCCGGACCGGCTCGAAGCTGTGAACCTGACCCGCGCCGCAATCCTCGGCGAAGAAGGCCGCGGCCACGCCGACGTTCGCCCCTACGTCGAGGACGACGTCGCCCTCCCGCACCTCGATGCCGTGCTGCAGGTAGGACCTCGACTGGACGATCTCCTGGAGCTGGTACCAGAGCTGTTCCGGGGCCGGATGACGAAGCGTGCGCTTCAGCTTCTCCATCGTCACGCCATACCGCCTGTCAGATTGACGAATGCGCGCCAGGCCGGCTTGGCGGAGCCGTCGAGCTCGAAGAGGCCGCAGTGCCCGGGCCACAACGGGCCCGGCGTGTCGTTCAGCGAGAACCAGATCACGCCCTCGATGCCGAGTCGCTCCCTGGACTCGGCCGCGAGCTCGAAGATTCTGGTCAGGTAATCCGTCTGGCGCTCGGGCCCGACCGTGAGACCGGAGGCCTGGCCGGCTGACGCCCAGCCCACTTCACTGATCCAGATCCGGCCCTCGGTATCGCCGGAGCGGTCCATCACCTCCCGGAGCTGATTCGTCGACGCAAGCGCATCTTCTGGAGTCGCGGCGTATGGATGGATCGCAGCCGCATCGAAAAGGTCATCGGCGTGATCCCGATAGAGCGCCGTCATGAATTCGCGCATCGTGATCCCGCCACGTGGGGTGGGGAAGAGGCCCCCGAGCACAATGTTCGCCTGCGAGTCGGCTCCGCGCGCGGCCGTGTCGAAGCCGCGCAGCAGCTCGAGGTACGCGGCCGGGTCGGGGTCAGGTTTCCAGAAGAGCGGCGAGTTCGGCTCGTTCCAGACTTGCCAGTTGGTGATCGGCAGCTTTGGCACATCCGGATGCTCCCGCCAGAAAGTGCCGCTCGACCCGTAGCGGCCGACCAGAGCGCTGACGAAGTCCTCGAACTGGGGGAGCCTGGAACCGAGTGGCGGGTACTCGGGGGTCGGCTCTGCCCAGTCCGGCGAGCTGTAGACGGTCGCGAGCACCCGGATACCGTTCTTTGCCGCGCCGGCGATCACGGGGTCGTAGTGGCTCCAGTCATTTGGCAGGTCCGGTCCGCTCTGCACCGAGCCCCAAGCAAAGTTGATCCTCAGCGTCCCGACCTTGCCGCGTCCCATCCGTGCGAGCTCGGCTGTGCCCGGCAGCGGTTCGGCGGAGATCACGCCATAAAACGAGCGCGGCGGGGAGGGCGCTTCGCCTCCACCGTTCCCTCCACAACCGCTCAGCATGGCGCCAGCGACCAGGAGAAGGAGCGCACTTCGACCGAGGGGTCTCATCGCCTGTCACACTGGCCCGCATGGCGGTCCTGATGGCGTCCTTGGCGCTTGTTGCTGGGGGAGGTGGAGGCGGATCGAACAGGCATCCCGTTGTCCTTATCTTCCATCCGGGCGGCTTCATCTTCGCCGGGAAGCCGATGTATCAGGCGGCGCATGCTGCTCGCATGCGAGGGTTCGCACCGAAGATCGTCGACTATCCCCTCCTGAACGTACCCGGTGCGGTGCGGCAATCGACGCAGCTGGCCAAACGGCTCAACCGGCGGGGCCGCACGGTCTACGCATACGGAGAGTCGGCCGGCGGCATGCTTGCCTTGCTTCTCGCCGAGCGGGGTCTGGTGCGAGCCGCCTCCGCCCAGGCTCCGGTGGCTGACCTCCCAGGCTGGATAGTCAGCACCGGGAACGACGTCAACCAGTTGGGGGCGCTCTTGAAGCTTGACTCTCAGCAGCTCTTGGAGCTCTCGCCCGATAGACACGGGAGCCTAAGTCCGATCATGGCGGAGGTACCGGTGCAGGATCCGATCTCCCCGATCACGACCACCTGGGCGACGCGCCGGCGTCTCGTGAAGGCCGTCTTGGTGCCAGGGGACCACCTGGATCCCGCCTACTACACGCAGAACCTGACTCTCGCGATGAGCTTTCTCTCCGAGCGCCGCCGTGCGGACCGCGCCGGTCGGCCGTTGGCGGGAATCGGATACTGAGGCATCACCTGACCGGCGAGCGTGCGGCGCTGCCCTCAATGCTCGAGGACCTGACCGAGGAACCGCTTCGTGCGCTCGTGCTGCGGCTTGTCGATGACCTGCTTCGACGGTCCCTGCTCGACGATCACTCCCTGGTCCATGAAGATCACCTCGTCGGCGACCTCCCGGGCGAAGCCCATTTCATGGGTGACGACGAGCATCGTCATCCCCTCCTTCGCCAGTTCGCGCATCACGTCGAGCACGTCCTTGACCAGCTCCGGGTCGAGCGCGCTCGTCACCTCGTCGAACAGCATCAGCTTCGGATCCATCGCCAGCGCCCGCGCGATCGCGACGCGTTGCTGTTGGCCGCCCGATAGCCGCGCCGGGTACTCGTCGATCTTGTCCGCCAGCCCGACGCGCTCGAGGAGCTCGGCCGCCCGCCGACGGGCTTCGTCGGCCTTTCGGTCGAGCACGATCCGCTGCGCCAGCACGACGTTGTCGGCGGCGGTCATGTGCGGGAAGAGGTTGAAGTGCTGGAAGACCATCCCGATCTTGGCCCGCGAGGCGACGATCTCGGAGTCCCTGAGCTCGTGCAGCTTGTCCCCGACCTCCCGATAGCCCATCAGCTCCCCGTCGACCCAGATCCGGCCGGCGTTGATCTTCTCCAGGTGGTTGATGCAGCGCAGAAACGTGGACTTTCCGGACCCGGAAGGGCCGAGGA
Source organism: uncultured Solirubrobacterales bacterium (assembly GCA_963743575.1). Taxonomy (GTDB): domain Bacteria; phylum Actinomycetota; class Thermoleophilia; order Solirubrobacterales; family 70-9; genus DASUPK01. The sequence goes on along the minus strand of CAVUQC010000007.1, from coordinate 109,137 downwards.
TCACGTAGACCTGACCCTGGTCCACCTCCATCGAGATTCCGTTGAGGACCTCGAGGCGTCCGAAGGACTTGTGAACCCCCTCGGCCCGGACGATCGGCGCCATCAGAGCGCCCCTCCGCCCGACTGGTCCCCATGCCTCTGCAGGAGGCTCTTCGGATCGGCGTGGCGCGCCCCCCAGCCCGTGCGTATCTGGTCGAACAGCGTCATCGGCTCGTCGCGCCCACGACCGCGACCGTAGTGGCGCTCGAGGAAGAACTGGCCGATCGAGAGCACGGTGGTCATGGCCAGGTACCAGATGCAGACCACGATCAGGAGCGGGATCTGCTGGAAGTTCTGGGAGTAGATCAGCTGAGCCGAGTAGAGCACCTCGGGAATGGCGATCACGCTCACCAGGACGGTGTTCTTCAGCATCGAGATGGTCTCGTTCCCGGTCGGCGGGATGATCACCCTCATCGCCTGGGGAAGCACGATGCGGCGCATTGTCTGTGCCCGCGTCATCCCGAGCGCCTTGGCGGCCTCGGTTTGCCCCTCCTCGACCGAGATGATCCCAGCGCGGACGATCTCCGCCATGTAGGCGCCCTCGTTGAGGCTCAGAGCCAAGGCCCCCGCCAGGAATGGGGTGATGAAGTCGTTCGCGTTCAGGTGGATGAACGACGGGCCGAAGGGGATCCCCAGGTCAATCGTCGGATAGAGAGCCGAGATGAAGTTCCAGAGCAGGATCTGCACCAGCAGTGGGGTGCCGCGAAACGCCCAGATGTAGGTCCAACTCGTTCCGCGAATCAGCGGGTTCGGCGAGAGCCGCATGACTGCGAAGAGGACCCCCAGCGCGATTCCGGCGACCATGCCGATGCCGGTCAGCTCCAGGGTCTTGACGACGCCGTCGAGAATGCGGGTGTCGAATAGGTACTGCCCGACGACGTCCCACTTGAAGTTCGGGTTCTGGATCGCGCTCCGGATCAACGAGGCGGCGATCAGCGCGACCAGCGCCGCGGCGACCCAGCGGCCCGGATGACGAACCGGGACCGCCTGAATGTCTTCAGACGGTCCCGGTTGTGTCACTGCTTCGCCTGTGCCAGTTGACGAGTCCACTGGCGTGAATTTCGCTCCCTAGCTGGTTGCTCCGTTGATCTGCGGATTGCTGATCGCCGTGTCCTTCAGCTGCCAGTAATCGAAGATCTTCTGCATTGTGCCGTCGGCGTAGAGGGCCTTGACCGCGTCGAGGACGGGCTGCGCCAGTGGGCTGCCCTTCTTCATCGCGATTCCGTACGGCGCGACGCCATAGGCCGAGCCGAGCTTGAACTTGCCAGCCGACTGCTCGACGATGTACGCCGCGACGGGCGAGTCCGCCATGCCGAGTTCGGCACGACCGCTCGAGATCGCCAGGTTGGCACCGTTCTGGTCCGGATAGACCTGGACGTCGACCTGGCACTTCGCGGCCTGGCCCTGTGCGTCCTCCTGCTGCGTGGTGCCCTTCTCGACCGCAACCGAGTGACCGCAGAGGTCAGCCAGGCTCTTCGGATCGAGGTTGGCGTCCGCCGAGGAATAGAACGACGTTCCCGCCTGGGCGTAGGTGACGAAGTCGTTCGTCTTCTGGCGGTCCAAGGAATCGGTGAACGACGAGATGCCCAGGTCGTACTTGCCGGCGGTGAGGCCCGGCAGGATGCTGTCGAAGGGCGTGTTCTCGACCTTCGGCGTCAGTCCCATGATCTGACCGAGCGCCTTGGAGATGTCGGCGTCGGCGCCGATCACCGTCGTGTTGTCGCTGGGCCCAAAGAACTCCATGGGCGGATAGGTCGCGTCCGACGCGATCGAGAGTTGGCCGCTCTGTGTGACGGCGTTCGCCGCCGCGCCCGCGATCGAAGCGTCCTTGGCGACGTTGATGCCGGGTGTCGCCGTCAGGTTGCCCCCGGACGCAGTCGTGCCGGAAGAGCTGTTGTCGTTGTTGCTGCTGCCACAGCCCGCGGCCACCACCACGGCGGCGAACGCGATCACTGCGATCAGCGCGGAAAGTCGGGATCTCATGTCTTCTCCTCCCCCTGAAGGGGCATCGGGTACGCCGCGCACCCTACCCAAGCGCCGTTAACAACAGACTGTCTCGACTACTTCACTTTCTGAAGTATGCTTTCGCGTGGATGAGCACCGAGCCGCTCCTCAATCGTCCGTGCGGCGGCCACTTCGAGAACGTTCTCGAGGCGATCGGCAACACGCCGCTGGTCGAGCTGCCGCGCCTGACGCCCAAACCGGGCGTCCGCCTCTGGGCCAAGCTCGAGGGCCGCAACCCGACCGGGTCCGTCAAGGACCGCGTCGCCAAGTTCATGATCGAGGACGCCGAGGAGCAGGGCGCAATCGAGCCCGGCCACACCCTGCTCGAACCCACCTCCGGCAACACCGGCATCTCGCTCGCGATGATCTGCCGGCGCAAGGGCTACCCGCTCAAGGTCGTCATGCCGGACAACGTCACCGAGGAGCGCACCCAGCTGCTGCTCATGTACGGCGCCGAGATCGTCTACTCGGAGGGTGTAAAGGGCTCAAACGGGGCCGTCGAGCTGGCGCTCGAGATGGCGGAGGCCGACGCCTCGTATTACATGCCGTACCAGTACGGCAACGAGGCGAACCCGCGCGCCCACTACGAGGGCACCGCGAAGGAGATCCTCGACGAGCTCGACGATGTCACGGCCTTCGTCGGCGGGCTTGGCACCGGCGGCACCCTGATGGGCAACGGCCGCCGCTTCAAGGAGGTCAACCCGGAGACGAAGATCGTCGCCGCGGAGCCGATGCAGGGCGAGCTGGTCCAGGGCCTCCGTTCTCTCGACGACGGCTTCATCCCCCCGATCATCGATCTCTCCCTGCTCGACCGGAAGATCATGGTTTCGAACAGGGACGCGATCGTCTGGACCCGCAAGCTGCTGCACGAGGAAGGGATGTTCGCCGGCGTCTCCGCGGGAGCGATCGCCTACGTCGCCCATCGCATCGCCGGCGAGCTCGACGAGGGCAACGTGGTCTTCCTGGTTCCCGACGACGGCTGGAAGTACCTCTCCTCGGGCGTCTACACGAAGCCGCTCGAGGAGCTGGAGAACATCGACTCCACCGTCTGGTGGTAGCCGGGCTTCCCTAGCCTTCCCGCTATGCCAGCAGACCCCGAAGCGCTGAAGCGCGTTGTCACGCGCGTCAAGAAGCTCGCCAAGGACTTCGAGCCTCCGACGTTCGACCACGTCCCGCACCCGGACGCCGCCCTCTTCCTGTCGGCGATCGACCACCAGACCGGCTACTCGGAGCCTCACATGGTGGACGACGAGGGCCCATACGAGGGCAGTGACCTGCTCTGGGCTCTGGGCCTGCGCGCCGAGCGGCGCGCCCCCGGCGCCCTCACCGCCCGCTCCCTGATGGGCGTGCCGGCCGAGGCCATCGCCGCGGTCTTCCGCGCCGGCCAGGACAACCTGCACGACCCCGAGCGCAGGGCCAGGCTCTGGGATGACCTCTCCAAGGGAATGCTGAAGAACTACGCCGGCCAGTCCGAGCAGCTGATCGAGGCCTCGGGCGGCAGGCTGGCGGGACAGGGCGGGGCGCTGGTCCGCCTCAGCGAATTCGATGCCTTCGCCGACCCGCTCCGCAAGAAGGCCTTCCTCGTCTGCAAGATCTGGGAGCGCCGCGGCTGGCTCGAGGTCAGCGACCCGGAGAGCTGGGAGGTCTCCGCGGACAACATCCTGATGCGCCTCGCGCTCCGCTCTGGCCTGGTCGGAGAGGGCGATGTCGATCAGGTCCGCGAGGCGACCCGCGAAGCGTTCAAGCAGGTCGCCGAGGCCGCGAAGATCTCCCCGCCTGTCCTCGACGACCTGCTCTGGCTGAGGGGCAGGGAGAACCCCGATCTGCTCGGCGACGAGGCGGGCGACATCACCGAGCCGCCCCGCCGCGAGGGCGTCGTCTTCTACTGATGCGAATCCCGAAGAAGATCTATGACGAGCTGCTCGCGCATGCGCGTGATGACGTTCCGAACGAGTGCTGCGGCCTGGTCGGCGGCAACGATGGCGTGGCGAAGTCCGTCTACCGCGCGCGCAACGCCGAGGCCAGCCCGCTTCGTTACAACCTCGATCCCCAGGACCAGTTCCGGATCATGACCGAGATGGACGAGAGGGGGGAGGAGCTCTCGGCGATCTATCACTCGCACACGGCGAGCCCCGCCTATCCCTCCCAGACGGACATCAACCTGGCTGCGTATCCGGACGCGCTCTATCTGATCGTCTCGCTGGCGGAGGGGGAGGAGCCGCTCCGCGGCTATCGGATCGATGACGGACAGGTCAACGAGGTCGAGCTCCAGGTGGAGTGAGCGAGACTCTCGTCTGCCCGCGCTGCGCTGAGCCTCATCCGATCACCGAGCGCTTCTGCCGCAACTGCGGGATGCCGCTCGTCTACGCCGGTTCCAGGGAGGAGGAGCCGGTGACGGACGCCCACGAACGGGCGCGGAAGGTGCGGCCGCAGTACGCGCGCGGAGACCTCGTTCGCGTCACGGGCTCCCGGAGCATGGCTGACGGCGAACTGATCCAGTCGATCCTGCTCGAGCACGGAATCCCCTCGATGTTGCGCCGCGCCCGCGGGTTCGACGTGCCCGACTTCATGGCGGCCGGGCCGCGCGACGTGCTGGTCCCCGAGTCCGGCTACGAGACGGCGCGAGAGGTGCTCGCGGGCAGCGACATGCTCACCGCGGAGGCGGCGCCGGGCTCAATGCCCGGGATCGGGTCGCCAGCGCGGCTCGCGCTGGGACTGCTCGCGGCCGTTGGAGTTGCCGCCGTGATCGTCTACCTCTTCTACCTGGCGTTCGGCTGAGCGGCGCGGCCTCGGCGGCGCGGTTCCCGGTCGCCGGGTGGTCGGCTCGAAGCCGAACTCCGGGAGAGTCCCGAGCTCGAGGTCGAGATCGGGCCGCTCGAGGGGATCGTCTCTCGAGTCCCCCTCGGGCGAATCGGACTGCGGGTAGAGGATCTCGTCGAGGTGCATCCGCCAGGCGCGTTCGATGTCCCGCATCCGCGCTTCGAAGGCGAGCTCGAGGTTCCCCCGGGCCCCCAGGCGGTGAAGGCGCGATGCCATCCGCACGCAGGCGTCGGGCCCGGCATGCCGGTCGAGGAGGTCGAAGATCGTCCCGCCCAGGATGAGCGCGTCGCGCCGTGACGGAGGGAAGGCGGGTCGGTCGCCCTCGCGGAGCCGGGTGATGACCGCGGCACGGTAGTACGAGGTCTGGCCGGCGAAATACTGCGCGGCGCCCTCGATCAGCCAGGCCCAGCGCAGGTAGGTGATGAAGTGGCGCGGCGTCCACATCGGCGGGAGTGCGGTGTTGTTGGCCGCGAGGACGATCTGGCAGTACATCCGCTCGGCGGTGCCGCGCAGTGCGCGAAGTGAGTCCTCGCCCGCCGAGCGTCGCTCCATCCAGGAGTCATTCAGGGTGTGGATCTCGCCATCCATCGGCCAGCCCGCCAGGTACCGGCGCGCCGCCGGGGCCGCGGACCACCTGACGGCGGGCAGCAGCGGGTGCGCAAAGGAGAGCCAGACCGGGTTGTCGTGCAGGATCACGGTGACGTCCCCCGGCACGGCGTCGAAGCGGTCTTCGAGACGCAGCCGCAGGTCCTCGAGCGCATCGAGCACGCGGTGGGCGCAGGCGACGTCGGCGTCGTCGTGACGCGCCGTGAAGCTCAGCGAGTCGGTCTCGATCCAGGTAATGGATCCAGGCTACTCGCGAGTCCGGGCGCGCTCGCGCTCCAGACTGAGCTCGGTGCGGACGCCCATTCCCTCCAGGGCCTCGTGGGCCTCCTCGAGGGAACCGGCGGGCGAGACGGCGGTCGCCAGCGGCAACGCAGAGGATGCGGCCGCCGACGGGTCGAAGAAGAAGGTGAGCGCTCCGAGCGGCGTCAGCTCGACGCTGCGACGGCCCCCGCGGATCGGGACGACGCCCCGCTCGCCACGGGCGCAGCGCACGGCCATCAGGCTCGCCTCGGTGGGGACGACCTTCGCCGCCTTCTCGACCATCTCGCACGCATGAGGCGTCAGGCCCCAGGCACCGAGCAGCGCATCAGCCGATTGCAGCGCGGTGATCCGCGCCAGCACCTCATCCGGGGTGAGTTCCCCGTCGCAGCCCGGCCCGTAGACGGCGCCGATCACCTCGCTCGAGCGGGCGAGGAAAAAGCCCGCGGCGAGGACGATCGCATCGCAGAGCGGGCTCGCGAGCCCGGCCTCGTCGCCGTGGGCGAGCACATCGCCCCCGACGTCGAGCAGCAGCACGGCGTCGCACTCGAGCTCCGAGGCCGCCTCGGCCAGACCGGTGGCAAGCGCCTGGGGTCCGTTGGTGATGTCGAGCAGGAGGACCGGACGGCCGAGGTGGGACGCCATCTTCGACTCCGAGAACTCGACTCCGTCGAGCGTCACGGTCGAGCCCTCCGTGAGGATTGCGGCCGACCCGCACGGCTGGCCACCGCGGATCTCGTCGAGGGAGCGCGGTCCGGGCCGAGGGTCGATCGGCGAGCGCTCCCAGGCGACGCCGCCGAGCACGAACTCGGTGCCCAGCCCGTCGAGCAGGTCCGTGATCCCCAGGGCGCCGACCACGTCGCCGCCCCCGCCCATGCCGATCAGCAGGGCGCGCTCAGCGTCTTTCAGTGCCTGGAGAGCCGAAACCTAGGCGAGGACGAGTTCGCCCTGGCAGATCTCGCGGATCGCGCCCGCCGCCCGATCGAACTCCTCGTCGGCCATCACCGGCGTCCCCTCGAAGGGAAGATCGCGATCGATCTCCACCCACGAGCGGCAGCCGTGATGCTCATCCTTGACGCGCACCGTGACCGGGCGCGGGATCCGATGGACCCGGAGGAGCAGGACGTGCAGCGGATGGGTCCGCTTCCAGGCGAGCCGTTTCTGGGCGTAGTCCGAGGTCCAGATATGGAAGGGCGTCAGCGCCTCGACCACACGATGGTCCTCGGTTGTGAAGTGATCGGTGATCTCGGCCCAGCTGCGGATCCTCACCCGGTCGGGCTGCGGAATGCCGCCGTCCTGGAGGAGCGCCCGCGGGGGCGGCTCCTCGTCGGGCCAGACGCCCTCCTCGAGGGCGCGGCGGAGCTCAGGGTGATGGGACTCGCGGACCAGGTCGTTCCGCTGGTGGTCGAAGGTCGGGTAGAGGAAGAACTGCTCGTGCTCGACCTCGAAGTGCTTGTCGTCCTCGCGTATTCCGCCCTTCCGAAGGGCGACGAGCTGCTCGCCCTCGGCCAGCGCTCGCACGGTCACGGCCCACTCTTTCAATGCAATCGGCATAAGGAATTAGGGGGTAGTCAATCTTGGTCAGAACCGGGGGCGGGGCACTCGGGGTTGGGCGCCGTGGCCCCCTCGGAAGCGGGCAGTCTAGAGGACGGATTCGGCTTTGACAACCCTTGTGCCGCTTTGTCACTAACTCACAGACTTAACTGTAAGTACCGGATAGCCCATTCCCATGCGCTTTGGATCCTGGTTGACCGGCCAATCGACGCAAAGTCCAGCAATCGGCCAGGGACGCTAGAAATTCCGTTCGGAGCCGTACCCACCGCCCCCGGGCGTCTCGATCCGCAGCCGGTCGCCGGCACGAAGCTCACCCTCGGTCTTGGCGGGGACCGGCTCGCCGTTGATCAGATCGCGGCCGGGCTCCCCGGGATCGCCCCCGTCCCTGCCCTGCGGGGCGTGCCGGCGGCGCTCGCCGATCAGGGTGAAGCGCATCGGCTCCTTGGCCTCCAGCTCCCGCACGATCCCGTCTCCGCCACGGTGTTCGCCCGCGCCGCCGCTGCCGCGTCTCACCGAGAGCTCGCGCACCAGCACGGGATAGTCGGTCTCGAGCGCCTCGATCGGGGTGTTGAGGGTGTTCGACATCGCCACGTGCTCGGCGCTCGGGCCGTCGGCGTCGCGGCAGGCGCCCTGCCCTCCCCCGATCGTCTCGTAGTAGGTCCAGTCCTCGCCCGAGAGGGTCAGGTTGTTCATCGTTCCCTGACCCTCGGCACCCACCGGAGCGAACTTGGCCAGTGCGGTGAAGACGAGGTCGGAGACACGGCTCGATGTCTCGACGTTCCCACCCACCACCGCCGCCGGAGCACGGGCGTTGAGCAGGGAGCCCTCGGGCGCCGTCACCGTGACCGGCCGCCAGGCGCCCGCCGAGGGCGGGCCGTCCGGGTCGCACACCACGCGCACCGCGTAGAACGAGGCCGCCTTGGTCACCGAGAGCGGGCAGTTGAGGTTTCCGGCGATCTGCTCGGCGCTACCCGAGAAGTCGAGCTCCAGCTCGTCGCCGCGAACCGTCGCGCTGACGCGCAGCGCGATGTCGCCGTCCCGGCCCTCGAGCACGTCCTCGGCTCTGCTCTCTCCGTCGGGCATCTCGGAGAGCGCGGCGCGAGTGCGCCGCTCCGCGTAGTCGAGGATCTCGCCGGTCGCGGTCGCGAGCAGCTTCGGCCCGTGGCGCTCGGCGAGCTGACGCAGGCGGCGGATTCCGGTGAGGTTGGCGGCCCGCTGCGCTCTCAGGTCGGCGAGCCGCTGCTTGGGATTGCGCATCCGGCCGGCGAGCTCGCGCAGGACGTCGTCATCGGCGCGGGTAGGCGCGATCACGACGCCCTCCTCATCGAGGGTCACCGACAGCGCCGGCATGCCACCGGGCGTGGGGCCGCCGATGTCCGCGTGGTGGGCGCGGGAAGCCGAGAAGCCGATCAGGGCCTCGTCGTGGAAGACGGGCGAGATCAGCGTGATGTCGGGCAGGTGAGTCCCTCCTCGATAGGGATCGTTGAGGATCCAGAGCTCGCCGTCGCGGTGCTTCTCGCCGACGATCGCCGCAACGGCGTCCGGCATCGATCCGAGATGCACCGGGATGTGCTCGGCCTGCATGACCAGCTCCCCGGCCGGGTCGAAGAGGGCGGTCGAGCAGTCATGGCGCTCGGTGATGTTGGGCGAGTGGGCGGAGCGGATCAGCACCGCGCCCATCTCGTCGCAGGCGGCCCGGAGCGCGCCGGTCATCACCTGCAGGGCGACCGGATCGAGAGGCCTCATGAAACGGGTTGCTCCTCGGCTCCGCCTCGGAGCACCCTCGCATCGACCGCCGTGACCGTTCCGGAATCATCCACCCGGGCGCTCCATCCCGGCGGCAGGACCAGGGTCGCCTCGGGCAGCTCGAACACACAGGGGCCCTCGGCCTCATAGCCGGCCTCCGGCTCGCCTCGCGCGACCCGCGTCGCCACCCACTCGCCATCGAAGCGGGCCCGGCGCTCGCCCTCGGTCAGCTCTCCGTCGCCCGCGGCGCGCGGCCGCGGCTCGGGACCGGGTTCGAAGGCGGCGACGCGAATCGTCACCAGTTCCAGAGCCCCCTCGGGATCGCGATACCCGTAGCGCGACTCATGCTCGCGCGCGAAGTCATCGGCGAGACGAGCAGGATCGGGCCTGGGCGAACCGGGGATCGGCAGCTCGAAAGCCTGCCCCCGGTAACGCAGCTCATAGACCACCTCGAGCTCCGCACCGTCCATGCCCGCCAGCAGCGGCCGGGCCAGTGCGTCCACCTCGGCGGCGATCGGCTCGGCGCCGAGCCCTTCGCCCGAGAGCAGGACGGTCCGGGCCGTGTCCCGGCGCCGTCCGGCGGCGATCAGACCAACTGCGGAGAGCACGCCGCTCGACCGCGGGCAGACGATCGTCGTGATCTCGAGGTCGGCCGCCAGCGCCGCTGCGTGCATCGGGCCGGCGCCCCCGAACGGCAGCAGCGCGTAGTCGCGCGGGTCGATCCCGCGCTCCACCGTGACCAGCCGCAACGCACGGATCATCTCCTGGTTGGCCACCCGGACGATTCCCTCGGCGGCCGCGGTCTCATCGAGGCCGAGCTTGCTCCCCAGCTCGGCGATGCTGCTACGCGCGGACTCCAGATCCAGGGCGACGCCTCCGGCGAGCTTCGACTCCGGTGAGAGGTAACCGAGCAGCAGGTTGGCGTCGGTGACCGTCGGCTCGGAGCCCCCGCGGCCGTAACAGGCTGGCCCGGGCTTCGCACCCGCCGAGCGAGGCCCGACGCGGAGGGCCCCGCCCGCGTCCCGCCAGCCGATCGAGCCTCCCCCTGCGCCGACCGTATGCACGTCCACCATCGGAAGCTGGATCGGGCGGCCGTCGATCTCCCGGGAGTCGGTCCGCCGCACCTCGCCGTCGTCGACCACGCAGACGTCGCACGAGGTCCCGCCCATGTCCAGGCCGATTGCGTCGGGAGTCCCCGCCGCCTTCGCCAACAGCGCGGAGCCGACCGCTCCGCCGGCCGGACCCGAGAGGACGCTCCAGGCGCCTGCCGTGGCCGCCTCGGCCGCTTCGGCGGTTCCGCCCGAGGAGCGCATCACCTCGGGCTCGCGCAGGCGGCGCTCGCGACAGGCCTCGGCGAGGCTGGTCAGATAGCGGCCGAGCAGGGGGGAGAGGTAGGCGTCGATCACGGTGGTCGAAAACCGCTCGTATTCGCGGAACGCCGGCAGGACCTCGTGCGAGGCCGACACGTGCACAGCCGGGAGGGCCTCGCGCAGGGTCGCGGCGATTCGCTGCTCGTGCGAGGGATCGCGAAAGGCGAACAGCAGGCAGACGGCGATCGACTCGATCTCCATTCCCCGGAGCTCGCCGACGAGCCGCTCCACCTCGTCGTCCGCGAGCTCCTCGATCACGCCAGAGGCACCCACCCGCTCGGCGGCCTCGACCCGGTCGCCAACCGCGACCAGCGATGGCGGGCGGCCGCGACACGGGTGGTAGAGGCTCGGCCGGTTCTGGCGGCCGATGTCGAGGAGGTCGGCGAAACCGCGCGTGGCGACGAGCGCGGTCCGGGCGCCCCGCTCCTCGAGCAGGGCGTTGGTGCCCACGGTCATGCCGTGCGTGAAGTCCTCGACGTCACGCGGGTCGGCGCCGGCACGGACGAGGACCTCATCGACCGCGGCGATCACGCCGCGCGATTGGTCCTCCGGCGTACTTGGGACCTTCGCCGTGTGCAGGCGATCGCCGTCGAGCAGGGCAGCGTCGGTGAAGGTCCCGCCGACGTCCACGCCAAGCAGCATGGCGGGACTATGACGCCTGTGCTCTCCCGAACGCCAGGGGGTGAACCAGCGTCGGCATCCACGACCAGCGATCTCGCTCGATCGCCTCGACGCTGAGCGAGCTCTCGCGCAGGATGTCCACGGTGGGGCGGTTGGCGTGACACCCGGCGGCGAACGCGTGCCAGGGGCGGTGGAGCCGGTCCTGCCAGCGCGCGAGGCGCAGGGTGTCGGCGCGGACGTGCTCGAGGAAGAGCAGCTTGCCTCCCGGCCTGAGCACCCGCGCGGTCTCCTCGATCGCCCGGCGCGGGTCGTCGACGGTGCAGAGCACCAAGGTGGAAACCACGGTGTCGAAGCTGTCGTCGTCGAACGGAAGGTCCTCGGCGGTCGCCACCACCACCTGGCCGTCTCGGTCTGCCTTTCGAAGCCGCCGCTGGAGCTTCGGGAGCATTGGGGCGGCCGGCTCCGTGAGCGTGAGCTCTGCGATTGCATCGGGGTAGTACGGGAGATTGAGGCCGGTGCCGGCGCCGAGCTCCAGCACCTGGCCGTCGGCCTGTCTGAGCAGGTCCCTTCTCCGCTTCGCCATCCCGGTTCGCTCCCCGATCCAGAGAAGCGGGTCGTAGAGGGCGCTGAATACGTGTTCCCAGGGCTTCGTCATGGCCTCTCCCTTATTCGGTTGAATCGAACAGAGAGGCCTACGCCGCGGACTCGGCGGGGGATGCCGCCGGCAGTGTGAGGTAGAGCACAGCTGAGCCCCGGGAATCCGAGAGCTCAGCAGCGTTGCGGCTTCGCCACATAGCCGCGGTCACAGACGGCCGCCCCACACAAGTCGCTCCGGGCTTCGCCCTTCGCTCCAAAGTGGAGCGGCCTGGTGACCGCTATGCCGCGGCTGCTTCGACCTCGCGCATCTCGAAGGTCTCCTCGAGATGCTTGTGCGAGGGGCAGTAGTCCATCCCCGGCAGCGGCTCACGTCGGCAAGGTGTGCCCTTGCGAGTGCTGGCCAGACAGTTTCTCTCCTGGCCATCCAGCGTCACATCGGCGGGCAGTGAGTCGAGGAACTCCTCGATCAGCCCGATGTGCCGCTCGATGACCATGTAGACGCGTACCTGCTCAGAAAGAGCGAAGTACTCGCGAACCTCGGTGAACAGGGTCTTCGCCGGGCGGGCGAAGTAGCGGCGATCCGAAACCAGCCGCTGGATGGTGGCCTCGCAGGCTTCCAGCAGGTTCTGCCGAGCCGCGAACGTCCTTTCCACACCCCCGGAGGTGTCGATGCGAGGAGCCAGGTCCCTGTAGATGGAACGACTGAATTGATACATCCGTGATCTCTCCTTTACCCCCCCTGAAACCTCGTCCTCGGGGTCTTCCTGCCCTCGGACCGTCCAGGCGGTGCTGATTGAACCACGGCATACCCAATTTTTGGGTTAAGCACCTATTAAGCAGTATTAAGTAGGCTCAGGAGAACGTTTTTAGGTAGGCAGACGCCTACTCCCACGCCTGCCAGGCGAGCTCGTCGCCTCTGCAGACGATGTGCAGGCCGTCGAGCTCGGGGTTGAGATCCGGAAATTCGAGCCTGCGGTGGGATCCCCGCGACTCCTCGCGCTCAAGCGCGAAGCGGGCGATCAGCCTGGCCAGGGGATATGGGTCGTCGAGCAGCCGCTCGAGCTCCTCCTGGCGCCTGAGCGGGCCCGCGAGCCTCCAGACCGCCTCCCTCGTCTCGGCCAGGGGCGGGCCGAAACGCCACTCCGGCGGGTCAGGGGCTTGGCCGGCGTTCAGCTCCACCGATGCCGCCCGCGCCGCCCGAGCGCCGAGCACGAAGCACTCGGTGAGCGAGTTCGAGGCGAGGCGGTTCGCCCCGTGCAGCCCGGTGTCCGCGCACTCGCCGACCGCGAACAGGCCGGGCAGGGAGGAGCGGCCCTCCAGGTCGGTGGCGATGCCGCCCATCACGTAGTGAGAGGCGGGGGAGACGGGGATCGGCTCCTTGGTGGGATCGAAACCGGCATCGCGCAGGGATGCGAAGACGCTCGGGAAGCGGGCCTCGCTGAGCTCGCGCATGTCGAGGTAGACATGGTCAGCGCCGTCGCTCTTCATCTGGTCGAGGACGGCGAGGGTGACGGCGTCGCGGGGGGCGAGCTCATCCGTGAAGCGCTCGCCGCCGGCGCCCAGCAGCGTCGCTCCCTCGCCGCGGACTGCCTCGGTGACGAGAAGCCCGTCCGAATCGGTGCCGGGGGCGGACAGAGCGGTGGGGTGGAACTGGCAGAGCTCGAGGTCCGCGAGCTCGGCGCCGGCGGCGTGGGCCATCACGGGCCCTGCGCCGATCGCCCCCCAGGGGTTGGTGGTCCGCGCCCACAGGGCGGCGGCACCGCCAGTGGCGAAGATCGTCGCCCTGGCGCGGAGCGGCTCACGATCGGTGAGCACGCCGAAGCAGCGCTCGCCGTCACCCCAGAGGGCGACCGCCGAGGTCTTCTCGATCACCTCGATCCGCTCGTCCCGCGCGGCCTGCTCCGCGAGGCGCTCGGTGATCCGCCTGCCGGTCGCCGCGCCGCCCGCGTGCACGATCCGCCGCCGGGAGTGACCGCCCTCGAGTGCGAGGGAGAGGCTCTCGTCGGGGAGCAGGTCGAAGTGGACGCCGCGGCGCTGGAGCTCCCGGACGACGCCGGGCGCCTCGTGCGCGAGCAACTCGGCGGCGGACCGTCTGCAGGCTCCGCGCCCGGCGGCGACGGTGTCCTCGACGTGCTGTTCCGGGGAATCGTCGGGTCCGATCGCGGCGGCGAGCCCGCCCTGAGCCCAGAAGCTCGAGCTCTCGCTGAGTGGCTTCCGGGAGACCATCGCGACGCGGGAGCCCTCGTCGGCCGCTGTCAGCGCCGAGTAGAGGCCGGCGGCGCCCCCGCCCACCACCACGACGTCGAATCGGTCGTCCGCCGTCATCGAGCTGCGAACCGTACTGTGCGCTCATCCGAGGTCTCTATCTGCGACATCCGAGCTCCTTCCGGCACGACACGGGCGGCCATCCGGAAAACGCCAGGCGGCTGACCGCGATCGAGGAGGCGATGTCCGAGCGCGACTGGCTCGGGCTCGAGCGGGTCGAGGCTCCTGCGGCGACCCGCGAGCAGCTGGAGCGCGTTCATGGCGCCGCCCATGTGGACACCATCGAGGCCTTCTCCGCGAAGGGCGGAGGGATGATCGACCTCGACACGGTCGCCAGCGAGGGCTCCTGGGAGGCCGCCCAGCATGCGGCCGGCGGGGCCGTCCACGCGACCGAGCGCCTGCTGGACGAGGGAGGGTTCGCCTTCTGCGGTCTGCGCCCGCCGGGCCACCACGCCGAGCGGGACCGGGCAATGGGCTTCTGCCTGTTCAACAACGTCGCCGTCGCTGCGGCCCACGCGATCGCCGAGTGCGGCGCGGAGCGCGTCCTCATCCTCGATTGGGACGTTCACCACGGCAACGGGACCGAGGCGATCTTCTACTCCTCCCCGGAGGTCCTCTACTCCAGCATTCATCAGAGCCCGCTCTACCCGGGAACCGGCGCCGCCACGGACTTCGGCAGCGGAGATGGGGAGGGCTACACGGTCAACCTGCCGGTCCCGCCCGGAAGCGGCCCGGACGAGTTCCTGGCGCTGAGCCAGCACGTGGTCACGCCGATCGCCCGCGAGTGGCGGCCCGGGCTGCTCTGCATCTCGGCGGGCTACGACGCGCATCGCGACGACCCGCTGGCCAACTGCGAGCTCGACGATGTGGCCTACGCCGACATGACCGCGACGATGCGCGAGCTCGCGGGCGAGCTTGGCGTGCCCCTGCTGATCTGCCTCGAGGGTGGCTACTCGCTCGCTGCCCTGGCGCGCGGCGTCGTGGCTACGCTCGATGCCGCCGGGGACGATCGCGCGCCGCGTGAGGCGCCGGTCGCGCCGGCTGCGGCCTACCGGGAGCGCCTGACGCGCTACTGGCCCGGCCTGGCCGCCTCGGGCTAGGCGAAGCCCCTCATGCGCTGAGCTGGTCCTTGATCTCGTCCAGGAGCTTCTGCGGGATCCCTGGAACAGTCTCGAGGTCGTCGACTGAGGTGAAGCCCTGCCCGCGCTCTCGGTACGCGATGACACGGGTCGCCTGGGTCACAGACATGCCAAGCTCGCGTAGCTGCTCGAAGCTCGCCTTGTTGAGGTCGAGCGGATGGGCGGGCAGGGGCGATCGTGTGGTCGTGGCCTTCTCCGTCGTGGCCTGGTTCTCGGTCGCCTGCTTCTCGGTGGCCTCCTTCTCCTGCTCGTTCTCGTGTTTTGCGGCCTGCCGCTCCTCGGCGGCCTTGGCATCGGCGGCTGCCTGCTCGGCCTTGGCCTTTTCCTTCGCGGCCGTCTTCTCAGCTCGCCGCGCCCGGCGCCTCGCCAGGAAGCCGCGTGGCTCGGAGTCGGGCTTCACCGCGTCCTGCTCGTCGGTGCTCTGCTCGTCGGCGGCCGGCTCCGGCTCTTCGACCACGGTCTTGGTCTGATCCGGCCCGGGCAGCTCGACGCCGACCGAGGCGGCGTGCGCCTGGGCGCCGCCGGCCCGGTCCGCCACTGAGCGGATCCGATCCTCGAGCGCCCGGAAGCGGCCTTCGCGCTCCTCGCTCGCCCTTTTGCGGTCTTCGTCGGCCACATCGCCGAGCTTGGCCTCCGCGGACTCGGCACGGGCCTCGGCCTCCCGCAGCTGGTGCTCGGCCGAGCGCAGTGCGCGGCCGGCCCCCTCGAGCTCGGTGGCCAGTTCCTGCTCGCGCTCGGCGAAGCGCCGCTCGGCCTCGTCCTCCGCCTCGCGGCGGGCCTCGGCGACAGCCCGTTTGGTGCGCCCGTCGCTCTGCCGCTGAACCTTTTCGGTCTCCTGGCGGAGCTCGGCGACCTGGCCGCGGATCCATTCCGCTGCGGAGCCGCGCGCCTCGGCCTCGGTGTCGAGCCGGGCACTCTCCACGTCGGCAATCCTCTTCTCGGCGATCCCGGCCCGGTTCTCGGCCTTCTGGACCAGCTGCTCGCGTGACGAGCGCTCCTCCTCGAGCTGGCTGCGGAGACTGTCGAGCTCTCCCCCGAGCCCGCGCTCGGTCTCCTCGCGGGCAGATTTGCCGGCGAGGCGCACCCGCTCCTCCGCCTCCGCGCGAAGTGTTTCCTCCCGTTCGGCGAGGTGACGTGCCGCCTCGCGCTCCACGCGGGCCTGGGTGTCGGCCTCGACCTTGGCGAGTGCGTCGGCGATCTTGGCATCGGACTCGGCCTGCACCCGGCGCAGCTCGGCGTCGATGCGCTCCTCGGCGTCCTTCTGAAGTCTCGTCTGCTCCTCGGCGAACCTGGCCTCCGCGCCCTCGACCCGCTCGCCGGCGGCGTCGATCTGCTGGGCGATCTCGTCGAGGCGGCGCTCGGCGGCCGCGGCTGCCTCGGCGGCGGCCTCGCGCTCGCCGGCCAGAGCCTGCTCGCGGCTCTTGAGCTGAGACTGGAAGCGAAGTTCGGCGGCACGCCGGGCGGCATCGACCTCCTCGCGCGCCCGTTCGTCGGCGTCGGTGCGGATGTCAGCGATCCGCTTGGCGAGCTGCTGCTCGAGCTCGCGGCGAATGCCGCGCTCGATCTCCGCGCGGGACTCCTCGGAGAGCTCCGCGCGGACCCGCTGCTCAGCGTCTTCGCGCGCCTTCTCGACCGCTGCCTGGAAGCGGGACTCGGTCTCAGCCTCCATCGCCGCGATCTGGGACTGCAGCTGCTCGGTGTGCTCGCGCTGGCGGCGATCGGCCTCCTCGGCCGCCCTGTGCTCCGCCTCCGCACGGGCCCCATCACCGGCTTCGCCCGCGCTCTCTGCCCGCTCGAGGCGCTCGCGTGCGTCCGTCAGGGCCGCGGCGGCCTCGTCGCGCTCGGCGATCAGCTCCTCCTCCCGCGCCGACATCCGGCGGTCCAACTCGGTCTCCAGCTCGCGGCGGACGTCGCCGCGCTGCTCCCGCAACCGGTCGGCCGCCTCCTCCCGCGCTCTCGCGTCGGTGACAGTGACCTCCGCGGCGGAGCGCGTCTCGGCCTCCTCCAGCCGGCGCTGGAGCTCCTCGAGGGACCGGGCCGCGCGCTCACGCTCCTTCTCCAGGTCTTCCTCCAGCGCGAGGATCTCCGCGGTTGCGCGCTCCTCGGCCTCGCGGCGCGCCGCGTCGATCGCCTGCTTCATGTGCGGGTCGCGCTCGCTGTTGGCCGGATCCTCGGCCGTGCTGGCGCCTTCGTGTTGGCGCTCGGCCATCGGGGCGGCACTCTACGTGACGTGTAGGCCGTATCGCGATTTCGGCGCGGGGCCGTTCGCCTTATGGGACTCCGCGGTCTGGATCTGTTCGCCCCCGATGGCGAGCCTTCCGGAAACGAGCTCGAGGAGGTTGCAGATGCGAGGACTTCTTTACCGGCGGCTGGCGAGTCTCTCGACCGGGAGCGGTCAGGGAACCGTCGAGTACGTGGGCCTGATCCTGTTGGTCGCGCTCCTGATGGTCGGGATGGTGGCCGCCATGAAGGGCTTTCAGGGCAAGCAGGGGGTCGAGCTCGCCCAGACGATCGTGGACAAGATCCGCGAGGCGGTCGGCCAGGTGTCGTTCAAGTGACTGCGAGGCCGCTCCACTTTGGAGCGAAGGGCGAAGCCCGAAGCGACTTGTGTGGGGCGGCCGCTGCAGTCACGACCTGATGGGGAACCCGGGTAGCTCAGCCATGGCAGACTGGCGCGATGGCCGCCAGTCGCAGCTACGACCGCGCCCCCGCCGACCTTCGCCCGGTGACGATCGAGCCCGGCTTCGTCCGGACCGCCGACGGCTCCGCGCTGATCAGCCAAGGCGAGACGCGCGTCATCTGCACCGCGTCGGTGAGCGACAACGTGCCGCGCTGGATGGAGGGCAAGGGCCGGGGCTGGGTCACCGGCGAGTACGCGATGCTGCCCGCCTCGACCGGCGATCGCAAGGCCCGCGACATCAGCCGCGGCAAGCAGGACGGCCGCGGCGTGGAGATCCAGAGGCTGATCGGCCGGTCGCTGCGCGGGGTGGTCGACTTCATGGCCCTCGGGGAGCGCTCGGTCTTCGTGGACTGCGACGTTCTGCAGGCGGACGGCGGCACCCGCTGCGCCGCGATCACGGGCGGTTTCGTCGCTCTCTGTGACGCCCTGTCGAAGCTCGTGGACGCCGGCAAGCTCGAGACGATGCCGCTCAACCAGTCGGTCGCCGCGGTCAGTGTCGGGATCGTCGACGGGCGCGCTCTCTGCGACCTCGACTACGGCGAGGACTCGACCGCCGAGGTTGACGCGAACGTCGTGATGACCGGCGATGGCGGCCTGGTGGAGGTGCAGGCCACCGCGGAGCGCACCCCGCTCTCGCGTGCATCCCTCGATGAGCTGCTCGCGCTGGCGGAGGGCGGGATAGGCAAGCTGCGCGAGACGCAGGAGTCCGCGCTCGGTTCGCTCCCGGCCTGAGCCCGGATCACGGATGATCTGAGCGGCGATGTCGCTCGTCCTGGCCACCCGCAACGACCACAAGCTGCGTGAGCTTCGCGAGGCGCTGCCCGGGATCGAGATCGACCCGCTGCCCGAGGAGGTCGTGCTCCCGCCGGAGACCGGCGACACGTTCGCGCAGAACGCCCTCGGCAAGGCGCGAGCGGCGCACGCGGCGACCGGCCGGACCGCGATCGCCGACGACTCCGGGATCGAAGCTCGCGGGCTCGGCGGCCGGCCCGGCGTGCGATCGGCCCGGTACGCCGGCGAGGACGCGACCGACGAGGAGAACCTGGCGATGCTCCTGCGTGAGGTCGGCGAGGGCGAGGACCGGCGAGTGGCGTACGTCTGCGCGATCGCGCTGGTCGGCGAGGACGGCTCGGAGTCCCTCTTCGAGGGTCGCTGCGAGGGGACCCTGGCGGAGGAGCCGCGAGGGACGGGCGGCTTCGGCTATGACCCCGCGTTCGTCCCGGATGATACCGGAGCGGATGACGATCGCACCATGGCCGAGCTGGCGCCCGAGGAGAAGCACGCGATCAGTCATCGCGGCAGGGCGGCGCGGAAGCTGGCTTCCCACCTCGGCATCGAGGTTGCGCCGTGAGCCCGCGCGGGCCCGTGGCAGGTAGCGGGATCACCAAGCCACGCGCCGCAGCGGTCTCGATCGCATCCAATTCCGCGCTGATCGCGCTGAAGCTCGCGGCGGCCGCCATCACCGGCTCCGTCGCGATCCTGAGCGAGGCGCTGCACTCGATGATCGACCTGATCGCGTCTGTCATCGCCTTCGTCTCGGTGCGCCGCGCGGACGAGCCCGCCGACGTCGACCACCCCTACGGCCATGAGAAGTTCGAGAGCCTGGCCGCGTCGATCGAGGGAATGCTGATCCTCGTCGGCGCCGGGCTGATCGTCTACGAGTCGGTGCACCGGCTGTCTACCGGCGCCTCGGTCGAAAAGCTCGGGATCGGCATCGCGGTGATCGGGTTCTCGGCGCTCGCCAACGGCGGGGTGTCCGTCTTCCTGCGCCGGCAGGCCCGCCGCCATCGCTCGCCGGCACTGGCCGGGGACGCGGCCCACCTCGGCACCGACGCGCTCACCTCCGTCGGTGTCCTGATCGGATTGGTGCTGGTCCAGATCACCGGGGTCGAGGCGATCGACTCCGCCGTCGCCATCGCGGTCGCGATGGTCATCGTCCTCGCCGGGGTTCGGATCCTGCGCCAGTCCGCGTCGGCGCTGATCGACGAGGCGCCCCCGCCGGAGGAGATGGACCGGATCGAGGCCGCGATTGCCCGGGCGCGGGCGGGGACGCCCGAGATCGTCGGGTATCACAAGCTCCGCGCGCGGAGCACGGGCAGGCGCCGGTACATCGATCTGCACGTCCAGTTCCGCAGCGGCACCACACTCGAACGCGCTCACGAGCTGGCCCACGAGCTCCGCGACGCGATCGAGTCCGACCTCGGCGACGCCGAGGTGCTGATCCACGTAGAGCCGGAGAGCTCCCGGCGGGACCCGGCGGAGTCGCCGTCGGCGTTCAGGGCGGGCTAGGTCAGATTCACCGCGGCGGCCAGCCCGACCGCTCCGACCACGATGCTGTAGCCGGTGTATCCGCCGACCGCCAGGAGGATCACGGAGATCCCGCAGATGACGACGACGGTGAGCCATGAGCCCTGCTGCAGAGTCACGCTCGCTATTTTGACCTAGTGGCCCCCGTCGACGCCCCGACCCTCACCGACGCCGGTGAGACGGTCACATACCTGCAGGAGATCTCGCCCGAGATGCGCGGCTGCGCGGTGCTCTCGGACAGCGGCGAGGTGCTCGCCGCGAGCGGCGAGGTCGAGGGCTGGGGGGAGGCGGGACGAGATCTGATCGCCGCCGCGGACGCCGCCGGCGCCGAGCCGGTGGCCCACGCGCACATCGCCACCGGCGACGGCGAGGCCTTCTGCGTCAGGGAGGCCGGGCTGACCGCGGTCGCGGTCGCAGACCGGTTCACTCTCTCCTCGCTGATGATCTTCGACATGCGAAACGCCCTCCGCCGGCTGGCGGCCAGCAGATGACCACAAAGCCCCACCGCCTCCTGCTCGACCGGGTCTCCGGCTACGCCGATGAGGCCGCCGCCTACCTGCGCCGGCGCCGCCATCAGCGCAAGCCATTCGCGAGGACCTACTACCCCGGCGGCCGCAGCTCGGCGTTCGCGGCGGACTCGGAGGAGGGCCGCGCCCTCTTCCTCGCGGCCTCGCGGCTGATCGAGGTGGCGGGCCCGCCGGGCCGGGCGAGGGGCGGGAAGTGAGCCTGGTCGGCGAGGGGCTCGCGGCGCGCGTCCTCGAGCGGGCATTGGCGCGCGGGGGCGACTTCGCCGAGCTCTTCTGCGAGGAGCGTCAGGGATTTGCGCTCTCGATCGACGAATCCAGGGTTGAGCGGCCTCAGTCGGGCAGCGAGCGCGGCGCGGGTATCCGGGTGATCGATGGGGAAGTGACGCGCTTCGCGCACGTCGACGGGCTGGCCGAGGAGGACCTGGTGGGAGCGGCCGATGGCCTCGCCTCGGCGCTCGGAGGAGAGGCGACCGAGCCGCTCGCATTGGCGGCCGCCGAGCCACCCCAGCCCCAGGAGGTCGAGGTGGACCCGACGAGCGTCCCGGCGGACCGCAAGGCCGAGGTGCTGCGGGAGCTCGACGAGCGAGCGCGCTCCGCCGGCCCCGAGGTCGCCCAGGCCTCGGCCAGCTACAGCGAGGGCCGTCGCCGGGTCGCGATCTTCAACTCCGAGGGCCTGGAGGCGAGCGACGACCGGACGCGGGTCCGGCTCGGCGTCCAGGTGGTGGCGCGCAAGGACGGCACCGTGGAAACCGGGTTCGAGACCCTCGGCGAGCTCCGTGGATTCGAGCTGCTCGACGGCGACCCCGCGCGGATCGCCGACCAGGCAGCGGGCAAGGCCCTCACCCTGCTCGGCGCCGACCCGGCGCCCGCCGGCGAGATGACCGTGGTCGTCGGCGGCGGCTTCGGCGGTGTCCTCTTCCACGAGATGACCGGCCACGGCCTCGAAGCCGACGCGGTGCAGAAGGGCGCCAGCGTCTACGCGGGTAGGATGGGCGAGAAGGTCGCACAGCCGCTGCTCAATGCCTACGACGACGGCGTCATGCCCCACGAGTGGGGCACCGGCGCGATCGACGATGAGGGCACGCCCTGCCAGCGGACCGCCGTGATCCAGGAGGGCAGGCTCACCTCCTATCTGTACGACCGGCTTCGCGCGCGCCGCGACGACGTCCCGTCAACCGGCAACGGACGGCGCGCGAGCTTCAGGGACCTGCCGATCCCGCGGATGACCAACACCTACATCGAGCCGGGCGATGCCGACCCGGAGGAGATCATCTCCGAGGTTGAGAAGGGCTTCTATGCGGTCTCCTTCGGCGGCGGCCAGGTCGAGCCCGCCACCGGCGACTTCGTCTTCGGGGTCTCCGAGGGCTATTTGATCGAGGGCGGCAAGGTGACCAAGCCCTGCCGCGGCGCGACGCTGATCGGCAACTGCCTGCAGGCGCTCGAGCGGATCGACGCGGTCGGCAACGACTTCGAGATGAAGACCGGGTTCTGCGGCAAGGCCGGTCAGACGGCGCCGGTCGGGACCGGCCAGGGACACGTCCGGATCAAGGGAATGACAGTCGGCGGCACCGCCGTATGAGCGCCGCGGATCTCGAGGACGTCGCGCGCCGGGCTGTGGAGGCGGCGACCTCCGCCGGTGCGACGGACGCCGAGGCTTGGAGCGAGGGTTCGCAGAGCCGCGAGGTGCGGGTCCACGCCGGCGAGGTCGAGAGCCTCACCGAGGCGAGCGGCCGCGGCGTGGGTGTGCGCGCCTGGATCGGGACCCGCACTGGCTACGCGTACGGGACCGATCTCTCCGAGCCGGGTCTGGCCGAGCTGGCCGAGGCCGCCGTCGGCGCAGCTCGGGTCGCCGATGAGGATGAGAACTCGGCGGCGCCCGATCCATCGGGCGAGCCGCCCGAGATCGATGGGCTGCGCGATCCGGCTGTGGCCGGGACCGAGACCGCGGACGTGATCGAGCTGGCGAAGCGGATCGAGCGCGTCGCCCTCGATCGCGACGATCGGGTCACCGGGGTCGAGGAGGTCGTCTACGTGGACGAGGACGGCGACGCCGCGATCGCCACATCGCGCGGCGTCTCCGGCAGCTTCGGCTCCTCGGTCGCCTACTCCTTTCTGCAGGCCATGGCGACGCAGGACTCGGAGGTCCAGACCGGCCTCGGCTTCGGCGTCGGCCGCTCGCCCGGCGCGCTCGATCCCGAGGAGATCGGGGCCGAGGCGGGGGACGAGGCAGCCTCGATGCTCGGTGCAATCAAGCCCGAATCCCGCACCTGCCCGGTGGTCCTCTCGGAGCGGGTCACCGCCAGCTTCGCCGGGTTCATCGGCGGCGCCGTGAGCGCGGACGACGTGCAGCGTGGCCGCTCGCCGTTCGCCGACCGCCTGGGCGATGAGCTCGCCTCACCCGCCTATGTTCTGGCGGACGACGGGATCGATCCGGGCGGCCTCGCCAGCGCGCCCTTCGACGGCGAGGGAACGCCGCGTGAGCGGACCCCTCTGATCGCTGACGGCAAGTTGCTCGCCTACCTGCACGACTCCTACACGGCCCGCCGCGGAGGCGCCCGCTCGACGGGCAACGCCTCCCGCTCGTCGTATCGCTCGGCTCCGTCGGTCAGCCCGTCGAACCTGGTGCTCGATCCGGGCGAGCTCACCCTCGAGCAGCTGCTCGAGCGAGCTGGCGACGGCGTCTACATCACGGAGGTGGCGGGGCTTCACTCGGGTGTCAACCCGGTCACGGGTCGCTACTCGGTGGGCGCATCGGGCCGCGCGATCCGCGGCGGCGAGCTCGCCGAACCGTTGCGCGAGTTCACGATCGCGGGCGACCTACTCGGCACGCTGGCGGCGGTCCAGGCGGTTGGCTCGGAGACCCGCTGGGTCCCGTTCGGCGGCTCGGTGAAGACGGCACCGATGCTGGTCGGCGAGATGGCGATCGGCGGAAGCTAGCGGCCGCCTGTGGCCGCGATCTGATGGCGAAGCCGCATCAAAAACAAACGCATCCCAACGCTACTTTTGGCCTCAGCAGCCACTGTTAGGCTCGCGGCGAACTCCAATGACCAGGAGGCGATGACGTGACCAAGGCTGAATTCCTCGACGTGCTCGCAGGCGACACCAGAATCGGCAACAAGAAGGCGGCGGGCCAGGCGGTCGATGCGGTCCTGGACGCCATCGGCGGCGTCCTCCAGGGCGGTGGCGAGGTGAACTTCACGGGCTTCGGCAAGTTCGCAGTCGCCGAGCGCGGCCCGCGGCAGGGCGTGAACCCGCGCACGGGCGAGCGGATCTTCATCCCGGGCGGCAAGGTTCCCCGATTCTCGGCCGGCTCCGGTCTGAAGAAGAAGGTCAAGGGCGGCTAGCTCGAAACCCTTCACGGACAGGCTCGCGGCACTCGTCGAGGAGCGCCGCAGTCAGGTGTGCCTGGGGCTTGACCCCGACCCGTCGGCTCTCTCTCCTGAGGACGCACCCGGCGGCTCGCTCACGGATGTCGCCGACCGCGCCGCCTCGGCGGTCTACGAGCACTGCCTCGGCCTGATCGAGGCGGCAGGTCCTGCCTGTGTGGCGGTGAAGCCGCAGCTCGCCTGCTTCGAGCGGCTCGGGGCGCCAGGCTGGCGTGCGCTGGAGCAGGTCTGCACGGCCGCCCAGCGGGCCGGGCTGCTGGTGGTCGCTGACGGCAAGCGGGGCGACGTCCCGGTCACTGCGAGGGCCTACGGCCAGGCCCTGGTGGGCGAGACCGAGACGCCCTGGGGCGCCGTTCCCGGTCTCGGCGCCGACGCGTTCACCGCCAATCCGCTGCTCGGCGAGGATGAGATCGAGGTCCTGGTCGAGGCCGCCGCGGGCGCGGGCGCCGGGATCTTCCTGTTGGTGCGGACCTCGAACCCGGGTGCGGCACGCCTTCAGGACGCGCAGCTGGGGGATCGGCCACTGCACGAGGAGCTTGCGGCCCTGGTGAACGAGAGCGCTCCGAGACTCGCCGGGTCCTCCGGGCTCTCCGGGGTGGGCGCGGTGGTCGGCGCCACAGCGCCGCAGCACCTCGGCCGGTTGCGGGAGCTGATGCCCGACTCGGTCTTCCTGATTCCGGGGATCGGCGCCCAGGGCGGCAAGCCGGAGGACCTCGGTCCGGCGCTGTCGCCGGGGAGGCCCGCGTCGGTCCTGGTGGCCGCGGCACGCAGCATCGCCGGAGCGAACGATCCGGGGGCGGCGGCGGAGGAGCTTCGCGACGCCGTCTGGAGCCTGGTTAAGTAGTCCACGGCAGTACCCTGTCGAGCCCTCGAATGCCGGACTACAAGCCGAATCAATTCGTCCGCGTGTTCGCTGTTCTGGCCCTGATCGGAGCCGTCGTCCTGGTGGTCGCAGTCGTGGCGACCTCGGGCGGAGGCGGAGGGGACAGCAACGGCAACTCGCAGCACAAGGCCCACGTCAGCAAGGCGGGGCGGCGGGCGATCCGCAAGGGCGTCTGGGTCGTCCAGCCAGGCGACACGCTGGGAGCGATCTCGATCAAGACCGGCATCGACCAGGCGAAGCTCCAGGCCCTCAACCCGGACATCGATCCGCAGACCCTGCTCGAGGGTCAGCGGATAGCGTTGCGCTGACGGTGCCCGGAATCTTCGGCAGGCGGGGCAGGTGGTCCGTGCGCGCGTGCGTCGCGCTCGTCCTGGCGCTCCTCCTGGTCGGCCCGGCTGCCTCGGGGGTCGCCTCGAGCGGACCGAAGCTCGACGCGAAGGCCTGGATCCTGATCGACCCTCGCGACGACTCCGTCCTCGCGAGCAAGTCGCCCAACAAGCGCCTGCCGATCGCGAGCACCACGAAGCTGATGACGGCGTACCTGGCGCTGAAGAACCTGAAGCCGAGCCAGATGATCGCCGTGCCCGCCTACCACCCGAGCGCATCCGCCGAGGTCACGCTGGGCCTCCGGCCGGGCGAGCGGATGCGGGTTCGCGACCTGCTCTACGGCCTGCTGCTGCCGAGCGCCTCGGACGCGGCCGAGACCCTGGCGGTCGGCGTGTCCGGATCGGTGCCGGCCTTCGTGCAGCGGATGAACCAGGCGGCCCATCGGCTGCGGTTGACGAACACCAGCTACGCCAACCCGATCGGTCTCGACGACCCCCACAACTACTCGACCGCGCACGACCTGGTCACCCTCGCTTCGATCCTGCTCCGTGACAAGCTCTTCGCGCGGATCGTCGACACGCCGGCGGCAACGCTGAGCAGCGGCGACCACCCACGGACGGTGACCACCCGCGACACCCTGCTCAATTCGGTCCCCTGGATCAACGGGGTGAAGACGGGGCACACCCTCGGTGCCGGCTATGTCCTGGTCGGCTCGGGCACCCAGGACTCGACGACCCTGATCTCCGCGGTGCTCGGCACTCCGGACGAGCCGACCCGCGATGCCGACACCCTGAGGCTCCTCCAATACGGATTCTCGCTGTACCACCCGGTTCGGCCGGTCAACCAGGGTGAGCAGCTCGCGGATCCGAAGCTCGACTACCGCAGCGAGAACCTCTCGCTGGTCGCCCAGCGGGCGCTCCCGATCAACCTCCGGCAGGGCCAGCACGTCACCACACGCGTGACCGCACCCGATCAGGTCAGCGGCGCGGTGGAGAAGGGCCAGGTGCTGGGGCGCGTGACGGTCAGCGTGGACGGCAAGCCCGCGGCCGACAGCCCCCTCGTCGCCGCCAGCGCGGTGGGCGCCGCCACGACGTTCGACAAGGCGACCTCGTTCGCCAAGAATCCAATCGTTCTCCTGGTGTTAGGGGCGATCGTGATACTCCTAGGTGTGCTGCTGATGAGACGACGGCATGTGGCGAGTGAGCCGGAGGCGACCACGCCACAGGCCGATGGAAACGGTGCCCGGCGTCAGGCCCCGAGACAGAGGACCCCGGAAGAGAGGCGCAGGATGCACGAGGAGCGAATGCGCAGGAGGCGCGAGAGAGCGGAGCGGAAGGGAGGCGCCGGATGATCCTCACCGTGACCCTAAATGCGGCGATCGACCGGACCGTCGCGGTCCCGAGCTTCCGGCAGGGCCACCGCCATCGCGCCGTCGAGGCGAGCACTGTCGCCGGCGGCAAGGGCGTCAACGTCGCCCGTGCGCTGAAGCTCCTCGACCGGCCGGTGATCGCCACCGGGCTGGCGGGCGGCCCGACCGGAGCGAGGCTGATGGAGCGCCTCGCCGAGGAGTCCATCCTCACCGACTTCACCTGGATCGCCGGCGAGTCCAGGACGAACCTCGCCGTCGTGGACCCGACGTCCGGCGAGCAGACCGAGATCAACGAGCGCGGCCCGGACGTCACCTCCGAGGAGCTCGATCGCTTCCTCGAGAAGCTGCTCTACCTGGCCCGCGGCGCGCGGATCTGCGCGATCGCCGGGAGCCTGCCGCCGTCGGTGCCGCCGGCCTTCTCGGCGCGAATCGTCGAGGAGCTGAAGGGAATCGGCGTCGAGACGATCGTCGACAGCGAGGGCGAGCCGCTGCTCGCCTCCCTCCGCGCCGGTCCCTCGGCCGTGACCCCGAACGCCCGGGAGGCCGAGGGCGCCGTCGGCCACGAGTTCAACGACCGCGAGGACGCCCTCCTCGGCCTGGGCAGCCTGGTCGAGCTCGGGGCTACCGATGCGGTGATCACCCGGCCCGAGGGCTGCGTTGCGTCGCTGCTCTGCTCCGACGAGAAGCGCCATGCCTACGAGGTGACTGCGCCGTCGGTCGAGCCGGTGGCGACCGTCGGCTCCGGGGACGCGTTCCTCGCCGGCTTCGTCGCCGCTCGCTACGACGAGCGCTCCCCCGAGGAATGCCTGCGCTTCGCGGTCGCCTGCGGCGCCGAGTCCACGCAGCACTTCGGCGCGGGCAGCATCGACCCGGCCGAGGTGGAGCGCCTGCTGCCTGGTGTCGAGGCGCGCGAGCTCGAAGCTCCGGCCAAGGTCTAGCTTTTCCTCGTCGTCAGAGGTGTGTGGTGCGAACCCCGACGATGCCCTACGGGAAAACGCCGTTGACGCAGATCACGTAGCGGGCGCCGTGCGGGCCCGCGCCCTTCGGCTCCGCACCCCGGAGGTCAGGCAGTGCAAAGTTATTGACCCCATTGCCACCGTACGTCGTGCCCAGCAGGGAGAACAGGAACGTATTCGAGGAGATATTCAGCAGCCGGCCGTCGGCCGGAAGCATGGAGTTGGGGTAGGTGTTGCCGGCGAACAGGCTGAGTTCGCCGAGCACACAACTGACGTTGACCACGCCCTGACTAAAGCTGCCGCCGGGGCTCCCGAACAGACCAGCGGGTGCGAAGTTCAGGCCCGAGGGGTTGATGTCGGCGGCGGTCAACGACTGATCCTGGACCTTCGACCCGTTCACTGCGCTGTCTTGGATCTTCGCCGCATTGACTGCGCTGTTCTTGATCTGCTTCGTTCCGACGACGTTCTTACCCAGATGAGTCGCGGCGATTGCGCCACCACCAAGAGCCAGGAAGACAGCTACCGTCGCCATCACGTTCGCGTAGGTCAGATTGGCCCGAACCTTCCCCGTCACGGCCCACCTCCTGCATCGGTCCTTCTCCCTTCGGTCCGAATCATATGGCGCGGGGAAACACCCATGGGGGCATCTGGTTAGTTGTTCCGGGATATCCGGAGGAACTCACCGGAGGTCGAGTGGTGAGGAGCTTTTCCTCGCGCCGAGCGGGGTTCGCCCCGAGGGGCGCGTGTTGACCGCTGTTATCCTCAGCAGGGCGTTGGTGAAGGACCTCCGAAACGCCGCTAGCACCGCATTTCTGGCCCCGCGACGCGGGGTTTTTTCGTCCGCGAACGAACGTAGGGTGGGCCAATGGAAGTAGAGATCGGCCGCGGCAAGAAGGGCCGCAGGGCATACGGCTTCGATGACATCGCGATCGTCCCGTCCCGGAGGACGCGCGACCCCGACGACATCGACATCACCTGGACCCTCGGTCCGTACCGCTTCGAGCTGCCGCTCCTCGCCTCCGCGATGGACGGCGTCGTCAGCCCGAAGACCGCCGGCCTGATCGGCGAGCTCGGCGGGCTTGGCGTCCTCAACCTGGAGGGCATCTGGTCCCGCTACGAGAACGCGGACGAGAAGCTCGACGAGATCGCCGCGGCGCCCAAGCCGGTCGCCACGAAGATCATGCAGGAGATCTACGCGGAGCCCGTCAAGCCCGAGCTGATGGCGAAGCGGATCGAGGAGATCAAGGCCGCCGGCGCGGTGGCCTGCGGATCGCTCACCCCGCAGAAGGTCGGGGAGTATCACGAGGTCGCGCTCGAGGCCGGTCTGGACATCCTCGTCATCCAGGGGACCGTGATCTCGGCCGAGCACGTCTCGACCCAGACCGAGCCGCTCAACCTGAAGGAGTTCATCGCCGCGCTCGACGTCCCCTGCGTCGTCGGCGGCTGCGCCTCCTACAACACCGGACTCCACCTGATGCGGACCGGCGCCGTCGGTGTCCTGGTCGGCGTCGGGCCCGGCGCCGCCTGCACCACTCGTGGCGTGCTCGGGATCGGCGTCCCGCAGGCGACCGCGATCGCCGACGTGGCCGCCGCCCGCGGGCAGCACATGATGGAGACGGGCAACTACTGCAACGTGATCGCCGATGGCGGCATGCGCACCGGTGGCGACGTCTCCAAGGCGATCGCCATGGGAGCGGACGCGGTGATGGTCGGCTCGCCTCTGGCGCGCGCCAAGGAGGCTCCCGGCCGCGGCTTCCACTGGGGGATGGCGACCTTCCACCCCTCGCTCCCGCGCGGCGCCCGTGTGTCCACCCACCAGGACGGCACGCTCGAGGAGATCCTCATGGGTCCCGCCCAGGAGAACGACGGCACCTTCAACCTGATGGGCGCGCTGCGGACCTCGATGGCGACCACCGGGTATGCCGACATCCCCGAGTTCCATCGCGCCGAGGTGATGGTCGCGCCGGCCCTGATGTCCGAGGGCAAGCAGCTCCAGCGCGAGCAGTCCGTCGGGATGGGCTCGAACGGTCGGGCCACGGTCGCGGCGGCGGTGGCCGTCAGCGATGACTGAAGCGGCTGGCGCCGCCTCTGACGACACCCAGGCTCGGGTCCACGTTCCCGAGCGATCTGTTCCCGGCGCCGAGCCGGAGCTTCGCGAGGTCTCCAAGCTCGGGCCCGCGCAGGCGACGGAGGAGGTGCTCGTTCTCGACTTCGGCGGCCAGTACTCCCAGCTGATCGCCAGGCGTATCCGCGAGTGCGGCGTCTTCAGCGAGCTGCTCCCGCACGACACCCCGCTCGAGCGAATCAAGGAGCGCGGGCCCAAGGGCCTTGTGCTCTCCGGCGGCCCCGCCTCCGTCTACGCGGAGGGCGCCCCTGCCCTTCGCAAGGAGCTGCTCGACCTCGGCATCCCGGTGCTGGGCATCTGTTACGGCATGCAGCTGATGGTCCACGAGCTCGGCGGCCGGGTCGAGCAGGCCCCCGCCGGCGAGTTCGGCCGCAGCCAGCTCACCCTCCGCGACGGGGGAGGCAAGCTGCTCGAGGGCCTCCCCGCCGAGCAGCAGTGCTGGATGAGCCACCGCGACACCGTCTTCGAGCCACCGCCGGGCTTTGCAGCGCTCGCCTCCAGCACCGAGTCGCCCGTCGCCGCCTTCGAGAGCACCGAGAAGGGCCTCTACGGGATCCAGTTTCACCCTGAGGTGGTCCACACCCCTTACGGGACCGAGATCCTCACGCGCTTCCTCCGCGACGTCGCCGGTTGCCGCGAGAAGTGGTCGCCAGCCTCCGTGATCGAGGAGCAGGTCTCGGCGATCCAGGCGCAGGTGGGCGACGCCCGCGCGATCTGCGGGCTCTCCGGCGGGGTGGACTCGGCCACTGCGGCGCTGCTCGTCCATCGCGCGATCGGCGATCGGCTGGTCTGCGTCTTCGTGGACCACGGGATGATGCGGAAGGACGAGGCCGAGCAGGTCGTCACGGCCTTCCGCGAGGAGCACGGCATCCAGCTCGTCCACGTCGACGCGGCCGACCGCTTCCTCAACCGCCTCGCGGGAGTCGACGACCCTGAGACCAAGCGCAAGATCATCGGCGAGGAGTTCATCCGCGTCTTCGAGGAGGAGGCCGGCAAGGTCGAGGACGCACGCTTCCTCGTCCAGGGCACCCTCTACTCGGACGTGATCGAGTCGGGCGGTGACGGCCGGGCAGCGGCGACGATCAAGTCCCACCACAACGTCGGCGGCCTGCCCGAGGACATGGAGATGGAGCTGGTGGAGCCGCTGCGGATGCTCTTCAAGGACGAGGTCCGCGCCGTCGCGGCTGAGCTCGGGTTGCCCGAGCGCTTCGTCTGGCGCCAGCCCTTCCCGGGGCCCGGCCTTGCCATCCGCGTTGTCGGCGGTGAGGTCACACGCGAGCGCCTCGAGATCGTTCGCGAGGCCGACGCGATCCTCCAGGAGGAGATCCGCGCCGCGGGCCTGTACCGCGAGCTCTGGCAGTCGTTCTGCGTCCTGCCGGTCGTACGCTCGGTCGGCGTGCAGGGCGACGAGCGCTCCTACGCGCATCCGATCGTGATCCGCGCCGTCACCTCAGACGACGCGATGACCGCCGACTGGGCCCGCCTTCCCTACGACCTGCTGGAGCGCGTCTCGGCCCGCATCATCAACGAGGTCCGAGGAGTCAACCGCGTCACGCTGGACCTCACCTCGAAGCCGCCCGGCACCATCGAGTGGGAATAGCCGCACGGCGGCGAGGGATGTCGGAGGAGAACGTCGAGACGATCCGGGGCGGATTCGCCGCGCTTGGCCGCGGCGACCTCGATGCCCTGGTCGAGCTATACGACGAGGACGCGGTCTTCGAGACGCTGCTGTTGGGCACCCATCACGGCAAGGAGGCCATTCGCAAGATCCACCAGGAGAACCTGGCCAATCAATCCGGCTACACGGTCGAGCCTGTCGAGATGATCGACGCGGGGGACAAGGTGGTCACGGTCGTCCAGACCGGAGGCGCCGGGCCGGTGAGCAAGATCTCCCTCGACGACCAGTTCGCCTTCGTCCACACGATGCGGGACGGGCGGATCGTCCGAGAGCAGACCTTCCGGAACAGGGGGGAAGCTCTCGAAGCCGCCCGAGTGTCGGATTAAGCGGCACCCGGCGTCTCCGCCGGGCGGGTAGGGTGGGATGAGCTCGACGGCACGAACTGCGACGGGCTCAAGACGGGGGGCGATATGGAAGCAGCACGCTTCCCAGGAGGTACACGTTGATTCTGATGACGACGCAGGCTGACGATTTCGACCATTGGTTGGAGGTCTTCTCAACCAAGGGTGCCGAGAAGCGGAAGCAGCACGGATCCAAGGGTTCGACCGTCTATCGCGATCCAAATGAGGGCGACCGGATCTGGGTGATCTTCGACTGGGATCAGGACGGCTTCCAGAGCTTCGTCTCCGACCCCGAGGTCCCGCCGATCATGAAGGAAGCCGGGCACAAGAGCCCGCCCCAGGCGGCCCAGCTCGGCGGCCAGTTCGAGGCTTAGGCCCGGAGCCCGGCGTACGGCCGCCGGATGCAGCACTGGTCCGGCGGCGCGTCGGGGAGTAATCTCGGCACCGTGAGGCGGTCGGCTGGCAAGGCGGGCAGTTCCATTCTCGGGGTCCTGATGCTCCTCTGCGGGATCTGCATGTTGGCTCCGGGAGCCGCCTTGGCCGGGACGGTGGACCAGCAGCAAACGGACCACGGCGGCGGCAGCCGCGCCATCTCCTCGGGCGGCAGCCTCGCACAAACGTTCACGGCGGGTGCGAGCGGTGCCCTGGACCAGGTCGATCTGTACCTGACCGCCTTCAACTCTCCCATCGCTGACATGAACGTCCAGATTCGGTCTCTCTCCGGTGACTCTCCGGGCGATGCCGTCCTCGCCAGCCAGAGCGTTTCGGCCTCGATGGTTTCGAGTGCGGGAGGGTTCGTGCCGTTCAACTTCACCGCGCCCGCAACGGTGGTGGCGGGAACCCGGTACGCCCTGGTCGCCGACAGCCCGGCGATGTTCCCGCACGACGATGCGTGGACGCTGAGCTCGGCGACGAATCCCTATACGGGTGGAGCGCCGTTCACGAACCCGACCTCTCCTCCCTCGGGCCCCTGGTCTCCCGGAACGACAACCGACTTCGCCTTCAGGACCTATGTCACTGCGCCTCCCACGGGCGAGCGGGCGGCTGCCCTCAAGAAGTGCAAGAAGAAGCACTCGCGCAAGGCGCGCAAGAAGTGCCGCAAGAAGGCGAAGCGCCGGCCGCTCTAGCGGGCGCTCCAGCCGTCATCCGGCGCTGTCGTAGAAGAGGCGCTTGCTGACCGAGTACTGGCCCGGCGGCGGCTTCGGTTCCGTTTGGAGTGGGCCGCCCGAGAACTTGTCCCAGGCGCGCAGGTGGGGAAGGGGATCGGTGCGGCTGCCGCCGGCGAACCAGCGCCCCTTCCAGAGCTCGAAGTGGAGGTGGCAGACGCCGCTGTCCGACCCGGTCTGGCCGACCGAGCCGAGGCGCTGGCCGACGCGGACGCGCTTGCCGGTGCCGACCCGCGAGCGACCCTTCATGTGTCCGTAGACGAAGTCGAACCGCGTCCCGGTGCCGCCGAGCACGACGTAGTTGCCGTAGCCGTCGGAGTAGCCGGCCGACTTCACCACGGCGTCGTGCGCGGCCACGATCGGGGTGCCGCAGCTGGCGATGATGTCCTGGCCCAGGTGCCTCGTCCCGTTGGTGCGCTTCACCCCGAAGCCGGTGACGGCGAGGTTGCCGTAGTTGTGGGCGCCCCGCAGCGGGTACCGGTACTGCTGGGCGGCGAAGGCGGGCGACGCGAGCAGCGCGGCGGCAAGTGCGAGCGCGAGGGCTGCGAGCGTGGTTCGGGGGAGAGGCATGCCTTGCTCAGAACACGGCAAGACAGCGGTTGTAGCACCGGCCGCGGCCGATTACTTCTTGGAGGCGAACCCCTGGTAGGTCTGCAGGTAGGGCATCGGGTTGACCGGATGGCCGCCCCGGTACCACTTGCCGAGCCAGAGCTCGAAGTGGAGGTGGCACGCCGTCGCGTCGCCCGTCTGGCCGACGATCCCGATCTGCTGGCCGGGCTGCACGATCTGGCCCTTGCTGACCATCGCGCGGGTCGCGAGGTGCGCGTACATGTAGTCCTGGTGGAGCTTCTTGTTGCGGATCACCACGTAGTTGCCGGCGAGGCTCTGGAAGCTCACGAACTTGACCTTCGCCCGGCTCACAGCCACCTCCGGGGTGCCGCACGCGGCCATGATGTCCTGGCCCTGATGGGTATGGCCCTTCCGCGCGGCGCCGAAGCCGTCGCCGAATGTGTGGGGACCGGCGACCGGGAAGATCATCGATCCGGGGGCCGCGGGAGTGGTCGTCGACGGGTCGGTGGTCGTGGTGCCGGGAGCGCCCACGCCACCGCTCTGCGCGAAGGCGGTCTGGGAGCCCAGGACGGAGATCGCCAGGATCCCGGCAGCGATCAGCGCCACCCTGCGGGGCTTGCGTGAAACCTGCTTGTCGTTCGACACGCTTTGCACTCTCTCTGCGGCCTACGGAGTTAGCTGGCGGGCTCGCGCCGAGAGCGGCGCTACGAACCAGTTGGTTGCGATTCGCCCCTGGGGTGTGAACCCCTTTGGGTCCTCCGTTCCCGCCGGATCGATCCAGCGGAACTTGGCCTTGCTGGCGCGGCAGTATAACCAGAGACCCGGGGGATCCCCCCGGGTCTCTGGTCACAAACCGCACAACGGCTAGTTGATGTAGCCGTCCGCCTTCAGGTACTCCGTTGCCACGGCGGCCGGATCCTGCTTGTCGATGTCGACCCGTGCGTTGAGCTCCTGCATGACCGGGAGCGTCAGGCCCTTCTGGACGCTCTCGATCGTCGCCTGGTAGTCCGGGCCGGCCTTCTGGACGGTGGACTGATCCGTGACCCAGATGACGTTCCCCGAGGGGAAGATCCCCTTGTCGTCCTGGAGCAGCACATACTTGTCGGGGTTGGCCGAGAGCTGAGCGTCCGAGGTGAAGACGATGGACGCGTCCGCCTGGCCCTTGTCGAGCACCGTGTAGCGGAGACCGATGTCGACCGGGTTGAACGACTTGAACTGCAGGCCGTAGGTCTTCTCGAGCCCGACCAGGCAGTCCTGCCGCTCCCGGCACTCCGGAGAGCCGTAGAGGCTGAGGTCCTGGGACTTGCCCTGGAGGTCGGAGATCTTGGTGACTCCGAGCTCATCGGCCTTCGACTTCAGCATCCCGAAGGCGTTCGAATCCGCGAACGGAGTCGGTGGGAACGCGGTCTGACCCTTGGCCTCGAGCTCCTGCTTCGCCTGGGCATATGCAGCCTGGGCATCGGCGGGAACCGACGTCTTGCCGAAAATGGATTCGAGCAGCGTGGAGGTGTACTCCGGGTATCCGCTGATCTGACCGTCCTGGAGCGCCTTGTAGGCGATCGTTTCCGAGCCCAGGTTCAGATTGGTCTTCACGTCGTAACCCGCAGCCTGCAGTGCCTGCGCGTAGATGTTCCCGAGGATGTACTCCTCGGTGAAGTTCTTGGAACCCACCGTGAGCTGGATCCCCTTGTTGGCCGGGTTCGACTTGATCAGATTGCCAGGGTTGCCAGCGGTCGTCCCCGTGTCGTTGTTGTCGCTGCTGCCGCCCCCACAGGCGGCAACACCCAGAGCAAGCACCAGCGCCGCAATCAGCGCGAAGGCCGCCCTCACTCTCACTTGGCCGGTCATCACGTGACCCTCCTCTCGTCTGGGGCTTGCTTCACCCCTGGAATGGACGCGGGGATCCTATGCCGCTGCACCTGCCCGTGCGAGCTTCAGCCCGCGGGGCGTGAGCAGCCACTGCAATCCGGCGAGACTCAACTCGAGTCCCAGCGTGAGCAGGGCGATCAGGATCGCGCCGGCGACCACCCCCTCGTCGCCGTAGACGTTGCGGCCGAGGATGTAGTCGCCGAGCGTGCTCACCCCGGCCAGGGATGCGAGCGCCACGGTGGCGATGATGTTCACCCCCGCCGTTCGGATGCCGGCCATGATCGTCGGCACGGCGAGGGGCAGCTCGACGCGCAGGACGATCTGAAGCGCGTTCATCCCCATCCCGCGCGCGGCCTCGACCGCGCTGCGGTCCACCTGGCTCATCCCCACATATGTGTTGGTGAGGATGGGCGGGATTCCCAGCACCGCGAAGGCGATGGTCACGTTCCCGAGCCCGACGCCGATGAAGGCCGCGACGAAGGCGATCAGGGCGAGCTCGGGGACCGCTCGGCCGGCGTTCCCGATCGCGACCGCGACAGTCTCGCCTCGTCGCAGGTGGCCGAGGATGACGCCAGCCGGGAGGGCGATCGCGATCGCCGCCGCGAGGGCCAGGAAGGTCACCTTGAGGTGCTGGCCGACCAGGTGAAGGCTTTGATGGGGGCCGCCGACCAGCACTCCGCCGGTGCGGGCCTGCTGCTGGTGGAGGATGAAGTCGATGGCGTCGGGGAAGACGCTCAGGAACCCGAGGTGAACAACGGTGGTGTTCATACCCTGATCTCCCGGGATCGGCGCCACGGGGCGAGGAATCGCTGGGTGAGCAGGAGCAGCAGGTCGAAGGCGAGCGCCATCAGGATCGTCAGCCCGCCTGCGATCACGATGTTCGTCTTGAAGGTGATCTGCTGGTAGAGCGGCCCGCCGAGGGTGTCGACGTTCGCGAACACCATCAGACTGGCGATCGCCACCGTCGAGACAGTCGCCACCCGAAGCCCGGCGATGATTTCCGGCACCGCCAGCGGCAGCTCCACGCGCCAGAGGAGCTGGCGGTCGGTCATCCCCATGCCGAGCCCCGCCTCCTTGCTCTCGGGCGGGACATTGGCGAGGCCGGCGACCGTGTTCCGATAGATGATCTGCAGCGTGTAGACGCTGAGCACGATGATCGCCGTGGTCCAGCCGAGCCCTGTGATCGGGAGCAGCAGGAAGATGAAGGCGAGGGACGGGATCGTGTAGAGCACCCCCGTGGCCCCCGTGAAGGTGGGGACCAGCCAGCGGCGCCCGTGGGAGAGCAGGGCCATCGTGAAGGCGACGGTGAATCCGATCGCGACCGCCACGAGCACCAGCACCAGGTGATTGAGCAGCGGAGTCGTGTAGCGGCCGAAGTTGTCGATCGCCCAGCCGAGGCAGAAGGCCTTGTTCTGCGCGACGCAGCTGGCGTTGCCGCCGGTCCGGTTGTGGATCTCGACGGCGCCGACCAGAGCCTCCGGGCTGGCGATCGCGCCGGTCATTGCCCGTGCGGCCGCTCCACGGCGTCGTGCTCCTCCACCTTCGCCGCCGGGGAGGCCAGGAACTCGGAGATGATCTCCACCGAGAGAACCCCGGCGATCCGCCTCTCCGAGTCCACCACCGGCGTGTATTGGGTCTCGCTCTGCAGAAGGTCGGCCAGCGCGTCGCGCATGACGTCGTCCAGGTCCAGGATCGGCTCCGGCCCAGTGTCCGGCTTCTGGGGGACCGTGGGCTGGCTCAGGTCGCTGTCCGAGAGCCAGCCGATCGGCCGCCGGTCCGAGTCCACCACCAGGGCGTGGGGAACCTCGGCGCCGTGCAGTTTCGCCTTGACCTCGGCGCTGTCCTGACCCACGTAGGCCAAAGGGGCCTCCCAGAGGCGGATGTCCCTGACTCTCATCAGCGCGAGCCGTTTGAGCGCCCGGTCGGCGCCGACGAAGTCCTCGACGAAGTCGTCGGCCGGCGCCATCAGGAGCTCGGCAGGCGTCGCGAATTGGGCGAGGTGGCCGCCCTCCTTCAGGATCGCGATCCGGTCGCCCATCTTGATCGCCTCGTCGATGTCGTGGGTGACGAAGAGGACGGTCTTGCGAATCTCGGCCTGAAGTCGGAGGAACTCGTTCTGCAGCCGCTCGCGGTTGATCGGGTCGATGGCGCCGAAGGGCTCGTCCATCAGCATCACCGGCGGGTCGGCTGCGAGCGCGCGCGCCACGCCAACCCTCTGCTGCTGGCCTCCTGAGAGCTGGCTCGGGAAGCGGTCACCGAGCGCCGGGTCGAGCCCGATCACGCCGAACAGCTCCCGGACGCGCTTCTGGGTTCGATCCCGGTCCCAGCCGAGCAGCCTCGGCACCGTCGCGATGTTCTCGGCGATGGTCCGGTGGGGAAACAGCCCAGTCTGCTGGATCACGTAGCCCATCTCGCGGCGAAGCTGCGTCGGGTCCCGGTCCCGGACCGAGGTGTCGCCGATCAGGATGTCGCCGTCGGTGATCTCCACCGTGCGGTTCAACATCCGCATCGCCGTCGTCTTGCCGCATCCGGAGGGGCCCACCAGGACGCAGATGTCGCCGGCCGGCACCTCGAGGGTGAGGTGGCTGATCGCAGGATCGGTCTGACCCGGATACAGCTTCGTCACGTCCCGGTAGGAAACCGACGCGGATTGGTGCCCAGCTTCCACTGGCGGCGATCCTACCCGCGGGATTGTTCGCGAAGCCCTCTGGAACCTGGCTATCATGCGCCGGCCGCGACGCTCCACAAACGGGTTGCGCTGACGCGCACCCCGGGCGCGGCTCTTTTTATGGCCACAGCGACAGCGATGAAGACCTACCAGGCGAATGCCCAGGACCGCACGCGGGACTGGTACGTCGTCGACGCCGAGGGCAAGACGCTCGGCCGGCTGGCGACCCAGATCGCGAACATCCTTCGTGGCAAGCGCAAGCCGACCTACACGCCCCACGTCGATGTGGGCGACTTCGTCGTCGTCGTGAACGCCGAGAAGATCGCGGTGACCGGCAAGAAGCGCGAGGACAAGCGCTACTGGCGGCACAGCGGATATCCGGGCGGCATTCGTTCCCGGACCCTCGGCGAGCTGCTCGAGACGCGGCCGGAGGAGGTCATTCGCAAGGCCGTCAAGGGCATGATTCCCCGCAACCGGCTCGGCCGCCAGCAGCTTCGCAAGCTCAAGGTCTACGCGGGCCCCGAGCACCCCCACCAGGCTCAACAGCCCAAGCCACTGGAGATAGAGACTTGATGCAGGACGACGAGCAGCAGAAGCCTCCCGAGGAGAGCACCCCCGGGGAGCAGCAGGCCGACGAGCAGGCCGCTCCGGAGGAGCACCCGCCCTCGGAAGGCGGCAGTCCCGAGCGCGGCGAAACCGAGTCCGAGGCGCCTCCCGCCGAGGAGGCTCTCGCGGAGGACGCTGCCGGCGAGGACGACAGCCCCGCCGAGGAGGCCGCAGCTCCAGCCGAGGAGGCTCCCGCCCAGGCCGAGGA
Organism: uncultured Solirubrobacterales bacterium; assembly: GCA_963743575.1. Classification (GTDB taxonomy): domain Bacteria; phylum Actinomycetota; class Thermoleophilia; order Solirubrobacterales; family 70-9; genus DASUPK01. Next base: position 70,452 of record CAVUQC010000007.1, on the reverse strand, counting down.
GGCTCCCGCCCAGGCCGAGGAGGCTCCCGCTGAGCCCGCCAAGGCCGAGGGCAAGCAGAAGAAGGAGGAGGTCGTCCCCGGTGCCGAGCTCGACCCGATCGCGATCGAGCCGGAGCGCCAGCTGGACGCCGAGGAGCGCGCCCGCCAGGAAGCTGAGGAGGAGGAGCGAGCCCGCCGCGAGCGCGAGCTGATCGGCGAGGAAGGCGAATCCGCTCCCCTCGCGGCCCAGCCCGCGAAGCTCTCCGGTGACGCCAGCTACTCGGCGACCGGCAAGCGCAAGTCCTCGATCGCCCGGGTGATCATCCGCGCGGGTGACGGCGCGATCCAGGTCAACAAGCGCACTCTTGAGGAGTACTTCCCGCGGGAGTACCTCCAGTCCGTCGCCAAGCAGCCCCTGGCCCAGAGCGGCTACGAGGGCAACGTCGACGTGCGCGTCCGCGTGCACGGTGGCGGGATCTCCGGGCAGGCGTCCGCAGTTCGCCACGGCATCGCTCGCGCGCTCTGCGACGTGGACCCGGCTCTCCGCCCGGAGCTCAAGCGACGGGGCATGTTGACCCGCGACGCTCGGGTCAAGGAGCGTCGCAAGGCGGGACTGAAGAAGGCCCGCAAGAAGCCTCAGTTCTCGAAGCGCTGAGACAGCTGCAAACCCGGCGCCTGCCCGCGTCCTGGGCCATCCGTCTCGCTCACTGAGGTGTCAACTAAGCTCGTTTCGCCGGATGGCCTGCGTCCTTGGCAGGCTTGGTTTTCGCCGTCTCAAGGCGTCCGTAGATGACACAGACCTCGCGCAAATATTTCGGGACCGATGGGGTTCGCGGCCCGGTGGGCGAGTTGCTCACCCCCGACCTCGCCGTGCGCCTCGGCCGTGCCGCGGCACTTCGGGATCCGTCTGAACGGCCACAGGTCCTGATCGTCCGCGACACCCGTGAGTCCGGCCCGATGCTCGAGGAGGCCCTGGCGGCCGGGGTTGCTGCGGGCGGAGGGGACGCGATGCTGGGCGGCGTCCTGCCGACTCCCGCCGCGTCCGTGCTCGCACGCCGCCTGACCTTCGACCTGGCGGCGGTGGTCTCCGCCTCCCACAACCCGTTCGCCGACAACGGCATCAAGTTCTTCAACTCGCGCGGCACCAAGCTCGATGACGACGCTGAGATCGAGATCGAGGGCCTGATGAACGAGGAGACCGGGGAGCGCGTCGGCGGGGTGCGATCTCTGGAGGGCGCGTTCGATGACTACATCAGAGAGCTCCGGGCGGCGTTCGCATTCGACCTCTCCGGCATGCGGGTGGCGCTCGACTGCGCGAACGGCGCCACCTTCCGGGCGGCTCCCGTGATCTTCCAGGCGCTCGGCGCCGACCTGGTCCTCACAGGGATCGAGCCCGACGGGCGCAACATCAACGCCGACTGCGGCTCGACGCATCCGGAGGCCCTGATCGAGCTTGTCCGTTCGTCGGACGCCGACATCGGCTTCGCGTACGACGGCGACGGAGATCGCATCGCCGCAGTCGACGGCAAGGGCCGGCTGCACGACGGCGACGACCTGATGGCCCTGATCGCCCTGGACCTCCAGAAGCGCGGTGAGCTCGAGGGCGGGGTGGCGGTGACGGTGATGACCAACTACGGATTCATGACGACCATGGAGAAGGCCGGGATCGAGGTCGTCCAGACGCAGGTCGGCGATCGCCACGTCATCGAGCAACTGCTCGAGCGCGACTGGCGGTTCGGCGGCGAGCAGTCGGGCCACATCGTCTGGACCGACTTCACTCCGACCGGCGACGGGATCGCGGCCTCGCTGCTGACGCTCCGCGCGCTCGGACAGCGCCGCCTCGAGGACGTCGAGCCGTTCGAGCGCCTGCCCCAACGTCTCGAGAACGTCAGGGTCAGAGACCGGGGGGCGATCGAGGGTGCCACCGAGGTCTGGCAAGCGGTGGACGAGGAGAACGCCAACCTCGAGGGTCGCGGTCGGGTCCTCGTCCGCCCGTCGGGCACCGAGCCCCTGGTCCGGGTGATGGTCGAGGCGCCCAGCGAGGAGGAGTGCGAGTCGGTCTGCGCACGGCTGGTCGAGCTGGTGAAGCGCGACCTGACCTGACGGCTGCCACTGAGCGCCGTGGCTGGCTCGAGACTGGTGCTTCGCAATGGAAAGCGGCGGTCCTCGCCTGCCCTCGGACTGGGGCGACTTAGTCGCCCATACGACGAGTAAGGCGCCCCGCGAAGGTGGGCCGTGACGGCCGCCGCTTTGGGCGAAAGGCAGCTACTTGTCGAGTTTGTTCCGGACGTGCGAAACAAAGGCGACAAACGCCGCCGGTGAAGTGCCCAGCCTCGTTGCCGAAATCGTTGACGCCCGGCCGTCTGCCTCTACTCTGTACGTCTTCTTATGTGCGGCATAGTCGGATACGTAGGTGACCGACCGTGCCGGGACCTGCTGATCGCCGGATTGGAGAAGCTGGAGTACCGAGGCTATGACTCCGCCGGCATCTCGGTGCTCTCGGACGGCGAGATCGACAGCGTGCGCGCTGTCGGCAACCTGGCGAACCTGCGCGCGGCCGTCGAGGAGCAATCCTCCAACGGCGACGGAGGCTCGGTTGCGGTCGCCGCCAAGCCCGGGACGATCGGGCTGGGGCACACCCGCTGGGCCACCCACGGGCGCGTCACCGAGGAGAACGCCCATCCGCACGGCGACTGCGACGACAAGATCCACATCGTCCTCAACGGCATCGTCGAGAACCACGCCGAGCTGCGCAAGGAGCTGAAGGCCGAGGGGCACGTGTTCACCTCGGAGACCGATGCGGAGATCGTCTCCCACCTGATCGAGCGCCACTACGACGGCGACCTGACCGAGGCCGTTCGGAGGGCGTTCGGCGACCTGCGCGGCCACTACGCCTTTGTCGCGATGCACAACGACCACGAGGACACCCTCGTCGCGGCTCGGAAGGAGTGCCCGCTGATCGTCGGCCTCGGCGAGGACGAGAACTTCGTGGCCTCTGCGATTCCGGCCTTCCTGGCCGAGACCCGGCGAGCCCTCGGGATCAAGAACGACGAGATCGTGACCATCCACGAGGGCGACGTGACCGTCACGGATTCAGAGGGCAACGCGGTCGAGGGCCGTGAGCCGTTCGAGGTCACCTGGGACGAGGACGCCGCTGAGAAGGGCGGCTACGACACGTTCATGCTCAAGGAGATCCATGAGCAGCCGGACGCCGTCGCCGAGACCATCACCGACCGGCTTCCGGGGATCGACGGGGTCGACCTCTCCGACGTGGACCTCGACGATGACTACCTGAAGGGGATCGAGCGGATCGTGATCGTGGCGTGCGGGACCTCGTACCACGCCGGCCTCGTCGGCCGCTACGCGATCGAGCAGTGGGCGCGGGTGCCGGTCGAGATGGACATCGCCTCCGAATACCGCTACCGCGATCCGGTCCACCGGCCCAACGACCTCGTCATCGGGATCACGCAGTCCGGCGAGACCGCAGACACCCTCGCCGCGATGCGGCTGGCGCGTGATGGCGGCTCGAAGGTGCTCGCCGTCACCAACGTGATGGGCAGCCAGGCGACGCGCGATGCGGACGCGGTGCTCTTCACCCGTTCCGGCATAGAGATCAGCGTCGCCGCCACCAAGACCTTCGTCAGCCAGGTCGCAGCCATGTACCTGCTCGGCCTGCGCCTCGCCGAGTTGCGCGGCACGATTGAGCCGGAGCGCCTGCGGGAGCTGGTCGCCGAGCTCAAGTCGCTGCCCCACAAGATCCAGGAGACGATCGTCTCCTGCGACGAGCAGGTCAAGGAGATCGCCCGCTCCGAGGCCCACCAGCGCTTCTTCATGTACATCGGGAGGCACATCGGGCTCTCCGTCTGCCTCGAGGGTGCCCTGAAGCTGAAGGAGATCTCCTACATCCCGGCGGATGCCTACGCCGCGGGGGAGATGAAGCACGGCCCGATCGCCCTGCTCGACGAGTCCACCCCGGTGGTCGCCGTCGCCACGGACAGCCCGGTGGTGGAGAAGATGCTCTCCAACATGGAGGAGGTGCGCGCTCGCGGCGCCGACGTGATCGCCGTCGCCACCGAGGGCTCGAAGGGCGTCGAGGAATCCGCCGACCAGACGATCTTCGTCCCGCGCACCGACTGGATCGTGCAGCCGATCGTCGCGATCGTGCCCCTGCAGCTGCTCGCCTACTACATCGCGCGAGAGATCGGCCTCAACGTGGATCAGCCCCGCAACCTGGCCAAGACGGTCACCGTCGAGTAGCCCGTCCATCCCCCGCGCTAGGATTCCGCGCCTCTTGAGTTCCCGCCGATTCACCGCGCTTCTGCTTGCCTGCGTGGCCGCCCCGGCTGCGCTCCTCGCCGGCTGCGGTGGCGGAGGTGGCGGTGGCAGCGTCGACGTCGGCCCCGCGGCCGCGGTCCCGGCCAACACGCCGATCTACCTCGACGCGACGGTCAAGCCCACGGGCTCGGCCCAGTCTGATGCAAACGCTGCGCTCACGAAGATCCTCGGCACCTCGGATCCCGCCTCCAAGATCATCGAGCAGATCAACAAGCAGAAGACGGCAACGGGGCAGCCGGTGAACTACCAGACGGACATCGCCCCCTGGCTGGGAGAGAAGGCTGGCGTCTTCTTCACGACACTCGGAAACAACTCGCAGGGGGCGTCGGTCATCGAGACCACGAATCCGAGCGCGGCTCTCGCCTTCGCGCAGAAGGCCAACGGCACCAGCGGCGCGCCGAAGCCCGTCGACGGCGTCTCGGTCCAGACGGCTCAGGACGGGAACACTGCGTACGCCACCGTGGGCGACTTCCTGCTGGTGGGGAACCCGACCGGCGTCAATGCCGCGATCCAGGCGGACAAGGGCGACTCGCTCGGCGACGACAGCGACTTCAAGGACGCGATCGGCAACCTCCCGGACAACCGGCTGGGCACCGTCTACACCGTTCCCAAGACCTTCATCGACGCACTCGGCACCCAGTTCGACGCGGCCAGCAAGGCCGCAATCGAGAAGAGCGCCGGCGACAACCTCGACGAGCCGGTGGCGGGCGCCGTGACGGCCTCCGCCGACTCCGTCCAACTCGAGGCGACGGGTGGCAGCAACGGCGTCGACACGCCGGAGAGCTCGCTGATCGGCAACGTGCCGGGCCAGTCCTGGCTCGCCCTCGGCATCGGGAACCTGGGCGACAACCTGAACCACAGCATCCAGCAGCTCAAGGAACAGCTGCCAAACTTCGCCTCCATTCAGCAGCAGATCGAGCAGACCACCGGGTCATCGCTCGAGCAGCTCACGGCTTCCCTCGGCGACGCCGTCCTCTACGTCCAGGGGACCACCCAGTCCACGCTGGCGGGCGCCCTGGTCATCCAGTCCAAGGACACCCAACTGACCGGGCGCCTCCTGAGCCAGCTCCAGGGGCTGCTGCAGATCGGTGGGCAGATCAAGCCGCTGCAGCTCTCCGGCGGCGGCACGGGCTTCCAGATGTCGGATCCGAGCCTCTCCCAGCCGATCGAGATCGCCGAGGAGGGCGACAAGCTGGTGATCGGCTACGGCGCCGGCTCCGCCCAGGCCAGCCTGGCGCCGACCCAGACGCTCTCGGACTCACCGACCTTCTCCGCGGCGAAGGGCCAGGTCTCCTCGCTCGGCACCGACCTCTTCCTCAACCTGCAGTCGATCTTCGCGCTGGCGGAGTCCTCGGGTGCGAAGTCCGATCCCCAGTACCAGCAGGCCAAGCCGTATCTGAACGCGCTCAACTACGTCGTCACCGGCTCCGGCGCGAGTGGCGACAAGGCCGAGTTCAAGGCAGTCCTCGGCCTGAAGTAGGCCTCCCTTGGCGCCCGCCGTCGGCATCGACCTGATCGAGATCGACCGGCTGGAGCGCGCGCTCGAGCGCCGTCCGCGGCTCGCGGATCGCCTCTTCACGGAGGGCGAGCTGGCGTACGCGCGAGCTCGAGCCAGGCCGGGCCGTCACCTTGCGGCTCGATTCGCGGCCAAGGAGGCCGTGATCAAGGCGCTCGGTCAAGGCGTGCCGCTGCGCGAGATCGAGGTCATCGCGGGTGAGCCGCCGCGGGTCCAGCTGCACGGCCGTGCGGCCGAGGTCGCGGGGGACGGCGAGATCGCGATCTCACTGACCCACTCGGGGGATTCAGCCGCCGCGATCGCGATCGCCGCGTGAGCATCCGCGGGCGCCTCGCGGTGGGGATGACCAAGCGGTCGCTGCCGCGACGGATGAGCGCGGATCCGGTGGCCGAGATGCCGGATGGCCTCCATGTCGCCATCTGCGGATCCGGGTCGCCGCTCCCTGACCAGAAGAGGGGCAACCCCTGCGTGGCGGTGATCGCCGGGCGACGCGTGTTCATCGTCGACGCCGGAGAGCGGGCATCCGAGACGCTCAACCGCATGGGGATCGATCCCGGCGGGATCGAGGCCGTGCTGCTGACCCACTTCCACTCCGATCACATCGGCGGCCTGGGCAGCCTCGCGATCCAGCGCTGGGTCGCACCGGGCTCTACCGACAGGATGCGGGTCATCGGGCCACCCGGGGTCGAGCGCGTCGTGGCCGGCTACAACGAGGCATACGCGCTCGACAACGGCTACCGCACCGCGCACCACGGCGAGGAGATTGCGCCCTCCGCCGCCGCTGGGATGAGCGCGGAGACCTTCGACTTCCCGGATGGAGCGGACTCGACGGTCGTGCTCGACGACGGCGGCCTGAAGATCACGGCGTTCCGGGTCGATCATTTCCCGGCCGAGCCGGCTGTGGGCTTCCGCTTCGACTACGAGGGCCGCAGCCTCGTGATCAGCGGCGACACCAGCTATTCGCCGATCCTCGTCCAGGCGGCCGCGGGTGCCGACCTGCTCGTCCACGACGCCCTCTCGCCGGAGCTGACCAAGCTCGTCGAGGATGCCGCCCGCGCCTCCGGACTGACCGCACGAGCCAAGATCTTCGCCGACATCCCCGACTACCATGCAAGCCCGGCCCAGGCGGCCGACGCCGCTCGGGAGGCCCGTGTCGGGGCACTCGCACTGACCCACATAGTCCCGCCCCTGCCGCTGAAGTCACTCGAGGGCCCGTTCCTCGGTGACGCCCGCAAGCGCTTTGATGGGCCACTCTGGCTCGCTCGGGACGGTGACCTCTACGGCCTGCCCGCGGCTGGCGGACTCGACCGATCCACGATGTTCGGCCGCGGCCCGGGCTCCTAGCATCGAAAGCAAACGGTTGGGCGTCGGTGACGGTGGGGCAGACGGATACCGTGCGCCGACACCGGTGAGTGCAACGGAACGCCGTTCATTGACATTCAGGCCGCTACGGGCGCCGCCCCCAACTACGCGCTGCCCGCCGGCGGAGGGGTGATCACGAGCTGGACGATCGCCGGCAACGGGTTTGCGACGGGCGACGTCGAGTTCAAGGTTTTTCGCCCGCCCGGGTTCAATTGGCTCGTGGTGGCAAGGAGCCAAAGCGTGCCGGTGCCGGCGACAGCGACGACCGCGACGTTTGCGGCGCGCATGCCCGTCCACGTCAACGACCTATTGGGCCTGATGAGCCTGGATGGGGCTCCGGCCTGTGTGATCAACAACCAGTTGAGCTCCGATCTCGTGGATCAGGGAACGACCGATGAGCCGCCCGGGTCTTTCCCGCTCGCAGGTGCGGGGCTGGGCAATGAGCGCGTCAACGTCTCCGCTCGGCTGGAGCCGGACCTCGACAGCGACGGCTTCGGGGACGAGACCCAGGATCAGTGCCCAGGTGTCTCGGGACCGGTGAATGGCTGTCCGGCCCCGACATCGGGGGGAACGACGCCGGCGAAGAAAGGATGCAAAAAGAAGCACAAGCGCTCAGCCGCGTCAGCCAAGAAGAAGAAGTGCAAGAAGAAGAAGCACCACTAGGCCCGTGACGTAACGCGATCGAGGAGCTCGGCGAGGGCATCCGGGTCTTCGACCATCGGGAAGTGACCGCTTGGGATCTCGATTGGCTCGACGCCGAGCAACGCACGAGCCATGAATCGCGCCCAGTTCGGCTCGAAGAGCTCGTCCTCCGCAGCGTAGATGAGCACGGTGGAGTTCTGGGGGTGAGTAGGGAGCGGATACTCGTCCTGCGGCATGGCCATGGGCCGCAGCCGCCCCGCCATGATGGCCGCCCTCGGCAGCGGCACCCGCCCGTACAGCACCTCCATCGCCACTTCCTCGTCCCAGACGCTGGTGCCGTCCACGCCGATCTCTGGAAAGGGAATTCCAGGGCGGAATGGGTTCGGGCCGCCCGGCGGGGGCTCGAACCCGCCCAGCCTCGGACAGAGGTGAACGAGCATCGCGTCAGGTTTGGCGGCTGCCACAAGCGACGAGTAGGCGGTCCCCTGAGAGTGGCCGACGATGACCAGCGGACCATCGACTCCATTGACCGCCTTCAGCGCTGGCTGGGTGCGTGCGTCGAATCCTGCCTCGACATCCTGCAACGGCAGGTCGGGCGCCACCACGGCATGACCGCGCTCCATCAGCTGCGGCGTCAGCTCGTCCCAGCATGAGGGTTCGTGCCACGCGCCGTGAATCAGGCAGAAGACGGACACCGGCGTGGTTTACCACGGTCCCTTTGGGTGGTGCATCAAGGATGGCCGCTTCCGCGGTCGCGCCGCTAGGCTCACGCCGATGGAGGACTGGCTCGATCCTTGCCTGGACGCCGAGGAGATGCGCGCCACCGACACGTGGGCGATCAAGGACCAAGGGGTGCCCTCGCTCGAGCTGATGGAGGCCGCCGGGCGCGCGCTCGCCGAGGCGGCCGCTCAGGCAGCGACCTCGAACCGGGCCGCGGTCGTCTGCGGAAAGGGAAACAACGGCGGCGACGGCCTGGTCGCTGCCCGCACCCTGCGCGAGACCGGCTTCGAGGTCGATGCCCTGCTGCTGGCGCCGCCCGATGAGCTCTCGGCCGACTCCCAGGCAAACGCCGCCCGATTCGATGGGGCGCGCCAGGTGGATCCGGGCGACCTGGCCGACGCGATGCGCGGCACTGGAGTGGTGATCGACGCGGTCTTCGGGACGGGTTTCGCAGGGAGCCCCCGCGGCCCGGCCGTCGACGCGATCGCGGCGATCAACGAAGTGGACGCTCCGGTGGTCGCAACGGACATCGCCTCCGGGGTGAACGCCTCCACGGGGGAGGTCGAGGGCGCTGCGGTTTCGGCCGACGTCACCGTGACCTTCCACGCTCCGAAGCTCGGCCATTGGATCGCGCCGGGAAAGGACCACACGGGTGGCCTCCAGGTCGCGCCGATCGGAATACCCGATGGCGCCCCGGTTGAGCCGCACGCCGGCCTGATCTTCCCGCGGGTCCTCGAGCTCGCGCCCGCCCGGGCCGCCGGCTCGACCAAGTTCAGCTCGGGGCAGGTGTTGATCGTGGGCGGGTCCCGCGGACTGACGGGGGCGGTCACCATGGCGGCCCTCGCCTCGATCCGCACCGGCGCCGGCTACGCGACGGTGGCGGTCCCCGCGGACCTCGAACAGATCTTCGAAATTAAGCTGACCGAGGCGATGTCGATCGGCTGCGCGAGCCGCGACGGCAGGCTCCGGCCCGCCGCGTCCGAGCAGATCCTCGGCGCTGCGGAGCGCGCGGCCTGTGTGGTGCTCGGCTCCGGCATGGGGCGCGAGCAGGGCACCCAGCGCCTGATCCAGGAGCTCACCGAGCGGATCGAGGCGCCGTTGGTGATCGACGCCGACGGGCTCAACGCGCACGCCGGGCGGATCGAGAAGCTCGCCAAGCGCAAGGGGCCTCTGGTGCTCACCCCACACGCCGGGGAAATGGCACGGCTGCTCGACCGGGACTCGGAGGAGGTGGGCGCGAAGCGAGCGGAGAGCGCGCGGGAGGCCGCCGAGCGAAGCGGAGGGATCGTGCTGCTGAAGGGCGACGACTCCATCGTCACCGACGGTGAGCGCCTCGCCGTCAATGCCATCTCCAGCCCGCAGCTCGCCACCGCCGGCACGGGGGACGTCCTCTCCGGCATGATCGCCGCGCTCGTCGCCCGGGGCATGGAGCCTTTCGCGGCCACCTGTGCCGCGGTGGTCGCCCACTCGCGAGCCGGCCGGGAAGCGGGACGCCGCGTCGGCCACGACTCGGTGATCGCCGGCGACGTGATCGAGTCCATCCCGGCGGGGCTATCGCTCTGAGCGCGCCCGAGACGACATCGCGGGCGCTGGCGACTGTCGACGTCGGTGCTGTGGAGCGTAATTCCCGGAAGCTGAAGGATCGGGTGGGCGACGGGGTGGAGCTCTGCGCCGTGGTGAAGGCGAACGGCTACGGGCACGGCGCCGCGGTCTGCGCAGCCGCCGCCCTGCGCGGCGGCGCGAGCAGGCTCGCGGTTGCCGCCGCGTCGGAGGCCGAGGAGCTCCGGCTGCACTTCCCGGACGTGCCGATCCTGGTGATGGGCGCCCTCACCCCCGACGAGCTCCGGACCGCGCTGGCTGCGCGCGCCGACGTCGCGGTCTGGCGCGAGAGATTCCGAGACCTCTGCTCGCGAGTCGCCGAGGACACGGGCCGGATGGTCCGCGTGCACGTCAAGCTTGACAGCGGCATGGGCCGCCTGGGCGAACGCGACCCTGACGCGCTGATCGAGCTCGCTCGCGCCTGCGTCGAGGACCAGCGCCTGGACGTCGCGGGCGTCTGGACGCATTTCGCCACCGCCGACGAGGAGGGCGACTCCTACCTCGGCGAGCAACTCACTGCCTTCAGCCCGGTCGCCGAGGCGGTCCGGGAGCTCGCCTCGGACTGCGTGGTCCATGCGGCGAACAGCGCCGCGACGCTGCGGGATCCGGCGACGCACTTCGACATGGTCCGCTGCGGAATCGCCGTCTATGGACTCGATCCGTTCGGGCGTGATCCCGGCGAGCGGGACCTGGAGCCTGCACTGGAGCTGCACTCCTACGTCGCCGACGTGAAGCGCTTCGAGCGCGGGGCCAGCGCCGGATACGGAAGGACCTGGCGGGCGCCGGAGGACACATGGGTCGGCGTGCTGCCGATCGGCTATGGGGACGGGGTGCGCCGCGGCCTCTCCAACAACGCGGAGGTGCTCGTCGGCGGACACCGGTATCCGCTCGTCGGGACCGTCTCGATGGACAACATCACCATCGACCTCGGCCCCGACACCGAGGTCGAGCCGGGCGCTCCTGCGGTCCTGATCGGCGCGCAGGGCTCCGATCGGATCCACGCCGAGGAGGTCGCGGCTCGTCTCGACACCATCAACTACGAGGTGACCTGCGGCATTTCGGGGCGGGTGACTCGCGAGGTGATCGAGTGAGCCCGTCGCTTTACGATGCCCTCTCCTCGGCGCCTTCGATCGCGGCGGCCCGCACGGCGCTGGAGGAGCGGCCGGGCCCCGTCTGGCTCGTCGGCGGCGCGATCAGGGACGCGCTCCTCGACCGGCCGGTCGCCGATGCCGACCTGGCACTGGAGCGCGGCGGGGAGGAGGAGGCAGCCCGCGCGATCGCCCGGGTGGCGGGCGGCTCGGCCTTCTCGCTCTCCGAGGAGTTCGCGACCTGGCGCGCTGTGGCGCCCACCGGCGGATGGCACGTCGACGTCTCGGGCCTGCGCGCCGACTCGATAGAGGACGATCTGCGAGCCCGCGACTTCACCGTGAACGCGATCGCCGTGCCTCTGGCGGGAGGCGAGCCAGTCGATCCGACGGGCGGGAGCGCCGATGCGGAGGCCCGGACTCTGAGGGCGGCTTCGGATGACACCTTCGTGGACGACCCGCTTCGCCTTTTGCGTGCCTGCCGCCTGGGAGCGAACCTCCGGCTGTCGCTCGATCCGGGTACGGCCGAGCTCGCGCGCTTGAACGCCGGCAACGCCGCCGACCCGGCCGGCGAGCGCCAGTTCGCGGAATTGCGCGCCATCGTCGCCGGGCCGGATCCGATGGCGGGCATCCGGCTGATGGAGGAGCTGGCCGTGCTGCCGGTCGTCCTCCCCGAGCTCGAAGCGCTCCGTGGCGTGGTCCAGAACCCGAACCACCATCTCGACGTGCTCGGCCACACGCTCGCCGTGCTCGAGGAGTGGCTCGGCACCGAGGCCGACGTTCCGGGCTTCGCGGGAGGCCTTGCCCCAGAGGTGGAGGCGTTCCTCGGCGAGCCCCTCGCCGATGAGCTCACCCGTCGGGATGCCCTGAGGTTCGGGGCGCTCTTCCACGACCTGGGCAAGCCGGAGACCCGGGGGGAGGGGTCGGGCTACGTCACCTTCATCGGCCACGACGAGGTCGGCGCGAAGATCATCGCCTCGATCTGCCGGCGGCTCCGCACGAGCCGGGCGCTCAGCGGACACCTTCAGGGGCTGGCGCTCCACCACCTGCGCCTCGGGTTCTTGGTTCACCAGAGGCCGCTCTCTCGACGCGCCGTCTACGACTACCTGGTTGCCACCGAGCCGGTGGCGGCGGACGTCACGCTGCTCACGGTCGCCGACCGCCTCGCGGCCCGCGGCGAGGGCCCGCTGGCCAGCCCGGAGATGGTGGAGGCGCATCTCGACCTGGCCCGCCAGATGCTGCGGGAGGCGCTCGCCTGGCACCGCGAGGGCTCGCCCCGTCCGCCCCTGACGGGGGACGAGCTCGTCGAGGAGCTCGGCCTCTCGCCCGGCCCCGAGATGGGCCGCGTGCTCGAGGAGCTTCGCGCCGAGGCCTTCACGGGCGAGATCGCCAGCCGGTCGCAGGCGCTCGAGCGAGCCCGGGAGCTCCGATAGCCCGCCGTTGGGGATAGCGTTCGCGCCCATGGCTGATCCCGACTGCCTCTTCTGCGGCATCGTCGCCGGGTCGATCCCAAGCGAGACGATCGACGCCAACGAGCGGACGGTGTCGTTCATGGACATCAACCCGGCCACCGCGGGTCATGCGCTGGTCGTGCCCAGGGTCCACTCGAAGGACCTGCTCGAGATTGGGACCGAGGACCTCACGGCCACGATGCTGACTGCCCAGCGGCTGGCCGAGCGGATGAAGGAGGTGCTCGGGGCGGATGGGGTCAACCTGATCAATGCCTGCGGGCCGGCCGCCTGGCAGACGGTCTTCCACTTCCACATTCACGTGGTCCCCCGCTACGAGGATGATCCGCTGAAGCTTCCGTGGATTCCCGAGCCCGGGGATTCCGATGAGATCGCGGCGACCGCCGCCAAACTGAGAGGTGAGAATGGCTGAGACTGAGACGAAGACCGCCCCGATCAGGCTCGAGAGGGACGGCAACGTCGCCTCGATCGTGCTCTCGAACCCGCCGCTCAACCTGTTCGGCGATGACGCCTGGGGGGCGCTCGTCTCATGTCTGGACGAGATCGAGGGCTCCGACGCCCGCGCCCTGGTCTGGCGCGCCGACGGTGACATTTTCACCGGAGGCGTCGACGTCAACAGCTTCAAGCGAGTTCAGGAGGAGGGCAGCGCCTCGGACTCGTTCGGCTCCCTGATCCCGGTGGTGCGGCGCATCGAGGATTTGCCGATTCCGACGCTCGCCCTGGTCCACGGGCTCTGCCTGACGGCGGGACTGGAGATCTCGCTCGGCTGCGACATGCTCTGGGCGACCGAATCGGCGCGCTTCGGGCTCGTGGAGGCTGTCGTCGGGCTGACTCCCGGGGCTGGCGGCACGCAGCGGATGGCCGAGCGGGCCGGCCCGGCCCGCGCTGCCGAGTTCGTCATGAGCGGCGGCCTCTATGACGCCGCAACGCTCGAGCGCTGGAACGTCGTCAACCGGATCGTGCCCGACGATGCGCTGCTCGAGAAGGGCATGAAGTTCGCCCACAAGCTCGCCGATGGCCCAACCGTCGCCCACGGCGCCACGAAGAAGATCATCCGCGGCTACCGCGCCGGCGGCGTCAACCAAGCGGATGAGGTCACGCCGGGCGTGTTCGCGGACCTGTTCGCCTCCGAGGATCTGAAGAACGCGGTGGCCAGCTTCCTGAAGGATGGGCCCGGCAACGCGACATTCGAGGGGAAGTAGGCCCACCCGCTACCCTGCCCGGTCGCAAATGGCGAAGGAAGAGAAAATCGAGATGGAGGGCGAGATCACCGAGGCGCTGCCCAACACGATGTTTCGCGTCAAGTTGGACAACGACCACGAGGTCCTCGGCCACATCTCGGGCAAGATGCGCCGCCACTACATCCGCATCCTCCCCGGAGACCGGGTGAAGATCGAGCTTTCGCCCTACGACCTCGACCGCGGCCGAATCACCTACCGGTACAAGTAGATGCGAATCGGTGCCAGGACGATCGCGCTCGCTGTGACCGGAGCGCTCTGCGTGATCCTGGCCGCGACAGCGTTCGCCGGGCCCAAGACGAAGAGGGTCTCTGTGATTGTCAACGCCACCAGCGCCCAGATTGTCAAGGGCTCCAAGCAGAAGCGACTCCAGGTGACAGCCCAGCTTGATTCCTCATTCGCCCGCTGCGAGCGCCAGCGCAACGTCGTCCTCTACCGCTCCGTCAACGGCAGGCTCTCCGGTCCCGCGATCGGCAAGGCGACCAGCCAGGGCGGAGGGAGCAAGGGCCGCGTGACGATCACCGGCACGAGCTCGACCAAGATCAAGCCGACGGACGAGTTCCTCGCGATCGCCGCCCAGCGCAAGGTGAAGATCAAGGGCAAGGCGTACGTCTGCAAGCGCGGCGTCTCGGCTGCCTTCTCCGCAAACTCCGTCTAGGGGCGTAGGCTGGATCCTCCATCAAGAGGAGGAGGAGACAGATGAGGGCGGGAAGGTTGATCGCGGTGCTGGCGGTGGCGCTGCTGGGACTCGGACTGTTCAGCGCCGGTGCGCTGGCGGGCAGCGGCAAGAAGAAGAAGAACACGACCGTCATCTACTTCGGCGGCTATCCGAAGTTCAACAGCAGCGGCAAGGTGACTGCGAAGGGTGCGCTGAACAGCGTCAAGGCATGCCGGATCTCTCGCGCGATTCGGCTCCAGTTCCTCGATTCGACCGGAACGGTGGTCTCGACTCTCGACGGATCCAGCACGGATTCGAATGGGAACTATTCGGTCTCAGGCCAGCTGCCGAGTCCGCAGCCGACTGGTACGAACTCGGTCCGCGTCAAGGCGCTGAAGGAGACCGCCGGGAAGTTCGTCTGCAAGGCGGGCGTCTCGACGCCTGTGGCGGCTCCGGCGACCAAGTAGCCGGCGATACAGCCCCTAGAGATACGACCCGGCGGCCGCCGGGTCCGGATCGGCGAGCTCCGCGATCAGCGAGGACCAGCCGAACTCCTTGGCCCCGAGCCCCTCTCCGGAGTAGGGCTCGTAGAACTCGTGCAGCCGTTGCTCCACAACGGCGCCGCTGAGTCGGTTCGCCATCTCCATCGCCTCGGCCTCGTGGCCGAGGCGCAGCAGGCCGATCCAGAGCAGCCAGGCGGAGTTGATCCAGGTGGGACCACGCCAATAGAGGCGGCGCAGCGGCTCCTTCCACTTGCGGGGCTCGAAGGTGGGCTCCTCGACCGAGACCGAGGTCGGCGGGAAGGGCAGCCAGTAGCGCCGCTGGTCGAGCAGGTGCTCCGAGACCAGCCGCCGGCCGATCTCAGGGGGCAGGTCGGGCAGAGCGAGCGGGGCGAGCGCCGACCAGGTCGAGGTCCGGATGCGGCGGTCGCCCTCGGACACCGGGTCCGTCCTGTCCTCGTGGGCGAGATCGCCGCGGGCCACGTCCAGGAAGAGCCCACGCCGCTCGTCCCAGAGCCGCTCGACGATCCGCGGGGTTATGGAGGGTTCGCCGGCGGCGATGCGCGAGAGGTTCCAGAGGACATTCGTGACCACCTCGCAGAGGACCGGTCCGCCGCGGCCGAGCACGCGGCGGGCGTCCCAGCCGAGGCGGCGGTTGCGCGCGATCAGAAAGGGGAACAGCGGCCGGGCGTGCGCGCGCAGTCCCCAGACCGCGTCGAACTTCGGAGAGGAGTCGAGCCCGGACTCGTCCGGCTGGACGATCCAGAGCAGCCCGTCCCTATCGAGGTCGCGATTGGCCTCGAGCCAGCGGTGATGCCTCGCGATGCGCGGCTCGGCGGCCGGGTCGCCGACGGCGATCATCCAGGCCCAGGCGAGCAGAGGCGGTTGGATCGTTGAGGTGTTGGCCGCTTTCTTCGAGGTGACGTTGTAGGTCCAGCGGCGCTGCCAGTCGACGTGGCCGTGCCAGAAGATCGTGTGACCGATGAAGCCGTCTTCGGAGCCGCCCGCAAGCAGGCTGCGGAGCTCGCTCTCGGCGCGGGCGGGGTCGAAGCGGCGCCAGACGACCGCGTGGAAGCAGGAGTCCCAATACCACTGCCAGGGGTAGTGCGTGGGGCTCGGTCGGGAGTACCCGTAGCGAACCCCGTCACGCTCACCCTCGATCCAGCTGCCGCGCAGGGTCTCCTCCGCGATCTCGAGGACCCGATCGCGAACACCGTTTTCGATTGCCGATTCCGGGCTCACGCGGTCATGCGGCGCATTCCGCGGAGCGCCATCACCGTGAACAGAGCGCCCAGACCGAGCAGAGCGAGGAGGCCGGGCCAGGTGCCTGACCACGTCACCGATCCGATGAAGCCCTGCCGAGCGGCCTCGACGACGTGTGTGACCGGGTTGATCCGGGCCACCGTCTGCAGCCAGCCCTGGAGCAGGTCCAGCGGGGCATAGGCGGTGGTGAACAGAACCAGGATGAACATCCCCGCCTGCATCAGCGGTGCGGCCGATTGCGTCTTGAACCGCAGCGCGAGGGATGTGCCCCAGGTCGCGGCCACGATCGCCATCCCCATCACGACCACCAGCGCGACCGCGAGCCCGTCGAGCCCGGGCCAGTGGGCGCCGGCGATCAGAGCCACGACCAGCAGAAACGACGCCGGGAGCAGCGCCCGTAGCCCGGCGGAGAGCACGAGTCCCGCCAGGATCACCGGCCTCGGGGCCGGGGAGGCCAGTAGCCGGTCGAACCAGCCGCCCTCGATGTCGCGGGCCAGGTTGACGCCCGTGGCCGCGCCCGTGAATGCCGCTCCCTGCATCAGGCTGACCGGGATGATGAAGCTCTGGTAGCTGCCGGAGCTGAACCCGGGCAGCAGCGTCAGGTGGCCGAAGACGCTGGTGAGCCCGAGGAAGAAGATGGTCGGAGCCAGGATGCCGGGGATGGCAGCGCCGGGTACCCGCAGCAGCTCGTTGCGTGCGCGGCGGATCAGCGCGGCGATCGTCGCGAGGTTGGCTTCGCGTCCCATCAGCCCCTCTTGGCCCGTGCTCGGACCGCGATCGCGCTGAGCCAGAGACCGAGGGCCGCGATGCCGACCACCGAGATCAGGGCCTTGAACATGTCGTGGCCGGTGAAGCCAGAGATGACCGGCTGGCGAATCCCGTCGACGATGAAGCTCAGAGGGTTGTACTGGGCGACGGACGCGGCGGGCTCCAGCATCAGGCTCGCCGGGAAGAAGGCGCTCGAGAGGAAGAGGACTACGAAGAGCAGGGGAAAGATCCCCTGGACCACGCTGGCGCTGCCGGTGCGCAGTGCGAGGGCCGCGGCCAGGGACCCGAATGCGATCGCAGAGGCGGACACCATCAACACGATCCAGACCCCCCCGAGAAAGCCGGCCTGGATGGTGGCGCCGAAGATCAAGCCGATCGCGATGAACCAGAGGGCGACTATTCCGCCCAGCATCGCGGTGCCGGCCAGTCGGCCGAGCACGATCGCGAAGCGGGAGATCGGCGCCGCGAAGAGCCGGTCGGTGAAGCCCATCTCGATGTCGATCGCCAGGGCGATCGCCCCGGAGTTCCCCGCGAGCAACGTAGCCTGGACCATCGCTCCCGCGAGCATGAACGCAAGAAAGCTCTGCACGGGCGGGAACTGCGGGAGGTTCACCGCCCGGCCCGCGCCACCGGTCTGAATCGCGAGCAGCAGGGTGGGGAAGACGAAGAGCGGTGCGGCCAGCTGCGGGCGGCGCGCCGTCTGCCTGACCGATCTGGCCCCTAGCGCCGCGATGACTCGCGTATTCGCGGCCAGGCGGTCGATCATTCGGCGACAACCTCGTGTTCGCCCGTGTCCTTCTCGTCGCCCTCCAGGTGCTGACCGGTTTTGGCGACGAACACGTCGTCGAGGGTGGGTTGCACCAGGTCGAGGGACTCCACGTCCAGGCCCTCCTGGTTGAGCGCGACGACGATCGGGCCGACCTCGGAGGTTCCATGCTCGAGCTCGACCATCAGCGTGCCGTCGCGCGCGGGAAGCGGCTTGCCGAATCGGCCCAGAATCTGCTCGGCGTGGTTCGCCTTGCCGGCACCATCCACGAGGGAAAGCTCCAGGTGCGGTTTGCCCACCTGGGCCTTGAGGGCCTGGGGGGTGCCCTCGGCGACGATCCGGCCGCCGCTGATGATGCCGACGCGATCGGCGAGCTTGTCCGCCTCCTCCAGGTATTGAGTGGTCAGGAAGACGGTGGTGCCCTCGTTGTTCAGCTTCTGGACCTCCTCCCAGATCGCCTGGCGGCTGACCGGGTCGAGGCCGGTGGTGGGCTCATCCAGGAAGAGGACCTCCGGGGTGTGGACCAAGGCCGCCGCCAGGTCGAGGCGGCGCTGCATCCCGCCCGAGTAGGTGCCGACGCGGCGGTCGCCGGCGAGCGTGAGCCCAACGCGGTCGAGTAGGGAGTCGGCCAGCTCGCTGCCGCGCTGGCGGGGGATGGCATGGAGCGTGGCCTGGAGCTGGAGCAGCTCGCGCCCGGTCATCAACGGGTCGAGCGCCGCCTCCTGGAGGGCCACGCCGATCTTGCGGCGCACCGTGCCGGCGTCAGCGACCACGTCGTGGCCGGCGACCCATGCCTGTCCGCCCGTCGGGGTGAGCAGCGTGGTCAGCATCCGGACGGTTGTGGTCTTTCCCGCGCCATTCGGGCCGAGGAACCCGTAGATCTCCCCTTCGGCGACGGCAAGATCGACACTGTCGACGGCCTTGATGCCGCCCTCGAACTCGCGAGCAAGCTGCTGCGTCTCGATGGCGGCCACTGTGCCCCGGACGATAACCGGAGGCCTGGACCGGCCCCGGAGACCCGTCACACAGCCATAGGCGCCCGGCGGCGCGTGACGATCGCCGTCGGGTTGGGCGGCAGACGGTCGTCGGTCGACAGCCACGAGCCCGCCAGGATCAGGAGCAGCCCGGCGATCGCTCCTGCGCCGGGGTTCTCGCCAAGCACCACTACGCCGAGCGCCACCGCCACCACCGGGTTCACGTAGGTGATGATCGAGGCGCGGCCGGCGCCGACCTCGGAGACCAGCACCATCAGGATCACGAACGCGATCGCGGTGCACACCACTCCGAGGACAACCAGCGACGCGATGGCGTCGGCAGGCGGGGCGCTGCTGGGGAAGGTGATCAGCCCCGCGGGAGTGAGCAGCACCGCCGCGACGGTCAGGCTGGCGGCCATCGTCGCCCTGGGGTCGTAGCTGAGCAGGTGCCGCTTGATGATCATTGGTCCCGCGGCATAGCCGACCGCGGCCACCATCACCGCTCCGGCCCCGAGAACCGCACCGGGCTCGGAGCTCAGGTCGATGCCGACGAGCGCGATCACCCCGGCCAGGCCGATCAGCATGCCGAGCATGCGGGTCCGGGTGGGGCGCTCGGTGTGATCGAAGCGAAGGGCGAGCAGGGCGATCAGCAGTGGCACGGTCGCGATCACGATCGCGGCGACGGACGAGTCCACATGCCGCTCGCCGGCGGCGATCAACGGGAAGGGGAGGGCCATCTCAACCGTCGCGTAGGCGAGGATCCAGCGCCGCGGCCCGTGCCGCAGCATCTCCAGAGCCTGGCGCGGGACGAGGGCGAAGAGCAGCGACGCTCCGAGCACGATCCGCGCCCAGGCGAGAAAGAAAGGGGAGACGCCGCCGTCCACCGCCACCTTGATGAAGAGATAGGGAACGCCCCAGATCAGCGACAGGGCCGCGAACGCAAGCCAGGCCCGCCTGTTCATCGCTCAGGCGACGGCGGCCGGACGAAGTTCGACGAACTCGCGGTCCGTGGCGCGCTCGAGCGCCTCGGCGGCATCGAGCAGGGTGGCGTCCGAGCCCCAGGGGCCGAGAAGCTGCAGAGCCGCCGGCAGTCCGCCATCCAGGCCCACCGGGACGCTCACTCCCGGCACGCCGGTGAGGTTCGCGAGCACGCCCTGGCGCGCGTTGCCGGCGTCGGCGGACTCGACGCCCGAGGGCAACTCGATCATCGGCTCGGTCAGAGGAGGCGCCACGGCCGGAACGGCCGGCCAGGCGAGGACGTCGACCTCGTCGAAGAGAGCCGCCAGGTCCCTGCGCACCTTCGCGCGGAGCGTGAACGCCCGCGCCGTCAGGCTGAGCGGCAGCAGGGCCCGCAGCTTGAGCACGCCGCGGTTGATCAGGCCGAGCTGGGGTGGGAGCTCGTTGAGCACACCTGGGACAAGGTGGGCGGCCTCCTCCGACTGCGCGACCAGCAGGGCGGCGGGGAGGATCAGTTCCAGATCCGGCAGCTCGACCTCGACGATCTCGCCGCCGGTCTCACCCCTGAGCGCTTCGAGCGCGGACTCGCACGCCTCTCGCACGCCGGGAGCGGAATCGCTCCAGTACGGATCGCGGATGACGCCGATCCTCAGATCCCTGGGCTCGCCGGCCGCAAGCTGATCGCCGAACAGGGCCGAGGCGAGCAGCCGGCAGTCGGCGGCGTCGCGGCAGAGCGGGCCGGAGACGATCGTCTCCGTGTTGGCGATGTGGTGGCCCTCCATCGCGGAACGCCCGAAGGTGGGCTTCAGCCCCGTGAGGCCGCAGTAGGCGGCCGGGTAGCGGATCGAGCCGAGGCCGTCGGCGCCGACCGCGCCCGATACCAGCCCTCCGGCGACGGCCGCCGCCGGCCCGCTCGAGGAGCCACCCGGGCAGCGGTCGAGGTCCCACGGGTTGTGGGCCGCGCCGTAGAGGGAGGTGTTCCCGGTGCTGCTCGCGCCGAGCTCGTGCATGTTCGCGACGCCCGCGATCACCGCGCCCGCGTCCCGCAGGGTCCGGTAGGGCCCAGACTCGCCGGGCTCGGGAGTCACTCCCGGGACCGCCGCCGCGCCGACCGTCTCGGCGCGCCAGGGAAGCGGCCACTCGTCCTTGATCAGGACCGGCACGCCCCGGAGCGGGCCGTCGGGAGCCTGCTCGAGCATCTCGCGGGAGTGGTCCGGGAAGGTCGCGATCACCGCGTTCAGCTCGGGATTCCGCTCCTCGACTCGTGCGAGGCAGGCGTCGAGCAGCTCGCCGGCGTCGAGGTCGCCTGCCGCGATCTGCGCCGCCTGTTCCCTCAGGGAAAGGTCGAGGGCGCTCATCGCGCCGGAGGCTTCGAGACGTCGGCGTGCAACTCGGGCTTGATTCCGTCGAGATCCGCCTCTCTGAGCAGCTCCATGCTCGGCTCGTAGACCGACCAGACGCCCATCATCACCGCCCGCTCGTCCTCATCGGCGTCAATTCCGAAGGTTTCGAGGGCCCCGTCCAAATAGCTCTGGAATGCGGTTTCGCCCTCCATCGGGCTGAACCTTACTCGTGCGGACTGCAAGGAAACCCCGCAACCCTCCACGAAAAGGGGTGTTCAATGAAGCCCATGGGCCAAAAAGCTCACGCACAAGCGCGCCTGCACAGGTGGAGCATCGGAACCGCCGTCGCGGTCTTCGTGACGGCGCTCGGCGCGCTGCTCGTGACCGGCATCGCCGGTGCGGCTCCGCGCGTGACCGTGCTGGGTGCGGCGACGCCCGCCGTCCCCTCCTGCCCCACCAACTGCCAGGCGATCGGCAAGACCACCGGCTTCCAGACGAACATCACGGGTGCGAGGAGCCCCTTCATCGTCTCGACCCGCGGCAGGCTCGTCGCCTGGTCGATCAAGACCGGCGCGCCCAGCACCAAGCCGAACCCGAACAACAACAACCAGAGCGACTTCGACTTCTTCAGCAAGACGTTCGGGGGGCCACCCAAGGCGAGGATCGCGGTCCTGAAGCCGATCATGAAGTCGATCCGGGCCGGCAAGCCGATCTACAAGCTCAAGTCCCAGTCACCCGTTGAGGACCTCTCCGCATTCCTCGGGCAGACCACCACCTTCACACTCGACACCCCGCTCCGGGTGAAGCCGAACAACGTCGTCGCCCTCACGGTCCCGACCTGGGCGCCCGCTTTCGCGATCAATCAGAGCGCGAACACGAAGTGGGCCGCCAGCCGCAAGAAGGGCAAGTGCAACAACACCACGGACATCCTGGCCGGGGCGCCGCAGGACGCGCTCGGCACACAGCGCTCCTATGGGTGCGTCTACAACACCGCACGCCTGCTCTACTCGGCGACCGTCGTCGCGGACCCGAATCAGTCTCCCCCCAAGAAGCCCGGCAAGAAGAAGTAGCCGCTAGGCGACGGGTTCCCGGTTCGGCGCCTCCGCGCCCTGCCTCGGGAACGGTGCCGGGCAGCCCAGGGGGTAGCGCTCAAGGTAGTCCTGATCCTCGGGGATGGCGTCCAAGAAGGTGACGGCCTCGCTGACTTGCGTCACGATCTTGCCGGGCCAGTGGCCTGAGGCTTCGACGTCGAGGATTGTCTCCTCGGCCACCTTGTGCTGCTCCTCGCTCGTATAGAAGATCTCCGAGCGGTAGATGGAGCCGACGAGTTGTTCGTCCAGATCGGGTCGATGGACCAGAAAGAAATACTCGAGTAGGCCCCGATAGGAGATCCGTTCTGTGTCGAAAGCGACCCGGACCGCCTCGGCGTGGCCACCGTGGTTCTCCTCGGTCGGATTCTCACCCTCGCCGCCGGTCCATCCCGGCCGGGTGGAGATGACTCCGTCGCACTCGCGCAGGAGGTGCTGCATGATCCAGTAGCAGCCTCCGGCGAGCACCGCGGTCTCAGCGCTTTCGCTCATGGCCTTGTCCTTCCGTCGAGGACCGCTGAGACTACCCGCAGGCGGAGGGGTTCTGCTTGCACTGCTGCTCGAAGCTCGCCTGCGGGCTGCCCTTCTTCGGGGGAACGTCATTGGTGGCCGAGTCGGGCTCCTGCGGGTTGAAGGTCTTGCCGCCCTTGGTGGTGCCCGTCGTGCCTGGCGCTGTCGTGGTCGGAGCGACCGTCGATGCGGCCGTGGGTACCGGGGAGGTGACGGCGGGGATCGAGACCGAGTGGGTAGAGGTTTCGCCGGAGCTGTCACTCCCGCAGCCCGTGGCGATCAGCCCGATGGCGAGCGCCAGCGGGATCACAAGTGCGGAGACGCGCCTCACGAACCGTCGAGGGCCGGCTGGCGCAGCCCGCAGTACGGGCAGTCGCTCACGTCCAGCCCGATCAGCTGGTTGCAGCGGCGGCACGAGCGCAGGTTCTCAGGCGCCCGCACGAGCGCGGACTCCGACGGGGCGAGGGGCAGCACCGCTGCCGCGACCCGCATCTCCTCGCCGCTCTCACGGTCGACGTACACGCCGTCGGGCCTGATCTTCGCGAGCGCCTCGCGGCCGGATGCCGGGGCTCGGAGACGATAGGTCTGCTCGGGATTCTGCATCGCGCGCGCACAATACCGTGCCCATCGTGAGGATTCTCATCTTCCACGGCTACCTGCTCCGCGGGACCGGATCCAACGTCTACAACGCGAGCCTGGCCCAGGTGCTCGCCGGCCAGGGACACGAGGTCCACCTGCTCTGCCAGGACCGGCATGCGGCGGAGTTGGAATGGGTCGACGCGGTCGGCGACTGGGATGGCGGCGCTCTGGAGGTGAAGCAGATTCGTGATGCCGGAGATGCCGGCAGCGTCACCGTCTACCGCCCGGACATCGGCGGGCTGCTCCCGGTCTACGTCCTCGACCGCTACGAGGGCTTCGAGGTGAAGACGTTCCCGGACCTGACCGACGCCGAGCTCGATCGCTATCTCGACGCGAACGTCGCGGCAGTGCGCGAGGTGGTCGGCGCGGCTGGGGAACCGCAGGCTGCGCTGGCGAACCACCTGATCATGGGCCCGGCGATCGTCGCCAGGGCCGGGCTCCGCTTCGCCATCAAGGTCCACGGCTCGGACATCTCCTACACGGTCCGTCCGCACCCCGATCGCTTCGTCCCGTACGCGCGCGAGGGGACGGATGCCGCGGCCGGGATTCTCGCCGGTTCCTCTCACACGGCGAGGGCTCTGTTCGAGACGGTGCCGGATCCCGGCCTGCCGGAGCGCACCCGCCTCGGGCCGCCCGGGGTCGACGTCCACCGCTTCCGGCCGCATCCCGAGGAGGAGGCCATCCGCGACCTCGCCCGGCTCGCGGGCGATCTCGCGGGCGAGACGCCCGACGATCCCGAGGAGAGCGACGATTCCTTCGGGCGGGACGGCCCGGCACTCGCCGAGGCACTGGGCGCCTGGGGGGACGGCGACCCCCGCGTGCTCTTCGTGGGCAAGCTCCTGGTCAGCAAGGGCGTCGACCTGCTCGCGGCCGCGTGGCCGCTCGTCCACCGCGAGCGCAGCGCCGCAGGCGCTCCCGCGCCTCGTCTCCTGTTCATCGGCTTCGGGGCCTTCGAGGACGGGTTGCGCACCCTGGTCGAGGCTCTGGGACGGGGCGATCTCGATGCCGCCCGTGGGGTGGCGGCGCGGGGACGCGGTCTCGAGGGGGACGACGATGCGCCGCTCCCCATCCTCTCAGCCTTCCTCGCGGACCCGCCGGAGGGCTATGCGGAAGCCGCGCGCGCGGCCGCCGGCTCGATGCTGATCGGCGGTCGGCTCGAGCACGACGAGGTCGCCGACGTGATGCCGGCGGCCCACACCTTCGAGATGCCGAGCACGTGGCCCGAGGCATTCGGAATGGTTCCCGCCGAATCAGCCGCCTGCGGCGTTCCGCCGACCGCCGCCGACCACTCCGGGATGCGCGAGGTGGCGGAGCTGCTCGCGGATGCGGTGCCGGCCGATCTCGCCCGCCTGCTCACCTTCCCGGTCGGGCCGGATGCCGTCGGCGAGCTGGCCGAGCGCATCGAGGGCTGGCTCTCGATGGACCCCGATCGACGGCGGGAAGCGGGCCTCGCCCTCTCGCGGCGGGTCGATCACCTGTGGAGCTGGGAGGGCGTCGCGCGCACGGTGATCGCCGCTTCGCGCGGGGAATTGGATGCTCTGCCCGCGATCGTGGCTGACGGCACGAGCGGGTGAGGCGGTTGCTTCAGGTTCCCTGAATAGAATGCCGCGGGATGCGGAACCTGCCGCTGGCAAAGCTGATCGCTGCAATCGTCGTCCTCACGGTCGTCACCTCGGTGATCATGCTGATCCCGAATTGGAACGGCCCGGCTGACTCGACCGCCGCGGGCAAGATCGACAACCTGCTCGACGTGATGATCGTGCTCTCGTCGTTCGTCTTCTCGATCGTGATGGTGATGATGATCTACTCGATCTGGAAGTGGCGGGCGAAGCCGGGGGACGAGTCGGACGGCTCACCGATCCACGGAAACACGCGCCTCGAGATCGCCTGGACCGTGATCCCGACGGTGATCGTCCTCTTCGGGGCGGTCTACTCCTGGATCACCCTCGACAAGATCGAGGCGCACGACCCGAACCGGATGGTGGTGGACGTCTACTCGCAGCAGTACGAGTGGCACTTCGACTACCCGGAGACGGGTACGACCTCGCGCGAGCTGCATGTCCCCGTCAATCGCCAGATCGAATTCCGGATGCACGCGCTCGACGTCATCCACTCCTTCTGGGTCCCTGAGTGGCGAATCAAGAAGGACAACGTCCCGGGTATCACGACCCGTGCCTACATCACTCCGACCAAGACCGGGGACTTCACGCTCGTCTGCACCGAGCTCTGCGGCATCGGCCACGCGACCATGAGGGCGCCGGTCGTCGTCGAGAATTCTCAGTCCGCCTGGCAGCAATGGGCGGCGAGCCAGCCGCCGATCAAGTCCGACGAGCAGGCCGGCGAGAAGCAGCCCAACGGACCGACCACACCGACGGAGATCAAGCAGTGACCTTAGGAATGGCTGAGATACTCCGGCGGATGGAAGGATGGCGGGAGTGACTGCGGCCCTGTTCAGGCGGCCGGGCTGGTGGCGGGCCTTGACCTTCACGGTCCTCGGGGCCGCGTTCGGCTACGGGCTCGTGGTCGTCCTCAGGCTGATCTCGGGCCTGCCGGCGATCCAGACGGAGCAGACCGGCTACCCGCAGGTGATCGTCGCCGCGATCACCGGGCCGCTCGGCTTCCTGATCGGCATCGGCTGCTTCGACTACTGGTTCCGCTGGGCCATCGGCGCGCCGACCTTCCCCGTCGAGCGCGAGCACGAGAACCACGGGGCCTCCAGCTGGCGCGACTACTTCAAGGTCAACACCGACCACAAGGTCATCGGGATCCAGTACCTGTGCACGACCTTCTTCTTCTTTTTCGTCGGCGGCCTGATCGCGATGATCATGCGGGCCGAGCTGGCGCAGCCCGGCACGCAGATCGTCGACCCGAGCACCTTCAACAGCCTCTTCTCGACGCACGCCGCGCTGATGATCTTCGTCTTCGTCATCCCGGCCTTCGCCGGGATCGCGAACTACGTCCTGCCGCTGATGATCGGCGCGCCGGACATGGCGTTCCCGAGGCTCAACGCCCTGAGCTTCTGGATGCTGCCGCTCGCCGGGCTGCTCTTTCTGGGGAGCTATCTGGCGCCCGGCGGCGCCTTCGACGCCGGCTGGACCGGCTACGCGCCGCTCTCCACGGGAGCGCCGTTGGGCCAGTCCTTCTTCAACCTCGGCGTGCAGTTCGCCGGGGCCTCATCGATCGCCACCGCGCTCAACTTCCTGGTCACAATCGTGACCATGCGCGCGCCGGGGATGAACTTCTGGCGCCTGCCGCTGCTGGTCTGGGCGAACCTCTCGACCTCGCTGCTCGTGGTCGCCGCGACGCCGTTCATCGCGGGCGTGCAGTTCATGGTTCTGTTCGACCGCGTCCTCCACACGAACTTCTTCCAGGCGGCCTTCGGCGGAGACGTGATCAGCTACCAGCACATCTTCTGGTTCTACTCGCACCCAGCCGTCTACATCATGATGTTGCCCGGGTTCGGGATCGTCAGTGAGGTCATATCGACGCACTCGCGCAAGCCGATCTTCGGCTACCGGCTGATGGCCCTGGCGCTGATCGGGATCGTGGTGCTCTCCTACTCGGTCTGGGCGCACCACATGTTCGTCGCCGGCATGTTCAGCTGGCTGCGCGTCCCGATGATGATCACGACGCTGCTGATCGCGGTGCCGACGGGGATCAAGATCTTCTCCTGGCTCGGAACCCTGTTCGAGGGGGTGATCCATCTCAAAAACACGGCGATGCTGTTCGCCCTGGGCTTCATAGCCACCTTCACAATCGGCGGTATCTCCGGCGTGATGCTGGGGATGATCCCGATCGACATCCACGTCTCGGACACCTACTTCGTGGTGGCGCACATCCACTTCGTGCTCTTCGGCGGCTCGGTCTTCACGATCTTCGCCGGCGTCTACCACTGGTTCCCGAAGATGACCGGGCGGATGTACGACGAGAAGCTCGGCCGGATCCACTTCTGGCTGACCCTCGTCGGGATGCTCGGCACCTTCATCCCGATGCACTGGATCGGGATGGAGGGCATGCCGCGGCGGGTCGCCGACTACTCGGCACAGTTCGGAAACTGGAACCTGTTCATCTCGATCTGCGCGTTCGCGCTCGGTGCCGCCCAGCTGATCTTCCTCTACAACATGATCGTCAGCTGGCGCTTCGGCCCGAAGGCGGGCCCGAACCCATGGCGCGCCAAGACCATCGAGTGGCAGGTCTCCTCGCCGCCGCCGATCTTCAACTTCGATGAGATCCCGCGCGTCGTCGGCGGTCCCTACGAGTACGGCGTCCCGGGCGCGAGGCACGTGATCATGCCCGGCGAGGAATCCGAGGTCAGGGAGCCGCAGAAGGCCGGGGTGGGGGCACCCACGTGACCGAGGAGACGACGACCGCGCCCGGCGAGGAGAAGCAGCGCGAGCACCCCGATGTCGATCCCTCCCGGGGAGAGACCGCGATCACCGACGTCGGGACGCCGCAGGAGCATGCTTCGGAGGTCATCGCGAAGCGCGAGGTTGCGACCTTCGGGGACCCGGACCCGCCTCCCACGCGCGACGGAGTCAAGCGAGTGCTTGCGTTCCTGAACGAGGTCGCCGGCGGCCGGAAACTGCTCACCGCCTGTCGCGAGCTCTCCGACGCGGGCGCGGACTACTTCGCTGTGGTCGCTCCCCAGAACCTGCCGATTGTCGGCCAGCTGGTCGACACCGAGGAGCGCCGCGACGCCGCCCAGAGCCGCGTGGACGTCACCCAGGCGGTCCTTCGCGAGTTCGGCATCGAGTCCGAGGGCGCCGTGATGGATCCCGATCCATCCCTGGCCCTCGACGACGCCGTCCGCGCGACCGAGCCGGACTACATCCTGCTCTCCTGCCTCTATGAGACCCGTTTCGGCCTCACCCGCAAGGACCTGGTCGAGTGGGCGAAGGCTCGCTACGACCGCGTCGAGCACATTCCGGTCCGGGTAGACGACGACGCGGTCCGCTGGGACCTGACCCACACCCTGGTGGTCGCGACACAGACCGTGAACAGCAAGGACCTGGTCGAAAGGCTCGAGGAGCGCGCCAAGGACCGCCCCCACCGCTACACGTTCATCTGCCCCCGTTCCGGCGCGATCAGCCGCGAGGAGGTCTGTTCGCGGCTGGCGGCGACGCTCGCCGAGATGTACCGCAACGAGATCGACGCGACCGGCCAGCCGATGAGCCCCGACCCGTTCCAGGCGGTCAAGAACGCGATCGAGCACTACCGGATCGACGACATCCTGATCTCGACCCTGAAGGGCGAGCAGTCGAAGTGGCTGGAGGAGGGCCTGATCGAGAAGGTCGAGGCGCTCAGCGACAAGCCGGTCGAGCACCTCGAATCCGGGACGGAGCCCGCGGCGTCGAGTGCGGCCGCCACGCCGGTCGGTGCGGGAGCCGAGAGCTGATGGAATCCGCATCGGTAGCGGTCGGCCACGGCGACGGCCACGCGGAGGAGCACCACCCCCATCCGCCGGAGGCGAACCAGAGCTCGCGGATAGACCGCCAGACCCTGGGGATCCTGCTCTTCATCGTCTCCGAGGTGATGCTCTTCGGGGCGTTCTTCGCCTCGTACTTCTTCCTGAGGGTGGTCGCCAACGATGGGCCCTGGCCGCCTCATCCCTTCGAGCTGCCGGTCACGGTCGCGCTGACGAATACGTTCATCCTGGTCTCCTCGTCATTCACGATGCACTGGGCGCTCGAGTCGATCCGCAAGAACAACCGGCGCGGCATGAAGTTGGGGCTCGCCCTGACCTTCCTGCTGGGCCTGACCTTCCTCTTCATCCAGATCAACGAGTACGTCCACATCGGCTTCAGCGCCCGCGACGACGCCTTCGGCTCGATCTTCTACGGCCTCACCGGCCTGCACGGCGCGCACGTCACCGTCGGCCTGATCCTTCTGTCGATCGCCAACGTCCGCGCCTGGCGCGGCCACTACGGCCCCGAGGCGAAGGACCACCTGGGCGTCGAGGTGCCCGGGATCTACTGGCACTTCGTCGACATCATGTGGATCGTCGTCTTCGTGACCGTCTACGTCCTCTAGCTGCTCCCCATTCCGGCCGACGAGGGTTTCTGCGTCAAGTCATGTCCAAATGCCGGACACAAATCGACACAGAATGAGCGGCAGGGTTGGCGACTTATTCCGGTATATCCGGAACAACTCGCCAACTCCGTCGGTTTCGCCTCAGCAGCCGATGCAGGTGGCACTGGAGCCGCCGCCGGCCTTGCCCTTGGACTGCTTCTCGGGGCTGCCGGGGGTGGTGGTCACGTTGGGGGCGGTTGGCGAGCCAGCGCCGGGAAAGCCCGAGGGAGCCTGCATCCCCTTGGTGGGCAGCGTCGTCTGATCGCCGGAGTCGAAGCCACAGCCGGCAGCGGCGAGGGTGAGGGCCACCACGACGAGGGCGAGGAGCAGACGGATTCGCATCGCCCGAACCCCATGCGGCGCAAGCCGAGCGGATGTGTCCAGCCTATGATCGGCCCGTGCCCGAGCCGTCCGCAAAGCAGCCGCACAACCCGCTGAAGCGTGAGGGGGACATGTTCCGCATCGTGCTCATGTTCGCCGGCGCGGCCGCGATCGTGATCGCCGTGGCGCTCCTGATCGGCTCGCTGGCGGGAGCGATCGTCGGCGCGATCTTCATCGCCATCGGCCTGTGGCGAACCTGGCAGTTGATCCAGGACTGGCGGCGGTACGGGTCCTAGCGGCCACCAGGCCGCTCATTTCAGGAGCGAAGGGCGAAGCCCGTAGCGACTTTTCCTGGGCGGCCGCTCGTGGCCGCGATCTGATGGCGACCACCAGGCCGCTCATTTCAGGAGCGAAGGGCGAAGCCCGTAGCGACTTTTCCTGGGCGGCCGCTCGTGGCCGCGATCTGATGGCGAAGCCGTCCCGCGGCTACTTCTTGCCGCCGCCACCGGTCGCCTGCTGGAGATAGGCGACCAGCTGCTGGAGCTGCGGGGGAGTGAGGGTCTGGCCGAAGTTCTGCGGCATCACGTTGGGCGGGTAGCCCGGAGCGATGACTGCGTTCGGGTCGGTGATCGACTGTGAGATCTGCTGCGCGGACATGTTCTTGAGCGCCTCGTCCAGATTTGGGCCGGTGGTGCCGGTGGTGCCGGCCTGGGCGAGGGTATGGCAGCCACCGCAGTTGGTGGCGAAGAACTGCGGCGGGGCGAAAACCGGTGCCTTGACGCCGGGCACGCCCGCGACGCTGGCGACATAGGCCGCGACGTCACTTGCGTCCTCCCCGGTGACGAGGTCCTGCGGCATGTAGACGTCGGTCGCCTGGGTTGCAGCCGGCCTCGCGTGGGCGATCTGGTACTCGACCACACCCTTGACGGTGTCGGAGTCCATTCCACTCGCCCGGGCATTCTTGAAGGCATAGTCGAGGTTCGGCCCGATGTCGCCGTTTGTCCCCGCGCCGGTGAGCGTGTGGCAGCTGCCGCACTTCTGGGTGAAGAGCTGCTGCCCCTTGTCGAGATTGGCCTTGGGGCCGAGATTGCATCCCGTCAGGGCGACGACGGCCGCCGCCGCGACGATGGTTGCGATCGGCCAGATCGCCCGTCCCTTGTCCCTGAGGTGATGCATTCGGCGCGGGAATCCTATCTGTCGGGGCCGACCCGCCTACCCGTGCCCAGGCGTGGGATAAGCTTGCGCCGAACGGCACTAGGGTTTGCGGTGAGAGGAGAGATCGTGCAGGTTCGCGAGGGCATGTCGAGCGTGGTGCTGGCAGTCGGTCCGGGTCACACCCTGCGGGAGACCGCGACGAAGATGACCGAGAAGGGGACGGGCGCCGCGCTGGTCTTCGACGACGAGTCGCCGGCCCCGCGGATCATTACTGAGCGGGACATCCTCTACGCCGTCGGCACAGGCAAGGACCCGGACACCGAGAAGGTGGCCGACCACATGTCCGAGAGCGTCATCTCGGCCGCACCGGACTGGAGCCTCGAGCAGGCGGCCGAGGAGATGGTCGAGCGTGGCATCCGCCATCTGGTCGTCGTCGACCGCGGCGAGCTGGTCGGGGTGCTCTCCATGCGCGACATCGTGCGCTGCTGGACGCAGGTGGGGGCGACCGCCTCGATGTCGCCTCCGTAGTCTCCACCGAGGTCCTTTATCCGAGCCGGGTGTATGGTGCCCGCGGGGCAACAGAACCGCGTCGGTGCCGTGGTCCGCGGAGCCGGTTCGGGATTGAAGGGAAAACCGAGATGGCGGCACACCGGGTTTTGCGTTTCCTCCCCGCTCTGCTTCTTCTCCCTCTGACCCTGGTCGTGCTCGTCCTGGCACCGGCCTCCGCTGTGGCGCACAAGCGCGTCCTGCGGGTCGGCACCTACAAGGGGATCAAGGGCAAGTTCAAGTCGATCCAGGCGGCCGTCAACAAGGCGAGGCCCGGCGACTGGATTCTCGTCGGCCCCGGTGACTACCACGAGCGCTACGACCAGGTCACCGGTCCGGCCTCGGAGGACGGACCCCCTCCGGCCGGGGTCCTGATCACCAAGAAGGGGATCCACCTGCGCGGGATGAGCCGCAAGAAGGTGATCGTCGACGGGACCCTGCCGCACAAGGGCAAGCACTGCAGCTCGGACCCATCCGTTCAGGACTTCGGCGTCAACACTCCCGACGGACCCCAGGGGCGCAACGGGATCGTCGTCTTCAAGGCGAACCACACACGGATCGACAACCTCACCGTCTGCAATTACCTGGTGGGGAGCAGCGGCCAGGGCAATGAGATCTGGTGGAACGGCGGCGACGGGTCGGGCAGGATCGGTATGGGGCCGTTCAAGGGCTCCTATCTGAGTGCCACGTCGAGCTACTTCGGCGGCGACGACACCGCTGCCTCGTACGGGATCTTCACCAGCAATGACAGCGGCAGCGGCAAGCTGTTCCAGACCTACGCCAGCAACTTCAGCGACTCCGGCTACTACATCGGCGCCTGTCAGCAGGTCTGCAACCAGGTTCTGGACCACGCCTGGTCCGAGTACAGCGCGCTCGGCTATTCGGGGACGAACTCGGGCGGCTGGTTGATCGTCAAGAACTCGGAGTTCGACAACAACCAGGACGGCTTCGACACCAACAGCCAGAACAACGATGACGCTCCCTCACCGCAGAACGGCGCCTGCCCTGGCAGTGGCACCAGCTCGATCACGCACACCGGTTCGTGCTGGGTCCTGATGAATAACTACATCCACGACAACAACAATCCGGACGTGCCGCGGGTCGGGGCGGCCGGCGCTGCGCCGGTCGGCACCGGGGTGTCGATCTCAGGCGGTCGCAACGACACGGTCGCAAAGAACCGCTTCGTCAACAACGGATCGTGGGGACTCCTCATCCTTCCGTACCCGGACACCGGTACCCCTCCGCCGGTCGCGCATTGCGAGGGCGGGATCGAGACGGGTGGTCCGTTCGGATGCCTGTACGACGACTGGGGAAATGCGGCGAAGAACAACACGTTCAAGGGGAATGGCTCCTTCGGCAACGCGACCAACGGAGACATCGGCCAGATCACGTTCACGGACGGGAACCCGGTCAACTGCTATTCCGGCAACTCACTGCCCGACGGCACGTCGCCGGTCAACCTGCAGTCGACGCAGCCGGCTTGCGGGCCTACCGCGGCGGCCATTCCGAACCTCGACCTGGTGACCCAGGTCGAGTGCGCCGCGATGCTGTTCGGGACGCCCTGCGGCCCGAACGACCACTACCCGCGGCGCCAGGCGGTCGTCATGCACAAGCTTCCGAACAAGAAGCTCAAGAACATGCCGCACCCGTGCAAGGGCGTACCGCGGAACGCGTGGTGCAGGTAGCCGCGACCTAGTCGTCGGTCGGCCTGGTGGCCGATAGCGGGATCGGTGCTGTGTCGGTGTGCTGCCGATTCGGCATGCGCGCGATCTCCGCGCGGTTGGAGCGCAGCCAGCCGATCAGGGAGAACAGGGCGATGACCCCGCCGATCACCGAGTAGGGCCACCAGGCGAACAGGCCGACGACAACTGCGGCGAACCCGAACGCGAACAGCGCCGGGAGGGCGCTCGCTCGCGGCAGGTAGATCGCCTCGGTGGGCTTTTGCGGCTGGCTCATCGCAGGTAAACGATCGCGACGTAGAAGGCCAGGGCGAAGACGAGCAGCGCCAGAGAGCCGGCCAGCATGCCGGCCCGGATGTTCGCTCGTGCGCGCTCGCGATCCACGGCCGGAAGCCTATAGCGGCCACCAGGCCGCTGCGTCCAGGAGCGGAGGGCGAAGCCCGTAGCGACTTGTGATGAGCGGCCGCTTGTGGCCGCGGCTATATGGCGAAGCCGGACCTGACTACAGCGCGCGGTCGAGCGCCATCGCGATGAACAGCAGCGCGAGATAGGCGAGCGAGCTCAGATAGAGCCGCCGCGCGGCCGGACGCGAGGGATGCGCGAGCAGCACGAGCGCGAGGCTCACGAACCCCGCACCGAGCAACAGCGCGGCGATCAGGTATGCCGTGCCGAGCAGCCCGGTGATCACCGGCCCGATCGTGATGGCCACCAGCAGCAGCGCGTAGAGGACGATCTGGTGTCGCGTGGTGGTCTCGCCGCGGACCACCGGCAGCATCGGCACACCGGTGCGCGCGTAGTCGTCAGAGATCAGCAGCGAGAGGGCCCAGAAGTGCGGCGGCGTCCAGAAGAAGACGATCGCGAACGGCCACAGAGCCTCCAGCGTGAGACCGCCCGTGGCGGCCGCCCACCCGACCAGCGGCGGCATCGCACCGGCGGCTCCCCCCAGGACGATGTTCTGGGGCGTGCGCGGCTTGAGCCAGAGCGTGTAGACGAACACGTAGCCGAGCAGGCCAGCGGCGGCGAGCGCCGCCGTCAGAGGGTTGACGGTGATCCAGAGCTGCGCCACCGCGACGACTCCGAGCGTGGTCCCGAAGATCAGTCCCCGGCGCGGCTCGATCCGGCCGCTTGCCAGCGGCCGCCCGCTGGTCCGAGCCATGCGAGCGTCGCGCTCGCGCTCGATGTATTGGTTGATCGCGCCGGCGCCCCCAGCCGCCAGGTAGCCGCCGAGGCAGGTCCAGAGGATCGTGGAGATCCCGGGGCCGCCGGGGTCGGCGACGAACATGGTCGCCACGCAGGTGAGCAGGAGCAGCGAGATGATCCGTGGCTTGGTGAGCGTGACGTAGTCGTTCGCCGTCTCGATGGCGGCACGCATCGTCCGCGCGCGAGTATCGCCCGGCGTGACCGAGACCTGCTCGCCTCCCGGCCGGGCCGGTCGTGTCACACGGTCGGGACCGGTGCCGAGATGGACGCTCACGCGGCCGCCGCCGATGCCTCGGCCCGGGGTGCCCGATCACGCGACGGCACTCCGCTCGGGAGCCAGGCGAGCTTGTAAGTGATCGAAATCACCGCTGCCCAGAGCAGGGTCCCGGTGGTCAGGTGGGCGACGATCAACGGCCCGTGCTCCCCCAGCCAAACGTTGAGCGCACCCAGCGTGAACTGGCAGAGCAGGAGCAGAGCAGCGAGCAGCAGCAGCCGATCTCGCGATCCGCGCGCGAAGGCGACTGACAGCAAAACGATGGTGGCGATCGTGGCCAGGTAGACGAAGACTCGATGGGTCAGGTGAATGTCGGTTAAGCGGTTGTTCCCGAACGGCAGGAACTTGCCCGAGCCGCATTCGGGGAACATCTTTCCGCAGGCCATGTGGGCGCCGGCGACGTTCGGGCCCACTTCCGCTGTGCCTCGTTCCTCGGTGCCGGCCATGTAACCGCCCGCAACGATCGCGCAGAGAAGCAGCACGGCTGCTGTCGCCGCGTAGGGCTTCAGACCGCGAACCGGGGGTCGCGCGGTTCCGTCCTCCACCGCCGCCTGCGATCGCGCTTTGGCGCTCATCCAGAGCAGCAGGCCGAGAAGCAGCATCGCGGTGCCAAGATGCGCGGCGACCAGCTCCTCAGCGAGACCGTGCTCGACGGTGAGCCCGCCCAGGCCCGCCTGCGCCAGGACGAGGACGCCTGCGACCAGCGAGCCCCGGAACGCCCACTTGCGCTTCTCGCGCAGGCCCTTGTAGGCGCGCCAGCAGAGCAGGCCGATGAGGATCACGACGATCGTGGCGAGCAGCCGGTGCGAGAACTCGATCACGCGGTTCTCGTTGCCGACGAACGGGATCACCTGGCCGCCGCAGAGGGGCCAGCCCTTGGTGCCGCTGCCGCCCGGGCCGCAGCCCAGGCCGGATTCGCTCACGCGAACGATTCCGCCGACGACGATCAGCAGGAAGGTGACAACAGCGGTGAGGTCTGCCAGGCGGCGAAACCGGCGGAGGTCGTCCCCGCCGCCCCGGGCAACGGGTCCGGCCATTGGGTCAGGCTACCGGCTCTTTGCTTTCGGCCGGGGCGGGCCGGGAGGGGTCGTGACGTCTCACAGCCTCGCGGATGTCGCGCAGCGGCTCGTGGCTGCGGACGTCGGGGACCACGTCGAAGTTGTGCGGCGGCGGAGGCGAGGTGGTGAACCATTCGAGCGTCTCGCCGCCCCACGGGTCGTGGCCCGCGGGCGTGCCGCCCTTGATTCCCGTGTAGACGTTGATGAGCGAAAGCACGATCCCCAGGGCGAGCACGAATGCGCCGATGGTCGCGATCAGGTTGAGCGTGTCGAGGTGCATGGCGTTGATCGCATCGCTGGCCTGGAAGAACTTGAAGATGTCCACCTGCTGGCCCTCGACGCCGGCCAGGAAGAGCGGGATGAAGGTGAGCTGGGCGCCCAGGACGATCAGGGTCGCTGAGGGCCTCGCCAGTCCCTCTCCCAGGGTGCGACCGGTCATCTTCGGGAACCAGTAGTAGAGCGCGGCCAGGCCGCCGAGAACCGGCCCACCGACCAGCACGTAGCCGCTGGCGGCGGTGGAGGCGGTCGTGTCGGCGAGCATCCAGTTGACGGGGATGACGCTCTGGATCAGCTCCCCGACCAGCCCGAAGGTGAGAGTCGAGATCGAGGCGAGCGCGAACACCATCGGCGCGCGCATCCGGATGACCCCGCCGGCGATCGTGCCGATCCAATTCACCAGGATCACGCCGATCGGAATCGTGAGCAGAAGCGCCATCAGCATCGCGCCGTAGAGCCAGCCGATCGGGATCGACGCGCTCATCATGTTCTGCATCCAGGCCAGCAGGCCGAGCGGCATGATCGCCGCCATCGAGCTCATCAGAGCGCCGCGCGAGAGCAGCGGCTTGCCGGAGAAGACCGGAAGGATCTCGGAAATGGCGCCGAACGCCGGCAGCAGGAAGACGAGGTAGCAGCCGGTGAAGAAGATCCAGCTCAGGTGCTGGTAGAAGATCGGCGCGCCGCCTTCGCCGGGGTCGAAGAAGACGCCGCCGAAGTGCCGCTCCATCTCGAGCATGACCAGAGCCGCGAGCATGGCCGAGCCGGCGATGATCATCGTCCAGCTGGATACGGCCCCCGAGAAGGTGAAGGCCGGCAGGCGCCTCCACGCGAGCCCCGGCGCCCGCAGCTTCGAGATCGTCACCGCGAGGTTGATCGACTGCAGGACGAGGCCGAGGACCGTGAGGCCGACCGCGGCGATCCAGACGTCGACGCCGTTGTTGGAGATGAAGACGGTGTCCGAGAGCGGGGGCCATGAGTTGAAGCCGGCCTCCGGGGGCGTGTAGGCGAAGCACGCGTAGAGGAGGGCGCCGCCGAAGACGTAGAGCCACAGCGAGAGCGAGGCGAGGCGCGGGAACGCGAGCGAACGCGCCCCGATCTGCAGCGGGATCACGTACGTGTAGAGGCCGAAGGCGATCGGCAGCCCGAAGAGGACGACCAGGGTCGCGCTGCCGACCGAGAGCAGGCGGTTGAACGTCACCGGCTCGATCAGGTTGTTCTCCGGGACGCCAAGCTGCAGACGCATCAGCAGGAAGGAGACGATGCCGAGCACCAGGAACGAGAGCGCCGCGCCGATGTAGATGCGGCCGATGTCCTTGTGGTCGGGGCTCATCACCATCTCGAGCCAGCGCGGGTGCGACGGCGCAGGCCCTTCGGTGACCAACTCGGGGCGGTGCGGCGCCAGAGCTCTGCCGTTCTCGCTCATCAGGACTCCCCGTTCGCCTGCTGCACGAACTGCTGAGCCTGTTGGATGCCGGCCGCCTGCTGGGAGAGCCAGGCCTGGTAGGTGGGAACGTCCACGACATGGACGCGGGTGCGCATCACCGCGTAGCTCGCACCGGAGAAGGCGTAGCTCGCGCCGTCGTAGTCCCCGGTTTCATCCGCCTTGAACCAGGTCGAGTTGGTCTCACCGGGCGTGGCGTCCATCTTCGGGCTCAGGCCCGGGACCCACCAGCGATGGACGACGTCGGTCGAGCAGAGGTGCAGGATCACCGCGGTGTCCACCGGCACGACGAGCTCATAGTACGAGTAGGTCCCGTCCGGGTACTGGTAGCGCCAGATCCACTGCTGGCCGCATGCGTTGATCTGCAGCGGGGCGGTGGAGGCGCTGGTCACCGGCAGATCGAGCGACCTCTGGG
Source organism: uncultured Solirubrobacterales bacterium (assembly GCA_963743575.1). GTDB lineage: Bacteria > Actinomycetota > Thermoleophilia > Solirubrobacterales > 70-9 > DASUPK01. The sequence goes on along the minus strand of CAVUQC010000007.1, from coordinate 32,607 downwards.
CGGTGAGGCTCGAGGTGGCCTGCAGGCCGTTGGGCCCGGAGGCCTCGACCTTCTTGGTGTCGTGGGTCAGCAGGACACCGAGCACGAAGGCCACCACCACGATCGCGGCGAAGACCCCCGCGGTCGCGAACTGCGCGGGGCGGCGGACCACCAGCCGCCTCGGCTCACGCCCTCGGGCGGAGCGGAAGCGCATGACCACGGCCGCCAGCGCGAGGTTGAACGCCACCAGCAGCACCACGCCCACGGCGAGCATCACCCAGTACAGGGTGTTCATGTCTACCGCGTTGGGCGAATGCGCCGCGTGGGGGCCGATCAGGGCAAGCAAGGCGGCGTGAGTCTATTAGCTAGCCCCACGGGAGACACCCGCCAGGGCTCTGGTCGCGCCGGCGACCAAATGGTCGCGGGCGCAACCAGAGCCGTCCTCAGGCTCAGGTCGCCGAGCCGCCTCCTCCGGTGCCGCCGCCAGTGCTTCCGCTGTGGTCGCATGGCGTGCCGGAGTGGGAGTAGCTGTGATCCCCTCCGGAATAGTGGCTGTGGTGGCTCGATCCTCCATGGCATGCCTGGCTCGCAGGCGCGGCGACGCCTGCCGCGAGCGCGGCCACGGCACCGACGGTGGCGAAGAGCTTTCCTCTGGACATCGCGGTTCACCTCCAGTTCTCGGCGCGACTTCCTTGTCGCACCATCTCCGTTCTCAGTCGGGGCGGGCGCGACACCCCTTGAGGTCGTTGGACGCGGCGGCCGGGAAATGGACGGACGAACAGATGAGGAAATCGCCGGTAAGGTCGATTCGCCGGGGAGATGAGAGCGGTGCCGAAAAGAGGCCTGGCGGCGATTACGGCCGTCGTGAGCGCACTCGCGCTTGCGCCCACGGCGTTCGCACAGTCGCCAGGCGCGGTGGGTGCCGGCGATCCGTACTTCCCGTCGATGGGCAACGGCGGCTACGAGGTCGACCACTACGACCTGCGGCTGAGCGTGCGCCCGCGGCCGAACGAGGTGAAGGCGGTCGCGACGATCTCAGCGACCGCGACCCAGTCCCTGAGTGCCTTCAACCTGGACTTCAGGGGGCTCAAGGTCACGTCGGTGCTCGTTGACGGGGCCCCCACCCCTCGGGCTCGCCGGGGAGGGGAGATGACTGTGACGCCGGCTGCGCCGATCGCGTCGGGAGCGTCCTTCACCGTCACGGTCGCCTACCGCGGCCGGCCGCAGCCGATCGGCGGCGACGGCTGGATCAGAACCCACGACGGAACGACGGTCTTCAGCGAGCCGGACGGAGCGCCGAGCTGGTTCCCCTGCAACGACCATCCCTCCGACAAGGCGACCTACTCGTTCGCGGTCACTGTGCCGCGCCGCTACCGGGCGATCGCGAACGGGCTGCTCGACTCGGTGCAGCGGCGCCACGGATCGCGGACGTTCTCCTGGCATGAGCCCGAGCCCATGGCCACCTATCTGGCGACCGTGACCATCGGGCACTTCCCGATCAAGCGCTCCACGGTTCACGGCCTGCCTGCGTGGACGGCGGTGGCACCCGGCCAGGGCCGCCGCTCGCGAGACGCTCTTCGGAAGCTGTCGGGGATCGTCGGCCTGTTCAGCTCGCGGTTCGGGGCCTACCCGTTCTCGAGCGCCGGATCGATCGTCGTCCCCGGCAAGAGCGAGACGGCGCTCGAGACCCAGACCAGACCCGTCTACATCGGCGCTCCGTTCCCCGAGGTCGTCGCCCACGAGACCGCGCACCAATGGTTCGGGGACGCCGTCTCTGTGGCCCAGTGGCAGGACATCTGGCTGAACGAGGGCTTCGCCACCTGGGTCACGTGGATGTGGCAGACGCACGGCGCGGACGCGAGGCTGCGGCGGATCTTCCACGTCTACTACAAGAAACGCCCGTTCGGGATCCGCGGCTTCTGGAAGCTGCCGCCGGGCGCGCCCGGGCCGAAGAAGCTGTTCTCGCTCGCCGTCTACTACCGCGGCGGGATGACCCTCGAGGCTCTGCGGGAGAAGGTGGGCGACGCGGCCTTCTACGCCACGCTCCGAGACTGGGTGGCACAGCACCGCTACGGGAACGCGAGCACGCAGCAGTTCATCGCCCTGGCCGAGGCGGACTCCGGCGCCCAGCTCGACCGCTTCTTCGACGCCTGGCTGTTCGCGCCCCACAGGCCGCCACGTCCGTAGCGGATCGCCTTGATAGGACGGCGGGCTGATGCGAACATACGTTCGTGTCAGCATCCGCCTCGATCCTCCACGCCGATGCCGACGCCTTCTTCGCTTCGGTCGAGCAAAGGGACGATCCGGCTCTGCGCGGCAAGCCGACCGTCGTCGGCGGAGGGGTGGTGATGGCCGCGAGCTACGAGGCGAGGGCCTACGGGATCCACGGCGGCATGGGCGGCCGCCGCGCCCGGCGGCTCTGCCCGCAACTGGTCGCGGTGTCGCCACGGTTCGACGCCTACACGGAGGCGAGTCGGGCCCTCTTCGATCTGTTCGAGGAGACGGCGCCCCTGGTCGAGGGCCTGTCCCTCGAGGAGGCGTTCCTCGACGTGCGCGGCCTCGAACGGATCTCGGGAACGCCGCCTCAGATCGCGGCGGTGCTCCGGCGGAAGGCCCGGGAGCGGATCGGCCTGGCCGTCACGGTCGGCGTCGCTCGGACGAAGGTGCTCGCGAAGATGGCGAGCCGAGCCGGCAAGCCGGACGGCCTGCTCGTGATCGACCCGGAACGGGAGACCGAGTTCCTCGAACCACTGCCCGTGGAGGCGCTCTGGGGCGTCGGCGCGGCAACCGCGGACAAGCTTCGTGCGCACGGCATCGCAACGATCGGAGACCTCGGGCGCCGCGACCCGGCCGAGCTCGGGATGTTCCTCGGAGGCCACGCGGCGCGCCACCTCCATGCGGTCGCGCACAACAGGGACCCTCGCCGGGTACGGCGCGGCCGACGTCGTCGCTCGATAGGCACTCAGTCCGCGTTCGCGGGCGGCGGCCGGTCTGTGTCAGAGCTCGATGCGCTGCTGGTCACGCTCGTTGATCGTGTCACGCGCCGTGCGCGCGCCGCGAACAGGGCAGGCCGGACGGTGACCCTCCGGTTCCGCTTCGGAGACTTCTCGCGGGCGACGCGCTCACGGACCCTCGCCCACCCGACCGCGGGCACGGGGGCGATCCTGGCAGCGGCGCGGGCACTGCTCGCCGCAGCCCGACCGTTGGTCGAACGCCGCGGGATCACGCTCCTCGGGGTCACGGTCGCCAACCTCAGCCGTCAGGCGCAGCTCGAGCTGCCCCTGGACCCGCGGGTCGATCCGGCGCTCGACCGCGCCGTCGATGAGATCCGCGAACGGTTCGGCAACGACGCGATCAGGCGCGGTTCGACGCGGAGGACGACGCCCCGGCACTTCACACAGGTCTGAGGAGCCACCGCCGGTTAGGGTTCGCGCCCATGGCGAGCGTTCGCGAGGCGACCTTCGAGCTCTTCCGCAAGCACGGGATGACGACGATCTTCGGCAATCCCGGCTCGACCGAGCTCCCGATGCTCGCCGAGTTCCCCGACGACTTCCGCTACGTGCTCGGCCTGCAGGAGGCGGTGGCGGTTGGAATGGCCGACGGCTATGCCCAGGCCTCGGGCGGCCCGGCCCACGTCAACCTGCACACGGCGCCGGGTGTGGGCAACGGGATGGGCGCCATCTTCAACGCCCAGGCGAACCACTCGCCACTCGTGGTGACGGCCGGCCAGCAGGTCCGGGCACACATCACGATGCAGGCAAACCTCACGAACAGGGATGCGACCCGCGTGGTGCATCCCTTCGTCAAGTGGAGCTTCGAGCCGCCGCGCGCGCAGGACGTGCCCCATGCCTTGGCGCGCGCGATCCACACGGCGTCGCTGGCGCCGAAGGGCCCGGCCTTCGTCTCACTTCCCATGGACGACTGGAACGCCGACGCCGAGGAGGCCTCAGGCGCCGCCATCGAGCGCACCTCCGAGCCCCGGTCCGGCCCGGACCCGGATGCAATCAAGGCCCTTGCCGCGAAGCTCGAGGCTGCGAGCAACCCCGTGCTGGTCGCCGGTCCCGACATCGACGCGAGCGGCGGCTGGGACGATGCGATCGCCCTCGCCGAGCGCCAGAAGCTGCCGGTCTTCGCCTCGCCCGCGACCGGCGGGGGGCGACTCGGCTTCCCGGAGGGACATCCGCTCTATCAGGGCGTCCTGCCGCCGGCGATCGGCCCGGTGGCCGAGACGCTCAAGGGCCGCGACCTGATCCTGGTGATCGGGTCCTCGGTCTTCCCCTACTACCCGTACATCCCCGGGCCCCTGCTCCCGGAGGGCGCCTCGCTCGTCGCGATCACCAGCGATCCCGACGAGGCGGCCCGCGCTCCGATGGGCGATGTGATCCTGGCCGATCCCGCGCTCGCCATCCGAGCGCTGCTCGCCGAGGTCGGCGAGGCGAATCGCGCCGAGCCCGACCCCCTGCCGGAGCCGAGCGCCGGCGAGGAGACCGATCCGTTGACGCCGACGACGGTTCACAACACGCTCGCGCAGGTCTTCCCCGACGACGGAATCGTCGTCCTCGAGTCCCCCTCCAGCACCCTGGCCCTCCGCAACCAGCTGCGGATCTCGAAGCCCGGTAGCTACTACTTCGGTGCCGGCGGAGGGCTCGGCTTCGGGTTGGCGGCAGCGATCGGCGTCCAGCTCGCCCAGCCGGACCGCCCGGTCGTCTGCGTGCTCGGCGAGGGCTCGGCCCAGTATGCGATCACCGGATTCTGGACGGCCGCCGCGTACGAGGTCCCGGTCACGTTCCTCGTGCTGCGCAACGAGGAGTACTCGATCCTCAAGTGGTTCGCAGACGTGGAGGAGGTGAAGGGCGCCCCCGGACTGGACCTTCCGGCGCTCGAGGTCGCGAAGGTGGCCGAGTCATATGGCGTCGCGGCGAAGGCGGTCGCCGGCCGCGATGAGCTCCATGCCGCGCTCGAGAGCGCAATCGGCTCGGGCAAGCCGCAGCTGGTCGAGGTCCCGGTGACGCCCGGCATGGCGCTGTTCTAGCCGTCGACGCCCAGCCGAACCCGAGGCATGCGCTTTGCATGGAAAGCAGCGGTTCGCGCCTGCCCTCGTACCGGGGCGATTTAGTCGCCTATATGACGAGTAAAGCGCCCCGCGACGGTGCCTCTCTGCGCGGCCGCTCTGGACGAGACGCACCGGTTCGCGCGACGACCGGCGAGCCCGGATTGGCGGGTTGTTGTCGCATGGCGACAGTAAGTCGCCAATTCCCCGGGAACGTGGTCGGGCCGTGAGCGGGTGCTTCGCGCGGCCGCGTGACTAGGCTGCGCGCATGGACCTGCTCGCCCCGGATGTAGCTCGAATCGCGCCGGAGGGGAGTGAGGCCGCCAAGGACCGGGCGCCGGACGAGCTCGCCTCCGGAACGCCTGAGCCGCTGCGCTCGGAGCTGATCGAGCTGCTCGGTCCCGATCGGGTGCTGACCAGGGTGATCGACCTGGTCCGCTACGCCTCGGATGCCAGCCCGTACCGGCTGTTGCCGAAGGCGGTCATCATGGCGCGGGACGCGAATGACGTCGCCAAGGTCTTCGCCTACGCCCGGGCCTCGAGGGTCCCCCTCACCTTCCGAGCCGGAGGAACGAGCCTCAATGGCCAGTCCCAGAGCGACGGGATCCTGGTGGACGTGCGCCGGCACTGGACGGGGGTGGAGGTGCTGGATGACGGTGCTCGCGCCCGGATCAAACCCGGCACCGTCCTCGGTCACGCCAATCGCGTCCTCTGGCCCCACGGGCGCAAGCTCGGCCCGGATCCGGCCAGCACCGACATCGCCTGCGTCGGTGGGGTGCTGGCCAACAACTCCGGCGGGATGCGCTGCGGAATCGTCGCGGACTCCTACAGCACGGTCCGCTCGCTGACCTTCGTGCTCCCGTCGGGGACCGTGATCGACACGGCTTCGCCGAACGCCGCGGAGCGCTTCGCCGAGGCGGAGCCCGAGCTCGCGACAGGCCTGGCGGAGATCCGCGACGAGATCCGCGCGGACGACGAGCTCAGCCAGCGGATCCGCAAGAAGTTCCGGATCAAGAACACGACCGGCTACCGCCTCTGCGCTTTCCTGGACGCCGACGAGCCGGTCGAGATCTTCCGCCGCCTGCTGATCGGATCCGAGGGAACGCTCGGCTTCATCGCCGAGGCCGTGATGGAGACGGTCCCGAAACCCTCGCGGACGACCGTCTCATGGCTCCACTTCGACGGGATCGAGTCGGCGACCGAGCCCGTCCCGGCGCTCGTCGAGGCCGGCGCGAGCGCCGTCGAGCTGATGGTCGCACCGGCCCTGATGGTCGCCGCGCAGAACATCGCGGGAGCGCCGCAGGAGTGGATGGAGCTGCCGCCGACCTCCGCGGCCCTGCTCGTGGAGTTCGGCGCGGGAACCGACGGCGAGCTCGACGAGCTGGTCGCGGGGGCCGAGGAGATCCTGCGAGAGCACGAGCTGATCAAGCCGCCGGACTTCACCCGCGACCCGGAGGGGGTCGAGGTCTCCTGGACGGTCCGCGAGGGGCTGCACGGGCTGATCGGACGCTTCCGGCCACCCGGCACCTCGCTGATCATCGAGGACGTCTGTGTTCCCCCGGAGCGGATCGCCGAGTCGGCCCGCGACATCCAGGCTCTGCTCAGCGAGCATGCCTTCCTGCCCGGCGTGGCGGGCCACACCTCCGCCGGGAACCTGCACTTCATGCTCACGCCGGACTTCTCCAAACAGGAGGACCTCGAGCGCTACGAGGCCTTCATGGAGGGGCTGGTCGAGCTGATCCTTGACAAGTACGACGGCTCGCTGAAGGCCGAGCACGGGACCGGCGTGAACATGTCCCCCTACGTCGAGAGGGAGTGGGGCGCCAAGGCGACGGAGCTGATGTGGCGCGTGAAGGCGCTGGCCGACCCCGACGGAGTGCTGGCCCCGGGTGTTCTCCTGAGCCGCGACCCGGAGGCGCACCTGCGGAACCTGAAGACGACTCCGGAGATCGAGGAGGTGGCGAACACCTGCGTCGAGTGCGGTTTCTGCGAGCCGGTCTGCCCGAGCCGCCATCTGACCACGACACCGCGGCAGCGGATCGTCATCCGCCGGGAGATGGAGCGCCAGCCCGCGGGGTCCCCCGTCCAGCGTGCTCTGATCGAGCAGTACGAGTACGACGGCATCCAGACCTGCGCCGCCGACGGCACCTGCCAGATCGCCTGTCCGCTCGGGATCGACACAGGCAAGCTGATCAAGGGATTCCGCGCCGAGGAGCACACGCCGAAGGAGCAGCGCCAGGCGGCCCGGGTCGCCGAGCACTGGTCGTCGGTGGAGAAGACGGCGCGTGCGGGACTTCGCGCCGGGACTCTCGCGGGCCCGCTGATGCGCGGCGCCGCAAGCACGGCACGCTCCCTCTTCAGCGACGAGCTCGTCCCATCCTGGCCGCGCAACATGCCCCCGCCGGCCCCGGCGAAGCTGCCTCGCACCTCGCGCGAGGGCGCCGCCGCCGTCTACATGCCCGCCTGCGTCAACCGGATCTTCGGACCGCCGCCCGGCGACGGGGCCGGGTTGCCGCTGGTCGAGGCGATGGTGGCCGTGTCTGCGCGCGCGGGAATGCCGGTCTGGATCCCGGATGACGTCGCCGGGAAGTGCTGCTCTGTCCCGTGGGCGTCGAAGGGCTACACGGAGGGCGCGAAGCTGATGGCAGACCGCACCACCGAGGCGCTCTGGGGTTGGAGCGGCGAAGGAGATCTGCCTGTGGTGATCGACGCGAGCTCCTGTTCTCACGGGCTCGCCGAGGAGGCAAGGGAGCGTCACCCGGAGCTCGAGATCCTCGACTCGGTCGCCTGGGCCGGCCGACTGCTGCCCGGCCTCACCGTCCGCGAGAAGCTCGGCTCGGTGGCGCTCCACCCGACCTGCTCGACCCGGCACCTCGGCCTCGAGCGCCAGTTGCGCGAGATCGCGGACGCGATTGCCGGAGAGGTGGTCCAGCCCATTCGCGCCACCTGCTGCGGCATGGCGGGAGACCGGGGCATGCTCCATCCCGAGCTGACGAGGTCGGCGACGGCCGAGGAAGCGGCGGAGCTCGCCGGATCGAGTCATGGCGCCTATCTGAGCAGCAACCGCACCTGCGAGATCGGCCTGCAGGAGGCGACCGGCGAAGCTTACGAGTCGTTCCTGATCCCGCTCGAGCGGGTCACGCGTCCCTGAGCGCCGAGACCGGCTCGGGCTTGCCCAGGTGGTAGCCCTGGGCGAAGTCGACGCCCAGCTCGCGGACCATGTCCATGGTGGTCTGGTCGGTGACGAACTCGGCGATCGTCTTGATTCCCATGCCCTGACACGCCTGGACCAGCGCCCTGACGATGAGCTGGTCCGTGCGGCTGTGGGGCAGCTCCTTGATGAACTCGCCGTCGATCTTCAGGTAGCTGATCGGGAGGTGCTTCAGGTAGTAGAAGGAGGCGTAGCCGGCGCCGAAGTCGTCGAGCGCGAAGCGGCAACCGACCTTGGTGAGGCCCTTGGCGAAGAGGCGGGCGTGCTCCATGTCGGCGACCGCCGCCGTCTCCGTGACCTCGAAGATCAGGCTGGCCGGATCGATCCCGCTCGTGGTCAGCTCCCGCCGCACCTCGTCCGGGAAGCGCGTGTCTCCCATCGTCTGGCCGGACAGGTTGACCTCCAGGGTCAGCTCTCGTCCGTCCGCGTTATGGGCGGCGATCAGGCGGACCGCCTGCTGGGTGACCCAGCGATCGATCCCGCCGATCAGGCCGAAGCGCTCGGCCGTGGCGAGGAAGGAGCCCGGCTCGACCAGGCCGCCACCGTCATCGCGCATCCGCAGGAGAATCTCGTGCTGGGTGACCTCGCCCTCCTCGATGTTCATGATCGGCTGGCTGGTGAGGACGAAGAGTCCGCGCTCGGTCGCCTGGCGGACGCGCTCCGTCCAAGCGCGCCGCTCGTCCATCTCGCTGCGGCCCGTGGGGTCGTATCCGAGGACCCGGTCCCGGCCGGCCTCCTTCGCCGCGGACATCGCCGTTTCGGCCTCGGCCAGAAGCTCCACTCCCACGACCTGCCGCTCGTCGAGGGAGGTGACCCCGGCGCTCATGGTGATCCGGATCCCCTCGCCGTCGATGACGAAGGCATGTCGCCGGGCGATGCCGAGCAGCTCCTCCGCGAGGCTGACCGCCTTGGTCCGGTCGGCGCCGTGCACGAGGATGCCGAAGACGTCGCCACCGACCCGGGCGAGCACGTCCGTCTTCCGGAGCCTGCCGCGGATCAGCTCGGCCAGGCCAGCGAGGACCTCATCGCCGCCCGTCGCCCCGAGCGCCTCGTTGACGTACTTGAAGCTGTCGATTCCAAGGGCGATGACGCAACCGGCGCTGCCGTAGCGCGCCGCGTAGTCGATGTGGCGTGTCAGAGCGTGCTCGAAGCTGACCCGGTTGGCGAGCCCCGTCAGGGAGTCCTGCTCCGCCATCTGGCGCAGCCGGGCTTCCTCTTGCTTGCGGTCGCGGATGTCGTGGCCGATCGCCGCCAGGGAGCGGACCTGCCCCACCCGCACCTCGCTCAGGCTCAGCTCCATCGCGACCCCCGAGCCGTCGGGCTGCTGCGCGACGACCTCCCGTCGCTCGCCCAGGATCTCGATCTGCTCGCCATCGGCGAAGCGGCGCAGAAGAGCCGCGTATTCCTCGGCATATGGCTCCGCGAGAAGCGTGGTCAGAGCCGTTCCGGCGAGATCGCCGATCGGGCGGCCGAAGAGGCGCTCAGCCGCGGCGTTCGCGTACGCGATCGAGCCCCGCTCGTCGACCAACAGGATCGCGTCCGGAAGGTTCTCGAGCAGGGCGATGGTCGGCGTCGTGCCGCCAGTTTGAGCCGTGGCAAGGCCAGTCGCGCTCACACAGGGTTATCGGCAGCCCGGGGCACGGCGCTTTAGACTCGCGCCTCCTTGCCCGGCAACGGCAGTGCACTGAAGAGGTCCTCGCCCTGGCGTCCGCTCGTGAAGGGCGCTGCTGCAGCGGCCCTGGCGGCCGCTTTCGCTGTTCCGCTCATGCGAAAGAAGCGCCGGATACCGCCGGCTGTGACGACAGCGGCCCTGGCCGCAGGTCCCCCGGCGCTGGCGGTCCTTCGACCGCGCACCAAGCTGCGCGACGCCGGGATGTACGCCCTGCAGATGTGGGCGTTCGTACTCGGCCACGAGCTCCCCTATGACGACCCCGAGCGGGCTGAGAGCCGGCTGCGCGTCGGCTATCCGATCCGCATCGATCGCGTCCTCGGCGGCGGGGAGCTGCCCAACGTCAGGCTGCAGCGGGCCCTCGGCGGGCTCAGCAACAGGAACGTGCTCAACCGCTTCCTCTGCTGGGTCCACTGGACCTGGTTCTTCGAGCCTCACGGGGCACTCACCTACATCCTCGCTCGCGATCAAGAGCAGTTCGCGCGGTCCGCCAGGCAGATGTCGGCCGTCTATGACCTCGGCTGCCTCGTCTACGCCGCGGTCCCGACCGCCCCGCCCTGGTGGGCCTCCGAGGAGGGCTACACCGACGCCAAGATCCGCCGGATCATGGTCGAGGTGGGAGAGGAGGAGTGGGGGAAGGCGTGGCCGGCGCTGTACGACACGCTCGGCGGAAACCCCTGGGCGGCGATGCCGTCGCTCCACTTCGCGACCTCCCTGATGGCGGCGCTGCTGCTCTCCGAGATGGGGGTTCGCGAGGGGATCGCCGGGTGGGCCTACGCGGGGACCCTCGGGTTCGCCCTCGTCTACCTCGGCGAGCACTACGTGGTCGACCTGCTCGCCGGCGCGGCTCTCGTCTTCGCGATCAGACTGGGCGAGCGCCACGCGGAGCCGGTCGCCAATGCCGTGAGTAGGGCATTGCAGCGACTGGAGCGCATCGCGACCGAGTAACGGTCTTTGCGAACATCAGGGGCGTGAGGGAGGAGCGCCCATCTAGCGCTCAGGAGCATGAAGAGACGGCCCGCGAGATCGTCGCGGAGGCTGAACCCAGCTTCTTCGCCGATCCCAAGCGGCTGATCCAAACCGCGGTAGCGGTGGTCCTGCTGCTGGTCGCGATCTATGTGCTCGTCCCGCGTCTATTCGATCTGCAGGACGCCCTCGGCCGGCTCGGCGACGGGGACCCGCTGTGGATCGCCGTAGGGGTGGTCTTCTGCGTCGGGATGTTCGCCTCATACGTCGCCCTCTTCCGCGGCGTCGTCGGGGAGAAGGTGATCCACCTCAACTGGGGCGAGAGCTACCAGATCACCATGGCCGGGCTGGCGGCCACGCGGCTCTTTTCGGCGGGGGGCGCCGGCGGCATCCTGTTGACCTACTGGGCGCTGCGCAAGGCCGGGATGGAGAGACGTCAGTCGGTCTGCCGGATGGTGGCCTTCCTGGTCGTCCTCTACTCGGTCTACCTCCTCTCGATCGTGGTCTTCGGCGTGCTGCTTCGAACGCACGTCCTCTCCGGAGAGGCACCACTGTCGGGAACCGTCATCCCAGCGGCACTGGCGGCGCTGGCGATCGTCATCGGGCTGGCGATGGCGTTCCTCCCCAACGACTTCGAGCGCCGGATCGAGCGACACACCTCGGGTCGCTTCGGCAAGGTCGCAAAGCGCCTCGCCACCGCCCCCGCGACCTTCGCGCAGGGAACCCGCACGGCGATCACATTCGTCCGGCAACCCGGTGCCGGGGCGATGGCGTTCGGCGGCGCGATCGGCTTCTGGGGGGCGAACATCGCGATCCTCTGGGCGAGCTTCCACGCCTTCGACGTCTCGGTGCCGCTGGGGGTGGTGATCCAGGGCTTCTTCCTCGGCATGGTCGCCAACCTCATCCCGTTCGCGCCGGGTGGGGTGGGGGCCGTCGACGCCGGGATGATCGGCGCGTTCGTCCTCTTCGGCGTGCCGAGTTCGGAGGTCTTCACCGCCGTGCTCACCTACCGGGTGATCGCCTTCTGGCTTCCGATTCCTCCGGGAATCGTCGCCTTCTTCCAGCTCCGCAAGACGGTCAACCGCTGGGAGCGGGAGGGCCGTAACGCCGACGGGTCTGGCGCTACTATAAAAAGTGAAGTGAGAACGCCGGGCACACCTATAGCCTCCGGAATCGAGGAAGCGTGAACGACCAGAACACGACAGAGAGCGGCCAGGTCGAAGACCTGATCATCATCGGCGGCGGGCCCTCCGGCTACACGGCGGCGCTGTATGCCGCCCGCGCCGAGCTCAAGCCGCTGGTCATCGAGGGCTTCCAGTGGGGCGGCCAGCTCCAGAACACGACCGACGTGGAGAACTACCCGGGCTATCCCGAGGGCGTGATGGGACCGGAGATGATGAACCAGTTCCGGGCGCAGGCCGAGCGCTTCGGCACCCGCTTCATCACCGACGATGCCACCGAGGTCGAGCTGACCGACGGCGACATCCATACCGTCAAGGTCGGCAAGGACGTCTACCGCGCGAGGGCCGTGATCCTCTCGATGGGTGCGGAGCCCAAGCGGCTCGGCATCCCCGGCGAGATGGAGCTCGGCGGCCGCGGGGTCTCCACCTGCGGAGTCTGCGACGGGGCCTTCTTCAAGGACCAGGACGTGGCCGTGATCGGCGGCGGCGACTCGGCGATGGAGGACTCGATCTTCGTCTCGAAGTTCGCCAAGAACCTGAAGATCATCCACCGGCGCGACGAGTTCCGCGCGTCGAAGATCATGCAGGAGCGTGCGCGGGGCAAGGACAACATCGAGTTCGTGACGCCGTACGCGCCGCTCGAGTTCGTGGCGGGCGATGACGGCAAGATCGCCAAGATCCGCGTGAAGCACGCCGAGACCGGCGAGGAGAAGGAGATCGAGGTCGGCGGAGCGTTCGTCGCCATCGGTCACCGCCCCCGCTCGGAGCTCGTCGAGGGCCAGATCGAGCTGGATGACGAGGGCTATGTGGTCGTCGAGGAGCCCTCGACCAAGACCAAGCTCGGCGGCGTCTTCGCCGTCGGCGACCTCGTCGATCACACCTACCGCCAGGCGGTCACCGCCGCCGGCAGCGGCACCAAGGGCGCCCTGGACGCCGAGTGGTATCTGCGCGACATGCCGCCCGACCCCGAGGAGCACTGGGGCACCAATACGGGCGCGATCGTCGAAGCGGTCGAAGCGTCCTAGAACCGGCGCTTCCGGGTTGATCCGCGGATAAGGTCCCCCCCATGATCCGTGGGGGGATCGCTTTTCGGTGGGGTTTCGGTCTGCGCGGCGCCCTCGCGATCGCGGGCTGCCCTCGGACTGGGGCGATTTAATCGCCCATACGACGAGTAACGCGCCCCGCGAAGGCGCGCCGTTGCGCTTGGACGAGAAGCGGCTATCTCGTTTGCCTGGAACGCAGCGGTCTGGCCCGAGAGCCTCTGGTCTAGGAGAATTGCTGCTTGCGCGAGCGGGAGCACGTTGGTGGCGGCGCGCTCCCGCTCGCTACACCTAGTCGGGCTGCGACTCCACGCTAGCCAGCGGCCATTGCCGCCTGTGCCTCAGCCAGCTTCGCCCGCAACGTGGTCAGACCCTCCTTGAACTCGAGCAGGGGCCGCACCTCCCAGGTGACCATTCCAAACAGCGGGTAATCGGCCATGAGGTCCAGGGCCTCGCCATGGGAATCGGCGTTCGCGATGCTGAAGCCGCCGCCCTCGAGGTATCCGTAGGTGCAGTCAAAGGTGCCGTCCTCATTCTTTCCCTCGAGCCATTCGATCGCGGTGTCGAGCTGTTCGGGCGTTGGAGGCATCGGACCGGGTGTGGCGCTGATGAGGTACTTCATCTCACTCCTCCGTTTCTTGAGCCCCCCTCTGCCGAGTATCCCACCCTGTCCGCACCGGCCAGGTTCCAATCCCGTGAATCCCAGATGTTTCGAGGCCGATCCCAAAGCCGACAGAGCGAGCGCATCCCCCTTTGGACGAGAAGCGGCTGGCTCAACAAGGTCCGCTCGGCGCCGGCGAAGCCGGAATACTGTTCAGCGGTGTCCACGATCGAAAGCCCGGAGAAGGCGACGCCGGCCGCCGGCAGGTCGGTCGGTTCCGCCCTGCGCGGCCTGCCGCCGGGTCCCGACTGGTCGCTGGTTCGCTCGACCCGAACCTGGTGGAGGCGGCCGCTCCAGACGCTCGAGCAGTGCCAGGCCCGCTACGGCGACATGTTCACCTACCGGCTTCCCTACGAGGGGACGTGGGTCTTCCTCTCCGACCCCGAGGCCGTCAAGCAGGTCTTCACCGGCGATCCACGGCTGCTCCACGCCGGTGCGGCGAACATCGTCCTGCTCCCGGTCCTGGGGGAGCATTCGGTACTCCTGCTCGACGAGCCCGAGCACATGAAGGAGCGGAAGCTGATGTTGCCGCCGTTCCACGGCACGCGCATGCAGGCCTACGGCGAGGTGATGACCGAGATCGCCGCCGCGGAGATCGACCGCTGGCCGGCCGATTGTCCGATGCGGATGCGCCCCCGGATGCAGGCGATGACGCTCGAGATCATCCTGCGAGCGGTCTTCGGCGTCGGCGAGGGGGACAGGCTCAATCGTCTGCGCGACCAGCTTCGGCGCACGCTCAACCTGCTCTCGCACCCGCGGCGGGCGATGTTCATGGTCGTCCTTGGCCCGGAACGGCTGCGCCGGTTTCCCCCGTTCCGCCGGCAGATGGAGCGGATCGACGCCCTGCTCTACGAGGAGATCTCTGCGCGCCGGGGCGCCGCGGACCTCGCGGAGCGCGACGACATCCTCTCCCTGCTTCTCCAGGCCCGTCATGAGGACGGGCGGGCGATGAGCGACCGCGAGTTGCGCGACGAGCTCATGACCCTGCTCGTCGCCGGTCACGAGACGACCGCGACCGGGCTCTCCTGGGCGATCGAGCTGCTCGCTCGCCATCCCGCCGAGTTCGACCGCCTGCAGGCGGATGTCGCGGGCGGCGACGGGGCCTACATGGACGCCGTGATCAAGGAGACGCTGCGCCTGCGCCCGGTGATCTCCCTCGTCCTGCGCAAGCTGATGGAGCCGATGGAGATCGGAGGCAGGCTGCTCCCCGCCGGCGTCACGGTGGCGCCCTCGATCTATCTCGTTCACCGGCGTCCCGACATCTATCCGGAGCCGGAGCGGTTCCGCCCCGAGCGCTTCCTCGAGACGCCCGCGGGGACCTACACGTGGATCCCGTTCGGAGGAGGGGTGAGGCGCTGCCTGGGAGCGGCGTTCGCGGAGTTCGAGATGTCCGTCGTGCTCGGGGAACTGGTGGCCCGGCGCCGGCTGGCACCGGTGGGCGAGCCCGAGCACTCGGTGAGGAGCACGATCACCAACGTTCCCAACCGGGGGGGCGAGGTACTGCTTCCGCTCCGGTGAGCGCGCCTCAGGAGGCGAAGTCGCGCAGGGCCGGCGCGGGCCGGTAGGCCTCGCCCCGCAGGTCGCGAAGCTCCTCGAGCACCCCGAGGGCGCGGCTCCAGCCCAGCCTCTCGCCCCAATCGAGCGGGCCGATCGGCCAGTTGTAGCCGAGCCTCATCGCCGTGTTGATGTCCTCCGCGGACGCGACCCGCTCGCCGAGCGCGAAGCAGGCCTCGTTGGCGATCGTCGCGCCGAGGCGGGTCAGGACCACGGGCGCGTTCTCGCCGGCGACCTCGATCAGCTGGTCCTCGTCGAAGATCGGGCGCTCGCCCGGGAGGTCGGGATCGCGTGGGCGGTGCGGCGTGTCCTTCTCGTAGACGTAGAAGCCGCGGCCGGTCTTGCGCCCGAGCCTGCCCGAGGCCACCATCCGCTCGTGGATCGGGGTGGGGCGCCAGCGCGGCTCGCCGAAGGACTGCTCCCAGAAGGACTTGGCGACCGTGAAGTTGACGTCCAGCCCGATCAGGTCCATGAGCTCGAACGGGCCCATTCGCAGCCCCGCGCCGAGGCGGACGATGCGGTCGATCTCCTCGTGGGGCGCGACGCCCTCCCCGAGCATCCTCAGCGACTCGAGGAAGAAGGGACGGACGCAGCGGTTCGCGACGAAGCCGACCGAGTCCCGGGCGCGGATGGGGGTCCGGCCCATTCCCCGGGCGATCTCGGTGGCGAGCTCCAGGGCGGGCTCTCCGCTCTCGTCGCCCGCCACGACCTCGACGAGCTGCATCAGTGCCGGCGGGTTGAAGAAGTGCATGCCGACGATCCGCCGCGGCTCACTGACGCCCGCCGCAAGGGCTGTCACCGAGAGGGATGAGGTGTTGGTGGCGAGAGTCGTGGCGGGCCCGCAGACCGAGGCGAGCCGCTCGAAGAGGTTCCGCTTCAGCTCGAGGTCCTCTGGCGCGGCCTCGATCACCAGGTCGCAGTCCTTCACCGACTCGATCAGGGTGTCCCCGCTCAGCCGCTCGAGGGCCGCGCCTGCCTCGGTCTCGTTCCAGCGGCCGCGCTCGGCGCCGCGCCGGAGGCCGTTGCGAAGCATCTCGACGCCCCGCGCGAGCGCCTCCGAGTCGATCTCGTAGAGGTGAGTCTCGTAGCCGCCCAGGGCCGAGATCTGCGCGATCCCGGCGCCCATCGTCCCGGCGCCGACGACGCCGACCTTCGTCACGACCCGTCGGCGGAGGGCGGGATCATCGCGTTGATCCCGGTGGCGTCGCGCCCGATGATCAGCTTGTGGATCTGGGAGGTGCCCTCGTACAAGGTCGTGACGCGGGCGTCACGCAGGTAGCGCTCCACGGGATAGTCGTCGACGTAGCCCGAACCGCCGTGGACCTGGATCGCGGCGTTGGCGCATTCGACCGCGGCCTCGGTCGCGTAGTACTTCGCGATCGAGGTCTCGACCGTGTTGCGCTCGCCTCGGTCCTTGAGATCACCTGCGCGATAGACGAGCATCCGGGCGGCATCGCGCTTCACGATCATGTCCGCGATCAGCTCCTGGACGAGCTGGAAGCTCGCGATCGGGACCCCGAACTGCTTGCGCTCCTTCGCGTACTCCACCGACGAGTCGATGCACCCGTCGCAGATCCCGACGCAGCCGGCCGCGACGCTGTAGCGCCCGTTGTCGAGTGAGCTCATTGCGATCTTGAAGCCGTCGCCGATCTCGCCCAGGAGGGCGTCATCGGGCACCTCGACGTCGTCCAGGGAGATCTCGGCCGTGTCCGACGAGCGCAGCCCGAGCTTGCCATGGATCTCCTGGGCGCTGTAGCCGTCGGTCTTCGTCGGAACCAGGAAGCAGGCGAGGCCACGGTGCTTCTTCTCCGGGTCCGTCTGGGCGAAGATCAGCGCGAGCTCGGCGACGCTGCCCATCGAGATCCACATCTTGTTCCCGGAGATCGTCCAGCCGGAGTCCGTCTTCTTCGCGCGGGTTCTCATGCTGGCCGGATCCGATCCGGCGTCGGGCTCGGTCAGGCCGAAGCAACCGAGGGCCTCGCCGGAGCAGAGACGCGGGAGCCACTCCCGCTTCTGCTCCTCGGTTCCCCACTTCTCGATCGAGCCGGAGACGAGGGAGGTCTGGACCGAGACGACAGTGCGCGCGGAGGAGTCTGCGCGGCCGACCTGCTCGACGATCAGCGCGTAGCTCAGGTAGTCGAGCCCGCGTCCGCCGTACTCCTCCGCAACCGGGGCGCCGAGGAAGCCGATCTCGCCGAGCATCGTGGCGAGCTCCCGGTCGAAGCGGGCCGCCCTGTCGTTCTCGCGCACCCGTGGGGCGATCTCGTTGTCCGCGAAGTCACGCGCGGTCTCGGAGATCAGACGCTGCTCGTCTGTCAGCTGGAAGTCCAAGTCTCAGGCTCAGCTCGAAGCGGACGCGGCGAGCTCCCGGTCGAGAATCGCCTGGAAGGCCGCGGCCGCCTCCTGGGTTCGCGGGCCGGGACATTCTGGCAGTTTTGTCTCATTTACTGCCGAGATGGCCTGGACCTCGCGGACCGTGGACGCGATGAAGCCCTCGGTCGCACCCTCGAAATCCTCGAGAGGGAACGCGCCCTCCTCCACGTCGAGCTCGCGGACCAGCCGGTCACGCGTGATCGAGGCGAGAATGCCTACGTCGAGAGCGGGAGTGCGGAGCCGGCCATCGCCCGTCACCCAGAAGATCGTGGAGGTCGGGGCTTCGAGCACGATCCCGTCGGGACGCACGAACACCGCGTCGTCGGCGCCTCGCGAGGCGGCGGTGCGGATGGCCAGCATGTTCGCTGCGTATGAGAGGGACTTGACGCCGTTCAGCAGCTGCGTCGGCGAGTAGGTGATCGTGATGACGGCGGACGACTCGCTGGTCGCGTACGGCGGCAGGTTCTCGGTGAAGACGAGGCGCCGGCCGCCGCGGGTGGCGACCAGCCTGAGCTGCCCTTCGTCCTGGCCGAAGTCGGCGAGCAGGGCGGTGATCTCAGCCTCGAGGGCGCCGCGATCGATGGGGAGCTCCAGCACAGCCGCTGAACGCTCCAGCCGGTCGAGGTGCTCCTCGAGCGCAAAGGGCCGTCCGGCGTAAAGGCGGATGACCTCGAAGACCCCGTCACCGCGGAGAAGGCCGTCGTCCGCGGCGGGAATCACGGCCGCTGATCGATCGGTAATTCGTCCATCGACGCTGGCTAGCTCTGCTGCTGACACGTGAAACGAGGCTATCGGAGGCCGACGCGCGACGGCACTGGCGTGAGGGATCGCTCGGTTCGCTAAAACTAGGTAGGCATTGGGGATGTGGTGGATCGGCGCGAGATCTTTGCGCTCAACGGAGGAGGCGGTATGTACAGGCAGCGTAGAAAGCAGCTTCGTAGACGCAGACGTAGGACGGTCGCAGGGGTTTCGGCGGCTGTCGCGGTCATTGCCGTGGGCCTTCCGACCATCGCGGCGGCCGATCCGGTCGGTGATCTGCTCCACGGCCTCGGGCTCGGCAACTCGGCCGGCTCGGGCTCGAGCTCGGGATCGAGCTCGAGTGGAGCTGCGAGTGGGAGTGGCGGTGGCACCGTCACTCCGGACGCGGGCAATCCGCCCGCGTACACCCCGCCTCTCCACGGCACCGAGCCCCACGGCCAGGGGACGGACGCGGTGGCGGATTTCACCCCTGGCACGTCGACCCCGATCTCGGGAGACCCCGGCCAGGGCGACGAGGAGGTCATCGCAGGAGACTCACGTGGACAGCAGAACGGTGACGGCACCTACCACGGCCGCGTCACGCTGCTCTACCTGTTGGGTACGCCGATTCTGCAGGTGACCAGCGATCCGGGCCAGTCGAACGACGGCCCCTTCCAGCCGGTTCAGGATGGACTCGACCAGGTCTGTAGCGCGAGCGGCAATCAGCTCTGCCTGACGCTCCTCTCGCAGCATTCGTCGAGCACCGGCAACAGCTCGTCGAACTCTCAGGAGGTTCTGGGAGCACATGTCGGAGGTCCCGGCGGGATCAACGCCGACGTGCTCACGTCGCACGGCAACATCTCGGACGACGGAACCTCGCAGACGGCGCACGGTGATTCGGGCGTCGCGAAGGCGAATGTCGGTCCTCTGACGTTGGACGCGCTCGAGGGCAACTCCGACAGCTCCGCCAGTAGCGGGAGCTCGTCGGTGACCCAGAATTCGACCGTGTTGAACGTCGCGGGCTTCGGTCTGCCGATTCCGGCGGCCGGCTGCGACAACGGCACGGCGAACACGAATTTCACGCCGCTCAGCCCGTTGCTCAGCATGGTGTGCAACGCCAGCGACAGCAACGGCAACCAGACCGACTCGCCCTACGGCGTCCGCGAGGCGCTCACGCTGTTCGCGCTCGTCTCGGGCGACAGCTCACTGCTGAAGGTGGGTACGGCCGGTCCGGAGACCCACGCCGTCGCCCCGAGCACGGCGACCACCCCGCCCGGTGGGGGCACCCCTCCGGCAACCGGAGGCACCCAGGGTGCCGTCGGCAAGGGTGGAAACCACGCCGGCAACGGCAACGGTGGTGACAACGGCGGCGCAGCCGGCAACGGCCCGGCCGCTGGGACGGCCGCGCCCGGCATCGGCACGCTCGCCTTCACCGGCGCGGACCTGCTCGTCCTCGGTCTGATCGGAGGCGCGCTGATCCTCGGTGGGCTGACCCTCACCGCGACGGCAGGACGCCGTCATCGCCGGACCATCTAGCGGCGGAAGCGCAGGGGGGGACGCCGGAGGGCGTCCCCCGCGGCGCCGTCGCGCCGGCCTGCGCAGGCGGCGCGAGCTCTGGGGGCGGCGAACCGTCGCCGTCGGCGTCGTTCTGGTTGCCGCGGCGCTGATCGGCGGGGTCGTCCTCCTAGTCGGCGGAGGCGATCACCACGACGTCTCGAGCTCCAAGGCAGCGGATCAGACGGCCGCCATCCAGGACAGGGTCCTGAAGCACACCGTGGCCGTCCCCGACAAGGGGATCTCCGTGCGGCGACCGGCGAATTGGAAGGACACGAAGCGGAGCGGCGTGGTCGCGCTGCAGAGCCACGACCGGTGTCTCGCGATGACCCTGTCGGCGCCTCGGGATGCCGGGCAGGCGAAGGCACTGCGGCGGAACTCGATCGCCCTGCTGAGGCGCTCCTTCGGGAATGCCAGACTGCTGCCTGCTCCGGACTCCCCGGTCGGCGGCGTCCCGACCACGTCGGACGCGCTCAGCTTCACTGACCAGAAGGGCAACCCGATCAGGGTCCTGCTCAGCGTGGGCACCGGGCGGAAGTACACCTACTTGACGGAGATCGTCGTCCGGGATCCCCGTTGCCAGGGCGACCTGCAGCTCGGGCAGGTGGTCCTCAGCTCGATCTCCTACACGAAGTAGCTAGAGCGCTTCGACGACGGTCGCGACGCCTTGGCCCACCCCGACGCAGAGGGTCGCGACTCCGTAGCGCGCGCCGCGGCGACGGAGCTCCCAGACGAGGCTCGTCATCAGGCGGGCTCCCGAGCAGCCGAGCGGATGCCCGAGTGCGATCGCGCCGCCATTGACGTTGAGGCGCTCCTCGTCGATGCCGAGCCCCTCGGCACAGGCCAGCACCTGGGAGGCGAAGGCCTCATTCAGCTCGATCAGATCGATCTGGTCGAGCTCGAGGCCGGCGCGCTCGAGCGCCTTGGGGATGGCGATCAGCGGGCCGATCCCCATGTAGGCCGGATCCACCCCGGCGACGCCCACCGAGACGATGCGCGCCAGTGGCCTGCGCCCAAGTTCCTCGGCCATCCCCTCGCCGGCGAGCACCAGGCAGGCGGCCCCGTCGTTGAGGGTCGAGGAGTTGCCGGCCGTGACCGTGCCTCCCTCGCGGAAGGCGGGACGCAGCTTGGCGAGCTTCTCCAGGGAGGTGTCCGCCCGCGGGCCCTCGTCCACGGTCATCGTCGTCGGCTCGTCGCGGCGGCTCTTCGGCGGCACCTCGACGGAGACGATCTGATCGTCGAAGCGACCCTCCTGCTGGGCGGCGACCGCGCGCTGATGGCTCTGCAGGGCGAAGCGGTCCTGTTCTGAGCGGGAGATGCCGTAGCGCTCGGCGACGTTCTCGCCCGTCTCGCCCATGGACTCCGTCGAGTAGCGCTCGGACATCTTCGGGTTGATCATGCGCCAGCCGAGGGTCGTGTCGTAGAGGGTCTGCTCGCCGCGGGGTAGGCCGGACTCCGGTTTCGGCAGCACCCAGGGCGCCCGGCTCATCGATTCCACCCCGCCGGCGAGGTAGAGGCCGCCCTCGCCGAGTCGCAGGGCGCGGGAGGCCTGGTTCACAGCCTCGAGGCCAGAGGCGCAGAGGCGGTTGACCGTCACCCCTGGCACCTCGACGGGCAGGCCGGCCAGCAGCGCGCCCATCCGCGCGACGTCGCGATTGTCCTCGCCGGACTGGTTGGCCGCGCCCATGTAGACGTCGTCGATCCGGGTCGGATCCAGTCCGGTGCGCTCCACGGCGGCCGAGATCACATGCGCGGCGAGGTCGTCGGGCCGGATTCCGGAGAGGCCGCCGCGGTAGGAGCCCATCGGGGTGCGCACCGCGTCGATGATCAATGCTTCAGCCATGGCCGAGGACTGTAGCCTCAGAGTGGGAGATGGTCCTCATAGCCCTCACCCTCGGGCTTCTCGTCCTGCTCTTCCTGATCATGGTCGCGCTCGCGCGCCTGTTCGAGGGGAACAGCGTTGCCGATTTCCTCGACTGGAAGCCGACTCGGTCGCCCGAGGTCGAGGCCCAGAACGAGATCGACGACGTCCAGCAGATGATCGACGCGCAGAACGCGCTGCGGCGAAAGCGCGGCGCGAAGGAGATCACCGAGGCCGACGTCCACCGACAGGTCCAGGAGGACCAGGCGATGCGGGCGCGCGGACGCGGCCCGTTCGCGCAGGACGAGGAAGACTGAGCTTGGCGCGGGCGCTGATCGTCGGCTGCGGATGCCGCGGCCGAGAGCTCGCGGCCGAGCTCCCGGGAAGGGGCTGGCAGGTGCGCGGGACCAGCCGGCGCCGGGAGGGTCTCGACGGGATCGCGGCCGCTGGATTCGAGGCCGCCGAGGCCGACCCCGATCGCCCGGCGACGGTGCTCGACCTCTGCGGAGATGTGGCGGTGGTGGTCTGGCTGCTCGGGTCGTGCCGGGGCGAGGAGGAGGCGGTGGCCGCGGTGCACGGACCCCGGCTCGAGCGGCTGCTGGAGAAGCTCGTTGACAGCCCGGTCCGCGCCTTCGCCTACGAGACCGAGGGCTCGGTCGATGCGGAGTTGCTCGCGGCGGGGCGGGAGATCGTCGAGCGGGCGAGGGAGACGTGGCGAATCCCGGTCGCCTTCCTCACGGGGGAGAGGAACCAGCCGGAGTGGGCGGCGCGAAGCGCCGAGACGGTCGCAGGTCTACTGGCCGGGTGAGCTGCCCTGGAAGGCGTTCGCCTTGTTCGGCGGCGCGCAGGGGCTCTGCGGGGGAATCGGATACTGGTTGCCGGGCTCCCCGCAGGGTGTCGCGGGAGAGATCGGCTTCACGTTCTGCTGCGCCGCCAACTGGGCTGTGGCGGGCGTCGTGGACCACGGAGCCGTGTCCTTGAAGTGGGTTGGCGGCTTGTCGAAGAGGCCGACCAGGAGGAGCCAGCCGCCGACGATCGCCACGGCGACCCCCGCCACTGCGACGAAGAACATGATCTGGCTGCGGCGGGTCGGGCCGTAGGAATGCCCGACGACCTGGCGGCGCTTGTCCTGCCCCATCGCATCGACCTGCGACGGCTGGTGCCTTTCCTCTTCCATACCCAAAATCAACGATACCGCCGCCAGAGGTCGCGTGAGGCGGGTTAGAGTCGGATCTGCATGAGGGACGTGCTCGTGGAGACCGATTGGGTCGCGGAGCATCTCGACGACGACGGAATCCGGATCGTCGAGGTGGACGAGAACCCGGCGCTTTACGCCGAGGCTCACATTCCGGGCGCGATCGGATTCGACTGGAAGAGGGACCTGCAGGACCCGGTGAAGCGGGACTTCCTGGCGCCCGAGGCGTTCGGAAGGCTGATGGGGACAAGCGGGATCTCGAACGATCACACCGTCGTTCTGTACGGCGACCGGAACAACTGGTTCGCGGCCTACACCTACTGGTACCTGCGCTACTACGGGCACGAGGCGGTCAGGTTGATGAACGGCCCGCGGGAGAAGTGGATCGCGGAGGGGCGCCCGACCAGCACGGATGCGGCGGCGCAACCCGAGACCGCGTTCGAGGCGACACAAGGCGACGAATCGATCCGCGCGATGCGTGATGAGGTGCTCGCCGCCCTCGACTCGAGTACCCACCTCGTCGACGTCCGCAGCCCGCAAGAGTACTCCGGCGAGCTGATTGCGATGGCCGGCTACGAGCAGGAGGGCGCGCAGCGTGGTGGCCACATCCCGGGGGCGGCCTCGGTGCCCTGGGCACAGGCCGTGAACGAGGACGGCACCTTCAAGTCAGCGGACGAACTGCGCGAGCTGTACGAGGGAAAGGGCGTGATCGCGGGGGACGACCCGATCATCGCCTACTGCCGGATCGGCGAACGCTCGGCGCACACCTGGTTCGTCCTCCACGAGCTGCTCGGCCGCGACGACGTCAAGAACTACGACGGCTCCTGGACCGAGTGGGGCAACCTGGTCGACGTGCCGATCGAGAAGGACATCTGACCGGCAGGACAGCGGCCGGCCCGCCGACCGGCCGCGGTCCTACCTCACGACGCGGTACTTGAGGTGCGTCACCCCGGGTGCCTCGACCGCGCGGAGCTGTTCAAGCTTCAGATCCGGCCCGACGCCTTCGAAGAGCCGCTCGCCGCCGCCGAGCAGGATCGGGGCCACGTTCAGCTCGACCTCGTCGACCGCCCCGGCCGCCAGGTACTGGTTGATGGTCTCCGCGCCGCCACCGATGAAGACGTCCTTGTCGCCGGCCGCATCGCGAGCCTGGGCCAGGGCCGAGTCGATTCCGGCGGTCACGAAGGTGAAGGTCGTGTCGGAGAGAGTCAGCGGCTCGCGCTCATGATGGGTGAGGACGAACACGGGCTTGTGGAACGGCGGATCCTCGCCCCACCATCCCTGCCACGGGTCGTCGCCCCAGGGGCCGCCGCCGGGGGGCCCGAACTTGCCGCGGCCCATGATCTCGGCGCCGACGTTGGCGTCGGCCTCCTCGACGATGGCGCTGCTGGCGTTCACCTCGCCGCCCTCCCTGCCGTGCGGTTCTCTCCAGGCCTTCAGGCCGAACACCCAGTCGTGCAGCTGCTCGCCGCCCTCGCCGAGAGGTTCGTCCTCGCTCTGGTTGGGGCCGGCGGCGTACCCGTCCGCCGAGACCGAAATGTGGACTTTCACCTTGCTCATGCCCTCTTAGACGCCTCGGCTTGCCGAAACTCATCGGTCATGGCCTGATCCGCTCCAGGAGCAGGCCCAGGATCCTCGCCGTCGCTCCCCAGATCAGGTTGTCCGAGATCAGATAGGTGTCGGTCTTGATCGGGACGCCGCGACGCACGAGGCGGCGCTTGGCATAGGCGGCCTCGAGCTCGTCAAGGGAGGCGACGAGCACGCTCTCCACCTCGGTCGGATTCGGCTTGAAGCGCATCCCTTCCTCGATCAGGCCGACGAAGGGGTGGACCTTGTAGTTCGTGACGAAGGTGCCGATCGGCGGCAGCGCTCCCACGACCTCGACGTTGCTGCGAGCCAGGCCGATCTCCTCCTCAGCCTCCCGGAGAGCCGTGTCGAGCAGCTCCTCGCCATCGTCGCGACGGCCGCCGGGGAATGAGATCTCTCCGGCGTGTCGCTTCAGGTCGGAGCGGCGCTCGGTGAAGACCAGGCCGGGGTTGTCGGGCCAGCCATGCATCGGCACGAGGACTGCCGCCTCCGTGCGGC
This sequence comes from uncultured Solirubrobacterales bacterium, assembly GCA_963743575.1. Lineage (GTDB taxonomy): Bacteria > Actinomycetota > Thermoleophilia > Solirubrobacterales > 70-9 > DASUPK01. The sequence goes on along the minus strand of CAVUQC010000007.1, from coordinate 7,493 downwards.
CGTGGGCGTCCAGCTGCTCCGCCTCGGCCGGCGCGAGCAGCAGGGACCTCAGATCAGATGATGATCTGGACGACTCCGCCATCGACACTCCAGGCCGCGCCGGATGTGTAGGACGCCTGCTCGGAACAGAGGAAGACGATGGCTCCGGCGACCTCGTCGACCTCGGCCAGGCGGCCGATGGGCCGTCCCGCCGCGGCGGCCTCGAGTGCCTCCTCTCGGGTATCGAGTCCCTCCATCTCCATGACCTGATCCAGCAGGCCGCCGTCCTCCGTCCAGAGCTCGGAGTTGACTGCCCCCGGAGCCACCGCATTGACCAGGACGCCGTCCGCCGCATAGCGGTCGGCGAAGAGCCGGGAGAGCGAGAGCTCGGCGGCCTTGGCGACGGAGTACTCGGGGGTGCTGCCCGAAGGACGTTTTCCAGAGGAGCTGGAGACGTTCACGATGCGGCCCCAGCTGCGCTCGCGCATCCCGGGGATCGCCGCCCGCATCAGGCGCATCGGGGCCATCACGTTGAGCTCCCAGGCCGCGTACCAGTCCTCGTCCGGGACATCGTCGAGGTCTCGCCGGCGAGCCGTGCCGGCGTTGTTGACGAGCACGTCGAACTGCCCGAGGCGGTCAGTGGCTTCCTGGGCGATCTGATCCGCGCCCCGGGGATCGGTCACATCTGCGACCAGGGACTCGGCCCTTCCGCCGGCCTCCTGGCCCGCGGCGGCGCACTCATCCGCGGCCGCCAGCAGGGCAGTCTCGGAGCGCGCAACGAGCAGGACGTCGGCTCCCTCGGCGCAGAGCAGGCGGGCGGTGGCGAGGCCGATTCCGCGACTGGCACCCGTGACGACGCAGGCGCGGCCCTTGAGGCCGAGATCCACGCCTCAGTCCCCGTCCTCGTCGTCCTCGACGAACTCCAGTGAGTCGTGGATCACCACGTCGCCTCGCTTCAGTGTCCGGTGCACCGGGCATTTGCCGGCGATGACGAGTAGGCGGTCGCGATTCTCCTCGCTCAACTCGGCTCCCAGCGTGATCTTCACGTCGAAGGTCGGTGGATCGTCGGTCGTCGCGTGCTCGAACTCGACGACCACCTCGACCGTGCCGAGGCCCCACTCCTTGCGGTCGGCGTACATCTCGATCGTGATGGCCGTGCAGGTTGCCAGCGAAGCAGCGAGCAGCTCAGCCGGTGCGGGCCCTAGGTCGGTGCCACCCTCACCCTCGGGCTCGTCGATGATCAGGCGGTGCTCGCGGATCTCGACCTCGTGCTCGAAGCCCTCGCGCCGGCGGGCGACGGCCCGCTTCATCAAGCGCCCTCCCGGCCCTCGAACATCTGCGGGTTCGGCTCGTCCGCGAAACGGGCGAGCGCGAAGGCGAGATCCGAGGCGCGGTTCAGGAAGCGGAGCACTGCGTCCGAGGCGAGGGCGTCCGACTCGCTCAGCTCGACCACACGGCGCTCGGCCCGGCGGATCGCCGTGCGGGCCACGTCGAGCGCGGCCGAGAGCTCAGTCCCGCCGGGGATGACGAAATGGGGCGGCAGGTCGACCTGGTTCATGTAGCGGTCGATGTCGACCTCTAGCGCCTCGACCATCCCGTCGGTGATCCGGCTGACCCCATCCTCGAGCCGGTCGGCGGCTTCCGGCGAGGTCGCCAGCTCGGCGCCGGCGACGAACAGGTCCTGCTGCAGGGAGAGGATCGTGGCGTGCAGGTCGGCCTGGTTGTCCGCCTTGCAGAGCGCCCGGGCGACTCCGAGGAGCGAGTTCGCCTCGTCGATAGAGCCGTAGGCCTCGGTGCGGGCGTTGGTCTTCGGCACGCGGCCTCCGTACCAGAGCGAGGTCGTCCCGTCGTCACCCTTCTTCGTGTAGATCTTGACCACGAGCCGACCATACCCGCTCGGCGTTCCGGGTCTAGGAGAGCGGGTTGAAGGCGATCCCGGTGAGGAGCTTGGGGAAGAAGTAAGTGGACTTCGGTGGCATCGTCTCGCCGGCTGCTGCGACGGCGCGGACCTGGTCGACGGGAGTCGCGCGGAGCACGAACGCGGCCTGGTAGTCGCCCGCGTCGAGCTTCTTGAGGACCTCGCCGATGTGCGGCGTGTACCCGATGCCGCGCTTAGCCGCGATGTCGTCGGTGGTCATGTCCAGGATTCCCTTGAGGACGAGTTCCTCGAGGATCGCCGCGTCGAGGATCCGGTAGGCGTCCGAGCGGCCGGAGAGGGCCTCGTCGAGCCGGGCCGTGTCCCGGAGGCGCAGCCTGAACGCCTTCTTGAGGTGGGAGTCCATGTAGCCGAACACTCCGATGCCTTCGGTGCCGCCCGGGTCCAGCTCCTCCGTGGGGACCTGTTCCACCTCGAAGACCTCCTTCAGGCCGTTGCCGAGCGCCTCCTGCCTGGCCAGGTCGTCCGCGAGGCCCGAGATCAGCCGGTGGGTGGGGAAGACGGTCAGCCCGGGGTCTTCCAGCGAGACCAGAGCCATCAGCACGTAGTCGGCGTCCGTCCCCGGGCCTACCTCCTGCTGATAGGCGAGGGAGGTCTCATAGCGATGGTGGCCATCGGCGATCAGGAGCTCGCCGGCCTCGAGCTCGGCGGCGACCGCCTCGTGCACCGCCGGGTGGCCGATCCGCCAGACGCGATGGGTGGTTCCGTCGGGGTCCGTGACCTCAGCCCAGGGTTGCTCGCCGAGAGCGGGAGCCAGGTGCTGCCAAGCGTCGCCGGGGTGGAGGGCGAAGATGGGGGAGAGGTTGGCCCGGGTCGCGCGAGTCAGCCTCAGGCGGTCCTCCTTCGGGCCGGGCTGAGTGCGCTCGTGGGGCCGGATGCCCTCGCCGTAGGGCGCGAGCTTCACCCTGGCGAGGAAGCCCCGGCGGGTGAGGCGCGAGCCGTCGGGCGCCGTGTAGTCCTGTTCGAGCGCCCAGATCTGAGGCTCGGTGTCCCGCATGAGGACGCCCTCGTCGGTCCACTGTGCGAGCAGCTCGGCGGAGTGCTCGTACGGGTCACCGCCACCGGGATCGCGGGGCAGGTCGAGCTCCACGACGTTGTACGGCGAGCGAGCGACGAGCTCCTCGCGCTGCTCGTCGTCGATCACGTCATACGGAGGAGCGACGACGTCGCCCAGTGATCCGACCTTCTCGAGGTCGTAGCGGAGCGCCTGAAGTGGAAGGACCTCTGCCACGGGCGCGACAGCCTAGACTCGCTCGCCTCGGGGCGTGGCGCAGCCTGGTAGCGCGCTGCCTTTGGGTGGCAGAGGTCCCCGGTTCAAATCCGGGCGCCCCGACTCTTTCGATCAGATCAGGGCCTCCGCCCGCAGCCACTCCTCCGTCTTCGCCATCCCGGCCTCGAGATCGTGGGCCGGCTCATAGCCGAGCACCTCTCGGGCGCGCGCGATCGAGTAGCTGCCGCGTCGCGTGAAGTAGTCGATCGCCGCGGCCGTCGCCTCGCTGCGCCGGCCGCGCACCTTCGCGGCCAGGTCCATCGCCCGGGCGACCTCGCGCACGACCCGCCTGGGGGCTGTCCGAGGGGCATCGATGCCGAGCATCCTGCAGTAGTGGTCCAGGAACTCGCCGATCGTCGGCTGCTCGGCGCCGGTGAGGATGAAGACGCGGCCCTCGGCCTCGGGGGCGGTCGCCGCGCGGACGATCCCGTCCACCAGGTCGTCGACGTAGACCGGGCTGTGCAGGCCCTTGCCGCCGTCGGGCAGGATGAGCTGCTTCGCCTTCAGAAGCCGGATCGGCTCGACTGTCCATGGCCGCGACCCCGGCCCGTACACGTCGCCGGGGCGCACGATGGTGCAGGGGATCTCTCCCTCGGCGTGCGCCTCGAGCACCACCTGCTCGCTCGCGATCTTGGTGTCGACGTAGTGCACGCCGTTCGGGCGAACCGGAGAACGCTCGTCCACCACGCCCTCGAAGTCGAAGCCGAAAACGACGATCGAGGAGAGGTGCACGAACCGCTTCGCGCCGGCCGCGATCGCGGCGTCCATGACGTGCCGCGGCGCCACCACGTTCGTCTCCCAGTAGCCCTCGCGCGAGCTGTACATCCCGACGACGGCGGCGGTGTGGATCACCAGATCGCACCCCTCGGCGTGTCCCTGCCAGTTGCCGGGGGAGGTGATGTCGGCGACCAGATGCCATTCCTCACCGGCTTCGATCAGGTCCACGCCCCGAACCTCGCTGCCGAGCTCCTGGAAGCGATCGACCAGGGCGCGCCCGATGAAGCCGGCGGCGCCGGTGACCATCACCCGCTTCGGCACGTCAGCCACTGTGCTCGACCCGGTCGATCGCCGCGTGCGTGTCCCTTGCGGCTCCGGGATCGGCCAGGTCGATCCCCGGGGGCAGCTCGACGTGAAGCTCTCCCGAGGGGTCGAGCTCGATGTGCGCCGTCTCGGCCCGGGAGTCGAGCACGTGCCCGCCGCGCCTCCGGTCCTCGCTGATGAAGTGCAGGTGCCAGCCGGCGACCTCGATCCCCTCGGCGTACTCGGGGAAGCGGAAGCCGAGCATCGTCCCGTCCACGCCGGTGAGCTCGAAGACTTGCTGCTCGCTCACCACCTCCGTGAGCGGCCGGTAGGGCGGCTCCTGTCTCGGAACCGATCGTGCCCTGACCAACTCGAAGCGGCCGTCGATCCGAACCGCGCAGGTAGCGGCGTCGGCTGGGATCCGGCGGTCGATCTCGGCGAGCAGGCGGTCGTGGTCGATCGATCCCTCGAGGTCAAACCCGATGTCGCCCTCGAAGGGCACCATGACGGCGAACGGCGTCCGCTCCTCCTCAGGCACCTCGGTGATGTTGCCGTTCACATCGGCCCGATGGAAGCGCCCGTCCAGCGCGATCATCTCGCCGTCCAGGTGATTGAGGGTCCCGAGCCCGAGGTCCCCGTGCTCGGCCAGCTCCGCGAAGCTCACGTCTCCCTCGAACGAGCCCTCGATCAATGCTCCGATCGTCGATGACTGGAAGAGGACGTGCGGGTCATGCTCGGCGTGCAGGTCGCCGTGGCGCATCGCCTCGACGTGCAGCGAGCGTATCCAGCGCTCGTCGAGGCTCATGCGCGTTGTGCGCTCAACGCGCCGGGTCCAGGGTGCGAGCCGTCTCGGACTTCGGCACGTCGCGGGCACCGGGATTCGTGCCCAGCACTCGGTCGGAGATGTTGTTGGTGATCCCGTGCCAGAAGTGCTCGTTCTTGAAGTGATGAAGCCGGTGGTTCCGCCAGACCGCCCGGTACGCGCCGGTTCGCGGCACGTACGCGGTGTGAATCAGGAAGTGGGTCCACTCGTAGACGAAGACCATGCAGTAGCCGGCGATCGCGCCGCTGATCAGGACGCCGAGGGAGATCGGGCCTGCGAGCAGGCTGACGATCACCGCAACGAGCCCGATGGTGAGCGGGACCGCGACTAGCATCAGGAACGCCGCCTGCCACCAGTAGAGGAGGACCATGTCGAGGTCGTTGGGGTCCCCGTGATGGGCCCGGTGAGCGCGAGCCGCGACCGTCTCGACCTGGCGGCCGCGGACCCTGATCGGCTTCGCGTGCAGCAGGTAGACGTGAATCGCCCATTCGCCGAACGGATAGATCGCGAGCAGCGCCACGACGGCGACGGCGTCGCGCCAGGTCAGGTCACCGATCAGTCCGCGTAGGACGAGGAGGACGAGCACGCCGCCCCCGATCACCCATGGCGACTCCTTGCGCAGGAACTCCCGCCGCGCCTGCCCGAGCGAGCTGACCTCTCCGGAACGCACTGGACCAGGGAGCCTAGTCCGCTCCGGGTTCCGGGCATGCGGGAGAGGGGCCGACCCGGGGAGCCTCCCGCAGCTCCGCGCGCCGGTCCCTCGTTGAATCCCGCTTCGTACCCCTGAGTACGGTTCGAAGACCGGCCACATCTTACCTAGTTTTGGGGTCATTACAAGTAGGTAGGGACGATCTCCAAAACTTGGTGCCAGGCGCGCGCCCCTGCGGGCGCTGGAGCCGGCGGTACGCTCCGGCCTCCGGCCCCCGTAGCTCAGTGGACAGAGCGGCTGCCTTCTAAGCAGCGGGCCGCAGGTTCGAATCCTGCCGGGGGCGCTGCGCAACTCTCCCGATGGGTGTGGGTTAGATTGGCCGAAGCTTCAGGGGGCAGGTCCGGGGAAGGAGCCCCGGTTGAGAGAGGAGATCGAGTTGCAATCCCACGTCGTTCCGCTTCGCGCATCGAAGCTCATCGTTCTTGCCGTCATCGGATTGGCCGCGCTGTTCGCGCTCGTCGCGAGCACGCAGCAGGCCGACGCGAAGGCGAAGAAGCACAAGGCCGTCGTCGCCAAGGGGCCGAAGGGCCTCAAGTTCTACAAGCCGCCGAAGAGCATCCCCGGCCGGCACGGCACGGCGATCTGGGCTCGGAAGGCCTCCGGCGTCGTGGCGCTCCAGGACGCTCGCTACACGAAGCTCGTCCTTTACTCCTCGCGCACCCCGCAGGGCGCCAAGGACGCCATCTCGGGCTCGATCAGCGTTCCCAAGGGCAAGCCGCCGAAGGGCGGTTGGCCGGTGATCACCTGGGCGCACGGCACGACCGGCGTCGCTGACGCCTGCGCGCCGTCCCGTGATGTCGCGGGCGATCCCGCGGGCACGGGCGAGACCTACATCAACGGCGACCTGAACGCATGGCTCCAGGCAGGCTATGCGGTGCTCCGCACCGACTACGAGGGGCTCGGCACGCCGGGCAAGCACCCCTACCTCATCGGCACCTCCGAGGGCCGCAGCGTTCTCGACATCGTGGCGGCGGCGCGCCAAGTCGATCCGAACATCTCAAAGCGCTACCTGATCTCCGGCCACTCGCAGGGCGGCCAGTCCGCGCTGTTCGCGGCCGGTCTGGCGAGCAGCTGGCAGCCGAAGTTGAAGCTCCGCGGCACGGTGGCCTTCGCCCCGGCGTCGCACATCCTCGATCAGGAGTCACTGCTTCCGGGGCTCACCGCGCCGAGCAGTCTCACGGCGCTGGCGACATTGATCGTCGATGGTGCCTCCACGCAGTCGAGCGCGATCAACATCAACCAGGTCCTGTCTGACCCGGTCCTGCAGTTCTATCCGCTGCTGCAGAGCCAGTGCCTCGGCCGGCTGGGACAGTCGGACGAGCTCGGCGGCATCCCGCCGTCACAGCTCGAGCGCTCCGGTGCCGATCTGAGCGCCGTCAGGCCGATCCTGGGCGCGATGAACCCCGCCATCAAGACCGCGGCGCCGATTCTGATTCCGCAGGGCGAGTCGGACACGACGGTGTTCCCGTTCCTCACCGCCAAGCTCAAGGACGAGCTGCTGGGCCTCGGAGACCAGGTCACCTACAAGACCTATTCGGGCACCGACCACGTCGGCGTGGTGACAGCGGGCGAAGCTGACGCGCTGGCGTTCTTCCAGGCGCAGCTCCCGCCGCGCTAGAGAAATCTCAAGCGGAGCCGGGGCCTCACCGGAGGCCCCGGCTCACGCTAGATTGAAGCCACGCGGTGGGCGTAGCTCAGTTGGTAGAGCTCCTGGTTGTGGTCCAGGTGGTCGCCGGTTCGAGTCCGGTCGCTCACC
>CAVUQC010000006.1:0-75350 GCA_963743575.1 uncultured Solirubrobacterales bacterium | reverse complement strand
GGCACTTCTGGACGTCGCTCAGCACGCGGATTCCTGACGCACCGACGCACAGTCGCCGTCAACCGCTGGCCCACAAGACGAAATTTGAGACCTACACGGCGCCGGCGGTCGCAGCCTCAGCGCCTCCTTTCACGCGAAGGGAGCACCGGCCGCGTCAGCTCAACGCCGATCGCCCACGCGGTATTCGGGCGGTGCTCATCCCGCGACCTGCGGTCAGAGTTCCCTGCCAGCGCCCGATGGTTGACGAGCTGCGCAACCATCTGCTTGTCATGAAAGCGACGATTAGGGACTACGAACCGGGCGACCTCGGTCGAGTGTTGGATCTCTGGGGTCGTGCCGACGAGTCCGGGGAAGCCGGTGGGCTGACCCTCGACCAGGCGGTCGATCTGATGAGCTCGGATCCTTCCGCCACCGTCGTCGCGGAAATCGAAGGCGACATCGTGGGCACCGTGATTGGGAGCTCCTCCGCTGCAATCGGCTGGGTGCATCACCTCACCCTGCTGCCCGGGCTCTCCGAGGAGACAGCGATTGCCGACGGGCTGCTCGCCCGGATCGAGCAGTTGCTTGCCGGGCGGGGAGCGCGACGCCTAGGCGCGCTTGTGACCGACACCGAACGAAGCCGCGAGCACCTCGAACGCCGAGACTACCGACCCACCGGCATCGACTATCTGGAGCGCCAGGTCACCGAAACCACTTCTGTCCCAACCGAACTCGCGGCTGTCTGGGCCCGGAAGATCAACCCGGGCCTTTGGAGCGAGCTGAAGGGCCTCGAGGACGCCAAGCAGATCATCGAGCGCCGGGTCATTCTCCCACTTGAGGAGCCGGCGCTCGCCTCCCGGCACTCGGTCGCCCCACCGCGGGCCATAGTCCTTTTCGGTCCTCCCGGGACCGGCAAAACGACGTTCGCCAAGGGCATCGCCTCGCGGCTCGGCTGGCCTTTCGTGGAGATCCAGCCCAGTGAAGTGGCCGAGGAAGGAGCCGACCGCACCGCGACGCTGCTCGCCGCGACCTTCGACCGCATCCTCGAACTCAGTGCGGCAGTCGTGTTCGTCGATGAGGTCGAGGACTTGGCGTCGGACCGTCATGCGGAGCGTCGGGTCAGCCCGAGCGTCACCAACGAGTTCCTGAAGCAGATACCCAGACTCCGCGAGGCCCCCGAGCACTTGCTGGTGTGTGCCACGAACTGGGTCAGCCGACTGGACCCGGCTTTTCTGCGGCCAGGGCGGTTCGACTACGTGCTCCCTGTCGGCCCGCCGGACCCAGCCGCGCGGCAGGCCATCTGGGGTCGGTATTGCAAGGAGATAACCGACCGTCAAATCGATCTGTCCGCACTGGTGAAGGCAACCGACTTCTTCACACCAGCGGACATCGAGTTCGCTGCCCGCAAGGCGGCCCAGGCGGCTTTCGAGCGCGAGGCCTTCGGCGAGGGCAGCCATCGAGCCACCACCGATGACTTCCTTGCCGCGATCAGCCAGACCCGACCCACCTTGTCGAGAGAGGTCGTGAACCGCTTCGACGACGACACGGACCGCTTCGCTCGCTACTAACGCGTTCGGCCAGGGGAGCCCGCGCCCGCTTCGCGCGAGTCGCACGTGACTGCCGCGCTGGCGAACGACTGACCAGCCGTCTCGCTCGAGCGCGCGGACGAGGACCTTGCCTGAGACGACCGGCTGCCGCGGGGTCACGCCGGCAGGGCGAACTTCCGGCGAATCACACCCGCGTCGAGCGACTCGCCGTCCTCGCGAACGCCCTCCACATAGAGGGTCAGCGCCTCTTCGGCGTTCCTGCTGGCATCGTCGATGTCCTCGCCTTGCGTATGCAGACCCGGAAGGTCGGGGGCGTACACGTGGTAGCCACCCTCCTCGAGAGGCTCGAACACCAGCTCAATCTCTCGGGCGTCACTCATCGATATGCAAGGTCACGGAACACCCCGGGCCGGATCGAAACGGTGCGTCTAACTTCCGACTTCGGGCCGAACTGAGAGCACCTCAGCACGCCTGAGCTACGCCTCCCCCGCCTCAGATGACCCCTCCTCGCCGTCATCACAATCCGCGTGTCGGGGGTTCGAGTCCCTCCTCCGGCATGAAGTGCCTGCAACTCGAGCTCAGTGCTACTTCTTGCACTTCTTCTTCTTCGCGAACTGGGCCTCGGACTTCTTGCCCGGCTTCTTCTTGCACTTCTTCTTCTTGACCGGCCCGCTGCACCCGGGTATCGGGCCAACAGTGCGTTGCCCGGTTACGGAATATTTTCCCGTACCGTCAATCGGGGCTTCTCCGGGTATTTGAACGACCTCCCACGTCCCGGTGAATCCCGGTTTATTGGGGGAAAGGTCAGCATTTAGCACGTAGTTCGCATTCTCAGTGCGGTCTACGAGGTAGACAATGGCGCCGGAGCCGTTGGTGTCCTCGCGCCCGGCGACGTACCCGCCGTACACGCCGGGGTCCCTCAAGCCGGAGGGAGCTATGCCGCCGGGGAGGCTGGCAAGGTCGCCCCGACAGCTTTCTTGGACCGCAATACGGACGCTGCTCTGATAGTCCTGCCCCGGCACACATGGATATTCCCCTGTGCCGGACGTGCAGGTTGGGGTGAAGGTCGCATTGGTGAAACTGGCGGGTTCGTAAGTCGCTTCGGCCTGAGCGGCAGCGGCCGGGAGCAGGGTCAGGGCGCTGAGTGCGAGTGCGAGTGCGAAAAACAATTTGGTGCGATCCACGATCAGCCTTTCCTCGGCCAGGGTCAGCCGCGCGAAGATCCTCGCCCGCTTCTCCTGAGTCAGGACGGCCGACCGGATTGCCACCGCTGTCGCCACGGTAACCCGGGACACGTCAGTCCGATATGGCCAGAATTGACTATCTTCGAGGCGGTTCCGTAGTTCCCCGGATCTCCAATTGGCAGAATTGTCGACCGACGAGCTGAGGCAGGCGCTGGAGTTCGTGCGCGAGGTCCAGGCCGCGCCCGACTTCGACGCCTACACCCGAGCCGTGCTCCGAATTCGCGAGCTGGTTCCATGCGACCTGATCGCCTATCAGGAGGTCGACATGGCGACCGGCGAGACGATTGGGGCCTGGGACCCTGAGGAGCAGGCCTTCCCGGGGATCGGGGAGGTCTTCGCTCGTTACGCGCACGAGCATCCGGTGATCCGCCATCACCAGACGTCGGACGGATCACCAACCGCGATCTCGGACCTGATCAGCGCCGAGGAGCTGCACGGCCTCGATCTCTATCGGGAGGTCTTCGCTCGGGTGGGCGCCGAGGATCAGCTCAGCTTCGCGCTCCCCTCGCCTCCGGGAAAGGCGATCGGCGTGGCGATGAACCGCGGGCAACGCGGCTTCAGCGATCACGACCGCGAGCTGATCGAGCTGGTGCGCCCCAACCTGATCCAAGCCTTCCTCGATGCCCGATTGCGGGAGGACCTGGACCCCCTCGGCGAACCGAATCTGCGTGCGTTTGGGCTGACCAGCAGAGAGGCCGAGGTCGCCCACCTCCTGGTGCAGGGACGCTCAGCCGGCCAAATCGCCGATGACCTGTCGATCTCGGTGCACACGGCGCAGAACCACATCGCACATGCCTACGAGAAGCTCGGCGTCCGAAACCGCGCCGCCGCTGTGGCGGCGCTGCTCCAGCGGCCGCCATCCGTTGTCCGCGGCGGCAACGACTAGAAGCGTGAGGTCTGTGATCAGACCGGCAGCCGCTTCGCCTTCCGCCTGCACTTCCTGCGGGCCTTCGCGGAGTGCTTCCTCTTGCACTTCTTGAGCGCCGCGGCCTGCTCACCAGTGGGTCCAGCGGCTGCCATCGACGGCTCGAGAGTGGCGCTCAGATTGGCCCTGGCGCCTGTCGGCCCCGCCGTGGAAAAGGCCTGGGGTGCGCCGAGCGTGGGGTCGGCGCCACCGAAATAGTGGAAGTGGTCCGCAGCATTGCTTGTGCCAACGCCACAGATGTAGCCCCAGTCGCCGATCACCTGGCCGGCCTTCACCGGGAGTTGTGTGGAGAAGGTCTGCACCCCCGCCGTGGTGAAGGTGCCCGCATTGCTCTTCGCGACGACGTTGTACGTCGTGCCCGATACCGGCTGCAGGACCAGCAGCTTGACCTGATGGGATCCCGAATCGCTTGCCGCCGAGAACGACGTGATCATTCCGTCGACAGGAACCGTGTAGCCCGGAGCGCTACCGCCGGCGTCCTGGACCTGGCCGAAGCCGTCGCTGCAAGTCCCGGGAGGCCCGGTCTGACCGAGTGTGGTTGCGGCCTGGGCGGAAGCGCTCACCACCCCGAACAATCCGGCGCTGCTCAAGACGGTCGCTGCCGAGACGGCCAGCCACCTGCGTCCGACCGCAGCTCGGCTCAATGCTTCTTCTTCTTGCACTTCTTGGCGGCTGAAGCCTTCTTGCCCTTCTTGTGGCACTTCTTTCCCTTTCCGCCGGCATTGCCCGCCGCGACGCCGGTCAGGCTTGCCGACGCGTACGCGATCGACACCCCGTCGGTGAACGCGAGGGTCGCATGGGTCGTCGCGCCGGCGATGTTGGGCGTGAAGGTCACCGAGACGGCGCATTGTCCGTTGCCGGACGCGGGCAGCGAGTTGCAGCCGTCGTTCGTTTGGGAGAAGGGGTGGCTTTGAAAGGTCTGGCCGTCGATGCCGACCCTGGCAGGCGGGCCTACGTAGATGACCGTCTGCGGCGCCGACGCGACACCGAGGCTGGATGAGAAGCTGAGCGCGTTGGGGGCCGCTGTAGCGGCCTGAGCGGCAGCGACCGGGAGCAGGGCGAGGGCCCCAAGCGCCAGTGCGAGAAGCGGTTTGGTGCGATCCATGATCAGCCTTTCCTCGGCCAGGGTCAGCCGCGCGAACATGCTCGCCCGCGTCTCCCGAGTCAGGACGGCGACCGGATTGCCACCGCTGTGGCCACCGTAACCCGGGACGCCTCCGTCCGATATGGGCAGAATGGACCATCTTCGGGCGGTTCCGTAGTTCTCCGACCGCGGCCGCGAGTCCATCGACCAGGGCGGCAGCCCAGCCTTCGCGGGCTACTACGGATGCGCCGAGTCACTCGCCCCAAATACGGTCGCTGGGCGGCACTCGTGAACCAGCCCACGCTTGCAGTGGGGTAAACGGCAACGGGGCGCAGGGGCTCTCAAGGCTTGGCCGCAAAGCTGGTCTCTGACGTTTCAGAACGGAGACGGAAATGAAGAAGCTCTCATCGAGCCGGCCGCCGGTGTTGACGCTCGCGGCGATCGCGATCGCGATGATCGCGCTGATCGCCACCTTCGGCGGGATCGCGATCGGCAAGAAGAAGCACAAGGCTGCTCACCCCGTGGTCACGACCACCACGGTCACGGCCACCACCAACGATCCGGGGCAGATCAGCGACAACGGCAACTACGACGTGCTCTCGGTCAGCAAGCAGTGCGACCAGGGCACCGCGGTCGGCGGCGGAGCGTTCTGGGGAGGTACCGGCATCGTTGACCCACAGGCCGACCAGCTGCAGCTCATGGACATCAAGCGCGACGGAAACGGCTACACGGCGCGAGGTGCGACGGACCTGACCGGCTCGAACCTCACCGTCCAGGTGACCTGCCAGACGATCAAGTAACGAGCGGCATTCCGAACTGTGGAGCGGGCGTCGATCCGGCGCCCGCTCCACGCTCGGGTCGGTCTCTAGTAGTGCCCGAGGTGCTCGTTGTCGGGCCAGATGCCGTCGCCGGGCATGTCCAGCGCGGCGGTCATCGGCCGGCGCCATTCGGGGGTTTCGGTGGGCTCACCCCAGTAGTCGGTCACCCGCACGGCTTTCCCATCCTCCAGCTCGCCGATGGTCACGTTCCGATACAGGCGTCCGTCACCGTAATTGCAGGTCCACTCGACGACGATCACATCATCGAGCTGCAGCCGTCTCCCGACCTCCAGCGTGAGCTCGGGAAAGTTGCCCTCGACACTCGCGACCAGCTCGCTGCTGCGCACGACCTCCCCCATCTGCGGCCATTGCCGCTCCACATCGTCGGCGAGGGGCACGCCGAGGATGTAGGCGACCCGCGTTGCGCCGTTTGACTCCTGTTGGCTCGTATTCATTTGGATGACTCTACGACTTGGAGGACCGCTTGCCGGGCGCGCGGTACTCGGGGTTCGGATGGTCGGGCATCGAGAGATCCCAGTCGAAGGTGGAATTTCCGTGGGCCGGGACGCCGCCCGCGTCCTTAAGCATGCGCGCGAAGTGGAGGATGTTCCAGGTCATGAACGTCGCGTTCCGGGTGGTCCAGGCGTTCTCGGGGCCGCCGCTGCCCGGGTCGGCGTAGGAATCGCCGGGGCCGGCCTCGCCGTTCCAGTACGAGTCCGTCTGAGGCGGGATCGTGACGCCGATGTGCTGAAGCGCGTAGAGGACCTGGGCGCTGACGTGCTTGCCCCCGTCCTCGTTCCCAGTCGTGACCGCGCCGCCTACCTTCCCGTAGTAGGACCACTGGCCGGCTTCGTTCACCTCTCCGGAGTAGGCGTAGAGGCGCTCGATGATCCGGCGCGTCGGTGATGCCTGATCGCCCAGCCAGATCGGGCCCGCGATCATCAGGATGTTGGCCGGCTCCACCAGCTCGCGGTAGATCTTCGGGAAGTCGTCCTGCTCGTAGCCGTGCTCGGTCATATCGGGCCAGACGCCGGGCGGAATCACATGATCAACCGTGCGGATCAGGTCGAGCTTCACGCCCACGCGCTCCATGATTCCCCGGGGAATCGCCAGCAGCGCCTCGGTCTGGCTGGGCTCGGGTGAGCGCTTCAGGGTCCCGTTGAAGACGACGGCGCGCAGATCGTCGTATTTCGTGGGCGCCTCGTCGGCGTGCCTGTCGATGAAGCTCTGGATGTTCTTGGGTATGTGCATGCGGCGCAGTCTGGAGATCGCGGCGGGCGTTACAACGCGCGGAGCTCAGCGGGCGCTAGCTAGGCGGGCTGGCGAAGCAGGCCCGAAACGGCCTCGGCCAGCCGCTTCCCCGTCGCCGTCAGCCGGTACTCGGCGTGTGGGGGCCGGCCGGGAACAAGCTGCCGTTCCACGATCCCGGCCGCCTCGAGCTGGTCGAGGCGGTCCGAGAGCGTCGTCGGGGAGATGCCCGGCAGCGACTGGCGAAACTCGTTGAACCGAACCGCGCCGCTGGAGCAGGCGTAGATCGTGCCCAGCGTCCAGCGCCGCTCCAGCAGGGCCGCCACCGAGCGAACCTCGCGCGGGACCGGCGCGCAGCTACGACACCGGGGCGACATCAGCTCCGCGCTCGGCCGGCTCGAGGGCGTGGTCGAGGACCTCGCCGATGCTCATCACCGGGTGGAAGGTCATCTCCTCGCGCACCTCCTCGGGGACCTCGTCGAGGTCGCCGCGGTTGCGCTCCGGGAGGATCACCTCGGTGAGCCCGGCCGCGTGAGCGGCGAGCACCTTCTGCTTCAGCCCGCCGATCGGCAGAACCCGGCCCTGGAGCGTGACCTCGCCGGTCATCCCGACGGTGTGCTTGACCGGGCGCCCGCTGAGCAGCGAGGCCAGGGAGGTCGTCATCGCGGTGCCGGCGCTCGGGCCGTCCTTCGGGATCGCACCGGCCGGGACATGCACGTGGAACTCGCGCCCCAAATCCTCGGTGTCGATGCCGAGCTCATCGGCGTGCGAGCTGACGTAGGAGAGCGCGATCCGCGCCGACTCCTTCATCACGTCGCCCAGCTGGCCGGTGAGCACCAGGCCCTTGTCGCCCTCCATGGCGGTCGCCTCAATGAAGAGCACGTCGCCGCCGGTGCCGGTGACCGCCAGACCGGTGGCCACGCCCGGGATCGCCGTGCGCTCCACGGACTCCTGGAAGAACTTCTGCCGGCCGAGAGCGTCGACCACCTCGTCGGTCTCGATCGAGATCGGCGCCTCCGCCTCGCCTGAGGCGATCCGAGTCGCCTCGCGGCGCAGCAGCTTGCCGAGCTCGCGCTCGAGCTGGCGCACGCCCGCCTCGCGGGTGTACTCGGTGATCACCTTTCGCAGGATCGCGTCGGAGGCCTCGACCTCTTCGTCGCGGAGGCCGTTGCGCTTCACCTGGCGGGGCCAGAGGTAGCCGCGCGCAATCGCGAGCTTCTCCTCGGTGGTGTAGCCGTCGAAGCGAATGACCTCCATCCGATCCAGCAGCGGCGCCGGGATCGTGTCGACCATGTTCGCGGTCGCCAGGAAGACGACCTCGGAGAGGTCCACCTCGACGTCGAGGTAGTGATCGCGGAAGGAATGGTTCTGCGCCGGGTCGAGGACCTCGAGCAGCGCCGCGGAGGGATCCCCGCGCCAATCCGCGCCGACCTTGTCGACCTCGTCCAGCAGGATCACCGGGTTGATCGTCTTCGCGTCGCGCAGAGCGCGAACGATCCGGCCGGGCAGCGCGCCGATGTAGGTGCGCCGATGGCCCCGGATCTCGGCCTCGTCGTGGATCCCGCCCAGGGACAGGCGAACGAACTCACGCCCCAGGGAACGAGCGACGGACTCGCCGATCGAGGTCTTGCCGGTGCCGGGAGGACCGACCAGGGTGAGGATCGCACCGTTGGCGCGCGAATCGTCCTCCACCCCGCGCTCCTCGCGCAGCTTGCGAACCGAGATGAACTCGGTGATGCGCCGCTTCACGTCGTCGAGGCCAGCATGGTCCTCGTCGAGGACCTCCCGAGTGTGCTTGGGGTCGAGCCTCTCCTCGGAGCGCTTCGACCACGGCACGGCCAGGAGCCAGTCGAGGTAGCTGCGGATCATGGATGACTCGGGTGACTGCTCGCCCTGGCGCTCGAGCCGGCGGAGCTCGCGCTCGGCCTGCTCGGCGACCTCATCGGGCATCTCTGCCTCGGCGATCTTCTTCTCGTAGTCGCTGATCAGATCGCCCTCGTCCTCGCCGAGCTCCTTGCGGATCGACTCCATCTGCTTGCGCAGGAAGTACTCGCGCTGCTGCTTCTGGGCTCCGGAGTCGACGTCGTCGCGGATCTTGACTCGGACCTGAAGCTCAGCCAGGCGCTCGCGCTGCATCTCGACGGCCGCCTCGAGGCGGGCCTTCACGTCGAGGGTCTCCAGCAGCTTCAGCTTCTGGTCGCGCGAGAGATCCGGGCTGAAGTTGGCCGTGTCGGCCAGCGCGCCCGGTTCCTCGATCGAGCGCAGGAACGCACCGATGCGCTCATCCGCGCCTCGCAGCTCGAGGATCTCCTCGACGACGGCGCGGTACTCGCGGATCAACTCGGCACTGCGCTCGTCCTCGGGGTCGCCGTCGTGGATCTCCTGCACGTCAACGCGCAGCTGGTCGCCGTCGCCCGACTGCGCGGCGCCGGCCAGACCGCGATGCAGGCCGACCACGGTCGCCGCCCATCCGCCGTTCGGCAGCTGGGCGCGCTCGATCACCTCGGCGACCACGCCGATCCGGCCGAACTCGCCGTTCTGACGCGGCAACAAGAACACGCGCTCCTCGTCGCCGGTGTCGATCGGCAGCGTGGCGGTGACACCGGGGAAGACAATCGCTTCATCAAGTGGAACCAGAAGAAAGGTCATGGGCACGATCCAGTTTCTGTAGTTAGTCCAGAGAGGATAGCGCGTCGGTGACCTCTACCCGACCGTCTCGGGCGCGGAGGCGCTCACTGCCAGTTGCGCCCGGGCGCGGCTCCGGGCATCCCTGACCAGGCGGCCCAGTGTCTCCACGTCATAGGCGCCTCGATGGCGCCGGCCGTTGATGAAGAACCCCGGGGTGCCGGCGACGTCGCTCGCATCGGCACTCGACACGTCCTCCGCGACGCGTGGCGCGTACACGCGCCGGCGCATCTCGTCTCGGAACCGCTCGACGTCCAGGCCCAGCTCCTCGGCGTGCCGCTCGGGATCGGGCGCTCCGAGCTGGTCCTGGTTGTGGATCAGCTTGTCGTGCATCTCCCAGAAGGCTCCCTGGGCCGCGGCCGCCTCCGACGCCTCGGCTGCGTTCTGCGCGTTTGGATGGACATCGTTGAGGGGCAGGTGGCGCCAGACATAGCGAAGGTCGTCGCCGAATTCGTCGAGCAGCTTGCGAATCACGGGCTCGGCTCGCCCGCAGTAGGGGCACTCGTAGTCGCCGTACTCGACGAGCGTCACGGGCGCGTCGTCGGAGCCGCGGATGTGGTCGCGCTCGGGGTCCACGTCCTCGGAGAGATCGAGCAGGTCGTCGTAAGTGCCGGCGATCTGGCGTGCCCTCACCTCGGCGGGCAGCCGGCGGGTCGCCTGGAAGACGATCCAGGCCAGCAGCGGAGCCACCAGGGCCGCCGCGAGGACGCCGATCTTCGCCTCCTCGAGCTGCTGGCCCCCGAGCGCGATGCTCGCGATCAGAACGGAGACCGTGAATCCCATTCCTCCGACGGTCGCGCCACCCAGGGTCACCGGCCAGCTCAGACCCCGCCGCAGACCGAGGAACCACGACCTCGACACCAGCCAAGCAGTGCCGGCGATCCCGACCGGCTTCCCGACGACGTAGCCGAAGAAGATCCCCAGGGTGATCGGAGAGCTGACGGCGTCACCGAGCAGCCGGCTGTCGAAGTGCACCCCGGCGTTGGCCAGCGCGAACATCGGCACGATCACGTAGCTGGTCCACGGGTGCAGCATGTACTGGAGCCGCTCGTTGGCCGAGATCGCCGAGGCCACGCTGCGCTGCGCGGATCGGGCGAGCTCCGGGGTCGGCTGCTCACGGAAGGAGCGGGCCTGCTCGGTCACCCGCTCGAGGTCGCCGCGCTCCGGCGGATAGGCGCTGGTCACGAGGCCCACCGCGAGGCCCGCGACGACCGGATCGATCCCCGCCTCGAAGAGCGCCACCCAGAGCGCGACTCCGGCGAAGATGGCCGCCTCGTTCCGCCAGATGCCGCGCACGTACCGAAGGCTCAGGAGGATGCAGAAGAAGACCACCGCCAGCGCCAGAGGCAGGAGGTCCACGTGATCCGTGTAGACGGTCGCGATGATGACCAGCGCCACCAGGTCGTCGACCACCGCGATCGTGAGGAGCCGAAGCCGAAGGCGGGTTCCCTGCGGCGCCAGGAGCCCGAGGGCGCCGAGCACGAGTGCCGTGTCGGTGGACATCGCGGCGCCCCAGGCGTGCGCGCCCGAGCCCCCGGCGTTGAAGGCGGTGAAGATCAGGATCGGCACCGCCATCCCGCCCAGGGAGGCGAAGACCGGGATCGCCAGGCGCTCGCGCTCGCGGAGCTCCCCGGTGTCGAGCTCGCGCTTGGCCTCCAGCCCGACGACCAGGAAAAAGAAGGTCATCAGGCCGCTGTTGACCCACTCCCGGAGGTCCATCGAGATTCCCCCACTCCCAATGGTGATTGCGAGCTTCGTGGTCCAGAACGACTCGTAGGAATCCGACCACGGCGAGTTCGCCCAGACCAGCGCCGCCGCCACGGCCGCGATCAGGACAACGGCGCCGCCCGACTCGGCGCTCAGGAAGTCCCTGACGGGTGACGCCAGGTTCCGAGCCCAGGCCGTCTTGCCCGTGTACGCCGCAGTCGCCGGCTGCGCGCTCATTTCCTCAGCCTACGCGCGGGCTCCGGCGGCTAGGCCGACGCCAGCTTGGCGCGGTCGAGGAGGCGAACGATGTCGCTCTCGATCCCGGCCGTCAGGACGTCGACGTCGGAGGCGTGGTCCCGGTCTCCGGTCACGCCGAAGTAAAGCTCACCGTCGTAGGAGAAGATCGCGACGACGATCCGGATCGTGCCCACGATCGGGACGAAGGGATACGAGGCGACCAGCTTCCGGCCCAGCGTGTGCAGTGCGACCTGCGGGCCGGGGACGTTGGTGGTGGCGGTATCCATGTTGAGGCGGGCGGAGCGGGTGGCCACCCGGCTCCCCAGCGCGAGCAACATCGGAGGCGCGAATCCGGAGAGCTGCGCGAGGGCATCGCCCGCGACCGCCTGCCCCGATGACTTGATGTCGTCCATCTGCTCGCGGATGACGCCGAGGCGCTCGACCGGATCGTCGAGGCCGACCGGAAGGCGAGCGAACACCGCCGAGACGCGATTGTTGTACTCGCCCCTCTCGCCCGGCGCGCGAACCGAGACGGGGACCATCGTGCGCACCACCCTGTCGGTGGTCACCTGCTCGCCCCGATGCTCGAGCAGCTCGCGGTAGCCGTTCGTGATCAGCGTCAGCACCACGTCGTTGACGGTGCCGCCCAGCGCCGACCGCGCTTCCTTGACGTCGCCGAGCGAGACCTTCGCCCAGCTCCAGACGCGGTGAGGTCCGATGGGGCCAGTCAGGGACGAGGTCGAGGGTCGCAGGGTCGGGGCCGCGGACAGCATGGCCTTGGCCCCGCCGGCGGCCGCGCGCAGCACCTCGGTCGGGGCGCGGAGGGCGAAGCGGACCTGTGCCGCCGGATCGCGGACGCGGTGCCGGGCGCTGTAGGCGATCAGCTCGACGCCGGAGGGCTCGGGATCCGCATGCCAGACCTCGCCGTTGGTGGTCTGCTCAGTGGTCTCGCCGAACATCAGGGACATCATGTCCGTGGCGGCGACGCCGTCGACCATGCAGTGGTGGACCTTCGAGAGGAGCGCCCAGCGGTCGCCCTCGAGGCCCTCGACCATCCAGATCTCCCAGAGTGGCTTGGAGCGGTCGAGGTGCTGCGAGAAGACCCGCGCCGCGGTGGCGCGGAGCTGTTCCTCCGTGCCGGGCGCCGGCACCGCGCTGTGGCGAAGGTGGTAGCCGATGTTGAAGTGGGGATCGTCCACCCAGACCGGCTCGCCCATCCCCAGGGGGACGAAGCGAACCTTCTGGCGGTAACGGGGGGTCAGGCTCAGCTTCCCGGCCACCATCGAGCGCAGCTCTTCGAACGGCGGCGGAGGTCCCTCGAAGATGCTGACCCCGCCGATGTGCATGGGAGTGACGTCGTTCTCGACGTGCAGGAACATCGCATCCTGCACGCTCATTGCCTGCATACGGCCTCCTCGGCTCGCTGCAGGACGAGCTCCAGCTCCCGGTAGACCTCCGGGTTCACGGCCATCCCGCAATGGCTTCCGTCCACCTCGACACATCTTGCGTACGGGTCGAGGCAGGCGCGCCAGTCAACGATTCCGTCGCTCCTCGAATACACCGCGAGCGCCGGGCTGTCCGGGCCCAGGGGCGCCTCGAGCAAAGTATGAAAGTCGGCACAGCACTCGCCGTCCCGGCACTCGGTCGAGAACATCCCCGGCATCCCTCGGTCGCCGATCCAGGCGAGCGACCGCACGGTGCGCAGAACGGAGGACGAGACGGCCAGTGGGTCCAGGACCGGCGAGCCGAGGGTGACGAGGCCAGCGACGGAATCCGGATGGCCCGCGGCAAGGGCGCGCGCCATGGTCCCGCCGCGGCTCTGCCCGATGAGGACCGCCGGACGGTCGAATTCCGCGAGCTTCGCCTCGAGCCTGGAGAGCTCGCGGCCGGCGCAGCCGATGTTGACGAACATGCCGCTGCCGCGCACCTCGTGGCCGCGGCGGCGCAGCCAGGCGGTGAGTGCGGTCAGCGACGCGTCACCGGCCATGAAGCCCGGAATGACGAGGACGGGAGATGGGTCCACCGCCCGCTCCACAGAGAGGAACCGTCGATCCACGAGCAGACGCGCCAACTCAAGCCAGTACCGGAGCTCCCCACGGACGGGCGCGACTTCCACGCCCCGCACGGTATCTCAGCGCTCGGTCTTCGACTGCCAGAAGGCCACCTCGCCGGCGCCCGGCGTGGAAACCACGCTGCGCCAGCCCTCGGGGCCCTCACGCGGGGTCAGCAGGACCTCGCCGCCCAGGGCGTGCGCGCGATCGGTCGTGACCTTGATGTCCGGAACCTCCACGTAGGGAAGCCAGAGCGGATGCTCCGCCGCCTCGGCGCACTCGACCAGCCCGCCGCCGAGCCGGTCCCCCATGCCGAGCGAGAGATAGGAGCCGTCGCCGGCGCGAACCCGCTCCGGTCGCCAGCCGAGCACGCCCGAGTAGAAGGCGAGCGCATCCTCGAGATCGCCGGTATGCAGCTCCAGATGGACGACCGAGTTGGAGGCATGCTTATTCATCGCCTGCCACTTAGACCGGCGGACGCCCGGAAATTCATCGGCTCGGCGATTAGTTTCGGCAAGCCCGCCGGTCTACTCTGCATCAACGGGATGAGCACGACGCCGACACAGTCGAATGTGGAGCAGAGAGAGCTGCTCGAGACCGCCCGCAAGGGAGGCGAAGACGCCTACGCGCGCCTGGTCGAGCCTCACCGCTCCGAGCTGCAGGCGCACTGTTACCGCATGCTGGGCTCGGTCCAGGACGCCGAGGATGCGCTGCAGGAGGCGCTGGTCCGCGCCTGGAAGAACCTCGAGAAGTTCGAGGGCCGCAGCTCACTGCGGTCTTGGCTCTACCGCATCGCCACCAACACTTCGCTCGACGCAATCGGGCGACGGCCCAAGCGGATCCTCCCGGTCGACTACGGCCCGCCCGCCGATCCGCATGGCGGGGTCGGCGAACCCCTCGTCGAGTCCGTCTGGATCGAGCCCTTCCCGGACGAGACACTGGGGATCGAGGACGGCTACGCCTCACCTGACGCACGCTACGAACAGCGCGAGTCCGTCGAGCTCGCCTTCGTCGCGGCCCTGCAGCTGCTCCCGGCCAACCAGCGCGCGGTTCTCATCCTCCGCGAGGTGCTCGGGTTCTCCGCACAGGAGACCGCCGAGACCCTCGACACCAGCGTGGCATCGGTGAACAGCGCGCTCCAGCGCGCCCGGGCGACGATCGAGAAGAGGCTGCCCGAGCAGAGTCAGCAGGAGACCCTGAAGACACTCGGCGACGCCAAGCTGCGCGAGATCGTGGAGCAATACGCGGACGCATGGGAGCGCAACGACGTCGACACCGTGGTCTCGCTGCTCGCCGAGGATGCCGCCTTCACGATGCCGCCGATGGCCCGCTGGTTCCACGGCCACGAGGGAATCCGGGGGTTCCTCGAGATGTGGTCGATGCTCCCGGAATGGGGCTGGCGCGGGATCCCGACGACGGCCAATGGGCAGCCTGCGATCGCCTTCTACAGCTGGGACCAGGAGAAGCAGACAAGGGTTCCGTTCGCCGTCAACGTCCTGACCTTCGAGGGCGAGAAGATCAAGGAGGTCGACGCCTTCATCCTGCGCGGCTCGCAGGATCCGGACCCGGAGATACAGGCCCGAACGCCAGAGCAGCCGGCCGACTACGAGAAGCTGGCGAAGGCCTACACCCGCTTCGGCCTCCCTGCTACTTTGGAATAGCGGGCTGTCACTGCTCGGGTCGCGACCTCGTCTTCAAAGCGAGGACCGTTGTTCGGCTGCATCCTTGACTTCGAGCGCGGTCGAACGTGTACATAGAAGCGATGAGTTTCGGGCGGGTCCCCAGTCGTATCGGGAAAGACCCCATAGATGGCTAGGAGGCCGACGCGATGACGCAGGCACACGGTGGAACAGGCACGACAACCGAACCGATGAGCGACCGCTCCCGGTGGATCGCGCTCTACGTGCTCTGCGCGGGCATGCTGATGATCGTCCTCGACGTCACGGTCGTGAACGTCGCACTGCCCTCCATCAAGGACGACCTCGGGTTCTCGCAGTCCAGCCTGGCGTGGGTCGTGAACGGCTACCTGATCACGTTCGGTGGCCTGCTGCTGCTGGCGGGGCGCCTCGGCGACCTGCTCGGGCGGCGCAGAATCTTCCTGATCGGTCTCGCGCTGTTCGTCGCGGCCTCCATCCTCTGCGGCGCCTCCCAGAGCGAGGGGATGCTGATCGGCGCCCGCCTGCTCCAGGGCGTCGGGGGAGCGATGACCTCAGCCGTGATCCTCGGGATGATCGTGACGATGTTCCCGGAGCAGGGGGAGCAGGCGAAGGCCGTCGGCGTCTACGCCTTCGTCGCCTCCGCCGGCGGCGCGGTCGGTCTCCTGCTCGGTGGCCTCATCACCCAGATCATCAGCTGGCACTGGATCTTCTTCGTCAACGCGCCGATCGGCCTGGTCACGGCCATCGCGGCGAGGCGCCTGCTCGAGGACGACGAGGGCCTCGGCTTCAGCAAGGGCGCGGACCTGGTGGGCGCCTTTCTGATCACCACCTCGCTGATGCTCGGCGTCTACACGATCGTCACGCCGGCTGCCGAGAAGGGTTGGGGCGCTTCCGAGACGCTGCTGCTGGGCGCCGGCTCGCTTGTGCTGCTCGCCCTGTTCATCGCGCGGGAGGCGACGGCCACCACGCCGCTGATCCCGCTGCGCATCTTCCGCTCGCGCAACGTCAGCGGGGCGAACCTCGTCCAGGTGCTGACGGTGGCCGGGATGTTCGGGATGTTCTTCATGGGCTCGCTCTACCTGCAGCAGGTCCTGGGCTATGACGCCCTTCAGATCGGCCTGGCCTTCCTGCCGGTGACGATCATCATGGGCACGCTGACGGGCCGCTACTCGGAGCCGCTGATCATGCGCTTCGGCGCCCGAACGCTCCTCTTCCCGGGCCTCACCCTGGTCGCGCTCGGCTTGGCCTACTTCACTCGAGCACCGGTCGACGCCAACTACTGGGTCAGTGTCTTCCCTGTCCTGGTCCTGCTCGGCACTGGCATCGGCATCTGCTTCCCGGCGCTGATGACAATCGCGATGTCGGGAGCGACCCGCAGCGACGCGGGGCTCGCCTCCGGCCTGGTCAACACCTCCGCCCAGGTCGGGGGGGCGATCGGGCTCGCCGTGCTCGCGACCCTCTCGACGTCACGTTCGAACGACCTCGAGGCCGCGGGCCACTCCACGGCTTCGGCGCTGACCAGCGGCTTCCACCTCGCGTTCTGGGTCGCCGCCGGGCTGGTCGTGGCCGCCATCGCGGTCGCCGCGACCGTGATCGAGCCAGAGTCCAGGGCGGCCGAGCACTTCGCCGGCGACGAGGAGCCGGGCGAGCTGAAGCAGCCAGACGAGGCTGCCTACTCCGAGGCCGCCTAGTTGGACGAGGCGGTCCGGCGGGCGCTCGAGAACGACCGCACGGTCGACATCACCACAACGGGTCGCACTAGCGGCGAGCCGCGTCGGATCGAGATCTGGCGCTATCGCTACGACGGCAGGACGTTTCTGAGCGGATCGCCCGGGACCCGCGACTGGTACGCGAACCTGCTCGCCGATCCCGAGTTCGTCTTCCACCTGAAGGGCAGCGCACAGGCCGACCTGCCGGCCGTCGCCCGTCCGATCACCGAGGAGGCGGAGCGCCGCGAGGTGATCGCCGGGATCCTGGACGACCTGGGCCGCGGATCGGGCGATCTCGAGGAGTGGGTGGCGCGGAGCCCACTCGCCGAGGTCGAGTTCCGCTGATCAGCGGGCTTCGTTACCGTCCCCGCGGTGATCATGGAGTCCGAGGCGATCAGGCGGCGGCTGCTGCCGGTGGTGCTGGTGGCGGGGGCGCTGGGCGCCGTCGCCGTGTCCGGCTGCGGTGAGAAGTCCGAGCCCGCCGTTCATCCGCCGACCACGGCGGCCAGCACGACGACTCCTCCAACCGCCACCACCACGACCGCGGCGCCGACGGCAACGCGGAAGACGCCCACGCCGACGGCCCCCGTGCCGAAGACGACCCCGTAGTCAGCGCGACTGGGCGCGGAAGAAGTCCGCGAGCTCACGCGCCTGCTGCGCGGGATCGCCCGCGGTCGGGACCGCTGCCGGCCGCGCCGGCCGCTGCTTCGCCACGTCGGTGCCCTGCGATCCCGAATCGCCCGAGTTCGTCACGATCAGAACACCGGCTGCGACGATCGCCAGGGCTGCCATCATCGCCGCGACCCGCTTCGCGACGGAACGATGGCGTCGCGCGATCTCGGCGGGAGCGGGCCAGCTGCTGGTGGCGGGACCGGTCGGGGGAAGTGTGCGGGTGGGCCGGGTCTGCGAGCGAATCCGGCGGACTGTCCCGGCGTCCCCGTTCCCGTTGACGGTGGCGAGCGCCTCGCCGAGGGAGCGAGCGTCCGCGAAACGGTCGGCCGGGTCCTCGCGCATGCAGCGCTCGACGATCTCCGCGAGCTCGGGCGACCTCGACTGAGGCAGCAGCTCGTCGGCGACGACTCCGCAGGCGTAGACGTCCGCGGCCGGAGTGATCCTGCCGTCGGCGAGCTGCTCGGGCGCCATGTAGCGCTCGGTCCCGATCACCTTGCCGGCCTGGGTCAGGCGCGTGGTCTCCTCTGCAACCCTGGCGATCCCGAAGTCGGTGATCTTGAGACAGCCGTCGGAAGCACGGACCAGCAGGTTCTGGGGCTTGATGTCGCGGTGGACGAGCTTCTTCGCGTGGGCATGGCCGAGCCCCTCGCAGAGCTGGCAGAGCAGCTGTACCCCCTCGGTCCCGGGGATCGAGCGTCGGCGGCCGTCCAGGCGATCGCCGAGCGTGCCGCCCTCGACCTGCTCCATGACGATGTAGGGCCGGTCCTCGTCCTCGCCCACGTCGAACACCTGGACGATGTTCGGATGGTCGAGTTTCGCGGCGAGGCGCGCCTCGCGTGAGAAGCGGCGACGCACCTCGTCGTCTCCGGAGAAGTTGTCGGCGAGGAGCTTGATCGCCACGTCGCGGTCGAGCTTGGTGTCGCGGGCGCTGTAGACCGTCGCCATGCCGCCATGGCCGAGGCGACCCTTGAGCTCGTAGCGGCGATCGCCGAGGTGCCGGGTCATTCCGGTTCCCCGTTCAGCTTCGCGTGCCCGGGCGGACCGAAGCCGCCGTGCTTCGAGTGACCCGGCGGGAGGAAGTGCTGGTCGCCATGATGCTGGTCCCCGTGCTCGTCCTTCGGCTTCTTCTTCGGCTCGGGTGGCGGTGGGGGCGGCGGCGGGCAGTTGACCTCGTCCACCAGGCGGCCGGCGACGGCACCGATGTCCGGCCGCATCGACTGCGGGATGTCCGCTTCCTCAACCGCCGCGCGCAGGTCATCGGCGGCGTGCGCCGCGTGGCAGGTGTCGCCCGAGTCGAGGTCGGAGGCGACCCGATCGCTGAGCTTGGCAAGGTGGCCGGCGGTGGCGGTTGCGATGGGCGGGGGCTGGGCGGCCGTGGTCCCTCCTCCGCTCGAGCCGCCCGAGCCGCACGCCGAGAGGCCAAGGGCCGCCAGGGCGAGCGCAGTCGCCAGCCCCGCGGCTCTCGAGTTCCCCATGGACATCAATCGAAGATCTCCTGGTTCATCAGGCATTACCCCCGTCCCGCTGCTGGAAACCGGTGCAGCTGGTCACGGGCAGGCGGGGATAGCGGGGAAAGTCCGGGTCGGTCTTGGAGCGCTCGCAGAGCGAGAAGACCGAGCCACGGGTGTTCGGGACCAGGCGTTGATGCCGGCAGTGGTCGCAGAGGCCGGCGGCCGGGGGGTTCACCGCTCCGCTTCTAGGTCCCCGGTGTCACCAGCGGCTTCCTCTGCCTGCTCGGCGGCCTTCTCCGCGTCCTCCGCGGCTTCCTCTGCGTGTGCGGCGGCCACCTCGGCCCCGAAGATCGCGCGCTTCAGTCCCTCCGCCACGAATTCGCCGCCCCGCTGGGCACGCTCGAGTGGCTCCGTCAGCCTGACGACTCGGCCGAACAGGTCGTTCATCCGTTCGGCCTGCTCGAGCGCCTCGTCGGCCTGCCGGCGCATCACGTCGAGCTGCTCACGGGAGACCTCCATCAGGTCATTCGCCTCCCGGATGCTGCGCTCCATCGTCCGCGGCAGCTCGATCGCCGCTCGCGCCATCGAGATCGGCCAGCTGATCAGCTCGCGCAGCACGGATCCAGAGTAGTGAAGCCATCCGGAGACGCTGCAAGAGCTCGTTACTTCACTTTGTATAGTCGGTGTGTGCCGACTTTCCGCCGCCTGCTCGGTTTTCTGCGTCCATATCGGCGTCAGCTGATCGGCTCACTGCTGCTCGCCTGGCTGGCGATGGGGATGACCGTGCTGATCCCGTTGCTCATCGGCGGGGCCGTGAACGCGATCCAGGATGAGCGCCGCGATGACATCCTGCCGCTGGCTCTGGCCCTGCTGGGGGCGGGTGTGCTGAGGCTGCTGCTGACGGTTGGGCGACGGCTGATCGCCGGCAAGGTCTCGCTGGCGGTCGAGTTCGACCTGCGCCAGGTCTTCTACGAGCACCTCCAGAAGCTCGAGCTCGGATTCTTCGACACCCAGCAGACCGGGCAGCTGATGTCGCGTGCGACGGTCGACCTGCAGTCGATCCGGTTCTTCCTGGGCTACGGGCTGATCTGGGTGAGCCAGAGCGCGCTCACGATCCTCTTCGCCGCCGTCGCGATGCTCGTGTTGGACCCCGTCCTCGCCCTGCTGGCGCTGGCGCCCGTGCCGTTCCTGGTGGCGACCGCGACGCGCTACAGCCGACGTAACCGCCCGGCGGAACAGGAGGTCCAGCAGCGCATCGGTGAGGTGACCGCGAATGCCGAGGAGAACATCTCCGGGATCCGGATCGTCAAGGCGTTCGCGCGAGAGCGGCACGTGCTGGGACGCTTCACACACGCCGTCAACCGCGTCTTCGAGCAGAGCATGGTCTCGACGAGGCTGCAGGCCTTCTACACGCCGCTGATGGGCTTTCTGCCGAGCATCGGGCTGGCGGCCGTGCTGCTGGTCGGCGGGCTGCAGGTGATCCACGGGTCCACCAGCGTCGGGCACCTGACCGCCTTCTACGCCTACGTCGTGCTGCTATCGGGCCCCGTGCGCTGGCTCGGCATGTCGCTGAGCATGGCGCAGCGCGCAGTGGCTTCCGGCAACCGGATGTTCGAGATCCTGGACCGGCAGCCGTCCATGGAGAGTGCCCCGGATGCTCCACCGCTGCCGGAGGGACACGGCCAGGTCTCGCTCCAGCGCGTGACGCTCCGATACGACGGGGGCGAGCCGGCGTTGACCGGCATCGATCTGGAGGTCGAGCCCGGGCGGACCGTGGCCCTGGTCGGGCCGACGGCAGCGGGCAAGACGAGCCTGGTCGGGCTGCTCGCCCGCCTCTACGACCCGAGCGAGGGACGCGTGGTGATCGACGGGACGGACATCAAGAACGTCGACCTGGCATCTCTGCGTCGCGAGATCGCCTTCGTCGCCGATGACAGCTTCCTGTTCTCGGACACCGTCTCGGGCAACATCGCCTACGCCCGCCCGGAGGCCACGGAGGAGCAGATCGAGGAGGCCGCGAAGCGGGCTCAGGCGCACGACTTCATCACGCAGCTGCCCGACGGATACGACACGGTGATCGGGGAGCGCGGCCTGACCCTGTCCGGCGGGCAGCGCCAGCGGATCGCGATCGCCAGGGCGCTGGTGGCCGAGCCGCGGATCCTGATCCTCGATGACGCGACCTCTTCGGTGGACGCCCGCACGGAGGCCAGGATCAAGGACGGGCTACGCGAGGCGATGAAGGGCCGAACCACCTTCATCGTGGCGCACCGCCTCTCCACCATCTCGCTCGCCGACGAGATCGTCGTTCTCGACCGCGGGCGGATCGTGGACCGTGGGACGCATGACGAGCTGCTCGAGCGCTGCCCGCTGTACGAGGAGATCGCGGAGAAGGGGCTGGAGGACTCGGTCTACCTCCAGCGGGACCTCGAGGAGCGAGAGGAGCTGGCGAAGCTGTGAACGAGACGAATGGCGCAGGGAACTTTCTCGCTCTCTTCCGCTCCCTCTGGGCGCTGATCCGCGGCGACGATGGCCGCTGGCGCAAGGTGCGCTGGCTGCTCTCGCTCCTCCGGCCGTACCGGCGCCAGGTCCTCTTGATGTTCGGCGCGCTCATTCTCGCCACGGGAGCGACGCTGGCGCCGCCGTATCTGGTCGGCCAGGCGGTGCACGTCTCCCTGAACGGGGACACCAACGCCCTCGTGCTGATCATCGGGGGCTTCATGGCGGCGGCCCTCGTCGGCTGGGGGACGAGCTATCTGCAGACCTACCTGGTCGGATGGGTCGGCGAGCGGGCGCTCCAGGACCTGCGGATTCGGATCTTCACCCACCTGCAGCAGATGTCGATCGGCTTCTTCACCCGCAACCGGCCCGGGGTACTGATCTCGCGAATCACCAACGACGTGGATGCGCTCGACCAGCTGATCAGCACCGGCGTGGTCACGCTCTTCTCGAGCACTCTGACGCTCGTCGGCGTCGTCGTGATCATGCTGATCGCGGACGTCCAGCTGGCGCTGGTGGTGTTCCTGACGCTACCGCTGCTGGCGATCGCGAGCCTGGTCTTCCGCATCGTCGCTGCGAGCGCCTACCGGATCACCCGTGAGCGCATCGCCGAGGTCACCGCGTACCTCCAGGAGACTCTGAGCGGCGTGCGGGTGGTTCGCAGCTTCGCTCAGGAGCGGCGGCACATCGAGCGAATGGCGGAGCTCAACGAGCTCAACCGCCGGGCGAACCTGAAGACCGTCTACCTGAACGCCTCCTACTTCCCCGCCGTCGAGCTGCTCTCGGCGATCGGCACCGCGGTGATCCTGCTCTATGGCGGCTACCAGGCGCTCGACCTCGCCACCGAGAGCGCGCGGAATGCGCAGATCGGGATCGTGGTCGCGTTCGTCGGCTACCTCTCCACCTTCTTCGACCCGATCCAGCAGCTCTCCAACCTCTACACCACCTACCAGCAGGGGATGGCGGCGCTGGACAAGATCTTCGACCTGCTCGACACCGAGCCGGACATGGTCGACAAGCCGGATGCGCTCGATCCCGGGACGCTCCGCGGAGAGATCGAGATGGACGGCGTCTGGTTCTCCTACGGGCTCGACAAGACAGCCGGGCTGAAGCGCTCGAGCGGGCTGATCGAGACCGGTCCCGATGAGGAGGAGGACGACGCTGCGTGGGCGCTCGAGGACGTCTCGATCCACGTGCCGGCCGGCGAGACCCTCGCCCTGGTCGGTGAAACCGGCGCGGGGAAGTCAACCTTCGCGAAGCTGGTCTCTCGCTTCTACGACCCGCAGAGGGGCCGGGTGCTGGTGGACGGCAACGACCTGCGCGACCTGAGCTCGACCTGCCTGCGTAGCCAGCTCGGCATCGTGCCGCAGGAGGGATTCCTGTTCTCCGGGACGGTGCGCGAAAACATCGCGTTCGGGCGACCCGATGCGTCGGACGAGGAGATCGAGGCGGCGGCTGACGCGATCGGCGCGGGCGAGTTCATCCGTCGGATGGGCGATGGCTTCGACACAGAGGTCGGGGAACGAGGCGTGTCGCTGTCGGCCGGACAGCGGCAGCTGATCGCCTTCGCACGGGCGCTGCTGGCGGAGCCGCGCATCCTGATCCTCGACGAGGCGACCTCCAACGTCGATGTGCGGACGGAGCGGACGATCGAGCTTGGGCTCGAGCGGCTGCTGAAGGGACGCACGGCGATCGTGATCGCGCACCGGCTCTCGACGATTCGCGGCGCCGACCGGATCGCTGTGCTCGAGAACGGGCGGATCAGGGAAAGCGGCACGCACGACGAGCTGATCGCAGCCGGCGGCCGCTACGCCGAGCTGTACGGGACCTGGGCGGACCTCGCTGCCGCGTAGGGGTCGATGGACGGCTTCGCCATCAGATCGCGGCCACAGGCGGCCGCCCCACATAAGTCGCTCCGGGCTGCGCCCTCCGCTCCAAGGTGGAGCGGCCTGGTGGCCGCTAGCCTGGGCTGATACCGCCGGACCCGCTGGATCCGCCGGATGAGCCGGAGCTTCCCGAGCTACCGCTGCTGCCGCTGGTTCCAGAGCTGCCCGAGGTGCCGCCGGAGGTTCCGCTCGGGGTGCTCGGCGCGCTGGGGGTGACGGTTCCGCCGCTGCTCGAGCTGGAGCTGCTCGAGCTCGAGGAGCCCGACGTCGAGCTCGAGCCGTTGATCTCAGAGCCGCAGTCCTTGAAGCCGTAGGACGACGCCGCGGTGGTGGCAGCCGACTTGGCGCTATCGAGCTCGGTCTCGAACTGGGACGGGTCCTCTCCGCGCTGGACGGCGAGGCCGATCTTCTGCCCGGCCGAGACCTGGTCCGACATCGCCTTCAGGAAGGCGTCGAGGTCGGTGTCGCTCGGGGGGTTGAGCTGCTTGATGTCGTCGATGACGCCCTGCCGAAGCTGGGCGATCTGAGCGGCCTCGCTCTCGCCCTGGCCGGCGGCTGCGAACTGCTCGATCGAGGAATTCGCCTCGGCGCAGATCGAGTCGGCCTGGGTGATGAACTGCGCCTTGCTCGCCGTCTGCTGGGTCGTCTGGGTCGGGACGACGATCGGCGTCTCGGGGGAGCTGTCGCCACCGCAGGCAGAGAGAGCTGCCACCGAGCCCACGGCCGCGACGAGGACGATCAGGTGCCTCGGACGCCACATACGGCCGCGCAAGGTAGCAAGGATGTGAAACGGAACTAGGCCGCCTCGGGATCGACCAACCGAAGGTGCCGATCCTGCTTCCGATGGCCGTTTCGACCCCCGTAGGTGTCAGTTTGGGAATGGCAGTTGGCACAAAGGAATTGGATGTTCTCAAGACGATTGTCCGTCCCGTCGCCATTTCGATGATGCAACTGCGCGTTGAGAGGCTGCCCCATCCAGGTGCTGATCCCGCAGATCTCGCACCTGTTCTCCTTCATTTTCGCCGCGACTAGCCGGCTCTTCAAATGTGACCGGTTCGTTCGACGTCCCTTGACCAACAATTTGTCGAGCGGGATCAGATGCGACCGGGACTGGATTCGCCCTGTTGCCACGGCCTTGAACCAGGTCGCCTTCGAGAAGCCAAAGTGACGGCAACATTCAATCGCGCGCATGCCATCGTCGTGCGCTCGCTGGATCTCATCCCAGGCGTACCGGCGGGCGAACTCGTCGTGAACCGGGAGGCCGATCCGTCGCGCGTGATAGCTGACGGTCGCTTTCGAAAGACCCAGTTCGGCCGCGATCATCGCGTGGCTGTATCCCTCGTCAAATAAGCGAGCGATCACTTCTCGTTTCTCCGAGGGGCGCATCGGCGGAATCGATGGCTCGGATACCCATCCGTCTGCAACTGCGCGCTGCCACTGTCGCGCCGATATTCCGAAGCGGTCACAGGTCTCGAGGACAGTGTGCCCCCCTCGTAGCACCGACTGATCCTTGCCCAGTCCTGACGTCCCATATCGAACATATGTTCGCACCCGAACCGGACGGAATCCCCTGCAAAACGAGGAAGAGCCGGCAGCCGCAGACTCCTCTAACTGCGGGCCAGGGACTTGAACCCCGAATTTGCGCTCCAGAGGCGCACGTGTTGCCAATTACACCAGCCCGCAACGCTCGGAAAGCCTAGCTTGATGTGAGCTCAGCCAGGTCGCCGTCCGGGTCTCCGAGCAGCGCCTTCGCCTGGTCACCCGCGACGTCGACGCCCTCCGCCAGCATGGCTCGCGCGTGCGCCAGATCCTCCGAGCGCTCCACCGTCAGCGCCCCGGCCACCTTCCCGTCCTTCAGGTAGAAGACGGCGAACTCGCCCGCGTCACGATCCCCGCGCCAGATCTCCTCGTCCCAATCCGTCGCAGGCCCCACGTACTCAAGCCCGGCCCAGTCGGCCAGGTCACTGAAGAAGTACGGCACGACCTCATACGGCTTTGCGTCGCCCATCATCGACCGAGCCGCATGCTGGCCCTGCTGCATCGCCACGTCCCAGTGCTCCACCCGCAGCCGCCGGCCGTGCACGCGACTCTCGTACGAGCAGGCATCCCCGGCGACGAAGATCCCCTCGACGGAGCTCTGCAGCGTCTCGTCGCAGCGAATTCCGCCATCGCTCTCGTCGATCTCCAACCCTGCCTTCTGCGCCAGCATCACATCCGGCCTCACACCCGCGCCGACGACGACCATGTCCCCCTCGATCGTCTTGCCGCTCTCCGTGACCACCGCGGAGGCGTGGTCATCGCCCTCGAAGGCCGCGAGCGTCTCACCCCCATGGATCTCGACACCCTTGGACTCCAGCAGCTCGTGGAACCAGCGCCCGGCGTCCTCCCCGAAGGTTCTCGAGAGCGCGACGTCCTCCATCATCACGACCGCGCAATCGGTCCCCGTCGACGTCAGCGACGCGGCGACCTCGCACCCGATGTAGCTCCCCCCCACCAGCACCACCCGGTCCGCCTTCTCGGCGTCCCCCCGAATGTTGTCCGAGTTGCCCAGCGCCCGCAGGTAGTGGATGCGGTCGAGGTTCGCCCCATCAACCCTGAGCAGATTGACGTTCGCGCCCGGCGCCAGCAGCGCCTTCTCGAAACCGACCTCCTCCCCACCCTGCAGCTTCACCGTCCGCGCCTCGGCGTCGAGCGACATCACGTTCGTTCCCGTCCGCAGCTCGACCGAGTTCTCCTCATACCAGGACACGGGGTTGACGTGGGCGTCCTCCCGCTTGGACTCGCCCCGCAGATACTCCTTGGAGAGCGGCGGCCGCTCGTACGGAGGCTCCGGCTCGCGCCCGGCGAGCAGGATGTCGCCCTCCGCGCCCCCCTTGCGCAGCTCGGCCGCGCAGTAGGCCGCGGCGAAGCCGCCGATCAGCAGATATTCAACCTGCCGAGTTGCCATCCGACCCAAAGAACGTCTTCAGCTCTTCCTCGAGGCCCGGATCGAGCACGGCCAGCACCTCGTCCCCGGCCTCCAGCACCGTGTCGGGAGTGGGAACGAACCCGCCCAATCCCTCGCGCAAGATCGAAATCAAGAGACTTCCCTCCGGCATGCTCAGATCGCCAACGCGCTTGCCCGCCACCTGGCTGTCGTCCGCCAGCATCATCTCGATGATCTCCAATCGCTCCTCCGGCAGATCCAGCAGGTGCACGAGGCCGTAGTCCGGCACCTCGTGCTCCAGCAGCCGCAGGATCAGGTCCGTGGCCGAGACATATGGCTTGATCCCCAACAGCTCGAAGTGCGGCCGGTTCCGGGGATTGTTGACCCGGGCGATGATCCGGTCCACCAGGTACTTCTCCTTCGCGACCTGGCAGATAAGCATGTTGTCCTCGTCATCCCCGGTGACCGCGATCACCATGTCGGCCCGCGAGATCCCGGCCCGCTCCAGCACCCAGAGCTCCGAGGCATCGCCGTACTGGATGTTGTGCTCCAGCTCCTGCTCGACCGTGGTGTACCGGTTCCGGTTGTCCTCAATCACGGTCACCTCGTGACCCTTGTCGATCAGCTCGCGAGCGAGGTTCCAGCCGACTTTGCCCGCCCCGGCGATGATGATGTACTTGCCGCTCCCTTCGCCCATCAGCTTGTCTGGGCCGCCTCGAGGACCTCTTTCTCGAGCATCTCGATCGCGACCCGGGTCGGGCAGATCGTGTTGACGCCCTGCTTCTCGTACCACTCCGCCCGCAGCGGATCGAGGATCCGCGCGATCACGGTCGGCACGTTGAACTTCCGCTTCGCGATCTGAGCGATGACGATGTTGGTGTTATCGCCGTCGGTGGAGGCGATGAACGCGTCGGCGCGCTCGATGCCCGCGGCCGTCATCGCCTCCTCCTCGAGCCCGGTCCCGACGGTGAACTGCCCGCCGGAGTCCTCCCAGGAGCGATCAAGGTTGACCTCCAGGCGCGCGTGCGCCTCCGGATCCTCGTCGAGGCACGACACCTCGTGCCCCTCGCGCAGCATGTTCCGCGCGAGGGAGGACCCAACCCTCCCGCAACCGACGATGAGAATGAACATTCGATTCGGATCTTAGTCCTGCGGGTGCACGGACCACCCTCGCACCATCCGGGGCAACTACTGAAAAGGGAGTGGTAGTTAGGCCCATTGTGAGGACCCGGGATTCCGAGCAAACTGGCTGGGCGTGCCAGGGGGCCAATCGGATGGCTATGGACGACACTCAGACTGGGAGGACGGGAAGCCACAAGCTCGACGTGGCCGATGCGCTCGACCGCGGAGAGATCGACGTCCACTTCCAGCCGAAGGTGGATCTGCGGAGCGGACGAGTGATAGGCGTCGAGGCACTGGTTCGCTGGGAGCACTCCGAACTGGGACTGCTGCCGGCCGCCGAGTTCATCCACACCGTCCAATCGGACGCGGAGATGAAGTCGCTGACCGAGCGCGTGATCGGGATCTCGACCCAGGCCGCCGGCGACTGGTGGCGATCCGGGCTGCGCCTGCAGCTCTCGGTGAACCTCCCCGCGATCGCCGTCTCTGCGACGGACTGGGACCTCGCCGCGTTCGTCTCCAGCTCACTCTCGACCGCAGGCATTCCGGGAACGGCAATCCAGTTCGATGTCACGGAGGATGCCCTCCTCCTGGCCCCGAAACTGGTCGCCAAGCGACTGGCGGGATTCACTGAGCTCGGGGGCGGGCTCGCCATCGACGACTTCGGCACGGGGTACTTCTCCCTAAGCCAGCTCATCGAGCTCCCCATCGACGAGCTCAAGATCGACAGAAGCCTGATCCTGCATCTCGACGAGGACGAGTCCAGGACGATCATCCGGGCGATCATCCACCTCGCCCATCAGGTCGGCCTGCCCGTCGTCGCTGAGGGCGTCGAGACCAGAGACGCCTGGCAGCAGCTGCGCAGCATGGGTTGCGAGCGTGCTCAGGGCTTCCTGATCTCGCCCCCGGTCCCCTCCCGTGAGGTGCCCGCCTGGCTCGCCAGCTGGAACCAGCGGGCCCGCGAGCTGAGCTCCACCTCTCGAATCATGCGCCGGCGCAGAAGGCCGAAGAAGCAGCCGGCCGCGACGGCCGAAGCTACGGCCTAGCTTCCTCCGGCGGCGCCGTCAGCAGAACCCGGCACGGTGCCCTCTTCAGCACGTACTCGGTCACCTCGCCGATCTCGTCCGGCCGCGCTCCACCGATTCCGCCGAGCACCGCGCCTCCACGGATCCTCGTCGGCGGCTCGCCCCCCATGACGATGACCTCGACGGCCTTGTCCCGGGCCTCATCGATGATTCCCGACCCGATGGATCGCGCCGGAACCAGTTTCGTGGTGACCTCGACGTTCTCGTACTCGTCCCCCACCTCGCGAGCCCGCTCGAGCGCCGTCTCGGCCCCCGCGCGAATCTCCTTTGGCAGGGGTGAGTCGAGGGGCACTGTGAGCGGCACCTCCGCGACGTAGACGATCTCCAGGCGCGGCGGCCGCTCCCCCTTCTCCACCTCGGCGTCGGCCAGGCGGCCGGCGGTGCTGACGATGTCATCGTCGAGCCCTGTACCGAAGACCGGGACGAGGATCGTCGAGAACTCGACCTCGGTCGGCTGCTTCTTCAGAGACGCCTCCGGGACCTGAACCCGCCTAGTCAGCGGCGTGCCCTCCACGTAGCGCCGGTAGATCACGTAGAAGACCAACCCGAACAGCATCCAGCCGCCGCCGACGTATACGGCGGTGCGGTGGAGCAGGAAGACGGATATCCACCCGAGACCGCTGATCAGGGCGCCCGCGATTGCGGGCAGGGGCAGCTCGTGGGAGCCGATTCGGACGTTCCACGGCACCCTGTAGGGCCGCTCCAGATCCGGCTCGATGATCCGTAATCGGACGATCGAGACCTGGGCGATCGTCACCGCGAGCAGCGCGCCGAACGCGTAGACACGTGCCAGGAAGCGGATGTCGCCCGGTATCGCCAGCGCAAGGGCCAGCAGCGCGGCGATGATGATCGCGATGTACGGCGTGGAGTAGTTCTTCTCGAGCTTTCCGGCCCAGCTCGGAATCTGACGATTGGTCGCCAGCACGTAGACGTGTCTCGAGAGGCCCAGCATCGCCGTGTTCGCAGCCCAGAAGAGGACGGGCACGGCGACCAGCATCACGGCCCACTTCATGACGTCGGCAAGCCAGCCCGGGTTGTAGTTGGCGACCACCCCCAGGATCGGCTCCTCGATGTACTTCCCCGCGAGCGCCGTCTCCGGGCCGTGCGCGCCTGTCACGACAGGGACCGCCATCAACGCCACGGCAGCGATGCCCGCGTAGATCAGGGGAATCGCGATCGCGCCGACTCCCAGCACGCGCTTCAGGTCCGCCGGCTCGAATTCGAGGTCCGGCGCCAGGTCGCTCGCCGCCTCGATCCCGGCGTAGGCGATCGTCGCGATCACCAGCGAGTAGACGATGTCCTTGACGCTCGGCGAGGTGAAGAGATCGAGCTCCGCGGTGAGCCGGTCCGGATGGAGCACCACGATCAGCCCGACCCCGATCACGAGGAGCTGCAGCCCGAGCTCTGCCAGCGCCAGCACGACCAGGCGGAACTGCCGGTTTCGCCCGGTGACGTCGGCGATGTTGAGGATGGCGGCGAGGCCGATGACGACGCTCGCCACAGCCAGCTCGACATCTCCCCCTCCGAACCTGCCGGAGATCGGCGTCAGGTAGTGGGAGACCGTGATCGACGCCGCAGCGATCACGATCAGGTAGTCGATCAGGATCGCCCACCCAGCAATGAAGCTGATCAGCTCGTTGAAGGCGTGCCGGGCGAAGGTCGCGGACCCGCCCCGCTGCCGCAGCATCGCTCCGCCCTCCACGTAGGAGAGCGAGGTGAGGGCGAACATCAGTCCCGCCGCCAGGAAGATCAGCGGGGTCAGCCCGAGGCCGCGATCGGCCACGACGCCGATCGAGAAGTAGATCGAGAACCCGACGGCGGCCGACGCCGCCGCGTACAGGAACGGAACGCCCAGCAGGCGCTTCGTCCTCATCTCCCCAGTTCCCTCATCCGCGCATCGACAGGTACAGCCTTCCGGAGCCGAGGGCGATGAAGAGCAGCCCGAAGAGGAATCCGACGGCGAGTGGCCCCCCACCCCGCGCCAGCGTCAGCACGAGCATGAGGACGCCGAACCCGATGATCACCACCGAGAAGGTACGAACCGCGAGCTGATACCCCTCATCCGGCGAGGGACGCCGACGCTGATTCACGCCCCCATTAAACGGGTTGCGCCGGGGGGTGCGCGATCAGCCGGGCAGTCCCCCGATGATGGGAATGATCAGGATGGCCACGATGTTCGCCACCTTGATCATCGGGTTGATGGCCGGGCCCGCCGTGTCCTTGTACGGGTCGCCCACCGTGTCCCCGGTGACCGCGGCCGCATGGGCGTCAGAGCCCTTGCCGCCGAACTCCCCGTCCTCGATCAGCTTCTTGGCGTTGTCCCAGGCCCCGCCTCCGGCGGTCATCGAGATCGCCATGAAGATGCCGACGACGATCACGCCGATCAGCAGGCCTCCCAGCGCCTGGTAGGAGATCAATCCGACGAGCAGCGTCACCACGATCGGGATCAGCGAGGGCAGAATCATCTCCTTCTGCGCGGCGGCCGTGACCAGGCTGACCGCGCGCCCGTACTCGGGCTTGTCCTCGCCCTTCATGATTCCCGGCTTCTCACGGAACTGACGCCGGACCTCCTCGACCACCTGGCTGGCGGCGCGGCCGACGGCCTCGATCGCCAGCGACGCGAACATGTAGACCATGATCCCGCCGATCAGCAGGCCGATCAGCACGGGCGGATCGGAGATCTGGAAGCTCAGCGCGTGGCCACCGGCCTCGCTCTGGAGCTCGTGAGTGAAGGCGTCGAAGAGCACCAGGGCCGCGAGCGCAGCCGAGCCGATCGCATAGCCCTTGGTGACGGCCTTCGTGGTGTTCCCGACCGCGTCGAGCGGGTCGGTGATGTCGCGAACGTCCTGGGGCAGGTCCGCCATCTCGGCGATGCCGCCTGCGTTGTCAGTGATCGGGCCGAACGCGTCCAGGGCGACGATCAGCCCGGTCAGCGAGAGCTGCGCCATCACCGCGACGCCGATCCCGTAGATGCCGGCGGTTCCACCGCCGGCGAGCTTCCAGGAGCCGAGGATCGCGAATGCGATCACCAGCACGGGCAGCGCAGTGGACTGCAGGCCCTGCGCGAGTCCCTGGATGATGTTCGTCGCGTGACCGGTCTCGGACGCCTTCGAGATCGTCCGAACGGGCCGGAAGCGAGTCGACGTGTAGTAGTCGGTGAGCACGAAGAGCAGCGCGGTGACGCCGACGCCGATCAGGCCGCAGAGCCAGAGGTCGGTGACGCTCGTGTTGCCGAGCGCGTTGCCGCTCAGTGGATCGTTCATCAGCCACTTGGTGATCGGGTAGAAGGCAGCCGCCGAGAGCACCGCCGAAACGGCCAGCCCTCGATACAGCGCTGCCTCGACGTTCCCGGTGCGGGTGCGCACCGACAGGGCGCCGACGATCGACGCGATGATCGCCACGGCGCCGATCGCGAGCGGATAGATGGCCACCTCGCGAGTGAAGCCAGTGAAGGTGATGACCCCAAGGAGCATCACGGCCACGGCGGTGACCGCGTAGGTCTCGAAGAGGTCGGCGGCCATGCCGGCGCAGTCGCCGACGTTGTCGCCGACGTTGTCCGCGATCACGGCCGGGTTCCGCGGGTCGTCCTCCGGAATGCCGGCTTCGATCTTGCCGACGAGGTCCGCCCCGACGTCGGCTGCCTTGGTGAAGATGCCACCGCCGAGTCGCGCGAAGACGGAGATGAGCGAGCCACCGAAGCCGAGCCCGACGAGCGCGTCGACGCACTCCTTGTCGGTCAGGTCGGTGAAGATCAGCAGGGCACCGAAGTACCCGGCGACCCCGAGAAGCGCGAGCCCGACGACCAGTAGTCCGGTGACGGAGCCCCCCTTGAAAGCGATATCGAGCGCCGGTGGAATGCCGCCGCGGGCCGCCTCGGCGACCCTGGAGTTGGCGCGAACCGAGAGGTTCATGCCGATGAACCCGGCGGAGCCGGAAAGCACACCCCCGACGACGAAGCCGATCGCTGTCTCAACGTTCTGCAGCGGGATCAGCAGGATTGCGACGACCACGCCGACGCCGGCGATGATCGTGTACTGACGCCTCAGGTAGGCGCTGGCGCCCTCCTGGACCGCGCCCGAGATCTCCTGCATCTGCTCATTACCGGGCGACTTGGCGAGCAAGCGCTGGGTGACCAGCAGGCCGTACACAACCGCCGCGGCCGCGCAACCGAGCGCGACAACGATTCCGTAATCGGTCAAAAACTTAGTCAAGGGGATGGCTCCTGCGTTGGGTGCGAACAAATGCCGCTCGTAAAAAGCGGCGCGGCAGTGTACTTGTTACGCCGGGTACTCGGCTTAGCCCGGGGTCCAGAGCCCCGAGTCGCCCTTTGGAGCCTCGGGGCCGGGGCTCTCTCCCTCGCCCCCGTCACCCTCACCCGATGGTGCGCCCTCTCCGGCGTGCGTGGCGTAGAGAACCTGAAGTTCCGAGATCGCCTGGCGCAGCTGTGCCTGGGCGTCGGGCTCGACCAGGTCCACGAGCGCCTGGGCGGCGTCGATTCCGATCTTGGCCTGGGCGAGATCGCGCTCATCGTCCTTCGCGATCCGCCGCGCCGAGAGATTGAGGATGCTGACCACGC
Source organism: uncultured Solirubrobacterales bacterium (assembly GCA_963743575.1). Classification (GTDB taxonomy): domain Bacteria; phylum Actinomycetota; class Thermoleophilia; order Solirubrobacterales; family 70-9; genus DASUPK01. The sequence continues at coordinate 42,247 of CAVUQC010000006.1, read as the reverse complement.
TCTGCAGCACGACGTCCTCGACCCGGACCTTGCGGATCTCCTCCTCGAGCTGCGCGCGAACCTCCTCCTCGCTCGGCTGCCCCGGCTGCTGCTCGGCCGGCTGCTGCTCTGAACCCTGCTGTTCTTCATCTGCCACTGACGGCTCCCTCCGGTGCGTAGGTCTTGCGGGTCTCCTCGACGGAACGGCGATAGATCTCTTCGATCGGCGCGCCCTCGGCGAAGCGGGCGTAGGCCCGCTGGGCTCCGTTCCTCTCCGGGAGGTCAACCTGGAGCCCGAGCGTCTGCCGGGCGGGCTCCGTCCACTCGACGAGATCCTCGAGGACGGCTCGGGTCGGGACCAGTCCGCCCGCACGAAAGTCGATCATCTCGCCGTCCATCCCGTAGCGGATCGCCCGCCAGAGGTTCTCCTCGATCTCACGCTGCGCGACGCCGAGGCGGCCGCAGAAGCCGGTGCCGTTCTCCGGTGTGACCCCGGCGTCGAGATCCGACGCGGTCTGGGCAACGCAGGCGGTGATCAGCGCGGCGAGGCTGAGGGACTCGTCGCCTCGCGTCTGGGCGTCGCAGATCCGGACCTCGACGGTGCCGAAGGAATGGTGCGGGCGCACGCTCCACCAGAGCTGGGTCGCCTCCACGATCGAGTCCGTTTCATGGAGCAGCTGCACGAAGTCCGCGTAGGTCGCCCAGTCTCGGAACGGCTCGTGCACGCCGCACCGGGGGAAGGTGCGCGTGAAGATCTCGGTTCTGACCGAGTGCAGCCCGGTATCTCGATGATCGAGGAACGGCGAGTTCGCCGAGATGGCGAGGAGTGGCGGCAGGAGCTCCCGCATCCGGTCCGAGACGGCTACCGCGCGGTCGGGCCCCTGGATGCCGACGTGGACGTGGAGGCTCCAGGTGTTGTTCCGCTGCGCAACCCAGCGCAGGTCACCCTCCAGCCGCCGGTAGTGCTCGGTCTGGATGATGTGCTGGTCGAGGTAGTTGGCCCACGGGTGGGTCCCCATCGCGGCCAGCGCCAGTCCCATCTCGTCGGCGATCGAAAAGAGGCGCGTCCGCCTCGCCTGCTGGCGCTCGGCGGCGTCGGTGAAGCTCTCGCCGCGGCCCGACCGGATCTCGATCTCAGTGTCGATCAGCTCGCCCTTGACGGCATGGGTCAGCTCCGGATCCCGCAGGCAGGCTTCCTGCATATCCTCGAAGCGGTGCTCGAGGTCGAGGACGGCCGGATCGAGAATGGCGAACTCCTCCTCGATCCCGACCGTGAAGTCGGTCGAGGCCTCGAAGGTCTCCCGGACCGCATCGAGGTCCAGCCCGTCGTGATTTGGATCGGGATCGGTTGTCACCGGACTGTGGTGCGACCTAGGCCAGGTAGAAGTAGAGGGCGTAGAGCAGGTCGACTGCGGGACTCGAGGTGTGCACCGTGACGTCCGGAGGCACCTGGAGCAGGCGCTCGGAGTAGTTGAAGATGATCTTTACGCCGGCCTTGACCAACCGGTCGGCGACCTCCTGGGCCGCGTCGGACGGGACGGCGAGGACGCCGACGACCACCTGCTCTCCCTCGACCACGACATCGATGTCGGCGAAGGAGCGGACCTCGAGGCCGCCCACCCGCCTGCCGATCACTGCCGGATCGACGTCGAACATCGCCACGATCCGGAATCCGTGGTCGGCGAAGATGTCCGAGCTAGCGATCGCCTGTCCGAGGTGGCCGGCGCCGAACAGCGCGATGTTGTGCTGGCCCGCGGTCCGGAGGATCTTGCGGATCTCCGAGACCAGCGAGTCCACGTTGTAGCCCACCCCCCGCTTGCCGAACTTGCCGAAACCGGACAGGTCCCGCCGGATCTGGGTCGAGTTGATGTGGGTGTAGTCCGAGAGCTCCTGTGAGGAGATCGTGTCCTTGCCCATCTTCCGCGCCTGCGTCAGCACCTGGAGATAGCGCGAGAGCCGTGCGGCGACACCGAGCGAGAGACGATCCCCGTCCGTGAGCTCCGAGGGCTGCTGCTCGGCGGCCTCTGCCGCGACGTCCTCGATCATGCGGACAAGGTACCGAGCCGCGCGCGGACGCCGTCTGCGTCGAGGAACAGCTCCGACACGACCTCCCCGCCGACCTCGATCACGGGGATCCGTTCGAGGTAGCGGCGCAGCAGTCTCTCCTCCGACTCGATGTCCACCTCCACCAGCTCGAACGAGAGGCTCGCGCGAAGCTCCTCGAGCCCCTCGCGCGCCTCATCGCAGAGATGGCAGTCAGGCCGCCCGTACAGAACTACGGTCGGTGGCGAAGGCATCGAAGCCCAGGTAGTCGGGATAGGAGATCGGATCCGTGAAGCGGGCGGCGGAGCCGATCATCGCCGCATTGTCGGTGCAGAGAGAGATCGGGACCAGCTTCAGGTGAAGGCCGAGCTCCTCGCAGAGCTCCCGCGTGCGATCGCGAAGCTCGGCGTTGGCGGCGACACCGCCCCCAAGAGCGATCGCGGGCCAGTCCCCCGAGCCGGCGGCCCGTCGGAGCTTCGTCACCAGCTGGTGGGTGATCGCCCGCTGGAAGGAGGCGGCCAGATCGGAACGGCGGCGCTCGGTCTCCTCCGGCCCCAGGTCGCGGACGCGGTAGACCAGGGAGGTCTTCAGCCCGCTGAAGCTGAAGTCGAGCCCGCGCTCGCTCATCGCCACGGGGAAGTCGAATGCCTCCGGGTCGCCGTCCTCCGCCGCCCTCTGGATCGCCGGCCCGCCCGGATAGCCGAGTCCGAGGAGCCGCGCTCCCTTGTCGAAGGCCTCCCCGGCCGCATCGTCGACGGTCGAGCCGAGGACCTCGAAGGATCGGTGCTCGCGCACACCGGCGAGCAGCGTGTGGCCACCGCTCGCGATCAGGCAGAGGAAGGGCGGCTCGAGCGAGTCCGGCTCCAGGAAGTTGGCCGCAACGTGGCCGTGCAGATGGTCGACGGGGATCAGCGGCTTCCGGTGCGCGGCCGCCAGAGCCTTCGCGGAGCTCAGCCCGACGAGCAGCGCTCCGATCAGTCCGGGTCCCTGGGTGACGGCGATCGCATCCACATCGGCCAGCGTCGTGTCCGCCTCGTCCAGCGCGGCTGTGACCACGGCGTTGACGAGCTCGAGGTGATGTCGCGACGCGACCTCAGGCACCACGCCTCCGAAGCGCTCGTGGAACTCCGCCTGCGAGGAGACGATGTTGGAGAGGATCCGCGAGCCATCGACGACGGCCGCACAGGTGTCGTCGCAGGACGTCTCCAGGGCAAGGAGCCGGCTCAAGCGACCGAGGCGCCTTCGGCCGCCTCGAGCCACATGATCAGTGCGTCCTCTCCGTTGTCGTGGTAGTAGCGGCGGCGGCGCCCGGCGGAGCGGAAGCCGAAGCGGCGATACATCTCGATGGCCGGCGCGTTCGAGACACGGACCTCGAGCGTGAACCGGGAACCTGCCCCTGCCTCCTCGAAGAGTCGCTCGATCAGCTCCGTGGCCACGCCGCGCCGGCGGCGCTCCGGGTGGACCGCGACGTTCATCAGGTGCCAGACATCGTCGTACCGCGCGCAGACCAGATAGCCGACCAGCCCCTCGGAGTCTTCGGCCGCGAGGCAGATGCCCGACGGCTTCGAGAGCTCCAGGACGAACATGGCCAGCGACCAGGGCGTCGGGAACGAGCGACGCTCGATCGAGATGACCGAAGGCAGGTCGCCGTAGCCCAGCCGGCGCAGCCTCAAGCCGTCCCGCTCTTCCCCCGGGGACTCAGCGATCTCGCTCAAGCCATCTCTTCGCATCGGGCGGTCTCAGATACAGGGGTTGGATCTGGTCCGGCGTCGCCTCGGTCGCCGCCTCCCCCACCGCGCAAACGTGCCTTGCGGCGACTCGGTGGATTGGGGAATCCGGCGGGGCAACCGTGGCACCGGCGGCCTCCAGCTCTGCGGCGAATCGTAGCGCCCCGTCTCCGGCCGCCAGCGGGATTTCCTCGAGGCTCCCGACCCGTGCGGCCAGCTCGCCGGGTGGGGTGACGAAGGGAGCCCAAAGCTCCGCGTCATCACCACCGAACAGCGCTGCGAACGCCTCGCCTCGCCTGGCGTCGAACACCGGGAGCGCGGGCACCCCCGAGCCGGTCTCCCAGATTCCACGGGCCAACGCCGCCAGCGAGCCGACCGGCGCGATCGGGATCCGCCTCGCCTGGGCCAGCGCCCGGGCAGTGGAGATGCCGATACGCAGCCCCGTGAACGAGCCTGGGCCGACTCCGACCGCGATCCGCTCGATCCGCTCCCAGCCCCCCGCCTCCTCGACGCTTCGCTCGACCTCGCCGAGGAGCACCTGGGAGTGCCGCGGCCGGCCGTCGGGTCCCGGGTCGACCCGAGCCTCGCGCACCACCTCGCCGCCGGCGGTCACCCCCACCACCGCATCCGCCGTGGCGGTATCGACACCGAGCACGACCATCAATAGAGTGCCCCAGGAGCTTCGGCGTCCATCGAACTCGGGAGAAGGAGAACCACCGTCATGGCTGAGCAGTCCAGCAGGTCCACACGACACCCGGCGGCAATCGCTGCGGTGCTCGGCATCGCCGTCTTCGGCGTCGGCGCAGGAGTGGCCGTCGCGGGGTGCGGCAGCGACAGCAACAGCAACCAGGTGAACAGCGTCATCGACAGCGTGCAGTCGCAGGCGAGCAGCATCCAGTCGCAGGCGAGCAGTGTTTCGAGCAGCGTTTCGAGCCAGATCTCAACGGCCGTCCAGGGCGCCAACCAGCAGGCCGACAGCGTCCAGAGCCAGGTGCAGAGCGTCCAGAACCAGGTCCAGCAGAAGCAGAATCAGAACGGCGGCCAGTACGGCTACTAGCCAGCGTTGAAGTACGTCCTCTTCTACAACTCGGCCGACGCCGTCTCGGAGAGAGCTCCCGCACATGCCGCCGCTCACCGTGAGCATTGGCGCCCGTTCCGAGAGCGGGGCGAGCTCCTGCTGATCGGCTCGTTCGGGGACCCTCAATCGCAGGGCGCGATGTCCGTGAGGCGGTCGATCCCTAGGTCAGGTCGATCTCCCGCCGATCCCCGCCGGCGTGGCGGATCTCCACGCGCCGGGTCACCGTCTCGATCCAGGGCTCGGCTGCGCGCGGCCACTCGATGAACGCCACAGCTTCTGGCGTCAGGTAGTCGTCGAGCAACGCCGGGTCCTCGTGACCCAGATCGGCAAGCCGGTAGAGATCGAGATGCGAGACGGGGATGCGGCCTCGATAGGTGTGCCCGATCGTGAAGGTCGGCGAGGTCACCGGCTCACTCACTCCGAGTGCCCGGCACGCGCCCCTGATCAAGGTCGTCTTGCCGGCGCCCAGGTCTCCGCTGACGAGAACGACGTCGCCGGGCCCAAGGTCGGCCGCGAGCCGCTCGCCAACCGCCTCCGTCTGGGCCGCGCTGCTCGTTGTCTCACTCACCCGGCCGAGGCTACCCGTGGGCGCGAACCGTGACATAGGTTGTGGTGCCATGAACTGGCTCTTCGGCGGCTATCCCGATCCCTGGAAGACGATTCTGCGCGTGTCCTTCGTGGTTTTCTGGATCGTGTTCTCAATGAACTTCTGGGGACCGATCTCCAGCACCGTCGTACTGCTCGTCACCATCTCGATCGTCGTCTTTCAATTTGCGGTCACGCGCTATCTGCGCTCGAGACAGAGCCGCGGGAGCGCACTTTGAAGGTCTGGCAGGCCTAGCGGCCGAACAGGCCCATCTGGTCGGGCTCCGATTCGCGCACGACCAGCGGCTCGGGCTCGGGTAGCGGCTGGGCCAGCAGGTCGGGGATCTGCTTGAAGTCCTCGCGCAGCTGCTCGGCGACTCGCGGCGTCCGCAGTCCGGCCGCCGGGTGGAAGAGCGGCAGGAGGAAGAGGTGACGGCCGCCCATCATGTGATCCTGCGGCGTCCCCCGGACCTTGGTGATTCCGGTGGGGTTGGCGGTGAGCAGCTTGGTGGCGAAGTTCCCGAGCGTGCACACCACGCGCGGCTGAATCAGCTCGACCTGCTTCTCGAGGTAAGGGCGGCACGTATCGATCTCCTCCGGCTGCGGGTCGCGGTTGCCCGGCGGGCGGCATTTCAGGACGTTCGCGATGAAGGCGTCATCCCGCTTCAACCCGATCCCCTCGAGGAGGTCGGTGAGGAAGCCGCCGGCGCGGCCCACGAACGGCAGGCCCTGGCGATCCTCCTCGGCACCTGGGGCCTCGCCGACGAACATCAGGTCCGCGTCGGCGTTGCCGGCCCCGAAGACGACGCGGTTGCGCGTCTCGGACAGCGGGCAGCGCTCGCAGACCGAGGCCTCGTTGTAGACCTCGACGAGCGCCTGGCGGCGGGGCTCGGCGTCGCTCACGAGCCACCCTTTCGCCGGGCGGACGTCCGCTTCTCGGCGGCACGCTGTTGCTTGAAGCGCTCCTTCGCGCCACCGCGATTCGTTCCCCGCCGCTCCTCCAGCCGGTGGCGCTGCTTCGGGGTCATCTGCCGCTGCAACGGCGCAGAGGGGGAGAGCAGGCGCTCCACCTCCGCCGCTCCACACTCGGGGCAGCTCACGTCGGCGGCGTCGAGGCCCACCTGCGAGCCGACCAGCTCCTCGAAGCGATGACCGCAGGATCGACAGGTGAACTCGTAGATCGGCACCGGTTGATGGTAGTTCGGGTTCCCGACCATCCGGGTCGCTGCCGGGGCCGCAAATACCGCCGATTCGGCGGAATTTCGACTGGCTGGCTGGCCAGGATCTCGCTCTATACTTCGCCGCGGGCCGTGACTCAACTAGCGCGGACCCAATCGAACCTCACGCACCGACACCTCGTCCATCAAAGAAAGCCGTCTGGTATCTCCGATGCGGGAACTGGAACGGGATGATCTCCCCTCCAAGCATGAGTCCAGCGCGACCAAACTGGTCGTCGTAGGCCGTGGCCGCGTGGGCGCCTCGCTCGCCGGTGCTGCCAGGGCCGCCGGGATCGAGGTCGACCTGCTCGGCCGGGACGAGCCGATCGACCCGGCCGGCGCGATCCTGCTCTGCGTCCCGGACGACGCCATTGTCGAGGTCTGCGCCAGCGTCGCCGAGCGAGGCCCGTCGCTCGTCGGCCACGTCAGCGGCGCCAGCACCCTCGACGTCCTGGCCGCGGCGCGAGAGGGCGGCGCGTCGACCTTCTCCCTGCATCCGCTGCAGACCTTCGCCGACGGCGAGACCGCGGTCGCCGGCACGCCGGCCGCGATCGCGGGTTCCGATGACAGGGCTCTCGAATTCGCCCGGTCCCTCGCAGAGGCGCTCGGGATGCGCCCGTTCGAGGTGCCCGAGGAGAGCAGAGCCGCCTACCACGCGGCCGCCGCCATGGCCTCGAACCTCCTGGTAGCGCTGGAGGAGTCCGCCGCCGAGGTGCTCGAGCGGATCGGCGTGGAAGAGGCACAGGAGCTGCTCGCACCGCTCGTACTGCGCACCGCGGGGAACTGGGCCGAGAGAGGGCCAGCCGCCCTCACCGGGCCCATCGCCCGCGGCGACCGCGCCACGGTGCAGCGCCACCGCGTTGCGCTCGCCGAGACCGCCCCGGAGCTCGTCCGGCTCTACGACGCCCTTGCCATGCGCGCGGAGGCGATCGCATGGGAATCCCGAGGGGCGTCCTCATGAAGACCGTCCGCACCCGGGCGGAGCTGCGAGAGGCCCTTGCCGCTCCTCGCCGAGAGGGCAAGCGGATCGGGCTCGTCCCGACCATGGGCTACTTCCACGAGGGTCATCTCTCCTTGATGCGGGGGGCCCGCGAGGAATGCGACGTGGTCGTCGTCAGCCTGTTCGTCAACCCGACCCAATTCGGCCCCGGTGAGGACCTGGCGGCGTATCCCCGCGACGAGGACCGCGATGCCGAGCTCGCTTCCCTGGAGGGCGTCGACCTGCTCTGGATGCCCGACGCCGACGAGATGTACCCGGAGGGGTTCGCGACCACCGTCGAGGTCGGGAACGAGCTCACCGGGGTGCTCGAGGCCGATCCCGGCCAGCGAGGCCCATCCCACTTCCGCGGAGTCACCACGGTCGTCGCCAAGCTGTTCAACTCGGTACAGCCCGACATCGCCTATTTCGGCCGCAAGGACGCGCAGCAGGCCCTCGTGATCGAGCGGATGGCCCGAGACCTGGACTTCCCCGTCGAGATCGCCGTCCAGCCGACCATCCGCGAGAAGGGCGGGCTGGCGCTGAGCTCCCGCAACGCCTACCTGACGGCGGAGCAGCGCGAGCAGGCGGTCGCGATCTCCCGCGCCCTGCGAGCGGCCGAGCGGGCCGCCCAGGAGGGCGAGCGCTCGACCGAGGCGCTGGTCGAGGTCGCGAGGAACGAGCTTCGCAGTGCCGGCATCGAGCCGGAGTATGTGGAGGCACGCGCCGCGGACGACCTCTCCCCCGTCGCCGAGCTCAACGGGCGACCGGTGCTGGTGGCGGTCGCGGCGCAGGTGGGCAGGGCCCGCCTCATCGACAACGTCTTGATCACTCCGAACAGGGAGGCCTGATGCAGCGTCAGATGCTGAAGTCGAAGATCCATCGCGCGACGATCACGGACTGTGACGTCGACTACGTGGGCAGCATCACCCTCGATCCGGTGCTCATGCGGCAGGCGGATCTGCTGGTCAACGAGCAGGTGCATGTCTGGGACATCGACAACGGGGCGCGCTTCGTCACCTACGCCATCGAGGGCGAGGACGGCTCGGGGACCGTGCAGGTGAACGGTGCCGCCGCCCGGCTCGTCAGGAACGGGGACAAGGTGATCGTCGCCAGCTTCGGCTCCTTCGACGAGCGGGACCTGCAGCATTACTCGCCCCTGGTCGTCCACGTCAACGACAAGAACGACGTGATCGCCGTCGACAGCGACCCCACCGTCCTGCTCGGCGAAGACAATCCGAAGAAGGGAGCACTGCTGTGAGCACCCAACCACCCAGCAAGCCATCCGGGGCCGACCGGCCCAAGATGACCCTGCCGCGCCTCGCCGAGATGAAGCGGGCACACGAGCCGATCGTGATGGTCACCACCTACGACTATCCGTCCGCGCAGATCGTGGACGAGGCCGGCGTCGACATCGTGCTGGTCGGAGATACGGCCGCGATGGTCGTGCTCGGGCACGACGCCACCACCCCGGTCGGCATGGACGAGATGCTGATGATGGCAAGCGCCGTACGCCGTGGCCTCGAACACCCGCTGCTCATCGGCGACATGCCCTTCGGGTCCTACGAGCGCTCCAACGAGCAGGCGATCGAGAACGCCCAGCGTTTCGTCAAGGAGGCTGGCTGTGACGCGATCAAGCTCGAGCGCGGTGGCGCTTCCGTGGACCGCGCGCGGGCGATCGTCCGCTCCGGCATTCCCGTGATGGGGCACGTCGGGCTCACGCCGCAGACCGCGACCGCGCTCGGAGGCTTCAAGGCACAGGGCCGGACGGCGGACGCAGCGGCAAAGCTGTTCGAGGAGGCTCTCGCACTGCAGTCAGTCGGCTGCTTCGCGATCGTCTTCGAGGCAATTCCCTCGGCGGTCACCGAGGCGCTGATGCCGAAACTGGAGATCCCTGTGATCGGCATCGGCGCCGGACCATCCACCGACGGCCAGGTCCTGGTCCTGCACGACCTGCTTGGCGTCTACGACGGCCACCAGCCGAAGTTCGTGAAGCGCTTCGCAGAGGTCCGCAGGGAAACGCTGAAGGGCGTGCGTGCCTACACCGAGGAGGTCCGCGCCGGGACCTTCCCGAACGAGGAGCAGCACACCTACTCGATCCCGCAGGAGGAGCTGGAGGAGCTCGCCCGCTACCTGGAGCAGGAGGTGCTGGTGGGCACCGATACCCCCTGGGACTGGTAGGCGACCGGCGCTGCCCGGCTACGGGCGCGGAGTCGGGTGAGCAGCGGTCGTGGCGTTCGGAAACTCCCGGGCCGTCTGGCGGCGCAGGATCTCGACGCCCACGACGGCCAGCGCGGCGAGGATCAGGATGATCAGCACCTGTCCGAGGTTGTTGATCGTCGGCAGGAGCGTCAGCCAGAGCAGGAAGATGAACGCGAGCACCGCGTAGACGACGACCGGCTGCTCACGCAGATAGGGCGCCAGGAAGCGTCGCACGGCGAGCTCCCGCCGGCCGGGCCCGGCGAGGAGACCTCCCCCGATGAATCCCAGCCCGATCACGAGCACGAACAGCGCGCGCTCGCGGAGTCCTGCGGAAATGATGTTCCAGACGCCGGTGATGGCCGGCTTGACCGCGTCGGAGCCCGCCACCGAGTCGATCACCGAACCGCCGATCAGGCGCCTCGTCAACAGGACGAGGAGCGCGGCGCCGAGGATCCCTCCCCCGGCCCGCATCAGAGTCTCGCGGCGCCACCCCTTCGCCAGGTAGATGGCCGCCAGGTACAGCACGAGAGCCAGCAGCGGCAGCACGTAGCCGAGGCTTCGCAGCACCCTGACGAGGTCCTGGAGGCCGCTCAGCCCACTGGACTTCATGATCACGATCTCGCCCGGGTGCTGAATCGCCTGACGGTTGAGCAGGGCGGTGACCCGGGTCTGGAGCGAGGCAAGCGTGGGGTCGATTTTGAGGATGTTCGCCTGGCTCGGATCCACGAGCACGGCGGTCGCCTGCTTCTGGACGGCGGCCGATCGCGTGTCGAGCTGGGCCAGGCGGCCCTGGAGGTCCGTCAGCCGGCTCTGGAGCTGCGCGGGTGCCTTCGGCTGGATGCCAACGATCTTCTGCTGGAGACTGGCGACGGTGGTGTGGAGCTGCGCGGCGTCCGTTTCGAGGGTCGTGAGGTTCTGTCGCGCCTGCGGGGTGAGGGTGCCGGCCTGTACCTGGGAGAGCGTTGCCCGCGTGGACTCGATCTTGCTCTGCACCGTCGTGAGGCGCTGCTTGAGCTCCGTTGAGGACTGCTGGATGAAGGCCTGGATCTGAGAGATCGACGATGGGTCAACACCCAGACGACTTGCGAGGTCGGCGAGGAAGCTTCCGTATTCGAGGGTGACGTCGCCGCCCTGCGTCGAGACGAACTGGCCCTTGTCCTCGATCAGGCTGACGAACCGATGCTGCGCCCCGTTGATGGCGGTGGCGACGAGTTGCTGAACCTGAGGCGAGGCGAGCGCCGTCTTCGCCACGTTCGTGGCGAGCTGTCTGGTCGCGGCCGTGACCGGAGCGGCAAGAGGCTGAGCGGGGGGTGGCAGCTTCTGCTCGATCTGGGCCTGCACGTCGACGTTGGCGTAGAGCTGGTCGACGGCGAAGATGCTGAGCTGCTGCTGGACGTCCTTGTTCTGCAGGATCTTTTCGGTGCTGTTGGAGAATTCGCCGCTGTTCAGGACCTGCGTCTGAATCCAGTTCGCGAGCATCGAGACGAACAGGACAATCGAGGCGAGCACGACAAGGGCCCAGACGAGGGTTCGGTGACGATGCTTCGGCTCGGCGGGCGCGGCGGGCGGTGTGGGGGCGTCGTTCACTGGCTGAGTCCCGGCATCGGGCACGATTCTCTCAGGCGCACCAACGCCCGCATCGCCCCAATGGGGTGATATCAGGTTCGTTACCGTGGGAGCCATGGCCGTTCACAGCGGGGAGCTGACCTACTCGACCCGCGGCGACGCCGACCTCATCGACATCACCGGCGATATCCAGCAGGTCGTGGCCGATGGCCCTGTCGCGGACGGGATCGTCACTGCCTTCGTCCGGGGATCGACGGCCGCGATCACCACGATGGAGTTTGAGCCCGGCGGCGTCGCGGACCTGCGGGCTCTGCTGGACAGGCTGATCCCGGTCGAGGGCGACTACGAGCACAACCGGCTCAACCACGACACGAATTCGCACGCCCACCAGCGAGCCTCGCTGATCGGCGCGTCCGAGCAGGTGCCTGTGACCGGCGGCCGGCTGGCGCTCGGCACCTGGCAGCAGCTCGTCCTGATCGACTTCGACGACCACCCCCGGGACCGGACGATCGTGGTCCAGGTCGTCTCCTGAGCGTCAGCTCGGCTGAGGGCTCCGGTGGCGGGCCAGGAGGGTCTGGAACGCCAGTGTGAGGCTGCCGGAGAGCAGGAGCAGGACCACGTTGATCCCGAGCACCCCCGCCGCCTCCCAGGAGATGTTGACCTCCCCAAGCCCCAGCGAGACACCGAACAATGCCGAGGCGGGAATCGTCGTGACCGAGATCGCGACCCCCACCGCGCTGGCCGCCCTTGTCTCGAAGGAGAGCATCGCCGCGATTCCCGCGGCCAGCGGTACCAGCACCGTCGAGTAGTCGATGTGGGCCAGGCTGTGGAGGCCGCCCCCTTGCACCTGGAAGCTCCCACTCAGGATTCCCAGCCCCTGTAGCCCCCAGGCCACCGCGGCGGCGACGATCCAGGTGAGGACGATGCCGAGCACCAAAGTGATCAGGGCCCGGCGAACCAGCCGGGCGCGCCCGGCCACGAAGCCGACGCAAGCGGCACAGATCGGCAGAAGGTCCGGGCTCACCGCCATCGCGCCGACGATCAGGATCGAGCTGTCCGTGATCACGCCGACCGCCGCCAGCACTCCGGCAACCGTCATCAGCGCCAGATAGCGGCCCAGGGGCCTGGAATTCGCCCGAGCCTCCCCCATCACCTCGATCCAGGCGAAATCGTTTCCACCCGAGATCGGGCCCTGGATCGGCGTCGGGGCGATCACCTCCTGGCGGGTGATGAGATAGCTGCCGTCGTCGATCTCCCAGTCGCCTATCACTCCCATCACCTGGTCGGCGACGCTGGGTAGAAGGTCTGCTTCGAGTACCACGCCCTCGCCGCTGGGCTCGCGGCTCAGCGAAACGACCTGGTGCACGCCGCCGGTCGCCTCGAGGGCACCCGCCAATCCGGTCGCCTTGTGCTCCTCGACGGCAAGGCGTATTCGCAGCACACGGCGAGTCTAGGAATGGCCTGGGACGGCTCTACGAGCGAAAGGTGATCTCCCGGATCACCTTGGCGGGCGCGCCCGCGGCGATCACCCCGGCCGGCAGGTCCCGGGTCACGACCGAGTTCGCGCCGATCACGCAGCGCTCTCCGATCTCGACCCCGCCCGTGACGACGCACCCCACACCGAACCAGCAGTTCGAGCCGATTCGCACCGGACCCTGCGGCTCGAATCCCTGCCAGGTGACGGGCTTGGTCGGGTCGTCGTAGCGATGATCCGAATCTCCGACGAAGCAGTTGTTGGCGAACATGACGTGGTCGCCGATCTCGATCAGCTCGAGGGCGGCCAGCATCGTGTTCTTGTTCAGGAAGCACCCCTCGCCGATCGTGATCCGCGCCTCGCCGCTGAGCGTCAGCCAGCAGCCAGGCTCGAGCAGAGTTCCCTCGCCGATCCGCAGATGACCGGAGTCGAGCGCCTCGAGCACCTCGCCCTCCACCGGATATCGGATGAAGAAGCCTCCCTCGGCAGCGTGCTGGTTGATCCGCCCGCGCCGGCGCCGGCGATTGTTGCGCTCGTACCAGCGCCGCTTGACCCGCCACGTGCGCCATTGCTGCCAGGAGGCCACCGCTGGAGGTTCGCAAAAGACGCGGTTGCCGCCGGATATGGTCTGCGCCGTGAGCCCCGACTCGAAGCAGGCACCCCGCGGCGGGATCGACCTGGGCGGAACGAAGATCCAGACCGTCGTCGTCGATGCAGACAACAAGGCCCTCGGCCAGTCGCGGCGGCCGACGCCCGGCACGGGCGGGCCGGAGGACGTCGCGCGCGAGGTGGCGGCGGCGATGCGCGAGGCTGCCGCGGAGGCCGGGCTCGGCACCCGTGACCTGAAGGGAATCGGCATGGGCTCGCCGGGCGACGCCGACGAGGAAACCGGGGTCGTCTCGGATGCCCGGAACCTGCCGAACTGGACCGGAGCGTTCCCCCTCGGCGAGACCCTCTCCAAGGACCTCGGGGTACCGGTCCGGATCGGAAACGACGTCTCGGTCGCGGTCCAGGGCGAGTTCGAGCTGGGGGCCGGCAAGCCGTTCAAGACCATCCTCGGTGTCTGGTGGGGCACCGGAGTCGGCGGGGGCCTGATCCTCGACGGCAAGCAGTGGCTCGGCCGCGGCGCCGCGGGCGAGATCGGGCACGTGGTGGTCAAGCGGGGCGGCGCGCGCTGCACCTGCGGGCGCAAGGGCTGCATGGAGGCCTACGCCGGGCGGCTGGCGATGGAGATCGAGGCGCGCAAGCGGGTCAAGAAGGGCGCCAAGACTGACCTCTTCAAGATCATGGAGGAGCACAACCGGGATCGCCTCACCAGCGGCATCTGGGAACGGGCGCTGAAGCACGGCGACGACCTGGCGACGACCCTGGTGGACCGGGCGGTGAAGGCGCTCGGCGTCGGGATCGCATCATCGGTGAATTTGATTGATCCGGAGGCGGTGATCATCGGCGGCGGCCTGGGCGAGCGATTCGGGAACAAGTACGTCCACCGGATCGCTCAGCGCATGCATCCGCATCTGTTCGTCGACGATCGCCCGCCTGAGATGCGCCTGGCCGCGCTGGGCGATCTCGGCGGAGCGATCGGCGCGGCCCTGCTGGTAGACGGCTAGATCACGGCGCCGCGGCCGCGCGCCTGACCGTGTGCATGCTCCAGCCGAGCCCGAACATGCCCATGCCGTTGATGATGAAGGAGATGCCGACGAGCACGGCGAGCGTTGCGTAGCCGATGTTGGGATTGGAGACGATCACGATCCCGGCGATCAGCTCCACGAGGCCGGCGATCATGTTCCAGCCGCGATGCTCGAGCATCTCGAACGCGGCGATGAAGCGGATCACGCCCACCACGATCAGCCAGATTCCGATCAGCAATGCGACGAACACGATCCCCTGAACCGGGTGGCGGATGAGCAGGACGCCGACGATTGAGGTGAAGGCCCCGATCAGGGCGACCGTCCCCCGGTTCTGGGTGCTGTGCATCAGCGAGGCGGCAAGCTCGAGAATCCCGTCAAGCAGCACGAAGATCCCTATGAGCACCGCCAGCGTGGCCAGGCTGTCGCCGGGCTTGAAGAGGACGGTCACGCCCACCGCGATGCTCAGGGCGCCGACAAGGAGAAGCAACCACCACCCGGTTGTCGCCGTGCGGACATCGTTCACGAATGCTTCATCAGCCATGGTTCATCTCTCCTCCGTGGGAAACGGTTGACGGTAAATCCCGCGACCCTGGCAGGGCAACCGGGGCCCGGCGCGCGGCCGGGCCCCGGTGCCCGGACCTAGGCTTGCGCCCGCTCTTCCGCGCCGAATTCGACTACTCCGTAGACGATCCACACGCACAGGAAGAAGATCGCCAGCGACCAGAACGGATGGGATCCGCCCATCGAGAGCAATGCGTCGATCGCTCCGATGCTTCCCGCGATGATGCCGATCACCCGGCCATAGGCGTTGCCGCTCATCAGCGAGAAACCACCGGTGAGCTGGATCACGCCGACGATCACGAGGACCCAACCCATCGCATGCAGGTTGGTGAAGATGTACCTCGTGTCGCCCACGAAGAACTTCGCGTCGGAGATCGCGCCGATCCCGTAGATGATGTTGAGCACGCCCACCATCAGCAGCAGGATCGCGACGAACACAACTCGACCCGCACCACGCATGTGGGTCTCCTCTCGGTAGCCGGCCGCCCCTAGGTGGCCGTATCCCGGCGAAATTACTCCTCGGATCGGCCGGAACCGGGGTTTCGCGGGCTGGGCAGGGACGGTGCTCCGCCGATCATGTCCTGCCACTTACGCACGCGGCGATCGTGCTTCGCTTTCCGCGCCTGAGCCTTGACCAGCTTCCCGCTGCCCGGCTTGTAGCGACGCTTCGCCCACCAGGACCCGGGGCGCGCCAGCCGAATCGCTGCGACCCAGGCAACTGGGGTGATGATCATCCCGATGATCGCCGAGCTGAACTTGCCCTTCAGGGCGACGATGCCGCAGATCGTGAGCGTGACCAGGACGGTCGCCACGATCGCGAGCGTGGAGCCGCCGTTGCCGGCGTCGAGCGGCACGAATCCTACGATCAGCCCACCGCCGATGATCGCCGCGAAGATCACGGCGTCCACGGAGCTGCGGCCCTCGTCGGACCAGTAGACGTCCTCCAGATAGAGCCAGAGCGCGAACTCGTCGAGCGTCAGCCCCATTCCGATCCCGAAGATGCCGGCGAGAATCTCGAGCCATGGATCGCCCGGCTGGGTTGCAAACTGGAGGAAGCCGGCCACCATCATCGCGACGATTCCGAACACGAGGTGGTGGATGTGCATGCCGCCGGGAGTCACGTTCCCGGGCCACCATTTGACCTCCGCTCGGATCATCCGCGTGCTGAAGCGGATGAAGGCGAACGACAGCAGCATCGCCACGAGCAGGACCAAGCCGGCGCGCTGGCCCTCCGTATCGAGCGTCGCACCGCTGTGAATCTCAAAGCTGAGGTTGGCGAGTAACCCCTCTCCCACGCCCGCAGTATGTCCTAGGCGGCGACCGCTGTCTTCCTGCGCTTGCCGGTGCGGCGCACCTTCATCTCGGGCTCGACCAACTCGGCGAGGAACTCTCCGGTGTAGGAGCCTGGGGTTGCCGCCACCTGCTCGGGCGTTCCGGTCGCGAGCACGTTGCCGCCCTCCTCCCCGCCCTCCGGGCCGAGATCGATGATCCGATCGGCGGTCTTGATCACGTCGAGGTTGTGCTCGATCACGATCACGGTGTTGCCCTGCTCGACCAGCCGGTCGAGCACGTCCAGGAGCCGCTGTACGTCGGCGAAGTGCAGGCCGGTCGTGGGCTCGTCGAGGATGTAGAGCGTGTCCCCGGTCGCGACCTTGGAGAGCTCGGTCGCCAGCTTCACCCGCTGCGCCTCGCCGCCGGAGAGCTGTGTGGCGGGCTGGCCGAGCCGGATGTAGTCGAGCCCCACGTCCCTCAGCGTGACTAGGCGCCGCGCGATCTTCGGGATGTCCTTGAAGAACTCGCAGGCGTCGGCCACGGACATCTCGAGCACGTCGGCGATCGACTTGCCCTTGAACCGGACCTCGAGCGTCTCCCGGTTGTAGCGCTTGCCGTGGCACTGCTCGCAGGGCACGTAGACATCGGGAAGGAAGTGCATCTCGATCTTGATCTGGCCGTCGCCGCGGCAGACTTCGCAGCGGCCGCCCTTGACGTTGAAGCTGAAGCGGCCCGGCTTGTAGCCCCTGGCCCTCGCCTCGCGCGTCTGGGCATACAGCTGCCGGATGTGGTCGAAGACGTTGGTGTAGGTCGCCGGATTGGACCTCGGGGTGCGGCCGATCGGCGACTGGTCGATGTTGATGATCTTGTCGATCTGCTCGATCCCGTCGATCCGGTCGTGAGCGCCGGGGCGCAGCTTCGCCTGGTGCAGCCGGTTGGCCACCGACGGGTAGAGCGTCTCGTTGATCAGGGTCGACTTGCCCGAGCCGGAGACGCCGGTGACGCAGCAGAAGACACCCAGTGGCACCGGCACGTCGATCTTCTTGAGGTTGTGCTGGCGCGCGCCCTTGACGACCAGCTCGCCTCGCGGCTCCCGTCGCTTCGCGGGGATCTCGATCTCGCGCTGCCCGGCGAGATACTGCCCGGTGAGCGACGCCGGATCCGCCTCCACCTGCTTGGGGGTGCCCTCCGAGATCACGTGGCCGCCGTGCTCGCCGGCGCCCGGGCCCAGGTCCACCAGGTGATCGGCAGAGCGCATCGTGCCCTCGTCGTGCTCGACGACGATCACCGTGTTGCCCAGGTCACGCAGGCGCTCGAGGGTCTGGATCAGCTTCTCGTTGTCGCGCTGGTGCAGGCCGATCGAGGGCTCGTCGAGGATGTAGAGCACGCCGACCAGGCTCGAGCCGATCTGGGTCGCGAGCCTGATGCGCTGGGCCTCACCGCCCGAGAGGCTGCGGGCGGACCGCGCCAGGTTCAGGTAGCCGACTCCGACGTTGTCGAGAAAGGCGAGACGCTCGGTGATCTCCCGGACGAGCAACCGGGCGATCGTCCGCTCCGTGTCGGTCATCTCGAGCTCGTTGATCCAGGTGAGGGCTGCTCGCGCGGACAGCCCGGTGTAGTCGGCGATCGAAATCCCGCCGACCTGCACGGCGAGGCTCTCCGGCCGCAGCCGTGCCCCCTTGCAGTCCGGGCAGGGCTGCTCCGCCATGTAGCCCTCGACCCGCTCGCGGACTCCGTCCGAGTCCGTCTCCTCGTAGCGGCGCTCGAGGTTGTTGACGATTCCCTCGAACCGGACGCTGTAGGACCGCCGCCGGCCGAACCGGTTCGTGTAGTTGACCTTGTGCCTCTCCCCGCCGGTGCCGTAGAGGAAGACCTCGCGGTCCTCGTCTGAGAGGTCCTGCCAGGGCGTGTCGGAGTCGATGCCGTAGTCGTCTGCGACCGCTTCCACGAGGCGCTTCCAGTAGCGCGAGTGGCCCACCCGCCAGGGCTGCAGCGCGCCCTCGGACAGCGACAGTGTCGGGTCCGGCACGACCAGCTCGGGATCGACCACACGCTGGAAACCGAGTCCGTGGCAGCGGTCGCAGGCGCCGTGAGGCGAGTTGAAGGAGAAGATCCGCGGCTCGAGCTCCGGAATGGACGTGCCGCAGTTGAGACAGGCGAAGCGCTCGCTGAAGGTCAGGCGGTCCACGACTCCTTCAGGGAGCTGCCCGGCACCCTTCGCTCCCTTGACCCCTCCGACGTTCTCGCCCTCGGAACGTTCCTCGGCCTCGCCGGTGCTGCCCTCCGCCAACACATCCACCTCGACGACGCCACCCGCCAGGGCGGCGGCGGCCTCCACCGACTCGGAGAGCCTGCGCCGCAGATCACCCTTCATCACCAGCCGGTCGACCACAACCGAGATGTCGTGGTTGAACTTCTTGTCGAGCTTGATCTCCTCGTCCAGCCGCCGGATCTCGTTGTCCACCCGGACGCGGCTGTAGCCCTCCTGCCTGAACTGCTGGAGCAGCTTCTCGAACTCGCCCTTGCGCCCGCGGACCACCGGCGCCATCACCATGAACCGGGTGCCCTCCTCGAGGGTCATGATCCGATCGGTGATCTGCTCGACCGACTGTCCCTCGATCGGCTCGCCGCACTCGGGGCAGTGGGGCTTCCCGATCCGCGCCCAGAGCAGCCGCAGGTAGTCGTAGACCTCGGTGACGGTCCCGACCGTCGAGCGCGGGTTCCGCGAGGTCGTCTTCTGGTCGATCGAGATCGCCGGCGAGAGCCCGTCGATCGAGTCGACGTCCGGCTTCTCCATCAGGCCCAGGAACTGGCGCGCGTACGCAGAGAGCGACTCGACATAGCGGCGCTGGCCCTCGGCGTAGATCGTGTCGAAGGCAAGGCTCGACTTGCCGGACCCGGAGAGCCCGGTCATGACGATCAGGGAGTTGCGCGGCAGCTCGAGGTCAATGTCCTTGAGGTTGTGCTCGCGCGCTCCACGGATGACTATGCGGTCGGATGGGGGCACTACGTCGATGATAGGAGCCGAACGGACGTTCCCTGCTCGGGCAGGGAGAGGTGGCGGCGGCCGACCCAGGTTGCGCCCCAGGTGATCAGCCCTCCGGCCAGCGCCACGGCCAGGCCCGCGTGCGGGCTGGCCTCCGTCACGGCGATGCCCGCGATGGCGTTGCCCATCGCGGCGCCGCCCACGATCGCCGTCAGGATCCAGCCGGTCGCCTCAGCGGCGGTCCCGGTCGGGGCGAGCGAATCAAGCAGCAGGTAGATGAGGGAGATCGCGGGTGCGAGGGCCAGGCCGCTCAGCGCCATCAGGGGGAAGGCGGCGCCGATCGACGGAACCGCAACGAGCGGCACGAAGGTGAGCGCGAAAATCAGGCCGACCCTCGGAAGCCGCTCGCCGGGCGGCTTTCGCCACGTGTGCGCCCCGTACCAGAGCCCTCCTGCCGTGCTGGCGACCGCTTGTACGGCGATCAGGGTTCCACCCAGCTCGGCCGCTCCATGTTCCGAGGCGAATGCGGTGATCGCGAGCTCGGCCGCACCGACCGCAATGCCGATGCCGAGGGCCGCGCCCATCAGGACATGGACCCCCGGAGAACGCAGGGGCCCGACGCCTCTGTGCTCCGCGGGCACGCCCCGCCAGGAGCGCGAGGCCGGAGACGTCACGAAAACCGCTGAGCCCATTGCCATGAGTGCGACACAGACGCAGAGCGAGGCCGTCGGCGATGCGAGCGCGATCACCGTCGCCGCAATCAGAGGTCCGGCGATGAAAGCGACGTCGATGGCGACGGCGTCCACGGCGAACGCAGCCTGCCTCAGCTCCTCATCAGGGACAAGCTTTGACCAGAGGGTTCGCATCGCGGTGCCGAGCGGGATGGTCCCGAGGCCCGCGATCGTCGCCGCCGCGCACAGCGCGGCGACCGGCGCGTCCCCATGCGCGAGCAGGATGAGCCCGATGAAGCCGATCGCATTGGTCGAACTGGTCGCGAGGATGACCCGTGTCTGCCCGATCCGGTCGATCACCCTCCCCTGGATCGGCAGCGAGATGGCCGCCGCGATCGAATACGCCGCGAGCACCGCGCCGGCGGCGGCGAATGAGCCGGTCGCGGCATGAACCAGCAGGAGCATCGAGAGCGGCTCCGCGGCGAGCGAGAGCCGCCCGATCACAGTTCCGATCAGGGGCTGCTTGACGCCGTTGGCGCCAAGAACGCGTCTGTAGGACTCGGGAACCATCCGAGCCCAGGTTAAGCTCGCCCCCATGAGTGGGAGGCCGCCGGTCAGCGGGATCTCGGAGCTCGTCCTCGAGGTCTACGACCTGGAGGCCGCGCGACGCTTCTACCGGGACGTGCTCGGCTTCGAGGAGACGCTCTTCGGCGAGGGCGCGGAGGGGCGCTACTGGTACCTGATCGGCGACTCCGCCAGGCTCGGGCTCTGGACCGAGCAGGTCGGCCTCGCCGGCGGGAGGGGCGGCTCGCACGTCCATTACGCCTTCAACGTCGATGACCAGGAGATCGACGGCATGAAGGCGCGCATCGAGCGCGCCGGCACGGAGGTGGAGGGACCGATCCAGCTCGGGCCGGGTCGAGCGATCTACGTGATGGACCCCGATGGCAACGTGGTCGAGTTCTGGAGCCAGGACATGGCGGAGTACACGCAGGGCGCCCGCGCAGGAGGCGGCCCCGAGACCCTTCGCAGCGCATGAACGAAGAACCCAGAGGCGTAACCAGAAAACAGCTGCTGATCGGCCTGGCCTTCGCCGCGGCCTCGCTGGGTGCCCTCTATATCGTGCTGCCCAACATCGCGGGCCTCGGCGACACCTGGCGGCGCCTCGATCGAGGCGAACCCGGTTGGCTCACCGCCGGACTCATCCTCGAGATCGCCTCCTTCTTCTGTTACGTCGCCCTGTTCCGGGGGGTGATCGGGACCGAGGCCGGGATCGGCTGGGCGCAGAGCTACCGCATCACCCTGGCGAGCCTGGCCGCCACACGGCTGCTGGCGGCGGGAGGGATCGGCGGTATCGCCCTGACCGCGTGGGCGCTTCGACGCGACGGGTTGTCGGCGGCACTGGTGGCGCTGCGGATGGCGACCCTGCTGGTCCTGCTCTACGCGGTCTATATGGGAGCGGTCCTGCTCACGGGGCTCGGCCTACGGATCGGGATCCTCTCGGGCCCGAGCCCAGTTGCCTTCACGCTGATCCCGGCCATCGTCGCCGGCCTGATCATCGTCGCCGCACTGCTGATCGGCTACTTCGGCGGCGAGCTCCACGAGACCACCAAGCGGCTGCGCCACCCGAGCCGCCGCGAGCGCTGGCGAGCGGCGATCGCGACGGTCCCTAACACGCTCGCCGGCGGCGTCCGCGGTGCCATCGAGATCCTCAGGGAGCGCCCGGCCAACGGGGTCTGGGCGATCGGCTGGTGGGGGTTCGACATCGCGGTCCTCTGGGCGTGTTTGCACGCGTTCGGCACGCCTCCGCCGATCGGCGTGATCGTCGCGTCCTACTTCATCGGAATGACCGCGAACCTCCTGCCGCTGCCCGGAGGCATCGGCGGCGTCGAGGGCGGCATGATCGGAGCGCTGATCGCCTTCAACGTGCCCGGCGGCCTGGCGATCGTCGCCGTCCTCTCCTACCGGGCCTTCTCCTTCTGGCTGCCGACGATCCCCGGCGCAGTCGCCTACATCAGCCTCCTGCGCCAGGAACCGGCGGCCGCGACCGCCTAGGCGACGATCTTGGCCTTGGCGCGCTCGAACTCCTCGTCCGAGAGCTTCTTCTGATCGTGCAGCGCCGACAGCTTGGTGAGCTCGTCGGCCGCAGATCCGCCCCCGGCGGTCTGCTTGACGTAGGCATCGAGCTGCTTCTGCGCCTCCTGCTGCTGCGCCAGCGCGCGCTCGCGCATGCCGCTGCCGCGGGCGATCAGGTAGATCAGGGTGCCGAGGAACGGAATGAAGATCAGGAAGATGATCCAGGCGGCCTTGCCCCATCCGGACATCCCGTGATCGCGGAACAGGTCGCTGATGACAGTGAACAGGACCATCAGCCACGCGGCGAACACGAAGATCTCCAGGACTGTGAGCAGCGCCTGGCCAAACGTGAAATCAGCAAGAACCATCCAGGGTCCTCCAATGATTGAGTCGAAGCAGCTTTCGGACTACCGAAGTATGACCGCTGCCTAGCGCGTTGCCCGGCTGAGCACGTCGTCGATCAGCGCGCTCCTGTCGGATGCACCGAACTTCTCGGTGAGCTCCGCCTCGATCGCGGCCCGGTCGCGGCCGTCAACCGCCAGCCTCATAGCCACCAGCCGCTCGGCGGCATCGTCGCCGTTGGAGGCGGGAGGCGAGATTGGGGCCTCGGGAGCGCCGGGGCTCTCGGCCGGCTCCTCGGGCTCAGGCTCCGGCTCATTGTCGGGCTTGGGCTCCGGCTCGGTCTCCGACTTCGGGATGGCCTCGGTCGCCGCGGCGACCAGCGTGCCGCCGAGCTCGTCGAGGGCGCGCTTCGCGGCCTCGATCTGGCCGCGCGCGTCGGCCTCTGCCCGTTCGCGGATCTTCCCTGCCTCCGCCCTCGCCTGATCGCGAATGCTCTCGGCCTTCGTCTCGGCCTCGCGCAGGATCTCGGCGGCGCGGTCCTCCGCCTCACCGATCACCTTCCGGACCACCTCCGCCGCCTGGGACGCGAGGTCGTCGACGTTTCGTTCGGCGCTCATCCTGTAGAAAGCCTAGTGGGCATGGGATGAGCCAGCGTCACCCTTTGACCGTGAACTCGACCCATCCGCACATCCATCCAAGGCACGACGCGTCCGATTCAGCGGCCGGGTCGTCGGGCTGAGCGATGCGCAAGTGGATCCCGATCATCATCCTGGCCTCGGGCCAGTTCGTCATGACTCTCGACACGAGCGTGATGAACGTCTCGATCTCCCAGATCACCGCCGACCTCAACACCTCGATCCAGGGAGTGCAGGCGGCCATCACCCTGTACGCGCTGGTGATGGCGGCCCTGATGCTCACCGGGGCCAAGCTCGGTGATATCTACGGCCGCAACCGGATGTTCGCGATCGGTCTGGCGGTCTATGGAGTCGGCTCCCTGACCACGGCCCTGAGCCCAAGCCTGCCGGTTCTGCTGATCGGCTGGTCCGGGATCGAGGGACTCGGGGCGATCATGGTGATTCCCGGAATTGCGGCTCTGACTGCCGCCAGCTACCAGGGAAAGGACCGGGCGGTCGCCTATGCGCTGATCGGCGGCATCACCGCGGTCGCGGTCGCGGCCGGCCCATTGATCGGCGGCTGGGTGACGACCAACGCCAGTTGGCGCTACGTGTTCGCCGGGGAGACGGTGATCGTCATCGTGATCATCCTGCTGCGGGGACAGATCGCACAGGCACCGAAGGACGACCACCCGCCCAAGCTGGACGCCATCGGCTCGGTGCTCTCCGTCGCAGGCCTGGGACTCGCGGTCTTCGGGATCCTGATGGGCAGCAAGTGGGGATTCGTGAAGCCCCTCGCGGCACCGATGATCAACGGACACGAGATCACTCCGCTCGGCTTTTCGGTGGTGCCGTTCATGGTCCTGGCTGGACTGGGGATATTGGCCGGGTTCGTCCACTGGGAGGAGCGCAGGCACCGCCTGGGCCTCGACCGCCTCCTGGACCCAGCCCTGCTCAAGATCACGCAGCTTCGCGCCGGGCTCACCACCCTGATGGGCCAGCAGTTGGTGTTGATGGGACTCTTCTTCGTCGTCCCCGTCTACCTGCAGGTCGTGGTCGGGCTGAATGCGTTCGACACGGGCAAGCGGCTGCTCCCCCTCTCCCTGGCGATGCTGATCTTCGCGTTGGCCGGTCCCAAGATTGCGGGAAGGCGCTCGCCGAGAACGGTCGCGCAGGCGGGCCTCGTTCTGATCAGCGCTGGGGCTGTCGTGATGCTCGCCACCCTCGACGTGAAGCTCAACGACACCGGGTTCAAGATCGCCATGGTCCTGGTCGGCGCCGGAGGGGGTCTGCTCGCCTCCCAGCTCGGCAACGTGATCATGTCGTCGACGGACCCGTCCAAGGCCAGCGAGACGGGCGGATTGCAGGGAACGGCGCTCAACCTCGGGGCTTCGCTCGGCACCGCCCTGGTCGGCGCGATTCTGGTCCTCAACCTGATCAACGGGTTCAACGACAACATCGCGAACAACCCACAGGTTCCGGCCCAGGCACGCGAGACGATCGCCACCAACACGGAGGAGGGCATCGACATCGTGCCGGCCTCTCAGGTCGAGCAACGGGCGATCTCGAAGGGCCTCTCGCAGGACCAGGCGAAGGCGGTGGCTGACGACTATGGCAATGCACAACTCGAGGCGCTGCGCATCTCCATCGGCCTGGTCGCGGCGATCGCGCTGCTCTGTCTCTGGTTCACGCGGAAGCTGCCGACGGCGGCCCTCGCGCCGGCCACGGAGCCGGACCGCACCGCGCCGTCGGCTTCCGCCTGATCCGTCCGGCCCAGCGGCAGGAAAGGCGTCCGGAAGCCCGAACGGTCGGAAGTGGCCGAAAATCCCCGTGAGGGGCAAGACAAGAGCCGGCCGCTCGGACTCTCACGGCAGCGCGGTGAACGCTGGGGACAATTCGCCGCGAGGGTCGCGAACGCCTTCGGACTCGTCCTGCTCCTGGTGCTGGCCACCTATGCCCTGGGCTCACTGACGGCGTTCCATGGCTGGGCCGCGGTGCTCACCACCCTGGTCGCCGCGCTTGCCGGAGTCGTCGGGCTCGCCGGGGCTGGTGCCCGGCCGACCGTGGTGCGCGGGGCCGGCATGCTCGCGCTGGCAGCGGTCGTTCTCGCGGTGCTGGCCGAGCTCGCCGACAACCTGCACCTGCTGGGCGCCAGCTCGTTCGTGATCGTCAGCCTGCTGCTGCTCGCGGCGGGAGCGATCCTCCGTGCTGTCCTAATGGAGACCGAGGTGGGATTTCGCACGATCCTGGGCGCCATCAGCGTCTACACGATCCTCGGACTGCTCTTCAGCTTCCTCTACGCGGCACTGGACCGGGTGGAACCGACTCCCTTCTTCGGGTCCGACGTCTCGGTCAAGGGCGGCGACTTTCTCTTCTTCAGCTTCACGACGCTGACCACCACCGGCTACGGCAATCTGGTCCCGGCGGGACAGCCGGGCAAGATGTTCGCCGGACTCGAGATGCTGATGGGACAGATCTTCCTGGTCACCCTTGTTGCGGGCCTGGTGAGCCTGTGGCGCCCCGGGCTCCTATCGCGCGGGCCGAAGGGCTCCAGTTGACCCGCGGCATGGGCGGATACCCGTAGGATCGGTTCGCTCCGCCCGCCTCGACATGGACACGACTCAGCTCCAGGTCCTTCCGCTTGCCCTGATCATGGTGATGGGGCCCCAGATTCTGACCGCGATCTTCCTGGTCACGAGCCGCGAACCGGTCAAGAACTCAATCGCGATGCTGGCCGGGGTTCTGCTTGCAGGATCGATCAGCGTCTTGATCTGGTTCAAGCTCTACGACGTTCTCGGGATCAACCCACCCTCCGGGTCGGGGCCCAGCACCGCTGACTATGTGGTCGCCGGCCTGCTGGCCCTCCTCGCGGTCCATACGTTTCTGGGCCGTGGCGAGGCCACGGTCCCCAAGTGGATGAGCGCCCTCCAGGAGGCCAAGCCGCTGCGCGCCTTCGAGCTCGGCTTCGTGCTCATCCTGCTGATGCCCACGGACATCGTCGCCGTGATCTCGACCGTCCACTGGCTGCACAATGGCCATGACCACCTCTTGCGCGCCTGGCCGGTGGTCGCCGTGGCGTTCGCCCTGATGGCCTTGCCGATTACCGCCTACCTGCTGCTGGGCCGCCGCGCCCGCGAGGCGATGCCTGGAATCCGCGACTGGCTGACCGCCAACGCCTGGCTGGTCAACCTCGTCGTGATCGTCTACTTCATCTTCCAGCTGGTCAAGTAGCGACCAGGGCGCGGGCTACGGGCAGGTGAAGGGGCTGAGTGCCGACGGAATGGGGTTCCCGAGGACCAGGCCCCCGAGACCGAGACCGAGCAGGCCGCCGCTCAGGTTCAGGCCTGTGAGGACGCTGCGAATGCTGTTGAGCTGGGTCACCGTCGACGAGACCTGCGTGCAGAGCGCGTTCACACCCGTGAGAGCAGTGAGCAGGTCCGAATTGGTGAGACCCGAGAGAACGCCCTCGAGCTGAGTGACGCGCGACTGCAGCTCTGAAAGCTGCGTGGTGAGGGAATCCAGTTGTCCTGAGCTGCCCTGCGTGCCGCTGGCGCCCTGCTGGCCCTGCGGGCCCTGCGCATTCAAGGTGAGGTGCTTCTCGCCCTTCCTGCAGCGCTTGCCCGAGGGGACGACGCGGAGGGTGCCCTTCGCCTTGCCCTTCTTCACGTAGCAACTGCTGATCTGGCCGCTGGGCCCGACCACGCCGGCTGCATGGGCGTCCCCGGGCAAGATCGAGACGAGGAGGAACGCGCCCACCGCCGCGCAGGCGGCCAGCAGCGACCTGGGCGAAATGGAAGACGAGACGTCCACAGCTGAGACAATGATTGGGTCTCGAAAACCGCTGCACAACCCCAAAAATGTGGGTTGGACGAAGAGCCGCGCGCGCTCACTCGTAGCTGGGCGTCGGCGGAATCTGCTCACCTGCCCCGACAGCCTCGACGACCTTCTCGGCGTCCGGCTTCCGGTACTCCTCGCCGTAGACCGCGCCATCCCGGCGCGGCGCCTCCATCACTCCGGCATCCGCATTGGTGCCGACGTCGACGGGGGCATACCCGGCATCGGCGATCAGGCCCATGACGACCTGTTTGGCGACAGCGTCGTCACCGCAGACCCACTGCACGATGCGGTCGGCCTCGGGCCGGAACGCGGCCTCGGCCTGGAACGCCGAGGTGAGGGTGTTGAAGCTCTTCGTGTAGAGCGCGCCCTCGACCTGGGCCGCATGGAAGCTCGCCCCTGTCTGCCCGTCGGCGGGCATCTCGGAGCTGCCGAACTGGTTGGTCGTGTCGATCAGGATCTTGCCGACCAGGTCACCGGCTGCGGCGACTGCGTCGTCGAACCCGTCCCAGGGGACGGCGATCACGACCACCTCGCCGAACTCGGCGGCCTCGGCCGGCGTGCCGATGCTGGCCGCGTCCCCGATCTCAGCCGCGAGAGGCTCGAGCTTCGACGCGTATCGCCCGCTCAGCATGACCTCGTGGCCACCCTTGGCGAACTGCGTCGCGCAGTTTCCGCCGATCCGTCCGGCTCCGACGATTCCGATCCTCATTCGCGCTCCCCTTCCTCGGAGTGACAGCTACACGAAGACTAGGAAACGGACGACGCGGGCCCGGCTCGCGCCGGGCCCGCGTCGACTCGTGGCGGCCGGGACTACGCCCTGGCCGGCTCCGGCATCGCCGGACGGGCCGGGACCCTCTGCTCGGCGGCCCGGCGCTTCGGCAGCCACTCGAGCCAACTCGGCAGGTACCAGTTGCGCTCTCCCAGCACCTTCATCGTCGCGGGGAGCAGGACGCCCCTGATCACCGTCGCGTCGATGAGGACCGCCGCAGCCAGACCGACTCCCATCTGCTTGAAGTCGATGAAGCTGAGCGTTCCGAATATGGAGAACACCGCGACCATCACAATCGCCGCACTGGTCACCGTGCCCGCGGTCGAGCCGATGCCGCGCTCGATCGCCTGCTCGGTGGGCATGCCGCGGTCCACCAGTTCCTTGATCCGGCTCAGGATGAACACGTGGTAGTCCATCGAGAGGCCGAACAGGACCACGAACAGGAACAGCGGCAGCCAGCTGGTCACGCCGGAGCTGTGCACCCCGAGCAGACCCTGAGCGAACCCATGCTGGAAGACCAGCACGAGCAACCCGTACGCGGCTCCCACCGACAGCAGGTTCAGGGCGATCGAGGTGATCGGCACCACGATCGACCTGAACGTCACCAGCAGGAGCAGGAACGCCAGCGTCAGCACGAAGCCGAACACGAGAGGCAGGTGCGCCTTCAGGGAGTTCTGCCAGTCCACGTTCGACGCCGTGTCGCCGCTGACGTCGACCTGCGCACCGGTGCCATCAAAGGCGGCCGGGATCAGGTCGCTCCGCAGCGATGACAGGGCGCTCTTCGAGCTGTCGTTCTCGCCGTTGCCCGCGAGGGGCAACGAGACCGTCTCGACCGTGCCGCTGTCATTCACCCGGGTGTCGGGGGCGCCGATTGCGACGCCCTGTGCCTGGGCCTTGCTCGTGACCTCCTCGATCGCGGACTGCACGCGAGGGGAGTGGACGTCGTCCGCCTGCACCACCAGCAACGCCGGCGGATGCTCCGAGGGATACAGGTCCTGGATCGCGTTGTAGGTCCTGATCGTCGAGAGCCCCTGGGGGAAGTCGTTCACCGAGGTGCTCTTGACGTTCATCCCGAACGCCGGGATCGCCAGCGCGATCAGAGCGCCACCGGCCACCACGATCGCCACCGCAGGGCGACGCATGACGGCCCGCACGATCGCGGTCCAGACACGTGACTCGCCGGCGCTCTTCCTGCGCCGCGAGATGAACGGGATCCTCCCCTTCTCCATCCGGTCGCCGAGCAGCGACATCATCGCCGGCAGGAAGGTCAGCGATCCGAGCATGGCGACCGCGACCACCAGCAGCGTCCCGACTCCGAACGAGACGAAGACCGGATTGCCGCTAAGGAACATCCCCGACATGGCGGCGATCACCGTCAGGCCGGAGACGAGGACAGCGCGGCCCGAGGTCGCGGCTGCGACGTCGATAGCCTCCAGCGGGCTGCGCCCGCGGGCTCGCTCCTCTCGCTCACGCCGGAGGTAGAAGAGCGAATAGTCCACCCCCACCGCCATCCCGATCAGCAGGATCACTGAACTGATCGACTGGTCGACGGGGAACAGGTGACTTGGGATCGAGACCAGCCCGATCGTCGCCATCACGGCCGAGATCGCGAGGATCACCGGGATGCCGGCCGCCACGAGCGCGCCGAACGCGACCACCAGGATCAGCAGGGTGATCGGGACCGAGAGCGTCTCCGCCTTGCCGAAATCGGAATTGATCGAATCCGACAGCTGCTTCTGCGCCGTGCCGTCACCGGCAACCCCGATCTCGAACCCAGGGCTCGCCCGCTTGGCACGGTCGACGGCCGCAAAGGTCGTGCCCGCCGTCTTGTCGGCCTTGTCGGGATCGCCCTTCAGGTCGGCGTTAACCAGGGCGGCGTGCCCATCGGGAGAGGGCTTCGCGGCATAGACGTGCGCGACGTCATGGCTGGAGGCCAGCTCATGCCGAACGTTGGCGATCGCCGCGCCGAATGTCGGACTTTTCACGGTCTGCGAATCGCTCTGGATCAGGACGCTCTCGCTCGCCGGGTCTTTCGGACCCTTGTCGTTGAGCGTCATCTTCCCCGCCTTGGATTGACCGACGCCCGATTCGGAGTCGGTCAGGGTCCTCTGGCCGACGGCTCCGCCGCCGATCAGCGAGATGACGACGAAGGCGATCCAGAAGCCGATCGCCTGCTTGCGATGGGTCGCGCTCCAGTGCCCGGCCCTCGCTGCAATTCCTTTGATTCGTGGCTTCCTGTTCGGCATTTTCATCCTCCTGTTCGGTGGATCTGCGAATGGAGGCAGGTTCCCGCCGCGCGGACATCGTTCCAATGCGGGCAGCAGGCGTCTCGCGGGTGCGGGTGGCCACCGCGAGGGTTCGGTTACCCGTATGGGAATCAGGGCGCGGAAGCGAGACAATCGTGCCGTGAGCAGGCGAATACTGATCGTGGACGACCATCCCGGTTTTCGTGCGAGCGCTCGGCGCATGCTCGAGGCCGGAGGGTTCGAGGTGGCCGGTGAGGCGACGGACGTGGCGGAGGCCCGTGCGGCGGTGGCCGAGCTCTCGCCGGATGCGGTGCTGCTCGACGTTCAGCTTCCGGATGGCGACGGCATCACGCTGGCCACCGAGCTGACCGCCAACGGAAACGCGCCCGAGATCGTGCTCTGCTCCAGCCGCGCCGCCGACGAGCTCGGTTCGGCCGTGGAGCGCTCCGGCGCCCGTGGGTTCCTCGCGAAGGACGAGCTCAGCCCCGGCGCCATTCGGGAGCTGCTCTCGTGAGCCTCGGGGCCTGGACGCCTTTGCGGAAGGCCCTGCTCGCCCTCGCCCTCGTCGGTGTCCTGTTGGGCATCGCGACCTTCGTCATGGTCGCCAGCAGCGATGTCCCGACCGTCCCGCTGCTCGAGGCCATCCTGACCCTCTTGATCGGTTGGTCGTTCATCGGGACCGGCCTCTACGCCTGGGACCGCCGACCGAGCAACCTGGTCGGGCCGCTGATGGTCGCCGTGGGGTTCGTCTGGATGCTCGGCGAATTCAAGACCTCGGACATCCCACTGGCCGCAGCGATCGGGCTTGCGACCAGCAGCCTGGCGATCTCCTTCCTGATCCACCTACTGCTCGTATTCCCCTCCGGTCGAGCCCGGGGCCGCCTGGATCGCTTCTACATCGCCTACGCGTACACGGCGGGCGGACTGGTCGCCGGCCTTCCGATCATCTTCTACAACCCCGCGTCGGATCCGGACTGCGCGAACTGCCTGACGTCCAATCCGCTGCTGATTCACGACAACCTGGATCTGGTCAACGGGATCTACACGACGCTCAGCGCCGTGAGCATCCCCATACTCGCGACGCTGATCGTCCACCTGGTCCGCCGCGCCAGGGCCGCCGGTCCCGAGGAGCGCCGCAGCCAGGAGCCCGTCTGGTGGGCCGGCGGGGCGACTGTATTGCTCTTCACGGGCGCCCTCCTCACGAATCTCGGTCCGGCGGGCAGCTACGACGACGTGGTCTGGTATGCCGCTAACTTCGTGATCGCAGCCGTGCCGTTCGCCTTCCTGTTCGGCCTGCTCCGGACGAGGCTCTCGGAGGCCGAGCTGGTGGCCGAGGAGAACGTTCGCCTCGATGCCGAGCTGCAAGCACGGCTTGACGAGCTCCGGGATTCCCGGGCGCGGATCGTCGAGGCGGGCTATGCGGCCCGCCGAAAGCTGGAACGAGACCTCCATGACGGAGCGCAGCAGCGCCTCGTCGGCCTGGCGCTCGACCTGAGGCTGGCGCGCGAGAAGCTCGAGGACGATCCGAACGCCGCCGCCGCGATGCTGGACGAAGCATCTGCCGAACTCTCGCAGGCGACCGAGGAGCTCCGCGAGCTCGCCCGCGGAATCCACCCGGCGATTCTCAGCGACCGCGGACTCGAGGCCGCTGTCGAATCCCTGGCCAAACGAGCGCCCCTCCCTGTCGAACTCGACACCTCGGTGAACGGCCGGCTTCCCGAGCCCGTGGAGGCGGCGGCCTACTTCGTCGTCTCCGAGGCCCTCACCAACGTCGGCCGGCACTCCGGCGCCGACCGAGCGGAGGTCGGGATCAAGCGCGACAACGGAACGCTGATAGTTGAGATCAAGGACGACGGGGCGGGCGGCGCGGACCCGGCCGGCTCCGGCCTGCGTGGTCTCGCGGATCGGGTCGCCGCTCTCGATGGCCGGCTCCGGGTCGACGATCCGGCCAGCGGAGGGACGATCGTCCGCGCCGATATCCCGCTCGGGTCCGGGAACGGGGGCGGCTGATGCGAGTCGTCGTCGCGGAGGACTCGGTTCTGCTGCGTGAGGGGGTG
The DNA here is from genome assembly GCA_963743575.1 of uncultured Solirubrobacterales bacterium. Taxonomy (GTDB): domain Bacteria; phylum Actinomycetota; class Thermoleophilia; order Solirubrobacterales; family 70-9; genus DASUPK01. Next base: position 10,338 of record CAVUQC010000006.1, on the reverse strand, counting down.
GCGAGATTGCTGCAGGAGGCCGGCCACGACGTCGTGGGCCAGGCCGGGGATGCGGACGACCTGCTGCGCAAGGTCAGGGCACACAAGCCGGATCTCGCCGTCGTCGACGTCCGGATGCCGCCCACCCAGACCGACGAGGGGCTCCGTGCCGCGAAGGAAATCCGAGCCGAGCTCCCGGGTGTCGGGGTCCTCGTGCTATCCGGTTACGTCGAGCCCGCATACGCCCAGGAGCTGCTTGCGGAGAACGCCGAGGGGCTCGGCTATCTGCTCAAGGACCGGGTCTCGGACGTGAGCGCATTCGCCGACGCCGTCGAGCGCGTTGGCACCGGTGGCTCAGCGCTCGATCCTGAGGTCGTCTCGGTTCTGATGGGCCGGGCGCGCGAGGACGACCCGCTCGAGGCGCTCACCCCGCGCGAGCGGGAGGTGCTGGGGCTGATGGCCGAGGGGCGCACAAACGCCGCGATCGCCTATCACCTGGTCGTCAGCGAGCGCGCCGTGGAGAAGCACGTCACCTCGATCTTCGGGAAGCTCGGCCTCGCCGCCAGCGGCGAGGACCACCGGCGGGTGCTCGCGGTGCTGCGCTTTCTCGACTCCTAGGCCCGAATCGCGTCGAGGTCGGCCTTCAGCTCCTTGAGCTCGTCGCGAATTCGGGCCGCCTCCTCGAAGCGCAGGTCATCAGCCGCGGCCAGCATCTCCTCCTCGAGCTCGATGACCAGCTTCTCGAGCTCCTCCGGAGTCTTGGTCGCGGTCTCCTCCCGGCGGCGCCGTCGGCGGCGCGGAGCATTCGACTCCATCGCCAGGAACTCGGCCATGTCGGAGATGCCCTTGGTGACCGTTGCGGCCGTGATGCCGTGCTCCACGTTGTAGGCGAGCTGGATGTCGCGGCGCCGGTCGGTCTCCGAGATCGCCTTGCGCATCGCGTCGGTCTCCTTGTCCGCGTACATCAGGACGCGGCCGTCGACGTTGCGGGCCGCTCGCCCGATCGTCTGGATCAGGCTGGTCTCGCCGCGGAGGAAGCCCTCCTTGTCGGCGTCGAGGATCGCCACGAGTGAGACCTCAGGCAGGTCGAGGCCCTCCCTCAGCAGGTTGACCCCCACGAGCACGTCGTACTCGCCGAGCCGGAGCTCGCGGATGATTTGGATCCGCTCGAGCGTGTCGACCTCGGAGTGCAGATACCGGACCTTGAAGCCATGCTCGAGCAGGTACTCCGTCAGGTCCTCGGCCATCTTCTTGGTCAGGGTCGTGACGAGGACGCGCTCGTCCTTCTCGGCGCGGATCCGGACCTCGTTCATCAGGTCGTCGATCTGGTTCTTGGTCTCTCGGACCTCGACGTCCGGGTCGACGATTCCCGTCGGCCTCACGATCTGCTCGACCACCCGCGTCGACTCGGCCCGCTCCCACGGCCCCGGCGTCGCCGAGACCAGGACCATCTGCCCGATCCGGTCGAGGAACTCGTCGAACTTGAGCGGCCGGTTGTCGACCGCCGACGGCAGCCGGAAGCCGAAGTCCACCAGGGTCGACTTGCGCGAGAAGTCGCCCTCGTACATGCCGCCGAGCTGCGGGATCGTCTGATGGGACTCGTCGACGAAGAGCACGAAGTCGTCGGGGAAGTAGTCGATCAGCGTGTACGGCGGGCTCCCGGGCGGCCGGCCGTCGAGGATCCTCGAGTAGTTCTCGATGCCCGGGCAGAAGCCGAGCTCGCGCATCATCTCCATGTCGTAGCGAGTCCGCTGCTGGAGGCGGTGCGCCTCGAGCTGCTTGCCCTGCTCCTGGAAGTGGGCGACCTGGTTGCGCATCTCTCGGTCGATCTCGTCGACGGCGCGCTCCATCGTCTCCTCCTTGACGACGTAATGGCTCGCCGGCCAGACCGAGACGTGGTCGATCACGTCGAGGATCTCGCCGGTGAGCGGATCGAAATGCTGGATCGCCTCGATCTCGTCCCCGAAGAGCTGGATCCGGTAGGCGGACTCGGCGTAGGCGGGAAAGATCTCGAGCACCTCGCCGCGCGCGCGGAAGGCCCCGCGGGTCAGGTTCTGGTCGTTGCGGCGGTACTGCATCGCGACCAGCTTGCGGAAGAGGTCCTGGCGATCGATCCAGTCGCCGACCTTGAAGAGCTGCATCTGCTCCCGGTAGAGCTGCGGGGAGCCGATCCCGTAGATGCAGGAGACCGAGGCGACAATGATCACGTCGTCGCGGGCGAAGAGGGAAGCCGTCGCCGCATGCCGCAGGCGGTCGATCTCGTCATTGATCGAGGAGTCCTTCTCGATGTAGAGGTCCTGCGCCGGTACGTAGGCCTCGGGCTGGTAGTAGTCGTAGTAGCTGACGAAGTACTCGACGGCGTTGTCCGGGAAGAACTCGCGGAACTCGTTGCAGAGCTGCGCCGCCAGCGTCTTGTTGTGGGCGATCACCAGAGCCGGCCGCTGGACCCGCTCGATCGTCGCGGCCATCGTGAAGGTCTTGCCGGTCCCGGTCGCGCCGAGCAGGGTCTGGAACTTCTCCTCGGAGCCGAGCCCCTCGGCCAGGCCCTCGATCGCCTTCGGCTGGTCCGCCGTCGGCGTGTAGGCGGGATTGAGCTTGAACTTGGGCACGCGACTGAGCGTAGCTGTCGCCCACTACCGGAAAACGGCGAGTTGACGAGGCGGCGAGCCGGGTAAGCCGCAGACATGCCGGGACTTCTGCTGGGGCCGCTGTTGCGCTACGTCGGCGAGGACGAGGCGACCGTATGGGTCGAGACGGATGGCCCGTGTGAGGTGGAGGTGCTGGGTCGCCGTGACCGGACGTTCTGCGTGGAAGGGCATCACTACGCGCTCGTCTGCCTGGACGGCCTCGAGCCGGGCTCGTCCTACGAGTACGACGTGAAGCTGGACGACGAGCGCGTCTGGCCGCCGGCCGAGAGCGGTTTCCCGCCGAGCCGCCTGCGGACGCTCGAGCGTGACGCCCCACTTCGCATCGTCTTCGGCTCATGCAGGGTCGCGGTGCCACACATCCCGCCGTACACCCTGACCAAGGATGAGGACTCGGAGCACGGCCGGGAGATCGACGCGCTCTACGCCCTCGCCATGCGAATGAAGGAGGAGCCCCCCGAGGAGTGGCCGCACCTGCTCCTCATGATCGGCGACCAGGTCTATGCCGACGAGGACGCACCCAGGACGCGCGAGTTCATCCGCGAGCGGCGAGGAACGGAGGGCGATCCCGGCGAGGAGGTCGCGGACTTCGAGGAGTACACCCACCTGTACCGCGAGACCTGGGGAGAGGAGCCGATCCAGTGGCTGCTCTCCACCGTGCCCTCGGCGATGATCTTCGACGATCACGACATCCACGACGACTGGAACACGTCGATCTCGTGGCTGGAGGAGATGCGGGCGAAGCCCTGGTGGGACCGGAGGATCACGGGAGGGCTGGCCAGCTACTGGGTCTACCAGGCCCTCGGGAACTTCTCGCCGGACCAGATCGTCGACCGTGGGCTGCTCGACCACCTCAAGTCGCACCCCGACTCCGGGCGAGCGCTCCACGAGTGGGCCCGTGATGTCGACTGGGGCAGCGACGGCAGGCGCTGGAGCCTCTCGCGAGACCTCTGCGGCGTGCGACTGGTGATGCTCGACTCACGCGAGGGTCGGGTGCTGGGGAAACGGCCGAGAAGGATGTTCGACGACGACGAGTGGAAATGGCTCGAGGGCGTCGTGACGGGCGATGTCCGGCACCTGGTCATCGCGGACACATTGCCGGTCTTCCTGCCCCAGGCGATCCACAACCTCGAGTCATGGAACGACGCCGTCGCCGCCGGAGCCTGGACGAGGCTGTTCAAGGGATTCGGGGAGCGGGTGCGGCGTGCGGTCGACCTCGAGCACTGGGGCGCCTTCCCGCATTCATTCGCGCAGATCGTCGAGTTGATCCGGGCGGCAGGTGCCGGCGAGCGAGGTCAGCCACCGTCATCGATCCTGACGCTGGGAGGAGACATCCACCACGCCTACCTCGCGCGCGTCGACTTTCCCGAGAGCGATCGGGTCACCAGCCCTGTCTGGCAGGCGGTCTGCTCGCCCTTTCGGAACGCCCTGAGCAAGCGGGAGCGCCGGATCGCGAGGGCTGGGGATACGAGGCTGGCGCGGACCCTCACCGGCGCGCTGGCCCGCTCGGCTGGGGTGAAGCTCCCCGAGGTTGAATGGCACCTCATGCAGGAGCCCACCTTCGACAACCAATTCGCCACCCTCGACTTCGAGGGCGACGAAGTGACGCTCCGGATTGAGAAGACAGTGCCCGGTGATTGGCGTCGCCCCAGGATCGAGACCTCGCTGGAGCGAACTCTCGCCTAGCCCTGCGCCGCCGCGATCCCCTCGGTCGTCGCGCCGAGTGCGCGGACCAGCATCTCGACCAGCTCGTCCCGCTCCGGCGCGCCCTCCTCGAGCCAGGTGAGCATCGCGGCCTCGACGTACGAGGTCCATGCCCGCAACCCGACGCGGACGGCGGGACGGTCGGGATCGAGGCCCATTGCCTCGGCCAGCCGGTTGACACGCCACCAGCGGGCCTGCTCCAGGGCCTCGCGGACCTCGCTGAAGCCGGCCGCCCGGGTCATCAGGTTGCGATAGCCGGCCGGATGCTCGCTGATCGCATCGGCGAAGTTCCGCAGGCCGGTGCGGAGCCGGTCGACGGGCGGCAGCTCCGGATCGGGCTCGACTCGCGAGCGAAAGCCCTCGATCAGGGGCTCGAGGCAGGCGACGTAGAGGCCCCTCTTGCTGCCGAAGTACTGGAAGACCAGCCCGTGAGATACCCCGGCGGCCTGCGCGACCTCATCGACGGAGACCTCCTCATAGTCGCGGTCGCCGAAAACCTCGAGCGCGGCGGTCAGCAGCTGCGTCCGCCGTTCCTCGGCTCTGTCGGTTGTCAGAGGGCGGGTTGCGATGCCGTCAGCTTAGACGGGTTGACTATGGGTCAGTGGTCAGTAGTGGGGTCGTAGGACGGCTTCGCCATCTGACCGCGGCGACAAGCGGCCGCCTCGCATAAGTCGCTACGGGCTACGCCCTCCGCTCCAAGGCGGAGCGGCCTGGTCGCCGCTACGGCGAGTTGATGAAGTCCAGGCTGGCCGACACCCTCGCGTACACGGTCGGCGCTGCCGGCAGGCCGCAGAGCGCACCGCCGTAGGACACCGTCCCGACCTCGATGGGCCCCGTCGGCGTATCGGCGACGAGCGGGCCGCCGCTGTCGCCTGAGCAGGCGGAGGTGTGGATCTTGAATCGGCCCGGCTTCTTCTTCTTGGCGCCGAGCGCGCAGATCATGCTCTCCGGTGCGAAGAGGTCGCGCGTGTAGGCCTTCAGGCAGCGGCTGTCGGCCCGGGATTGCTCGATCGTCGTCTTCAGGAAGCCCGACAGGTGCGTCCCGAAGGGGTTGGTTGCGCCGAACCCCGCAACCCGGAGCCGCGCTCCGGCCCGGGTCGTCGCGGCGTTCTGGTCGGCGGTTGCCAGCGGCACCGGGGTGACACTCGTCGGCTGGGCGAGATTGAGCACGGCCACGTCGTGCAGGCCCGTCTGCTCGAAGTCGGGATGGACCCGGCCCGAGACGACGCCGATCGTTTGCCCGACCGAGGCGTCGCGCAGCGTCGGGCGCCCGATGATCACCTGAAGGTTGGCGACGTTGAAGCCGTCGAGGCAGTGGCCGGCGGTCAGCACCTTGGTCGGGCTGATCACGGACCCGCTGCAGTGCATGTGCCCTTTGCGGAAGATCGCGACCGCGAAGGGCCACTGGGCCGGGTCGGCGCGCCCGCCCCCGACGATCGACTTGTGGGCCCGAGGGGCGGCCGGAGATGCGGACGGGACCGTCACGGCTCCCAGCGCGGAGGCACAGGCAAGCACTGCGATCAGGCGGCGGTTTCGGCGACTCAGATCCATTGTTTCCTCTCTAATCCCCTGCTCAGTCAAGCCCGAGCTCGTGACGGTAGTGGCTCGCGTACTCGTCCCGCTTCTCCAGCACATTCTCCACGTAGTCGCGCGTTTCGGGAAACGGAATGTCGTCCAGGCTCAGGCTCGAGCCGCCCCAGTTCGCCACGTTGGTCTCCCCGGCGTTGTACGCAGCCAGCGCCGCGATCTCGTTGTCGCCGAACTTCTGGATCAAATAGTGGAGATAGAAGGTGCCGTAGCGAATGTTGATGTCGGGATCCGAGAGGTCGTCGAACTTGAAGGTCTGGCCTCCACTGAGGCCCTCGATCACCTTGGCGGTGCTCGGCGTGATCTGCATGAGGCCGCGCGCACCCGCGTGCGAGGTCTGGTCGCGGAAGCGGGATTCGTTGTAGATCACGGCGGCGATCAGGTCCGCCGGCACGTCCTTCTGGGCCGCCTGCTGGCGGATGATGTCCTCGTGCTGCAGCGGGAGGGTGACCTCCTCCAGGGTGCGCTGGAAGCGGTCGCTGTTGACCAACAAGAAGCCGCCGAGAGCACCGACGAGCAGCGTGCCGCCGATCACCAGGGCGCGGCGACCGCGCTGGGAGCGCCTTCGGCCCTGGCCGCCTGTGGTCCTGCGGGTCTTCGAGCGCGTCGTGCTCCGCTTGGACCGGGTACGCGCGGACCTCACCGAGGTGCTCGGAGTCATCCACCGCCCCCCTGGCGCAGTTGATCGATCAGGTTGTTCACCTCTCTATCCAACTCGTCAAGGGACCCATCGTTGCGGATGGCGTGGTCGGCACGGCGCTCCTTCTCGGACTGATCGAGCTGCCTGTCCTCCCGCCCGGCGAGCCCCGCCTGGCCACGCTCAACCAGCCGGGCATCGCGGATCCCATCGTCGGCGACGACGGCCAGGGTGGCGTCGAAAGCCCCCTCCATCGACGCCTCGAACAGCAGGGGCACCTCCACCACTGCGATCTGTACGCCGGGGCCCAGGCCCTGGCGCCATTCGAGCACCTTTGCGCCGACTCGCGGATGCGTGACGCTCTCGAGCCAGGTGAGCTCATCGCGGTCCCCGAAGACGATCTCCCCCACCTTGTCGCGGTCGATCGCGCCTCCCGGAGCAATCTCCTCGCCCCAGCGTTCCACGAGCGCCTCGCGCACCTGATCGTCGTCCAGGATGTCGTGGGCGACCTCGTCGGTCGAGAGGACGGGTACGCCGCGCCGCTCGAAGGCGGCCAGTGCTTCCGACTTGCCGGCCCCGATTCCTCCCGTGAGGCCTACGAAGCGGGTCAATCCTGCGCGGGAGGTGGCTCCTCGGCCGGCGTATCCTCCGCGGCCGGCTCCTCGGCAGGCGCATCCTCCGGGGGCTGCTCCTCGGCCGGAGCATCCTCCTCGGCTGGAGCATCCTCCTCGGCGGGCGGTGCCTCAGGGGCCACCTCGGCGGCGGGTTCCTCAGCCGGCGCCTCGGCGTCGGGTGCAGGCTCCTCGGCTTCGGGTGCTGCTTCCTCGACCTGGGGCTCGGGTGGTGCCTCCATGCCCTCGGGCGCGTCCTCGATGACGACGTCATCGCTCACCTCGCGGGTCGGGAGCTCCTGGCCCTCGACGCGCTTCACGCTCAGTGAGAGGCGGCGGCGGGAGTCGTCGACCTCGAGGATCTTGACCTTGAGCTCGTCACCGGGGCGGACGACCTCGGCCGGGCTCTCGACGTGGTGCTGCGCAAGCTCGGAGATATGGACCAGGCCCTCGACGCCGGGGAGGATCTGGACGAAGGCTCCGAAGGCGACGATCTTGGTCACCTTGCCGTCGACCGTGTCGCCCTCCTTGTACTCGTTGAGGACCTTCTGCCACGGGTCCTCCTGGGTCTGCTTGAGGCCCAAGGAGATGCGCTGGCGGTCACGGTCGATGTCGAGGACCTTGACCCGCACCGTGTCGCCGATCGAGACCACCTCGGAGGGGTGGTTGACGTGGCTCCAGGAGAGCTCGGAGATGTGGATCAGGCCGTCGATGCCCTCGAGGTCGACGAACGCCCCGAAGTCGACGATGTTGGAGATCTTGCCCTCGACCACCTGGCCGGGCTCGAGGTTGCCCAGGATCTGCTCGCGAACCTCCTTGCGCTCCTCCTCGAGGACCGCGCGGCGGGAGAGCACGACATTGTTGCGGGAGCGGTTGAGCTCGATCACCTTGCACTCGAGCTTCTGGCCCATGAACTCGTCGAGGTTCTGGACGCGGCGGATGTCGACCAGCGACGCGGGCAGGAAGCCGCGCACGCCGAGATCGAGGATCAGGCCGCCCTTGACGACCTCGATCACTGTGCCCTCGACGGGCTCGCCGGAATCGGCAGCCTTCTCGATTCGGCGCCAGGCCTTCTCGAAGCGGGCACGCTTCTTGGAAAGGATCAGGCGCCCCTCCTGGTCCTCCTTGGTGAGGACGAGCGCGTCGACGTCCTCACCGAGCTCGACCTCCTCCGCCGGGTCAACCGACTTGCGGATGGAAAGCTCGTTCGAGGGGATGACGCCCTCGCTCTTGTAGCCGATGTCCACCAGGACCTCGTCCTGGTCGATCCGCACGACCTTGCCGCTCACCACGTCCCCCTCGTTGAACGGGTGAATCGTGGCGTCGTAGTTCGGAATGAGCTTGCCGTCGACCTCGATCAGGAAGTTGTCCGAGGTCACGCCGCCGTTGCCGTCGCTCTGCGGCGGCTCGGTTTCGGGCTCGGTCTGCGGCTCAGGCTGCGTGGTTGTGTCCATCTCGGGCACGGCCGCAGAGTGTTGCAGAACAAAGCGGATCGCTTGGGCTTGCGCTTACGGGTTGAGTGCGTCTAGTGTCGGCGTGCCAGGGGGCAAGTCATGTTGTGGAGGAGGAAGCATGCTGCGGAGACTCAAGAAGCACACCACACCGGCGACTGTGATCGCCATGGTGGCGCTGATCGTCGCGCTCGGGGGCACCGCCGTCGCGGGCGGGGCTCTCAACAAGAAGAAGGTCAACAACATCATCAGCAATCGGGCCTCGGGTCTCTCGGTGCTGAAGGCGAAGACCGCCGACTCAGCCGACTCGGCCGGCTCGGCCACGGCGAGCAATGTATTCGGGGCCGAAACGAGCGACGGGGCCACGATCACGAAGGCGACTCTGCCCGGCACCACAGTGAGCAAGGCCGGCAACAGCCACACGATCCACTTCCCGCGGCCCGTGGTCGACTGCGTTGTCACGGGATCGAGTCTGTTTGAGAACGGGGCCGCGGTAGTTCGCTCGGGCACGGCGAACCCGAACGACGTGATCGCGACCAACCCCAGCGGGACGTCGGTCGAGGTCATGGTCGTCTGCCCGTAGGCGCGACCTGAGCCAAGCCTGATCGGACGCGAGCTCGGCCCACGGGCTCGCGTCCGCTTGCCCCGGGGGGCTCTACGATCACGCCTCATGCCGAAGCGCGAGACCAAGCGCGGCGACGAGCGGACGCCCCTGAGCGGAAGCTACGACGTGGTCGTCTGCGGGGCGAGCTTCGCGGGCCTCACCGTGGCGCGCCAGCTCACCGGCTCAGGCGCGCGCGTGCTGGTGCTGGATCGTTACGAGATCGGGGAGCGGCAGACCTCCGCCTGCGGGATTCCCACAGCCTGGCTCGACGCGATGGGCCTGGAGGGCTCCAAGAGGCAGGAGTTCGGCGAGCTGGTCGTGCACACGTCGCGTGGGACCTCCAGGTACCAGCTGCCCTGGACCTTCTCCACCTTCGACTATCGCGAGCTCTGCCGGCTGCTCTGGGCGCAGTGCGACGGCGAGTTCGAGACCGCCAAGGTAAACGGGCGGACGGGCGAGACCGTTCACACCGACCGCGGCGACGTCAGCGCGGCGCTGATTGTCGATGCGCTCGGCTGGCGGCGGATCCTCGCCTCCGACGGGGGCTACCAGCCCCCCGACGCCCCGCTCTCGCGCGGGCTCGAGGTGCATCCGCACGGCGGCGGCGACGACCTCGAGGTGTGGATCGACCGCCGCTACGTGCCCGCCGGCTACGGCTGGAGCTTTCCCGCCAGCGACGAGCAGCGCATCGGCGTGGGCTCCTTCGATCCGGGCTTCCACGTCAAGGACACCACCGTGCTGCTCGCCGAGGACCTCGAGCGCGACGCCGTCCGCTACCAGGGCAACTGGATCCCGCACAAGATCCGCAAGGGCACGGAGGACGGCATCTTCTTCGTCGGCGACTCGGCCGGCCACTGCCTGCCTCTGACCGCGGAGGGAATCCGCACGGCCTTCTACTTCGGCATCAAGCTCGGCGACGAGCTGCGGGCGGTCGTCGAGGGCCGCGAGGATCGCGAGACGGCACTTCGCGCCTATGGCGAGTTCGTCGAGGGCCACGAGTGGAAGTTCCGCTGGCTGCTCCGCGCCCAGAAGCTGCTGCCGAAACTGCCGGCTCGTGCGCAGCGCACCGTGATCCGAGCCTGCGGGCGCAAGCGCTTCGTCGACTGGGCGTTCGGGCACT
>CAVUQC010000005.1:0-18088 GCA_963743575.1 uncultured Solirubrobacterales bacterium | reverse complement strand
GCTAGGCCTCCGCGTTCGTCCCTTCAGTCCGTAGCCTCTGAGCCGTGAGCGGGAAGGGCAACTGGAGATTTCTCGCGTCCTTGATGGAGGGGTCGCGCCACCAGGTGGCGGTGAGCATCGCGATCTCCGGGCTGCAGTCCGCGCTTCTCGTCCCGATCGCGTTCCTGATCCGGCGCGCATTCGATGTGACCATTCCCGAGCACGACTCGTCCGGCCTTTTGGTGATCGGAGGCCTGACGACGGCGCTCTTCGTGCTCAGCTCGATCCTCGGGGTGCTCAATCGCTGGTACTCCCTGCGGGTGACCAAGGAGGCGATGCGGCGGCTGATCAGCCGGTTGCTGACCAAGGTGTTCGCGCTTCCCACCGCGTATTACGACCGCGCGGACCTGGGGGCCCTCCACGCGATCATCGTGCAGGACAGCGAGCGGCTGGACCTGATGGTGACCGCCCTGGTCTCGAACGTGATCCCGGCGGCGGTGGTCGGCGCTGTTCTCTGCGTGACGCTGCTGGTGCTCGATCCCCTGCTGGCGGCGGTCCTCCTCTGCTCCATTCCGCTGCTTTATCTGATCGCCAGGCGGCTCGGTCCCCGGCTCCGGGACCTGACCAGGGATTGGCAGAAGGCGTCCGACACCTTCAGCGGCGAGACGCACCTCGCCCTTCGGTCGGTGACGCTGACGAAGCTCCACGGAGCCGAGGACGCCGAGCTGGAGCGGCGCCAGCCGCAGCTTGCAGCGCTGACCGAGGCAGGCCGGCGTATGTCAGCGCTGCAAGGCGTCTACTCGGCTCAGCAGCAGCTGATCTCGGGGCTGGTCGCGGTCGCCGTGCTGATCGTCGGGGGAATCTCGGTAGCCGACGGGAACTCGAGCCTGGGCGACCTGATCTCCTTCTACGCGGTCCTGGCGCTCCTTCGCAACCAGGTTCTGACCGGGTCGATGTCGATGCCACAGGTCCTCTCGGGCATGGAGTCCCTCTCCCGCCTGCGGGCGATTCTCGAGGAGAAGGCCCGGGAGCCATATTCGGGCTCGCGGGCAATCGATTTCCAAGGCGGTGTGGAACTCGAGCGGGTGAGCTTCTCCTATGTGCCCGAAACCCCGGTCCTCCGGGAGGTCAGCCTGCGGGTCGAGCCGGGGGAGACGATCGCCCTGCTCGGGCCGAACGGCGCAGGCAAGAGCACGATCATCAGCCTGATCGCCGGCTTCTACCGCCCGACGAGCGGCTCGATCGCGGCGGACGGGGTGCCGCTCGAGGAGATCGACCTGGTCAGCCTGCGCCGCTCGATCGGGGTCGTTGTCCAAGATCCGCTGATCCTGCCCTCGACGATCCGGGCCAACATCGCGTTCGGCCGCCCGGATGCGACCCAGGAGGAGATCGAGCGCGCTGCGGACCTCGCCGGCGCCCACGACTTCATCGCCCAGCTCGAGGGCGGATACGACGCCCGCAGCGGGGACGATGGGGTCCTGCTCTCCGGTGGGCAGCGACAGCGCCTGGCAACCGCGCGGGCGCTGCTCGGAGACCCCGTGCTGTTGATGCTCGACGAGCCGACCACTCATCTCGACCGAGAGGCGACGGGCGAGTTGATCGACAAGCTGATGCGTCAACCGGGTGGCCCCGCGATCCTCGTCGTGAGCCACGACCCGGCGGTGGCCGAGAGCGCGGACAGGCTCTACCTGCTGCGCGACGGACGCCTGGTGCCCTCGGACCGAGTGCCCGCTCCGGCCGGAGGGGACTGATCGTGGCGGAGCGGCCGGAGTGGCTGCCGACCGAGACGCAGGAGCTGTTGCTGCGGGCGGCCCTCCTCGAAGGCGACGCCGCGCTCGAGGCGTGGCGAGGATGGGTGAGCGAGCAGCACACCAGCGAGGACGAGAACTTGGCCTTCCAGGTCCTGCCCCTGGCCTACCGGAACATTCACCCCCTTGATCCGGAGGCGAAGGATCTCGACCTGGCCAAGGGCGTCTACCGGTACGTCTGGGTGAAGAACCAGGTCCAGGTCAGGTTCGGTAGCGAGGTCATAGAGAAGCTGCAGTCCGCCGGGATCGACGTGCTCGTCCTCAAGGGCCTGGCGCTGAACCTGTTGTATTACCGCGATCTGGGAGTGAGGTTGATGAATGACATCGATTTGCTCGTCCCCCGGACTGCCGCGACGCAGGCGATCTCGGAGATGGGATCGATACTGCACCCCAAGCAGGCGGCGTTCGCGTCGGAGGACAGGGTGCTGGTCGAGCACGGGACCGCATGGGTCGACGGATCCGGCAACGAGGTGGACCTGCACTGGTACAGCCTCTGGCTGTCGTCTCCGGACACGGAGTTCTGGCGCGGGGCCGTCCCAATCGAGGTGGACGGCATTTCCTCGCGCTCCCTCTGCGCGACGGATCACCTCCTGCACGTGTGCGCGCACGGCGCCTCCTGGCAACCCGAGATCGCATTGCGTTGGGTCACCGATGGGGTCACGTTGATTCGCTCCTCGCCGGAGATCGACTGGGAGCGCCTCGTCCGGCAGGCTCGAGAGCGGGAGATGACCATCACCATCGCGGATGCGCTCGACTATCTGCGCTCGAGGTTCGGCGTGGAGGTGCCGCCCGAGGCGCTGCGCGAGCTGCGGTCCGCCCCCACCTCCCTGTCGACCCGGGCCGCCCGGCGTGCGCTCACGCGGCCGCCGACCGTCGCCGGCGTGCTCTCGGGTCACTGGGACCGCTACCAACGGGTCAAGCGACTCGATCCGGAGGCCCCGCGGCCCTCCAGCTTCCCCGCCCACCTGCGGATGTCCTGGGGCTTCGACAGCTATGGAGGCCTGCTCAAGCACGCTGCCCGGCGGGTGCTCGGATTGCGGCCTCGGAGCCGGTCCTGGCGCGATCGGGGCGGAACGCAGGTGCCGAATCCAGATCGGTGAGGTGCCGTTGAGCTCTGTTACGTTTGCAACTCGCGACCTCGGTCTTCGGGAGGAAGGGAGCGTGGTCTATGACCTCTGAGCCGTTTCGACAGACGGGCTTCGCCCGGCGGGACGCGTCCCACGAGACGCAGGTCGGCCGCGAGCCGGAGCGACTCGAGTCGGTGGAAACCGACGTCCTGCCGATCAGAAGCGGCCGCGAGGCCCGTGCGCGCGGCGCGATCCTCCGCCGTCTGCTCGCGCTGTCGGACTGGCTGTCACTGGTCCTGGGAACGTCCGTCAGCTACCTCCTGGCCTCGGGCCCTCCGGTGAAGCCCTCCTCGATCGCCTGGGCGGCTGCCTTCGGCCCGGCCTGGATCCTGGTGATGAAGCTGCACGGTCTCTACGACCAGGACCATCGCCGGATCCGGCACAGCACCCTCGATGAGCTGCCCGCCCTCTTCTCGGCGGTCGTGATCGGCACCGTCGTGGTCGGGGTTCTCACACGGATCACCCCGGCGCCCTACATGTCAGGCACGGCGCTGGGCATCCTCGCCGTGACCGCGTTCGTGGTCGACGCCTCCCTCCGGGGGCTCATCCGCCAGATCTGGCATGCGCGCCGTCCCCCCGAGAAGTCGGCCCTGGTGGGATCTGGGACGGCGATGCGTCGCCTGAGCCGGCGGATCGAGACACATCCAGAGGTTCACCTCACGCTGGTCGGCTATTTCGGCGATGAGCGGGACGCGCATATGAACGGCGAGACGAACGGCACGAACGGGACCATGACCTGCCTCGGGCCGCGCTCCGATGTGATCTCGGTGGCCGAGGAGCGTGGCTTGGAGCACATCCTGGTCGCGGACGACTCGATTTCGACCGACGATCTGCGTCGCCTGATCGGAGACTGCAAGCGCTTCGGCCTCTCACTCACTCTGGTCGCGCCGAACGCCGAGCTGCTCGGACCCGGTATCCAGCTGAACCGCCTGGGCGAGCTGCCCCTGCTGGATTTCGCATTCTCCGACCCGCCTCGCTCGACGATGGCGCTGAAGCGCGCGATTGACATCACGGTCTCGGCCGGCATGCTGCTCCTGCTGGCGCCGTTGCTGCTGGTCATCGCGATCGCCATCAAGCTCGACTCGCGCGGACCCGTCCTCTACAAGCAGGTCCGGGTGGGCAAGGACGGGAGACGCTTCGTGATGCTCAAGTTCCGGACGATGGTCCAGGACGCGGACGAGAGACTGGGCGAGGTGGTGGACACCGGGGCACTGGCCGAACCGTCCTTCAAGGTCCCGAACGACCCGCGCCACACCTGGATCGGCCGCCGGCTGCGCCGCCTCAGCCTCGACGAGACGCCGCAGCTCGTGAACGTGCTCCGCGGGGAGATGTCGCTGGTCGGACCGAGACCGGAGGAGGAGGCCGTGGTCGCGCTCTATGACGAGCGCCAGCGCCTGCGGCTCGGGGTCAAGCCCGGCCTGACCGGGCCCATGCAGGTCTACGGCCGAGGCGACCTGACCTTCGAGGAGCGGCTCGCGCTCGACCGGGCATACATCGACAACCTCTCGATCGCTCAGGACTTCGCGATCCTCCTGCGCACGCCTCGCGCGGTAATTGGCGGCAGCGGCGCCTACTGATCCGGCAGGCCGCTTCGTCGTGGTCATCGTGAGCCACGGCGCGCCGGGGCTCCTGCGCAGGTGCCTGCGCTCCTTCGAGGAGGTGGCCGACAGCAGGCCGGTGCGCGTGGTCGTCGTCGACAGCGGCAGCCCCGATGAGACACCTGACATGGTCGTCCGCGAGTTCCCGTGGGTGGAGGTGCACCGGCGCGGGAATATCGGCTTCTCCGCCGCGAACAACATCGTGCTGCGAGATCCGCGCGCCCAGTTCGTCCTGTTGCTCAATCCCGACACCGAATTGAGGGACGGGACGATGCGAGCCTGCCTCGAGCGGATGGATGCGGATCCGGCGATCGGAATGGTCGGCTGCAGGCTCGTGCTCCCGTCGGGTGAGCTCGATCACGCCTGCAAGCGCTCCTTTCCGACCCCGCTTTCGGCGCTCGCGCACTTCAGCGGGATCGGCCGCTCGGCGTCCGCCCCGAGCCGGTTGAGCCAGTACAGGGCGACGGACCTCGGCGAGGACGAGCCCGGACCGGTCGACGCGGTCAACGGAGCGTTCATGCTCGTGAGGGCCGAGGCGATCCGGGAGGTGGGCCTGCTCGACGAGGGGTACTGGCTCTACATGGAGGATCTCGACTGGTGCTATCGCTTTTGGCAGTGCGGCTGGACGGTGTTCTACGAGCCGTCGGGCGTGGCGCTCCACGTGAAGGGCGGATCGAGCGGAGAGCGGCGCGGGCTCCGGCAGGAGGTCGCGTTCCATCGCGGCATGGGGCGCTTCTACAGGAAGTTCTACGCCCCCCGGGGATCGCCGTTCACCTCTGTCGCGGTCTACGTCGGAATCGGGCTGAAGCTGCTCGTCAGCCTGGTGAGGAGGATCGGGTCGATCAGGGGCTCAGATCGGTCCGCGTGAGCCGGGACTTGACCGAGCGTACGACCCGGACCGGCCCGGCAGTTGCCCAGCGGCGGAAGTGGTCGTTGGCCCGCAGCGATTCCAAATAGCCGACGTGGTTGTCGATCAGCATTGCCGCGATCGCCGGGTGGCGATGGATGGGGCGGTCGCCCACCTCGATCACGAGCAGCGTGCTCGGCAGGTTGTAGGCATGGAAGTCCGCCCCGGCGTCGAGCAGGCGGTTGACCGCGCGGGAGATCCCTTCGTAGACGAGCTGGGCGTCGTGGAAGACGATCACCCCGGATCCGCGGAGGGCCGAGCGGCAGAACTCGAAGTCGCGGACCACGACCTCATCGCGGTGTTCCCCGTCGATGAAGCAGAGATCGACTCCGGGCTCGCGGATCAGCCCCGGGTCGAGGGTGGACGTATCGCCATCGAGACACCTGACCTTGTCGGCCTCGGCGATCTCCAGGAGGTTCTCCATCATCCGCTTCGAGGTGTTGTTCGGGTAGCGGAGCCGAAGGCCGCTGTTGTCGGGCTGCGAGGTCGAGCGCCGGTCGATCGAGTTGATCGCGACGCAGCGGCCGTCCAGCAGATGGGTCTGGATGCTGCCGCCGAGGTAGGAGCCGATCTCCAGGTAGCGATACGGCGAGACGAGCGTCCCGAGGGCGAGCTGGACGGCGAGCAGGGAGCGCCGGTCGTTCTCGGTGGTCTGGGTGGGGATCGAGTCGAAGAGCGTGACGTCGAGCGCCTCGAGACGTCCCTCGAATCCCTCTTGCTGCTCCACCGGGTCGGTATAGCATCACGCGATGAGTGAGGGAGGAGCGAATGGGCGTGTTCGGGTCCTCGTGCACAGCGACAGCCGGGTCTTCTCCGGCGCCGAATGGGTTCTGTGCGAGAGCGTCCGCGGGATGGCCGAGAGCGACCGGCTCGAGCTCACCTGCATGGCACCCGAGGAGAACCGCGAGCTGTTCGGCCGCCTCACCGACGCGGTTGGCGCCGGCTCTGTTCGCCCGGTGAGATCCCAGCCGACCAGACTGGGCGCGATCCACCTCTACGACCCACGCCGACGATCCTTTCTGCGGCGCCAGCTCGGCGGCGACCGGTGGGATGTCGCCTTCCTCAACCTCGGCAGCGCCGAGTACGGAGCGACGCCACTGGCGTTGCGCGATCCACCGTGGAGCAGGTCGATGGGCCTGGTGCACGTCGCGAGCGCGTTCGCGCCGAACGGCTTTCGCCTGGGCCGGGCGCGCGAGGTGCTGGCCCGCAGGCCGATCCACTCGCTGGATGCGGCGCTGGTGATGACGGAGTCCGCCAGGGAAACTTTCGAGGGTGCCTGGGGCCACGACGGGGTCAGCGTGGAGCTGGCGCCGATGCCGCGCCGAACGCTCCAGGCCGTCCCGCGGGACGAGGCGCGCGCCCGCCTCGGCTGGCCGCCGGGCCCGGTCATCGGCGCGGCCGGCCGACTGTCGCTGAAGCAGAAGGGCTTCGATACCTTTGTCGCGGCAGCCCGCACACTGGCCGCGGCCAGGTCGGATCTGCGTTTCGCGATCGCCGGAGAGGGGCCGGACCGCGACGAGCTCGTCAGATTGATCGAGGAGAGTGGGATGGAGGATCGGTTTTCCCTCATGGGGCACACCGGCATCGAGCCTTTCCTGTGCGCGCTCGACGCGGTTGCGATCCCCTCTCGATTCGAGGGGGGTCCCCTGCTGGCGCTCGAGGCGCTGCAGCTCGGCGTGCCGGGGGTCGCCACTGACTGCGAGGGGCTCAGGGACGTCTGGCCTGATCGCTGGCAGGTCTCGGCCGACGAGCCGAATGCCCTCGCAGCACGGCTCGGCGAACTGCTCGACCTGAGCTCCGACGACCGCGATGGGGTCATCGCCGAGGGCCGAGCCCTTCATGATGCGAGCGTCGCGGAGTCCGTCGGTCCCACTCTCGAGGAGAAGATCCTCAGGCTGAGCGAGCGATGAAGCCGGATCTCATCGTGATCGATGCCCTGCCACTGTCGCCGGAGTTCTCCGGCGTGGGGCGTGAGGTGCTCGAGCTCGGACGGGACCTCGCGCGCGTTGAGGTGAGCTGCCCGGTGGTGGTCAGATGCGCGGCGGACGTCAGGGAACGCCTGCGCTCCCATTTCCCGGCGGGCACGATCTTCGAGACGCCCCTGACGAGCAGCAGGCCGCGTTTCCGCAGGGTCCTCTACCAGCAGCTGATCGCGCCGTTCCGCGACGGGCCGAGGACAGCGCTCGTCTGCATCGGAGACCAGGCCCCACTCTGGGGGCGGGCACCGCTCGTCTTCGTGATCAACGACGTACGCCGCCTGACCCACCCGGAGACCGCCAGGAGCGCCTGGGAGCGGTTCTACTACCGAGCCGTCACCGAGAGGGGTGCGCGCCGCGCGGACAGCATCCTGACCATCTCGGAGTTCTCCCGAGGGGAGATCGTGCGGGTGCTCGCACCGTCGAAGCCGGTGGGCCTGATCGGCATTCACCCCGGGACGCCCGGCCCTCGGCCAGACCTCGACCGAGTGGACGCCCGGCTGCTCGTGGTGGGCGCCATCCGCCGATACAAAGGGCTCGAGACGATCGTCGATGCACTCTCGATCATGAATCGGAATGGCGGCGGACCGGTCCCCGAGATCCAGCTCGTCGGCGGGAATGAAGAGGGGAGCGGGCCGGAGGAGGAGCTCCGGGCGCGGGCCAGGAGCGCCGGCGTTACCGATCGCCTTTCGTTCCTGGGATGGAAGGACGATGACGAGCTCGAGAGCCTCTACGTCGGTGCCGCCGGCACCGTCAACCCCTCCACCTACGAGGGGTACGGCCTCTCGGTGGCCGAGAGCCTCGCCCGGGGCCTGCCCACCATTGCCAGCGACATTCCGTCGCACCGCGAGATCGCGGCCGAATGCGCCCTGCTCGTCAATCCCGGAGACGCCGAGGCGCTCGCCGAGGCCATTGGCAGGGTGATGGCGGATGCGGAGCTGCGCCGGCGGCTCGGGGCCCTGGCGCACGAGCGCGCCGAACATCTGGCGGATGCGGGGCCCTCGTGGGGGAACGCGATCGTCGGCGCGGTGGCCTCAGGGACCGGTGGCCGGGATAACGGTGGCGGTGGCCTGCGGCGGTTCCTCCCCGACCGTTTCTCGCAGCAGACGGCGCGGGTCGACTCCGCCGCCGAGCAGGGCGGTGACCGCGATCTGCACCAGCGCGACCGCGGCGGCGAGCAGGAGCGACGCCGCAGCGGAACCGGGCCGCCCGGCGAGGGCCAGCCCGATGGCGACGGCGACGACCACGCCGATCAGGCCCGGGACCATGTCGCGCAGCATGCTGTAGCCGCGAGCTCGGCGGAGCTGTACCTCGGTGAGCGCGAGAATGACGATTCCCGTCGCGATCCCACCGATTGAGATAGCCCGAAACGAGGCAACGGATGCCAGGGCGATCGCGAGGATCGCGATCGAGACCGTCTGGGAGACCACCATCCACTTGACACGCCGCGGGGGAAGGGCGAGGAAGAGCAGCGGCAGGATCGGCGTGAAGGCGAGGCCGATGGTCGTGGTCACCGACTCGAGCCGAAGCAGCGACACCCCGTCCAGCCACTTCGTGCCCAGCACGTGTTCGGTGAGCGGCTGGGCGCAGGCGAATGTGGCCGCGACGAGCGGCAGGCCGATGAAGAGCAGCCCCCGGAAGAGTGGCCGGTAGACCTCGACCTGGCCGGCGGCCTCGGTCCGCGACATTGCGGGGAAGGCGACCCGCGCGACCATCGGTGCCAGGAGGCCCGGGATCGAGGTAACCGCCAGTGCCCAGACCATCAACCCGACCTCACCGGTGGTGAACAGAATGCCGCCGAGCAGTGGATAGAGGGCGTAGCCGATCTGGGATGCGACCCGGGCCTGCCACCACTCCGACGAGAAACCCCGGAACAGCGGCTCCCCACGGTGGATCCTCGGCCACCAGCGCCAGCGGGAGGCGATCATCATCGCCGGAAGGCTGATCGCCGCGGCAACCAGGAGGGCGACCGGGACCGACCACTGGGTTGGATGCACCGCGGCGAGCGTCACGGCGACTCCCATGAAGATCAGTCTCTGCAGCACCTCGACGAACGCGATCCCTCCGAACCTCATCGATCGCTCCAGCAGCGCCGTGGGCAGTGTCTGCAGGGAGAGCAACAGCAGCGCCGCCCAGAGGGCAACCACAGTGACCGTTGAGAACCCGTATACGCCGATCAGCGCGCCGGCGACGGCACCCACGACGCAGACCGGCACCCAGAAGGCGAAAAGCAGCCCGAGGCTTCCCTCGATGTGGCGCTCGGCGATCGTCCGCCCGCGGATCAGGCTGGCGCCCAGGCCCAGGTCCCCGACGGCGGGCGCCAGCAGGGCAACGGTCGCGGCATATCCATAGAGCGCGAACTGCGCGGGATCGAGCAGCCCGGTCAGCGCCAGGACACCCGCCAGGCTGACCAGCGAGATCAGCGCCTGCCGGATCAGCAGGTGTGCGGCGCCTCTGGTCGCGAGACCCACCACCGAACGCTGATCGCTCACCGGAGCGCTGCTCCTATGGCGTCGTGGGCTCGTGCAGGAGGTTGAACGGATCCGAGCCGATCCGCCATGTACCTCCCTCGTGCGTCGCGGTGAAGCCGATCACCTGGTCGTTGTCGGTGAGCTGTGGTCCCTGCGGCGCAACGACGAAGACCGTGACCGGATCCTTCCCCTGCAGGTCGTAGACCCGGGGCCTGGCCAGGAAGAGATACCGCGACGGGCCGAACTTGCTGATGAACTGCTCATAGCTGACCTGGGAGCGGAGTTGCTTGGAGAGCAGGTTGTAGGCGTCGCCGTACGACTGGAACTGGATCGCGCGCCAGAACTCGAGCACCGATCTGACCGCGCCAGGGTTGTCGCTTGACGCTGCGATCTGATCGATGCCGGCGGTGGTGAGGAGGTAGCGCTCTGGGGAGGGAGCGGAATCGCCGGAGCCTGAACTCCCGCAGCCCGCGACCGCAATCGCGACGGCCGCGGCCACTGCAGCGATCGACCTCGGCCTCCGGAGTCCCACGGCGCGATGATATGCGCGCATGAGCCGCCGCGAGACCCCGAAGGGGAGCTTGGTCGGAGGCGTGGCAGGGCTGGCACTGCTCGCTGCCGCGCCCCCGATTGGCATCCATCACGAGCTCATCTCCAGCTATCTGGCGACTGCGGGATTCCTGCTTCTCGGCCTGTCGGCCTATGTCGCGCGCTGCAAGGTCGCGGCCGGGCTTGCCGTGGCCTTCGCGGCCTACGGCGGAGTCTCGGCGATGATCGCCGTCGGCAACGCGAACGCCGCGGTCACCTACTTCGACCCGACGTTGTCGAACCTGCGGTCACTGGGCGTGGTGGCCTCCTACTACCATCCGATCGGGCCAGGTCCCGAATCGTTCCGCTACGCCATGTTCGCCACCTGCCTCGGAGGCGCGGCGGCCGTCCTGGCAGCCTTCGTCATCGCTCGCCGGACGGAGGAGCATCGCCCGCCACCGGCGAGCCGCGACGCCCGGCTGGCGGAGAGGGCGGGACGGGTGCTCGTGCTGATTGGATTCGGCGGGTTCGCCCTGGCCGCCGCTCGCTATGCCGTCACGAACCACTCTGGGCAGACCGTCTGGCAGGGCTTGAAGACCCTCTGGAACGGAGGCAGCTACACGCTCCTGATCGCGCTCGTTGCCGTCCCGGGGGCCGGGTTCTGGTTGCACGGCCTGCTTTCGCGCCCGCGCCGCCCGCGTGAGCTCGTCTGGTTCATCTGCGCCGTGGGCTTCTTCGCGCTGCTCAGCCTGGGCACCGGGCAGCGGGGCTTCCTGATCGATCTCACCCTGGTCTGCCTGGTGGTGGTCGCCTGGCATCGAGGGATGTCGAGGGTGCAGCTGGCGACCCTCGGGGTGGCGGGGATCGTCGCGCTCGCGCTCACCCAGGCGATCCGCAACTCGATACAGGAGACGGGGAGCGTCAGCCCGAGCGGACTGATCAGCCGCGTCGGCCCGAATAACTGGAGGGTGCTGGTGGGAAGCCAGTTCAGCTCCTTCCAGTACACGTGGGACACGGCGCACTATCGCCACCAGCTCGACATCCCGAACACCTTCTTGGCGCTGTTCGAGAAGCCGATTCCGCGACAACTCCTGCCCGACAAGGTCCAGGGCTTTGGGGATGAGTTCACGAGCCAGCTCTATCCGGTCGCCCACTCCCAGCAGGTGTCCTTCGCGATTCCCCTGGTGGCCGAGTCCGACTACTCATTCGGGTTGGTCGGGGTGGCACTCGTGCTCGGGCTCGTCGGGGCGCTGGCGGCGCTAGCGGAAACGCGTGTGCTCGTCAGGGCTCCCCCGGAGGTCCGCCCGGTCATGGTCACCGCCCTGATCTGGAGCTGTTTCGTCCTGGTCCGGGGGGATCTGGCCAACGCGATCTTCGTCATCTCGGGCTGGTTCGTCCCGATTGCCGCGGTCTGCGCGGCGATCGGTTTCGTGCCGTTCCGTAAGAGCGCTGCGGCCCGCGCGGCCTCCGGTTACTCGCGCCGGTTCTTCGAGGGGGTCGATTCCCGCGCCGCACCGGTGGCCCACACGGTCGAAGGCTGGGTGGCCGCCCGATCGAAGGAGGTGCGAGCCACCAACTGGCGTGCGGCGCTGCCCTCGACGGCGGCGCTGGTGTCGCTCGGGGTGCTCTTCGCCGTGGCAACGGCCTATCTGCTCTACCTCGGCCGCGGCCTGACCTTCTTCCGCGACGACTGGCTGATCCTCTTCTATCGCGACGGTCACAGCCTGGGCAACTACCTCGCGACCTACGCGGGCAACATGATCCCGCTCACCGTCGCGCTCTATCTCGGGCTGTTCAAGACCGTGGGCCTCGGGAACTACTGGGTGTTCCGGATCGTGGGTGTCGTCGGTCACTTGGGCGTCGTGCTCGCTCTTTACATGGTCTGCCGCAGGCGGATCGGGGACATCGCCGCCCTTGCCCCGGCGATCATCGTCACGTTCCTCGGAGCCGGCTGGGCCAACATGCTCTTTCCGGATGAGATCCAGTTCACCGCGGCGGTCGCTTGTGGGATCTGGGCGCTGCTCCTGCTTGACCGCGGCGATCTCGCCGGCGACCTTGGCGTCTGCGCGCTCCTGGTGGTCGGGCTCGGCTGGGGCAGCCCGGTGCTGCCGTTCATCGCCGCTGTGGCTATCGGACTGCTTCTGCGAGGGAGGCTGCGGTCGCGCCTGTGGGCCGTGGCGGTCCCGGCGATTCTCTATGTGGCCTGGCTGCTCGCCTACCAGACCAACGACCTCACTCCGACCCACAACGTGTGGAAGGTCGTGGACTACGCGGCCCGGATGGCCGGCAACGCGGTCTCGGGGCCGACGGGTCTTGCGAACTCCGTGGGAGTAGTCGTGGTTCTGGCGCTGCTCGTCCTGGTGACCGCGCGGCTGGTGCGCATGGGCCGGAGCGCGTTCCTCGGCTGGGAGGGCCTCACGGTCGTCGTTGCCTACGCGCTGCTGACCGGGGTCGCGAGGGCGTTCGAGAACAATCCGGGCTCTCCGCGGTACGTCTATCTGGCGGTCGTGTTCTTCCTGCTCCTGCTGGTGGGCGTGATGCCTGACGGGAAGCCGGGGAGGAACGCCACCGCCGTCCTGATCGGTACCGCCCTGCTGACCCTGATCCCGGGTGTCCGTGCCTTCGACAGGGGCCGCGATGAGCTGATCGAGAGTTCCAGGATCGCCCGGGTTCAGCTCGGCGCCGTTGAAATCGCGCGAGACTCGATCCCGCCGGATTACCACGTCGTGGTCAAGGATTTCCGCATCCCGGCGGCGCCCTTCCTGGGGGTGGTGGATCGCTACGGTTCCTCACCGGCGGACTCGCCCGCCGAGCTTGCGGCATTGCCCGAGGTGCTTCGGGAGAAGGCCGACTTCGTTCTCGCGGACGTAATGCGCCCCAAGCTGACAATCGAACCACGGCCCGCGAACGCTGGAATCTGCATAGCCCGGCGTGGTGCTGGACTCTCGACTCTCGAGCTTCCCGCCAAGGGAATCTGGATGAAGCCGGATAGGCCAGTGCAGATGTCGGTCTCGTTGCGGCGCTTCGGGTCGAGGTTCACCCGGCACCTCACTCCTGTGCCGGCCGGGGCCGGGGCCCTGCTGCGATTGCCGGCGGACTCGGCACCGGATCACCCGTGGTACGCGCAGATCGCCGCGCCCCGGGGCGGGTTCACCCTGTGCCGGTCAGGAAGGTGAAGACCGGGGAACGCGGGTTGAGGCGCCGCGCGCGGGCCAGCGCGGCTCTCGCCGCCGTGGTATCGCCTCGTTCAGCAAGTAGGCGAGCCCGCGTCAGCCAGACGCTCCAGTCCTGGTCGTCGTGCGCCGTCGCCTGGTTGATCGAGTCGATCGCGCCGTTCAGGTCTCCCGCCTGCTCCTGGACCAGGGCAAGCTGCAGGTAGGGGGACCCGGACCAGGGCTCGATCGCGGATGCCTGCCTGGCGGCATCCGCGGCCTGCGCGAGGTTGCCGTTCCTGGTCTCGCGCTGGCTGCGGTCGAGCTCGAGGCTCGACAGAAGCTGCACGCCGCAGGCGGCGGTCAGCACCAGGCACGCGACGGCCGCGGCAATGCGCCAGGCGGGACCGGACCTTCTCGGGTGCCCCTCGACCGTTGTCCCGGCGGCTTCCTCGGGCAGGCCGGCGGGGCCTGTGAGCAGGGCAGCCGCGACCACCACGCCGGCGAGGGCCGCGGGCAGCTGCCAGGTCCAGTCGATCGCGGCCGAGAGCGTGCCGGCGGCGAGGACTCCCAGAGCGGCCGCGAGCTCGGAGCGCGGCCCGGCGCGGAGCCTCGTCACCCCGGCCACCGCCGTCACGCCGAAGAACGCGAGGAGCAGGGCCAGCCCGATCAGGCCGAGCTCGGCGAGCGTCTCGAGGAAGAGCGAATGCGCGTTCTTGATCGGATAGGAGAATTCACCGTGCTCGGCCCACCAGGCCTGGTACCCGCCCGCCCCGATGCCGCGCAGCGGCTCGGCCTTGAAGGCGTCGATCGCGGCCGTCCAGAACTGGTAACGGCCACTCCCCGAGCCGCTGGCGAGGTGGGTCGTGGTGAAGTTGCTCTGGGCGATCGGTGCCGGCAGTGCCTTGAAGTGGTTCCAGCGCTCCGACGGGTTCGCCGCGATTGCGCCGATCGCCAGGACCACGACCGCCACGGCGACCGCCGTCCAGCCGGCGCTGCGCGACACGCCCGCCCGCTCCAGCCCGGTATCGGCCGCGCGCCGGACGGCCGCGACCAGGCACGCGCAGGCAACAGTGACCGCGAGCAGCAGGATGCCCTCGGAGTGGCTGATCGTCCCGAGGGAGTCAGCGACGAGGATCACCGCCGCGCACCCGGGGGCGGCGATGGCAAGCGACGCGACCAGCCTGGAGCGCTTCTCGGTCGCCGCGAGCAGGACCAACAGGCCGACCGCGCCCGCGATCACGGCCCCTCGCGATGAGGTCTCAAAGATGCCGAGGGCAGGCAGCACGAGCGCGCCGCTCGCCGCGGCCCGGCCGAGCCCGGAGCGCGCGGAGCCGGCGAGCCAGCCCAGCAGGACGACGAGGAGCGCGAACACCGAGCCCAGGGCGTTCCAGTAGCCCAGCGGATAGCTCAGCCTCCCCTTCGCGTCGGGCAGGCTGGCGGTGACGTCGTCGTGATGGAAGCCGGGGAACCACCTGGTGGCGAGGGCGAGCACGCAGATGGCGCCCAGCCCCAGCGCCAGCCCCCGCAGCCAGCTGCCGATTGATCCGGGCCTGCTGGTGAGGACGACGAGCGCGAAGACGCCGGCGTAGAGAAAGGCAAGCACGGCGGCCCGGTAGGCCGCTCCGTCGTCGGCTGCCCAGGCCCGCGATAGGAACGTGAGGGCGGCGAGGGCGAACAGCGCACTCCCGGCGAGCAGGGCCCAGCGGGGGATCGCCGCCACCGGGGCCAGCCGCAGGGCCACCAGCCCGAAGATCACCCACCAGCAACCCGCCCCGAAGCCCGCGGCGGCGCCCGCGGAGTATCCGCCCTCAGCCAGGGCCAGGGCAACGATGACGATCGCGGTCCCGACCGCGATCGCGGCCGCTTCGCCTGTCCGCACCCGATCCGCCGGCCGGTTCCTATACTGAGCCGCCCCTTGGGCCAAGCGCGGAATCATAGGTGGGGGGTTGCGGTGGCAGCCTTGCTGTGCGGGTCGGTCGTCCTGACGCCGGCCGCGGCCTTGGCGATGCCGCCGGCGGCCAAGCAGTACCTCCCGGTCATCCCGACCGCGAAGGGCCCCGCCGCTGTGCGCAGCTCGGAGCCGCAGGCGCGGCCCGAGCTCCTCAGCCCGGCGGCGCGGTCGGCGCTCAAGGGCGCCTCGGGCGCGGACCTGCGCAGCGTGGCGACGGCCACTGCGCTGGGAGCCCCGGCCAGGATCGAGCACAAGGATGCGGCGCAGGTCCAGGGCGACCGCCCGGGCTTTGCCTCCGCCACCTTTGACGCCCTCGGGCAGGGGGCAGTGCTTGCCCTGCTGGCTGGCTTCGCGCTGATCGCCGGGCTGCTCGCCTATGTCGCGCGGTCCCGCCACGGGCCCCGATCGGGAACCCCGGCCGCGTGAGGGCGGCCCGCATCGTCACGGCGGCGATCGTCTGCGCCGCCGCCCTCGCCCTGCCATCCGCGGGCGCCTCGGCGGCGCCGCGCGACTTCTACGGCGTGCAGCCGATCAACGTCCCGACGACGGAGCAGTTCGCGCGGATCGCGAGGGGCGGGGTAGGAAGCGTCCGCTACCCGCTGAGCTGGAAGGACGTGCAGCCGAGCGGATCCGGCCCGTACAACTGGGACGCCTACGACTCCCTCGTGCTGCGGGCGACCCAGGCGGGGCTCGAGGTGCTGCCCATGGTGTTCCAGACCCCGGATCCGCTCGGCGGGGCGACGACCCTTCCGATCGGGACCGCGGCCCAGCGCGACGGGTGGCGCGCCTTCCTGGAGGCCGCCGTTCGCCGCTACGGCCCCGGCGGGCAGTTCTGGGCCGAGCACGGCCCCGGCTCCGCCGACCCGCTGCCCGAGCGGCCGCTCCGGATCTGGCAGATCTGGAACGAGGAGAACTTCAACTTCTTCACCTCCAAGCCCTCGCCCAGGAAGTACGCCCAGCTCCTGAAGGCGTCGTACACCACCATCAAGTCCCTCGACCCGGGCTCGCAGGTGATCATCGGCGGCCTGCTCGGGGACGCCCGCCGGGCGCACGCGGCGGGCGGTGGCGTCGGGGCGATTCGCTTCCTCGAACGCTTCTACCGGGTGAAGGGCGTCAAGCGGTACTTCGACGGCGTGGCCCTGCATCCGTATGCCAAGAAGGCCTCCTACATCCGGCCGCTCGGCCAGGGCCTGAGACGGGTGATGGCGCAGCACAAGGACCGCCGAACGCCCCTCTACATCACGGAGGTGGGTTGGAGCTCCGACCCCGGCACCATCCTGGGCCAGACCGCCACCGGCCAGGCCCGGCAGCTGAGCAAGGCCTTCGGCATGCTCGCCCACCTGAGGAAGCGCTGGAAGCTCCAGCGCGTCTACT
Source organism: uncultured Solirubrobacterales bacterium (assembly GCA_963743575.1). Lineage (GTDB taxonomy): Bacteria > Actinomycetota > Thermoleophilia > Solirubrobacterales > 70-9 > DASUPK01. The sequence goes on along the minus strand of CAVUQC010000005.1, from coordinate 1,214 downwards.
GGTTCTCGCTCTCGGACGCGGGCCCCGGGCTCTGCCCGTTCTGCGCGTCCGACGGGCTCTTCACGCGTGACTTCCAGCCCAAGCCCGCCTGGAGCGCGTATGCGTTCCGAGCGGGCGGCACGCCCTGACCCGCGTCAGGGATTTCCGCCGGTCAGGCCGGTGAACGCGTGCCAGGCGGGCTTCGGGACGAGGCCGGACGTGAAGAGGCCGGTGTGCTCGAACCAGATCCCGCCCGGGACGTCGCGCCACGAGTACCAGATGACCCCGGGGATCTTGTACCGCTTGCGGTTGTGAGCCATGAGGCGGTAGGTCCGGCGCAGGTAGGCGGCCTGTCGGCTCGACGAGACCGTGAGTGCCGTCTTGGGCCGGCCGCCGGTGGCCCAGCCGACCTCGGTCAGCCAGAGCTTGGCCTTTCGGTCCCGGTAGCGAGCCATGGTCCTGCGCATGTCCCTGACGCGGGCCAAGGCCTGTTGCGGCGTCGTCGAGTAGGGGTGGAGCGCGGTCGCGTCGAAGAGCGGCTTGGCCCGGTTCCGATACACGCCAGCCAGGAAGCGGTCGCTGGTCATCCCATGCTTGATCTGGGGGGTGGGAAATAATCCCGCGAGCACGATCCGCGCCTGCGGATCACCGGCCTTGATGCCCGCATGGAACCTCCTCAGCAGCCCGACGTACTGCTTCGGGTTCGGCCTTCGGGTCCAGAAGCTGGGCGAGTTGACCTCGTTCCAGAGCTGCCACCACTCGACCTGGAGCCGCGGGATCGCCGGATGCTGTTGCCAGAAGGTCCCGTCATGCCCGTACCGCTGCGCGGCGGCCTCGACGAAGCGCTGAAAGTCGGCGAGATGGCCGCCTCGGGGGGGCAGGTTGGGACCCCGCGCCACCCAGGGGGGCGAGCCGTACACCGTCGGCAGCACCCTGATCCCATTCTGCGCCGCGTCCCCGATGACCTGGTCGTAGTGGCTCCACTCGTAGCCGGATGGGCCCGACGGCTGCACCGCTCCCCAGTAGAGGTTGATGCGAAGCGTGCCCAGGCGCCCGTCACCCATCCGGTTGATCTCCGAGGTGCTCGGGTCGATCGCCGGAATCACGCCATAGAACGCCCGCGGTACGGCGTGCGCCTGGCCGGCCCACGAAAGCGAAGCCAGAGCTGCGGCCAGGACCGCGATCAGACGCATCCTCTGCCTCATACGTCAGCCGGGGTTTCCGCCGGTCAGAGC
>CAVUQC010000004.1:0-597740 GCA_963743575.1 uncultured Solirubrobacterales bacterium | reverse complement strand
TCACCATCTCCTCGAAGGGGATCGTGGTGCGGCCCAGCGTCTGCCAGAGCCCGGTGATCCCCGGCGTCAGGTCGAGACGCCGGCGTCCCCAGCCCGCGATCTGCTCGTCCACAGCCGGGGTCATCGGCCTGGGGCCCACGAGACTCATCTCGCCCTTGAGCACGTTGAAAAGCTGCGGCAGCTCGTCGATGCTCGTGAACCTGAGGAAGCGGCCCACGCGGGTGATGCGGGGATCCTCTTCCAGGAAGAGCCAGGCCGAGTGCCTACTGTGCTTCCTGAGCTCGGCCTCCTGCGCCTCGGCGTCCTGGACCATCGTCCTCAGCTTGTGGATCCGGAAGGGAGACCCGCCGCGGCCCACCCGCTCCTGTGTGAAGAGCACCGGCCCCCTCGAGGTCAGCTTGATCGCGATCGCGGCGAGCGCCAGTACCGGCGCGGCCAGGACGAGAACGAAAGCGGCAATCGCTGACGTCCATCGCCCGCTTCATCAGTCGCGAGGAGCGCGAGAAGACCGGTGGGCTGAGGCCCAGGACGGCCAGGCCCTCCACATCGTCGGTCACCACCGACGAACCCAGCACCTCCACCAGGTTGGGGACGACCGCGACCTTGAGGTTGAGCTCGCTGCACCGCCTGATCAGGTCGACGAGCTCCTTGTCGCTCGGCAGGCCCGCGGCCGAGATCACCACCCGGTGCGCCCGGGAGCGCCGGCAGGCGGATTCCAGGTCCTCGAGCGGGTTGCCGAGGTATGGGATCCTCCTCAATCCGGCCGTTGACGCTGCTCGTCGACATGTAGCCGACCGGGTCGAGGCCGTACTCGCGATGGAGGCGGATCTTCCGTAGCAGGATCTCGGCGACACGTGTCCGTCGCCGATCAGAAGCAGCCGCTCGCGCGCGAAGGCCGGGGCAACTATGCCGCGGACCAGCGTGCGCCCCAGCAGGATCAGGGCGAGAGCGATGCCGAAGAAGGCGGCGCCCTGAGCAAGCTGGAGCCGTTCGGGAAAGACGAGCTTCGAATAGGCCCAGAGGCCAAGAGAACCCAGCACCAGCGCGTTCAGCAGATGCGGCAGGTCGTCCAGGGTCGAGCGGGTGATCCGCCTCGAGTCGCGGTCGTAGAGCCCGTAGAGCTTGAAGAGGACCACCCAGACCGGCAGCGTCAGGGCGCTCAGCAGAATCGTCAGTGCGGCTTCCGTTCCCGGGGCCGATCAGGAGCTCGCCGATCGCGAAGGCCACCGCGATCGCGATGCAGTCGGCCGCCGCCAGGCTGCGCCTGGTGATTCGGTCGGGAGCCTTCAGCTCGGTATCGAGGACAGCCTCGTCGGCAGGCCTGCGCTGGGCAAGGGTGAGATCCGTAGGCCCCCGCGGGCACCTCTCCTGACGGTGTGTGCGTGCGAATGCGTTCGCAGAATCGCCATCAGACCGCTCCCATGCGCGCGCTGGAAAGCGGGAACGGCGAACGCTCAAGCGTGATCTGCTCGCCGTCGGAGCGCAGGGACTCGTCGGCCGCCTCGGTGATTCGGACGACGTCAGTCGCCAGGTCGGGGCTGGAATCCGGCTCGCTCCCAGTCCTGATCGCCTTCACGAAATCCTCGATCTCGGCGACCAGAGGCTCGTGTGACTCGACCTTCGGCGAGAGGACGTCGCCGGTCCGGTAGGAGAGGTGGTACTCGCCGAAGGTCTCAGGGTCCTTGAAGACGACGCCTTGGTCGAAGATCTTGACCGGCTCCGGCGTACCGTCGTCGTAGACCACCATCTTCTTGTCGCCGACGATCACGGTCCGCCGCAGCTTGCTGGGAGCGATCCAGCTCAGCTCCACGTTGGCGACGATGCCCGAGTCGTAGGCGAGGCTGACGAAGGCGACGTCCGGGATGCCGGGAACGATCGAGTCCCGCCCTGTCGCCCGCACGCTGCGCGGCACCTCGCCGAGCCAGTAGAGGAGGATCGAGAAGTCGTGCGGGCCGAGGTCCCAGATGACGCTCACGTCGCGCTGGTGGAGGCCCAGGTTGACCCGGCTCGAGGAGACGAAGAGGATGTCGCCGAGCTCGCCGCGCTCTATCAACCCGCGCACCGCGCGGACGGGCGGGCTGTAAACGAAGGTGTGGCCGCACATGAGGACGACCTCGTTCTCGCTAGAGATCCGCTGAAGTTCCTCGGCCTCCTCCACTGAGGGTGCCAGCGGCTTCTCCACGAAGGTGTGCTTGCCGGCCTCCAGGCAGGCGGAGGCGAGGTCGAAGTGGCTGAAGACCGGCGTCGCCAGCACCACCGCGTCCACCTCCTCGTCGGCGAGCACCTGCTCGACGTCCGAGGTCCCGACACTCGTCGGGTAGCGCCGGCGAAAGCGCTCCACCCGCTGCGGGTCGAGATCGCAGAGCCACTTAAGGCGTGCGCCCGGGACGTCCGCCAGCACCCGGATCAGATTGGGGCCCCAGTAGCCGAGTCCGACCACCCCGAAGACGACCGGATCGGTTGGCTCGTCCCGGATCATCGGCCCTCCTCTGCAAGCGCCAGACCAACGGCTTCTCCCACTCGCTGGACCTCGTCGTCGGTCAGCTCGGCGAACATCGGCAGCGAGACCTCCTCACGACTCCACGCGGCCGCATTCGGCAGCTCTCCGTTGGCCAGACCGAGATCGGCGAACAAGGGCTGCCTGTGCAGCGCGGGCGAGTAGTGAATCCCCGTGGCGACGCCGCTCTGCAAGAGATGCTCACGTACTCGGTCCCTGTCGTTCACGCGGATCGGGAACAGGTGATAGACGCACTCCGCGCGAGGGTCTTCGGCGAGCGTTCGACAATCGTCCGGCAGCACTTCCCGGTACAGCGAGGCCCGCCCGCGGCGAGCCTCGTTCGAACGCTCGAGCCGGGCCAATTTCACCCGCAGCCATGCCGCCTGCATGCCGTCCAGCCGCTCATTGAAGCCGGCTTCGGTGTGATCACCCTTGCTTCGCTGACCCAGGTTCCGCAGGCGGCGGCAGCGCTCCGCGATCTCGTCGCTATTGGTGCAGACAGCTCCGCCGTCGCCGAGCGCGCCGAGGTTCTTACTCGGGTAGAAGCTGAAGGCGGCGACGTCGCCGAGCGATCCCGCGCGATCCATTCTCCATCGCGCTCCGTGTGCCTGCGCGGCGTCCTCGATCAAGAGGAGGCCGTTACGCCGGGCAAGCAGCGCCAGGGCCTCCATGTCGCAGACCTGGCCGTACAGGTGCACGGCGATGATCGCCGCGGTGCGATCGGAGACCACGCTCGCGGCGGACTCCAAGTCGACCAGCCCGGTGTCGTCGTCAACGTCGCAGAATCGCGGAACCGCACCCGCATGTAGGACCGCCAGTGCCGTGGCGATGTAGGTGTGGGCCGGGACGATGACCTCGTCGCCCGTCCCAACTCCAGCGGCGATCAGAGCCAGGGTCAGCCCGGCGGTCCCCGATCCGACGCCGACGCAGTGAGGCACTTCACACATTGCCGCGAATTCGCCTTCGAATCGCTCCACCTCGTCACCCAGCACGAATCCGCTGTCGGCGAGCACCGCATCGAATGCCTCTCGAAGCTCGTCGCCGATCTGCTCATGCTCGCGAGCGAGGTCGATCACGGGTATCGGCGGCAGCGCCGCCGACCGGTTTGGAGCTCTTGCGGCGACAGACAACCTCACGACCTCCTTGTTTCTCCGATTGCGGGTGATCTTCCGTCCGGGCTCGTTCCGGATCGGATGAGCACAACCACCCGAAGCAGGCCGGACCGTAGAAGGGGTCGATTTGTGTGGAGTCTCGGACGCTGTTAGATCGCGGTTAGGTTTCCCTCGATGGGAAATCGGGCAGACAACCAGCCTGCATCGACTAAGGAAGGGCACCTGTGCATAGGGGGTGCGGTGATGTGAGTGGTGAGGCGTCCGGAAGACGGCTCGAAGGGCAAGTACTTCTACTTCGAGGCGAATTCAAGTGTCCGAAAAGCAATGGGATGTCGGGGCGAGAAAACCCCCAAGCGGGGTCGGGCAGTCATCCGAGCTATTTGAGCGGTTCCCGTACGGGCTCGTCCTCGTGGATCGTCGCCGCGACGTCCTCAGCCTGAACCGGTTCGCCAGAGAACTGCTCACCCCCGGGCAGAACGGCCAGGACCGGCATGCTCGAGACTGCTGCGAGTTGATCTGCCGGCGAGCCAGCCTTGTCCCCGGGGACGAGTGCCTGACGAAGCGCGCCCTGACTTCGGCGACGCCTCTCCCAGAAATCCGGATGGACATCGACAAGGGGCGCTCGCAGGCAGCCGCTTGGGTAACCGCTTCCACCCTCGATCCGGACGGTTCGCGCCTGCTCTTTCACCTGCGTCCCGGGGCCCCAAATGACCGCCGCCGCAGGACCGTCCCGCATGGGACGGATGGAGTGTCTTCCGCAAAACGGACGCTGCGAATCTTCAGCTTGGGAGGGCTCCGAGTCGAACGAGGGGATGGATGGGTCGCCGGCGACTGGCTGGAGAGGCGGCCGGGCGATCTGCTCAGGTACCTCGTCTGCAACCGGGGCGGAATCGTGCCGGAGGATCAGATCGCCGAGGCGCTTTGGCCGGGCGCCGACTACGGCAATGCATCCAACCGTGTCCGCCAAACCGTCTACGTACTTCGGGAGAAACTCGAACCGGGGCGCCCCACGCGATCTCCCGCCGAGTTCGTCGTCTCATGTCAGGGCGGCTATCAGCTCGATACCGAACGGGTCTCGGTCGATGCTGACCGATTCGAAGACCAGGTCCGCGCCGGATTCACCGCTCTCGCCCAGGAGCAAGAGGAGAGCGCCCTGGGGCACCTCAAGGACGCGATCGGCCTCTACAGCGACGACTTCTTCGCCGATGTGCCCTACATGGACTGGGCCTTGGAGGAGCGCGACCATCTGCGTGAGCTGGCCGGGCGAGCACTGCGGACAGTAAGCCAAATCCACTCGGGCGCCGGAGACCTCGCTGCCGCGAAGGAGCCGGCCCGCCGCCTCGCGGCGATGGAACCGTTCGACACGGACGTTCAGCAGGAGTTCCTCGGGATCTGTGTGAAACAGGGGCGACGAAGCGAGGCCACGCGCCGGTACGAGCTGCTTTCGAGGCGGATGCGCAAGGAATTCGGCGAGGACCCGGACTTCAGCCTTTCCGATCTCGAGGCGAGATCTGAAGTGTGAGCCAACGGCCGCCCACCTAGAGGTGAAGCCGGCGGCGCTCCAGGCGGTGCTCCGGGTGCTCCTCCGGCTTCGGGTGTTCCTCGCCGGTTCGCCGGACCAGCGCCCAGGTGAGCACTGCGCCGACCGCCACCAGCCCGACCAGGACCCAGGTCGAGTCGCCGAGCGCCGTGGCGAAGGCGCCGGCGGTGTCGCCGGGATGCACGTCGAGCTGGTCCGCCTGGACACCCTGGAACACCGCGGAGGTCACCGCCAGGGCCACGGCCCCAGCCGTCACCCGGATCATCGCCAGCACCCCGGCGGCGATGCCCGCCTTCGCGCGCGGCATCGCCAGCATCGCCGCCGTCGACATGGGCGCGTAGACCAGGCCGAGCGAGATGCCGAACAGGAGATATCCAGGCAACAGCGAGCCGAATGAGCTGTCGGCGCTGACCTGGGTCAGCAGGGCCAGGCCGACCGCTCCGCAGACCATCCCGAAGGTCATCAGCGCCCGGGGCCCGAAGCGCTCGATCAGCGGCCCGCAGAACGGCGAGATGAAGACCATGGGCGCGGTGATCGGCAGGACCAGGACGCCGGCCGCGACCGGACCGTGGCCCAGGACCTCCTGCAGATACTGCGGCTGGAAGAAGATCACCCCCCAATAGGCGCCGACCAGGGCGAAGGCCGCGGCCGAGGCCCCCAGGTACGGGCGGTTCCGAAACAGGCTGAAGTCCACGATCGGAGAGCTGACCCGGTGCTCGATCACCCAGAAGGCCACCAGCAGGAGCGTGCCCGCCGCGATCAGGCCGAGCGTCCGGGCGGATCCCCAGCCCCAGTCGTCCGAGCGCACCAGGGCGAAGACGACCAACAGCAGCCCTGGGGTGAAGGTCGCGAGTCCCGGATAGTCGACCTTCGGCGCCGAGGTCTCGTCGCGCGACTCGTGTGCAGCCCAGCGAGTGATCGCGATGCCGGCCGCGCAGATCGGCAGATTGATCCAGAAGATCAACCGCCAGTCGACCTCGATCAGCGCGCCGCCGACGAGCGGGCCGATCGCCAGCGCCAGCGCGGAGACAGCGGCCCAGATACCGAGCGCCTTGCCCTGCTCCTCGACCGGGAAGGCGTGGCTCACGATCGCGAGGGAGAGCGAGAGCATCGCGGCGCCGCCCGTTCCCTGGACGACCCTGGCCGCGACCAGGACCGCATCGTCCGAGGCCACCGCGGCCAGCACCGAGCCCGCGCCGAACACCGCCATCCCGATCAGGAAGATCAGCCGCCGCCCGTAGATGTCCCCGAGCCTCCCGGCGGTCACCACCAGCACGCTGATCACCAGCAGGTAGCCGTTCAGGACCCACTGGACGTTGTCGGCCGAGGCGTGGAGCTCCTTCTCGATCGTCGGCAGCGCCAGCGCGACGACGGTCGAGTCCAGCATCAGGATGAACAGCCCGAGGCAGGTGCCCACGAGCACCCACCAACGCCGCCTCGTTTCCGCGGGGGAGGTCACCTATGGACAGGGCAGCTCGAGCACGGCCATGGCGCCCGGGCAGCGTATGACGCGGCACGGCGGGACCGAGCGGCGCAGCTCGATCACGCGATCCGCCTCGCCGAGGAAGAGCACATCAATCGGGAAGCGCATGCCGAAGGTGTGGACGCTCTGGCAGCCGGGGATCAACAGCCCCGCTCCGCCGCGTTCTCGGCGGAGAAGCGCCAGGCCCAGGAGACGGCTGCGGCTCGTCCTCGCCACCGGCACCGCTGCCCCGAGGATCTCGGTGCGCTCGAGGCCGTTGAAGCGGGCAGGCGTCCCCACCCTCACATAAGCTTCCGGCCGCATGGAGTACGCGGCACAGCCCCCCGTCGCGGTCGCCCGCCCCGACTCGACCTTCCTCCAGCGGGTCTTCCTGTGGATGTTCGTCGGGCTCGCGATCACGGGCGGAACCGCGGCCGCGATCGGCTCGTCGGACAGCCTGCTCACGAAGATCACCGAGTCGCCGGGGATCGTGATTGGCGTGATCATCGCCCAGCTCGCGCTCGTGCTGCTCCTGGTCTTCCTGCTGCCCAGGATCTCGGTCGCTCTGGGCACCTTCCTGTTCCTGCTCTACTCGGCAACCGTCGGGGTCACCTTCGCGTTCATCTTCGAGCTCTACACGACCCAGTCGATCTTCACCGCCTTCCTGATCACCGCCGGGATGTTCGGCGCGCTCGCGGTCTGGGGCGCCGTCACCCACATCGACCTCTCCAAGGTCGGCTCGATCGCCTTCATGGCGCTGATCGGCCTGATCCTGGCCACGGTGGTCAACATCTTCTGGGCCAACTCCACCCTCTACTGGATCACCACGTACGCGGGAGTCGGGATCTTCGCCGCGCTCACCGCGTATGACATGCAGAAGCTCAAGCAGATCAACCAGCAGGGGTTGACGGGAGATGCCGAGGGACGCGCCGCGATCATGGGCGCTCTCGCCCTCTATCTCGACTTCATCAACCTCTTCCTCTTCCTGCTTCGGATCTTCGGCCAGAGCCGCTAGCCGCTCGTTCACAACGTCGTTTCAAACTGATTCCGCCGTTTTTTAGGGTCGTCGTCCCCCAGCGAAAGGACTCGACTCATGGCCGACTCACCGAACATCATCCTTGTCCACGGGGCCTGGGCGGATGGCTCCTGCTGGAGCGACGTCATCGAGCGCCTGCAGGCCGACGGCTACAAGGTCTCAGCCCCTCAGCTCCCGGAGACCTCACTCGCGGATGACGCTGCGCGGGTGCGCCTCGTGCTGAATCGCCAGAGCGGCCCGACAGTCCTCGCAGGCCACTCCTATGGCGGCCAGGTGATCACCTCCCTCGGCACAGACGCACCGAACGTCGTCGGCCTCGTCTACATCGCGGCCTTCGGACTCGACGAGGGTGAGTCGATCGGCGCGCTGCTCCAGGGGGGTCCTCCGCCTCCGGGCGTGGCGAACATCGACGTCGACGCGAACGGCGCCGGCTGGATCCCAGAGGACGACTCGCCTGGAAGTCACTGCCCTCCTGGTATCTGGTGGCGCAGAACGACGAGGTGATTCCACCCGACGCCGAGAGGCAGTTCGCGGAGCGGATGGGCGCCGACACGATCGAGGTCGAGAGCGGGCACTGCGCGATGGTCTCCCACCCGGAGGAGACGTACGAGCGGATCGTGACCGCGGCGAAAGCCGTCGCCTCGGCCGGATAGGGCGTCTTCCGATATTTTCGGCCCATGGAAGGCCCGGAGAAACCGCGCATCTTCCTGGGCTCCTCCGGAAAGCAGGAGAAGCTCCTCAAGGCGCTGACGCGTGGGCTCGAGAGCGTCGCGGACGTCGAGCCCTGGACGACCTCGTTCAATCCGGGGACGACGACGCTGCAGCGCCTGATCGACCTGACGGGCGAGGTCGATTTCGCGGCGTTCGTGTTCGCGCAGGACGACTGGACGACCGAGAGCGACCCGACCATCGACCCTGAGCAGGGACAGGCCTCGCCGCGCGACAACGTCGTCTTCGAGGCCGGCCTCTTCGGCAGCGCCCTGGGCATGCGCCGCACCTTCATCCTCCACGCGAACGGCGCGAAGCTTCCCAGCGATCTCCTCGGCCTCACCAGCGTGCGCTATGACCCCGCAATGACCGCCGCCGAGATGAGAAGCGTCAACGAGAAGCTCAGGAACGCGATCGAGAGCGAGGGCAGCCTGGCCCGTATCGAGGGCACCTGGTGGCAGTTCTCCCTGACAGCGCGCACCTCCGAGGAGCCCTCGGCCGTGAGCCTCCTGCGGATCTCGCGGGAGCGTGACGGGACATTGAGCGTGGCTGGACGCTCCTGGCAGGAGGACGGCACCCTCTCGGCGCGGTATTGGAGCGAAGCAGCCAAGGAGAGGTCAGACCCAGCGGGAGTCTTCTACTACTGGAATGGGGAGCGCCCTCGAGACCCCAACGCGCCTCAGCTCGACGGAACGGGAGAGATCCTGATCGAGACGCCGGATCGCGCGGCGGGCTACTGGACGACTCGATCCGAGACCTCGCCCGAGCTCCACGCACGAACGTCCGGTGACTACCTGCGTGCTGATCCCGAGGACGCGGGCGTCCTCGACGGCGGCGACGACCGGCAGCGCGCCGAGCTCATCGCGGAACGACTCGCACACTGGAAGTCGGTCGCCAACTCCTGAAGCGCGCGTCACCTCCAGAGTAGGATCGTGCCACCAGCGAGCAAGGAGGATTCGCAATGGCAGACAGCAAGGTCAGCGACGCCATGCACAAGGGTGCGGAGTGCATCGGCGAGCAGAAGACACTGCTAGACGCGGGGAAGCTCATGGCGGAGCTCGATGTCGGATCGTTGCCGATCTGCGGCGACGACGAGCGGCTGAAGGGCATGCTCACCGACCGCGACATCGTGGTCAAGGCGCTCGCGCAGGGCCGCGACCCGGCAACCGCCACCTGCGGCGAGTTCGCCCAGGGCACCGTGCACTGGATCGCCGCCGACGCGTCGTTCGACGAGGCGCTGGGCACGATGCGCGAGAACGCCGTCAAGCGCCTCTGCGTCCTGGATGACGACAAGAAGCTGAGCGGCATCATCACGGAGGCCGACATCGCCAATCACGCCTCGGCCGACACGACCGGCGAGTTCGTCGGGGCGATCGCCGCCCAGCCGCCCCAGCATTTCTAGGGGACCGCGCCCGGCATACCCCCGGGCTCGCTGGCTATGAGCACTGAGCCCAGCATCTCGAAAGGCCCGGACGGGAGACCGCGCTGCTGGTGGAGCCTCGGGACGCCCGACTACGTCGACTACCACGACTCCGAATGGGGACGGCCGCTACACGGCGAGTCCGAGCTTTTCGAGCGGCTGGTGCTGGAGGCCTTCCAGTCAGGGCTCTCCTGGCTCACGATCCTCCGCAAGCGCGAGAACTTCCGGCGCGCATTCGACGGCTTCGACATCGAGAAGGTCGCCGGATACGGCAAGAGGGAGGTCGCTCGCCTGCTGTCCGACGAGGGCATCGTGCGAAATCGGAAGAAGGTCGAGGCGGCGATTGCGAACGCCCGGGCCGCGGGAGAGCTGCACGCGGCAGGCGAGAGCCTCGACGAGCTGATCTGGAGCTTTGCCCCCGACCCGAAGACGCGACCGGCCCCGGAGGCCCGCGAGGACATCCCCGCGATCACCCCCGAGTCCACCGCGCTGGCCAAGGAGCTGAAGCGACGCGGCTTCGCGTTCGTCGGGCCGACCACGGCCTACGCGACGATGCAGGCCGCCGGGCTGGTCAACGACCACCTCGCCGGCTGCGCGTTTCGCTAACACACGTCGACGTCCACCGTGGGTTCCCTTTTGCTGCAACGGGTCGTTCAGGGGGACCCGAGAACTGGCGACGACCCCTCTCATGCGCCAAGATGCTCGAACCGCCGTGGACGAGACCGCACGCAGAGGAAATTACGAATCGGGCGCCGACTACGTGCTCGAGTACGGAGAGCTCCGGTTCTCCTTCAACGAGCGCGACTTCGCCCAGCGAGTCGAGCAGGCGGCGGTCAAGCTCGACTTCGTGCGCCAGGGACTTGACGAGCATGAGCTGGAGGACCTGCTCGAGCTCGCGGTGAACGGCGAGATCCGTGAGCCCTGCTCTCCCCTCGGCGGCCACGTCAACGAGAACTGGGACGAGCTCGTGGGCCCCTCCAACAAGAGCCTCGTCCACTGGCTCCGCCGCCTCGTCTTCCGCGGCGCGTGGCTCGACCAGCGCGTCAAGGAGGGCGAGCTCGACATCGTCTTCGACGAGTCGACGCAGACCTTCGGCTACGTCCAGCCGGACCGCGACTCCGAGCTGATCGAGCTCTCAGCAGAGCCCTCCTGGAGCACCGTGGCCTACGGCGGCCGCGACCGCGCCTAGCGGCCACAAGGCCGCTCCACTTCGGAGCGGAGGGCGAAGCCCGTAGCGACTTATGTGGGGCGGCCGCCGTGGCCGCGCCTGATGGAGGCCACAAGGCCGCTCCACTTCGGAGCGGAGGGCGAAGCCCGGCTAGGCCGACTCAGAGGCGGCTGAGCAGCTCCGCGTTGTTCCCGGTCGCCACGATCTGGTCCGAGAGCCCCTGGGCCGCCTCGTCCGGATCCATCTCCGCGAGCTCGGCGCGCAGGCGCCGGATCTTGTCCATCTCCTCCGGATCGCGCAGCTGGTCCTCCCCGGAGGCGCGACTGTCGGCGATCACCAGCGCCGGGACGATTCCCTTGCCGGCCAGGCCGGCGTCGAGCCGGAGCAGGAGGTTCTCGGTCGTCTCCAACGCCTCGCGCACCTCCGCGCCGCGGTCGTCGGAGTCGAGGACGGTCGCGATCACGGTGAGCGACCCGCTGCCCTCCTCGTCGAGCTCCCGGCCGGCGCCGAAGATCCGCTTGACCCGGGCGGGGTCGCGATAGCCGAGTGCGAGACGGCTGAGCGAGTCGATCAAAACGACCACGTCCTCCCCACTCTCGGCGAGCCGCTTCGCGTGGCCCATCGCCAGCTCGGCTGCCCGGATCTGGTCGCGGGGCTCCTGGTCCGCAGTCGCGGCGAAGATCTCGGCCTGTGGGAGAGCCTTCTCCCACTGCGGCACCTCCTCGGGGCGCTCGTCCGCGAGCAGAACGCAGAGGTGCGCACCGGCATCGGCGATCGCCGCGCCCAGGGCGCGGAGCAGGGTGGTCCGGCCCGAGCGCGGCTGGGCGAGCACCAGAACCCTCTGCCCGAACGCCAGTGGCCCGAGCAGATCGACCGCGCGCACGAGGGGGTCGCCGACCGCGTCCGAGGCGAGCAGACGGCGATGGGGCGGCGCCGCGGTCAGGTCCTCGAAGTGCTTGCGCTCCCCCTCCGGGCTCTGCCCGTTGACCGTCTCGATCCGGACCAGCGCCCGGTGGCGCTCCCCGCGGCGCGGCTGCCTTGCGGGACCGCTCACCTCGTCGCCGGGGCGCAGCTCGCAGCGCCGGATCTGGGACGCGGAGACGTAGACATCCCCCTCGGTCTCGCTCATCCCACTGAGACGCAGGAAGCCGTATCCCTGGGGCATCCGGTCGAGCACGCCCGTGACCTCCTCGGTCTCGGCATCGTCCTCATCAGCAGCCTCGTCCGCATCAGAAGCCTCGTCTTCATCAGCAGCCTCGTCCTCGCTGCCGCCGGCCTTTTCCGAAAGGTCCTTCGTCTCGGCGACGGCTGCGGGCGAGGCATCCTCCTTGGACGCCGCTCGTGCCGGACGTCCGGATTCGCCACCCTGTTCCGCGATCGCCTCGATCAGCTCGTCGCGGGTGAGCAGCCGGTAGCGCGGGACGTCGAGCTCCCGGGCTCGCTCGTGCAGGTCGGCCAGATGTAGGTCCTTGAGGGCCATCGACGCGGGCATGCTAGACGCCTGGATCGGGAGACCGCGTTACGCGGTGACGACCCTGCCGGGATCGAGGCCCTCGCCCTCGGCGACGGGGGCCCAGGCCTCCGTCTCCTCATTGACGCGGGACGCGCTCCAGCCGAGCTCCGCCCCGAGGGCCTCGGCCACGGCCCGGACGCGAGCACCGTCCCGCAGCTCCGAGGCGGCGACCAGGCCGAGCCTGGTTCGCCGAAGCAGCACGTCCGCGACCGACCGGGCCTGCTCGTGCCGGGCGGCGATCACAACCTCGGCCATCAGGTCCGGATGGCCCGGGACGATCGGCTCGGCCAGCTCGGAGCTCGCCTCGCAAAGGTCGAGGACCGCGCGAGAGGCATGCCCGTAGCGGAAGGCGAGCTGGTCGGTCGCGCCGTCGGGAAGCCCCGCGCTCGTCTCCAGATCCTCCGGCCGTGCGGACATCCCGAGGGGGATGTCGTCCGTGCGGCACTCCGCCTCGCGCCCATCGCGCTCGACGATCCGATCGACAACCTCGGCGGCCATCCGGCGAAATGTGGTCAGCTTGCCTCCGGTGATGGTGAGCATCCCCGAGGAGGTCTCGTAGAGCTCCGCCCGGCGCGAGATGTCGACGGACTTCTTCGGGTCGCCCGAGGAGATCAGAGGCCGGACACCCCCATAGGCGCCGGTCAGGTCGCCGAGGCCGACGCTCGTCCCGAAGTAGGAGTTGAGCGCGTTCAGCAGGTATTCGACATCGTCCGCCGCCGGCGGCACCTCGTCGATCTCGCCCTCGTAGTCGTTGTCCGTGGTCCCGACGAGGACCCGCCCGTACCAGGGCAGCGCGAAGATCGTGCGGTCCGCTCCCGCCGGGACGATGCATGCGGCGGTGCCGATGTCGAGGTCGTCGACCGAGAGGGTGATGTGCGACCCGCGACTCGGCCGGATCTTCGGGATCTCCTCCTCGGCGAGCAGCTCTCCGGGCCTGATCCGATCCGCCCACACCCCCGTCGCGTTGACGACGTTCTCCGCGTGGATCTCGACCCGTGCTCTGGACTCGGCCTCCGTGAAAGCAATGCCCGTGGCGCGGCCGTCCTCCTCGAGCACCTCGGTCACCTCCGCTCCGTTGACGACGACGGCGCCGAAGCGCTCGGCCTCCCCCAGCACGGTGAGCACGAGCCGCGCATCGTCGGTCTGGCAGTCGTAGAACATGTAGGCCGAGCTCGGCTCCATCGGCTCCAGAGCCGGAATCAGCTCGATGGCATCCTCACCCGAGATGGTGCGATGGCGGTCGGGGGCCCAGAACTCGGCCTCGTCGCGATGCTCATTGCGCTGGCTGCGGCCTCGCCCGATGCGCGAGGTCGCCATCACGTCGTACATGTTGAGACCGATCCCGATCGCCCGGTTCTTCCGCTCCCCGCCGAGCGCGGGGACCAGGAATGGCGTCGGATAGACGAGGTGCGGCGCCAGGCGGACCAGCAGCTGGCGCTCCAGGAGCGCTTCGCGAACCAGGCCGAGATCGAAGTTCTGCAGGTAGCGGAGGCCGCCGTGGACCATCTTCGACGAGCGGCTCGAGGTGCCCTGCGCGAAGTCGCCCCGTTCCACCAGGGCGACCGAGTAGCCGCGCGAGGCGGCGTCGAGCGCCACCCCGGCGCCGGTGATGCCGCCTCCGACCACGACGACGTCGAACGTATCCTCCTGCATCGCCGCCACCGCCTGTTCGCGGGAGATCACTCGAGGAACTCCACGACCTGGTCTGCGGGGAGCCGCTCCGGCGGCTTCTGCTCCTGAACCGGCGTGCCGAGATGGATCAGGCCGACGAAGCGCTCGCCATCGGGCATCCCGACGGCAGCCTGGCCCTCGGGGGTGCGAAGCACCTCAGGCGTCCGCCAATAGGTGGCAAGCCCGCGGCCGTGGCCGGCCAGCAGCACGATGTAGGCGGCGCAGGCGGCGGCGTGCAGGTCCTCCTCGTCCTGAATCGGATCCCCCGTGAGCGCGCAGGAGACCACGACGAGGGTGGGAGCGCGATCGAGCTTCGAGGCCGACTCCGGCCCAGCAGCCTCCTTGAGGCGCTGCAACGCCATCGGCCCGATCACGCGGAAGCGCCACGGGTTGGTCAGGTTGTGGTTCGGCGCCCAGCAGGCCAGGTCGAGGATCTCCTCGAGCAGCTTCCGGTCGACCGGCTCTGGCCGGTAGGCCTTGTGGGTCCGGCGAGTGCGGATCGCCTCCTCGACTTCCATACGAGAAACGTAGCTGTCGTTACTCGGAGGGAAGGTGGCGGCGATAGCGCACCCACCCGCCCCAGACGATCGCGCCGCCCAGCACCACGATCCCGAGGCCGATCAGCCAACCGGGGACTCCCCCGCCTCCACCATCACCCAAATTGCTCGAGGAGGCCGGCGCGAGCGGGACCGGCTGCTCCTGCTCGGGTGCCTGCGCGGCGGTGGAACCAGCCGGCGCGGGCTTGGCGCCTGTCTTCGAGTTGGCGCCCGCCGAGCCGCCGCTCGGTGCCGTGCCGCCCGTGCCCGCGGCGGCGCCACCGGCGACGTTCGAGACGGTCCGCGGGACCGGATTGAGAGGAAAGGAGGCGTTGTCCACAGCCATCAGCGCCTGGCCGGTGACCCAGACAGGGGTCTGGTCGCTGGTCGACGAGTACCGGTAGTGCCCGTCCGGGGACTGGGTGGAGGCCAGATAGCTCAGCGGCGTCCCACCGCTCCGCACGGCCGCCGGTGAGATTCCCGCCGCGAGCAGGCCCTGGGCCGCCCAGGCCGTCGACTGTGCGTTGACGGGCCCACCTGAGAGCGCGAAGCCCCCACCCGACCGCTGCACGCCGCGCAGGTACGAGGCCCCGCGCTGGACACCGGAGCCTCCGCCCGCCGCCCCGAGCGCCTCGAGGACGGCTCCCGTGCTGTCGGAATCGCTCGCCGACTTGGCCGCGAACGCCCAGCCGCCGTCGTCGTTCTGGGCGCTGCGCAGCCATGAAGCCGAGCGGGAGTTGCCTCCCGTCGCCCCGGCGGCCTTGAGCGCGAGGATGCCGAATGCGGTCGGGTTGACCTGCTGACCCCAGGAGCCGTCGCCGCCGCGGCGGGCGACCAAGCGGCTGACCAGGTCGTGGCCTTGAAAACGGCGGGCATCGAGGCCCGCGCCTCGCAGCAACAGGATCGTGCGCTCAATGTCTCCCGTCGTGCTGATCTGCCCCACGGTCCCCGCCAGGTAGCTGATCGGGGTCGCGTCCCCGTGATCGACATCGAGTGGGTTGACGCCGGCGGCCTCGAGCCCGAGCACCGCCCAGCCGGTCATCGCCGGGCTCGACTCCTCACCACGCCCGAACCCGAAGCCGCCATCCGCGTTCTGCGAGGCGCGCAGCCACGCGACCGCGGATGAGGGGCCGCCGCCGGAGGCGTCCGCACGAGGGCCCCCGACAAGAGCGGGTGTGGCAATCAGCAGCGCGGCGAATACGCAGACGGCGCCTGTCGCAACTCCTCTCTGCGACCGGCCCTCGGCGCCGGTGGGCTTCCAGGCGAACTCGAAGCGCCGCCGGTAGCGGGTGAGCATCCTGACCATGGCGGGCCCGGCGACCAGCGCGAGTGCCGCATTGCCGGCGGCGTGCGCGATGTTGAACGGCAGGCCCCGGGCCGAGATCGCCAGGTAGCGGTCCAGCGATTGCTCACCGCCGAATCCGAACATCACCGAGAAGTCGAGCAGAGCCCCGTAGGCGAAGCCGGCGAACGCGCAGACGACGGCCAGGCCGAGGCGGCCCAGCCGGCGGCCGGTCGCCACCGCGAGGAAGGCGCCGAAGATCCCGGTGAGCCCCCACCCCGCCATCTGCCACGGCGTCCAGGGGCCCTGCCCGAGCCAGAAGTTGGACACCAGGCCGGTGAGCGCTCCGACGGCGAAGCCCGGTGCGCCCCCGAGCGTGTAGCCCGCGATCAGGACGATGTCCGTGCTCGGCACCACGTTCGGAATCGGCGAGAAGGCGACGCGCCCGGCGACTGAGATCGCCGCTAGGGCCGCAACCAGGGCGACGATCTGCGAGGGCGGTCGGGATCGCTCGTACCAAGCGAACCCGCCCAGCAGGGTCACGGCGAGCAGCGTGACGATCGCCGCCTGCCAGCTCATCGCTTCTCCCCGGCTCGAGCGGGGGAACCGCCGGCCCGCGAGGAAGCGCCGCGCAGCGCAGCGATCCCGTCCTCCACGGTGATCGCGGAACCATCGAGGATCCGAGCGACCTCGCTGGAGAAGTACCAGCCGCCCGCCAGCAGTTCGGCGGCGCTTCCATCGGCGGCCACCTCGCCGCGCGCAAGCAGGATCACGCGGTCGGCGAAGGTCGCGGCGAACTCGACGTCATGGGTGGCGATCATCACCGCGGTGCCGGCCTCGGAGAGGCCGCGGCCGAGCTCGGCGAGCTCCGCTTTCCGGGCGCGGTCCATACCGCGGGTCGGCTCGTCGAGCAGCAGCGCGCCGGGCAGCTCGCCGGTGCCGCTGTCCCGTCCTGCGACGACGATCGCCAGAGCGAGGCGCTGGCGCTCCCCGCCGGAGAGATCGCGTGGATCGGCATCGACCATCCCCTCCAGCCCGAAGCGCCGCAGTGCCTCCTCGCCGTCGGGGCTGCGCAGCTCGTCGCCGACCCGCTCGTGCACGAACAGGTCACCGGGCCTCTGCGGCAGGAGCGCAACCCCTGAAGGCGCCTCGACGCGGCCGCGCTGGGGCTCGGTCAGCCCGGCCGCCGCCCGCAGCAGCGTGCTCTTCCCCGCTCCATTGCTCCCCATCAGCGCGACGCGCTCGCCCTTCGCGATTTCAAGCTCCGTGCCGCGGAGGGCCTCCGTGCGCTCCTCGCCCGATCCCAGCTCCACCCAGAGGTCGCGAGCGCTGAGCACGGCCGCCTCGCGGCGCCTGGGATCCGAGGTCGGAATCTCGGGGGCCTTCGCGGCGCCGGCAATGTCGATCCCCGACCGCATCAGCGACCGTCGGGCCTCCCGGACGCTGGGCGGCGGCGGCAATCCGATGGCGTCCAGCAACCGGGCCCCGGGGGTGGCGAGCACCTCGTCGTG
Organism: uncultured Solirubrobacterales bacterium; assembly: GCA_963743575.1. Classification (GTDB taxonomy): domain Bacteria; phylum Actinomycetota; class Thermoleophilia; order Solirubrobacterales; family 70-9; genus DASUPK01. The sequence goes on along the minus strand of CAVUQC010000004.1, from coordinate 580,284 downwards.
CTCCATCGCCCACGCCAGGAACTCCGCCGGCGGCCCATCGAAGGAGATCCGGCCATCCACGAGCGCGACCACACGGTCCGCCGCTGCCAGGCAACGCTCCAGCCGGTGCTCGCCGAGCAGCACGGCGACACCCCATTCCTCGTTCAGGCGCCGCAGCAGGGAGATCAGCTCGTCTCCGGCCACGGGGTCGAGCTGGGAGGTCGGCTCGTCCAGGAGCACCAACCTGGGCCGGGTGGCGAGGGCGGCCGCCAGCGCGACCCGCTGGAGCTCCCCTCCGGAGAGGGTGTCCGTGGTGCGCTCGAGCAGGTGGTCGATCGCCAGCGCGAGAGCCACCTCCTCGACCGCGCGGGAGCGCGCTGCCGGCGCCACTCCCCGCAGCTCCAGGGGCAGCTCGATCTCGGCCCGCACGGTCGTGCTGACCACCTGCGTCTCCGGCTCCTGGGCGACCATCCCCACCGCCTCCGCGAGCTCGGCCGGCCCGTGCGAGCGCACGTCCATCCCGGCGACCTCGAGCTCGCCGTCGATCCCGCCGCCGTGGAAATGCGGAACGAGGCCGCAGCCCGCGCGCAGCAGGGTTGATTTCCCCGATCCCGAGCGGCCGGCGAGCACGACGAACTCGCCGGGCTCGACGTTCAGCTCGATCTCGCGGAGCGCCTCGGTGCCCGCCTCCGGATAGCGGTAGGAGAGGCTGCTCGCTCGCAGCACAGCGTCAGGCACGCCCCCGCCACCTCCTCACCGCGAAGGGGACAGCCGCCAGGGCGATCAGGGCGGCGCACAGCCCGAGGGTCAGCGCACCGGTGTCCATGGCGATCCGCGGATAGGTGTCGAAGCTGCCCGCGCCGCCGAACCGAGCCGCCAGCCCCACCCCCAGAATCGCGGCAGCTGTCAGGTAAAGAGGGAGATCGTCGCGAGAGCGCTCGCGGCGCAACCGCGGGCGAATCCCGAGCGAGTGGCCGCGGAGCTCCAGGGTGGCGGCCACGTCGACTGCCCGGTCGAGCGAGCCCTCGACCAGGCGCCGGGCCATCGCCGGACGGCCCACGGCCTCAGCGCCCGGCCCCCGCAGCGCGATCGCCTCGCGCATCCGCGCCGCGTCAGCGGCCGCCAGCGGCACCATCCGCGTGACCAGCCCGGCCGTCATCGCGGAGCGCCTGGCGATCGGCCGGAGCGCGCGCAGCACCCGGTCGGGATCCACGCACGCGGAGTAGACGCCGAAGGCGAGCACGACCGCCACGACACGCAGTCCGATCGCCGCGCCGGCGGCGAGCGACTCGAGCGTCACGTCGGTGTTCCCGAGTACCGGCAGGTCCCAGCCCCGCACGAGGATCGTCTCCCCCCGGTGGGTGACCAGGGCGTTGATGACGATCATGAAGATCAGCAGCGTGAGGCCGAGGCGCAGGGACGCTCTGACGGCTCGACCCGCTCCGGCCGCGGTCCCAGCGAGCGCGGTGGCAGCGATCGCAGCGACCAGCACCAGCGGGCTCGAGTAGACGAATCCCACCACCGCCAGGGCGCCGAGATACGCCATCGCGGCGCCCGCGTTGGCACGATGGAGCGGGCTCCGCCCTGGTGTATAGGCAAAGGGGGATCTCACTGTACGGGCACCTCGATCCCCCCCGCTCCGGGCTGGGTGGCAACCGCGTAGTGGGTCCGAAGCGCCGGGCCGACCAGAGCGGCCGCAGCGGCCACGCCCTTCGCGTCCGTGCCCGTGACGACCCAGACGGGCGGCCCGTCGCCGGGACGAAGCGCTGCAATCAGCCCGCCGCCCTTGCCGATGCTTCCGGCGGGCTGACCTTGCTGGTTTAGCAGTTCCAGCAGGGGCTTCTTGACGCCCACGAATCTCGCGAAGACTCCGCTTGTGCTTGGCGGCGCACTGAGAAGCCTTGCCGTGGGGCTCCAGTGCTGCAGGTTTGGCCAGCTTCCAACCAAGATCGAGATCAACGGCTCCCCGCTTTCTCCCTGGGCGAGCGTTGCTCCGGTCGCCCGGACCTTCGCAGCGACCTGATCGCATACTGGGCGCGCACGCGTGCAGTCGACGTTGACGTGCCATCTATGCCCCTGGAACCCGTGCGCGAACGGCTCCGGCCAGGAGCCGACCACCGCGGGGACGCGCATGGCCGCGGTCCAATCCCGGTAGTCCCACCAGATCCGGTCCCCGCCGGCCAGGTCGTAGTCCGTTGAGCCGACCGGCGACTCGATGCCGTTCACGTAGAAGAACCAGTCGCTGGTGCGCCCACCGCTCGTCGTGCCGGAGAGGCCGTTGATCGATTGGACGAAGCCCCCGCCGTAGCGGGTGGTGATGTCGGCATTGCGGTCGAGCACGCGGAGAACCGTGTCGGACTCGTGGATCGAATCGGTCTTCTGGACGAGGACGCTGCCGCCGTAGTCCCGTGTGACGGTGAGCGAGACATCGCCCTCGTCCTTGCCGGGACCGAACCCGCAACCCGCGATCGCCGCGGCACAGAGCGCCAGGGCGATCGCGAGGGTGCGGAGGGTTCTCACTTCTTCTTGCCCTTCCCCTTGTGCTTGTGGCGCTTGTGCTTCTTGCCGCCGCGACTGCGCTGCTCGCAGTTCTTGGCGATCTTGTCGCGCTTGTCGGCCTTGACCGAGTCGGTGCCGCCGCCGCAGTTGACGCGGTCCTTGCCGCCCCCGCGGACGTCGATCCTGTCATTGCCGGCCAGGGCCCGAACCCTGTCGTCGCCGGCGCGTGCCTTGATCTGATCGTCACCGGCGGTGCCGACTATGTCATCGGGCTCATGGCTGCCGACGATCTGGAGACCGCGCGTGGCCGAGCACCGGCTGAGATCGCGCGCGACGCAGACCGACATCACCCCGCTGGGAATGTCGTTGTAGTCCTTGCTCGCCACGAGCGAATGCGGCCCCTCGCTCGAGAACGTGACCGTCGCGTCGCCGGCGGCATCCGCCGCCACCGGCGCGTCGGCGCCTGTCACCGTCGCTCCAGCCGCGGGCCCGACCGTCCCATCGCTCTTGTAGGAGCGGACCTGTACCGCGATCGGCGTGCCCGGCGTGGTTCGCGCGGGCGCGTCGAGAGCGAGCTCCTCGTCGCTGGAGAAATCATCCGGCGTTCGGTAGAAGAGCAGCTGATCGCCGGGGTGGATGAAGGTCTGATCCGCACCGGTCGTGGTCGACACGTGGTTCTGCTCCAGGAGCCAGAAACCTGGGGGCGATCCCGCCCCGATGCTGCACACGCTGAGCGAGCCGAACGATGCAAAGTCCGCGTCCGAGGCCTTGAACGGCTGCAGTGACGGCGTCGCGTCGGAAGCCTCGTCCACGGCGCTGAGCATGTTCGGTGCCGACTCCGTGTACGTCTGCCCGCTGCTCTGCTTGAACGGCGGAGTCGGGTCAAAGCAATCGTCGCCGGCGTACGTCTTCACCGTCGCGGCCGAGGGGGCGTACTGGCGAAGATTGGCCAGCTGTGCCCCATCGCTGGTCACGACGTGAATATCAACCGGCACGCTGGCGCTCGCTTCCGCCGCTCCAAACGCGGCAAGAGCGATCAGCGACGCCAGCGCCGCAATCGAGACAGTGATTCTCATCTGTGAGCCACCCCTTCCTCGAGGGTCGTGTTGGCGGGCCGGGGACAGGTCTCCTGGCTTCCGGGCTCAACTGAGGCGCCTTCCCAGGGCGTCGTGGACTCCCCAGTGGTCTAGTGCGACAGCATCTCCCGGTCACAGTGGCGGGACCGCGCCGGCTTTTCACCGGACTTCCCTTGACCACCGGCCGTTATCGATGGGACAAGCCTAAAGAAAAGGGGCGGCCCGAAGGCCGCCCCTTTTCACAACTTCAGCTGAAAGAGGTCCTACTACTTCTTCTTCTTGGACTTCTTCGCCTTGCACTTCTGGGTCGACACAGCGGTCTGCGAGCTGCCGTCCCAGAAGGTGGTCGTCTCGCTGCTGACCATCTTCTTCTTCTTGCTCTTACAACGGGCCATGACGTAGAACGTCTTCTTGCCCGTCTTGACCTTGGTCTGCGTCGTGTCGAACAGCGTCAGGTCGGAACCCGGCGTGTTCGGGAGACCCGTCACGTCGAGGGTGTTCGGGCCTGCCGCGTACTGGCCATTCAGCACCAGGGTCAGCACGCCGTTGAGGCGGGTCCAGACGTACAGAGTCGTCGGGCCACCGCTCACCAGCAGGACCGGGTTCGGGTTGGGGAACAGTCCGGTCTTGTTGTTGACCTCATTGGTGCCCGAGCCCACGATGCTTCCGCCACAGGCGGTCTGAACCGCGGTCGTGGTGGTCGATGCATTGAGGGTCGAGATCGGACACGCAGGCAGGTTGCCGTTGACGAACTTGAGCTGCTTGTCCAGCGTGAACTTCGTCTCCTTCGCGGCCGGAGACGTGTTGAAATCGCTGTACTGCGTCGCGATGATGTTGTGCAACGAAACACCCTTGAACTTCTTCGCATCCAGCTTTGAAGGCGCGACCGATGCATTCAGGGTCTGGCCTGTCGGAACACCCGCATAGGCGGTGCCCGAGACGGCGAGCGCCCCGGCCACGGCCAGCGTGGCTCCAATCAGATACTTGCGCTTACGCATACCACTCCTTTTCCGTTGGGCAATCTCCCTGGTAGCTGCCCGAATTTCGGGACCACCAGCCCATGGATTTGCCTTCTCTCGCGGAACCTAACACAGCAAATTGGGCGTAGTTGTGCGATTCGTTCGCATGACAGAGACTGACCCGATAATCGGGTAAGCCGCTCCTCCGCCCGCGCCAGGCCCTAGGGATTGGCGTAGACGTGGGTGTAGTCGCTCATCTCGGCGATCTGCCCGATCGAGGGCTGCTGCGGCTGCTTCGTGCAGGCGGGCGCGGGCAGCGCCGAGGTGCTCGTCTGGCCGCCGAAGGGGAACTTCTTGATCGTGTCGAGGAGCTGCTGCGGGGTGTCGAAGGTCGCCCGGTTAGAGAAGAACGGGTTGCCGGTGTAGCTGGCATCCGGGCCGAGCGTGGCGACGAGCCCCGGCGGGCTCGCACAGGGTCGTGTATCGAAGGTGTCGAGCCCGGTGGCGACCTTGAGAGCGCTGTTGGGAGCGACGTACGGGTTCGTGCGCGAATAGGCGAGGCGGTGCGAAGTGAAGTTCGCGAACGACTCCGGGTATGTGGGCGCGGAGCTGCGGATGTAGTGCCCGAAGCCGCCCTGCTCGGTGGTGCCCTCGGCGTTGGTGGCCACTGCGAAGTTCGCGATCAGACCCGTGATGTCGTTCTGGTAGCGCCCCAGGCCAGAGATGATCGGCGTGAGCTGCTGAGTGAACGGATGGAGCTCCGTGAGCAGGGGTGGGAGATCGCTGTTGAGCAGCGTCTGGAGGGCCGGCAGGCCGGTGAGGCCACGCTTCTGCGTCTTGCGCAGGCCCACGAAGAAGCCCTTGAAGTCCGGCGTGACCTTGGCGATCGGCTTGAGGTCGGCGCTCAGCTGCCTTGCCGCTGGATGGAGGTGAGTGATGACCGGATTGGCGAGTTGCGAGAAGCTGGCGAGGCGGTTGAGGGTCAGCTTGGATTCGTCGAGGAAGGTCGGGAGCGCTCGGAAGGTCGCCTCGAGGTCCTGGTTGCGCACGGCCGTGGTGTGGAAGACGATGCCCGAGTTTCGGATGAGGCCCGCGAGCTGACCCTGGCGCTCGCTGAGGGCTCCAAAGACCTCGCCCGTGTTGCGAACCAGCTGCTGGACCGCTCCCTGCTGGGTGTCCAGCACGCGCAGCACCTTGTTCGCGTCCTCGGCGAACGGCGCGAGGTTGGCGATCGCGGCGGAGAGGTCGGCCCCGCGGCCGTAGCTGGCAATGGCGAGCTGCTGCATCCACGTCTGGAACGCGGCACGGGTCTTGGCGTCGAAGGTCCTGAAGACCTCGTCGAGCTGCACGGACGGCTCCACCTGCGCCCTGGGCAGGGTTCCGCCCTCCGGGAGCTTCGGCCCGCTGCGGTCACCCTGGGTGAGCTCGACGTAGGTCTCGCCCAGCAGCGTCTTCTGTCGGAGCATCGCCCGCGTGTTGGAGGGGATCGGGGCGTACGGGGTGTCGATCTCGAGCGTGGCGACCGCGAGGTCCTTGTTCGGGCCGGAGTTCGCCAGATCGATGGACTTGACCTTGCCGACCGAGACGTTGTGGATGCGCACGTCGGATTCCTGGGCCAGCTGTGTCGCCTCGCTGAACGGGACCTTGATCCTGTAGCCCTCAGGCTTCAGGGGGACGGGGCCGCCGAAGGTGGCCCAGAGGAAGAGGAGCAGGCCGAAGCACGAGAAGGCAAAGGCGACGGCGACCGCGATCTGACCGACTGTCGGTGCCCGCTGGCCCACTAGTTCACACACCCCGGGATGTGGTTGGCTTCCGGCTGCCCGGTGAGCTGGTAGAGCATCCGCAGATACGGCTCCGACCGCAGCACGCTGTCGGCGGTCCGAGCGGTTCCGCAGCTCTCCAGGACGATGCCTCGCCTGATCGGCCCGTACGCGTCCTGGAGCAGGTACGTCGCGTTCAGGTCGTGATTCAGCCACGGGACGTAGAACAGGAAGCCCTCCTGGTCCCCGGGCGGGTTGTATGCGAGCGCGTTCAGCCCGGAGTTGAGGTTGGTGAAGCCGGTGCGCAGGCCGGGCGACGCCTTGCCGAGGCCCTGCGAGATCTGGGCCAAGTGGGTGACCGGGCTGGCGACCTGCTGCGTGAACGGCCGGATCTGGTTCTCGATCGGTCCCGCTGTCTGCTGGAAGAACGGACGCAGCGCCCGCAGCGCCGGCGCGGTGGCCTTCGCGCCCGGGATGGACTTCTTGAGCGCGGGGGCGGCCTGGAGAGCGAAGCTGTTCGCGCTGGTGAGGGCACCCTTTGCCTCCTTCAGCGTTGACGGGAGCTCGCGTATCGAGCTGCGAATCGACGCCTGTTCCTTGGCGAACGAGCCGAGCACGGCGTTCGAGGAATCGACGAAGTTGACGAGGTCCTGATCGCGGTTGCCGAGCTCCGTCGAGAGGAGCTGGAAGTTGTGGATGGAGCTGGCGATGTTCGCGCGCCGGGTCACGAGAGCGCCGGAGATACGGCCGATGTCGCGAGCGAACGGGTCGAGGCGGCGCAGGGCGTTGGAAAGCTGCACGTCACGGCCCTGTGCCGGGTCGAGCGCCTCGGCCCCGTTCGCGAGCAGCAGCTTCAGGAACTGCTGGGTGTCCGCGTCGAGCGAGGCGAGGACCTCGTCCGGGTTCACCTGCGGCTGCGTGGAGGAGAGCGGGATCGTCGAGCCCTCCTTCACCTGGGGCGCCGACTGGGTCCCAGGGTCAACCTCGACGACCATGTCGTTCAGGCCCGTCTTCGGCCGCAGCAGGAGCGAGGAATTGGTGTGGATGAGCGGCGCGTACTTGTTGTCCAGCTCCATTCCCACCACGGCGTGGCCGTCCTGCAGCGTCACGCTGCTCACCTCACCGACCTTGATGCCCGCGATGTCGACGGACTGTCCCTGACCGGGCGTGACGGCCTGAGCCGTCGAGAAGTCGGCCTTGAGCGCGAAGCGATCCGTGCCGATCAGCGGCACCCAGTTCGGGAGGACGGCGCGCTGGTTGATCAGGATCACGGTCACGGCGAACAGGCCGGCCAGGATCAGCCCGGCAATCGCCAGTACGTCGCGGAGGTGGGTTCTCAGGGCGTGTCTCATGGGAACGGGGCCGGGTCAGGCGGGCCCTGGTTGGCCGCCGGCCCGTTCAGGTCGGGGATCGGATTGCTCTGGCAGGTGACGTCGGTCCGGAAAGGAGGCTCGGAACTGGTGACGGGCTTCGTGCCGATCTGCGGAACCGTCGAGCCACCCCAAAGGAAGTCCTGCAGGGGTGCCGGACCGCCTGTTGCCGTGCGCAGGTTCGGCACCGGACCGCCCGGCGGAACCGCGCCACCGGCCGAGAAGAAGCGGAGCGACGGGCCGTTTCCGTCGAACGGCTGGGATTCGCCGGCGAGGCCGGTCACCGTGTAGCCGAACTCCTTGAAGTTCGGCACGCCGGTCGTGAAGTTGTAGCCGCCGCCCGAGTCGGTGAGGACGACGTTGCCCGTGGGAAGCAGGACGTTGTCCACGCACCCGCTGAGCAGGCCGATCTGCGAGAACAGCGGCCTGCCTTCGTCCGTGGACTTGCCTGCTCCCGGGCCCGCGACGCGCAGCTGGCTGGCGATGTAGCCGAGCTCGTTCTTGCCGAGCAGGGCCGCCGTTTGGTCGATCCAGGGTTGAGAGGCGGCGATCGTGGCGGGCAGCTCGCGGATCCCCGGAGTCAGATCGAGGGCGAAGGTCCTGAGGAAGGGCAGCGTCTCGTTCGTATGGCGCAGCGACGGCTCGGCGATCTTGAGCGTCGGGCCGAGCAGCCTGATCGTCCGCTGCAGGTTGCCGGACTCGGCCGCCAGCGCGCCGGCCACGGTGTTGAAGTTGGAGACCAGGCCCTGCAGCTGGGACTCGTGGCCGTTCAGGGAGCCGAAGACCTTCGCCTGCGCGGCGATCAGGTTGGAGAGGTCGTGGGGAGCGGTCCCCTGAAGCGCCTGGTTGACGATCGCGGAGTCCCGAGCGGCCGTCTGCCCGTAGTCGAATGACTTGGCGATCGCCTCCGAGGCCGTCAGTCCCTGCACCTCGGGATCCTGGGTCGCGTCATCGGCGGCGGTCGGCTTGTGGGTGAGCGCCGTGCCGTATCCCTCGAGCAGCTTCTGCAGGTTGGCGCGGTCCGGAGTCTGCAGGGAGGTCAGGATCTGGTCCAGCTGCACCGCCGTTGCGGTCTGGGTGACCGGGATCGTGTCGCCGTTCGAGAGCGAGTGGGCGCTCGGGCTGCCCGGATGCACGTCCACGAAGAAGTTGCCCTCCAGGAAGATGCGCGGCCGGATCTCGACCTGCGCATCGCTGTGGATGGGCTGGCCGTTGTCGTCGACTGTGAAGGTGACCTCGGAGTAGTTGCTCGCGCAGTTCCCGGTGAGGCCGTTGTCGCAGACACTCTTCACGCTCTCGACCTTGCCCACGTTGACGCCGGCGATCCGTACCGGCGAGTCCTTGCGGATGTTGGCCGCGTTCTTGAAGACCGCGTGGAGTTCGAAGTGGCTCTGGAACGGAATCGACTTGGTCCACGCCAGGTAGGTGCCGACGACGACCAGGGCGATCAGGATCAGAGCGTTGCGGATGCGGTGCGGCGGGTGCCCCTTGCGGTAGACCCGCTCGTCGTAGTCCTTGCCCTGAATCTCGACGGGCGGCTTGTTGGCACGCTCGTCCGTCACTTCTTGCCCTTCTTCTTGGACTTCTTCTTCGTGACCTGCTGGAGGATCTGGCCGTCGGTGTGGATGCCCTGGTTGCCCGGGACGTTGCCGATCGTCTGACCGCCCGGGTAGCCCTCGTTCCCGGACTCGCACTCATGCGTCTGCCCCGGCGATGCGGTGTTCGGATACGGGTTGTAGTGCAGGAAGTTCGTGGTCTGGCCGCCGCCGTTGGCCGGCCCGGAGCTCGGGCCGATCTCGCTGTTCGGCCCGATCGGCGGCTGCAGCACGATGAACCGCTGGCTTGTTCCGATCCCGTCGGCTGAGCCCAGGAAGCTCGCCACGTTCCTGAAGAGCAGCGTCGCGTAATTGCAGACCGACTGAGCGGGGGTGATGAACGCCAGGGGCGGCCCCAGGGTGTTGTTGAACGTGTTCAGGTCGTTGATCCCCTGGCGCGCGCCGGCGTTGTTGGAGAGGTTCAGGACCGCCTGTGCGGTCGGGTCGAGCTGGGCGTTGAAAGCGGGGGACAGCGCCAGCGCCTTGACGCCCTCGACGATCGAGTTCCCGAGGTCCTTCTGGACGGGTGCGATCGCGTGGAAGCCGGGCCGCAGCTCGCTGAAGAGCTTCGCCGTGTTGGCGAGGAGCGGCCGGATCGTCGGCAGGGTCGCGATGGTCGTGTCCTCGGTCGATGGGGACTTCGAGATCGCATCCTGGATGAACGGGCGCGAGACGCGGGCGAAGGCGCCGAAGGTGGTGTCGAGATCGACGAAGAGCTGGCCCTGAATCTCCGCGACCGGGGCGACCTCGGCCGCGGTGGCGGAGAGCGAGGAGACGAAGTTGCCGAGCCCGGTGTTCGGATCGGCCAGGTTCCGCATCACGGGCGTGAGCACCTGGACCAGCGGCTTGAGCTGGCCGATCGCCTCATTCAGGTCCACCCCGCGCCCGGCCAGCGCGTTCCCGAACTCGAGCAGATTCGACTGGATGGCCGTCCTGGTCGGGGCATCGAACATGTTGAAGACCTGGTCGATTTCGACCGGCTCGGGCCGCGCCGCCGTGAGCGGCACCGTAGATCCGGGCTTGAATCCCTGGCTGGAGTTGCCGCGGTTGATCTCCAAATACTTGAGCCCGAGAGCGGATTTGGCCCGGACGACCAGGGTCGAGTTCACGGGCAGCGGGTCGATGTCCTGATTGAGCTCCATGTTGACCTTGGCCACCTGCGTCGTGCACTGGCGGGTCGGGTCGTTCGGACAGGGAGCGTTGTTCACGGTCTCGGGCTCGATCGACTTGATCTGGCCGACTCGGATGCCGCCGATTCGAACCTCGTTGCCGGGCACCATGCTGGCGGCGTCCGGCAGCTCGGCGGAGATCTTGTAGGTGGGGACGAACGGCAGGCCCTGGTTGGCCTGGTAGGAGAGGAACACCGCGACCACGACCACGAGCACGGTCACCGCTCCGACGAGCGTCGGGCTGGCGGCCAGGCTGCCGACGCGGCCGCCCCTCATGCGCCGTCTCCGAGCAGGAACTGGAGGAACATCTGGGCCTGGCGCATCGAGACCGCCTGCGAGCCGGGCGAGTCCGTGCCGCCCTGGCCGCTGTCAGGCGTGGTCGTGGTGGTGCCGGAGCCCGCACCGGAGTCCGTGCCGGAGCCGCTGTCGGAGCCCGAGCCGTCCGGCCTCGCAGGCGACTGCGGCGGGATGAGCTGCGGGATCAGGTCCTGGATGTTCGGGACGTTGACCTGGGGCAGCGGCGAGGTGTTGTGGATCCCCGACTTGGAGATCGTGGCCTTCTTACCCTTCGTGGTCGGGGCCGTGGTGCTCCCCGCCCCGAACGTCGCGTCGCAGACGTCCTGGAAGGTGTCCGAGACCTCGACGCAGCTCGTGAGCTGGAGGTTCGAGCGGAGGAAGTGCCCGTACGAATCGAAGCCGTTCGCCGCGCCGGTCGAGTTGTAGATGAAGTCCATCAGGTTCTGGAAACCCTGGGTCTTCTCGAACGTGTTGAGGAACGCAGAGAAGTTCTGGCCGATCGAGACCGAGGAGTTGGCGGTGTTGGCCAGGTCGCTGAGCATCCCGTCGGAGGCGGCGAGCTTCGGCCCGGCGGTCTCGGCGGCGTTGCCGAGGCTGGTCAGCGCGGGGATGCCCTCCTTCGCGAACGCCGGCAGGTTCACGGTCGCCTTGCTGAGCCCGGGCGCCGCGATGTTGATGTCGGTGAAGAGCGGCGTCCCCTGATCGGCGAAGTCCTTGAGCTTGGTCATCGTCAGCCGGACTTGGTGGAGGGTGGCCGGGAACTTCTGCAGGCCGGCCTCGAGGTCCGCGCTGCGCTCCGCGGTGGCCTGCCCCGAGATCGCCGCGTTGTGGAAGAACCCGGTGACGTGGGCGCGCTCGCGCGCGAGCGGCGCGAGCACCTGGTCGCCGTTGCTGGCCAGGCTGGCGAGCTGCTTGTTCTGCTCGGCGAGGATCGCCAGGACGCGGTCGGTCTGCCGCAGGGCCGGATTCGCCCGGTCGATGACCGCCCCGAGATCCTGTCCGCGCCCGGCGAGCCCGGCGCCGAGACTGTTGAGGATCAGCCGGAAGCGGTCGTTGTACGGCAGGCGCTGGATGTTCTGGATCAGGTCCAGATCGACCGTGGTGCCGTTGTTCTCCAGCGGCAGGAGGTACTGGCCGGCTCCGTCCTGGCCATCGGGAATCTTCTGGAGCGGAGGCGGTGGAGGCGTCCCGGGTGCTCGCGGCTGGGTCGGAGTGCAGTCGATGAACTTCTCGCCGATCAGCGACTGCGGGCGGATCAGACAGCTCGCGTCCTGGCGGAAGTCCTTGAAGCCCGAGTTATCGATCTCCATGACGACGACGGCCTTGCCTGGGACCGCGTGCGGCCCGCCCTGGAGGCTGGCGGTCTCGGTGGTGTTCGAGACGTCGACTGACTGGATCGTGCCGACGGTGGCCCCGGCCACCCGGACCTGCTCTCCCGAGACTACGAAGGAGCCGTTGTCGAAGTAGCCCCGGACCAGGTAGGTGCCGCTGGTGCCGTTCGAGCCGATCGCCGGCAGTGCGATCAGCATCGCGGCGAGCAGCAATCCGGCGACTATGAGCGCGATCCGCCTCATGGCCCGGGCTGCGTTTGGCTTGCGTTACAGGACAGGGTGCTGGCCGGTGCGCCGTTGGGCGGCCCAAGGAAGACTCCGGCGGGCGACGGCGTGGAGAACGGGTTGCTGCCGAGCACGACGGGCGTGGAGGCACCCGGGCAGCGCCGGAACAGGTTGTAGGTGGGCCCGCCGAAGGCGCCGAAGTCGGCGAACGGCGTGGCCGAGTTGGCCGCGGTGAGAGGCGTGGTCGGCTGGAAGGCGCCGATGCCCGCCGGCTGGACCCGGACGTAGTGGCCGTTGGCGTCGTAGTAGCCGGCGGTCTGGTTGAGGTGCGCGATCCCGGCGGTCAGGTCGGGCGTGTAGGGACGGAAAAACGCGAGCTGCGGCAGCGAGTCGTTCATCGCCTGGACGGTGATCGGGATGTTGTCCGCAGCCCGCTTCTGGAGGGCCACGAGGTAGCCGGTGGCGTCGGCGAGATCGTTCGACTTGCCGTTCAGATTGAGCGCCCGGTTCAGGTCCCTGAAGACCGGGACCGAGCGGGTCAGCACCGGGTGGAGCTGCTTCAGGAACGGTGCGAGGTTCTTGGTGCTGGTCTTGGTGGCATTGATGAGCGGCGTGAGGTCATCGAGCGCTGGACGGAGGTTGTGGAAGGTCGTGTTGGCCTGGCGGAGCGTGCCGGGCAGCGCGACCAGGGCCTGGTCGAAGGAGCGGTTCTCGTTCGCGATCGCGCCGAGGGCGACGTTCGCGTTCTGCGTCAGCGAGGAGAGATCGGCGCGGCGCGCGGCGAGGGCGGAGACGACGTTCGCGCCGTTGACGATGAAGCTCGTGAGGTTGCCCTCGTCTCGGTTGAGCTCCTGAAGCAGACGGTCGGTCGCTACCAGCGACGGGCTCAGGTACTTGTACGTCTGGTTGGCCTGCGGGCCCTTGCCGGCGTACACGGTGGCGGAGCCCTGAATGATGTTCCTGAGCGCCTGTCGCTCGGGGCCGCGGAGGGTGTTGAAGAGCTGATCGAGATCGACCGGGGTCGTCGTGTCGGTCTCGGCGATGATCGCGTTGCTCCCGAGCTCGGGGTTGTTGTCGGGCCCCGGCTGAATCGAGACGTAGCGGTTGGCGATCCCCGAGAGCGACGTCGCCCGGACGATCGCCGTGGTGCCCTCATGCAGCGGACGGTCCACGGAGATGTCCACCTGCGCCTGCCCGTTGTCGGTGAGCTTGACGTCGTCGACGCTCCCGACCGGAGCGCCACCGATCAGTACCTGGTTGCCCTTGACCAGCTGGCCACCGGTCTCGAACAGGAGGCGGTATTGGTTCGAGTTGCCCCCGCTCGAGAGCAACAGCACGATGATCGCGATCGCGATCAGAACCAGCGCGCCGATGGCCGCAAGGCGGGCGAACCTGCCGCCCCCTCGTACGCGCCCTCCCCCACGGGGTGTAATCGTCCCCTCGCCAGGGCTCACATTCGACCCACCCGGGAGCAGGCCCATGGCGAGCCATGAGCGTCCGTTCGGGTCCCTATGACGGTCCCATCCTCCAGCAGCTCCTCACCTGCTTCCCAGCAGCTTCTCTCTCCTGCCGCACTCCAGCAGCTCCACCGGCGATCCTATCTAGGACCTCAGGCGCCGACTCGGTAATTGGCCGTACTTTCCGAGGTGTTAACGGGTGCTTAATCGCCTCGATTTCGACCCGTTTCGGGGCTTCCCTGCCGACCCAACCAGTTATCCGGGACCCGAGAGCTCGTCGACGAAGATCGTCCAGTCCAGGATCTCGTCCAGGACGAAGACACCGTTCGCGACGAAGGGGTCCTCGAGGACGATCCGCCGCGCCTCCTCGGCGTCCACCCCATCGAGCATCGAGATCGATCCGGAGTTGTCCCGCAGGGGTCCGCCCATCACGAAGATGCCCCGTTCGATCAGGTCGTCGATGAAGACGGCGTGCTCATCCCATCCGCGTTGATCCCTGATCGACTCGCCCCGGTCCCAGCCGGGCCCTGCCGCCCACCTGACCAGGACGCGCCTGCTCTCCATGCCTGCACGTTACGCGGAGTGGCTTCTACCGGGCTCTGAAATACTGAACCAGATGGTTCAAAGTCGTGGAATTGACCGTAGTTTGAGCGCGATTGCGGACCCCACCCGCCGTCAGGTGCTCGAGCGCCTCGGTGAAGGGAACGCGACGATCGGCGAGCTCGCAGAGCCGTTCGGGATCTCCATCACCGGCATGCGGAAGCACGTCCAGGTGCTGGAGGACGCCGGCCTGGTGGCGACGGAGCGCGCCGGCAGGACCCGGATCTGCTCCCTGGGTCCCGAGCGGCTGGACGATGTCGACGCCTGGATCGCGGACTACAGGCGCCTGCTCGAGAGGCGCCTCGAGCGACTGGTGCGGCAGCTCAAGGAGTCGCGGCGCTGAGCTCAGCTGACAGTCACCGGGTCGGTCGAAGGGGCTGCGGAACTACTCCGACAGCCCAGCGGCTTCGAGGGCCTCCTCAGGATCGAGGTAGGTCCAGATCCGCATCCCCTTGCCGTTCTTCATGTCGGTGACGGTGCCGAAGGCCATTTCGGTTTCTGCCCCGCTTTGCTTGCCCCGCGTGCGGATCTGGCCGATCCCGACGATTCGGTCACCCAGGTCCCGGATCTCCGAGTAGTCGAGGTGGATGTCGGCGAGAGCCTCATAGACCTCACCCAGCACTTCCCGGACGCCGTCGTGTCCTCGACCCACGGTCGCGTCGCCCCCGAACGGAATCAGAAGCGCCGAATGCCACTCCACATCGCTGTCTAGTTCCTTCAACAGGCCATCGATGTCGCGGCTGTTGTACGCCTCAGTCCCGCGCTTGAACGACTCGACGTTCTCTTCGGACATCGTCCCCGCAGTATCTCGTGGCCTTAGGCGCTGGGCGGCCTCAGTAGCTCGGCAGCAGCGGGATCGCGGTGAAATCCGACGGCGCCATCTCGCAGTCGATCAGCACGTCACCCGGGTCCGCCGTGAACACGCGATCGAAGCCCCGGCCGCAGCGAATCCGGTCAAAGGAGCCGTCGGCCGCGTAGATCTGGTCGTCGCCGCGGCCACCGAGGATCAGATCGCTGCCGGGACCGCCGTCGATGATGTCCGCGCCGGGCCCGCCGATGATCGTGTCGTTGCCGGCGTCAGCGCGCAGGTCGTCAGCCCCCACGCCGCCGACGATGCAGTCGTCGCCGCCCTTGCCGAAACCGATGTCGGCGCCCCCGGCCAGGTTGACCCGATCCTTCCCGGCGCCGCCATCGAACGTGTCATCGCCCCGGCGCAGGTGGATGCGAACGAGCAGACCGGCGAGGCAACCGCGCGCCCCAGCGCCGCCGGGGGCGACGGCGGATGAGAAGGCCTTGCCGGCCGGTGCCCGCAGACCGAGGGCGGCGAAAGCATCGCTGGCGAAGGGCTGCGAGTAGGCCGCAATCACCGGGTTCTTGTCGTCCTTGGTCAGGGTTCGCAGCCGGTTGGTGCCGGAATATGCGGCCGGGCACATCGTTGCCTGCTTCGGCTTGTTGGCACAGATCTTCGAGTTGTTGCGGTTCTGGTAGTGGTCGCCGGTCCAACCCTCCGAATGCCCCAGCTCGTGCGTCGCGACGGCCTGAAGGTCAAGCTTCTTCGCGGGCGGATCGCCTGAGCCGATGTAGAACTTCTTCTTCTTGTTGAACGTCTGGCGGAAGCCGATCAGCTGCCCAGTGTCGGTATCGACGCAGCTGCGATTCTCGGCAAGCGTGGTGCTGCCCGCAACCTGGCCCTGAAGGACGCCGCCGATCGGGACGCCGTTCAGCTCTGCGCAGGGGTCGGAGTTGAGCGCCACGCTCGGTGACTTGTGGACCTCGAAGCGCTCGACGCCAGGAAGCTTGTTCCAGGTCGCAGCCGCGTTCGCGATCCGCGTGCGGAACTTGCCGCCCGGCGCGGACCCATCGAAGTAGACGTTGCGGACTTGGTCCCCCGGGGCATAGCGAGCGATGATCGGATCAGCGGCTCGCGCCGACGCCGCGACCAGTGAGAGAGCGCAAACCAAAGCAAACGCCATCCCCGCCTTCAATCGGACTGCCTGCGGTGACGCCATTCCTCTCCTCCTTGCCCCGAGGCCCCTGAATCATATGCGCCTGTAGCTCTTCCGGCCGAAATCGCCTCGCTCACAAGAAAGCCCCGCCGAAGGCGAGGCTTTGCTGAGGCACCGCTACCGGGATTCGAAGCGCCATGGTGCAGGACGGCAGCGGTGCCCTGCGGCGCTCTGCCGCCTAGCTAGGCGTGGTCCCCCACCGCGTCGCCCGCCTCATCCGGGGCAGCAAACCGCTCTGCGGGGGTGCTCACCGGCGAACGACTGGCGAACACTTTGTCCTTCGCTTAGACCTGTGATTTGAGAACCGCCGCCTTTCGTCCAAAGCGGCTACTAGCGAGGAAGGACGGCCTCTTGGACGCCCTCCCTCGCTACTCATCAGATGGCAGAAGCGGTCTAGTGCTTCTTCTTGGACTTCTTCGCCTTGCACTTCTGAATCGACGTCGCGGTCTGCGAGCTGCCGTCCCAGAAGGTGGTCGTCTCGCTGCTGACCATCTTCTTCTTCTTGCTCTTACAACGGGCCATCACGTAGAACTTCTTCTTCTTGCCCTTTCCAGCGGTCTTCATCTTGGGCATCGTCGTGTCGAACAGCGTCAGGTCGGAACCCGGCGTGTTCGGGAGACCCGTCACGTCGAGGGTGTTCGGGCCTGCCGCGTACTGGCCATTCAGCACCAGGGTCAGCACGCCGTTGAGGCGGGTCCAGACGTACAGAGTCGTCGGGCCACCGCTCACCAGCAGGACCGGGTTCGGGTTGGGGAACAGTCCGGTCTTGTTGTTGACCTCATTGGTGCCCGAGCCCACGATGCTTCCGCCACAGGCGGTCTGAACCGCGGTCGTGGTGGTCGATGCATTGAGGGTCGAGATCGGACACGCAGGCAGGTTGCCGTTGACGAACTTGAGCTGCTTGTCCAGCGTGAACTTCGTCTCCTTCGCGGCCGGAGACGTGTTGAAATCGCTGTACTGCGTCGCGATGATGTTGTGCAACGAGGCGGCCCTGAACTGCTTCTTGTCGAGCTTCTTGGGCGCGATCGTTGCCTGCAACGTCTGGCCTGTCGGAACACCCGCCATGGCGGTTCCCGAGAAGACAAGCGCCCCGAGCACGCCAAGCGTCGCTCCAACCAGATACTTGCGCTTATGCATACCACTCCTTCTGTTGATGCCTAATCGGCAGTCTGTAGTCCGTAACACGGCGCACGAGGGTTTGTTGCCCCATTTCGACTGGGCCCGCAAGGACCCAGCCAAACTGAAAGGGGTACCCGGCCGAGGGCCGCTAGGGGACGCCTTTTGCCCCACAACGAGTGCGCCGGATGGGGCACTGGCGAACACACTGGCGAACACGGCCCCCTTACGTGCCGAATCCCGCTCAATAGGCGGGATTCGTGAGGCACCGCTACCGGGATTCGAACCCGGGTTTCCGGACTGAGAATCCGGCGTCCTAGTCCCCTAGACGATAGCGGCGAGTTTTTCTGCGGCCGTGAGTGTAGCCAGCCGAGCGAGGTCCTCAGGCTAAGCTTCGCGAGCCCCGCGGCTGTGGCGGAACTGGTAGACGCGCAGGCTTCAGGTGCCTGTGTCCTTCGGGACGTGGAGGTTCGACTCCTCTCAGCCGCATCGACCGCGCGTCGACCTGATCGATCGGCACCTCGCTGAGGACCTCCTTCACCTCCCTGACTCCGCCCATCATCGCGATGGCCAGGTCGAGTGCCAGGAGCCGGCGGTCGGTGAGCGCCAGGCCGCAGTTGCGCTTGATGACGAGTCCGGCGTCCTCGGCGGCGCCGCGATTCCTGTTGCTCCAGCGAGCCCCGATCTCGCCGGCCGCTACTCCGCCGGCCATGGCGGTGCCGCTGCCGCGCGGTGAGACGATCAGCTCCGAGGAGATCTCCTCTCCTCACTCGAGCAGCCCCTGCGCTCCATGCTTGATGGCATCCCCGTGCTTCGACATCCAGCCCCCTTCCGATCTCGATGACGCGGGTGTGGGAGCGGATACGGGTCCGCCCCGCCGGCGGATTGGAAGCTAGGCGCCGGCGGCGGTGAGCGCCTCGAGCGACTCGGGCGGCCCCAGGGCGTAGCCCTGGGCCTCGTCGATCCCGAGGCCCTCGAGCAGCTCGAGAGCGGCGAACGTCTCGACCCCCTGGGCGATCACCCGCTGGCCCGCTCGATGGGCCTTGAGGACCGCGCTGCTCACCGCGCGGCGCTTGCCGCGGTCCTCGGCCAGGCCGTCGACGAACGGCGAACCGAGCTTCACGTAGCTGACCGGAAGGCGCCGGAGGAGGAATGACCCGGGGCCGCCTTCGACGAAACCGTCGAGGGCGATTCCGCAGCCGATCTCAGCCGCGGCGTTGACGAAGGCCCCCACCTCGTCGAGACCCTGAGTCAACTGCGCCTCGCTGAGCTCGAGAACGAGATCGGCGGGATCCGCGCCTGTGTCCTCGAGCCGGTCGTGGATCAGCTCGATCATGGCGCCATCCGTGGACCTCACGCTGAGGTTGAGATCCACGGGCATTCCGGACGCAGCCACCTCGATCGCCCTGCCGACGACCCAGCGATCAATCTCCCTGATCGATCCGAACTCCTCCGCAGCCATCACGAACTCCCCTGCGGGGATCAACCGGCGCCGGTCGACCATCCGCAGGAAGAGCTCGTGCCGCATCGTCTCGCCGCTGGCGACGTCGACGATGCGCTGGCCGTGCAGGACGAAGAGGTCCCTCTCCAAGGCCTCTTCGATCCTGCGCGACCAGTCCAGCGGGCGCAGCAACCCCCCCGGCCCCAGTTCCTCTCCAGAGGTCATGTCCAATGATCACCGCACGTGAGCGTGCCCCACAACGTGTGGAATTACGGGATGGATGCCGGGAAAACTACGGAAGCCGGGGAGCTCAGACGAGGTGGCGGAGCGCTGATCGGGCGGCGTTGTAGCCGTTCATCCCGTGGGCCCCGGCGCCTGGAGGGGTGGCGGCCGAGCAGATGTAGACGCCCTCGATTCCCGTGCTGTACGGGTCGAGCGCGAGACGCGGGCGAATCAGTACCTGAACCGGGCCGTTGGCACCGGTGATGATGTCGCCGCCGACGTAGTTCGAGTTGTACGCCTCGAGGTCGGCCGGGGTCCGGACCGCGGTCTCGATGATCCGCTCGCGAAACCCCGGAGCGAACCGCTCCATCTGCGCCAAGAGGGACTCAGTCGCGTCGCCCGTGTAGCCGTTGGGGACGTGCGCGTAGAGATACAGAGGGTGCAAATCTCCCTTCGAGCGGCTCGGATCGGCGAGGTACTGCTGGCCGACCAGGATGAAGGGGCGTTCGGGCATCTCGCCGCGGTTGATCGCCCGCTCCGCCAGCACGATCTCCTCGAAGCTGCCGGCGACGTGAACGGTCCCCGCCCGCCGGCACGCCTCGTTGGTCCATGGAACCCCGCCTTCAACCGCCAGATCGAGCTTGAACGCGCCGGGGCCGTGCCGAAAGCGGCGATAGGAGCGGGCGACCCGATCGGGAAGCCGCTCGCCCACGATCTCCGCCACCGCCGCTGGGGCGAGATCGAAGACCACCAGGTCGGCGGCGGCGACGTCGTCGTAGGAGCTCACCCGCCGCCCGGTCTCGATCCGCCCTCCGTGCTCGCGGAGGATCGAGGCGAGGGCGTCAGGGATCGCCTGCGAACCACCCTTGGCGGCCGGCCAGCCGAAGGCGTGGCACGCGTCGATGAGCGCGCAGCCCACCGACGAGCTCATCGGACGGGTGAGGGGAGCGAAGGCGTGGGCGGCGACCCCGCCGAACAGCGCTCGGCCCTGCGAGGTGCTCCACGACCGGGCCAGCACAGAGGCCGGGGCCGCTGCGGGGATGCCGAAGCGGGCCAGCCGCACCGGGTGCTTGGGGAGGTGGATGATCGGGGTGAGCATGTCCTCGAGCAGCTCGGAGAAGTGAGCGGACGAGGAGCCGAAGATCCGCCGCCAGGCGCTGCCGTCCTCGCCGAGCCCGCGCTCCGTCTCCTCGATCGAGCGGACCATCACCCCGGCGGTGCCGTCGTCCAGCGGGTGGGCCAGGTCAACCTCTGGATGGACCCACTCGAGGCCGTGCTTCGCCAGGTCCAGGGAACGCAGGAACGGCGACCCCGCCGCCATCGGGTGAATCGCCGAGCAGTCGTCGTGGGGCAGTCCCGGGACGGTGAGCTCGCTGGTCCTCGTGCCGCCGCCGATCCGCTCCTCGGCCTCGACCACCGTCACCTTCACCCCGTTCCGGGCGAGCTCGACCGCGCAGGCCAGCCCGTTCGGCCCGGAGCCGACGACGATCGCGTCGCTCAACCGACCGGGACCGGCGCTTCGCCGGCGACGGCGCCGCGATCGACTTCGACCGGAACGTCGTAGCGCTCGTCGAGCCAGGGCTGGCGCGAGACCATGTCCTTGACCGCCACCGAGCCCTCCGCGATCAGCCCGTCCACCGGATCCCAGACCTGGAAGCGCTGACGGCCGCGGCCCCAGCCGGTCGGCTCGGATTCCAGCGCGAGCACCCGCACGTCGCCGGCTCCGAAGGAACAGCGCTCCTGGACCGCCTCAAGAAGCTGGCGTCCATGGAAGTGCGCGTCGCCGAAGTTCCAGCCGTTGACGATGTTGGAGATCAACTCGCCCTCGCGAACGTCGTAGTCCTCGACGTCGTCGACAGCGTGTGGCAGCAGGCCGTTGAGCGCGCGGCCGTGGGAGTGCATCGCACGGAAGGAGAGCCCCTTGTTGAGCAGGAACTCCGCTGTCTCGGGGTCATAGATGTCCCCCACCTGCTTGACGATGATCTGGGCCGGCTTCTTGATCTGCGTGTCGAGCCTCTCCTCCGCCCCGCTCCCCTTGCGGAAGAGCCACTGGGTCGTCGCCCAGTTACCGGCGTAGTAGCGCATCGACGGCAGGAAGGAGATCTTCTCGGGGAAGAGACCGCCGAGGATCGGCAACGCTAGGCAGGGGATCGCCAGGAAGGCGATCAGCAGCGGGTCGTCGAGGGTCGAGAGCGGCACATCGCCGTTTTGACCGAAGAGGAAGAGCAGCCCGAAGATCATGAACAGGTTCCATTCGAGTGGGACGGCCAGCGGGAACATCGAGGTGATGTTCAGGTGGAACAGGATCATTCCGATGATCGCGATGGTTCTCACCGTGTTGTTGTCCACGGTGATCAGAAGGAGCGGCCAGCCGAACTCCTGGACGGTCCCGAGGTGGGCGATCGTCGCGGCGAGCTTGGACGGCCTCATGTCCTCCGGGTAGTCGCGCCACAGCCTCCGCTTCAGCGCCTTAGACCCGATCAGGGGCGCGTTGCTCATCATCGTCGAGACGACGAACGGGAAGTGGTGGTTGAGCTTCGAGGACGCCGCGCCCCACCAGATGAAGAGGAAGACGAACTGCCAGGCGACGATCCACTGGTCAACGGGAAAGAGCCCGACTGCCAGGACCGTCACGTAGATCTCCGGGCGCGCTCCCAGAAACGAGACCTTGTCGCGCAGCCCGAGGAGGCCGAGGAAGGCGAAGAGCACCGCGAGGCCAGCCGGCGGCAGCTTGCCCGCCGAGCCCGCGGCTGAATCGACTCCGGTGGCGGCGAGCAGGAAGACGCACGCGGCGAGCACTCCACCGTAGAGGCCGACGTCGAGGAGCGTGCGAGTGGACCCCTTGGTGAAGGGCACTCTGTCGGGCCAGGGCGGCAGCCGGATGGTGCCGGGCCGCAGCCAGTAGAGCACCCCGCCGATCGGCGGCATGAAGCGGAAGCTGAGCGGCATCGAGCCGGCGCCCAGGCCGAGGATCTCCCAGAGCAACAACCAGACCGCGAGCTTCTGGAAGACGATCGGCTCGGTCCACCAGTCCGAGAGATTGCCGAGCGTTCCGAGGCCCGGCGTCAGCGAGATGACGAAGAGGGCGCCGACGCTGAAGAGGATCAGCTTGAGGATGTAGATGAAGTAGACGAAGGTCGGCGAGCCGAACCCGTTCACCCCCCAGTCCTGCACCAGCGGCTTGAGCCGCGTCAGGTGCGGCTTCGCCTTCCACTCATCCAACTCGAACGGCGGCGGTGAGGGTTCGAAGAATCCCATCTCCCAAACGGGAGCCTATTCCCTGGAGCCGCAACTTCGGACGCCCGCCCTCGTTATGTTCGTTTGATGCCAACCCGGGCGGTCAGGGCCGGATTGCTGGTGGCGGGCACGGCGTGCCTCTGCCTGCTCGTGCTGCTCGCGCGCGGCGAGACCTCGCGCGCGGCCAGCAGCAAGCCCAACGTGATCATGTTCACCACGGACGATCAGACCGTCCGGGACCTGTCCGTGATGCCGAAGACCGAGTCCCTGATCGGCAACGCGGGCGCCAGCTTCCTCCACGCTTACGCCTCGGACCCGCTCTGCTGCCCCTCGCGGGTGACGGTGCAGACCGGCGACTACGCGCACAACACCGGAGTCCTCGGGAACACCCCGCCGCAGGGCGGCTATGGCTCGTTCAACGACAAGAACGACCTGCCGGTCTGGCTGCAGGCCGACGGCTACCGCACGATTCACATCGGCAAGATGCCGAACGGATTCGCTGACCCGAACGTCGGCGGTCCCACCTACGTGCCCCCCGGCTGGGGACCGTTCGCCGGAGGCACGGGCGCCGGCTCCAGGGGCGAGTTCTACGGATTCATCGGCCCGCCGTCCTCGTACACCGGATTCACCCTCGACCAGAACGGCACGGACAAGACCTACAGCCCGGACGACTACTCCACTGACGTCTACTCCGACCTGGCGGTTGACCGGATCAACAACCACCTGGCGAACTTCCCGAACAACCCCCTCTACATGCAGGTCCAGTTCTTCGCGCCCCACGATCCCGCCACGCCGGCTCCGAAGTACGCCAACGCCTTCGCCACCGCCCCGCTCCCGGTCGACAAGAGCTTCAACGAGAAGAACGTCAAGGACAAGCCCGCCTGGATCAGGCGGATCAAGCGCTTCGGCCCGGGCCTGATCGCGAAGATCCAGACGCGCTACCAGCATCGCCTGGAGACGCTGCTCTCGGTCGATGACGCAGTCGAGAGGATCGTCAATGACCTGCAGTCGCACGGCGCCCTCGGCAACACCTATCTGATCTTCACCTCCGACCAGGGCTTCATGCAGGGCCAACACCGCCTGCACCAGGGCAAGTTCGTCCCCTACGACCCCTCCACCCAGGTGCCGCTGCTGATCCGAGGGCCTGGCATCCCGGCCGGCTCACAGCCGAGAAGCCTCGTCTGGAACGGGGACATCACCTCGACAATCCTGCAGATGGCGGGCGCGAAGCCGGGCCTTCCCCAGGACGGCCAGTCGATGCTCCCTCTCGCGCAGAACCCGGCGCAGAAGTCGACGCGGCCGATCCTGTTCGAGACGGGGCCGCCCGGGACAACCTTCGAGCCCGGGACCGGCACTGCGGCCGCGGCGAGCGGACACCACCCGGTCAAGATCGGCACCTACGTCAAGAACACCGATCTGGACCACACGGCTCAGCTCTCCCGAGCGATCGTCGCCCCCCGGTACCGCGCGATTCGCACCGGCCGCTACCTGCTCACCAAGTACTCCGACGGCGGCCGCGAGCTCTACGACATCTCCAGCGACCCGCTGATGCTCAACTCGGTCTGGAAGAACGGGCGCTACGCGCCGGTCAAGAAGTTTCTCCTCAAGAGGCTCGCGAAGCTCGTTCACTGCAGCGGCGCCCCGTGCTCGAAGCAGATCGGCAAGCCACCGAAGCCGCTGGCGAAGCCCAAGAAGCTGAAGAAGAAGCCCACCACGCCATAGAGTCCGCGCCATGGCGCGGACGATGAGCGCGGAAGAGGCCGCCGGTCTGTTCGAGCCGACGGACACCTTCGCGATGCCCCTCGGGCCCGGCCAGCCTGCCGCGCTGGTGGAGGCCATGGGCGAGCGGGACGACTGGGAGGAGCTCCGGATCGGCACGGCGCTGCTCTTCGTCTTCACGCCGCTCTTCCAGCATCCGAACGTCCACTACCTGTCGGGGTTCTACGGCCCGATCGAGCGGGTGCTGCGCGACTCCGGAGCGAACATCAGCTTCGCCCCGGCCGACTTCCGCCGCTTCGAGCCGATTCTCGAGGACCAGGCCCCTCGCGTGTTCGCGACCGCTGCCGCTCCGCCCGACGCCGATGGCTGGTGCAGCCTCTCGCTGCACGCCGGCAGCACCTACGACGAGATGCAGCGGATCGCCGGCGATCCCGGTCGGCTCCTGATCGCCGAGGTCTCCGAGCACTTCCCGCGGACGCCGGGTTATGAGCCCGACTACAGGCACGCCCTCCACGTCGACCAGATCGATGCCCTGGTCGAGAGCGACAGGGCACCGCTCCCCATCGAGGACCCGCCGCCCGGGGATGCTGAGCGCGCGATCGCGGAGAACGCGCGCAACTACATCCCCGACGGAGCCACCATCCAGACCGGCATCGGCGCGATTCCCTCGACGATCGCCGGGCTGCTCGCGGAGGGAGACGGGGGCGACTACGGCGCCCACTCCGAGATGTTCACGACCGGCCTGATGCAGCTCCACGAGGCCGGGAAGATCACCAACCGGAAGGGCCAGTACGACGGCGTCTCGGTCGCGACCTTCGCCGGCGGCACCAAGGAGCTCTACGGGTGGCTCGAGGGGAACGCCGACGTCGCCTTCCTCCCCGTCTCGATCGTGAACTCTCCCCACGTGATCGCCCGCAACCGGAAGATGGTCACGATCAACGGCGCACTCGCGGTGGACATCCAGGGTCAGGTGATCGCCGACACGATCAACGCCAATCAGTTCTCGGGGATCGGCGGACACGAGGACTTCGTCTCGGGTCCCGCCCTCTCCCTCGAGGCGACCTCCCTGCTCTGCCTGTCCTCGACCTACACCCATGAGGACACTCGCTGTTCGAGAATCGTGCCCTGGTTCGACGCGGGCGCCGTGATCACGACCCCCCGCCATCAGGTGGACGTGATCGTCACCGAGTACGGCGCCGCCGAGCTGCAGGGCAAGACCGTCCATCAGCGCGGCGAGGCTCTGGCCGCGATCGCCCATCCCGACTATCGAGATGAGCTGCTCGCCGCCGCCGAGCGCGCCTCTCACGGACACGCCCCCTTCGAATGAGCTCCGAACCCCCCGCCGCCCTCTTCGGCGACTACTACCGCGAGATCTACGCGAAGGGGATGCTCGCCGGAGAGCAGCCGAACCTCCCGATGGCCTGGGCCGAGCTCGAGGCCAAGACGCGGGAGTCGCTGGACGAGCGGGCGATCGCGTACATCTTCGGCGGCGCGGGCTCCGAGGACACGATGCGGGCCAACCTGGAGGCGTTCAGGCGCTGGCGCATCGTTCCGCGGGTGCTGCGCCAGGACCTCTCAGTACGGGATCTCTCGCTGGAGCTGCTCGGCACCCAGATGCCGGCGCCCGTCCTGCTCGCTCCGATCGGGGTGCAGACCCTCCTGCACGAGGAGGGCGAGCTCGCCTCCGCCCGAGCGGCGTCGGCACTCGGGCTGCCGCTGGTCACCAGTACGGCCTCCGCCACCGCGATGGAGGAGATCGCCGAGGCGAACGGCGACGGACCTCGCTGGTTCCAGCTCTACTGGCCCAACGACGACGAGATCGCGGCGAGCCTGGTTCGCCGCGCCGAGGCCGCCGGATATTCGGCGCTCGTCCTCACCGTCGACAACTATGTGCCTGGCTGGAAGCCCCGCGACCTGCAGCAGGCATACCTCCCCTTCCTGGAGGGCGTGGGGATCGCCCAATACCTCTCGGACCCCGTCTTCCAGGCGGGGCTCGAGAAGACTCCGGAGGAGGACATCGGCGCCGCCGTGGGGCACTTCCTCGGCGTCTTCGCGAACCCGAACCTGACCTGGGAGCGGCTCGAATGGCTGCGCGGTGAGACCACGCTGCCGATCGTGCTGAAGGGCATCCTCCACCCGGAGGATGCGCGTGAGGCGCGCGAACGCGGCATCGACGGAATCGTCGTCTCCAACCACGGCGGGCGCCAGATCGACGGCGCGATCGCCTCGCTCGACGCGCTGCCCCCGATCGTCGACGCCACCGGCGAGGAGATGGCGATCATGCTCGACAGCGGCATCCGATCTGGGGCCGACGCGTTCAAGGCGCTCGCCCTCGGCGCCGACGCCGTCCTGATCGGCCGTCCCTACCTCTGGGGGCTAGCGCTCGATGGTCAGAACGGGGTCGAAGTGGTGCTTAGGTCGATTCTGGCGGAGCTCGACCTCACCATGGCCCTGTGCGGCGCCACCGGGCTCAGCGAGATCGACTCCGCGCTGCTTCGAGCGATCTAGCCGCTCCACCGCGCCGTTGGGTGCGGACGCATGGATCGAGACGGTGCAGCGGGCTCCGCTGCGGATCTCGACCGCGTCGGAGAGCATCCGGGCCAGCCAGATGCCACGGCCTCCGATGCCCTCCAGGGGAGGGATGAGCTGGCCTGCGAGCGGGTCCTCGATGCCCGCCCCGGAGTCGCTCACCTCGCAGACGAGATCAGCCTCTCCCGGCCAGATCGTCAGGGTCGCCGGCGGGCTCCCGTGGACCACGGCGTTGCTGGCGATCTCGTTGACCGCGAGCACCAGCCCCTCGGCGCGAACGCCCGAAATGCCCACGGCTGCCGCCGCGGAGCCGACCAGCCCCCGCACCCCGTGGAGTCCTGCGAGGTCGAAGTCGACGGAGGCGGCGGGCTCGCCGCCGATCGGTTCGACGCGCGAATCGAGCAGGCGGCAGAAGTCGTCCGGCTCCTCGTAGCCCTCGCTGACGGCGTGTCCGCCCGGTTCGGCGAGCAGGGGATGGGTGTGCCGGGCGTGCTCAATGATCTCGGCTGGGAGCACGCGCGAGTCGTGGGCGCAGATGAGATCGACCTCCATGCCCTCGAAGGCGACGTTCGTCACCGCCTCGTGGCGAGCCCAGTCTCGAACCCGCGCCGCGCTCCCTGTCGGCCAGGTGGGCTCCAGGAGCACACGCGCCCGGCCGGCCTCGCTCTCGTTGGCCCAGCGGACCAGCTTGTCCCGAGTGCGAGCCGAGGTCTCGAACCATTCCTCGACCGTGAGCAGGGAGACTCCGTCGGGCTCGTCGCCGAGCGCGGATCGCAGTGCCTCGACGTTCGGTCCCTGCACCGCGACGAGAACGGGCTCCCCGGCGGCGATTCCCGCCTCAACGAGCGGGACTGCGACCTCCGCGAACGTGTCATCGGACCCGTAGATCAGGGCCGAATGAAGGAACCCTCGGTGGGGGGCGGACGCTTCCCCTTCGCGCAGCATCACTCTGTCTTTACCCGGTTACCGCCAATTGATGCCGCCGACCTGCGCGCTCCGATCGCAGCCGGGGCGGGTTGCAGAATCCAGGCATGAGAACGAGCGCAAGAAAACCGGTGGCAGCCGCCCTCGTGGCGCTCTGCGCTGTGGCGCTCGGCATCCTGCCGGCCGCGGCGAGCGCCGGGACCAAGGCGATGGGCATCGACGTCTCGCGCTTCCAGGGGCCGATCGACTGGCCAACCGTGGCCACGACCGGCGGGATCCGGTTCGCCTTCGTGCAGGCGAGCCGGGGCAACGGCGCGGACTGCACGGTGAAGCCCGGGCAGTGCGGCGCCGACCCCTTCTTCGCCACCAACCGGGTCGCGGCGGAGTCCAACGGGATACGCGTGGGCGCCTACCACCGCGCTTTCGCGGCCGGGGGCACCGCCGCGGACGCACGCGCTGACGCAATCGCCGAGGCCAACGTCTTCCTGGCCACGGTCGGCTCCCTGCAGAGCGGCGAGCTGATCCCCGTGCTGGACGTCGAGACGCCGTTCAGCGGCATGACCGCGGCGTCACTCCGGACCTGGATCCGCGTGTGGGTCAAGAAGGTGAACAAGCGGCTCGGCCGCAAGCCGATGATCTACACGAACGCCAGCAGCTGGTCCGCGACTGGGAACACACTCGAATTCGCCAAGGCGAGGTATCCGCTCTGGGTCGCCGAGTGGGGCGTGTCGCGTCCGTCGGTTCCGGCGCTGAACTGGGCGAGGCACGGCTACTCGGTCTGGCAGTACTCCAGCTCGGGCACCGTCCAGGGGATCTCGGGCGACGTCGATCAGGACCGGCTCGGCAAGGGCCTCGCCAAGATCACCGTGCGCTGACGGCGCCCCTCGCGCCGCCGGCATCTCGGATCCGCACGCAGTTGCGGCCCGCATCCTTCGCGTCGTACATCGCCTGATCGGCGGCATGAACTAGGGCGTCCGGGGTGCGATTCCCATCCTCGGCGAGGGCCGCGCCGACTGAGAGGGTGAGATCGATCAGGATGTCGCCGACCCGAACGGGCTCCTCGGCGAGCGCCTCACGCGCCCGCTCGGCCAGCGCGAGCACCCCGTCCCGATCGATGTCCGGAGCGAGCACAGCGAACTCCTCGCCGCCCCACCGGGCCAGACAGTCCTCCGCCCTGAGAACCGACGCGATCCGATCGCTCACCGTCTGCAGCACCGCGTCGCCCATCAGGTGGCCGTGCTCGTCGTTGACGCGCTTGAAGTGATCGAGGTCGAGGAGCAGGACGGACGGCGACCCGCCCTCCGGCTTGCTGAGCTCCCGGGCCAGGACCTCGCCGAAGTGGCGGCGATTGAAGATCCCAGTCACCGGATCCTCGCGTGAGAGCCGCTCGGCATCGGCCCTGGCGCGCTCGAGCTCGCGGTTGGCATTCTCAACGCGGCGCAGAGATTCGGCGAGCTCCGAAGAGCGCTCGTCGGCAAGGGCGAGGGCCTGATCGCGCCGGCGTGCAAGCGCTCGCAGGAGGAAGGCAACGACCAGGGTGAGACCGCCACCGATCAGCAGGATCAGCCAGGGGAGAGCCTTCTCGGGAGTCGTAAGGGAATCGCCGGCGACTGCCAGCGTCCACTTTCGCTCCGGAGCCGCGATCGCCGTCTGCAAGCTGTTGTCGAGGCCGGATCCGATCGTGGCCAGGGGCGTCACCTGGTCGCGCAGCTGAAGGGCGGTCAGCGGGCTGCCGGGCAGAGCCTCAGTGACCAGCTGCTGGGCGTCGACCAGGCCCACGACCGCGCTCTGGGATTCGACGTCCGAGACCTCTCCGCTGAAGCGATGTGAGACGACCGGCACGGCCAGGTAGAAGCCGGCGTCTCCGTCGGCGAGCCTGACGGGTGCGGAGATCGCGGTCTGCTTCTGGAGTGAGGCCGCAGCGAGAACGGGGGCGGCGGCGGGGTTGGAGTGCGCATCGGCGAGCCGGGCGTTGGCCGGGTCGGCCGCCTTGACGAGCTCCGGATCGGGGCCGATGGCGCGTGGCGGAACCAGTTTCCCGCTGGGCGAATGCCGGACCCACTCGACGGCGACGATCGCCCCCTCCTTGCGCCCGCGGACGTGTGCGTAGCGAGAGAACTCGGCCTGGTCGGCGTCGTCGTGCACGCCCACCATGTCGGCCACGTCCTGCAGGTAGTAGGCGCGCCGGCGCACGGCATCGGAGATCGCCGTGCTTGCGTTCGAGACCTCATCCGAGCGCCTGGAGTGGAGCTGGCTGTGCGAGACGAGGTAGGCGCCGACCGCCCCCGCGAGGGTGGCGAGGATCATCGCGACCACGACCGCGCGCTGGAGCGCTCTTGAGCTCACTTCCCTTTATTCGGCCCCTAGCGGGCGGAAGTTGAGGCGTGAACGCCCTCAGAGGCGACGGGAGGCTGACGCCGGCTGACGAAGTGCCGGTCCTCGAGCCCATCGAGGCCGATGCCCGCAGCCGGTCCCGGGGCGACGTCGATCAGGAACTTCGGCCGCCCCCAAAGCTCGTAGCGCGTGCCGTCCACATATACGGGCGCGCCTCCGACCTCCCCGACCCGGATGTCGTCGGGGTCGGGCAGAAGCTCGGCGCGGGTGAGGCAGAGGATCTCTCCCCCATCGCAGGACGCTCCGGTTCCCGCAATCGCGAGCGCGCCGTGCGTGCTCTTCAGGGTCTCCAGCAGCTCAATCGCCTCGTTTGTCCCGGTCACGCGCGTCGCGGCGAACTGCCAGCTCATGGCGCCAACCTATTCCTCGCCGGGACCGGTTCCATCCGCGTTGAGGACCGGAACTCCCTCAGTGGTCTCCACGGAGCTACTCTTCACGTAGCCCGCGATGCACTGCGGAACCTTCGTGGGAGAAGGATTTGGCGTCTGACCGGCAGAAGCTCACCGATGAGCGGCTTGAACAGCTGCTCGAGGTGGGCAGAACCATCGTCTCCGAGCTCGACCTCGAGACGCTGCTTCGGCGCGTCACCGAGGCCGCGCGCGACCTGACCGGCGCGGCCTACGCAGCGCTCGGCATCCTCAATGCCGAGAAGACCGGCCTGGAGCGATTCCTGCACTCGGGCATCGACGAGCAGAAGCGCCGTGAGATCGGGCCACTGCCGCGTGGTCGCGGCGTCCTCGGCGAGTTGATCCGCAATCCCAGGCCGCTCCGGATGCCGGACGTCGGCGCTCATGCCCGCTCGTACGGGTTCCCGCCGGGCCATCCCGAGATGAAGACCTTCCTGGGCACGCCGGTCCTGGTCCGAGGCGAGGCCTGGGGAAACCTGTACCTGACGGAGAAGGGGGGCGGCGCCGAGTTCGATGAGATCGACGAGCAGGTCGTGATCGTCCTCGCCGCCTGGGCGGGGGTGGCGATCGAGAATGCTCGCCTCTACGAGGGGATCGACCGCCGCCGGGAGGAGCTCGAGAAGGCCCTCCGCGGGCTGGAGGCGAGCTCGGACATAGCCCGGACCGTCTCCAGCGGAATCGAACTCCCCGACCTACTGGAGCTGATCGTGAAGCGCGGCCGCGGCGTGGTCGGAGCAAAGGGGGCCGTGCTCCTGCTCTCCGACGGGACCTCGCTCGAAATCGCCGCCGCGGCGGGCGAGCACCCGGGGACCCTGGAGGGACGAAGTCTGCCAGACGGAGAGACCTGGCTGAACGACCTCCAGGCGGAGACGCCCGAGCTGCGGGGGCTGCCCACGTTGGTCGCCGAGCTCGAGTTTCGCGACCGTCCCCGGGGTCGCCTGATGGCCGTCGGCGAGCTGGGTGGCCCCGGTTTCGATGCGAACGATAGGCAGGTCTTCGAATCGTTCGCCGCCAGTGCGGCCACCACCATCGCGACCGTGCAGGCGGTGGAGGCGGAGAAGCTGCAGATGTCGATCGAGGCGTCGGAGCGCGAGCGCCACCGCTGGGCGCGCGAGCTGCACGACGAGACACTTCAGGAGCTGGGGGCCCTCAGGGTCCTGCTGGATGCTGCCGGGACCGACGCCGAGCTGTCATCGGATTCGAGGCAGGTCGCCATGGAGCACGTCGACCGCGGAATCCGGAATCTGCAGGGGCTGATCACCGAGCTGCGCCCCTCGGTCCTGGACGACCTCGGGGTCGGACCGGCGATCGAGTCACTGGCGCGCCGCTCGAGCGAGCGATTCGGGGTCGACATCGGAGTGGACATCGACATCGACGTCGCGGGCGAGCAGAAGGAGGGCCCGAGCCGGCTGCCGCCGGACCTCGAGGCGACGATCTACCGGCTGGTCCAGGAGGCGTCCAACAACGCGATCAAGCATGCGGATCCGAATCGAATCTCCGTCACGGTCACGCGGGACGACCAGGCGATCGAGGTGATCGTCGCCGACGACGGCAGCGGATTCGATCCCGACACCGCGGAGCGAAGCTTCGGCCTGGTTGGGATGCAGGAACGGGTCTCGCTCGCCGGCGGCAGCCTGCATATCGATTCCGAGCCGGGTAGCGGCACCAGGGTGCGGGCCGATCTGCCGGTGAACCGGCCCGAGACCAGCCGGGGCCGGGCTAGCCCTCCTCGATCAGCCCGTGCTCGCGGGCGAAGCTGACGACCTCGGCCCGGCTGTTGGTGCCGAGCTTGCGGTGGATCGCGGCTCGGTGAGTCTCGACCGTCCGGATGGAGATGACGAGCTTCTCCGCGATCTCCGGATTGGTGTGCCCGGCCGTCACCAGCCTGAGCACTTCGATCTCGCGCGGAGTGAGGCCACCGGGAGGACCCTCGGGGGTGGCCGCCAGCCGAGCGCCGAGCTGGGGGTTGATGTACGTGTCCCCCTTGGAGGCGGCACGAATCGCGTCGACCAGCTCCGAGCCGGCGGCGTGCTTGACGACGAAGGCCTTGGCGCCGAGGCGAAAGGCCTCCTTGGCGAAGGCCGGGTCGTCCTGCATGGTGAGCACGACGACCGCGGTGTCGGGCGAGGTCTCATGCACCTTCGGAATTGAGGCGAGGCTCGGTTCGCCGGGCATGTTCAGGTCGAGCACCAGGACGCTCGGCTTGAGACCGGACGCGCGGCGGCGCGCGGTTTCGGCATCGCCGGCCTCGGCCACGACCTCCATGTCGCCCTCGGCCTCGACGATTCGCCGCAAGCCGTCGCGGACGATCTCGTGATCGTCCGCGAGGATGATGCTGATTCCGTCGGTGCTGCCCTCGTCGGTGGTCTCGTTGGCCATCGGGGTCACGGGGAAGCTAGCGGTCTCCATTCAGGAGAGGTGCTTCTTCTGCTGCTTGATCTGCTCCGCCATCGCGTCGAGAGCATCCTCGGTGCGCTGGGCATGAACCGCCCGTACACCCAGCTCACGGCGCATGTCCTCGGTCGCGTCCTCGAGTGTCTTCTGCCACTCGGCCCCGCGCTCCTCGGCGCGATTGCGCAGGTTCACCGTCCGCTCCTTCGCGTCCGCCCTGAGGTCGTCCAGGGCCTCGCGGGAGCGGCTCAGCGCCGAGTCGATCGCGCCGCGGACCTCTTCGCTCGCCTGCTGGCGGGCATCGTTGAGATCATCGACCGCGCTCTCCAAATAGGTGACGACGGTCTGCTCTTCGGTCTGGGTGGCCATCGTTGCCTCCTCTCATCGAGTCATCGATTTCCTTGCACCATCCAGTCTTGACTCAGGAGAAGGACCTTCCATCCGTGCAAACCACCGGGATCCGATCAGCGATGACCGACGATCTGCGTCAGCTGAATGAATGAGAAGAAGAATTGCCGCGAGGATTGGCAGGATGACGCCAATGGTCGATCAGTATTCGGACAATCGCCGGATCACAACTGGTACGCCTCGGTCGGCATGAGCGCCGCCCTCGAGACGCTCGGGCTGACGAAATCGTTCGGCGAGACGGTGGCGGTCGACCACCTGGAGCTGTGCGTCGAACCCGGGCAGGTGTTCGGCTTTCTCGGTCCGAACGGGGCCGGCAAGACGACCACGATCCGCCTCCTCCTGGACCTGCACCACGCCAGCTCCGGGAACGCCCGGGTGTTCGGACTGGATAGCCGGCGGGACAGCGCCGCGATCCATGAACGCTGCGGATATCTCCCGGGTGAGCTCGAGCTCAACCCGCGAATGACCGGCCACAGTGTGCTCGACTGGTTCGCTCGCGCCCGGGGCGGGGTCGATTCGCGGCTGCGCGACGGATTGGTGGAGCGATTCGACGTGATTCTCGACCGCCGGATCCATGAGCTCTCGAAGGGCAACCGGCAGAAGCTGGGGGTGGTGCTGGCCTTCATGCATCGGCCCGAACTTCTTCTGCTCGACGAGCCAACCTCCGGGCTGGACCCTCTGATGCAGCACGAATTCCACCGCCTGCTGCGCGAGACCACCGCTGAAGGCCGGACGGTGTTCCTCTCCTCCCACGAGCTGGACGAGGTGCAGCGCGTCGCCGATCGCGTCGGGATCATCCGCAGCGGCCGGCTGGTCGTCTCGAACACGGTCGAGGGATTGCGCCGGCAGGCGCCGCAGACGATCGAGCTGCGCTTCGCCGCCCCCGTCCCGGCTTCAGTGTTCGAGGCGGTCGAGGGGGTGCGGCGCGTCACGGCTGAGGGCGATCGCGTGACGCTGCAGACCACCGGACAGCTTCCCAAGCTGCTCAGGGTGATCGCCGATCACGACCCTCTCGACGTCGTCGCCCGCCACGCCGACCTCGACGAGCTCTTCCTGACCTACTACACCGAGGACGGCCCCGAGGATGACGGCTGAGATCGCCCGGTACGACCTCGCCATCCGGCGGCGATCGACCGCCTGGTACGCGATCGGGATGGCTCTCTACATGATCGTCATCGTCGCCCTCTATCCGTCGTTCAAGCACTCGATCGAGCTCAACAAGCTCACGCAGGACAACTCTCCACTGGCTGCGCTGTTCGGGGCGACCGGCACGCTCACCTCACCTGCGGGTTGGCTGGACGTGAACGCCTACGCGAACTTTCTGCCACTGATCATGCTGCTGCTCACGATCGGCTACGGCGCCGCCGCGATCGCGGGCCAGAACGAGGACGACACTTTGGGGCTGCTGGTGGTCCTGCCGCTGTCCCGCAGGGGGATCCTGGCCGGAAAGGTCGTGGCAATGGTCGTCCAGGCGCTGGTCCTCACGGTGGTCGTCGCCGTCTGTGTCTACGTCGGCCGCGCCTTCGAGGTGACGGTCGACCCGTGGCACGTCGCCAGCGCCACCATCGCCGTGCTACTACTCGGGATCGCCTTCGGCTTGATCGCGATGGCCCTCGGCGCGGCGACTGGCAGCCGCGGTACCGCGATCGGCATCGCCAGCGCTCTGGCAGCACTCTCCTACCTGATCAGCTCGCTCGCCCCGGCGGTGCACTGGATCAAGCCGCTTCGGTTCGCGTCCCTCTTCTACTGGGCCGTCGGTAACGACCAGCTCGCAAACGGTGCCACGCTGGGCTCGCTCGCCGTGCTGCTCGCCGTGGGGATCGCCGCGGCGATCGCGACCGACCTCGCCTTCCGGCGCCTCGACGTCCGCTAGGGCCGGCCGCCCGCTGGGAAGCCGTACCGATCCGCGGAGCAACGCACTTGGCGAGCTGCTTGCGTCGGGTGGTCAGCCGTAGAGGTCCGGTCCGGCGCGCTCGAGTTCGATTCGAATCAACACGCGCCGTTCGCGCTCCATGCGGGCTCGGTAGTCGTCCCAGTCGGGGTTCTCATCGGGGAAGCGCTTGTAGTAGTCGATCAGGGGGTCCATGGCCTGCGGCAGAGAGAGCACCTCCGCGAGCCCCTCGACGAAGAGCCACTGCCCGAAGAACGCCTCCGTGAAGACGCAGACCTGGGCTCGAGGGTCGCGACGAAGGTTCGCGACCTTGTAGGCGGTCTCCCGGCTGGAAATGATCGCGTTGCCCGCCCCGTCAACATTGACGAGAACGGGGCTCTGCTGCACGCGATCCCCCTTTGTCCGCGTGGCGAGCACACCTCGATGGTGTTCGCCGAGAAAAACCCGGGCCTGGTCAAGATTCACGATCCGGGACTCTAGTTCCCGTAGACCCGAAAGCGGCGCGGAGCGCGCGTCGAAGTCGGGTAATCCCCACCCCAGATATCGGCTTTACGGGTAGCCTCGGGGGGATCCACATGGAAGCCCACCTCAGCAATCACCACCGCGACACGGTCGAGAAGATCTTCCGGCACCCCTCCAGCGGGAACATCGAGTGGCGTCAGGTCGTGTCGCTGCTGGAGAAGATCGGAACCGTGGAGCACGAGCACAACGGGAAGCTCAAGGTGACGCTCGGCCCCGAGACCGAGGTGCTGCCGCCGCCCAAGGGCAAGGACATCGACGTCCAGATGGTGGTTGACCTACGGCGAATGCTCACCCAGGCCGGTTTCGCACCAGACGGCGCGCCTCCGGTCCCGGACGAGCGCTCGCGGGACCGCGGTGACAGCCGATGGGGCGAGCCTTCTTAGTCGGCTTCAGAGGTTGATCCGGCGCCACCGCGCTGTACCTGCGAGCCGCCGACGACAGCGTCTGAACCGTCGCCAAAGCGGACCCAGGCCTTGTTCCCACCGTCGTAGTCCGGGGCCCAGAGGACGAGGGTGGCGGCCTCCCGATCGGCCGAATCGGCCGGACCGATGGTGCAGGGATCGGCACCCTCCGGGTCGATCCCGCGCCAGATGCGAATGAACGGGTTCGATTCCCACTCCCCGCCCACCGTCGTCGGCTCGCGATGCCCGGGGTGAAGCCGGGTCTCGGGCTCCAGCTTCATAAGGCGGTCCATCACGGACGAGCGGAGATCCTCAAAGCCGGTCGCTCCCGGCGCCCGGGTGCCGCCAACCGTTCCCTTGAAGAGGACGTCGGCGGTCAGGACATCGGTGCCATTCATGGACAGCGCGCAGTGATCGGCGCAATGGCCCGGCGTATAGATCACCTCGATGCGCAGGCCTCCAGACTCGATCACCTCGCCGTCGCGGAAGGTCTCGTCAACGACCCCATCCAGGATCTCGGCGGTCTTCTCGTGGGCCAAAATCGGCACGCCGAAGCGCTGGGCCAGCTTGCGTGCGTCCAGGACATGGTCCGCGTGATGATGGGTCAGCAGCAGATGCGTGATCTCGCTGCCCTCGCGCTCGGCACGCTCGCAGAGCGGATCGGTAATGCCGTTCGAATCGACGAGCACACCATGGCCGCCGATCTCGTCAACGGCCAGATAGGCGTTCGAGAGCCACTCGGGGTGCTCGACGCGCTGAAGAATCATTCCTCGCTCCAGCCCCGGTCAGTTGAAGCCGATCACGCTGCGAATACCGTCCTGGGCTTCCATCAGCTCGAAGCCATGGTTCACCTCGTCCAGGGCGATCCGGTGGGAAATGAACGGATCGACGTCGATTTCACCAGCCAGGTACCGGTCGACTAGCTCAGGCACACCCTGGCGGCCCTTGACTCCGCCGAAGGAGGAGCCGGCGACGCGGCGGCCGGTGATCAGGAGACGGGGGACGATGTCGAGAGTCTCCCCCTTGCCGGCGACACCGGCCATCGTCGCCAGTCCCCAGGCCATCCGCGCGGCCTCCACGGCCTGGCGCATCACCTTGACGTTCCCCGTCGCCTCGAACGTGTAGTCGGCGCCGAAGCCGTCGGTCTCCTCGACGATCCGGTCGACGACGTCCTCGCCGCCGATCATCGTTTCGGTCGCTCCCTGGCCGCGCGCCAGCTCGAGACGGTCCTCGGAGAGGTCAACGGCGATGATTCTCTCCGCACCCTGCAGGCGGCAGCCGGCGACGGCCCCCAGCCCGACCATGCCGGCGCCGAAGACGACGCATGTGGAGCCCGCGTCGACCTTCGCGGTGTTGATCGCGGCCCCGAGGCCGGTGGTCAGTCCGCAGGCGAACAGGCAGGCCCGGTCGAGAGGAGCCTCAGGATTGATCTTGGCCAGAGCGATCTCCGGCATCACCGTCGCCTCGGCGAAGGTCGACGTGCCCATGAAGTGCCGAATCTCCTCCCCGTCTCGTCGCAGCCGCGTGGTTCCGTCGGGGAGGTAGCCCCTGTTCTGCTGCTCGCGGATCGCCAAACAGAGGTTGGTGCGGTCATCGCGACAGTGGACGCATTCGCCGCACTGGGGCGAGAACAGGGTCACGACGTGGTCTCCCACCGAGAGTGATTCGACCCCGGGGCCCACTTTCTCGACCACGCCGGCCCCTTCGTGGCCCAGCACGGTCGGGGAATAGCCCGAGGGGTCGACTCCCGATGCCGTATAGAGATCGGTGTGGCAGACGCCGCATGCGACCAGGCGAACGAGGACCTCACCTTCGCTCGGCTCAGTCAGCTCGAGCTCTTGAACGACCAGCGGTTCACCGAACTCCTCGAGCACCGCGGCGCGGATCTTCACGCTCCGGAGAGCTCCTTGACGTCGACGCCAGTGATCGCGTACCAGGGCGGGTCCATCGCGCTAAGCCGGCGGCATCTCGTCGTACTGCGGCGCGTCGTCTCCGATCTGGTGCCAGCTCGCCTTGTAGGCGACCTGCTGATGGAAGGCCGGCTTCATGTCGAGGTCGCCCATCAGGCCCGCGGCCACGAAGTAGACCTCCCCGAGGTCGTCGTAGATGCTCGATCCACAGTTGCTGCAGAAGTTGCGGGGAGCTAACTCGCTCTCGTAGGTCTTGACCAGGTCCTCGCCCTTCGTGAACTTGAGGTTCTCCGGGGCGACCACGACCCCAGCGAGACTCGAACCCGTCCAGTGCTGGCAACGGGTGCAGTGGCAGTAGGCGAGTGCCTGCGGATCAGAAAGCTCGTACTCCACGCCGTCACACAGGCAGGTCCCTTTGAGCGTGTCGGCCATAACGTCCCCTCTCAGATAGGCGTTTGATCGATCCGCGGCCGACCCTACTCCGATCGGCGGGTCCGCTCAACAGCTCAGGCGCGCGCCTTACCATCATGCCCCTCAAAGCCGGTCGCTTCGCCGCGGAGCTTGCGGGTCCTGATTAGTCGGGGCGACTGGATTTGAACCAGCGACCTTTCGGCCCCCAGCCGAGCGGATTCAGGCGCCCATGTGTCTCGGAGCGCCCGTTGTTCCTATGTGTCCACGACGGCGGACGATCTAGATACAAAGGACGGTGCATCCGGTACAAAGCGGTACTGCGGCCAGCTCCAATCGGGGGCGCCCGATTCGATCCCGCCATTAACCGTGCGGAACACGGACTGTCCTCATTAGAAAGAGATCGACGGCCCGCACCGCTGAGAGGGAGAGTCAGGGCGCGGGCCGCCTGGAGCGGCGCGGATCGTGGGTGGGAGAACTCGTTTGGACGGACCCGAGCCACCTGGTCAGTGCCCGTATCCCCGGATGGCGCTATTCGCGGGACGGGCTTGTGACCGTGGACGAAGGGTCACCCGAGGAGCGGACCGGGGCCAATGGGGCCTATTTCCCCATCTGGGTCGCCGGCTCGAGCGCCGCAATTGTCCTGCGCACAGCCGGTTCCAACTCGTCGACCCTGGTGCGGGCGTAAAGGGGACCCTTGGCATCCTCGAGCAGGTTCGAGGCCATCGCCAGCCCACGCACGTCGTGCGGTCCCGGGCCGCGCAGGCTCTCGCCGCGGCGCCCGTGTGGCGACACGGCATCGGGGGTACACCCATCGCTGTGGTCGCGCCGGGGCCCGGCCCTCCGACGGCGAGGCGAAACAGATTCTCGAACCAGGCCGCAAGTCGCGCGCCCGTTGCCGACTCTGAGAGTTGTTGTGCGCGCAGCGCGAGTTCCTCGGCGGTCACCGGTTTTCGCCGCGGGCTAGCGCCTCATCCAGCTCACGCCTCTTCCGGCGAGCCCGCCCGCGGACCCAAAGCGACGGCTGGTCCTGGCCGTCGCGCCACGGGTCGTCGGAAGGCCTCATCGGGGCGAACAGTCCTAAATAGGGGGCTGGCATCTCTCTTCCTTTCTCAAGTTCGATCTGTCGGCGGGCGCTCTGCCCGCATCAACCAGGCTCCCGCGTCGCTCACCGGGACGGAATGGGGCGAACACCCCATTCGAGTTGCCGAATGGAAAGAGTCGAATCCCTCACGCCGGCTGATAGGAGCGACCCAAATGGGGAGAAAGCCCCATCGACGCAAGGCCTGCTGTAACTGATCATGGGCTCATGTCGATGGCAGCCCGAGCAGGAATCCTCTACCAACCCCGCCGCGCACCGCGGGTGCGTCCGCGGAAGGGCGCACTGGCGGTCCCCCGCGAGTGGCGTGCCCCCGGCCAGACGAAGTCAAGAGCACCCCACCTAGGGAGGTACGAATGTCGACGGCCACACTTACCGGCCGCGCGACCAATCGCGTCCCCTCCGCGATCGACTCGCCATCAGTGGCCGAACGCCTGAAGAGCGACCCCGCCTATCAGGCATTCTGGCTGTTGCGAATTGGATTCGCCGCTGCCCCGATCCTGTTTGGCCTGGACAAGTTCTTTGACGTCCTGGTCAACTGGGAGATCTACCTCGCACCCTGGATCAACGACGTCGTTCCGGGAAGTGCCTCCGATGCGATGTACGCGGTCGGTGTGATCGAGATCGTGGCGGGGATCGCCGTCCTGATCAAGCCTCGCTACGGCGCCTACCTCGTCGCCGCATGGCTGGCCGGGATCGTCGTCAACCTGCTCACCTACTCGGGCTACTACGACGTCGCGGTGCGGGACTTCGCCCTGATGCTCGCCGCGCTGACCCTAGCCCGACTGGCGCGCAAGTACGACCCACCGGTGTTCGGCACGCGAGCCTAGTCATCACGACCGGCGCAGGCCGCTGCCTGCGCCGGTCGGCCGCTTCCAGGTCGAATGGGGCGAACGCCCCATCGACGAAGGGTCGCCCCGAGGCGATCATGGACTTATGCCAATGGTTGCCCCAACAGCGATTTACGATCCCTCCCCGGCGTCGCAAAGACGGCCGCTGGAGCCAGTTGCGCAAGCGATCATCACTCGAGAGGGCGAGCGCCTCATCGACGCTGAGCTCTCCCGGCTCCGGCATCAGGTTGAGGTCGATTTCCCAGAGCGGCTGCGAAACGCCCGCGCCTTCGGCGACATCGGGGAGAACGATGACTATCTCCAGATCAAGGAGGAGGAAGCCGTCGTCGCCTCGCGGATTGAGCGCCTCCAGCTGCTCTTGGATTCGGCGACGGTCGTGGACGGAAACTGGCCGGCCGGCGCGGTGACCATCGGCACATCGTCGAGGTGGAAGACGTCGCCTCCGGGAATGTGCGCGAGCACCGTCTGATCGGCGGTTATGAGCAGCTCGGCCCTGACGACGTCTCGGCAAGCTCACCGATCGGCCGAGCTCTGTCTGGACGTGTCATTGGCGAGAAGGCAACGGTTGAGCTGCCTGACGGCCGAGAGAGAACTCTGCGGATCACCGGCGTTAGGGCGGCAAGCCGGTAGTTTGCTGACGATGCCACGGCGACTCCTCATCGCAGCGGGTGAGTCCGCTTCCAGCACCGAGGACCTTCCGTTCGAGGTCCTGGAGCTGATCAATGCGGCTGAGGAGATCTTGGTGGTGACGCCTGCCTTACCCAGTCGATTGAGGTGCTTGCATCCCCTCCCGCTCAGCGCGGGATCAGGCAGACGAGAGACTTGGGCAAGCCCTTGGCCACCTCCAAGAGATCGGCACCGAAGCGAGCGGGACTGTTGGTGCTGACGATCCGCTGCTCGCGTTCGAAGATGCAATCAGGGACTTCCCGGCCGATCACCTCTTGGTTGCGCTTCGTGCCGAGGAGCATGCCGGGTGGCAAGAGAGCGGACTACTCGACAAGCTGAGAGAGCGCTTCGACTTGCCGACAACAGTCTTCTCACTTCCGAGGGACTAGCCCGAGGCTAGGGCTCGACCAGCCCGCGCTTGATCGCGTAGCGGGTCAGATCTACTCGGTTCCGCATTCCGAGCTTCTCCAGGATGTTGTCGCGGTGACGATCGACGGTGTTCTTGGCGATCATCAGCGCCGCCGCGCTCTTCGTGGTGAGGCCGCTCAGCGTTCAGCTTGATCACCTCGAGTTCCGGCCCTGACCGCCGGTCCCTTGGCGTCTCCTCGCCGCGTCGGGCCCGCTCGAGATAGTCCTTGACCAGCGCTGAGGCCGCAGCTGGGTGGATGAAGGGTTCCCCGCGCATCGCCCCGCGGCAGGCCTCGATCAGGTCCCTGTTGGCCTCGGACTTCAAAACGTATCCCGAGGCGC
Organism: uncultured Solirubrobacterales bacterium; assembly: GCA_963743575.1. Classification (GTDB taxonomy): domain Bacteria; phylum Actinomycetota; class Thermoleophilia; order Solirubrobacterales; family 70-9; genus DASUPK01. The sequence goes on along the minus strand of CAVUQC010000004.1, from coordinate 538,675 downwards.
CGGCTTTCAGGGCCTCGAAGAAGTACTGCTCGTTGTCGTGGACGGAAAGCATCAGCGTGTGGAGTTCGGGACGGCGGGTGTGGAGCTCAGCCGCAACCTGTAGACCGGTTAACTTCGGCATGGAGACGTCTAGGACTGCGAGATCGAGCTCGGCGCTGATCCCAATCTTGCGTGCCCCCTCGCCGACGCTGGCCTCAGCGTCAACCTCTAGGTCCGGCTGAGAATCCAGGTACCAGCTTGAGGCAGCTCTCGGCCTAGCTCGCGGTCGTCAGCGCCGAGAATGCTCGCTCACTGCAGGACCGGCATCAGCTCAGCCACGGAGCGCCTGCGCCGACTGGGAGTCCCGCCACCTTCACCGTGCTCGACTTCCACGACTCCGACTGGCCGGAGCAGGCGCGCGCTCCGCATGCCCTCGATGCCAACCGCTTCGCCTCCGATGCTCGCCGGCATGCCGCGTCCGTCATCGCTGACCGTCAAGTCGATCCTGCCGTCATGGCTCCGAAGTTCGATCACGCAGTGGGAAGCCTCGGCGTGACGCAGGACATTTGTCAGTGCCTCCTGGGCAACGCGATAGATGACCAGCTCTTGCTCTGAAGAAAGCGTGGGCAACTCCTCCGATAGGTGACGCTCGATGTGAAGGTCACCCTGGCGGGCGGCCCGTGTGCTGAGGGCGATTAAGGCATTGATCAGCCCGAGGTCGTCCAGAGCCTCGGGGCGAAGCTCGCGTGAGATCCGGCGGATCTCGTCAAGGGTTGACTGAAGCTCAGTCGCGAGCTCGGCCATCGGCTCGCGCTCGCTCTCAGGACCCTGAGCGGCTGCCCGCTCGATTTCAAGGATCGCCGCGGTCAGGTTCTGACCGGCCTCGTCATGGAGCGCGCGGCCGATGCGGAGACCGCTCTCGTTCTTTGCCAGCAACGCCGCGCGCGATCCAGCACGGCGTTCAGCGGACGCGTTCGAGCATCGCGTTGAACGCGTCGGCGAAGGCAGCCAACTCCTGGCTCTCGCTCGAGCCTCCGATGTGCGCCCGCTCCGGGTACCGGAGGTCGACCTGCTCCATCTGGGCAGCAAAGGTGCGCAGCGGAGCAAACGCACGGCGGATGCGAATCACGTTCAGCGCCAGCACCGCAACAAACGCCAGCACCAGGACGACGATCTCGCTGGCCCGGATCGGGGCGCTGACCGTCACAGGAGTCACGATCAGGAGGACGAAGATCAGCGCCAGCAGCAGGGAGCTCGAGACGAGCTCTTGCCTGGCGATCGAAGGCTTCCGCTCCCTTGAAAAACCGGGTTTTTCGGCGGGTGTCATGCGCTAACCAAAGCACGGCCCACCGGTCTGCGCGGGAGGGGGAGGCGCCGGCCGGTGGGGTCCTTTCGTTCGGAGTGACAACAGCGTCCCGCGCTGGGGGCCGAGGCGGAATGGGACGAAAGGCCCATCTGCTCAGAGTCGGGGCCTGCTCGCCTCTGTGCCTATTGAGCATTTCCACCCATGGACTGGGCTCCCGGTCGCTGCGAGCCTCTGATTGATGTTCGGGCTCACGATTCTCTGTCACCCCTGCACTCCGGTTGAGCCGGAGGAGCTCGAAAGTTGGCTTCGGGAGCGAACCGACCGGCTGCAGGCCACCGACCCTAAGCTAATGGTTCGGATGTGCCGCCTTGCGCACGATCTCCCGGACCACCGGATCATCAGGGGCCGGTTGATCGAGCTCGAGCTCGTCGATGAATCCTCCAGCGATCGCGGTCAGCTCTCCAACGCCCTGGCCGAAGTGCTGACCGATATGCGCTTCCTCGGTATGCAACCGAAGCTGCTGCTCCCGCTGGGTGTCTCCGATCTGGCGAGAGCTCTCGGCAAGGCTCTCGCGGAGTCGGTGCCGGGCAATGGGCCCGTCCTCGATTACCCGGGCCTGACATGACCGACCGGGCCAAACCGAACTCGGCCGATGAGAAGCGGGACTCTTCAACGACCCTCGACGTCCGTACCAAGCGGATTTACGAGGAAGCCGAACCCGGGGATGGGTACCGCATCCTGATCGACCACATCTGGCCTCGAGGCATCTCCAAACAGCGAGCCCGACTAGACGAGTGGGCCCCTGAGCTGGCGCCGAGCGGTGAGCTGCGCAAGTGGTTCGATCATCTCCCGGCCCGCTACGAGACATTCGCATTTCGCTATGGCCACGAGCTTTCGACCAAATCGACGCGCCTCCAGGAGCTTCGCCGCCGCGCTGCGACTGGTCCGTTAACGGTCCTCTACGCAGCCCGCGATCAAGAGCACAACAACGCCGTGGTCCTCGCCGAGATTCTGCGCGAGGCCTGAAAGGCGCGGTCAGGCCGGGGCCCCAGATGGGTGGAAAGGCCCATCGACACGGGCAACGCCCGAGCGGATGATCGAGCCATGACAGGAATCAGCCCTCAAATCGAGGCGGTGATTCGAGAGTTTCGGCGTCGCGGCCGCCTGGTCAGACCGACCGCAACCGAGGCCGAAGCGGTCAGGAGAGCCCGTCAGCCCAGCCTGGCCCTCGTCGGCGAAAGGGAACGATGAACGAACACACTGAGACATCCGTGATCGTCGGCGCGGGACCGGCCGGAGCCAAGGCAGCGGTCGCAAGCTTGACCGAGGTTCGTGACTATGCCCGCATCTAGGCAGAAACCGAACATGCGCCTCCTGGTCGTCTCAGACGCCGCTCTAGCCGGCGCCGATCAGTTGCCGCACTCGGTGCGAGCCCTGATCGATGCCGCCGGTGAGCTCTATGTCGTCACGCCGAGCCTGCCGGGGCGAGCCTCCTCGATCGCGGCAACGTTACGACCCGCTCCATGGAGGATGTCGCCGCGGCCCTCGCGGCAGCAACCGGCGCTCGTCGGCGCCGGCGTGTGAGCGGCGTACTTCGCCCTCTGACGCCGGCGGTTCCGTCTGTTCCAGCCCGATCACATCCTGCTCGCGCTGCGTAGCCATGAGCACGCCAACTGGCAGGAGAAGGGACTGATCGAGGAAATCAGTGATCGCTTCAACTTGCCACTCACCGCCTACGCCATCGAGCCCCGCGGTGCGCCAGGCACGAATACAGGTCCTTGCTGAGACCTGCTGACTTGGGCTCGAATATCGGGGCGACTGGATTTGAACCAGCGACCTTTCGGCCCCCAGCCGAATGCGCTACCAGACTGCGCCACGCCCCGAGGGGGAGTCAATCCTAGACCGAAGCGGGCGACGGGACTCGAACCCGCTCCTCGAGCTTGGAAGGCTCACGTGCAACCGTTAACACCTCGCCCGCGCGAGCGCCGATTATAGGTTCGACTGCCGAGGTCCCCGAGCGCACCAGCCGCGGTCTTTGCGAAACTCAGCGCCCGCGGGACGGTTCTAGAGGCAGGGCCGCTCGCTACCTCCGACTCATGCCGCTCCCCAGGCCAATACCGACGGTTACCCGTGCGCGCGCCATGCTCGCCGCGGCCGTTGCGCTGCTCGTGATCGGGGGCGGTGCGCTGCTCGCCCGTCAGGCACAGGGTGCGCCTTCGCAGAAGAACGTCGTCTTCATCCTCGCCGACGACATGACGTCGAGCGAGCTGTCGGTGATGCCGAACGTGCAGTCGCTGCTCGCGGCCCAGGGCACCAGCTTCAACGAGGCTTACGTCTCCTTCCCGCTCTGCTGCCCTTCGCGGGCGACCATGCTGACCGGGCAGTACATGCACAACCACGGCGTGCACGGCAACGTCGCTCCCAACGGCGGCTGGCCGAAGTTTCGCCCCGACGAGGCGAGCGACCTGGCCGTCGAGACGCAGAACGACGGCTACTACAACGTTCACATCGGCAAGTATCTGAACGGCTACACGCCGACCGACGGCATCCTGCCCGTCCCGGACGGCTGGTCCGAGTGGTACGGAAAGGTCTCCGAGGACGCCCTCTACTTCAACTACCAGCTGATCGAGAAGACCGGGCCGAGCGCGACACCGCACATCACCTTCTACGGCGATCAGCCCAACGACTACCAGACCGACGTCTTCAGCGACCGCGCCGTCAACTTCGTCAACGACCACGCCGTCACGGACCAGCCCTTCTGGCTCAACCTCTGGTTCAACTCTCCCCACGGCCCCTTCGACCCCGCGCCGAGGGACCTGAACCGGCTGGCGGGCACGCCGCTGCCGAAGCTCCCCGCATTCAACGAGAAGAACATCAGCGACAAGCCCAAGTGGCTGCGCAGACAGGTGAAGAAGCGGCTCAGCAAGAAGCGCGTGCAGGAGATCGCGAACGAGCGGCGCCACCAGGAAGAGCAGCTCATCTCGCTCGACGAGTCCGTCGGCGACCTCGTCCAGTCCCTGAAGGACAAGGGCATCCTCGACGACACCTACATCATCTTCGCCTCGGACAACGGCATCTTCCGCGGGGAGCACCGGATCGCAAGCGGCAAGTTCCTTCCCTACGACCCCGCCTCGCGGGTGCCGCTCATCATCCGGGGCCCCGGGATCCCGGCGGGAGGCGTCAGCAATGAGCTGGTCTGGAACGGCGACATCCCGCAGACGATCCTCAAGATCGCCTCGGGGTCACAGAACGCCTTCGCCGATGGCAGATCCCTCCTGCCGTACGCGGACGACCCGACGCTCCGCTCCACACGTCCGATCCTGCTCGAGGGCGACACCGGCCCGGGCGAGACCGGCACGGAGGCTGCGCAGTCGAGCAGCAACCGTGCTCGCGAGGCGCGGGTTCACCTGGCCGGCAAGCGTGGGGTGTCAAACCTCGAACAGGAGCCGGACGCGATCAAGTCGGCCGACCAGACCAACCATGCTCCGGCCTACCGCTCGATTCGAACGGACCGCTACGAGTACACGGTCTATGCGAACGGCCAGACCGAGCTCTACGACATGCAGCGCGACCCGGCACAGCTCAAATCCCTGGCCACCAATCCCCGCTACCGGTTCGTCAGAAAGTGGCTCTACGACGCGCTCATTCCGCTGTCCGCCTGCGCCGGCTCGTCCTGCCGGGTGGAGCTCGGCCCCGATCCGGCGCCGCTGCCGAAGAGCTCGCTGCGGCCGAAGGGGAAGAAGAAGGGCCAGGGGACGGCGCCGCCGCCCGCGGCGAAGAAGCCCGTGCCCAAGACGTAGCCGTCCCAGCCCTCGGGTTACGATTCCCCGCCCAGGGGCACTGGCCAAATTGGCTAAGGCACCGGCCTCCAAAGTCGGCGATTCCAGGTTCGAGTCCTGGGTGCCCCGCTCTTCGCTCGCGCTATTCGCCCTGCTCGCCGCGACGCTTCGCCACCGCGAGGCGCGTGGCGTCGCGGAGATCCTGGATCGGTGTCCCCTTCTCCACGTAGCCGTCTGCACCCCGCTCGATCGAAGGCGGGCCCATGCGGTCCGCTGAGAATCCCGAGAGGACGATGATCGCGACGTCCGGATCGCCTCTGCGGATCTCCGGGATCGCCTGAAAGCCGTCCATGTCCGGCATCGAGAGGTCGAGCAGCACGGCGGCCGGCCGGGTCTCGGCGATTCCCTCGATCGCGCTGCGGCCGTCGGCCGCCTCACCGACGATCTCGAAGCTCGGATCGTCCTCCAGGCCGTACTTGATGAGCTCCCGGAGCTCGGGAACATCGTCGACCAGATAGACCGAAATCGGCTCTTGCTTCGTCATGTGCCCGCCAAGGCCCTGGTCCTCAGCTAGAAGCATCGCTTCCCGCCACGGTTGCCGGCCGCTGTCGCGTAGTCGCGCCAGGGCCCAGAGCCACCTCGCTGTTCTCATCTCCCAGCAACGAGTCTTGCCAGGGCATCCCGACCTCCTCTTTGGCTCGACATGCACCCCTGCATTGGGTGATGCCCGGATGGAGCGTCATTCTTCCAGAGCCCTCTGAGTGGGCGCATCCGTAGTAGCCACCACTCCGAAACTAGAATCGAGCTCCCCGCGGGCGTGGTGGAATTGGAAGACACGCTGGCTTTAGGTGCCAGTGCTCGAGAGAGCGTGGGGGTTCGAGTCCCTCCGCCCGCATGAACCCGCCGACAGATGGGTGTAGCGCACATCCACCCGAGTCCATAGACTTCCCCGCCATGGAAGCGGGGTCGATCCGTCCCGGATACGAGCTCTGGCGACCGAACAGGGAGAAGTCCGAGTCGAACACCGCTCGGGTCCTGGTCGTGTTCCTGTTGCTCATCTCAGCCGGGCTCGCCCTGGTGATCACCGTCGGTGGCTGGTCGCGGCTGGAGGGCGGGAAGATCTTCGCCCTCGGCTACGTGGCGCTCTACGTGCTCTTCGCCTACCTCGTGGCCCGCTGGAATCGAGGCGCGCTTCCCGTGATCTCGGCGCTGGCGATCATCCTCGCCATCTTCGCCGGAATCGCCGCGCCAGCCTGGTTCGACCGGGCCAAGCCAGGCCTCAGCGGCCCGGCCCTTCCGGATGACCTGCTCGGATTGCTCTGCCTCGTGCTCGTGCCGGTGCAGGTGATCCTGATCGCGGTCGCGATGGTCGCCTTCAACCAGGAGTGGCACGTCGAGGAGGAACGACCTATCGGCGATGAGCTGCCGCCGGTCGACCCGTCCGCGGACGACGGCGGCGGAGACGGCGGCAGCGACGCCCCGGCCAAGCCCCGCCGCGGCGGCGGTCGCCGCACGACCGGGACCAGCAAGAGCCGCGCCACGACGCGTCGCACGACGGCGACGCGTCGCCCTAAAAAAGCCTGAGCGGCGGCTCGATCAGGGCGGGGCCGTCCTGGCGGACGTCGTTTACGGCGTCCGATACCTCCGTGACGAGGAGGTCATCCGTGGGGACCAGGAGGGCTCGGAGCCCCTCCTTCCCGCTCTCGGGGTCGAGCCACTCGGCCTCATCATCCTGACCGAGGATCACCGGCATGCGGTCATGGATCGGAGCGACCGCCTCTCCCGGTTCGCAGGTGACGATCGCGCACGAGTGCAGCGAGGACCCGTCCACGCGGCGAGCCTCGGCCCAAATGCCGGCGAACGCGTATGGCTCCCTCGACGGCCGCGTGATCCAGACCGGCTTCTTGCCCGTCTCCTCGGCCTGCCACTCGTAGAAGCCGTCGGCGACGATCAGGCACCGATGCATCCGAAACGCATCCCGGAACGAAGGCGCCTCGGCCACCGTCTCGCCCCGCGCGTTGATCAGCAGCCGGTCGAAGGCGTCCGGATCGGCGAAGTGCGGAACCAGCCCCCAGCGCAGCACCCCGGGCTCGCGCTCCCCGTCTTCGTTCAGCCGGACGGCGAGCACCGGGTCGGTCGGCGCGACGTTGTACCGAGGCACCTGCTCGATCTTGGCCTCCTCCGCCAGTCCGAACCGAAACCGCAGAAGGCGAGGATCGGGGTCGGTGAGGGTGTAGCGCCCGCACATGCGCCCAGCCTAGGCGGCTGAGCGGCGGGCGACCAGGCTTCGGGAGACTCGCTGAAGAACATCGACGACGTGCGCAGGGTCGAAGTTCACCTGGGCATGCGTGAACCGCAGGGTCGTCAGCCCGGCCGCGGTGAGTGCCTGATCCCGCCGGCGATCCCGCGCCTGCTGGGACGCGGTGCGGTGATAGCGAAGGCCGTCGGTCTCGACCACCAACCCGAAAGCAGGCCAGAAGAAGTCCACTCGGAAGCCATGCAGCCGAACGCCGGTTTGTGGCGCCGGCAGACCCGCGCGCCGCATCACGCGAATGAAGGTTCGCTCCAGTTCTGAGTCCGTGAGCCGGAACGCCTGGCGATCAAGGAGGCGCAGCACGGCCGCGGCGCCGCGCTGGAAGCGCATCTCCTCGGCGGCCCGTCGTAGCCGGATCGGATCGATCAGGTCGAGTCGATCGGCTTCGTTGATCGCGGCCTCGAGCTCTCGCGATCCAAGTCGCGTCGCCAGGTCCACCAACGTCCGGGCTGGACCGGTGACCGGGATGCCGAGACGCCTCCGTTCGTCGATCGCCCCCAGTGAACGGCGACGGTGAATGCGGACACCGCGAACCCGCGGCCTTCGCTGGATCGGGGCCGAGAGCTCGATCGGCCCTGCCCGTCGCCCTCGGATGCCCCAGAGCTCAGCGGCGCTCTGATGGCTGAGCAGCGTGCCCGTGCCGCACGCGAGTACCGCCGCCGTCCACTGGCCGAGCCGAGTCACCTCCGGGGTGCCGATCGCGAAAACCCCGCGATGAAGGAGATGGAGCCGACCGGTCCGGAGCCGATGAGCGATCCCACTTCGGGTTACTCCAAGGTCCAGCAGCTGCGAGCGCGAAACGACGCCGTGCTGCCGTCTGGCGAGCGCCCAAACGGAGCGGCCGAGCATCTTGTGGTCGCTTTGGCCCGCCATAGCGAGCCTAAGCGACCACAAGCTCTGATTCGCCCCCTTCCCCAGCCGGTTTACCGACTGGGCGATGCCGGAGGTGGGAGTCGAACCCACACGTCCCGAGGGACACGGCATTTTGAGTGCCGCGCGTCTGCCATTCCGCCACTCCGGCGCGCGAGCAACGATAACCCTGAGTGCCGCCGCTCACGGGCGATTCGACTCGCATGAGCGGGCGTCGGCGCCATCCACCCGCGCCCCCGCGATAATCCGCCGCCGGTGGACTCTGCGGAACGACTCGAGGTGATCCGGGATCTCTGCTCCTTCGAGGAGCGGGGGCCCGGGACCGACTCCGAGCGGCGCGCGGCCGGGATGCTGGCCGGACGGCTCCGCAAGATCGGGCGGCGCGCCGACATCGAGCCGTTCTTCACCCATCCCGAGTACGCGATCGTCCACCTCATCCATGCCGCGCTCGGGGTCGCGGGGAGCATCCTCGCGACCGTCCAGCCCGCGGCCGGCTTCGCTCTCGTCCTCTTTGCCGCCGTTTCGACGTACCTCGACCTGAACACCCGCCTCTACCTCGTCCGCTCGCTGCTCTTCCGGCGGACTTCCCAGAACGTCGTGTCACCCGGGGACCACCCAGACGCCCCGGCCCGCCTGATCCTGATGGCCCACTACGACGCCGCCCGAACCGGCTACGTCTTCTCGAAAGCGTCGAAGCGGATCCGCAAGCTGCCCCAGCGCACCCGCGTCGGCCTCGGGCCGTTCCGGCTCTTCTTCTGGCTGGGGCTTGCCCCTCTCCTCCCGATCCTCGGCGCCCGCATGGCGGGGATCGACGCGCCCTGGCTCAACGCCCTCCAGGCGGTCCCCACGATCATCCTGATCGTCGGCGGGTTCCTGCTGATCGACATCGCCCTCTCCGACATCGTTCCCGGCGCCTACGACAACGCTTCCGGCGTCGCGGCCGTCCTCTCGGCCGCAGAGGAGCTGACCGCGAACCCTCCGGAGAACCTCGACGTCTGGATCGTGCTCGCCGGCTCGGAGGAGTCCTTCTGCGAAGGGAGCCGCGCGTTCGTCCGCTCGCGGCGCAAGGAATTCGACCGCGCCACCACCGCCTTCGTGAACGTCGACTCGGTCTCCTTCGGGGGGGTGGCGTACGAGATCAGCCAGGGGCCCGTGATCAGCCTCCCCCACGACCGCCAGTTGATCGAGCTCTGCGAGGCACTCTCGGACGCCGGCGCCGGAGGTGGCGCACGGCCGATCCGTCACCCGCTCCTGGACGACGCCCTGCCCGCCCGGGTCCGGCGCCTGCGCGCGATCACTCTCCGGACCACGGACGAGGGCGGCAACCTCGCGCCCTGGTACCACACCCACGACGACGTCCCCGAGCGCGTCGACGCCGAGGCTCTGACCCGCGCGACCGACTTCCTCGTCTCCCTGGCCCGGCTGATCGACCGCGACGCCGGACGCAACGCTGGTGCGATCGCCCCCCAGGCCGCGGCGGCCGCCGAGCGCGTGTAAGGATCGAGCCGTGGAGGAGAACACCGCCGAGATCCTCTGGGCGCCGACGCCCGAGATGGTCGAGCGCTCCGGGCTGACCCGCTACATCCGCTGGCTGGCCGAGAACCGCGACCTCCACTTCGAGGACTACCACGCGCTCTGGCGCTGGTCGGTCACCGAGATCGAGGAGTTCTGGGGGACGCTCTGGGAGTACTTCGAGGTGATCTCGTCCCGAGATGGCCAAGCAGGCATTGGACGCGAAGCGGACGAGCCCGCGTTTGATGAGGTCCTGGCCGAGCGCACCATGCCCGGCGCCCGCTGGTTCGAGGGCGCCAACCTGAACTACGCCGAGCACATCTTCCGGGGCAAGGGCGACGACGAGGTCGCCGTCCTCCACGCCTCCGAGCTCCGCGAGCTCTCGGAGCTCCGCTGGGGCGAGCTTCGCGAGCAGGTCGCGGCGATCCGCGAGGGCCTGCAGGCCCTCGGCGTCACCAGGGGAGACCGGGTCGTCGCCTACCTGCCGAACGGCCCCGAGGCGCTGATCGCCTTCCTGGCCACCGCGAGCCTGGGCGCCACCTGGTCGAGCTGCTCCCCGGACTTCGGCCCGGGCAGCATCGTCGATCGCTTCGCCCAGATCGAGCCGAAGGTGATGTTCACGGTGGACGGCTACCGCTACGGCGGCAAGGACTTCGACCGGATGGAGGTCGTGGCCGGCGTCGCGGCTCAGATCCCGAGCCTCGAGCACATGGTCGTCGTCCCCTACCTGAGCGCCGCGCCCGAGCTCTCGACCCTCGAGCAGGCGGAGGGGGCCGCCCCGCCGATGACCTGGGGACAGCTCGCCGACCTCGGCCAGGGGGCCGAGCTCCGCTTCGAACGCGTCCCCTTCGACCATCCCCTCTGGGTCCTCTACTCCTCCGGAACGACTGGCCTGCCCAAGGCGATCGTGCAGGGACACGGGGGGATCCTCATGGAGCAGCTCAAGAAGGGCTACCTCCACCTGGACCTCCAGACGGGCGACCGCCTCTTCTGGTTCACCACGACGGGTTGGATGATGTGGAACTTCCTGATCGGCGGGCTGCTCACGCCGGCCTCGATCGTCCTCTACGACGGCAACCCCGCGCATCCCGACATGGGCGTCCTCTGGGACCTCGCCGAGCGGACAGGCGAGACCTGCTTCGGCACCAGCGCCGCCTACATCGCGGCCTGCATGAAGGACGGCCTCGAGCCCGAGAAGGGGCGCGACCTCTCGCGCCTGCGCTCGGTCGGTTCGACCGGCTCCCCCCTCTCGCCGGAGGCATTCGACTGGGTCTACGAGCACCTCGGTTCGGACACCTGGCTCTTCTCGACCAGCGGCGGAACCGACGTCTGCACCGCGTTCGTCGGCGGCGTCCCGATCCTCCCCGTCTACAAGGGCGAGCTCCAGGCCCGCGCGCTGGGCGCCAAGATCGAGGCGTTCGACGAGGACGGCAACTCGGTCGTCGACCAGGTCGGCGAGCTGGTCATCACCGAGCCCATGCCCTCCATGCCCGTCTTCTTCTGGGGAGATGAGGACGGCTCGCGCTACCGGGCCAGCTACTTCGAGACATATCCGGGCATCTGGCGCCACGGCGACTGGATCGAGATCACGTCCCGCGGGACCGGAATCATCTACGGCCGCTCCGACTCGACGATCAACCGCGGCGGTATCCGCATGGGCACGGCCGAGATCTACCGGGCGGTCGCCGAGGTGCCCGAGGTCACCGAATCGCTCGTCGTGGACGTGCCGAAGCCCGGAACCGAGGGATGGATGCCGCTCTTCGTCGTTCTCCGAGACGGCGCCGAGCTGACCGACGAGCTGCGGTCCCAGATCAAGCGCCGGATCCGCGAGCAGTGCTCGCCGCGGCACGTCCCGAACGAGATCTTCCAGATCAAGGACGTTCCCCGGACGCTGAGCGGGAAGGTCCTCGAGGTTCCGGTCAAGCGGATCCTGATGGGAGAGCCGGCAGATCGGGCAGCGAGCCGCGACTCCCTCGCGAACCCCGCGGCGCTCGACTACTTCACCGATCTGGCCTCTTCGACGGGAGGCTGATGCGCTGATCCGAGCGGGGCGGGCGGGCGTAAGGACTGCCATGAGCTCCACGGAAATCCCCTCCCGCGAGACCTGGAAGCGCGATCTCGCCCCGTACCTCGACGTCAACGAGCGTCGCAGCCTCGGACAGATCGCGAGCGTCGTGATCCCGTATCTGGCCGTCTGGGTCGTCGCGGCCCTGATCGAGCCGAGCCTCCCGGTCGCGATCGCTCTCGGCCTCGTCGCCACGGTCTTCCTGACCAGGATGTATTCCCTCTTCCACGACCTGACGCACAACTCGATGTTCTCCTCCCGGCAGGCGAACAGTCGCTGGGGACACCTGCTCGGCTACCTGCTCTTCACTCCGTATCGCTGGTGGCAGCGCCAGCACCGCATCCATCACGCCCACACCGGCGACCTCGACCACCGCGGCGTCGGCGAGATCAACACGCTGACGGTCAGCGAGTACGAGGAAGGCTCCCCCCTCCGCCGCCTCGGCTATCGCCTCTACCGGAACCCGCTGCTCATGCTGCTCGTGGGCCCCACCCTGGTCTTCCTCTTCGAGCGCCGATTCCCGCAGCGGGGCATGACCCGCCGGATCCTGGCGAGCGTCGTGGTCACGAACCTGGCGCTGGTCGCCTGGGTGCTCGGCTGGTCCATGATCGTCGGCTGGGGAACCTTCGTCGCGCTCCAGGGGACCACTCTGATCGCGGGCGGCGCCCTCGCCGGTTGGATGCTCTACATCCAGCACCAGTACGAGGACACCTACTACCAGGCGCCCGGCGAGTGGCAGTTCGAGCTCGCCGCGCTCCAGGGGAGCTCCTATCTGGAGCTGCCGCGCCCGTTCGCCTGGGCCGTGGGCAACGCGAACTTCCACCACGTCCACCACCTGAGCGCGAAGATCCCGAACTACAACCTGCGCGCCGCCCACGGGGAGCACCCGATGTTCGAGCGCACGCCGGTGGTCACCGTGCGCAGCAGCTTCCGCACCTTCCGCCTGAAGCTGTGGGACACCGAGACCGAGTCGCTGGTCCGGTTCCGGAGGGGCAGCGTCCGGTCGGAGAAGCTAAGCGGGCGTGACTGGGTTGCGCCGGTCCGCGAAACGACGATCCTTGCTCGCCGCGAGCGCGAACCGCTGAACTAGCTCCCGCCGGAGCGCATCGGGCTCGATCACCGCGTCAACGACCAGCTCGGACGCCAGATGGAGGATGTCGATGTCCTCCGAATACTCCTCGCGCCTCTCCTTGACGAAGCGCTCGCGCTCCTCGGGATCCTCAATCTCCTGGATCTGGTTGAAGAAGACGGCGTTGATCGCGGCCTCGGGCCCCATCACGGCGATCTGGGCCTGCGGGAACGCGAGGCACGCTTCTGGCTCGAAGGCCGGACCGGCCATGGCGTACAGGCCGGCGCCGTAGGCCTTCCGAACGATCACCGAGAGCTTCGGAACAGTGGCCTCGGAGACCGCGCTGATCATCTTGGCCCCGTGGCGGATGATCCCCTGCCGCTCGACGTCTTTGCCGATCATGAAACCGGGGACGTCCGCCAGGAAGAGCAGCGGGACGTTGAACGCGTTGCAGGTCATGATGAATCGCGCCGCCTTGTCGGCCGAGTCCACGAAGAGCACTCCGCCCTTCACCTTCGGCTGGTTGGCAACGATCCCGATCGCGCGTCCGTCGAGCCGCGCGTAGCCGACCACCACCTCCTTCGCCCAGCGGGCATGCACCTCGAGGAACGAGTCCGCATCGGTGACGGCCGCGATCAGGTCCCTGATGTCGAAGGGATCCTTCTCGTTGTCCGGCACGATCTCGGAGACCGCCCGGCTCTCAGCCGGCTCGGCCGGCGGCGCCGCCGGCGGCTCCTCGCTCCAGTTCGCGGGCATGTACGACAGGTAGCTGCGCGCGAGGTCGATCGCCTCCTCGTCAGAATCGGTGAGGAAGTGACCGCATCCGGAGACGGAGGTGTGCATCCGGGCGCCCCCCATCTCCTCCAGCGTGACCTTCTCGCCGATCACCATCTCCGCCATGCGGGGTGAGCCCAGGTACATCGAGGCGTTGCCGTCCCGCATGATCACCACGTCGCAGAAGGCCGGGATATAGGCGCCACCAGCCGCGCTCGGGCCGAACAGCAGGCAGATCTGCGGCACCTGTCCGGAAAGGCGTACCTGGTTGTGAAAGATATGGCCGGCCCCGCGGCGGCCAGGGAACATCCGCACCTGCTCGGTGATGCGGGCGCCGGCGGAATCGACCAGATAGACAATCGGCACCTGGTCGGCGAGGGCCCGCTCCTGGATCCGCAGGATCTTCTCGACCGTCTTCGGCCCCCAAGATCCGGCCTTGACCGCGGGGTCGTTCGCCATCAGTGCGACCGGCCGGCCACCCACCATCCCCATACCGGTGACCACACCGTCGGCACCGAGACCCTCCTGCTCCCAGTTGGCGAGCAGCCCGTCCTCGACCAGGGAATCGTCATCGAGCAGCTTCGCCACCCGGTCCCGAACCGGCAGCTTCTCCTGCTCCGCGACCTTCTTGCGGTGCCTCTCAGGGCCTCCTTCCAGTGCAGCGTCCAGCGCCGCCCTGACGTCGCTCACGACCGCCTCGGATCGATCAGGTCCGAGCCTCGTGCTCGGACTCGGCGTCGACGACCCGCGTCTCCTCTGATGGGGCCTCGTCTTCAGGTTCAGCCTCCACCTCGTGCTCGTCCGTCTCGACCTGCTCATCCTCGCCCTCGCGGACGAGCGGTTCGAACTCGCCCGGCTTTTCAAACGAATCCGATCCCGGCTCTGTCCGGTGCTCCGAGACGGCGCTGGTCAGCTTGGCCGTGAGGTCCTCGGTGTCGGCCAGGACGTCGTTGCGCCGGCGGATCAGATCCGCGATCGCCGCCTCGATGTCCTCCCGGCGCTGCATGCCGTCCTCGACTATTCGCGCCGCCTCGGCCTGCGCAGTCGCGATGGTGTCGCGGGCCTTCTGCTCGGCCTGCTGGCGGATGGCCGCAGCCTCCTCCTGCGTAGCCTGCCGGATCTGCTCGGTCTCCGTCCTGGTCTCGTCGGCCTCCATGTTCGCCGTGTTCACCGCCCCGCGAGCCTCCTCCGCGGCCTCGGCGCGAATCTGCTGTGCGCTCTCCTCGGCCTGGGCCAGGATCGCGCCCGTCCTCTGACCGACCCGCTCCAACTCCCGCTTGACGGTGTCCGAGCGGGACTCGTCCCCGGCCCCGGTCTCGAGCCAGTCGGCGAGACGCGCCAGGAACTTCTCGACCTCATGCTTGTCGTACCCGCGTCGCGAGGACGGAAAGGTTGCGTTGCGGATCCGGTCCAGGCTGGTCTGGTCGACTGGCATGCGTCGTGTTCCTCCTTGAGCTGGCTAGGCCCCGGCGTCAACCGGGACGGGCTCATCACCGGAGTAATCGTAGAACCCCTTGCCCGACTTGCGGCCGAAATCGCCCGCATCGACCATTGTCCTGAGCGTGTCCGGCGCCGCGAAGCGCTCCTCGCCGTAGGCATCCGCCATCACGCCGGCGATCGCGACGAGCGTGTCGAGCCCGACGAAGTCCGCGAGGGTGAGCGGGCCCATCGGGTGGCTGGCTCCGGCCATCATCCCGGTGTCGATGTCCTTGATGGAGCCGACGCCCTGTTCGTGGGCGCGGATCGCGTCCAGCATGTAGGGCACCAGGAGCCGGTTGACGATGAACCCGCGGTTGTCGCCCGCGGCGACGGTGGTCTTTCCGAGCGCCTCGCCGATCTCGAACCCGAGGGCCACGGCCTCGTCGGAGGACCCATCCGCCCGCACGACCTCGAGCAGGGGCATCACCTGGGGCGGATTGAAGAAATGGAGCCCGATCATGTGATCCGGGCGCTTCGTGGCCTCGGCCTGCGTGGCGACGGAAAGGGACGAGGTGTTGGTGGCGAGGTAGGCGTCGTCCTTGACGAGGTCGTCCAGCTCCCCCCACATCTCAAGCTTCCGGTCGAGATCCTCGGTGATCGCCTCGATCACGAGGTCGCAGTCGGCGAGGTCGGAGTAGTCGAGCGTCGGCGTGATCCGATCGCGCACGGCGTCGGCCTCTGACTGCTCCATCCTGCCCTTCTCGACGGCCCGAGCGAGCTGCTTCTCGATCTTGCCCATTCCCTTGTCGAGCTGTGCCTGATCGATCTCTCGCACGACCACGTCCCAGCCCTGTTGCGCGCAGATCTGTGAGATCCCATGTCCCATCAGGCCGCAGCCCAGGACGCCGACCTTGCTGATCGCCATATGTCTTTGCTCCCTCTCTTCGAGTCTCGAATTGGCGGCGGGGAGGATACGCGGGCGCGTCGGCCCAGTGCATGCCGACAGCGCAACCACCTAAGGTGACGCGGGTTTCTGATTGGAATGAGCTGGGGCAGACGACATTGGGCAGGCTTGGCTCTCGCTGCGCTCGCGGCGGGCGCCTTCGCCTGCACTGCTGCTGCCGCGCCGGGCCCTGCCCACGCGAAGTGCGACAAGGCGTGTGCCGCGCACCGGGAGAAGCTCGCGCAGCTGCGCCGGAAGAACGCCCTGCAGAAGCGGCCGAACGTCGTCGTGATCGACACGGACGACATGAACCAGAGCGACATGTCCGTCATGCGAAACACGCTCAGCCTGCTGGCCGCCCACGGCACCACCTTCCGCAACAGCTATGTCTCATACCCGCTCTGCTGCCCGTCCCGGGCGAGCTTCCTCACCGGGCAGTACGCGCACAACCATCACGTGCTCACCGATCAACGCTACGGCGACCTCGACAACTCGAACACACTCGCCGTGTGGCTGCGGCGCGCCAAGTACCGAACCGCGATGTTCGGCAAGTACCTGAACGGCTATGGCCTGCCGCCATTCAGCCCGCGCGAGATCCCGAAGGGCTGGACCCAGTGGTACGCGCTCACCGGCGGCACCGAGCAGCATCGCTACGGCTTCAAGCTCAACGAGAACGGCAAAGTCCGCCACTACGCCCGCAAGCCGAGCAACTACATCGACTACGTCCTGGACTCCAAGATGAACGCGGTGCTGAAGCACTGGGCGATCAGCCCCAAGCCGTTCTTCATCTACTACAACCCGAACAATCCACACGGTGAGTCAGGCACGCCGATCTGGTCGACGCGCGACCCGGAGCCGGCGCCCCAGTACCTCGGCGTGTTCGGCGACATCACCGCCCCGCACCCGCCCAACTTCGACGAGGCGGACGTCTCCGACAAGCCGCAGCAGATCCGGGACATCCCGCACCTCTCGGATGCAGAGCTCGCCGACATCGACCGGCGCTACCGCGGCCGCCAGGAGAGCCTGCTCTCGGTGGACGACGAGGTGAAGCGGATCTTCGGGCTGGTTCGCAAGTTCGGCGACAAGCGGAGGACCTTCTTCATCTTCACGTCCGACAACGGCCTCGAGATGGGCGCCCACCGGATCGAGTTCAAGAACTTCCTCTACGAGGAGGGCGAGCGGGTGCCGCTGGTGATCCGCGGCCCCGGCTTCCCGCAGGGCGCGGTGCGCGACCAGCTGGCGGCGAACATCGATCTGGCTCCGACGATCACGTCACTGACGGGGGTGAGGCCCGCCCGCGTCATGGACGGGATTCCCCTGCGGCCCCTCGCCCAGAACCCCAGTGTCGACACGAACCGCCCCATCCTCTTCGAGAGCCCCGATATCGGCACCTACGGGATCCGGAGAGGACCCTGGAAGTACAACCTCTGGAACAACGGGGACGAGGAGCTCTACAACCTCGATGACGACCCGTACGAGCTCACCAACCTGCTCTACGACCCGCCGGGGCCGGCCGGCCCCTCACCGTCCGACATCGCGCTGGCCAGCGACCTTCGGGCTCGCCTGGAGCAGCTGCGAATCTGCAACGGCGCCGACTGCCAGTAGCTACGCGGCGGAGGCTTCTTCGAGCTTCTGCTTCATCCCGTCCGCGAGCGCGTGGACACCGCTCATCGGCCGGATGAAGACCTCCATGCGGTTGATGCGTCCCTCGTCGTCGAAGTGCAGAAAGTCGATGCCGTCGAGATCCTTGTCGCCGACCCGCGCGCTGAAGGCAAGGGCCGCAGCATCGCCCGTCTCGACCTGGTCGGTGTAACGGAAGTCCTCGAACACCTGGGAGACAGCACCGAGGAGCATGGCGACGGCGTCGCGCCCTTCGTAGGGCTTGAAAACGACGGGACTGCGGAAAACGACGTCCTCCGCGAAGAGCTCATCTATCGCCGAGAAGTCCTTTGACTCGGCCGCTGCGCGAAAGCGATCACTGTGCATACCCCGCACCCTACCGGTGCCAGTCGACCGGGCCCGCCGTGAGCAGGTGGGCGCCGAGCGGGCGGCCCAACACGGCCTGAGCCTCCGCCGAGGCGGCGATCAGCTTCGGCAGGTCCACCCCGGTCTCGACGCCCATCTCCTCGAGCATCGAAATCAGGTCCTCCGTCGAGATGTTGCCCGTCGAGCCGGGAGGCACGGGACAGCCGCCGAGCTCACCGAACGAGCTCTCGAAGGAATCGACCCCGTGCTCGAGCGCGGCCAGGACGTTGGCCAGTCCCTGGCCCCGCGTGTTGTGGAAGTGGGCGGTCAGCTCCACCTCGTCCAGCCGGTTGCGTGCCTGCGCGTAGAACTCTCCCACCTGCCGCGGATTCGCCATACCCGTTGTGTCGCCGAAGGCGATCTCCTCGCAGCCGAAGCCCCGAAGCTGCCCGGCGATGTCGAAGACCCGGTCCGCCGGCACCTCGCCCTCGTACGGGCAGCCGAAGCTGGTCGAGATCACGCCCTCGCAACGCAGGCCGGCGTCCTTCGCCTCACCGATCGTTCCCTCCAGATCCGCGAGGGATTCGCCGATTGAGCGGTTGACGTTCTTGCGGTTGTGGGTCTCCGAGGCCGAGAGAAAGAAGTTCGCCTCCTGGAAGCGGTCGCGGAGCTTCAGCGCGTTCTCGAGGCCTTTCCTGTTCGGAATCAACACCGAATACGCGACGTCGTCGCGCGGCTCGAACCGCGTGAGCACCTCGGCCCCGTCGGCGAGCTGGGGAATCACGTCGGCGCGAACGAATGAGGTGACCTCGATTCGCCGGAGGCCCGACTCGCCGAGCAGGCCGATCAGGCGCACCTTCTCCTCGGTCGGGATCACCTCGGGCTCGTTCTGGAAGCCGTCGCGAGGACCCACCTCGCGGATGCGAACGCTGTCGGGAAGCCCCTCAGCCACGCTTTTCAGCCTAACCAGCCCCCGGGGTCAGGTCTTGCAAACGACATGTGGCACGCAAGACCTGACCCCTGGTTAGCTGCCGGTGACCGACCCGACCTGGATCACGCGCCGCTCGTGGGTGCCCACCCCGATCGTGCGGTCGCCCTCCGTGACCTCCACGTCGAAGCGGAGCTTGCGGCCGTCGACGATCTCGTTGAGCTTCGAGCGAACGACGCAGGTCGAGCCCTCGGCCGCCGCGGCGACGTGCTTGATGCAGACCTCGAACCCCACCGTCGCGCTGCCGTCCTCGAGATTCTCGTAGGCGAGGCCGGCGCAGCAGGCCTCCATCATCCCGATCATGCCCGGGGTCGAGAGGACGCTGGCGCCGATCGTTCCACCGACGTCGGTGATCAGCCGGTCCTCGACGACGAACTCCATGTCGCGCTCCATCCCTGGCTCCAGCATCAGCCCACCATCCCCATGCCGCCGGAGACGCCGATGCACTCACCGGTCACGTACGAGGAATCATCCGAGCAGAGGAAGGCGACCGCGGCGGCGACCTCCTCCGGCTGGCCCAGCCGGCCGAGTTGCGTCCCGGCCTTCATCGTCTCGATGATCTTCTCCCCGATCTCGCCGAATTGCTTGGCGCCCATCAGCAGAGGAGTCTCAATCGGCCCGGGGGCGATCGCGTTGGCGGTGATCCCATAGCGGGCGTTCTCGCGGGCCATCACCTTGGTGAACCCGATCACGCCGGCCTTAGCGGCCGAGTACACGGCCGAGCCCTTGGAGCCCACTCGTCCGGCCTCCGACGCGATGCTGACGATCTTGCCGTAGCCGGCCTCCTGCATGCCGGGGAGCGCAGCGAAGGTGCAGTTGAGGACGCCGCGCAAATTGACGCCGATGACCTTCTCCCACTGCTCTGGCGTCGTCTGGGTGAAGAAGCCGAATTCGTCGGTTCCGGCGTTGTTGACCAGGATGTCGATGGGAGCGCCGGCACTCTCAACAGCCCCCTGGGCCGACCCGAGGTCCGTCACGTCCAGTTCGATGGCCAGCCCGGAGATCTCGCCCGCGACCTCGGTCGCCCCCTCCAGGTTGAGGTCCCCGACCGTCACGTCGGCGCCCTCGGCGGCGAGACGGCGCGCAACCGCGGCTCCGATGCCGCTGCCGCCACCGGTGACAAGCGCCTTTCTGCCCTCGAGCCTCATGGCGACAGGCAGCCTATTCGGGGCGAGGTGTAGCTTGCGCGCCGGTGGCTGAGCCAATCCCGATCATCGGCGGCACCGGAGCCCTGGGCTACGGCCTCGCCATGCGCCTCGCGCGTGCGGGTCAGGAGATCGTGATCGGGTCGCGCAAACTCGACCGTGCTGAGGAGGCCGCGGCCAAGCTGAACGAGGCCGTGCCCGGAGCGGCGATCGAGGGGCTCGAGAACGGGGATGCGGCGAAGCGCGGACCGATCGTGTTCCTGACCGTCCCCTTCCGCGCGCAGTCCGAGACCCTGACCAACCTGAAGGAGCACCTGACTGCCGGCCAGTTGCTGGTCGACTGCACGGTCCCGCTGGCCGCCGCCATCTCCGGCAAGGCGACCCGCACCCTCGGCGTCTGGCAGGGGTCGGCGGCCCAGCAGGCGCAGGAGATGGCGCCAGACGGGGTCACGGTCATCTCGGCCCTGCACACCGTGAGCGCGCCGGTACTGGCCGGCGAGGGCGAGCTCGACGAAGACGTGCTGATCTGCGGCGACAGGAAGGCGGACAAGGCACGGGTCGCCGAGGTGATCAAGCTGATCGACGGGGTGCGCCCGGTCAATGCGGGGCCACTGGATCAGGCCAAGATCGTCGAACCCCTCACCGCCCTGCTGATCGGCATCAACAGCCGGTACAAGACTCACGCCGGGATCAGGATCACCGGCCTGCCTGACGGCGATCACTGGTCGTAGGCGAGCGTGGCCGAGGGCGTAATCGGGCGCTGTGCGGTGCTCGCGGGCGGCACCGGCGGGGCCAAGCTCGCCGCGGGAATGCAGGACGTGCTCGGGGAGGGTCTCTCGGTCGTGGTCAACACGGGGGACGACATCGAGATCGCCGGCGTCGACGTCTCCCCTGATCCCGATCTCGTCACCTACTGGCTGAGCGGCGAGATCGACGAGGAGCGTGGCTGGGGGATCAAGGGCGACAGCTTCACCGTCTTCGACCGGCTGGTCCAGATCGGTACACCCAGCTGGTTCCGGCTGTCCGATCGCGATCTCGCCACCTGCCTCTACCGGAAAGAGTTCATCGCCGAGGGCGGTCGGCGCACTGATGCGCAGGCGCAGATTTCGCGCGCCCTGGGCGTCCGGGCCACCGTTTTGCCGATGTGCGAGGAGCGAGTCCGCACGCGCGTCAGAACCGCCGAGAGCTGGAGGGACCTCCAGCAGTACCTGGTCGCCGAGCACGCCCAGGCGCCGGTCGAGGGGGTCGAGATCGAGGGGCTGGAGGGGGCCGGCCCCACCCCGGAGGTGCTCGCGGCGATTGAGGATGCCGAGGCGATCGTGATCGGGCCGTCGAACCCGGTTATCTCGATCGGGCCGATCGTCTCCATGCCGGCCGTGCGCGAGGCGATGTCTGCGTCCGCCGCGCCCGTCATAGCCGTCAGCCCCTACGTGGCGGGCCAGGTGGTGAAGGGGCCCACAGACCTGTTCATGCAAGCCGTTGGGCGCCCGTCGACGGCCGCCGGGGCTGCATCCCTCTATCAGGGGCTGCTCGACGGGATGGTCTGCGACCCCGAGGACCCGGATCCGCCCCCGGAGGGGATCCGCATCATGAGCTCACCCACCCTGATGCAGGGGCGCGCCGGCCGGCGGGAGCTGGCCGAGCGGACCCTCGAGTTCGCCTCGATGCTTGCCGAGCAGGCATAAATCGTCGAGAACCGGGTATCAACAGCGCCTTACCCGGTAGCCTGATTCTCCGTGGGGACGGATTCCAACAACTTGCAGACGACCGCGATCGTTCCGGTGAAGGGACTTTCAGTCGCCAACGGGCGGCTCGACGGCACGCTGTCGGGAGACGAGAGAAACCTGCTCGCGGAAGCTCTCTTCCTCGACCTGATCGTGAAGCTTCCGCGCAGCCGGTACATCGATGAGGTTCTGGTGGTCACCGCCGACCAGTCGATCGCGCGCCAGGTGCGCTGGTTCGGACACAAGGTCCTGATCCAGTCTGAGGACGAGGGCCACTCGGAGGCTGCCGCGGCCGGGGCTCGCGCCGCCATGGCGGAGGGCGCCGATCGCGTCGCGATGCTGCCGGTTGACTGCCCGATGCTCGATACCGACGAGCTCGACGCCCACATCGGCCGCTCCCCGAGGACGGCCCTGATCATCCCCGACCGCCACGGGACGGGTACCAACGGCCTCGTGCTCGCGCCACCGGACGTCTTCCTCCCCGCCTTCGGGCCCGACAGCTGCGCTCGGCACGTGAGCCGGGCACGCGGCTCGGGGATCAGCTTCGCTCTGGAGCGGGTCGAGTCCATGGGCCTCGACCTCGACACGCCCGAGGACTACGGGCTCCTGCGCGACCGCCTCCTGCTCGACCCGCAGCCGGCGCCCCGGACCGCCAAGGTTCTCTGGGAGCTCGGCGAACGCACGCAGCCCGCGGCCGCCTAGATCTCGCCGGCGGCGTAGCTTGTGCCGCCGATGACGGCGAGCACCCGCGAACTGCGCGTAAGACCCCTGCTCGGCTTGCCCGAGCTGGGCGATGGCGATCGGCTCGGCAGGCTGATCGCGGAGTCTGCCCACCCGGCGCCGGGCGATGTCGTGGTCGTCTCCCAGAAGGCGGTCTCCAAGGTGGAGGGCCGCATTCGGGCGCTGGCGGATGTGGAGCCCGGCGACCGCGCATTGAAGCTGGCCGCGGAGCTGGACAAGGACCCGGCCCTGGTCGAGCTGATCCTCGCGGAGAGCACGCGCGTGGTCCGAGCCGAGCGCGGCATTCTGATCACCGAGACCGGCGAAGGATGGGTGTGCGCGAACGCCGGGATCGACTCCTCGAATCTCGCCGACGGACACGTGTCGCTGCTGCCGATCGACGGTGACGCGTCGGCGCGGCGAATCCGAGCCGAGATCGCGGCCGCCTCAGGCGCATCCCCGGCGGTGGTGGTCGCCGACAGCTTCGGCCGAGCCTGGCGGGTGGGCCAGGCGGACGTTGCGATCGGCTGCGCCGGCCTCGAACCGCTCGAGGACTGGCGCGGCAGGCACGATCAGCAGGGGCGAGAGCTCTCGGCCACCGTGATCGCGCTGGCGGATGAGCTTGCGTCCGCAGCGGACCTCGTGCGCGACAAGGATTCAGGCGTGCCGGGAGCGGTCATCTCCGGCACGAGCGACCTGGTCAGCAGGGATGACGGGCCCGGCGCCGCGCCGCTGCGGCGTGCGGCCGAGGACGACCTCTTCCGGTAGACGGCTTCGCCATGAGATCGCGGCCACAGGCGGCCGCCCCCGGCAAGTCGCTACGGGCTTCGCCCTCCGCTCCGAAAGCGAGCGGCCTGGTGGCCGCTAGAGGGCGGGTGTCGCGCTCTTGGACTTGATCTCGTCCATAGAGGGCGGTGTCGCGCCCTCATTGGTGAACTCGGGCGGCTCGTAGACCCTCCCGGGCATCGCGCCCATGGCGATGATGCGCGCAGGCTCATCGCCGGTCACCAGCTTTCGCTTCTCGGTCGCCCCGACCCTCGCAAAGACACCGGGCTCGAGTTCCCACTCCTCGTCTCCGACCCGGAGGGTGGCCCGGCCGGAAACGACCGTGTAGACCTCCTCCTGATCGTCGTGGGTCTGGTCGTGCTCCGGGAAGTGATCGAAGTTCGGCGGCAGGTCCATGACTGCAAGGCCGAACGAGCTGACCCCCAGGCCGGCGCGGGCGCGCCGGAAACCTCCACCGAAGATCGCCTCGAAGTCCTCGACGCGCTTGACGGTCACATCTGGCATTTGTCTCTTCCTCTCCCCTCCTCATGCTGGAGGCGCTTGAGCGCACCCCTTGCCTGAGTCAGGCTACCCGCCGATCTCCAGAACGGCGGACCCTTCCACCCTACCGTGACGAATGTCATCCAACGCACGGTTGGCGTCGGCGAGCGGATAGACCTGGATTCGGGTCTCCACCGGAAGTGCGGTCGCCAGCGGGAGGAACTCCTCGCCGTCGCGCCGGGTCAGGTTGGCGACTGACCGCATCGATCGCTCGTGCCAGAGCAGCTCGTAGGGGAAGGACGGGATATCGCTCATGTGGATCCCGGCGGACACCACCGTCGCGCCCGGCGCCGAGGCGCGAAGCGCCTCGACCATCAGCTCCCCCACCGGAGCGAAGACGATTGCTGCGTCGAGATCCGAAGCCTCGGGGTCGCCCACCGCTCCCGCCCACTCGGCCCCCAGCGAGCGCGCGAGCTCCTGGGTCTCGGTGTCGCCCTCCCGGGTCAGTGCATAAACCTGCCAGCCTCGAGCAACGGCCACCTGGCAGATGATGTGGGCCGAGGAGCCGAATCCGTACAGGCCCAGGCGCTCGCCCTCGCCGGCCAGGCGCAGCGACCGGTATCCGATCAGCCCCGCGCACAGCAACGGTGCGATGTGCTCGTCGGACTGCTCGCCCGGGATCGGGAAACAGAAGCGCTCGTCCGCGACCGCCAGCTCCGCGTAGCCGCCATCGAGGTCGTATCCGGTGAACTTCGCGTGCTCACAGAGGTTCTCCCGGCCCGAGCGGCAGTAGCGGCAGGTGCCGTCGACCCAGCCAAGCCAGGGGACCCCGACGCGATCGCCCTCGGCGAATCGGCTCGCCCCCTTCCCGAAGCCGATCACCCTGCCGACGATCTGATGCCCGAGGACGAGCGGCAGCTTCGGCTCACTGAGCTCGCCGTCGAAGATGTGGAGGTCGGTCCGGCAGACGCCGCAGGTCGCGACGTCGATCAGTATCTGCCCCTCGGCGGGCTCGGGGTCGGCCAGCTCCCGCTCGGCGAGCGGCTCACCGGCCTGCTCCAGCACCATGCTGCGCATCCCCAGATTGTCTCGAATAGGATCGCCGCGGCCAGGGTTCTAGAGAGGAGGCTCTATGAACGACGATCGCTACGTGGAGTACGGCGCAGCGACCGGCATCGTGTTCGTGATCCTGACGTTGATCGGGTTTGCTGCAGTCATCCCGACGCCGCCGGATCTGAACGCTCCGTCGCAGGAGTGGGCGAGTTACTTTCTCGGCCATCACAGCGCCATCCGCGCCGGGGTTGTGATCCTCGCGGTCGCGTTCTTCTTCTACATCTGGTTCCTGGGGACGCTGACGAGCGTGCTGAGGATCGCCAGCGGCACGCCGAGGCTGCCATCGATCGCGCTGATCGGAGGCGTCATCGGGGGCTCACTGATGCTGGTCGGCCTCTCCGCGGAGGCGGTGGCGGCCTATCGGCCGCAGGGTGTCGACCCGCTGATCACACGGGCGCTGGATGACATATTCGTGCTGGTCGGTGTCGCGGCGATCCCGGCTTTCACCGCGTTCTTTGCGGCGACGGCGATCGTTCTCCTGCGCAGCGGCGCGTTCCCGGCGTGGCTCGGCTGGCTGACGGCCGTCGCGGCGGTGGTGCAGCCGCTCACCTTCGGCGCCCTCTTCACCAAGAGCGGGGCGTTCGCCGGTGACGGCGCACTGGGCCTGTTCGTGCCGTTGATCGTCACCTTCGTGACGTTCTTCGCTCTCAGCGCCCTGATCACCGCCTGGGCACGGAACGCGACCAAGACCGGAAATCCGAGCCTTACCGATCGGATCCGGGGCGCTGTCACAGGCGCCGCTGCCGGCGCAGCGGTCGGGGCCCGCGAGGGCCGCGCCGGCTAGTAGGTCTCGACGATGTCGTAGAGCGTCGTTCGCTGGGCCGGAGTCCGACCGGCCCGGCGGGCGGCGTCGATCAACTGCTCAGGCTCGAGCCGCACGCCGTGGTGTGAGCCCGCCATCCGCGAGATGTTCTCCTCCATCAGCGTGCCCCCGAGGTCGTTGACCCCCCAGCGCAGGCTCTCGGTCGCCGCGTCGAGGCCCATCTTCACCCAGCTCGCCTGTAGGTTGGGGATCGTCTTGCCGAGGCCGAGCCGGAAGGCGGCCGTGTGCTTGAGGTTGTCCTGGCGGGAGATCTCCTCGACACCGTGGGTGCGGCCGAGCAGCGTGTTGAAGGGGATGAAGCTGAGCGGGACGAACTCGGTGATCCCTCCGGTCCGCTCCTGCAGCTCCCGCACGATCCGCATGTGCCGCGCCAACTCCCTCGGCTCCTCGATGTGGCCGAACATCACCGTCGAGGTCGAGCGCAGGCCGGAGCGGTGCGAGGCCTCGATGATCTCCACCCAGCGGGCCACCGGCAGCTTGTTGGGCGAGATGCGCTGGCGGACGCCGTCGTCGAGGACCTCGGCAGCCGTCCCGGGCGTTGAGCCGAGGCCGCACTCGATCAGGTACTCGAAGACCGACTCGGGAGAGCGGCCGGACCGCTCGCACATGTAGTGCACCTCCATCGGCGAGTACGCGTGCAGGTGAATCTGAGGAGCGCACTCCTTGGCGAATCGGAGCCAGCGGCCGTAGTCCTCGAGCGTGTAGTCGGGATGGATCCCGCCCTGCATGCAGATCTCGGTCGCCCCGAAATCGAGCGCCTCCTGGATCCGGGCGGCGAAGTCCTCCTCGCTCACGAGGTAGGCATCGGGGGAGCGCTTGCCCTGGCCGAAGCCGCAGAACGCGCATCCGACTACGCAGACATTGGTGAAGTTGATGTTGCGGTTGACCACGAAGGTCGCCGTCTCCCCCGCGAGCTCGGCGCGCAGCTCGTCGGCCGCGACCCGCATCTCCTCGATCACCTCGGGACGCGTCTCCGAGAAGAGGGCAGTCAGCTCTTCCTCTGAGAGCCCCGCCCCCCGCCGGCCCTTCTCGATTGCACGCGGCGCAACCTCGGGCGCCGGCGGTGTCTCCTGGCGGCGGCCCGAGCCGCGGCGCGGGATGAAGCTCCAATACTTGAGCTTGACCACGTCGAGCACTCCCTGTTCCATCCACTCGGGATCGAGGTACTGCGGGTAGGCGCAGAGCCGCTCGGTGAGCGCGTAGCCGCGCGGCGACAGCTCCTTGCGCACCTGGTGGGGGCTCGGGAACGGCTCCTCGGGCGAGATGTGGTCGCCGTTGCTGGAGAGGCCGCCGAGATCGGTGGCGCCCGCCTCGACCAGCTCCGGCCACCAATCCGCAAGGTTCGGCGGCACCTGGACGCCCACGTCCGGCATCAGCCGCCTGCTCGCCGCGATCAGCTCCTTCATCTCCTCGATGGAGACCGCCGTTGCCCATTCGGGCAACGGCAACTCCTCTGGGGCGCCCTCGTCCCCGCTCCAGCGCCGCTTCGATGCCTCGTCGGCGATGTCCGCGACCTCGGCGCCGTAGTAGCGCGGGTGCGGCACGAAGTTCTGGAGGATCACCTCCTGGATGTGGCCGAACTCGGCCTGAACGGCGCCGATCGCCTCCAGCGCCGCGATCCGCTCCTCCGGCGTCTCACCGATGCCGACCAGGATCCCGGTCGTGAAGGGGATGCGCAGCTCGCCGGCCAGCCGCATCGTCTCCAGCCGCTTCGCCGGATGCTTGGTCGGCGAGCCCTGGTGGACCACCAGGTCGGGATTGATCGACTCCAGCATCAGGCCCTGCGAGGCCGTCACCTCGCGCACCCGGGCGAGGTCCTCACGGGACAGGACGCCGAGGTTCGTGTGCGGCAGCAGGCCGCGCTCCAGCGCCCTCTGACAGGTCCAGACGACGTACGAGGTGAAGTCCTCATGGCCCCACTCGCCCAGGAGCGCGGCGACCTCGTCATTGACCTCCGGGCGCTCGCCGGTCAGGACCAGCAGCTCCTTCGCGTTCCGGCGCACCGCCTCTTCGAGGCGGCGCTCGACCTCAGCCGGGTCATGGATATGCGTCCGGTGCGTCGCGAAGGCGCAGTACTTGCAGTAGCACTGGCACGTTCTCGAGAGCGAGAGCGTGTGGTTCCGCGAAAAGGTCACCCTGCGCATTGCAGGGAGACGCTAGCGAAGTGGGCCTATCGGACTTTCGGTGCCTACGAGCCGGCGATGCCGCCGGGCGGGGAGCTCGGCGGAGGGCCACCCTGGCCCTGCCGAAGCGGCGGCGCTTCGCCCGCGGGCGGAGCCGGTCCGCGCGGGGCGACGGTGTCCGCCAGCTCCTGCACGGGGCCGCTCGAGGGCTCGATGATGAACCTGTAGACCAGAGCAGCCAGCAGGCCACCGACGATCGGCCCGACGATGTAGGCCCAGGCATCCGTGAAGTGGTTGCCGACGAGTGCCGGGCCGAACCAGCGAGCTGGGTTGAACGAACCGCCGGTCAGCGGCCCGAACACCATCACCAGGAAGCCGAGCGCGCCACCGATGGCGAGCGCAGCCCAGCGGCGGACCTCAGGGTTGAGCGCGGTCGCGAGCACAACGAGTACGAGGACGAAGGCGCCGATCCCCTCGATCATCGCGCCCTGGAAGGCACCGCCGAGCAGCGCGGAGACCTTTGGCGTCCCGTAGTCGGAGGCACGGCCCTCGTCGAGCAGGAACGCCTTGGTGAGCAGCGCACCGAGCACGCCGCCCGAGAGCTGGGCGAGGATGTAGACGAGGCCGTCGATCGGGTCGATCCGGCGGATGGCGATGAACGCCGCCGTCACCGCCGGATTGAAATGCCCGCCGCTCGCCACGCCGACGCTGATAATCAGCCCGAACAGCAGGAGGAAGTGGGTGAGGCCGACCACCGCGAAGTCCGACCCGAACTGAGCGTTCTGGCCGGTGGCCACGTAGAGCGTGACAACGCTCGTGATGAAAAAGACCAGGAGCAGCGTCCCGAGCAGCTCGCCGATATACGCCGCTAGACCTCGATCTTGCACTTGAAGTGACCTCCTCGTAGGTGTCCGACCTGACAGCGGCGCGCAGTCTAACTGCATTTCCGGCTGGGCCGGGACCCCCTGCGAAACCTTTACTGACCCCTTATGAAACGGGTCGCTCCTTCCGCGCCCTCGCATGTAGGGTCAGCGCCGAATGAGACGGGTCGCCGCGCTGCTGGCGGCCGCTCTCGCCACTGGAGCCCTCGCGGGCTGCGGAGGGGGCGGCGCTGAACCGGGCGCGCCGCAAGGCGCGACCCTGGTCCTCGACTTCCAACCGAACGCCGTGCACTCCGGCATCTACGCGGCGCAGGCGAACGGCGACTTCACCGACGAGGGCATCGACCTCCACATCCAGGAGCCCTCCAGCACCGCCGACAGCGCCAAGCTGCTCGAGACGGGCCGTGCCGACTTCGCGGTCATGGACATCAACGACTTCGGCATCGCGCGGGAGCGCGGCCTCGACCTGGTCGCGATCGCGGCCATCGTCCAGCGCCCGCTCGCCTCGGTGATCGCCGGCAATCCGAACGAGATCCGGACGCCCGCCGATCTCGCCGGCAAGACGATCGGCGTCACCGGTGTGCCCTCAGACGACGCGGTGCTCGACACGGTTCTGCGCTCCGGCGGGGTCGATCCTTCCGACGTGCACCGGGTGACAATCGGATTCAACGCTGTGGCGGACCTTGCCGCGGGGAAGGTCGACGCCGCGACCGGATTCTGGAACGCGGAGGGCGTCGAGCTCCAGCAGCAGGGCATCCCGATCCGCGAGTTCCGGGTGGACCAGTTCGGGGCCCCGAAGTATCCGGAGCTGATCCTGGCGACGACGCCGAATCAGTGCGCGCTGGGTCGGAGACTCGCGTCGGCGCTCGATCGCGGATACCGAAGGATGGGCGATCAGCCGGAAACCGCACTCAACGATCTCATGCAGCAGGTTCCGGACCTCGATCACACCTCGCAGGCCCCGCAGTTCCATGCGTTGCTCCGGGGTCACGCATTCTCGCTCGCCGGACAGTTCACCTCGCTGCTGATCGGCGTTCCCGCGATGTCCTGGGTGAACTGGGCGACGCGCAACGGCGTGATCGACCCCTCGTCCGCCGAAGGTGTTTCCCGCGGTCTCGCCGAGAACGTCTGCAGCTAGCAACTGAATACGGCGCCAGTTGGCGGATTCCATGCGCTATGCGAATGCAACCCGCCAGTTCAGGCGAGGAGCCGTTTCACCAGCTCCGGAAGCTCCCTGACCATCCGGCTCCGCGGCACCGCCAGCGCCAGCCCCGCTTCCTCAGCCCGCTTCTTGGTCTCCACATCCGTGTGCTGGTAGAAGCCGATCACCGGTACGCCGAGGTCGGTGAGCCGCTCGGGCGCCACCGCGTCGAGGTCTGCCACCACGAGGTCGATCCCGTCGAGCTCATCGGGTAGTTCCGTAGCCTGCTCGACCTCGTGCCCGCTCGCCTCCAGCGACGTGCGCACTCGGCTTGCGAGCATCAGATCCTGCACCAGTGCCTCGATCCGGGCCATCGCTCAGGTGTGGACGGGGGTCGGCATCATGCGTCCAAGCAGCCATTTGACCAAAAACCAGGGCTAAAGCTCTGGACGTGCGTTCCGATACTTGCTGCCGTGGGGCGTTTCACGCATCCCCGAAGTCCCCGCCGCAGGGTCCTGCCCTGGGCTGCGGTCGCGTTCTCGATCATCTGGGGCACCGTCATCGGGCTCGCCGCGACGAGGGGGAACCCCGGACTGGCCGCGTTCGCCGGGGTCGGGATGCTCTTCACCCTGGGCCTTACGGTGCTGCTCCACCGTCAGCAGGTCGAGCTTCGCGACCTGGCGGAGACGGACACGCTGACCGGTCTCATCAACCACCGCGGCTTCCAGCGTGCCCTTCGCAGCGAACTCGAGAGGGCGGCCGCCGAGCGGGAGCCCCTCGCACTGGTCGCGCTGGACATCGACGACTTCAAGGCGGTCAACGAGCGCCATGGACATCCCTTCGGCGACGGTGTCCTCGAGGGAGTGGCGGCACAACTTCACAAGGCGGTCAGGCGAGGCGACATCGCTGCCCGGACCGGCGGCGAGGAATTCGCGCTCATCCTCCCTGGGACCGCCGGCGAAGCGGCGCATGAGATCGCCGAACGGGTGCGGACGGCGATCGCGCGGCTCTCCCCCGCCGGCTCGGAGCTGAGCTCCTCAGCCGGTGTCGCCGTCTTCCCGGTCGACTCCGACGACGCCGCGACGCTCCTTCAGCTCGCCGAGGGCGCCCTCTACTGGGCCAAACGCTCCGGCAAGTCGAGGACCCGGCGCTTCGATCCCGACCACGTCCGGCTCAGCGGTGACGCCCCACAGCGCTCCGAAATCGAGCGGATCCTCGAGCAGCGGGCGATCGCCCCTCTCTACCAGCCGGTCGCCTCGCTGACCACTGGCCGCCTGATCGGCTATGAGGCCCTCGCCCGCTTCCCCGACGCGCCGGACCGGCCTCCTTCGACCTGGTTCGCGCAGGCCAACGCCTGCGGGCTCGGCCCCGAGCTCGAGGCCGCCGCGATCCAGGCGGCGCTGCTGACCCCCGGGCGCCCCCCGGGGACGCACCTGGCGATCAACGTGAGCCCGTCCGCCCTTTCAACCGAAGCCGTCAAGAGCGTCCTCCCAGACGACCTCTCCGACGTGATCGTCGAGCTCACCGAGCACGAGGTCTACGTGGGCGACAGCCTGCTGGCGAACTCGCTGGCGCAGCTGCGCGAGCGCGGGGCCAGGATCGCGATCGACGACGCCGGCGCCGGCTACGCGGGGCTCAAGCAGGTCATGTGGGTGCGGCCGGACATCGTCAAGCTCGACCTGGAGCTGACCCGCGCCATCCACTCGGACCCGGTGCGGATGGCGCTGGTCGAGTCACTGGTGCGATTCGCCCGCCGGGTGGGCGCCACCGTCTGCGCCGAGGGGATCGAGACTCACGACGACATTGAGGTCCTCGCGAACCTGGACGTGCCTTGGGGACAGGGCTATGCCATCGGCCGCCCGGCGCCGCCCTGGAGCCAGGTTGCGCCACCCGCCGCCGAGACCTGTCACCAGGCACTCGCCCAGGCCCTGATCTCGACTCCGGGCGCCGACACGCCCACGATCTCGGCCGGTGACCGGCGCCTCGAGCATCTCAGCGCCCGGCTAGCCAACGCGCGGTCCCGCGAGGACCTGAACAGCGCCCTTGACCTGATCGCCGGAGAGCTGCACGCGGACAAGGTCGCGCTCTCGCAATGGCATCCGGACACCGGGATGGTCGAGACCCTCGTCGAGAGCGGTGAGCAGCCCGAGGAGGAGTTCTTCTCCGTCCAGGAGTACCCGACCACGGGCCGGGTCCTGGAGCGCCAGGAGTCCGCCCAGATCATGATCGGCGACCCTCGCGCCGACCGCAACGAGATCGAGCTGATGTTCTCGCTCGGCTACCGGACCGTGTTGATGGTCCCGGTGGTCCATCGAGGCGAGAGCCTCGGCATCGTCGAGGCTCTCTGTCACGAGGAGCGGCCCTGGACGCGCACGGAGATGAACCGGGCGCGCATCATCGCCAACCAACTCGCCCCGGTGATCCAGTCCTTCTTCCGGGTCCCGGACCCGGAACGGTTCCTCTAGAGGCTGCGGCGCCGCTCGAAGTCGCGCCGGATGCTGTCCGGCCTGCCCCACCACTGCATCACCTCGGCGCGCCCCTCCTGGGCGTCCCGCACCCGGAACTCGCCGCCGATCCCCTCCCGGTCGAGCTTCGTGAGTGCCCCGCGCACGGTCTCGGCGGCCGCAGCGTGCCCAAATCGGTGAGCCACGTTGATCCGCCAGTGCCAGTCAGCGCGCGAGTAGGGCTGCGCGTTCACGAGCGAGAGGATCACGGCCGCATCCACGTAGCGCGTCTCGTCGGCGATCCGCAGGTCGAGCTCCAGATCGGTCCAGTCATCCGGCAGCGTCTCGACGACCGCATCGAAGTCCTCTGTGAGGCCCATCGACGCAGAGTATCGACGGCTTCGCCATCAAGTCGCGGCCACGAGCGGCCGCCCCCGACAAGTCGCTTCGGGCTTCGCCCTCCGCTCCTGAGTACAGCGGCCTGGTGGCCGCTATCCGATGAACACCTGCTCGATCAGGAAGACGTTGAGGGCGATGATCAGTCCCGAGAGGATGGAGGTGAGCACGGTGAGCCACGCCGGACTCGCGAGCGAGCCCATCAGGTCCCGCCGGCGGGTCAGCATCACCAGGGGGACCAGCGCGAACGGGATGCCGAAGGAGAGGACCACCTGGCTGGCGACCAGCGCATCGGTCGGATCGAGTCCGATGCCGAGCACGATCAGGGCCGGCGCCAGCGTGATCGCCCGGCGGAAGAAGATCGGGATGCGTCGCCTGATGAACCCCTGCATGACGACCTGGCCGGCCATGGTTCCGACGGAGGAGGAGGCGTAGCCGGACGCCAGCAGCGCCACTCCGAAGATCGTCGCCGCGCTGGGGGAGACGACCTGCTTGAGCGCGTCATACGCGCCATCGATGCTGTCGATCCCGGCGAGGCCGCTGCCGTGGAAGAGGGCCGCGGCCATGATCATCATCGAGAGGTTCACGGCGCCCGCGAGCGCCATCGCGATCACCACATCGATTCGCTCGAATCGCAGGATCTTTCGCTTTTCCGCCTCATCACGACCCACGATCCGCCGCTGCGTGAGCGCGGAATGCAGGTAGATGACGTGCGGCATCACCGTGGCGCCGATGATCCCGGTGGCCAGCAGGATGCTCTCCGTCCCGCTGAAGCCCGGCACGAAGAGGTGCTTCGCCAC
Organism: uncultured Solirubrobacterales bacterium; assembly: GCA_963743575.1. GTDB lineage: Bacteria > Actinomycetota > Thermoleophilia > Solirubrobacterales > 70-9 > DASUPK01. The sequence continues at coordinate 505,116 of CAVUQC010000004.1, read as the reverse complement.
CTCGCCGCCATCGGGGCGTGACTCGAAGATCTCGAAGGCGAAGGCGAGGACGACGACGCCGACCATGCCCACGATCACGGCCTCGAGCCGGCGGAATCCCTTCTGCTGGAGCGCGAGGATCGCGAACGCGCCGGCGCCGGCGAGCAGCCCTGCGGGAAACAGGGGAATCCCGAACAGCAGGTTGAGGCCGAGGGCAGCGCCGACCACCTCAGCGATGTCGCACGCGGCGGCCACCAGCTCCGCCTGCAGCCAGAGGCCGATGGAGGTGCGGCGCGAGAACGTGTCCCTGCAGGCCTCAGCCAGATTCCGCCCGGTCGCGATCCCGAGTTTGGCCGACTGCGTCTGGACGACCATCGCGATCAGGTTCGCCCCCAGCACGACCCAGAGGAGCAGATAGCCGAACTTGGCGCCGCCGGCGATGTTCGTGGCGAAGTTCCCGGGGTCGACGTACGCCACGGCGGCGATGAACGCGGGGCCGAGGAACGGCCAGATCCTGGCGAGCCCCCGGCTGTCCCCGTCGAGCGAGCGCCGGGCCGCGCGGTTGACCGCGGCCTCGCCCGGGAGGACGTCCTCGGGCAGCACATTCTCGGCGCCACCCAGGCTGTCCCCCGGAGGGGGAGGCGAGGAGAGCTCGCCGGGCAGCGGATCTATGAGGCCTACATCGTCCTCAGGCACGGCGGACCCTCATGCTCTCCGCCAGCTCGGGGCCAAGGGAATGTGTGCGTCCGCCGATCTCGACGACGACGGGCCCGCCGAATGGCTCGCGCCCTCCGACCGCGAGCTTCGCGCCCGGCTGAATGGACCGCTCGGCGAGATAGCGCAGCATCGAGGCGTCGCTGTCGGAGACGCGGGTGAAGACCCCCTCCTCCCCCACCTCCAGCTCCGTGAGCGGAACGGATTCATCGGAGCGAACGGCCAGGTCTCGGTCGGGAATCGGATCGCCATGAGGGTCGAGGGCCGGCTGCCCGAGCTTCGCCGCGATCAGCTCCTCGAGCTCCTCTGAGATGTGGTGCTCGAGCACCTCGGCCTCCTCATGGACACGGTCCCAGGGCATGCCGAGCACCTCGGCGAGGAACAGCTCGATCAGCCTGTGATGGCGGATCACCTCGAGCGCGATGCGCTCACCCTCCGGTGTCAGGCGTGCGCCGCGATAGGGCGCGTACTCGACCACTCCCTCGTCGGCGAGCCGCCGGAGCATGCCGGAGGCCGACGCCGGGGTGACACCGAGTCGCTGAGCGACCGCCGACGTCCCAACCCCCTCGGGCTCGCGCTCCTGCAGCTCGTAGAGCGCCTTCGCGTAGTTCTCGGCCCCCTCATTGGTGCGGCGCTTGGGATGGGCGTTGTGAGCCTGAGCCGACATCGACGGCATTCAAGCACATCCGAACTCGGAAGTTAGCCATGACTAACTTATTGCCGCTCCAGGGCCGGCCGAGGCCGAGACCTACAATCGGGTCGTGGCCGAGGCTGCGACACAGATCGAGTTGGACGGGCAGTACCGGGCCCTCCGCGAGGAAGCGGGTTTTCTGCACAGGGACCGAACCTGCCTGCACCTCACCGGACCCGATGCCGCCGAGTACCTGCAGGGCCAGCTGACCAACGACGTCGAGGCGATCGAGCCCGGCCAGGGCCGCTACGCCGCGCTCCTCGACCGCAAGGGCCACCTCTCCTCGGACATGCGGATCCTTCGCCTCTCCGAGGGCGGCATCTGGCTCGACCTCGAGCCCGTCAACGGCGAGGCGGTCCTGAAGCACCTGCGCACCTACAGCATCGGCCGGGAGCTCCAGATCGACGACGTCACCAGCGACTGGGCGATCGTTTCGGTGATCGGGCCCCGCGCGGCCGAGCTCTCCGGGTTCGACGGCCTCGGCCCCGAGCACGCCCAGCGCGCTCGCCAGTGGGACGGCACGGAGGTGCTCGGAGTTGCCACCGACCTCGGCATCGACCTGATCGTCAAGGCCACTGACGCGGATGCCCTCGATGCCTCGCTCGATGCGGCCGGCGCCGTTCGGGTCAGCGGCGAGGCGGCGGAGATCGTTCGCGTCGAGTCCGGCAGGCCGCGGTTCGGCGCCGACATGGGCTCGGAGCACATGCCGGCCGAGGCCGGGATCGTCGATCGCGCCGTCGACTTCGAGAAGGGCTGCTACATCGGCCAGGAGCCGGTGGCGCGCCTGCACTACCGGGGCAAGCCGAACCGGACACTCCGCGGGCTCCGCCTGAGCGCGCCCGCGGCGCACGGCGACCCGCTGCTGCTCGGCGAGAAGGAGGTCGGTGCGATCGGCACCGCCTGCCTCTCCCCCGCACACGGACAGATCGCACTCGCGATCGTCCGCAAAGAGGCCGCTGAGGGCGAGCAGCTCACGATCGCCGGCGGTGAGGCGACCGCGGAAGTGGTCGAGCTGCCCTTCCCCGACTGACGACTGCTGCCGGGCGTCCCGCCGTTCGGCTAGATTCCTCGGCGCATGCTGCGGAGGAGGGGCAGAGCGCTGCTCTTGCCGGCCACTTTGCTGGCCGTTGTCCTGATCGCGGGCTGCGGCCGCAACGACTTCAACAACGACCCTCGGCCGCCCATCCCCGCCGAGGTCAGCGTGAAGGTCGCAACCGACGGCGTCGGTGTCTCGCCGAAGGAGTTTGGCGCCGGGCTGGTCAACTTCACGATCGCCAACCTGACGAATCAGACCGGGACCCTGGCCATCCACGGTCCGGTTACGGCGGACTCGGACCCGATCGCTCCCGGCGACACGGGGACCATCAAGCTCAACATGAAGACCGGCAACTATGAGGCGAGCGTCGACGGCTTCGCCGTGCGGCCGTTCAGCTTCACCGTGGGGCCTGAGCGTCCCTCCGGCAAGAACGACCTGCTGCTGCCCTAACTCGCGTCACGATGGGTATTCGGCTCCCCCACGAGGCGGGGGAGGATCGAGTTCAGCACCAACTCGAGGCGGGCAAAGCCACCGGCGTGCTCAGCCGATCCGAGCGTCTGGGCGACGCGCCCCGGATCCACTCGATGCAGGCTGCATCCGCTGCTCCCTTGGGGGGCAACCCCTGTGTTTTCGGACGCTTCCATGCGTGCTCTGTTGTTGATGTCGTCCATCGGCATGCCGACCATGATCCCCTACGTCCCTGTTGGACGGAATTTCCGAAAGATCAAATCAGGGCGATCCATCCTCAGCGCCCGCCACCTCGATCAGGGACTCGATTCGCGACAGGCAGGTCTCCACGTCGCCGACCATCCCATCAACCTCCTCCCGGGCCTTGTCGGCGCTCGTGGTGATGCTGGTGAGTGACTTCCTGATGCGGTTCACACCCTTGAGCCGCGACTGCGCCTCCTCGGCTGCCGCCTGGATCCCTCGAGCATCGATCTCGTAGCCGCCGCTGCCGGAGGCGAGGACCCTGGCACGCACATAGCGGTACACGAGCCGGAGAGCCAGCGCGCTCGGCTCTTCGCGATCCAGGACGACGATCATCTTGTTGCCCTGGTACTCCGTGAGCTCCTCGAGGCCGGCCGGGACCTTGTCCTCTCCGGCGACGACCAGGACCGCGTATGAGGCATCGCGTTCCTTCATCGCACCGTTGAGCTCCGCCCAGGCATCGTTCTTCGAGAGGCGGCGGTTCTTGGCCTCGAAGACGACGGTCGCCATCGTCTGGCCGGACGCCGCGGCGAGCTCGACCATCGTGTCCCCCATCTTCCCGCCGGCCTCGGAGGACGTATCGCCGACGTGATGGGCGGCGTCATCGCGTGCCTCCGCGATCGTCTCGATCTCCGCGTGGACCATCTCCTCGAAGGAGCGGCCCTTGCGCGTGCCGGCCTCCTCCGCCTCCGCGACGCGGGAGTCGCCCTCCTGCTTCTCGAGCAGCCGGGCCAGGTTCTCTCGGAGCCCGGCCACCTCCTTGTGCAACGCGCGAGCTTCTCCAGTGTGGCTCTCGCGAAGGCGCTCGACCTCCTGTCGGTGGCGCTCCTCCGCCTCGAGCATCGCCTTGCCGAGACGAGCCTGCACCGCCACCAGCGGGTTCGAGCCGTCCTCCGCCGTCAAGAGCTTCACCAGGCCCAGCCGCTGCTGCTCGCTGGCGGTATCCACGATCTCCTTGATCTGCCGCTGGACCGAGTCGCTCCGGTCGGCGCCGAAGCGCTCCGTGATCGCTTCGTTCAGTGTCTTTCCCCCGTCCTGCAGGGTCGTCTCCAGTTCGCGGTTGAGCTGGCCGAGGCCCTCCTGGAGCTCGCGCTTGACGAGATCGACATTCGTGGTGACGGACTCGCTGTCGATGATCCGGGTGCCGATCTCGATGGCCTTGCGGACAGTCTCCGCCGGCGGGCGCTTCTGGACCGCTTGATCGCGGACCACGCGCGCGGCCAGCTCGTCGATCACCTCGAGGCGCTCGATCACCAGCCGGTCCTCGAGGGACCGGACCGAGGGCTTTCCCTCCTCGGTGTGGTCGAGCGGCAGTTGTGGCTTCTCGGATGCCTCCATGGACTCTCGAACGTAGTCGGGGCCCCGGACGAAACCTGACGAGGATTCGTTGACTACGATCCACGCGTCCACCGCCACCAATCGGGCCGCGCTGACGCGCGCCCTCGCCCAACGGGAGTCACATTGGCCGTAGAGATCGCCGACGTATCCAAGCTCGAAGTCCAGCCAGGGGAGCTGCCCCAGAAGATGGCCGCCTGGGTCATCCGCCAGGAGCGCGAGGGAGAGCCGAAGGACGCCTTCCAGGTGGAGGAGATCGACGTCCCCGAGCCGGGTGCCTTCGAGGTGATCGTCCGCGTGATGGCGGCCGGCGTCAACTTCAACAACGTCTGGGCGGCCCTCGGCAAGCCGGTCTCCGTATTCGGCTACGGCGACCATCCCGAGTGGGGTCATCACATCGGCGGCTCCGACGCCTCGGGTGTCGTCTGGAAGGTCGGCGAGGGCGTCACCAAATGGACCCCCGGCGACGAGGTCGTGATCCACTGCAACCAGGCCTCGTACGAGGACGTCGAGGTGCACGGCCTCGACCCGCTGGCCGCCCCCAGCCAGCAGATCTGGGGATACGAGACGACCTGGGGCTCGTTCGCGCAGTTCACGAAGGTCCAGGCCCAACAGTTGCTGCCCAAGCCCAAGAACCTCTCCTGGGCCGAGTCCTCGGCCTATGGGCTCACCTACTTCACCGCCTACCGGATGCTGATGGACCAGTGCAAGCTCCAGGCGGGACACAACGTCCTGATCTGGGGCGCGGCCGGTGGCCTCGGCGTGTTCGCCACGCAGCTCTGCAAGGCGGCCGGGGCAAACGCGGTCGGCGTCGTCTCCTCCGACGAGAAGGGCGAGCTGGTCAAGCGCCTCGGCGCGGTCGACTTCATCAACCGCAACGAGTTCGCGGGCATGATGCGCACCGGCGACGAGACGCCGGACCAGGAGAAGGCGCGCTTCAAGGAGTCACGCGGATTCGCCAAGAAGGTCAAGGAGATCCTCGGCGACTCGCCCGACATCGTCTTCGAGCACGTCGGCAAGGCGACCTTCCCCACCTCCGTCTTCGTGGTGAAGCCGTTCGGCAAGGTCGTCATCTGCGGGGCCACCTCGGGCTACACGCTCGACTTCGACGTGCGCTACCTGTGGATGCGCCAGAAGCAGATCATCGGTTCGCACTTCGCCAACGCCTACGAGTGCATGCGCGCCAACCAGCTGATGGCGGAGGGCAAGATCCAACCGGTCCTCTGGCGGGTGATGGGCTTCCACGGAGTCGGCGAGGCGCACCAGCTTCTCCACGAGAACAAGCACCTGGGCAAGATCTCGATCCTCGTGGGCGCCACCACCGAGGAGGAGGGCAAGGAAGAGGACGGCCCCGGGGCGATCCGCGCGGAGGTCGGCGCGTGAGCGACAACGGGGCGCTCGAGATCGTCTACGTCGAGTGGCACATCACGCCGTTCCGGGCCGATCGCTGGTACGAGATCTGGGAGCCGGCCGCGGCTCGCGCGATGTCGTTCGGCGCCAAGGGCTGGTCTCTCACCCGGAACGAGGAGGACCCCCTCCACTTCCGCCAGGCGTCGATCTGGGCGAACCACGAGGACTGGGAGCGCTACTGGTACTCGGACGAGGTCGCAGCGCTCCGGGAGCAGGCGGTCAACTACTACAACAAGCCCATCCTGCCCGTCTGGCACACGCTGATCGCCGGCGAGTAGCGAAGCTGCGCTCGGCACAGTAGATTCAGCGCGTGGGGAGAACGGCTCGACAGCGAGCCTTGACCACGATGGCGATGGCCGCCTCGCTGACCCTCGTCTTTCTCGTCATGGGCGGAGCGCATGCGAAACCCGCGTCGGCCGCGCCCTGCCCGCCACCCATCTCGAGCAATTCCGCTGGCACGGTGACGATCCAGGGGGATCCGATCTGCGCCTCCCTCGAGGAGGACTTCCGCGTCTACTGCGACACCGGCACGGTCAAATTCGACTACGTGGTCGGCGGGGTTCAATCGATTCCGGCCAACAACACCGGTGTCTCATGCGCGACGACCGCGGGCGTGCACGTGCTCGGCAACGGAGGTGACGATCGGATCGACCTGACGGCGATCACGCCTGCCGCCGGATTCGGCGCCGACGTCCGGAACCAGGTCGACGGCAGCTTTCAGAACGACACGGTGATCGGCAGCCCCTTCCCCGATCTGATCGCCGGGGACAACGGCCGCGACCTGATCGACCCCGGGACGGGGCGCGACACGGTGACCGGCGGCGCCGGCGACGACATCCTGATGCTGCGCGACGGCGCCGTGGACACGGCAGATTGCGGCGACGGCACCGACGCTGCACAGGCCGACCAGGCCTCGGTCGACTCTCTCGCCGGCTGCGAGATCCTCGATCGCTCACCCGAGCCCGCAGCCACGAAGGCCGAGAAGAAGTGCAAGAAGCGGCACCATCACCGCTGTCGCAAGCACAACAAGCGCTGAACGCCGCGGGAGCTACTTAGAGTCCTGCTCCGTGTTCCTCACTGTGTCGCCATGACGCCCATCGGACGCCCACTGCGATTCGCCCTTCCCGCCGCTCTCGCGGCGGCGATCCTCGTGCTTCCGGGCGTCGCTCAGGCGAAGGTCGGCTCGTCGCTCAGCGGCAGCCTTCTGACCGTCAGCGGCAGCAAGGCCTCCGATCACATCGTGGTCGCTTGCAGGAACGGGCTGGTCAAGGTGGACGGCAAGAACCCGCGCGGCAGCGCGATCGGCTGTCTCAAGGTCTCCGAAGTCGACGTCGTGGCCGGCGGCGGCAACGACCGGGTGGATCTCTCCGGAGTGGGCATCGACAAGGGCTTTGGCCAACGCGACCTCCCCGGCGGCTTCGGGCACGGCACGGGTGCGGCGGCCGACCTGGGCCCCGGAAACGACCGCTACGCCGGCGGAGGATCGGCCTTCAACCTGGTGCTCGCCGGCCCGGGTGATGACCACCTCAGGGGCGGGCGCTTCCGCGACAACATCCAGGGCGGCAGCGGCGACGACACGGTCGTGGCCGGGGCCGGCCGCGACATCCTGCTCGGCAACTCGGGCAACGACAAGCTCAATGGCGGCTCCGACGACGACCTGCTCAGCGGCAACGCCGGCGACGACGTCCTGATCGCCGGCGCCGGCGCCGATCTGCTCGGCGGCGGCTCCGGAATGGACCGCCTCTTCGGCGGGCCTGGCCCGGACCAGCTGATTGGAGGGCCCGGCAAGGATCGCCTCAACGGCGGGCCTGGCAACAACACGCTCGTCCAGGACTCACCAGCGAAGAAGTAGAGATGATGGGCGGGTGACCGCCGACCCACTCGGAGCTCTCGTCCCGGGATGGGAGCCGCCCACCGGCCAGCGGGCCAAATCAGGGCCGCTGGAAGGCCTGAGCCTGGTCGTCAAGGACGTGATCGATGTCCGGGGAGCCGTCACCGGCGGCGGGAATCCCGACTGGGCCGCCGAGCATGGTCCAGCCAGGGAGTCGGCTCCCGCTGTGACCGCGCTGACGGAGGGCGGCGCGAGCCTGGCGCCCAAGGGCCGGTGCGCGGAGCTCGCCTTTAGCCTGAGCGGCGACAACGCCCACTACGGGATGCCCCGGAATCCGGCGGCGCCCGATCGCGACCCGGGTGGATCGACCAGCGGCCCGGCGGCCGCGGTGGCCGGCGGGATCTGCGAGCTGGGGCTGGGCACCGACACCCTCGGGTCAATCCGAGTGCCCGCCTCCTATTGCGGCATCTGGGGCTTCCGCCCCACCCACGGCCGGATACCGGTCGTGGGCGTCATGCCGCTGGCACAGGGCTTCGACACGGTGGGCCTGTTGGCCGACGACCCCGAACGGCTCCGGCGAGCTGCGGAGGTGCTCCTCGGCGAGCCCGGCGCCCCCGGCTCACCACCGTCCCGGTTGCTGATCGCGCCGCCCCTGCTCTCCGTCGCCGAGCCGGAGGTGGCCGAGGCGGCCCGATCGGCCGCGAGCGACCTGGCGGAGCGACTCGGGTCTGCGGTCGCCGAGACAGCGATCCTGGACGATGTGCCCTCTGCCGCGGACGGGATGGCGGCGTTCAACGTGCTTCAGGGGATCCAGGTGTGGAGCAACTACGGGGATTGGGTCGAGCGCACCAGCCCCTCGCTGGGATCCGACATCGCCCAGCGACTCGAGCGCGCCTCGGGCTTCGGCCCCTCCGACGTGGCCGATGCCGAGCCCGTCGCGCGGGCGATCGCAGCGGCCGTATCGCGTCTCCGCGCGAACGAGGCCCTCATCCTCCCCACCACCGGCACCCCGGGCCCGGGCCGCGAGGCCGATGCTGCGGAGAGGGAACGAGCCCGCGTCTCCGCCGGGCAGCTGACCTCGATTGCGACCCTTGCCGGGGCGCCGGCGATCTCGATGCCGCTGCTGCGCGCCGGGGATCTGCCGGTCGGCCTCAGCCTGATCGGGGCGCCGGGAAGTGACCTCATGCTGCTCGCGGCAGGCGGAACGGGCTAGTCAGCCCACCAGTCGCGCTCGCCCTCGACGTCCTCGCGTGGAGCGTCGCCGAGATTGGGTGCGCCGATCACGAAGATCTCGAGGCCCTCAGGCCCGGCCTCGTAGCCTCGCCACGTACCGGGCGGGACGCGCACCGCGTCCCATTGATTGAGCTCGACGATCTCGTCATCGAGCTTCATCCGCCCGCTCCCGCCCACCACCACGTAGACCTCCTCCTGCCTCTCGTGCGTGTGGCCGTATGGAAAGCGATAGCCGGGTGGGACGCGCTGATAGCTCAGGCCGGACTGCTCGAGCTCGAGGGCCTCGGTCGCCAGGCGAAACTCCAGGTCCGGCGCGCCGTCGAAGTTGGACCCGACGTCCGGCAGATCCTCCTTGAGGTTCCTGAGCGTGAACGGCACGGCCGCAATCCTACGCGGGCGGACGCTAGTGCTGCTCGAGTGGGGCCATCGTCAGGCCCGCCCGTTGGAGCTGCTCCCAGTAGAGCTCGGCGGGCTCCTTCGGCCCCGTCCAGACTGCAGCCTGGCCGCGGTTGTGGATCGTGTCGGCGTAGCTATAGCCCCCGTCGAGCGAGATGCCGGGGATCACCCGCGCGAGCGTCTTGGCGACGTGGTCGAAGGTGTTGTGGTCGTCGTTCAGGACGATCACCAGCCAGTTCCCGCCAACTCCCTCGCCCGGGCCGGCTGACTTGGGGCGCTCAACCGTGGTCGTTGCCACGGGGCGCAAGGTAGAGGATCGCGCCCGGTGCCCGGAAAGATTCCGTTCCCCTAAAAGGGGTTCGGGACCTGGACGGTGACGTTGTCGAACACGCCCATCACACCGGTGCCGGATCCACCCTTGACGCCTTCGACGAGGACCGTCTGGCGGCCGTCGGGCTGATCGGCGCTCGAATCGGTGAGTGAGACGACACTGTGCCCGTTGACCGATCCGATCACGCTCGTGCTGTTGCCGCTGAACGAGAACGCGCGCAGCGCGATCATGTTGGGCTTCGAGGCGACCCTGATGAACTTGCCGCCACCGGAGGCCTCGAGCTTGGGGCCGGCCGCGCCCTTGGGATCGCGGAAGTACTGCCACTTGTGCTTGTTGGGGAGCACGCGCAGCACGTAGCTCGCGGAGCTGCTGTAGCGGACCCCGACGCCGACCAGGGACTTCAGCTGGGCCTTCTTGCCGCCGCCACCGACGACGGCCGTCGCGACCATCCCCAGGTCGGAGTACCCGCTGCTCGAGTCGCCGACCACGGAGGAGCGGTAGGTGCAGGTGCTCCCCGTCTTGCCGACGGTCAGGCCGAGCGCCTGGTTCTTCACCCAGGAGCGCTTGCAGCCGCCCATGCCCACGTTCTGGAACGCGTTGACGTCGTCCCGGCCCTGGAACGTGTAGCTCGCCACCGGAATCGGGGCGGCGTGCGCGACGGCGCCCGCCGCGAGGGCGGCGACCGTGACGAGCAGGGCTGTGAGCTTGGTTCTCATGAGTGGGTGAGCCTAGCCTTGAGGGGTCCAGGAGTTTGCAAGAACACCGCGCATTGCCGGATGGAGCGGTCGGTGCGCGGGTTCATTTACCAGGCACTTACCATTAGGCACATGAGCGAGCACCGCCTCCCCGAGAGGGACCGCCCCTGGGTGATTCGCACCTACTCGGGCCATTCGGATGCTCGGCGCTCCAACGAGCTCTACCGCAAGAACCTCGCCAAGGGCCAGACCGGTCTCTCGATCGCCTTCGACCTGCCCACCCAGACGGGCTATGACCCGGACGCCGAGCTGGCACGCGGCGAGGTCGGCAAGGTCGGCGTCTCCATCGCCCATAAGGGGGATATGCACGCCCTGCTCGACGGGATCCCACTGGGCGAGATGAACACCTCGATGACGATCAACGCCACCGCCGCGTGGCTGCTCGCCCTCTACGCGACGGTCGCGGAGGAGAACGGCGTCGAGCGTTCCGAGCTGGCCGGAACCACTCAGAACGACATCATCAAGGAGTACCTCTCCCGAGGCACCTACGCCTTCCCACCCAGTCCCTCGATGCGCCTGATCGCCGACACCGTCGCGTTCACCGTCAACGAGATCCCGAAATGGAATCCGATCAACGTCTGCAGCTACCACCTGCAGGAGGCGGGAGCCACTCCGGTTCAGGAGGTCGCCTACGCCCTGTCGACCGCGATGGCGGTGCTCGATGAGGTCAAGGCTCGGGGCCAGGTCGCGGACGAGGACTTCCCCAAGGTGTTCGGCCGCATTTCGTTCTTCGTCAACGCCGGTGTCCGCTTCATCGAGGAGCACGCAAAGCTCCGGGCCATGGGCGAGATGTGGGAATGGATCGGCCGAAACCGTTACGGCGTCACCGAGCCCAAGTTCCTGCGACTTCGCTACGGCGTCCAGGTCAATTCGCTCGGGCTCACCGAGTCACAGCCCGAGAACAATGTGCCGCGGATCGTGCTCGAGGCTCTCGCCGTGACGCTCGGCCGAGACGCCCGCGCCCGCGCCATCCAGCTTCCCGCCTGGAACGAGGCGCTTGGGCTTCCCCGCCCCTGGGACCAGCAATGGAGCCTGCGCATCCAGCAGATCCTTGCCGAGGAGACCGACCTGCTCGAGTACCCCGACATCTTCGAAGGGTCGAAGGTCATGGAAGGGCTGGTCGCCGAGCTCGTGGAGGGCGCCAAGGCGGAGATGAAGGCCGTCGAGGAGAGGGGCGGCGCCGTCGAGGCGGTCCCGTACATGAAGGCCCGGCTGGTGGAGTCGAACCGCGAGCGCATCGCCAAGATCGAGCGCGGCGACATCACCGTGGTCGGGCAGAACAAGTTCACCGAGTCCGAGGAATCGCCGCTGATTACCGGCGAGGACGGCGGGATCCTGACGCCCGACCCCGAGGTCGAGCGGGAGCGGATCGCGGCGCTCGAGGAGTGGAAGTCGGATCGCGACCAGGGGGCGGTCGACGCGGCGCTGGAGAAGCTCGCCGAGGCCGCGGCTGACGAGAGCACCAACATCCTCCCGGCGACGCTCGAGGCGGCCAAGGCCGGCGCGACGACCGGGGAATGGGCCGGCACCCTGCGCGAGGTGTTCGGCGACTACAGGGCGCCCACCGGCGTCGGGGAGGCGGCCGCCGTCGGGTCGGTCAACGGGGACCTGCTCGGGGATGTCCGCGAGCGGGTGAAGAAGGTCTCGGAGGAGATCGGACATCCGATCCGGATCCTGGTCGGCAAGCCCGGGCTCGACGGGCACTCGAACGGCGCCGAGCAGATCGCCGTCCGCGCCCGCGACGTCGGCATGGAGGTGATCTACCAGGGCATCCGCCTCACGCCCGAGCAGATCGCCAAGTCGGCTGTCGAGGAGGACGTCGACGTGGTCGGCCTCTCCATCCTCTCCGGCTCCCACCGCGAGCTTGTGCCTCGCGTGGTCGAGCTGCTGCGCGCCGATGGCGCGGATATCCCGGTGGTGGTCGGCGGGATCATCCCCGCGGTCGACGCGGCCGCCATGCGCGACGCGGGCGTCGCCGGCGTCTACACGCCGAAGGACTTCGAGATCAACCGGATCATGGGCGAGATCGCGGACCTGGTGGCCAACCGCCACCGCGCCGCCCAGCCCGCCTGATGGCTGAGCCGGAGCTGAACGGCGACCGCAGTTCGTGGCTCCGCTGCTACCGCTGCTGGGCCCGGGACCTGGAGGTGCAGCTGCACTACGACGCGATCCTGCGCGTCGACCCCGAGACCGGTGAGCCTTCAGACCGGCTGGATGAGGTCCAGGAGGCCGTCGTCCAGTGCCTGCGCTGCCTGCACGATCAGCCCCACCTGACCATCCTGGAGGATCGCGTCGTCCCAGTTGAGGACCGCTGGGAGCGAATGGTGGCCGGCACGCCCTGGGTCGCCTCCTGCACCGTCACCGTGGATCAGGACCAGGTGGAGAGCTGCTCCGGCCCCGAGGCCGGCGAGTCCCTCACCTACGGCTCCTTCGGCGAGCAGGGCACGCGAGAGTTCTTCACGCACGTCCGCTTCCACAAGCACGACGAGGAGCGGATCATCGTCCACCTGCTGGTCGAGCTCTACGCGCGGTCGGCCGAGGAGGCGACGGAGGTCCTCGAGGAGGCCTCTCGCGGCGTACTCGAGATCACCTCGCTGGCCGAGGAGTCGCGGCCGCCGGCGCACGCGCCGGATGAGGCGCATTAGCGGCGACCAGGCCGCTCACCGAGAGGTCTGGTCCGGACCCGGCGCGCCCGGATCCTTGATCGCCTCGCCGGCCTCCTTGGCCTTGTCCTTGAGGCTGCCCTTGCCGGTGGCGATGTCCTTGAGCTCGTCGGCGTCCTCCTTGAGGGCGTCCGTGCCACCGCGCTTGTCGACGATCTTCTTCGCCTGATCGGTCAGACGCCTGAAGTTCACCATTTTTCCTCCTTGACGTTGGCTGCGAAGCATCTCATGATGGTGAGCGCCTGATGAATGGGGAGACGTAGATTGCCGGGCCTGCCAAGACTTGCGATGACCGCCCTCGTCCTGCTGGTTGCGATCTCGGGGATGGCCGGCAGCGCCGAGGCCAAGAAGCGGCACAGGTACCTGCCGGTGCGCTGCCAGGATCCGGACTACCACAACGTGCTTGAGCAGACGGGCATCCAGCTCGTCGCTCAATACAACGCGATGGGGTTCAGCATCGGGGGTCCGCAGGACATCGCCGCGGGCGGCGGGCGCTCGATCGACGGCGAGAACCCAGGAGAGGCCTGCCGGTACGCCGGCACGAAACACCTCAAGGGCGGCGTTTCCACCGGCGTCCGCGAGGGGAACGGCTTCATGATCGACTACCTGAGCCCAGGCCAAGCGCCGTTCCCGGGTGAGACGAACCCCGCCATCCGGGAGTACGACTGGAAGTGGAAGGAGCTCGTCAGCAATAACAGGAAGGGAATCATGCACGGCACCATCTCCCTCCTCAACTGCACGAAGTACAGCTACGCCGGCAGCTTCGACCAACCCGGCAGCTCTTTGTCGTATCCCTGCTGATCAGCCGGGGTTCTTGCGCGGCACCAGCACGGCCCGCTTGAACTCGGCGACCAGCATCCCGTCCTGGTTGTACGCACGGGTGTGGACCTTGACGACGCCGCGGTCGGGCTTCGACTCTGACGGGCGAACCTCCAGGACCTCCGACTCGACGTAGAGCGTGTCGCCGTGGAAGACGGGGTTCGGATGGCTGAGCTCGTCCGTGGCCAGATTGGCGATTGCCTTTCCGGACACATCGTTCACGGTCATCCCGAAGATCAGCGAGTAGACGTAGGGACCGGCGACGACGTTCTTGCCCTGTTGCGAGTTCGCTGCGTAGACGTCGTTGAGGTGCAGCGGGTGGTGGTTCATCGTCAGCAAGCAGAAGAGGTGGTCCTCGGTCTCCGTGATCGTCTTCGCGGGCCAGTGCTTGTAGGTGTCCCCGACCTCGAACTCCTCCAGGTAGCGCCCGTACTCGTGCGCTCCGGATGCCTCTCGCTCGGCCTGGTCGGTCGTCAGCTGGTGGTTCTCGTCGCTCATCGTTTGAGTCGGTCTCCTTGAGTCGTGTGACTCCTCCCGTGCTGCGGCGCGGGATGGTACCCGGGTCAGACGATCCGGGCCTCGGTCCCCTCGAACCGGGCCAGGTCTGCGACCTCGGCGTCGATCTTCGTGCCGAGCCGCTCGCGCTCCGCCTTCCGCAGGTTGAGGGTGATCTCCAGCTTGCCGCCCTTTCTGGCGGAGCGCCAGCCCCCGACGACGATCCCGTCCTCGAGGATCACTGGCCGAATCCAGCCACCTCCCCCCTCCTTCACGTGGATCGCGTGCTCGCTCGCCACCGAAAAGCCGCGGTCCTTCCAGCCGAGCAGATAGGTGTCAAAGTTGCCCAGCATCCGGACCTGGCCCGCGGGGGGCAACCTGGAAAGCCCGCCGCGCGGCGCCAGCATCGTCTCGCCGTCCACCGTGACCTCCTCGATCTCCTTCGAGATCGAGGCCAGCCCCGCCCGCACGTCCCGGAGTGGCAGACCCGACCAATACGCAAAATCCCGGTCCGTGGCCGGCGCGAACGCGCTGACGTAGCGGCGGGCCAGTTCGGCCAGGGCCCTCTCACGATCGAATGGAGGCGGTCTGCCGAGCCAGTCCTCGCGAAGAACGAGACAACTCTGCTTCCCGCGATCGGGTCCGAGACAGGCGAGTCCCGAACAGACCGCCAGGCCTCCGACGACGTGCAGGCGGGTGTGCTCGTTGAGGGGGATGCCCGCCGCGACGACGCGCTCCGCCACTTGCGGCCTGGTCAGCGGGCCCTCGCTGGCGAGGGCCTTCGCCATCACGCGGAGGGCCTTGTCGGGATGAGAGGCCGGCATGCCGAGCTGTTCGAGTCGCCGCCGCGACCATCGCTCGATTCCCGGCTCGAAGATCGGCAGCCACCAGCCCGCGTCGTCGGTTGGGATCAGGTGAACCGTTGTGCGCATCACCCAGGTCCGGAGCAGGGAGCGGTCCTCGACGCGGGCCCGCGTGATGTCGGCCGCCGTCAGCTTCATGCTCCGCGAGCGGAACGTCTGCGGCCCGGCATAGACGTCCTGCGCCTGCGCTCCCGCGATCGAGCGGGCGATCTCGGCGGGGTCCTTCGCGGATGCGGGACGGTGGAGCAGCTGCGTAGCCGCTCGCCTTCTCGCCAGAGCCGTCAGTGAACCTTCTTGGTCCGCGCCCGCTGTTCGTGCCGCTCGATCACCTGCGCGATCAGCTTCTGGATGTTGCTGTCTCCGCTCGCCTTGATGTGGCCGGCTTCATAGGCCGCGCGGTAGTCGCCCACGGTTCCCTCCTCGGCCAGCTTGTTGAACTCGGAGCGGGTGAACTCCACCGTCACCCGAGCGTCCGCGGTGGAGGCGGACTTGCTGATCTTCGGCCCCGGCACCTCGACCCGGAACATCTGCACGTCTCCGCGGCCGCGGAGCTCCAGTTCGAAGACGAGCTTCAGCTGGGCGAGCGCCGGCACCTCCGCCTGGAAGCGCTCGATTGCGGTCACGATCAGCTCCTGCGTTGAGGCCACGTCGCCAGGCTACCTACCTCGTACTGCCAATTGACCGGCGCGGCGATCGAAGATCTAATGGACCCGGTCGGGGGAAATGGAATGCACCGATTCGGGTTGCATCCGAAAAGCGGAGGCATCGAATGTCGAAGAAGTTCCTGCTGCTGGCCCCACTCATCGCGCTTGGGGCGCTCCTATCGGCCCAAGCGGTCTTCGCTACCCCGTCGGCGGCGCCCAATCCGCTGGACCTCGGCACCTACGTGGTGCCCGACAACGGCAACGGACGCGGGGACGTCACCTACACGGTGTCGGACACCGACCCCCACGGACCGATCTCGAGCCAGGTGCTCAATCCCACCGGCCTCGACTTCTCGTGGATCAGCGGCAACCACACCTGCCCCAGCGGCCCCCTCCCCAGCGGGCCCGTGTCCTGCACGATCACGGTCTCGGTCTCGAACCAGGCGTCGCGGGTTGGAACCTACACCGCGACTCTGCGGATCAGCAATGGCCCCTCGGTCGTCGATGTTCCGGTACGGGTCACCTTCGTCGACCAGGATGCAGGTGGCCGGAAGAAGAAGTGCCACAAGAAGGCCAAGAAGTCAGCGGTCGCCGCCAAGAAGTGCAAGAAGCACAAGAAGTGAGCTGACGCTCACCAGGGGATCGGTGCCCGGTCCCTGAAGAACCCACCGCTCGGCCCGTCGTCTGGCAGCGTCGCCAGCCAGACCGCGGTGTCGGCGCCCTCCTCCACCGATTTGGGCGCTCCCGAGCCGCCCATGTCGGTGCGGACCCAACCGGGGCACATCGCGTTGATCTTGACGTCGTCCTCGTCCCAGGCGAGGGTCCTGGTCAGGGCGTTGAGCGCCGCCTTCGAGATCCGATAGGCGCCGCGGCCGCCGTTCATGTCGGACAGCTGACCTGCTCCGCTCGAGACGTTCACGATTCGCGGCTGCGAGCTGCGGTGGAGCAAGGGCAGGAACGCCTCGATCAGGCGCCATGGTCCGAAGGTGTTGACCTCGAGGACCTCGTGGGCGCGGTCGAGGTCGGTGTCGGCGGCCCCCGCCGGATCCCCATAGACGCCCGCGTTGTTGACCAGCGCGTCGAGGTGGCCGGGGTCGGCGCCGATCACCTCGAGAGCCGCATACACCTCGTCCTGGTCCGTGACGTCGAGCTCGACGGGAATGATCCGCTCGCCCTCCGCGACGTCATCTGGATCCCGGGCCCCGGCGAACACGACGAAGCCGTGATCGGCGGCGAGCTGGCGCGCGATCTCCGCGCCGATTCCCCGGCTCGCCCCACTGACCAGCGCCACTCGGTTCTCGGAATCCACGGTTCCAGTCTAGGAAGCGGGCGGCGCCGGCCCCGGATGAAGGCCGAGTTGACACGCACCCGTCGCTCTGAGACCGTCCGGACATGTCCTCCGGTCGGCGAATGCGCCAGTCTCGGCTGGCGCGTCTGGGAATCGCAACCGCCCTGTCCGCGGCTTTGCTGGCGTTCTGCGCCGCTTCGGTCCCGGCCGCGGTCACGATCGGCCAGCTCGCCCCGCCGAACCCGTCGTCGGATACCTCTGCCGACACCGACCGTGCCCAGCCCAGCGTGACCTCGGGGAACTCCTACGTCGTCCCCGAGATCGGAGGGGTAACCGCATGGACGCTCACCTCCTGGAGCCACAATGCCGCTGCCGACGTGGGGCAGGAGATGACCATGAAGGTCTTCCGCAAGGCCGCCGACCCTCTGGCCTACACCGTGGTCGGCCACGATGGGCCCAGGCCCCTCACGCCGAGCATCGTCAACACCTTTCAGACCAGGCTCTCGGTGAAAACGGGTGATGTCCTCGGCAACAACTCGAAGAGCCCGGTTGACAACGCCTCCTACTTCCCCGCCCTCGGCGACTCATTGATCCGCCTGCAACAGGGCATCTCTGACGGCCAGACCGGGACGTTTGTGATCGACGCAGACCTGCGCCTCAACATCACCGCGTCCCTCGAACCCACCAATACGTTTTCGCTCGGGCGGATCACCCGCAACAAGAAGAGGGGCACGGCGACCCTGGAGGCCACCGTCCCCAACCCGGGCGACCTGAGCATCGGAGGAAAGGGCGTCAAGTCCGCCGAAGGCGGGACCGCGGTGAGCGCCAAGGCGGTCAGCGGCGGTCCCGTGAAGGTGGCGATTCGCGCCAGAGGCAAGAAGAAGCGCAAGCTCAACGAGACCGGAAAGGTGAAGCTCAACCTCGCGATCACCTACACGCCGACCGGCGGCGCCCCGAGTACTGACTCCGCGAAGGTGAAGCTGCGCAAGCGCTAGAGCGCCCCAGTCGCCGCTAAATCTTGTTGCGCTCCAGCAGCTTCTTGCCGATCACCATCCGCTGGATCTCGGAGGTTCCCTCTCCGATCAGCAGCAGCGGTGCGTCGCGGTAGAGCCGCTCGATCTCGTATTCCTTGGAGTAGCCGTAGCCGCCGTGAATGCGGAAGGCGTCCTCGACGACCTCCACACCGGTCTCACTAGCTAGGAGCTTCGCCATCCCGGCCTCCAGGTCGGAGCGCTGGCCGGCGTCCTTCATCCGCGCGGCCTTTCGGGTGACCAGGCGGGCGGCCTCGATCTTGGTCGCCATGTCGGCGAGCTTGAAGAGGATCGCCTGGTGCTGCGCGATCGGCTTGCCGAACGTCTTGCGCTCCTGGCTGTACTTCAGGGCGAGCTCCAGCGCGCGCCGGGCGATGCCGACGCCGCGGGCAGCCACGTTGACACGGCCGACCTCGAGCGCGTCCATCATCTGCGAGAAGCCCTTGCCGAGGCCGGCCTCCTCGCCGCCGAGGATGCGCTCAGGGGGGCACTTGTACCCCGAGTAGACCAACTCGGTCGACTCGACGCCCTTGTAGCCCATCTTCTTGATCTTGGGCGGGATCCCGAGGCCCGCGAAATCGCCCTCGTTCTTCTCCTTCCAGGGCTCCTTCTCGGTGATGAAGCAGGTCATTCCCTTGTGGGGCGGATCGGCCTTGGGGTCGTTCTTCATCAGGACGAAGACGACGCTGGAGCCGAGGCCGTTCGTGACCCACATCTTCTGGCCCTCGAGGACCCAGTTGCCGTCGTCGTCCTTGGAGGCCGTGGCCTTGATCCCCTGCACGTCTGAGCCGACCTCCGGCTCAGACAGCGAGAAAGCGGCACGGATCTCGCCGGTCGCCATCTTCGGCAGGAAGTACTCCTTCTGCTCGTCGGTGCCGAACTTCATCAGCAGGTACGAGCCGATGAAATGGGTGTTGACGACGCCGGAGATCGAGATCCAGCCTCGCGAGAGCTCCTCGACGATCATCGCGTAGGTCGTCAGATCGAGGCCCATGCCGCCGTACTCCTCGGGGATGGTGACCCCGAAGAGGCCGAGCTCCTTCATCTGCTCGACGATGGGCTCCGGGAACTTGTCCTCGTGGTCGTACTCCTCTGCGGCGGGGATGATCTGCTCGTCCGCGAACTGCCGGACCATCTCAACGATGGCCTTCTGCTCGTCGGTCATCTCCTCGAAGTTGGTGCTCTCCTGCTGCTCGGTTGCGACGGCCATGGCTCCTCTGGGGTCGTGTTTAGGATGCCTAGGATAGGGCGCGTCGATGAACGACGAACCCGATGACGCGCTCGACCGGATCCGGGAGGGGAGCCTCTTCGGCGAGGGCTCGGTGATCGAGGGCACCGAGGGGATCGAGCAGATGATCGAGACGATCGGGGGCCACATCCATCCGGAGTTCGTGACGGTGATGACCAGCGCGTCCACCACGCCCACGGAGTGGCACGGCATCGAGGGCTTCCGGGAGGCGCTGACGGACTGGATCAGCCCCTACGAATCCTTCCACCTCGATATCCAGAAGGCGATCCTCAAGGACGACAAGCTCGTCTTCCTCGTGCGGCAGGTGGGCACGACCAAGCACGCCGGAGTCGAGCTGGTGACCGAGAGCGCCACGATCTGGTGGCTCGAGGACGGCCTGATCAGGCAGGCGGTCTTCTATCTCGACCAGAAGGCGGCGCTGAAGGCTGCCGGGCTTGACCCCGGCAGCCCCGCGACCGACTGACTACTCCTCGGCCAGGATCCCGTACAGCTTGCGACGGGCGTCCTTGAGGATCTCCGCCGCCTTGGTCAGCTGCTCTTCGTTGTCGGCGCGGGCGAGTTGCTTCGCCGCCCCGACCAGCTTGAACAGCTCCTTCCGGGCCTCGAATCGGGGCGAGTCCTCATCGCCCTCCTCCCAGGGACGGGCCTCGCCCGTCCGCTCGGGGGCGGCCTCCTTGCCGGAGTCGGTCAGCGAGTAGACCTTCCGGCCCTCGACCTCCTCGGCGGTGACCAGGCCCTCATCCTCGAGCAGCTGGAGGGTCGGGTAGATGGAGCCGGCGCTCGGGCGCCAGCGGCCTCCGGTTCGCTCCTCGAGCTCGGTGATCATCTCGTAGCCGTGCATCGGCCGGTCGTCGAGCAGCGCCAGGATGGCGCTGCGGACATCGCCGCGGCGGACGCCATGGCGTCCGCGGCCCGTCCCTCGGCCCGGTCCTCGACCGGGTCCTCGGCCGCGTCCGCGGCTCATCTCGTGCCGCCCATATCCGTGACGGCCTCTCTGTCCATACATGTGCGTTGTTCCTTTCGATCAATCATGAACTAACGCGATATATCGTAACAGGTCGATACTCCGGGCCTCATAGCTCCCACGCGAAGCAGACCGAGCGCCAGCTCGGCCCCTCCCGCTCGTAGAAGCGGTGCGCGTCGGCGCGGGTGTCCGAGCTGTCGAGCTCCAGGTGCGTGGCGCCTCGCTGCCGGGCCCAGTCCTTGGCGGCGTCGAGCAGATCCTTCCCCACTCCCTGGGAACGATGCTCGGGACTGACCGCCAGGTCCTCGACCCAGCAGCGCGGGCCGAAGCGGACCGAATTCATGTCGAGATATGCGGTGCAGAGGCCGAGCAGCTCGCCCCGGTGCTCGGCCACCAAGACGGCGGCCTCCTCATCGGCGATCGCTGCCCCGATCGCTGCCCGCGCCCGCTCCGCATCCCAACGGGGCGGCACGGATCCGGGCGGCGCGAACAGCCACTCGTACATACCGAGCACCCGCTCGACCTCCGCCGCTACCGCCTCGCGGACCCTCGCCATGGCTCCAGGCTATCCCGCGGAGCCGCGGATCCCACCTTGTAGGTAGCGTTCCTGGCATGCGAAATCCACGGAACTTCTTCAAGCCACTGGCGATCGGCGCGCCCGAGCCGTCCCGCGAGATTCCCGTCAAGCCCTCGCGGATGATCCATTTCTTCGACGCCTCCAACGAGAAGATGCGAGCGAAGGTGCCCGACATGGCCAAGCAGGCCGACATCCTGCTGGGCAACCTCGAGGACGCGATCACCGTCGAGAACAAGGTCCCCGCCAGGCGGGGCCTGATCGAGGTCGGCAAGGAGGTCGACTTCGGCGATACCCAGCTGTGGACCCGCGTCAACGCGCTGGAGAGCCCCTGGGTCCTCGACGACCTGACGGAACTGGTCACCGAGATCGGCGACAAACTGGAGGTCATCATGGTCCCGAAGGTCGAGGGTCCGTGGGACATCCACTACGTGGACCAGCTCCTCGCCCAGCTGGAGGCTAAGGCCAAGCTCGAGCGCCCGATCCTGGTTCACGCAATCCTCGAGACCGCGCAGGGCGTCGTCAACCTCGAGGAGATCGCCGCAGCCAGCCCGCGGATGCAGGGGATGAGCTTCGGGCCGGCCGACCTCGCCGCCTCTCGCCGCATGAAGACCACACGGGTCGGCGGGGGCCACCCTGGATACCGAGTGATGGAGGACCCGAAGGATCCCGAGAACCCCGAGGCCGACCGCGTCACCGCCCAGCAGGACCTCTGGCACTACTCGATCGCCCGCATGGTCGATGCCTGCGCGTCGAACGACATCCTGCCGTTCTACGGCCCGTTCGGGGACATCAAGGACACGGCCGGGTGCGAGACCCAGTTCCGCGCGGCTTTCCTGATGGGCTGCGTCGGCGCCTGGTCGCTGCACCCGGTGCAGATCGAGATCGCCAAGAAGGTCTTCAGCCCGCCGCCGGACGAGGTGATCTTCGCCAAGAAGGTCCTGGAGGCGATCCCGGACGGCGCCGGCGTCCACATGATCGACGGCAAGATGCAGGACGACGCCACCTGGAAGCAGTGCAAGGTGATGGTGACCCTCGCGGAGATGCTCGCGAAGAAGGACCCGGACCTCGCCGAGGCCTACGGCATGTCGAACGGCAAGCCGGCCGAGACCGAGAAGGCCGAGGCCTAGCCCCGGGCGTGGGCGAGTCCTTCCGGACCACGCTGCGGGTCCGCTACAACGAATGCGACCCGCAGGGCGTCGTCTTCAACGCGAACTACCTGACCTACTTCGACATAACCATGGGGGAGCTCTGGCGGGAGCTCGGCGGGTACACGGCCATGGTGGAGGCGGGTGTCGACATGGTCGTCGCCGAGGCGACGATCCGCTACCTGGCGCCGCTTCGCTTCGACGACGAGATGGAGGTCGTGGCCCGCGTCACCCGGCTGGGCGACACCTCCATGACGACCGAGCTGGTGATCGAGGAGGGCGGGGAGCCCGCAGCCGAGGGCGAGCTCAGGCACGTGTTCATCAAGACGGGAGGCGGATCGAAGGCAGCTATCCCCGAGTCGATTCGCTCGGGTCTCGAGCGGTATCTGGCTCCGGCGCGCTGATCGGCCCCGGGACCTCGGCCAGCCAACGCTCGATCTGTGGGCCGACCGCCGCAAGCTCATCGAGGCGGACCCGCTCCTGCGTGCTCAGGTTCTCGAGGGTTGAGATTCCCTCCGGGTGGACCTGGACGACGAACGTGTAGCGCTTCACGCACTCACTTCTTCTTCTTCTTCTTGCACTTGGCGGCCGACGCCTTGCCCTTCTTCGGCTTCTTGCACTTCTTCTTCTTCTTGGCAGGCTGGGTCGGCGTTGTGCCCGGGGGCGGCGCCGAGACCTGGAGGGCGCCGCTCGTCTGCGGGCCGCCGCTGCCGGCGGCATTCGAGGCCGTCACCTTGCAGGTGTAGCCGCCTGGTGAGCCCGCGGAGACCGTGCTGCTCGTGGCTCCCGGGATGTCTGTGCCGTCGCGGTTCCATTGGTAGGTGAAGGTCCGCGGGGCGCGATAGAGAGCCGCGCCGAGCAGGTCCGGCGCCCAGGAACCGGTCGAGCAGGTCAACGTCGATCCGGTAGACGAGCCGCCGCTGACCGTCGGCACGCCGGCCCCGACGGGCGCCTCGAGCAGGGCGGGATAGTCAGGGTTGGAGACGGTGGCCCCGCTGTCGTCGAGGTCGCCCGCGCCTCCGGAGTTGTCGAGATTGGTGAAGGAGATCGCCTTCGTGAACGCGTTCGACCAGTAGAGGCGATTTGCCCCGGGGTCCAACGCGATGCCGGATGCCGGGCTGCAGTTGATGCAGGCGCCGGTGACGCTCATGCCCCCGCCACTGCCGCCACTGAGGCTCCCATAGGCGACCTCCTGATTCAGGGTGCTGATGTTCGCGTTGACCCAGTAGATCCGACCGCCTGCCGGATCGACGGCCACTGCAAATGGACCAGCCACGGTCGCGCCGGTGGTGTCCAGGTCTCCGCCGCCCCCCGAGCCGTCCAGATTGGCGTAGGAGATCTTGTTTCCGGTGGACGTGTCGTTGTTGGCCCAGTAGATCCGGCCAGCCGCCTTGTCGAGCGCGACCCCCGAGGGCTTGGCCACGGTCGCGTCGGTGGTGGCGATCTGGCCTCCCCCGCTGTTGTCATGTCGAGGTGCACCAGGCCGATCACGTCGAGCGAGACCGGCAGACGCCCCCACGGATCGTGGATCTCGAACTCGCGAATGGTCTCGCGCAACTGGACGATCGCCTCCTCGGCGCCTCCCGCGGCCAACTCCACCATCAGCAGGGCGAGGTCGGCGAGGTACTGGAACTGGGAGGTGGTCTCCGTGTCCCTCCGCAGCTGCTTCGCGAGTTCCCCGGCCTCATCCATGCGGCCCTGGACGGTGTGGCCGAGCACCTCGTACCACGCCACGCCGGCCCTGCTGGCATCGAACGGCGGGCCGCTGCCGTCCCATCCCTCCCCGAGGCCAGCGCGGGCGCCGCAGCGGCGTGCAGCCGCCGCCACTCTGTTTCGTCGTGCTCGGACCGCAGCCGCTCGAGGAGAAACTCGCGCAGCAGCGGGTGGTAGGCGAACGCACTCCCGCCGTCGAGGCCCGGCGCAGCAGGATCCCGGCCCGCTCGATCCTGTCGCCGAGGTCATCCGGCAACTCGAGCGCTCGCGCCGCCTCAGGGGTGATCACGCGCACCACGCTCGAGCGCACCGCCGCCTCCCTGAGCCCAGGCTCAAGGGAATCGAAGAGCTCCTCGGAGAGGTAGGAGTGCAGATCCGGCGCGGAACCGAGGTTCGCCAACCCGGCGTCGCGCTTGACCATCCCGGCGGCGAGCGCCACTCCGAGAGGCCAGCCCTCCGTGGCCCTCATCACCTCGTCGATCTGCTCTGCGGTCGGCTCCTGATCGCTCCACTCGCGCAGCAGAACGCCGCACTCCTCCGGATCGAAGGTCAGGTCAGCCGCCACGTGCAGGAGGGGGAACTCGGCCCTGATCAGCTCGTCGAGAAGCCGCAGCGACTGCTCCGCTCCTTCCAGATGCTCGGCGTCGTCGAACACCACGACCAGCGGGTCGACCAGCAAGCGAGAGAGCTCCACGACCAGCTCGCGAATCGCGGTGAGGGCATCGACGCGCTCGATCCCAACGCCGAGGCGCTCCGCCAGCGCGTCGGAGGCACCGGGTGCGGCAGCGGCGATCGCCTCGACGATCTGCAGCAGAAGGGTGCCTGGCGCGCGATCCGCCGGGGAGCAGCTGATCCAGGCGACGGCCGGGCCGTCGCGGACCGCCTGGTCGAGAACAGTCGTCTTGCCGCACCCACCCCCCGCAGTCAGGATGATGCTGCCCGCATCGAGAGCAGCCCCGACCCTTGCCGCCAGGCGGCTGCGCGAGATGCTTCTCCCCTGTGCCACCGGCCGCGCATCCACCGCGCCCGGGGACATTTGACTCACGGCGCGAGGCTACGGGCAGTGCCGTAGCGGTGTCAATGCCCCTGGACGGAGATGTCAGGCGAGTGCAGGAGCCTCGGGCAGGCGCTCGAGCGCGTCTGAGAGCTCGTCCTCGGAGAGCTCCAGATCCTCGAGCTCACCGGCGAAGTAGGCCGCGTAGGCGGACATGTCAAAGTGCCCGTGCCCCGAGAGGTTGAAGAGGATCACCCGCTCCTCCCCAGCCTGCTTCGCGGCCTCGGCCTCGTCGAAGACGGCGCGGATCGCGTGCGCAGGCTCGGGCCCGGGGATGATGCCCTCGCAGCGGGCAAACCGGACCGCTGCCTCGAAGGCGGCGGTCTGCTTGATCGCGGTCGCCTCGACCAGCCCCTCCTTGACCAGCGCGCAGAGGCTCGGGGCATCGCCGTGGTAGCGGAGGCCTCCGGCGTGGACCGGAGGCGGTACGAAGTCGTGGCCCAGCGTGTACATAGGCATCAACGGGGTCATGCCGACGGTGTCGCCGAAGTCGTAGGCGTAGCGACCCCGGGTCAGGGTCGGGCAGGCGGCCGGTTCGGCGCCGACGAACCGCGTCTCGGGCCCCTCGCGCAGGCGCTGCCGCAGGAACGGGTACGCGATTCCGGCGAAGTTCGAGCCGCCGCCGACGCAGCCGATCACGACGTCGGGCGCCTCGCCCGCCATCTCCATCTGCTTGATGCACTCCTCGCCGATCACGGTCTGGTGCAGGCAGACGTGGTTGAGGACCGAGCCGAGGGAGTAGTTCGTGTCCTCGGAGGATGCGGCGACCTCGACGGCCTCGGAGATCGCGATCCCCAGGCTGCCCGACTCGTGTGCAGCCTGCGAGCGGCCGGCCTCCGTGAGATCCGAAGGGCTGCGATGGACGGTTCCTCCCCAGGTCTCGATCATCGCCTTGCGATACGGCTTCTGGTCGTAGGAGATGCCGACCATGAAGACCTCGCACTCGAGGCCGAAGAGCTGACAGGCGAGTGCCATCGCAGAGCCCCACTGGCCTGCTCCGGTCTCGGTCGAGATCTTCTTGATCCCCGCCTCGCGGTTGTAGAAGGCCTGAGGCACCGCGGTGTTCGGCTTGTGCGAGCCCGCGGGCGAGACCCCCTCGTACTTGTAGTAGATGTGCGCGGGCGTATCGAGCTCCTGCTCCAGCCGGGTGGCTCGAAGAAGCGGGGTCGGCCGCCAGAGCCGGTAGATGTCGCGAACCTCGTCCGGGATCGGTATGTCGGGCTCGGCGGAGACCTCCTGCTCGATCAACCCCATCGCGAAGATCGGCGCCAGATCGTCCGGGCCGGCGGGCTCGCCCGTGGCCGGGCTGAGTGGCGGAGGCGGCGGGTCGCCCGGAAGGTCAGCGAGCAGATTCACCCAGCTGGTGGGAATCTCCTCCTCCGGAAGCTGAAACTTGACCTGTTCTGTCATGGGGGCGCGATTCTATGCCTCGGGCTGTACCCAGTAGTGCGCATTTAGCCGAGCAGTCCATGCCCGATGAGTGAAGTAATGCGGCGGCGCCTCGCATCGCTTGCTCCAGCCATGCTCGGCGCGACCGTGCTCGCTCTCGCGCTCGTTCCCGGAAGTGCCGAGGCCAAGCCCACCTGTCACGGCAAGAAGGCGACGGTGGTGCTGGGCGGAGGCAACAACAGGTACGTCGCGCCCCACCAGGGCCACGGCGATCAGGTCGTGATCGCGGGTGCCGGCGATGACTACATCGTCACCGGCAAGGGGTCGGATGTGATCTGCGCGGGCGACGGCAACGACCGCATCCTCGCCGGGCGGGGATCCGATCGCGTCTACGGCGGAACGGGCGACGACACCATCACCAACATCAAGGGCAAGGACTCCAGCTTCGGCGAGGACGGCAACGACTCGATCCAGGGCGGACCCAGCGCCGACGCGATCGACGGCGGCACCGGCAACGACATGATCAACGGCGGCAGCGACCGCGACCACCTCGAGGGCGGAAGCGGCGACGACATGATTCTGGGAGGTGACGGCAGCGACACGATCGACGGCGGGGACGGGACCGACGAGATCCACGGTGGCTCTGGCGGCGAGGACATGACCGGCGGCACCGGCAATGACCGCCTCTACGGCGACCTCCTCGACGACCACATGGACGGAGGCCCCGGAGACGACCTGCTTGTCGGTGGCCACGGCGGGGACAAGATGACCGGTGGCAGCGGCAACGACTGGATGCGCGGGGGCCCCAACGGCGACACCTACGCGGGCGGCGACGGAATCGACACCGTCAGCTACGCGGACACCACGCCCTCCTGGGACACGACCAGCGGCGTCGACGCTGACCTCGGGGCCGGCACGGCGGTGACTCCCGACGGATATGAGTACCTGAGCGGCGTCGAGGACATCCTCGGCTCGGCCTTCAACGACAAGATCAAGGGAACCGGCGGCGCCGACGGACTCGATGGCGGCCCCGGCGACGACAAGCTCACCGGCCTGGGTGGGGCCGACCAGCTCACCGGCGGCCCGGGCAACGACAGCTGCGACGTGACGTCCGGCGACAAGACCACGACCTGCGGCCTCGGGGCGGCTCACGAGACGCCCTCCGACCCGCGGCCCTCCGGAGCCTTCGTCTACCTGGACCCGCGCGGTCCCGACCCTGGCCTGTACGTGCTCGGCGGCCAGGGCTCCGCCAACGACGACCTGCTCGTGGCGGCAGCCAACGGGCTCTTTTCGATCTCCTCTCGGGTCGGCGCCGCGATCACGAGCCTCCCCGGCCCGATCGACACCTGCGCGGTTCAGCACGCGCTGGTCCAGTGCCCCACACCCTCGACCCCACTCAGCTTCGTCACCGTCTGGGGCGACGGGGGCAACGACCACCTCAGCCTGTCGGGCAACTACCCGACGTCCATGACCACCCTGATGGACGGTGGCCCGGGGAGTGACGTCCTCGACGGCACCTCAGGCGACGACGTCCTCTTCAGCGGACAGTCCGGCAACGACGTCCTCAACGGCGGCGACGGCAGCGACGCCCTTTTGGCGCTTGGGACCGGCGGGGACAAGCTGAATGGCGGCAACGGAAACGACCAGCTCGTCTCCGACGACGTCTGCCAAGGCCATGACTACAGCGGCGGCCCGGGCTTCGACATCGCGGGCTTCGCGCGCTACCGCTACGCGCCGCAGAACGGCGTCAAGGCGACGCTCGGCGGAACGGCGAGCGATCCCGACCGAAAGAACTGCGCCCCCACCCACCTGGGCAACGACCTGGAGATCCTCGAGGGCTCGGACGGCCCGGACATCCTGACCGGGACCAATGGCAAGGACCCGCTGATCCTGGGCCGTGGCGGCAATGACGTCATCCACGGCATGGGCGGCGCCGACGACATCGACGGCGGTGACGGGGTCGACAGCATCTTCGGCGACGGCGGCTTCGACACCCTCGAGGCTCAGGACGGCACGCGTGACCGCGCCGTCAGCTGCGGCAAAGGAGGCGGCGAGGCATTCCGCGACAAGAGCGATCCGTCGAGCGGGTGCCGAAAGCTGAAGAAGAGCGCCCGGAAGCGCAAGGGCCGCTAACAGCGAGAGAACCGGTGGCCTCATGCCGGGGGGGTGTCTCCCCCAGGACGAGGTGCGCTTGCTACCTGAATGCGAGCGCCGGCTACCGCGACCAGGCGAGAGCTCGGCTGTTTGGCAGCGAGCGCTATCGAACTGGTAGCGCCTGCACCTCG
Organism: uncultured Solirubrobacterales bacterium; assembly: GCA_963743575.1. Classification (GTDB taxonomy): domain Bacteria; phylum Actinomycetota; class Thermoleophilia; order Solirubrobacterales; family 70-9; genus DASUPK01. The sequence continues at coordinate 476,518 of CAVUQC010000004.1, read as the reverse complement.
TCCTTGAGAGGGACACCCCTCCTGGAGGCCCGCCGGAGCTTCTAGCCGAGCCGCTCTTCCAAAGCCTCGAGCTGCGCCTTCACCTCGTCCGGCAGGCGGGAGCCGAACTGCGCCAGATGCGACGAGACCTGGTGCAGCTGCTGGCGCACCTCGTCGGGATCGACCTTGAGCAGCGTCTCCATGTCCTCGTCGGAGATGTCGAGGCCCTCGGTGTTGATGTCGCTCGGTGGCGGCACCAGGCCGATCGGGGTCTCAGCCGCCTCGCCCTCGCCCTCGGTGCGGCGCACGATCCACTCGAGGACTCGGATGTTCTCGCCGAAGCCGGGCCAGATGAACTTGCCGTCCTCGTCCTTGCGGAACCAGTTGACGACGAAGATCTTCGGCAGCTTCGCCTCGTCTCCCTTGGCGCCGATCTCCAGCCAGTGCTTGAAATAGTCGGCCATGTTGTAGCCGCAGAACGGCAGCATCGCGAACGGGTCGAAGCGGAGCTGACCCACGGCACCGGCCGCGGCGGCGGTGGTCTCCACGGACATCGTCGACGCGAGGAAGACGCCGTGCTCCCAATCGAACGCCTCGTGCACCAGCGGCACAGCCGTCGCGCGGCGCCCGCCGAACAGGAAGGCGTCGATCGGCACCCCGGCGGGGTCGTCCCAGGCCGGATCGAAGGTCGGGCACTGGGTGACCGACACGGTGAAGCGCGAGTTCGGGTGCGCGGCGGACTCGTCCTTGTCGGGTGTCCAGTCGCGGCCCTTCCAGTCGATCAGGTGCTCGGGCGCATCGCCCATCCCCTCCCACCAGATGTCGCCGTCATCGGTCTTGGCGACGTTGGTGAAGATCGTGTCGGTCTCGATCGACTTCATCGCGTTGGGGTTGGTCTTCACACCGGTGCCGGGGGCGACGCCGAAAAAGCCGGCCTCGGGATTGACCGCGTACAGGCGCCCGTCCTCACCGAAGCGGATCCAGGCGATGTCGTCGCCGATGGTCTGCACCTTCCAGCCCGGGATGCTCGACACGAGCATCGCCAAGTTCGTCTTGCCCGAAGCCGACGGGAACGCCGCGGCCAGGTGCTTGACCGTGCCCTCAGGCGAGGTCAGCTTGATGATCAGCATGTGCTCGGCCATCCAGCCCTCGTCGCGGGCCATCGCCGAGGCGATGCGGAGCGCAAGGCACTTCTTGCCGAGCAAAGCGTTGCCGCCGTAGCCCGAGCCGAAGGACCAGATCTCCCGAGCCTCGGGGAAGTGGACGATGTACTTGGTCTCGTTGCAGGGCCACGGGACGTCGTGCTCGCCGTGCGTGAGCGGCATGCCGACGGAGTGGACGCACGGGACGAACTCGCTGTCCTCACCGAGCGCCTCGAGCGCCTTGGCGCCCATCCGGGTCATGATCCGCATCGAGGTGGCCACGTAGGCGGAATCGGTCACCTGGACGCCGATCTGTGCGACCGGGGAGCCGATCGGGCCCATCGAGAAGGGCACCACGTACATGGTGCGGCCCCGCATCGAGCCCGCGAAGAGATCGGTGAGCATCTCCCGCATCTCGTCCGGGTCGTGCCAGTTGTTGTTCGGACCGGAGTCGTCCTCGCGCTCGGAGCAGATGAACGTGCGGTCCTCCACGCGAGCCACGTCGTCGGGATCGGAGCGGGCGAGATAGGAGTTGGGACGCTTGGCGTCGGCGAGCTTTTCGAAGGTGCCGGCGTCGACCAGCGTCTGACAGAGATCGTCGTACTCGGCAGCGGAGCCATCGCACCAGTGGATCGAGTCCGGCTGGGTCAGCTCGGCGATCTCCTCGACCCAGGAGATCAGCTTGGCGTGCTTGGTCGGCGCCTCTGTCGCGGCAGTTGTCTCACTCACTGATGCGTTCAACTCCTTTGTTGGATGGAATTCCCCCACCTGCGAGGCGCGAGATGTTTTCACACCGTTCGGCGCCGAGTCGCATTTCGGTGCGGTGGGGTCCGGAATCGTAGGGGAGTCAGGAACCGGCCGTCTAGGTAGTCCACACGGTCCTCAAGACCCGTGCGCCTCCACGATGAAACAGGCACGGGCCGTGCGTAGGTTGGAACCACAGACTTTTCGCCATCTGGAAGGGGTTCCGATCATTGCTTCAGCCGCACCGACAAAGCTCCGTGACGGAGAGCTCGTCGCCGTGGACGCCCATCGCGGGTCGGCGTACGAGGGCGAAATCGCCGTCACCGGAAAGGAGACCGGGTCCGGTGGCGGGCCCGCCCCCCTAGGGGGTGGGGCAATCGCCACCGTGACCCAGCTCCTGATCAGGCCGATGGAGGGCTAGGAGGAATCATGGAGGAGCAGCTCAACGCACTCGACGCCACCTTCCTCGAGTTGGAGGAGGCCGACCAGAGCGCCCACATGCACATCGGAGGCGTCATGCTGCTCGAGTCGCAGCCGGGCGGGGGCGCCCCACCGATCGACGTGATTCGCCGGGACGTCGTTGACCGCCTTCCCGATCTGCCGCGCTACACCCAACGGCTGTCGACCCCCCACACCGGTGGGCTGCATTGGCCGAGCTGGCAGGAGGACAAGCGCTTCCGGGTGGAGCGGCATGTGCGGGTCGCGGGCCTCCCCGCCCCCGGCGGAGTCGACGAGCTGCTCGAGTGGGCCGGCGAGTACTACTCGCAGCGCCTCGACCGCTCCAAGCCCCTCTGGGAGATGGTGATCCTCGAGCTGGCCGACGGGCGCTGGGCGCTCGTCACCAAGACGCACCACTGCATGATCGACGGCGTCGGCTCGGTCGACCTGGCCACCACGCTGCTCGACACGCAGGCAGAGCCCCGGGCGACACGGAACGGCGGGACGAACGGCGCGACTCATGCCACTCACCCCAACACGGACGAGACGCCGAGGGGTGGCCTGCGACACACCGCTTCGCTGATCGCCAGGCCCTACATCTTCGTCGGCAACGCGGCCCTGCGGACGGCCCAGGCCGGCCTGCACGCGGCCGAGTCCGCGGTCGGCATGGCGACACACCCGAGCCGCGCGCGCGAGGCCGCCCACCGGTCCCGCGCCCTCGCCGAGTTGATCGTCCGAGACGAGCTCGTCGCGGCGCCCGAGTGCAGCCTCAACCGGCCGATCGGCGCGGGGCGCCAGCTGGCCGTGATCACGATGAAACTCGATGATCTCAAGGAGATCAAGAACGCCCTGGGCGGCACCCTGAACGACGTCGTCCTCACGGCGGCAGCCGGTGGGTTCCGCCGAATGCTCACGGAGCGCGGAGAAACGATCTCGGAGCCCGGACTGCGCGCCATGGTCCCGATGAACATCCGCACGGCCGCCGATCACCTCTCGATGGGCAACCGGATCTCGTCCCTGTTCGTCCACCTGCCGGTCTGGGCCGCCGACCCCGCCGAGCGATACCGGCGCCAGGTCGAGGAGACCGAGACACTGAAGTCCGGCACGCAGCACGAGGGCTCGAGCGTGCTCCTCAACATCGGCGACCACATGCCGCCGGTGCTGCACAGCTTCCTCGCGCGGTCCCTGTTCGCGACGCGCCTCTTCAACGTCACCATCACCAACGTTCCCGGTCCGCAGATCCCGCTGTACTCCTTCGGCTCGAAGGTGGAGGAGATCTGGCCGCTGGTGCCGATCGCCGCCTCGCACGCGGTGGGCCTCGCAGTCTTCAGCTACGACGGGCGGCTCTTCTTCTGCATCAACGCCGACCGCGACACCGTCCCCGACCTCGGCGTGCTCAACACCGGTATCGCGGAGTCCCTCGCCGAGCTCGGCGAGCTGGCCAAGTCCGCGCAGGCGGCCTGATGTTCCAGGTGAGGATCCACGGACGCGGTGGCCAGGGCGTCGTGACCGCGGCCGAGATGCTTTCGATCGCCGGTTTCGAGGACGGCCAGCACGCCCAGGCGTTCCCCACCTTCGGCTCGGAGCGGACCGGAGCGCCCGTCACCTCATTCTGCAGGATCGACGACCGCGAGATCCGCGTACGCGAGCCCATCGCCGAACCTGACGCGCTGATCATCCAGGACCCCACCCTGCTCCATCAGGTGAAGGTCTTCAGCGGGTTGCGGGACGGCGGCTACGTGCTCATCAACACCTCACGCGGCCTCGACGAGCTCGGCCTGGGCGAGTTCGCCGCCGGCTTCCAGCCTGGGCGCCTGATCACTCTGAAGGCGAACGAGGTCGCCAACCGCCAGCTCGGCCGGCCGATGCCGAACACGGCTCTGCTCGGCGGCTTTGCGGCGATGACCGGCGCCGTCAGGCTGCAGTCCGTCGTCCGGGCGATCGCCCAGAAGTTCTCCGGTGAGATCGCCGACCGCAACATGCTCGCGGCGGACGTGGCCTACGAGTTCGTCCAGCACGAGATCCGGGAGATGACTCGTGCCTAGGGCGGGTCGCCGCCAGGAGGAGGGCTCCCGCGCGATTGCCGAGGCCGTCGCGCTCTGCCGCCCCGAAGTGATCAGCGCCTATCCGATCTCACCGCAGACCCACATCGTCGAGCACCTCTCGGATCTGGTCCGAAAGCACGAGCTCGATCCCTGCGAGTACCTGATGGTCGAGTCCGAGTTCGGAGCGATGTCGGCCGCAATCGGGGCGTGCGCCGCAGGAGCCCGCACCTACACGGCGACCGCGTCTCAGGGCCTGCTCTTCATGGCCGAGGCGCTCTTCAACACCTCCGGCCTCGGCCTGCCGATCGTGATGACGGTGGCCAACCGGGCCATAGGCGCTCCGATCAACATCTGGAACGACCACTCCGACTCGATGTCGCAGCGGGACTCCGGCTGGATCCAGATCTACGCCGAGTCGAACCAGGAGGCGCTCGACATGCACATTCAGGCGTACCGGATCGCCGAGAGGGTCTCCCTTCCGGTGATGGTCTGCATGGACGGCTTCATACTCACCCACGCCTACGAGGAGGTCGACATCCCCAGCCAGGAGGAGGTCGACGCCTTCGTGCCCGATTTCGAGCCCCGGCACGTGCTCGATCCCGCCGATCCGATGACGATCGGCGCCATGGTCGGCCCCGAGGCTTTCTTCGAGGTCAAGTACCTCGCGCACGCCAAGCAGATGCAGGCTCTCGACGTGATCGCCGAGGTCGGTCAGAGCTTCGCCGTCGACTTCGGCCGGCCCTCCGGCGGCCTGGTGCGCCGCTACCGGACCGAGGGCGCCGAAACGATCATCGTCGCGCTCGGGTCCGTCCTCGGAACGATCGAGGAGATCGTCGACCAGATGCGGGACGAGGGCGTTCGCGTCGGGGCGCTCGGCATCAAGTCCTTCCGGCCCTTCCCGCTCGAGGAGGTGCGCGAGGCGCTGGCCGGCGCCTGCCGCATCGTCGTCCTCGAGAAGGCTCTCGCCCCGGGGCGCGGCGGGATCGTCTCCACCGACGTGCACGAGGCGCTGGTCGGAGGCCACGCTCGCTGCTGCACGGTGATCGCCGGTCTGGGCGGCCGCGCCATCACGCAGGACTCGCTTCGCGGGCTCCTGGAGCGGGCCGGGCGCGACGAGCTCGAGCCGCTCTCATTCCTCGACCTCGACACGGAGCTTGTCAAGCGCGAGCTCGAGCGCGACCGGGACGGCAAGCCCCCAGGACCTCACGCCGAGAACATGCTCCGCGATCTCGGCATCGTCGCCGCGGAGGCCCACTGATGCCTTACCAGGAGGTCAAGCTCTATCAGACGGGCACCTACGTGGCCGGCAACCGGCTGCTCGACCCGGAGAACCGGACCGTCCAGGCGAAGATGGAGCGCTCCAACACGCTGACCTGCGGGCATCGCGCCTGCCAGGGATGCGGCGAGGCGCTCGGAGCCCGGTACGTGCTCGACTCCGCGATGCGGGCGACGAAGGGAAAACTCGTCGCGGCCAACGCCACGGGCTGCCTCGAGGTCTTCTCCACCCCGTATCCCGAGAGCTCCTGGAACCTGCCCTGGATCCACTCGCTGTTCGGCAACGCGCCGTCGGTCGCCACCGGGATCGCGGCCGCGATGCGCGCCAAGGGCCGCGAGGACGTGCGGGTGATCGGTCAGGGCGGTGACGGCGGCACGCTCGACATCGGCTTCGGCGCCCTCTCCGGGATGTTCGAGCGAAACGACGACGTGCTCTTCGTCTGTTACGACAACGAGGCCTACATGAACACCGGCGTCCAGCGCTCGGGCGCCACGCCGCCGGGCGCGCGCACCGCCAACACCAAGCCGGTCGGCGACGAGCCGGGCAACGTCTTCGGCCAGGGCAAGAACGCGCCGCTGATCGCGATGGCGCATGAGATTCCCTACGTGGCAACCGCAACCGTCGCCGAGCTGCACGACCTCGAGTACAAGGTCGAGCGGGCGATGGAGTTCCGTGGCGCCCGATACCTCCACGTCTTCGTCCCCTGCCCGCTCGGCTGGGGCTCCGCCTCCGCCGACACGATCAAGATCGCCCGCCTCGCGAAGGAGACCGGCATCTTCCCCGTCTTCGAGGCCGTGGACGGCGAGGTGGTCGGCGTCTCGAAGATCCGCAAGAAGGCGCCGGTCACCGAGTACCTGAAGACCCAGCGCCGCTACGCCCACCTCTTCAAGGACCCCCCTCGGACCGACGTCATCGAGGCGATCCAGGCTCGCGCCGACGCCAACATCCAGCGCTACGGCCTGCACGGCGGCTATGGCTCGCTCCCCGACCTGCTCGCCGAGAGCCCGCACGGACCGCAGTGATGGCCTCCCGCCCCTACGCCATCACGCTCGACATCGGCTCCAGCTTCGCCAACAAGACCGGCAGCTGGCGGACCGAGCGCGCGCAGTACGTGGACCGCCTCCCCCCCTGCAACCACGCCTGCCCCGCCGGCGAGAACTGCCAGGCCTGGCTCTATGACGCGGAGGACGGCGGCGAGGGCTACGAGCGCGCCTGGCGGAAGATCGTCGAGGACAACCCGTTCCCGGCCATCATGGGACGGGTCTGTTACCACCCCTGCGAGTCGAGCTGCAACCGTGGCGAGCTGGACGAGTCGGTCGGGATCCACGCCGTCGAGCGCTTCATCGGCGATGAGGCGATCGAGAAGGGCTGGTCCTTCGACCCTCCCGCCTCCTCGACCGGCAAGCATGTGCTCGTCGTCGGGGCCGGACCCTCCGGTCTCTCCGCCGCCTACCACCTGCGACGCCTCGGGCATGAGGTGACCATTCGCGACGCGGGCCCGATGGCCGGGGGCATGATGCGCTTCGGCATCCCCACCTACCGCCTGCCGCGCGACATTCTCGACGCCGAGGTCCAGCGGATCCTCGACCTGGGCGTCGAGCTCGAGCTCAACCAGAAGGTCACCAACATCGAGGAGGCGATGAGCGACGGCGGCTTCGACGCCACGTTCCTCGCCGTCGGCGCCCACATCGGCCGCCACGCTGACATCCCGGCCGGCGAGGCCGCCCGGATTCTCGACGCCGTGTCGGTCCTCGAGCAGATGGAGGACTCCGAGAAGCCACTGCTCGGCCGGAAGGTCGTCGTGTACGGCGGCGGCAACACCGCGATGGACGTCGCCCGCACCGCCAAGCGCCTGGGCGCCACCGATGCAGTGGTCGTCTACCGCCGCAACCGCGACCGGATGCCGGCGCACGAATTCGAGGTCGCGGAGGCCGAGGACGAGGGCGTCATGATGCGCTGGCTCGAGACCATCAAGCAGGTCGACGGCAAGAAGATTACCGTCGAGAGGATGGAGCTCGACGAGACCGGTTTTCCACAACCCACGGGCGAGCTCGACGAGCTCGAGGCCGACTCGGTGATCCTGGCGCTCGGCCAGGAGGCGGACCTCTCGCTCCTCGACGATGTCAGCGGCATCGAGGTCGAGGACGGCGTCGTCCAGGTCGGCCCCAACATGATGACCGGGCACGCGGGCGTGTTCGCGGGCGGCGACATGGTCCCCGCAGAGCGCACCGTCACCGTCGGCATCGGCCACGGCAAGAAGGCCGCCCGCAACATCGATGGGTGGCTGCGCGAGGAGACCTTCGAAGCGCCCCCCAAGCACGAGGTCATCAGCTTTGACCAGCTCAACACCTGGTACTACGCGGACGCCCCGCGGACCGTCGAGCCCGAGCTCGAGGTCGCCCGGCGCTCCTCCACCTTCGACGAGGTCGTCGGCGCGCTCGACGAGTCCAACGCCCTCTACGAGGCTCGCCGCTGCATGTCGTGCGGCAACTGCTTCAGCTGTGACAACTGCTTCGCCGTGTGCCCCGACAACGCCGTGATCAAGCTCGGCGAGCCCGGCGAGCTCTACGAGATCGACCTCGATTTCTGCAAGGGCTGCGGCCTCTGCGTCCAGGAGTGTCCCTGTGGCGCGATCGAGATGGTCCCGGAAAAGATCTGAAAGGAGGAAGGATGGAAATGCGAGAGACGTTCGAGAAATTCAGGGTCGGCTTCTGGGTCCTGGCGGCCGGCATCGTGGGGCTATATCTCTACGGCCTGGTCTGGCGGGCCTACAGCCCGCTCCAGCTCGGGTTGCTCAGCGTCATCTGCCTGACGCTGCTGGGCCTTTTCGTGGCGCACGAGCTCATGCTGCGGCGAGAGCTGCACCGGAACCCACGCGAGGTCGATCACACCGACAAGGAGCGCCGCGGCTTCTAGCCCGGGCGGGGCACGACCAGGACCGGGCACCCTGCTGCGCGGATCACGCGCGAGGAGACGCTGCCGATCAGGAGCCGCATCACCGGTCCGAATCCGCGCGAGCCGAGCACGAGCAGGTCGACGCCCGACTCACATGCCTCGAGCAGCTTCTTGACGGGATCCCCATGCTCGAAGACGGGCAGGGCCCGCAGCTCGGGGGGAAGCTCCCCGACGGCGTCGTGCAGGCGGGTCTGGAACTCCGGTCCCGCCTCAGCTCCAGTCTGCGCGGCCGCGGCCGCACCCATCGCGGGGACCGGTGTTGCGACGCCGACGACCTTCATGGAAGCGTGGAACTTCGCCGCCAGCTTGGCGCCCTCGTCCAGGGCCGCCTGGGACTCGGCCATCCCGTCGTAGCCCACCGCGAGGACCCGGAGGCGGTCCCCCGAGTGGTCCTCCTCCGCGTAGCCCTTCGGGGCGATCATCAGCCGGCAGCGGGCCCCATGCAACAGGTGCTCAGCCACGCTCCCTGGGGCGACCGATCCGAAGGCGGCATGGTGGGTCGAGCCGAGCACGATCAGATCGGCCTCGCCGCTCTCGGCGAGCGCCTGGAGCGCGTCAGCCGGCGAGCCCTTCTCGACGCTGATCACCTTGAGGTCTCCTCCGTCCCTCATGGCCACCCGCTCCGCGAGTACGCGGGCGTCCTCGCCACGCTCGCTCTCCTGGTAGCCCACGACGATGTTCCGGTAGAGCGGATCGGTGTCCATCCACCGGAGCCTAAGCAGGTCGGCCAACCGGCTGTCTTCTGAAAGGGTGTGTCGGCCCTGAGCGAATCGTCCCGAGCAGAGGCGGCATACCCGGCCGAGCGCGAGGCCGATGTGGCGCTGCGCGACGGGACGACGGTCCACGTCAGGCCCGTTCGCGCCGACGACGAGGACGCGCTCCACGCCTTCCTGGAAGCGCTCGACCCCGCCTCCCGGGTGTTCCGGTTCTTCTCCGGCGGAGTCGATCTGCGCGCTGCGGCCCATTCCATGGCGGACGTCGACTACGCCGGGCGCTACGGGCTCGTGGCGCTCCGCGACGGAGAGGTGATCGGCCAGGGGATCTACATCGACGAGGGAAGTGGGGACGCCGAGGTGGCGTTCGCGGTCGCCGACCGCCTTCAGGGCCACGGCCTCGCCACGCTCCTGCTCGCCCACCTGGCGGAGGTTGCTCTCGACAACGGGATCCCCCTTTTCCATGCCGAGGTGATGCCCGAGAACCATCGGATGATGGAGGTCTTCAGGGACAGCGGTTTCCCGGTCGAGATCTCATCCGAGCCCGGCGCGATCCGGGTCGTGTTCCCGACGTCCTTCGAGGAGGAGGCGGCGCGGAGCTTCGAGGACCGCGATCGGCTCGCCGCGGAGGCGGCCCTGCGGTTCTTCCTCGAGCCGACCGCCATCGCAGTGATCGGAGCGTCTCGCGACCGCAACACCGTCGGCGGCCAGCTCTTCCACAACACACTCGAGTCGGGCTTCGAGGGGGTGAGCTACCCGGTCAACCCACACGCCGACGTGGTCCAGTCGGTCCACTCCTACGAAAGCGTCGCGGAGCTGCCTGAGGACGTGGAGCTCGCGGTGATCGTGGTGCCGGCGCTCGGGGTAGTCGATGCCGCCCGCGAATGTGCGGCTCGAGGAGTTCGAGCCCTGATCGTGATCTCCGCCGGATTCACCGAGATCGGGCCCGAGGGCGCCGAGCGCGAGCGCGAGCTGGTCGCGGTCTGCCGCGAAGCCGGCATGCGGCTGATCGGCCCCAACTGCCTCGGCATCCTCAACACCACCGAGGGTCACAGCTTCAATGCGACCTTCGCCCCTGGCGGGCCGCCTCCGGGCAACGTCGGCTTCGTCACGCAGAGCGGCGCGCTCGGCCTGGCCCTGATCGACCTGGCCAGCAACCGCGCGCTGGGAGTCTCCTCCTTCGCCTCGATCGGCAACCGAGCCGACATCACCGCGAACGACATGCTCGAGTACTGGGAGTCGGACGACGCGACCGAGGTGGCGCTGCTCTACATCGAGTCCTTCAGCGATCCGAGGCGCTTCTCGCGGATCGCCCGCCGGGTCGGCAGGGATATGCCCATCGTGGCGGTGAAGAGCGGCCGCTCGGCCGCGGGCCACCGGGCCACCAGCTCCCACACCGGTGCCCTGATTGCGGCCTCGGACCTCACCGTTGACGCCCTCTTCGAACAGGTCGGGGTGATCCGCACCGAGACGCTGTCCCAGCTGCTCGACGTCGCCTCGCTGCTTGCCACCCAGCCGCTGCCGGAGGGCAATCGGGTCGGGATCGTGACCAACGCCGGCGGCCCCGGCGTGATGTGCGCTGACGCCTGCGAGGCCGTCGGCCTGGAGGTGCCGGAGCTCCCCGAGGAGGTCCTCGACACCCTGCGCGAGTTCCTGCCCGCCGAGGCGGGCATGTCGAACCCCGTCGACATGATCGCCACCGCCTCGGCCGATGACTACCGGCAGACGATCAACGCGCTGGCGTCCCATGAGGGCCTCGACGCGCTGATCGTCATCTTCATCAAGCCGCTGCTGACCCGGCCGGAGGACGTCGCCGGCGCGATCCACGAGGCCGTCATCGAAATGCCGCGGCGGATTCCCGTGCAGGCGGTCTTCATGTCCGAAAAGGATCACGCGGCGGCTCGGGCGGTCAGCGCGATGGCCGTGCACCTCTATCCCGAGGACGCCGCCCACGCGCTCGGCCAGGTGATGCGACACGTCGACTGGCGCCGGACGCCGCCGGAGATCCCTGCGGTGTTCGGAGACGCCGACGCGGAGGAGGCCGCAGCGCTGATCGCCGAGACCCTCGGCGCCGGCCGCGAGTGGATGGACATCGACGCAGCTTCGCGGCTGCTCGGCTGCTACGAGATCCCGATCCCGCGGTGGCTGGTGGCCGGGGATCCGGAGGAGGCGGCACAGGCGGCGATGGAGCTCTGCGGAGCCGTGGCCCTGAAGGCCCAGGGCGAGGGCCTTCTGCACAAGACCGAGATGGGCGGCGTCCGGATTAGACTCGCCCAGGACCAGGTCGCGCAGGCGGCGCGGGAGATGGACGACGCGGTGGCGGCCGCGGGAGCGAAGCGGGAGAAGTTCATCGTCCAGGAGATGGCGGGCGACGACACCGAGCTGCTGATCGGAGTCGCCGACGACCCGACCTTCGGCCCGGTCCTGGCCTGTGGCGCCGGCGGGACACAGGCCGAGCTGCTCCGCGACGTCTCGATTCGCGTCACGCCGATCACCCGGACGGATGCCGGCCAGATGCTCCGCTCTCTCGCCACCTTCCCCCTCCTCACCGGGTTCCGCGGCGCGCCGAATGCCGACCTTAAGGGGATCGAGGAGCTGCTCCTGCGGGTGAGCGCGATGGTCGAAGCCCACCACGAGATCGCCGAGATGGACCTCAATCCCGTCCTCGCCCGCCCCGACGGCCCTCTGGCCGTCGATTATCGGATCAGGCTGCGTGCCCGCCCGCCGCAGCGCTCCTGGCCGAGAACCTGGAAGTAGCCGGCGCTAGCCCTTCTCGGCCCAATCGCGCTTCGCCTCAGCCTCCATCCGCTCCAAGCGCTCGTAGTAGTCCGGGAACTCCTTCATGTGGGCGAGCGCGATCTTGCCGGTCACGATTGGGTCGTCCTCGGTCACATTGGTCTGGGGATCGTGGCTGCCGTGCTCGAACTCAACGTCCATTCCGGTCCGGAATTGCTCGAGGTCAAACCGCTCCCAATCGACCCCGATCTCATCACCGACGCGCCGTGCCTCTTCCATGCTGGTGCGTTGCTCCTCAGTCATCCGGGCTCCTCTCGATTTGGGCCGTCGCCGAGCTCCGCGTGGAGCTCTGCAACCAGGGCGTTGACGGTGGCCTCCACGGCTGGAGACAGCCCCTCCCCCGTCTCGAAGCTCTCGCCCTCGATCCCGTAGACGGCAAGCCGCGGGGGAAGCCGGCCCAGCTCGCGGGCAAGCTCGACCGCATCGGCGACGCCGAGCGAGTGGGTCGAGCCCTTGAACAGCTCCACCGGCAGCGGCCCAGCGCTGGCGTCGAAACGGTGCAGGGTCCCGGGCGGGGCGCCGGAGGCGACAGCGTCGATCACCAGCGCCTCCTTGACGAGGGCCCACGCCCCGATCAGCGAGGTCGGCTCGCCTCCCTCCTCAAGGATCCGACAGCCGGGCGGATTGGTCGCCCGCAACCGCCTCGCGACCTCGAGGCCGGCGGCGTCGTCGGAGCGGTAATGGTTGCCAACGCCGATCAGGCCGAGCCAGGCGCGGTAGCCCGACTCCGGAGCGTGGTTCAGAGAGATCCCCAGGTTGTGTGCGTCCCTTCGCGCCGCCTCGATGTCCGCCTGGAGCTGATCGCGCTGGCGCTCCATCAGGTGCAGCGAGTCGCGGTGGGCGTCCATGATCTTGCGCTGCTCGCGCAGGAACTCGGGGTCGCTCGGCTTGTGCTGGCGGTGGATGAAGTGCCGGGTCGAAGCCATCTAGGCCCTGTCCACATCGAGCTTCAGAAAATGCGTCGAGCAGCTGATGCAAGGGTCGTAGTTGCGGATTGCCTGCTCGCACTCCCATTGCAGCCTCTCGTCGGACAGGTCGACCCGGGGCTTCACGAACTCGAGCAGGTCCTGCTCGATGCGGGCCTGGTTCTGGGAGGTGGGAGGCACGATCTTCGCCTCGGCGACCGACCCATCGTCCTCGATGCGATAGCGATGCCAGAGCATTCCGCGCGGTGCCTCGCTCCAGCCGCAGCCGGAGGACGCCCTCGGCTCGGGCACCTGCGCCGGCGGGTCGGGCGGCTCGTATGCCGCGATCAGCGCGAGAGCCTCCTCCAGCGCGTAGATGATCTCGACGCTGCGGACCAGGATCGACTTGAACGGGTTGCGGCAGTCCTTCCCCAACCCGGCGCCCTTCGCCGCCTCCTTTGCGCCATCGGAGAGCTGCTCGTAGTTGAGCGAGTAGCGGGCCATGGGGCCCAGGAAGTAGGTCGAGCCGTCGGACATCCGCGACTGCAGCGCGGTCGAGTGCTCGACATGCTGCTCCGAGAAGTGCTCCTCGTACTCACCCGGCCCGATGTCGAGGCCGGAACTCGAGACGAGCCGCCCGTCCTCGATCGCGTACCGGTCGGGGTCGCGCAGCGCTACGAACTCGTAGTCCTGCTCGAAGTCCGGGAAGTCGAGACCGGCCAGGAAGGTGACGGCGCCGCGCATGAACTCGCGCGATTCCTCGAGCGCCGGGACCAGCGCGTCGAGGTGCTCGCGCCCGGGCGCCTTGTAGAAGCCGCCGACGCGCGTGTTGATCGGATGAATCGCCCGACCGCCGATTGTCCGCAGCAGGTCGTTCCCCATCGCCTTCACTCGCAGCGCCCCCTCCACCACCTCTCGGTGGTCGCGCGCCATCTGCCAGGCCGAGTCGAAGCCGAAGAAATCCGGCGCGTGCAGGAGGAAGACGTGAAGGGCGTGCGACTCGAGCCACTCGCCGCAATACATCAGCCTCCGAAGGGACCGGATCCGGTCGTCCACCTCGACGTCGAGCGCGTCCTCCATCGCATTGAAGGCGCTCGTTATGTAGGCGACCGGGCAGATGCCGCAGATCCGCGCGGTGATGTCGGGCACCTCCTTGAAGTCACGGCCGCGAAGGAAGGCCTCGAAGAAGCGCGGCGGCTCGTAGATCTGCAGCTCGACGTTCTCGACCTCGCCGCCGCGGATCTTCACCTGCATCGCGCCCTCACCCTCGACCCGCGCGAGCGCCTCCGTCCTGATCGTCCGGGTCTCGCTGTCAGCGGCCATCGGACTCAAGGCGCTCGCTCTCCTGCGCAAAGGGCTCGGCCGCGGTCTGGAAGGTCCTGTAGATCCGGATCAGGTCGACCTCGTCCATACCGAGGCCCTCCAGCCAACCCGAGAGCGACGGCGCGTTCGGCGACTCCATCGGCCCGTAGCAGCCGTAGCAGCCGCGGTCGTAGCTCGGGCAGAGGGCGCCGCACCCGGCGTGGGTCACCGGCCCGAGGCAGGGCGTCCCGTGGGCGACCATCACGCAGACGTTCCCGGCGCGCTTGCACTCGATGCATACCGAGTGATTGGCGACGGCGGGCCTGCGCTCGTTGACGAACGCGCTGATCACCTCGAGAAGCTGGTGATGGTTGACCGGGCAACCCTGCAGCTCGAAGTCGACGTGGACGTGGGATGAGATGGGCGTGGAGGTCTCAAGGGTCGAGATGTAGTCCGGCGTCGCGTAGACGGCCGACATGAACTCCTCGACGTCGGCGAAGTTCCGGAGGGCCTGGATGCCGCCGGAGGTCGCGCACGCACCGATCGTGACCAGGCGCCGCGACTTGGCCCGGACCTCCTTGATCCGCTCGGCGTCATGCGGAGTGGTGATCGAGCCCTCGACCAGCGAGAGGTCGTACGGGCCCTCGACCTCGCCGCGCGTCGCCTCCAGGAAGTACGCGACCTCGATCTGGTCGGGCAGCGAGACGAGCTCGCGCTCGAAGTCCAGCAGGGAGAGCTGGCAGCCGTCGCAGGAGGCGAACTTCCAGACCGCGAGCTTGGGGCGTTCGGCGCTCACAGCTCCCTCACGCCGAGCAACGTGCCGATCCGCCCCACTGGGAAGACGGGGCCGTCCTTGCAGACGAAGCGGTGGCCGAGCTGGCAGTGGCCGCAGTGCCCGATCGCGCACTTCATGTTCCGCTCGAGCGAGACGTGGATGTTGTCGAGCGGGACGCCGCGGTCCTGCAACGCCTGCGAGACGAAGCGCATCATCACCTCGGGGCCGCAAACCATCGCCGTCGTCCGGGGGCCCTGGAAGCCGGTGATCGGGATCAGCTTGGTGACCAGGCCCACTCGGCCGTCCCACTCACTCTCCGCGGTGTCGACGGTGAACTTGACGTCGATCCCCGCCTCCCGCCAGCTCTGGAGCTCGTCGAAGAACAGCATCTCGTCCGGCGAGCGCGCGCCGTAGAGAAGCGCGACCGCTCGATAGCTGTCGCGTTTCGCGATCAGGCGGTTCACCGCCAACCGAAGCGGAGCGAGACCGATGCCGCCAGCGACCACGACAACGTCGCCGCCCTCAGCCTGCTGGAGCGGCCAGCTGCTGCCGAAGGGGCCCCTGACGCCGACGTGTGCTCCGGGCTCCATCGTGCAGATCGCTCTGGTCGCAGCCCCTACCGCGCGCACGGTCTGGCCGATGCGTCCGCCGGCCTCTCCTCCGCCGCTCACCGAGATCGGCACCTCACCCGCCCCGAACGCATAGAGCATCGAGAACTGCCCCGGCCCGAAGGCACCTACGCCATCGTCGCCCGCAGGCTCCAGCTCGAGGGTCCAGGTGTCCTCCAGCTCCTGGCGCCTGTCGGCAACCACGTAGGAGGTGGGCATCATCGGATCGGCGAACACCGCTCAGCCCGCGGCTCGCCCGTAGACGTCGAGCAGCCGGATGCGAGTGGCTTGCAGGCGCTCCACGATCACCGGGATGAAGCGCCGCATCAGCTCGTAGCCGAGCTTCGGGTCCTCGTCGGCCTTCCCGCGCAGACAGGCTGCGTCGAAGGCGACCGTGTGCGCGTTGCCGAGAGCGCGGGCGTCCATCTCCACCCGGAAGGGCGGCACCAGCCACGACCAGCCGAGCAGATCACCGTCGTCGATCGTCTCGATCGTCACGGCGCCGCGCTGGGGAACGAAGATCTCGAGCGCCACCCGGCCGGTGCGGAGGACGTAGAAGGTGTCGGCCGGGTCGCCCTCCCGCATCAGGTATTCGCCATCGGTCGCCGTCTTGTTCTGCGCGCAGCCGGCAATCAGCTCGAGGTGCTCCACACTCATCCCGTTGAAGGCGGGTGCCTCGGCGAGCAGCTGCTCAATGGTCTGCACTGATCCCCCTCTCCTCCCCATCGGGGGCCGGGCCGAGGTCGGTGGCGCGGATCGCGGCCGCCTCCTCGGTGATGTCGATCGCCACCGGACACCAGGTGATGCAGCGCCCGCACCCGACGCAGCCCGAGGTACCGAACTGGTCGATCCAGGTCGCGAGCTTGTGGGTCATCCACTGCCGGTAGCGTGACGGCGGGCTGTTGCGCACGCTGCCTCCGTGGATGTAGGAGTGATCGAGGTTGAAGCAGGAATCCCACTGGCGGGTTCGCTCGGCCTCCTCCCCGGCGAGGTCGCTCGTGTCCTCGACCGTGTGGCAGAAGCAGGTCGGGCAGACCAGGGTGCAGTTGCCGCAGGTGAGGCAACGCTCGGAGACCTCGTCCCAGCGGGGGTGCTCCATGTTGCGGTAGAGCAGCTCCTTGATGCCGTCGGTGTCGAGCTCGCGCCCCATCTGCGAGGCGCACTCCTCGGAGACCGCGGCGGCGGCGTCCGCGTCGGCAGGCGAGGCCTCGTCGGCGCCGATCTCGGCCAGGACCTCCTCCCCGCGCTCGGACCCGGCCTCCACCAGGAATCGATGGTCGTCCTCGAGCAGCTCGGTCAGGGCGAGGTCGTAGCCGGACTCCGCGCGCGGCCCGGTGCCCATGGAGACGCAGAAGCAGGTGTTTCCGGCCTTCGAGCAGTTGATCGCGACGATGAAGGCGTCGCGGCGGCGGGCCTCGTAGTCGGCGTCGGTATAGGAGTCGCCCATGAAGACCTTGTCCTGGACGCCGATCGCAGCCAGATCGCAGGAGCGAACGCCCAGGAAGGCATAGCGGGGCCGGTCATCGGGCTGCTCCTCGTAGGCGATCTCACCGCCGGCGGCGCGATGTGCCTTCCACAGCGTCAGGTTGGGCGGGAACAGATGGTGCTTCCAGGAGTTCGGGCCGTTGTTGAAGCCGAAGAGCGCACCGTCGCCACGCTCGCTGAGGCGATAGGTGCCGCCCTCCTGCTCATCGGTGATCCCGGCGGGCAGCTGGGCGGCCGAGGAGACCTCCTCATAGAGGATCGCCCCGTCCCGCACGGTCGGGCCGATGACGGTGTAGCCGCGTGCGGCCAGGGCCGCGATCAGATCGTCGATCGCGGCGCTTCGCAACACGGACGCTGTCGAGCCGCTCACTCACGGCCAAGACTATGCCTCGTCGCCGCCCACGTCTAACCGTGGGGACTACGCAGATTCAGCGTCGATTTCCGAGCGTCCCATTCGTCGTTCAGACGTGGGACAACTTCGAGCTCAAGACGGCGTCGAGCAGACCCGGGAACCGGGCGTCGAGGTCCTCCCGGCGAAGCTCCGTGAGCTTGGTGGTTCCCTGCCGCTCCTGGCGGATCACGCCCGCCTCCCGGAGGGTGCGGAAGTGATGCGTCATGGTCGACTTGCTGAGATCGAAGTCGAGGGTGCCGCATGGCCGCGGCGCTTCGTCCTCGTCGAGCCGGCGAACGATCTCGAGCCGGTGCGGATCGCTCAGCGCGTGCAGGACGGCCGGCAGCTCGATCTCGCTTCTCTCGGGGTGGTGTGGCTCCATGCCCATCAGCTTAGCTTGTACGACGTTCATCGAACTTCTTTGGTACGATGTTCATCGTACTATCGAACAGGCCTGGAGGCAAGTCATATGTCCGACATGCAGAACATCGAAACAAGTGCAGCCGTCCCGGAGCACGCGCACGAGGGCGACGTTCATCCCGCGAGTCCCTCTCGGCGCGCGGCGGCGGTCGAGGCGGCGTACATTCTGGAGGCAGTCCGCAAGTGAATCCGGTAACCGCAGCGAGGGGAATGGTGAAGCGGAACTCCAACGCCCTCCTTCTGGTCGTCTGTCTGGGCCAGTTCATGGTGGTCCTCGACGTTTCGATCGTGAACGTCGCGCTGCCCTCCATCAAGGACTCGCTCGGCTTCTCCACCAACGGCCTGCAGTGGGTCCTCAACGGCTACACGTTGACCTTCGCCGGCTTCCTGCTCCTCGGCGGCCGGGCGGCCGACCTCTTCGGCCGGCGCCGCATGTTCTACGCGGGAACCCTCCTCTTCTCCGGAGCTTCACTGCTCTGCGCGATCGCGCCCACCGCGGGAGCGTTGGTCGCCGCGCGGGCCCTGCAGGGCATCGGCGGTGCGCTCCTCTCCCCCGCCACCCTCGCGATCATCACCACCTCGTTCGACGAGGGAGCGCCGCGGAACCGCGCGCTCGGCGCCTGGGGCGCGGTCGGCGCAATCGGCGCGACCGCGGGCGTGCTGCTCGGCGGGATCCTGACCGAGGCCTTCAGCTGGCCGGCGATCTTCGTCATCAATATCCCGGTCGGTCTCGGGATCGTGCTGTTCAGCAGCCGACTGATCCCCGAGGGCCGGAGCGAGTCCGAAAACCGGCACTTCGACCTCCCCGGCGCAGTCCTGGTCACCGCCGGAATGACCGCTCTCACATACGGGATAGTCACCACCGACCGGCTCGGCTGGGGGGCGCTCGGCGTTCTCGGTCCCGTCGTGGCCGGCGTCGTGCTGCTCGCGGCGTTCGCCCTGTACGAGAACAGCCTGGCCCGGCACCCGGACCGGACCGCCCTGATGCCCCTGAGCGTGTTCAAGCTGCGCAACCTGCGCGCGGCGAATCTCGTGATCTTCCTGCTCTACGGCGCGATCTTCGGCTTCTGGTTCTTCCAGTCCCTCTACATGCAGGGCACCCTCCACTACAGCGCGCTCAAGACCGGCCTGGCATTCGTCCCGATGACCATCGCGGTGGGCACCGGCGCGACCCTGGCGCCGCGGCTGGCCAAGGCGATCGGCGCTCGCTGGGTGCTTGCCCTCGGGATGCTCTCGGCGACGATCGGCGAGGTCCTGCTGACGGGCGTCCACCCCGGCGGCAGCTATCTCGCGAACGTCTTCCCCGGCGGCATGCTCGGCGCGCTCGGCCTGGGCCTTGCCCTGGTCCCCGCGACGATCGTGGCGGTGCAGGGAGTCCCCCGCGCCCTGAGCGGCCTGGCCTCCGGTGTGCTCAACACCTCGCGCTTCATCGGCGCCGCGCTCGGTCTCGCCGTACTCAGCACGCTGGCTGCCAACCACACCTCATCGGAGATCGATTCCGGAACGTCGGCCGCCAAGGCGCTCACCGACGGCTTCCAGCTTCAGTTCGGCGTGGGCGCGATCTTCTGCCTGGTCGGCGTGTTCGCCGCGGTGGTCCTGCTGCGCCCGCAGCGCGAGCGTGAGCCGGCGGCTGAGATGGCCAGCGCCGAGAGCGCCTAGCTTCGAGCGCGCCCTCGGAGTCGAGGGCTTTGTACTGTTCCCGCCCGCCCCCTGGGCGCCCCCCATGCGCTTCTACGAGTTCGAAAGCCGTCGCATAGTCGAGCGGGCCGGGATTCCGGTCACCGAGTACGGCTTCTGCAAGACCGCCGACGAGGCCAAGCAGGTGGCCGAGCGGATCGGCGGAGCCACCGTGATCAAGTCCCAGGTGCTCACCGGCGGCCGGATGAAGGCGGGCGGCGTCAAGTTCGCCGATACGCCCGAGGAGGCAGCCTCACACGCCGCGGAGATCCTCGAGCTCGAGATCAACGGCCACATGCCGGTCGGCGTGCTGGTGGACCCGAAGGCAGAGGTCGAGCAGGAGTACTACGCCGCGGTGCTCTGGGACGGCCGCGCCAAGGCCCCGATGATGCTTTTCAGCGACATGGGCGGGATCGACATCGAGGAGGTCGCCGAGAAGCACCCGGACCACGTCGGCCGAGGCCACCTCTCGAACCTTCACCCGATTCCCGACTTCCGCGCGAAGGAGGTCGTGGCTGCCGCCGGCAGGCTGACCGGCCGCGAGCTCACCCGCGCCACTCCGATCCTCGCTCGCCTCGCGCAGCTGCAGCGCGACTACGACATGACCCTCGCCGAGATCAACCCGGTCGCCCGTCTCTCGGATGGCTCCTTCGTCGCCCTCGACGCCCACATGGAGATGGAGGACGAGGCCGTGGGCCGCCACAAGAAGATGCTCAAGGAGATCGGGGTCGAGCTCGAGGAGCCGCGCGAGCTCTATGAGCCCTCCGAGTTCGAGCGCAACGTCAAGGCGATCGACGAGGCCGACCATCGCGGCGTCATCCAGGGCAAGGACCACGGCTTCACCGGCAACCTCGGCCTGGTGATCGGCGCCGGGGGCGGCTCGCTGACGCTGACGGACGCGGTTCGCAGCCAGGGCGGCAAGCCGGCCAACTACGCCGAGATCGGCGGCAACCCTTCGGTCGCGAAGTCCTGCGGCCTCGCCAAGGAGGTCCTTCAGAAGGACGGGGTCGAGAAGATCGCGGTGATGATGTCAATCGTCTCCAACACCCGGGTGGACATCGTGGCCAGGGGCGTGATCAAGGCCTGCCTCGAGCTTGGGAAGGACCCCGGCGAGACCATCGCCGTGTTCCGCATCCCGGGCGCCTGGGAGGAGGAGGGCGCGAAGATCCTCGGCAAGTACGGGATCGAGTTCCGCGACCGCAACACCTCCATGTGGGAGGCCGCAGGCGAGGCGGTCGAGAAGATCCAGGGTGCGGCTGCCTGATGTCGATCCTGCTCAACAAGGACTTCACCTTCATCGTCCAGGGCATCACCGGCCGCGAGGCGGTCAATCTCACGAAGGAGTGCCTGGACTACGGCTCCAAGATCGTCGGCGGCGTCACGCCCGGCCGCAAGGGCCGCGACGTGCACGGTGTTCCCGTCTTCGACACGGTCGAGCAGGCGGTCGAGAATCACGGCTCCCAGATCAAGGGCGCCGTAGTCACGGTCCCCCCCGCCTTCACCAAGGACGCCGTCTTCGAGGCGATCGAGAACGGCATCGGGCTGATCGTGATCGTCACCGAGCGCATCCCGCGCCGCGACGTCGCCCAGATGGTCGAGCTCGCCAACCTGCGGGGAGCTCGGATCATCGGCCCCAACTGCCTCGGGATCATCGCCCCGGGCGTCGCCAAGATGGGCGGCATCGGCGGCCCTGCCAAGGACGCCGCCAAGGCGTACGAGCCGGGCTCGATCGGCGTCATGTCCCGCTCGGGCGGCATGACCACCGAGATCTCGTCGACCCTCACCGCGGCCGGCCTCGGCGTCTCGACCGCCGTCTCGATCGGCGGCGACGCGATCATCGGCTCGACCTACGCCGAGCTGATGCCCCTCTTCGAGGCGGACGACCAGACGGACGCGATCGTGATCTACACGGAGCCCGGCGGCCGCATGGAGGCCGAGCTGGTCGACTGGCGCGAGGAGAACGACGCGAAGCTGCCGATCATCGCCTTCATGGCCGGCAAGTTCATGGACGACGAGGAGATGCAGGGCATGAGCTTCGGCCACGCCGGGACGATCGTCGAGGGCGCCGAGGACTCCGCGACCCAGAAGATCGCCCGCCTCGAGGCCGCCGGCATCCCCGTGGTCGAGCGGATCGACGAGATCCCGGACGCCGTCAAGGAGAAGCTGGGGGCCAAGGTCTGATGGCCGAGAAGCAGCTCGAGGGCATCTTCATCGACGTCGAGGTCTCGGACGAGATCGTGAGCGACGCGGAGCTCGCGGCGAAGCTCGAGGAGGTCTGCCCCGTCGACATCTTCGCCGACGACGACGGCAAGGTCGCGATCGTCCGCGAGAACCTCGACGAGTGCGTCCTCTGCAACCTCTGCGTCGAGGCCGCGCCCGCAGGCGGGGTCGTCGTCAAGAAGCTCTACGACGGCACCGAGCTGCGCCGCTAGGAATGACGAGCGCCGAGGACCTCGCCCACACCGACAGCGAGGTCGCCGCGCTTCAGAAGATCCGGGAGATCACCGGTGCGAGCGGCGGGGCGATGGAGCGCCACGGGCTGCGCGTCTTCCTGATCGCCGATCGCCTCGCAACCGCGCGTGAGCTCAAGGTCGATCGCGAGGTGCTGCTGATCGCCGGCCTGCTCCACGACGTCGGCCTCTACGACGCGGCCTCCCACGGCGGGGTCTACGTCAGGGAGGGAGCCGAGTTCACGGCCGAGCTGCTTCGCCAGCACGGCTGGGGCGGTGACCGGATCAGGCTCTGCTTCGACGCGATCGAGCGGCACCATGAGCTCAGGAGTCAGTGGGACCGCGGCGCCGAGGTCGAGCTGATCCGCCGAGCCGACCTCGTCGACCTCTCGGATGGCCTGTTCCGGTTCGGCCTCAGCCGCGAGTGGATCCGCGACCTCTTCAAATCGGTGTCCAGGGACGGGACCTACCGGACGATCGGATACGAGGTGGCCCGGGTGATCCGCCACCGGCCCCTGACGCTTCCGCAGATCTTCAGGCGCTAGCGCTGCCGGGCGTGTTTCTTGCCCTTGCACTTCTTCTTTGACACCTGGGCGGAGCGCTTGTGCTTCTTCTTGCACTTCTTCTTCGGCGCTGCCGAGGTCGAAGGAGGCGCGGGCGGAGGCGGCTTCGCGAAATCCGCGGCCTGAAGCTCGACCGCGCCGATGTCGCTCCCGTCTCCCGAAGTCGCGTTGGCGATGTCAGGGACATCGAATTTGCGTGGCTGCCCACGCTGATCGGCTGTGAACCCGATGGTGAATCCCTTGTCGACCACGGGACTCGTGAGAGCCGGCTTCAGTGTCTCCGTCGGCCCTCCGTTGGCGCCGAGTGGACCGAGCTGCGGATCGACTCCGAGGACATTGCTGCCGGTGAAGGGACTGAGGTCGACGATGGAAGCGCCGGCCGTCGATTCGACCGAGCTGAAGGCCAGCTTGAACGGGTCAGGTCCGGCGTTGCGAAGATCGAGATCGCTCGTCGCCGTGTTGTCGGCGATCACCGTGTCGACGATGCCACCGTTTGTTCCTTGATCTGCGCTGATCCCCCCGCCGTAGTGCGCGTGGTTGCCCGCGATCGTGCTGTCGTAGCTGACCAGGCTGCCGCCTGAGCCCTGGTCCAGCCAGATTCCGCCGCCGTAGCCGTATCCCGAGCCGCCGCCGGTTCCCGTCGCGGTGTTGCCGGAGATCGTCGCGTTCTGCAGGCCGACCGCCGCATTGGATGCGTAGACGCCGCCTCCGTTGCCCCCTGAGTTGCCCGAGATCGTGGAGTTCCTGATCAGGAGCTCCCCGTTCTTCTGGCGGATCCCGCCTCCCGGGTAATCAGCGATCCCGGAGACGCTGTGGGAAACCATTGAGCTGATCACCTTCAGGTAGGTGTCCTTGCTGTAGATCCCACCGCCGCCGACGCTTCCCGAGCCGTAGCCGTGAGTGAGGGTGAGGCCCGAGATCGTCAGCGGATCGCCCGGAGTCGCCTGCTCGGTGTCGAGGACCCGCTGCATATCGCCACCGGAGACAGCGAGCACGTTCGCCCCCGGCCCGACGATGTCCAACGGGTCGGTGACGGTCAACCCGCCTGGTACGAGCGTGATGGTGCCGCTCATGCCCGACTGGAAGAGCACGCGGTCGACGGTCGGCGAGTTGGGTGCGCTCTGCGCGTCGTTGATCGCCTGGCGCAGCGAGCAGTCGTTGGGCGCCGAGAGGACGCAAGCTCCGGCTCCCCCGGGATCGTCGAGGCGATCGACCGTGTAGTCGGCCGCCTGGGCCGCTGCCGTCAGGCCGAGTGCGGCGCCAAACGAGAGGCCGGCGCCCGCGGCGACGCGATGCTTTCGCACGGCTCCCCTCATGCTCCAAGGTCGGGAATTTTACTGGCTCCTGTCCGCGGTCCAGCTCAGCGGGCCGGAGTCGCACGAACCACCCGGATCCGCAGTGAAGGGCCCGTACCGGATCGTCCCGGACGCGTGGCCCTTGGAGACCCTTCCAGTGACCTTGAGGTCTGAGGCATCCGGGTCGCTCGCGGAGAAGTTGCCCCTCCGGTTGACCTTGAGCTCGTAGCTGAACTGATTCAAGCCCCCGCCCAGGTCTGCGTTGCTGGAGTCACCGGCTACACCGCCTTCATCACAGAATGCGTAGAGGCCGCCCGCCCCCAGAGGGAAGACCGACTTCTGCACGAGTCTCTTCGATCCGTGCTTCTTCGATTTCGAGCGCAACGTGAATTCGATCCGGCCGGACACGACCTTGGGTCCGCTCGCAAGTGGAAGGGTCTGCGGTTCAACCGTGCCGACATAGACGTCCCGCTTACCCGTCGCTCCCGCAAGCGAGGGCGCGATCGCAACCACCGCACAGAGGCCGGCCAGGGCGCCGCCGATCGTGAACGCCAGGAAACGCCGCGGGCGGCGTTCGTCAGGCATTGATCTCTCCCTCGATTGGTTGGGGCGCATCCTCCGGTTCGAGGCCGGCGAGCCACTCCTCGATCTGGGGACCGACGGTGGCGAGGTCCGTGAGCCGGATCCGCTCGTGAGTGCTCAGGTTCTCCAGCGTCGAGAGCCCGTCGGGGTGGATCTGGACGACGAACGTGTAGCGGGTCACCTCTTGTGCTTCTTGCATTTCTTGGCGGCCGCCGCCCTCTTCTTCGCCTTCTTGCACTTCTTCTTCGCCGCGGGGGCGGGGCTGGGACCCGGGCTCGGGGTGACGACCGGAGGCGGGGGTGGGTCCACGAACTTCTGGATTCGGTTGTTCTCGTAGTCGGCGACGTAGAGGTCTCCGGCCGAGTCGGTGGCGACGCCCGCCGGGGTGTTCATCTCGCCTCCGAGGGCACCACTGGTCCCAACCTGGCAGGTCGCCGCGACGGTGCACACGCCAAATGCGCTTCCACCGTTGACGCCCTTGCCCCAGGCTCGATCCCAGGTGCCCGCCGAGCTGAACCTCTGGATCCGGTCATTGGCGTAGTCGGCGACGTAGACATTGCCGCTCGAATCGGCAGTGACCGCGATCGGGAAGAACATCTCCCCGCCCAGACCGCCGCTCGACCCGATCGCGCAATTCGCCGCGACCATGCAGACCCCGAAAGCTGCGCCACCATTGACGCCAACTCCCCAGGCGCGGTTGAACGAACCCGACGAGCTGAAGACCTGAATCCGATCGTTGAGAGCGTCGGCGACGTAGACGTTGCCAGTCCCGTCCGTGGCGACACCCTCGGGTGTGTGCATCTCGCCGCCCTTGGCCGTTGTGCTGGTGCCGGCCTGACAGACATCGCCGTTCGCCGGGTTGCAGACCTCGAATCCTGTGCCGGTGTTGCCGGGACCGGATGCCGCGACATCCTTGCCCCAGGCGCGTTCGAAGGTGCCGGCCGTGTCGAATACCTGGATCCGGTTGTTCCCGCCATCACCGACGTAGACATTGCCGCTCGAATCCGTGGCGATGCCAAAGGGGCTGTCCATCTCACCGCCGAGGCCACCCGCGGTGCCGGCCTGGCAGTCGTCGCCGGAGGCCAGTGTGCACAGGTTCCCTCCGGTCGTCATGTCCACTCCCTTGCCCCAGGTCCGCTCGAAGACCCCCGACGCGCTGAACTTCTCAATCCTGTGATTGCCGAAATCGGTGACGTAGACGTTGCCGCCCGAGTCGATGGCAACGCCACCCGGCTGGAACATCTCGCCGCGCGTGCCCCCGGGAGAGCCGCCCGCACAATGCGCCGCCACGGTGCAGACCTCGAGACCTGTGCCGCCATCCACCCCTCCGCCCCAGGTGCGCTGGAAATTGCCCGCCGAGTCGAACTTCTGGATCCGGTTGAAGCCGGAATCCGCGACGTAGAGGTTGCCGGCCGAATCGACGGCGCCTCCTGAGGGGTTCCACATGTCGCCACCGAAGCGGTGGCTGTTCAGCCCGGTCTGGCAGGTCGCGGCTGTCGTGCAGATGCCGAACGCGCCGCCGCCGTTCACGTCATCCCCCCAGGCGCGATCCCAGGCGCCGGATGCGCCCTGCGCGGGTGCTGCGATCCCAAGCACGGCGAGCGCTGCGACTAATACGGCGAGAGCTTGTTTCAGGGGACCGCTGACCGAGATGCGGCGACCGTACGGACGGGCGCTTATCCCCCGCTTATCGCGGCTGCGGCTGGGCGTTCAGACTTGCTCGCCGGCAAGGATCCGTGCCTGCAGCCGCGAGGTCGCTTCGGATGGCTCCACACCGAGTTCATCCACCAGAGCACGGCGGCACTCGAGGTATTGGCGCAGGGCCTGACCTGTGCGCCCCGCGCGCGCGTACGCGGTGATTAGCGCCCGGTGGCCGCCCTCATTCAATCCGTCCAGATCGACCAGCTCTCGGGCGACGTCCGCCGCCTCAGCGTGGTCACCCACAGCCTCATGCACTTCGACGAGCCCCGAGAGAACGCCCGTATGACGATCGACAAGACGCTCGCGATACCCGGTGGTCCAGTCCGAGTAGCGCTCCTCGGGCAGCGGCTCGCCTCCCCATAGGGAGCGCGCGTGTTCGAGCAGCGATCTCCGCTCCTCCCCGGTCTCGTCAAGCGCAGCTGCCGCGGCGGCGAGGAACTCCTCTGCATCCACCCGGTCACGCTGATCCAAAACGAGCCGGTACGTGCGCTCGACGCTCTCGATCACGCTGCGCTCGCTTCCCGGCGGATCCAGCACGCGGCGAGCTCTCGAGATCGCGACCAGCATGCTCTTGCGAGCGCCGTCCACCTCGAGGTCGGGCCAGAGCGCCTCGAAGACAGCGTCCTCCGGCACGGGCTTGTCCAGGTTGACGAGCAGGAACCGCACGAGTCGCGCATCCACGGGCCGGGCCCAGGCCTCGCCTGCCTGCCATGACCCGCGTCGGACTGCGAACCGCCCCAGGAGCTCGAAGCGAAGGGGCGGTAGGACGCCAGCGAGCCGGCTGGTCGCGCGCGACGCGGCACCGGCCAGATCGGGGTCAGGGTCCTCGGCGAGCTTTGCCAGATGCCCGAGCGCGCGCGGATCTCCCGACTTGGTTGCAGGCTCCAGCATTCCTCGGCGCACTTCGGGCACTGGATGCTCCAAAAAAGAAACGAGCTGCAGGCCCTCGGGGAATGCCCGCACAAGGGCCGTCACGGCCCGATCAGGTTCGATTGCGCCGCGCTCGAGGGCGTCCCAAACGATCTGCTCGAGCCGTGCCCACTCGCGCCTCAGGGTGTTCGGCAGCGTCTCGCCCTCCTGCGCCCACAGGAGCTGCAGATCGGCGTCCCCTCGGTCCGTGTCGCCCTCCATATTGCGCAGCCACGCACGCAGGGCGATCAGTCGGGCCCTTGGGAACCGGCCCAGCCCTCCGGCGTAGGTCTGATCGATGAGCTCGAAGGTGCTGTCGAGAACCTCAAAGGCAAGATCACGCCTTCCCACCCTCGCCAGGCTGGGGATCAGGTCGGCGACAGCCCGGTGGACGAATATGACTGGACCCTCGGCCGCGGTGCTCAGGGTGGTCTCGGCCCAGGCCACCGTCTCCGCCTCATCTCCCCGCAGCGACGCTACCGATGTCCTGGCCAGATCGCCGATGAGAGTCCGCCAGCTCGTCTCCTGCCCCTGGTAGTGCGCGAGCTCGGCCTCGGCCTCCGCCAACTGCCCATCCTGCGCCAGGAGCTCCGCGCGCCACGCATACGTGGTGTCAGCAAGGAACGGTCCACTGCCCCCGCCGGCGTCCTTGCGCACGCGCATCCAGGTCTCCAGGGCCTCGTCGGTACGCCCACGCTCGGCGTACATCTGGGCCAGGACGACCAGGAAGTACAGACGCCGATTGAACGGGTCGAAGCGCTCCAGGTCCTCGACCGCTGCCTGCATGCCGGAGAGTGTCTTGTCGAGGTGTCCCTGAGGGGTATCGCGGAAGGCCTGCCGGAGCGCCTCAGCGGGACCAAGCACGCTCGCATCTGGATGGCGAAACGCCTGAGCCGCGAGAGCGTCCGACTCTTCGAACCGGCCGATCATGGCCAAGCCGATCGAGATGTACACGGCCGTTGCAGGCGCCAAGATGCCGGCGGCGGCCGCGGACGGATCGTCCCAGCCTCGCGCGAGCTCGCCGGCCTCGTCGAACCCGCCGATCGCCATCAGGGAGTCGGCAAGCGCGAAACGCGCGAACCACTCGGCCGCCGGATTTGGTTGGTCTTGAAACCCGGCGACGGCCTCTCGCAGAATGTCCGCAGCGCGCGGGTGATCGCCGGCACCCGCCTCGAGCTGTCCTTCGAGCGAGCGGATCGTGGGCCGAGCGCGCGCGTTGGCGGGCAGGCGGGAGAGCCAGCCTCTGACGAGGGTGGGCGAGCTTCGTGCGAGGCCCGGGCCCTCCAGCTCGATCGAGGCAACCGCCTCCGGCCAATCGCGAGCTTCGAGCCAGTGCTCGATCGAGGCAACCGAATCGCCGGACTCCCCCACCGCCCGTGCGACGAGCCGGTGAAGGCGCCGGATCTCTTCCTCGCCGCGCTCTGCACTGAGAAGTTCAAGCAGGACCTCCCTGAGCAGCGGGTGGTAGGTGAATCCCTCTCCGCCGTCGGCAGTTCTGACCAGCATCCCGGTGCGCCCTATCCGCTCACCTATGTCCTCGGGCAGGTCGAGCGCCCGAGCCACCTGTGGGGTGACGACCCGCGTGACGCTCGACGAGATCGCGGCCTCGCGAAGATCTGGATCGAGTACGTCGAGCAGTTCCTCGGAGAGGAAAGATCGCACCTCAGGAGCCGAGCGCAATTCGCGGAGGCCGGCGGGTCCGGTGGTGGGACGCACGGCCGCCAGGGCGATTCCGAGCGGCCAACCCTCCGTCGCCTCCATCACGTCCCCGATCTCCTGGGGCGACGGGTCGCGGCCACCACGGAGGCGCAGCAGTGAGGCGCATTCCTCTGCGTCGAACGCAAGGTCGGTCGCGGTGAACTCGATCAGTCGGCCGTTTGCCCGTGGCTTCCCGACCCGAAGATCCAGGGGGCGGCGACTCGCGATCGCGACATGCAGGGAGCCGGCCTCGGATCTGAGCAGCTCGCTGAGAAGCCGCAGCGATTCATCGGCTCCGTTCAGATGCTCGGCGTCATCGAAGACCAGGTGGAGGGGCTCGACGAGCAGGCGTGAAAAGTCCGCAAGCAAGACACGGATCGCGGCAAGCGGGTCAACCTGCTCGGGGGCGACGGCAAGACGCTCCGACAGCGCGTCCGACGCCCCGGGCGCCACCGCAGAGATGGCATCGAGAATCCCGGTCAGCAGGCGGCCGGCGGCTCGCTCG
This sequence comes from uncultured Solirubrobacterales bacterium, assembly GCA_963743575.1. Taxonomy (GTDB): domain Bacteria; phylum Actinomycetota; class Thermoleophilia; order Solirubrobacterales; family 70-9; genus DASUPK01. The sequence goes on along the minus strand of CAVUQC010000004.1, from coordinate 447,164 downwards.
GTCGCCGAACAGGCGATCCAGGCGACCGTTCTCGCCCGGTCGCTGAGAGCCTGCTCGAGGACTGTGGTCTTTCCGTAGCCCGGACCAGCCGTGAGCAGCACGCTTCCGGACTCAAGGGCGTCGCCGAGCCTGGCGATGAGCCTGGTGCGGGTGACTCCTCCTTGAGTCGGACGAGAACTGCTATCGAGTCGAGTCGCCGTCAGGCGATCATAGACTCGCCTCAGTGGGCCAGACGGGCCCCAGCCGAATGGAGGATGATCCCGCCGTGAGCGCCTCTCCAGCACCCACCCCGCTGCGAGCCGCGATGGAGGCGCGCGACCTCGACGCCGTCGTCGCGGCGCTGGCACCGGATGTGGTCCTGTGGTCACCGATCTTCGACAAGCCGTTCACGGGCATCGACGAGGCAAGCGATCTGTTCGCCGTGCTGATCGAGGTCCTCACGCCGCTCGAATATCTCGACGAGATCCCGGGCGACCCTCACATCCTTCATTTCCGTGCCGAGATCGACGGGACCGAGCTCGAGGGCGTCGACTTTCTTCGCTTTGACGAGCAGGGCCGGGTGAAGGAGATCACGGTCCTCTTCCGGCCGTTCAAGGGTGTGGCCGCGTTCATGAGCGCGACCGGCCCGAAGCTCGGACGACGGCGAGGCGGAGCCGGGCGCGCCGCAATCCTGCGCGTGGCGTCGGCGCCTCTCACCTTCTTCATGCGCCGGACCGCCGCCTCCGGCCCCGCGCTGCTCGGCCTGAAGAGCCGCCGCTCCTAGGGCGCGCACGAGATGAACTTCATCGAGGACGTCATGGAGCGCTCCAAGGCCTCGCGTCTGGGGATCGTGGCCATCGACGCCGAGGGCCGCCGCCGCGAATGGCACTTCGGGGAACTGATCGCCCGGAGCGCCGGGCTCTCGGGCGCGATGGCGGCCCGCGGCGTCAAGCAGGGCGACGCGGTGATGACCCTCGTCGGCAGCCGGATCGAGTGGGTGCTGGCCATGCTCGCCTGCTTCCGAATGGGAGCAGTCGCGATGCCCTGCAATCCACAGCTTCGCCGCAAGGATCTCGAGGTCCGGGTGAGCGCCGCGAACCCGGCCCTCTGCATCGGACAGGAGGACCTGCTGGGCGAGCTCCCTGACGACGTCGCCGTGATGACGCTGGCCGAGTTCGCCGAGGCCCTCGACGAGGACCTCCCCCAGGAGACCCCGGTCGAGCCGGCGCATCTGGATCCAGACGACCCGGCCGTGATCATCTTCACCTCGGGCACCACCGGGGACCCGAAGGGAGTCGTCTACCCGCAGCGCTACCTGGTCGGCCAGCGCCTGCAGGCGGAACACTGGGTGGGCGCGAGGAGCGGAGAGCTCGCCTGGTGCACGGCGGCGCCGGGGTGGTCGAAGTCGACGCGCAACGCCTTCATCGCGCCGTGGCTGGTCGGAGCCGCCGCCCTGATCCATGACGCCCGCTTCGATCCGGCGGAGCGCCTCGACGTGATCGAACGGGAGGGCGTCAACGTCCTCTGCCAGGCGCCGACGGAGTACCGCATCCTGGCCAAGCGAGCCGAGCTGCGGCAGATCCCGTCGCTACGCCGGATGATCTCGGCGGGCGAACCGCTGAATCCTGAGGTGATCCGCCTCTTCCGGGCGCGCCTTGGAATGGGGATCGGCGACGGCTACGGCCAGACCGAGACCGGCCCGGTCACCGGGATGCGCCCCGACGAGGACGATCCGGCCCGGGATGGCTCGATGGGCCGACCCCTTCCGGGGATCGAGACGAAGGTGATCAACGGCGAGCTCCAGGTGCGGCCGGACTCCGTCCCGAGCTTCTTCAGCCACTACATCGGCGAGCCGCCCTTCGACGGGGAGTGGTGGCCGACCGGTGACCAGGTCCGCAAGGACGACGACGGCTACCTCTGGTTCGAAGGCCGCGACGACGACATCATCATCACCGCCGGCTACCGAGTCGGGCCGTTCGAGGTCGAGTCCGCCCTGGTCTCGCATCCCGCGGTCGCCGAGGCGGCCGCCGTCCCCGCCCCGGACGAAGAGCGGGGTTCGGTCGTCCGCGCGATCGTCGTGCTGGCGGACGGTGAGCCCTCGGACGAGCTCGCCTCAGAGCTTCAGGAACACGTCAGGTCCGTCACGGCGCCGTACAAGTACCCCCGGATCATCGAGTTCACCGAAGAGTTGCCGAAGACGCCGAGCGGGAAGATCCGCCGCGCCGAGCTGAGATGAGTGAGTGGCGCTCCACCGCCGTCCCCCGCCTCTGGGCGCGCTGGGCCGGCGAATGGGCGGCCTTCGCCGGAATCTTCATCGTCACCAACCTCGGCCTGCTCGCCGTGGGAGCGACGCTCGCCGTCCTCCCTCACTACGTCAAGGACAACCTGCACGGCTCCGACCTCGAGGTCGGGATCGTGAGCGGCGCCTTCGCTCTCACAGGAATCATCTGCCGCCCGATCGCGGGCAACCTGGCCGATCGCCGGGGCCGCAAGCCCACAGTGATCGTGGGCGCCCTGCTCGCCGCCACGGCCGGGTTCCTCTACTTCATCCCGGCCGGCATCCCCGGGCTGATCATCGCCCGCTTCTTCCTCGGCGCCGGCGAGGGAACCGTCTTCACCGCGGGCTCCGCCTGGAACGTCGACATGGCGCCGGAGGAGCGGCGGGGACGGATGATCGGCCTCTACGGCCTGGCGATCTGGACGGGCCTGACGCTCGGCCCGCCGATCGGCGTGCTGCTGCAGCACGCCGGGGGCTTTGATCTGGTCTGGGCGTTCGCCGCCGGAGCCCCCCTGCTCGGTGCGGTCGTCGCGTCGCGGCTGCCCGAGGACTACGAGCCGGATGAGGGCGTCGATCGCGGCCCCTTCATCTCCCGCGAAGCGCTGGGCCCAGGCGTCACCTTCGCTCTCAGCGTGTTCGGCTTTGCGGCGGTCTCCGCCTTCATCGTCCTGAGCCTCGACGAGCGCGGCATCGGGCATGGGCCGGCGGTGTTCAGCGTCTTCGCCGCGACCGTGGTCGCGACCCGTCTCGTCGCGGGGGGCCTGCCGGACCGGATCGGCGCCGCTCGTTGTGCGGTGGCCGCCGCGCTGGTCGAGACGGTCGGCCTCGTCCTGCTGGGCGCGGCCGACGACCTGCTGGTGGTGATCTTCGGAGCAATCGGCATGGGCGCGGCGTTCTCTCTCCTCTTCCCGTCCCTCTCCCTGCTCGCTATCAACCGGGTGGGGCCGGAGCGCCGCGGGGTTGCGATGGGGACGTTCACGGCGAACTTCGACCTCGGCATGCTGATCGGATCGCCCCTGGTGGGCGCCGCGGCAGCGATCGGTGGCTACAGCGCCGCGTTCTACGTGGCTGCGTGCGCCGCTTTGGCGTGCGCCGCCTCCGCACTTTCGATGTCACGTCATCCGGTCCCGGAGCCGCTCCCCGATACGCTGCGGGCCTGATGGCACAGCGAGGAACCGCAGCCGAGACGACGATCGACCGCAAGACGATCAACAAGCTCACGGAGGAGCAGATGGCTCGCTTCCGTGAGCACACGCCCACCTCGGCGGAATACTTCGACCGCGCTCGCAAGGTTATGCCGGGCGGTGTCCCGTCTTCCTTCCAGCTCAACGACCCGTGGCCCGTCTACATAGACCGCGGCAAGGGCGCGCTCGTCTGGGACGTCGACGGCTCGGAGTACGTCGACTTCCACAACGGCTTCGGCGTGATGTGCGTCGGCCACGCCAACCCGGTGATCGGCGAGGCGGTCAAGGCCCGCCATGACGAGGGCACCCACTTCGCCGCGCCCACGAACGGCTCGATCGTCTCGGCCGAGAACCTGGTCGAGCGCTTCGGCCTGCCGATGTGGCGCTTCTCCAACTCCGGCACCGAGTCGACGATGTCCGCGATCCACCTCGCCCGCGGCGCCACCGAGCGCGACCTGATCATCAAAGTCGAGGGCTCCTATGACGGCCACCATGACGCGGTGATGGTCTCCTGCTACCCCGACCTCGACGAGCTCGGCCCGCGAGAGAGCCCGAACGCAATCCCCTTCGGAAGCGGCTATCCGCGGGCGGTCGTCGATCTGACTGTGCCGGTTCCGTTCAACGACCCCGAGATCCTCGAGGCGATCTTCAAAAAGCACGAGGGTCAGATCGCCGGGATGATCATCGAGCCGGCGATGATGAACATCAACATCATCCCGCCGAAGGACGGCTACCTGGAGCGGGTCCGCGAGCTCTGCGACGAGCACGGCGCGAAGCTGATCTTCGACGAGGTGAAGACCGGCGCCACGATCTCCTATGGCGGCGCCACCCAGCGCTTCGGCATCACGCCCGACATGATCTGCCTGGCCAAGGCGATCTGCGGCGGTTACCCCGGCGGAGCGATCGGGATGACCGAGGAGCTCGGCGAGGTGGTCGCGTCCGACAAGGTCCACCAGATCGGCACGTTCAACGGGAACCCGCTGGTGATGGCGGCGGCGGAGGCCACCCTGACCCAGGTCCTCACCCCGGACGCCTACGAGAAGCTGGAGGCGACGAACGAGGCGCTCAAGGCGCGTTGCGACGAGGTCATCGAGAAGTACGGCCTCCCGGCCTACACGCAGGGTCTGGGCGCCAAGGGCTGCGTGATCTTCGCTCCCGAGCCGATCTACGAGTACCGCGACTACCTGACCAAGGTCGACGGCGAGCTCTCCACCCTCGCCTGGCTCTATCACATGAATCACGGCATCTTCATGACACCGGGCGTCGAGGAGGAATGGACACTCTCAATCGCCCACGAGCAGGAGCACATCGATCGCTACGTGGCCGCCTTCGAGGCGTTCGCCTCGGACGTCAGCGGCTCCTAGCCTCGAGCGGCTAGCCGCTCGCGCCGTTCAGATCAAGAGCCGCCCGCGCCTTCTCGGTGTCCTCGGTGATGATCACCAGCCGGACACCGCTGAAGATCGTGTAGGCGACCTCGACGCTGACGCCGGCATCCGCGAGATCCCGCGCGATCTCGCCCATCGCCCCCGGCTTGTTGTGGAGATCGACGACCACGGCCTCGCGCTCGTCGGCCACCTCGATTCCGGCGGCGTCGAGCGCCATCTTCGCGGTGTCCTCGTCCTGCACCAGCAGGTGGATGAAGCCCTTGCCGTCCCCGACCATCGCGCAGAGGCCCTCGATGTTCACCCCCGCCTTGCCCGTGGCCTCCCCCAACTCAGCCAGCTTCCCGGGCCGGTCCTCCATGATCACCGTCAGGTCCTTCATGGCGCCTCTTTCCGTCGGGTCTCGCATCATTTCCATCGGGACGGGGGATGTCAAACCGCGGGCCGCGAGTAGCCTGGGAGTGATGGCCAACCGGCTCGCCGAGCAGACCAGCCCCTACCTCCTCCAGCACAAGGACAACCCGGTCGACTGGCGCCCGTGGGGGCCGGAGGCCCTCAGCGAGGCCGCCGCGGAGGACAAGCCGATCATGCTCTCCGTCGGGTACTCCGCCTGCCACTGGTGCCACGTGATGGAGCGTGAGTCCTTCGAGGACCACGAGACGGCCACCCTGATCAACGAATCGTTCGTCCCGATCAAGGTCGACCGTGAGGAGCGTCCCGACGTGGACGACCTCTACATGGAGGCGGTCCAGGGTATGACCGGGCAGGGCGGCTGGCCGCTGACCGTCTTCCTCGACTCCGCAGCCGTCCCCTTCTACGGAGGCACCTACTTCCCGCCGGAACCGCGCCACGGCCTGCCGAGCTTCAGGCAGGTCCTGGAGGCGACCTCCGGCGCCTATCGGACCCAGCGAGAGGAGCTGCGCGAAGCGTCGGCCAAGATCCGAGAGTCCCTGAGCCGGACGAGCCAGGTCGGCCCCTCCGACGAGGCACTCGACGCGTCGGCCCTGACGCGGGCGATCTCGGGACTCCAGGCGAACTTCGATCAGACGAATGGCGGCTTCGGCGGTGCTCCCAAGTTCCCGCCGGCAAGCGCCCTCGAATTCCTGCTCGATCGTGGCGAGAGGGAGCCGGTCACCCTCACGCTCGACAAGATGATGCACGGGGGGATCTACGACCAGCTCGGCGGCGGCTTCGCCCGCTACGCCGTTGACGCCAATTGGGCAGTCCCTCACTTCGAGAAGATGCTCTACGACAACGCGCTTCTGGCGCGCGTCTACCTCCACGCCTGGCAGGTGATCGGAGAGAAGCGCTGGGTGCGCGTCTGCACGGAGACCCTCGACTGGGCGCTCCGCGAGATGAGCGGGCCCGAGGGTGGCTTCTACTCGGCCCTCGACGCAGACTCGGAGGGCGAGGAGGGCCGCTTCTACGTCTGGGACGAGGAGGAGATGCGCGAGGCGCTGGGAGAGGCCGGCATCGCAGCCGACGCGGTCGAGCGCGTCCTCGGCTACTGGGGCGTGAGCGCCACCGGCAACTTCGAGGGACGGAACATCCTCCATGTGACACTGGGCGCCAGTGCCAGGCAGCCGGCCGAGCTGGCCGACGCCCGAACCGCCCTCTACGCCTGGCGCGACCGGCGGGTTCGGCCCGGCCTGGACGACAAGCGGCTCCTCTCCTGGAACGCGCTGATGATCGCCGCTCTCGCAGATGCCGGCGCTGCCCTCGGGCGCCAGGACTACATCGACGCCGCCTCGGGCTGCGCGCGGTTCGTCTGGGAGTCGATGCGCGATTCCGACGGGCGGCTGCTCCGCACCTGGAAGGACGGGAGGGGCCACCTCAACGCCTATCTCGAGGACCACGCCTACCTGGTCGAGGCCCTGCTGCGCCTCTACGAGGCGACTCTCGAGGTCCGCTGGTTCGACGCAGCACGCGAGACGGCCGATGCGATGATCGCCCGCTTCGGCGACGACGAGCTCGGCGGCTTCTTCACCACCTCGGACGACCACGAGGAGCTGATCGCGCGGCGCAAGGACGTCGGCGACCATCCGATCCCATCGGGCAACTCCTCGGCCACCTACGGCCTGCTCCGGCTGGCCGCCCTCACTGGGGAGAGCGCCTATGAGGAGCGCGCGCTGGGGACGATGCGGGTGTTCGCCTCCGCCGCCCTGCAGCACCCCGAGGCGTTCGGCCACCTGCTCCAGGCGATCGACTTCCACCTCTCCCCGACCCGCGAGGTGGCTCTGGTCGGCCCCGCGAACGGCGCCGGCTCGGACGGCGACCTGGCCGAGCTCGCGCGAGTCGTGCGCTCGGCCCACCGGCCCCACGTCGTCCTCGCCGGGGGCGAGGAGGGCATCGACCGCCCCGAGCTGCTCCGGGAGCGGACCTCAGTGGAGGGCAAGCCGGCGGCGTATGTCTGCGAGCGCTTCACCTGCAAGGCGCCGGTGACCGACCCTGCGGAGCTGGAGACGGCGCTCAGGCGGGCGTGAACCAGCGAGCCCGGCGGCTCGCCCCGAACTCCTGCTTCTCGGCGACGATCTCGCTGGAGGGCGCCTGGAAGGTCCCGGTGGGCCTCGGCACGGACAGAAAATCCACGTCCACCCGGCCCACCTGGCCCTCTCCGAACTCGATGTAGCAGGAGCCGAGACCGCCGTATCCGTCCGGGTCCGCCTCGCCCCGGAGCTCGGCCAGCACCTCGGCCGCGACGACCCGCGCGGCCCCCTCCGCGAACACACCGGCCTTCGGGACCCCCACGGTCGCCACATCACCCACCGCATACACACCCGGAAAGCGGGTCCTCAGCGTCCGGGAATCCACCGGGACGTAGCCGTCCTCGGCCATGCCCGATTCCAGGACGACATTCGGGGCGCGGTGCTTCGGGACCCCGAGGAAGAGGTCGTACGGGAACTCGCGCCCGTCCTGGAGAACCGCCACCTTTCGTTCGCCGTCGAGGGATGCGATGCGAGCTCCGGGGACGAAGTCGATCCTCCGCTCGGAGAACGCGCCGAGCAGCGCCTCTGAGGTCGCCGGGGACGGCGGAACCGGGCTCGGGAGGGGCATCAGGAACGTGATCTCACAGCGATCGCGGACGCCGCGCTCGGAGAGCAGGTCATGGAGAAGAAGCGCCGCCTCACTCGGTGCCGGCGGGCACTTGAACGGCGCGCCGCAGACACCGACGACGGCCCGCCCCTCGCCGAAGTCACGGAGCAGGTCCCCCACGTGCTCCGCGCCGGGGACTGAATAGAACTCGGTGCCGGCCGCGGCGAGCCCAGGGGTGGCATCCAGGTCGTAGTCGGCGCCGAGTGCCACCACCAGGATGTCCGCCTCGTACTCGCCGGCGTCGGTTTGGACTCCCCTCGCCTCCGGATCGATCGCCATGACCGTTTCGTTCACGAACCGGACACCCGGCTTGGCGAAGTCGCTGTACGGGAGGCTCACCGCCTCCAGCGTCTCCCTGCCGAACATCACGTCGAGCTTCGAATATCCGAAGACGAAGGCGTCGCCCTTGTCGATCAGGGTGACATCGGCCTCGTCGCCGAGCTCCTCGGAGAGGATCGTCGCCAGCTCGAGACCGCCGAACCCCGCCCCCAAGACGAGTATCCGGCTCGCCATCAGCTAGAGGATCGGCAGGAACTGCTCGATTTCGTACGGCGTGACCTGCACCCGGTAGTCCTCCCACTCCGAGCGCTTGATCTCGACGAACCGGTTGAAGGCATGCTCGCCGAGCACCCGCAGGACCAGCTCTGACTCGGCCGCGATCTCGATCGCCTCCCCGAGCGTCTCCGGGAGCTGCTCGATCCCGCGGCGATGGCGCTCCTCCGGAGTCAGGTGGTAGAGGTTCTGCTCCATCGGCTCGGGCAGCTCGTAGCCGTGCTCGATCCCCTCGAGACCGGCATGCAGCATCCCGGCGAAGCAGAGGTAGGGGTTGCAGGCGGGATCAGGACAGCGCAGCTCGGCCCGCGTGGCGTTCTCCTTGCCCGGGTGGTAGAGCGGCACCCGGATAAGCGCCGAGCGGTTGCGACGCGACCAGGACAGGTAGACCGGGGCCTCGTAGCCGGGCACGAGCCGCTTGTAGGAGTTAACCCACTGGGCGAACAGCGGCGCAATCTCCCGGGCGTGCTTGAGCTGGCCGGCGATGAACGCCTTGGCGACGTCGGAGAGGAAGTACTGGTCGTCCGCATCGAAGAAGGCGTTCTTGCCCTCCTTCGAGAGGGACTGGTGAACGTGCATCCCGGAGCCGTTCTCGCCCTGCAGCGGCTTCGGCATGAAGGTCGCGTGCCAGCCGTACTTCATCGCGTACTCCTTGACCGTGATCCGGTAGGTCATGCAGTCGTCGGACATCGCGAGCGCGCCCTTGTAGCGCATGTCGACCTCGTGCTGGGAGGGTCCGACCTCGTGGTGGGTGTACTCGACGTGGATACCGAGCTGCTCGAGGGCCAACACGGTCTCACGGCGCACGTCGGAGCCGGCATCCAGGGTGGTCAGGTCGAAGTAGCCGCCCTCGTCGAGGATCTCCGGGACACCGGACTCGGGCTTCGCCGAGCGGAAATAGAAGTACTCGAGCTCCGGGCCGATGTTGTAGTCGTCGAAGCCCATGTCCCTGGCGCGATCGAGGGCGCGGCGCATGATCCAGCGTGGGTCTCCCTCATATGGATCGCCGCCCGGGACCTGGACGTCGCAGAACATCCGCGCGGTTCGGTTCTTCTCCTCCTCGCGCCACGGGATCAACTGGATGCTGGCTGGATCCGGCATGGCGATCATGTCGGACTCCTCGATCGGGTTGAAGCCGCTGATCGAGGAGCCGTCGAAGCCCATGCCACCCTCGAAGGCATCCTCGAGCTCGGCCGCGTTGATCGAAAAGCTCTTCAGCTGGCCGAGCAGGTCGGTGAACCAGAGGCGCACGAAGCGGACGTCGTTCTCCTCGCAGAACGCCATCGCCTCCTTGGCATTTGTGGGGCCGTCGGCCATGAGGCCGGACAAGTTACCGCCGTCTCACATCCGACGGTCCGCGAGCGTCGTATGAGAAGACAGAAAGACCAAGATGCCTGTACACTTACGCGACGTAAGTAACCGGCTAAAAGTAAAGTAAAGCCCTTGTGAAACGGCGGTATCCCAGGAAATGACAGTCAAGACAGACGTAAGCCGCTTCCACATCCATGACGAGCTGACCGCGCCGGACGCCACTGCTCCTCTGATCAAGAGCATTCAGACGGCGGGCGGTACGGTCTCCAAGTTCATCGGCATGATCGCCGAGTCGCCAGCCGCACTGCGCGGCTACACCCGCCTTCGCACCGAGCTCCGTCAGAGCAAGCTGCCGAGGGCGACCCGTGAACGGATCGGCCTGGCTGTGGCGGAGTGGCGCAATGACCCGTACACCCTGAACCAGTACGCCCGGACAGCTCGCGTCGCCGGGCTCGGCCTCGACGAGGTCGCCAGGGCCCGCAACTTCGCCTCCTCTGATGAGAAGGAGGCGGCGCTGCTGGCCCTGATCCGCGAGACGCTCGACCCCACCCAGCGGCCACCCCACCATCTGGTGGAGGAGGCCCGTGAGGCCGGTTGGTCGGACGAGGAGATCCTCGACGCGGTCGCCGAGACGGCGCTCGCAGAGTTCGAGAGCCTGTTCGCCTCCGTTGCGGCGCTGCCGCAGGAGGGCGACCCGGCGGTTCTCCGAGAAGCAGCGGCCTAACTACGGATCGCTGGCGACGGTTACGCCGAAGGGGGCGTGACCGTCGCCTCGATGCGACCGGCGCCGACGGCCAGGAAGCCGAGGCGCTTCGCGACCTTCTTGGTCAGGTCCCAGGCGTAGCCCTTGTGGAAGGGCCCGCGGTCAATCACCGTCGCGGTGACGCTCGCGGCGCCATACGAGAAGGTCACCTGCGTGCCGCAGGGGAGCTTCTTGTGCGCCACACCGAGCGTGGTGGGCGTCAGGATCGTTCCGCAAGCGGTCGAGTGTCCCCAGAAGCCGGGGCCGTACCAGGTGGCCGCCTTGTGGACAGTCCAGCTGCCGGGCGCGGAGCTCGGCTGCGCGGTCGGCCCGGTGGTCGTGCCTCCCGTACCGCCGGGAATGCCGCCCGTCTGCGCGCTCGCGACCGGCGCCGCAATCAGCAGGGCGGCGGTGCAGACAAGTCCCGCAACGGCACGAATTGTTCGCTTGCTCGTCAAACCTTCCTCTTTCGTGGCTTACGGGGTTAGCTGACGGGCTCGCGCTGAAAGATCGCGCTACGCGGCTCGATGGCCGCGACTCGCCCCAACTTGTGGGTCCCCCGCTCTCCCTCCTTTTCCGGTGGAGGGAGATTCAGCGGAAGTGCGCGGCGCAGCCTAGCAAAGGTCTCCTCGTTATTCGCCACACCTGTCGATTCGACCGTTCAGGGGCGAACCTTCACCGCGAAAGGAATCACCCACTCCGTAAGCTCCGCCGATGCCGGGCGCGCTGGTCACCGGAGCTAGAGGAGGGATGGGGCTGGAGATCGCCAGGCTCCTGGTTGTGCGCGGCTACGACGTCGCCGTGACGGACGTCGACGAAGCCGGCACGGCTGCGGCGGCCGAGCAGCTCGGCGAGCGAGCTTGGCCCCTGGTCCTGGACGTCACCGACACCGAGGCGGTCAGCGCCGCGGCCGAACAGGTCGTCGAGCGCAGCGGCTCCCTCGACGTCTGGGTCAACAACGCCGGCATCCTGCTCACCGGCCTGTCGTTCGATCAGCCGGTCGACACCCACCGCCGCATGCTCGAGGTGAACGCCATCGGCACGATGAACGGGACGCTGGCCGCGATCGAGAGGATGCGACCCAGTGGCCGTGGCCACATCATCAACCTCATCTCCCTCGCCGGGCTGGCGGCCGCGACCGGGATCGTCGGGTACTCGGCGAGCAAGCATGCGGCGATCGCGTTCAGCCTCGGCACCGCCGCGGACCTGCGGCAGGCCGGCCTTGAGGGCATCCACATCTCCTGCGTCTGCCCCGACGGCGTCTGGACGCCGATGATCAACGACAAGCTCGACGACCCGAACGACGCCCTCTCCTTCTCCGGGGTGATGCTGATGCCGGAGCAGGTGGCGGAGCGCGCCGTGGCGTTGATCGACAAGCCCAAGCCCGTCCTGACGATCCCGAGCTGGCGCGGCCAGTTCGCGCGCTTCTTCGACCGCCACCCGAAGCTCTCTCTGCGCCTCACCCCCCTGCTCATGCGCGATGCGCGCCGCCGCCAGCGGGCGTTCCGCAGGAAGGTCGAGTCGGGCAAGTGGCCTCCAGCGAAGTCCCCCTGAGGGGGCCACACGATCCCGGCGAGCGGGCCGGGCCCTTCCACACCGTTCGCGGACCGATGGGGATCTCGGGCTGGCTCCGCTATCCCGCTGCGCGGTGGCGGGCGAAGACGGGTCGAACCCCGGAGCGGCCCTGGATAGTGCCGGCGGCTGTCGGTTGGCTGGGGCGGCGGATGCGGAAGGACTGGGCGGTGCTCGAGCTCGGCTCGGGGCGCTCCACCGTCTGGTTCGCGCGGCGCAGTGCCAGAGTGATCAGCTTCGAGGACAACGAGTACTGGTACCCGCGGACTCGGCAGCGCCTGGAGGAAGCGGGACTCTCGAATGCCGAGCTGCGGCTGCGGGCGGTCGAGGACTTTCCACAGGAGGTGGCGGCTCTACCGGATGAGTCGTTCGATCTCGTGGTCGTTGATTTCCTGGAAGCGCCAACGGTCACTCGCATCGATGCGTTGAAACCGGCGATGAAGAAGGTGCGGCCCGGCGGATTGCTGTTGCTCGATGACTCCGATCGGCCCGGGTACGCGGAGGCGTTCGAGCTACTCGCGGAGTGGCACTTCCGGAAGTTCTCCGGCGTCAAGGACGAATGGCCCGAAGCCTGCGAGACCGGGATCTTCCGTCGACCGTCCTGATTAGGGGCGCTCTCAGCGACCTAGATCAGGACAGTCCCCTCAAATAGAAGGGCCCCCTTGCGGGGGCCCTTCCTTAGCGAACCTGTAAGCCGGATTCTGTCGGGGGCAGCCATCCATCTCTGCGGCCCACCTGGACCTCGCCGGGCTGGGTCGACGGTCCTGCTTGGCCTTGCACCGGGCGGGGTTTGCCGTGCGCGCCGCGTCACCGCGACGCCGGTGCGCTCTTACCGCACCCTTTCACCCTTACCTGTGCGCGACTCACGTGTGGCCGCGCCATCGGCGGTCTGCTCTCTGTGGCACTTTCCCGCGGGTTTCCCCGGGTGAGCGTTACTCACCGCCCTTGCCCTTTGGTGTCCGGACTTTCCTCGAAGGCAACACCTCCGCGACTGCCTGGCTCGCGCCTCAATGGTACCCCGACTCCGATGTCGGGATTGGGACACGAGCACCGGGGAAATAGTGGACCCGGCGGTGGTGGCCCCGCTGGTTCTCCCCGATGAAGGTGAAGTCTGACGGCGGCCAGTAGGCGTTGTTGAGATGGCGCTTCATCCCGTCGTTCTCGAGATCGAAGAGAACGCCCTGTGACCGCGACCAGCTCGAGAGCGCGTTTCTGAGCGGCGAAGACCCCGGTTCCGGATGATGAGCTGGGCGGCGAGGTTGCTCATCCGGTGAGGGGAGGCGACGAAGGTCCGGTAGTTCCAGACGTTCATCCGGAGCTGCGGGTTCCGCTCGAGGACGTAGAAGAGCTCCTCGCCCTTCCAGACCGCCTCGGGCCGGGTCTCCATCTCCCCCCTGTCCGTGACCACGACCGCGAGTCCGATCGGCCCCGGGGCATCGGGGTCGAATCCCTCCCCGAGAGCCTCGAACGCCGCGTTGAACATCGCAGTCGCCAGCTCCTGGCCCGCTCCGGGCAGGTAGCTCCGGTACCGCCAGAAGCGACGGTTCACCGGCGCGACCTCCTCGGCGTGCGCCGAGTTGACCCCGACGAGCCCACCGGCGTCGTCCAGAGCCACGCAGACCACCTCGGCCAGCCGCTGCCTGGCGGCCTTGCCCTCCAGCACGCGGTTCGCTGACCAGAGCGCCAGGATCTGCTCGCTCCGAGCCTCGCTCAGGTGGCCTCTTACGACCTCGATCGAACCCCCGCCAAGTGTCACGGGGCCGATCCTAATTAGCGCGGCTCTCTCGCGTCAGAGAGGCCGGGCGTCAGGCGAGCTGGGACCCGCAGGTCTTACAACCTGAGGTCGCCAGCTCTCCGTGACACACCGGGCACTCCGCCCGGCGGTGAGCCGTCAGGGCCTCCCAGGCGCCGAGGATCGCATCTTCAAGCGTCACCTCGGACGGCTCGATCAGGCGGGTCTTGGCCTCGACCGCAAGGACGGTCACGCCACCCTCCTGAACATCCCGACGACACGCCCAAGCACGCGCGCGTCGCGGGTTCGAATCGGCTTCATGCTCTTGTTCTCCGGCTGTAGCCGGACCTGATCCTTTTCGCGGAAGAAGCGCTTGACGGTCGCCTCGTCCTCCAGCAGGGCGACCACGATCTCACCGTCACGGGCGCGCTCCGCTGGGCGCACCACGACGAAATCCCCGTCCAGGATGCCTGCGTCCTTCATGCTCTCGCCGCGCACCCGCAGGATGTAGTCGCCGTCCTCGCCTCCGACCATGTCCGGGACCTCGAGGTACTCCTCGATGTTCTCCTCGGCCAGGATCGGCGTACCGGCGGCGACCTGGCCGACCAGCGGCAGTCCAGTGGGGCGAACGGCCTTCTTGGCCCGCTCCACCATCACCTCGAGGGCGCGCGGCTTCGACGGGTCGCGCCTGAGTACGCCGAGCGTCTCCAGCTTCGCGAGATGGGCGTGAACCGTGGAGGAGGAATGCAGCCCCACCGCCTTGCCGATCTCCCGCACCGTGGGCGGGTAGCCATGCTTGCTGAGGTAGCTGCCGATGAAGTCGAAGATCTCTTTCTGGCGCTTCGTCAGGTCCTTGACCAGGTCCACGTGAGCCTCCTCAGGCGGCGGCGCTGATTGGGGGTGGGCGAACACATGTTCGTGAGAGTAGCGACCCCTGCGGACGGTTGCAACCACTGTTCTGGTTCGAACGTTTCCGGCCCTCGGCCCCACCGCCCGGCGGCGACTATCATCGGCGACCCTCGCGGCTGTGGCGGAACTGGTAGACGCGCAAGGTTGAGGGCCTTGTGGCCCTAACGGGCCGTGGAGGTTCGACTCCTCTCAGCCGCATGAAGAACCCGCTGGAAATCGGCGGGTTCTTTGCGTTCTAGGGCGTACCCGGGAAGTCGCTCGTGCCGGCGATCTCGTGGATCGCCACCTCGGGCCGCTCCGAGACCAGTTTCAGCATCCCAGCCGCGAACTCGTGCAGGTGGGGCTGAGCGAAATGCCGGTCGAGCGCCTCCCGGTCGGCCCACTCCTCCACGGCGACGAAGCTGAGCGGGTCCTCTACGGCGGCGAAGAAACCGTAGCGAAGGCACCCCTCCTCGCGCCGCGAGTCGTCCTGCATCCTCTCGAGCAGCTCGACCAGCTCATCACGCTTCTCCGAGTCGCACCTCACCCGTCCGACCACGAGCAGCACGCCAAACCTCCCCGTCGGTTTCCCGGGATCGTATTTGCCTTCAGGAGTCGAGGAAGCTCCGCAGCGAGGCGACCAGCTCGTCGGGCGCCTCCTCGGGGATGAAGTGGCCGGATGGCAGCGGCCCGCCCGTCACCTCGCCGGCCCACCGTTTCCAGACCTCGAGGGAGTCGGACATCGCCCTCTCCTCGTCGCCCCAGTGGACCAGCACCGGGGAGGAGATCCGCCGGCCCGACTCCCGGTCCTCGGCGTCCATCTGCCGGTCGATGTGGAAGGAGGCGCGGTAGTCCGCGCACATGCCCGGGAGCGTCCGCTCGTTGAAGGCCTCCACATAGCGCTCCGTGGCATCGGCCGAGAGCGCGTCGGGAGCCGCGGGCCAGCTGCTCAGGATGTCCCGCACGACAAACTCAGCCGCGGCGCCGAGCACCCGCTCGGGGAATGGCGCCGGCTGGGAGAGGAAGAACCAGGGCCAGTACCCGAGCGAGGCGCCCTCGGCCATCCGCTCGAACTGATCAACCGTCGGGACGATGTTGAGGACTCCGAGACGCTCGACGACGTCGGGGTGGTCGAGCGCCATTCGGTAGGCGACCCGGCCGCCGCGGTCATGGCCGACGACCGAGAAGCGCTCGAAGCCCAGGCGGGCCATCAGCTCCACCAGCTCGGCCGCCCGCTCGCGGTTGTCGTAGCCCTCACCGAGCGGACCACCCGCCTCCGAGACGCTCTCGCCGTAGCCCTTCAGATCGCAGACGACGATGGTGTTCTGCTCGGCCAGGGCGGCCGCGACCCGATGCCAGCAGTAGTGGGTCTGCGGAAAGCCGTGCAGGAGGAGGACCGGCGGACCCTCCCCCGCCTGGCCCGGCCTATAGGGGGTCGGCCCCACCCGGAGCGCCTCATAGGTGCACCCGTCGAGGTCAGCCACGCTGCCGAAGGGCGCGCCGGTACTGCTCGACGCGAGACCGCAGCGGTTCCGGCAGGGACGGCGCGCACGCGATCCGCGCGCGGACCTGTGCCCGTAGCTGGGCTCTCTGCTGCGGAGAGAGATTCGTGTAGCCGGGCGGCGCGGAGTCGAGCGGCAGTGGCTGCACACCGTGACGGCGCAGGCAATCCCGGAAGGGAGTCAGCTCACTCGTCTGGAACGTCTGGCCGCCCGGCAGCGTGATCGTGTCGGGCACGCTCGCGGTTGTGGTGGACCCGGTGCTCCCGCTGGTTCCGGCCGGCGTCGAGACAGATGGGACCGTGATGGTCCTGTCCCCCACCGTCTTGGTGGTGGACCCGGCGCCGCCGTCACCGCCGCCGCAACCCACGGCGAGGCCGAGCAGCCCCGCCGCGGCGACGATCAGAAGCGCTTTCGTCCCCCGCTGCATCGCGCGAAGACTAAGGCGCTAGCCGACGAGGCGCGTCAGCCAGACAGAGGAGAGGACGGGGATCGCCTGGGCTGAGTCGATCCCGCGGACCGAGCCCTCCAGGCCGAGCCCGCCCGGCGACCCCCGGACGGTGTCGAGCAGGGGATCGGATGCCGCGGCGCGCAGGGCGCCGGGGCCGAGCGGATCGGCCACCTGCACCGCGCCCTCCCGCAGCAGGCGAAGCCGCTGTCCCTGCTGGGGTGCGAGCACGAACGTCACCCCGTCGAACGAGGGGCCCAGGCCCATCGGGCTCCCCCACCAGCCCGCGAACCGGGAGAGCATCTGCCGACCCGGCCCGCTCGGCCCAGACTCGAAGGCGCCCGTGCCCGAGCCGGCCGCATCCGCGAGGAAGCGTGCGCCCTGCCCGCTCTGCGGATCGAGGGCGCGGGGCGAGACGATCCCGAGGCGGGGAGAGCTCAGCCGTCGGACCAGGTCCGGCACCGGCTGCTCGAGCAGGAAGCGGACCTCGTCGGGGCGCGGAGCGTCGACCGCAAAGAGATGCGGGAGAAGCTTCTGGCCGGCTGGGTCGGATTGCCAGCGGCGTGAGTTGGCGAGCACCGCGGCCGCATTGAAGGGGGATCCGTCCTGGAAGCGGACGTTGGGCCGCAGGGTGACCGTCCAGGTTGTTCGATCCCGCGATGGCCGCGCCTCGAGCGCGAGCCCCGCCTGCGGGGCCGCCTCGGCGTACGGGCCCGAGAGACGCTCGATCAGCGGCTCGTAGACCTGTCGCGCGATCGTGAGCTGGGCGCGCGTGCGCGCCGCGAGGGGATCGATCGTCGCCGGCAGCTCGGGCAGCGCATAGGCGAGCGTCCCGCCCCCGCCCGCGGGCGGCAGTCCGGTGTTGACCCGCGAGGTCCCGCCACCGGAGCCGCCGCAGCCTGCCAACACGAACAGGCCCACGATGAAGAGCGTGGCCACTCGCAGCCGCATCGTGACCGTGCAGCCCTAGAGCTTCAGGATGATGATCGCGTTCAGCGCCCAGAGGATGCCGAAGAAGATGGTCCACCGGGTCAGGTTCCGCTCCACCAGGGAGCCGCCTCCGAAGGAGCTGCCGCCTCCGCCGATGCCGAACGCACCGGAGAGACCGGCGTCCTTGCCGGAGTGCAGGAGCACCAAGAAGATCAGGATCACCGAGATGAAGACTTCGACCACGCTGAGCACGGTTGCCATGGGCGGCAGTGTAGAGATCAGCCCTGCTTGGGAGGCCGTAGACGGTCGATCCGCTTGAGGATGTCGATCGCCTCGCCTCGCAGCTCTCGGTCGAGCCGCTTGAAGTCCTCGTCGGAGAGCTTGCCCGAGGCGTGATCCGTCTCGGCATCGCGGATCTGGCGGTACTTGGCCTCCTTTCGCGCCTCGAGGTCCGCGAGCTCGGCCTCGGCCGGATCGCGTGTGTCCTGCGCAGGCCCCCCGCGCAGCGGTGCGGTCACGAACCAGGCGACCAGCACGACGATCGCAGCGGCGAGCAGCAGTTCAGGCATAGGCGGAGGCTAGGGCCGGGCTATGCCGGCGGGCTTCCGACGGTCCCCAGCTCCTTGCCGAGCCTCGCCCGGTAGGCGGCCTCGAGGCGCCGGCGAGACTCGAGCGCCGGCCAGGCCGCCATCGCGGCCCCGGCGACGGCGATCAGCGCGCCGATCCAGATCCAGCCGACGAGCGGGTTGACGATCACCCGGAAGTTGGCCGGCTTCGGGTCGTCGAGGTAGTGCTGGACCAGCGCGAGGATCGCGAACCCCTGCGCCTGAGGCGGCAGGTTGGCGAGCTGACGATTGCCGCGGATGATCGCCGGGTTCAACGAGGAGAGATCGGGCTGGAAGGCGGTCCAGAGGTCTCCCCCGGCCCCCGTCTTCAGCCCGACCTCGCTGGTCGACTCGCCCATGAAGTAGCGGCCGATCGCGCCGGCGGTCGGATCCTGGGTCGGGTAGTAGTTGCGAGCCGGGTTCAGCGTGGTGACGTGCTTGCCGTCCCGGGTCACGTCGAGCTGGGCCGCGAACGAGATTCGCTCGTTCTCCGGGTCCGCGGTGAGCTTCCGGTAGGCGATGTCGTAGTCGCCCACCTTCGCGCTCTGCCCGACCTGCAACCGGAGGTCGCGGTTGGTCTGGAAGCTCGAGGACGCCGCGATCCCGATCAGGGTGAGCGCAATCCCGGCATGGACGATGAAGCCGCCGTAGCGGCGCCGGTTCCGACCGACCGCCGTGGCCAGGGCGCGCGGGTACGCCTCGCCGGTGAGGGCATGGCGGGTCGAGCCCGCGCGCCAGAACTCGCCGAGCAGGGCGACGAGCGTGAAGGCCGCGAAGCCGAACACGAAGAGCGCCCAGAGGTGGCTCCCGGCGTCGCTCACGGCGAGCAGGACGGTGATCGTCACGGCGGCCGCGATGCCCGGCCAGACCAGCAGGCGGCGGGCGGCCCCGCCGCTCAGCCGGCCCCAGGCGAACAGGGGGCCGAGACCAGTGAACAACACGAGCAGGACCCCGATCGGGGTCACGTAGCGGTTGAACCAGGGCGCCGCCAGCGAGTGCTTCTCGCCGGTGAAGAACTCCGAGATCAGCGGGAAGAACGTCCCCCAGAAGATCACCACGGCCAGCCCGACCAGCAGCAGGTTGTTGACCAGGAAGATCGACTCGCGCGACCACAGCGAGTCGATCCGCCGCTCGGGACGCAGCTGGTCCAGGCGGGTGACGATCAGGATCGTGGATCCGACCGCGACGACGCCGATCAGGGTCAGCAGCGGGCCGCCGACCGTCGAGGCGCCGAAGGCGTGGATCGACTCGAGCACGCCGGACCGCACCAGGAACGTCCCGAGCAGGCACAGAACGAAGGTCCCCGAGATCAGGCTGACGTTCCAGACCTTCAGCATTCCGCGCTTCTCCTGGACCATCACCGAGTGCAGGAAGGCGGTTCCGATCAGCCACGGCATCAGGGCCGCGTTCTCCACCGGATCCCAGCCCCAGTAGCCGCCCCAGCCGAGCTCCTCGTACGACCATCGCGAGCCGAGCAGGAGGCCGATGCCGAGGAAGGTCCACGCGACCAGGGCGAAATTGCGGGTGGTGCGGATCCAGCTGGCATCGAGCTTCCGGGCGATCAGCGCCCCCATGCAGAACGCAAACGGAATCGACCAGAGCACGTAGCCCGAGTAGAGCATCGGCGGGTGGACCGCCATGTAGGGGTTCCGCAGCAGCGGCGTCAGGCCGACGCCTTCAGCCGGCGCCTGGTCGAGGTGCGCGAACGGCTGCGCCTTGAAGATCATCAACCCGATGAAAAACGAGCCGAGGCCGGCCAGGATCGCCGTCGCCCAGGGCACGATCTCGCGATGGCGGCGGCGCGTGATGTAGAGGACCCCGCTCGAGGCGAGTGAGAGAACCCAGGCCCAGAGCAGCAGCGAGCCCTCCTGGCTCGACCACATCGCAGTCAGCTTGTAGAAGGTCGGAGTGGTCGTCGAGGAGTGATCGGCGACCAGCGCGAAATGGAAGTCGTTGCGGACGAAGGCGATCTCGAGCAGGACGACGGCCGTCGTGAGCAGCCCCGCCATCGCGTAGACGGCCCGCCGGGCGGAGTTGATCCAGCGCCGGTCGCCCGTGCGCCCACCGTAGACACCCGCGCCCGCCGCGTAGAGCGCGCACAACAGAGCGGCCGCCAACAATGCGGAGCCGAGGATCGTCAGCTCGACTGCCCCGGGGTCGTGGTGGTGAACTTCGACGGGCACTTCGTGATCAGGCTGTCCCGCTCGCCCATGAAGGTGCCGTCCTGGAGCTTGCCGGTGACGATTACCTCGCGGCCGTCACGGAAAGGATCGGGGACCGTCCCCGTGTAGCTCACCGGGATCGGGTGCGAGCCGTCGCGGTCCGAGATCCGGAAGTCGAGCTGATCGCCCGAGTGGTGGATCGAGCCGGGAACGACGTCGCCGGTCAGCTGATACGTCTGGTTCGGGTTGGCATTGACCAGCTGGGATGGCTCCTTCGCCTCGCTGGAGGCGGAAAAGGATGTGTAGACCAGGCCGGCGGCCAGCAGGACGGCAGCCGACAGGGCAACAACCAGTCGGATCTTGCGCTTTCGGGATGGATCCACGACGGCTCTGGATTATCGCAATCCGTTCATAAAGGCTCGGCATCGTCGAGTTCGGTGACGATCCAGCAATGGATCATGAACGTGTCAAGCGCTCACTGCCAGACGCGGACGTAGTCGACCACTGTGGTCGCCGGCAAGGGGGTTGTGGCGGGATCGAACTCGTTGGTGCCGATGCCGAGGGCCTGCGTGAGGACCACGAAGAACGGCTGATTGAACGGCGCGGGCTTGACCAGGGGCGTCGCGGGGTCCCACGTGTCGATGAGGCAGGTGTTGCCGTCGTAGATCACCTTGAGCTGTCCCGGCGTCCACTCGAGCGCATAGGTGTGGAAATCCTCAGGGTTCCCGATGACGCACGACGTGTTCGTGACGTTCGGGTCGGGCGTGGCGGACGTGTAGTGGATGTAGGGGATGGCTCGGTCCGCGTACTGGGAGTAGAGCTCCGCGATGTCCATCTCGCCCGAGCCTGGCCAGGCGCCGTATCGATTTGCGTCAACCGGCCAGAGCCAAAACGAGGTCTGCAATCCCGGCACCCGGGCGGATGAGACCTTGGCGCGAATCTCGAAGCGCCCATATGTCTGGCTGAACCGGTCATAGGTCGAGACCATTCCGCTGGTGTACTGAGTCCTGAAATCTCCGTACCCGTCCTTGCACGTGAACGGAGCCGCCTCCTTGCGGGCAGTCAGGTGCAGGGCCCCGCCCGATACCGAGATGTTGTCCGGAGTGTCGACGAAACACGCATCGAGTCCACTCGTGTAGCCAGACCAGTCCGTTCGCTGCGCGACCCACTTCGTCGAATCGAGAGTCGAGCCATCGAAGTCGTCTGAGAACGTGCAGACCCAGTCCCCAGCGGAGCTCTTGACGGCTTGCCTCTTCTTCGCGGGTCGCTTCTTCTTCGAAGTGGGTTTCTTGTGCCTCTTGTGTTTCTTGTGCTTCTTCGCAACGGGTGAGCTCGTGAGAGGTTGCTTCGGTATCTCCGGGCTGCCGCAGTTGGGCGCCGCGGCGGCCGCGGACGGCAGGCTGAAGCTCATCACGGCGCACAGCACCGCAGCGACTACCGCCGGGACGAGTATCCGGGTCGCGACCCGGGAGCATGCGAACGCGGCCTCCACACGGCTTGGGTCGGGCGACAGACACATTTCCGAGATCCACGAGCACGAACCTGGACGCGCGACGGTTGAATCCGAAACCCGGAAGTGGACTTACGACCGTTGAGAAGAGTCGGTAGTCCAGCCTGTGGAGAAGTGGGCATCTAGGATCGCTGCCTTGACGACCCTGGACCCAGTGGTGATCCTCTGCGGAGGAAGCGGCACAAGGCTGCGGGAGCGGACCGAGTCCATCCCCAAAGCGCTCGTGGAGATAGGCGCGCGTCCGATCCTCTGGCACGTGATCTCGATCTACAGCTGCCAGGGGTTCTCCCGGTTTCTCCTGCTCACCGGTTACAAGGGCGAGCTGATCGAGCACTGGGTCGAGGCGACCTCCTGGCCCGACGGCGTCGAGGTCGAGTGCCTCGACACGGGGCTCGAGACTCCCACCGGCGGGCGGATCAAGCTGGCCGCCGAGCGACTGGGGGGCGAGCCCTTCTCGGCCACGTACGCGGACGGTGTCGCCGACATCGACCTCTCCTCGCTGGTGGAGTTCCATCGGGCGGGTGACGCCGCGGCGACGATGACCGTGGTTCGCCCGGAGCTTCAGTTCGGGGTGGCCGAGATCGGCGACGACGGGACGGTGAGAGGCTTCCAGGAGAAGCCCCGCACCGAGCACTGGGTGAACGGGGGCTTCTTCTGTTTCGAGCCGGCCGTCCTCGACCACCTGGACACGGAGAGCGTGCTGGAGCGCGAGCCCCTCGAGCGCTTGGCGAGCGAGGGCAGCCTGCGTGCATATCGGCACACCGGCTTCTGGGACTGCATGGACACCTACAAGGACGCGGTGCTGCTCAACCGCCTGTGGAGCTCGGGCGAGCCCCCGTGGCGGGTCTGGGCAGAGGAGCCGGCGGGTTGAGGGCACTCGTCACGGGAGGACGCGGGTTCGCCGGCTCGTGGCTGGTGAACGCGTTGCTCGAGGACGGCGCCGAGGTGATCTCACTCGATCGCGAGGCAGGCACGCCGACCGGCCTGGAGTTGCTCGGTCTCGCCGATCAGGCCGAGGACGTGACCGGCGAGATCCGAGACGCCGAGCTCGTCCGGGGCCTCCTGCGGAAGCGGTCGGTCGACTCCGTCTTCCATCTGGCTGCCCAGGCGATCGTGGGCGACGCGAACGCGTCTCCTGTCCCGACCTTCGAGACGAACATCGAGGGCACCTGGGTTCTGCTCGAGGCGTGCCGCGAGGCCGAGGTCGAACGCGTCGTCGTCGCGTCCTCCGACAAGGCATACGGACCACACGAGCGCCTGCCCTACACCGAAGAGTCCGCGCTGCAGCCGGTCTTTCCCTACGACGTCTCCAAGGCCGCGACCGACCTGATCGCACGGAGCTACTGGCACACCTACGGGCTGCCTGTGGCGGTGACCCGCTTCGCCAACCTCTACGGGGGCGGCGACCGCAACTTCTCGCGCCTGATCCCGGAGACCGTCACCGCTGTGCTCGACGGCCGCTCACCGGTGATCCGCTCAGACGGCTCGCCCGAGCGGGACTTCCTTTACGTGGGGGACGCGGCGGCTGCGTATCTCGCGGTCGCCGAGGCACTGGCCTCCGGCGAGATCGCTGGCGAGGCGTTCAACGCCGGCTGGGGACAACCGAACGCGGTCCGGGAGGTCGTCGAGCTGATCTGCGAGCTCGGGCCCGGCGAGGCCGAGCCGGAGTACCGGGGGACCGGAAACCCGAGCGGGGAGATCGACCGGCAGTATCTCGACTCGGCGAAGATCCGCGAGCGGATCGGCTGGGAGCCTCGGGTCGAGCTCCGCGAGGGACTCAGCCGGACCCTGGAGTGGTACGGCGCCCATTCGGCCGTGCGGCCCGCCGCCGCGCCGAGCTGAGGGCCGACGACGCTCGGACCAGCGCGCGCTCCGTTCTCGAACCGCGCTCTGGGAGCAGCCCGAGGTCGCGCATGATCTCAGCGCCGTCGTAGTAGGACGCCAGGTGCCGGATCCGGCCCTCGCCGTCCAGGGTCGCGACGTCCACCCCGGCGCTCTCCACGACGCGGCCCGTCGGGGCAAGCCCCTCGAATGCCCCGGTGTGAGTCATCCGCGACCGCCATTCGCCGGCCGTGAAGTCGTCACCGTGTGCGGCCTTGACCAGCTCGAACTCCAGGTCGCCGAACCCTCCGTGGACCCGGGCAGCGTGCGACTTGATCTCCGCGCGCCCGTGCAGAACCGTCCCGGCCCCTCGGTCCTCGTAGGTGGCGTCCTGCGTGAAGAAGTCGGCGATCCGTCCGGCGTCACGATCGTTCCATGCCGCGAGGTAGTCGCGCATCAGCCTCTCCCTCTCCTCCCCCGCCTCCATTTCAGCTCGAGCTCTGCGCGACATCGGGAGACTCTTCGCGCCCCTTCACCGTCCGCCGGTGCCGCCGCTGCATGTACCACTCGGCGGAGCTGCTCAGGGGCCGGAAGGGGAGAAACGTCCGGGCGACGCTCCCCGCCAGCTCGATGTGACCGAGCTTGTCGAGCAGCTCCTCGGCCTCGAGCTGCTCCCGCTCGGTGAGGTTCCTGGTCGGCCTTCCCTTCGACTTGCGGGCGAGGTGAACGAGGCGGTTGCGCTCGTCGGGCTCGAGACGCCGCCAGTGGCCCCACGAGGTCCAGGCGACCTCGGCGACCGCGATCAGCCAGAGCCGCTCGGCGAGCCAGCGGCTGCGGCGCGCCAGGCGCCTGCTCATTCCACCGATCAGTCCCATCTCGCGGTCATTACCCCCAGGTGGCGATCACAAGCGGCGGACGGGTCTCGAACCCGCGACCTCGAGCTTGGGAAGCTCGCGCTCTACCAGCTGAGCTACCGCCGCAACTTCGGCATGATTCTATGGTCAGGGTGAAGGCAGGAATCAATCCGTTCGTAAAGGCGGGGGTAGAGCATGCAGGTGGGAAAGAAGACGATGGTCCTGGGTAGCGTTCTCCTGGCGCTGGTGCTCGCGATCTCGGGAGTCGCGCAAGCGCCGGCAGCCAAGAGGCCGTCGAAGCACGCGAAGGTCCCGGCTGACTTCTATGGGGTTGTCCCGCTCAACGATCCGAGCCCCTCGGACCTCGGTCTGATGGCGTCCGGCGGAATCGAGTCGGTCCGCGTCTTCGTCCACTGGGGCCTGATCCAGAACACTGCCGGAGGCAACTTCGACTGGAGCACCTACGACAAGCAGTTCGGGGACATAGCCGCCGCGGGCCTGAACCCTGCGCCACAGCTGGCGTCCTCGCCGGGTTGGATCTCGGACAACCCCTACCAGCCGCCCATCTACAGCGACGCCCAGAAGGCGGCCTGGCAGTCCTTCCTCACCGCCTTCGTCCAGCGTTACGGCCGCGGGGGGAGCTTCTGGGCGGAGCATCCGGAGCTGCCCTACAGGCCGGCGCTCAGCTACGAGATCTGGAACGAGGCGAACCTGACCCTCGAGTGGGGCGGCCCGCCGAACGCGAATGACGTGATCTCGACCCTGCTGCGCCTGAGCCAGCAGTCGATCAGGCAGGTCGATCCCGCCGGGACGGTCGTCTTCGGCGGGCTCTTCCCCTTCCCCCGCACGGGTGGCGGCAACACGCCCGGTTACGGCGTCACGGCGACGAAGTTCCTCAAGTCGTTTTACTCGCACCCCGGCGCGAAGACGGCCTTCAACGCGCTCGCCATGCACCCCTTCTCGCCGAGAGCCAAGGACGTTGTTCCGACCATGAGGATCTTCCGCAGGGTGCTCGACAGGCACGGCGATTGCCGCACGCCTCTCTGGGATCACGGAGATCGGCTGGAGCACCGGCGGCCTGGGCTGGGCGGGATCCCCCTACCAGGCGACTGAACGAAAGCAGGCACGGGACCTAACCCAATCCTTCGGCGCACTGATCCGAGCCCGCAAGTCATTGCGCTTGGCGCGTGTCTACTGGCATGACTGGCGAGACTCGCCGGATCCCAATGCTGCCAACGTCTACCAGATGGGCCTGCTCCGCGGCGACGGCACCCCGAAGCCGGCCTGGAAGGCGTATCAGCGTTTCGCTCGGCGATGAGCTGGTTCCCTTGCGATCACGCTCGCGGTATTCGCCGTGATCGGCCTGCTCGGGTTCGGGCTGCTGAACAAGGGAGAGGCGAGCATCTCCGTCGGGGAGAAGGCACCGGACAAGGAGCTCAACTAAGCTCGACGGACCCGGCACGGGGGATATCGCCGACTATCGCGGTGACTGGGTGCTGGTCAACTTCTGGGCCTCGTGGTGCGATCCCTGCAAGGGCGAGGCCCCGGCGCTGGAGGACTATCAGCGCGCTCACCAGTCGCAGGGCTTCACCGTGCTCGGCATCAATCTCGACGACACCACGGACGACGCGGGCTCCTTCGTCCAGCGCTACGGGCTCACCTACCCGCAGCTGCGGGAGGGGGATGGTGCAGATCGCCGGGACGCTTACGGGATGACGGGTTTCCCCGAATCGTTTCTGGTCGACCCTGCGGGCAAGCTGGCGCTGATCCGCCGGGGGCCGGTTGACGGGGACTACCTCGCGAAGGCGGTCACGCCGCTGATCCTGCGATCGGCACAGGGATAATCCGGGGCATGCGAGTCGGCTCTCTGCTGCTCGTCGCGGCGATGCTCTGTCTCCTGCCGGCTCACTCAGTGGCCGAGCAGCGCGCGTCCCTCCCCGACATCGAGGACGAGGTGATGTGCACGATCTGCGGGACGCTCCTGGCCGAATCCCAGTCGCCGCAGGCCGACCGGGAGCGAGCCTTTATCCGCAACCAGATCGCCCAGGGCAAGACCAAGGGTCAGATCGAGGACGCTCTGGTCGCCCAGTACGGTCCGAACGTGCTCGCCACCCCGAGCAAGTCCGGCTTCGACCTACTCGCGTGGCTCATCCCGATCGCCGCCCTGCTCGCGGTCCTCGCGATTCTGGTGCCCTGGCTTTTCAGGCAGTGGCGGAGATCAGCGCCGCCGCCGCCGCCGGAGGACCTGGACCCCTCGGACTCCGCCCGCCTCGACGCTGACATGGCTCAGCACGACGTCTAACCGCGCGTCGCGGTGATCAGCAGCTGGCGACGCCTGCGCACGACCGCCCAGGTGACCTCGGCGACATCGAGGAGCGGGCGCGGCAGCCGCCACAGGCCGAATCGGGTCGGGGCGGCCCGAGTCACCACCTCGACGTCCTCGACCGAGTAGCCGGCCTCGGTGAACAGGTTCCTGAGGGAGAGCGGGGTCCAGGCGAACAGGTGGTGGTTGACGTCGGAATCGAGGCGACGCTGGACCCGCCAATCGTCGAGGGGCAGGATCATGACCAGACGGCCGTCCTCCTTCAGCAGCCGGCGAAGCGACGCAAGCTCCTTCAGGGGATCGCGGCTGTGTTCGAGCGCATGGGAGGAGACGATCACGTCGGCGACCTCGTCCTCGAGCTCGTCGGCCGAGGCGACCACCTCCACACCCCTGTCGGACGCCAGCGCCCGGGCGCTTTCGTTGACCTCGATCCCGATGACCCGCGGGGCACCGAGCTGCTGCAACAGGTGTCCCGAGCCGCAACCGAAGTCGATCACGACCTCCTTCCCCCTGACCGCCGGCTCGAAGTGGCGGACATTGAGAGCCGCCACGGGCCCGGAGAGGGGCTCGACGTACGCCAGATACTCGCGGCCGCGGTCCCCCAGGTAGTTCCCGCTGACCTCGTTTGGCGTCATGCGACCTTCATACCGCATCACCCGAGTTGCTTAGCTGCATCCCCAGTTGAGAGTCGTGATGGTCAACAACTTCGCACGCGTCACCGGGGGCGCCGACCGCCAGTGCTTCGACCTTGCGGCGGAGCTGCGCGAGCGTGGCCACGAGGTCCTCTTCCTCGCGACTGAGGATCCTCGCAACATCGAGCGGGCCGGCCGGTTCGTCTCCTGCGGGGTCACCCGGGAGAACCGCGACGACCTGCGGGGCCTGGCGGCGGCGCGGGTGGCATCCCGGACGCTCTGGAACCGTGAGGCGGCAGGCGCCATGCGGAGGCTCGCCAAGGAATTCGCACCGGACGTCGTGCACGTCCACAAGGTCTACCCGCAGCTCTCGGTCGCGCCCATCGTGGAGGCCCACCGGCTCGGCCTGCGGGTGGTGCAGACCGTCCATGACTACGAGCTCATCTCAGCCAGCGAGCTTGACCACCGCGGGTCGTGGCTCGACCGCCGGGAGTCATCCCTGCGCTACCGGGTGCTGAACGACTCGACCTTCCCGATCCGGCGATTCGTATACGCCCCGAGGGTGGCCCGATGGGTGGCGGTGTCGCGTCGCGTCGCGGAGCATCTCTCGGCCAGGGGGATCAACGCCGAGGTCATCCCGAACTTCGTGGAGCCACTTCGCGAGGCTCCGCCCGAGCGCGACCGCGACGGCGTCGCCTACATCGGCCGCCTCGCTTCCGAGAAGGGCGTGGAGGATGTGCTCGCCGCGGCGACCCGCCTGCCCGAGATCAGATTCACCGTCGCGGGCGACGGGCCCTTGGCGAACGAGGTCACGGCTGCCACCAGCCGCACCGGGAACCTCGAGTTTCGCGGCCGGATCGATCGCTCCCAGGTCGCCGACCTGATCGCGGGGTCGCGTGCGGTTCTCATGCCGTCCCGCTGGGAGGAGCCGGGCCCGCTCTCGGCGCTGGAAGCGATGTCGCTCGGCACACCCGTGATCGCGTATCGCAACGGCGGCCTCGCGGAATACGTCGATGACGCCGGCGCCGGCGTGGTGATCGAGCCGTCGCTGGCGGATCTGGTGGGCGCCATCGCGGAGCTGGCAAGCGGCGGGGAGCGCTGGGGGCAGTTCGCCACCGCCGGCAGGGCCGCTGTGGCGGCGAGGCATTCGCCCGGCCGCTGCGTCTCCATGTACGAGCAGGTCTACGAGGGAGCGCCGGTCACCGGCTAGCGGCCAGCGCCGCCGACACGACGCCCTCGGCGGTCCGCTCGGGGGTCCAGCGGTCGATGATCGCGCGGCTCTCCGCGCCGAAGCGCCTCCGGAGCTCGGCGTCGTCGATGAGGGTCGCGATTCGGCTTGCCAGTGCCCCGACGTCATCCGACGGGACGACGAAGCCATTCCGCCCTTCGCTGACGAGGTCCCTGGCGCAACCGACCTTGTCGGAGACCACCACGGGGAGCGAGAAGTTCATCGCCTCGTTGACCACGATGCCCCAGGTCTCATGGAGAGCCGAGAACAGGGTCAAGACATCGGCGCATGCGTAGGCGCGCCAGATCTCCGTCTGGTCGAGAAATCCCGCGAAGACCACATCGGGGATCCCCTCACGCCGGGCCGCGTCGGCCAGCTCGTTCCCCAGGGGCCCCTTGCCGAGGACGAGAAGCGCACATGGACGCTCCGCCCTGACGCGACCGAAAGCCTCCAGGACCTTCTCGGGCTGCTTGTTCGGAACCAATCTGGCCGAGAAGAGCAGCACCGGCCCAGCCTCGTCGGCGATCCCGAAGGATCGCCGCAACTCCCTGCGCTCCGGGGCCAGGCGTTCGGCCGTCGCCTGGATGGCCTCGTTGTCCACGGTGTACGGCGCGAAGAACAGCCGGTCCTCCGGGATCCCGTAGTGCTCGAACCAGCGCTTCGACTCCGAGCCTATGTACATCGCGGAGGACCCGTGCAGCATTCCCCGGAGCGCGACCTCCTTCACGACGGTCTTTCCGAGGCCGCGGGGGTGGATCAGCGTCTGCTCCTCGCGGAACATGACCCTTCCGCCCCGTGATCGCTGTGCGGCGATCGCCAGTTGGTGAGTGAGATGGTTGTAGCCGTGAAGCCAGAGCACGTCGAACCGCTCCCGGCGCACGGTGGGCACGACATCGGTGTCTCGCAGTGAGAAGAAGCCGGCGAGGTTGGAGTTCTGCGCCGCTCTCTTCAGGAACTCGCTTCGGTATCCGCTGAGCACGTCTCCGCCCCACACGATTGGGCTCCCGAAGCCCATCTCTGCCGGCCGCACCCCGCTCTCTGAGCAGAAGATGGCCTTGAAGTCCACCCTCGGATCTCGCTCCAGCAGCCGGTAGGTGGGCGCGTGGTACGGGACCGGTGAAGCGGCCAGGAGGCCGAGCCGAAGCGCCTGCATTGCCATATCCTGCCCCAAATGCGCGGGAACGATTCGAGCCCGGTCGAGGATCGGTCCCCCGGGCTGATCGCCCTCATTCGCAGCGACTACGAGGCGCACTCCGAGGCCAATGAGGATGGGCCGAACAGGGCAATGATCCGGGCCCTGCCCCGCCTCCTGGTGAACCCCTCGATGCACGCGGCGATCCTCATCCGCCTGTCGAACGCCTCGCCTGAGTGGCTCAGCTGGCTGTGGCGGAACCTGCTGATCTGGAAGCACAGGACCGACATCGGTCACAGAGTGCGGATCGGCCCGGGCATGCGCCTGCCGCATCCGTTTGGGCTTGTGATCGCTCCCGAGGTGACGATCGGCTCCGGCTTCCTCGTCTACCACAACGTCACGATCGGGGTGGATCAGAAGCGGCCCGGAGTGCCGGTCATCGGAGACGACGTGACGATCTACTCGGGGAGTCATGTGGTCGGTCCGATCCGCGTGGGAGACCGCGTCCGGGTCGGCGCAAATGCCTACGTCGCGCAGGATGTACCGGACGATTCCGTGTTGACTCCTCCGCGTGGATTCGAAAAACCGTCTTCGCCGACAGCGGTCGCCTAGCTGCGGCCAAGCATGACCCCCGAGAGCACGGCGCCGGCTGTGGGGCCGATCGCGTGGATTCGCCGTCAGGCCGCGAGGCCGGTGGCATCGAGCCTCGCGGCCACCGCGTTCATCCAGCTGCTGGGGGTGCTGACCGGAGTGCTGCTCGCCCGGGCCCTGGGCCCGTCCGGACGCGGCGCGCTCGCCGCGGTCGTTCTCTGGCCGACGATGCTCTGGACGGTCGGCAGCTTGGGGGTGGTCGACTCGGTGACGTTCGTGAGCGCCCGCCAGACCGCACCGGAGCGCTCGATCGTCTCCACCAGCCTCGCTCTGGCGGTCGTGCAGTCCGTGGTCCTGATCCTGATCGGGCTGGTGCTGGTGCCGATCGTGCTTGCCCGGCAGGAGGCGTCCGTCGTCCGCGACTGCATGATCTTCCTGGCATCGATTCCCACCAGCCTGGTGGCGCTCTACCTCGCCTCCGTCCTCAACGGGACGCACCGATTCGTCGCCTTCAACATCGTGCGGGTGGCCGTATTCGTGGGCAATGCGGTTGGCCTTGTGATCCTTGCGGTTCTTTCGAACCTGACCGTGACCTCGGCGATGCTCGCGTATCTGGCGTCGCAGGTGATCACCGTCGCAACGGCGGTTGCGCTTGTCTTCCCGTCGCTGGAGGGCAGGCTCATTCGACCCGAGCGGCCCCTCGCTCGGGAGATGCTGGCGTACGGATGGAGGAGCCAGCTCAGCTCGATCTCCAACCTGCTCAACGAGCGGGCCGACCAGCTGGTCATCTCGATCGTCTTCGCGCCGGCCAGCCTCGGGCTCTACGTCGTCGCCTGGACCATGACATCGCTGTCGGGGATGATCGGCTATTCGGTCGCGCTCGCGGCGCTGCCGGCGGTGGCCAAGGCCGACACTCCGGACGAGCGCCAGGCGAGGGCCCATGAGTACGTCTTCCTCACCGCCCTGTCTACGACCGTCGTCGTGATCCCACTGCTGCTGCTGACACCCGACATCCTCCGGATCGTCTTCGGACCCGACTTCGTCCCCGCGACCGACGTGACGAGGATCCTCCTGGTGGCGAGCATCGCCCTCGGCACGGGGCGGGTGCTCGGAGCCGCGCTGAAGGGGGTGAACCGCCCCCTCGATGCGGGTATCGCTGAGGGTGTGGGACTCGTCGTGACGGCCGTGGGATTGGCGGTGCTGCTTCCTATCCTGGACCTGAAGGGCGCCGCGATCACCTCAGTGGCGGCCTATACGGCGAGCGCCGCGGTCGGGCTCCATCTCGCGAACCGCGCCCTCGGTAGCAGGGGCCTCCACCTGCTCCGCCCCGGATGGCGGCGCGACCTGGAAACCT
The DNA here is from genome assembly GCA_963743575.1 of uncultured Solirubrobacterales bacterium. GTDB lineage: Bacteria > Actinomycetota > Thermoleophilia > Solirubrobacterales > 70-9 > DASUPK01. The sequence continues at coordinate 415,362 of CAVUQC010000004.1, read as the reverse complement.
GAGCCACGGGGACGTCGCTTTGTCAGGGACCAGAACAGAATCGGGAGGCGCGGTCGTCGCGAACCCCGGCGGGCTGCGCTGGATGCGGTGGATGGGAACCGGTCTCGCCGATGCGGGCCTGCTCCGCACCTACGTCACTCCGGTGGCGGCCACGCCGTCGGCGCGCCGGCGCGTCGAGCGTCTCCCCCGGCCCCTCTCCCGAAGGTTCGGCCAGGAGCTCGCCCTGCGCGATCTCCCCCGCGGCGTCAACCCGGCCCAGGTGACCACGGTCGCGACGCTGCCCGAGCTGCTTCACGTCGCCGTGCAGCGCTCGCCCCTGCCGGCCAGGGTCAGCTGGGGCGCGCTCCATCTGCGATCGGTGGCCTTCGACCGGCGGGTGGGCCGGCTCCTCGAGCGGGGTGACCTCGCCGTCATCTCAGGGAGCAATGCGGGGGTCGAGACGATTCGAGCTGCATCGCAGCTCGGCGTTCGGTCGTTCCTCGACTATCCGGTCGCGCATCACGCCTGGGCTCAGCGCCTGCTCTCCGAGGAGGCCCGGCTCCACCCCGAGCTGGCGGACACGCTCCAGCTGGCCGAGCTCCCGTCGTGGATGCGGCGGCGAATGGAGACTGAGATCGAGGAGGCCGACCGCATCCTGGTCCTGACCGGCTTCCAGTTCCAGACCTTCCTCGAATCGGGTGTAGACGAGTCCAAGCTCGTCCTCGCTCCCCTGGGAGTCGAGCTCGATCTCTTCCGGCCCCCCGCGACGGCGACGGAGATGGACGGCTTCCGTGTGCTCTTCGCCGGCCAGCTCAGCCAGAGGAAGGGACTCTCGTACGTACTCGACGGGTTCCGGAAAGCCGCGATCCCCGGGGCGGAGCTGTCCCTCCTCGGTCCCCCGGTGGGCTCGGCGCGTCCCTGGTCCGGCCTTCCGGGCGTGCGGCAGAGTGGCCCCGTCGCGTTCGGAAGCCTCCCCGCCGAGTACCACCGCAGCGACGTCTTCGTCCTGCCGTCCCTGGTGGAGGGGTTTCCCCAGACCCTGCTGCAGGCGATGGCGAGCGGGCTGCCCGTGATCGTCTCGGAGAACACCGTCGGGCCCGAGATCGTGACGGACGGCGTCCACGGCTTCGTCGTACCAATTCGCGATTCGGGCGCAATCGCTGAGCGGCTCCGGATCCTCCATGACGATCCGGAGCGGCAAATGGAGATGGGCGCCGAGGCCCGCCGCCGCGCCGAGCAGTTCCCGTGGGAGGCCTACGGCCGGAGGATCGCCGACGCCGTGGCCGAGGCCTGAGCCCACTCCCACGAGGCACGCAGCCCAGTGGCGAAGTCGGTGGTGGCGCTCCATCCCGTGAGCTCGCGCAGCCGGGAGGAATCGAGTCGCGTCACCGGGACGTCGATCGGGCGCGCAGGCACCGAGCGGAGCTCCGGCTTGCGCCCTGAGATCTCCACGAGCAGGTCGAGGATCTCCTCCAGCGACTGGCTCCGGCCGGAGCCGACGTTGTAGACGGCCGGACCCTCCGTGGCGAAGGCGGCCTGAACGGTCGCGGCAGCGGCATCCTCGACGAACACGAAATCGCGCTCGATGCTCCTGTCGCCCACGACGGCGAGCGGCGTCTCCTCAGAGAGGGCGTGACACCACGTCGCGATCACGCCCTGCTGGAAGTTTGCGCGCTCCCCGGGACCGAACACGTTCGAATAGCGCAGGATGACGGGGTGCAGCCCGTGCTCGCGGGCATAGAAGGCCGCGTAGCCCTCCACCGCCAGCGAGTTGACGCCGTGCAGCGAGATGGGCCGCGTGGGCGCGTCCTCGGGCGTCGGGAGTTGGTCCACCGCCCCGTAGACCGTCCCCCCGGAGGATGAGATGAGGACTCGCCTCACGCCGGTTCGCCGCAGCGATTCGAGCACGCTGAGAGCCGGCGTCAGCGATCCCATGATCGATCCCACCGCATCCCTGTCGGAGAGGCTCGGCGTGCTCGAGCCGGCGAGGAAGAAGACGACCTCCGAGTCCCGCACCACCTCGTCCAGACCATGCGCCGGAGGGATCTCACCCTGGACCAGCTCCAGCTCGAGCCCTCGATCGCGCTCGGCGATCAGCCAGTCCGAGAAGGAGCGGCTGTAGACCCGCACGCTGTGCCCTTCGCGGACGAGCTCGCGCGCGACGTGCCCGCCGAGCAGCCCCCCGCCGATCACCAGGCATCTCTCCCCCACGGCCTGTGTGCGCGTGCCTTGCACCTCCAAGATGGCCAATTCTTGCGGAACCGAGGCGGGCACGCGGCAGGGTTGCGTCCCTCGCCATTGCATTGGTCAGAATGTGCGCGTGCGGACCTCGGAGGCCCTACTGCGGCGCAACAGGTGGGCGGACGCGGCCTGCGTGGGCAGCGCGGTGTTGCTCGGCATCCTCGTGGAAGCCGGCTTGGCGATTCCCGCGGCGGCTCTGACGCTCGCAGCCCTGGTGTTGATCGTCGGCTTGCAGTCCTGGCGCCTCTCCATCGTGCTGCTGCTCGCGTATCTGCCGGTCTCGGGGATCCTCTGGATCGCGCTCTACCCGCACACGGCGCCGGCGGTCGAAGCGAAGGACTTCCTGTTCGTGGCCCCGGCGTACCTCGGGTTCTTCGGCTGGTACCTGAAGTCGAAGCGCGACTTCACCTTCCCCGGCTTTCCGGTCGTGGCGGTGGCGCTGCTCGCGGGCCTGGTCGTCGTGGAAATCTTCAATCCGAACCTGAGCTCGCCCCTCGTCGGGCTGGTCGGCGCCAAGGTCTGGCTCTTCTACATCCCGATGTCCTTCCTCGGCTACCACCTGGTGCGCAGCCGGCGCGACCTCGATCGCCTGATGTCGCTCATGTGCCTGACGGCGATCATCCCAGCGGTCGTGGGCATCGCCGAGGCGGTCCTCGTTTACAAGGGCCACTCGGGCACCGTCTACTCGCTCTACGGCGATGCCGCCTCGGCGGCGACGCAGCAGTTCAGCTCGGTCACGGTAGGTGGCGCCCAGCTCCTCCGGGTGCCGAGCACCTTCTCGTTCATCGCCCAGTACTACATCTTCATGACCTCGATGGTCGCGATCGGCTACGCCTGGTGGCGAAACGCCCCACCGCGATCCTCGAACCGGCGGTGGCGCTTCATGGTCTGGCTCCTCTTCCTCGCCGCCGTGCTCACAAGCGGCGCGCGGGGAGCGCTGGCCTTCGTCCCGCTCCTGCTCGTCACGATCCTGATCCTCGACGGGCGCCTGGGCACCTCCTTCTTCGGGGTCCTCGCCGCGCTGGCAGCCGGTGTCGCCCTGATGATCGTGCTGGTGGGAGCGAGCCCGGTGGGCACGGTCTCCTCGCTGCTCGAGAACGCCCGCTTCCAGATCCACGCCGTCTTCATTACCGGCGTCGACCAGGCCTCGCATCACATCCTGCTCGGCCTGGGCAGCGGGGCGGACACCAACGCGACCAGATACGTCTCCCATCAGCACTTCGCCTCGACCGGCGGCTGGCAGGAGAGCTACATCGCCAAGACGGTCCTCGAGCTGGGGATCGCCGGCCTCATCCTGGTCGCGGTCGTCTACGGCTTGATCATCTCTCGCGGGATCCGCATCAGCCGGCGCCTGCGCGACCCCGGATTGAGGACGGTCTCGGCCGCGATCGTCGGACTGCTGATCTGGGCCGTCGCCTACACGGTCAAGGCCCAGTACCTGGACTTCGATCCTCTGAACATCTACTTCTGGCTCTTCACCGGGATCCTCTTCAAGCTGGTCGTGCTGGATCGCGAGGGAGGCCGGTCGAACGGGTCAGCCGCTCGGCCGCCTGACTGCCTGCACGGTGAGCTTGTTCCCGAAGCGCCCGATCAAAGCATTGCCGGCACGCCAACCCTCGCGCCCCAAGCGGCTCAGGCAGGTCCTTGACAGGAGCCGGGTGGGCATGCCCGGCTCGTGCCGATAGAGCATCGCGTAGCGCTCCGCTCCGGCGATCTCGAAGCCGGCGCCGCGCAGCAACTCGGCGACCTCTCCGATCGTGAGTCTGGCCACCCTATTCCCCGCCTCCTCGTGCTCCACGGAGAGGCCGACCTGGACCGCAGCCCGCGTCGCGCCGGCCCGCGCCGGCTCGTTGACGGACACGGCACGCCGGGCCACGCGGGACATCTCCCGGATCCCGGTTGCAGGGTCCTCGAGGTGATGAAGCCCGTCGTGAACGAAGACGAGGTCGAAGGACCGGTCGGCGAACGGCAGGTGCTCCACGTCCGCGATGACCGGGAGCAGCTCGACGCCGAATCGCCGGGCGCGTACGGCCGCTCGCGCCGCCGCGCCGAGCGAGAGGTCCGAGCTGACCACCGGGCGCGCGCCGGCCCGGGCGAGAAACTCGGCGTCCATGCCGGATCCGCCGCAGACGATGAGGGCGCTGCGGCCCGAGATCTCATCCGCGATCCAGCGGGTACCCCGCCGGAACTTCTCCTCCAGGAGGAAGCCGTGCAACGCCGGAGTTCCGTGCGGACGGCGGATCTCCCACTCCGGCGAGGCTTCCTCGTCGAAAAAGTCCGCCTGCCGGAGTTTGTGGGCGTCTGGGCCCTCGCCGGCGACCTCGCCTCCGTCGGGCAGGAGCGAGGGCACGCCATCCACCAGCGGAAAGGAGCGGCCACAGTCGGTGCACTCGAGGTTCGAGCCGTCCTCCAGCGAGCCTGAGCAGACCGGGCAGCGGAGCAGCGGCAGCAGCGCATCGAGCGCCACCCTGGCCTCCGTGGAAGCGGCTTCGTCGCGACGCCCCATGGGATCCGGGATGGTGGCAGAGTCGGCGTGGGGCGGAATCGGCGTCGCTACCCTGCCGATCCGATGAAGGGCCGCGTCCAGCTCTGGAGCTCCCACTACGCCCCCGAGCCCACCGGAATCGGGCCGGTGAGCCGGGTTCTCGCAACGGCGCTCGCGGCCTCGGACTGGGACGTCGAGGTGATCGCGGCCCACCCGCACTACCCCGAGCGGGGCAACGGCGGGCGGCTCCGCCCCTCTCGCGAGCTCCGCGACGGCATCCCCGTGCTCCGGCTGCCCATCTACGCCGCCCGCGACAGCGCCGGAGCCCGCCTCCTTCAGGAGACGAGCTTCACGCTCTGCCTCCTGGCCGCCCTCCCCTTCCTGGGGCGTCCGCCTCTCCGAAGTCCCGACGTGATCGTGGCGGCATCTCCGAGCTTTCTCAGCCTGCTCCAGGCAATTGTCGCCGCCCGCCCGCAGACCTCCCCTGGTCACTGGCTCCACGATCTGCTCCCAGACAGCGCCCACCACCACGGGCCTGCTCCAGGGGGCAGAGTGCCGCGCTCAGGGCGTCGCGATGAGCTAGAGCCAGACGACCTCAGAAGCAGCCGCAAGGATGATCGTTCTCCACGCCGGCCGTTCAGGGACAAGCGCGAGGCCAGGGTGTGCCCGAGCAGAAGAGGTCGTGCTGATTTGGGGCCGCGCAGCGCTGGCGATGGGGCGAACACACAGGCAAGCGAACAAAGAGCGGGACGTGCCCGCCACAGGTCCTGGGAATAGGGAACATCGAGCTGAGTCGGGCCTCGCGCCGCTGGTCCGGGCGTTCGAGTCACCCAGGCCGAGGTGAGGGACCGCGGTGGGGTTCTGACTGTCGCCGGAAGCAGGGTGCCCGCCGAGAGGGTCAGAGGCGAGATCCGCTTGGAGCGAACGCGGCCTGCCCGCAAGTCATCGACGAGCCGGAGCCTGGAGCGCGAGCTGGAAAAGAGCGAGACCTCGCGCTGGTGAGCCATACCTTCACGGGCGCCGAGTTCGACGCCTGCCCTCCAGAGCGGGTGAACTCCAACTGGGCCGGTTTCAGGTGATCGCCGCCGTCGATCCCGGCAGCGAGGCTTCAGGCTGGTGCGCGATTCCGGGACGGGGTCGGTCGTCGACAGCTCCAATCCCGAGCAACTTGCCCCGGCGCGATCGCCGAGGCCCTCGAAGTCGACCCGAGGAGCTTGCGAAGACGGGGAGACGCCGGCCTTGATCACGGCGTCAACGCTGTTCGCCCAGTGGATCAGGCGCAGGCTTCGACCGGGTCTTGACCAAGATGATCGACGCCGTGGGCGGCCCGGCGCCGGTGGCCGACGACGAAATCTGGTGGCCGGCGTGATCGTCCTCCTCGGCGCCCAGCTCGACCCCCGTGATCACAAGCCCAACGGCGCTGTCCGGCAGCAGGGCGAGCGCCGATGCGGGCCACGACGGCCTGGTCGCATGTCGTCTGCCCGATCCTGACCTAGAGCATCACGCCCTGGGCCCTGGGCGCGAGATCGAGGAGGTCTGAGCCGACAGCAGCAGGGGCGGACGGTCGAGGACGATGAGATCGTCGTCCTGCAACGCCGGCTCCAGGAAGCCCTGGAACCTCCCGAGCCGATCAGCTCGGCCGCTGAGCGGGCGTCGCCCCGGCCGGGATCACCGCGAGCGGCTCCGCGGTAACGCCCTCGACGGGAATGAAGCGGAGCACCTCGTCCGGGTTGCCCTGTTCGCCGAGAACCTCGCTCAGCCCCGGCGAGGGCTCCAGCCCGAAACGCTCCGCCAACACCGGGCGGCGGAGGTCGCACTCGATCAGGATCGTGCGGCGCCCCGCCAGGGCGTTCACGTACGCGTACCAGGCAGCGACCGTGGACTTCCCCTCCTCGGGCAAAGCGCTCGTGATCGCGACCGAGTTGACCGGCCGATCGCCGGCCAGGAACTCCGTGTTCGCCTTGAGGATGCGGAAGGCATCGAGGTTGCCCCCGCCCGGCGCGGCTCCGTTGGCTCCGGTCTTTCCCATACCCAGCAGATCGGACCGGACGTACCCGAGAAGCGGCAGGCCGACGGCCGCCTCAACCTCGTCCGCATCCCCGACGGTGCGATCGAACCCGTCGCGGAGCAACGCAAGGCCGACTCCGAGCAGCAGGCCGAGCAGACCGGCGAAGATCACGTTGCGCAGCGGTTTCGGGGAAATCGGGCTGGCGGGACTGAGTGCCACGCGTCCGAGCTTGAAGGGACCCGCACCTTGCGCCTGCACACGGTAGAGGTGTGCGGTGGAAGGATCGGGCTGGCCTTCGCCAGGGCAAGCGCGTTGGCGGCCTGTTTCTGCTGGACTACCTTCACGGTGCTGTTTGCGACCGTGTTCGCCACCTGAGCCGACTTGTCCGCGGTATCCGCCTGGGCGGTGATGTCCACGACGTTGACGCTCGGCTCAGTTGCCACGCTCAGATCGGCGATGAGGCCATCGGGCGTCGGGTCACCGCCGAGCGCCTTGCTGGCCGCCTTCAGCACGTCGGGCTGGGTGACCACGGCCGCACCCTCCTGGCCGGCCGATCCCGCGAAGGTCTGCTGGTTCTGGCCTTGGTTGAACCCGGAATCGACGTTGAGCGTGGCCGTCACCTTGTAGGTGGGGGTCTGCACCACCGAAAAGGCGATGGCGGCCGCGATCGCAACCAGCGTCGTGACGATCACCAGCCGACGGCGGGAATTGATCGCGCGCAGGTAATCCCTGAGGCTTCTGGTCTCTGCCGATTGGTCCATACTGCGGTGCCCGCGGCCGCAAGATACAGCGGATGCCGGGCACCGGCGCAGGTGCGCCGGCTCTAATTCAGCCGCCCGCTCCGGGTTTCGAGCCGAGTTGGCCCTGCAGGCCCGTCACGAACGGCGAGGTGGGTACGAGGAAGGGAGAGCGCGGCGCCAGGACCCTCGCCCGAGCGAGGTCGGCATTGACGGCGGCGCGGTTTCCCGATTGCGCGTCGATCCTGGCCCGGATCAAGAGCCACCGCCAGTTGTTCGGCTCCCTCTCGATGGCGCGGTTGATGTCATCGCGGGCCGGGCCGAGCCTGCGCTCGGCCTGAAGGACGAGCGCCCGCTCCGAATAGGGCGAGGCCGCCCAGGGCTCGGCGCTCACCGCCTGGTCCGCGAGCGTCTTCGCACGGGTCAAGTCGCCTCGACTGAGAGCGGCGTCGGCGGCTCGCGTTCTCTGCACAGAGACGAGCGTCGGGATCTGCGAGGCGAGGGCAAGCACGGCGGCGATGACGAGAGCGGCCCTGACCGCCCAGCGGATCGATCCGGCCCGCGCTCGCGCGAACCCCGCCGCGCCGGCCACGGCGGCCCCTCCGAGTGCGAGCGTCCCCACCGCCTCCATCTCCCACATCCAGTCGACGGCCGCGTAGACCGCGAAGACCACGAAAGCGGTGATCACCCCGACACCGGCGGCCAGGTCCCCTCCCGCGGTCCACCTGCGGCGTGCGGCGAGCGCGGCCCAGAGCAAGCCCACCAGCGCCGTCGCGATCGCAGCGAAACCCGCCAGGCCCAGCCCCGACAGCTGCTCGAGGTAGAGGGAGTGCGGGTTTCGGATCAGCTGCGAGTTGGTCCCATGACGGTTCCAGTAGATCTCGAAGCTCCCCGGCCCGATCCCCCGTGAGGGCGCGCTCTGAAACGCGTGGTACGCAGTGCGCCAGTAGGCGTAGCGGTCGCCTCCGAGCGAGGTGAAGCGCTGTGTGGCGGTGCCGGTCGCCGGTTGGGTGCTCTTGAACTGGTCCCAGCCCCGGTTGATCGGGCCGTGCAGGGCTATCGCGCCGAGCAGCGCGACGACCGCCGCCCCGGCCACCCCCACGCGGGCTCGCTCGCGGCTGAGTCGCACCGAGTCCGCCAGACCAGAGATCAGCGCGCAGACGCCGCACGCAAGTGCGGCGAGCGCCAGGGCGACGAGCACCGTCCCGGATCCGGCGCTGCCCGTCGCGTTCTCGATCTCGGTCTGGCCGTGGGCGATCAGGATCACGACCGCGGAGGCCGCGGCCGCGACGAAGGCGTTCAGGCCCAGGGTCCAGCGGTTCCGGCTGAGCACGAGTGTCGCGAGGAGGCCGGTTCCGACCGCGACCGGGCCGAATCGCGAGAAGGTGAGGTAGACGGAGAGGCTCGCCACCGGCACGGCGGCGAGAGCGAGCGCCCTCACGATCCGGGAGCCGTGCGCGCTCACCGACACGCCGACGCCAATCGCCAACGCGCCCCAGCAGGCGACGGCGTTCCAGTAGTCGAGCGGATAGCTCAGCCGATCGAAGTGGAAGGCCCGAGCGACGTCGTCGACCAGCGTGGCCGGGAACAACCTCGCTCCCACCGCGAAGAAGGGAACGAGCAGCGCCGCGGCCGCGAACCCCGCGGCGGCGCCCTGCCAGCTGTGACGGTCGAGCGCGAGGTATGCGAGCGTGATGATGCCGAGGTACTGCACGACGCGTGCGAGCTCCACCGTGGTCGCCTCGCCGCTCTCGGTCCAGGAGAGGGCCGCCGCGGTGAGCACGGTGAGAGCGACGAGCCCGCCGAGCGCCACCCAGGCGGGAGTGTTAAGTCGCCCACGCGGCAGGAGCCCGGTCGCCAGACCGATGGCGATCAGCCCCCACACCACGATTCCCACCTCGTGGCGGACCACGACGTCATAGCCGCCGCCGTCGAGCGCCAGCAGCAGCGCAAGACCGAACGTCGGTGCGAACCCGAAAACGTGCCCGATCGGGAGAGTGCATCGAGGTGCGTGCTCGCCGGCGGGCGGCTCCGGGTCGCGCTGCGACCTTTCGTGCCTGGCTGCGACCTCGGTGGTCAGTTTGTTACCTCGCGGGTTTGGGAAACGCAGTTTGTACGATGGCGATCATGGAGTCGGGGGTATCGAAGCCACGCCGACGGGCGGTTTCCCTCGCCCTGGGCCTCACCGCGGTCGTGATGCTAGTCGCAGCCTCGTCGGCGTTCGGCCAAGCTGCCGTGGACCAGTACGTTCCGAGCGCCAGTCCCTCCGGAAAGCACGGTGGGGGTGGTGGCGGTGGTGGTGGAGGTGGAGGTGGAGGTGGCACCTCAGGAACGGGCGGCGCCACATCGGCGACCGCCGGGAAGGGTGCCGGCGGAGCCAGCGCGGCGAAGGGGTCGCTTGGCTCCGGCGGAGCCGGCCTGACCGGCTTCTCGGGTGACGGCGCCGGCTCGGGCTCAGCCAGCGGAGGAGATGCACCGGGGACCGACTATCCGCTCACCACCTTCGTCTTCATCGTCGTCGGTCTGCTCGCCGCCGGAGGAGTGGCGATCGCGGTCGTCCGGCGACGGCGAGGTGCCCACACCGCCTGAGAAGCTGCGCACGCCGGTTCGCCCTCGATTAGGTTGTGCATTGTGAACCTTGGGAGGTCGCAGGTGACTGAAGGCGTCAGGGCCCCGAAACCGTTGCTCTCAGAGGGCCCTGCGATCGAATCGGCGGAGAAGACAGGGGGCACGGCCCTCAGCGGCCCCGCCGGGTTCACCAAGCGGGCATTCGATCTGGGCGTGGCCCTGGTGGCCCTGATCCTGTTGGCACCGGTGATGCTGCTCGTCACCCTCCTGGTCAAGCTCGACAGCCGGGGGCCGGTGCTGTTCCGCTCTCGCCGGATCGGCAGAGGAGGCGAGCCCTTCGGGATGCTCAAGTTCAGGACGATGGTCGTGGATGCGGAGACGCAGCGCGGTGACCTGCTGCACCTGAGCGAGGCGCCGGACGGCCTCTTCAAGATGCAGAACGATCCCCGCCTGACGCGTTCGGGCCGCTACCTGCGCTCGACCTCGCTCGATGAGCTGCCCCAGCTCTTTCAGGTGCTGACCGGGACGATGAGCCTCGTCGGGCCTCGGCCGTTGCCGCCCGAGGAGGACGCCCTGGTCGACCCCGACACGATCCGGCTTCAGGCGCGTCCGGGCCTCACGGGCCCCTGGCAGCTTGCCGGCTCATGGAGGGTGCCCCTCAGCGTGATGGTGAAGATGGACGACGACTACCTCGCCAACTGGTCGTTGTGGCTGGACCTGAGGATGATCGGCGGGACCGTGCGCCACGTGGTCCGCCGACGCGGCGTCTAGGCGCGCGATGCTGGCGGTCGCGCCCACGTCTGTCCGGGAGTTTCGGGCGCACACTCGCATCTGAGGGCGTGCCGTGACGCCGGACCAGCCGCGTCTGTCGATCTGCATCCCAGCCTGGCGCGGGGCGACTCTCGGGCCGTTGCTCGACTCGGTGCGCTCGCAAGGGCATGCGCTCAACTACGAATTGCGCGTCCGCGACGACGCCAGCCCACACGGCGTCGGCGAGGCGTTCCGCGCCGGCCACCGGGGCGAGCCGAATTGGCGTTACCAACGCAACCCGGCGAACCTCGGCGCCTACGACAACATTCAGGCCTGCACTGAAGGGGCGACGGGACAATACGTCTTCATCGTCAGCGACGACGACCACCTGACTGCCGACGCCTTTGCCGTGCTGGACGCCGTCACATCGCTGGCGGATCGGTGTGGCGCTCGAGCAATTCTCTTCTGCGACCGGCTCAATTCAAGGTACGGCACCGCCGCGGTGTTGCCGAACAGCTTCGATTGGCTGCGCGACGTGTCCGTGAACGTGCCGGCGTTCATCTCGCGGGTCGTATGGCGGCGGGAGTTCTGGGAGTCCTATTCCTATGCCGCCTACCCGCCGGAGATGAGTCTCCCGCAGCTCGACGGCTTCGTCGACGCTTGCCTCGCCGGGCCGATCGTGGCTGCCAGCCGGGACGTTGTACGGATCGGCACCGCCGACGACACCGATCAGCCGGGATACTGGTTCTACACGCGGCACGCCCCGGTCGATTGCTTCGAATACCCGGCGCTGTACCGCAAGATTCTCTCGCGCGGGCGGCTCGACCTGCGGACGCGTTTCTGGATTTACGCTCGCCGCCTCTCGTTGATGCGCGAGGTGTACAAGAAGGTCGTATTCATGCGGCAAAACGAAGACTTCTACCATCCGACCTTGGGCGATTTCCGGCGCTTTCACGGCGCCACGGTCAGCGCGCTCTGCTTTCTCCCGCTCTTCTGGGTGCTCTTGCGCACCCCGCTGGGGGCCGCGCTGGCCCGGCGGCGCTACGGCGACCGGACGAGGCTGCCCGCCCGGCCCGTCGGCACCCGCGGTTATTGAGAGCTGGCTTTCGTGTGAAGGACACTTCCAGGCCGGCTACATCCGACTCTGGAGCGGAAATCCCCAGCAGCCCGAGCGTGCGCGCGATCGTCCGCTGGGTGAGCAGGCAGAGGCCGAGCCGCGCCTCCTCCACCCCTTCCCCCTCGGCTCCGACCACCTGGCAGTCGCGGTAGAAGGCGTGGAAGTCCCGCGCCACCTCCATCCCATAGGCGCAGAGCCGGTGCGGCGCGCGGCGCGCGGCCGCCTCCGCGATCTCGTCGGGTAGCTCGCAGAGGCGCTTGATCAGCGCGCGCTCCGAGGGCTCCGCCGGCAGCGCAGCGAAGTCGGAGGCCGCTCTCTGCTCCGCCCCCTCCCCCGCCTTGCGCAGGATGCTCGAGATGCGCGCGTGGGCGTACTGGACGTAGTAGACGGGGTTCTCATTCGAGGTCTTGCGCGCCAGTTCGAGATCGAGGTCCACCGTGGTGTCGTGGCTGCGCTGCAGCATGAAGAAGCGCGCTGCGTCGGTACCGATGTCGTCGATCAGCTCGTCGAGGGTGACGAAGTCGCCGCTGCGCTTCGACATCTGCGAGCGTTCGCCGCCCTCGACGACATGGACGAGCTGCATGATCGCCACCTCCAGCGCCTCCGGGTCGTAGCCGAGGACCGCCAGCGCGGCCCGCAGACGCTCGACGTAGCCGTGGTGATCGGCGCCGAGGACGTCAATCAGCCGGTCCGAGCCGCGCTCGAGCTTGTCCCGGTGGTAGGCGAGGTCGGAGAGGAGATAGGTGGGGTCGCCGTCCGAGCGGACCAGGACGCGGTCCTTGTCGTCGCCGAAGCTGGTCGTGCGCAGCCAGGTGGCACCCTCGCTCTTGTAGACGTGGCCGCCCTCGCGAGCCTGTTCCAGGGCACGCTCGACGGACCCCGACTCGTGCAGGGCGCGCTCCGAGGACCAGGTGTCGAAGACGACGCCGTAGCGGCGGAGCGTCTCCTCGGCCGCCGCCAGCATGAGGGCGATGCCGCGGCGCCCGACCTGGTCCAGGTCGTCGGGGCTGAGCCCCTCCTGCTCGAGGCTCTCGGCGATCTCCACGACGTAGTCCCCCTCGTATCCGTCCTCCGGGACCGGCTCGCCCTTCATCCGGGCGGCGATCGAAGCGGCGAAGCGGTCGATCTGACCGCCGCGGTCGTTTGTGTAGTACTCGCGCGTCATCGGATGCCCGGTGAACTCGAGGATCCGCGCGATCGAATCCCCCAGGGCCGCGCCCCTGCCGCCGGCCGCGGTGATCGGGCCGGTCGGGTTGGCGGAGACGAACTCGACGTTGATCCGCTCCCTCGTCACCTCGGATGGAACCGGCCGCCCGAGGTCGTCGCCGCCCGCCGCTAGCTCGTCCGCCGCCCGCCGGTACCAGTCCTCCGAGAGGAAGAGGTTGAGGAAACCCGGGCCCGCAACCTCGACCTTCTCGATCGTGCCCGCCAGGCTCCGGCCGAGCTCCTCCGCCAGCTTCTCGGCGGTCCCGCGCGGCTGCTCGCCCAGGGTGGGCGCAAGCAGCATCGCGGCGTTGGTCGAGTAGTCGCCGAATTCGGGCTTCGGCGGGCGCTCCAGGGTGGGCTGCGATCCGGGCGCCTCGGCTCCGTCGCGCAGCGACGCGGCCGCTGCCTCGACTGCGGAGCGGAGCTGTGCGACGGGATCGGCCATCGGGATCGATCCTACGGATCGACCCGAGCTACAGGTGGTACGGCTCGCGAGCCGCGATCTTGGTGGCGCGGAAGAGCTGCTCCAGCAGAACGACCCGCGCGAGCTGATGAGCCATCGTCTGCGGCCCGAGCGAGATCCGCTCGTCGACCAGAGCCATCGTCCGGGCGGACAGCCCCTCCGGGCCGCCGATCAGGAAGCAGATGTCCTGGGCGTCGATTCGGCGCTCGGAGAGCCAGCTCGCCCAGGCCTTCGAGCTGAGCGCGCGACCGCCGCGATCGAGGGCGACCACGTGCGCGCGGGTCGGGATTCGGCCCTCGATGTTGACCTCGTCGCGCACCTCGATCACGTCAACCGGCTGGTGGCGCTGGAGCATCTTGCGGTAGTGCGCGTCCGCCTCCGTGAAGGGCGCCTTGACCTTCCCCACCACCACGATCGTGACCTTCAAGGCCGCTCGCCCTGCTGCCAGGCAACCGCGGCGCCGATCCGGTCGACCGCTGATGGGTGCGTGCCGAAGAGAAAGCTGAAGGCCCCGGGCGGATCGGGGTCAGAGAGGTTGCGGTCCGCGAGCTGCTGCTGGAGCCCGATCATGCCCCTGGGGTCGTTCGTGAGCTGGAGGGAGAACGTGTCGGCACGGGACTCGACCGCGCGCGAGAGCTGATTGCCCGCGATCCCGACCACGAAGGAGGTCGCCACGATGGCCAGGGCAAGGGCGGGCAGAAACGCGGGGGTTCCGGGCTGGGCGCCACGGCGGCTGGCGATCCCATTCGCCATCAACGAGATGAAGACGAGCGAGAGCGGCGTGACGATCGCGACGAAGAGCAGCCCGCGCTGGATGTCGTTGCCGTGGACGTGCCCGAGCTCGTGTGCGACGACCGCCCGGCGCTCGCCCCGGTTCAGGTCGTGGACCAGCGTGTCGTAGAGCACGACCTGCTTGGAGGACCCGAGGCCGTTGACGTAGGCGTTGATCGCAGTGGTCCGCTTGCTCGCGTCCACCTCGTAGACGTGCCCGACGTCCACCCCGGCCTTCTTGGCCAGCTCGAGGACGTCGCTCCGTGCCTGCCCGGGCGGAAGCTCGTCGAACTTGTTGAACAGCGGCGCGATCACGACCGGGGCCAGCCAGGTCACGATCGCCGCTCCGGCGAGCACCGCGGCGCTGCCCGGAATCCACCAGCGCGAGCCGAACCGGCGCATCAGCCAGAGCCCGAAGGTGCCCACGAGTCCGGCGAGCACGGCGCCGATCGCGGTGCCCTTCCCCCAATCGCTCAGGAAGCCGCCGATGGATTGGGTCGAGAGGCCGACGTCGACGGAGCGCTCGTGGGCCCAGATGCCGAAGGGAAGCGTGACCGCGGCCACGGTCACCGAGAGGCCAGCCGCCGCGGCGGCGCCACCGAGCACCGGGCGCTGGCCGAGCCGCTCCAGCACCCTCCGGCTGACCGCGGGCCGTCCGGTGGCAAGCAGGACCAGGACCACGGTCTCGGCGAGCAGGCCACTCACCAGGATCAGACGCTGCCCCGAGCCGTAGTCGCGAGCCTTGGTGAGCTCGGCGTGGGAGAAGTAGGCGTTCTCGTCCACACTGACGGGCTGCTCTATGTCACGGGGACGGAGCAGCCAGGCGGCGCCTTCGGCGACAACCACCGCCGCGACGGCGGTGACGCCCAGGCGCACCCATATGGACGACGATCGGCCGGGCACCGCCCTACGATAAACGGCCCCCTTGGGGGGCCCTTAAGAGCGGAAACCCCGTGAAAGTCGCGATCCTGACCGACATCCACAGCAACCTGCCGGCCCTCGAAGCCGTCCTCTCGGCGATCGACGAGGCCGGGATCGAGCGCCGCTGGTGCCTGGGCGACGTCGTCGGATACGGTGCGCAGCCCGACGAGTGCGTGAAGCTGGTCTCCGAGCGCTGCGAGCTCAGCCTGGTCGGGAACCACGACCTCGCCGTCACGGGGGAGATCAGCACCGAGGTCTTCTCAGCCTCGGCCGCAGCGGCCGTCGAATGGACCCGCGCCAATTCCAATGACTCCACGATCGACTTCCTGAAGGCGCAGCGGCCGGAGAACACAGAGCACGACGTCGGGCTCTACCACGCGTCCCCGCGCGACCCGGTCTGGGAGTACGTGCTCGCGGTCGACCAGGCCCGTGAGTGCATCGCCGAGCAGGCCTCGAGGGTGAGCTTCATCGGCCATTCGCACGTCGCCCTCTGGTTCTCCGACACCGACGGGCCTCCCGGCGCCGACGGCGGCGGACAGGCCGAGGACGGCCGGGTCATGGACCTCTCGGAGCATCGCTGGCTACTCAACCCGGGGAGCGTGGGCCAGCCTCGCGACGGCGATCCGCGCGCGGCCTGGCTGGAGCTGGACACGGACGAATGGAAGGCCGGCTACCACCGCGTCGGCTACGACATCGACACGGCGGCAGAGGCGATCCGCGAGGCGGGTCTCCCCGAATTGCTCGCCGACCGCCTCTACGTGGGCCAATGATGGCGCCGAAACGGATGAGGGATGGACATTCAGGCGCCCCGGCTAGTATCGCCGCGATGCCGAATTCGCTCCGGCCGATAGTGCTTGCCCTGTTCCTGGCGGCCGCCGCCGCGGGGATTCTGGGCTGCGGAGGATCCAGCAGCCCGGACCCGTCGCTCACCGCACAGGAGGCTGCAGTCCTGAGCTCCAAGATCGACGAGATCGCAGCCAACGTCCAGGTCGGTAGCTGCCTCGTCGCGTCGGACAAGACCGACGATCTGATCGCCGACGTCCAGGAGCTGCCGTCCTCGGTGAACTCCGACGTCAAGAGCGCCCTGAACAACGGGGCCAACCAGCTCAAGGTGCTGCTCGCTGACCCGAATCAATGCCAGGGCAGGACAACCACGCCCGAGACCACCACCAGCACTCCCTCGACCACTGAGTCGACAACGACCGTCAAGACGCAGCCCACAACGACGACGCGTACCCAGACCCAGCCGACGACGACCACCCAGACTCAGACCGGACCGAGCACCACCACCGGAGGCTCGGGCGGGATCGGACCGGGAGGACTGTGAGCCCGCGCAGCCCCAAGGGTGAGCTGATCTCCGACCGCTATCGGATCGAGGACCGCCTGGGATCAGGTGGGATGTCGACCGTCTTCCGTGCCACCGACACGATCCTCGAGCGCACCGTCGCGGTGAAGATCCTCGCCGAGCACCTCTCCGACGACGACCGGTTCGTCGCCCGCTTCCGCCGCGAGGCGCTGGCGGTCGCGAAGCTCGTCCACCCGAACATCGTGCAGGTCTACGACACGGGCAACGACGGCGGCCAGTACTACATCGTCATGGAGTACGTGCGGGGGCGCTCCGGCGCCCAGCTGCTCCAGGCGGAGGGCAAGCTGGACCCCGAGACCTCTGTCGAGATCGGCGTGCAGGCCTGCGCCGGCCTCGACTACGCCCACCGCCACGGGATCATCCACCGCGACGTCAAGCCGGGGAACCTGATGATCATCGGCGGCCCGGCCGGCGGCGGGGACATGACGGTGAAGCTGGCCGACTTCGGCATCGCGCGAGCAAGCGAGCAGACGCGAATCACCCAGGTCGGCTCGGTCGTCGGAACAGCGGCCTACCTGGCCCCCGAGCAGGCGCGCGGAGACGAGGCGAACCCGTCCACTGACGTCTACTCCCTCGGCGTCGTGATCTACCAGTTCCTCACCGGTCGCCTCCCGTACGAGGGCGCATCCCTCGCCGAGCTGGCGGTTCGCCAGCAGTCCGAGCAGCCCCTTCACCCCAGTTCCTACAGCGAGGGAGTGCCGGAGGCCGTCGGAGATGCCGTGCTGGTCGCGCTCGAGTCGGATCCCTCGCGGCGCTTCGCCGCTGCGGGCGAGCTCGCGGACGCGCTGCGCCGCGGACTCACCGGCGAATCGCCCGTCCGGACCGCGCAGACCCGGGTGCTCGGCGGCGACTCGCCGACCTCGGCCACGCGACACATGCCGCGCACCCGCACCCAGCGACAGCGCCGGCCCGTGCAGCCGAGAGGGCGCCAGGCCCCGGCCCAGCAGCCGCGGCGCCGACGCGCTCCGCGGATTGCCCGGAACCTCCTTGCCCTGATCGCGATCCTGCTGCTGGCCGCCGTGGTCGCAGCGATCGTGGTTCTGGCCTCGGGCAACAGCGGCGGGAAGATCAATCTTGACCAGGTCGTGAAGCAGAACGTGAACGACCAGATCGACGCCCTGAAGCAGGTCGTCGACGACAACACGAAGTAGGCGGCCACCTAGCGGCCACCAGGCCGCCCTACTTCAGAGCGAAGGGCGAAGTCCGAAGCGACTTATGTTGGGCGGCCGCTCGTGGCCGCGGCTATATGGCGAAGCCGTGAACCGAGGAATCGGACGAAGCCAGGTCAAGCTGCCCAGGGCGTCGCGCCGGCGAGCACCGACTCCGCATAGTCCCGATACCCACCCCGGCCAATCGCACCACGCGCCCCGCCGACCAGCTCGTGCATGTAGGTGAGATTGTGCAGCGTCAGCAGCCGGGTCCCTGTCAGGTCCTTGTTCCGGGCGAGGTAGTGCAAGTAGGCGCGCGCGTGGCGCGTACATGCTTCACAGCTGCAGCCGTCGACCACGGGTGAGTCGTCATTTGCGTAAGCCGCCTTGGTCAGGTCGATCCGGAAGCGCCTGTCCGGATCGGGCGCGAGGGCCGTCCCGTGTCTCGCGAGCCGGGTGGGAACGGCGCAATCGAAGAGGTCGATGCCGAGCCCGATCCCGACGAGCAGGTCATCGATCTCGCCGATGCCGAGCAGATGGCGGGGAGCCTCCTCGGGAAGCAGGGGAACCGTGAAGCCGAGGACACCGTGCATCTCCTCCTTCTCGCGCCCGAGGGTGCCGCCGATCGCGATGCCGTCGATGCCAGCCGCCGCCGTCTCCGACGCCGACTCCCCTCGCAGGTCCTCGTGGACCCCGCCCTGGACGATCCCGAATACGGCCTGGTCCGCTGGCCCCTCCCGGCTGTGCCACTCGAGGCAGCGATCGAGCCATCGATTGGTCCGCTCCGTGGAGCGAGCCGTGTAGTCGCGGCCGGCATGCGCGGGCGTGCACTCGTCGAAGGTGAGCGCGATGTCGGAGCCGAGCGCCGCCTGGATCCCCATGGACTCCTCGGGACCAAGGAAGCGGCTCGATCCGTCGAGCAGCGACTGGAACGCAACTCCCTCCTCAGAGATCTTCACCTTGGCGCCGCCCTGGGTGCCGCCGCGGCGGCCCTTGATCTCGTCGGCGACCCGGCCGTGGGCGAGCGAGAAGACCTGGAATCCGCCGGAGTCCGTGATGATCGGGCGCTCCCACCCCATGAACCGGTTCAGGCCGCCGCGGGCGGCGATCAGCTCCTCGCCCGGCGACAGGTGTAGGTGGAAGGTGTTGCCCAGCACCATCTCGTAGCCGAGCTCGGCAACCTCGGCCGAGGAGAGCCCGCGGACGCTTCCCTTGGTCGCCAGCGGGACGAAGGCCGGCGTCTGGACCGGGCCGTGGGCGAGCCGGATCACCCCTGCGCGGGCAGAGCCGTCGCGGGCCTCGATCTCGAAGCTGAGCCTGGCCGGATCCTGTCTCACCGGCCAAGCCTAGGGTTCGGGATGGCTACTCGAGGGCGTCGTCGAGGAACTGCACGAGCGCCCGGACGCGCCGCGCGTCAAGGTCGCCTTCGCGGCTCGCCTCGGTTGCGATCGTCCGCACGCCGGACACGATCACCCTTGGGGCGTTCAGGCCCTGCAGTATCCGCGGGCCCTCCACCTTGCTCCGGGCGAGCGCTCCATCAATCGGCACGTCGGCATAGGGAGTGTCGGCGAGCAGCCGGCGGACCTCTTCGACCTGATCGAGGACCGGCTTCACGAGATCGGATCGTGCCCTGGAATTGCGACGCGCGCCGCGAGCGTCGATCTTGATCCCGGGCACCTTGTAGTGACGGCTGTCGACGACGGTCAGGCCCGCGGGACCCACCACCAGGTGGCTGACCTCCGATCGGCTGCCGCGCACGCGGCGATGGTGCATGGCGATGGCGCGAGAGTCGCGCAGGTAGCGGTCGAGGCGCACTGTGGCCTCCTCCGCGACCTTGCCGTTGGACCGCTCCGCCCCGTCGCGGCGCTGCAATCCGACCAGAGCGGTGATGCGGCCACGCAGTCCGGAGCCCCCGTTCAGCGGGCCGCTGCTCACCCCAGGCGTGTGCGTGGTGTTCGCTTCCAAGTCGATCCCTTATCGGGCGCTCCCCGGTCCCCGTTGAACCCCGCCCCCCGGCGGTCACGCTCCGTCACCCGAAATCGTAGACAGCGCCCCAGCAGGGCGCGCCGGTTGACTCGCCTAGACGCGGAGGCTCTTGCCCGTCATCGCCTCGGGCTGGGGGATGTCGAGCAGGTCGAGCGCCGTCGGGGCGACGTCGGCCAGGATGCCGCCCTCGCGGAGCTCGATGCCGGGGACGGTGACGATCGCCGGCACCGGGTTCGTCGAGTGGGCCGTGTTGGGAGACCCGTCGGGTTCCAGCATCTGCTCGCAGTTCCCGTGGTCGGCAGTGATGATCACGGCGCCGCCCTTCTCGTGGACGGCCGAGACGACCTCGCCGAGCCGGAGATCGGCCTCATCGCAGGCGGCTATGGCGGCCGGGATCACACCGGTGTGGCCGACCATGTCCGGATTGGCGAAGTTGATGATTCCGAAGCGGTACCCGTCGGCGCTCCAGGCATCGGTGAAGAGGCGCGCGTTCGCGGCCGCGCTCATCTCCGGCTTGTGGTCGTACGTCGGCACGTCGCGCGGCGACTCGGCGAGCAACTGCTCCTCGCCCGGCAGCTCCCCCTCCTTCCCC
Organism: uncultured Solirubrobacterales bacterium; assembly: GCA_963743575.1. GTDB lineage: Bacteria > Actinomycetota > Thermoleophilia > Solirubrobacterales > 70-9 > DASUPK01. Next base: position 395,024 of record CAVUQC010000004.1, on the reverse strand, counting down.
CCGTCGAAGAAGTAGGTGACGTGCGCGTACTTCTCGGTCTCGGCGACGTGCAGCTGGCGCTCGCCCCGCTCTGAGATCACCTGGGCGATCGTGGTCTCCGGCTCATGCGGTGGGAAGGCGACCGGATAGGGCCAGCCGTGGTGGTACTCGGTCATCGTCGTCACCTCGAAGGGCTCGGCGCCGCCACGATCGAAATCGTCGAAACCGGGCTCACCGAGCGCCCTGGTCATCTGACGGGCCCGGTCGGGGCGGAAGTTGATGAAGATGAAGGGCTCGTCGGCCTCGGCGCCGTCGTATTCGCCGATCACCACCGGCTCGATGAACTCGTCAGTGACATCCTGCTCGTAGGAGGCCTTGATCGCTCCCACGGCGGTATCGGCCCGGGGCGCCTTCGCGTGCACGATCGCGTCGTAGGCCTTCCTCGTCCGGTCCCAGCGCCGGTCGCGGTCCATGCCCCAATAGCGGCCGCCCACTGTGGCGATCCTGCCGGTGCGCCGCAGCCATCGCTCGACCTCCTCGACGTATCCGGCGCCGTTGTGCGGCAGCGTGTCGCGCCCGTCCATGAGTGCGTGGATCACCAGGTCCGTGACGCCCTCCTCTCCCGCCAGCTCGATGATCGCCTCGATGTGCTCCCAGCCCGAGTGCACCCCGCCGTCCGAGATCAATCCGATCGCATGCAGCCGCCCCCGGCGGGACTCGCGCGCTGAGCCACAGGCAGCACGCAGGGCATCGTTCTCGAAGAAGCTGCCGTCCGCGATCGCATCGTCGATGAGCGCCAGGTCCTGCTTGACCACCGCGCCTGCGCCCAGGTTGAGGTGGCCGACCTCCGAGTTGCCCATCTGGCCGTCGGGCAGGCCGACGTCCTGTCCGGAGGTGGAGAGTGTCGTGTGCGGATAGGTGGCCCAGAGCTCGTCGAAGTTCGGCGTCTTCGCCTGCGAGACGGCGTTGCCGGGCCCATCCGGTGCCAGGCCGAAGCCGTCCAGGACAACGAGCGTCAGGGCGGGCACCGGCAGGCTCACCGGCCCGGGCGGCAGCGACATCAGGGGACGGCTTCCACGATCGCCGCGAAGTCGTCAGGGTCGAGGCTCGCCCCGCCCACCAGCGCGCCATCCACGTCGGCGAGGGCAAGGAGCTCGGCGGCGTTGCCCGGCTTCACTGACCCGCCGTAGAGGATCCGGATCGCTGCGGCCGCCTCACCCGAGCGGGAGGCGATCAGGCCGCGGATCAGGGCACAGGCTTCCTGGGCCTGCTCGGGAGTGGCGGTGCGACCCGTCCCGATCGCCCAGATCGGCTCGTAGGCGATCACGACGTCACCGAGTTGGTCATCGGGCACCTCGGAGAGGTCCGCCTCTATCTGCCGGGTGAGGATTCCCTCAGTCTCATCCGCATCGCGCTGCGACTCGTTCTCGCCCACACACAGGATCGGCCGGAGACCCGCGCGGAGCGCGGCCGGGACCTTGCTGGCCAGAGCCTCGTCCGACTCGCCGAAGTACTGGCGGCGCTCGGAGTGGCCGAGGATGACCCCGTCGACGCCGATCTCCACCAGCATCGCCGCGGAGATCTCCCCGGTGAACGCCCCCTCGGGCTGATCGTGCATGTTCTGGGCAGCGACGCGAGCGGAGCTCTGAGCGCAGAGATCGACGGCGGCGTTGAGCGAGAGATAAGGCGGGCAGATGACGACCTCGGCCCCCGATTCCGGGACCCGTGCCAGGAAGACGTCAAGAAATCCCTCGGTCTCCTCGACGGTCTTGTGCATCTTCCAGTTGGCCGCCAGGACGGGCGTGCGCTCAGGCATCCCGAAGCGCCTCCACCCCGGGCAGCACGCGGCCCTCGACCAGCTCGAGCGAGGCCCCTCCCCCGGTCGAGATCCAGTCCACCGAGTCCGCGAGATCGAATTTGTGGAGCGCGGCGACCGAGTCGCCCCCGCCGACCACGGTGCGTCCCGGCGCGGCGGCCACCGCCTCGGCCAGAGCCCGCGTGCCGGCGTCGAAGGGCGGCACCTCGAAGGCGCCCATCGGGCCGTTCCAGAAGACGGTTCCGGCGCCCGCGATCCGCTTGGCGAAGTTGGCGGTGGTGTTTGTCCCGACGTCGAGCCCCATCCAGCCCTCCGGGACATCCACCCCGTTCAGCTCACGCGTCTCGGTGCCGGCCTCGAGCTCCTTGCCGAGGACGAGGTCCTCGGGCAGCTCGAGGATGCTGTCGCTCTTCTCCGCCTCCGGCAGGACCCGCCTCGCGGCTTCGACGCCCCCCTCCTCGACCAGGGAGTTGCCGGTGTCCCGGCCCTCCGCCTTGAAGAAGCTGAAGCACATCGCACCGCCGATCATGATCTCCTCGGCGAAGCCGAGGAACCGGTCGATGACGCCGAGCTTGTCAGTCACCTTGGCCCCTCCGAGGACGACGACCAGCGGGCGCTTCGGATCATCACGAACCGCGGTCAGCTGAGTGACCTCCTGCTCCAGCAGAAGTCCCGCATAGCCGGGCAGGAGGTGGGCGACTCCCTCGGTCGTGGCGTGCGCTCGGTGCGCGGTGCCGAACGCATCGTTGACATAGACGTCGGCCAGGGCCGCGAGCGCCTCGGCGAGCGCTGGATCGTTCTTCTTCTCACCCTCCTCGAAGCGGCTGTTCTCGAGCAGCAGGACCTGGCCAGGCTCGAGCGCCGCGGCCATCGCGGTGACCTCATCGCCGACCACGGCCTGAGCCAGCTTCACCTCGGTGCCGATCAGCTCGCCGAGCCGCTCGGCGACTGGGGCCATCGACAGGCTTGGATCGACGCCCTTCGGGCGGCCCAGATGCGAGACGAGGACGATGCTCGCTCCCCGCTCCCTCAGCAGCTCGATGGTCGGCAGCGAGGCGCGGATCCGGGTGTCGTCGCTAACAGCGCCGTCGTTGAGCGGGACGTTCAGGTCAGCCCGCAGCAGGACGCGCTTGCCCTGAACCTCGGCGTCTCTGACGCTCGCCTTGCCGAACGGCCGGGAGTCCTCTGCGTCAGGCACTTACTGCGGCGGGCTGCAGCACCTTCTCCGCCAGCTCGACGCAGCGGTTGGCGTAGCCCCACTCGTTGTCGTACCACGAGAGGAGCTTGACGAAGGTCCCGTCGATCACGGTGGTCTGCTCGGAGTCGAAGATCGACGAGTGCGGGTCAGTGACGATGTCCGTCGAGACGATGGGGTCCTCGGTGTACTTGAGGATCCCGGACAGCGGGCCGGAGGCCGCCTCCTTCATCGCGGCGTTGATCTCCTCGGCGCTCGCTTCCTTCGCGAGGTCACACGTCAGATCGACCAGCGATCCGGTGATCACGGGCGCGCGCACGGACATTCCGCTGAGCTTGCCCTGCAGCTCCGGCAGCACGAGGCCAACGGCCTTGGCGGCGCCGGTGCTGGTCGGGATCAGGTTGACCGCGGCGGCGCGAGCGCGGCGCAGGTCCTTGTGGGGCATGTCCTGCAGTCGCTGGTCGGCCGTGTAGGCGTGGATCGTGGTCATCAGGCCCCGCTCGATGCCCACCGTGTCGTTCAGCACCTTGGCGACCGGCGCCAGGCAGTTGGTGGTGCAGGACGCATTGGAGATGATGTTGTGCCGATCGGGGTCGTAGTCGGACTCGAAGTTGACCCCGAGCACGACCGTGATGTCAGGTTCCTTGGCGGGGGCGGAGATGATCACCTTCTTGGCACCGGCCTCGAGGTGCTTGCCGGCTCCCTCACGATCGGTGAAGTGCCCCGTCGACTCGATCACGACCTCGACGCCAAGGTCGCCCCAGGGAAGCTCGGCCGGGTCCTTCTCGTTGAAGACCCGGACCACCTTGCCGTCGATCGTGACGCCGTCTTTGGAAACCTCGACCTCACCCGGGAAGCGCCCCAGGATCGAGTCGTACTTGATCAGGTGCGCGATCGTCTCGGCGTCGATCAGGTCGTTGACCGCGACGAACTCGAGGTCGGAACCCGCCTCCAGGGCAGCCCGAATGAGGTTCCGGCCGATCCGGCCAACGCCGTTGATGCCCACCTTGACTGCCATTTGAAGTCCTCCTAGACGGGGTTTGCTCTACGCAAATTATCGAGCCGCCGTGCCCATCGTCCCCGTGCGGAGCACGGAGATTCGCTCAGCGGTCGTGCGAAACGCAGACCTCGACAAGGTAGCCGTCGGGGTCGGTCAGGCGACAGGAATAGGTGCCCGGGCCGAAGGAGGCCGCGGCGCCAGGCTCCGCCACCGGATCCCCACCGTTCGCGGAGCCGGACTCGAAAGAGGCCTTGACGGCGGGGATGCTCTTCGCCGGGAACGAGATCAGCCCGTATCCGGGCCGCTGGGAGTCCGCGAGCTCGATGAAGAACTCCGCCTTGATCAGCCCCCAGCTCACCGAATTCGCGGGCGCCTCCTGACGGCGCCATCCGAGCGGGGCCAGGATGGAGTCATAGAACGCACCGCTGCGTTCCAGTTCGGAGACTTTTACGGCTGCGTAATTGAGCATCTGCGTTCCGAGGGACGAGACGGTCCCTGCGGATCCACATTACACGGGACCTGCCTCAGCGCCTCGGCTCCCAGCGGAAGTACCGGACCGCGATCAACAGGCCGAGTAGACCCCAGGCCGCGACGACCGCCAGGTGCCCCCATTCGAAGCCGGCTCCCGTCGTGTGCGGGTCCCAGGTCGTGAACATGGCCTCGAAGAAGGGCCGAATCGGGAACACGGACGCGAAGCTGAGGACTCCGTTGGGCAGCTCGTCCTGGGGGATGAAGACTCCCGACAGGAAATAGAGCGGCAGGACGGTCGCGTTGGTGACGGCCGGCGCCGCCTGTGCGGTCGGAATCGCCGCGGCGAGGGCGAATCCCAGGCACGAAAAGGAGAACGCCCCCACCGCAAGCGTGACCAGCATCGCCGGCAGGGTGTGCGTCGGAATCGTGACGCCGTAGAGCACCGAGCCGATCACGCTGACGAGTACGACCATGATCACCGAGATCACCAGCGAGTTGCCGACCCGCCCGGCGACGAAGGCGGCCGGAGGAAGTGGGGTGCCGCGCACGCGCTTGAGCTGGCCGGCCTCCCGCTCGGTCGGCAGGTTGGTGGCCAGCTTGACCGTGGTGGCGGAGATCACGGCAAGCGTCAGGATCGCCGGCACGTAGTAGGTGGCGCCCTTGACGTCCACGCCGGAGATATGGGTGTCCTTGAAGATCGTGGCGAGCAGGAAGAGGAAGAGCAGCGGCAGCAGCGCGGTGAAGAAGACCGCCGCCGGATTGCGCCAGAAGACCTTCTGGTCGAATCGGAACTGATGGAGGATGACCGCCGCGCCGCTCATTCCGCCGCCTCCGCTCGGTCGGAGCCCTCGGTCAGCTCCAGATAGACGTCCTCGAGGCTCGGCGAGCCCACGGTGAGGCCCGGCAGCCCGACGCCACGCTCCGCCGCCCAGTTGGTGAGCTCGCGCAGGATCGGAACCGGGTCCTCCGCGGTCAGCGAAACGGCGCCCGCGTCGATCCGGGCGCTCGTCCGAACCGCGAAGGGCAGATCGGGAGCGCGGACGCCGGCCGGCAGCCGAAAGCTGATCTCGGTGCGCTCCTCGCGGTCACTGCCGAGGTCGTCGGGCGAGCCGCTGGCGACGATCCTGCCCGCCGAGATGATCGCGACACGATCCGCCAGCGTCTGCGCCTCCTCCATGTAGTGCGTGGTCAAGAAGACGGTCTTGCCGAGGTTCCGGAGCCCGGCGATCACGTCCCAGGCCTGGCGGCGAGCCGAGGGGTCGAAGCCCGTCGTCGGCTCGTCGAGGAAGAGCAGCTCCGGGTCTCCGATCAGGGCGAGGGCGACGTCGAGGCGCCGCTGCTGGCCGCCTGAGAGCTTCGAGGTCCTCACCTCCGCCTTCTCCGACAGACCGACCAGTTCGACCGTCTCGTCGATGTCCCTCGGATGCGAGTAGTAGCCGGCGTACTGCTCGATCGCCTCGCGCGGGGTGAGCTCGGGGACGAGCCCGGACTCCTGGAGGACGAAGCCGACCCGGTTGCGCCAGCTGCGGTCGGCGTCCCTCGGATCCACGCCCAGCACGCTCACCTCGCCGCCGGTTCGCTGGCGATAGCCCTCCAGGATCTCGACGGTGGTGGTCTTCCCGGCGCCGTTCGGCCCGAGGAACGCGAAGACCTCGCCCGCGACCACCTCCAGGTCGATGCCCCGCACAGCCTCGAAGCCGTCGTAGGACTTGCGCAGCCCCTGGACGCTGATCACCGAGTCGGCCATGGGCGGATGTTATGGACGGCTTCTAACGAGCAGCCGGACGCGGTGCGAGATCGACGTCCCGGTGGACGAGCTGGAGCTTCACGTCGTCGCGCTTGCCGAGCTCCCGGGCGATCCGGTCGGCGACCGTCACCGAGCGATGCCGGCCGCCGGTGCAGCCGACGGCGATGGTCAGGTGCTGCTTGCCCTCCGCGACGTAGGCGGGCAGCAGGAAGTCGAGCAGGGGCATCAGCCGGCCGTAGAACTCGCCGGCCTGCGTCCCTGACTCGACGTATTCGCGCACGGGCTCGTCGAGCCCGGTCAGCGGGCGCAGCTCGTCCACGTAGTGCGGGTTCGGCAGGAAGCGCACGTCGAGGGTCAGGTCGGCGTCGGAGGGCGGGCCGTTCTTGAAGCCGAAGGTGAGGATCGTCAGCGCGAGCTGGTTCTCCTGCGCGTTGCGGCCGATCAGCTCGGTGGCGATGCGGCGGCGCAGGGCTCCGCCGGTGAGGGAGGTCGTGTCGATGACCACGTCGGCCCTCTCGCGCAGCGGAGCGAGCAGGTCGCGCTCCTCGCGAATCCCGTCGACGATGCGGCCGCTGCGGGCGAGCGGATGGCGGCGGCGCGTCTCCTTGTAGCGGTGAAGCAGGGCCTCCTCGTCGGCCTCCAGGAAGACCACCTTGAGGTCGAGGCCACCGCCGACGAGCTCGTCGAGGACCGCCCGCAGGTCCTCGAAGTAGTCCCCGCCCCGGACATCGGTCACGACCGCGGCCCTCTCCACCCCGCTTCCCTCATGACGGAAGAGCTCGCCGAGCCCCCCGATCATGCGCGGCGGCAGGTTGTCGACGCAGAAATAGCCGCCGTCCTCGAAGGCGGCAATCGCCTCGGACTTGCCGGCGCCCGAATACCCGGTGATCACGACAAGCTCCACCCGGTGGTCGCTGGGCCGGGCACCATCTCCGTTGGTCGAGGCACTCTTTGCCATCAGCCCGCTCTGTGCAGTTGCCTATGGATCTCGCGAGCGAGCTTACCGGGCACCCCGGGCACCGCTTCGAGCTCCTCTCGGCTCGCGGTGAGGAGACGATCCGGTGAGCCGAAATGGCGCAGAAGCGCCCGTTTCCGCGCAGGGCCCACGCCCCGAACGCCGTCGAGAACCGAGGCGGTCATCGCCTTGTCGCGGCGGCCTCGATGGTGGGTGATCGCGAACCGATGGGCCTCGTCGCGGACGCGTTGCAGAATGCGAAGTGCGTCCGAGCTCTTCTCCAGGAGGATCGGGGCCGACCGGCCCGGGACGAAGACCTCCTCGATTCGCTTCGCCAGGCTGACCACCGCCACGCCACGCTCGGTGAACGGCTCGAGCGCCTTCAGCCCAGCCGAGAGCTGGCCCTTGCCGCCGTCGATGACGATCAGGTCCGGGAGCGCGGCGAAGCTCGCGTCCCGGTCGGAGTCGTGCGGAGAGATATCGGCCTGCTGCATGAAGCGCCCGAGCCGCCTGCCCAGGACCTCCGACATCGAGGCGAAGTCGTCGGGCCCCCCGCCGTTGGTCCCCTCCTCGCCGCGGATGTTGAACTTGCGGTAGTCGGACTTCTTCGGGGCGCCTCCCTCGAAGACGACCATCGAGGCGACGGTGTGGGTCTCTCCCAGGTTCGAGATGTCGAAGCCCTCGATCCGGACCGGAACGCGCTCGAGGCCGAGCGCCTCCTGCAGGGAGGAGAGCGTCTCGACGCGCTGCTGGCGGCGATGCTCCCTCCGCAGCTTGTCCTGCGCCAGGGCGAGCTTCGCGTTCTTCTCCGCCAATTCCCGCAAGCGGCGCAGGTCGCCGCGCGAACCGACGCGGACCTCCACCTGCGCGTCGCGCTGGCTCGACAGGGCCTCGGCGAGCACGTCCGTCCGGTTCCGGAGCTCGGGACCGACGATCACCCGGCCAGGCACGGCGGGCGCCGCTCCGTAGTACTGAAGCAGGAAGGTTTCGGCGACCTCGGCGGGGTCGCGGTCGGCCTCGACCGTCTCGTCCTCGCCCGCCAGATAGAAGCCCTGCCGCTCGGCGAGCACCCCGTCGCGAACCTGAAAGACCTGTGCGTTCGCATCGCTGCCCTCGACGGCGACGGCGATCAGGTCAGCGCTGCCGAGCGAGCCGCCGGCGACCTGCTGGCGCTCCATCATCGAGCGGACGGCGTTCAGCCGATCGCGGAAGAGCGCGGCACGCTCAAAATCCTGGGCCTCGGAGGCCTCCTCCATCTTCACCTCGAGGTCGCGAGCGATCTCCTTGTAGCGGCCGGAGAGGAAACCGACGATGCGGTCGATGTTGCCCCGGTACTCCTCCTTGTCGATGTAGCCGACGCAGGGGGCTTGGCAGCGCTTGATGTAGTAGTCGAGGCACGGCACTCCCGAGCGCCGCCCTGGCTCCGGCCCCTCGCAGGTCCGGTATTGGAAGAGCTTGCCGAGCAGGTCGAGCGTCTCCCGGACTCGCTTGGCGCTGGAGAAGGGGCCGAAGTAGGCACGGTTCGGGCGATGCCGCTCGCGCGTGAAGTAGACACGCGGGAACTCCTCATCGAGGCTGACGCCGACGTACGGATACGACTTGTCGTCCCGCAGGCGGATGTTGAAGCGGGGCCGGTAGCGCTTGATGAAGCTCTGTTCGGCGAGCAGCGCCTCCGGCTCGTTCTCCGTGACCAGGAACTCGATCGAGTCGGTGCGGTCGATCAGCTCCGCCGTGCCGCCCATCCCCGATCCGCGGCCGCCGCCCTTGCCCGCGAAGTGGGAAGCCACGCGCTTGCGGATCGAGTTCGCCTTGCCGACGTAGAGCGCGTCTCCCGCGCGATTTTGGAACACGTAGACGCCGGGAGCATCCGGGAGCTCCTTCCGCTGGTCGGCCAACTTCTGGCTGCTCTTCGCCATAAAGGAGAGGGTAGGGTCCCGGCTCCCGCGCCCAGGAGGATCCAAGATGGCAGAGACCGCAGCGACCGACGTTCAGCTGCTCGGCAGCGACCCGCCCAAGCTCGAAACTCTCGAGATCGAGGTGGACGGCCCGATCGGGACGCTCACCCTCAACCGCCCCGACGCGCTCAACGCGATGAGCCCCGAGTTGATCGGCGAGCTCGTGACCGCGGCCGCCTGGCTCGCCGACCGCGCCCCGATCAGAGCGCTGATCATCACCGGCGCCGGGCGCGCGTTCTGCTCCGGTGGGGACGTCAACTGGTTCAAGCGGGGCGTGACCGAGGAGGGCGTGGATCTGCCGTCCGAGGTCAGGCGCGGAGCCGAGGCGCTCCACAACGCCATCGTCGACATCCGCCGGATCCCCTACCCCGTGATCGCGGCGATCAACGGGCCCGCCGCCGGGGCGGGCATGTCCCTCGCCCTCTCGGCCGACATCCGGATCGCTTCCGAGGACGCGTTCCTGGCGATCGCCTACGGGCGGATCGGCGCGGCCCCGGACGGCGGCATGACCTATTTCCTGCCGCGCGTCGTCGGCCCGGCGAAGGCGCTGGAGCTGGCCCTGAACGACCCGAACCTCGACGCCAAGGCGGCCCTCGAGGCCGGGCTCGTCACTGAGGTTGTCCCCGCGGATCAGCTGATCGACCGAGCCAAGGAGAAGGCCGAGAAGCTCGCGGCGAAGGCTCCGTATTACGTGCGCATGACCAAGAGCCTGTTGCACGAGTCGATCGAGCACTCGATCAACGACCACCTGCAGCTGGAGCGCCACGGAATCGCCGACAGCATGGGGACGAACGACCTGCGACGGGGCGTCACGGCCTTCTTCGGAGGCGAGACACCGGAATTCCAGGGCGACTGAGCCAATCCGTTGCCCCGCCGGGACCGTAATAAGGTTCAACCCCCTGGTGCATGAGAGAAAGGTGACCCGGATGAAGAAGGCTTCAGCAGTGTTGGCGGTTGCTGCGCTGGCTGTCCTCGGCCTCACGGCCTGCGGCAGCAGCAGCAACGACAACTCCACGACGGCGGCAGCCTCGACGCCCGCCTCGACCACCCCCGCAGCGGGCGGAGGCGGAGCAGGTGGAACCTCGACCGTCGACATCTCGACCCCGTCCGGCAGTGACCTCGCCTTCGATCAGAAGACCGTCAGCGCCAAGGCAGGCAACGTGACCGTCAACTTCGACAACAAGCAGCCGCTGCAGCATGACGTCGCGGTGGCTGACTCGTCAGGCAAGGTCCTCGGCCAGACCGACCTGGTCTCCTCGGGCACGGCCAACGCAACGGTGGACCTGCAGCCGGGTACCTACACCTTCTACTGCACCGTTCCGGGCCACCGAGAGGCTGGCATGCAGGGAACGCTGACCGTCAAATAGACGGACGCAACGGCGGGCGGGTCCTGCCCGAGTTGCGTGGCTGGTTACCGGTTATTCAGGCAGTGCGCGGCCGACCGAGTCGGCGACGCAGGCGGGCTTTTCGTTGCCCTCGACTTCGACTTTGAAGCGGGTGACGATCTGGAACCAGCCTCCGCCGACGTCCTCGACCTCGACCACCTCGGCAGTCGCACGAATACGCGAGCCTGAGGGGACTGGGGCTGGGAAGCGGACCTTGTTCCAGCCGTAGTTGACGCCCAGCTTGAAACCTGTCGACTTGAGCAACTCGATGCGCAGTCCGTCGATCAGGGACAGGGTCAGGTTCCCGTGGGCGACCGTCGTGCCGAACGGGCTCTCCGTCTTCGCCCGGTCGACATCGGTGTGGATCCACTGGTGGTCTCCGGTGAGATCGGCGAAGGTGTCGATGTCCTCCTGCGTGACCGTGCGCCACTCGCTGGGACCGATCTCCTGACCCTGAAGTGCCTTGAGCCCGTCGATGCCCTGGACCTCAACCGTCGACATGCCTGTCACCCTACCGTTCGGTAAGTGGCTGTGAACACGGATCACGGAGCCGGGGTCGGCCTCCGGCGCGGGGCGATCGTCGTTGCCGGAATGGCGCTCGCGCTCGGACTCGCCGCCTGCGGAGGGGGTGGCGGCGGCAACGGGCCGGGCCCCAAGCAGCTCAGCCTGGTGATCGGAAACTCGCTGCCTCTGAGCGGCACGTCGACGACCCTCGGCGAGTCGGGCCGCAAGGCATCTGACCTCGCCGTCGCCCAGATCAGGCAGGCGATCGAGGCCACGGGCGCCGATCACACGGTGCGCACCGTCTCCGCGGACCAGGGACCCGACCCGGACAGCGCCACGGCGTCGGCGACGAAGCTGGTTCACGACGAGCGGGCCAGCTGCCTGACAGGACCATGGTCCGGCGACGCGGTCGCCCAGACGGCGAACGACGTCGTCATTCCGGGCAAGGTCCTCGAGATCTCGCCGGTGCCCGCGACCCCGGACATCGCCGACCTGAACGACCACGACCTCGTCAACAGCACCTCCCTGCCGGACTCGGTCGAGGGGTCGGCGCTCTCCGACGCGATCGACCGCGACCTCGGCGGGACCCAGGGCGAGAGCGTCAACGTCGCGGCCGCGGGCGACAGCTACGGAGACTCGCTGAGCCAGGACTTCATCAAGGACTGGCAGGACGGGGACGGCACGCTGGGAGGGCAGACGAAGCTGGCGCCGCCGTTCACGGGCCAGGCCGAGACGATCACCGCCGGCGACCCGAACGCGATCCTGCTGATCGACGGCCTCGACGGCTTCTCCCAGCTCGCCTCGTCCCTTTCCTCGAGCCCGGGGTGGAACCCGCAGATCGCCTGGGGCAGCGACCAGCTTGTCTCCCCCGGCCTTCCCGCGCGGGTCGGCGCCGGCACGATCAACGGGATGCGCGCATTGGCCCCGGGAGCGCCGGCCGACCGGGAAGCTTCGACCGCCTTCGTGAACGCGTTCACATCGGCCGATCCAGGCAACGTCGGGCCCGCGCCCTATGCCGCGCAGGAGTTCGACGCGACGGTGCTCTGCTATCTGGCGGCGGTCGCGGCGGGCTCGACCGACGGCCAGGACATGGCTGATGAGCTGATCGACATCACCGCCCCAGGCGGCGAGCAGTTCACCTGGCAGCAGCTCCCCGACGCGATCAAGGCGCTCGAGGACGGCAAGGACATCGACTACACGGGCGCCTCGGGCCCGATCGACATGGACGTGCACGGCGATCCGACGGCCGGGGTGTTCGACGTCTACCGCTACTCGGGCAACGCCCTCGAGCTCGCCGGCGAGATCCCGGCGGAAAAGCCGAACCCCGCCACCCCGTAGCTACCTGACGAGACGCACCTCCAACGGCGGGGCGAGCAGCACTCCCGCCCCGCCGGCCAGTGCCAGGATCCGCGCCACATAGGCGCGAGTCTCCGGATAATGCGGCACGCAGTGACAGGACGCCACCGAGCCCGAGCCCGCGTTGTAGGCGGCGAGTGCGAGCGGCACCGAATGGAACTGACCCAAGAGGTCCGACATCAGGTGGGCCTGGGCGTCGATGGACGCGATCGGGTCGAAGGGGTCGCGCAGCCCGTATGAGCGCCCGGTCGAAGGCATGAACTGGGCGATCCCGAGAGCCCCAGCGGGCGACACCGCACTCGGATTGAAGCCCGATTCGGCCATCAGCTGAGCCGCAAGCAGCCCGGGCGAGACGTTCCAGCGGGCGGCCGAGCGCAGCAGGGGAGCACGGAAGCGACCGCGCACGAAGCTCGGCAGGCCGGAGCTGCGGGCCAGCCCGTCCTGCTCACCGGGGAAACCGGTAGCGCTCAGCGCGTTGCCGGCCTCGGAGCACGGCGCCGGGCCGGAGACGAACCCGAAGTGCCATGGCTCCCACGGATAGCGCCGCAGGAAGCCGTACCTCGACCCGTGCGCGAGCAGCCAGCCGTAGGCCGCCGAGGGACCGAAGTCGAGCTCGGTCGCGCAGCGGTGCAGCGAGTGCCCCGGAGCGGCCACCCAGCGCGGATCCGGATGCTGAGCGAAGAGCCGGGCCTGCTCCGCGTCGGAGCGGAAGCCCGAGACGACCAGCAGGTCGAGGCCCGAGTGCCGGGCGGCCTGAGCCATCCGGTCGTAGGCAGCCGCCACGTCGGGACGCATCGCCTCTCCGTCCCGATAAGCGAGCGGCCCCGAATACCCGCCGCCCTCGGCCTGGGACGGCATGCCGGTCCACGACGAGACCGGTGCCGAAGCCTCGGCCACTGCGGAGGCCACCACGCGAATGGGCGAGCGGTCGCCGATCCGCTCGCCGCCGGGCAGCCCCCGGGGATCGATCGCGGCGACCACCTTCGCACGGGCCCGGAGCGGCGGCTCGGCCGCGGCGTCGGGGAAATCCACCTGGAGGCGCGCCGGGTCGACCCTGTTGCCCCGAGCCGCCGCGACCGCGGCCAGGCGGGCTTGCTCCAGGAACTCAGCTTTCGAGAGGTGGCTCGGATTCGGGGCTCCCCCGGGAAGCCGTGCGGGCGCCAGCAGCCTCGGGGTGTCGTCGCGCATGCTGCGGGCAGCCGAGATCGCCGCCAGGTCTGCGGCCCGCTGCACGCGCCCTTTGCCGGTCGCGGCGCCGCCGATCGCAGCCAGCGCCAGAGCCGCCAGGATCAGGATCAGCCCGGCGCCGAGCAGCGCAGGCAGCGCCTGCCCCCGGCTCGCCCGCGGCGACAGGCCCGGTCGTCCGAGTCCGAGCAGCCGCCTCGCGATCCCGGCCGCCATCTCGGACACCCAGCCGCCAGGACGTGCACCGGCCAGGGCTCGCCTCGCGGCGAGCTGCCCAGGGGGACGGGTCGCCACCCTGCACGGCAGCCGCCTGCGCGCCAGTTCCTCGACGGCCAGCGCCGCCAGCGAGCGCTCGGACGGCAGCGAGACGAGCAGGCAACCGCCCGTCGCCGCCAGCCCATCCGCCTCGAGCGCCGGGACCCAGAGCCGCCCCGGCAGGTGAACGACGGCGAGCTCGGCCCCGGACTCGGCGACCGACGTGGCCAACGCGCCGATCCCGTCCTCCTCCTGGGCCAGCTGGCAGACATGTCCGCGCGCGGACGCGCTCCGGCCAGCAGAGCGCAACGTGGCCTCCAGCTCGCGGGCCCCGGAGGAGGCGAGCAGCGTCGGTCCGCGCCGCTGCGCACCCACCTCGGCGAGCAGGGTTCCGGCTCCGGTCAGCACCGCCGCCTCGACAGCGACCGCCGCCGCCAGGCTCCGGCTCGCACCGCGGTCGGCACCGCCGACAAGGATCGCGGCGGTCATCCGCCTCTCCGGGGCGGCCGCGACCACGCCTCAGACGTGACCGCGAGCGCACTTGCGACCGCGGCGAGTGGCGCCGGCGGGCGGAGCTCGACGGTGACCTTGCCGCCGTCCGCGCTCACGTGCGAGCGACCGCGCGCCCAGCCGGGCAGTGCCTTCACCGCCGCCCGCCTGGCGTCCTCGCCGGCGGTCCCGGCGAGCGCGCCGGCCTCCGCCGCTCCGTCAGCGATCGTCAGCGAATACCCGACGAGCAGGAGCTGAAGGGCGAGCACCGCCGCGAGCGCCAGCGCCGGCAGCGCCGCCACCAGCTCGATCGAAGCCTGTCCCGCGCGCCGGCTAGGAGGCACCGTCGGTCCCGAGCGTCGACGCGGCCGTCACCGGCGGGAGCGAGACCCCGGGCACGATCACCGGGATTCGCACCCTGACGGTGACTCCATCGGCCGAGCGAATTGCCGCGCCCTCGCGCAGCGCCCCCGGCAGCGCGTGCCGGGCGGCTGCCTCGGCGTCCGACCCGACCTCGCCGGCGCGCGCCCCAGCGCGGGCGGCGTTGCCGGCCGACCAGAGCGCCCAGCCGGCCAACACCGTCTGCGCCGCGATCGCCACACACACCGCGAGAGCCGGCAGCGATGCGACCAGCTCGACGGATGCCTGCCCCGCGCGTTCTCGCCAGTTCTCGATCCTCGGCCTCACGAGCCGAAGCTAGGTGGACGGTCGTCACGGGATCCGCGCCCAGCGCCGCGAATCCGTGAAGGATCGTCAGTACGTCTGGGTCGAGCGCCAGATCAGGAAGATCGTTCCGATGCAGGCGGCCATCAGCGCGATCCAGAGCAGGACGCCGCCCGCCCAGGAGCTGAAGTCGTCATAGGCGACGACCAGCAGCGCGATGGCGCCGACGGCGCCGAACAGACCCGCCTTGCGCCCGTCGGACAGGCTGGCAAGGGTGAGCTGCTGCTCGTTGTAGACGCGATAGAGCAGCCAGGCGATGGCGGCGAGGAAGATCATCGACAGGGCCGTCAGCACCGCCGCCGCTGCGTTGCCGCCACCGGGCAGGAAGTCGACCGCCGCCGCGAGCGCGAGGATGATCGCGATGTTCCGGATGGTCTGTTGCACGGCCCGGCGATTCTAGGTCAGTGGCAGCGCGGGTCCCGCACTTGCAAAGGCGGTGCCGATGTGAAAGAACTGTCAATCGCTTTTGTTGGAATTTGCGTAAATCCGCATACCCGCGATTGAGAAACCCTCATACCGCCGTTAGCGTTTCGTTTGATGGCTGAAGTGTCCACTCGACTCGAATCAAGAACGGACTCGAATCTGGCCGTCTCCGCGCTGCGTTTCGCCCGGCGCGTTCACCTCGGCCAGTACCGCAAGCAGACCGGCGAGCAGTTCGTTCAGCACCCGATCGCGGTCGCCAACCTGCTCTCCGACGCCGGCTACGACGGACATCTGATCGCCGCCGCCTACCTGCACGACGTGGTCGAGAAGACCGACGTCAGCCTCGATGAGATCCGGGAGCGCTTCGGCCCCAGCGTCGGAGCGCTGATCGACTGCCTGAGCGAGGACCCCTCAATCGAGGGGTATGCCGACCGCAAGCGCGCGCTGCGCCGGGGAATTCTCGATTCGGGCGGGGATCCCATAGTCATCTATGCCGCGGACCGGGTCGCAAACATGCGTGATTGGCTCACCGTCGCCCCCGAGGATCGCCCCGCCTGCGGAGAGCGCCTCGGCACCACCCTGCACGAGCGCCTCGAGCTCTGGACCGAGGATGTCGAGGAACTCCACGATCTGAACCCAGAAACGCCGTTCCTGGGCGAGATCCAGGCGGATCTGGCCGAGCTCAAGGCACAAACGCCCGCCCGGTAACGTCCGCTTCACATCCGGGTTTTCTGCGGATCCATCGCTCCGGCTGACGGACTATCCTGCCGCTGCGAGTTGCGCGTTGTCCTTCGCTGCCCACGTTTCAACCGACTCTCTGAACCCCGCTGACCACAGCCAATTCGCGATCGGCTTCGATCGCCGCGACCTGCCCAGGCTGCACGAGCTCTGGGACGGGATCGTCCTGTCCGAGCGCTGGTCGGAGGGGGAGCTCACGGAGCGCTTCGAGTCCGCCTGGTCCGGGCTGCACGGCCTTGGATCGGCCGCCACGGGAGGCTGGACCGGCGCGGCCATGGCCGCCCTCGACTTCGCCGGCGTCAATGGCGAGAAAGTCCTGTGCCCCTCCAACACTTTCATGGCGACGCCGCTCTCGATCATCCACTCGGGCGGCGAACCGGTTTTCGTCGACTGCAATCGCGAGGACCTCTGCATGTCCTTCGAGGACTTCGAGCGCAAGGCCGAGGAGCACCGGCCCCGAGCCGCGGTGATCGTTCACATCGGCGGCCACATCGCCTTCGACATCGAGCGGATCGCGGAGTACTGCCGCGCCAACGACATCTTCCTGCTCGAGGACTGCGCCCACGCCCATGGCGCCAGCTGGAACGGCCGCCGTGCCGGGTCCTGGGGCGACGCCGGCGCCTACTCCTTCTACGCCACCAAGACCATCTCCACAGGCGAGGGCGGCATGCTCGTGTCGAGCCGGGACGAGATCGTCGAGCACACCCGCGCGTTCCGCAACTACGGCAAGCCCGACCACAAGGTCGAGGGGCTCAACCTGCGGATGAGCGAGTTCACCGCCGCGATCGGGATCGTCC
Source organism: uncultured Solirubrobacterales bacterium (assembly GCA_963743575.1). Classification (GTDB taxonomy): domain Bacteria; phylum Actinomycetota; class Thermoleophilia; order Solirubrobacterales; family 70-9; genus DASUPK01. The sequence goes on along the minus strand of CAVUQC010000004.1, from coordinate 378,051 downwards.
AGACCGACCGGCTGGAGGAGATCGTGGCCCGCAAGAACGAGGTCGCGCGAGAGCTGCTGGACTCCGTGTACGGCTCGCGCCTCGAGCTTCCCGACGGCATGACCTCAGGCCTCTACAAGTACATCGTCTTCGAGCCGATCGAGCGCTCGACCGGCAAGGTCTACGAGGATCCTTGCCACCGGATCATGGGGACCGGCGACGAGCTTCCCAACACCGACTGGGTCGCCCAGAACCACTGGTGCGTGCCCCTCTACTTTGATGGGAGGGTGCCCGAGGCGGAGCCGAGGGCAACCCGTGAGATGGCGAAGCCGGCTACCGGAGGCGTTACAGCGTGAGCACAGTTCTGGTCACCGGCGGCAGCGGTTTCATCGGGTCACACGTCGTGGACAAGCTGGCCGACGCCGGCTTCGAGCCCAGGATCTACGACCTCCAGCCCTCGCCGCACCACGAGGATGGCTCGGTCGACACGGTCATCGGCGACCTCTTCGACAACGACGCTCTCTGCGCGGCGATGGAGGACTGCGAGGCCGTCGTCCACCTCGCGGCCTACGCGGACGTCGGGATCGTCGCGAAGGAGCCGGTCGAGGCGGAGGAGTGCAACTCGCGCGGGACCCTCGCCGTGCTCGAGGCCGCTCGGGCGACCGGCACCCGCATCGTCTACGGCTCGACCATCTGGGTGTACGGGGCTTCCGGTGACGGCCTGATTGACGAGGACGCCCCGCTGGGGCTCCCCGACCACCTCTATACCGCGAGCAAGCTGGCCGGCGAGATGTACTGCACCTCGTACGCAGAGCTCTACGACGTGCCCTGCACGATCCTGCGCTTCGGCATCCCCTACGGCCCGCGCGCGAGGCCGGCCGCGGTCATCCCGATCTTCGTCTCCAAGGCTCTGAAGGGCGAGCCGCTCACCATCGCGGGCGACGGGCTGCAGACGCGCCGCTTCGTCTATGTCGAGGACCTGGCGGAGGGCATCGTCGCCGGCCTCCAACACGGCACCGAGAACCGCGTCTATAACCTCGCCGGCGACGAGACCGTGACGATCCGCGAGCTGGGGGACATCGTCTCCGACCTGATCGACGACACCGAGATCGTCCACACGCCCGGCCGCAATGGCGACTTCGGCGGCGCCGTGATCTCAAACGAGCGCGCGGCGGGTGAGCTCGGCTGGCGAGCCTCCACCCCACTTCGCGAGGGCGTCCGCCGCTACCTCGCCTGGCTCGCGCCAGAGCGCGCCCCCGCGGCTGCGCCCGAGCCCGCGCCTGTCCTCGCCTCCACGCCCGAGCCCGAGCAGGTGGCAGCCGCGCCGGCGAGGAGGGTGCCGGAGCTGCCGGGCTGGCCCGACAGGTCCGTCTCCACCTGGCCGAGTGCCTGGATCGTGGCGCTCGCCTGCGCGGCCGGCACGCTGATCCCCACCGCACTCGCCTTCAAGTCCGATGATTTCGGCAGCGGCCAGGTCGGCTACGTCGCGATAACCACAGTGATCGCGATTCTCGCCGGCCTCAGCCTGCTCCCGCTGGGGGCAGGAGGCACGCGCCCCGCCCGAGGTGGCGTGATCGCCGGCTGGCTGATTGCCGCCTGGGTGGTGCTGGAGACGCTCCCCTGGACCCGGAACGTCCTCAACCTCGGCATGCCGCACCGTGGCACCGTCGTGCTCACCGCCATGGGCCTCGCGATCGCGCTCGTGGTGGCGACCGCCGCCACCCGCTGGCGCGAGGCGGAGGAAGCCGCGACGGACACGGTTTCCTAGGCCACGACCGGCCGCAACCCCGCCGAGCGGATCCTCTCCACCACCATCGGCAGCGCCGCGACCGTCCCGCGCCAGCAGCCGGGCTCGCTGTAGTGGTCGGCGTCGTGGAGGAGCAGCACGTCCCCCCCGTCGAGCTCACGGGTCGCCTCCCCCGCGATCTCGGCCCCGCTCCCGCCCGCGCGCCAGTCGTGACCCCAGCGTGACCAGAGCAGCGAGCGCAGGCCGCGTGCCTGCACCTCCACCATCCCGGGATAGCTGAAGATGCCGTACGGCGGCCGATACAACTCTGGCCGCAGCCCCACTGCGTCCTCGATGGCCGCGATCCCTCGCTCGAGGTCCTCGACGAAGGTATGCGGCGCGAGCCGCAGCATGTTGCGGTGCCGGTATCCGTGCACGGCGACGACGTGACCCGCGGCGGAGATCTCGGCGGCCAGCGCCGGATTCCGCTCCACCTGCTCCCCGCAGAGGAAGAAGGTGGCGGGAGCGTCGAGGGCGGCCAGCGCCTCGAGCACAGCGGGTGTGCCCTCCGGGTGCGGGCCGTCATCGAAGGTGAGCGCGACCCCCATGGGATCGTCGATCCGGCGCGGCAGGCCGAGGACGCCGGCGACGGCCGGCACGATGGGGGCGAGCGCCGGCGTCCACCAGGCGGCCGCCGCGGCGGCCGAGCCGATGAGGAGTCCCTTGCGGATGGCAGGATGGTGCCACTGATGAGGCGCTACCAGTGAGTGGGGAGCTCACGCTCGGCTTTGGACTCGCTCTGGCGGCCGCCTGCTGCTACGAGACCGGCTACGCGCTGCAGGCGATCGAGGCCCGCAAAGCGCCGGCCGAGAAGGCCCTCAGGCCTTCCCTGATCGCCCATCTCCTGACTCGCCCCCTCTGGGTGGGCGCGACGCTGCTCTCGCTCCTCGGCTGGCCTCTCCAAATCCTCGCGCTGGCCCACGCGCCCCTGACCCTGGTCCAGCCGGTCCTGGCCCTCGGCCTGCTTCTCCTCCTCGTCCTCGGCGTCCGCATCCTGGGCGAGCACGTCGGCCCCCGGGAGATCGCGGCGGTCGTCCTGATCATCGCCTCGGTCGGGGTGTTCGCCTGGGCGGCCCCGCGAGAGACCAGCGACGTCGAGCGCGGCGCCGGGCTGGTGGTCGCGCTCTCGATCCTGGCGGCCGTCACGCTGCTCCCTTATGCAATAGGCATAGTGCGAGGGTCCTCCGCAGGGAAGCGAGGAGGAACCCGTTTCATGATGGGCACCTATCCGATGCTGCTACTGGTCGCGAGCGCGGGCGCCGCCGACGGGATGGCGGCATTCGTCGCCAAGATCGTCGCGCAGGATGCGACGGAGGGGGCGCTGCTCGCGGTGGCTGCCTGGGCCGCGCTGGTCGCGGCGGTAGTGATCATCGGGGTGGTCAGCGAGTCGACGGCGCTCCAGAAATTCGCCGCCACGCGCGTAGCACCCACGGTCCTCGTGATGCAGATCGTGATCCCGGTCGTCTTGGCGCCTCTCGTCGGCGGAGAGAGCTGGAGCAACACACCCCTCGGCGGGGCGGTGTTGGTGATGGCGCTGGTGGCCGTCGCGCTAGGCGCCGGCCTGCTGGCGAGCTCCCCCGCGGTCGCCCAACTCGCCGTCGGCGAGGCCGAGGACGGCTGACGCCGCGGTCGGGAGCCGGGCGAAGGACTCATCCGGCTGGCCGCTTGCGGCGAGGGCGCGCACCAGCGAATCCGCAAGCTCCTCGCGCGATCCGGCCACCTCGGCCAACCCGAAGCGCTTGAACGCCGCGTTGTTCACCCGTACGTGCCCGCGGCCCCAGCCGTAGGAGACGACGCCGCAGCCCTCCATGATCGCCTCGAGCACCGTCAGCCCCGCGGTGGAATGGACGAGCACGTCGGCGGCCGCGAACCAGTCGGGCATCCTGTCGGTGAATCCCTCGACCCGGACCCGCGGCTCGGCGGAGAAGTCCTCGGTCAGCTTCGCCTGCAGTCCCTCGTTCCTTCCGCAGAGACAGACGACGGTCGAGCCGGGAACCCCCAGCGACGCCTCCGCCGCGCCCTCCAGGTCCCCCACGGCCCAGCCCCCGCCGGAGACGATCACCATCGGGCCATCCGCCGGCAGGCCCAGCTCCCTGCGGGCGTCTGCCTGGGTGCGCGGCTCGTAGAAGCGCTCGTCGGTGAGCCCCCGGACGCAGCGCACGTCCGTTCCCGGAGCGATCTCCCTCACCTCCGCCGCCGACTCGGGGTGCGTGATCAGGTGCAGGTCGACCCCAGGGTGCGCCCAGTAGCGGAGCGCCGCCAGGTCCGTGATCGCCGAGACGACCGGAGCGTCGATCTTCCCCTTGCTCCGCAACGCACCGAGCACCTCGGTCGTCCCGGGATACGTCGAGACGACGACGTCGGGGTCCCTTTCCAGAACCGCCCTGCGGATCGACCTCGCCGCCAGCCACTGGGTCAGGTGCCCGGCGAACCACCGCGTCGGGGGCACGTCGGTGATCAGCCTGTAGGAGAGATCGAACAACCGGCTCCCCCACTTGGAGTGAAAGCGCGAGCTGTCCATGACGAGCCGGCGGGTGAGCCAGCCGACCACGGCCAGCGAGTCCACGATCTCGATCTCGGTGCCGGGCGCCTCCCGGTCGATTCCGTCGGCGAGCACACGGGCGGGCAGGTCATGTCCCTCGCCGATCGACGCGCTGAAGATCAGGACCTTCAACGCGGCGGGAGCTGCTGCCTGCGCCGAATCGGCCCCACGTACCAGAAGCCCGCGTAGGCGAGCGCCATCACGATCGTGCTGATCACGGCGGTGGTGGTGCCGAAGATGAAGTCGCTGATCAGCGCAATCGCGCCGGTCATCCCGATTGCCAGGAGCAGCAGACCCACCAGGGCGAGCGTGTTGGAGATCGAGACGATGAACTCCTTCTGCTGGCGGCGGAAGAGAATCCGGTGGCCCGCCGTGGGGGCGACCAACATCACCGTGGCCAGCGCGACCGTGATCAGCACGCCGTAGTAGAGCTTCTGGTCGAAGCTGCTCAGATCGTCGAATCGCTGCGTGAACGGGACCGTGAGCAGGAAGGCGAAGAGAACCTGGACGCCGGGGAGCGCCACCCGCAGCTCCTGGAGCAGGTCCGAGAGGTTTCGATCCGCACGCTGCTCCTCCGTCTCCTGGCGGCCGCTGTCGTTGGCCATCTAGGAGTGCTTGACGGCGATCGCCTCGATCCTGTGCGCGGCGGTCTCGGTCGAGTCGATGGCGCGCTCGAGCAGGCCGAAGATGTCCTTCCAGCGGATCACGACCATCGGGTCGATGCCGTCGGAGAAGAGCGAGGCGAGGGCCTCGCGCCAGACCCGGTCCCCCTCGTTCTCGAGACGGTGGATCTCGACCCAATAATGCTCGAGGTCCTCGAAGCCGCGCAGATCGGTGAGCAGCCCCGAGACCTGCTCGCAGGACTGGGCGAGGACCGTGGAGAGGACGTGGGCCTGCTCCATCGGGGCCTCGATCGCGAAGAGGCCCATGAAGTCCGCGGCCTCCTCGATGTCGTCGACGATGTCATCGAGCTGGGTGGCGAGCGCGTAGATCTCGGCGCTGTCGAGACCCTTGGGCGGGTCGGCGTTGAGGCGACGCACGATGTCCTGGGTGATCCTGTCGCCCTCCTGCTCGGCCTTCAGGATGTCGCGGGCCACGCCGCTGTCCTCGGGCCAGGTGTCGAACATGTGCTCCAGGAGCTTCGCGGCGCGCAGGATGTTGGTTCCGGCCTCGGCGAGGGCGTCGAAATAGACCGAGTCCCTGCTTGTCACCGAGCGCCGGGCCACCGCGCGCCAAGCTACCAGAGGCCCGCGGTGGCTAGCCGCTGACGGCCGCTGCCGCGGCCGCGGCGCGCCGCGCGTGGTGCTCGATCAGCTCCGACTGCAGGCTCCGCGGCGGGTCGCCGTTCGTCGTCCGGCGCGACCAGACGCCGTCACTGTCCAGCTCCCACGCGTTGGTGTTGTCGGCGAAGGCCAGATCGAGATCCTCGGTGAGCTGGTCCCGATTCAAGGGATCCTCGACCGGGGTGACCAACTCGACCCGGTTGTAGAGGTTCCGCGGCATCAGGTCGGCCGAGCCGATCAGGATCTTCGTGTCCTCCGGGCGCTCGAACGAGTAGATCCGGGCGTGCTCCAGGAAGCGGCCGACGATTGAGACGACTCGGATGTTCTCGGAGATGCCCTGCACTCCGGGCCGCAGCGCGCAGATCCCCCGGACGTTGAGGTCGACCTCCACCCCGGCCTGCGAGGCGCGGTAGAGCGCCCGGATACAGGGCGGATCGAGCAGCGAGTTCATCTTCATCCGGATGCGCGCCGGATGCTCGGGCGAGTGCGCCTCGATCGTGCGCTCGATCTCGCCGACGATCCCCTCCTTGAGATTGAACGGCGCCACCAGCACCTTGCGATAGCCGCTCGGGCGGGCATAGCCCGTCAGGTAGTTGAACATCTCCGCGATGTCGTCCCCGATCTCCTGGTTCGAGGTGAACAGGCCGAAGTCGGTGTAGATCCGGGCGGTCTTCGGGTTGTAGTTGCCGGTGCCGATGTGGACGTAGTTGCGGACCCCCTCGCCCTCGCGGCGGGCGACCAGGATGCACTTGACGTGCGTCTTCAGGCCCGGGATCCCGTAGACGACGTGGACGCCCGCTTCTTCAAGAGCCCTGGCCCAGCGGATGTTCGCGCTCTCGTCGAAGCGCGCCTTGAGCTCCACGAGGCAGACCGCCTGCTTGCCGCGCTCCGACGCCTCGATCAGTCCCGGAACGAGCGGCGAGTCGGCGCTCGTCCGGTAGACCGTCTGCTTGATCGCCAGGACGTTCGGGTCCTCCACCGCCTGCCGGACGAAGCGCTCCACGGAGCTGTTGAAGGAGTCGTATGGATGGTGGACGAGGATGTCGCCCTGGCGCATGGCGGCGAAGACGTCGATCTCTCGCTGACTTCGGCTCCCCTGCTGTAGCTGCGCGGGGGTGACGCCCTGCCAGGGCGGATAGCGCAGCTCGCGGAACCCCTGCACCGAGTAGATGTCGACCAGGTCGTCGATGCCGAGCAAGCCCGGTGGTTCGTAGACCTGGTGGTCCCCGATCTCCATCGCCTCAACCAGCTGATCGCGCAGTCGCGGCTCCATGTCCGGAGAGACCTCGAGCCTCACGACCTCGCCGAAGCGGCGGCGGCGCACCTCCTCCTCGACGGCGAGCAGCAGGTCGTCGGCCTCGTCCGAGACGTCATAGTCGGTGTCCCGCGTCACCCGGAACAGCGAGTGGTGGACGATCTCCATGCCGGGGAAGAGGTCGTCTAGGTTCCCGGCGATCACCTCCTCCAGCGGGACGAAGGTGAGGCCTCCCTCGCCGACGGACAGGAAGCGGCGCAGCAGCTCCTTCGGCACCTTGACCCTGGCAGCCACCTCCTCGTCCTTCTCGGGATTGCGCAGCAGGACGCCGATGCTGAGGGAGAGGTTGGAGATGTAGGGGAAGGGCCGGCCGCGGCCGATTACGAGGGGTGTCAGGGCTGGGAAGACCTGGCTCTGGAAGAGGTGCTCGATCTCCTCCCGCTGGCCCTCGTCCGCGGCACTCAGCGGGATTATCCGGATGCCGTGCTCGGCGAGCGCGGGCTGAATCTCATCCTCGAAGCAGCGGGTCAGGCGCAGGCGCAGATCGATCGCTCGCTGCCGGATCAGAGCGATGATGTCGGAGGCGGCCATTCCATCGGCCCCGCGCTTGTCGATCTTCCCATCGACCTGATCGTGCAGGCCCGCGACGCGCACCATGAAGAACTCGTCGAGGTTGTCCTGGTAGATGGACGCGAAGTTGACCCGCTCCAGCAGCGGGAGGCTCGGATCCTCGGCGAGCTGCAGGACACGGTCGTTGAAGTCGAGCCAGGAGAGCTCGCGGTTGAAGTAGAGAGCAGGGTCCGTGAGGTCGGGCTCGGAGGCGCTCGTCCTCACCGTCTCCGGAACGATCGTGGCGCCGCCGTCCGCCGCCGGTCCACTGGATTCCGTACTTCGCTGGGCGAGCTCGTCGGTCACACCCAGACCTTAGAGGGTCTTCTAGGCAGCTCTGACGAGCTTGATGCGGGGCTGATCCGCCGGCTCGATGACCCGGTCGTACCCGTCGGCCAGCTGATTCATGGCGGCCTCCCAGGTGCGTGCTCGGGCCGCCCCCATCGCCTGGCGGCCCAGCTTCGCGCGCCAGGCCGGCGAATCGGCCAGCTGCAGAACCGCCGCGGCCAGGAGGCCTGGGTCCGGACCGCAGAGCCGGCCGGTCTCGCCGTCGACAACGATCGATGACGGGCCACCCTCGTCGACGGCCACCGACGGCAGGCCGCTCGCTCCGGCTTCGACCAGGACCTGGCCGAAGGTGTCGGTCCGGCTGCAGAAGAGGAAGATGTCGGCGCTCGCGTAGGCGCGCGGCAGATCATCGCCGTCGAGCCAGCCGAGGAAGGTCGCCCGGTCACCGAGCCGCTCGCGGAGCATCTCCTCCTCGGGGCCGCCCCCGCCGAGGAGCAGGTGCAGGCGCGGGTCGGCACCGTGCGCCCGGATGAAGGAGTCGGCGAGCAGCTCGACGCCCTTCTCCTTCGTCTGCCTCCCCACGTACAGGACCTTGATCTCGCCCGGGTAGGCGTCGGCGTCGCGCAGCGCCGGATCGAAGCGGGAGGTATCGACACCGCGGCCCCAGCGGCCGATCGCCTCGCGCTGGATGCCGAGGCGGGTGAGCGACTCGTCGCTCGCGGGGCTCGGCGAGAGCACGCGTGCGCACTGGCGGTAGAAGACCGACAGCGCCATGTCCGCGCCCTTCTCCAGGTCCGCCGACGCCGACCGCAGGCCCGCGTACGCGCCGAGCTCGGTGTGCCAGCTGCCCAGCACCGGCAGCTCCATGATGCGGGCGAGCAGGGCCGCCAGCACACCCGCCGGGCCGGGAGCGGTGACGTGCACCGCGTCGAGATGCCCCTCAGCCAGCGCCTCGACCATCGCCGGCAGGCTCGGCATCCCGATCTCCAGGCCGGCGTAGAAGGGAATCTCGACCTCGGCGACCGCCGGGAGGCGCCGGTCGACGTTGCGGTCGGTCCCGATCACCTCGACCTCGTAGCCGGGGACACCCAGGTCGCGGATCCGCTCGATCGTGTGGGTGACACCGTGGACTCCGCCGATCGCGTCGGCGATCAGAGCCACCCGCTTCGGGCCCTCTGAGGGATTGAGCTTGGCCTTCTCCTTGCCGAGAAAGGCGGCCGCGGGCGCATAGGGAATCGCCGGGACCGCGGCGTGGAAGAGCCCTCGACCCGCATCCATCGCCGTGCCGGCGAAATCGCCCGAGCCGCCGCTACCGACCTTCTCCACGGTGGACTCCACGACCTCGCGGAGCCGGCGCTCGTGGACGCGGCGCGCCTTCCGCTCCAGCTCGGCGTGGCTGAAGTCGTCCGCCTGCATTTGGGCGATCAGAGCACGGCCGGGCTCGAGTCCCACCGCGTCCGTGAAGGCGATGAGCAGCGCCCGGGCATCCTCGGGGCCGATCTCTCCGCCCTCTTCGCCGCGGCGCACGTTGCCCTCGCTCATCACCCGTTCGGCGATCTCCAGGATCGCGTCGGGCGCCAACTCGGACCCCAAGGGGTCAGGTCTTGCATCGCGCACGCTGTCGCGTGCACCACTCAAGACCTGGCCCCGGTCAGCGAGCAGCAGCGCGCGCGTGGCCAGGCCCATGGCGGCGTGTGCCCACTTGGCGGCGCTGCCCTGCTCGCCGCGCGCGTCGGCGCGGCCCTCGCGGATGTGTCGCAGAAACTCTTCCGGCGTGGCCGCGGGGGGCGTCTCGGTGAACGTCCGCCCGATGTCCACGCCGGCGTGATCGTCCGAGCCGCCGGTGCCGGTACCACCGTGCGTCTCGATGTAGATCGCGGCCGGCATGTTGAGCTCGCGCGCGCGGGAGCCGTTGCGGGTCTCCCAGACCGGGAACAACTGCGCGAGCTTGCGCCTGTGCGCCGGAGAGAGGGGCGCCTCAACCGCGTAGAAGGGATGTGCCAACGAGCAGGAGATCTCGTTGGAGTGCAGGTACTCCGCGCAGGCCTCGACGTCGCGATTGTGTTCCTGCAACCAGGCGTGGTCGTCGGGGGTGATCCCGAAGCAGAGCAGGTGGACGGCCTGCGGCTCCCCGCGGAACCAGACCGTGAGCTCCTCGGAGATGAAGACGTCGTCGCGATCGGAGATCTCGAGACAGCCCTCGATCGTGTCGTGATCGGTGATCGTCACGAAGTCCATGCCCCGTCGCTTGGCGAGCTCGTAGACCTCTTCGGGGGGCGTGGCGCACTCGGGAAGGCCGAGGCTCCGCTGGATGCCGAGCTTCGAGATCTCCGAGGCGGTGGAGTGGCAGTGCAGATCGACCCGGGTGGTCGATATGGGGTTCATCTGACCCTCTTTCTTTCGTTCTCCTTGACATCACGCAGGGTGGCCGTTTGCAGGGAAAATCCCGTTACGAGGTCGTGTCCGGCACGTAAAGAGGTCGTGAACGACGCCGTTGCCACACTTGGCGCCAGTGGGCGTCGCATCCGAGAGGAGAGTGCCCGAAGGGGCCCTGTGGAGCGGAGACGAGGTGGCCGCGAGGCTGCTTGCGGGCCTGCGCCCCTGGGCCTGCCGGGGCGTCGCCCGTGACCAGCTGATCACCCTCACCGAGGGGGTGCTCGTCCACGAGGAACGCGAGGCCCCCGTGCTCCTCGGCGACGGTCAGTTCGAGGTCTCCACCCTCGCCGCCGACCGCCTGCTGATCACCATCGACCCCTCAGAGGCCGAGTGGTTGCGGCTCGGCGTGAGTTGGCCGCTGCTGGACGGAGAGCGGGTGACGGGGCTCGGCGCGCGTCACGGCCTGGACTTCGACCAGCGCGGGCGCCTGGTCCAGCTGGGCGCCGACCGCCGCTACAGGGGCCCCGACTGCCCGCCCGAGTTCCTCGAGCAGGGCGGCATCCCGCAGGGCGACTACGCGCCCGTGCCGTGGCTGCTCTCCTCGGCCGGCTGGGCCGCCTGGATCGAGACGTCAGGCCCGGGCGTCGAGGTGGACCTCACCGGCGACGTGGCATCGCTGTCGGTGCGCTCGGCATCCGGCCCGCTCCGCGTTCACGTCTTCACCGGCCCGACGCCGGCCGCCCGGCTGCGCGCCTTCCTCCGCGAAACCGGCATGCCCGCGCTGATGCCCGAGTGGGCCTACGGCCACTGGAAGAGCCGTGACGTCTACGAGCACCAGGACGACGTCGAGGACGACTGGCGCGGATACCGCGATTCGGAGCTCCCCCTCGATGCGATCGTGATCGACTCCCCCTGGGAGACGCAGTACAACACCTGGCGCTTCAACCCCCACCAGTTCCCCGACGCCCCCGGGCTGGTCAAGGGCATGCGGGAGGACGGGGTGCGGACCGTCGTCTGGGTGACCCCGTGGGTCAATCTCGAGTCGATCGACGGCCAGCGCCCGCCCGACGCGGAGTCGGAGCGCCTCCATGCCGAGCGAGCCGAGAACTACGCCGAGGGCGCCGAGGCCGGACACTACGTCAGGGCCGCGAACGGCGACCCCTATGTCGGGCGCTGGTGGATGGGGACGGGATCGATCGTCGACTTCACGTCCGCCGCGGCGCGCGACTGGTGGCGCGAGCTCTCCCGCAACGTCTTCGAACTGGGCGTCGAGGGGGTGAAGGCGGACGACGGCGAGGGCTACTACTTCCCACCGGATGCGAAGCTCGCGGACGAGCGCCGCGGCGTCGAGGCCGCCTGGGAGTACGGGCGTCTCTATCGCGAGACGACCCAGCAGGCTCTCGACGACGTCCACGGGGAGGGCCGCGGCGTGGTCTTCGGCCGCTCGGGCTGGACCGGTCAGCAGGCGACCGGGATGCTCTGGGGCGGCGACCAGGCCTCGGACTTCTGGTCCCTGCGCGCGCTGCTCACCTCGCTGCTCACCTGCGCCGCCACCGGCTTCTCGAACCTCTCCCATGACGTGGGCGGCTACCTCGGCCGGCGCCTGGCCGAGCGCTGCGAGCCCGAGCTGCTCGTCCGCTGGGCTCAGCTCGGGGCGCTCACCCCGCTGATGCAGGCGCACGGCCGTTTCCAGCAGGAGGCCTGGACCTACGACGGGCGGGTCCTCGGCGACTACCGAGAGGCGGTCCTGCTCCACGAGCGCCTCGTGCCTTACATACGGAGCGCCGCCGCGACCGCGGCACGCAGCGGCCTGCCGATCATGCGGCCGCTCTGTTTGGTCGATCCCGAGGACCCCGAGGGCTGGTCGATCGCCGACTCGTACATGTTCGGCCCGTCGCTCTGGGTCGCCCCGGTCCTCGATGAAGGGGCGAGCGAGCGACGCACCTACCTCCCCCGCGGGGAGTGGCTCGACTGGTGGACCGGCGAGCCGCTGACGGGCGGACGCTGGATCGAGGCCGAGGCCCCACTCGACCGCATTCCGCTCTGGGTGCGCTCCGGCTCACTGATCGTCACCTATCCGGCCGGCGACGTCGCGCGCGGGTTGGGCGAGGAGGATCCCGGCCGTCCGCTGGAGGCAACGCTCTGGGGGGAGCCCTCCCTGGGGCACGTGAGCGCCCACCTCGCGGACGACACCCGTATCGCCTGGCGCCACGGCGAGTGGTCGGTGTCGCCGACCCGCTCCGTCCAGTTCCTGAGTCCGCCCGGCACCTAACCCCACCCCAGGGGTCAGGTCTTGCATACGACATCCTCCCGGGGCGAGTCGCATCTGCTCCGCCCTCTAAGGAAGATGTCCCGTCCACTGAGGCTTGAACTTGCGAACGGCATCTACCACGTGTTCGCCAGGGGCAATGCGAGGCAGCAGATCTTCCTCGACGACCGGGATCGGCGCTCGTTTCTCGGCGTGGCCCGCGATTCGCTTCGGCGCTTTCAATGGACTTGCCTGACGTACTGCCTGATGCCGAATCACTATCACCTGGTTCTGAGGACAGAGAAGCCGAACCTCTCGCGTGGGATGCGACACGTGAACGGCGTCTATGCGCAGCGTTTCAACCGCCGCCATGGCCGGTGCGGCCACCTTTTTCAAGGCCGGTTCGGGGCAACACTCGTTGAGTCGGGCGAGCACATCCTCGAATTGATCCGTTATGTCGTGCTCAACCCCGTGCGCGCAGGCCTCGTTGGTCGCGCAGACCAATGGAGGTGGAGCGGCCACGCCGAGGTTCTCGGCCTGGCACCCGAGCTGCTGGTGTCAACGAGTGATCTGCTCGCGTTCTACGAGACCCAGGACCGGTACCGAGCGTTCATCGAGCAGTCAGCGACCTGGGACATCGCGACAGGTGTGCCTTCAGTCATTGGCAGTCGAGAGTTCATCGACGCGCATCTCGCCTTCGAGGGGCGGTCAGACGAGTTTTCTGTTCGTCCTGCCACCGGATCTCGGCCGGGCCTGGAGCTACTGCTCGAAACTGATGATCTCGATGCCTCGATTGCCCGGGCGTACATGGAGCATGGCTACCGGATGAAGGAAATTGCTGCGTTCCTCGGATGCCACTACTCCACCGTGAGTCGTCGGATTCGGCGTTTCGAGGCGCGAGGCGCGCCACCCCCCTCTGTGGCATGCAAGACCTGACCCCGGGTTAGGCGGGGCGGCGGGGTGGTGGGCTGGTGCGCCGCTGGATCTGCTCGTGTCGATCGGCCTGCTGCTCGGCTTCGCGGCTGGCGCGCTCGCGATCGAAGCGGGCCTGTGCGGCCTGCGCCTCCGCCTGCGCTGCCGCGCGCCCGGCGGCCTCGGCCTCCCGGCGGGCTCGCTCGGCCGCTTTCGCCGTCCGACGCGCCTCGCGGGAGCGCCGCAGGTAGCCGTCGACGGAGCGCTCGAGCCGCTTCCAGGTTCCCGTCTCCTCCTGCCGCTTCCAGAAGGCGATGAAGCGATCGGTGAGCAGCTCGCGCCGGGCCTCGAGGTAGACGGCAAGCACGTCGAGCCCGCGGTAGGCGGTCCGGTGCGGCGCCTGGGCGGCGAGCCGAGGGTCGAGGTCTGGCGCCGTGCTGGCCCTCTCCCTGACCGCGCTGGCATCGCTCCGCTGCAGCTCCTTGAGGTGCCTGCGGACTCGCGGCAGCATCACATCGCAGTCGTGGATCTCACCGAGGATGTCCTGGAGGTCCCGCGCGCGGCGTCGCGCGGTGTGGGCGGGCCGCCCGAAGCAGAAGCCGGTCACCTCGAGCACGTAGCGCAGTCGCTTGGCCGCGATCCGCATGTCGTGCTGGGCCCTGGTCTTGCCGTCGAGCGCGCGCGGGGCGAGTTCCATCATCTCGTCGAGCCGGACCTGCACGATCCGGGCGGCGTTCTCACCGAGCGGCCTCGAGGGATCGAGCTTCTTCACCGCCCGGGCCTTCACGCCGTCCCCCCGCCGGCGGCGGCGACCAGCTCATCCATGTTGTCGCGCAGGGACTTGAGGCTCTCGTCCGAGACCAGCGGCGCCAGGCCGTCATTCGCCTCCTGCTGCTCTGAGCGGTACCGCTCGATCAGGGAGGTCACGCCGCGGCGGTCGGGAGCCGCCATCTGATCGTTGAACCCGTGGAGCGCGGCGATTGCCACGTCGCGGTCCCGCCTCTCGCCGAGAGCGTCGGCGAGCCGCTTCACCTCCGCGAGCGTCCTGGCGTAGGACTTCGCCGGGAAGCAGGGCTCGAAGATCTCGAGCGCGGCCCGCAGCCGCCGCGTCGCCACGCGCATGTCGTGGACCCGCTCGATGTCGCCGGTGTCCAGAACCCCCTGGGCCTGCTCGGCGAGCTCTGCACCTCGGACGGAGACGGCCCTGGCGGCCGCCTCGGCGTATGGGACATCGGCGCTCAGATCCGGGATTGGCTTCGCCTTGGCCACGGGGTCGCCGAAGGCTAGCGGCGGCGTGGACGAGGGCGTGGCTTGGGCGGTGCAGGAGGCCTCGGCGGCGGTGGGGGTCGCCGCGGCGGTGGCTTGCCTCCCAGCACCGCATCGAGCGCGTCCAGGGATCTCGCGAGCGCGTCGGCCTCGGGCTTCGGGAGGCCGGCGACGAGTGGGTCGAGCCCCGCCCGCAGAAGCCGGCGGGCGGAGCGGAGCACCTTGCGGCCGCTGCCGGTCAGGACCAGGGCCTGCCGGCGACGGTCGGCCTCCGCCGCCGTTCGCTCGACCCAGCCGGCGGCGCCAAGCGAGCCGACCAGCTGTGAGACCGCGGAGCGCGAGATCGAGGCGGCGTGCGCCAGATCGGAGGCGCCGACTGCGCCGCGATCGAGCTGATCCAGGGCGAGGTAGTGAGCCACAGTCAGCGGCGGCTCGTGCTGGGCGAGCGATCGCTCCACCCAGCGGCCGATCTGGGGCGCAACGCGAGCAAGTGCGGAAGCCGGGTCAGTGGCCGGTCGGGGCGGCACGATCAATCAGTTTAGTTTGCTTAACTAATGTCATGTTGCTTGGAGTGCTGCTGTTGATGATCCCCGAGAGCGCCTGCATCCCCGTGCCCAGCGAGGTCACCCTGATGGCTGCCGGGTTCGGCGTGCATCAGGGGGCAATCGGGCTTCCCGCGGCCGTCACGGCGGCGACGGCGGGAAACCTGATCGGCTCGCTGATCGCATATGCCGCCGGCCGCCTTCTGACGCTGCCCTCCTCGGTGGCCCGGCGCAGCGACGCGTTCTTCGCCAGGCACGGCTCGTCGGCGGTCTTCGTCGGCCGCCTGCTGCCCCTCGTTCGATCGTTCATCTCGGTGCCGGCGGGGCAGGCCCGAGTGCCCATCCCGGTCTTCATCGCCCTGACCGTCGCCGGTTGCGCGATCTGGAGCGTGGCCTTCGTGCTCGCCGGCGCCTGGACCGGCGCCGCCTGGCATGAGGTCGCGGGAGTGCTCGGCCACGCCATGCTCGCGCTTGGCGTGCTCACCGCGCTCTGGCTCGTGGCGGGACGGCCACTACGCAGCTAGCTGCTGGTGATCCCCGTTCACGCTGCCGTTCAGCAGCGTGAGGATGATCCCCTCGCGCAGGCCGCCCTTGCCGATCTGCAGCGGCTGACCGAGCATGTCGGAGAACTTCTCGAGCAGCAGGACGCCGGCGGGCAGCAGCTTGACGCGGCGGGAGTCGAGTTCGAAGCGCTTCGCGACCTCGTAGATCTCGTCGCTTGAGAGCACGCGGACGGCCCGCTCGAGGGTCTCGTACTCGAGCACGGCTCCGACCAGGGTCCGGAGCGAGGTCGCGCTGCCGCCCACCGCGACCGCCTGGTCCGGCTGCTCCAGCTCGACCTTCTCAAAGAAGTCCGCGATGTGGTCCCGGAGGCCCCGGATCTCGGCGGCGGACGGCGGATCGGATTCGAGGTGCTCCTCGGTCAGCAGCCCGGAGCCGATCTTGAACGACTTCACCTCGGTGACCCCGTCCGACATCGTCCCGTAGATCGCCTCGGATGAGCCGCCGCCGACGTCGACCACGGCCACCTTGCCCTCGACCGGGTGGCTCAGGGACTTGGTCGCCCCGATGAAAGCGAAGCGACCCTCCTCCTCCTCGTCCAGGACGTCGACCTCCACGCCTGCGATCTCCTCGATCTCCTCGACGACCTTGTCGCGATTCTTGGCCTCGCGGATCGCGGCGGTGGCAACGGTCTTGACGGTCTCGGCCCCCATCTCCTCGGCGAGCCTGCGCTGCGTGGCGACGACGTCGGCGACCTCGGCGATCTTCTCGGCGGTGATCTTCCCGTTCTTGGACGCGTCCTTGCCGATCCGCGTGTAGGCGCGCTGCTCCATCACCTTCCGCAGCTGTCCCTCCGACGGCTCCGCAACGAGCAGTCGCGTCGTATTCGAGCCGATGTCGATCGCCCCGCAGAGCATCTCGACATGGATTCTCTCAGGGCAGGCGGACCTTCGAGCCTGACGATCCCGCAGCTTGCGGGGCTATCCGTCCAGCGGTGCACCGATCAGCGCGAGGCGCCGATTGAGCGCTCCGAGCCCGAACTCGGCCAGTGCGCCGTCATCGACACCCAGTGCATCGAAGGCGCCCTCGCTCGGTGGTGAGACCGTCTCGGCCACGGCCGGCAGCAACCGCCTGACCTGATCGCGGATCACGTCCGCCACCGCCGGATCGGCCGACAGCGCCTCGCGCAGAAACCAGGTGCCATACGCGATGTGCCGCTGCTCGTCGGCGGCGATCCGCGTATAGCCGTCCATGAAACCCGGCAGAAGGTCTCGCTGCCGGAGCAGATCGAGCAGGAAATGCGAGGTCACGAGGCCCAGCGTCCCCTCTAGGATCATGTGGTAGATCGTCACGAAGTCCACCTTGGCTCCCCGGTCTCTCGGATCGCTGAGGAGGCGATCGTGGGCCTGGACCAGCGCCTCGTCGAAGATCTTCTTGAAGGGCTCGCCCAGGACTTCGCGCGAGCGCGCCACGTGGGCGGCGATCGTCCCAGGATCCGCGATCACCTCGTCCTGGAAGCGCGCGTAGAACTGCATGTGCCGGATCTCATCGACCAGCTGGGTCGAAAGAAAGCTCCCCTCCTCCTCATCGTCCTGCGCCAGCACCAGGCCGCAGAACTGGGTCGAGATCCTCTCTTCGGCGACCATCAGAGAGCTGATCGCAAAGTAGAGGAGCTCACGCTCCCCGTCCTCGAGCCCGGCCCAATCGGACGGGTCGCGGCCCAGGTCGATTTCCTGGGCCGCCCAGTGGGCGTGCTCCCAGTCGAGGTAGAGCTGCTCGGGGTTCTTGAGGGCGAGCGTTTCGGCCGAGCTCATGCCGGCATTCTGGCGCGGATGATCGCCGACCCGGCCTGGTCGTGCACCCGGTGGGTCTCGCGGATCTCGACATGGGTGAACCCAGCGGCCTCGAGCTCCGCCCGGAACTCCCGTGCGGTCAAAGCTCCCGCGATACAGCCGGTCCACTGCGCCAGGTCGAGGCGGGTTTCCTCGTCCATGCCATCGTCGGCGACGATGTCGCTCACCGCGAAGCGGCCGCCAGGACGCAGCACCCGACCCGCCTCCCGGAACACCGATGACTTGTCCCCCGACAGGTTGATGACGCAATTAGAGATCACGACGTCAACGGCGTCGTCGGGAAGCGGAACGTCCTCGATCGTCCCCTTCAGGAACTCGACGTTGTCCACGCCGGCTTCGCGCTGGTTGCGGTGCGCCAGCTCGAGCATCTCGTCGGTCATGTCGACGCCATAGGCCTTGCCCGTCGTGCCGACGCGCCGGGCGGAGAGCAGCACGTCGATGCCGCCTCCAGAGCCGAGGTCGAGAACCGTTTCGCCCTCATTGAGCTCGGCGACGGCGGTTGGATTGCCGCAACCCAGCGAGGCGAGCTTCGCCTGGTCCGGAAGCTGCTCGCGATCTGCGTCTCGATAGAGGCCGGCGCCGAACTCCTCGCCGCCACAGGCGTCCGGCACATCCGTGCCACAGCCACAGCCACCACCCGCAGCCTCCGAGGGACCGCAACAGGCGACTCGCCCCTCCCCGACGGAGGTCGCCGCCTCCGCATAGCGCTCGCGCACCGCTTCACGGATCTCGTCCTTGCCGGTCAGCTGCTCAGCCATGCGCTCAGCTCCTCGATTGAGTCGGGGTTGACGTAGTAGTAGGCCCACAGGCCCTGGCGCTCGGAGCCGACGATGCCGGCCTCGCGCAGGACCTTCAGGTGATGGGAGACGGTCGGCTGGGAGAGGTCGAACAGCGGCACGAGCTCGCAGACGCAGACCTTGCCGGCGTGCTTGCGGAGAACGTCCACCAGCTGCATGCGAATCGGATCGCCGAGCGCCTTGGCGACGGTGGCCATCCGCTCGGCCTGGGCGCGCTGGATGTCCGGATAGACAACCGGCTCGCAACACGGCTCACCCGCAGGGCGCTTCTGCTTCGGCACCATCTCCAAATCGACGGCCATCTATGTACGTATATCGATTGAATCGATAGTTGTCAACCTTTAGGATGGCGCGACCGGCGGCTAATTCTCGAAGGGAGGAAGATGACTACCAAAGTTGACCTGACCACCAAGGGGCTCATCCATCGCTCTTTCGACGTGCTCGCAGCAGAGTTCGAGGGGATCTTCTCGCGGGAAACG
Source organism: uncultured Solirubrobacterales bacterium (assembly GCA_963743575.1). GTDB lineage: Bacteria > Actinomycetota > Thermoleophilia > Solirubrobacterales > 70-9 > DASUPK01. Next base: position 359,335 of record CAVUQC010000004.1, on the reverse strand, counting down.
ATCGAGAAGTACGTGGACGAGAGCACCGACGACTTCGCAGGGTCGAAGGTGCAGGAGTTCGTACCGATCATGGTCGAGCGCTTCGCCCGCCAGCGGCTGCGAGCACTCGCGCAGGTGGAGGGCAAGCTGACCAAGCAGGTTCCGGAGGTCCTGTTCGTCTGCGTCCACAATTCAGGTCGCAGCCAGATCGCGGCCGGATTGCTCGACAAGCTCGCCGAGGGACGGGTGCACGTTCGCTCCGCGGGGTCGGATCCCGGAGATGATCTGAACCCGTATGCCGTTGAAGCAATGGACGAGGTCGGCGTGGACATTTCCAAGGAGTTCCCGAAACCCCTCACCGATGAGGTCGTCCGCGCAGCCGACGCCGTCATAACGATGGGCTGCGGCGACGCCTGCCCGATCTTTCCCGGCAAGCGCTACGAGGATTGGGACCTCGAGGACCCAGCCGGGAAGGACCTGGAGACTGTTCGCCGGATCCGGGACGAGATCCAAGCGCACGTGAAGACTCTGATCGGCGTGGTGACGACGGAGTCTGCACAGCCGTGACCCAATCCACCGTCTCCATCGGGATCAACGGCTTCGGCCGGATGGGCCGGCTTGTGCTCCGAGCCGCGTGGGGCTGGTCCGATCTCGCGTTTGACCACGTCAATGAGCCTCACGGCGACGCCGTGACGGCCGCTCACCTGCTCAAGTTCGACTCAGTCCACGGCCGCTGGGGCCCGAACGTCGAGGGCGGCGGGGAGTGGATCGCCATCGACGGGAAGTCGGTCTCCTACTCCCAGCACCCGCTCCCGGGAGAGGTCCCGTGGGACGAGCTCGGAATCGAAGCCGTTCTGGAGTGCTCGGGCCAATTCCGCACGATGGAGAGTCTGGCGGGCTACTTCGACCGCGGCGTCCGCAAGGTGATCGTCGCCGCGCCGGTCAAGGAGGAGGGAGCGGTGAACCTCGTGCTCGGGGTGAACGACGATCTCTACGACCCGGTCCAGCACAACGTGGTCACCGCAGCCTCCTGCACCACCAACTGCCTGGCTCCGGTGGTCAAGGTCCTCCACGAGGGAGTTGGGATCCGGCATGGCTCGATCACGACGCTGCACGACATGACAAACACCCAGGTGGTCGTCGACGCCCCCCACAAGGATCTCCGCCGCGCCCGTGCCGCCAGCCAGTCACTGATTCCCACCACGACGGGCTCGGCGACCGCGATCGGCCTGATCTTCCCCGAGCTGGAGGGAAGACTGAACGGGCTTGCCGTTCGGGTGCCGATGCTGAACTCCTCGATCACTGACTGCGCCTTCGAGGTCGAGAGGCCGACGACAGTCGAGGAGGTCAACGGCCTTTTTCAGAACGCCGCCGACGGACCGCTCGCAGGGATCCTCGGCTACGAGGAACGGCCCCTGGTCTCCGTCGACTACCGGGACGACCCGCGATCGGGAATCGTGGACGCGCCATCAACCATGGTCATCGACGAGACCCAGGTGAAGGTGCTCGCCTGGTACGACAACGAGTGGGGTTACGCCAACCGGCTGGCGGAGTTGGCCCAGAAGGTCTCGCAGGGGACTCGCGCTCAGGCCGATCCAGGCGCCGCCCGCACCCCCGCTCTCGACTGAGGCCCTGGTCATGGAGGCGAGCACAGCCAAGCCGCGCGAGGACATGCGCAACTACGCCCTCGTCACGGGGGCGTATTGGAGCGACACTCTCGTCGACGGGGCCAGCCGCATGCTGGTGCTCTTCTACTTCGACCAGCTCGGTTACAGCCCGTTCCAGCTCGCGACGCTGTTCCTCCTCTACGAGTTCTTCGGCATCGTCACCAACCTGGTCGGAGGCTGGGTCGCCGCCCGCTTCGGGCTGAAGACGACGCTGTTCATGGGGCTTGGCGTGCAGATCTGCGCCCAGAGCATGCTCGGCTTCGCGCCCGCGACTTGGCTGGTCGTGCCCTACGTGATGGCCTCACAGGCCCTCTCGGGCATCGCCAAGGACCTCACCAAGATGAGCTCGAAGAGCGCGGTGAAGCTGATCGTGCCCGACGGCCAGGAGGGCGCCCTCTACAAGTGGGTGGCGATCCTGACCGGCTCGAAGAACGCGCTGAAGGGCGTGGGCTTCTTCCTCGGCGGCCTGCTGATCACGGTGATCGGATTCCAGCCCGGTGTGCTCGTCCTGGCCGGCATCAGCGCGACCGCACTGATCGTCGTCTCGACTCTGATGCGTGGCCAGCACCTGGGCCGACCGGACGCGAAGGCGAAGTTCAAGCACATGTTCTCCAACAACCGGGCGGTCAACATCCTGGCGGCGGCCCGGATCTTCCTGTTCGCCTCGAGAGACGTCTGGTTCGTGGTAGGCCTGCCGGTCTTCCTCTACTCGGTGGTCGGCTGGAACTTCTGGCAGGTCAGCCTCTACCTCGCCGCCTGGATCATCGGCTACGGGATTGTTCAGGCCTCGGCGCCGCGCTTCGTTCGCCGTCGCGCCGAGGAGGGCGGCGAGCCGGACGGCCGGACAGCGGCCTGGCTTGCCTTCGCGCTGGCGATCCTCCCCGCCGGGATCGCGATCGCGCTCTCGGCCAAGGCTGACCCGACCGCGGTCGTCGTCGTCGGGCTGATCATCTTCGGCGTCCTGTTCGCGATGAACTCCGCCGTCCACTCCTACCTGATCCTCTCCTACGCAGACAACGACAAGGTCGCGATGAACGTCGGCTTCTATTACATGGCCAACGCCTGTGGCCGGTTGGCGGGGACGGTGCTCTCGGGGCTGCTGTACGAGTGGAACGGCCTCAGCGCCTGCCTCTGGGTCTCCGCCGGTTTTGTGGTGGCCGCGGGGCTGCTTTCACTGATGCTTCCCAGGACGACGGCTCGCCACTCCACCGGGATGAAGTTGCCCAGGGCGGAGCCGGCGTCCTGAGGTGACTCATCGCAACCTGGTCCCATCGTGAGTGAGACCACCGTCCATCCGGACGAGGCCGCCGTCATCCGCCGGCTGTCGACGCTTGATCGCTTCCTGCCTCTCTGGATTGCGCTTGCGATGGCCGGCGGACTGGCGCTCGGGTCGCTCGTGCCAGGGCTCAACGATTTCCTGGACAGGCTGAAGGTCGGGACGGTGAGCCTGCCGATCGCTCTCGGCCTGCTGCTGATGATGTACCCGGTCCTCACGAAGGTCCGTTACGAGGAGATTGGGAAGATGCGCGGCGACGGGCGGATGTTCGGCGTCTCCCTGTTGCTGTCGTGGGTCGTCGGCCCCGCCCTGATGTTCACGCTGGCGTGGGTCTTCCTGGCGGACGAGCCCGCCTACCGCACCGGCGTCATCGTCGTCGGTCTGGCGCGCTGCATCGCGATGGTGCTCGTGTGGAACGACCTCGCCGGCGGAGACAACGACCGCGCCGCGGTCCTCGTTGTCTTCAACGCCATCTTCCAAGTCGTCGCTTACGCGTTTCTGGGCTGGTTCTATCTCAATGCCCTGCCCAACCTGCTCGGACTCGACACTCAAGGCTTTGAGGTCAGCATCTGGCAGGTCGCGCGCACCGTGCTCATCTTCCTCGGCATCCCGCTGGCGGCCGGCTATCTCACACGCCGGTGGGGCCTGCGAGCGCACGGCCGCGATTGGTTCGAATCGACGGTCATCCCGCGCATCGCGCCCATCACGCTCTACGGGCTCCTGTTCACCATCGTTCTGCTGTTCTCAATCCAGGGCGACGCCATCACGGGCGACCCGCTGACGGTTGCGCGCATCGCGCTGCCCCTGCTCGCCTACTTCCTCGTCATGTGGGCGCTCGGGTTCCTCATCGGCCGCGGGATGAACCTCGGCTACCCGAAGACCGCCACCCTCGCCTTCACAGTCGCCTCGAACGACTTCGAGCTGGCGATCGCGGTTGCCGTCGGCGTCTGGGGCGCCAGCTCGGGCCAGGCGCTCGCCGGCGTGGTCGGCCCCCTCATCGAGGTCCCCGTCCTCGTCACGCTCGTCTACGTCGCCCTCTGGCTGCGGCGGCGCTGGTGGCCCGACGAACCCCCCTTCACAGGGTCTTCACGGGATTCGCAGGGGGCCGTCGTACTTTCGGATCGATGGCTCTCAGCGACCCGAAGGAGCGGCTCGGGCTGAGCGTCCCCTACGACTGGTGGCCCGCCGCGCCGATTCTCAAGGAGATCGAGGCCGCGGGATTCAGCCATGTCCAGGTCCCCTCTCCCCCGCCCTCCGTGCTGACGGTCCCGCGTGACGCGACGCGCCACGCGTCGGCCCTTGCCGAGGTCCTCGGAACCTCCGGTCTCCAGCTGATCCTGCACGGTCCCGGGTCGGTGCGCGGAGGAACCAAGGACGGCGACAACGCGATCGCCGGCCTGATCTCCTACGCCGCCGAGGTCGAGGCCTCACACATCGTCTACCACGCGGCCAACCTGCCGGACGTGCCCGCCAGCGAGGACAGGAGGTTGGCTGAGACCCGCTCGCTCGTGGCTCTCGCCGCCCGGGCCGAGCGACTCGGCGTGATCATCGCGCTCGAGAACCTCGCCCCCGTCTACCCCGGCCCCGATGCGCTCTCCTTCAGTCCGTCCATCCTGCGAACGATGGCGAAGCGGATCTCCTCTCCGGCCGTCGGCCTCTGCATCGACGTGGGCCACGCCAACATCATCGCGCAGCTTCGCCGCACCGACCCGCTGGAGCTGATCGAGCCCGCCCTCGACCGCGCCGTCCTCTTTCACCTGCACGACAATCTCGGCGCCCGCCGCGGCGACTCCGGCTCACCAGAGATCGACCCGCTCCGCCTCGACCTCCATCTGCCGCCGGGCCGCGGGAGGGTCCCGTGGGATCGCCTGGCGCCGCTCTTCGCGCGCAAGGCTGGTGCGCCGCTGCTCCTCGAGGTGCATCCTCCGCGGCCATCGGCGGCGAGTCTCTTCGAGGCCGGAGCCGCGGCGGTCGCGGCGGTGGCCGTCCCGGCCACCGGATAGGCACTCCAAACGCAAAAACGCCCCGGACCGATCGGTCCGGGGAGCACGATCCCCGCCTGGACCCCCTGGGTGATGCTGGTGGGCGCCGGGATCGCGCTGGTCGCGCTGCGACTCGCCCATCACCGCTTCAGGCGGCACCGGCTGGCGGCCGGCCTCGGCGTGCTGGCGTCGCCGCGCCTCCGCAACAGGCTCGCCCTCGCCGTCGGCGCCTTCACCTGCATGGCACTGCTGCGGACCTGGATCGTGCTCGCCGGCTTCGGCCTGCCCTCGACTCCTGCGGACGTCGCACTCGTCCTCTTCTCGATGGGAGCCATCGGACTACTCCCGATCGGCGTCGGCACCGGCCCGACCGCGATGGTCGCAGCCCTCGGGGCCACCGACCTCGCCCAGACAACCGCGGCCGGGATGGTGGTGAGCGCCGCCACGGTGCTGGCGGTCGTCATCTACGCAGGCATCTGCTGGACCTGGAGCGCGACCGCGCCGGCCCAAGAGCCCGCCGTCGACCTCGCGGCTTAACCCTGCTGCGAGGGGAGCGGGGCTTGGCCGGGGTGCGAGGCGTCCTCGAACTCCCGGAAGAGGCCGGTGACCACGAAGGCGACCTGCTCGCCGATGTCAACGGCGTTGTCGCCGATTCGCTCCAGGGCGCGCGCGACGAGCATCATCGTCATCGCCCATTCGCGGATGTCCTTCTCGTCGCCCACCTGGACGGCGATCTTGAAGCACTCCTTGTTCAGGTTGTCGATCAGGTCGTCCTGGCGGACCAAATCGCGCGCCAGCTCGACGTCACGCGCCTCGAACGCCTTCTTGGCCTGGGAGAGCATCGAGCGGCCCTGCTTCCCCATCAGCACGACCCGGTCGACCATGTCGTCGTGTACCGGGGCGTCATGGCCGGTGAGCGGGATCACCTTGGAGATGTTCACGCACTGGTCCCCCATCCGCTCGATCGAGTGCATGACGTGCAGAAGCGCGGAGATCAACCGCAGGTCGGTCGCCACGGGTGCCTGGGTGGCCAGCATGGTGAGGATCTCCTGGTGGACCTCCAGGTAGCGGCCGTCGATCCGGTCGTCATCGGCGATGACGAGCTCGGCGAGCTCCATGTCCTGGTGCTGCACGGCCTCCATCGTGCGATCGAGCGAGGAGATGACGAGATCGAGTCCGCCGAGACAGTTCTTCTCCAGCTCGTCGAGCTGGTCCTGGTAGTGCATGCGTGCCTCGGGCATCAGCCGAACCGCCCGCTGACGTAGTCCTCCGTCTCCTTCTTGGAGGGCGTCGTGAACATCTTGTCCGTGGCGTCCTTTTCGACCAGGCGTCCCGGCTTGCCGGCGGCCTCGAGGTTGAAGAACGCCGTGACGTCGCTGACGCGGGCGGCCTGCTGCATGTTGTGGGTGACGATCACGATCGTGTAGCGGGTCTTCAGGTCCTCGATCAGGTCCTCCACCGCAAGTGTGGCGACGGGGTCGAGCGCCGAGCATGGCTCGTCCATCAGGAGGACCTCGGGCTCGACGGCGATCGCGCGAGCGATGCAGAGACGCTGCTGCTGCCCCCCCGAGAGGGCCGAGCCCTTCTTGTCCAGCCGGTCCTTCACCTCCTCCCAGAGATGGGCGCCGCGGAGGGACTTCTCGACGACGTCGTCCTTCTCGGACTTGGAGAGCCCGCGCTTGTTGAGCGTCAGGCCGGCGGCGACGTTCTCGTAGACGGACATCGTCGGGAACGGATTCGGAGCCTGGAAGACCATTCCGACCAGACGCCGAACCTCCACGGGGTCGACGTTGGCCGCGTAGATGTTGTGCTCGTCGAGGACGACCTCGCCCTCCACCCTGGCACCGGGGGTGAGCTCGTGCATTCGGTTGAGGGACCGGAGCATGGTCGTCTTGCCGCACCCGGATGAGCCGATCAGAGCCGTCACCTGGTTCGGCTCGATCGTCATCGTCACGTCCTGGACGGCCTGGAAGTCGCCGTAGAAGAGATTCACGTCCTTGACGGAGAAGCGCTTGGCCACGCGCTCGACCTTATCGCCACCCCGCGTCACGGCCTTCTTAGCCGTTCGGGCAAGATCCGTCGCCACGCTTCCGCTCCGCCTCTCCTTGGTCGTGTCCGCTGTCTCGGGCATTTTCCTCCTGTCGCTGGGCATTCGAAGTCTGACGCGGGCTATCTGGTGTCCCGAAGGTCGGTCCCGAAGCGCCGGTAGATCCAGCGGGCAAGCAGGCTCAGGATCATCACCATCAGGATCAGGGTGAGAGCCGCGGCCCAGGCCTTGTCGTACGACGCCTGGACGTCCACGCCCGGGTCCTTGTACTCGCTGTAGGCATAGACGGCGAGGTTCTGCATCCGCCCGCTGAGCGGGTTGGTGTTGACCGAGTCGATCACCCCGGTCGTGACCAGCAGCGGCGCCGTCTCGCCGATCACCCTCGCCACCGCCAGCATCACGCCGGTCACCAGCCCGGCCAGGGCGGTCGGCAGCACGATGCGGGTGACCACCTTCCACTTCGGGGTCCCGAGCGCATAGGCGGCCTCGCGGAGGTGGTCGGGGACGATCTTCAGGATCTCCTCCGCGGACCGGATCACGATGGGGATCATGAGGACGGTCAGCGCAACCGAGCCGATGACGCCGAGCCGGATCCCGGGGCCGAGGAAGGCCGCGAAGAGGGCGTACGCGAAGAGGCCGGCGACGATGGACGGAATGCCCGTCATCACGTCGACGAAGAAGGTCAGGGCCTTGCGCAGGCGACCCGTCCCGTACTCGTTCAGGTAGACGGCCGCCATGATCCCGATCGGCACGGAAATCAGGGTGGCGACGCCGGTGATCACCAGTGTGCCGACGATTGCATGCTGCGCGCCACCGCCGGCGCCGATCACGCCGCGGGCCGACTCGGTGAAGAACGAGCCGTCGAAGCGAGCCGTGCCGCGCTTGATCACCTCGTACAGCACCGAGAAGAGGGGCAGCACTGCCATGCCGAACCCGGTGACGATGCCCAGCGTCACCAGCCGGTCGAACGCCTGGCGGCGGCCCTCGGTGACGAGCGACCATACGTAGGCGGTCGGCAGCGCGAGCACCGCCGTGACGATGAAGAAGAGGACGATCGTGAAGCCGCCCGTCGCGAGCAGGATCGCGAGGGCGACCAGGGCGGAACCCGCGACCACGGCGCGCAGGAACCACGCCGGGAGGGTTCCGCTGCTGACGCCGGGGCCGCCGATCGCCGCGACGCTTTCCGCGGGATCGAAGGCGGCCGCTGGATTCTCGTCGCGTCTGTCCCTCGGCTCCGTCACTCGGACTCCGATCGGGAGATGATCAGCCGGGCGATCATGTTGACCACGAGCGTGATGCCGAAGAGAACGAGCCCGGAGGCGATCAGCGCGTTGACGTCGACGCCGGAGGACTCGGGGAACTTCAGCGCGATGTTGGCGGCGATCGGGGTGGGGTTCTCCTGGCTGACCAGATTGAAGGTGACGATGCCGGAGGCCGAGAGGATGATGACCACGGCCATGGTCTCTCCGAGTGCGCGCCCCAGGCCGAGCATCGAGCCGCTGATGACCGCGGACTTGCCGAAGGGGAGTACCGACATTCGAATCATCTCCCAGCGGGTGGCGCCCAATGCCAACGCGCCCTCCTCCAGCCGGCGCGGCGTCTGCGAGAAGACCTCACGCGCAACTGCGGAGACGATCGGGAGGATCATCAGGGCCAGGATGAGACCGGCGGTGAGCATGGTTCGACCCGTGACCGAGGCCGGGCCCGCGAAGAACGGGATCCAGCTCAGATGCGCGACCAGCCAGTCCAGGATGGGCACCATCGCGGGCCCGAGCACGAAGATCCCCCAGAGGCCGTAGACGATGCTGGGGATCGCGGCCAGCAGGTCGACGACGTAGGCGAGCGAGAGCGCCATCCGCCTCGGGGCGACGTGGCTGATGAACAGGGCCGCGGCGACTGCCAGCGGAACAGCGATGACGACGGCGACCAGAGCGGCCAGGACCGTGCCGAAGGCGAGCGGCGCGATGTAGTCGACCAGCGTCTTGCCGTCGGGTAGATCGGCGGCCTTCGCTGTCACGGCCGGAATCGAGTCCGCGATCAGGAAGATGGCGACGCCCGCCAGAAGCGCCAGAACAGAGACGCCGGCGATCACGGCGGCGTTGGAGAAGATCCGGTCGCCGGGCCTGCGCTTGCCACCGGAGGCGACGGCGAGGATCTGGCCTGCCTGGGTGGTGGTGTCGGTGTGAGCTTCCATCTAAATCCGTGTCGTTGGGAACGGGACGGGGGATCCCGCGCCTCTGCGCGGGATCCCCCGGGTCACCGTTTGGATCAGCCGCCGATCGCGTTGATCGCGGGCTCATCCTCCTTCTTGATGCCTGGCGGGATCGGCGCCGAACCGGCGTTCTCCGCCGCCACCTGCTGACCCTCGTCGCTGACGATGTAGTTGAAGTACGCCTTGACGAGATCGGTGGTGCTCGTGTCGGAGTACTTCGTGCAACCCATCAGGTACGAGACCAGCAGAACCGGATAGCTGCTGGCGTCCGTCGGGGTCCGCTGAACCGTGTACGCGAACACGTACGGCGTCTTGGTGAGCTCCGGGTCCTTCTGCGACTGGTCGAAATCGTTGGATGCACCGGTGGCGCTCGGCGCCACGTAGGTGTTGCCAACCTTGACCTTGGCGACGCCCAGGCCCTGGGACTGGCTCGCGTCGGCGTAGCCGATCGCGCCGTCGCCGGCCTTGACGGCCTGGACCACGCCCGACGTCTGCGCGCCGGACTCGCCCGTCTTCAGTGGCCAGTTGCCATCCGGATCGAACGTCCAGACGGTCGGGGCCGCTCCATGGAGATAGTCCGTGAAATTGGCCGTCGTCCCAGACTCGTCCGAGCGGTGCACCGGCGTGATCTTCGTGCTCGGGAGGCTCACACCCGGGTTGTCCGCCTTGATGGCGGGGTCGTCCCAGGTCGTGATCTCGCCCTTGAAGATCTTCGCGGTCACGTCAGGGCTGAGCTGCAGGTTGTCGACGCCCTGGAGGTTGTAGATGATCGCGATCGGCGAGATGTAGTTCGGGATCTGGATCAGCTGGCCGCCACCGTCTTTCGTGCACCGGGCGGCTGCCATGGGCAGCTCGTCGGTGGCGAACGGAGAGTCGCTGCCCGCGAACGCGGTCTTGCCGCCAGCGATGAACTGATCGCGGCCACCACCGGACCCGATCGGGTCGTAGGAGACGGTCGCGTCCGAGTTCTGATCCTCGAACTTGGCCGTCCAGGCTTCCTGGGCGGCCTGCTGGGCGCTGGAACCGGCGCCGGCGAGGTCACCGGAGGCGCCTCCCGACGAGCTGTTGTCGCTGCTCGAGCCGCATGCGGCGGCGGTGAGCGCCAACACGGCGGAGGCGGCAAGTACGAGCCACCACTTCCTATTCATTGAGTCGCTCCTTTTTCGCTTTTCGAAAAGGGACGGCGGCTCAATGGCTCGCCTCCCTCAGATCGTTTTGAGGTGACGGACCCTTCCACCGGGTCGCAGGCAGCTTGTTACGTTCGTGTGGCCCACTTGTAAAAAGGATGTAAATCACGGCCTTTCAACACTCGCCCGGAGTGCGGCCGGGTCAGGCCTGGGGCGAGAAGCGGTAGCCGATCCCCGTGTGGGTGTGAATGAAGCGCCTTCCCGGCAGAGCCCGGCTCAGCTTCGCCCGCAGGCGGCCCACGTAGACGTCGACCGAACGGTCACTCTTCTTGTAGTCGCGGCGCCAGACCGTCTCGTAGAGCTCTTCGCGGGTCATCACCCGCTCGGCGTTGTGCGCCAGCTCCGTGAGGAGCTGCAGCTCCCTCACCGTCAGCACCAGCGGGCGGCCATCGACGAGGGCGGCATGATCGGCGGGCCTGATCTCGAGCCGCCCCGCGTACACGGGAGTCTGGTCGCGGCCGGCCAGGGGAATCGTCGCTACTTCGGTCGCCGCCCCGTTCTCGCCATCCATGGCGTCGGAGCTTTGCCGCTCGCACCCCCCAAGTAGTTACGGTCGAGTGAACTTTCGGTGAACGCGATGTGAACTCGCGGCCGGATCACCCGGTGAGGCCCAGGCCCTAGCTGCTTTCGCCGGCGAGCCCGGCGAGCTCGGCGTCCACGGCGGGCTCTTCCACCGGCAGCGGGACGTCGACGGGCGAGACCTCCCCGCCGGTGCCGATCGCCTCCGGATCGAACCGGTAGCCGATCCCGAAGTGCGTGTGGATGTAGCGCCAGTTCGCCGAATGGCGTTGCAGCTTCTGGCGAAGCTTGCGGACGAAGACGTCCACCGAGCGGTCGCCGTGGGCCATCGCGTAGCCCCAGACCTTCTGGTAGATCTCTTCGCGCTCGATCACCTGGCCGTGCGCCTCGGCGAGCAGCTGCAGGAGCTCGAACTCGCGCCGTGTCAGGCCGATGCTCTGGCCGCTGACGAAAGCCTGGTACTGGTCGGCGCGGATCTCGAGCTCGCCGCTGACCAGCGGCCCGACGTCCTCGCGGGCGGCCGCGCGCTTGCGCCGGCGGACGACGGCCTCGATGCGCGCCATGACCTCCTCCGGGTGGGACGGCTTGCCGATCCAGTCGTCGGCGCCGAGTCGCAACCCACGCACGCGCTGGGCGACGGTGGACTGCGAAGTGCAGACCAGGACGCCGAGGCCGGGGATCGCCCCGCAGACCTTCTCGAGAAACTCCCAGCCCTGCGGGCCGAGCACGGTGAGGTCGACGAGCAGGGCGTTCAGCTTCATCGCGACGAGCTCCTCGATGGGCACGCTGCCGGCGAGCACGCGGTGCTCCCAGCCGGCGCCCTCCAGGCGCTTGCCGAGGACGGTGAGGAACGCGCTGTCGTTGTCGATGACAGCCAGTCGTATGCCTGCTTGATTTTGCATCGAGCCCCTCTCTCGGACTCGCCCTTGCCCCCGGGCGAATTGCTGAGACGACTGGATGATAGGTGCGGGAACGGCGCAGCGAAGGGTGTGCGGAGGGTGGTTCACCGGTTTTTCACAAGCAAATGGCGCATAAATGCCCTGGAATCTGTATCCGGATCTTCACACCGGGCCCCTTTCGTGCGATGAGACTGCTGCTTACTTTCGAGATTCCTCTCTCGTCAGCGCGCGCGACCCCTCCCTGCCCCGGGTCGCGCGCTTTTTCTTGCCCTCATCAACCGGCACCTCCTCCGCTTCGCGTCCGGGGGTGCCGGGTGAGGGCGCGATCGCCCTGGCAACCCTGGTCCGCGCCGCTCAAAGCCGCGGCCTTGTGGCGAAGCCGTCAACCGCCACCCATAATCAGAGGGGTGAGTCACGAGCATCACGACCACCCCCACGCCCTCACCGCGGACGCCGACCGGCGCGCGCTCGCCGTCGCGCTGGCCCTGATCGTCGGCCTGATGGTGGTCGAGGTCGTCGTGGGGATCGTGGCCCACTCCCTGGCCCTGCTCTCGGACGCCGGCCACATGCTCACCGACGCCGGCGCCATCGGCTTCTCGCTGGTCGCCATTCGCCTGGCCCAGCGCCCGGCCGCGGGCGCGATGACCTTCGGCCTGCGGAGGGCCGAGATCCTCTCCGCGCAGGCGAACGGGATCACCCTGCTGATCCTGGCCCTGTTCATCGTCTTCGAGGGGATCCATCGCCTCGTCTCGCCGCCCGACGTTCGCGCCGGACTGGTGCTCGCGGTCGCGCTGTTGGGGATCGTCGTCAACCTCGCCGCGAGCTGGACGCTCTCCCGAGCAAATCGCGAGAGCCTCAACGTCGAGGGGTCCTACCAGCACATCCTCACGGACCTGTTCGCCTTCATCGGCACCGCGATTGCCGCGGTCGTGATCCTGCTCACCGGCTTCGACCGCGCCGATGCGATCGCATCGCTGCTGGTCGCCGGGCTGATGCTGCGCTCCGCATTCGGCCTGCTCCGCGCGTCGGGGAGGATCTTCCTAGAGGCGGCGCCGGAGGGGATCGATCCGGATCAGATCGGGAACGCCCTGCTCGGGGAACCGGGCGTGATCGAGGTCCACGATCTGCACGTCTGGGAGGTGACCTCGGGGTTCCCTGCCCTCTCGGCGCACGTGCTCGTCAGGGCCGACGCGGACTGTCACCAGGCCCGCTTCCGCCTGGCGCACCTGCTGGCGGAGCGGTTCGACATCGAGCACTCGACGCTCCAGGTCGAGCACGAGCCGAGCGACGAGCTACTTCAGATCACTCCGCACTGACGTCGCCGCGATCGCGGCGAGTTCCGCCGCTCTGGAACCAGGCGAAGACGAAGCAGCCCAGGCCGAGGACCGCGGCCGCGAGCCCGTGCTTGAAGTGCACGTCGTTCGAGCCGGCCTCGTGGCCGGGGAAGAACGAGGGCAGTGAGTTCGCGTCGTCGATCCAGTAGATGGCCGCGATCACAAGGAGGATCACGCCGAGGATCACGGCGGGCCAGATCAGTTGGGGTCGCTTGCTCATAGGAGCCTCCTCAGCTCACGGCGAACGCGATGGTGAGCACCGCGCCGACCGCGCAGCAGTAGATGGCGAACGGCGTCAGCCGGTTGGTCTCGAAGAAGCGGAGCAGGAACTTGACGGAGAAGTAGGCGGTGAACGCCGCGGCGATCGCGCCGACCAGCGCCTGGCCACGGACGTGGTCGCCCTGCGAGCCCATCAGCTCCGGCAGCTTCAGCACGCCCGCGGCCCCGATGATGGGCGTGGCCAGCAGGAAGGCGAAGCGCGCAGCCTCCTCGTTCGAGAGTCCGGCCAGCAGTCCGCCCCCCATGCTGGCGCCCGAGCGGGAGAGCCCGGGGATCAGCGCGAGGGCCTGGGCCGCGCCGATCCCGAAGGCGCTCTTGAAGGTGAGCTGATGGGCGATCTCGTCATCGGATTCGATGCTCTCCCTGGACCGGACGGGCGCGCGACGTCGCAGCGCTTCCGCGCCGAACAGCATCAGGCCGTTGACGAACAGGAAGATCGCGGCGGTCTGGGTGGAGGCGAACAGGGTCCTGAGCGGATGCTCCAGAATCAGGCCGAGGAGCCCGGCGGGGATCGTCCCGATCACGAGCAGCCAGCCGAGCTTGGCGTAGCTGTCGTTCGGGTCGATGTAGCGATCGCGCAGCGAGCGGCCGAGCCCCTTGACGATGCGGATCCAGTCCTTGATGAAGAAGACGAGGAGCACCAGCGCCGTGGCGCAGTGCGTTGCGACCAGGAAGCTCAGGAAGTAGTCGTCGTTCTGGTGGATGTCCCAGCCGAAGATGCGCGGCAGGACGACGCTGTGCCCAAGGCTCGAGATCGGGAAGAGCTCGGAGATGCCCTGGAGCAGGCCGAGGATGATTGCCTGGAAGTAGGAGATTGGGTCCATGCCGGGGGCCGGCCGAGGCCGGGAGGCACGGCATCCTAGGCGACCGGCGGTGACGACACCTTAAGAAAACCTGACAGCCCGAGATGACCAGCGGGTGCGTTAGATTGCCCGGGATGTTCGGCAAGTTCTCCCGTCGTCTTCTGCCGCCGCTCCTCGCCCTGGCCGGGCTGCTCATGCTCTCGCCCGCCGCCATCGCCGCCGACGGCGTCGGCGTCTACGGCCGGACGGACGACAAGGTCGTCACCTTCTTCGCCTTCGGGCTGATCGCGTTCTTCGCGATCTTCGTGACCGTCCTCTCCCTTATCCAGATCCGTCTGGACAACCGCAAGGAGAGACGCACGAAGGACCTCGAACGCCTCGGAAGTCGTTAGCCCCGGCTCTGTATGGGGCCGGCAGGGGACGATGGCGTCGTCGATCCACAACAGCATCCGCAGGCGGGCGGCGACGGTGAGGGAAGCTTCGACCCGGGCATCGAGACCGGCTATCTGAGGCGGGCGCCGCGCGACCATCAACTCGATCCCGAGTTCGGAGCGGCACCGTTCGATCCCGGTCCGGGGCACTACGACGCCCGTCGTGCCCGCAGGCAGGGCAAGCGCAGGCAGCGGATCGAGAGCCCGCGGACACAGCTTTCGGCTGAGCCCTCACCACAGCCGGTGACGCGCGCGAAGGCGGCTCCCGTCTCGGCGCCGGAGCCTCCGGCCCCCGCCGAGCTGATCCCTCTTCCCCGCCGCGAGCCCGTCGCCGAGCGACTGGAGCGCGAGCGCATCGAGCGGGACCGGGCCGAGCGGAAGCGGCGCGCGCGGATCGAGGCCGAACGGGCCGAACGCGAGCGGGTCGCGCGCGAGAGCCGCGAGCGCCGCCAGCGCGAGCGGACGGAGAAACTGCGGCGCGAGCGCGAGGCGCTCCGCCCCCGGGCGAAGACACGGACGGCCCGGATCGATCCGGGGGTTCAGGGGCCTGTCAGGAAGCGCGCCCGGGCGGCGGAGAACCGCGCGCGCGTCGCGACTCGCCGCCGTGGCCTGCTCTGGCCGACGGCCAAGGCCGGGCTGGCGATCACGGTCGCCCTCGCCCTCGGCGCCGGCCTGGGATCGGCGCTCGGGCTGCCCGTCCCGGGACTCGACCAGACCGGCAACAGCACTCTCCTCAACAGCGCGTCGATCTTCGGTATCGATCCCGGAACGCCGACCGGCCTGGTCCGCGGGTACGTCTTCCCGATCCTCGGCCCGCACGACTTCGGGGACAAGATCGACCGCTTCGGCGCGCCGCGCTACGGCCACATCCACGAGGGGCAGGACATCTTCGCCAAGACCGGGACGCCGGAGATCGCGGTCCATGACGGCGTCGTGGTCGATCGGGGCAAGGCGACCGATCCCGACGACGGCGGCCGGGGCAACTACGTCGTCCTCTACAGCCCCCCGGACAACCACAGCTTCGTCTACCTGCACATGCTGAAGCCGTCCCCCGTCGTGCTCGGCGACCGAGTGCACTCGGGCGAGGTCGTGGGACAGCTCGGCTGCACCGGAAGCTGCGACGGGCCGCATCTCCACTTCGAGGTCCGGATCGGAAAGGCCTCGCTCGGCGCCGACACCAAGCCGGTCGACCCACTGCCGTTCCTCAAGCAGTGGCCGCAGTCCACCCCAGGCTAGGATCGCCGCCATGCCCGAGGTCACCTATGAGCGGCGCGGCGCCGCCGGGGTGCTCACCATCGACCGGCCCGAGCGGCGCAACGCGGTCGATCCCTCGACGGCCGACCAGCTGCTCGATGCGTACAGGGAGTTCGAGGGCGACGACGAGGCGCGGGTGATGATCCTGACCGGCGCGGGCGATCAGGCTTTCTGCGCCGGTGCCGACCTCAAGTCGGTCGCCGCCGCGATGGACGATCAGGGAATCGCGGAGCAGTGGCTGAAGCCGCGGCCGCACGGGCCGCTCGGCTTCACCCGGATCACCTCGCCGAAGCCGACGATCGCCGCGATCTCGGGATACGCCCTGGCGGGCGGCCTCGAGCTCGCCCTCTGGTGCGACCTGCGAATCGGCACCGAGACCGCCCAGCTCGGCTTTCCGGAGCGCCGCTGGGGAGTCCCGCTGATCGACGGCGGAACCCAGCGCCTGCCGCGCGTGGTCGGAATGGGCCGAGCTCTGGACATGATCATCACCGGCCGGATCGTGGATTCCGAGGAGGCCCTGGCGATGGGCTTGCTCACCGAGGTGGTCGCGCCGGGCAAGCATCTCGATCGGGCGCTGGAGATGGCCGAGGGCCTCGCCCAGTTCCCACAGGAGACGATGCTCGCCGACCGCCGCTCAGCGCTTGAGGGCTTCTCGCTCTCGCTCGAAGAGGGCCTGGCCCGCGAAGCCGAGATCGGCGGCGCCGTCAGCGGCGCCGGCGTCAAGGGCGCAGCCCGCTTCGCGGCCGGCGAGGGGCGCGGCGGGAAAGGCGCCGGCGTCTAGGGCCGAACTTCGGTGGGGAAGGAGATGTCGCCCGGAGTGGAAGGTTTTCCAGCCGATTGCAGCGTTGAGGGGGCTATGGCACCCGAAAGGCTGCAAACGACGTGCTGCGGGAGCGATCGGCGACGGCTTGAAGCGTGGCGATGACCTGCTCCGGCTCGTAGCGGATTCTGGGCGTGGGTGAATCTCAGGGCAACGAAGCCCGCGGCGGCGTGCGCCTGGTCGCGGATTCTGTCTCTTGATCGCTGGGTTGCCGTTCGGTGATACCGAATGCCGTCGGTCTCGACGATCACCCTGAGATCAGCCCAAAGGAAGTCGACTCGGAAGCCGTTCACTCGTTGCTGCGTCCGAGGTCGAGGCAATTTGGCCCGCCGGACGAACCGGAGGAACTGTCGCTCCAGTTCCGATTCCGTCAGGGCGAAGGTGTGCCGGTCGAGCACGGCCTTGACCGCCGCGACGCCAGGACACCCTGGACGCTCGGCGGCGACATCGCGAAGCAGCTCAGGATCGATCAGGCCGAGCTTGTCCCCCTCGTTGATCGCCGCCTCACGATTCTCCGTAGCCAGGGTCACGCCCAGATCGATCAGCGTCCGAGCCGGGGTCGTCACCGGGATCCGAGCGTGGCGAGTGCAGTCGGCCGCAGGCAGTGCGCGGCGGTGGATGCGGATGCCGGTGCAGCGGCGGAAGGTGCTCGGTGGGACGGACACCGCAATGAAGGCAGGCCCGGACCGGCGGATGCCCCAAAGAGCCGCCGCGGAGTCATGACTGAGCGCGCCCGTGCCGCAGGCCAGGACGGCCGCCATCCAGCGCCCCTGTGAGGTGAGCTCCGGCCGGCCGACGGCAAAGACTCCGCGCCAAATCGGCCGCAGCCGCCCGCGTTGAATCCGGTGACGGATCGCATCGTGTGTGAAACCCATCGCAATGAGCTGGCGGCGAGCAATGACCCCATGCTGCTTCCGAGCGAGCTCCCAAACCGTCCCACTCGTCGATTGCAGCAATTCGGGTGCCATAGCCCCCTCAATGCTGCAATCGCCCGAAATTCGCCCCCCGGCCGGGACACCGCCCTCTTCCCCAGCCGCAGTTCGTCCCTTATTCCCCAGCCGCAGTTGAATTTCCGGCCCTAGAGCCGGAAGCTCGGCAGCAGGCGCTTTTCGGTCTCCCCCGCCACCTCGGCCACGACCTCGACGTGTCCCTCCAGCGGCGTCCCTCGCAGCTTCGTTGCCAGCAGGTCATCGACCTGAAAGATGCCCGCAGAGTTGTTCATCTCGATCTCGATCTTGACCGGGCGCTCGTCACCCGCCTCGATCCGGACCTCGTCGATCGCGGCGGCGGAGAGTGCGTGGATCCCGTACTGGCCGCCCTCGACCGGGATTCGTGAGCGGCCCTCGGCCATGTCGAGCGCATCCGCGACGCGCACCACCCCCGCCTCCAACGTGTAGGGCTCGCCGCGGCGGCGGTGACCGATGATCGCGTGCAGGATCTCGGAGCTCACCACGGTGCGCTCGGGCTCCTCGTAGACGCCCTCGAGCAGCGATTGCAGGCGATCCTGAACCATGAACAGGCTGTAGGCCTCGTGGTCGGTTCGGTGAATCGACATGCCGACGTCGTGGAGCAGCGCGCCACCGGCGACCACCACCTCGGCGTCGCGGTCGCGCATGCCGTGGTCGGTGACCATCGCCGGCTCGATGTCGCCCTTGACGAGCAGGCGCAACAGGCGCAGGGAGATATTGAGAACAACCTGCACGTGCACCCAGGAGTGATCCGACATCCCGAGCCGTTCCGACTGGATCTGCGCCATGTACCACCAGGCGCGCACCCGCTCGTCGGCGTTCACCGCCGCAAGGAACTTCTCCAGCTTGCGGTTGCCCCTGGTGGGCGCGTGCACCTGCGACTTCGCCACCGCCTCGGCGATCGAACCGGCGCGCAGATCGGGGCCCTGTGCTTCCATTTCCGTGATCTTGTCAGGGGACGACTTTGGGGCATTCATGACCCGACATCAGCCACCTGGTTTTGGGCTATTTGCGGAGATTCCGACCGCCGAGGTAGTTACCGTGATGTCGCGTTGGCTTAAGGAACTGGGATGACGGTCTGTTCAACCACAGGCATATCCGTTCCTGAGTGCTCGTGTCGGTCGTGCCTCACGGCCCAAATCGAGCGCCACATGCCGTCGTTGCTGAACGCCGATCTCGTCACGACACCGCCGACGGCGGAGATGCCGGCGATTTCCAGCCTCGCGCGCCTGCGCTTCGGTCGCCGGCTCCGTCGCCTGCGCAGGGCTGCGTAGCGCCTGATTCCAACCTCCCGGGGTTCAGACGCTGCATCGCGGGTAAGCAGGGCGGAGCGAACCGGAGGTTCGTAACAGGGGCGTCATCGAACTCGGAAGGGAGGGAGCCCGGTGTCCATCGTCTACATCCTGATCGTAATCATCCTGATCCTGATCGCGCTGTATCTGTTCAGACGGGTTTTCTAGCCAGGGCTGCGAGCCCACGCGTCCGGGAGCCTGCCGGCGCCGCTCGAAGGGGATCCCCCCTCGCGGCGTCCGGCAAGGCTCCGGACGCTTCAGACCTCGGTAGCCGGCTCCCCCACGCCCGATCCCAGCACGCCGGCGCTGGCGACCACCACCAGGCCGATGCCGATGACGTCGACGCTCGCGAGATCCTGGCCGAGTGCGATCAGCCCGATCAGGGCCGCGACCGCCGGCTCCATACTCATCAACACTCCGAACGTCCCCACCGCGATGCGTCTCAGCGCCTCCAGCTCGAGCGAGTAGGGAATCACCGAGCTGAACACGCCGGTCGCGGCACCGACCGCAGCGGCGCCGGGATTGAGCAGGTCCCCTCCGGCGGCGGCAGTCCCGGGCACGATCATCAGCAGCGCCGCGATCCCCATTGCGAGCGCCAACCCCCGGCCCCCGGGAAACGTCCGGCCCACCCGGGCGCTGGCCAGGATGTAGGCGCCCCAGAACGCGCCGGCCAGCAGCGCGAGGCCGATCCCGGCGGCGCTCGCCGATCCGGAGGGCCGCGTAAGGAGCAGCACCCCCGCCGCGGCGCATCCCACCCAGACCAGATCCAGGGGCCGCCGCGAGCCCAGCAAGCCGACCACCAGCGGTCCGACGAACTCGAAGGTGACGGCGATTCCGAGCGGGATCCGGTCCAGCGCCTCGTAGAAGCAGAGATTCATCCCCGCGAGCGTCACGCCGAAGGCGATCGCGAGGATCAGTCCGTCGCGCCCCGCCTCCATCGGCGCCGGCCGCCAGATCGCGAGGAGAAGGATCGCGGCGAAGAGGAGCCGGTAGAGCACGGCGCCAGCGGGTCCCACCTGGTCGAAGATGGTCGTCGCCGCGGCCGAGCCGCATTGCACGGAGACCACGGCGCCGACCACCATCGCCGGAGCAACGGCGCCGCTCCGGCCCGCCGTTGCGGGCGATGAGCTAATCGCCCATCACCTTGATCACCAGCCGCTTCGAGCGGCGCCCGTCGAACTCGCAGTAGAAGACCGCCTGCCACGGTCCGAGGTCGAGCCTTCCGTCGGTGATCGGCAGCACGACCTGGTGGTGGACCAGCAGGTTCTTCAGGTGCGCGTCGCCGTTGTCCTCGCCGCCGCGGTGATGGCGGTAGTCGCCGGGATCCGGCAGCAGCTCCCGCGCGACGTCGTTCGCCGGCTCCTTCCAGCTGGGCGGCGCGACCTTGTCGAGCCACTCCAGGGTGTCCTCCTGGAGACCCGGCTCGTCGTCGTTCACCCAGACGGCGGCGGTGATGTGCATCGCGGACACGAGCACCATCCCCTCCGAGACCCCGGACGCGTCCACGGCCGCCTGCACATTCTCGGTGATGCGGACGAACTCGCGCCGGCCCTCGGTGTTGAACGTCATGTAGTCGGTGTGCGACTTCAAGGCTCCTCCTCCTTCGGCCGTTGTGTTGGTGAGATCATGCCTGTGATGGCGGGCCTGCTCTCACTCGAACGCCGAGACGACGTCGCCGTGGTGACCCTGCAACGGCCTGAGAAGCGGAACGCCCTGTCGATCGACCTGCGGGTCGAGCTCATGGAGTGCTTCGGCTCGCTCGGCGAGGACCCGGAGGTCGGCGCTGTCGTCCTCACGGGAGCGCCCCCCGCCTTCTCCTCCGGGATGGACACGACCCAGTTCGGCGGCGACCGCGAGCATCGCGAGCGGCTCGTCGACACGAGCATCGGCTGCTTTCGCGCGGTGGCCAACTGCGCCCGGCCGGTGGTCGCCGCCGTCAACGGCGCCGCGCTCGCCGGGGGCTTCGCGCTGGCCCTGCTCTGCGACCTGCGCCTGGCGGCCGAAGCGGCAAGCTTCGGATTTCCCGAGCTGCCGCGCGGCATCCCTCCCAGCTATGCGGCTGCCAGGGCAGCCCTCCCCGCCCCGCTCGCCGCCGAGCTCACCCTGACCGGCCGCCTGCTCGACGCTGACGGCGCCCTGCGAATGGGAATCGTCGGCGCCGTGCACCCCGACGACGAGCTCATGCCCCGCGCGCTCGAGCTCGCTGGGCGGATCGCATCGGGACCGCGCCAGGCGATCGGCGAGACGAAGCGTCGGATCCTCATCGATCGGGAACGCACCATTGGCCATCTGTTCGAGGAGGAGGAGCGTCTCCTCCGTGCGGCGCTGCTTGACGACCCGGAGGACGGCGCGGCCTAGAGAACTGCCGCTGCTGCAAGGATCGTCGGGTGGAACCCCTGCGCCTGATCCGGCACTCCTTCCCGGGCCAGCCCGAGCTCAGCACCGCGATCTCGCGAACGATCCTCCGGCGGGTGGCCGCAGGCGAGCTGCCGCCGACGATCCGGATCCACCGGCCCGGCAACGAGGTCGCCTTCGGCCGGCAGGATCTGGCCAATCCGAACTTCGAGGCGGCGGCCGAGGCCGCCCGCCGCGTGGGCTTCGCCCCTGTCGAGCGCCTCGCGGGTGGCCGCGCCGCCGTCTTCCACGACGGCACGATCGCGATCGCGAGGGCCTACGCCGATCCCCAGCCACCGAAGCGCACCTACGCACGGTTCGAGGAGACCGCCGGCATGATCGCCTCAGCCCTGCGCGAACTG
Source organism: uncultured Solirubrobacterales bacterium (assembly GCA_963743575.1). Lineage (GTDB taxonomy): Bacteria > Actinomycetota > Thermoleophilia > Solirubrobacterales > 70-9 > DASUPK01. Next base: position 337,630 of record CAVUQC010000004.1, on the reverse strand, counting down.
GGCGTCGACGCCCGCGTCGGCGAGGTACCGGGCGAGTACTGTCCCGGCGCCTACAGCGTCAACGCCCGCGGCGCGGTGAAGCTCTCGGGAATCGGCCAGCGGATGATTCGCGGCGGTGCCCACATGGGCGGGGTCGTCGTGGCATCCGGGGGCCGGGATGTGGCGCGTGCACTGGAGCCTGTGTACGAGGCGCTCGAACTGGAGTGGAATCCGGCCACCTCCGGCGACGTCACGGAGGAGCTCGGCCGAGATGTGGATCCGGGCGAGATCGAGGAGGCGCTGATCGCCGAGCTTGCGAAGTCCTACGAGCTCATCGACGCCGAACTCGACGATCAGACGATCGAATCGGCGCGCCGGAGTTTGGAGGAGACGGTCTCCGGGGGATAACGGTGCCATGGCTGATGGAGCAGCCTCGGCGACACCGCCAGGGAGAGAGGACACGATTCGCACCAGGGTTCCGGCCCGCCTGGACCGGCTTCCCTGGTCCCGCTGGCACTGGCTCGTGCTCCTCGGCCTCGGAACCGTCTGGATCCTCGACGGCCTCGAGGTCACCATCGTCGGCGCGATCGGGGCTCGGCTGCAGGAGGGCGGCGCCCTCGGCCTCACGGCATCGCAGCTCGGTCAGGCGGGGACGGCATACGTCCTGGGCGCCTGCTGCGGCGCGCTCTTCTTCGGCTATCTCACTGACCGGCTCGGTCGGCGGCGGCTCTTCGTGGTCACCCTCCTCCTCTACCTGCTGGCCACGGTCGGTACGGCGTTCGCCGGCAGCTTCGCGTGGTTCGCCGCGTTCCGGTTCCTCACCGGACTCGGGATCGGCGGCGAATACGCGGCGATCAACTCGGCGATTGACGAGCTCATTCCGGCACGTGTGCGTGGGTGGGTCGATCTGGCGGTGAACGGAAGCTTCTGGCTCGGAGCGGCGTTCGGCGCGGCGATGACCGGAGTCCTCCTGGACACGTCCATCTTCGGCACCGACCTCGGCTGGCGCCTCGGCTTCGGCCTGGGCGCCATCCTTGCGATCGGGATCATGCTCGTCCGCCGCTACCTGCCCGAGAGCCCGCGCTGGCTCATGGTCCACGGCAGGCCCGATGAGGCAGAACAGCTCGTTTCTGAAATCGAGGAGACGGTCAAACGAGAAACGGGCCGGAGCGAGCTTCCTGAGGCGGACCTGGAGATCGAGATCCATCCCCAAGAGAGCACGGGGTTCATCGACATCGGCCGCACGCTCTTCAAGAAGTACCCGAAGCGTTTCATCCTCGGATTTGCGCTCATGGGGACCCAGGCCTTTCTCTACAACGCCGTGCTCTTCAACTTCTCAGGCCTGCTGACCGGATTCTTCGGCGTGGGCGACAGCGTCGCGGGCCTCTACCTGATCCCCTTCGGCATCGCGAACTTCCTCGGCGCCCTCCTGCTGGGCCGGCTCTTCGACACCTTCGGCCGGCGGGAGATGATCACCTCCACCTACTTCATCGGGGGGATCGGAATGCTCGTCAACGGCTATCTCGTCGCGAACACGAATGCCTCGGTCTGGGTCTTCGTCGGAGTGATCTGTGTGACCTTCTTCTTCGCTTCCGCCGCAGCCTCATCGGCGTATCTGACGGTGAGCGAGATCTTCCCGCTGGAGACGCGAGCGATGGCGATCGCCCTCTTCTACGCGATCGCCACGGGAATCGGCGGCGCGATTGGCCCGCTGTATTACGGCAAGGTCGTCGACGGTGGCAATCCGGACGCGGTCTTCATCGCCTTCGCGATCACGGCAGCGCTGATGTGCATTGCAGCCGCAGTCGAATGGGTCTTCGGCCTGAGAACCGAGCAGAAGCACCTTGAGGAGATCGCAGAGCCGCTGTCGGCCGAGGCAGTGGAGGGCACATGACCCCGCGCCGCTCCCGCCGTCCGCCCGATCCGAACGCGCCTCCTCGCGCGCAGCGCTACGGATGGGCCCCGGCGATGGTCACATCGGAGCTGGGGGAGGACCGCGACATCGAGAGGGAGGTCGGCGAGATCGTCACCGCCCTTCGCGATGACGGGCCGATGAGCCGCAGGGACCTCCGTCGCGCCGTCGAATCCCGCTTCTGGGGTCCGGGCCGGTTCTCCAACGCGCTCTGGCTCGCCCAGCGGCGCGGAATGGTGAGTCGCTCCGGTGGCCGCTTCGCCGTCGCCGACGGCGACTAGTCGCGCGCGGTCTGCCTCAGGCTCTGGCGGAGCTCCTCGACCGACGTGTAGACCGCGCGCGCGCCTGCATCCCGCAGCTCCTGCTCGGAGAAGCCGCCGGTACGCACCGCCAGCGTCTCGACCCCAGCGCGGGCGGCGGCCTCGACATCCCAAACGGTGTCTCCGATCATCAGGGCGTCGTCGCTGCTCCCGCCCACCTTGTCGAGCGCCGCGCGCACGAGGTCGGGTTTCGGCTTCGTCTGCTCCACGTCAGCGGATGTCGTCCAGGCGTCCACAATCTCCCGGGCATCGAGCAGGTCGAGGTAGGTGTCGATCTCGTCTTCCTTGGCCGAGCTGGCCAACACGACGGTGTTGCCGCGCTCGCCCAACTCCATGATCAGCTCGCGCGACCCCTCCATGGTTCGCACCTCGCCGATCAGCTCGCCGTAGAGCTCCGACTCCGCCTCGCGAATGTCGTCCCCGCTGCGCTCCTCCACCTCGTCGCCGGCCACCGCCGCCACCAGCTGGTCCCCGCCCATGCCGATGTGGCGATGGATGCGCCACAGCTGCTCGGTCACCTCGAAGCGCTGGAAGGCCCGGAACCAGGCGATCGCGTGGTGGTAGTTCGTGTCCACGAGGGTGCCGTCGACGTCGAGGATGGCGGTGGTGGGCATCTCGGCTGGATTACCCGGACCGTTCGTGTCCGAATCCGTTTGCGACCTCTGGAGTGGGGAATACATGGGTCATGCAGCTATCACTTCTATTGATCGTGATCGGGATCATCCTGGCCGTGCTCGTCAACTACGCGCTCGGCATCGTGTGCATCCTGATCGGCCTCGTCCTACTGATCTGGCCCCACCTGCGCACGTCCCGCACGCTGTAAGGCGCTCGCGCTATGTTCGCGGGCAGTGAAGCTGCTCGCCTTCAGCGACCTCCACCGGGACCTCGACCAGGCAGGGCGATTGGTTGAACGCTCGTCCGACGCCGACGTGGTGATCGCCGCAGGCGACTTCGCCTCGGTCCACGAGGGCCTCGAGGAGACGATCGACGCGCTCAAGCCGATCTCGGTGTCCACCGTGCTGGTCCCCGGCAACAACGAGACCGCAGACGCGCTGCGCGCCGCCTGCGATAGTTGGGACGCGGCGACGGTACTGCACGGCGAGGGCGCCGAGATCGAGAGAACGCAGTTCTTTGGCCTCGGCGCCGGGGTCCCGATCACCCCCTGGGACTGGAGCTTCGACCTCGACGAGGACGAGGCCGCGGATCAGCTCGCCGGCTGCCCCGAGGGCGCGGTCCTCGTCGTGCACTCCCCACCCAAGGGCCATTGCGACGAGTCGAGCGCCGGAGACCACCTCGGCAGTGAGGCGATCCTCGAGGCGATCGAGGCGAAGCGCCCGCCGCTGGCTGTCTGCGGCCACATCCATGAGTCCTGGGGCGCCGAGGAGCGAGATCGGGCCGACGCGTGTGATGAACCTCGGCCCGAGCGGGACCTCAATAGAGTTGGAACCGTGAACGAGACCGACCAGGCTCCCGCGCGGGCGCGATGAGTGGAGAGTCGAGGTGGCCCTCGACGAGGAGCACAACGGCGCGACCCTGAGCGATGCGCTTCATCACCTGAAGCTCGACAACGAGGCGCGGAAGCTGCTCGGCGGCAGCGTTGTCGTGACGCGCGACGGCCGCTTCGTCTTCGTCTACGCGTGGCACGAGGAGTCGGCCCAGCAGGCCGAGCACGTCGTCAAGAACCTGATGCAGGACGAGAAGCTGGTCGGGCAGGTCAGCCTGATGCGCTGGCACCCGATCGCCGAGGAGTGGAAGGACGCCTCGGAGCCGCTCCCGGATGACGAGGCCGCGCGCGTGCGGGAGATGAACGAGGCCGAGCAGGAAGGGGCCGAGGAGGCCCATGACTACGGTGAGTATCCGTGGGAGGTCGTCATCGATCTCCCTCACATCCGCGACGGCCAGGCCCTGGCGAAGAAGCTTCGCGCCGAGAACCTGCCCGTTAAGCGCCACTTCCGTTATCTGCTGGTAGGCGCCCCGAGCGAGGACAAGGCCGTGGAGCTCGGCGAGCGCCTCGAGGGCGAGGCGCCCGAGGGCGCCCGCATCGGCGTCCGTGGCAACCCGGACGACATGCCCCTCCCCGCTTTCGTGAATCTGAGCGCGCTCAAGCCCGGCTTCCTGCGCGACCTCGGGCTCTAGGTCCTTGTCGCGGACCTTCGACCGCGACTCGGCGGAGTTCGGGCGGGTCCTCGCCTTCAGCGACGGCCTCTTCGCGATCGCGATGACCCTGCTGATCGTCGCGGTCGGAGTGCCGCACATAAGCGACGAGGGCAGCGTCCACCAGCTCGCCAACTCACTCAACGATCTCGCCCCGGCCTTCACCAGCTTCTTCATCAGCTTCGCGGTGATCGGGCGCTACTGGCTCGCCCATCACCAGTTCATTTCCCTGCTCAAAGCGATGAGCCAGTCGTTCGTCACCCTCAACCTCGTCTACCTCGCCTTCATCGCCTTCCTCCCGTTCCCCACCGCCCTGCTCGGCGAGTACTTCTCCAACCCGCTCTCGGTCGTGATCTATGCGATCAACGTCGGGATCGTCAGCGGCATGGAGGTGGTGCTCTTCCGGAGCGCGTACAGAAACAACCTGCTGGAGCGAATGCCGACGCCGGAGGTCTACCGATTCGGCGTGATCTCCTCGCTGTCCCCCGTGTTCTTCTTCGCCATCTCCATACCCATCGCGTTCGTCTCGACGACCCTGGCGGTCTGCGTCTGGTTCCTGACGGCGCCACTGGGTGCGTTGCTCGCGCGGAACGCGCCCGACGGGGTCGAGTCGCTGCTTCGCTAGAGGCCGATGGTCCGGTCGCGACCGGCGTCCTTGGCCGCATACAGAGCCGAGTCCGCCCGTGCCGTGAGCGACTCGGTGCTCTCCACTCCGTCCCAGCGACAGACCCCGGCGGAGCAGGTCTGCCCCTCCGGCAGGCAGCCGCGCAGGCGCTCGAGCATCTGCTGGGCATGTTCGAGGTCAGTCCCCGGAAGGGCGACCGCAAATTCCTCGCCGCCGTAGCGGGCGAGGATGTCTCCGGCCCGGAGCGTCTGGGTCCAGGCGCCTGCGATCTGCTTCAGGAAGCGGTCGCCGGCCTGGTGGCCGTGGGTGTCGTTGTAGAGCTTGAACTTGTCCAGATCGAGGATGGCGACGCAGAGCGGTCCGCCGTCTCGATCCGCGCGGGAGAACTCGCGATTGAGCTCCTCATCCCAGGCCCTGCGATTGAGCAGGCCGGTGAGGTCGTCGGTCCTGGCGGCAACTTCGAGGCGCCCGAGCAGCTCGCCGCGCTCGATCGCGATCGCCGCCTCAAGGGCGAGCAGGCGCACCGCCCGCCTGGTCTCTCCCGCCAGGGCATCCAGAGGCTCGCGCCAGTAGACCGCGAGCACGCCGACGGCCGTGCTCTGTTCGCGGAGGACCGGCTGCCACAGGGCGGCTCCGGCCTCGAATCCAGGCGAGAGCTCCTGTGCGGTCTTCCCTGCGCGCAGAGTCGCGAAGCGGTCGTTCGCCGAGGTGAATGCCTGGATCGCTCCCGAGCTCGGTGTGACGAAGGGAATCGTGGCGCCCTCGGCGTCGACCCCGGCGACGGCCGTCGCCTGGAGGGCGTCGCCGGTGTTGTTCGGTCGCCAGAGGACGGCGGCCGATGCATGCGCGGTCCGGACCGCGGCGGAGCAGATCGCCCAGCCGACCGCCCGCGGGTCGCTCTGTGTGGCGAGCTGCCGTGCAACCTCGCCCACGGCCTCTAGATTCGCGGCGCGCCGAGCCGACGCGTCGGTCTCCCTGCGAAGCCGCCCGGCGAGCTGGTCCACGAGCAGGCCGGCCACGAGAATGCTGCCGACGGTCACGACCCAGCGGGCGACCGGCGTCGGCCCCTCGAGCTCCGCGACCACCCACCCGTACGCGGCGCCGACGGCGGCCATCTGCGCGAGTCCCCAGCGCAGGCCGAAGAAGAAGAATGCGTAGACCCCGATCCAGAGGTACCAGATCGTGTAGTAGCCGCTGGGATCGTGGCCGTAGTAGACCGCGCGAGTGACGACGGCGATGCCGGCCAGCAGAAGGACGGGCAGCGCCCAGCGCGGCAGCCGGGCGCGCAGGAGCAGCAGGGCGATGCCCGCCACGAAGGCGATGGCCACGTTGCTCCACAGGGCCGGCGAGTCGTATTCGCTGGGGTGCGGCAGGACCAGGGAGAGCGCGCCGATGGTCGCCCCGGCGACGAACAACCCGCCGAGGACGGTTGCCATGGTGCGCGACTGATGAAACTCACGGCCGCCGACCCCTGTTTGCAGCGCCCCTTCGCCGATACTCACCTTCCGACTATCGACCATTCCCCGGAACGCGAACATCCGTAATTTCTCCCGAATCGCCGCCTCTACCCTGAACTCATGAGCGAGAACGGCTCGATCGACCCCGGAACCTCGATGGGCGCGGTGCGCCTCACGGTCGCCGACCGCGAGGGCATGCGCGACTTCTACCGGGACGCAATCGGCCTCTCGGAGCTCCAGCCCGAGGATGGGACCGTCCGACTCGGAACTGAACGGCGACTCCGAAGACGCGGTCGTTGAGCTGGCAGGTGATCCCGACGCCCCACCGCGGCCTCGCGGGACCAGCGGCCTCTTTCACCTTGCCATCCTTGTGCCGAGTCGCGCCGATCTGGGCTCGCGCGCTCCAGCGGGTCGCCGAGGCGAGCTGGCGCCTCTCCGGGGCCTCGGATCACCTGGTCAGCGAAGCGCTCTATCTGAACGATCCAGAGGGAAACGGCATCGAGCTCTATCGCGACCGCCCCCGCGAGGAATGGCCGATTCGCGACGGCGTCCTGCAGATGGACACCCTCCCCCTGGACCTCGACGGCGTGCTCGGGGAGCTGCGCCGCGACGAAGCGGAGTCCGGGATGCCCGACGGGACGCGCATCGGACACGTTCACCTGAACGTCGGCGACCTGGCCGCTGCCGAGGCCTTCTACTCCGGAGCGCTCGGCTTCGACGTCACCGTTCGCGGCTACCCCGGCGCTCTCTTCGTCTCCGCCGGCGGCTATCACCATCACCTCGGGCTGAACACCTGGACCGGCGAGGGCGCCCCTGCCGCGCCGGAGGGCAGCCGCGGGCTCCGTCAGTTCGAGATCGTGCTGCCGAGGGGCGAGGCGCTCGCCGCGGAGGTGGACCGTCTGCGCAAGGCGGGCTTCGAGCCGGCTGAGGATGACGGCGGAGTGCGCGTCACGGACCCCTCGGGCAATCGCGTCGTGCTGCGCGCCTCAGGCTGAGGGCGCTGGGGTGCTCTGCCCGACCTCGATCAGGTGGCCATCGGGGTCCCGCATGTAGCAGCGGATCTCGGCCTGGAGCTGCTGTGGGGGGGTCAGGAACTCGGCCCCCCTGGAGCTCCACTCCTCGTAGCAGGCCTGAATGTCCGCGACCCGGATGTTGAGGAAGGCGCTCACCCGATTGGGGTCGTCAGGCACGTCGAGGACCACCTCTGGTTTGTCCACCGTCGGGCCGCCGCCGACATTGATGATCACCCAGGAATTGGCGAGCTGGACCACGGTCGGCTCGCCCTCGCTCACCACCTCGCCGCCCAGCACTCCCGCGTAGAAGGCAGCCGAGCGGGCGAGGTCGGCGCTGACGATGAAGTGCGTCAGCGCGATTCCCTCGGTTGGAGCGGGCGTCGCGGCCATGCGTGCTCACCCTAGCGCCGCCCTACCTCCTGTCGAACCGCGTATTGCGATTTTTATACGCGCGGACAATGCCGCGACCCTGCGTGCGCCTCTAATCTCCGAGTCGTTCCATGTGACCAACTTCGGCGCGCCCGCGGCGCGCCACCCCTGCGAGGAGGCTGCCCCGAAGATGTTGAAGACCCGCTCTCAGAACGTCACTTCCGCCACCTGGAGCCCCAATGGAGGCGCTCTCGGCACCGTCGACCTGACCAAGGCCGACAACAACCCGTTCGGCGTCAACGTCTTCTCGCCACTCGTGCAGAAGGACGTCCTGCCGAAGGATGTCTACGAGAAGCTCCAGAAGACCCTGGAGCACGGCGAGGCACTCGATACGTCCCTGGCGGACGCGGTCGCCGAGGCGATGAAGGAGTGGGCGCTCGAACGGGGCGCGACGCACTTCACGCACGTTTTCCAGCCGCTGACCGGGCTGACCGCGGAGAAGCACGACTCGTTCTTCGAGCCGAACCGCGAGGGCAGGTGGATCGCCAAGTTCTCCGGCAAGGAGCTGATCCAGGGCGAGCCCGATGCCTCGTCCTTCCCGACCGGCGGCATCCGCGACACCTTTGAGGCCCGCGGCTACACGGCCTGGGACCCGACCAGCCCGGCGTTCATCATCGAGAACCCGAACGGCGCGCTCCTTTGCATCCCGACCGCGTTCGTCTCCTGGACGGGGGAGGCCCTCGACGCCAAGACGCCGCTGCTCCGCTCGATGGACGCGCTCTCGAAGTCCGCGATCCGGGCGCTCAAGCTGCTCGGCGACGCCGACACACAGCGGGTCTTCACCACGGTCGGGCCCGAGCAGGAGTACTTCCTGATCGATGAGAACTACTTCTACGCCCGCCAGGACCTGGTGATCACCGGCCGGACCATGTTCGGCGCCAAGCCGGCCAAGGGCCACGAGCTCGACGATCACTACTTCGGCGTGATTCCCGAGCGCGTTCTCGCCTGCATCATGGACTTCGAGAACGAGTTGGCCAAGCTGGGTGTCCCGATCAAGACCCGGCACAACGAGGTCGCCCCGGCGCAGCACGAGATCGCGCCGATCTTCGAGAACTCGAACGTCGGCTCCGATCACCAGCAGCTGACCATGCAGATCATGCAGCAGGTCGCGCGCAAGTACGGCCTGGTCTGCCTGCTGCACGAGAAGCCCTTCGCCGGCGTCAACGGCTCGGGCAAGCACAACAACTGGTCGATGGGCACGGACACGGGCAGCAACCTGCTCGAGCCGGGCGCCACCCCCGCGGACAACATGAACTTCCTGTTCTTCTGCGCCGCGGTCATCCAGGCGGTCAACAAGCACCAGGGCCTGCTGCGGGCATCCGTGGCCGGCATCGGCCAGGACCACCGCCTCGGCGCGAATGAGGCGCCCCCGGCGATCATCTCGATCTTCCTCGGCGCCGAGCTGACGAAGGTCTTCGAGGCGATCTCCTCGGGCAGCGGCGATCCGCACACCCCCGGCTCGTTCCTCGAGCTTGGCGCGGAGGTCCTGCCCCCGCTGCCGATGCACGGCGGCGACCGCAACCGGACCTCGCCGTTCGCCTTCACCGGCAACAAGTTCGAGTTCCGCGCCCTCGGGTCGAGCCAGTCCCTGGCCTTCCCGAACACGGTGCTCAACACGATCGTCGCCGAGGCGATCGACGACCTCTCGGACAAGCTCGAGGCCAAGGGCGGCGACGATCTGCCGGCCGCGGTCACCGAGGTGGTCAAGCAGGCCTATGACGGCAACAAGCAGATCGTCTTCGACGGCGACAACTACGACGAGGCGTGGCACAAGGAGGCCGTGGAGGAGCGCGGCCTGAAGGATCTGCGGACCACCCCGGACGCTCTGCCCGAGGTGCTCGCGGACGCGAGCAAGTCGATGATGAGCAAGTACAACGTGCTCAGCGACCGCGAGCTCGAGTCCCGCTACGAGGTCTGGCTCGAGCAATACATCATCCGCGCCAACATCGAGGCCGAGACGGCCGACACGATGGCCCGGACCATGATCCTGCCGGCAGCCCTCCGCTACCTGGCCCTCGGCGACGACGCCGGGATCGGCGCGATCACCGAGGAGGCGACCCCTCTGGTCGACGAGCTGGTGGCCGCGATCAAGGAGCTCGACGAGGCCAACGAATACCCGGACGGCCTCGAGGGAATGGATCTGGCGATCCACGCCCGCGACAAGCAGATCGCCGGGATCGAGCGTGTCCGCGACGCGGCCGACAAGCTGGAGAAGATCGTCCCCGACGACCTCTGGCCGCTGCCGAAGTACGCGGAGATGCTCTTCATCAGGTAGTGCGGCGAGCGGAATCCGAACGGCTGCACTGAAGGGCCCCGCCCTGACGGTCGTTTGCAGCATTCAGGGGGCCATAGGCCCCTCAAGGCTGCAAACGGCGGGCCCGGAGCGAGAATAACCTGCGAGATACCTCCACTCGGTCCGACCGGGCCATCGCGCGCACCCTACTCGCGGCCAGCCTGGCAGGCACGGGGCGGCCGAGGGTCGATCAAACGTCCAATCCCCCTATTTGACTAAGTAATCAGTAGCTGCCTGTCCGATTAGTCAGTGCATGGATGCACAGGCAGATCGCCTGCGGGCGATCATCAAGACACAGAGTGAGATCGCGGCGGCGGACCTGGATTCCGGCGAGGTCATGCAGCTGGTGGCTCGGCGTGCCCAGGAGCTCACGGGTGCGAGCGCAGGTGTGATCGAGGTTCCCGACCGCGACGAGATGGTCTACACGGTGACCACCGGCGACGCCACGCCCTACCTCGGCATCAGGCTCGATCGCGACAGCAGCCTCTCGGGCCTGGCCCTGGACCTGCATCAGGTCCTCCACTGCAATGACACCGAGGTCGACCCGCGGATGGACCGAGCCGCCTCCCGCAGGGTTAACGCCCGCTCGATGATCGCCGTGCCCCTCCAGCACGCCGGCGAGGCGGTCGGGGTGCTCAAGGTCTACTCGTCCACCCCGGGCGCGTTCGGGCCGGAGGAGGTCGAGACGCTCCAGCTCCTCACCGAGTCGATCTCGGCGCAGATGGCGCACGCCTCCCTCTTCGAGGTGAAGGAGAAGGAGAGCCGAACGGACGCGCTCACAGGGCTCCTCAACCGCCGGGCCTATGAAGAGCGGCTCGCAATCGAGGCGGCGAGGAGCGCCCGCTACGCCCATCCGCTGGGGCTCGGCCTCTTCGACCTCGATGGGTTCAAGGGCGTCAACGACCGGCTCGGCCATCCCGCCGGCGACCAGGTTCTCAAGGGAGTCGCCAAGGCGATCGACGGATCCCGGCTGACGGATGATGCGTTCCGGATCGGCGGCGACGAGTTCGCGCTGCTGATGCCGGAGACCAAGCTCGAGGGCGCCAAGATCGCCGCGACGCGGGTGCTCGACGCGATCCAGGCGGCGGAGCTCAGCGACGGAACGGTCACAGCCTGCTTCGGGGTCGCGTCCCTGGTCAGCGGCGACGCGCTCGCCCTCCACGACGCGGCCGATCGCGCGCTTCTCTCCGCGAAGCGCCGCTCACCCTTCAGAACCCGGACCACTCCCCGCTTCGCACGCTGATCTCACTAGGCTCGCCTCGATGCGATCGGGCCTCGCCGTCATCGCCGCGGCAACGGTGCTCCTGGCCACGGCGGCATCCGAAGTTCAGGCCTCGCCAGGTGCGGCCAGCTCCTGGAGGCCCGACATGTCCGCCGCTCGCCGCTTTGCCGACCACCGGCGAGGGCGGATCGCCTTCGACGTCATCGACACCCACGGTGTGGAGCGCGGTCTCCACCCCACCCGGACCTTTCCCATGGCGAGCACGTTCAAGGTCATGCTGCTGGCCGCCTACCTGCGCCGCCCGTCGGTCGCCCATCGCCGGCTGCACCACTTCGATCGCCGGCTGCTCGTGCCGATGATTCGCCGCTCCGATAGCAACGCCGCGACGCGGGTCCGCGACATCGTCGGGCCGGGAGCCGTGCGCAGGCTCGCTCGCCGCGCCGGCATGCATCGTTTTCACTACAACCCCGTCTGGGGCTTGAGCCGGACGAGTCCCCGTGACCAGGCGCGGTTCATGGACCATTTCGATCGCTTCGTGCCCCCGAGACACCGCGCCTTCGCCCGCTACCAGCTCGCCAACATCGTTCCGAGCCAGCGGTGGGGAATCGGGCGCCTGCATCTGCCCGGCTGGCGTCTCTACTTCAAGGGCGGCTGGGGCAGCGGGTCGGGTGCAGTGGATCATCAGGTCGCGTTTTTGGAGTCAGGTTCGGTGCGGATCGCCCTGGCGATCTTCACCCAGTCGGATGGCAGCCATCGATACGGGAAGCAGACCCTCCGCGGCATCGCCGCACGGCTCCTGCGCGACCTGCCGTCCGGCCAATAGGCTGGCGTCATCGACTTTCAGGTCCGCAAAGACGATCTGCAGGAAACGCGCTTCGCCGAGGCGGAGACACCCGAGCTCGAAGACGGCCAGGCGCTGCTCGGCGTCGACAGCTTCGGGCTCACCACCAACAACATCACCTACGCGGTGATGGGCGAGACGATGAACTACTGGAACTTCTTCCCGGCCGACGACGGCTGGGCGCACATGCCGGTCTGGGGTTACGCGGACGTGGTCGACTCCAGAGGCCGATGGCGTGCCCGAAGGGACACGGGTCTACGGCTACCTGCCGCCCGCCAGCCATCTCGTCGTCCAGCCCGACCGGGCCAGCAGCACCGACTTCGTGGACGTCTCGCCGCACCGCGTCGACCTGCCCGCCGCCTACAACCGCTACCTGCGCACCGACGGCAACGAGATGTATGTGGAGGAGAACGAGGACTACGAGATCCTGCTCTGGCCCCTCTACTTCACCTCGTTCCTGATCGACGACTTCCTCGACGACGAGAACATGTTCGGCGCCAAGATGGCGGTGCTCTCCTCTGCCTCGAGCCGCACCACCTCCGCGCTCGCCCACCTGCTGAACAAGCGCGACGGGATCGAGGTCGTCGGCCTGACGTCGCCGGGCAACGTCGAGTTCACCGAGTCACTCGGTGTCTATGACCGGGTCGTCCCGTACGAGGAGCTCGACTCGATCGAGGTCGAGCCCGCCGTCTACGTCGACGTCGCCGGCGACGCGAAGGTCCGCGGCGCGGTTCACGGCCACTGGGGCGATCAGCTCAAGCACAGCGCGGCCGTCGGGATCACCCATAAGGAGGACCTCGGCGGCTCCGGCGAGCTCGCCGGCCCCGACCCGACCTTCTTCTTCGCCCCGACCCGCCTCAAGAAGCGCTCCGAGGACTGGGGCCCGGAGGGGATGAACAAGCGCCTCGCGGATGCCTGGCGCCCCTACGTCGAGTGGGCTCGCGGCTGGCTGCGGGTCGAGCACGGCTCCGGGCCCGAGGACGTCGAGCGGATCTACCGGGAGCTGCTGGACGGCAAGTCCGACCCGGCGGTCGGGCACGTCCTGCGGCCCAGCGACTAGTCGCGCCGCCTAGCTCTTCTCTGCCTCAGCCGGTAGTCCCTCGCCTTGGCGCGAGAGCCGCAGACCGACATCGAGCACCAGCTTCCGGCCTGGTTGCGGCTGTGGTCGTAGAAGGCCCAGCCGCAGTCCTCCCCGGGACAGGCCTTGAGCCGCAGCCAGCTGCCGTCGAGCTGGGCGAGGGCGGCGGTTGTTCCGATCCGCGCCAGAGCGCCGTCGAAGTCGCGGCGGGAGGGGACGAAGTCGGGGGGCGAATCGCCGTGCAGCTGCACGAACATGCCGGGGCCGCGCAGGGCGGCGTCCAGCTTCTTGACCGCCCGAGTGTCCAGCTCGGCCCCGTTGTTTGCGAAGAGCAGGGCCTGAATGCCATCCCTGGCGTCCAGTGCCCGGCTGAGGTGGGCCTGACTGATCCGTGCGCCGATAGGAACGAGATCTCGATCGACCAGCCACTTCGCCAACCCCTCCCTCCCGTCGAACTGGTCCTGCAGCTCGCGGTGGAGATCCCAGCGTGAGTTGACGAAGGCCTGCACCAGCCACAGGTCTCCCGGGGCGGGCTGCCGGTCGCCGGGCTGCAGCTCGTCTCGGTTTCGGATCACCAGCGTCATGGTATACGGTGGTGACGGCTGTGAGGCTCACGACGACAGCCCTGATCGCGGCGGCATCGCTCGCCGGCTGCGGCTCCTCATCGAGCGGGGGAACGACCGCGGCGTCCACCCCGCCTCCGCCCGTCCCATCGCCGACAGCGGCCGTGGCATCGGTCCACCATCACCATCTGCAGCCGCCCTGCTCCCGGCGAGCTCGAGCGGTGCTCGCGAGGACGGGTTCGGTCGAGCCGAGTGCCGTGACCGGCTCTCAGTTCAAGGCGTCCAACGGGGCCGTGGGCTGCCGGCTGCATGCCGGAGACGTGCAGGCGCTGGTCATGCTGGACAGCGCCCCCCAGCCCTACTTCCGGATGGAACGCGAGCAGGTCGAGTTCTGGCAGAACGTCGAGTGGTCCCACAAGTCCACCCATGCAGCGCCTGCGCCGGTGACGAGCCTGGGGCTCGGCGGATACTGGTTCCCGCTGCAGAGCCGCATGCTGACCACGGACGGCGTCCGGCTCGACACGATCAAGGTGATCTGGCCCACTGGCGGGGCTGCGCGCAAACCCCTCGCCGTGAGGCTCGCGCACGTCTACCTGGGGCCGCCGGTCAAGCCGCCGGGGTACTAGCGGCCCTCGAGGCAGCAGCGCTTAGACTCCGGCCATGGGGTTGGTCACGGGATTGCTCTCGCTTGGCCTCATTCGCAAGGGGTTGGGTGCGGCTGGGTTCGCCGCGGCGTTCCTTGGCGCGTTCGCCGTCGGCGCTTCGGCCAACCCCGTGACCCACAGCGCCGACGACGGCCTGGCGGGCTCGCTCCGTAGCGAGATCAACAGCGCGAGCCCGGACGAGACGATCACGATTGCGCCGGGCGTCTCGCCGACACTCTCTGCCCTTGGCAGTATCTCCATTACCCAGAACATCACCCTCGTCGGGCAGGGGATGACGCAGACGACGGTCTCCGCCGCAAGCACCGACCGCGCCTTCATTCTCACCCTGGGCTCACCCGGGACGGTGACGATCAAGAACCTCACGATCACCGGCGGCCACGCGCCAACCCCGGCTGGATTCGGGATGGACGGCGGCGATGGCGGCGCCATCCTCGGCTTGACGGGCAACCTGGTCCTCGACGGAGTCGCCCTCCTCAACAATGCAGCCGGCGCCGCCAACAACGGCGCCAGCGGCACCAGCGGGACCCCCGGGACTGCGGGTCTCCCGGGCGGGGACGGCGGGTCGGGTGGGGCGATCTCGTCCGCCGGGCCGGTGGCGGTCCTCAACTCGGTCTTCAGCGGCAACGCCGCTGGCAGGGGCGGCGACGGAGGCATCGGCGGCGGCAGCTCCACGGCTCCTGGCGCCGGCGGGCAGGGTGGCCACGGCGGTGACGGCGGCGCCATCTTCGCCGGCGGGCCTGCCAACATCTCCAACACGACGTTCAGCGGCAACCACGCCGGCGCCGGTGGCAAGGGCGGCCTGGGCGGGCCGGCTGGCATCAACGGTGCCGTGGGTGGCGAGGGAGGCTCGGGTGGCATCGGTGGCGCGCTCGATCAGACGACGAGCACGCCGGAGCTTCCGATCGTCGGCTCGACCTTCGCCGCGAACGCAGCGGGGGCCGGAGGCGCCGGCGGAAATGGGACCGGGACCAGCGCGGGCGGGCAGGGTGGTGGCGGCGCCATCGGCGGCGGCGCTCTCCTGAAGGGCGCCGACATCCTCAACTCGACGTTCAGCGGAAACAGTGCCGGGGCCGGCGGTGCGGGCGGCAACAACGGCCTTTCCGGGCAGGCCACGGGCGGGCCTGGCGGCATCGGCGGAGGCATCGCGAGCTTCAACATCGGCACCACCGTCGACATCCACGCGTCAACGCTCGCGTTCAACACGACGGGGCCGGGCGGCTCCCCGGGCGGCCTGAACTCCTCCGGCGGCGGGATCGTCATGCTCTCCGCCAGCCAGCTCGACGACTCGATCATCGCCGACAACATCGGCGCCGGCTCGACCGCCGACCCGAACGCCAACTGCATCGGCGCCGCGCCCACGGGCACCACCTTCGACCTCACCTTCCCGGCCGGGACCGGCTGTCCGGGGATGACCGGCGATCCGCATCTCGCCGCGCTCGCCGACAACGGCGGCCCGACGCAGACGCTTGCGCTCGGCAGCGGGAGCGCCGCCATCGACAAGATCCCGAACACCGGCGCCGGCTGCCCGGTGACCGACCAGCGCGGCCTCGGCCGCCCCATCGGTCCCGCCTGCGACATCGGGGCCTTCGAAGCGCCTCTGACGCCTCTGACAACCGCGACGCCGCCGGTCACGACGCCGCCGCCCACGAAGTGCAAGAAGAAGAAACACAAGCACCGCGCGGCAGCCGCAAAGAAGAACAAGAAGCACTGCCGCAAGAAGAAGAAAACGCACTAGACCTCCAGCCGCTGCTCCTCCAGGTCGAGCTCGCGCTCGACGCGGCGCATCACTTCGACGCTGATCCGGCGCCCGTTCCGCAGCTCCACCAGGGCCTCGCGCTGTGACGTGTAGATCTCGTGCAAGAGCCGCTGGTAGGCGAGCGAGCGCTCCTCGATGCCGTCGGTGCCGTCCACCGCTCCGGCCTGTGCCGCAAAGCGGCGCTTGCGGAACCGGTAGAGATTTCGAACGCGCTCGAGCGTGTCGTCCTGGGTCCAATCCTCCCCCTCGAGCTCGTCGACGCGATCGAGCGCCGCGCGGGCGATCACCAGCCTCGCCTTGATCTCCTCGTGCTGCTCGTCCTCACCGTCGTCGACCACCCCGAGCTTGCGGATCAGCCAGGGGAGCGTGAGGCCCTGACCCACCACGGTGACCAGGATCAGGGAGAAGGTGATGAACTGGATCAGGTCGCGGCCGGGCAGTGAAGCGCCGGCGTCCGTATGCAGGGGCAGCGCCAGGGCCGCGGCGAGCGAGACGGCGCCCCGCATGCCTGCCCAACCGCCGATGACCCGGTCTCGCCAGGTGGAGCGCCTGGCTACCTGCGACGGACGCCGGTCGATCGTTCGGATGACCACCGTCAGCGTGAACTGCCAGATGTAGCGCAGCGCGATCACCGCGGCGCAGACGAGGGCCGCGTACCCGACGACCTGTCCCGCCGACTCCCCCGCCAGCCCGATCACGATCGCCGGCAGCTGCAACCCGATCAGAATGAACAGGGTGGCGTTCAGCAGGAAGGTGAGGATCGACCACATCGCGTAGCCCTGCATGCGGCTCTCGGGCGAGGCGATCTCGGGCGCGCGCCAGCCGAGGTAGAGGCCGCACGCGACCACCGCGAGGACCCCCGAGACCCCGAGCTGGTCCGCCGGGATGAAGGCTCCGTAGGCGCTGAAAAGCGAGATCGTCAGCTCGGTGTTGACGTCGGTGACGCGCTTGCGGACCTCGGCGATCGCATAGCCGACGGCGAGTCCGATCGCGACCCCCCCGGCGACGTCGCCGAAGAAGGTGAGGACCGTGTGGCCGGCCGAGACGCTCTCGCCGATCGCCGCCGCGACCGCGACCTTGTACATGACCAGGGCGGCGGCGTCGTTGATCATGCTCTCGCCCTCGAGGACGTTGATCATTCGCCGCGGAGCGCCGACCCGCCGCATGATCGCCGTGGCCGCCGCGGGGTCGGTCGGCGAGACGATCGCGCCGAGGGCGAAGGACATCGCCCAGGGCAGGCCGATCACCTGGTGTGCGATCACCCCGACGGCGGCCGCGGTGAAGATCGTCAGCCCGATCGAATTCAGGACGATCACCCGCGTGTCGTCGCGGAGACTCCGCAGGTCGGCGAAGAACGAGGACGAGTAGAGCAGCGGGGGCAGGAAGACGAGCAGGACGAGGTCCGGGTTCAGCGTGATGTCCGGGATCCCGGGAATCAGGCCCAGCAACAGCCCGCCGAGGACCAGCGGGATCGGGTAGGGCAGGGACAATCGGTTGGCGACCGCATTCAGCCCGGCGGCCGAGACGAAGAGCGCTGCGAGGAGTATCTGGACGTCCCCCATGACCCATCCATTTTCGCGGTTGGTGGCCAGGAGGTGCCGCCAAGGGGAGGACTAGATCCGGCCGACCGCCTCCATCGCCTCCTTGCCGTCCGCGCCGGTCAGCTCGCGGGGGCGGAGATCTTCTCGGCGCCCTCCCGGTCGCGCAGGACGCGACGCAGGATCTTGCCGGACGCCGACTTCGGGATCTCGTCCACGAACTCGACCTCGCGAACCTTCTTGTAGGGCGAAACGTGCTTCGCAACGTAGGCCATCAGGTCCTCGGCATCCACGCCGTCGGCGACGACGAACGCCTTGGGCGACTCTCCCCCGTCGTCCATCGGCACCCCGATGACCCCGGCGTCCTTCACCTTCGGATGTGAGACGAGCACCGCCTCGAGCTCGGCCGGCGGCACCTGGTAGCCCTTGTACTTGATCAGCTCCTTGAGTCTGTCCACGATGAAGAAGAAGCCGTTCTCGTCGATCCGGGCGACGTCACCGGTGCGCAGCCAGCCGTCCTCGAGCAGCGTCTCCGCAGTCGCGCTCGGGTTGTTGAGGTAGCCCTTCATCACCTGCGGCCCGCGAACCCAGATCTCCCCGGGCTCTCCGTCGGCGACGTCCTCCTCGGTCGCCGGGTCGACCAGGCGGGCCTCGGTGTTCGGGATCAGCGCCCCGACGCTGCCGGGCGGCGTCTCGGCGACCCGCGCGAGGCGGCTCTTGTGGCTCACCGGGCTGAGCTCGGTCATCCCGTAGCCCTGGCGGACGGGCGCGCCGACCTTGGCCTCGGCCCGGCCCGCGAGCTCGGCGTCGAGCGGCGCGGCGCCCGAGATGATCAGCTTGAGCCGGGAGAAGTCGCGGTCCTGCACGCCTGTGTGGTTGGCCAGCTGCAGGATCACCGGCGGCGCGACGTGGAGCCAGGTGACGCCGTGGTCCTCGATCAGGTCGATCAGCTTGTCGCAGTCGTGGCGCTGCATCGTGATGATCGTCGAGCCCTTGGCCAGGCCCATATTGAGGACGACCGTCTGGCCGTAGATGTGGAAGAAGGGCAGCAGGCCGACGAGCGTGTCCTCCTGTGTGAGGGGCATCGAGTTGTGGGCCTGCTCGATGTTCGCCACCAGGTTGCGGTGGGTGAGCATGACGCCCTTCATCAGGCCGGTGGTGCCGCTCGAATAGGGCAGGACCGCGAGGTCCTCGGGATCGATCTCGACCGGCTCGGGGGTCGCCCCGGCCTGGACTCCCGCGACGAAGCCCACGGGATCGTCGATCAGCATCTTCGAGCCCGAGTTCTCCTCCTGGCGGCCCATCTCCTCCTGCGTGAGCAGCGGGTTCATCGGCGTGACCACTCCGCCCGCCGCCAGGATCCCGTGGTAGACGACGGCCCACTCCGCGCTGTTCGGGCCGACGAGAGCGACCACGTCGCCCCTCCCGATCCCATGCGTCTGGAGCGTGGCGGCGACGGCGTCGACCTTCGCCGCGAACTCGGCGAAGGTGGTCGTATCCCCGCTCGCGGCATCGATGAACGCAGGGTGATCGCCACGCGCGGCCGCCTCGCCGAGCACGTACTCGGGCATGGCGAGATCCGGGATCTCGATGTCCGGCTCGGGGCTTCGGTAGATCAATCCAACCTCCTCGGTGTCAGCCTACTCGCGCCGCCCGAACGCGAGCGCGGCGATTCCGCCGAACATCAGGAGCAGCGCCAGGACCGCGCCGATCCGCGTGGCAACCCCGTGACGGACCTGCTCGTCGAACAGCGTCAGTCCGATCACGACGCTCGCCGCCGGGTTGAAGATCGAGCTGGTCGCGACCGCCGGCGGCAGGATCCCGGTCTGCAACGAGAGCTGTGTGATCGTCATGCCCGCGAAACCGACGGCGATCAGCGCATACAGATGCCAGTTGGCGAGCACGTCCAGCCCGTCGTCCTGGAAGACCTCAACCGCGCCCTTGGTCAGCGCCGAGACCAGGCCGAACAACAGACCCGAAGCCGTGCCGAGCAGCGCCGCGCGCAGAGCACCCATGCGGGCGAGGCCCGCGACGAGCAGGCCGGCCGACAGCCCGATGACCACGGCCCCAGCGATCACCCACTGGCCGATCGGCGCGTCCTGCTTGCCGCCGGAGGGATCGGCGAGCAGCAGGAACAACGCCAGGCCGACCGTGACGACGAACGCCGCGACCACGTCACGCCGCGTGATCCGCTGGGATGAGAGCCAGACGCCGAGCGGCAGGGCGAAGACGATCGTGGTGGCCAGGATCGGCTGGACGACCACGAGCCGCCCGTCGCCGAGCGCGGCGGCCTGCAGGCCGAAGGCGATCCCGTAGGCAGCGATCCCGCCGAGCCAGACCGGATGCTGGACGAGGCGGAAGAGGATCCCGGCGCTCGCCTCCTTCGCTTCGGGCGCGTCCATCACCACGCGCTGCTGGAGCACGGTGCCGAGTGCGAACACCGCCGCGGAGCCGAAGGCGAGGATCACCGCCATCGGGCCCAGCCTATGAGGGCGGTCGGGCGGCTCCCTCGGAATCGAACTGCTCGATCACCCTTCCTCCGCGGCCGCGGGTGAAGAAGCTGACCGCCCAGCGGATCAGCACCAGGAGTCGGTTCTGGAACCCGATCAGGAACCAGAGGTGGACCATGAGCCAGGTGACCCAGGCCGGGAACCCGTTCAGCCGCGCGAAGTGGAGGTCCGCGACCGCCCGCGCCCTGCCGATGGTCGCGAGGTTGCCCTTGTCGCGATAGTGGAACGGCCGCTGATCTCCGCCCCGCAGCCGAGCCTTGACGAGGTTCGCCGCGTAGCGACCCTGCTGCATCGCCACCGGGGCGACGCCGGGCAGGTCCTGGAGCGTGCCGTCCTCGTCGTGCACCCGCACCATGTCCCCGAGGGCGATCACCTCGGGATGCCCGGGCAGAGTCAGATCGGGCCCGACCGATACCCGTCCCGCGCGGTCGACCTCGGCGCCGGTCGCGTCTCCGAGGCGCCCGGCGAGCGAGGCGGCCGTGACGCCGGCGGCCCAGATCACCGTCTTCGCCGGGATCCGCTCGGTGGATGCGCCGTGCGCCTCGACCGTGACGCTGTCGTCGTCGATGTCGACGACCGTGTGGCTGAGCAGCGGCGTCACGCCGAGGTTCTCGAGGGAGCGCTGAGCCTTCGCCGACAGCGACTCCGGGAAGGTGGTGAGGACGCGATCGGCCATCTCGACGAGCAGCACCCTCCCCGCGCGCGGGTCCATCACCCGGAAGTCGCGCCGGAGCGTGTCCCGGGCCAACTCGCCGATCTGACCGGCCATCTCGACACCGGTCGGGCCGGCGCCGACCACGACGAAGGTCAGCCAGGCGCGGCGACGCTCCTCGTCGGTCTCCAGCTCGGCCGCCTCGAAGGCGCTCAGGATCTGCGCGCGGACCGCCAGCGCGCTCTCCAATGACTTCACCTCGTGGGCGTACTCCTCCCACTCGTCGTGCCCGAAGTAGGAGTAGCGCGAGCCGCCCGCGGCGACCAGCGTGTCGTAGGGAACCGTCATCGGACCCTCCTCGCCGACGCCCGGCTGGACCTGAACGGTGTGGCCCTCGAGGTCGAGCTCCTTGACCTCACCGAGCAGCACCCGAACGTTGCCACGCCGCTTGAAGACCGCGCGTAGCGGATACGCGACCTCCTCGGCCGAGAGAGCGCCGGTCGCCACCTGGTAGGTCAGCGGCTGGAAGAGGTGGAAGTTGCGCCGGTCGATCAGGGTCACCTCGACCGGCAGGCGGGCGAGCCTTTGGACGGCCTGCAGCCCGCCGAAGCCACCTCCGATCACCACGACCCTGTGCGGGGAGCCGGCGCCGTTCACCTGCAGAGGGGGTCGTATCGCATCGCGCGACTATGCCACCTGCCGGAGCGGGGCCACGTAGTGGCCCGGCTCGACTCGCGCCGTGATGCAGAGGCGGTTCCAGGAGTTGATGGCCGTGATCGCGAGGACGAGCTGCGCGAGCTCCTCATCGTCGGCGATCTCCTCCCGGACCTGGTCCCAGACCTCGTCGGGGACGTGCCCGTCGGCGATCAGGGTCATCGCCTCGCAGAGCTCGAGCGCGGCCTGCTCGCGGTGCTCGTAGAGCGGGCTCTCGCGCCAGGCATTCAGCGAGTAGAGGCGCTCCTCGGTCTCGCCCTCAGCTCGGGCGTCCTTCCAATGCATGTCAACACAGAAGGCACATCCGTTGATCTGGGAGGCCCGCAGGCTGACCAGATTGTGGAGCCGGGAATCGAGCTCGATCGATCCCTGGAACCGCAGCATCGCCGCGATCGGCCTTTGCGCGACCCTGTCGATCTGAAGCCGCTTGGCGGGAAACGTCGTTTCCATGATGACCTCCTTCTTGTTCGTGTTCTCTCAGAGACTCAGTCCGCCCGCGGGCCTGCCCTGTTCGCGCTCTTGCCGTTCGCGACTAGCCGCCTCGCGCGGCGCACGCCAGAGGACGAAGAGCGCCGCGACGGCGACCGAGGCGGAGGCGATCACCAGCGCCAGCCCGAAGCCGTCGACGAACGCGTTCTGGGCCTGGTTGGCGAGGATGGCGCCCCGGGGGCCGATCTGGTCGGCGATCGCGAGCGCGGCCGGAAGCGCGTCCTGGGCGTGGCCAGCGAGCTGGGCGGGCAGGTGGGCTGTCGCCCCGTCGACGCCCGACTGGTAGCGGCCGGCGAGCGCGCTACCCAGCACGGCGATGCCGAGCGCGCCGCCGACCTCGCGGGCAAGGTCGTTG
This sequence comes from uncultured Solirubrobacterales bacterium, assembly GCA_963743575.1. GTDB lineage: Bacteria > Actinomycetota > Thermoleophilia > Solirubrobacterales > 70-9 > DASUPK01. The sequence goes on along the minus strand of CAVUQC010000004.1, from coordinate 315,065 downwards.
ACGGCCGAGGCGACGCCCTGCTTGGCCTTGGGCAGCGAGGAGACGATTGCGGTCGTGGCGGGCGTGGTCGCCAGCGCCATGCCGACGCCGAGGGGAACCAGCCCGGCAAGCAGCAGCCAGTAGGTCGTGTCCCGCCCTGCGGTCGAGAGGACGAAGAACCCGATCGCCATCAGGAGCAGGCCCACGGGAGCCACCCGACCCGGGCCGAAACGCTCGAGCAGCTTCGGCACCCGCGGGGAGAGGCCCATCATCAACACCGCGACGGGCGCAAGCGCAAATCCGGCGGCCAGCGGCGAGTACCCCAGCACGAACTGGAAGTACTGGAGCGACACGAAGATGAAGCCGAAGAAGGCGAAGAACTGGACGGTGATCGAGATCGTGCCGGCGCCGAAGCCACGCAGCCGGAAGAGCCGGGGATCGAGCAGAGGCTGCTCCCGGCGAAGCTCCCAGACGACGAAGGCGGACAGCAGCACCAATGCGATGACGAACGCGCCGAGCGTGAGGGAGTCGGTCCAGCCCCGCTCGGGGCCTTCGATGATCGCGTAGACCAGCGTGGCCAGGCCGGCTGCGGAGATCACGCCGCCGGTGACGTCGAGCCGCGTGCCCTCCTGGGTGGAGTTGGGCGCCAGCCGCAGCGACGCCACGAACGCGACGGCGCCGAGCACGGCGCTGAAGCCGAAGACCGAGTCCCAGGAGAAGGCCTCCAGCAGGGCGCCTGAGACCAGTAGGCCGAGCAGAGCGCTTCCCCCTGCGACGCCCGCCCAGATCGAGACAGCGCGGTCGCGCTCGTCCTCGGGGAAGACGTTGGTGATGATCGAGAGGGTCGCCGGCATGATCGCCGCCGCTCCCAGGCCCATCACGGCCCGGACAGCGATCAGCGCGCTGGGGCTGTCGATGAACAGGGCGGCACCGGCCGCGCCCGAGAACACGACCAGCCCGCCCAGTAGGAGGTGCCGCCGACCGAACGCGTCCCCAAGCGCGCCGGCCAGGAGCAGAAGCCCGGCGAAGACGACGGCGTAGGCATCCACCACCCACTGCAGCTGCGTCTGGGTGGCGTGAAGATCTCGAGCCAGGTCAGGAAGCGCGACGTTCAGGGAAGAGACCGCGCTGACCACGGTTCCCAGGGCCAGGCACATCGCCGCGAGAACCAGATTGCGATTGATGTCCGCTGCTTGCCTTCTCATCCTTTGCGACCCCCCGGTCGGCTATAGTTCTCAACACTGTTGACTTAACGATGATGACTTTACAGCGTTGAATTCATCTGTCAAGGAATTTTGAGGACTTTTTCTGTGACACCCGCCACCTCCAGGACCAAGACCCCCCGGACCGGCCGCCGGCCCGGCGAGAGCTCAACGAAGGAGCAGATCCTCAAGGCCGCCGGGAAGCTCTTCCTCGAGCGCGGCTACGAGGGGGCCACGATGCGGGGGATCGCAAAGGAGGCCGGCGTGGATGCGTCGCTGATCGTCCACTTCTTCGGCAACAAGGCCCGCCTCTTCGCCGAGGCGGTCGACTGGCCGCACGACCCGGAGGTCGAGATCCCCAAGCTGCTCAAGGACGGCCGCGGACGGGTGGGCCACAACCTCGTCGGGCTCCTGGTCAAGACCTGGGACAGCGAGGGCGGGCGCAACCCGATCCTCACCATGATCCGCGCAGCCATGGTCGAACCGGAGACATCGGAGATGCTCCGTGACTTCCTGCGCGAGCGCCTCTACGGCCCCCTCTTCGAGGCGCTCGGCTCGGACCGCCCCGACCTGCGCGCAAACCTGCTCGCGACCCAGATGATCGGACTGGGGATGATCCGCTACGTCCAGCGATTCGAACCGCTCGCCTCCGCGAAGCCGGCGGACGTGATCGCCTGGATCGGCCCCTCAGCCCAGCGCTATCTCACCGGCAAGATCGACTAGCTGGCTGAGTCGAAGGTGACCACCTCTGTCCCTGCTGCAAGTCGGGCTGCTGAGTCCGGATCGTGAGACGGCAGGTAGACCGTCGGGTGATCAGCGCAGTGAGCCAGGATGGCCTCCAGCGTCGCGACGTGAGCCTCGGGGTCCGGTCCGACGGCGTCAGCACGCTTGGCGTGGAGTTGTTCGAGCGAGTCCGTCACGTCGCCGGCAAGCATCACGTGCCGGCCCGAGTCATCCACACAGATCACCGACGCGTGACCGGGCGTATGCCCGGGGGTCTCGACGGCGACGATCCGCCCGTCTTCGCTGAGGTTGCGGCTTCGCGGAAACGCCCCGAACGGCCCGCCGTCGAGCGCAATGGGTTCGGGAGCGAACCCGGGCGGCAGCGGTTGACGCAGGACGCGGCGCATGACTCGCGGCATCGGCGACCGGAGGAACCGCAACTCGGTCTCGCTGATCAGAATCCGACCGCGCAGGTGAACCAGCCCATCGATGTGGTCGCCGTGGCCGTGAGTGATCAGGACCTCGGAGACATCGTCCGGGCTCAGACCCGCCGCGGCCATGACGCCCGGGAGCTCGTCCTCGCGCGTCACCTCCATGCGCGCGAATGGAACGTTCCGCGCCGCCACGGTCTCCCCCGTGTCGACCAGTCGCAGCACGCCCTCGTGCTCTATCGCCCAGCAGTGGATCGGCAGCGAGTCGGAGAAGGGGCCCGGCAGGAACAGATCCAGCTGGCGTCGCGCACCGAGGCTGGGGAACAGAAAACTTTGCTTGACGCGCACGGTGCCAGTCGTGAGGGCGTGAATCTTCATGAACCTACATACGTGCCTCTCGGCCTTTGGATTGGCGGCGGTGCGTCGGGCGCAGGCTACGTTTCTTGCACTTCTTCTTATTCGGTGCGAGGTGGGGAGCGGAAGGGGTGTCAGGCGGGCCGCGTGGGGTACGCGCCGAGCCGCTCGCGCACCTGGCGGACCACCATGACGTTGGTGCCGCACGCCCGGGCGATCCTGGTGTCGCAGCGGTCGGGGGCGCGGTTGAGCTCGAGCTCCACCAGCCCCACCACATCCTCCTGCTGGCACCACGCCGGGAAGTCCTCGCTGTCGAAGGCCAATGCCCTCGTCGTGTCCGCAATCCAACTGGATGCAGTCGTTGATCGCCCCAAACTCTCCTCCAGTTCCTGGGCCAGCCATACCCGGATCCCGGCGCGCTAAACCCGCTCCGCTGGCTAGTGCTTCTTGAGCTTCAGCTTCACCGTCTGGGTGCGAGTGAAGCCGGCGTCGGGCTTGAAGCTGATGGACGCACGGAGCTTGAGCTTGCCCTTGCGGGCGAGCTTGGCGCCGGCCGGCTTGCGCAGCTTGAGCTTCAGCTTGATCGGGCCTGGGCCGCCCGCGCGGCTGGAGGGCTTTAGCAGGCTCTTTCCCTTCTTCGCGGCCGAGGCCCCCGCGGTGGCCCCGGCAACCGAGATAGTCCCGGGCGATGCGACGGTGACGACGAGCTTCTTCCCCTTGACCTTGCTGGTGAAGCCGGCGGAGGCCCCGAAGAGCTCCGCCCGCGTGACCGGATTGCCGTTGAAGTAGCCGCCCACGACCAGGACCTGTCCCGTGGTGGTTACCGGCGCCGCGGCGAGCACCTTGCGCTCGGTCGCCATGGTGCCGAGGCCGTCGCCGCTGAAGGTGTTGCTCACCGGGTTGAAGATGAGCGCGGTGTTCAGATCGCCTCCCGGATTCTGGCCGGCGAACACCGCCGCCCGTCCGTCGGGAAGTGAAGCGCCGGCGAACTCGCTGCGAGTCCGCGCCATGTTCCCCTGTGCGGTGAAGGTATTCGTCTTCGGATCGAAGGTCTCGGAGCTCAGCACATCGTTCGAGCCGTTGTATCCGCCGGCGAAAAGGATGCGACCATCGCCGAGGGGGGCGACCGCAGCGCCCGCGCGTCGCGAGGTCATGTGACCGATCCCGGCGGAGCTGAAGGTGTTCGTCGTCGGGTCGAAGATCTCGGCCGTGTCGAGGTCCGTGACGTTGTTCCCGCCGCCCGCGACGAGAACCCGGCCGTCGGGAAGGGCGGCGGCCATCGCGTCGTCGCGAATCCCGCTCAACGACCCCACCGGACTGAACGTGTTCGTCGCCGGGTTGAAGACCTCAGCGCTCGATTGGTTCTGCCCACCGGCGACGAGCACCCGTCCGTCCGGCAGAGGCGCCGCGGCCGCGAAGGAGCGCACAACACCCATGTCGGCCGTGCGGCTGAATGTCCCGCTGACCGGGTCATAGATCTCGGCGCTCTTCACATTCGAGGAACCGTCGAAGCCACCGCCGACCAGCACGCGTCCACCGGGCAGAGGCGCCGCAAAGAGCCCGTACCGCGGCGTGTGCATCGAACCCGTCGGGAGAAACGGGATGGTCGCCGAGCTCGCGCTCGCCGGCAGCACCAGCGCCACGAGCGCGATCAGCAGCGTCCCTGCCACCCGTCTCATGCGGCCACCCTACTCGCAGATCAGGTGGCGACCCAGGACTTCGCATCTTCGAGCTCGTCCATCTCGAAGACCCTGAGCTCGCCGGGCATCGCCCAGGTGAATATGCGCGTCGACTTGGACACCCACTCGACGCCGCTGACGAAGGCGAGCTTGTTCCAGGCCGAGCGGTTCGAGATCTCGGCCCGGACGCCGGTCTTGACGTCCTCGATCCAGGCTCCGGGCTCCAACCCGTCGAAGTCCGGGAGAACGAAGAGGACGCGAGCCTCTCCCGAGTCGGTTGCCTCCTTCAACGCGGGCTCCAACACGTTCACGTAGTCGTCCTTCGTCAGCTTCCCCGAGGCCCGCAGCCCGATGACGCCGGCGGGTACGTCGTCCATTCGCTCGACCATGTCTCCTCGCCGCTACTTCCGCTTCTTCTTGCACTTCTTCTTGGCCGCGCTCGCCCTGTGGCCGTGCTTCTTCTTCTTCTTCTTCGCACTTCTTCCGAACCGGAGCCGTTGGGTTCGGCGTCGGGCTGGGTGGCGGCGGCGGAGCCGCGAACGGCTGGCCCTGCACCTCGAACGCGCCTATGTCCGCTCCGTCGCTGCCGGCCGCCGTTGAGACCGCGAGGTCGTCGCTGGGCCGCAGCAGACCGCGCTGGTCGGTGGTCTCGCCGAAGGCACTGCCGGCCTCAATGGCCGGGCTACCGGTCTGAAGCGCGTAGTTCTCCGTGGGGCCGCCGTTGAGGGCGAGGGATGGGGTGAGCAGCGGATCGGTCCCCAGGGCGAGATCGTGTGACGCCGCGAGGTGGCACGAGCCGGTGGCATCGTCCTCCACGTTGTAGCCGCCGGAGGTCAGGCTCCCGCCGGCGTCGAAGGAACAGTTGGGGCCGATCGGGTTGGAGATGATCGTGTCGCGAACGGTCGGCGAGTCGGGCGGGTCGGCCTCCGAGGAGAGGTTGCCCGAGAGAGAGCCCGTGTTGAAGGCGATCGTGTCCCCGGTCAGGACCGCACCATCGCCGTTCAGGGCAAGGCCGCCACCAGTCGCGGGAGTACTCGTCGTCATCGACGAAACAAGATTGCCTCCCACCGTGCTCAGCCGGAGATTCAGGGACGCGCCCGAGGACAGGAGTCCGCCGCCGGCAGCGTTCGCGATGTTGCTGCCGCTGGTGGCCACAGTGGAATTTCCGGAAATTGTGGTGCGGCTGATGGTTGTCGCGCCCGAAGTAAAGATGCCGCCGCCGAACGCGAACGCCTGGCCGCCGCCCGGTGCCGTCGACGTCGCGTTGTTGCCGGAGATCGTGCTGTCCACCGCTGTCATCGTGCCGTCGCTGTGAATGCCCCCGCCATCGGTGAGGAAGCCCGCCGCGCCGCTGGCGACGTTGTTGCTGACCGTGGAACTAACCAGGTGGATGGTTCCATCGACGTTGTTGAAGATCCCACCCCCCTGGACTGAGCCGGCGCCGGAGCTCGAGGCGTTGTTGCCGGTAACCACCACGTGATCCAAGGTCAGGTCCGCAAAGCTCATGCCGATCCCGGCCCCAACCCCGTCGATGAGATTGCCATTGGAGAGCGTCACCCCCGAGACGAGGTCCGTATCCGGGCCGGCGTCGGGAGTGAAGGTCAGGATCCTGAAGTTCGTGGGTCCGCTCGTCCTTTGAACGTCGAGCTGAGCTGCGCCCGGGCCGGCGATGGTCAGGCTGTGCCTGACGATCGGCAGGGCGGTCGCGAGGTTGATCGTCGCCGGCAACGTCAGGCTGAAGTTGATCGTGTCGGGAACAGTGCCGGTGCCCGTGCCGCTTGGGTGCAGACAGCCCTGCACCGTACTGTCGGTGTTCGCGGCTGTGATCGCATCACGCAGAGCACAGTGGCCAACGACCGACGTATCGCTGCTGGTATCGACGGTGATCGTGTCCGCCGCTGCGAGCGAGGGCGCCACGAGTGCCAGCGCAAGGACAGCTCCGGCGATCAGCATCCATGCGCGTATCCCCCTGAAGCCTGACATCTGCGGCCAAGCTTACAAACCGAAGCGCTCGCTTCGCCATCATGGACGGATGACCCCGGCCCTCCAGCTGCGCCAGATCACCAAGCGCTACGACGACGGCACCCTCGCCCTCGACTCTCTCGACCTCGAGGTCCCTTCGGGCAGCTTCTTCGGCCTGCTCGGCCCGAACGGCGCCGGCAAGACCACGCTGATCTCGGCCGTCTGCAACCTGATCCGGCTGACCGGGGGCGAGATCTCGGTCTTCGGCGAGCCCGGCGGCTCGATGGAGGCGCGACGGCTGATCGGAATCGCCGAGCAGGAGCCCAATCTCGACCGCTTCCTGACTGTCCACGAGACGCTCCTCTACCACGGCGGCTACTACGGAATGAGCGGCGATGCCGCCGCCGCGCGCGCCGAGGAGATGATCGACGTCTTCGACCTGCGCGCCAAGCGCGACACCCGCGCGCCCAAGCTCTCCGGCGGGATGCGCCGCCGCCTGCTCCTCGCCCGAGCTCTGCTCCATGAGCCGCGCCTGGTGATCCTCGACGAGCCGACCGCCGGCGTCGACCTCGAGCTCCGCCACGAGCTCTGGCGCTACATCCGCCGCCTGCACGAGCGCGGCACCACGATCCTCCTCACCACGCACTATCTCGAAGAGGCCGAGGCACTCTGCGAGGAGATCGCGCTGATCGGCAAGGGCCGGATCATGGCCCGCGACACGGCCACGGGCCTCAAGCAGCGCTTCGACGCCGCCACTCTCGAGGACGTCTACATGAAGACCGTGGCCGCCGGGCGCCGCGAGGTCGAAGAGGTCGAGGAGTCGCCCGCCTGAGCGGGCCCTCGTTCAGCGATCGAAGGAGTCAGCTGGATTGGCATCAATGTTTTGGAAGCTCCGCCTTGCCGCCGGGCTGGCGATCGCCGTCGGATTGCTCGCCGCGCATCCTGCGCTCGGCGCGGGAGCGGGATCCTTCGGCCCGACCGGCTCCATGGGCATCGCCCGCTATGCCGCTGCGGCAGCGCCACTGAAAGACGGGCGGGTGTTGGTCGCCGGGGGCTTCTACGACGACGGCGGCGGGGATCACTACCTCGCGAGCGCCGAGGTCTTCGACCCTCCCACCGGCACCTTCACCTCGTCTGGAATCGGCCCGATGAGCGTTGCTCGCCACGGCGCCATCGCGGCACCACTCCCCGACGGGCGGGTGCTGGTGGCTGGGGGCGACTACAACGACGGGGTTGATCACTTCCTCGCGAGTGCCGAGGTCTTCGACCCCGCCACCAACGCTTTCAAGCCGGTTGGCGATATGGGCATAGCGCGTGTTCGCGCCGCAGCGGCGCCCCTCCCTGACGGGCGGGTCCTGGTCGCCGGGGGGAACAACGGAACCACGCGTCTCTCGAGTGCAGAGGTCTTCAACCCAGCAACCAATGCGTTCACGCCGGTGGGTGACATGCCAACCGATCGCGCCCGCGCCGCCGCGGCGCCGCTCCCAGACGGTCGGGTGCTGCTCGCCGGGGGCACCAACGGCGCCCCTCTGTCGAGCGCATTGGTCTTCGATCCCGCCAACGACTCCTTCAGCTCGGCGGGTCTAGGAGCCATGGGAACGCCCCGCCAAGCCCCCGCCGCGGCGCCACTCCCCGGCGGTCGGGTTCTGATCAGCGGCGGGGTCTACATCGAGGGCGCCGGTGGCTACCAAGCGAGCGCCGAGGTCTTTGACCCCGCCACCAACTCGTTCAGCTCGGCCGGGATCGGCGCCATGAGCACCGCACGCACCGGCGCCGTCGCCGCGCCACTCCCCGACGGGCGGGTACTGGTCGCCGGGGGCTATGACGGGTCCACTCGTTTTTCGAGCGCGGAGATCTTCGCCGCCACGAACACCTTCAGGTTCGCCGTCAAGGGTCGAAAGCTCCTGGTAAGCGTTCAGGCCGCCGGCGAGGTCTCGCTGACGGATGCGGCCGGCAGGAAGAAAAAGCGGAGGCTCCTCCTGAAGTCATCTGACGCTTCCGGCGATCCCCCGACGATCACGATCGCGCTCCGCCTCTCAAAGCTCGCCAAGAAGCGGCTGCGACGCACGGGGAGAGTGGCGGTCAGAGCCCGGATTGCCTTCCTGCCCCAGGGGGGACTAGCGAATGTGCAGACCGCAACGCTGAAGATCAAGGGAAAGAAGGGCGCAGGCGGAGCGGGGCGCTAAGCATTCTTCCGCTGCACGAACCACTCCGTGAACTCGCGGCAGCGGCCGTCGGGGTCAAAACGCATCACGAAGCAGTTGTCGTAGACGCGCTCGACCGGGCCGCCCGGCCGGTCGCGGTAGGTGCTCGTGCCGGTGGCCACAGCGGAATCGCCGTCGATGGCGAAGGCGGTGTAGCTGGCGTCGAAGGTTCCCGGCTCGTCGCGGTTCGAGGCGTCGGGGTGATCGCCCTCGCCCAGCCAGGACTCCACCACGGCCTCGCGGCCCTCGATCGGATCGTCGCCCGGGTGGTAGCGGTAGGAGATCTCTTTGGCGAACAGCGCCTCGATCTGGGCGCGGTCGTAGCTCTTCCAGGCCTCGACGTAGGCGTCCAGCCAGTGATCAAGTTCCTCTCGGGTCACAATCCGATCCTATGTCCGAGGGGAATGTGGAGGTCGTCCGGGCTCTGCTGGGTCCGTTCCAGGGGATCAATGTCGCCGAGATCGACTGGGGCGCGGAACCGATCCGCCAGCTGCTCGCCGGCTCGTGCTCCCCGGAGATCGAGGTGCGGACACTGGAGTCCGGGATCGGAGCCGGCGTCGACCCGGTCTACAACGGCGTCAATGGCGTGGTCCGCTACCTCCAGGCCTGGATGGAGCCCTTCACCGACTACCGGACCGAGTGGCTCGACTTCATCGACGCGGGCGACTTCGTCCTCGTGCCGGTCAGCAACCGGGGCACGGGCTCGGGCAGCGGAGTGCCGGTCGAGCTCGATCTGGTCTACGCCTGCGAGGTGCGGGACGGGCTGATCGCGCGGATCCTCCAGTACGACACGCTCGAGGACGCCCGCGCCGCGCTCGGCATCTGACCCCATTCGTACGCTCTGGCCGTGTCGGAAGCGGCCGGGATCGACTCGCGGCATCCACGCGTCACCCAGCCGCTGGCGCTGACTCTGCTGGCGCTCACCTTCGTGACCGGCGTCGTCGACGCCCTGAGCTTCCTCGGTCTCGGCCAGGTGTTCGCGGCCATGATGACCGGCAACGTCCTCTTCCTCGGATTCGGGATCGCCGGAGCGAGCGGATCCTCGGTGGTCGCGCCCCTGGTTGCGATCGCCGCGTTCATCCCGGGCGGTCTGGCGGGCGGCTTTCTCGCGTCGCGCTTTCCGGATCGAGCCGGAAGGGGGCTGATCGCCTGCATGGCCCTCGAGGTCGTGCTGGTCGGGGGCGCCGCGGTGATCGCCGCCGCGATCGACGTGCACGAGGATGAGCTCTCCGCCTGGGTCCTGATCGGGGCGCTCAGCATGGCGATGGGCGCGAGGAACACCGGCGTGAGGCGAACCGGCGTCGCGGAGCTCCCGACGAACGTGCTCACGGTCGCCGCGGCGAGCTTCGAGGCGGGCACCTCGCTCACCGGGGCCTCGCCCGCGCACCTGGTGCCCCGCGCCGCGGCCGTCCTGGCGATGCTGGGCGGCGCGATCGCCGGCGCGCTGCTGGTGAAGGGGCCGGGACTGACGGCGGCGCTCGCCTTCGCGGCGGTCTTCACCGGGGTCACCGGCACGGCCTACGCGATGGTGGTCCGGCAGGTGGGTGGTCCCGAGCCCGGCGCACGCGCCCCTCTATAAAGGGACGAATGGAGTCCACCGTCGCCGGCACGCCAGTCGCCGAAGGGCCGCGCCCCTGGCAGGGCTTCCTCTGGCTCTCACGCCGGGAATGCCACCGCGTCCTTCGCCTCTGGACCCAGACGACGCTCGCGCCCGTCGTCTCCTCGCTCCTCTTCATCGTCGTCTTCGGGCTCAGTCTGGGTGGCCGGATCAAGCAGGTCGATGGCTTCGACTACGACCAGTTCATCGTCCCCGGCCTCGTCGCGATGGCGATGGCCCAGGCCGCCTACTCGAACAACGCGAGCACGATCTTCCAGGGACGCTCCGACCGCTACATCGACGACGTCCTCGCCGCCCCGATGCACAACTGGCAGGTCAACCTCGGCTACCTGGTCGGCGGCGCCTTCCGCGCCCTGATCATCGGCATCGGCCTCGCCGCCTGCGCGATTCCGATCACCGGCGCACCGGTTATCCACCCCGCGCTGCTCATCCTCGGCGTATTGCTATTGGTCGTCGGCTTTGGGGCCCTCGGCACGATCGTCGGCATCTACGCCGAGACCTTCGACCACACGAGCTTCATCAACAACATCGTCATCCTCCCCCTCACCTTCCTCGGCGGCGTCTTCTACTCCGTCAGCCGCCTCGGCTCACCCTGGGAGCAGCTGTCCCACGTGAACCCGCTCTTCTACGTCGTGGAGACGATCCGCTACGGCTTCCTGGGCGTCTCCGACGTGAGCCCGTGGATCGCCTTCGCGGTGGTCGCCGGCATGTGCCTGGCGCTGCTGGCGTGGAGTCAGTACCTCTTCACGAGCGGGCGGAAGCTCAAGCCTTAGGCTGGATTCCCACCGCCGAAAGGAGAACCATGGGCACGACTGCCCTGTCGAAGGAGATGCTGGAGGCACATCCGGCTCCCGCCCAGGTCGATCGCGATCTGCTGGCCCGATGCATCGACGAGTGCCTCGCCTGCCTGCAGAGCTGCACGGCATGCGCCGATGCGGACCTGGCGGAGGATGACGTCGCCGAGATGCGCAGGTGTATGCGGCTCTGTCTGGACTGCGCCGACGTCTGCGACGCAACCGCCCGCCTCCTCACCCGCCAGACGGAGTACGTCGCCGAGACCGCTCGTGCCCAGGTGGCGTCGTGCTGGGAGCTCTGTTCGATCTGCGCGAGCGAGTGCGAGCGCCACGCGGAGCACCACGAGCACTGCCGGCTCTGTGGGGAGGCGTGCAGGCGCTGCGAGCAGGCATGTTCCGACGTGCTCGAGGCGATCGGGGCACCGGCGTGACCCAGAGCTAGGTCGCCAGTGGGGCCTTCGCCTGCTCGGCGGCACCGCCATCCGGCAGCGGCACGCCGGCAACCTCATAGGCCTCCGGCTGGTCGAGCGTCTCCCGCTCTAGCAACGCGTTGGCGAGCGACTCGAGTCGGTCCCGCTCCCGGGTGAGCAACTCGACCACGTCGCGCTCCGACTCGTCCACGATCCGCCGGACCTCCTGGTCCACCAGCTCCTGGGTCGGCTCCGAGGCTGGCTCCGCACCGGGCAGGAGCGGTCCGCCGGCGCGGCCGTTGGTGACCGCGATTGGGCCGATTGCGTCGCTCATGCCCCAGCGGCCGACCATGCCGCGGGCTACCTGGGTGAGGTTCTGGATGTCGGATTCGGCCCCAGTGCTCAGGTCGTCGAAGATGACCTTCTCCGCGGCGCGGCCGCCCAGGGCGACCTTGATCTGGGCCAGGAGCTCCTCGCGACGGTAGTTGTAGCGGTCGCTCTCCGGGGTGCTGAGCGTGACGCCGAGGGCCTGGCCGCGCGGGATGATCGAGATCTTCCGCACCGGGTCCGCGCCCGGGGTGAGCATTCCGACCAAGGCGTGGCCGGACTCGTGGTAGGCGGTGCGCTTGCGGTCCTCGTCGGTCATCACGATCTGGCGCTCGGCGCCGAGCAGGATCTTCTCGATCGACTCCGTGAAGTCGCTCTGCTCGACCTTGGTGTGGTCGTTGCGAGCGGCGGTGAGGGCGGCCTCGTTGACGAGCAGGGCGATGTCGGCGCCGGTCGAGCCCGGGATGGAGGCGGCGATCCGGTCCAGGTCGACGCTGTCGGCCAGCGGCACGTCCTTGGTGTGGATCTTGAGGATCTCGACGCGGCCCGGCTGGTCGGGGGCGCTGACCGCGATGCGGCGATCGAAGCGGCCCGGGCGCAGCAGAGCGGGGTCGAGGATCTCGGGGCGGTTCGTCGCGCCAAGGACGATCACGTTGGTGCCGGGCTCGAAGCCGTCCATCTCGGTGAGGATCTGGTTGAGCGTCTGCTCGCGCTCGTCGTTGCCGCCGCTGATGCCGGCGTAGTTGCCCGAGCGCGAGCGGCCGATCGCGTCGAGCTCGTCGATGAAGATGATCGCCGGCGCCGCCTCCTTCGCCTGCTTGAAGAGGTCGCGGACGCGCGAGGCTCCCACTCCCACGATCGCCTCGACGAACTCGCTCGCGGACAGGTGGAAGAAGGCGGCGTGCGCCTCGCCGGCGACAGCGCGGGCGAGCAGGGTCTTACCGGTCCCCGGCGGCCCGTAGAGCAGGACGCCGTGCGGGACCCGAGCCCCCAGCTTCGTGTAGCGCCCCGGGTTCTTCAGAAAGTCGACGATCTCGACGAGCTCGTCCTCGGCCTCGTCGATGCCGGCCACGTCCCCGAAGTTGACGCGCTGCTCCTCATCGGGATTGACGCGTCGGGCGTTGGTGCGGCCGAAGCCGCCGAGGATGCCGCCCCCTCCCCCGCCCGCCTGGCGCCGCGCGATCCAGATGAAGAAGCCGATGATCAGCAGCCAGGGGAGGAAGCCGAGGACCAGAGTCCAGAAGACCGAGCGTCCGGAGTCCGCGGGCTCGGCGTTGATGGTCACGCCCGCCTGGGTGAGGACGTTGGTGAGCTGGCCGTGATCGACGAATGACGGGACCTCGGTCTTGAACTTCGTCACCTCGAATGGCTTGTCGCTGCCCGGAGGGTCGTAGTTCGTCTGGTTCTTGAGCGTCCCCTCGATCGAGTCGCCCTTCGAGCTGATCTCGCTGACGTTCTGCGCCTGGACCTGGTTGAGGAAGAACGGCTGATAGGGAACGCGCGGGCGATCGGCGGCACCGCTGGTCAGGAACGAGATCAGGAGGTTCACCGCGAGCAGGCCGAGCAGGAACGCGATCCACATCCTGCTCCGCGGGATCATCGGCGGCTTCTGTGGCGGGGGAGCGCCGCGGCCGTCGGGCGCCGGGTCGACGCGCCAGCCGGCGGGATGGTTCTCCGGAGGCGGAGGCTTCGCCGGCGGAGCGTCCTTGGGGGCGGTTGTCTCTGTGGCCGAGTCGGAGGCCAAGGACCCAGCGTACCCAGCCGACTACTCCAGCGGGTTGCCTTCCTCGTCGATCTGGATCCCGGCGCTCCGGTACTGCTCGATGATCATCTGGCGCATCCCCGGCGGGGCCGCCGAGACGGCCAGCTTCGCGTTCTGGAGCATCATCGCCTTCATCTCCGGCGTCACTCCAGGGCGGTCGAGCGGAGGCGGCGGCGGGTCCGCGGTTGCGGGCGGCGGGGCCATCTGGGTGTTCATCGCGGCCATGCGGTCCTGGGTGGCCTGCATGGCCTCGGCGACCGTCTGCTTCGTCTGCTCCCGCGCCGAGGGCAGCTCGTCCCAGAGAATCTCGACGTCGGAGGAATCGCTCGAGGAGACCAGGGCCGGGAGTCCGGCGCCTAGCGCGAGGCCCTTGCCCCCCTTGTGCTTGAACTTCGGCTTGTAGACGGCGTAGGGCTCGCTGCCGGGGACGTACACCGCGAGCACAGCGTCGTGTTTGCCGTGACGGTCCGGGTATTGCTGGCCGCCGGTCCCGTCCGCCTGGCCGCCCTCGGTGCGGAGGGTCGCCTCGCTCGCCGCGAACAGGACCACCGCGCGCGTCTTGCCGGGCGGCGCGGACGCCTGCGATGCCTGATCGAGTGACTCCTGCCAGTGGTCGGGGCGGCCGTCGCCCTGCTTGCCCGCCTCGGCCTGCGCATTGACGATCGTCTCGCGGAGCTCACCCGACGGCGCATACGGGCCGGCCGGTCCCGCCGCCCCCGATTCGAGCAGCGCCTGCTGGGCCCCCTTCCTGGCGCCGACCGGATCCGCGAGGGTCGGATCGTTGGCGGCGGCTCGCTGCTCCATGCTCGGCACCTCATCCCAGCGGATCTCGAACTTCCCCGGCTCGGCGGGATCGATCGTGACCGGCAGCTCCATGCCCACCACGGGCCAATGATCCTTGTCCAGCTTGAAGTCCCGCGCGACGTAGATCGGGCTCGGGTTCGAGTCCACCAGGATGCGGACCTGACCCTTCCCGCTCCGCCCGAGTTTGATGCGGTTGTCGAGCGGGTCGTCGGCCTCGATGACCAGTCCGGTCATCTGCTCTGCGCCCATGGGCCAAAGCTAGCGCTGCGGACTGGGCAGGTCAATCACTCCCTACCCTTTGTCTATGCGGGAGATCCTCCTTCCTCCGTTGCGCGCCGCGGCGGTCGCCGCATTCGTCGCCGGGCTCCTCCTGCTGCTCTTCAACCCGCCGTCTTTCGCGCACCTCAGCGGCCTCGTGACCATCGCGGTCGGCGCTCTCGCCCTCATCCTGATCATGGCCTGGATCACCACGGCGATGATCGGCGAGGAGATGCCCGAGCCCGAGTTCCGGAAGCTCGTTGACCGCAGCGAGGCGCTCGCCGCCCTTCCTGCACCCGACTATCCGCCGACCGAGTTCGACCTGCTCGTGATCGAGGCGATCGACAACCTGCCCCCGGAGTTCCAGGCGCTGCTCGAAGACACGCCGGTGGTGATCTCCAACCTCGGGCACGAGCACCGGGCCTACGGGATGTACATGGGCGGCACGGTCGCCCGCGACATCTATCCCGACCGGATCGTGATCTACCAGGACACGCTGGAGCGCGACTTCGGGCAAAACCCGGATTTGCTCCGGGCGCAGGTGGAGCGCACCGTGAAGCACGAGCTGGCCCACCACCTGGGCTGGAACGAGTCCGGCGTACGCGGGCTCGGGCTCTGAGCCCGGCGTGGCGCTGAAGCCTTAGGGACACCTGCTACAAACGCCCGCGGTGGCAACCGGACCGGCGATTGTCGCCGACACAACCTCCTATCTCCCCCCTGAGCTGACCGAGCGCCATGGCGTGGAGCTGGTCAGCCTCTACGTGGGGATGAACGGCACGCAGGAGCGTGAGTCGGAGATCACCGACTACGACGACTTCTACGAGCGGTTGCGCGCGAGCGGCGAAGCCGTCACCACCTCACAGCCTTCGGTCGGCGACTTCACCACGGTCTATGAGCCGCTGCTCGCCGACGGTCGGGAGATCGTCTCGGTGCACATCTCCGCCGGGATCTCCGGCACCCTCGAGACCGCGGGCCAGGCGATCGAGCAGCTGCGCTCCGAGGGCAAGGGCGGCGAGCGGATCCACACCGTTGACAGCCGCAGCGCGGCGGGCGGAACCGGGATGGTCCTCCTCTCGGCGATGATCGCAGCGAGCGGCGGGGCGAGCGCCGAGGAGGTCGTCGCTCAGGCCGAGCGCGCCCGGGACGCCGGCGGAATCTGGTTCTCGCTGGACACGCTCGAGTACCTGCGTCGCGGCGGGCGGATCGGGGCGGCACGGGCGGCGATTGGAACCACTCTGAAGATCAAGCCGATCCTCACCTTCGGCGAAGAGGTCGAACCGGTCTGCCAGGTCCGGACCCGATCGCGGGCCGTGGCCCGCCTCGTCGACTACGCGCGCCAGCGCCAGAGCGAGGGTGCCGACGCCTGGGTCGTGCAGCACATCCGCGACCCGGAGTCGGCCGAGCATCTGGTGGACAGCTGCCGGCCGATCTTCGGCCGCGACCCGCTGTATGTCTCCGAGGTCGGCCCGGTGCTCGGGGCCCACGCGGGCCCGGGGATGATCGGGATCGGCGCTTCGGTTCAGAGCGCCTTCGAATAACGACCGGTGAGCTAGGGGGCCGAGGCCGTCCAGTTCAGCACGCCGGTGTCACAGGTGCGGTAGTCACCGTGGTTGGATCCGTCGTTGTAGTGGTTCTCCATGCGCAGAGTGCCGCTGGCCGTGCGACCGGTGAACTTGCCCTGGAGATTGAAACTCCCTGAGTCGATGTCGCCCGAGGTGCTGTCGGTGACGTTGAAGGTCTTGTTCTTCTTGACGAAGATCGTCTCCTCGATGCTCGTGTGGGTGGTGGTCACCGCATCGCCACCGCCCCCGTCGGTCGGGTAGTAGGCCTCGCCGTCGGCGCACCGGAAGTAGACGTTGATCGCTTTCGCCAGGAGGTTCTTGGGAACGAGCTTCTTGGAGTGGTGGAACTTGTGGCCGAGGTGGACCTTGAGCTCAACCGAGGCCTGCCCCAGGGACAGTGGCGGTTGGTTGACCGGGCCGGTCCACTTGGCGTCCTTGGCGATGGTGCTCGACGCGCCCACCGCAAGGGCGGCGGAGGTCGCCGCCGCCAGGCCAAGCACGCGAGCCGTTCGCCGAGAGATCTTCATACCCCGACCGTATGGCGGGGCACTCATCAAATCCTTATCGCGGCGGGATGTTCTGGTTCCGGTGCAGGACGTTTTCGGGGTCGTAGCGCGACTTCAGCGCCTGGAGGCGCGCGAAGTTGTCCGAGCCGAACGCCGCACGCACCCGCTCGATCGGCTCGTCCGCCTGCATGTAGTTGGCGTAGCCGCCGCTCGTCGCCCAGGGCTCGAGGGCCGCGGCCGTCTCGCGCGCCCAGGCGATTGACTCGTCGTCGAGGGCCGGATCGAGCCAGTCCGCCATCACGCTGATGTTGAAGGCGGCGTCGCGATAGCCGAGGGCGGCGCTCTCCGGGTCGACGTCCTTCGAGGCGCCGTGCAACGACTCGAACAGGATCCCTCCCGGTGGGCGGCCGAGGACCTTCATGCGCTCGATGATCTGGTCGATCAGCTCGTCGGGGAGCTCGCGCACGAAGTGGCCCTTCCAGTAGTTGCGATCGACGCCGTAGCCGGGGTTGAAGACGAGCTGCTGGTCGATGAAGCCCTGGGGGCGAACCGTGTCGTTGACCAGTCCGTCGGCGGCGCGCAGCCCGTCGAGCTCGGCCACCTCCTCCCCCTCGCCCGTGTAGCAGGGGACCACGACCAGCTGGGGGGTGAGGTCGTCCGAGACGGAGAGCTGCGCCTGGATGCTGAGGTCGGTGCCGGCGGCAGCGACCGCGTCGCGGAAGGCACGGAGCGCCCCAGCGACCGCCTCCCCCTCGTACTCGAGCTTGCCGCCGACGACCCGCTCGAGCGGATGGAGCCACATCCGCAGCTCGGTCACGACGCCGAAGTTGCCGCCGCCGCCGCGCAGGCCCCAGAGGAGGTCCTCGTGGCCGGCGTCCTCGGTGTGGACGATCCCCTCCGCCGGGGTCACGAGCGTGGCGCCGAGCAGGTTGTCGCAGGTGAGCCCGTACTGGGCGGTGAGGTGGCCGATGCCGCCGCCGAGGGTGAGGCCGGTGACGCCGGTCGAGCCGACCACCCCGCCGGGCGTGACGAAGCCGTGGGCCTGGGTCGCCTGGTCGAAGTCGAGCCAGGTGGCGCCGCCGCCGGAGCGCGCGATCCGCTCGTCGGGATCGACCTCGACCTTCCGCATCTTGGTCAGGTCGATGACGAGGCCGTCGTCGACGGCGCAATGGCCGGCGGGGTTGTGGCCTCCTCCACGCACGGCGATCTCCAGGTCGTTCTCCTGCGCGAAGGCGAGCGCGGCGGCGACGTCGTCGGCATCGACGCAGCGCGCGATCACGGCCGGGTGGCGGTCGATCAGCAGGTTGAAGCAGAGGCGGGCGCCGTCGTAGTCGTGGTCACCCTCGACCAGCAGGTCGCCCCTGAGCGATTCGCGCAAGCCCTCGACATCTGCCATCTCAGAGCCTCCCGTAGACGATCTCGACCGCGCCTCTCGGAAGCTCCCGTGCCGACTGAAGGGCAAGCCGCTCGTCGGTCTGGATCGCGGGCGTGAGCTGCATGCCCTGCCCGGCGAAGATCGGAAGGACGACGAGGCCGAACTCGTCGATCGCGCTCAGCTTCCGGTAAGTCTCGATCGTGGTGGGACCACCGATCAGGTGCACGTCGCCATGGCCCGCCTCGCGGATCCGCTCGAGCAGTTGCTCGGGGTCGCCCTCGATCACCACCTCATCCGGCGTTCCGTCCGGGCGCTCCGAGCTGAGCACGAATACCTCCACATCAGACCACGGCCACTGGTCTGCCACCTCGAGCGCGGGCATCAGCGTCGTGTGACCCATCAGCACCGCATCGCTGTTCGCCTGGAAGTCGACGAACCCGTAGACCTCGGGATCGAACTCGGTATCCGAGAGCTGCACGGGCAGGCCATCGGCGTTCGAGATATAGCCGTCGAGGCTCGTGCACATCCGGGTCCGGACCTTCATCCCGCTCCTTTCCTGAGTCCACCCTATTGACGCCGCACGGCGGTGAAACTCATCGCTTGAGCCAGGGCTCAGCCCTCCAGGATTCGCTTGAGATCCGCGAAGTTGGAGTCCACGCCTCGCTTCACCGCGCGCGAGGCGAGGGGACCGAGCGCTCCCGCGAGGCCGCCAAGCTCGACCTCGGCCGCGAGCTGCAGCACGGTGGCACTCTCTTCGTTGGCGAGTACGTACCGGTACCGGAACGGCGTCGGCCCAGAGGTGGTCCGGATTACGAACAGGGTTGGTCGGTTTACCTCGACGACCTCCAGCACGTTCTCTGCCCTGCCGTCGGGAAGGTGTCGCTCCATCAGATAGGTCGCCCCGACGCCGTCGGCGCCAGGAGAAGTCTCTCGTACCGACTGGACTGCTGAGTTCCAGCGGGGAAAGGTGGTCGGGTCCGAGACGTAGTCGAACACCTGCTCAATCGGCCGCTCGATCGAAACGCTGGTTTCGAAATTCATCGACACCCTGGAGAATATTCACGTGGCTCCCGACGCAAAGCCGACCGACCGCTTCCGGATCCTCTGCGTCGACGGCGGGGGCATCCGCGGCCTGATCCCGGCGCTGGTGATCGCCGACATCGAGCGCCGGATCCAGAAGCGCGCCGGCCCGCAGGCCCGCATCTCCGACTACTTCCAGATGTTCGCCGGGACCTCGACCGGCGGGCTCGTCGCGCTCAGCCTGACGGCGCCGGACCCGCAGGATCCGAGCCGCCCCGCGGTCACCGCCGACGAGCTGGCGAGCTTCTACGTCGAGGACGGCCCCGGGATCTTCCACCGCAGCCTGTGGCAGAAAATCAAGACCCTGTGGGGCTGGCTCGGCCCCAAGTACACGCTCGGTCCGCTGCAGGACGCGATCGAGCGCCGCCTCGGCACGACCGAGATCCAGAACGCCCTCCGCGAGCTGATCGTCTGCTCCTACGACATGACCGACCGCCAGCCCTACTTCTTCAAGCGCTGGCGCGCCCGCGAGCTGCCCGAATCGGACCGCAACCGCCCGCTCGCCGACGCGGGCATGGCCACCTCCGCCGCCCCGACCTACTTCCCCTCGCACGAGATCGACGGACACGCGCTGGTGGATGGCGGCGTCTTCGCCGCCAACCCGGTGATCGTCGCGATCGTCGAGGCCCTGAAGCGCTTCGGCGACGACCCCCACCACCTCGACCAGGACGACCTGCTGGTGGTCTCGATCGGAACCGGGCTGCATGAGGACGGTTACTCGCAGGACCAGGTGGAGGGCTGGGGGAAGCTCGGCTGGATCCTGCCTCAGAAGGGCGAGCCTCCCATCCTGGGAGCGACGCTCGGCGGGGCGGCCGACGGCGCCGACCACTGGGCCCACACGCTGCTCAATCACCCCGACGACCCGCACATCCAGCCGTCCGACCTCGGCCACGGGCCGCGCTACTTCCGCCTCCAGGTGGCGCTCACGGAGTCGCTGCCGCTGGACGACGCGAGCGAACAGACCCTGAAGGAGACCCTGCCGGCCTTCGCCGCGGAGCTGATTCGCCAGAACGAGAGCGAGATCTCGGAGATCGTCGAGCGGCTGCTCGGCTTTGAGCCGTTGCCATTCGACCCTCCTCCGGCCTAGACTGCCGACGATGCGCCAGGGAGCATTCAGGGGAACCAGCGTGGCTGCCGTCTGCGCGGCGCTCTTCTTCTGCGCCGCCTCAGCGGCGCAGGCCACGCAGCGCTATGCGGCCCCGAACGGAGCCGGCACAGCCTGCAACCAGTACAGCCCGTGCACTATCCAGACGGCCTTCACCGGCCAGAACAACGGCGACGAGATCATCATCACTTCGGGTGACTACGGCCCGGTCTCCCAGAACCTCAACGTTCAAACGAATACCTATGCACACGGCGTCCACGGCCAGCCGGCGCCGCGGATTCACCTTGCCCCCGGCTTCCTGGTCAGCGACTCCGGAAACTCGGCCCGCCTCAGCTACGTGCAGATCGAGGGCTCGACCCCGGAGCCTCTGGACCTCGACGCCTCCGCGGAGGGCGACCAGCTCTTCGTCCATGCGACCAACAACAACGCCTGCATCGTCTACGGAACTCTGATCGACTCCGTTTGCTGGACCAGCGGCACCGACGACGCTGCCCTCGACGGCGCCACCAACGCGGGCTCCACCAACCCGGTGCTGCGCAACGTGACGGCCGAAGCGACGAGCGGCTCGTCCTCCAACGGGATCAACTACCACACGTCGGGCAGCGGCCACATCACGATCACCGCCGTCAACCTCATCATCCACGGCAACGGATCCGACATCCAGACAGCCGCGACCCTCCCGGCCACCGCGGTCGTCAACACCGATCACTCGAACTTCGTCAGCGACGACACGACCGGCAGCGGCGCGGACGTAACCGCAACGAGCAAGAAAACGACCCCGCCGGTGTTCGTCAATGCCGCCGGTGGCGACTTCCGCGAGGCCCGGACCTCGCCGACCATCGACTTCGGCGTCACCAATCCGCTCAACGGGCCGTACGACTTCCTCGGCAAGCCGCGGACCATCAACGGCCTCACCGACATCGGCGCGGACGAGTTCGACCCGTTCGACGGGGTTTCCCTCTCGAACCAGAACTCGAAGGTGAAGAAGCGGAGGGCGAAGGTCGCGATCGGCTGCCCGGCCGGGACCCCGACGTCGTGCGAGGGCACCATCGCCCTGACCTCTGGTAAGAAGACGGCCGGGTCGACCAGCTTCTCGCTCCCCACCGGCGCCGCGGCCATTCTGAAGGTGAAGATCACCAAGAAGGCGTTCAAGAAGCTCGCCAAGCGGCGCAAGCTCGTCACCCAAGCGACCGCCACGGCCACCGACGGCGCCGGCATCGCCGGAACCGCAACGGCGCGGATCAAGCTGAAGAGCTGAGCGCCGCCTACTCGGCGACGTTCCCCTGATCGTCGATCTCGATCCCTGCCATCCGGTCTAATCTAAGAGGGGTCTCATCCGGCTCTTAAGTCCGGCTGACCGTGCCCGGGCACCATCGATCCGATGGAGACCTACGCGGGCACCCGTCGCCGCGCCGCGGTGGCGCGGCGCGACCGCCTCGGCGGCACCGATGGCAATGAAGCGCTCACGGTCGCGGCGGCCGTGGTCCTCACCCTCCTGCTGATGGCCGAGGGGATCACGCTCCTGAAGATGGACTCGCTGCTCAGCGTCCACATGCTGATCGGGCTCGTGCTGATCCCGCCGGTCCTGGTCAAGATCGGCAGCACCGGATACCGGTTCGCCCGCTACTACACCAACTCCCGGCCATATGTGGAAAAGGGACCGCCTCCACTAGCGCTGCGCCTGCTCGCGCCCGTTCTGATGCTGACCACTGTCGGCATCTTCGTCACCGGCGTCCTGCTCCTCTCCCTCGGACACAAGTCCGACCAGCTCCTCTTCCTGCACAAGGCGTCGTTCTTCGTCTGGGCCGGGGCCTTCGGCATTCACTTCCTCTGGCACCTTCCACACATGCTCCGCTCGTTGCCCGACTATCGGCGCGGCGCGCGCGCCCGGCATGTCCCCGGATCGGGGCTGCGCGGCATCCTCGTCGCCGCCTCGCTGGGTGCGGGCGCCGCGCTGGCCATTTCGCTGGCAGGCGCGATCTCGGGCTGGCACAGCGGCCCGCCGGGCTGAGGCCACGCGCCTAGGCAGGCGGGATGTTGTGGTTCAGGCGGAAGAGGTTGCCCGGGTCGTAGCGGCTCTTGAGCTCGCGGAGGCGGTCCCAGGTCGCGCCCGGGTACGCGGCCCGCAGCGTCTCCTCGGTCTCCTCGCCCAGGAAACCGACGTAGCCTCCGGTCCCGTTCTGGCCGAGGGCGACCGCGGTCTCGCCGGTCCAGGCGTCGTGCGCCGCCTTCTCCGCCCCGTCCGCGTACATCGCCGCGACATTGATGAAGAGGCCGCTGTCGCGATGGGCGAACGCGGTGCTGTCGTTTGCCACACGCGCCAGGCCGCCGCCGAGCACCCGCATCTGCACCGCCTTCATCATCGCCGTGGACTTCGGGAGCTGCTCGAGGATCGCCTCGGCGCCTGCCGGCTCCAATGACTCCGTGAAGAAGTTGGCGCCGGAGGCGAACATCGCCTCCTGCTCCGGCCCGTCGTAGAGCTCCGGGTAGCGCATCGGACGCAGCATGTCCACGTACGGCTCGGCGAGCGAGCGGATCGGCGCGAGCACGCCGTCGGCCTGGTCCACCGGTCCGACGTAGGCCATCTGCGCCATGAGGATCGGCTGGCCATGCGCCTCCTCGGGGATGAACGGCATCGGCGGAGCGAGCATCACGTTGGCGATCGTCGAGAGCTCCTCGGGCGCCGCGTCGGCGGCGTCGAGGAAGCCCGTGATCACCTCGGGGCTCGCGGGCAGAATGATCATCCCGCCGACGATCTTCGAGATCTCGTGCAGTCGCAGCTGAAGGCGGGTGACGACGCCGAAATTGCCCTCACCGCCGCGGATGCCCCAGAACAGATCCGGCTCCGAGTCCTCACTCGCCTCGACGATCTCTCCGTCGGCGGTGACCACCTCGGCCGCGATCAGGTCGTCGATCGTGAGCCCGTTCTTCCGGACTAGGAATCCGATGCCTCCGGCGAGGGTGATGCCGCCGATCCCGACCGAGCCGGCGTCGCCGAGCCCGGTGACGAGGCCGTGCTCGCCGGTCGCGTTGGTGTACTCGCCGGCGGTCGCCCCGGTCTCGACCCAGGCGGTCTTCGCCTCGGTATCGCTATCGATCGAGTTCATCGCCGAGAGATCCAGGACGATCCCGCCATCGGTCGTCCCGTAGCCGGCGCGGCTGTGGCCGCCGCTGCGCACGGCCAGCTCGAGGTCGGCCTCGCGGGCGACGTTCACGACCCTGGCGACGTCGGCGGCGTTCAAGGGACGCGTCACGGCGAGCGGCGCGCGGTCGATGCCCTTCAAAAAGACCCGGCGGGCCTGATCGTAGGAATCGTCGGCTGAGGTGATCACCTCGCCCTCGAGCTGCGATCGCAGCTCTTCGATCGGAAGTTCCTTGGTCTGCTCTTGCTGGGACATCCTGTACCCCCTCGGGAAATTTGCTTTACGTCTTTGACGAGACTGGCGTCCGCGATGTGACGCCGAATCCCAACTAATACCAAGACCGTCCGGCGGCCTCCAGGGGCCCGGCGAACGATTAGTTTTGCCGGAGTGCGCCGTCTTAGAGGCAACTTCGAAACAACAGGAGGACGAAATGAGCGGGAAGATCGTTGTCACCGAATTCATCTCCGTCGATGGGGTCATCGAGGATCCGGGCGGCGCCGAGGACTACGAGCACGGCGGCTGGAGCTTCGAATACAACCGCGGTGACGAGGGCGACAAGTTCAAGATGGAAGAGCTGATGGACTCCGAGGTCCAGCTGCTCGGCCGCGTGACCTACGAGGGCTTCGCCGAGGCCTGGCCGTCGCGCGAGGGTGAGTTCGCGGACAAGATCAACAAGGGCCGCAAGGTCCTCGTCTCAACCACGGTCACCGACCCCTCCTGGGAGAACACCGACGTGATCTCCGAGAACGTCCCCGACGAGCTCCGCAAGCTCCGCGACGAGACCGACGGGAACATCCTGGTGGCGGGCAGCGGCACCCTCGTCAACACCCTGCTCGAGAACGACCTGGTCGACGAACTGAGGCTGATGGTCTTCCCGACGATCCTCGGCTCGGGCAAGAGGCTCTTCCCCGACGGGATCGGCCGGATCAAGCTGAACCTCGTCGAGGACGAGGCCGTCGGCCCGGACGGCGTCCGGACTCAGGTCTACCAGCGCCCCGCCTAGCTCCCCTCAGGACATCAACTGGAGAGGTGAGGAGCCCTACCTAAACCGCGGGTTCATTGGTGTACACCGTCGCTCACGATCTCGGCCGCGCGCTCCTCCGGCTGGCCCGTAAAGCCCCCCTCGACGGGCATGCTCGGCAGCAGCGTGTCTTGGACGAACCGGTCGGATTGCTCCTTGGACTCCCACACGGCGGCGATCAGGATGCCTCCGTCTGTCGGCCCGGCCGCGTGGTAGGTCTGTCCCTCGGGCAGACCGCCCGGAGGGTGCACCGCCGCAATGCTTGCCTCGTACTGATCCACAGTTGCCCCCGGCCAGAAATGCGTCAACAGGTATGCCATGTGGTCTCCTTCTCTTGGGTGAGGTGAGCCTAGTCGGAGATACACCAGTGGTCCCACGTGAATCCCGCGTTCCGTGGCAGGGTTCTCTCCTTCCTCAGGGAATCAGCACGATCTTGCCTGTCGCCCGGCCGGCCTCGAGGCGCCGATGCGCCTCCGAGGCCTGGGCGAGGGGGAACGTCTCCTCGATGACCACCCGCAGGCTGCCCTCGTCCGCGAGGGCGGCGAGCGATTCGAGCCCGGCGTAGTCGGGCTCGACCAGAAACGAGAGTGCGCGTTTCGACTGCTCCCGGGCGGCGGCGGCGACCGCGTCGGGCACGTCGGCCGGGATGCAGAGCCAGAGGCCGCCGGTACGAAGCGTCTGAAGGGAGCGCAGCCCGTACTCCTCACCTGCCACGAGATCGAGCACGACGTCGACGTCCGAGACGACCCCTTCGAACGGCCCCGCCGTGTAGTCGATCGGCTCGTCGACTCCGAGTTCGCGCAGGAGGTCGTGCTTCTCCTCCCGGGCAGTCCCGATGACGTGGGCGCCGCGCCCCTTTGCGATCTGGACGGCGAGGTGCCCGACGCCACCGGCCGCGGCGTGGATCAGAACGCGGGTCCCCTCCCCCACCTCGGCCACGTCGACAAGCGCCTGCCATGCCGTCAGCCCGGCGAGCGGCAGGCCTCCCGCCTGCTCGTCGCTGAGAGCCTCAGGCGTTCGAGCGAGCTGGCGGGCGGGGGACGTGACGAACTCCGCATATGCCTTCGCGAGGCGGGGGAACCAGGGCATGCCGAAGACCGGGTCCCCCGGCGCGAAACGGGTGACGTCCGGGTCGACCTGCTCCACCACCCCGGCGATGTCCCAGCCGAGGATCAGCGGCGGGTCCCCGATCGCGTCCCGAAACCCGCCTCCCTGGCGCGTCTTCCAGTCCACCGGATTGATCCCGGCCGCGGTGACGCGGACGAGCACCTCGGTCGGAAGGGGCTCCGGACGCTCGACCTCCTGCACCTCGAGCACCTCCGGCCCACCGTCCGCTCGCATCACGACGGCCTTCATGTCTTCAGAGCCGAATCTCCACGCGATGGTCATGCTCGTCCAGGACGTAGATCGCCTCCGCGTTCGCCTGAAAGAGGCGGTGGCGAGCGGGCGGCCGGACGTCCTCGTCCGTCCATTCATTGCCGCCATGCGCGGTCGATCGGCGCGAGAAGAGCTCGAGTCCCTCGGCGGTCTCGTGGGCCGGCAGCTCCTGGGCGACGCCGCCGACGTAGACCGCCTGGGCTGAGCCGATCGACACCGTGGAGTCGAAGATCACGATCCCGACCTCGCGGCGATCGCGGAGATTGACCGAATGCGTCGCATCGGGCTCGGATACCCAGAAGAAGTCGCGGTAGTCGCGGTGCGCGAAATAGACCGGCGTCGCCCATGGCTGACCACCCGAGTCGGCGGTGGCCAGAACCATGTAGAGGTTGCGGTCGACGATCTCCCTCCCTGCGGCTGTCTCTCGTCCCTCGGCCAACGCTGCGATCAGGTCTCGACGGGCGCGTCGGGCTGGTGGCCCCAGTGGCTCCACGAGCCGTAGTAGACGGCCACCTCGGGATAGTCCAGCTCGTGCTTGAGGACGAAGGCGACCTGGCTCGCGCGGTTTCCGATCGTGCAGTAGGTGATCACCTTCTTGTCCGGGGTCACGCCGGCCTTCTCGAAGATGGCGCGAAGGTCCTCCCGGTCGGCCGGATCGCCGTCTGCGTCCGTCAGGACCGAGACCGGGACATGGACCGCCCCGGGGACGTGCCCGGCTCGCCCGACGTCCTCGGCAGCGCCTGAGGGCCAGAACTGCTCGCCCGAGAACTCCTCCGGCGATCGAACGTCGAGGATCACGGTGCCGGGATCGTCGATCGCCTCCTCCACCTCGGCCGTCGAGGCGAGCAGGCCGACGTGCCCTCCATCGCTCACGTAGGAGGTCGAATCGGGGCTCGGGACCTCCGTGGACCAGCTGCGTCCCGCGCCATCCCACTGCTCGCGCGGGCCTTCCATCACCCGCGTCCGCTCGTGGCCGTGGCGGTCCAGAAGCCAGAAGCCGAGCATTGGCGCGTATCCATAGAAGACGACCGTGGTGTCGGGTGTCAGGCCCGACGCGGCGAGCATCGCCTCGAACTCGGCCTTGTCGATCGGGCTGAAGTCCGGGTGGCGAAGGTCCTTGTAGGCGTCCCAGAGGATCGCGCCGGGGATGTGGCCCTCGTCATAGGCCGCACCGCTGACGTCCACCTCGATCACCTGCACATCCGGATCATCCAGATGCGCCGCGACCCATTCGGCATCGACCGAGACCGAATCCACCCCTCGAGTATCCCACTAGGCTCCAGCGCATCGAGGTCGAGCACCTCAACTGCGGAACGATGTGCCCGAGGGGGGCGCGAATGATGGCGGGCCAGGGCGGCCTGCTTGATCGGACGACGATCGTCGCCCATTGCCTGCTGATCGAGGCCGGCGGCGAGCTGATCCTGGTCGACACCGGCTTCGGGTTGGGCGACACCTCGAACCCCAAGCGGCTGGGCCAGCCCTTCCGCGCGCTGGTCTCCCCGGTGTGCGAGGAGAGCGAGACCGCGATTCGCCAGGTCCAGGCCCTCGGTCACGATCCGGCCGACATCCGCCACATCGTCACCACGCACCTGGACCTCGATCACGCAGGGGGGATCGCCGACTTCCCTGACGCCCAGATCCATGTCTTCGCCTCAGAGCTGGCGGCTGCTCGCTCGCCGTCGCTTACGGAGCGCGCTCGCTACATCTCGGAGCAGTGGGGCCCGAGCCCGATCTGGGTGGAGCACGGCGCCGGCGGCGACAGCTGGTTCGGCTTCGAGAGCATCCGCCTGCTGCCCCACCTGGACGCGGAGATCGCGATGATCCCGCTCCCAGGGCACACCGCCGGCCACAGCGGGATCGCCATCAACACCGGCGACGGCTGGCTGCTCCACTGCGGCGACGCGTTCTTCTTCACTGGCGAGATCGAGACGCCCCCGCGGTGCCCGCCCGGCCTGCGGATCTTCCAGATGATCAACCAGCACGACGGCAAGGCGCGCCACCGAAACCAGGAGCGCCTGCGCGAGCTACAGCGGGATCACGGCGACGAAGTGACGCTGTTCTGCTCGCATGACCCATCAATGCTCGCGGAGGCGCAGCGCCAGCCAGCCGCGGCCTGAACGAGGAGGGAGCGATGACCGACCAGCCAACTGCGGAGCAGGCACTGAAGGAGCTCGAGGTCCTTGTTGGGACCTGGAACGTGGAGGCGACCCCGCCGGGTGGCGAGCCCTGGCCGGGCGAGGCCAGCATCACCTACGAGTGGCTCAACCACGACAGGCGGCTCCTCGTCGAGCGCTCGACCGTCGAGATGCCGGAGGCCCCGGACGCCGTCTGCGTGATGGGCTGCGACGCTGCCTCGGGCCGCTATTTCCAGCTCTACACGGATGACCGGAACGTCTGCCGCGTCTATGAGATGACCATCGGCGGCGGCGAGATGAAGCTCTGGCGCGACGGCGAGCCCTTCTCGCAGCGGTTCACCGCAGAGTTCAGCGAGGACGGCAACAGGATCGACGCGCGCTGGGAGGCCGCGAAGGACGGCAGCGACTGGGAGACCGACTTCGACCTGGTCTTCACCCGGGTCGAGTAGCTCTACTTCTTGGGCTTGACGCGCGCCTTTACGTTCACCGCGGCGCCATCACTGAGCGACGTGCCGGGGGCCACGGACTGCGAGCGAACCACCTTTGCTCCCTTCTGACCCTTCTTCTTCTTGACCCTGCCGAGCGAGCACGCGGCCTTCGCCAGCGCCTTCTTCGCCGCCCCGAGGTTCTTGCCCTTCAACTTCGGGACAGCGCAGTACCTGATCGTCGCGTTCTCCGCGAACTCGGCGGGAATCGGGCTCGAAGGGGACTGGGGCGAGCCGTTGTCCTGCAACGCCGGCTGCCAGCCGAGCGAGCTGTACGTGGAGCTCGGTACGGCGAGCTTCGCCATGTCGGAACCGCTCGTGTTGTCGAACCCGATGACCTCACCCTTCTTGATCGGGATGCTGAGCGGCGAATCGACCGAACCGCCGCCGACCGCGAAGAACGGTCCGCTCGCCGTGGCGACCGCGGCGTTTCCGGCTCCGAGTTGGATGACGCGAATCCGGAAGTTGCCGCTGAACCCCTCCGTGTGCCAGTTGATGACAGTTCCGTCCACTGGCGCGGCGACGTTTGGGCCCGTGACCATCGCGGTCGTTCCGGTGCTACCCGCCGGGTTGGTCGTGAATGACGACTGGAGCGGACTCCCGATCGTGACCGTGGCCGCTCCGGCGCTCGCGGCCGGCGCCAGCGAAATGGCGATGGCTCCGCAAAACGAGAGCAAAGTTGATCGCGAGGTCCGCATCACTTCGATGCCCGCATGGATATCAAAGGGCGCAGTCGATCCGAGTATCTACTAAGTTTTAGGGTGCGAGACGCGGGGGGTACTGCGGATCGCGGCAACGGGAACTGCGATCGGCGACAGGGTCGCCGGAAGAGAGGTATGGAGAGATGCGTCTTCGCCACCTGACCATCGCCGGGGCGGTCGTCGCCTCGTCGCTTGCACTGACTATGGCCTTCAGCGGTGGGGCGTCGGGAGCCTCACCGCCCAACACGGAGATCATCCCGGGCGCCTGCGCCCTCGATCTCAGCCCCAACCACTCGCACTGCAACCTCAGCCTGCTGGCGACGCTCAAGGGCACGCCCAAGGCCGCGGCGGCGCCGACCGCCGGCTACGGCCCGGCCGACCTGCGCAGCGCCTACTCCCTGCCCCCGAGCGGCGGCTCCGGACAGACGGTCGCGATCGTCGATGCCTTCGGCGACAACACCGCCGAGGCCGACATGAACGCCTACCGCTCCAACTACGGCCTGCCGGCCTGCACAACCGCAAACGGCTGCTTCAAGAAGGTGAACCAGAGCGGCGTCCAGGGCAGCTACCCCTCGAACAACCAGGGCTGGGCACTCGAGACCCAGCTCGATCTGGAGATGGTCTCGGCGACGTGTCCCGGCTGCAAGATCCTCCTGGTCGAGGCGACCTCGAACACCAACGCAAACCTCTACGCGGCGGAGGACACCGCGGCGCGACTTGGCGCCAACGCGATCTCCAACAGCTACGGCGGCAGCGAGGCGAGCACCGAGACGAGCGACGACGCTCACTTCAACCACCCCGGCGTCGCGATCACGGTCTCATCGGGCGACAGCGGGTTCGGGGTCGAGTATCCGGCCGCCTCCCGGTACGTGACCGCGGTCGGCGGCACCACGCTCAACCGCGCGTCCAACTCGCGCGGCTGGACGGAGACCGCCTGGAGCGGGGCCGGCAGCGGCTGTTCCGCCTATGAGGCCAAGCCGGCATGGCAGACCGATTCGGGCTGCGCGAAGCGGACGGTCGCGGACGTCTCCGCGGTCGCCGACCCGAACACCGGGGTCGCCGTTTACGACTCCAACTGCAATTTCCTCGGCCAGCTGCTGGGTAACTGCTTCAGCGGCTGGGGCGTGGTCGGCGGCACGAGCGCCTCGTCGCCGATCGTTGCCGCGGTGTACGGCCTCGCCGGGAACGCGAGCAGCGTCAACTACGGCTCCTTCCCGTACAGCCACACGTCGTCGCTGTTCGACGTCACCTCCGGGAACAACGGCAGCTGCACGCCCGCCTACCTGTGCACATCCGGTGCCGGCTACGACGGGCCTACGGGCCTCGGGACGCCGAACGGCACCGGAGCCTTCTAGCCGCACGGCAAAAATTGCCATTGCCAGGCGCCCGGGCCCTCCTTAGGGTCCGGGCGCATGTTCTTTGCCAAGCGCAAGCTCAAGAAGAACGGCGAGCGCGCCACCGCGCTGGTCGTCTCGTCCGAGGAGCGCAGCAAGGTCACCTCGAACGAGCTGCGCGACTACGACTACGTCCTCGAGGTCCATTCGGAGGCCGGCGAGACCTTCGAGGCCAAGGTCCGCGACAAGTTCTGGATCACGGGCCTGCGGCCGACGGAGGGAGACGACGAGGTCCCCGTCCGCTTCGACGCGCAGAGCAAGGAGACCGTCTTCGATCTGGACGGCGACGCCCGCTACGACGTCGATGCGATGAACGAGCGCACCGCCCAGCTCAAGGCGGAGACCCGGGCGCTCAAGCAGCAGCGCCCGGGCTGACCACAGCCTCCGCCTGCGTCTCCATCGGCTCGCGCTCGATCTCGCGCTCGCGGACCAGCCACAGGGCCAGCACGGCGCCGGCGAGGCACAACAGCCCGCCGAGCGTGAGCACGTCGTTGAATCCGGCCAGGAACCCGTCGCGCGCGGCGTTGGTCGCCGCCTGGCGGCTCCCCGGCGGGACCGACGCCACCGCCTGGTGCAGGCTCCCCGACGACGCCGCCTCGACGAGCTGGCGTGGGTGGCCGCCGGACGCCAGGGGCGTGCCCGCCGTCAGGTCGCGAACCTTGTCCGCACCCCGGCCGATGAAAATCGCTCCCCAGACGGCGACGCCCACGGCGACCCCGACCTGGCGGAACGTGTCGTTGATGCCGGCCGCCATGCCGCTGCGCTCCTTCGGCACGACGCTGAGCGCCACGTCAGCGATCACGGGATTGAGGAAGCCGACGCCCGCGCCGAGGAGGAGGAAGCCGCCCAGCAGCGTGGTCCAACCATCACTCGATTGAACCCCGGACATCAGCATCAGGCCGGTCCCCGCCAGGGCGAGGCTGCCGCTCATCAGGAACCGTGCGGGCACGCGGGACAGCAGCATCCCGGAGATCGGCGCGGCGAAGAAACTGACCACCGTGACCGGCAGGTAGCGCAGCCCGGCCTGCAGCGGCGAGTAGCCGAGATAGTTCTGCAGGTACAGCGTCAGGTAGAGGAAGAGCGCAAACGCCGAGGCCGAAACCGCGAAGGCCGCCAGCTGGACTCCGGTGAACGAGGGCCGCTTGAACAATCCCAGCGGAAGCATCGGCTCGCTCACCCGCGACTCGACGGCGATGAACGCCCCCATCAGGAGGGCTCCCCCGGCGAACAGCGAGACGATCAGCGTGCTCCCCCAGCCCTCATCGTTCCCGCGGACGAGCGCCAGCACGAGCACGAACAGGGAGGCGCTGAAGGTGGCGACCCCCGCCCAGTCGATCCTGGTGGCGTTCGGGTCACGGGTCTCACGCAGCTTCAGATACGTGATCGCGATCGCCGCCAGCCCGATTGGCACGTTGAGATAGAAGATCGACTGCCAGCCGAGCCCGTCGGTGAGCGCTCCCCCGACGAGCGGCCCGACCGCGACGGCGACGCCGATCGACGCGCCGTAGATCCCCATCGCGGTGCCGCGCTCGCGCCCGGCGGGGAACTCCTGCGCGACCAGCGCCAGGGAGACCGCGAACATGATCGCCCCTCCCACTCCCTGCAGAGCCCGGGACAGGTTCAGGAAGGTCGGGTCGGGCGAGAGGCCGCAGAGCAGTGACGCGAGGGAGAAGATCCCGAGTCCCACTGCGAACACGCGACGGCGCCCGAGGCGATCGGCTAGTGACCCGGCCGTCAGCACCAGAGCGGCAAGGGTCAGGGCGTAGGCGTCGACGACCCACTGAAGATCGGTGAAGCTGGCGCCCAGGTCCGCGCGAATCGACGGGAGCGCGACGTTGACGACCGTGATGTCCAGCAGCAACATGAAGGTCGCCACCGTGACGGCGAGCAGGGTCCACCATTTCCGAGCCATTTCAAGCCTCCTTCGGCCGTCACATCGCCGGCCATTCGTTCGTCAGTTGCTATGACGGATGCGAACGAGAGGACGTGACATGAACAACCAGGAACTGCTCGCCGAGCGCTTCGAGGAGCACCGCACCTACCTGCACTCAGTCGCCTACCGGATGCTGGGCTCCACGGGCGAGGCCGACGACGCGGTGCAGGAGGGCTGGCTGCGGCTGAGCCGGTCGAACTCGGAGGAGGTCGACAACCTACGCGCGTGGCTCACCACGGTCGTCAGCCGGGTCTGCCTCGACATGCTGCGCTCCCGGAGGGCTCGCCGCGAGACGGCCGAGATGCCGGACCACGTCGAGCCCGTCGTCACCGAGCTGAGCGAGGAGAACCCGGCCGACGAGGCCGAGCTCTCGGACACGGTGGGGATGGCGATGCTCGTCGTGCTCGAGAACCTCTCGCCGGCGGAGCGGATCGCCTTCGTCCTGCACGACATGTTCGGGGTGCCCTTCGGCGAGATCGCCCAGATCGCGGGGCGCAGCCCGGACGCCGTCCGGCAGCTCGCCAGCCGGGCGCGCCGGCAGGTCCGCGGCTCGGTGCCGCCTCCGGATCCCGACATGGAGGTCCAGCGGCAGGTGGTGGATGCCTTTCTCGCCGCCGCCCGGGCGGGCGACTTCGAGTCGCTGCTCGAGATGCTCGATCCCGACGTCATCCAGCGGATTCACACCGTCGAGGGCGATCCGCGCTGGGCACCGACCCTGGTGGGCCGCGAGAAGGTGGCGCGGCGTGCGATGGCCCGCGGCGCTCCCTTCGCCCCGTATGCGCGCCGGGCGATCGTCAACGGGAACATGGGCGCCGTGGTGGAGATCGACGGCAGGCGCATCGTGACCCAGGCGCTGACCATCACGAACGGGAAGATCACCACGATGGACGTCTTCCTGGAGCCGATGAGCCCCGACCGCCCGTAACCCCCTCGCCTTCCCTGGCGCTGACGTTAGAGAAGGCCACAGCCAGGGAAAGGAACGGTCATGGAGGGAGCCAGGGTGCGCGGTGCAGCAGGGATCGCGATCGCGGGAGCGGTCGCGTGCCTGATCGCGGGACTGATCGCAGGAACGGGCGGAGCCAGCGCGGCGGTGGGCTCGACCGATCTCTCCATGACAACCGCCGACACCGCCGATCCCGTGACCGTCGGCGACAACTTCGCCTACGTCCTGACGGTCAAGAACGAGGGCGCGAACGATGCCGGCGACGTGATCACCACGGACAACCTGCCCTCCCAGGTCTCCTACGTGTCCGCCACCCCTTCGGCCGGGATCTGCCAGCGCTCGGGCAGCAAGGTCACCTGTGACCTCGGCCAGATCAACGCCGGAGCGTCGGCGAGCGCGACGATCACGGTCAGGGCATCCCGGAGCGGGAGCGCCACGAACACGGCCTCGCTGACCAGCGCGGACGACACCGACGCGACGAACAACCTCGACACCGAGACCACGGTGATCAACAAGAAGCCCAGCACTCCGAAGCCGAAGAAGCACAGGGGCCGCCCCAGCTGCGCGACGCCGACCATCGTCGGTACCCCCGGCGACGATGTGCTGACAGGCACCGCACACGCCGACGTGATCGTTGCTCTCACGGGCAACGACCAGGTCTTTGCCGGTGGCGGGGATGACCTCGTCTGCGCC
Organism: uncultured Solirubrobacterales bacterium; assembly: GCA_963743575.1. GTDB lineage: Bacteria > Actinomycetota > Thermoleophilia > Solirubrobacterales > 70-9 > DASUPK01. The sequence goes on along the minus strand of CAVUQC010000004.1, from coordinate 281,105 downwards.
GACGGCGGCATCGACCTGGTTGACGGCGGGTCCGGCAAGGACTTCATCAACGGTGGATCCGGCCCCGACAGGCTGATCGGCGGCGGCGACGGCGACACGCTGAAGGGCAAGAACGGTCGCGACAGGCTGTTCGGCGGCCGGGGCGACGACCTCCTCAACGGCGGCAAGAAGCGCGACAGATGCAAGGGCGGCCCGGGCCGCAACGTCCTGGTCCGCTGTCCCTAGAGACGACCGGGCAATCCAGGCGCCCGGCGCCTCCGTAATTTGAATTGGGCCGTCAGCCCCGCCCTCTGATCCCTCACCCTGGCGGGGCTGGCGGCCTTCTCTCTCTGTGGGGCGCTAGGCGCGCCGGGCGGACCCGACGAGCGACACCCCGGGTATCTCGAGGCCGTCCGGCGTCTCGTACGGGGCGAGAGCCTCGCGGGCGTGCGACCGGATCGCCTCGATTGCCTCCGGCGGTTGGGCCTCGAGCACCTTCGAGAGCGGTCCGGCAAGCGCGGCGGTCACCAGCCACCACTGATCGAACGACGCGCCGATCCAGGGCGCTGCCACCTCATCAACCGCGACATCCTCGAAACCGGCGCCCGAGAGCACGGCCAGCAGCTTGTCGTGGCTGTCGAGCGCAAACGGGCCGGGAAGGCCCGGCGGAGGGAACGTCGCCCCCAGCTGCGCCCCGACCGCGTCGAGCATCGTGCCCAGCCACGGGTTGCGCTCTCGTGAGCCCCAGACCGAGACGATCGCGCGGCCACCCGGGTGCAGGACACGTCGCATCTCGCTCGCCGCACCATCGGGATCCGGGACGAGCATGAGCCCCTCCCGGCAGAGGACTGCGTCGTAGGAGGAGTCCGGCTGATCGACCCGCTCGAGATCGAGATCGAGCGTGGTCGCGTTGCTCAGCCCGCGGGCCTCGGCCCTGGTCGCTGCGATGGCCGTCATCTGGGGAACGACGTCCGAGAGGACGATCTGCCCATCGGCGCCCACCCTCTCGGCCGCGGCGATGCCCAGCCCACCGGGGCCGCAGGCGAGCTCCAGCACCCGGTCGCCGGACCCGAGAGCCGCCGCCTCGAGCATCGCCACCGTGAGGTCCCCGGTGCGGCTGTCGACGAAATCCGCGTTCTGCTCCCAGCCCGGGGCGACGGTCCCCCACATCGTGTGCAGCCCGGTGCGGAGCTCATCGAACCCGTCCGCCGGCGCCTTGATTGTCTGCTGTCCGCTCTCCACGATCAAATCTCCTTGCTTGCCGTTGCAATTAGCTACTCGGTGTGAGTAATGAATTCACGGCTAGAATAGCGAAAGATGGCGAAAGCTGCAGAGAAGGGTCGGAAGACCCGCGCATACCACTCCCCGCGCCGCAAGGAGCAGGCGGAGGCGACCCGCAACGAGATCCTCGACGCAGCCGAGCGACTCTTCGTCGAGGACGGATACATGGCCACCTCCATGGCGGCGGTCGCCAGGGAGGCCGGGGTCGCCCTGAAGACCGTCTACCTCGCGTTCGAGACCAAGAGCGGCCTGCTGCGCGCGCTCTGGCATCGCAACCTGCGGGCAGGCCGCGAGTTCGTGCCGGTCGGCGAGCAGAGCTGGTTCATCGAGGTGCTCCAGGAGCCGGATCCGGCGAAGGCGCTTCGCCTGAACGCCCGGAACTCGAGGGAGGTGAAGACGCGGATCGCCCCGCTGGGCGCAGTTCTGCTGAACGCGGCGCCGGCTGACCCCGACGTGGAGGAGCTCTCAGAGCGGATCTGGTCCGACTTCTACGAGAACCAGCTCGAGGTCGTGAAGGCACTGCATCGCCGCAAGGCGCTGAAGAAGGGTCTCGGGGTGAAGCGCGCCGCCGACGTTCTCTGGACGCTCAACCACCCCCGCACCTACCTGCTGTTCCTGGAAAGGGGATGGACGCCCGAGCAATACGAGCGCTGGCTCGGGGACATCACGATCACCGAGCTTCTCCAGTGAGCCGGGACGACTTCCGCAAGGCGCGTTGGTACGCGATCCGACCGGCCGCCAACCGTAAGCCGGCGACCTACCGCTGTCCCCTGTGCGGCGGGCACCTCCCCGCGCTCAGCGAGCACATGCTGGTCACACCGGAGGGGGACAGCTCGAGGCGCCGGCATGCGCATTCGGCCTGCGTGATGGCCGCCCGCAAGCAGGGACGCCTGCCCCTGCGCGAGGACGTGGAACCGCCGCGTCGGGGAATCGTCGCAAAGCTACTCAACCGTAGATAAGGTGGAGCGGCCGCATGGCCTTGAAGAAGATCGGACTGATCACCGCATCCGCCCTGTGCTCCATCAATCTCTGGACCGGGGCGCCGCTGTTCGCCATCTGGGTCGGGTCCAAGGTCCAGGGGAACCTGAACAACCTCAGCATGACCGCGCTGTTTTCGGTGATCGTCGTCCTCGCGGGGAGCGTCTTCGGCCTGGCCTACCTGCTCACCCTCCTGAACAACAAATACGACGACCTCACCGGGCGACCGGCGGGCGCCCGCCAGACCTCGCCGTGGCTGCGGAGCATGCGAGACGAGCGCGAGGGGGATGCCCAGCGCAAGCACGGGATCGGAGGGGTCGAGCGCGTCGTCGTGATCTGCGCGGTTGCCGGTTGCCTCGCCTTCGAGGCCTGGTTCTTCTTCTTCGCGGGATCCTCGCTGCCGAATGGCTGAGGTCGCGGCCGGCCCGCGACGGGCGAAAGAGCACGAACTGCCCGAACTCGCCCGGATGCTGGCCCGCGCCTTCCGTGAGGACCCCGTCGCGGCCTGGGCGTGCCGGCCGGAGGACCTGCGCATCCGCGTGCTCGAGCGGCTCTTCGGGATGCGCCTCCGGGATATCCACCCGAATGGCGAGATCTGGACCGACGACGAGCTGCGGAGCGTCGCTGTCTGGGCCGCCCCCGACCAGTGGCACACCACCGCACGCCAGGACGTCGCCTACGCCACCTGCCTGCTCCACCCGCGGCTCGCCCTGCGGATGCCGATGGTGATCACGGGGATGCTCGGCGCGCAGAAGGTCCACCCCGCCGAGCCGCCGCATTGGTACCTCGCCATCCTCGGAACCGACCCTTCGGCGCAGGGACACGGCCTCGGCTCGGCGCTGATGGCCCCGATCCTCGAGAACTGCGATCGCGACGGCGTCGGCGCCTACCTCGAGTCATCCAAGGAGCAGAACCTGGGCTTCTATGCGCGCCACGGGTTCCGGGTCACGGGGAAGCGAGACCTGCCGCGCGGCCCCCGCCTCTGGCCGATGTGGCGGGACCCGCGCGGGGGCTAGCTCTCAGCGACGTCCCGGCGGAGAAAGACGAGCGCGGCAGCGGCAAGCGCGGGCAGCCCGTACAGCGCGCAGACCCAGAGCGAGCGGACGATCGGAGCCCAGTCCGCCGGCGTTCTCAGCAGGCCCTGCCAGGCGTTGAACTGGGTGCTGAGCAGATAGGGATGCAACCCGCTCAGTCCCGGCAGGATGCCGACCAGCTGGATCAGGAGGGAGAACATCAGCGTTCCGACGATCGCGGCCCCGCTGTTTCGGAACACGGTCGAGAGCAGGAGGCCGATGCAGGCGATGGCCAGGATGGGCAGCAGGTAGACGAGCAGGCTGGCGCCCACGAGCTCGAGGCCCTTGGGCGCGGAGACCACGGTTCCGGAGAGCGTGGTCACGGGGTTGAAGCCGGATGCCAGGATTCCCGCCCCCAGCGCGACCACCCCGGCGATCACGATCGCGACGATCGCGTAGGTGATCGCCGCCAGGGCCTTGCCGGCGAACACCTGATGGCGCTCGACAGACCGCGTCAGGATCATCTTGAGGGTCGCATTGCGGTCCTCGGACGCCACGATGTCCCCGGCGACCAGAGCCGTGATCAGCGGGAAGAGCCAGATCGAGCCGAACAGCAGGAGCACGAGCGGCACAGCGAGCCCGGTGTCGTGGACGTACTTGCCGAAGGCCACGTCGTTCGGGTGCCCACCGCCGGTCACCAGGGCGATCACGAAGATGATCGGGACCGCGGCCGCTGCGCCGAGGCCGAGATAGGTCCGCTTCTGGGCGCGGAGCTTCCGCAGCTCCCAGCGGTAGACGGTCAGCACCCCGGCACTCATGCGAGCTCCTCGATCAGCTGCCTCGTGTGCGTTTCTCGCGTGCGCTCGTCGCCCTCGGTGAGCTGGAAGAAGAGATCTTCGAGCGTCGCCTGTTGCGGCGTCAGCTCCACCACGGGCGCGCCCGACTCGGCCAGAGCGATCGAGAGCGCCGCGACAGCGTCCTCGTTCTCGGCCTGGAATGCCAGGGCAGCCTCGGACGTCTTGAGCACTTCGATGCCGGGCTGCGCCGCGCAGACGTCGGTGGCCCTGGCGTCATCGGTGGTCCGCAGGCGGTAGCTCACCCCCGCCCGGCTGCGCAGCTCGTCGAGGGCGCCCTCATAGGCCACCTGGCCGCTGCGGACGATCGCGACGCGGTTGCAGAGCTCCTCCACCTCGTTCATCTGATGACTGGAGAGCAGGACGGTGATCCCGCGCTCGCCGAGGTCCCGGATCAGCATCCTCATGTCCCGCATCCCCGCCGGGTCGAGCCCGGTGGCCGGCTCGTCGAGCAGCAGCAGGCGCGGCCTCCGCAGCAGCGCCGACGCGATCCCGAGCCGCTGCCGCATGCCGTGGGAATACCCCTTGACCTTGTCCTTGGCGCGGTCGCGAAGCTCCACGATCTCGAGGACCTCGTCGATCGTGGCCCTGCCTTCGTCCCCGCCATCGAGCGCCTGGCAGAGCTTCAGGTTGTCCAGGCCGCTCAGGTAGGGATAGAAGGAGGGAGCCTCGACGAAGCCCGCCACCCCCTCCAGTGCCGCGACGCTGATCTGCGGGTCCCGGCCGAAGATCCGAACGGAACCCTCGGTGGGCCTGATCAGTCCCAGCATCATCCGTAGCGACGTCGTCTTGCCCGCCCCGTTCGGCCCGAGGTAGCCGAAGACGTCTCCGGAGTTGACAGTCAGGTCTACGTCGTCGACCGCGGTGATCTCCCCGTAGCGCTTGACCAGACCGCGGACCTCAATCGGCGGAGACTCCGCCATCGGCTAAAGGGCTCGCGCGGCCGTCAGCACCGTTGCGGATGGAGCAGAGGCGAGCACCGTGTAGGAGACGCCGTTGCGCTGGAACCTCACCACGGTCCCGAGCGCGGTCTCGAGCTGCTGTCCCTGGGCTCCGTTGATCGACACCTGCGGCAGGCTGAGCTGGCCGTGATCGCCGCCCGCCTGCTGTGAGCCGTGCGACGCATCTGCGGGCTGTTCGATCACGGCGATCCCGCCGAGGCCCTGCCCGTAGGTGATGAGCGCTCCCGCGTCCTTGCCGCTCTGGATCAGGCGAACCTCGTTGCGGGGGAGGCTCGCGAGCGTGTCGGGGGCGGAGAGCGGGATCGAGGCCTGCTGCTGGACGGCCTGCAGGCCGGTGACCGGCTGCGCGTCGCCACCGCCACCGTCCTGGTGCGCCGGCGGGCTGATCTCGGTGACCTTGGCGTCGGGCGGAGGCTTCACGTCGAAGACGGAGGCGGAGACCGGCCCGTAGGAGATATCGGTGACCTTGAGCTCGAGAACGGGCGAGCTGTCGCCCTTCGGGTAGACGGCCACGCGGAGCGGGGTCCCGTGCACCGCATCCCAGGCAAGCTCGGCGCCTCCGAGCAGCCCGCCGTTCTGCTTCGGCTCCACACGGACGTTGTACGCGGGCTGGCCCGCGATGTCCGTGGGCTGCGCGTCGCTCACGATGGCGTGCTCCGCGAGCTTTGCGATCCCCTTCTTGATCTGGTCGAGCGACGGCGGTTGCTGCTTGTTCGCAGAGCTCGATCCGTCGGCGCCGCCATGGTCGGCCGGGAGGGTCCCCTCGTAGGCCGTGTTCGATCCGGAGTCATAGACGGACCAGGTGTGGCCGTCGGAGACCACCTGGCTGTCGCTCGTGGCGCCCTCGGCGCCCGAGTCCGCCTGGAGCTCGACGCGAAGGTGCCCGTCCGAGGTGGCCCAGAGCCGCCCGGACGCCCCGGTCAGGAGCGGGTCCGCGCCCTGCACGTCGGAACCCGTGATCAGGTCGTTGGTGAAGTGGATGCGCGCGCTGACCCCCTCGACCTTGGGAGCGGTGAGGGCGTCGTGCACCGCGACCGGCAGGGGCTCCGCGGGCGGCGTCGGTCCGCCGCCGGTTGCCGCCATCGCCAGGGCGGTGGCCCCGACGCCGACGGTCACGGTCGCCGCGCAGAGAGCGATCAGGCGGCGGGTGGAGATGCTTCGCAGGTACTTCATCTCCTCAAAGGCTACGCCTCGTCGTTAAGGAATTTCTGACAGCCGCAGGATCGAATCCACGCTGGTCTCCTGTGCGCCGATCCCACCGGCGAGGTAGCCGACGCTCCCCACGGTGCCGGCGGCCGCATCGAACACGGGTGCGGGCAAATGCCCAGCTGGCGCCAGCCTGCGGCCCGAAGGATCGAAGCGAAGGACCTGGTCGCTTGCCACACCCTTGCGGCGACCGCCGACCAGGTAGATGGCACCGTCAAGCACGACAGCGGACGCATGGGAGACGGACTCCGGGAGGTGCCCTGCGACCGACGCCCGCCCCGTGGCGGTGTCGAATTCCTGGATTGTGTCCGTGTCGGCCCCGCTGCCCAGCTCCCCGCCGAAGGCGTAGATACGGTCGCCCATTGCCGTGACCGCCGCATAGCGCACCGCGGTCGGCAGCCGCCCGGCGGTGGTGAAACTGCGTCCGTCGCCAGTTCGGTAGATCGCGGAAGACGGCTGCTGGCCATCAAAACCACCGAGGACATAGGCCGATGCGCCGACACTGACCGCGGATAGATCGGACAGCGCTGCGGGAAGATGCCCGATCTGGTGTGCCGAGCCACCCGGCGAGAGCTCCTGAACCGTGTCGAGGGTCGTGCTCGCCCCCCCGCCGAAGACCAGCGTCCGCCCTCCCAGCGCGGTCGCGGCGGCATCGTGCAACGGCTGCGACAGGGTGCCGGCGCTTGAGACCTTTCCGCTGCGCGGGTCGATGGACAGCACCGAATCCGTGGAGACGTCCGCCCGGTCGGCACCGCCGATCACGAGTAGCCGCCTACCACTCACCGCAGCCGTCGCCCCATGGATTGGCTGGGGCAGTCGCGCCGGCGAGATGGTCGCCCTCGGAGGACCGGCGCGTGCGGCCCGCGCTGCGGCATGCGATCCCGTGGTCGAGGTGGACTTCGAGCCCCCGTTCGAGAGGAGACCCTTGGCTCCCAGGAAGACAAGCCAGCCCACCACCACGACGAGGAGGAGGAGCCGAACCAGACCGCGCTGGCGAGAACCACTTATCCGCTGGCGTGGGCGGGCCGGACGACGGGATTGAGGATCCGATCGAGCATTCGCCATGCGCTGACTATCCCGGTATTTCAAGCGGCCCAGCGGCCGTACATCGAAGTGTTCAGGTTCCCGTCAGGTGGTCGGTGGGACCTTGAGGAAGAACAGAACCTCCAGCACGACCATTTCAGACGCTTGCCAGATGCCCCTTCACTCAGCCGGGACCCGAATGAGCGCTCGCGACGCGAGCGGCGCCGCAGGGCCGAGGTCGCCCGCGACCGGCGCCGGGGCCTGATCCGGCTCGGTGTCCTGATCGCCGGGCTCGGGATCGCCGCGGTCATGCTCGTCTCCTTTCTCGGTGGATCCAGCAAGCACCATGGCTCCCCGGTGGCAGCCGAGCGCGGAACTGCATCGGGCGGGGCGGGGCGCTTCGCCGTGCCCCCGCTGCTCAACCCGCATGACGTCTACGCCGCCGACCGGCCGGGCAGGCTCGCGCCGGCCGTCAGAAACCTTCCCAGCCGGGTGTATGTCCCGAACAGCGAGAGCGGCACGGTCAGCGTGATCAACCCGAATACCTACCGGGTGATCGACCAGTTTCCGGTCGGGGCCAACCCGCAACACGTCGTGCCGTCCTACGACCTGAAGACGCTCTGGGTCAACAACGATCAGGGCAACAGCCTCACTCCGATCGATCCCCGAACGGGAAAACCGGGCCACACAATCCCGGTGAGCGACCCGTACAACCTCTACTTCACACCGGACGGTCGCTACGCGATCGTCGTCTCCGAGCGCCTACAACGGCTCGACTTCCGGAACGCGCAGACGATGCGCCTCCATCACTCGCTCTCAATCCCGTGCGCAGGCCCGAACCACATGGACTTCACCGCCAACGGCCGCTACCTGTTCCTGAGCTGCGAGTTCGACGGCAAGCTGATCAAAGTCGACGTGCCCCATGAGAGGGTCGTGGGTTCAATCGCCCTCGATCCGGGAGGAGCGCCCCAGGACGTGAAGCTCTCGCCCGACGGGAGGGTCTTCTACGTCGCCGACATGGCCAAGAACGGTGTCTGGGTGGTCAATCCAAGGTCGATGCACAGGATCGGGTTCATCCCCACCGGTGCAGGCGCCCATGGCCTCTACGTGAGCCGAGATTCGCGCTACCTGTACGTGTCGAATCGCATGGAGGGCTCGGTCTCGGTGATCTCCTTCGCCACCCGCAGGGTGGTGCACAAGTGGCGGATCCCCGGCGGCGGCAGCCCCGACATGGGCGGGGTCTCGGCCGACGGCAAGGTGCTTTGGCTCACCGGCCGCTACAACGCCGACGTCTACGCGATCAGCACCGCCACCGGCAGGCTGCTCGCTCGGATACCCGTCGGTAATGGCCCTCACGGCCTGTGCGTATACCCGCAGCCGGGCCGCTACTCGCTCGGCCACACCGGCGTGTTCCGGTAGCGCGTCGCTAGCGGGATCTAGCGAGGGGAACCCGGGCCCGGAAGGTTGCGCCCGCGCCGTTCTGAAGCGCCTCTACGTCTCCCCCGACCGCGCGGGCCAGCCTGCGCGCTAGGGCCAGGCCGAGGCCGGCCCCGCGATGTTCGTCCGTGGAGCCCGCCGTACCGCGAAATCCCGGCTCGAAGATGCGATCGCGCTCGGTTGCATCGATGCCCGGGCCGTCGTCATGAACCAGAAACTCGACCGCCTCGCCGTTGGGTCTCACCGTCACGTCCACCTGGCCGCGGCCGTAGCGGCAGGCGTTCTCGATCAGCGGCACCAGGATGCGCTCGGCGGTGTCAGCATCGATGTCGACCCTGCTGGAATCGCCGGGGACGCTCAGACGAAGCTCCATTCCTGCCTCTCGCGCGACCCTGTCGCATGTGGCGATCGCGCCCTCGCCGACCGCGTCGGCCGGCGCCGTTCCCAGGTTCTCGAGCGACTCGGCCCTTGCGGCGGCCATCAGGGTCTCGAGCGTGCTCTGCATCTGCGACGCGCTCGACGCGATCTCGCGAAGAGCGTCCCTGTATTCCTCGCTCCCGCGCTTGCGACGCAGCGCCAGTTCGGCCTCCGCCACGATCGCCGCCAACGGCGTCCTGAGTTCATGCGAGAGCTCGGCGGAAAGCAGCTGCTCGTGACGCAGGCTCGATGCCAGACGAGCGAGCATGTCGTCGAACGTGGCGGCGAGCTGGGTGAGCTCATCGTGGGGCTTCCCCACGTTGAACCGGTGATCGAGGTCGTGGTCGCTCCACTCGGCGGCCTCAGTCGTCATCAGCGCCACCGGCCGGAGGGCGCGCGTCACCACCAGCCGGGTGGCGATCACCACCATCAACAGAGCCGCGGCGGCGTAGATCAGGGAGGCCCCCAGGGCCTTCGACGCTGAGTGCTCGTACGGCTCGAGGGAGATCGCGGCGACCACGGTGCCGGCCCTGGCCCCACCCTGCACGACAGGAACGCCGAGAAGGCGAGTGTCCGCGGTGGAGTCCTCGGCGTGAGCCCGCGGGCTGCGAGCGAGCGAGTCCGCCAGCCGCTGCGCGGAGTCAGGTCCGGGCGGACGCTCGATCGCGTGTGTTCCGGAATAGATCCACACCTGGGAGTCCGGCAACGCCCGGTCGGCACTCTCTTTGACCCGAACAGATCCATTGTTGACCGAGACCTCCTCGAGGGCGGCCGACGCGCGCGCCTGCAGGACACGGTTGGCATCGCCGTCGAGATTCGAGCGCAGCAAAAGGTTGAACCCGGCGGTCAGCACGGCGAGGGTGATCGCAGCCGCCACCGTAACGAGGATGGTCAGCCGGGTCCTGAGGCTGAAGCGGCTCATTCCAGGCGGTAGCCGACGCCGTGCACGGTGCCGATCCTGGCTTCGGTGGGCAGTCCGGAGAGCTTCTTCCGCAAGCGCGCCAGGTAAACGTCGAGCGTGTTGTCGTGAACAATCGCGCCGCTGGGCCAACCGCTCGCAATCAGCTCCCGCCGGCGGAGAGTCTCACCCTGCCTGCCGGCCAAGGCGCCCAGCAGCCTGAACTCGGTCGGTGTGAGAGACACGCTCGCCTTCCCGGATGAGACCGCATGAGCAGACGGGTCGAGGCGGAGATCGCCGGCGACCGCCACCGGCAGCGTCCCCGGCGCCCGGCGGAGCAGCGCGCGCAGACGAGCAAGCAGCTCGGCGAATTCAAACGGCTTCGTCAGATAGTCGTCGCCACCAGCGCTGAAGCCGGCGAGGCGATCGACCATCGCGTCGCGCGCTGTCAGGAACAGGACGGGCGCATCGACCTCTCGCGCTCGGACCGCCTGGACCACATCGCGGCCGTCGGCATCAGGCAGCCCGATGTCGACCACCAGGAGGTTGGGTGGATCGGCCTCGGCAAGGGCGACGGCATCCTCCCCACGGATCGCCTGGACCACCTCGAAGCCTTCCTCTTCCAGCCCCCGGCGAAGCAGGCGACGGAGGTCGGCGTCATCTTCGATCACCAATACGCGCGGAAGCACCCACACAGGGTGATCCCGCTACCTGAATAACTCCTGAAGCGCATGGACGAGACAAGTGACCGCTTAGAAATGCGAGCGAGGGCCTGAGAACCTCCTGATCGGCACTCAGTGGCCGGCGAGCCAGAGCGCCCAGGCGAATAGAAACAGGGCCCCCGCGGTGAGCACGGCGCTCGCTCCGAGCGACCCGTGCATGGCCGAGCTGAGGGCGAACAGGGTGCAGATGACTCCGCCCCATACGCTCAGTCCCCAGATCGGTTGTCCACGCATGTCGGGTTAGAGCTCCCTCAATGGCTCGCCGTCACGACCTTCAGAGGGACTCCCAGATGCCTGATCCGCTCCGGGGGATCGACGTGCAGCCAATGGGAGACGTGGCTCGGCGGCGTCTCGCGGATGATCGCGTCCAGCACCTCATCGCCCGTTTGCGTTGGTGGTCATCTCCGAGCGCGGCAAGGGTGGCACGCGCGACCTGAACGCCGCCTGACTGGCGTCATTAGCCGTGACTTATGTCCCAGGCAAGCCCGCTGGCGCTAGGCGCGGGCAGCGTACTTGCCGATGCCGAGGAAGGCGGCGGCGGCGGGAATGATCAACCTCAGATTGATCGCCCCGATGGCAGCTCCGACGATGACCCAGATGCTCGGCATGGGCACATCCTCCCCCGCCCAGGTACCGATGTCATCCGTGTTAGGCGGCATTACGCCTGAGGGTTTTCCCGCAGACCGCCACCACTCCCGGTGAATACGGGCGGCCCGGCAAGCGCGCAGGAGTACCCGGTCGGCGCCTCGCCGGAGGGTTGCCCTCTCCGCTCCGGCTCCGCTCGGAGCGCGTCGTCGCTGATCGTGAACCAGGCGATGACCCCGCCGACGACCGAGAGACCCGCAGCGACCGCCATGGCGATGTGGAAGCCGTCGGTCATCGCCGCCGGCTGGTAGAAGCGCTCGCCGCCGAGATTCGCGACGAGCGGCAGCGCGGCGACCGCGAGCAGGTTCGCGACCCGCGCCACCGCGTTGTTGATCCCCGACGCGATCCCGGCATGACTCTGGTCGGCAGCCGCGAGCACAGTCGCCGTGACCGGCGTGGCGACGAGCGTGAGCCCCAGCCCGAATATGACGACGCCCGGGAGGACATTCGCCACGTAGCTATCGCCTGGCTTGATCTGCGTCAGGAGCAGCAGGCCGACGGCGATGATCAGCGGGCCGACGGCCAGCGGGATCCTCGGCCCGATTCGCTGAGCCAGGGCACCGGAGCGAGCCGAGAGGCCAAGCATGAGCAGCGTGACCGGTAGCGTGGCGGCCCCCGCGGCGATCGGCGAGTAGCCGAGCGAGATCTGCAGAAAGGCGATCAGCAGGAAGAAGAAACTCCCGATGGCCGCATAGACGACGAAGGTGACGATGTTGGCGCCCGTGAACTGCCGCGAGGAGAACATCCCCAGAGGCATCATCGGGTTGGCGCTGCGCATCTCGGTGATCACGAAGGCCGCCAGACCAACCACCCCGACGACGCCGGTCGCGATGATCGACGCTGAGAGCCCGTTCCCCGAGCCCTCGATGAGCGCATACGTGACTCCCGCCAGGCCCAATGCGCCGCAGACAGCGCCAGGGATGTCGAGACGACCATGCGCGCCTGGGTCGCGGCTCTCGGGTACATGGTGTGCCAGCCCGACGACGAGCGCCCCGATCGGGAGGTTGATCAGAAAGACCGCGCGCCAGGAGAACGCTTGGACCAGGTAGCCGCCGAGCAGCGGACCCACGGCCGAGGCAACTCCGGTGAGGCCCGACCAGGCACCGATCGCGCGCGGCCTGTCGGACGCCCTGAAGGCCGATTCGATCATCGCCAGGCTGCCCGGAGTCAGCAGCGCTCCGCCGATTCCCTGCACGACCCGGGCGCCAATCAAGATCTCGACGGTCGGAGACACCGCGCAGAGCAGGGAGGCCGCGGTGAAGATGATGACGCCGAGGACGAAAATGCGGCGACGTCCGTGACGGTCGCCCAGCGAGCCACCGAGGAGGATCAGCGAGGCGAGCGCAAGCGTGTATCCGTTGAGGATCCATTGAAGCGCGCTCGTCGAGGCGTTCAGATCCTCCCCGATGGTCGGCAATGCGACGTTGACGACCGTCCCATCGAGGAAGGCCATCCCTGACCCGAGCACCGCGACCGCCAGCACCCATCGTCCGGCGCTGCTGGTGTAGCGAACCTCACTTGGCTCAGACGAGACGGCGGACCTCCTTGGGCGGGACTAGGTGAAGCGCTTGACGAAGTCGAGTGCCGCCTGGGCGACCTCTTCCCAGCCGTGGTCGATCGTGAGCGCGTGACCGCGGTTCGGCATCTGCTTGATCTCCGTGGGGCTCGGGTTCTTGCTCTGCCTCTTGTAGGAGGCGTTCGCGATCGCCCACGGAACCGTGTGGTCCTTCTCGCCGTCGATGACCAGCAGCGGTCCCCGCTCGGGGTTCTTCGGGTCCAGCTTGGCCTCGGTGAACGGATTGAGATTGGCGTTCGCCATCTGCATCAGAGCCGCCCCCGACGCGGCCACGTGGTAGGTCTCGTAGAGGCGCTTCGCCTCGTCGTCGTCGAGGGCATTCGCCCAGCCGTACTTGAACTGGTCGAAGGTGAGGGTGACCGCCTTGCTGCGGTTGAGCGGATTCTTCAGTACCGGGCCTGCGGAACGCAGCGCCGAGATCGGCAACGGCAGCACACCCCGAAACGGGCCTGGATCGATGGCCACCGTGGCGGCGGACAGGCCACGGTCGGCGATCAGCTGCGCGAGCAAACCCCCGGTGGAATGCCCCATCACCGCCGGCTTCTTCGTCAGGCCTCCAATCACCTGGGCGGTGTGGTCTGCGATCTGCTTCAGCGTCTTCTTCGCCAGCACGTCTGGGTTCGCCCGCGCCTGCTCGACGGTGTCGGGGTCGTCCGGCCAGTCGGGCGTGAGCGGCGCGTAGCCCCCCTTCTTGAAGAACTCAGCCCAGTTGGCCCAGCTGCTCGGCAGCAGCCAGAGCCCGTGGATGAAGACGACCGGCGTCGTACCCGACCTATTGGCCGCCTCGACTTCCTTGCTCTCGCGCTCCGAAATCGGCATCTCCCCACTCCCTCAGTCAAGTAGTCGAGTGGGGAAGCCTACTCATCACTTCAAAATGGAGCCGGCGGCATCGAAGCCGCGTCCTCGGTCACGAACGATCGGTGTCTACAGGTATAGCCGGCGCTTTGTTCTCGCCCCTTGACCTCTGCAGCCGGCGAGAGATGCCGAGGGGCCAAGTCCCTTCATTTTCCCCGGGTGGTCGGGACGGTCCGTCCGGGTGAGCCCGATGCTGATGCCGGTGATCCCACCCCTCGGGCTCGGGTGGGCCGACACACGCTGCCTAGGTTCTAGCTAAGCGGCGAGAGCGAACTCATGGTCCGCACGTATTGGTTGGTCCAGGTGTTTAACGAGGCCTCCTGGAACCTCGACCTGCAACCTAATCGCACGGATGACCAAGTCGAATCCAATTCGGCCCCGCGCTATGTGAAGGCAATGGTAGCCAGGACGAGCTTCAGGGCCGGGCCGAGTCCTTCGGCGCGCTTGCCAGGTAGGCGGCCGACATGTCCTTCTCCCCGTGCTCCTCTGCGGCCTCCTCCAGCTGGGACCGGACGGCGTCCAGCATCGGCAGGTCCAGATCGTGGCGCTGCGCTGCCTCGAGCACCAGGCGGGCGTCCTTGGCAGCGAGGTCGAGCTTGAAGGCCGGCTCGAAGCTGCGCTCAATCATCATCCTGCCCTTCATCTGGGCATAGGCGTTGTCGATCGGACTGCCGGAGATCGTTTCCAGGAACTGCGCGGGATCGACGTCGATGCCTTCTGCGAAGGCGATCGTCTCGGCCAGTCCCTCGACCAGCGAGAGCAGCCAGGAGTTGATCACCAGCTTCATCCGCGTCCCGGCACCGGCCTCCCCCAGCCACACCGCCTTCTGGGAGATCGCATCGAAGACCGGCTCGCATCGCGACTGGGCCTGCTCCGGCCCGGAGGCGAGCACGGTCAGCTTGCCCTCCTCAGCCGGCTTCTTCGTCCCGACAACGGGCGCATCCACGAGGGTCAGCGCGTTTTCCTCGGCGAGCGTGACGCAGCGCTCGGTCCCCTCGATGCCGATGGTGCTCATCTGCAGCCAGAGGGCGTCCCGGTCGGCGCCGGCCAACACTCCGTCGTCGCCCTCCATGGCGTCGGCAACGGCCTCGGCGTCGCTGAGGATGGTCAGCACGGCCGATGCGCCCGTGGCCGCCTCGGCCGCCGTGTCGAGGACCTCGATCCCGTCCTCGGCGAGAGGCTCCGTCTTCTCGCCCGACCGGTTCCACGCCCGCACCTCGATGCCGGCCCGGGCGATGTTCCGCGCCATCGGCAGGCCCATGGTGCCGCCGGCGCCGATGACGGCTACCGCTGCTTGTGTCTCTTCCGCACGCACTTGCCGTGCTTCAGATGCTTCCCCTTCTTGCATTTCTTAGGCATCGATCTGGCGGTCGCGGGCGCTGTGCCGCCCTCTGGGCAGCTCGCCGTCACGTAGCAGGCGAGCGGCGGCTCGGCAGCGACAGCGGGCGCTGTGGCCGTGTTGGTCGCCAGATCGAGCGCCGCGGCCGCGAGATCGGTCGGGTAGGTGGCGGGGTTGATCCCGGGCATCAGACCGAGGGGCGTGCAGATGCCGGGGTCGGCCGCCGCGGCCCGTGTCGGGTCGGCTGGCCCCGGATGCTCGAGCGCGTCAACAGCAAGGTCATAGGCGACCAGGTCCTGCGTCCCGATCGCCAGGTGCTCGGACGGATCGGCGGGACAGAGATCCTGGATGGCGACGTTGGTGATCGAACCATCGCCCGTGTGGAGCGACGAGCTCCCGGTGTCATCGGAGTTGGGTGTGACGATCTCGTCGAAGTGGCTGTAGATCTCCGTGTAGGAGATTCCGGAGAAAGTCCCCTGGTAGGAGTTGAGCGCCTTGACGAACTCGGAGCGGTCGGATTGCTGCCAGTCGGCCGCCGCGCACGACACGGAGCAGAGCACCTCGGCACCGGTGGTCCCGTGGTTGCTCGGGGCGAGTCCGATCTGATCGTCGACCATCGCCCTCGTGTCGGGCCAGAAACGGAGCGCCCAGCGAGGCAGCATCCCGCCCTGGCTGTGGCCGAGGATCGAGATCCGCCGTCCGGCGCGCTGGTGGAGGGCGCGGATCCCGTTGACGACGTACTCGCCGGCGACCTGGACGTCCCCGAGAGCGTTGTCCGGGAGCGTGACGGCGCACCATGAGATCCCGAGGTTGGTCAGTGCCGGCTCCCAGTTCCACGAGAAGTTGTGCTCCGGATTGCTGCCTGTGCCTGGGACCAGAAGTACCGGCGCTGGACCGCTCGTCGGGTCGCCCGAGCACTGCAGGCTCGCATCGAGTTTGTCCTGCGAGACGGTCAATGGCGGCCCAGGCTGGTCAACGGGCGAGTACGTGGCCGCTCCGGCGCCTGCCGGAACGAGCAGGGCGACCGCCACGACCGCCCACGCGAACCCTCTGCCGGGAACCCCTCTCCTCACCCGAGCGAATCTACCAAGTATGCAGTAGAGGCGAGACACCTCGCCGAGGGCGCCGCGTCTACTAAAGGGTCAGCTTCCCCTTGACGTCGCTCAGGAAGTCGCCCGGCATGCCCGGGACGTCGGCCAGGTCGTCGAGTGACTTGAAGCCCTTCTGGCGCTCACGATAGGTGAGCACGCGGGTCGCCTGGGTGACCGAGAAGCCGACGTCGCGAAGCTGCTCGAAGGTGGCATCGTTGAGGTTGGTCCGGTCGCCGGCGTCGCCGTTGGCCTCGGCCTCGGGCTCGGGTACCGGTTCGTCGACATCGGCCTCAGCCTCGCCGGATTCCTCCGGTCCCTCTTCCTCCGCTTCGCCCTCCTCCTCGCGGGCGGGTCCGACACCCAGGATCGCGCCGACGGTGCGGCCGAGAATGCCGCCCTTCTCGTCCTCATCGGTGTCCTCGGCGTCCGCATCACCCTCCTCGTCCTTCAGCTCGGCTGCCGGCTCGGGCGGCGGCGGGGGCGGCGGCGGGGGCGGCGGCGGGGAGGTGGCGGAGGTGGCGGAGGTGGTGGCGCGGATGCCGGAGCTGACGGTGGCGGCTCGGGGCTGAGCTCCTCGGTGGGCCGAATGCCGCCAGCGGCGGCCGCCTCGGCGTCCAGCGCCTTCCGCTCTGCGTCCTCGGCGCGCGCCTCTGCGGCAGTCACACGCTCCAGGACCTCGCGCAACCTGCGCTCGCGCTCGGCCTCTTCAAGCTTGAGCTGCGCGACCCGCTCGGCGTCGGCGGCGCGCTGTTCGGCTTGCTGGGCCCGTGCCTCGATCTCCTCAAGCTTCCTCTGTGCTTCCTCCAGGGCCCGCTCACGCTCCTCGCGCTCGGCCTCGAGGCGTCGCTCGGCCTCCTGGATGGCGCCGGAGAGCCGCTCGGTCTCCCCGCTCATCTTCTCCTGGACCTGCGCGTCGATCTGCTCTTCGGCCTCGGCTCGGGCGCGCTCCTCAGCCTCGCGCTTCGCCTGCTCCGCTGCCTCGGCTACCCGCGAATCCGCCTCCTCGCGCGCCTGCTCGATCGCGACCTTCGTCCGATCCTCAACCTCGCGGCGGACCCGCTCGGATTCCTCGCGAGCGCGCTGCTCATTCTCGAGCCGCATCCGCTCCGCCTCCTCGCGAAGCCTGACCTCGCTGGTCTCGCGCGCCTGCTCCTCCGCCTGGCGCCGAGCCTGATCGGCCGCCATCTTGATGAGCTGCTCGGTCTCCTCCTCGGCGCGCCTGACGCGGGCCTCGGCGTCGCGCTCGAGCTCCTCTGCGCGGCGCAGGCGCTCCTCCGCCTGTGCGCGAACGCGTTGCTCGTCCTCGCTGAGGCGCTCCTGGTGCTCGGCGGCGAGCTCCTCGACCTCCGGGCTGGCGGACGGGGTCGACGGTGAAGGTGTGGGGGCGGACAGCGCCGAAAACGGCTCTTCGTCGGCCTTGTGCTCGGGCGGCGCATCGTACGGGCGTGACGGCGTGACGTCCGGTGGCAGCATGGATTCGCCCTCGACCGGCTCGGGCTCGGGCGTCGGCTCGGCGGGCGGGGTGGGCTCGGCGATCTGCTCGGCCGGCTCCTTCTCGACGGGTGGCGGGGCGGCCACACTCTCAGCGTCCTCGCGGGCCAGCCGGTCGATCTCCTCCTGAAGCGAGCTTGTGGTGCCCGGTGACGAGGTGATCTCGATCGGATCGTCCGCCGCGGGCGACGCGGTCGCCGCGAGCTCGGCCCCTGACGCGTCGGGCTCCGGAACAGGCGTCTCCTTCTCCTCTTCCTCCTCGTCTTCCTTCTCCTCCTCGGCCTTCACGTCCGAGGAGTCCTCGCCCTCTGTCGCTGTCCGCGCAAAACCTCCGGGCGCCGTCTCCGGCTCCGGAGCGATCGGCGTCAACGCGGAGTCGTCATCTTCCGCCTCTGGCTCCGGCTTGGATTCCTCGTCCTCAGGCGCTGACTTCTCCTCCGGCTTTGGAGTGGACTCCACCTCCGGCTTCTCCGGAAGCTCCCGGAGATGGGGCGGCCCGCTGCCGGGCGGAACCCACTGGGCCTCCTCCGGCTCGTCCTTGGACTCGGACGTGACCGGCTCGGCTGACGGGATCTCTCCGAATGTCTGCGCCGCGGTCGCCTTTTCCTCCTCCTTCTCCTCCTCGTCGCCGATCGGTACTTCCTCGAGCTTCGCCTTCTTCTCCTCGTCGCCGTCGCCCACCTTCTCGGCCGCGCCCGCCCCCAGGCCAAGCGCAGCCGCAAGCATCGTTGACTTCTCGGCCTCGGCCTCGGGGCCGGTCTTCACGTCGGCGCCCTCCGCCTCCTCCTCGAACTCCTTGGGCTCCTCCGCCTTCGGCTCGGGCAGTGCCTGTCCCTTGCGCTCGGCCTTGCGGCGCGCCCGCTCCTCCTTGCGCTGCTGGCGCTCGTCGCGGCGGCGCTTTCGCTCCTCCTCCCAGGCCCGGCGATCCTGGTCCTCGGAACTGCGCTTCTCGTCCGCGATCTGCTGGCGCTTCGCCTTGCGCTCCGCGCGGCGCTCCTTGCGAGAGGGCTTGCCGCCGGCGGCCACGGCCGCCGCCCCCACTGCTCCCGCCGCCACCGCGTCCGGTTCCGCTCCGGCGTCGGTGGACGCGTCCTCTTCAGTCTTCTTCTCGGCCTCGGCCTGATCCCCCTCGGCGTTGGGAGGCTCCTCGGCTTCAGTCTTCTCCGTGGTCTCTTCCTCGATCTTCTCTCCCTCAGCCTCGGTCTTCTCCCCGTCCCCGTCGGTCTCGTCCGTATCAGCCTCGTGCGCATCGGCCGTTTCCTCGGCGACCTTCTCCGGCTCCTCCGAGTCGCCGGTCTCGTCCCCCTTCTCGTCCTCCTTCGCCTCCGCGGGGTCGGCCCCGGCCGCCTCGTCTTTGTCCGCAGCGCGGCGGCGGCGCATCAGCAGCAGGAGGATCAGCAGCAGGATGACCGCGGCCGCGATCCCGTACGCCTCGGCGGGGTTGTCCTTGACGAAGTCGGAAACAGTTGCTGTATCGATTGCAGCAAGCATCGGTGTGCCCAATCGTTGCACGCGTGATTCGTTCTCGTGAGAACTCCTTTGCCCTGCACCCGGGCGCAGAGTTGCCGCCCGCCTGACTTTCCGACGAATGGCTAGGAGAGCTGCTGTTTGAAGTCGCGCTCGACCTCGCGGCGCATGTCTCGGTCGGCGATCTCGCGCCGGCGATCCCGCCCCTCCTTGCCCTTCGCCAGGGCCAGCTCCACCTTTGCCCGCGGCCCCTTGAAGTAGATCCTGGTCGGGACGAGGGTGAGCCCGCGCTCCGCCGTCTTGCCGATCAGCCGCTCGATCTCGCGCCGGTGCAGGAGCAGCTTGCGCGGCCGGTCGGGCTCGTGATTCTGATCGGACGCCGGCAGGTATGGAGGGATGTGGGCGCCACGCAGCCAGACCTCACCATCGTTGACGACGGCATAGGCCTCGTTGAGCTGCGCCTTGCCGTCCCGGAGAGACTTGACCTCGCTGCCGTGCAGCTCGATCCCGGCTTCCATCGTCTCCAGGAACTGAAACTTGTGCCGCGCCCGCCGGTTGGTGGCGACGTCGCCGCTGACCGGCGCCCGCGGGCCCTTGCTCTTTTTGTTAGCCATCAGGCCTCGGAGGGAAGCAGGTCCACCCGGCCTCGGGGTGCGTCGACGCGATCGACGGTGACCGTCGCCGGATCGCCGATCCGGACCGCGGCGCCCCCGCGCAACCCGACCAGCCTGGTCTCGGTCTCATCCAGTTCGTATCGCTCGCGCCCGCCGATCCGGCGAGCCGGCAGGAAGCCCTCATATACGTCAGCGAGGGCTCCGCCGAACCGCACGAAGGCCCCGGCGCCGACGACGCCCGAGACCTCGCCCTCGAACCTCGTATCCGGCCCGCGCTCGAAGAGCTCTCGCTGCAGCAGGAACGACGCGCAGACGGAGTCGGCATCGCGCTCGATCCGGGTCGCATCCCGCTCGCGCTCGGAGCAGTGCGCACCGACCTCCGCGAGCCCCTCGCCGCGCGGCGGCTCCTCGCCCGCCCCGATCGCGGAGAGCAGCGCGCGGTGAGCAATCAGATCCGGGTAGCGCCGGATCGGCGACGTGAAGTGGGCATACGCGGAGCTGCCCAGCCCGGCATGACCCAGGTTCTGGTCGGTGTAGTGGGCGGGCTTCAGGGAGCGGAGCACAAGCGATGTATACGCCTCGCGTCCGTGGCCCCGGCGCTCGGCCTCCCGGGCGACCAGGCGGCTCGCCTCTCCCGCGAGCTCGCCGGCCTGTTGCGGGGAGATGTGGTCGGGGAGCGCGGGAGTCGGGATGTCGAGAGCCGCGAGCTGCTCGACCATCCGCTTGATGCGCTCCGGATCGGGCTGCTCGTGGACGCGGTAGAGGGTCGGTACGCGACGGCGCTCGAGCAGCTCTGCGACCCGCTCGTTGGTGAGGATCATCAGGTGCTCGATCAGGCTGTGGGCCTCGGTCTGGGGGACCGAGTGGGCTCCGACCACCTGGCCGTCCTCGAACCGGAACTCGGGCTCGAAGCTCTCCACCTCCAGCGAGGAACGCGGGCGGCGGCCGGCGAGTGTCGCCGCCGCGTCCCGGGCCAGGGCGAGCGGCGGCGCGATTGACTGGGGCGGCTTCGCTCGGCCGGCGAAGATTTCATCGAGCCCGTCGTAGTCGAGTCGGGCGTCCGAGCGGATCAGGCTGCGATAGAAGCTCGCCGATAGCGGCTCCCCCGACTCCGAGAGCTCGATCTCGGAGGTGACCGCGAGCCGCTCGCGGTCCGGGGCCAGGCTGCACGCGTCGCTGGAGAGGATGTGGGGCAGCATCGGCGCGACGGTGCCCGGGACGTAGGTCGAGTTCGCCCGGCGACACGCCTCCTTCTCGAGGGCATCGCCGGGCCGAACGTGCGCAGCAACGTCGGCGATGTGAATCCAGAGCCGGACACCATGGTCGGTGCGCTCGGCCGAAACCGCGTCATCGAAGTCATGGGCGCTCGCCGGATCGACGGTGAAGGTGGCGAGATCCCTGAGATCTCGCCGATCGAAGTCGAGGGACTTCGCCCGCTCGGTCGCCTGGGCGGCCTCCTCCTCGATCCGGCGGGAGAATCCGGTGCGGACCTCTCGGTCCTCCAGCATCGCCGCGATCACGTCCGCCGCGACTCCAGGGTTCCCGAGCTCGCGGACCACCCTCGCCCGTCCGCGCCCCTGGCCCAGATCGACCAGCGCCATGCGCCCGGGAGTCGCGGCACGGCGCCCGCCGCCGAGCTCGATTCGCTCGCCCCGTTCGAAGAGAAGCTCGCCGGCCAGGAAGCGGCCGCGCTTCTCGACGAGGACTACCCGCTTCAGAGCTGGGGCGCCAGCACCTGGAGCGCCCGGTTCAGGCCCTCGTCCGGCTTGGTCTTGGGGTTGTCCTTCGCCTTCACCTGCGGCGGGATTCCGACGTCGTTGATCGATGTGCCATTCCGGGTCAGATACTGCCCGACGGTCAGGTCCAGCGCGCCGCCGTTGTTGAGCGGAATCACCTCCTGAAACGTCCCCTTGCCGAAGGAGGTGGTTCCGACGACCTTGGCGGTGCCCGATTGCTCCAGGGCGGCGGTCACGATCTCCGAGGCCGAGGCTGTGTCGCCGTTGATCAGGACCACCATCGGGTGCTTGGGGATTGCATCGCCGGTCGCGTCGAAGGTTCGCGTGTCCTGGGTGCGCCCGTGCGTCGAGACGATCACGCCGTTCGGAACGAAGATGCTCGAGACCAACACGGCCTCGGTGAGCAGACCACCGCCGTTGCCTCGCAGGTCAAGCACCAGTCCCTGGGCGCCCTGCGCATACAGGCGCTCCACCTCCTTCCGGAGCTCGGCGTGGGCGCCCGGGAAGAATCCGGCCAGCCGAACGTAGCCGATCTTCTTGTCGCCCACCGTCTTGATGCGCCCGGTGACCTGCGGAATCTCGACTTCCCGGCGGGTCAGGACGACTTCACGGGGGTGCCCGTCGCGACTCTCCACCGTAAGCGACACCTTCGTCCCGGCCGGCCCGCGGATCTGGTTGGTGACCGCGTTCGCGTCCTTGCCCGCGATCGAGTGGCCGTTGACGCCGGTGATCACCTCCCCGGGCTCGATTCCCGCCTGGCGCGCCGGGGTGTTCTTGTAGACGGTCGCGACGCGAAGGCCCTGAGGCACCTCGTTGACGGCGATGCCCACGCCGGAGAGGCTCGATCCCTGCTTGAAGCGGTCGTACTCGCTCTTGGTGAAGTAGTGCGAGAAGCGGTCGTGGTACCGCCTCTTGATGTGGGCGATGATCGAGGCGATCGAGGCGTTTTCCAGGTCCTTGTTGTCGACCGTGTGGAAGTAGTCGTCGTTGATGACGTCGACCGCCTGGGAGGTTGCGTCCTGGCTCTTGTTGCCGAAGACGTCGTCCACGCGGTTGCGAATCGCATCGACCTGGCCCCCGGCGACGATGCCGGCGACGAAGGCAATCGCGACCACCGCCGCGACGATGAGTTTGCGGTTCAAATCCGGAGGAAGCGACGCAGCGTCAAACCGCTGCCCATCGCTGAAACGCCCATGGCCACGCACAGCAGGACGAGCGCGAGGTTGGCGAAGCCGATCGTATGCCCCGAGTTGATCAGGTTGAAGTTGTTGGCCAGTGGATCCACGATCACCTGCTTACCGACGAACAGGAAGCCTATTGCGATCGCTGCTCCGACCAGCCCGCAGAACAGCCCCTCCACCATGAAGGGCCAGCGGATGAACCAGTTGGTCGCCCCGACCAGGCGCATCACCTCCACCTCGCGGCGGCGGGCGTAGATGGAGAGCCGGATCGTGTTGGCGACCAGCAGAAGCGAGGCGATCAGCAGGAGACCCGAGACCACCGCGAGGACCCAGCGGATCGCGGTGGTCGCGCCGCTGATCTTGCTGGCATCGTCGCGCGAGTCGCCGATGTCCGAGATCAGCGGGCTGATCGGAGTCGGCTGCCCGCTCGGCCCGGGCGGGGTGATCGCGCTGCGCACGCTCGCCAGGTTGGAGAGATCGTCCGGTGCCACATTGAACGAGGCCGGCAGCGGGTTGTGCGAACCCGGCAGCTGGGCGGTGATGTCGGCGCGGTTCTCGGCCTTGAGCCGGTCGCTGAGGATGCTCAGAGCCTGGTTCTTGTCGACGAACTGGACCTGCTTGACGTGCGGGATGGCCTCGAGCTTGGCCCGCAATGCCTGGATCTGGTCGGCCGGCGCCTGCTGCCCGTTCACGTCGTTGATGAAGACCCGGAGGCCGACCTGGTCGCGGACCTGATTCGTCTTGCCGTTGGTGGTCTGGAGGACCGGGATCAGGACACCGAGCAGCAGCACGGTGATGCAGACCGTGACGATCGACGCCAGGCCTGGAGCGGCGCTGCGCCGCAGCGCGCGAATGCCTTCACCGATGAAGAAGAAGACTCGACCCATGGAAACGCCTAGTAGCTCGGCCTCTCATCGTCGACGCCCATCTCGTCGCGGAGCCGCGCCGCGAACTCACGGGTCGACTCGTCGTCGGACGTGTAGGTGCCGGCGGCCTGGTCGCGGACGACCCGGCCGGCATCGAGCGCGATCACCCGGCGACGCATCTTGTCCACCATCTCGCGGTCATGGGTGACGACCACGACGGTGGTGCCGGTGCGGTTGATTCGGTAGAGCACCTGCATGATCCCGATCGAAGTGTTGGGGTCCAGGTTCCCCGTCGGCTCGTCGGCCAGCAGCAGCGGCGGATGGTTGACGAACGCTCGAGCGACCGACAGGCGCTGCTGCTCGCCGCCGGAGAGCTGGTCCGGGAAGTTCTTGACCTTGTCGGCGAGGCCGACGAGGCGGAGAGCATCGGGCACCTTGCGGCGGATCTCCGAGCGCGACGCGCCGATCACCTGCAGCGCATAGGCCACGTTGTCGTAGACGTTCCTGCTCGGCAGCAGCTTGTAGTCCTGGAAGACAGTGCCGATCCGGCGACGCAGCTGCGGGACCCTCTTGTCCGACAGCGAACCGATGTCGCGGCCGGCGATCAGCACCTCGCCCTCGGTGGGCTGGAGTTCCCGGATCAGGGTCTTGATCAGCGTGGTCTTGCCGCAGCCGGTGGGGCCGACGAGGAAGACGAACTCGCCGCGGTCGACCCGGAGGCTGACCCGCTCCAGGGCAACGTGCCCGCCCGGGTAGGCCTTGGTGACTTTGCGCATCTCGACGATCGGCGGGCGGGCCCGCTGTTCGGTGAGATGCTCGGGACGGCGCGCCGGCTTCGTCGGGCGCGCGCGAAGGAGTTCTGAGGTCTGTCGTCTGGCCATCGGAGAGTGGATGCAACGAGTCGGGCCTGCGAGCCGACGGATCAACAGGGTAGGGATCGGGCTAAAGCGGATCGCAAGTTCTCGTTCGCCTGACAACACCCGTGCACCCAGTTAGTCGCGCCGGGCGCCGGGCCGCGATCCGTCAGTGGGTGATGAAGCGGCGGCGGGGCCGAGTGGCGTCATCTCGGCCCCGCTCGCCGTTCACTCGTACTCCGGTGGCGTCCGATGACACCGGATGTACGTCCTCGCCCCGTGTTTCCCCCGGGTCCGCGCATCGCGATCGCCTCGATGCGCGACGTCTGTGGGCTGAAGTTCAGGATTGGCTGGTCGCATGACGAATCCTTGCCACCGGCCCACGTCGCCCCTGTGCGACTTGTTCCTGCGCAATGTGCGGGAAAACGCGATGCCTACGGTCGGTCTCGCATCTACCCGGTACTCGTAATTGGGTGCTGCTCGGATTAGAATACACGCCGTTGGCTGGAGGAGTGAATCGACGCTATGAGCGTCGGCCGCGACTCGACACGATGCTTGAAGGCACACCCTGTACGGGACGGGGCCGGGCCTTCTCGGCAAGCACTGGACGAGCAAGACCGAGGAGGACTGAGTGAGGTTCGCTATTCGCGGGCGGCTTCGAAGACTTGAGGACTCCCTGCTCCATGGGAGCTGCGCTCCACAAGGGGATGGCGCGTTGAGGCAAGCGGGTGGAGCGGTCTAGCGGGGCCGCTCCACCCCTCTCATCAGGGTGGAGCGGAGGCCCCGAGGACGGCCAGGCGCTGTCGTTCCTGATCGAGCCGCTGGGCACCAGCGCCTCTGTGATCTCGCTGAGGGGCGAGCTCGACCTGGGCACGATCCCGCGGGTGGAGAAGCAGCTCTTCGAGCAGCTTCGCGTCAGGTCGGGGGTGATCGTGGACCTCACGGATCTCAGCTTCATCGACTCGTCCGGCATCGGCCTGCTGATCCGGGCGTTCCGTTCAACCCGGAGCGCCGGCACCCTGCATACGGTGGTCGCCGAAGGCTCTCAGGTAGATCGCGTCTTCGGCCTCTCCGGGATCGACCGGGTCCTGCCGATCTTCACCGCACGAGCGTCCGCGCTCGAGTCGCTGAACGGCGCGGCGATCTCCTAGCCGGAGTCGCTCTCAGGCTTGATCTGCGGGGGCGTCTCCCGGTGCCCATCCGTCTTGGCGTCACCCTCCGACACCTCCTCGACCGGCTCCAGGACGAACAGCTCGACGGCCAGATCCGGGTCCACATGAATGGAACTCATGTATGCGATGACCTTGCGTCCCGTCGCTTCCTCGACGACGTGACGGAACTCGGCCTCCATCGCCTGCTGGAAGCTGCGCCGCATTTGGTAGACGGACTCGACCTGGCCGGTGTCGAGCAGCGTGCGCTCCACACGTGTGAATCCGCCGCGGAGGATCGCGACGACCGTATCGTTGACCTGATGGGTCTTCGCCTTCGTCGGCCCCTTCCCGTAGTAGCGGGAGTGGAGCTGGACCAAGCCGGTCGAAATCTGCGCGAGGACCTCTCCCCGGGCAGGCTGGGACGACGCTGGATCGTGCGGGGAAACGGCAAACCTCCAAGCAATAGGTTGCCGCCCCTCTTTAGGTCAGACGAGTTAGCACGAAGGGAAGAGTTGCGGGAAGACCCAACGAGCGCGAGACATCCTATGAATCTGGTGTCAGTGACGCCGCGCCGCCTTCTTCCAGGCTACTCCGATTGGTCCCCACCGTTTGAATTCGGGCGATAAGATCTGAGGCGCCGCTCGCGCGGTATCGCGCCGAAGCGATGTGGCTCAGAAGTGCGATCAGACGACCCTCAGCCGATTTCGATCAGGTTGGGGGGTGGAGGGTCGCCACAACTGGACGAAATCCGTCAGGAGGAGTTGTGGCTGAAGATCCCGATCGATCCGAAGAGATGCAGGGCCCCGAGGACCCGGGTCGCCCGGAGGACACTCGTGAACCCCCAACCGATCGCCAGGTACGAGATGAGGTGGGCCGCGAGATCCTGCGCATCTACAAGGAGTCCTACGGAGCCGGTGCGAGCAACGCCGAGACCCTCGTCGGGGACCACTGGGTGATCGTGGTGCTGGAGGATCTCGAGTTGCTTCCCAACGAGAGATTCCTCGTTGAGAAGGGTGAGGTCGACACGGTCATGCAGGTGAGAACCCAATACCAGCACGCGATTCGGTCCAACTTCAGTGCAGCCATCGAGCGAGCCACCGGCCGCCGGGTGATCGGGTTCGCCAGCACGACCAGCGTCGAGGAGCCCCGCTTCATGGCCGAGGTGTTCCGGCTCGAGTAGCCGTCGTTTTTAGGCTCGGGGCATACGCTCCCGCGATCAGGGAGAGGCTCAACTACGCCGCGACCCACCTGAGCAAGAACAGCGTGGGGACGAAGCAGCTCAAGAACTCGGCGGTGTCGGAGGCGAAGATCGCCGACGGCGCCGTGAGCCAATCGAAGATCAGTGGCGCCGCGCAGTCCGCGCTTCGCTCAGGACCGGCCGGCGAACTTCCCCGGGGTCGGGTATTTCCGCGATTCGTTTGGCGTGGTCCACCTGCGCCGTGAGCTGCCCCGGCCTGGCCCCGGTCGCACCGGCCACCCTTTTTGACCCCCTGCCGGCTACGCCCCATCCCTGGCAGAGATCTTTCCCGCCGCCGGTGCGGGCGGGCCAACCGAGACCCAGGTGACCAGCGGCGGGGCGGTGATCTTCCAGGGCACCGGGTTCAATCCCGGCTCAGGACCAGGGCCCGCCCTGAATGGGCGGGTGCTGCACGATCGGCTTCTTGAGCAGGGCCTCACGGGCCAGGTCCGCGATGCCGCTGGCGGTCAGCCCGAAGTGCTCCATGCACGCCTCCGCGGTGCCGGAGACGCCGAACTCGTCCTGCATGCCGAGCGCGAAGACCGGGACCGGGTGCTGCTCGCAGGCGACCTGGCGGATCGCGTCACCGAGGCCCCCGACCACCCTGTGCTCCTCCGCGGTCACTGCCACACCGGTCTTTGCGAGCGAGCGGAGGACGCCCTGGGAATCGATTGGCTTGATGATCGAGACGTTGACCACCTCGGCCTCCACCCCGTCCTCGCGCTCCAGGGTCTCGGCGGCCTCGAGGCCACGCCAGACCATGTGGCCGCAGACGAAGATCGAGATGTCCTTGCCCTCGCGGAGGACGTCGACGCCCGTCCCCAGTGTCGCGGGAATCTCCTCGTAGACGACCGGAGTCTTCGGCCGGCCGAAGCGCATGTACATGGGGCCGTCGAAGCGCTCGTAGGACTCGATCACCGCGGTGTAGGCCTGGTTGTAGTCGGCGGGAACGACGACCTGCATCTTCGGCATCGCCCTCATCAGGGCGATGTCCTCGATCATCTGATGAGAGGCGCCGTCCTCGCCGAGGGAGACGCCGCCGTGGGAGGCGCCGATCCGCACCTTGAGCTCGTTGTGGGCGATGCCGAGGCGGACCTGGTCATAGGAACGCGAGGTGGCGAAGATCGCGAAGGTCGAGGCGTAGGGGACCTTGCCGCTGGCGGCGAGGCCGGTCGAGATCGACATCATGTTCGCCTCGGCCGCGCCGATGTTGAAGAAGCGTTCCGGGAACTGCTTGCCGAACTTCATGGACTGGGTGGACACCGCGAGGTCGGCGTCGAGGGCCACCACCTCCTCATGAGCCTCGCCGAGCGCGACCAGCGCATCGCCATAGGCCTGGCGGGTGGCGAGTGGGTCAGTCTGCGCCTCAGCGGCCTCGATCAGCTCGCTGGCCATCAGCTCTTCCCCTCCAGCGCCTTCGTCTGCTGTTGGTAGTGCGCCTCGAGCTCTTCCATCGCCTGCTCCGCCTGCTCCTGACTCGGCGGCTTGCCGTGGAAGCCGAAGCGGTCCTCCATGAAGGACACGCCGCGCCCCTTCTTGGTCTGACAGACGATCGCCGACGGGCGGTCGATCGTGCGGCTGCGCTCCAGCGACTCGACGATCGCGTTCATGTCGTGGCCGTCGATCTCGATCGCGTCCCAGCCGAAGGCCTCGAACTTGGCGCGAACGTCGCCAGTGTCCATGACCTCCTCGGTGGTGCCGTCGGTCTGCAGGTGGTTGTAGTCGACGATCGCGGTGATGTTGGGAATGCCGTAGTGGGCCGCGGACATCGCGCCCTCCCAGCTCTCGCCCTCCTGGCAGTCGCCGTCGGACATCAGCGTAAAGACCTGAGCGGTGTCGGCGAGGTCGTCAAGGCGAAGAGCGAGACAGATGCCGACGCTCATCGAGAGACCCTGGCCGAGCGAGCCGGTTGAGACCTCGATGCCGGGGGTCCGGGTCATGTCCGGATGTCCCTGAAGATGGGAGCCGATCGAGCGGAGTCCCATCAGGTCATCCGCCGGGAAGTACCCGTGCTCGGCGAGCGCGGCGTACTGGATCGGGGCGGCATGCCCCTTGGAGAGGACGAAGCGGTCCCGCTCGGGCCACTTGGGGTTGGTGGGGTCGTGGCGGAGCACCCGGTAGTACAGGGCGGCGACGATGTCGGCCGCCGACAGGGAGCTGTCGAGGTGGCCGGACTTGGCGACGGCCAGCATGCGCACGCACTGGATCCGGAGCACCGTCGCGTAGCGCTCCAGCTCCTCGATCGAGGGCTTTCCCCCGGCCTTGGCGGAGGGCTCAGGCTTGAGATCTGGAACGGGCTTCAGGTGCGCCATCGGGGGCCGGTCTTGCGCCTGGTCGTACGGGATGGCCTTGGGCTGAGGTTTGCTCAAGACCGGGCGGCGAGGGTAGCAGCGGGCAGCACCAGCGGGGAACCTACGACGGGGCCAGGACGGAAACGGCCGCCGGGATCAGAGACCCGGCGGCCGTCGGTCCGTGAAGCTCTGGCGCAGCGCTACTTCTTCTTCTTCTTCTTGCACTTCTTGGCCGCGGACGCCTTCTTGCCCTTCTTCTTCTTGCACTTCTTGGCCTTGGGTGAGGGCGCCGGAGGCGTCGCGCCGCCAGCTCCCGGAGTCGCGTTGAACTCGGTCACCGAGGGGCTTTGATCGGCGTCCCCGGCGGAGTCGACGGCCGCGACGCTCAATGCGTGAACGCCTTCGTCCAGCTTCGGAGTCACAGCGTTGAATCCGGCCTCCGGCTGGTTGAAGTCGATCACCAAGGGACTCGAGCAGGGCTCGAACGGCTCGGCCTTGTCCGGGTCGGACGCCGGCCCGTCATGAATCTGACAGACGAAGTGCCCGCCGGGAGGCGGCGACCCGAAGTTGAACGTCGCCGAATTGCTCCCGAGCGTAGTGCTCACCGCCTCGGTGTTCGGCGGCGTTCCGGCCGCTCCCACGCCCCCCGTCGCACAGGCTGCATCGCTTACGACCCTGACGTTGTCGATAAACACCGCGGAGTCGTAGATATGGTCGCCCTGATCGAAGATCGACAGGAAGAGATGATGAGCGCCCGAACTGACGGTTTGCGCCGCCGTGAGACGCTGAGTCGCCGCGTCGTACGTGGTTCCGGCCGCGTTGACGGCGCTGACGGACGCTGGGCCCGTGGCGTTGATCGTGATCGGGTTGCTGAACTGATCCTTGGCGAAATTCTGCGTTCCGGTGATGTCGGACCCGCTCGTGGACCAGTCACTGGTGTCCCGCTCCGCGATGAAGGCGTCGTTGAACGACGTCCCCACGAACTCGGGATACTCCTCCGAGAAGAAGCGGAAATCGAACTTCAGGCAGCTGTTTGTCATCACCGGGACATTCAGGGTGAGATCGAGAACGCTGACGTCGAAGTCCGTGTCACCCCGCAACGGGTCGCCGGCGAGGCTGATTCCACTGTCCGGAGCGGTATTCGGCTGATTGACCAGCAGGGGGTCGCCGGTGGTCAGCACGCCGAAGTCGGTGCTTCCCGATTCGGGGAACCCGGTGAGCGCCGTCGTCGACACGGCATTGGGCGTGCTGCTCGGGGGGACCGTCAGGCTCCCGGTGGTGATGGGGCCGCCCGAGGCGTTCATGGCTCCGCCCAGGGTGCTCCCGGTCGAGGTTGGTGTGATCGAGGCCGAGGCCTCCGCGGCAATTGCCAGCGCGATCACCAGACAGGCAGCGATTGCCGCCGTGATTCGAAGCGACGTCGAGTGAGCCGAGTTCATGCTTTTCCTCCTCCTTTGACCGCCGTCCACCCTAGGAACCGGCGCTCATCGAATGCTTATCGCGACGCTCACACGGTTTCGTGGTGACGTCCCGGATCTCAGCGCTATTGCTGATCGCGACCGCCGCGGGCAGCGCCGCCCTCGGCGGGTGCGGCTCGGGGGGCGGAGACAGCGGGACGCGCGCCGCCACCGAGTCCACGGCGAGCACGACGGTCACCGGACACGCGAACGTCTCGGGAAGCCTTCCGCCGGGCGCGGTCGGTCCGGTGGACACCGCCGAGGAGGCGGCCGAGGGACCCGCGGCAACCGAGGCGAGCCCTGAGTCCGATGCGAAGGGGCCCCAGGCGACCGGGGACCTGGAGGACACGGATCGCGCCGCGGCGACGTCCACGGTCCGCAGCTACGTCGCCGCGCTCGACGATCGCGACGCCGGGCGCGTCTGCACGCTGTTCGCTCCGGGAGCGGTTCCGATCGGCGATCTGCCCCGGCAGCGCGGCGGCTGTCGGGCGTCGCTGCGAGCGTCGATCGGCTCGCGTCCCGCCGGCGGCGGTCCTGCCTGGCGGCGGACCGAGATCGTCGAGGTGAAGCCGGAGGCGATCGGGTCCAATCGTGCCCGGCTGACGACCACGGTCACCCACCACTTCTCGGATCGCAAGTACGTCTCCGTCGAGGACGACGTGATCTACCTCGAGCGGGTCGGCGGGCGCTGGCTCCTGGCCAAGCCGAGCGCGACGTTCTACCGCGCGGTCGGCTACGCGCAACCCCCGCTGCGGGCGTTCTCGCCGCCGGTCGGCTGGTAGCTCAGAAGCGGTGGTTCCCGCCGCCCCGGGGCCCTCGCTCGTGGAGCGACCTGGGGTGCCTGCGGCTGACGCCGACGATCGCCGCGTCCCCGCCCGCTGCACCGGGACGCAGGATCGTCACATAGGCGACCGAATCGGTGAGCGCGTCCGAGTAGAGCTCCCCATCGGCGCGCTTCAGGGTGAAGAGGATCCCCCCCGCGCCGCTCCGGGACCGGCCGCGCACCATCAGGCGGCTGCGGCGGGCATCCGAGCGCACGTAGGAGAACGAGTGGCCGTCCACCGCGGGGTTGAAGAGGAGGAGGCGCGGCGAGCGAACGAGCGCCCGATGCCGGTGAGTCCCCATCACCCATTGGACGACGCGGCTGCCGTGCGGAGTTGCGATGGCGTAGAGCAGGATGCTGCCGTCCACGGACGGGGGGCTGAGCTGAGAGGCGCCCCCCTCGCCAGCCAGCAGCAGCGGCGGCGCGGGCGAGGCGGGGTTCGCGATGTAGCGGATGTAGATCCCGTCGCCTCCGCCGGCAGGCGCGCGGTAGGCGAGCCAGTCGTCCGACACAGCCACCGCGTCAGCCCCGGGGGCGGGCAACTGCGCGACCGGCGCAAGGCTGTTGCGGTCGAGGAGCAGGATCGAGTCGCCGGCGACGGTTGCGATGAACCGGCCGCCGATCGCCGGATGCTGTCCGGGGAGCGAAATCTCCGGACCGCCGCGGCTGATCACGGCCGGGCCGCCGAGCCGCTGGAAGAGCAGAGCGTCGGCGGTGGCCGATGGATCGGTGGCGTGCGCCACCTGGGTGCCGGCCGCTCCGGCGGCGCCGGGCGCGATCACCAACGCGACCGCAACCAGCAGCAGCGCCGCGGCGTCGCCCCGCCGGAGCCCCAGATAGACCCCCTCCCGCTCGCACATCAGCTCGGTCGCCCGGAGACCGGTATCGGTTCCGGCGAGCGGCGCCAGCACCACGATCGGGATGGCTCGACCGATCCCGAAGGCAGCTCCGAGGACCAGGCCCAGGGACGGCTCGCCCAGCGCGAGGCTCACTCCGGCGAGCGCCCAGACCCCGAAGGTGAGAACGAACGTGGTGAAGCCGAGTCCCAGGAGCAAGCCGTAGAGGGCGGCGGCGAGCGGCATCGGCATAACCCGGCGCCAGTGCTCGGGCAGCTGGCGGCGGATCTGCGGCACGATCCGGGTCCCGCGCACCTCGAGCACCGCGGCCAGCAGGGCGATCGCCGCCGCCGCGATGTAGGCCGCGCGGCCACCGGCCCCGTGGAGCAGGTCTCCCAGCAGCGCCAGCGTTCCGAACGTGACGAGCCCGCCGGCGACCGCTCCGGGAAGGAACGTCGCGCAGGCCGCGATCGTGATCGGCCGGCCCCCGGTGTGGCCCGTTGGCCCGATGGTGTCGATCGCCGAGAGGCCGCACGGGGAGAACGTTCCGGTCGCGCCGATCAGCAGAGCCGCGACGGCCAGGGCGATCTCGAGAGCCGACATCAGCACGGCACCTTCGTGTCGTAGTACTGGACGCAGAACACCTTCCGGCCGCCGTAGCAATAGCCGGTGAGGGCGGCGTCTCCGTTGATCCGGGTGTTGCGGGTCGAGCAGCAGTCGCGAAGCTGACGGACCTTGCCGCCGCAGCAGCGGAACCAGGACCCGTCGATGTGGGCGCGGAAGCCGTAGATGTCCCCGGCCCGGTCGCAGAGCTGCGTCCGGGGGGCTGGGGGCAGCGGCCGTCCGTCGGTGTCGCGCAACAGGTCGCCGTCGTCGTTCACCGGCTGTCCCGCATCATTCACCGGCCGGCCGATGTCGTCGACCGGGTGCCCGTCGCTCGCTCGAAGCGGAAACCCGCGTGAGTCGATGCGCGGCAGACCGGTCGGGTGTGGGCACGAGCCGGTCGTGAAGGTGTGGCCGCAGAAGTGGAAGGCCTCCGAGTCACCGGGCTCGATCAGGGTGCCGACCGTCCGGGCCGCGGTGAGGGCGACCAGCGCACCTCCGACCCGGGCAAGGAATCCGCGCCGGGAGGTGTCCCGGGCGAGGGCGTCCGTGACGCGATCCAGATGCTCAGGCACGGCGCCGCACCGCGGTGGCCAGGACGCTCTCCAGCTGAGCGAGGTTGTTGAACGTCCCCTTGGCCAGCACGGTCCCGGAGTCGTCGGTCGCGATCGCGAACGGGCTGCCCGGGATCTCAAGATCGCGCCAGAGCGTGGCGTCGGCGACCTCGTCGAACACTCCGACGGTGACGAGGGGGTCGTTCGCGACGTTCTCGATCGCCGGAGACAGCGTCTGACAGAGACCGCAGCCCTCTGAGCTGAAGACGGCCAGACCGAGCCGCTCGGTGCCGTTCGAGGCAGGGACCGCGAGGCGGCTGGCCAGGCTGTCCGCGCGGGACCCGACGTCGGGCCCCTCCCCCGCAATCTCCAGCGCGCCCTGGGTGCCGAGCTGGAGCCTGAGCATCCCGACCTCGCGAGCGAGCCCGAGAACCGCGATGACCAGCCCCGCGCAGGCGAGAAGGGCCACCCCAACTCCGATTGCGAGCCAGGCGTTGGTCGCGAGCGTGATCGAATCGACATTCGGGATCAGGGCGAAGCCGGCCGCGAGTGCGAGGTTTCGCAGCACCCCGAGCCAGGAGACCTTGGACCGTGGCCCGAAGCAGGCGCAGGGCGCACCGGCTCGGCCGCGGAAGAGCGCGCCCGCGGTCAGCGCGGCGAACAGCAGCATCAACCCGGAGGCGAGGTAGGCAGCCGAGTCGGAGCCGAGCACCACCGCGACCGCGAGGCCCAGCTCGACCGCGATCAGTCCCGCCCAGGCGATCGGGCGAAGCGAGCCGTCCTCGAAGCCGAAGCTGGACATGGCCGCGATGCTGGCGCGTGGCGAAGCAAGCTTCGCGAGCGCTGCGCCCGCGAGCACGATCCCTAGCACGACCCGCAAAGAAGTCTCCACGATCCCTCCGGCGGCAACCTAGCAGCAGGCCGCGTGGCCTATCGGCTCAGACGGCGGCCCCGGCCCGTGCCTTGACCCGCTTGGCGCAGCGCCGGCGCTTCTTGCGGCTGCGGGCGCGCTTGCACTTCTTGAGCGGGTTGGCTTTCGGGGCGGCGCTCGCCGGAGCGGGAGAGCCCGGTGGCTGCCCGCCGCTGCCGAAGATGGGCTCGGCCGGAAGGCTCTCATTCGTCTCGATGCTCGAGACGTCGCTCGCGATCAGCGAGCTCATCGTCGGACCGGCGACCCGCGTATAGACACCAGGGAAGCTCGGGTCGGCGCAACCCTCGCCCCAGCCGGTCAGCCCAACCAGCCGGTAGCCGCCACCCTGGAGCGGCGCTTCGAGAGGGCCGCCGCTGTCCCCGGAGCAGGTGTCGGTGGTTCCGTTGCCCGCGCAGACCATCGTGGATGGGTCGAAGTCGCTTCCGTAGGCCCCGTTGCAGGTGGAATCGTTGTCCACGCGCACCGTCGCTGCGCGGAGATCGTCGACAGTGCCTCCCCCAGCGAACAGGCTGCCCCAACCGCTGATGTCCTCCGAGCTGCCGGCGTCCCAGAGGGCCCTCTCGTCGGCGCCGGCGATCTTGATCGGGGTCTGGGCGGATGCCGAAGAGAGCACCAGGTAGCCGACGTCAAAACGCGGCACACCGTCACCGTTGAAATCGCCATCGAAATTGTCCCGCAGCTTGACCGCCTGCACGCTCATCTCGGCTCCCTGGCCGGTGTCGGAAACTCTGGACCTCCCGAGGACCACGTTGACGTCGTTCGGGTCGAGCATGCAGGTGCCGTCCTCGGTCGGCGGGTTCGGCAGGTCGAGACAGACCGGCGTCTCGGAGGTACACAGCGACGTGCAGTCGGGATCGGTATTCGCGACGCAATGCCCAGCGGTGAGCACGATCCGCGAGGTGAGCAGCGACCCACCGCAGAACTGGCGGTTGTGGGCGTTGCCCGATGCCTTGGCCGGCGAGATGACCACCGCCGCCTGCCACGGATAGGTGGATATCGGGGCGGGGAAACCGCCGACGATCTTCGGCTGCACCGACCCGCCGCTCTGGGCGAGCGCGCTCGCCGGCGCGAGCAGACCACAGGCCGCTAGTGCGCCGACCACCAGGAGCCAAAGCGGCTTCCGCATACCCGGATTACACCGGCTCGGCCCGAATGATGCGTAGGCCCGAGCTCTAGCCGATCGCGACCATGCGCTCGATCGGAAGCTGGGCGCGCGCCGCGATCTCGGGCGAGACCTTCACCTCGAAGGTGCCGTCGCGCAGCGAGTCGCGGACCTTCGGCAGGGTGATCATCTTCATGTACTTGCAGAAGGCCATCCGGTTGGCCTCGATCAGCTTCGCCTCAGGCGCCGCCTGCTGGAGGGGGTAGAGCATGCCGTTCTCGGTGGCGACGATGTACTCCCCGTCGGGGTGCTGCTCCATGTAGTTGAGCATCCCGCCGGTCGAGAGCAGCTGAACGCCCTCCGGATCGATGTCGCCGGAGGCGACGTACTCCATCGCCTGGGTCGCGCAGCCGCACTCGGGGTGGATCAGGAACTCGGCGTTCGGGTGCTCGTCGCGAACGGTCTTGATGTCGTCGGGCCGGATCCCGGCGTGAACGTGGCATTCGCCATCCCAGATGTGGAAGCGGGCGCGACGATCCGGATCCTCCCTGATCCCCGCCTCGCGCTCGACAAACGCACCGAGCCACATGTCGGGGCCGAAGAGAATCTCCGTGTCCTCCCCGTGCTCGCGGAGGATGTGCTCGACGACCTGGACGGCGTTGCCCGAGGTGCAGCAGTAGTCCGTCTCGGCCTTCACCTCCGCCGAGGTGTTCACGTACATCACCACGACGGCTCCGGGATGCTCGGCCTTCCAGGCCCGGAGCTGATCGGCGTTGATCGACTCGGCGAGCGAGCAGCCTGCGCCGAGGTCGGCGATCAGCACGGTCTTCTCGGGACAGAGCACCGAGGCCGTTTCGGCCATGAAATGGACCCCGCAGAACTCGATCACGTCCGCGTCGGCCTTGGCGGCCTGGCGGGAGAGGGCGAGCGAGTCGCCGACGAAGTCGGCCACGTCCTGAAGCTCGGGCAGCTGGTAGTTGTGCGCGAGGATCACGGCGTTCCGCTCGGCGGCGAGCGTGCGGACCTCCTCGCTGAGCGTCGCGATCTCCTCCTCGCTCAGCTTGGCGGGAAGTTCGTTGACGGTAGGAAGCTCCAGCACGGAGTGCTCCTGACGTTTGAATGTTCGCCGCCCCGGTCTGCGAAACGAGACCTCGAGGCAGGCGAATGAACTGACCAAAGGTTAGCGTGAGCCTACCCTCTGCCTATGCCCGAGTTGCCCGAGGTCGAGATCACCGCCCGTCGCCTGAGCACCGCCCTGGAGGGAGCGGAGGTGGAGTCCGCCCTCGCCCCGGGCGTCGCGACGCTCAAGACCTTCGAGCCGAGCCTCGACGCGCTGGCTGGCGGGCAGGTCGAGGGGGTGCGCCGGATCGGCAAGATGCTCGCCGTCGATTTCTCGACCGCCGACGGAGCCGGACCCCTGACGTTGCTCCTCCACCTGATGTCCGCGGGGCGGCTCCAGCTCTTCGACAAACGCGCCTCGCTCAAGGACCGGCGCTCCCGGGTCCTGGTCAGGATCGCCGACGGGCGCGAGCTCCGCCTCCGCGAGTTCGGCACCAGGCAATCTGCCTGGGCGAAGCTGCTGCGACGCGACGAGGTTGAGGATGACGAGATGGTCGCGACGCTCGGGCCCGACGCGTGGCCGGCTCCGCCCCTGGACGAGTTCCGGGAGGCCATCGACAAGCCGCGCCACCTCCACCCGCTACTGCGGCACCAGCGCGACCTCGCCGGCATCGGGCGGTCGTGGGTCGACGAGATCCTCTGGGAGGCCAGGCTCT
This sequence comes from uncultured Solirubrobacterales bacterium, assembly GCA_963743575.1. Lineage (GTDB taxonomy): Bacteria > Actinomycetota > Thermoleophilia > Solirubrobacterales > 70-9 > DASUPK01. The sequence continues at coordinate 243,860 of CAVUQC010000004.1, read as the reverse complement.
CTCCTTTCAAGAAGGGATCGGAGCTGCGCGGTGAGGAGGTGAAGGCGATCCACGACGCCCTGCACGTCCTCGGCGACGCGATCGACCACTACGAGGAGGTAATCGGCGAGCAGATCCCCGACAAGATGCCGATGCCGCTGAAGGTGCACCGCCGGGAGGGCGAGCCGTGCCCCAGGTGCGGCACCACCATCGAGGCCGTGTTCTTCGCCGAGCACCAGATGAACTACTGCCCCGAGGAGCAGACCGGCGGGCGGGTGCTGAAGGACCGCCGCCTCTCACGCCTGCTCAAGTAGTAATTCCTAAGTAGTAAGCCACAGCCGCGAAGCGTGGTTTTTCCGCGCACCGGCGAACGAGCCTAAAGGTCCTCAGCCTGCGGGCGATGCAAGATGCAGAGTGGAACCTCGGATCCCCCTGGCTGCGCGCATCCTGCTCGCCCTGGCCGTCACCGCGGTCGCGATCGCCCTCCCGACGATCGTGCTCGGGGCTGCCACGGACGACGACAACCTCCAGACGGTGCTCCTGGACGGCTCGATGGTGCTCGCAGCCGCCTCGACCCTTTGCATCGCCGCGACCAGGACGGGCCGCTTCCGCCTGGTCTGGGGCGCGGCCGGCATCGGGCAGCTCCTCTACGCGGCGGGAGACATCAATCTGGACTTCATCCAGCACGGCCTGAGCAGCTTCCCGACCCTCTCCGACTTCCTGTGGCTCGCCTTCTATCCGCTGCTCCTGATCGCCGTGGCGATCTATCTCGGCGATCGCCGCACCATGCGGCCGCTGGTCTGGCTGGACGGCACCGTCATCGTCCTGGTCCTCGTCGCAGGCGGGTTCGCGGTGCTGTTCGGCGACATGCTCAGCTCGGCCTCCGCTCCGGACTCGTTCGTCAATGGCCAGCTCGCCTATCCGCTGCTCGACCTCGCCTTCGTGGCCTTCGCCCTGGTGCTCGCCTACGTCGGGCGCCTGCGACTCGGGGCCGCCTACTACGCGCTCTCGGCGGCCGCGGTCCTGCTCTTCGTCGTCGACCTCGTGTATTTCAACCAGCTTGTCACCGACACCTACGTGGACGGGACCGTGCTGGATGCGGGATGGGCGGTCACCTGGCTGCTGATCTCCGCCTCCGCCCAGATGAAGCTCCGCCGGCCGGATCTCGACGGCAGCTCGGCCGCCGGGTTCCGGGCGCTCACGGCGCTGGTCGCCATTCCAGCTCTGTTTCTGATCGTCCGGGGCACCGGTCACCCCGGTGGGATGGCGACCGTTGCCTGCGCGGTCGCCGCCATCCTGCTGCTGGCGGCGCGGTTGATGTCCACCCTGAGCGAGAACGAGAGCATCGCCCGGGACAACGAGATGATCGTCTCGACGGCCGGCGAGGGAATCCTCCGGGCAGATCCCGACGGGCGGGTGAGCTACGCGAATCCGGTCGCTTGCGCGATGCTGGGGTTCAGCGCTCAGGAGCTGGTCGGCCAGCAGGCTCACGAGCTGACCCATCACTCGCGAGCCAACGGCACGCCGTATCCGGTCGAGAACTGTCCGATCCAGGAGGTGCTCTCGGGCAACACGCCGATCCGGGTCAGCGACGAAGTGTTCTGGCGCGCTGACGGCACGAGCTTCCCGGTCGACTACACGGCCGCTCCCATAAGGCAGGACGGCCAGGCGATCGGCGTCGTGGTGGTCTTCGACGACGTCACGGCCCAGCGCACTGCCGAGAAGCGCCTCCGTTACCAGGCCGATCACGATGCCCTCAGCGACCTCTTCAATCGCCGGCGGTTCGTCGAAGAGGTCGAGAAGGAGCTTCGCCACGCCCGGCGCCACCGCAGCTCGGGCTGCCTGCTGCTACTCGACCTGGACTCTTTCAAGTTCGTCAACGACTCCTTCGGCCACGAGATCGGCGACGAGCTGATCCGCAGCGTCGCAGCGTTGCTCAAGGACCGGCTCCGCGACACCGATGTCGCCGGCAGGCTGGGCGGAGACGAGTTCGCGATCCTGGTACCGGAGGCCGACCTCGAGCAGGGAGTCGAGCTCGCCGGCACCATCAGGACGTTGATCAAGTCGGAGACCGAGCCCAGCGTCGAGGCCAGCGTCGGCGTCGTGTCCTTCAACGGCAACGAGGAGCTCGTCGCCGATGACCTGGTCGTCCGCGCGGACATCGCGCTCTACGACGCCAAGCAGCAGGGCAGCGGGGCCGTCGCCTGGCGGGGGCAGAAGAGCGAGCGGCTCACCTGGGTCGGAAAGGTCCGAGATGCGATCCGCTCCGATCGCCTGGTCCTCTACGCGCAACCCATCGTGGACCTGAGCAGTGACTCGATCCACAGCGAGGAGCTGCTCGTCAGGCTGGTCGAGAAAAACGGGGAGGTGATCCCGCCGGGCGCCTTCCTGCCCACCGCGGAGCGCTTCGGTCTCATGCAGGACGTCGACAGGTTCGTGGTGCGCCGCGCGCTCGAGCTGGCGCGCTCCGGGCGCCATCTGGCGATCAACCTCTCGGGCCGCTCGATCGACGACGACGAGATCGTTCGGATGATCGAGGCAGCGGTCAGGAAAGAGGTCGATCCGGGACACCTCACATTCGAGATCACCGAGACGGCCGCTGTGAGCAACCTGGAGGAGGCCCGTCGGTTCGCCGAGCGGCTGGAACGCATCGGCTGCAGGCTCGCTCTGGACGATTTCGGAACCGGCCTCAGCTCCTTGAGCTACCTCAAGCACATCCCGGCGCAGGTCCTGAAGATCGACATGGAGTTCGTCCAGGGCATCGCGGGCAGCTCGCTGGACCAGTACCTGGTCCGCACGATCGTCGGGCTAGCGAAGCGGCTCGGCCAGGTCACCGTGGCAGAGGGAGTCGAGGACGCGGCCACCCTGACCACACTGCGCCGCCTCGGCGTGGACTTCGCCCAGGGCTACTACCTGGGCAGGCCGGCGCCGATCGACGCCGAGCACGTGCCCGAGTTCACAGCCGAAGTGCGGAAGACCCTGGCCCTGACCGGCGGCAGCGACTGCTGAGGGCTATCGGCCGGTCACCCTCCGGACGACGCCCCTCCCGATCGTCAATGGATGGGTGACGAGCGTCTGCAGGCGGCCCGTGATGCTGAGCGGGTCGCGGGCGATGCCGAGCTGGCGGAGGACCGTCGTCTGGTCGAAGTAGACGCGCTCGCAGGTCAGCCTGTCGCCGTCGAACTCGAAGATCGCGAGGATCGGCAGCTCGAACTCGCGGCCGGTCGGCGGCAGGCTGCGCAGCGGTCCGCGGTGCGTGCCGCGCACGACCGCCTCGACAAGCACGGTGTCATCGGCGTGATGCAAGGCGAGCAGCTCGTTGCGCTGGTCGGGGAAGGCGCGGCGGGTGTCGTCGTAGTAGCCGGCGACCTCCTCCGCGCCGTCGTAGACCTCGCCGGTGGCGATCAGCTCGTATCGCGGGTGGCTGAAGGTGTCGAGTGTCGCGTCGAACTCATGCCGGTTCTCCGAGTCCATGTGCTCGCGGACGATCTCCTCGCGCTTCTTGCGGGTGGCCGCGCTCGCTGCCATCGCTATCTGCCGGTGACCCGCCTGATCACAGCGCGGGAGATCGTCAACGGGTGGCTGGCCGCGGTCTCCAGGCGGCCGGTGACGCTGGTGGGCTCTCGGGCGATGCCGAGCTGCTGCAGCACGGTTGAGGTGTCGTAGTAGACCCGCTCGCAGACCAGCCCGTCGTCCTCGAAGACGAAGATGGCTAGAAACTGCTGCTCCCAGCTTCGGCCGGTGGGTGGCAGTCCGCGGAACGGGCCGGTGTGGGTGCCCCGGGCGATCGCCTCCATCAGCACGGCGTCATCGGCCGTGTGGAGCCTGACGATCTCGATCTGCTGGTCGGGGAAGGCCCGGTCGAACTCACGCCAGTGGGCCATCACCTCCTCGGCGCCGTCGTAGACCTCGTCGGTGGCGACGTACTCGTAGCGCGGGTGCTGGAAGGTCGCGAGCGCGGTCTCGTAGTCGGCGGCGTTCTCGGCCTCCACGTGCTTACAGACGAGCTCCTCTCGCCTGGTCGCCTCGGTCTGGAGAATGGCCACCGATCGACTCTATAGCGCCAGGGTCATGCTCAGGTCGAGGGCTGGAGCGGAGTGCGTGAGGGCCCCAACCGAGACGAAATCCACCCCGGTTGCAGCGATTTCAGCGACCGTGTCGAGGGTGACCCCGCCCGAGGCCTCGAGCTCTGGGCCGCCCGCTCCGCGCGCCTCGCCAACCGCCTCACGGAGGTCCGCCGGGCTCATGTTGTCGAGCAGCAGCCGGTCCGCTCCCGCCTCGGCCCCCTCCCGAACCTCGTTGAGATCGCGGCACTCGACCTCAACCGGCAGGCCGGGCTGTGCCTCGCGGGCGCGCCGGACTGCCGCCCCCACCCCACCAGCCAGCGCGGCGTGGTTCTCCTTGATCAGAATCGCGTCGTAGAGGCCCTTCCTGTGGTTGGTGCCGCCTCCGGCCACAACCGCAGCCTTCTCCAGCGCCCGCAGCCCCGGGGTCGTCTTGCGCGTGTCGAGGATCCTGCCGCCCGTCCCCTCGATGGCACGGACGAACCTGGCGGTCAGGGTCGCGACGCCGGAGAGATGCGCGAGCAGATTGAGCGCCGTGCGCTCGGCCGCCAGCAACCCTCGACCAGGGCCGGCCACGTCGGCGACCTTGGCCGGGACCTGATCGCGCCACTCGGCCTCCGGTGCAAGCGCTTCGAACTCGCCCGCTCCGGCCTGCCTGAAGACCTCAGCCGCAATGTCGAGCCCGAAGAGAACACCGGGCGCCTTCTGGCTGATCGTCGCTCGCCCGGCGGCGTCCTCGGGGACCACCGCCTCGCCGGTGACGTCGCCCGAGCCGAGATCCTCGCCCAGGGCACGGGCGACGAGCTCGCGCGTGTCGGCGTCGATCTCCACCGTCTCACGATCTCACGAAAGCCCGGTGTGCGACGTTTTATGGGCGAATGCCGGATGAATCCCTTCCCCCCTTCCAAGCGCTGCTCGACGAGCACGGCTCCGACGTGCTCGGCTTCCTGGTCGCCTCCGTCGGCCACAGCGATGCCGAGGACGTCTTCCAGGAGACGTTCATCGCGGCGCTGCGCGCGTACCCGAAGCTGGAGCACGCGAGCAACCTGCACTCCTGGCTGCTCACGATCGCGCACCGCAAGGCAATCGACCACCACCGCTCGCGCGGGCGCCGCGCCGTCCCGGCGGGGAGCCCCGAGGAGGTCGCGGGCGGCGAGCCGAGCCAGAACAACAGGCCCGACGCGATCGTCGGCGGCGGCGACCCCGAGCTCTGGCGCGCGGTCAGCGGGCTTCCGCCCAAGCAGCGCAGCGCAGTGGTCCTGCGCTTCGCCACCGACATGTCCTATGCCGGCATCGCCAAAGCACTCGACTGCTCGCAGGATGCCGCCCGGCGCAGCGTCCACGAGGGACTTCTGAAGCTGAGAGGTGAATTCGCATGAACCCGCTGTCCGACAAGCAACTCGAAAAGATGCTCCGCACCGATCCGCCCGCCGGTGACCTCGATCGAGCCGTCCAGGGCGTCCTCGCTCAGGCTGAGCGCGACGGCCTGGTCGACGTGGCCTACGCGCCCGTTGACTCCCCCTTCGGCAGGCTCCTCGTCGCTCGCACCGACCGCGGCGTCGTCAGGCTGGCCCTGCCGAGCCACCGAGGTCACGCGCAGTCCGAGGACGAGGTACTCGAGGATCTCGCGAGGTACGTCTCGCCGCGGGTGCTCGAGTCCCCGAAGCGCCTGGACGAGGAGCGCCGTGAGCTGGAGGACTACTTCCACGGCAAGCGCGACCACTTCGACGTGCAGGTGGACTGGGCGCTGACCCCGGCGGGCTTCCGCAACCGGGCGCTGCATGCGGTCGCGCGGATCCCCTACGGCGAGACCCGCACCTACGGGCAGATCGCCAAGCAGGCCGGCAACGCCCACGCCTACCGCGCCGCCGGGACGGCGTGCGGCCGCAACCCGATCCCGCTGATCGTCCCCTGCCACCGTGTCCTGCAGTCCGGCGGAGGCGTCGGCAACTACGGCGGCGGCCCGGAGATGAAGCGGGCGCTGCTCGATCTCGAGGGAGCGCTCTAGCCGACTCGGCTAGTTACCCGAGGAGGCCGTGAGGTTCAGGTACTCCCGGACGAAGGCGTCGATGTCGCCGTCCAGCACCCGGTTCGTGTCACCGACCTCGTAGTTCGTCCGGTGGTCCTTGACCCGCTGGTCCGGGTGCAGGAAGTAGCTGCGGATCTGCGATCCCCACTCGGCCGACTTCTGCTCTCCGCGCTCCTTGGCGAGCTCCTCGGCCTGCTCTCGCTCCTTCCGCTCCAGCAGCCGGGAGCGGAGGATCTGCATCGCCGTCGCCCTGTTCTGAATCTGCGAGCGCTCGTTCTGGGACTGGGCGACGATCCCGGTCGGCACATGGGTGATCCGCACAGCTGAGTCCGTCTTGTTGACGTGTTGGCCACCCGCACCCGAGGCCCGATAGGTGTCGACGCGGATGTCCGAGTCGTCGATATCCACGTCGATGTCGCCCTCGACCAGAGGGGCGACGTCAACCTGGGCGAAGCTCGTGTGCCTGCGGGCCGAGGAGTCGAACGGCGAGATGCGGATCAGGCGGTGCACTCCCCGCTCAGCAGCGAACAGGCCGTAGGCGTTCTCGCCGCGGACAACGAAGGTCGAGGACTTGAGCCCAGCCTCCTCCCCCGGCGATGCCTCCTTCATGTCAACCTTGAAGCCGCGCCGCTCGGACCAGCGCAGGTACATGCGGAGCAGCATCTCGGCCCAGTCCTGAGAGTCGGTCCCTCCGGCGCCGGCATTCACGGTGACGACCGCATCGCCGGCATCGAAGCGGCCCGAGAAGAGGCGCTCCTCCTCGAGCTCCGCCAGCCGGCGCTCCACCGAGGAGAGCTGCGCGGTGAGCTCGGTCGCCATCTCCTCGTCGTCGGCGGCCAGCTCGGCGAGCTCGCCCAGGTCGTCGACGTCGCTGGTCAGCTCGCGGAAGCCGTTCAGCCTCTTCTGCGCCCGCGAGTGCTGCGCTGAGATCTCGGCGGCCTTGGCCTGGTCGTCCCAGAACCCCTCCCGCTGCATCTCGCCCTCGAGCCGATCGACCTCGGCGCTCAGCCCATCCGGGTCAAAGGTAATCCGAGAGCAGCTTGAGCTGCCCCCGGATCTCGGCGAGGCGCGCGGAGATTCCCTCCTTTGGAATCGTGTCGGTCATCGAAGAAGTTCCCCGTACAGGGTATTCCGGCCGCGCTACCCGGGGACGGTCGCGGTGATGATCCAGGTCGAGGCGGGGCCGCTGACAGTGCCGTCCGGCTGCTGGTACTCAGCGAGCACCCCGCGGATCGCCTCCTCCACCTTCGGTCGCAGCCGCTCGACCTCGTCCGCCGGGCAGATCCGGAGCAGCTCAGCGGCCGGGCCGATTGACATGTTGAAGCGGACGGCATGGTCGAGGTCGTCTCCGAGCTTGATGGGCAGGTCGCACCGGGTGAACGTCGGGAACTCGAACCCCGCGATCTGAAGCTGCTCGGCGACCGTGTCGGCGTCAGCCATCGAGAACGGGCCGGGGCCGCAGCGCACGTCCTCCGGCTCCTCGGGCTCCTCGAGATACCGCTTGGTGACCTGCTCGGCTCGATACAGCCACTCGTTGTCGATCTTGCGCCGCCAGACGCAGGCGACGAGCCGTCCGCCCGGCCGGAGAGAGGCGCGAATGTTCCGCAGGGCCTGGACCGGGTTCGCGAAGAACATCACGCCCATGCGCGAGAACGCATAGTCGAACGTCCCGGGCAGCTCCATCACCTGGACGTCACCGGCGAAGAAGTCGACGTTCTCGACTCCTGCCTCACGCGCCTCCTCGATCGATGCAGTGACGAAGGGCTCGGATACGTCGACCCCTACAGCCTCCCCCTCGGCGCCAACCAGCGCGGCGAGCTGTTGCGTCGTATCGCCGAAGCCGCAGCCGATGTCGAGGACCCGATCGCCTGACTTCGGCGGATGCAGCCGCATCGCCTTGTCGCCGTGGCGCTGCAGGCTGTCGACGATCAGGCTGCGGAACTCCACGAAGCGGTCGAACAGCACCCCGCTCCAGGCCTCGGTCGCCTCCTCGTTCTCGGGCGCGACCGCGCTCGCCGCGACCTTCGCCTCACTCCCCACTGTGGCCTTCTCCATGCGCCAATGGTACGCGGACGCTCCCGGCTGTTACATAAGGACCGTGATCCGAACGTCCATGGCCGTGCTGGCGGTACTCGCGGGGGTCGCGGGCGCCTCGCCTGCGGCTCAAACCAAAGGCGTGTCGCCGTACCAGGCGGCCGTTCACCTCTCCGGCAAGATCGGATCCCGCCCGTCGGCGAGCAGGAACGAGCGGCGGGCGCACTCCTACGTCGCGAGCCGGTTCCGCTCCGCGGGTCTCGACGTGAGCGTCAACCCCTTCCACGTTCCCGGCCGCGGCGAGTCGCGCAACGTGGTGGGGAAGCTGGACACTCCGGCGAGCTGCCTGCGGATCCTGATGGCGCACACCGACAGCGTCCCTCCGGGACATGGTGCGATCGACAACGCGTCCGGAGTGGGCGTGTTGGTTGCCCTCGCTCCCGAGCTGTCCCGCCTCCATCCCGATTGCGACGTCTGGCTGGTCGCCACCGGCTCGGAGGAGCGGACGGTCACCGGCCTCTTCTACCACGCCGGCGCGGCCGCGCTCGTCAAGCAGGTGAAGGCCGAGAGCCGGGCGAGTGACCTTCGCTTCGCGCTCGCCCTCGACGAGGTCGGACTCGGCAGGCGCTTCTACCTGCGATCGCCGCAGCCGGCCCCAAGGGCTGGTGTCGAGGGCGCGATCCTGGCCGCGTCGCACCGCGCCGGGGTGACCGTGCACTGGGCCCGCGACTCCGGCACCGGCAACTCAGACCATCGGGAGTTCGAGCTGGCCGGCCTGCCCGGCGCGAACCTCGAAGTCTGGCGCGGCGAGTTCCCCTGCCACCACATGGCCTGCGACCGCGCGCGGCTGCTGCAGAAGGGCGCGCTCAATCGCGCGTTGCGGATCGCGGAGGAAGTGGCGAGGGGCTCCTAGCCCGAGAGCCGGAACTCGTCGGAGAACTCCGCGAAGAAGTCCTCGCCGAGCTCTCTCGCGCTGTCCGGCCCGGTTCCATAGAGACGCTCGAAGAACTCGGCCGAGCGAAGCGCCGGCCGGACCTCCCAGCGCATCCGCGTCGGCCCCTCGGCGCCCATCTGGTGTGGCGTCGCCGCGGGTACATCGAAGCTCTCGCCCACTCCGTAGACGCGCTCTTGACCGGCGACGATCGCGCGCATGGTGCCCTCCAGCACCTCGAAGCGCTCGGCCTGGATCGGATGCAGGTGCTCGGGCGGCATCCCGGCCTCGCCGCTGTAGCTCGCCTCCATCTCCAGCAGCTCTCCGCCGGTCTCGTCGCCCGTCTGGATGAGCTTCAGGCTGTGGCCGCCGAAGCCCTCGATCTCCTGGCCGGCGTGGGGCATGTCGCTAGCGGCTCACGGCTTCGCCATCAGGCCGGGGCGATGACCTCGCCCCAACATAAGTCGCTCCGGGCTTCGCCCTGCGCTCCAGAAGAGGGGCGCGGTCACGCCCCGTGGCACTTTTTGTATTTCTTTCCGGAGCCGCACCAGCAGGGGTCGTTCCGGCCGATTCGCTCCTTGTCGTCCTTGACGACCGTCTCCTGCTCGGGGATCGTTCCGCCTCCGTTGCCATCCGGCGCATTGCCCTCCATCGCGGCCTCGGCGGCGACGTCGGCCCCGGATGCGGTGGCCACCGCTGCCTGGCCGAGCGCCGAGGGCTGCTCGGCGGTTCCGCCGGAGTAGTCGAAGCCGCCGATCTGCTGTGCCGGCGCGAACTGCTCCTGCGCCTGCGGCGCTACCTCGACCTCGACGTGGAAGATGAGACGCGCGAACTCCTCCCAGATCGCGTGCATGAGCGCCTCGAACATCGTGAAGCCCTCATTCTTGTAGGCGACGAGCGGATCGATCTGGGCGAAGCCCCGGAGATGGATTCCCTCGCGCAGGTAGTCCATCTCGTAGAGATGCTCGCGCCAGCGGTTGTCGATGATCTGAAGCAGGATCGCGCGCTCGAGCTGGCGCATGATCTCGTCGCCGAAATCTGCCTCGCGGCGGTCATAGGCGGCCAACGCGTCCGCGAGCAGAGCCTCGCGAAGCGCCTCGCGATCGAGGTTCTCGAGTTCCATGCCGCCCACGTTCACGGTCGAGGGCCAGAGCTGCTGGACCTGGGTCTGGAGCTCACCCAGGTCCCAATCCTCGATGACGTCGCCGGGCGTGTAGTTGTCGACCAGGGAGCTGACGACCTCGACGACGCCCTCGCGGGCCGAGTCCGACATGTCCTTGCCCTCGAGGATCTCGCGGCGGTACTTGTAGACGACGCGCCGCTGCTCGTTCATCACGTCGTCGTATTCGAGCACCCGCTTGCGGATCAGGAAGTTCTGCTCCTCGACCTTCTTCTGGGCGTTCTCGATGGTCTTTGTGAGCATCTTCGCCTCGAGCGCCTCCTCCTCGCCCTCGTCATTCACGGGGCCGAGCCGGTCGAGGATCTTGTAGATGCGGTCTCCGGCGAAGAGGCGGATCAGGTCGTCCTCCGCGGAGAGGAAGAAGCGTGATTCGCCGGCGTCCCCCTGGCGGCCCGAGCGGCCGCGAAGCTGGTTGTCGATGCGGCGGGACTCGTGGCGCTCGGTCCCGATGATGAACAGCCCGCCGAGCTCGCGCACCTCATCGGCCTGAGCCTGGATCTGGGACTCGAACTGCTCGACCAGGGTCTTCAGCTCCTCCTCGTAGCTCTCATCCTGAGGAGTGAGGCCGAGTTTGCGAAGTTCGGCCTGAGCCATGCCCTCGGGGCTGCCGCCGAGCTTGATGTCCACACCGCGGCCCGCCATGTTCGTCGCGATGGTGACCGCGCCCTTGCGGCCCGCCTGGGCGATCGTCTCGCCCTCGCGCTCGGCGTACTCAGGCTTGGCGTTGAGGACGACGTGGTCGATCCCTCGGCGCTTGAGCTGGTCGGCAAGCATCTCCGAGGTCTCGACGGAGATCGTCCCGACCAAAACGGGCTGGCCGAGCTCGTGGCGCCGCTCGAGCTCCGCGACGACGGCCTTCCACTTGCCGTCCTTGGTCTTGTAGATCGCGTCGTTCTGGTCGGCGCGGATCATCTCGACATTGGTCGGAATCTCGACCGTCGGGACCTTGTAGATCTTCATGAACTCCTGGGCCTCGGTCAGCGCCGTGCCCGTCATGCCCGAGAGCTTGTCGTAGAGGCGGAAGTAGTTCTGGAGCGTGATCGTGGCGAGGGTCTGGTTCTCCTCCTTGATGGAGACGCCCTCCTTGGCCTCGATCGCCTGGTGGAGCCCCTCCGACCAGCGCCGCCCCTCGAGGATGCGGCCGGTGAACTCGTCGATGATCATCACCTGGCCCTCGACCACCTCGTATTCGACGCCGCGCTTGTAGAGGGACTCGGCCTTGAGCGACTGGATCAGGTGGTTGACGAGCGTGCCGTGCTCGCCGAGGTAGAGGTTCTCGACGCCGAGAAACTCCTCGGCCATCTTCACGCCGCGCTCTGTGGGAGCGACGGTCTTGTGCTTCTCGTCGTACTCGTAGTCGTATTCGACCTCGTGCGTGGCCTTCGACTCGCCGAGTGACTTGAGCTTTTCCTTGTGGGGCTCGCCCTTCATCTGCTTGGCCAGGCGAGCGAAGGTGTAGTAGAGGTCGGCGGCCTGTTCAGGGCGGCCGGAGATGATCAGCGGCGTGCGGGCCTCGTCGATCAGGATGTTGTCCACCTCGTCGACGATCGCGAAGTCATAGCCGCGTTGCACGCACTCCTCCAGGGACCCCGCCATGTTGTCGCGCAGGTAGTCGAAGCCGAATTCCGAGTTCGTCCCGTAGACGACGTCCTTGGCGTACTTCTCGCGTCGCTCGGGCGGCTCATCGCCCTCCTGGATCGCTTCGACGGTCACCCCGAGCGCCGCGTAGACGGGGCGCATCCACTCCGCATCGCGGCGGGCGAGGTAGTCATTCACAGTGACCACGTGCACGGCGTCGCCGGCGAGCGTGTTGAGGAAGACGGGAAGGGTCGCGGTGAGCGTTTTGCCCTCTCCGGTCTTCATCTCGGCGATGGCGCCCGAGTGGAGCACCATGCCGCCGATCAGCTGGACGTCGAAGTGGCGCTGGCCCAGGGCCCGCCGGCTGGCCTCGCGGACCAACGCGAACGCCTCGGGAAGCAGGTCGTCGAGCGATTCGCCGTCGCTGGCGCGCTTGCGGAGCTCGTCGGCTTCCGACCGCAGCTCGGAGTCATCCAGGAGTTCCATCTCGGGCTCGATCCGGTTGATCGACTCGACCCGTCCCTGGTACTCCTTGAATTGCTTCGACTCGCCCATGCGCAGGGCGCGGTCGATGATTCCTCTGGCCATTGCCGTCAGAGGTTAGCGACGGCCTTGCTTCGCCATCAGACCGCGGCCACGAGCGGCCGCCCCTCACAAGTCGCTACGGGCTTCGCCCTGCGCTCCTAAAGAGAGCGACCTGGTGGCCGCTCAGGCTGTTTCCCCACGCAGCCTTTGCATGATCTTGCGAGTCCGCTGGCGCTTGCGGCGCTTCTCGCGGTGCTTCTTCACCTGCCGGCGGATGTCCTCGGCGATCTCGTGGATCGAGTGCAGCATGTCCGGCGAGGCCTCCTTGGCGCGGAGCGTCACGCCCTTCAGCCCCAGGGTCGCCTCGGCCACCATTCGATCCGAGATCCGCGGGTTCTTCTCCTCGCCGAGCTCGACCTCCAGGGTGGCGAGCTCGGAGACCTGCTTCCCGACGCGCGCGAATCGCTGGATAACGGCCTCGCGCAGGTCGTCCGTGACCTCCATGTTCCTGCCACTGACCTCGATCCTCACGGGCGGCCTCCTTCCTCGTTGGCGGACCCGCATGCTACGCCCGCGTCCCTGCCGCGGCAAGGGATGCCGTCAGCGGAGCTTGCGCGGTACCCGCTTGAAGACCTTGCGCACCGGGGGCTCTGCCGGGACCGTCGGGACCATCGACGAATTGCCGCCGATGATGCTCCCGGAGGCCTGCAGGAAGAGAGTCGTCTGCGCCTCGTTCAGCCCGGGCGCGTAGGGGTGCGAGCAGACATCGGACGGGAAGCGGGAGACCCTGGCCGCCCCGCTCTTCCCCTTGCCGGGGTGAGCGACCGCGTCGACGAACGCCGCGAAGGTGACCGAGTCGACCGCGGTGCCGATATGGGAGGTCGTGCGGCCCGGGCAGACCCCCTGGATCAGGATGTTGCTCGCACCGTCGAGGGCGGAGGTCGGGTGCTTTCCGCCCTGCGGCTGGACGGTCTCGTCGGTCAGCGAGCGGACCGTCGTGTAGGAGACGTTCCCGGGAGTCTCGTCCGGCTGTGAGTTGATGGCGCGGAGCAGGTGAGATCCCTTGGCCTGTTGCCAGTCCGCAGGCGGGCAGGGCGAACTGGCGGAGCATCCTCCGGCGCCGAGGATCGTGCCGTGCTGGGTGCCCGCCGCCGCGACCACGTCGCTCACCTTTCTGCGGAGGTCGGGCCAGTAGGTGAGTGCAAACCGCGGCAGGAGGCCTCCCTGGCTGATGCCGATCGCTGCGACCTTGCGGTGAGACAACGCGAACTCCTTGCGGAGGCCGTAGACCAGGTATTGGACGGAGGTCTGGATGTCAGCGGTCGTGAAGTCCGGGAAGTTCACGTAACAGACCGGATGACCGTAGGCCTCGAACGCGCCCTGGCCGATCAGATAGCCCTGATCCCCGGTTGCGCCCGTCCCGGTCACGAACATCACCGGCGTCGTCGTCGCGTTCGTCGGATCGATCGGGCACTTGAAGGCTGCGTCGAGTTCGCTCTGAGGGACGGTCAGACGAGGTCCGCTCGCCACCGCTGAGGGCGCGCCGATCGCCAGCGCGCCGAACATCGCGATCACCACTGCCAGTTTCAGCTTCCCCGCCACGAGGCCAGCGTACCCGCATCACAGGGCGTGCGCGAGCGTCAGGGCGACCACCCTCCGGGCGCCCGCCCCGCGGAGGGCCTCGGCGCAGACCCCGAGCGTCGCGCCGGTCGTCCAGACATCGTCGACGAGGAGAACGGCACACGGGCACCGCCCCCTCGCCCACACGCGGGGCGGGTCCGCCAGGCGATGGGATCTGGAGCGCCCCACCTGCCGGCGGCCGGGGCCGCGCGCCAGGCACTCGACCACCGGCAGCCCCGAGCGCACGGCGAACGCGACGGCGATCTCCTGTGCGGGATCGAAGCCACGCCGGGCGCGTCGCCACCGGCCTGCGGGCACCGGGACCACGGCCTCCTGGACCTCATGCGGCGGCAGTGCGCGCAGCATCGCGGCCGCCGCCTCGTCGGCCAGCGCGAGGCGACGCCCGTACTTGAGCCCGTGAACGAGGGTGCGGGCCACGCCGTCGAACGGCGACGCCGAGATCGCGAGATCGACGCCCGGCGGCCCGGGGTGAATCACCCGGGGCGCAGCCGCGAGATCGCCCGCGCAACGCTCGCAGAGGACCGCATCGGGGCCGCAACCGCCCCCGCAAGCCCCGCACAACGGCGGCGCGGCGAGGGCGATGAGCTGCTCGACCAGAGAGGCGATCGAACGAGCGTCCGTCCGGTGCGATCGCGGGTGGCACGCGGATCGCCAAGGAGTAGATTCATCCACGACACAGGGGGCAACGACCGAGGGGATTCAGCGATGGGTCGATTCGACATCACTCCAGAGGTGGCGGAGGAATGGCGAGGGAAGTACCGAGCCTCCGTCGAGCCTCACGTGGACGGTGAGGTGCGCGCAGTCGGTGCCTTTCGCCCCACCGGCGCCGGGACGAAGATGGCGATCAGCAAGCTGCAGGTGGGGGCGCTCGCCTATGGAGCGGCCCACAAGCTCGGCAAGTCAAAGGCCGGCGGCCTGCCCGGCCAGTTCATGCTCGCGGTCACCCCGGAGAAGCTCTACGCCTTCAAGTACAAGCCCGGGCGCAGCGGCGTGAAGATCAAGGAGGAGTCAGCGTCCTGGGATCGTGCCGGAATCAAGGCAGCGACGGAGCGGCTGCAGACGACGACGCGCCTGACGCTCGAATTCCCCGACGGAGAGAAGATCGTCTGCGACCAGGAGGGTCTCGGCGACAACCCCTGGGCCGACGACGTGATCCGGGAGCTGCAGACCTAGCGGCGAGACAGGGGAACCGGCCGCCCGGAGGATGGCACGGCAAAGAGCGCCGCTGAATCGTCTGGCCCGTCGACCGGTCGAGCGCGATACGTGCCTTCCGCGTTTGCGCAGGACGCCACCGCCTTGCTCGCAGAACTGGCCTCGATCGCGTCCTCGATCGGATACCAATGCTGATCCATCTCTCTGTCGACTCGGAATTCCATTTCCGCGGTCGCATCATCCCACCACAACGTGCCTTCTGAGTCGGTGCGGGCACGCGATTGCAGACCCGTGCTGACCACCTACACAGAAACCCCGGGCCGGGCGTCAGCCCAGAGGCCGGTCGGCATCGACGCCGTACAGGCCACCCACTACCAATCCACCCGCAGGAATCCGCGCGCCCGGCAGGACGACGCAGTCGCGCAGCATCGCGCCCGCGCCCAACTCACAACCCTCTCCGATCACCACCGGGCCGTGGACGTCCGCGCCAGTGCCCACGTGGCATCCGGATCCGATCAGCACCGGCGCCTTCACCTTGACGCCGTCGAGCTCAGAGCCCTCGCCGGCATAGACGCCGTCCTCCACCGCCGGCGCCGGCGGCTCGATGCCGACCGCGCCCGCGAGAGCGTCCAGGTTGCCCTGCACGAACTCTCCGATAGAGCCGATGTCATTCCAGTAGGCGTCGACCTCGTGCGAGTAGAACGGGATATCGCCGTCGAGCAGCGCCGGGAAGACATCCATCGCCCAGTCGACGAATCCCGGCGGCTGGTCGTCGTCGCCCGCGGGGCTGCGGTAGTCCGGCGGCGGGAAGTGGTCGAAGATCTCCCTGCTGAACATGTAGATGCCGCAGTTCGCGAGGTCCGACAGCGCCTCCGCGGGCTCCGGCTTCTCCTGGAAGCCCTGAATCCGCCCGTCGTCACCGGTGATCGCCACGCCGAACTGGGTTGTGTCGTCGACCCGCTTGGTCGCGATGGTGAGGATCGCCCCGCGCTCGACGTTGGCCTCGTGCGCCTCGCGCATCGCGCTCAGGTCGATGTCGGTCAGGGCATCGCCGGAGATGATCAGGAAGGAGTCCGTCTCGCTCAGGAAGTCGCGGACCTTGCCGACGCCTCCGGCGGTCCCGAGCGGCTCGGGCTCCTCGCTGTAGGTGACCCGCAGGCCGAATGACGACCCGTCGCCGAGCGCCTCTCGAATCTGCTCGGGGAGGTACGAGAGGTTGGTGACGACATCGTCGAAGCCGTGCCTCGCGAGCAGGTCCGCGATCCAGGCCACGATCGGCCTGTTCAGGACCGGCGCCACCGGCTTCGGCATCACGTGGGTGAGCGGCCGCAGCCGCGTGCCCAGCCCCGCCGCCAGGATCATCGCTCTCATCGGGCGACAGGTTCTCAGACAGCGGCCGGCGTTGCCTTCGGGTGACGCCGACAGCGACCGTGCCGAGCTCGTCCCGCTACTTCTTCGCCTTCCGCTTCTTCTTGTGCTTCTTGCACTTCTTGTGCTTGTGGTGCTTCTTGTGATTCTTCAAATCGAGGGCACGCTTCTTGCGCTTGTGCCTGCACTTCTTGCCCTTCTTGCCCGCCGGGCATTTCCCACAGGTGGCCGGGCTCGTCTGGCAGACCGACGGACCTGACCCCGATCCGACGATCTTGTCGACCACGTTGCCGTTGGTCACATAGAGGTTGCAGCTCGAGTCCTCGCCGAAGGACTGGGGACCGTCGAGCGCACCGGGTGCGCTCTCGGCTCGATCGCCCGAACCGAGTGGCACCCCCAGCTGGATCGAGCGGAGCTGGCCGTGGCAGTTGTCCGTGTAGAGGTAGCGGCCTTCCAGCTCGGGGATCGCGCTCCCGCGGTAGACGTACCCGCCGATGATCGCGCAGCCGAACGCCGCATTTCCGCCGGGGTCGTCGTGGGGATAGACAAAGACCGGCGCGGTGGCGCCCGCGAGCGAGCACGGAGTCGACGTGCCGTAGTCGACGAACCCCTCGCAGTCCTGCCAGCCGAGGTCCGCGCCGCGCCCTCCGCCGCTCGACGCCGGAAGAAGGTCGACCTCCTCCCAGGTGCTCTGCCCCACGTCGGCGACGATGAGGTTCCCGTTGAGGTGATCGAACGAGAAACGGAAGGGATTGCGCAGGCCAAGACTCCAGATCTCCGGCGTTCCGCTGCCGGGGAACGGGTTCGTGCTCGGAATCCCGTGCGCACCGCTCCCCGCCCCGTGCGGATCGATCCTCAGGATCTTGCCGTGCGGGTTCGCCGTGCTCTGGGCGTTCGCATTGCCGTCCGCGTCGTCGCCGACCGAGATGTAGAGCAGCCCGTCCTTGCCGAACTGAAGCTGGCCGCCGTTGTGATTGGTCGTCCCGCTGTCGGGGCGGCCGATAGTCAGGACCGGCCGGAGACTCGCCGGATTGGCGACGTTGGGATTGCTCGACACCTTGAACTCGTCCACGTGGTTGTCGCCCACTCCGGCGCCGCCGGTGCCGTTGTCGGTGAAGAAGACGTAGAAGAGGCCATTCGAGGCGTAGTTGGGATCGAAGGCCATCGAGAGCAGCCCCTGCTCACCCGTGACCCTGACCATCGAGCTGATGTCCAGGAACTGCGAGGTGGTCCCGTCGTGGATCACCTGAATCGTTCCCGATCGCTCGACGACGAACAGCCGCGGGTCCCCGGGCGGCGAGGCCATGTTGATCGGGTCGTTGAAAGTCCCGACCGGCTGAAGGCTCACGGCCGCGTCGGCATGGGCAGCCGTCGCCAAGACGGCGAGCAAACACCCCACCACGAACGCGACTCTCACCCTCACTGGCATCCCACCGGACAGTGTCCTCCCTTGAGCCGACGCATTTCACGGCTTCGCCATCAGGTCGCGGCCACAAGCGGCCGCCCATCACAAGTCGCTACGGGCTCCGCCCTTCGCTCCGAAGGAGAGCGGCCTGGTGGCCGCTTAGTACCGGTAGTGGTCCGACTTGTACGGCCCCTCGACCGGCACGCCGATGTAGGAGGCCTGGTCGGGCCGGAGCTTGGTGAGCTCGACGCCGAGCGCGTCGAGGTGGAGCCGGGCGACCTTCTCGTCCAGGTGCTTCGGCAGCACGTGAACCTCCTTGCCGTACGCGTCGGCCTTGCCGAACAGCTCGATCTGGGCGATCACCTGGTTCGTGAAGGAGTTCGACATCACGAAGCTCGGATGGCCGGTCGCATTGCCGAGGTTGAGCAGACGTCCCTCCGAGAGCACGATGATGGAGTGGCCGTCCGGGAAGCGCCACTCGTCGACCTGCGGCTTGATGTTGATCCGTTCGATGCCATCGAGCTTCTCCAGGCCCGCCATGTCGATCTCGTTGTCGAAGTGACCGATGTTGCCGACGATCGCCTGGTGCTTCATCTGGGCCATGTGGTCGACCTTGATCACGTCCTTGTTGCCCGTCGCGGAGACGAACACGTCAGCCTCGCCGAGCACGCTCTCGAGCGCGCGGACCTCGTAGCCCTGCATTGCGGCCTGGAGGGCGCAGATCGGGTCGATCTCGGTGACGATCACGCGCGCGCCCTGGCCTCGGAGTGACTCAGCGCAGCCCTTGCCGACGTCGCCGAATCCGCAGATCACGGCGGTCTTGCCGCCGATCATCACGTCGGTGGCGCGATTGATGCCGTCGATCAGGGAGTGGCGGCAGCCGTAGATGTTGTCGAACTTCGACTTGGTGACCGAGTCGTTGACGTTGATCGCCGGAAAGAGCAGCGTGCCGGCGGCCTGGCGCTCATAGAGCCGGATCACGCCGGTCGTCGTCTCCTCGGTGACGCCCTTGATGCCCTTCGCCATCCCGGTGAAGCGCTGGGGCTCGGCGGCGATACTGTCGCGCAGCAGCTGGAGGATCACCTTCTCCTCCTGGGAGCCGGCGGTCTCGTCGCCGGGAACGGCGCCAGCGGCCTCGTACTCGACGCCCAGGTGGACGAGCAGCGTCGCGTCTCCGCCGTCGTCCAGCAGCATGTTGCAGCCCGGCTCGCCGTTCGGACCGGCCTCGGGCCAAGTCAGCGCCTGGCTAGTGCACCACCAGTACTCCTGGAGCGTCTCGCCCTTCCAGGCGAAGACGGAGATGCCCTTGGGGTCATCGGGCGTGCCATGGGGGCCGACGGCGATCGCGGCGGCCGCGTGGTCCTGCGTCGAGAAGATGTTGCAGCTCGCCCAGCGGACCTGCGCTCCGAGCGCGACAAGCGTCTCGATCAGCACCGCGGTCTGGATCGTCATGTGCAGCGATCCGGTGACCCGAGCGCCCGTGAGCGGCTTTGATTCCCCGAACTCCTCACGCGTCGCCATCAGGCCGGGCATCTCGTGCTCGGCCAGCCGGATCTCCTTGCGGCCGAACTCGGCCAGGGAGAGATCGGCGACCTTGAAGTCGAGGCCGGTCGTGGTCGGTGCGCTGGTGGTGGTGCTCATCGCGTGGTTTCACTCCTGGTCGAAGTTGAGAACGCCAAGGTAGCGGGGCCACCCCCTACCGTGACGACATGGACGATCAGGGCATCCGGGTCGCAGAGAATACGGTGATCCCGCTCGACGAGATTCACTTGCGCGCCAGCCGATCCTCGGGGCCGGGTGGCCAGCATGCGAACGTGACCTCGTCGCGGATCGAGGCCGTCTTCGAGGTCGAGGCCTCCGAGGCGCTCAGCGCGCGGCAGCGGTCTCAGCTCAAGCGCAAGCTCGGCGAACGGGTCACCGCCGTCGCCCAGGACGCCCGCAGCCAGGCACGCAACCGCGAGCTCGCCCTGGAGCGGCTACGCGAGAAGCTGGAGGCCGGGCTGCGGCGGCCGAAGCCCCGCCGCCCGACCAAGCCCTCGCGCGCGGCCCGCGAACGCCGGTTGCAGCAGAAGCGGCAACGATCACAGCGCAAGGCGCAGCGCCGGCCGCCGAACGAGGACTAGGAGCGAGACCGCAGCCACAGCGCCATCGCGAAGTAGGCGATAGTGCCGCCGGCGAAGATCTCGCTGTACGGGCTGCCATCGTTCCCATTCGCCAGATCGATGACCCACGCGACGATCAGGCCCAGGACGATGACCGTCCCTGCGACCGCCATCGCTCGCTCGTGGATCATCTCCCAGCGCTCATCGCGGCGAGGCGAGGCGATCCCCCCGACCGTCTCGTTGCCGGCGCCGAAGTAGAAGAGCGCCGAGAACACGGCGAAGACGCCGAGGTTGATCAGTCCCGCGGTGAGATTGCCGCCGATCGCGATCGCGGTCGAGAGGACGACGCCGAGCAACATGCTCCAGACCGGCAGCCAACGGCCGCGGAAGAGCGAATGCCGTCTGTGCTTTGACTCAGGAATGGCCATCTCCATCGAATACCTCCTCAACAGGTTTGCCGAAGTAGCGCGCCAGGGCGATCGCGAGGGGCAGCGAGGGCGTGTACCGCTCGGTTTCGATCGAGTTGATCGTCTGGCGGGAGACGTCCATCTCCTCCGCCAGCCGCTCCTGCGAGAGCCCTTGGTCGGTGCGCAGTTTCCGGATCTCGTTCTTCATGGATGTAAAGCTAGCTTGACTAGTCCGACTTGTCAAGTGTGCTTTACATCACCGATGAGGTC
Organism: uncultured Solirubrobacterales bacterium; assembly: GCA_963743575.1. Lineage (GTDB taxonomy): Bacteria > Actinomycetota > Thermoleophilia > Solirubrobacterales > 70-9 > DASUPK01. The sequence goes on along the minus strand of CAVUQC010000004.1, from coordinate 223,195 downwards.
GAGGCGGCTGACGCCTCACGTCTCCTCGGGCCGGCCCATGTCCTTCTTGAAGCCCTCCAGCACGTCGACCGCGAGGGAGTCGACTCCGCGAGCATCCGCGAGCTCGATCGCCAGCAAGTCGCCGAGCATCACGGAGTGCAGCAGCCGCTCGGTGCGCGTCTCGCCCTCGGTCTCGAGGCTGATCACCGTCGAGGCGTACGGCTCGATCGCCCTCGCGGTGAGCTCGAAGCGCTTGCGCTCGCGGGGATGCTGGTCACTGTCCATGAGGAAGATCGCGGCGAAGCGGCCGTTCGCCCCCGACCAACCCTCGAGCTCGTTGTGATCGGCCTCGGGCAGGATCGCCGAGTAGGCCGGGATCTTCGCGTCCTCGTTGATCTGGCACTTCCAGCGGTAGGCGACGGGCGCGGTCAGGTCACTGCCATGGATCACGGGCGTGGCGGTCCCGATCTGCTCGGCAAGCTCCTTCGCCCGTGCATGGGCCGCATCGAACGCCCCTCCCAGATGCGACGCCGCGGCGTCGATCTCGGTGTGGATCCGCGGCCCAGCCAGGGCCAGTGCCGCCAGCTCCGCGGCGACGCTGAACATGTAGCCGACGGCAGCGCGGGGCTGGAGGCCTGAGGGCAGGCCGATCACGGGAACGCCGTCGGCACGCGCTGCTTCGGCTAGCTCGCCCCCGGTCGTGGCGACCAGCCGCTGCGCGCCGAGGGCCTCGGCGGCCGCGTAGCAGGCGAGGGTCTCCTCGGTGTTGCCCGAGTAGCTCGAGCAGAGAACGGCCGCGCCGGCGGGGGCCCAGGCGGGAAGCTCGTAGCCTCGGGCCACGACCATCGGCTTGGTGAGCCGGTCCGAGAGGGCCGCAATCGCCAGGTCGCCGCCGATCGCGGAGCCGCCCATGCCGCAGAGGAACGCGGCGGGCGCCTCCATCGCCGCGGCCCGGGCAGACTCGATCCGCCAGAGGGCGTCGCGGAGGTGGTCCGGCATCGCGCGCGCCGCGTCCAGCATGTCCCCCCCGATCACGTTCACCTGACCGCCGCCTCCACCACCTCATCCTCGCCGATCACGGCGTCCTCAAGCTCCACTCCCGTCGCCACGGTCACGCCGGCGCTGAGAATGCTGTTGGCGACGACCGCCTCGTCCTCCACCACGCAGCGGTCCAGCAGGACCGAGCGCTCGATCACGGCGCCGTCGCCGATGCGGGAGCCGTCGCCGACCACGCAGGGAGCTCGAAGCTCGGCCTCCTCCGCCACCTGGCAGCCCTCCCCCACCATCTTCGGCTCCGCGAACGCGCCGTGGACGGTCTCGACCCGCCCCTCGAGGATGTCCCAGTTGGCCTCCAGGAAGCGCTCGGGCGTCCCGATGTCGATCCAGTAGCCCTCCTGCCGGATCCCGTAGAGGCCATCGCCGATCAGCTTCGGAAAGACCTCGCGCTCGATCGAGACGTTTTGATCGGGCGGGATCTCGTCGAGGACCGAGCGCTCCAGCAGGTAGGCCCCGGCGTTGATCTCGTCCGTGTCGATCTGATCCGGCTCGGGCTTCTCGAGGAACTCGGTGATCTCGCCGCCGTCGCGGCGATGGACCAGGCCGTAGCCAGTCGGGTCCTCAACCGGGAAGAGCGCGATCGTCGCCCTCGCGCCGGTGCGCTCGTGCTGCTCGATCTGTGCCGTCAGATCGAGATCGCAGAGGACATCGCCGTTGAGGACGAAGAAGCGGTCGGCGAGCATGTCGTCGGCGAAACGAATCGCGCCCGCCGTTCCCCTCGCATCGGGCTCCTCGGCGAAGCGCAGCTTCACGCCGATCTCCAGGTCCTCGAGAACGCTCCGCATCCCCTCGGCGAGGTGGCCGCAGGAGACAATCACGTCGTCCACGCCGTGACGGGCGAGCCAGTCGATCACGTAGGCGATGTGCGGCCGTCCGGCCAGCGGCAGTACCGGCTTCGCGACCGTGTAGGTGAGCGGCCGCAGGCGAGTGCCCTCGCCGCCGGCCAGGATCAGGGCCTGCACGTCAGCCCACCGTGGCGGGATCAGGGGCGCTCGGCCGGCCGATCGCCTCGTAGGCGATTCCCGCCGCGCGCACCTTGTCGGGGTCGAGGAAGTTCCGGCCGTCGACGAGAAGGGGAGTGTTCATCCGCTTGGCGACCTCGCCCCAATCGAGCTCCGTGAACTCCGGCCATTCGGTTACGAGCACAGCGGCATCCGCGCCGTCGAGTGCGTCCATGGCCGAGCCTGCCATCTCGACGCCCGGCATCAGAGGGGCGGCCACCTGCTCAGCGATCGGGTCGAAAGCGACCACGGCGGCAGACTCTCCCTGCAGGCGGGCAGCCAGCACCAGGCTCGAAGCCCCTCGCATGTCGTCCGTGTCCGGCTTGAAGGCGAGCCCGAGCAGCGCAACGCGCTTGTCGACCAAGGTGTCGAGGTGCTTCGTGAGCTTTGCCATCACCCGGCGCTTCTGGAGCTCGTTCACCTCGATCACCGAGTTGAGGAGCTGGAAGTGGTAGCCGGAGTTCGCGGCGAGCATCTTCAGCGCGGAGACGTCCTTGGTGAAGCACGACCCGCCGTAGCCGATCCCCGCCTGTAGGAAGCGGGAGCCGATCCGGTCGTCGAGCCCCATCCCCGTGGCGACGTCGGCCACGTCCGCCCCGAGCTCCTCGCAGACGTTGGCGATCTCATTGATGAAGCTGATCTTGGTCGCCAGGAAGGCGTTTGAGGCGAGCTTGACCATCTCCGAGCTGGAGACGTCGGTCCGCACGACCGGAACGCCGAGTGGCTCATAGAGCGCGGCGACAGCGTCCCCCGCCCACTCGTCACCGGGCTCGTTCCCGATCAGCACCCGGTCGGGCTCCATGAAGTCCTTGATCGCCGTGCCTTCGCGCAGGAACTCGGGACAGGAGACGTAGGCGAGGTCGGGCTCCTCGCGGCTGATCGTTCGCCCGGTCCCCACCGGCACGGTGCTCTTCATGACGAGAGCCTTCCCGTCCGGATCGCCCATCTCCTCGACCGCGTGCTGCACGGCGGAGAGGTCGGCGTCGCCCGAGACCGTCGGCGGCGTCTGCACGCAGACGAAGATCAGGCGGGCCTCTGCGAGCAGCTCCGCCATGTCGGTGGTGAAGGTCAGGCGCTCCGCGTTCCTGGAGATCAGCTCCGAGAGCCCCGGCTCGTGGATTGGGACCTCTCCGCGCCGGAGAGCCTCGACCTTTCCCTCGACGATCTCCTTGACCACCACGCGATGGCCGAGCTCTGCGAAGCAGGCCGCGGTGACCAGCCCGACCCAGCCGGCTCCGACCACCCCGATCGGCTCCCTCTCGTTCACGTCTCCCCGCTCAGGTTCCCGGGAGCTGGCGGAAGCCCACCGCGATCTTGAGCATGTCCTCGTTCGAGATCGTCTCGATCAGGGAGTTGGAGACCCAGAACGAGCCGTTGTCGGTCTGCCAGGCCACCATACGAAGGCGATCGCCGTCGTAGTAGAGCTTGTAGTCGCGATCGCCGATCGTTCTGTCCTCGTGGCTGGCGCTGAGAATCGGCGGATCCCGCCAGCGGGTGCCCTGGAAGCCGTAGTAGTCGCCGAGGGTGGGCAGCGAGAAGACCCACTTGTAGGCCGCGCGCTGGTCGTGCGGCGGCGCCCCGTCCCCCTTGCCGTTGATCTTGTAGACGCGTGGCTTCTGCGCGTAGTCGCTCCCGGATTCGAGCACGGTCGGGTAGTAGACCGGGACCTTCTCCTTCCGCGCCCTGATCGCCTGCGCCAGTTGCCTGCCGTAGGTGGTGCGGGTCAGCGTGGTGGGGAGCGACGAGCCCGAGGACTTCTTCTTGCTGGCCGGCTTGGGCTTCGTGTGATCCGGCGGCTGCTGGGGCGCGACGGCCTTCTTGGGCTTCGCGCTGGAGCCGGCGGGCCCGGGTGTCCCCTCCACCCCGAGGAACTGGTTCACGGCCGTGTGGATCTCATCCGGCGTCGCGGTCACGTACGACGGGCCGAGGGTCCCGTTGAAGTGGATCTCCTTGATCGGGGCGCCCCGTAGGTCGAAGAAGAGCCTCAGAACCTGGAGCATCTCCTCGGCGGATCCGATGTCGGACGACGTGTAGGTGGTGAAGATCTTGACCAGCTTCTTCCGGTCCTCGATCAACTTGGACGGAGGGACCTTGGCGCGCGCCTCGCGGAGGAACGTCTGCTGGCGGGCGGCGCGGACGATGTCGTTGTCCGTATGGCGGTAGCGGGCGAAGGACAGGGCATCGAACCCGCAGAGAGCCTGATACCCGGGCTGGAGGTTGATCTCGGAGGTGCCCGTGTTCGGGGCGATGTAATAACGGCGGTCAACGTCGACATAGACGCAGCCGATCGCGTTGACCGCCCGGGCGAACCCGGTGAAGTCGACGTTCACGAGGTGATTGACCTGCAGGCCGGTGATGTCCTTGACGGTCCGGAGGGTCAGCTTTGGCCCGCCCAGCGAATAGGCGGCGTTGAGCTTGTCGGTCCCCACGCCCGGGATGTCGACCTTCAGGTCACGGGGAAGCGAGAGGAGGGCGATCGCGTTGCGGTCCGGATCGAGCCGGAGGAGCATCGTCGTGTCGGAAAGACCGAACTGGCCGCTGATCTGGTTGTTCCGCTTGTCGGAGCCGATGATCAGAATCGTCTGGGGCCCGGAGCCCGTGGTCCGGGCGAGGAACGGGTCCAGCCCCTGGATCTCGCTGTGGTTCTTGAGGGCGTTGGCGATGTCAGACAGGTAGAGGATCAGGCTCGCCGAGGTGGCCCCGGCGACGGCGGCAACGATCACGAAGGAGGCGGTCAGGAACCGGAGCCAGAGCGGGAAGCCGAGATGGCTCCGCACGGCCTTGAAGCCCGAGGTGACCTTCTTGCCGCCGACCTTGTCGAAGCCGGAGGTGATGGCGGAGTGGGCCTGCCTGACCCTCTGGCCGGCGGACGCGACGAGGGTCGGCTGATTGGCGTCGGCCTCCACCTCCGCGGCCTCCAACCCGTCCCACTCCTGGGTCTCGGCGGAGACGACGTGCTCGAGCTCGTCCTCCTCGTCGAACTCCTGCTCGTCGTCGTCATCGTCGTCGTCGTCCTCCTCGTGATCCTCCTCGTCGTCGAGATCCTCGTCCTCGAGGTCCTCGTCGTCGTGGTCGTCCTCGGCGATGTCCTCGTCGTCCGGCTCCTCCTGGTCGGCCTCCCGGTCGTTCAGTTCCTCTTGCAAGTCGTCGCCGAGCTCGTACTCCTGCGTCTCGTCCGCGCGCGGCTCGTCGTCGCCGTTGCCCCTGCCTCCGTCCTTCCGTTCCGGGCTCATACGGCCGCCATCCCGGGAAAGCTCTTCACGAATCCCTCGAGCGCCTGGCGGTAGCTGCGCAGCGAGCTGATCGAGACCCACTCGCTGGGGCCATGATGGCCGTCGCCCACGGGGCCGAACTCGACCGCGGGAACGCCCGCGGCAAGGAAGGAGACCGCGTCCGACGCCCCATCGCGGCCGACGCTCATCACGCGCTCGGGATGATGCGGCGAGGCGGCCTCGCAGAGGCCCTGCACGAACGGGGAGTCGGGCTCGACCACCGCCGGCGGCCGCCGGAAGGTGGCCAGCACACGGGTATCGGGCAGGCCGCTGACCTGCTCGAGGATCTCATCGGGATCCTGGTCGGGCAGGAAGCGGATATCGACGTCTATGACGCAGGTGTCGGGCACTTTGTTCAGGGCGTCACCGCCCATGATCCGACCGAGATTGATCGAGGGCCGGTCGAACAGGGCGGAGCTGTGGCGCGCAAACGGTAGCGATTCGATGCCCCTGAATACCTCAATCGCCTTAACGACAGCGTTATCGCCGAGCCAGGGCGTCGCTCCGTGCGCCGAGCGCCCCTGCACCTCGAGGCGCACCGCCTGGACACCCTTGGCCTGCACACCGACCTGGAGGTTGGTCGGCTCGCCCGTGATCGCGAAGTCCCCGACGAATCCGCTGGCCACCAGCGCGTCGGACCCCCGGTTCGCCTCCTCCTCGGACTCTTCGTCGGACACGATCCCTAGCCGGAGCCGGACGTCCTCCTGGTCGCGAAGGTCGTGGAGGACGAGCAGCATCACCGCGAGCGCGCCCTTCATGTCGTAGGCGCCGCGCCCGACCAGCTGATCGCCGTCGATCCGGGGCTCGAACATCTCCCGGTTCCCGGGGACGACGTCCATGTGGCCGTGGAGGACGAGGGTCGGTGCGCCCTCCGGCCCCACCTCGGCGGTGGTCACCGGCAGTCCCCGCGACTCGGTCTGGGAGGCCTTGATGTCGTTGGACTCGAGCCAGCCGCCGACGAACTCGGCCGCGCGCCGAAGCCCCTCGGCATTGGAGGTGTCGAAGGCGATCAGGCGCTGGGCCAGGGCGAGCTCGTCCATGGATCGCGCATCGTAGGTGCAGCGACAGCTCGGCCGCTGCGGCCCCTAGCCGCGAAGAGTGAGCTTCTTGACGGCCGCGATCCCGCCGTCGGGCGTGTAGACGACCTTGATTCGCAGCCCTAGAAACAGCTTCCCGGGCTTCAAGGCGCGGGACGGTATCAGTCGGACCCGGCGACTTCGATGAACGCCTCGGCGCGCTCCTTGTCCTTCTTCGCCTGGGTCCAGGCGCCCGAGTCCTCCTCGGACTCGCGCAACCGCGCATCCGCGTCCTCGATCCGGCTGCGAAGCTCGGCGGTGTCCAGCTGGTCCGGGGGGACGGCCTCGCCGACCAGGACGGTGGCCCGGTTGGCAAAGACCTGCAGCCAGCCCTCTGCCTGCGCCCAGCGCTGCACCTCGCCGCCGGGCAGGTGCAGACGCAGTTCGGTCGGGCGGAGCCGCGCGAGCACCGGTACATGGTTCGCGAGAATCCCGATCTCACCGACCGCGGTGCGGGTCGAGATCTGCTCCACGTCGCCCTCGAAGACCTCCCCCTCCGGGGTGAGGATGCGGGCGTTGACGGTGTGGTCCGCCACTAGGCGGCGGCCCCCTCGGTCTCCTCGGCCTTCTCCGACTGCTCGTCGGCCTCGGCCTGAGCCGTCTCCTCGGGCTCCTCCGCGCGCATCTTCTTGGACGCGTCGAGCACCTGGTCGATCGTGCCCTGCATGTAGAAGGCGCGCTCGGGGATGTCGTCGTGCTCGCCGTCCACGATCTCCTTGAAGCTGCGGACGGTCTCCTCGACCGGGACGTACTCGCCGTCGCGGCCGGTGAACTGCGACGCGACGAAGAAGGGCTGCGAGAGGAAGCGCTGAATCTTCCGCGCCCTCGAGACCGTCTGCTTGTCCGCGTCCGAGAGCTCGTCGATTCCGAGGATCGCGATGATGTCCTGGAGCTCCTTGTAGCGCTGCAGCGTCTCCTGGACGCGGGTCGCGGTGTCGTAGTGCTCCTCGCCGAGGATCTCCGGCTTGAGGATGGTCGAGGTCGAGTCGAGCGGGTCCACCGCCGGGTAGATCCCCTGCTCGACGAGCGACCGTGTCAGCGTCGTGGTTGCGTTGAGGTGGGCGAACACCGACGCCGGAGCCGGATCCGTGAGGTCGTCGGCCGGGACGTAGATCGCCTGAATCGAGGTCACCGAGCCCTCCCGGGTCGAGGTGATCCGCTCCTGGAGGTCGCCCATCTCCGTCTCCAGCGTCGGCTGGTAGCCGACCGCGGAGGGCATCCGCCCGAGCAGTGCCGAGACCTCGGAGCCGGCCTGGACGAACCGGAAGATGTTGTCGATGAAGAGCAGCACGTCCTGGCCGCCCTGCTGGCGGAAGTACTCCGCCATGGTCAGCCCGGAGAGCGCGACGCGCAGGCGCGCGCCCGGCGGCTCGTTCATCTGGCCGAAGACCAGCATCGTCTTGTCGATGACGCCGGACTCCTTCATCTCGAGCCAGAGGTCGTTGCCCTCGCGGGAGCGCTCGCCGACGCCGCAGAAGGCCGAGAGGCCCTCGTGCTCCTCGGCGATCGAGCGGATCAGCTCCTGGATCAGAACGGTCTTGCCGACGCCGGCGCCGCCGAACAGGCCGACCTTGCCGCCCTTGGCGTAGGGAGCCAGCAGGTCCACGACCTTGATCCCCGTCTCCAGCATCTCCTGCGACGGGGCGAGGTCCTCCACCTCGGGGGCGGGGCGGTGAATCGGCCAGCGCTCCTCCGTCTGGACATCGCCGCCCTCGTCGATCGGCTCGCCGAGGAGGTTGAAGATCCGGCCGAGCGTCTTCTCGCCAACCGGAACCGTGATCGGCCCGCCCGTGTCGATCACCTTGTCGCCGCGGCGGAGGCCGTCGGTGGCGTCCATGGCGATCGCGCGGACGCGGTCGTCACCGATGTGCTGCTGCACCTCGCAGATCAGGTTGAGCTCGGTGCGGCTCTCCTCGGCTGGGACGTCGATCCGCAGCGCGGTGAAGATCTCGGGGATGTGGTCGGGGAAGACGACGTCGATGACGACGCCCGTCACCCGCTCGACGGTTCCCACATTGGTGCCGTTGCTACTTCCGTTGTCAGCCATTCGTCTCCTTCGCTCCTTCTAAGTTTTCAGCTCACGCCCTCGGCGCCGGCCACGACCTCGAGGATCTCCTGGGTGATCTCGGCCTGCCGCACCCGGTTCATCTCAAGGGTGAGGTCCGAGATCACGTCCTTCGCGTTCTCGGCGGCGTTCCGCATCGCGGTCATGCGCGCGCCGTGCTCTGAAGCTGTGGACTCGAGCAGCGCCCTGTAGACCGAGAGCTGCGCGTATTCGGGGATCAGCTCGGCGAGCAGCTCCTCGGGCTCGGGCTCGTAGTCCCAGAGCGCCTTGCGGTGCGCCGCGATCAGCTCGTCGTCGCCCTCCTCGGTCTCGTCCTCCTCTTCTCCCGCGCCCTCGCCGAGCACCTCGGCCTGCTGGATCGGGAGCAGCGTCTGCCGCCAGACGTACTGCGTGAGCGGCGAGACGTACTTGTTGTAGATCAGCTCGACCCGGTCGAGTTCCTCGTCCACATAGGAGGCAACCAGCTTGTCGGCGATCTCCCGCGCGTTCGCGAAGGCCGGGCGGTCGGTGAAGCCGATGTACTCGCCGTGGAGCTCCTCGCCACGGAACCGCATGCTGGAAGCACCGCGACGGCCGACCACCGAGAAGACGGTCTGCACGCTCTTGCCGCGGAGCTCCCCCTGGAGCTGGACCCCGGAGCGGATGATCTGAGAGTTGAACGAGCCGGCCAGGCCCCGGTCGCCCGTGATCAGCAGCACGCCGACGTTGCGCTCTTCGTCGCGCTCCTGGAGCACCGGTAGGTTCCGCGCCTCCTGCCCGGCCGCCTCGGCGACCTGGCGGGTCATCTTGCGAAGCTCTCGCGCATACGGGCGCAGCGCGTCGATGCGCTGCTCCGCCCGGCGCAGGCGCGCAGCGGCGACCATCTCCATGGCACGCGTGATCTTCTGCACGTTCTTCACGGAGGAGATCCGGTTCTTGACTTCCTTGCGGGTGGCCATGGATCAGGCGACAGCGGGCTCCTCGGCGGGCTCGGGGGCGCCGCCATCCGAGCTGTCGCGCTGGCCCTCGTCCTTGACCCGGTCGGACTCGCCCTCCTCGAGCGGGTTGCCGTCCTTGTCGAAGTCGGGACCGAAGTCGTCGACCATCTGCTCGATCGCCTTCCCCAGGGCTGCCTCGTCCTCGTCGGGGAGCTTGCCCGTCTCGTTGATCCGGTCGAGCAGGTCCTGATTCTCCGAATGCAGCCTGCCGATCAGGTCCTCGAGGAAGTCGGAGACCCGCTCGGTCTTGATGCGGTCGAGATACCCCTCGGTGCCCGAGTAGATCGACGCGACCTGCTCGGCCACAGGCATCGGCTGGCGCTCCTTCTGGTTGAGCGCCTCGACCATCCGCTCGCCTCGGGCGAGCTGCTTCTGGGTCTCCGGATCGAGCTCGGAGCCGAACTGCGCGAAGGCCTCGAGCTCGCGGTACTGCGAGAGGTCCAGGCGCAGCTGGCCGGCGACGGCCTTCATCGCCTTCGTCTGCGCGTTGCCCCCCACCCGCGAGACCGAGGTGCCGACGTTGATCGCCGGGCGGACGCCCGAGTAGAACAGGTCGGTCTCCAGGAAGATCTGGCCGTCGGTGATCGAGATGACGTTCGTCGGGATGTAGGCCGAGATGTCGCCGGCCTGCGTCTCGATGATCGGGAGCGCGGTCAGGGATCCAGCGCCCTGCTCGTCCGAGAGCTTCACCGCCCGCTCGAGCAACCTCGAGTGGAGGTAGAAGACGTCGCCCGGATAGGCCTCGCGTCCAGGCGGGCGCCGGAGCAGCAGCGACATCTGCCGGTAGGCGGCCGCGTGCTTCGAGAGGTCGTCGTAGATGCAGAGGGCGTGCTTGCCCTGATAGAGGAAGTGCTCGCCCATTGCACAGCCCGCATACGGAGCCATGTACTTGATCGGCGCCGCCTCGTTGGCGGGAGCCGCGACGATGATGGTGTTCTCCATCGCGCCGTTCTCCTCCAGGGTCTCCATCACCTGGACGACCGTTGACATGCGCTGGCCGATCGCGACGTAGATGCAGACCACGTCGGAGTCCTTGTTGTTGATGATCGTGTCGATCGCGATGGCGGTCTTGCCCGTCTGTCGGTCGCCGATGATCAGCTCGCGCTGACCGCGGCCGATCGGGATCATCGAGTCCACGGCCTTGAGCCCGGTCTGCATCGGCTCCTCGACCGGCTGGCGATGGACGACGCCCGGCGCCTTGAACTCGGCGGGGCGGGTCTCGGTCGTGTTGATCTCGCCCTTGTCGTCGAGCGGGCGCCCGAGGGGGTCGACCAGGCGGCCGAGCAGCTGCTCGCCGACCGGGATCTCCAGAAGCTTGCCCGTGCGCTTCACGGTGTCGCCCTCCGAGACCTTGTCCCAGTCGCCGAAGAGCACGGCGCCGACGTTGTCCTCCTCGAGGTTCAGCGCCAGCCCGACCACGTCGTGGGGCAGGTCGAGCATCTCGAGCGACATGCAGTTGTCGATTCCGTGGATGCGGGCGATGCCGTCGCCGATCTCGAGGACGGTGCCGACCTCGGACAGATCGGCCGAGTCGGTATCCAGGCCCTCGATGCGCTCACGCAGAATCGATGCGATTTCGTCTGGCTTGATCTCCATTGCGGCTTTCGTTTCCTTTCCTACGCCGCTTGGGCGACGCTCTTTCTCAGTTTCTCGAGCCTGTTCCTGATGCTCGTGTCCAGGACAAGGTTTCCCACCTGTACGACCAGCCCACCGAGGATGTCCGGGTCAACGCGGCTCTCGAGCTCGACCGTCTCACCGGTCTGGCCCTCGATCTCCGCACCGATCCGCTCAGCAATCTCAGGAGCAAGTTCAACGGCGCTCGTCACGACGACTCCGAGCCGCTTGTTCTCCTTGGCCCAGAGCGAGTCGAAGTGCTGCCGGATCCGGAAGAGGACTGGCATCCGATGCTTCTCCAGCAGGAGGTCGAGGAAGTTGATCAGCTCCGGCTCCGCGCCGGAAACGGCCTTCACGAGGCCGTCCTCCTTCTCGGAGGACGAGAAATAGGGGCTGAAGAAGAACAGCTGCAGCTCCCGGTTCTCCGCGAGCGCGTCGGCGAACTGGCCGAGCTGCTCGCGGATCGCGTCGAGCTTCCCCTTCTCCTTGGCGACCCCGAAGAGGGCCTCCGCATATACACGGGCGATGTGCTCCATCGCTAGCTCGCGGCCCCCTCGGTCGCTTCCTTGCTGCTGAGGATCGAGAAATCGACCTCGGACAGGGCGTCGTCGATCAGCTTCCGCTGGTCATCCCCCGTGAGCGACTTGCGAGTCACCTTCTCCGTCGTCAGGACGGTGAGGTCGGCGACCTCCTTGCGGATCCGCTCCAGTGAACGCCGGGTCTCGGCGTCGATATCGCGGCGGGCGGCAGCGAGCAGCTCCTCGCGCTTCTCGCGGCCCTCCTCGACGGCCTGCGCCTTGGAGGAATCGGCCGCCTTGCGGGCGCGAGCGACGATCTCGTCCGCCTGCTCGCGGGCCTCGCGCAACCGTGCCCGGTACTCCTTGAGGATTCCGTCGGCCTCCTCGCGGGTCTTCTCCGCCTGCTCGATCGACTCCCGGATCGCGTTGGCGCGCTTGTCAAGCGCCTCCTGAATCCGCGGGAAGGCGAGCTTGCTGAGCACGTACATCGTGACCCCGAAGACGAGCAGCGTCCAGATCATCAGGCCGAGGTTCGGCGAGACGAGGAAGCTGCCGCCCGAAGCGACTATGTGGGTTGCGGGTTCCAACGGCCTAGAGGAAGAAGGCGATCAGGCCGAAGATGAACGTGTAGAAGGCGACGGCCTCCGTGAGAGCGAAGCCCAGCCAGCGAATCGACTGGAGGTCGTCCTTCATCTCGGGCTGGCGCGCGACCGACTCGATCTCCTTACCGAAGATGAAGCCGATGCCGATGCCGGCTCCGATCGAGCCGAGCCCGGCGCCGACGCCGAGGGCGATCGCCTTGCCGGCGTCCGTGATGCCCGTGCCGACGTCAGTCGTCGCGGCGATGGTCAGTGGGTCAATCACAACTGCTCCTTTCTAGTGCGTCTCGGCGACTGCGCCGCCGATGTAGATGGAAGAGAGGGTGGCGAAGATGAACGCCTGAAGCGTTGCGATCAGCCCCACCTCCAAGATGAAGAAGACGAAGGCGAGGGGGAAGGTGAGCGCCCCGAGCGCCGCCAGCCCGAGCAGGACAGCCAGGCCGCCGCCCATGAAGAGCAGCAGCAGGTGTCCCGCCAGGATGTTCGCGAAGAGTCGAACGGAGAGCGAGACGAGCCGCATGAAGTGGGAGAGCAGCTCGATCCCGAAGATCAGGGCCTTGGCGACCGGATTCATGTCCTCGAGGCCGGCCGGAAGGAAGCTGGCGAAATACTTGAAGAGACCCTTGGCCCTGATTCCCTCGACGTGGTAGCTGATCCAGACGACCAGGGTGAGTGACAGCGAGAAGGAGATGTTCGCCGTCGCCGCATAGATCGCGAACGAGGGGATCGCGAGGCCGAAGATGTTGATCGTTTCCGCGCTGTTGGTGGGCAGCGGCAGGTAACCGATGATGTTGGAGAAGGCGATGAAGAAGAAGAGGGTCGCGACGAACGGGAACCACTTGATTGCGTACGAGCCCGAGAGGTTTCCGCCGGTGATGTTGTTCTTCGTCATGTCGTAGGCAACCTCGACCGCGGTCTGGACGCGGTTGGGCTTCATCTGCATGCGCCGGGCGATGTAGACCATGACGAAGATCGTCAGGGCGCTGGCGAGCAGCAGGTAGAGGACAGCCCGGTTGATCGAGAAGTCGATGCCCGCGATGTGGATCGGAATCCAGGCGTGGAGCTTGAACTCGTCCTGGGGCTTGAACTCGTCGTTCTTACCCTGGCTGCCCGCGACCAGCAGCAGCAGGATCGTGATGCCGAAGTAGATCCCCAGGCCGAGCAGGACCTTCTGCTTGGAGGAGAGCCGATTCAGCCAGGCCATCAGTCGCCCTCCGCCTGGGCGGACTCGGACATCAGCCTGAGCACGATCCGGGTCCCGAGGTGCACGGTAAACAGGACCAGGGCGAGCACCGCGGCCTCCAACCCGGCGTGCTTCGAGTCGATCAGGCCGACAAGGAGCACTGCGAGCGCGACGACCCATGCGCTGACGAGCCCGGTGGCGCCCATCCAGCCCATCACGGCCGTGCGGTTGCGGCGCTCGGTGGCGCCCGCGATCGCACGGTCTGCGCCCACCTCGATCACATAGAGGAGCAGCCAGACCCCGGCGACCACCGCGTACGCGGTCATCGACAGGCCGGCCCCGATGAACACCGGCAGAGCCACCGCCAGCAGGGCGAGGTCGAGGTAGCGAAGTGCTCTGGCCATGCGGGATGTCCCGACGGCGCTAGGTCCGTCTAGCGCGAGGGTCGACACGGCGATTCATCTGATCTTTGAAAGTCGAACGAGAGCATGAAGTTATGACCCCCCACCACAAAAAACCGGCGACGGATACAACCCCACCGCCGCACCTCCCTCCGGACCCGGCCCGAAGGGGCGGCGAACGATAGCGACTGCGCCCTGAGAGCGCCCCTGAACGGAGGGGCGGCGGATCCGCCGCCGCCCCTCCGCGAGAGGTGAGAGGAACCTCCGGGGCCGTCGCGCCTTAGAAGGCGTTCAGCGAGAACGACTTGCCGTCCACGAAGGCGGCGTCGCCGTTGTTCCAGACCTTCACCAAGAAGGTGCCGGGCTGGGTCATCGTCGCGGCGGTGACCGCGTTGGCACCGGCGCTCGACACGGTTGCGACGCGGGCATCGCTACCGGCGAAGGTGACGGTGTACTGGCCGACCGCTTCCCTCTGGATCGTCACGGCGTCGTTCGCCTTGCTGGCGCAGTCGAAGCCGGGAACGGCCATCGGCTGATCCATGGTCCCGTTCACGGGCGTCGTGTCGATCGTGGCCGAGGCGCTCAGCCAGCCCGTCTGGCACTCGCCGGGGGCGGCGCCGCCGAGCTTCGCCGCGTTCACTGCGTTCGTCGCGTTCATCGCGTTCACGGCGTTGGGCGCGACGGCGTCCGGCGCCAGCTTCTGCGTCGTCACCGAGCCGTCGGCGAGCTTGTCGCTGGTGACCGCGCCCGCATGGATGTTCTTCGTCTTGACGCTGGCCGGCTTCAGCTTCACCGCGGCATAGCCGAAGCCGCCCATCGCCGCGAACAGGGCGACGAAGGCCACGACGAGCGCCGGGGTCGGCTGGAGGGAACGCTTCTTGATCTGCTGCATGTCGAACTCCTTTGGGTTGTTTGCAAACCCAAGGACGGGGTCGGCCCGTATTTATTCCAGGGGCCGGTTCGGGAATATCTAGGCGGGTCCCGCGTCGTAGCTAGAGACGCATGAGCCCCGAAAACGGACATTCCCAGCCCGACGAGCGGACGCTGCGCCAGCTCGCGCAGCTCGCCGACGGCTCGCTCGAAGGGTGGAACCGCGCGGAGCTGGAGGCCGCGGTCGCCGCATCCCCCACCCTCCGCAGGGCGCTCGACAGCCAGCGCGCCGCCGTACAGGCGCTCCGCGGGCTGGATCTGAAGGCGAGCCCGGCGCTGCGGCAGCGGATCGACGCGGTGAGCGAGCGATCCGCCCGCCCGGCGAGGCGGCGCCGGCTCGCGATCCCCGCCGCCGTCGGAGGTGCATTTGCGGCAGCGGCGCTGGCCTTCGTCCTCCTGATGCCAGGGGGCGGCGGCAGCCCGACCGTCGTCGAGGCCGCCCGGCTCTCCGAGCGCCCTGCCACCGGAACGGTGGCGGTCGACTCCTCCAACACCAAGCTGCTCGCCTCCGACGTCGAGGGCGTGCCCTTCCCCAACTGGCGCAAGGAGTTCGGCTGGGGGCAGGCGGGCGCCCGTTCCGATGACCTCGGCAACCGCAGCGCCAGGACGGTCTTCTACGAGCACGCCGGCAGGCGCGTGGCGTACACGATCGTCTCTGGCGACGGGATCGCAGCGCCGGAGGGCTCCGCTCCGGGGACGAGAAACGGCGTCCACCTGCACTCGCTCACCTCGGGCGGGCGCCACGTCGTCACGTGGTGGCGGGACGGCCGGACCTGCGTGCTCTCGAGCTCGGACGTCGGCCACCGGAAGCTGCTTGAGCTCGCAACCTGGAAGGGCGACGGGGCGGTGCCGTTCTGAACGCGATGCTCGTCCAGGGGGAGCGACGCCGGCTTGATCCCGAGACCGCCGGCGACCACATCGACAGGCTCTATCGAGCGGCCTGCGCGCTGTGCGGGTCCCGCCAGGTCGCCGAGGACCTAGTCCAGGAAACCTACGTCAAGGTCCTCGCCCGCCCCCGCTTCCTGCGCCGCGATGACGACCTCGGTTATCTGATCAAGGCCCTGCGGAACACCTGGTACAGCCACCTGCGGAACGAGCGCGTTCGGAGGGATGCCACGGACTCCGGCGAGGGGGCCGCGGACAACTTGCCGTCGCGAACCTCCTCAGGCGACCCCGAATCCTCCCTGGAGGCCGGCGCCGTCCTCGATGCCCTCGCCGAGCTGCCCGAGCCCTACCGCGAGGCGGTCGCGGCGGTTGACGTGGCGGGGCTGAGCTACGCGGAGGCCGCACGCGCACTCGGGGTCCGGCAGGGGACCATCATGAGCCGTCTCTACCGGGGCCGCGAGCAGGTCGCCCAGGCCGTGGGCCAGGCGTGACCTACCCCTGAGGCGTGACCGGTTCGATCTCGCCGGTGTCGGGATCGATCGCCGTCATCTCGCCGGTGGCCGGGTCCACGGCGGCGAAGGTGCCCGTGTCGAGCTCGCGCAGGACGCCCTCCTCCACCTCGCTCTCCGCCGCTGGTCTCGCCGTCGCCACCTGCCTGCGCCTGAACCCCTTCATCTTCAGGATCTCGAGCACCTGGATCACGTAGATGCTGGCCAACAGGGCGCCGATCAGACACGCCACCATGAAGACGGTCCAGCCGGGCCTGAAGTGGCCGTGGTTGTCCGTGTAGGGAACGAAGCGCAGGGCCAGGGCCACCAACGCCAGGATCAGCGTCCAGCCGTACAGATAGGCGATCGTCCGCCGGGGCGAGAAGCCGATCCGCGCCATCCGGTGGTGAAAGTGCTCCATGTCGGGTCGGTAGATCGCGCGCCCGTATTTGACGCGCTTCGCGACGACGAAGCTCGTGTCGAGGATCGGCACGGCGAGAATCGCAAGTGGGAAGAACAGGGCAACCACGGCGTTCGTTTTCAGCGCTCCCTGGACGGTGACCACCGCCATCAGGTAGCCGAGTAGGTTCGAGCCCGTATCCCCCATGAAACTGGACGCCGGCGGGAAGCCGTGGCGCAGGAAGCCGAGGGAGGCGCCGGCCGTGACCGCGGCGAGCACTCCGGCGGCGTTGCGGTCGAGTGAGAGGGCGATCACGGCGAGGGCCGCGGCCGAGATCAGGCAGACGCCGGCCGCCAGACCGTCGACGCCGTCGATCAG
This sequence comes from uncultured Solirubrobacterales bacterium, assembly GCA_963743575.1. Lineage (GTDB taxonomy): Bacteria > Actinomycetota > Thermoleophilia > Solirubrobacterales > 70-9 > DASUPK01. The sequence goes on along the minus strand of CAVUQC010000004.1, from coordinate 206,373 downwards.
ATTGATCACGTTCGCCACGGCCACGATGCCGATCACGGTCAGCACCTGGCCGAGGTCGATCGGGCCGATGCCGGGCGGATCGAAGAGCTGGACCGATGCCGGGTCAACTCGGCCCAGGAATGGCAGCGTGAAGGTGTCCACCGTCACCCCAGAGGCGACCGGGATGATCGCGGCTCCCGTCTGGCCGAGCAGCTTCACCCCCGCCGGCAGGTCCACCAGGTCGTCGATCACCCCGACGGCGGTGATCACGATCGCCCCGGCGAGGATCGAGCGCGTCTCGTGGTCCCACGGCAGGAAGATCGATCCGCCGATCAGAACCGCCACCAGGACCGCGAGCCCTCCCAGCTTCGGCGTCGGGAACTCGTGCAGGCTGCGCTCGTTCGGGAAGTCGATCGCGCGGTCCCCGATCCGCCGCGCGAGGGACTCGGTCGCCGGCACCAATGTCCAGACGGCAGCCCCGGCGAAGATGAAGGCGAAGAGGGCGTCGATCGTGTTGGGCATTACGCCGCCGCCCCACCGGCACCGGCACCAGCCGGCTCGCGGGCGTAGCGGTCGTACCAGAGGGTGAAGTTGAGCAGTCCCCAGATCTGGCGGCTGAGGTCCTCCCTGCCGGAGGTGTGGTCGTCGAGCACGGCGGTCACCGTGGCCGGGTTCAGGTAGCCCTGTCGCTCGATCGTCTCGGGCGAGAGGACATCGCGCGCGAAGGGCTCCAGGTCGCCGCGAAGCCAGGCGGCCACCGGGATGGAGAAGCCCTGCTTGCGTCCGCGGATGATCTCCCTCGGCAGCAGCGGCTCGACGGCCCGCCGCAGCAGCCGCTTCTTGGAGAAGCCGCGGACCTTCTGCTTGGTCTCGAGGGCCAGGGCGAGCTCGGCCACCACCGGGTCGAGGAACGGGACCCTCGCCTCGAGGGAGTGAGCCATGCTCGCGCGGTCGGTCTTCACCAGCAGGTCGTCAACGAGGTAGATGCCGAGGTCGAGATCCTGGAACCTGGCGAGATCCTGGGAGCCCTCGGTCTCCGCATAGCGGGCGCGGTAGACATCGAGCGGGTCAGAGATGCGCGGTTCACTGAGCAGCTCCTCCTGGGACTCCGGCGAGAAGATCTCCTTCCAGGCGTGATGGCGCTCAACCGGCGGGAGGTGGGCGCCGCGCATGAAGCGCTTGGCCTTGTAGTCGAAGCTCACCTTCCCCGAGGAGCTCGGCAGTTTGTCGACGAGCGGCCGGAGGAACGGGGCCGCCCTGCCCACCCGCGGCGCCAGCCGGTCGGCGACGTAGGTGTAATACCCGCCGAAGAGCTCATCCCCGCCCTCCCCGGAGAGCACCACCTTGACCGTGTCCGCGGCGAGCTGCGAGACCAGATATGTGGGGAGCGCCGAGGAGTCGCCGAACGGCTCGTCGAAGGTCTCGACCAGCTTCGGCAGCAGGTCGACGGCGTCCGGCCGCAGGACCAGCTCGTGATGGTCGGTCCCGAAGCGCTCCGCCACGAGGCGCGCCTGGCCGAGCTCGTCGAACGAGCTCTCCTCGAACCCGATCGAGAACGTGCTCACCCGGTAGCCGCTCTCCTGAGCCGCCATCGCGGTGAGCGCGGCGGAGTCGACGCCGCCGGAGAGCAGGACGCCGACGGGCACGTCCGAGACCAGATGGGCCTTGACCGAGTCCCGGAGCCGCTCCCGGAGCTCCGCCGCGAGGACGTCATCGGTCTCGGTGCGCACCTCGGCCTCGGGTACCGGTGACGGCCGCGCATAGCGCTCGATCCGCACCTCCCCCCGCTCGGCCACCAGGAGGTGGCCCGAGGGCAGCTTCCGCGCCTGCTTGAAGATCGTCTGTGGCGAGGGGATCGAGTTGAAGGCGAGGAACGACTCCAGCGCCTCGGGATCGATCTCGCGCGAGAACCCGGGCTGGCGGAGCAGGGCCTTGAGCTCCGAGGCGAAGGAGACCGTCCCGTCGGCGACCCGGTAGTAGAGGGGCTTGATCCCGAACCGATCCCGGGCGAGCACGAGCCGGCCATGCCGTGCGTCCCAGATGGCGATCGCGAACATCCCGCGAAGAGCTTCGACGAACGACGGGCCTCGCTCTTCATAGAGGTGGACCAGGACCTCCGTGTCGCTGTGGGTCGAGAAGGTGTGCCCGCTTCCGCGCAGCTGGTCCATCAGGTCGCGGTAGTTGTAGATCTCGCCGTTCTGGATCACCTGGATCCGCCCGTCCTCGTTGGCGATCGGCTGGTCTCCGCCGGCGAGGTCGATGATCGAAAGCCGCCGCATCGCCAGCCCGCAGGGGCCGTCGATCATGCTCCCGTCCGAATCGGGGCCGCGGTGGACCAGGGTGTCGTTCATCGCGGCCAGAGCCGCGGGATCCGGGGCCGTGGCCCCGTCGAGGCTGACGAGACCGCATATCCCGCACATGCGGGGAAGACTAGAGAGCGGCGGGGATCACTCGCGGGAGGGCGGAAGCGGGCCCGGCTAGCGCTTCTTCTTCGGCGTCGTGTTCTTCTTGCGCCAGGCCTTCGCCTGCTTGGAGACGTCGGCGGTGAGGTTGCCGAGCGCGATATTGGCGTCGACGAGGTGAAGACCCCAGGACGCATCGGGAACCGCGTGCAGGGTGGGCGCACCGCCGACTGGACTGACCTGCAGGACATGGGCGTTGTTGGCGGAATCGCACGCGCCGCTATAGCCCTGAAGCTGGAACCAGGTGGTGCTCACGCCGGCGGGTGTGCTCTGTCCGACGGCCTGGGTGGCGATTCCGATCGTCGTGCCGGGCGCGAACTGCTGAGAGGGGAAGACCGTGGTGAGCAGCGCCGAGCCGCCGGCGAGGGCCGCGGGATTCGTGCAGAGGACGTCTCCGGTCGTCGGCAGACCGCTCTCCCCGAGGCTCGACGGACGGCCGAAGAGCGTGTTATCTGGAACGGGGGCGTCGAAGGTGGAGAAGGCCATCACGCAGCCGAACTTCGTCGGCTTCGTGCACCCCGGGATGTTCTTGAAGTCCCCCCCGACGTTCCGTCCCGACGCCACCGTCACGTTCCCGCCGAGCAGGACAGCGGAGACGATCAGCTTGCGGGCCTTCTTCTTCGGATCGATTACCTGGTGGATCAGCTGCCGCAGCACGGCACTTCCCTGTGAGTGCCCGATAAGCACCACGCCGCGGCCGTGGTTGTACTTCCGGAGGTATGTCTTCCAGGCGGCGAGGACGTCGCCGTAGGCGATCTGTGCGGCATCGGGCGGAATCGAGCCGCCGCTGAGCAGTGCCTGGAGCGTGACCTGCCTGTACATCGGAGCGAACACGCGGCAGTCGAGGCCGTAGCGGGCGGCCTGATAGAGGGCGATTGAACGCTCCTCGGGATCGACGGAGAGATCTGAGTTGACGCTCTTGTCGTCGCTCACCGTCGGGTAGACGTAGAAGCAATCGGTCTTCTTCCGGTTGGGATCGGGCTTCGGCGTGGTGGTGCCGAGGATCGCGCCGCTGGGCGAAATCAGCGTCGTGTCGAAGCCCGGCTCGCAGGGGTTGTCCGGGATGCCCGGCTTACAGAGCCAGGTGGTCGTGTCCCTGACCGTCTTGTGCTTCTTCGCGAGGGCGCCCGGCGCCGCGAGGGCACCGAATGCCAACACCAAACCGAGCACCGCAAGGATCCTGCGCATCGTCCCGCTCCTCTCCTCCGTTGCGTGCAGCAGCGTATACCTCAATGAGACAACTCGTCAACTTTGTCTCAGCGGTTCCTGCCGCTGATCGTGAGCCGGATGATCCTCGCCATCGTCGCCCCAAGCACCCGCAGGTAGAGCCGGACCGAGCGGTCAGCGATGTATTCGAGGTCGTGGATCAGCTTGTCCTCCCAGGAGTCCTCCCGCGTGATCCGGGTCTGCGCGAACCCGGTCACCCCTGGCCGCACCACGAGCCGCTGCCAGTAGGTCGGGATCTCCTCGCAGATGCGGTTGAAGAAGGCCGGCCGGATGGGGCGCGGACCGACCATGCTCATGTCGCCGCGAATCACGTTGAAGAGCTGGGGCACCTCGTCGATGTGGGTGAGGCGGGCGGCCTTGCCGACCATGGTCACCTCCTCCTCGGTCCGCTTGCTGAGCTCCTCGCCGTAGGTGTTTCCCAATCGCGCCTCGGCCCCGGGCCTCAGCGTGCGGAGCTTGTACATCTTGAAGACGTGACCGGCCCTGCCCACGCGCTCGCCGCGGTAGAGGACGGGCCGTCCGGAGGTGATCAGAGTCGCCAGGGCGAGCAGGCCGAGGAGCGGCGAGAGCAGGACGAGCGCCGAACCCGCGATCAGGAGATCGAGACCGCGCAGGACGATGTCGACTCGCCGCGGTGCGTAGACCTCGGAGGCCATGACCGAGACCTGCTCGGCGACCGTGCTGGGCTGCTCAGTCTGGGTCGCCATCCGCCTCCGCCGCTCCGAGCATCAGGTCCACGAGCAGCTGCGGGTCGCGGCGGACTCGCTCGCCCTGACCGGTCTTCTTGGCCAGCTCGAGCGCCCGCGGGTCCGTGAGCGGGCGCAGCCTGTTGGAGCGGATCAGCGCCTCGTCGACGCCTCCCAGCCGGCCCCCGTAGGTCGTGTAGACGGGAGTCCCGAGCGCGACCGCTTCGCGGTTCATGGTTCCCCCGGCCGAGACGACCAGGTCCGCGAGGGCGACGAGGCTCTGTGCCTCCACGGCGTGATCGGGAACAATCAGGGACGGCAGGGCAAGCTCCTTGACGTAGGTGCGCTGCTCCTCGGTGCGCGGCAGCACGACCGCATGGACACCCGGATCAGAGCCTACCCGCGCCAGGACCTGCGGGAAGAGCGGGTTCGAGCGGCGGTGATAGAGCGAGACGTCGGGCGGCGGGCGAACAATCACCACGACCCGCTCGGTGTCCACACCCAGCTTCTCGAGGGCGCCCGGGTCCGGCTCGAAGTCGTAGAGGTAGTACTCCTCCTTGATTCCCGGGTATTGGAAGAGCTTCTCCGGCGTGACGCCGAATCGCTTCAGCCTCTCGGGCGGCACCGAGTCCGGGAAGATCACTCGCTTCGCCAGCCGGCAGCCCACGTGATGCTGGGCGACCGCGAACTCGTAGTCGTGCATATTCGCCTCCGGAATCCCGAGCATGCGCGAGGCGATCGCGATGTCGTTCGACCCGTGCGCGATCGAGAGGTCGAACCCGGCTCCACTGCCGAAGCGCCGCATTCCACTCGTCCGCTGGATCAGCCGCATCAGCTTGCGGACGCGCGACGCTCCGCCGTGCTTCCCGATCAGCGTGTACTCCATCCCGTGGAGGTCGAGCAGCTCGAGGGTCTGTGTGTACACCCGCGCCGTGATCAGCACCTCGTGGCCCTGCGCGCGCAGGCGCTCGATGATCGGCCGGAGCACGAGGACGTGGGCCGGCCCGCTCATGTCGGCCCAGATCTTCAAGAAGCTCTAGACGGTGGCTGCTGAAAGCTGCGGGTAGAGGGGATAGCGCTCCATCAGCGCGCGAGAGCGCTCGAGCAGCGCGTCCTTCTCGGAGTCGAAGTCCGGGCCGAGCGCGCCCACGACGATCTTCGCGATCTCCCGCAGGTCGTCCTCGACGAGGCCGCGGGTGGTGAGCGCCGGCGTGCCGATCCGCAGGCCCGATGGATCGAGCGGGGGCCGCTCGTCGAACGGGATCGCGTTGCGGTTGACCGTGATGCCGACCTCCTCCAGGCGACGCTCGGCCTCCTTGCCGAAGACACCGGTGGGAGTCAGGTCAACGAGGACCAGGTGGACGTCGGTCCCTCCGGTGAGCACGTCCACCCCGCCGGTGATCAGCTCCTCGCCGAAGGCACGCGCATTGGCGATCGTCTGGCGCTGGCGGGCGGCGAACTCCGGGGTGGCGGCGATCTTCAGGGCCACCGCCTTGGCGGCGATGATGTGCATCAGCGGGCCACCCTGCTGGCCCGGGAACACGGCGCGGTTGATGTCCGCGGCCAGCCCCTCCTTGCAGAGGATCATCCCGCTGCGCGGCCCGCAGAGAGTCTTATGGATCGTGGTGGTGACGACGTCGGCGTGCTCGACCGGGTTCGGGTGCTCCCCCGCCGCGACCAGCCCCGCGAAGTGCGCCATGTCCACCATCAGCCTTGCGCCCACGGAGTCGGCGATCTCCCGGAAGGCGGCGAAGTCGAGTTGCCGCGGATAGGCCGACCAGCCGGCGACGATCACCTTCGGCTGGTGCTCCTCGGCGAGGCGCGCCACCTCGTCCATGTCGCAGAGCAGGTCCTCGCGCCGGACGTGGTACGGCACGACCTTGTAGAGCTTGCCCGAGACGTTCAGCTTCATCCCGTGGCTGAGGTGGCCGCCGTGGTCCAGAGCCATCCCCATGATCGTGTCCCCCGGATCGAGCATCGCCATGTAGGCGGCGTTGTTCGCCTGCGCCCCCGAGTGCGGCTGGACGTTGGCGTGCTCGGCGCCGAACAGGTCTTTTGCCCGGTCGATCGCGAGCTGCTCGGCGACGTCGACCTCCTCGCAGCCGCCGTAGTAGCGCTTGCCCGGATAGCCCTCCGCGTACTTGTTGGTCAGCACCGAGCCGGCGGCATCGAGCACCGCCTGCGGAACGAAGTTCTCGGAGGCGATCATCTCGAGCGTGCCCTGCTGCCGGGCCAGCTCGCGGTCCAGGACCCGCTGAATGTCCGGATCCACCTCGGCGAGATGGGCGGTCTGGAAGTCGTCGGGGAGGTCGCTCACCCGACCTAGGTTATGGCCTTTGGGTGATGGACCGGAGCCGCTACTTCTTCTTTTTCTTCTTGCAGCCCTTCTTCTTCTTTGCGGCCGAGGCGTCGCGATGCTTCTTCTTTTTCTTCCTGCACTTCACCGCGCTCGGGCCGCCCTGGCCGCCGCCGCAGGCGACGTCCGCGTTGTAGAGGTAGATGTCGTTGTCGGCCGGGGGCGTGTCCGTCGCGAGGCCGCCGTCGGCTGGGAAGGCGTAGAAGACTGCCTCGAAGAACCCGGCACCGCTATAGCCATAGAGGCCGCCGACGGTGTCGTTCATGAAGTCGATGCCTACGTACTGGCCCTGCTTGATCGGCATGCTCGCCGCGTACTCGTTGACGCCCGGGGTCTGGATCGTCACGGGCGGCGCGCTCGTCGCGGTCGGCGTGTAGGTCCCGTTCCCGTTGTTGGTGATTGCCCGTATCCGGTAGGTATTGGCGGTGGGGATGCCGTTCAACCGGAAGCGGGTGACGGTCCCGTCGCAGGGGGACTGCATGGTCCGGGCGGGAGTCGTGATCAGGTTGGCGACCGTGCACGGCCGGTTGGCCGGATTGCCGCCGCCGTCGCACGCGCCGGTGTAGCTGTGGGCCTGATTGACGTCGACGCCGATCGTGGTGTCAGCGCTCGCCGGCGTTGCGGCGATGGCGCAGGCGCCCACGGCGATCATCGCGAGCAAGGCGGCCCTGATTCCCGACCGACCCATTTCCCTCTTCATTTTTTCCCGCCTCCAGCTCGCCCCCTGAGTTGGATACGGAACCCTATTCAGGAAGACACCGGCGCCGCATTGACAAAAATCGGGGCCGATCTCCGAACGCCCTTGACATTTACTGACCGACTGGTAAATAATGCCGCTCGCCGACTGCACCGACCATCCCGGAGGAGAGAGATGACCGAAGCCACCGCAGCAACCAACGGCCACGAGGATCTGCACGCCGACGACGAGGCACTGTCAGTCCTGCTGGACGGCGACATCGACAAGGTGATGGCCGGTCTCGACCGCATCGTCGAGGCCGCCCCCTCATACGAAAAGCTCTTCATGCGCTGGCAGCGGCAGCACTGGTCCACCGAGGACTTCAGCTTCGAAGAGGACAAGAAGCAGTGGGCCGACCCGGACATGTTCACCGACGACGAGCGGCGGTTCCTCGAGTTCGGATTCTCGGAGTTCTTCCTGGGCGAGGAGCGCGTCACCCTGGAGCTGCTCCCCTTCGCCCTGGCGGCTCCGACCCACGAGGCGAAGGTCTTCCTCACCACGCAGATCTCCGACGAGGCCAAGCACACCGTTTTCTGGAACGGCTTCTACCGCGAGGTCTTCGGCATCGAGGCCGGCAGCCTCGGCGAGATGATCGACAAGCAGCGCTACGTCGTGAACAAGGACTGGGAGACGCTCTTCAACGGGATCCTCCATGAGTGTGCCGAGGATCTGCGCAAGGACCCGAGCGACTTCCCCAAGCTCGTCCGAGGCGTCACCGTCTACATGATCGTGATCGAGGGGATGCTGGCCCTCTCCGCTGCCCGCTTCATGATCAAGTCGATGCGGGAGCGGAATTGGTTCCCGGGCTTCACTGCGGGGTTCACGGCCGTCAACAGAGATGAGTCCCGCCACGTCGGCTTCGGCGTCAAGTTCCTCGCCGACGCCATCAAGGATGACGAGGCGAACGCCAAGATCATCGAGGACACGCTGAAGGAGTGTCTGCCGGTCGCCACCCTGGTCTTCGTCCCACCCTGGGTGGAGGACCCGTACAACTTCCAGACGCCCTTCTACCACTCGGCGGAGATCTTCGAGTACGCGGCGAAGTCGCTCTCCAAGAAGCTCGCGGCGATGGGCCTCGATCCGGCGATGCTCGCGGCGGCCTAATGGCATCAACGGCGGCCACAAACACCGCCGCCGGATCTGCCGCAGTCAAGCGCGGGCGCCCCTCTACCGGCGCCCGCGAGCGGATCCTCTACGCGGCCATCGAGGTGCTGAAGTCCGACGGCTATGCCGGGCTGACCATCGCCAAGGTCGCCGCCAAGGCCGGCGAGTCCAAGTCGCTGGTCGTCTACCACTACGGGTCCAAGCAGGGCTTGGTCCAGGCGAGCGGCCGCGCGGTCGCCGAAGTGATCACGGAGGAGGCTCTGACGGCCGTGCAGGAAGCCCGGACCGTCGAGGAGATCGTTCGCGGCGTGGCGGACGGCATTGACCGCCTGCTCGCACGCGACGAGCGACTCGCCCGTCTCTACTTCGACCTGGCGGCGGTCTCAGTGGTTGAACCGGAGGTGCGGAGGACTATCACCGAGGTCAACGAGGGCTGGCAGCGAGTGCTCACGCGGCTGCTGAAGAACGCTGAGGACGGCCCGCCCCCGAGCCAGGTCCGGGCGCTCGCGCTCATGATCAATGCCTGCAACCAGGGCCTGGTTCTCGAGCGGATCGAGCGAGGCCCGACGACCGAGTGGAAGCGGGCGCGAGAGCTCTTCATCCAGAGCGCGCTGGCGGCCACATCTCACACTCGCGCCTGAGCTCGAGACCTAGGCTGACAGCAGTGTCAGTGAAAAACGTCGAGATCGTGAAGCGCGGGTTCAAGGCGTTCAACGAGAACGGAATCGACGGCATCCTCCCCTTCCTCGACCCTGAGTTCGAGGCGACGACCCCGCCCAGCCTCGCCTCCGAGCCCGACACCTACCGCGGCCACGACGGCATCCGCCGCTGGTTCGACTCTTTCTACGACGTGATGGACGAGATCCGCTGGGACGCCCACGGATTCGAGGCCACCGGTGACCGCGTGATCGTCGAGTTCACGCTGCGGGCCCGCGGCAAGACGACGGGGCTCGACTTCGGACAGGACGCCACGATGCTCTGGGAGCTCCGAGACGGCCGGGCGGTCCGGCTCGACCTCTTCGAGACAGTGGACGAGGCGCGCGATGCCGCCGCGGGAGGCGCGGCCCGATGACCCCCACCTACCGCGAGCTGCTGGCGCAATCCGGGGACGCATTCAACGCTCACGATCCCGAGGCATGGGTCGAGGCCTGGAACCCCGACTGCGAATGGCATCCGTATCTGACGGCTCGTGAGGAGGGCGACCCCGGCTACCACGGGCACAACGGCATCCGCGCCTGGTTCGAGGACATCGACGAGATGTTCTCCGAGATCCATGTTGACCTCAGCCGGTTCCGCGAGATCGGCAACCGGCTGCTCGTCCTCGGCGAGATGGAGGCGCGCTCCCGCGCCACCGGGGAGCCGGTCTCCTCGGAGGTCGCCTGGGTCGTGGAGGCACGAGGCGAGAGGCTGCAGCGCGGCTGGTCCTACGGCAGCCACGCCGAGGGCGAGCGAGCGGCGCGCGAGGCGTCCGACTAGGCCTGAACGGCGGACCGCAGCCGGGCCTCGACCTCGGCTGCGGGGAGTGCGCCTTCGCGGAGAATCTCCCATCCTCCGCCGTCGTCGACGGCCGTGACGTCGACCACCGTGGAGGGCTCACCGATCAGCTCCCCGGCGTCGATGGCGAGGTCGGCCGCATCCAGGATCTTCTGTTCGATCCCGTCGAACCGCGTCGGTGCCGGCGCGCCGCTCCGGTTGGCGCTCGTCTGGAAGATGGGCGTCATCGCCCCGGCGAGTGGTCCCTCTATCAGGCGGACGCCGAGCCGCCCGGGGTCCTCGCGGCAGGCCAGGGGGTAGCGCCGCTCGGGGTTGGCGATCACCAGGGTCACCGGTCCCGGCAGCAGTGCGCCGAGCGCATCGCGGGTCCGTGGTCCTAGCCCGGCGACAAGCTCCCGCATCGCCGGCGGCGAGAAGTACATGACGGCCGAGGGCTTTCGCTCCCCGCGCCCCTTGATCGCCTGGATGCGCTCGACCGCCTCACCGTTGAGCGGGTCGCAGGCGAGCCCGTAGAGCGTGTCCGCCGGGAAGATCGCCACGCCGCCCTCCCCCACACAGCGCTCGAGCGCAGCGCGGGCGGCCTCCGGTCCGTCGCGCTCGACGGAGACCGTCTCGGTCACCTGCCGATGACCACGCGATCGTGCCCGGCCAGGTCCTGACGGGTCTCCGCGTCGGCGTAGCCAGCCCGGCGAACGAGATCCGAGACCGTTTCCGCCTGGTCCGCACCGATCTCCAGGGCGACCGTCGCCGGCCGCATCTTGAGCTGGGCGACCGATGCCAGCAGCCCGTCGATGGCCTCGAGCCCCGTCGGACCGGCCACGACCGCTTCTCGCGGCTCGTACTCGCGGATCTCAGGGGCGAGCCCCTCCCATTCGGCCTCGGAGACGTAGGGAAGGTTGGCGATCAACAGATCGCACGGACCTGCAGAATCCAGCGACGCTATTCCGCGATTGACGACGTCGACGCGGTCGCCGAGCCCGAGCCGCTCGGTGTTCACCTGAGCGACTCGAAGCGCATCCATCGAGGTGTCAATCGCGGACACCCTGGACTCGGGGAGCTCGTCGGCGACCGCCAGCGCGATCGCGCCGCTTCCCGTTCCCACGTCAATCGCGGACGCGGCCTCTAACTCCACCGCGACCTCGACGAGCAGCTCGGTCTCCGGCCTTGGGATCAGCACGCGGTGATCGACCAGCAGCTCGATTCGCCGGAAGCCCTTGAATCCGACGATGTAGGCGACCGGCTCGCGACGCACCCTGCGGCGAACCATTTCGGCGAACTCCCGGGAGGCGCCCACCGGCAGCCGCATCTCCGGCTCGGCGGCGATGCGGGCGCGGTCCCAGCCGGTCGCGTGGGCGAGCAGCAGCTCGGCGTCGAGACGGGCCGAGCCACAGCCCGCCGCGGCGATCGCGTCGACCGCTGCGGGGAGCGCGTCGCGGACTGCCGAGGTCTCGGGACTCAGGCCGTCTCCGCCGTCTGCGCCTCAAGGCGCTGCCGCTTCTCCTCACCGGACAGAGCGTCGGTGAACTCGTCCAATTCTCCGTTGAGGACCCGGTCCACCCCACTGGCCGTGTGCTTGACGCGGTGGTCGGTGATCCGGTCTTGGGGGAAGTTGTAGGTGCGGATCTTCTCCGAGCGCGAGCCGGAGCCCACCTGCGCCTTCCGCTCGGAGGCAATCTCCTTCTGCTGCTCCTCGATCTCACGCTCCAGCAGCCGAGCGCGGAGGACCCGCATCGCCTTGTCCCGGTTCTGGTGCTGGGACTTCTCGTCCTGCATGGCCACCACGAGGCCCGTCGGCTTGTGCGTGATCCGAACGGCGGAGTCGGTCGTGTTGACGGACTGCCCTCCCGGCCCGGAGGAGCGGTAGACGTCGATCTGGAGGTCGTTGGGGTCGATCTGGACGTCCACCTCCTCGGCCTCGGGGAGGACGGCGACCGTCGCGGTGGAGGTGTGGATGCGTCCCTGCGATTCGGTCTTGGGCACCCGCTGGACCCGGTGGGTCCCTCCCTCGTACTTGAAGACGGAGTACGCGGCATCGCCCTTGATCGCGAAGGTGACCTCCTTGAAGCCGCCGACCTCCGATGCGGACTGGGAGAGGACCTCGACCGAGTACCCGCGCCGCTCGGCGTAGCGGGTCAGCATCTTGAAGAGGTCGCCGGCGAAGAGCGCGGCCTCGTCCCCCCCGGTCCCCGCCCGGATCTCGACGATCACGTTCTTGTCGTCGTTCGGATCGCGCTCGACCGTCGCCAGCCGGATTTCCTCCGAGAGCTCCTCGAGCCTCGCCGGAGCGTCCGCGACCACCTTCCTCAGCTCGGGGTCATCGCCGTCCTCGGCGAGCAGCTCGCGGGCGCCCTCGAGGTCGTCCTTCAGAGTCAGCCACTCTCGGGCCAACCCATGAGCCGGCTCGAGATCGCGGTACTCGCGTCCGACCTCGGCGTAGCGCTCCCGGTCGGCAATCACCTCGGGATCGGACATCTGTCGCTCGAGTTCGGCGAAGCGTCCCTCGATCTGGTCGACCAGCGCATCGATCATGCTCCCGATTGTCGCGCACGAACCCGATCAAGCCCCGGCCCTTCATCGAACCCACCCGCGCGGCAGGCCCGGCCGCACCCTGCACGCCTGGGTGCTGCGCCACCGGCCCGCCCTGCTCAGCGCCGGCTACGCCGCGGCGCTGTTCGCGGTGGTCGGGCCGGGCGTGCTCGCCGGGCTCTCGGACGACGACCCGGCAGGCATCACCACCTATTCGATCCTCGGAGCGAAGTACGGCTACGAGCTGCTCTGGGTGCTCGCGGTCTCGACCGCCGCGCTGATCGTCTTTCATCTGCTCGGCGCCCGGATGGGAGTGGTCACCCGCAAGGGGCTCCTGACGTTGGTTCGCACCCATCGCGGGACGCGCGACGCCCGCATCGTGCTGGCTGCGCTCGTGATCGCGAACGTCGGCACGATGTGCGCGGAGTTCGCGGGAGTGGCGGCGGGCATGGAGCTCCTCGCAGGAATCAGCCGCTATGTGACGGTGCCGCTGGCGGGAATCGGCGTCTCCGCGCTGGTGCTACGCGGCTCCTTTCACCGAGTCGAGCACGTTCTGCTGGCGCTGAGCGCAGTCTTCGTCACCTACGTCATCTCAGGGGTCCTGGCCCACCCCGACTGGGGGGCCGCCGCGAAGGGCCTGGTCATCCCGCACATGCCGCTGACCCGCGACGCGGTGCTGGTCACGGTCGCGACGATCGGAACGACCCTGGCCCCGTGGGGACTGGTCTTCATCCAGTCCTATGCCGCGGACAAGCACCTGAAGCTGAAGGACCTGCGCTTCGAGAACGTCGACGTGGTCGTCGGGGCGGCTCTCACCGGCATCATCGGCTTCTTCGTCGTCGTGGCCTGCGCCGCGACATTGCATCTGAGCGGGATCGAGGTCAACGACGCGAGCGATGCGGCCAAAGCGCTCGAGCCCCTCGCCGGCAGCTCCGCTTCGACGCTCTTCGGCATCGGGTTCGTGGGGGCCGCCCTGCTGGCCGCGGCTGTGGTTCCGCTATCGACCGCGTACTCGGTCGCGGAAACCGCCGGAAAGCGCGCCGACGTCAACGACACCCTCTCCGAGGCGCCGCTCTTCTACGGGAGCTACGGGGCCGTCGTGCTGATCGCGGCCGTGCTCGTGTTGATTCCAGGCGCCCCGCTGATCCAGATCCTCTTCCTCTCACAGGCCCTCAACGCGGTGCTCCTCCTCGTGATGCTCCCGTTCATGCGCCGGCTGGCCCGCGACCGCGATCTGATGGGCGACGAGGCGCTCGGCACGACCGGCCGGATCGTCACCGGGGTCGCCCTGGCCCTGATCGCGGTTTCGGTGGTGGCGCTGGCGGTCCTGACGCTGGCCGGCTGACGGCTTCGCCATCAAGTCGCGGCCACAAGCGGCCGCCCCGCATGAGTCGCGGCGGCTACGCCGCCGCTCCAAGTGCTGCGGCCTGGTGGCCGCTACGAGGTGCTGCTCGTGACCGGCGCCGGCGCTGACTGCTGCGTCGAGTAGCCCGATCCCGAATAGTCGCTCGAGCCCGACGAGTAGCCGCTGGAGGAGCCGTAGTAGCCGTCGTATCCGCCATAGGTCTGCGCATTGGGATCGGTCGCGGCGGCGCTGCTTCCCGTGGAGCCGCCGCCGCTCGAAGAGCCGCTCTTCGCGGCGGAGCTCGATGCCTTCTTCGCCCGGGCGGCCGCCTTCGGGCCAAGCGACGGATCCTTGCCGGCAGCCATCTGCGCCGCGATCAGCCCGCCGATCGCCAGCGTCCCGACGACGCCGAGAGTTGCCAGCTTCACGGTCAGCGCCTTGGTCGACTGCACCGGCCTGCGCGTGGAATAGCGGCGTCGCTGCCCCGCGCGCGCCTCGCGCGCGGTCCGGGGGCGCTCACCATAGCGTCGCGAGACTCGATCCGGATATCGGCGATCGGGGTTCATCGGACGGTCTCGTAGTCGTAGGAGGGCGCCGGCCTGGAGAGCTGTTCGGAGGGGAGCGGGATCCGGCGACGAGGCTGTCCCCTGGCCGGGTCTTCGCTGGGCAGCAACCGCACGGCGGCCATGATGGTGAGCGGGGCCACCGTCGCGATCACGATCACCAGCAACCAGAAGGAACGGGCGTCGGTTCCGGCGCCGAGCGTATGGACGACGGCCAGAACGTAGACGAGCAGGGTCCAGCGATGGAGCTTGCGCCAGAGCTTAGGGCCGACCCAGCGGCGTACGTAGAAGCTCAGACCGAGGAGCGCCGCCATCCAGCCACCGATGACTCCCAGGCCGGTCCAGATCGGCTTGTGCGACATCACGAAGGGAATCGCGATTCCGGAGAGGCCGGGCCGCAGATACGTGTCCCCGAGCAGCACGAGGCCGTGGGCCGCGATGAAGATCAGTGCCGTCAGCGCCGTCGCCTCGTGGACCTGCCTGAGCCGGGCCATCGCGCCGGGCCCCTTGGCCGAGCGCATTGCCATGGCGAGGCCCATCCCGACGGAGACCGCAACGAGGACCAGTGCGACCACACCGAAGGCGCGGCTGGCTATCCAGAAGATGTGCTGACCGGGATCGCTGTAGGAGGCGTTCACGCCACCACCGCCTCGGCTGCAGCCGCGGATGGAAGCGCGAGCGGGCCGCAGAGCTCGACCGTTCCGTTGTCGAGGACGATCAGGCCGCCCAACTCCGACAGGATCTCCCGTGCCGACTCCGGCGCCGAGAGGAAGGCCATCTTGGCCAGGGTCTCGGCCTCCAGGGCCGTGGTGCCGAGCGAGCTCGCCTGGATCACGCCGGTCCACGCGGGCCGCCCCGTCGCGGGGTCGAGAAGGTGATGTGCGAAGCCGGCGTTGGTTCGCCAGAGACGCGTCTTGATTCCGCTCGTCGCGACGGCCCCCCGGCCGAGCTTGAACTCGTGGGCGTGGCGCTCCTCGAGCGGATGTTCGATGCGGACCAGCCGCTCGGGCGGTTGCTCTCCGCCGAGACGCAGGTCGCCGCCGGCATCGACGACGAAGGACTTGTATCCGCTCAGACGCTCGGCAGCGAGATCCGCGGCGAGCCCCTTCCCGCAACCGCCGGTATCGATCCGGACACCCGGCGGGCGGGTCACAACTCCGGCGACTACATCCACCGCGACGTCCTTCCAGCGCGAGTCGGCGCGGGCGGCCGCGGGCGCACGGTCGGGGGCGGCAGCCAGGGCGTCGACGATGCTCTCCGCGGGAAGGTCGGCCCGCGAGGTCGCGTAGCCGACCTCCTCCAGCTCGCCCACGAGGGTCGGGTCAACCAGCCCATCCGAGCGGCGGGCGGCCCAGAGCGCCGCATTGACGGCGGCCGCCAGAGTCGGGCTGACGGAGCAGGCCTCACCGGGCTCCGAGTTGAGCGCGGAGAGCTCCGAGCCCTCGTCGAATCGGGTCAGCTTGCGGTGCAACAGGCGAAGGAAGAATTCGATCTGGATCCCCATCGCCTCAGGCGAGGGAAGACCGGCCCGCGTCGGTGGACCGATCAGAACGCGCACATGGGAGCCGAAGAGCCTGAAGCGCCGGTCGGTTTCCACGTAGGGCTGCTCGCTGGCCGAGATCACCGAGTGGATATTGGGCCTCGGCCCTGAACAGCCTGTAAGCGGCCGATGAGAGTTCTCTTAGAAGATCCGGGTGGCCGTGGGGCGCCCACCTAGCATTGCCGCCATGCGCATTCTGGTAGTCGAGGACGAGCGGCCAATCGCCGAGTTCATGCAGCGTGGACTCGAGGCCGAGGGCTACTCCGTGTCATGCGCCTATGACGGCGAGGAGGGCCTCGCTCTCGCCCGCACCGGCGATTACGCGCTCGTCATCCTCGACGTCCTCCTTCCCAAGCTCAGCGGCCACGAGGTGATCAGATCGATCCGCGACCGCGACGAGGTTCTGCCGGTAATCATGCTCACCGCGCTAGCCGAGACTGACGACGTCGTCACCGGACTCGACCTAGGGGCCAGCGACTATCTGACCAAGCCGTTCGCCTTCGCCGAATTGCTGGCGCGCGTCAGAGCCCACCTGCGCCAGCCCGGGCAGGCCAGCGGCACCTCGCTGGAGGTTGGAGGGATCAGCCTCGACTTCCGCACCCGCGACGTCGACCGGGACGGCCGCGCCGTGAAGCTGACCGCTCGCGAATTCGAGCTCCTCGCCTACCTGATGCGCCATCCGGATCAGGTTCTGTCACGAGCGCAGATCCTGAACGCGGTCTGGGGCTACGACTACGACCCGGGCACCAACGTTCTCGACGTTTACATCGGTTACCTGCGGCGCAAGCTCTCGAAGGCCGACGGGGCGGCGCCGATCCAGACCGTTCGCTCGGCCGGCTACCGGCTCGTGAGCACCGATGCGTAGGTGGGTGCCGCGCGGCATTCGGCTGCGGCTGGTGCTGGCGATCTCAACGGTCAGCGTGGCGGCGGTAACCGCCAGCTTCTTCGCGCTTCACGCGACCACGGCAGCCAACCTCCGCAGCCGGATCGATCGCGAGCTGAATGAGCAATACGCCGAGTTCCAGCAGCATGTCCTGAGCGGCGGCCGGGTCACCGACCCCGCCGGGCTGCGAGCTGCCGGCGACCGATTCGTGGCAGGCCAGCGCTATCACCCGGAGGCGCGCATCTACCTCATCTCCCCCCAGGGGCTCCCCCCGGTCACCAACCAGACCCGGACCGTCGACGAGGAGCTGTCAGAGAGCCACTCGGGCCATGAAAGAGGCGAGGCGGATGCGGGCGGAATCGTTTCGGCCGGCGACGGGCTGACGACGATTTCAACGGACGAGACCGGGAAGCTTCGAGTCCTGACCCAACCGGTGGTCGTCGACGGCACCAGGGTCGGCACGTTCCGAGTGGCGGATCCACTCACGTCGGTCGACCAGGCCCTTCAATCGCTGCGCAACCGCTTCATCGCGGTGGGGCTCGGCGCCCTGCTGCTCTCGGTCGCGATCGCGATCTGGCTGGCGAACCTGATCACGCGGCCGCTGCGCCGGATGGCCGCCGTCGCTTCCGCGGTTGACTCCGGGGACCTCTCTCACCGAATCGACTACCGCGGCGAGGACGAGGTCGGGGTGCTCGCCGATTCGTTCAACCACATGATGGACCGGCTCGAGGAGGGCTTCCGGCTGCAGCGCGACTTCGTCTCCGACGCCTCACACGAGCTCCGCAGCCCGCTCACGGTGCTGCGTGGCCGAATCGAGCAGCTCGCGGATCATTCGGGCGACCGGGAGGCGGTGGAGGCCGAGGCGGATGAGCTGATGAAGGAAGTGCGGCGAATGGAGCGGCTCACCGACGACATGCTCACGCTTGCCAAGGCCGAGCGTGGCGGCCTGGTCCAGCGAAGGCGGGTGCCGATCGATGACTTCGTCGAGGACCTGCGACGCGACCTGCCGTTGCTCGGATCGCGCCACTACAACGTGGACTCGGTCCTCCACGGCGACCTCGACGCCGACCCGGACCGGCTGGCCCAGGTCCTGCGCAACCTGGTCACGAACGCGGTGCGGCATACGGGATCGGACGGCCACATCGACATCTCGATCGGCTCGGAGAACGGCTCGGCCATCTTTGCCGTGCGAGACGACGGCACAGGCATCGAGCCGGACCAGCTGGGCCGCATCTTCGATCGCTTCCACAGGACCGACGAGGGCCGCAGCCGCGCCGAGGGAGGAAGCGGCCTGGGCCTGGCGATCGCGAGGGCGATCGTCGAGGCGCACGGCGGCACGATCAGCGCCAGCTCGATGCCCGGACAGGGAGCCACCATCCGCTTCCGGATCCCGGGCTACACGCCGGATTAGGGCGCGATCTGCTCGCCGGTTTCGGCGTCGATCAGGGTGATCGCCTCCGAGGGGCAGGCGCGAGCCGCGTCAACCATCTTCCGCAGCGGGGCGCTGCCCACGAGATGTGCGGTGTCGTCGACCTCGAAGGCCTCTGGGGCGAGCTCGGCGCAGTCGCCGTAAGCGAGGCAGGCATCTCTGTCTATGTGGACCTTGAGCTTCATGCCGCCATGGTGGGCGGCAGGGCTGAACCGAGGGTAAGCGCGTTGTGAGAGGTCTCTTACCTACGCGACGATCTCGATCGCCTGGTCCCGGTTCTTCTCTTCGTACGGGTCCTCGACGGCGAGTACGCCCTGGAGCGAGCGGATGGCGACTTCGAGCTGGTCGTGGTCGGGCTCGCGGGTCGTCAGGTTCTGAAGCATCAGGCCGGGCCACATCAGCGCCCGGACCCAGCGCTTGTTGCGGTGCTTGCCGGCCCACTTGATCACCTCATAGGAGAGTCCGGCGATCAGCGGGATCCCCAGGATGCGTGAAAGGACCAGCCAGTACCAGGCAGGCAGGCCGATGGGCGCGAACACGAAGATCGCAAGCACCATCACGATCAGCAGGAAGCTGGTGCCGCAGCGCGGATGGAGGCGCGAGTACTCGGCCGCCCGGGCCGGGACGAGCTCGTCCCCCGCCTCGAAGCACGAGATCGTCTTGTGCTCGGCCCCGTGGTACTGGAAGACGCGTCGCAGGTCGGGGAGCTTGCTGATCAGAGCCAGATATCCGATGAAGATCGCGGTTCGCAGCACGCCCTCGACGAGCCAGAAGAGGAACGGGGAGCCCAACTGGTCCTTGATCAGGCTGGTCGCTCCCACCGGGATGACGAAGAAGAGGCCGATCGCCAGCACCAGCGAGAAGAAGATCGTCAGGCCCCAGGTGAAGCCGCCGATCTCCTCCTCCTCTTCGCCGTCGGCAAGCTGAGCATTCGCCGAGATGGCGAGCGCCCTGAAGCCGATCTTGAGCGACTCGGCCAACGCCACGACCCCGCGGATGACCGGCACCCGCAGGATCCGGCTGCGCTTCGCCCAGGAGACGATCGGCTCGGAGGTGACCTGGATCTCGCCCTCCGGGGTGCGGCAGGCGACCGACCAGGTCGAGACTCCGCGCATCATCACTCCCTCGAGCACCGCCTGCCCACCGACGGGCGCGTCGCCCACGGCGACGGGCTTGCCGTCCGGCATCCGCTCGGACTGAGCCGGCGCCCGCGCCGGCTTGGCGGCCTGCGGCCGCGATCCGTTCAGCGATGACGCGGGCTCGGTGCTCAACGGGCGCGCTTGGCGGCCCGGCGACGGAACCGCTCGACCCGGCCGCCGGTGTCAACCAGCTTCTGCTTGCCCGTATAGAAGGGGTGGCACTGCGAGCAGATCTCCACGTGAAGCTCGGGCTTCGTGGAGCGCGTATAGAAGTCGTTGCCGCACGAGCAATGGACGTGCGAGAGGACGTATTCGGGATGGATGTCTGTCTTCATCGCGTTCAAGTCTAGCCGGGCTCAGGAACACGGCCGCGAGCCGCAAGGAGCGGCCCGCGCTCTGTGAGCCGGCTCATGTTGACATACAGACTGTAGGTCAGATATACATACAGCCTGTATGCGAGATGAGAGGCACTCCGCAATGAGCGACCCGACGACTTCAAGGAGGCCACCCCGATGACCACCGCCACCGACAGCAGCACCGCGATCCAAATGCTCGCCCACCGCTACGGCGAGGCCTGGAACCGCCAGGACCTCGACGCGATCATGGACCTGCACTCCGACGACTGCGTGTTCGTCGCGCACGCCGCCGGGTCCGCCCCGGCCAATGGCAAGGCCGCCGTCCGCGAGGCCTTCGCCGGCTACATCGCGATGATGCCCGACATCAACTTCGCCGAGTTGGCGCTGCATGTCGGCGAGGATCATTGGGTACTGGAATCAACGATGAGCGGGACCGTCGAGCAGGCGATCGAGGTCGAGGGTGAGTCCTTCGGCACCAGTGGCGCCCGGGTCGAGGTCCCCTGCGTCGACGTCATCGAGGTGCGCGACGGCCTGGTCGCCACCAAGCACACCTACCTCGACACCCTGGCCATGCAGCGCCAGCTCGGAGGCGAGTGATGACCACCGCGACCGAGAACGGAACGCTCACCGAGGGGGCCGCCGAGGCATGGGTGGCCATGTTCGCCGAGGGTTGGGCCAATCCCGTTGACGCCGACACCTTCGCCGACCACTTCGAGCCCCATTTCCAGCCGGAGATCCGCATGATCCAGCCGTCGATGCGGCCGATCGTCGGCAAGGAAGCGTTCCGGGACGAGTTCGCCCGGCCGCTCTTCGAGGTCGTCCCCGACCTGCATGGCACCGTCGAGAACTGGGCGACCGACGGCGACGTCGCCTACATCGAGTTGCGGCTGGAGGGCACGGTCGGGCGGAGGCCCTTCACGATGCGCACCTGCGACCGCATCAGACTCCGCGACGGGAAGGCGATCGAGCGAGTCGCCTATCTCGACGCGACCCCGCTGCTCAAGGCCATGGCGCTCAGCCCGCGCGCCTGGCCCAAGTTCCTGAAAACCCAACTCCGCAACCTAAGGAGGCCGGCATGACCGTCAAACTCCCTCAGGGAAACATCCACTACCGGGAATCCGGCGAGGGCCCGCCCATCGTCTTCGCCCACGGCCTGCTCGTCGACGGCCGGCTCTGGCGGAAGGTGACCCCGCTGCTCCAGGACAACTTCCGCTGCATCGTTCCCGAGCTGCCGCTCGGCTCGCACCCGGAGCCGATGAACCCGGACGCCGATCTCTCTCCCCCCGGCCTCGCCCGGATCATCGACGGCTTCATGGCCGGCCTTGAGCTGGAGGACGTGACGCTCGTCGCCAACGACACCGGCGGCGCGATCTCGCAGATCACGGCTGCGAACCACCCCGAGCGGATCGGGCGGCTGGTGTTGACCAACTGCGACGCCTTCGAGAACTTCCTGCCTCCCGCCTTCCGCCCATTGCAGTGGGCGGCGCGCGTGCCAGGGCTGCTCACGGCGATCATGCAGGGGGCCCGGTCGGCGCGGGTGCGCCGACAGGTGGCTTACGGACCGGTGATCAAGCGAGACCGGCGCGGAGCTCCGCTCGCGGAGTGGGTGCGGCCCTACCTCACCGACGGCGCGATCCGGCGAGACACGATCAAGGTGCTGAAGGGGATCGACCCCGCCTACACGCTGGCGGCAGCGGAAGAGCTCCGAAGCTGGGACAAGCCGGCGATGCTCGCCTGGGCCACCGAGGACCGCTTCTTCAAGCTCTCCTTCGCGGAGCGGCTCGCGAACACCATCCAGGGGGCGACCCTCGAGAAGATCGAGGACTCCTACACCTTCGTCCCCGAAGATCAGCCCGAACGGCTCGCCGAGCTGATCGGCGCCTTCGCCGGATCGGTCAGCAGCCCCGCAGCGTCCGCGTCAGGCTGACCTTCCGCCCGTCGAGAGAGCTGGTCACCGCCTCCAGGCGCTCGCCGGAGGAGGCGTGGTGCAGGCCCACGCGGATCGGCGGCTTGGCGTCGGTCCCGATCTTCTTGCCGCGCAGGTAGAAGGTCGCCTCCTGCGCATCGCCCTTGCCGGCGACCTTCGCAACCGAGCACTTCCCCGCCTTCAACTTCAGAGCCGGCCTCACACGACAGGTCCGCCCCGCGCAGTTCGCCATTCCCCCGAGCAGGCGCTGCAGCGAGGCCTTGACGCTCGCGTAGGCCGGATTGTTCACCGTGTTCTGGAGCTCGAACGGATCGGTGCGCAGGTCGTAGAGCTCCTGCTCTCCCGTGCCGTAATTGGCGTACAGGTAGCGGTCGGTGCGCACGCCCTGGTAGTTGAGCGGCGGATCCTCCGGGTCCTCGAGCGTGTCCGGCGTGAAGTAGGTCTCCAGGTCCATCGCGCGGCCGGGCCAGTAGCGCTTCTTCTGCATGATCGGGATGAGGGACATCCCGTCCTCCTTGCGCCCAGCCTTGGCGTGCGCGAAATCGAGGATCGTCTCAGTCAGGTCCACGTTGCCGACGGGCTGGCGGCGGTGCACACCCTTCGGCATCCCCGGCGCGCGAATCTCGAGCGGCACTCTGATCGACGGCTCGTAGAGACGCACCTTCCCCTGTGGCACCCGGTGCTCGCCGTGGAAGAAGCCGTTGTCCGAGGTGAACATCAGCACCGTGTTCTTCAGCTCGCCCTCCTGCTTGATCGTGCTGACGACGTTCTGGACGAGGTCGTCCACCCCAAGGACCGCCTCGGCCCGGGCGCGGTAGCGGGCATCCACCGCGTCCTGCTGGTTCGCGTTGAGCACTGGCAGGTCCTTGACGTTCGAGGGCTTGTCCGAGACGTCGGCCTCGTTGAAATCGGGGTTCCGCGGCGCGTTCAGACCGGCGAAATGCCCCTCGTACCGCGGTGCGGCGCGGGGATTGTTCCCGTTGCAGTTGCAGGCAGCGGCCTCGCCGTGCGGGTCGCGCGGAGCCACCGAGAGGTAGAAGGGCTTGTTGCTCGGTGCCCGGCGACGGATGAAGTCGGCCGCCTTCTCCGAGTAGACGTCGGTCTGGTAGGTGGCGGGATCGACGACGCCGGGCGTGCTCCCGTAGTGGACGATCTGCCCGTTCTCGTTGAGCGTGTAGCCGTAGGCGGTGTAGGTGCCTCCGGTGAACTGATCGGGGTTGTCGATCGATCCGTACCACTCGTTCCAGCCGGGCGGGACCGTCGTGTCGGGAACAGTGGCGCCATAGCCGTTCAGGAACTTGCCGATGTGCGCCGTGTAGTACCCGGCGCGCTGCAGCCAGACCGGCATCGTGTTGCCGATGGTCGGCGCCAGCTTGCTGTAGCCGCCAGAGGGGAGGGAATTTCCCCGGACGCCGTGATTGTGCGCGTACTGGCCGGTCAGCATCGTGGAGCGCGACGGGCAGCACAGCGAGTAGTTGACGAATGAGTTGTCGAAGGTGACGCCCTTGGCGCCGATCGCGGCGTTGGTCTTGGTCAGGAACTGCTGCAGGTTCACCGACTGGTCGTCATCCATGATCAGGACGATGTTCGGCCGCTTCTGCTTGCCGGCGTGCCGCTTCTTCGCCTCGCTGCCACCGGGAGCGATTGCAACGGCGGCACAGAGCAGCGCCGCAGTCAGCCCGGCGAGCATGACCCGCCTGCCGGCGAGCGGCCCTCGGCCGTGCATCGTTGTCAACCCCTCCCTCACGCCCGCCTGAAACAGGATTTTGGGTACGGAGTTGCGGTGTCGGAACTGCTTCCTGCGCCCGCTGCCCGGGTTAAGGTACGAACGTGGCAGACACCGGGGAGGCAGTGTCCGAGAAGATCTCCGTCGTCCTAGCTGACGACCACGCCGTCGTTCGCAGCGCCCTGCGCCTGATGCTCGAGCGTGAGCCCGACATCGAGGTGGTCGCGGAGGCGGGAGACGCGGACTCCGCGGGCCGCTACGTGAGCGGGCATCGCCCCAAGGTCCTGATCCTCGACATCAACATGCCCGGCGGATCGGGGCTCGCCGCCATTCCGTCGATCCGCGAGCAGTCGCCGGGAACGGAGATCGTCGTGCTGACCATGCAGGACGAGACCGCGTTCGCCCGCGAGGCCCTTCAGGCCGGCGTCCTCGGCTACATCCTCAAGGAGGCCGCGAGCGAGGAGCTGGTCAAGGCCGTGCGGATGGCCGCCGAGGGCCGCACCTATCTGCAGCCCGAGCTCGGGGCCAGGCTGGCGGCGGAGCCCGACGCCGCGACGCCAGACGACCTCTCGGAGCGAGAGCTCGAGGTCCTCCGCCTCATCGCGCTCGGCCACACCAACAACGAGATCGCCGAGCAGCTCTATCTCAGCGTGCGAACGGTCGAGTCCCACCGCGCGCACATTCAGCAGAAGCTGGCGATGACCACCCGCTCCGAGCTCGTCCGCTACGCGATCGAGCGCGGGCTGATCGACGTCTAGCGGCCACCAGGCCGCTCACCTCAGGAGCGAAGGCCGAAGGCCGAAGCGACTTAAGTGGGGCGGCCGCCCGTGGCCGCGACCTACGGCGAAGCCGGGTCTTCCTCGCCCCGGGTGAGCAGCGGGATCTCGGCGCGGATCCGCGTGCCGGACCCCCTGGTCGAATCGACGTCGAGGGTGCCGCCGAGCAGAGCTGCCCGCTCGCGCATGCCGACCAGCCCGAAGCCTTCTCGCACCAGGGACGGCTCGAAGCCGACGCCATCGTCGCGGACCTCGATTTCGATCGCACCGCGCACGGCCCGCACCGTGACGTCGGTGCGCCGCGCCATCGAGTGCTTGGAGACGTTGTTGAGCGCCTCCTGAACGAGCCGATAGACCGCGGTCTCCAGAACCGGCGTGGGCCTGGCGTCCTCGTCCCGGGGAAGCTCGAAGTCGCAGTCGACCTCCGTGATGGCGGTGGCCTGCTGATGCTGCTCCGCGAGGGCCTGCAGGGCGGCCTCCAGACCGATCGTGTCTAGCGAGGCCGGCCGGAGCTCCGTGATCAGCCTGCGCAGCTTCACGATCTCGTCGTCGATCTGCTCGACGGCCGCCTGGCCGGCCTCCTCGAGTGCGCCGTCCTCCTCCTCCCGCAGCGCCGATGAAAGGCGCATTCTCAGCACCGCGAGCGCCTGGAGCGTCTCGTCATGCAGTTCCCGAGCCCAGCGGCTGCGCTCCTGCTCGGCGGCATCGATGGTGTTCTGCAGCCGCTCCTCCGCCATCGAACGGGCTGTCGCAACTCCGGTCGCGGCGCTGGCCGCGAAGGCCTCGAGCATCCGCTGGTCCTCGTCGCGGAATCGCCCCGGCTCCCCGATGCGGTCGAGCGCCACGACGAGGCCAAGCGGGTCTCCGCGGAAGAGCAGGGGAGCGAGCAGCGCGCGGCCGCTCTCCGTCGCGCCGAGGTCCATGCCCGTGAACCTGCCGAGCAGCACCTCCTCGGAGGCATCGTGTGCCCGGATCCTGAGATTCGCAACCTGCGGGTCCAGCCCGCCGGCGACGGCCGCGGTCGCCGCAACGACCAGGTCCTCGCCCTCACGCAGCAGGATGATCAGCGCCCTGGCCTCGACCAGCGCCCGTCCGCGCTCGACGATCGCGTCCAGCACCCTTTCGAGATCGGTCTCGCCGCCCACCGCGATCGCGACGTCGGCGGCCGCCTGGAGGCGCCTCACCGCGCGACGCAGCTCGTCGCGGTCACGTCGGCGGTCGGTGATGTCGCGGATCGCCGCCAGGGCCATCATCCCCTGGTCGGTTGCGACCGTGGACAGGGAGATCTCACAGGGAAACTCGCTGCCGTCCTTGCGGCGGGCATATAGGTCGGCGCCGGCGCCCATGGGTCGGGTGCGCGGAGCCTCGAAGTAGCGATCCCTGTGGCCGACGTGGCTGCCGCGCACGCCCTCCGGAACCAGCATCTCCACGCGCTGGCCGATCAGCTCGTCCCGTGCGTAGCCGAAGACGGCCTGGGTCCGCGAGTTCACGAGCCTGATCTCTCCGTTCAGGTCAACGCCGATGACGGCGTCGGGCGCGAACTCGAGGAACTCCCGTTCGAGCGTCTGGCTCGCGTGGTTCGCCACGTGGCGAGCATAGTTCAGCCCATCACGGGTAGCCGTCACTCGTCATGCCTGACCGATATCGCCCGGCAACAGCCTGCCTCGCGGCCGCGATGGCCACCGTCCTGCTCGTCCTGGGTTGTGGCGGCGGCAGCGACTCGGCGACCGTCGAGCAGCACACGTCCTCGAGCGGAGCGCCCCTCGCCGGTGCTACGGACCAGCCTCTCTCCTCGGCGGAGCAGCGCGGGCGGCAGCTGTTCGTCGATCACTGCGGCTCGTGCCACACGCTCGACGCCGCGGGCACGGTCGGCAACGTGGGGCCAAACCTCGACGACATCGCCGTGAACCACGCGGATGTCCTACACGCCATTCGAACCGGCGGCGGTCGTCACGCCAAGGGACAGGGCATCGGCCCCAGCGGCAACATGCCGCGGAACCTCGTCACGGGGAAGGACGCCCAGGAGGTCGCGGCGTTTGTCGCCGCCAACGCCTCCGGGAGCTCGACTCCCTAGTCCTGAAGCTCCTCTGGTGGCTTCAGGATGAACAGCTCGGCGAGGATGTCGGGATCCTGATTGGTTGAGCTCATGAAGGCGGTGACGGGGCGTCCCGTCTCGCGCTCGATCATCTCGGCGTAAAGCGGCCTCATGACCTCCTGGAAGGTGTGTCTCTGGGCTGTAACCGCGTCGCGCCGGCCAGCATGGAGAAGGGTGCGCTCCACAGTCGTAAATCCTCCCCGGAGCAGGATCAGGACGAAGTCCTCCTGGTAGTAGGTCTTCGTCTTGGTCGGCCCTCGTCCGTAGTACTCCTTGTGGAGCTGGACGATTCCGTTCGAGATCCGGCTGCGCACATCGCCGTCGACGGCGGCGATCTCGCCCTGAGCGTCGAGTGCATCCTCGGGTATTGCCATCGCTCCACCGTAGGCCTTCCGCGAACGACCGTCACCCGCGCAAAACACGTAGATGGCCTCGGTGGGCGTGCGTGGCTAGCGTGGTGGTCGCGTTGATCGACCTCCACTGCCACATCCTGCCGGGCATCGACGACGGGGCGCTCGACCTCGCCGACTCGCTGGCGATGGGCCGGGTCGCGGCTGGCGACGGGATCGAGACGATCGCGGCCACCCCCCACATCCGCCACGACCACGACGTGCGGATCGCCGAGCTGCCGGGGCGGGTCGCTGAGGTGAACTCCGAGCTCGGCCGCAACGAGGTGCCGGTCACTGTGGTCACTGGCGGCGAGGTGGCTGAGACCGCGCTCGAGGGGCTCGACGAGGGCGAGCTGGGAGCCGTGACGCTCGGCGGGGGCGGGTGGATCCTGCTCGAGCCTCGCCCTGGGCCGCTCGGCGACTCGCTCCTGGCCGCCGTCAGCGGCCTGCGGGAGCGTGGCTTCGGCGCGCTCATCGCCCACCCGGAGCGCCACGTCTCATCCGACATGATTGAGCGAATCAAGGAGCTGATCGCCGCCGGAGCCCTGATCCAGTGCACCGCGGCCTACCTCGTCTCGGGCTCGCCTCGCCAGGGCATGCTCGCTCTGGCGGCCGCCGGGTTGATCCATGTGCTCGCGAGCGATTCGCATTCCTCGCACGGCGGCCGTCCGTTGCGGATCTCCGACGGCCTCGCCGTGCTCGGCCAGGTGGAGCTGCTCAGCCCCCACCTCGACTGGATCGCGCGCGAGGCGCCCACCGCCATCCTGCGCGGCGAGCGGCCCGAGCCGCCCTACGCGCCGGCCTAGGCCCGACGGAACTCGACCTCGCTCGCGAGCTCCTCGACCTCCCGCCGCGAGCCGGTGCCGAGCCCGTGATGGAGGAAGTTGGCGGCCCCGGCGCCGGCGCCGAGCACGAGGGCGTCGGCCAGCTCGCTGCCCTGGGCGAGCGCCGCAGCGATCGCGCCCATCATCGTGTCGCCGCAGCCCTCGCGGGAGCCGGCCTCGAGTTTCGGCGGGATCAGCTCCCAGGCCTCGTCACCCAGCAGGACCAGGGCCGGATCACCCGCGCGGGTGACCAGCACGTTGCGGGCACCCAGATCCCGCAACCTGCCGGCCGCTCCTCGCAGACGCTCAGGTGTGTCCACCGGGCCGACCACGAAGGCGGCGAGCTCCCAGTCGTTCAATTTGACGAGGTCGGCACCGGCCACGGCGGTCGGCTCGATCCGGGGGCTGGAGAGGTCGGCGATCACCGGGATGCCCGAGGCGCGCGCGTTCGCCACCAGGTCGCCGTAGGTCTCCAGGGGCACCGTGTCACCCGGGTAGGGGTTGCAGATCGCCAGCAGGTCGCACTCGAGTGAAGCGGCCGTGGTCGCTGCGACGAGGTCGTCGCACTCGTGCCGCGAGGGCGGCTCAACATATGCCTGCGCGATGGCGACCCGCTCGCCGCTGCGGCGATCGGTGACGAAACAACCGCTGGAGCATTCGGTCCGGACCAGGCGCCGCTCTCCCGGCAGCTCTTCGAGCAGAGGCTCCAGCACGATCCCGGTCTCTCCTCCGATCAGCGAGCAGAGGACCGGCCAGGCGCCCATCTCCCCCGCCATCCGGCTGAGCCAGACGCCCTGCCCCGCCGGGTGGCAGTGGATGTCGTCCCGCCCCTCGCCGCGCGCCTCGATCGTGACGCTCAGCATCGGACTGGGCCCGAAGACGGCGATTCGGCCGTTCACCTTGTCCACAGAGCGCAGCCTATGACGGCTTCGCCATCAAGTCGCGGCCACAGGCGGCCGCCCCACATAAGTCGCTACGGGCTTCGCCCTCCGCTCCAAGGTGGAGCGCCCTGGTGGCCGCTAGGTCTCCTGGTACAACGGCCCGTCCCCGCCCTCCGGCAGGGTGAGCCGGCCGCCCTTGGCCGTGATCGCGCCGCACTGGACGCAGTTCGAGGCGGTGACGTGAACGTCGACGGTTTCGGCGCCCGACTCGAGCTGGTCCTCGGGGATCTCGTAGACCTGCGCGGGACACATCGAGACCCAGGTCTGGGCGACCTCCTTCGGAACGCGCTCCTGGATCCGAACGTGGTTCGGGGCGTCATCCCGGGTCGCGTTGCCAGAGAGGAAGACCGACGAGAGCTTGTCGAAGATGTAGGAGCCGTCGGGCTTCGGGTAGTTCTTGGCGGCGCCCTCGATCTTCATCTGGACGTCCGCATCCGGCTCGACCTTCTTGTGTCCGGGCGGGAAAGCGCCACGGGAGAGCAACCAGGCATTTGCGATGCCGCCGAAGGCGATGAACCCCTTGTCCCCGTACTGACGCACGTTCCGCGAGCGGTAGAGGTCCTTCTCGATCATCGAGCCCTTCACGCTGCGCTCGTAATCCTCGAAGTTGACTGAGTCCTTCTTCAGGGACTCGACGATCGCCTCCGCGGCGAACATGCCGGCGTGCATCGCGTAGTGGATCCCCTTCAGGTAGGGGACGTTCACCATCGAGACGTTGTCCCCGGCCATCACCATGCCGGGCACCGACAGCCGCCTCGGCATCGCCCAGTAGCCGCCCGAGGGGATCGTCTTCGCCCCCCAGCCGACCCGCTCGCCGCCCTCGAGCAGGTTGCGCACGAACTTGTGGGTCTTGAGCTCCTGGAGCGCGTCGTGGCAGGAGAAGGTCGCGTCAGTGGTGTCGAGGCCGACGACCATCCCGATGGTGAGCTTGTCCTCGCCCATCGGGTAGATGAAGCTGCCGCCGAACTCGTTGTACTTGGGCCGTCCCCGCAGCGGCCAGTTCATCGTGTGGATGACCCGGTCGAGCGGCTTGGGGACCTTCCAGACCTCCTTGACCCCGATCTCCCATCTCATGGAGTCGCCGGCGAGGTCGAAGTAGTCCACTGCGCTCTGCGTCAGGTGGCTGACCGTTCCCTCCGCGAGGACGGTGGCCTTGGCCATCAGATCGGACCCCGGCTCGAAGTTGCTGAGCTCCTCACCGTCGCGGCCGCGGCCCTTGTCGCCGGAGCGAATGCCGCGCACAATCCTGTCCTCGACGAGCAGCTTGTCGGCGACGGTCTCCGTGAGGATGTAGGCGCCCGCCTCCTCGGCCTTCTCGGCCAGAAAGCGCGACAGCTTCGACACGGAGGTGACGTAGTTGCCGTGGTTCCGGAAGTTGGGCGGCGGCGGCTTGAGCGGGATCGCCATCCTCTTGGTCAGGAGGTAGACGGCATCCTTCTCGACCTGCTGGTAGACGGGCCAGTCGCTCGGATCGAGATCCGGGAACAGCTTCTCCATCGCCGACGGCACCATGTTCGCTCCGGAGACGTTGTGGGCGCCGCAGACCTTGCCCTTCTCGATCACGGCAACCGGGATCTCGCCGAGCCTCTCGGTCAGCTCCGGCTCGTCCTCGAGCAGCTGCAGGATGCGGTTCGCGCAGGCGAGCCCGGCCGGGCCGCCGCCGACAATGACGATGCCGGCCTCGAGACGCTCCTCCGGGGCATCCGTCGGGGGCCCGACGTAGTCCCCCGGATTGAACGGCGGCGGGAAATCCGCCGGCGTTGCGGCCATCAGATCTAGCCGCCCTTCTTGGCCTTGATCGCCTCAGTCAGCTTGGGGACGATCTTGTGGAGGTCGCCCACCACGCCCAGGTCAGAGAACTCGAAGATCGGAGCGTTCTGGTCCTTGTTGATGGCCAGGATGTTCTCCGAGTTCTGCATGCCGACCTTGTGCTGGATCGCGCCGGAGATGCCGAGCGCCAGGTACAGCTTTGGGGCCACCGTCTTGCCGGTCTGACCGATCTGCGCCGCGTACGGGTACCAGCCGGCGTCGACCACCGCACGAGTCGCGGCCACCGCACCGCCCATCGAATCGGACAGCTGCTCGGCGAGCTCGAAGTTCTCCTTCTTGCCCAGGCCGCGGCCGCCGCCCACCAGGATGTCGGCGCCCTCGATGTCGACGTCAGCGCCGCGCTGTTCACCCCGGGTCACCATCCTGGCCTTCGTCGACCACTCCGAGAGCTCGACCTGAACGTCCTCGACCTCGGCCTTGCCGCCGGTCTCGTTCTCGTCGAACGCGTTGAGGCGGCCGATGATGATCCCCGGCTCCTCGACGTAGCCGACGTCGGCGATCTGCGAGTCCTGCAGGATCGGACGCTCGGCGACGAGCTTGCCATCGACCACGTTGACCGCCGTGACCTCCATCGTCACCCCGGCGTTCAGGCGGGCCGTCAGGCCGGCACCGATCTCGAAGCCGAGCAGGCCGCCGCCGAAGAGCGCGTAGGAGAAGTCGTTGTCGGTGATCACCTTCGCCATCACGTCGACGATCGGCTGCGCGAGGCCCTCCGGGGCCTCCTTGCAGCGATAGACCTTCTTCACGCCATACGCGCCCAGGCCGGCCGCGGCGTCATCGGCGACGTCGCCGACCACCACAGCTGCAGCCTCGGTGCCCAGCTCGCCGGCGAGCTTCGCCGCCTCCGAGAGGGCGCCGAGGGAGTTCTTGTTGAAGTTGCCCTCGTCGTCGTGCAGGGCGTAAACGAGAATCCCACCCATCTAGATCAGCTTCCTTTCGTCGAGCCAGGCGACGATCTTCTCGACCGTCTCGTTGGTGTCCTCGTCCTCGATGATCTCGCCGGCCTCCTTGGCGGGAGGGGGCTTGAGCTCGAGCACGGCGGTGCGAGATCCGCCTTCGCCGACCCGGTCGCCCTCGATCCCGACGTCTCCGATGGCCTTGGTGTCCAGCGGCTTCTTCTTCGCGCCCATGATCGCCTTCAGGCTCGGGTAGCGCGGCTCGTTGATCGCGTCGCCGACGCTGATCACGGCGGGGAGATCGACCTCGACGGTGTCGTAGCCGTACTCGGCCTGGCGCTCGCAGGTGAGCTTGCCGTCAGCGACGTCCATCTTGATCACTTGAGTCAGCGAGGGCATCTTCAGGTGGTCGGCCACGACGGCACCGATCGTGTAGCACTCGCCGTCGTCCGACTGCTGGCCGAGCAGCACGAGGTCGGGGCTCTCCGCTTCGAGCACCTTGGCCAGGGCGTAGCCCGTGGCGCACACGTCGGATCCGGTCAGCGCATCATCGGCGAGGTGCACCGAGCGGTCGGCGCCGAGCGCGACGGCCTTGTGGAGAGCGCGCACGGCGCTGTCCGGGCCCATCGTAACGGCGACGATCTCCTCGACGTCGGCACCACCCTCCTTGACCTGCATCGCGGCCTCGAGGGCGTGGGTATCGAAGGGGTTCAGGTTCTTCTCGCCTGAGCGATCCAGGCGCTTGGTCTCCGGGTCGATCCGCTTGTCGACTGCGGCGTCCGGGACCTCTTTGACGAGCACACAAATCTTCAAAGTTCAGGTCCTCTCTTGATTCGGGTGGCTCCGGGAGCGGCGCGGGATATTAGCGCCTGTCCCGACTGGCTGACTGACCAGTCAATCGGTCTCGCCGGACCATGCTAGACGGCCCGCTACCCAGAAGCGCCGGTGACTAGTCGTTGAAGTGCGCGACCAGCGGCTGCCCGTCCGGAGCACCGGAGAGACGCAGGACGGAGACCCGATTCGGATCGACGGGGATGGAGCCGCCCGAACCGCCCGAGGGGTCGAGGTGGAACCAGTGCAGCGGAACCTGGCTGCCGTCTTCGGTGACGAGCTCGGCGCCGCTGATGCCCGCCCGGTGCGCGGGATCGACGTCGATGTGCACCCAGGAGGGGGAGCCCTCGTAGCTGAAGACGGTGCCGACGTGCGTGTCCCCCTCTCGCAGGGCGTAGGACTCGAACTCCTTCCCGTTCGCCTGGTCGAGCGTGTGGCGGTAGTGGGACGCGAGGCGAAGGTCGGGGGCCACGACAGCGAGAACGATCGCGGCGGCGGCGGCCGCCGCGGCTGCCGGCACCAGCACGAGCCGAAGTCGGCGGCGCCGCTTCGGCTTGGGCGCCGGGAGCACCTCGCTCAGCACCCGCGACTCGAAGCCCAATGGAGCCTCGCGCTGCGGTGCGAGCAGGAGCAGCTCGTCGGCGAGGTCGGAGTACTTCTCGACCTCGGCGCGGCAGTCCGGGCAATCGGCGAGGTGCTGGAGCGCGCGGCCGCGCTCCTCCCCGTCGACGATGCCCAGGGCCAGGTCGGCGGCCATCTCCCGGGTCTCGTGGCAGCGGGGATCCACTACTCGAACACCTCCATCTCCTCGCGGAGCTTCAGCATCGCGGTCCGGATCCGGGTCTTGACCGTCCCGAGCGGGACATCGTCCAGGTCGCTGATCTCGCGCGCCGTTCGCCCCATGTAGGCGGCGAGCACCAGGGCGCGGCGCTGATCATCGGGAAGGTCGACGATCGCCGACCGAAGCTGGTCACGCTCGTCCGGCTGGAGTCCCGCCTCATCGGCGCCGGGGACCTGGTTCTCGATCGAGATCTCCGCGGCGATCACCTCCGGGTCGACCGGATCGAGCCGCTTCATCCGGGTCACGTCGATCGCCAGATTCCGTGCGATCGAGAGCAGCCAGGTGGACACGCGCCCCTTGCGGGCGTCGTAGTTGCCGGCGTGCCGGTAGACGCGGACGAACGTCTCCTGCGACACCTCCTCGGCGAGCGCGGGCTGGCGCACGATAGTCAGGGCCAGGCCGAAGACGCGTCCCTGGAAGCGGCGAACGAACGCCGCCGCGGTGCGGGGGTCACCCGTCGCATAGCCCGCGAGCAGTGCCTCGTCGGAGGGGTCCACGTCTGATCCTACGTTTGCCATGCGTAAAGGGATTGCACCGGCCGGCCCAATCCCGGGCGGTCCCGCGAGCGTAGTACGTGCGAGGGGAAATCGACATCAGAAGTCAAGGCAAAGGAGCCCTCGTGAAGCGCACAAAACGCTTGATTCTCGCCGGCGCCTGCAGCGTGGTCCTAGGCATCGGCCTGGCGGCATGCGGCGGCAGCAGCAATGACAACTCAACGAACTCAGCCGCGCCGGCGACCAGCGCCAGCCCGGCCTCGAGCGGGAGCGGCGGTTCCGCCGCCACGACCGGCAACAGCGCGGCCGGAAACACCGGCGGCTCGAGCGGCGGCGGCGGGTACGGCTACTAGGAGGCCGAGCGCGCCTCGCGCCCTGCGACCGCGGACTGAACGAATTCGACGATCGCGTCAGTCGGCGCACCCGGAGTGAAGACCTCGGCGACCCCGAGCTTCTTCAGCTCCGGGATGTCGTCGGCGGGAATCGTCCCCCCCACCGTCACCACGACGTCGTCAGCCCCCTGCTCGGAGAGCAGCTCGACCACCCGCGGCACCAGCGTCATGTGGGCGCCCGAGAGGATCGAGAGCCCGACGGCGTCGGCGTCCTCCTGGATCGCGGTCTCGGCGATCTGCTCGGGCGTCTGGTGGAGACCCGTGTAGATCACCTCCATGCCGGCGTCACGCAGGGCGCGGGCGATGATCTTCGCACCACGGTCGTGGCCGTCAAGCCCGGGCTTGGCGACGACGATCCTGATTTTTCCGGCGGCATCAGTAGGCACTATTCAGTCATGCATTCGGTCGATGGCGATTTAACCGTAGTTGAACAGGGAAGTTTCTACGGATGTCGGCGTGGTATCCAGAGAGCAGAATGGAAGTAACCAGGGGACTCGAATCAGGAGGCTTAGGGGTGTACGACGTTCTCTTTCTTGACCGGACCTGCGGGGAGAAGCTGCTCGCCAGTGGGCTCGATCACGATGATGCCTGTCAGCTGGCTCGGGTCGAATCCCAGAGACGCGGTGTCGGCAGGATGTTCCTGGCGGGCTCGGAGCTCGGGCCGGTCGGCGAGGTCATCGTGATCGTCGAGTCCGCACGACGCGCCGCCTAGAGGCGGGCTTCAGAAGACAGGCAACTCGGTGTAGCTGCCGAACACCGCCTGCAGAGCCTCGACCATCTCTCCCTCGGAGACCCGGGCCCGGGCGCATTCGAGAATCGTCGGCATCAGGTTGGCGTCTGTGGCGGCGGCCGCTCGCAGCTCGCCGAGTGTTCGCTCCACCTCGGCGGAATCCCTCTTGGTCTTGGTCGCCTCCACCCTCCCCTTCTGCTTTCGCTCCAACTCGGGATCGATTCGCAGGATCGGAATGGCCTCGTCGTCCTCGAGCACGTAGTCGTTGACGCCGACGACGATGCGCTGCTTGGCATCGACCTCCTGCTGATAGCGGAAGGAGGCGTCCGCGATCTCGCGCTGAGGGAAGTTCTGCTTGATGGCCTCGACCATGCCGCCGAGCTCGTCGATACGCGCGAAGTACTCGTACGCCGAGCGCTCCATCTCGTCGGTCAGCGTCTCGACGAAGTAGGAGCCGCCGAGCGGGTCGATCGTGTTGGTGACGCCCGTCTCGTGGGCGATCACCTGCTGGGTTCGGAGCGCGATCCGAACCGCATCCTCGGTCGGCAGGGCGAGCGCCTCGTCATAGGAGTTGGTGTGTAAGGACTGGGTGCCGCCGAGAACGCCGGCGAGCGCCTCGATAGCCGTGCGGATGATGTTGTTCTGCGGTTGCTGCGCGGTCAGCGAGACGCCCGCGGTCTGGGTGTGGAAGCGCATCCGCCAGGACTCCTCTCGCTTGGCGCCATAGGTCTCTCGGATCTCGCGCGCCCAGATGCGGCGCGCAGCGCGGTACTTGGCGATCTCCTCGAAGAAGTCGATGTGGGCGTTGAAGAAGAAGGAGAGACGCGGCGCGAAGGCATCGACGTCCAGACCCCGCTCGATCGCCTGCTCGACGTAGGTGAAGCCGTCCTTGAGCGTGAAGGCGAGCTCCTGCTGTGCGGTCGAGCCCGCCTCGCGGATGTGGTACCCGGAGATCGAGATCGGGTGCCAGCGGGGCATGTGCTCCGTGCACCACTCGATCATGTCCCCGACCAGCCGCATCGCCGGCTCGATCGGGAAGCACCACTCCTTCTGGGCGATGTACTCCTTGAGGATGTCGGTCTGGATCGTGCCGCCCAGCCGCTCCGGGGGGATGCCCTGCTCCTCGGCCGTGGCGACGTAGAAGGCGAGCAGGATCGCCGCCGGAGCGTTGATCGTCATCGAGGTGGTCACGCTCCCCAGGTCGATCCCCCCGAAGAGGGTCTCCATGTCGTCGAGCGTGTCGATTGCGACTCCCTCCACCCCGACCTCGCCCAGCGACCGGTCGGCGTCCGAGTCGAGACCCATCAGGGTGGGCATGTCGAAGGCCGTCGACAGCCCCGTCTGACCGTGTTCGAGCAGGTAGTGGAAGCGCTCGTTGGTCTCCTCGGCGGTGCCGAAGCCGGCGAACTGGCGCATCGTCCAAAGCCGGCCCCGGTACATGGACGGGTAGACGCCGCGGGTGTACGGGTACTCGCCGGGATAGCCGAGCTCGCGCTCGTCATCGGACCCCTCGCGGTCCTCCTCCGTGTAGAGCGGCTTGACCTCTTCGCCGGAGATCGTCTCGAAGAGCGCCTCGCGCTCGGCGAGGCGCGTGTAGACCTCGGACTGCCACTCGTGTGCACGGCGTCGCGCGTCGGGCTCTATCGCCATGGCGGAAGTCTAAGCGGGTGCCAGGCCGCTCCACTTTGGAGCGCAGGGCGAAGCCCGAAGCGACTTAAGAGGGGCGGCCGCCAGCAGCCGCGACAGGGAGAAGCGGGTGCCAGGCCGCTCCACTTTGGAGCGCAGGGCGAAGCCCGAAGCGACTTAAGAGGGGCGGCCGCCAGCAGCCGCGACAGGGAGAAGCGGGTGCCAGGCCGCCGCTCAGATGGCTTTGAGCGGACCTGCGCGGCGTTTTTCGAGGAGCTCCGCGTCCGCCCGATCGATCAGATCGGGCAGGGTGTCGCCCTCACGCAGCTCAGCGAGGCCCACCGAAACGGCGCCGCCGGTGCTGCACTCGGCGAGCGAGTGCTGAACCTCGCCGAAGCGGATCTTCGCCTGGCTCAGATCAACCCCGCCGATCGCACAGACGAACTCGTCTCCGCCGAACCGCACGATCGGCTCATATGAGCGGATCTTCGACCGGATGGCCGAGACCACGTTCCGCAAGAGCGCGTCTCCGGCCGAGTGGCCCTTCGAGTTGTTGATCTCCCGTAGGCCGTCGACGTCGACGAAGGCGATGACGAGCGGATGGTCCTCCCTGCGGGCACGGTCGATTTCGCCCTGCAGGGCCTCTTCGCCGGTCCGGCGCCGGAACGCCCCTGTGAGCTCATCCTGATGCGCGCGGCGCAGCTCCGCGAGCGCCACCTCGCGTTCGTCGGCAGCCCGCCGGCGATCGTCGGCGGCCTGCGTCCTGTCGTCCGCCGCCCGGGCGCGGTCGTTACCTGCCTGCGCCCGGATCTCGGCGGCGTGCGCGAGGGCCGTGCGCAGGGCCGTGCCCCGGGACGCCATCTTGCGCTCGATCTTTGCCGAGTCGCTGTCGCGGCGGTCTGCGGCGGTGTCCCGCGCGTCCGCGGTGAGATCTCGGTGCTTGGCGGTCTCATCCCTGTGGGCGGCCTGGAGGACGCGCTCCTCTGCAGCCATGGCGCGTGACTTCCGCGCTGCCTTCCGCTCCTCGGCGCTCTCCAGGCGCTCGGCGAGACTCGCGTCGTGGGCGGCGCCGAAGGCGGCGCCGGGATGCATGAGCAGTTCCTGGTCGGAGGCCGCCTGATCGCGATCCGAGGCGTGCTGGTCACGATCCGAGGCGAGCTGGTCGCGGGCGGCGAACTCGCGCTCGGCGTCCGACAGCGTCTGGTCGATAGCTGAGGCCGTCTGGTCCGCGTCAGAGGCACTCTGATCCGACGCCGCGGCATCTTGATCCTTCGCGGCCTCGGCGAGGTGCGCCAGGCCAAGATCCTTTTTCCCCCTGGTTGCGTGGCGATCTCGTTTGCCCGCGCTTCTCTTTTTCGTCACAGAACTCCAATCCCGCGTCGGTCGTCGGGGGTCACCCTCCGGCCGGTCGCTTGAAGACATTCAGTGTGACACACGCGCAGGGCGAAAAATGACGATCTTGGCCTACCTACGAATAGAGCTCGGGAGACCGCTGAGACGACCGCCGTGCCGCCGCCTCGATGCGAGGCCAAGGCCGCCAACTGCGGCAGCCAACACCGTTGCCCCGGTGATCGCCAGCTTCCGGCCGAGCTTCTCGAAACGCATCACCCGCCACCCCTCCCGGCGGGCGATCTCAAGCAGGTCGGGGTCTGGGTTGACGACCACGGCGTTGCCGACCGAGCGCAGCATCGGCAGATCGCTGGCGGAGTCGGAGTACGCCCAGGACTCCCCCATGTCGATGTCGTGCTTCTCGGCGAATCGCTGCATCGCAACGACCTTGCCCTCCCCGTAGACGAACGGCCCGTCCATCTCCCCGGTGAACTTGCCGTCGGCGCCGACCGCCCACCCGGTCCCGATTCCGCCCTCCATGCGCAGAACCGCCGCGAGCGCCTTGACCAGGTCGTTTCCGGCTGCGCTGACGATGAAGGTGGCGCGACCGTCGTCCTGGTGGCGATGGACCTCGTCGAGCATCTGGGGATAGATGCGGGGCAGGATCCCGGCGAGCACCGCCGGCGCCATCCGCTCGACATCCCGCTCGGGGATCTCGGCGAAGACCTTCTTGGCGGCGTCGATCACCGCGCCAGTCTGCTCGTCCGAGGAGCCGCGAAGACGGTAGCGCAGGTGATCCCACCCCCAGCTGGCAAGCTGGCGGCGCGACACGAACCCGCGTTGGTTCGCGACGCGCGCGAACACCATCCCCGACGACCCCGCCATCAGGGTCTTGTCGAGGTCGAAGAAAGCGGCTGAGCGGCTAGGAGCCGTTGACTTCGACGAGGATGGCATCGCCTTGGCCCCCGCCCGAGCAGATCGCGGCGCAGCCGAGACCGCCACCGCGGCGCTTCAGCTCGTGCACCAGGGCACCGACTATCCGGGCGCCCGAGGCGCCGATCGGATGGCCGAGGGCGATGGCGCCGCCGTTGACGTTCACGTTGTCCTCATCGATCTCCAGCATCCGCATCGAGTTGATCGCCACAGAAGCGAACGCCTCGTTGATCTCCCAGAGGTCGACGTCGGCCGGCTTCTTGCCGATCTTCTCGAGCGCCTGCATCGCGGCCTTGGCCGGGGTCCTGGCGAGGTAGGGGAAGTCGTCGGCGACCTGCCCGTAGGCGAGCACTGTGGCGATCGGGCTCTTGCCGTTCTGCTTCGCCCAATCGTCCGAGGCGACCACGACGGCGCCGGCGCCGTCATTGACGCCGGGCGCGTTGCCGGCGGTGTGGGTGGCGTCGTCGCCGCCCACCGCCCGGAGCTTGGAGAGCACCTCGAGGGTGGTGTCGGGGCGGATGGCCTCGTCGGCCGCCACCTCGGTGTCGCCCTTCCGCGAGTGGACCGTGACCGTGACGATCTCCTCGGCGAGCCTGCCGTCCTCGGTCGCCTTATACGCCAGTTGGTGGGAGCGCTCGGCGAAGCGGTCCATGTCGGCGCGCGTGATCTCCAGCTCGTTGGAGACCTCACTGGCCTCGTTGATCATCTGCTTCTCGGTGAATGGGTTGGTGAGGCCGTCATGGGTCATCGCATCGATCGCAGTGACGTCGCCCATCCGGAAGCCGAAGCGCGCGCCGGGCAGCAGGTACGGAGCTTTGCTCATCGACTCCATGCCTCCGGTGACGCCGACCTCGAGATCGCCGGCACGGATCGCCTGGTCGGCGATTCCGATGGAGCGCATGCCAGAAGCGCAGACCTTGTTGACGGTCTCGGAGGGGACCTCCTTGGGGATGCCCCCCTTGATCTGGGCCTGCCGAGAGGGGATCTGTCCCTGGCCGGCCTGCAGAACCTGGCCGTAGACGACGCCCTGCACCTCGTCGGCCTTCACGTCGGCGCGATCGAGCGCCTCGGAGATCACGGTGCCGCCCAGGTCGGTGGCATCGAGGGACGAGAGCCCGCCGCCCATCTTCCCGAAGGGGGTTCTGGCGGTGGAGAGGATGACCGTCTTCGACATCTGCGCCTTTCGTTCGGCCCGCGACCGGTCCGCGGGTCTTTCAGAAGTTGGTGACGGAAGGTTAGTGACCGTCTGTAATCTGGCGCTGCTTGCGCGTCGCCGTCTCCGACAAGCCGCTCCCCGAGGTCGAGTCCGACCTGCTCGTGGTCCTCCTCTTCGACGGCGACGAGCTCCCCGAGCCCCTGGCCGCCGCCCCGGGCTCCGAGGACGTCAAGGGCGGATACCGGAAGACGACGCTGATCCACCCGGAGAAGCCTCGTCGCGCGCTGGTGGTCGGCCTCGGCGACCGCGACGAGTTCGAGCCCGAGCGAGCTCGTGTCGCGGCCGCGATCGCGGCTCGGACCGCAGGCTCGATGGACGTCACCTCGATGACGCTCAAAGGCCCTGACGCTATGGATCCGAAGGCGCTGGCCAGCGCGGCGGTCGAAGGAGCGATCCTGGGCTCCTATCGCTTCGACCGCTACAAGTCGAAGAAGGACGGCGATGATGACGATGGCTAAGCGCCTCGAGGATCTGACCGTGATCAATGCGGGCGGGATCGCCGAGGACGTCGAGGCCGCCCGCATCGCGGCCGAGGCCGAGAACTTCGCCCGCGAGCTCCAGGACCTCCCCTCGAACGTCGTCACCCCCTCCTACCTGTCCGGCCGCGCCAAGGCGATCGCTGACGAGCACTCCTCGGTCACCTGCGAGGTGATGGGCCGCGAGGAGATCGCCGAGAAGGGCATGGGCGGCCTCGTCGCCGTCTCGCAGGGCACCGCGGAGGAGCCGCAGCTGATCGTGCTCCGCTACCAGGCGGGCGGGGACGGGGAGACGATCGGCCTGGTCGGCAAGGGCGTCACCTTCGACTCCGGCGGCATCTCCATCAAGCCCTCGGGCGGAATGCAGGAGATGAAGATGGACATGTCCGGCGCCGCGGCCGTGCTCGAGGCGGTCTCCGCGATCGCGAAGCTGGAGATCCCGATCAACGTGCTTGCGGTCATTCCCTCGACCGAGAACATGCCGAGCGGCACGGCGGTGAAGCCGGGCGACATCATCACCCAGCTCAACGGCAAGACCGTCGAGGTGAACAACACCGACGCCGAGGGGCGGCTGATCCTGGCCGACGCCCTCGCCTACTCGGTCGAGCTCGGCGCCGACCGGATCGTGGACCTGGCCACCCTGACCGGGGCGGTGATCGTCGCCCTCGGCTCCACCTACGCGGGCCTGATCTCCAACGACGACGCCTTCGCCGCCGAGGTCGAGGGGGCCGCGGGCCGGACGGGCGAGCTCGCCTGGCGCCTTCCCCTCCACCCCGAGTACAAGGAACTCACCAAGGGCAGCGTCGCGGACCTGACCAACGCCTCTTCGAAGCGCAAGGCATCGACGATCTACGCTGGCTCCTTCCTCGAGGAGTTCGTCGACGGCAAACCCTGGGTCCATCTCGACATCGCGGGCACGGCGTGGGATGTGGGGAGGGAGTACACGGGCAAGGGGCCAAGCGGCTTCGGAACACGCCTCCTGATCGACTTGGCCCGCTCGCTGGCCAGCTAGACCGCGAGCAGTCGCAGCAGGCGACGACCGAGGACCCGGTCGCCTTCGATCCTGACCCTGCCGCTGGCCAGCCTGGAGAGGGCCTTTCGCCCGCGCGGCTGACGTGGGTCCGGGACCCCGTGCAGGCGGCCCTGAAGCGTCGGCACCGTCGCGAAATGGACGATGTCCGGGAGCCGCCCGCTGATCACCAGGTCCGGCTTGCGGGAGTCGCCGTCCTCGACCACGACGCTCCGCGGCCTGAAATGGATGCGCAGCGGCGAGAAGTCCTCGGCGAACCGGAAGACGACGCGGCCGCGCATCTGCGCCGCCAGCTCCGGCTCGCGGGTGATGCCGCGCTCGATCAGGCCGAAGATGCTCGGCGCCACGCCGTCCTCGACCATCCGGCCGAGGCGGATCGTCGGCGCGCTGCCATTGTTTGGGGTCACTCCCCCAATGTAGAAGCGGCTAGAGGTCGAACAGCAGGCAGGTGCTGGTGCCGGTGGCGAGCAGCTTGCCGTTCTCGACGGAGGTCAGCTTCGCCTCCGCCGTGGCGGTCTTGCGGCCCTTGTGGATCACCACCGCCTCGGCGCGAACGGCTCCCGTGTCGCGCGTGATCGGCCGGAGGTACTTCACCTCCAGGGTCTGACTCGTGTAGCCGACCCCCTTGGGCAGGGTCGTGTGCACCGAGCATCCGAGGACCGAATCCAGAATCGTCGACGCGTAGCCGCCATGGACCACGCCGATCGGGTTGTAGTGCTCCTCGCCCGGCTCTCCATCGAAGACAGCGTGTCCCTCCTCGATCTCGACCATCGTGAAGTTCATGACGACCGCGATCGGCGGCGGCGGCAGCTCTCCGGATTGGATCGCACGGATGTATTCGATTCCGGCCAGCTGGGACCCGGCGGCGGCAGTGGGAACCGGATCCTGCCAGGTGATCGTCCGGGTGCTCGTGGTCTCCGGCGAGCGTCCAGCCAAGGAGAGTGCTGCGTCCACGGCCCTGCCGCCCGTCACCCCCTCCTCCTTGCGAATCGGCGTGACGCTCATGCACGCAGCCTCATGAAATGGGTTGCGCCTCACGGCGCACCCTCGCATTACGGGCGCGCCTGCGTCCACCGTTCTGGCGATCCCTGCGGACCGGATATCGGAGGTCCTCGAGGATCTCCTCGGAGCTGATCCTGACCTGCTCTGGGTGGAACTCGAATCGCAGTGCTCTCATGACCGCGCCTCTTTTCGTGGAGTTGGTTGCTTCACGCAACCTCCAATGGGCGGCACACTACCAGCGTGAGTTGCATGACGCAACCGAGTGTGCGAACATCACAGACATGCTCGGCAATGACTACGAGGGACAGACCTGCTCCATCGCCCGCAGCCTCGAGCTGGTCGGCGAGCGTTGGACGCTGCTGGTCGTGCGGGAGATCTTCCACGGCCGGCGCAAGTTCTCCGAGATGCAGCGATCGCTCGGCGTCGCCCGCAACGTCCTCACCGCCCGCCTCCAGCGCATGGTGGATGAGGACATCATCGAGCGGCGTCCCTACAGCGAGCGCCCCGAGCGATACGAGTACTTCCTCACCGAGAAGGGCCTCGACCTCTGGCCCGTGATGACGGCGCTGATGTTCTGGGGCGACAAGTACGAGCCGCTCCCCGACGGCCCGCCGGTCCTCGTGATCCACAAGGGCGACTGCGGCGGCGTGATCGACGAGCGGCGGATCTGCACCAAGTGCGGCAAGCCGCTGACCGTGCGGGAGACCCGGGCCGTGGACGGGCCTGGGGCGAAGACCGCCAGGCAGCCGGCCGCCGCCTAGGGACCTTCCTAGACTCCCCCGCGCCGTGGACTTCGACCTGACCGACGAGCAGCGTCTGCTGCGCGACACCGTCCGCGACTTCGCGAACCAGGAGGTGAAGCCGGTCGCGGAGGAGCTCGATCGGACCAAGGCCTTCCCCTACGAGTTGGTCGCGAAGATGGGCGAGCTCGGCCTGATGGGGATCCCCTTCCCGGAGCAGTACGGCGGTGGCGGCGCCGACACCCTGGCCTATGCGCTCGCCGTCGAGGAGCTCACCAGGATCGACTCCTCGGTCGCGATCACGATGGCCGCGCACACCTCGCTCGGCACGATGCCCATCTATCTCTGGGGCACGGATGAGCAGAAGGACGATTGGCTCCCGCAGCTCTGCAGCGGCGAGAAGCTCGCCGCCTTCGGCCTGACCGAGCCCGAGGCCGGGTCCGACGCCGGCAACACCCACACCCGCGCGGAGCTCGAGGGAGGCGAGTGGGTCGTGAACGGCACGAAGCAGTTCATCACCAACTCGGGAACCGACATCTCAGGCTGCGTGACGATCACGGCGGTCACCGCTCGGGAGAACGGGAGCAAGGAGATCTCCAACATCATCGTTCCCAACGGGACCCCGGGATACGAGGTGGGCGAGCCCTACCGGAAGATGGGCTGGAACGCCTCTGACACCCGCCCGCTCACCTTCGCCGACTGCCGCGTACCGGAGGGCAACCTGCTCGGGCCGCGCGGGGCCGGCTTCAAGCAGTTCCTCGCGATTCTCGACGGCGGCCGGATCGGCGTGGCTGCGATGGGAGTCGGCCTGGCACAGGGCGCTCTCGACGAGGCGATCTCATATTCCAAGGAGCGTCAGGCCTTCGGCCAGCCGATCGGCAAGTTCCAGGCGATCCAGGCGAAGATCGCCGACCTCTCCGCCCAGATCGAGGCGGCGAGGCTGCTCGTCCATCGCGCCGCGATCGAGAAAGACCGCGGCGAGTCCTTCACGCTGACCGCGGCGCAGGCCAAGCTGATCACCGGCCGGCTGGCCGTCCGGGCGACCGAGGAGGCAGTTCAGATCCACGGCGGGTACGGCTACATCGAGGAGTACCCCGTCTGCCGCTTCTATCGCGACGCCAAGATCCTCACCATCGGCGAGGGAACCGACGAGGTGCAGCAGATGGTGATCGCCCGGCAGCTTGGCGTGTAGCGGCCACCAGGCCGCACCACTTTGGAGCGAAGGGCGAAGCCCGTAGCGACTTACGCGGGGCGGTCGCTCGTGGCCGCGACTTGATGGCGAAGCCGGGTCAATCGCCCGCCGGAACCGCCGTGATCTCGTCTGCCTCCTGCTCGGCGACCTCGGCCGCCCTCCCCTGCTTCTCCTGGATTCCCCAGTGCGCACAGAGCTCGAGCTCCTGCAGCGCGGTGAGTGATTCGTTCGGGCGGAATCGCGGGGCCTCCCGGATCCAGTCGCGGTCGTAGGCCGCCCAGAGCCTGCCCGCTCCCTCGGCGACGTGCTCGAACGG
This sequence comes from uncultured Solirubrobacterales bacterium, assembly GCA_963743575.1. Lineage (GTDB taxonomy): Bacteria > Actinomycetota > Thermoleophilia > Solirubrobacterales > 70-9 > DASUPK01. Next base: position 161,996 of record CAVUQC010000004.1, on the reverse strand, counting down.
GATCGCGGTGCAGCCGGCGAGCGGCCCCAGCCGGATCAGCGCCCAGCGCGGGCTGCCGTCCTCGGCGTCGACGTGGATGCCAGCGATCCGGCCCAGCGTCTTGTTGCCGAGGCCGTCGATCTGCATGCCCTCCCAGGCCAGCGCCTCCTCCAGTGTGGGCAGCGGGGGCTTGGGCGATTCCCCTTTCTTCGTCTCAGCCATCCTCGCGCCCCAACAGGTCCTTGGCCGCGCTGGCCGGGTCGATCTCCCGTTTGACGACGCGATCGAGGAGCTCGCGAATCGACGGGTCGTCCGCGACAGCCTCCTCGAGGCGACGGCGCATCCGCGAGGCTGCCAGCTCGAGCACCTCGTTCCGGAGGTTTCGCGCCCTTCTCTCCTCCAGGGTGCCCTCGGCCTCGATGTGCTCGCGATGCTCGGAGATCTTCTCCGCCAGCTCGGCGACGCCCTCGCCCTTCGCGGCCTCGGTCTTGACGATGGGGACCCGCCACGACGTGGCGGGGCCCAGTGACAGGACTCCGCGGATCTCCCGGATCATCGTGTCCGTCATGGGGTGGTCGGACTTGTTGACGACGATGATGTCCGGGATCTCCATGACGCCCGCCTTCAGCGCCTGGATCGAGTCGCCCGAGCCGGGCATCAGGACCAGGACGATCGTGTCCCCGTGGTCGACGATGTCGATCTCGGCCTGACCCACGCCGACGGTCTCGATGAAGACGTCGTCCTTGCCGGAGGCGTCCATCAGGAGAGCTGCCTGGAGCGTGGCCTCGGAGAGCCCGCCGAGAGCGCCGCGGCTCGCCATCGAGCGGATGAAGACACCGGCGTCCAGGAAGTGATCGGAGAGGCGGATGCGGTCGCCGAGCAGGGCACCGCGGGTGAAGGGGCTGGAGGGGTCGATGGAGAGCACCGCCACCTGGCGGTCGGCCTTGCGCATCTCGGCTGTCAGTGCGCCGATCAGGGTGCTCTTCCCCACCCCGGGCGGGCCGGTCAACCCGACGATCCGAGCCTTTCCGGTGCGCGGAAAGACCTCGCGAACCAGCTCCCAGCCGGCGGGGTCGTCGTTCTCGATCAGCGTGATCGCCCGCGCCAGCGCCCGCTTGTCCCCGGCGATCAACCGCTCCGCAAGGCTCTGCTCGGTGCTCTGGGCCATGGGCGGCTGAGTCTAGGCACGGTGGCGGTCGCCGGGGGGCCGAACGAGCAACATCAAAACGGTGTCAGTATTGCTGGAGCGGCCCCCCGGTGGCCGCCCTGGGCCCGCCTAGAATCGCCGCCCGTGTTCCGCGCACTCGGCTTCTACCGCCGCAACGGCATGATGAACCTCCGCTATGGCCGCCTGCTCTGGCGATACCTGTGGCGCAGGTTCCTGACCCCCGCCGGCTGGCGCTGGAAAACCGATGGCCCGGTGTTCTTCGGCAGGGACCTCCAGCTGCAGATCGCCAGGGGAGCGGAGATCCGCTTCGGCCGCTTCTGCTGGATCGGGGATGGAACCAAGATCCGCAGCCACGAGGGCGTCGTCGAGATCGGCGCGAAGACCGTCTTCGGTCAGGAGTGCACGATCTCCTCGTACAAGCACGTGCGCATCGGCGAGCAGTGCGTGATCGCCGACCGAGCGATGTTCATCGACTTCGACCACGGCGTCGTCGAGGTCGAGCGCCCGGTCCGCCATCAGGGCATCTACATGCGCGAGTGCGTGGTCGGCTCGAATGTCTGGGTGGGATACGGAGCGTGTGTCCTGCGCGGAGTGCAGGTCGGAGACAACTCGATCGTCGGCACGAACTCGGTGGTCACGCGCGACGTGCCCGCCAACGCCGTCGTGGGCGGCGTCCCGGCAAGGGTCATCAGAATGCGAGAGGCTCCCAGGGAGCTGCGCTGGCCCAACCCGGTTGAACCTGAATAGCCGGCTACCGGTGCACCTTAATATCGGGGATGTGCATATACTCGCTTTTAGGGCATGCAGCCCAGGGTTTGGAGGCAAGTGAAGCCACAGGGGACACGAGGAGGAGCTGGATGCGCACTCCGCGCCGTCTGATCGGGATTTTCATCGCAATCGTGGGGCTGATCGCCGTGATTCCGGCGTCGGCCCAGGCGTTGTCGCTGAGCGGGCTGTCCGCCGCACCCACCGACCCGCAGGCGGGTGCCCACAGCAACGTCCACATCCATATGGGCTTCAGCGGTGGGCAGGTGAAGGACCTGACGGTGGGATTGCCTCCGGGACTGATCGGCAACCCCAACGCGGCTCCTCTTTGCACGGTCGATCAGCTCAATGCGGACGCGTGCCCCACGAACACCAAGCTCGGCGCGGTGACGGCGAACGCAACCGTGACGGTCGCCGTCCTCCCGGTCACCCTGGACGTGCAGGGCGACCTCTACAACCTGACGCCGCAACCCGGCGAGCCGGCCCGCTTCGGGATCGTCCTTCGACCCATCAAGGGTGATCTCTGCGCCCTCCTTCCGCCGGAGCTCTGCGCCCTGCTCCCGAACATCCTGCCGCCGGTCACCCTCCAATCGGGGGTCCAGCTCAGACCCGACTTCGGCCTTGACACGGTGATCAATGACATCCCGAACACGACCTCGGGCCTCGACACGACGATCAACTCACAGGACATCACCCTGTTCGGCACCGCTCCGGGAACCGGCCAGCCGTTCATGCGCAACCCGACGTCGTGCGGCAACAACACGACGAACTTCACGGCGGTGCCTTACACGGGCAGCACAGCCATCGGGTCGGCCAGCTTCACCACGACGAACTGCGGGGCCGAGGACTTCTCGCCCTCGTTCATCGCGCAGGCGGGCGGCCCTGGCCAGACCGGTGGCGGAGCCGACCGTGTGCCGACGACCGTGGTCACGTCGATCCAGCAGGACCTCGACGAGGCGGGTCTGCTCAAGGCAGAGGTGGCCGTCCCTTCCAACGATCTCGTCGCCAACGCGAACCTCCTCGGCAGCACCTGTCTGCCGGCCGCCTTCCAGGCCGGCTCGTGTCCGCAGAATTCGGTGGTCGGATCGGCGATTGCCGCCTCGCCCCTGCTCAGCCTCCCGCTGTCGGGGAACGTCATGCTGGTCTCCAACGGCGGTCCGATCCCGGACATCGGCCTGGACCTGAACGGCCAGCTCCATCTGCTTCTCACGGGAAGCCTGACTCTGAGCGAGGTGGTGACGTTCGACGGGCTCCCCGATATCCCGATCTCGGATTTCCGGCTCACCTTCTCGTCGGACCCGGGCCTGCTGATGGCGAACAGGGATCTGTGTGCGCCACCCGCGCCGATGTTCCACGCGGACTTCACCGGCTACAACGGCGCCACCAGCTCCGTCGACTCAGCCGCCACCATCGTCGGTTGCGGCCCCGGTAGCGGCGGCAACGGCGGGGTGGGAAGCAAGTGCAAGAAGGCCAAGCGCAAGAAGCACCGCCATCGCCGCGCTGCCGAGTCCAAGAAGAAGCACAAGAAGCGCCCCTGCAAGAAGAAGAAGAAGCGCCACAAGAAGCACCGGAAGTAACCCGGGACCGGGGTCAGCGGCGTGCGATCCAGGCGCCGAGCACGCCGAGCAACGCTCCGATGATCGCCGTGATCACCGCCAGCAACGGCGGAAAGCTGCCGAGCGACACCTTGGCATGCGTGCCGGCGATGGCGTGGGCGAGCAACAGAGCCACGCCGTAGATCGCTCCCGCTACCGCGCCGCGAGCGGCGGCACTCCGGGCATCGGGATGCTCGAACCCTGCGGCCAGGCCACCGAGTGCGGCGACGGCACCGACCGCCCAGTAGGCCCCACTCGAGACACCGAGAAGCACGCCGGCGAGCGCTCCGATCGCGGCGGGTATGAGACCTGCCAGGAGCATCTGGACGGAGCGCGGACGATCGCTGAATGGGACCGGCTTCATCTCTCCGCGGAGACTACCGCTTAGTTACGCCAGTGTCACTTTCGCTAGTGTGGCGGCGGTGACGCAACTGGACATCACTAAGACCAATGTCGCCGTACAGGAACTCATCGAGGTCACCGAAAGCCCGCGGCACCGTTACCTCCTCCAGGCCTACGACCGCCACCGAAACCTGGAGCACGCCGGGCGCTTCGAGGAGATCTTCGAGCCGCAGATGATGGTTGAGCGTCCGGTCTATCGGTTCAACCTGATCGGCCAGCCGCAGATGACGCTCGAAGGCCGTGAACAGGTCGAGCCGCTCTATCGCCTCTGGGCCGAGACGAATCAGTCGATCTTCTACAACGAGCAGGAGACCGTCGCCGTTGGCGACTGGATGGTCGTGAGCACGATGCTCGGCTACCAGCAGACGCTGGGTTCGGCGCTCGTCGCGGCCGGCGTCGATGCGGACGAGGAGGCGATGTACCTGCTCAAGGGACGAGTGGCGATGGTCTGGCCCTACGACGAGCAGGGCCGCCTCGTGGGCGAGAACGTCTGGGAGTACGACGAGAGCGAGCACGAGCTGATCAGGCTCGACCCGGATGAGGTGCTTACAACCGAGCAGGCCGCGGAGCTGCTCGAGCCGCAGATCAAGGCGCTCCCGCCATTCGACGACAGCCTGCTGCCTCGATGAATCCCGGCCCAAGATGAAGGCGGTTGTCTGCGAGCAAGCGAAGCTGGAGGTCACGGACCTTCCGACCCCCGAACCCGGGGAGGGTCAGGTCGTGATCGACGTCGTCCGCTGTGGGATCTGCGGCTCCGATCTGCACGCCCGTCATCACGCGGACGAGGGAGCCGCGATGCTTGCGGAGGTCGGATATGACGGCTTCATGCGCTCCGATCAGCGCGTCGTCTTCGGTCACGAATTCAGCGGAGAGGTGGCTGGCTACGGCCCGCGGACCCGAAAGCGGGAGGCGATCGGTTCGCCGGTCGTGGCGCTGCCGCTCCGGCGCAGCGGAACCAAGATGGAGGCGATCGGCCTCTCCGCCGGCGCCCCCGGCGGCTACGCGGAGCAGATGGTCGTCGAGGAGTCGCTGATGTTCCCGATCCCCAACGCCCTCTCCCCCGAACGTGGCGCGCTCACCGAGCCGATGGCGGTCGGCAGACATGCGGTCAATCGCGCCGAGATCAAGAAGGGAGACGTGGCGATTGTGATCGGCTGCGGGCCGATCGGCCTGACGGTGATCACCATGCTCAAGGCCCGGGGAGTACGGACCGTCGCGGCGAGCGACTTCTCCGCGGGCCGGCGGTCGCTGGCGGCGGCGTGCGGCGCGGACGTCGTCGTCGACCCGGAGGAGAGCTCGCCATATGACCTGCCCGATGACCCCGGTCATCTGGCGAACATTCCCCAGGCCGTCAACCTGGCCGCCGACACCATGAAGAAGCTGAGGCGCCTGCCGGTGGTCTCCTGGCATCACGTCTGGCGGATCGCCGACACCCTCGGCGTGCAGCCCAAGCGGCCGGTCATCTTCGAGTGCGTTGGTCTCCCGGGGATGCTCGACGGGATCATCTCGGCGGCCCCGCTGTTCTCGCGAGTCGTCGTCGTCGGAGTCTGCATGGAGCCGGACCGGATCCGGCCGGCGATGGCGATCAACAAGGAGATCGACCTGCGGTTCGTCGTCGGGTACACCCCACTCGAGTTCCGAGACACGCTCCACCTGCTCGCCGAGGGGAAGGTAGACGCGGACCCGATCGTCACCGGAACAGTGGGGTTGACGGGAGTGGACGAGGCCTTCGCCTCACTGGGGGACCCCGAGATGCACGCCAAGATCCTCATCGACCCGACGCGCCAGGGCGATGGGATCGAGGCCGCTTAGTGACGCGCTCGTAAGTTACGACACTGTAAGTGACGGTGGTGTAACCTAGCCGCGCAAGATGGCCCCCTCCCCCACGAGAAAGCGCGCATCGCGCATGACCGCCTCGGCCCGGCGGGAGCAGTTGCTCGACGTGACGACCAGGTTGATCGCCCAGCGCGGATTTCATGACCTTTCGATCGAGGCGGTTGCATCCAAGGCCGGCGTCACGCGGGCGACCGTCTACCAGCACTTCACCGACCTGCGGCAGCTGCTCCGGGAGGTGGTCGAGCGGGAGACCACGCGGGCGCTCTCCCAGATCTCGGAGACCACGCTCGAGGACCTGACCCACGGCGATCCGGTGGAGCTGATGATCGAGAGCCTCCGGGCCTATCTGCAAGCGGTCCAGGATCACCCGCGCACCTGGCGCCTCATCCTGATGCCGCCGGAGGGAGCGCCTCCGATGCTTCACAAGCGGATCGCGGAGGGCAAGGCGGCGGTGCTCGAACGGCTCACCGAAGCCGTTCGTCCCGCGCTCGCGTCCGACCGAGAATCACCCGACGCCGAGCTGACTGCCCGGCTGCTGTCGGCGATCTCCGACGAGTACGCCCGCCTGGTGCTGATTGACCCCAAGCGCTTCACGCCGGAGCGCCTGCTGAGGCATGCCCGTTGGTACCTGCAGCAGTCCACGCTGCGGCCGAATACGTGACGGGGCCGGTGCCTTCGCGCCAGATGCCCTGTGCGGGATCACGAAGAGAAGTTAGGGACAACGAGAGGAATCGAGAGGAGAGGGAAGATGTCGCCGACCAGATCCAAGAGACGCATCCGTAGCCGGGGCTTCCTGTGCGCGGCCCTGGTGGCCACAGGCGCACTGTTGGCCACGGCCTCGAGCGCCATGGCAGGTGTTCCGACAGGTGAGACGTTCACTTCTGCGGTTTCGCCGCCGAAGCAGGACGCGAAAGCGTTCGGGGGCGCGTCGCTGCACATCGCGACCAACACCACCTACGACACGTTCGTCGACTCACGGGGGGCAAAGGAGACAGATTTCACGCTCGACCGGAATCTGAAGTTCGTCAATGGGAATACCCCGCCTTGCTCCAACACGACCCTGAACGCGGCGACGACAACCGCAGCCGTTCAAGCGGCCTGTGGGGCGAGCATCGTCGGGCAGGGCTTCCAGCTGGTGAACAACGGCACCGGGGCATACCCCGGACAGCAGCCGGTTCTGCTGGTCAGCGGCGGTCCGACCACGCTCTACATCTGGAGCCGAATCGCCAATTCGCTCACGGTGGTGGTCACGGGGGTCTACGACCCGGCGGCCAACACGATCGACGTCACCGGGCTTCCGAACACCCTGGGAGCCGACCTGACGACGTTCGACGCCACCTTCAACAAGAAGAAGACCGGCAAGAGGAGCTACTACGTGATGGCCCGCTGCAACAAGAAGAAGAAGATCGTCAACAGCGTCACGACGACGTTCTACAACGGCCAGCAGCTCAGCGCCACCGCATCCCAGAAGTGCAAGCAGAAGAAGTCCAAGAAAAAGAGGAAGTAGTCCTTAGCCTTTTCCGTTGCGGCGCAGAGGGGCGGTCTTCGGGCCGCCCCTCTCGCTAGAGCCGTTTGCCTGTCGCGAAGAGGAGCACCCCAGCGGCCCCGGCGATCGCTCCGATGATCCAGAAGATGATGTTGCCAGTAGTCACGGCCGCGGCGACCAGAGCGATTCCCACGACCAGCAGCGGCAGGCCGAACGAGATCGGCACGCTGACGTTGAGTCCCGGCCCGAAATCGGGCGCCCGGCGCTTGGGAGCCCGATCGCGAGAGGGATAGACCTCACGCCGGCCGTCGGGCAGCCGCGTCAAGGGCCACAACCTCCTCATAGACGGCCGCGGTCCGCTCCGCGACGTCGCCCCAGTCGAATCGGCTCAGGTGCTCGAAGGCCTCGGCGGTCAACCTGCGGCAGAGCTTCGCGTCGTCCAGAACCCGGATCGTCATCTCGGCGAGCGAATGAGGGTCCCGGGCACGGAAGCGGAGACCCACCTCGTCGTGGGGTACGACCTCTCGCAGCCCTCCGGTGTCGGCCACGATGCACGGGCAGCTCGAGGCCATCGCCTCGAGCGCGACGAGGCCGAAGGGCTCGTAGATCGAGGGGACCACGCAGACGTCCGCGATGGCGTAGAGCGAGTGCAGGACGTCATCGCCGATCCAGCCGACGAAGGTGCCGTGCTTCATCAGGCCGAGCTCCTCTGCCTGGCGCCGGAGCTCCTCCTCGTGGGTACCGGAGCCGGCCACCACGAAGCGGGTCTTGGGGAGCCGCTCGATGATCTCCGGGAGTGCCTCGAGCGCGACCTGGAAGCCCTTCTCGTAGACCAGCCGGCCGACCAGCAGGACCAGCGACTCGTCCGGCTCGGCGAACTCGGCGCGGAGCCTCTGGAGCTCGGCATCGTCATGCGGGCGAATCTCATCCGGGTCTATCCCGTTGGGGATCACCTCAATCGAGGATTCAGGGACGCCGAAGACGTCGACGATCTGCTCGCGCATGAACGTGGAACAGGCGATCACGCGGTCGGATCGGTTCGTGATCCAACGCTCGACGCCGTGAATGTATGACTGCGGATGCTTGTCCACCCAGCCCTGGTGGCGGCCGTGCTCGGTCGCGTGGATCGTGGTGACGAGGGGAGCGTCGAATCGGCGGGCGAGGTGGTCGCAGGCGTTGGCGACCAGCCAGTCGTGACCGTGCACCAGGTCGAAGTCGAAGCGGTCGCCCAGCTCGACGCCCGCGGCGAGCATGTCCGAGTTCATCCGCTCGACCCAGGCGACGAATTCGTTCAGCTCCGCTGGGCGGGTGGGCTCCATGACTCGATGGACGTGGACCCCGCCCATCACCTCCTCGGACGGCGACTCCTCCCCACCGCGCGTGAGGACGTGAACCTCGGTGTCGCGCTCCACCAGCGCCTCGGAGAGCTTGCGGACGTGGCGAGCCAAGCCGCCCTCGATCAGCGGGGGGTACTCCCAGGAGAGGATCAGGACGCGATTCATTTCAGATGATCGGGTTCGAGTCCGCGTGCGACCGGGGGCGCGGCTGGCCGAGCAGATCAAGGACGCAGGGCGAAGTCTTTGGTGGAGCCAAAGACAAGCCCGAGGACGCGGAACTGCGACGCGCCAGGCGCGTTATCCGGGCGTGCGTGGATTCGGACTCGGTCATCTAAGGCTCGAGCAGCGGCGCCAGGCTCAGATCAGGGGCGAGATTGCGCACGCGTGCATCGACTTCGTCAGGGGAGTCTATGGCCTCCAGGAGGGCCTGAGCGTGGGCGGTCGCTCGCGTGTACGGATAGTCGCCCGCCTGGCCGCGATGGTCCATGAAGGCCCAGTCGCTCGACTGGAGGGCCAGCAGCTCGCGTGCAGCGCGCTGGGCGGCCTCGGATCCCAGGCTGCGCATGCCGAGCGCCCTGAGCAGACGGAGCTCGGAGCGGCGGGTCGCCCAGACCAGGTCGGAGACCGCAGGCGAGTCCCAGGTCTCGAGGCTCTTGCCCTCGCCCCAGCTCGACTCGCCGATCGGCCGCTCCTCGGGCTCGTGCTCACGGAGCCCCTCGGGCAGCGTCATCAGGCGGACCCCCTCTGCCTGGGCCCCGCGCACCACTTCGCGGAGCCAGATTGGGCCCTCGGCCCACCAGTGTCCGAGCAACTCCGTGTCGATCGCAAAAACGCACAGTCCGCGCGTGCCGCCCTCCGAGGTGTGCTGCTCCAGGCGGTCCCGCACCGCGCCGAGAAAGGTCGAAGCGTGCTCGCTCGCTCGATCCGCCGCGGCGGCCCGGTCGTAGGGCTCCCCCGAGATCGACCAGAGACGCATCCCGTTCGGGGAGAGACGGTGGTACTCGAGGTAGCTGGGGTCGGAGGGATAGCCACCCTCGGACCAGACGAGCTCTACGGTCGGCCAGTCGATCGTGAAGCCGACGAGCCCACCCGGAAGCCTGGCCGGAGTGAGCGCGGTCGTGCCCCCCTCCAGCGCGCTCTGATCGAGACACGTATAGGCAATGGCGCGCTCTGCCAAGAGTTCCTCCAGCCGCGGCACGTAGGCGCACTCCGGGAGCCAGAAGCCTCCGCCGGTCCCGCCAAACCGGCGCTCGTGCGAGCGCAGCCCAGCATCGACCTGGAGCCGGCGCCCCGCCTGCGTCGCGAGCTTGGGGAGGACCGCATGAGTCGCCGCCGATGGGATCAGCACCACCCGACCGGAATCGGCCGCCTCCTGGAACGCCACCAGGGGCTGCTCATCCAGGCTCTCGAGACGATCGATCGCGCGCGCGTAGAGGCTGATGTTGGCCTCGGCCGCCGGCTGCAGATCCGCCTGGCCCTCTGACTCGTCCCGAGTGGCAGCCTCCACCCGGTGCTGGGCAAGGAAGGCAAGCATCCTCTCCCCCACCCCATCGGCCTCGAGCTGGTCGGCCAGCACCGGAGTGATCGTCATGGTGAGCCGCTCGGCAACTTCGAGCACCGGCAGGTGCGAGCGAGCGAAAGCCTCGAACAGCCACTCCTCACCGAAGGGATAGGTCCCGAACCCCTCCACGTACGGCATGTGCGAGTGGAGGACGATCGCGAGATCGCCGGCGGTGCGGTCTGCCATGGCTCAGGCGCGGCAGACGGCGAGGAAGTCCAGCGCCCGGTCCAAATCGCCGGCCCGCAGGCGGAAGTCCCGTGCGCTGATCGCAGGGACGAACCTGTCGTAGAACGGCTTGGTGAGATGAAGCGCGGGATGGATCCGGTCCCAGCCGGCCCGGATCGCGAGCTCATGGGCGCGCAGCTTCCGGGCGTGGAAGAGGCCGAGCAGCTCGAGGCTCGCGAAGTGCGGCTCGAGCAGCTCCCGGTACTGGGCGGCGTCGTACTCGCGCAGGTGCCAGGGGTTGTCCGACTTCTCGGCGCCGGGAGGGGCGAGTGTGAGGCGGTTGGGGGTCGAGATGTACGCGGTGGGTGCGATTCGGGAGATCGTCTCGACGAGCTTGTCCGGCTCGTGGATGTGCTCGATGGTCTGGAGGAAGACGACCGCGTCCACGTCCTCCTCGAAGTCCTCGACCAGCCCGCGCTCGAAGCGCAGGTTCGGGCGGGGGTAGCGGGCGCGGGCGTGCTCGAAAGCCTCCGGGTTCGCGTCCACCCCGATCACCTCGGCTGCGCGGCGAGCAAGCAGGTCCGAGCCGTAGCCCTCGCCGCAGGCGAGGTCCACGACGCGCAGGCCAGCACAGCGATCAGCGATCCACTCGTAGACCGCAACGTGGCGGCGATACCAGTAGTTCTCCTCGGCCACGTCGGGCAGGGTGCGCTCGCCCGTCAGCTCGAGTGGCGGGACCCCCTCCGGCTGGTCGGCCTGGAGATAGGTCTGTTCGACTTCGCTCATCGCGGGGAAGTTAGGGATTACACGGTTTTCGTAGAGTGCGATTCGGCCGGGAGCGATGAGTTTCGGCCGGCGCTCGCGTCATAGACGGGGAATCCCAAGGACGGAAAGACTGTTGAGCGAAGACAACGGAAAAGCCCCTGCGATCGAGGCCCGACGCCTCACCCGCACCTTCAAGGGCGACGTCGAGGCGGTGCGCGGCGTCGACGTCAACGTGCCCGAGGGCGAGATCTTCGGCTTCCTGGGCCCGAACGGCGCCGGAAAGTCGACCACGATCAGAATGCTTTGCACGCTGCTGCCTCCGACGGATGGCAGCGCACTGGTCGCGGGGCATGATGTGGTCGACGAGGGCGACGAGGTGCGTCGGAACATCGGTGTGGCTCTGCAGGAGATAGGCCTGGACCCGGTCCAGACCGGCCGCGAGCTGCTCGAGCTTCAGTGTGGCCTTTACGGGATCGGCGGAAGCGCGGGACGTGCGCGCACCAACGAGCTGCTCGAGCTGGTCGGCCTGACCGACGCCGCCGACCGGCGTACCAAGACATATTCCGGAGGGATGAAACGCCGCCTCGACCTGGCAAGCGCGCTGGTCCACCAGCCCAAGGTGCTCTTCCTCGACGAGCCGACGACGGGGCTCGACCCGGCGTCCAGGCTGACGGTCTGGGAGGAGGTGCGCAGCATCAACGAGACGGGCACCACGATCTTCCTCACCACTCAGTACCTCGAGGAGGCCGATGAGCTCTGCGAGCGCCTCGCGATCATCGACAACGGCGAGATCGTCGCGGAGGGAACGCCGGAGAACCTCAAGGCCGAGATCGGCAAGGATGTGGTCTCGGTCGAGCTGCACGGGGCGGATCCGGAGCGCACCCAGCAGGTGATCGGCGAGCTGCCCGGTCTCGACCGGGTGATCGCCGGGCAGGATGCGCTCGCGCTCTTCGTGGAGAACGGCGCGGGGTCGATCGCGGAGATCGTGCGCCGGTTGGATGCGGCCGATGTCGAAGTCGGTGCGATCTCGGTGTCGCGTCCTTCGCTCGACGACGTGTTCCTGGAGGCGACCGGGAGGCGGCTCGAGGGCGCCGGCGAGGGCGAGGATCTCGGAGAAGAGCAGGACGAGGCCGCGGCGAAGGCGTTGGCCTCATGACCGAAGTGCTGCTGCTCGGACGGCGCGCGGTGCGGGAGGTGGTCCGTTACCCGGAGGCGACGATCCCGACGCTCTTCATCCCGCTGTTCTTCCTGGCGGTGAACATCGGCCAGGTTCAGACGACATTCAACGCGAACACCGCGCCCTGGCTGAACGGGCAGAGCTATGTCGCATTCCAGATGCCGGTCTCGCTGATGTTCGCCGTGGCCACCGCCACCACGGGACTCGCCCTGGTCACTGAGATCGACAGCGGTTATTTCGACAAGTTACTTGTGGCGCCGATCCGTCGCACGTCGCTGATCCTCGGCCGCCTGGGCGCCGACCTCGTGCGGGGCCTCGCGGCTTCCGCAGTCGTGATGATTTTCGGGATCGTCGTCTTCGGTGCCCACGTCGAGGCGGGTGTTCTCGGCGCCCTACTGGCCGTCCTCCTCGCCTCCCTCTTCGGCGTGGCCTACGCGGGCTTCGGAATCCTGGTCGCGCTCAAGACCCGGAACGTGCAGGCGACGAACACGAGCTTCCTGCTCTTCTTCCCGCTGCTCTTCCTGACGCCGAACTTCGTCCCGTTTGACCGGCTCTCGCCGCTGATGGAGACACTGGCGCGGATCAACCCGGTGAGTTACGTGATCGTCGGGATCCGCTCTCTGATCATCGATGGCTGGGTGGTGGACAAGATCCTCGTCTGCCTCGGCGTGATCCTGGTGATGGGCGTGGTCCTGATCGGCCTCTCGCTGCGAGCGATCAGGACCTACGACCGCTAGCCGCCACCAGGCCGCCCCACTTCGGAGCGGAGGGCGAAGCCCGGAGCGACTTATGCGATGCGGCCGCCTCTGGCCGCGTTCTGATGGCGAGCAGTAGTTACGATCCCGTCGACGCCCCCGTCAGCCAGCCTGCGAGGAGGCCAAGCACCAGTCCCCCCTCAGGCGCGAACGGCAAGTCGGTGAGCAGGCTCACCAAGATTCCCACCACGAGGCCGACTCCCCCACCGACGGCGATTGCGGCGCCGGAGCTCACCTCGGCCAGCCTATAAGGCCCTCGGGTCGAACGCGGCTGCGTAACATCCGCGCCCCGTGCCGGCCCCGAGCAGTCCAGAGAGGATCAAGGAGGTCAACGAGCGCTACCACGACGTGGCGGCGTTGTCCTATGACGCCAAATGGGGCATCGACTTCGGCGACATCGGCCAGGAGCAGGTGACCGCCAAGCTGCGCAAGGCGCTCGGCTATTGGCCGGAGGCGCCCTTCGGCGACGCGCTCGAGATCGGCTCCGGAACCGGCTACTTCTCCCTCAATCTGCTGCAGGCGGGCGCGATCGAGCGGGCCACCGGGACGGACATCTCGCCCGGGATGCTGGCGGCGCTGGAGGCGAACGCGGAGCGCCTAGGGCTCGATGTGACCACCGCCGCGGCGGAGGCCGAGACGCTTCCGTTCGCGGACGGGAGCTTCGACCTGGTCTTCGGCCACGCCGTGCTCCATCACATCCCGGACCTCCGCCAGGCCTTCTCGGAGTTCGCGCGGGTCCTGCGGCCAGGCGGGACGGTGGCGTTCTGCGGCGAGCCGTCGCGATACGGAGACTTTCTCTCCGCCATCCCGAAGCGGACGGCGCTGCTCACGGCTCCCCTCTGGCGGCGGCTGGTCGGCGCGTCGGCGCGGGACTACGAGGCGGAGGCCGTGGAGCACAGGCATGACCTCGAGCCGGAGGTCGACGTGCACGCCTTCTCGCCCGGCGATCTGCGCCGCTTCTGCGACGAGGCCGCCTTCGCCGACGTCAGGGTGAAGGGCGAGGAACTGCTCGCATCGATCCACGGCTGGACGGTGAGGACGCTCGAGGCGAGCGCCGAGCCGGATGAGGTGCCGTGGGGCTGGCGCCGCTTCGCGTTCCGGAGCTACATCGCGCTGCAGCGCGTGGACAACCAGCTCCTGGAGCCGCGGCTCCCGCCGCAGCTCTTCTACAACCTGCTCCTCTCGGCGCGGCGCCCCTAGCCGAGCTTGCGGATCGCCCGCCACGCCTGATCGGCGGCGAGCAGGATGAGGATGATCCCGAGGGCCAGCGCGAGCAGGGCCCAGCTGGTGCCCGGCTGCAGGCCGAGCGCACCCGCGAGGATCATCGAGGCGCCCCAGAGGGTGGCCACAATCGCCGCCAGCAGCTTGCCGAGCAGCGACATGTAGGACTCATCGCGTTGATCGAGGCTGGCCGCGCTGCGGACGATTCCGCTGCGCTCGGACGCCGGTTTCGCCATACCTGGAGGATCGGCGATCGGGCAGGGCCCGTTCACCCGGTTGGCCGAATGTCAGCCGCGGCCGCCGGGCTCTTCGTCCACGTTGCGGTCGGCCCAGGGAATCGCCTCGAGCCGCCCGTCCGGAATCGGATCGCCGCTGACGACCGACTTTCCGTAGCTCCCGTCCTCGAGGCGCTGCTCGGCACGCTCGATCTCCTCGAGATTCCGCTTGAGATCCTCGACGAGGGCGCTGTCGGTGCTGGCCTGCTCGAGGTCGTTGGCCTCGTCGCCCGAGTCCTCGGGCTCATCGGAGGTGTCGGGCTGCTCGTGCTCCTTGAGCTCGCCCTCGATCCGAGCCCGCTCCTCGGCGAGTCGGGCGCGTGCGCGTTCTGCGTCCATGCGTTGATCCTATTGACCCCGGGCGGGTGGGAGCTTGCCCACGCGGACTGGCGGCGGGGCGAACGTCAACATCGGCAATGAAGGGAGAGCGGCACGGTCGCCGGCGCCAGGTGGGCGGCTCGATCGGCCCATTGCAGCCTTTAGGGGGCTATAGCACCCTCAACGCTGCAAACGACGCTTGGATCGGCCCAGACGTCTGACCCTCCCCCCTTCATCGCTGCTGTTCGTCCCGCCCTACCCGAACGTGAACGCGTACCCCGTGATCCCCGGGTCGAAGATCAGCGAGAGGCGGTGCTGCGAGACGGCCGGGAGGTCGACCAGGCGGTAGAGACGCTGCGCCTGGACGGTCGCCCGGCCATTGTGGACGTCCTGGCCCGCGAGCTTGGCGGGGATCGGCTTGCCGTCGAGGAGCACCTGGACGTGGCGCGCCTGGTCGGGTGAGCCCAGGACGAGATAGACGCGGCGCGCGTTGAATTCCGTGTCGATCTCGGCGCCCTGGCCGGCGGTCGCGTCCTCATCGGTGATCCCCCAGTGGCCTGCGTAGGCGAACTGGTTGACCGAGAGCGGGCCGGCGGCCGCGCCGAAGTCCTGGTCGCCGGGACGAACAGGCGTCACCCAGCCCATCGCCCGCGCGGCGCCCAGATAGGTCTCGGGGGTCGTTGTGCCCGCCGATGGCGCCTGAGCAGCGGCCCGCGAGCCCGAGCCTAGCTTCGAGTGGCCGGCCTCTCGGAGCAACGTCCTGATCGCCCGCTCGGTCTCCGCGTAGTCGCCCTCGCCGAAGTGCGCCTCACGGACGTTGCCCTGGGCGTCGACCAGGTAGTCGGCCGGCCAGTACTGGTTCCCCCACGCGTCCCAGGTGGCCAGGTCGTTGTCCTGCGCGACCGGATAGGTCAGATGGTTCTGGCGAATCGCCGCCTGCACGTTCGAGGCGTTCTTCTCGAAGGGGAACTCGGGCGAATGGACTCCGACCACCGTGAACCCCTGCCCTCCGTAGCGCTGCTGCCAGGCTTCCAGGTAGGGCAGGGTGCGAATGCAGTTGATGCAGGTGTAGGTCCAGAAGTCCACGAGCACGACCTTGCCGCGCAGATCGCTCATCGAGAGCGACTCGCCGCCGGGGGTGTTGAACCAGTCCTGTGTGCCGGTGAAGTCTGGCGCCGGACCGTACGTCTGCAGGCTGACCGGCTGGTTGAGCTGGTCGGCCGGGACCACGGGTGTTCCGTGCTGGCTCACGTCGGCGAGCGGAGTCGAGATCGCGTTGCTCTTCTCGATGCTCTCCGTCGGATTGACCAGGAATCGCGGCAGCGCGCTCGCGATCTCGGTCTGGAAGCGAACGTCCCAGTTGGCTGTCATGGCGATCGCGACCAGCACCATCACGGCGCCCATCGCCATCTGGACCCGGCCGCGGACCGGGTTGAGGCGCTGCGTAAGCCGCCGCCCGCCGAGCAGCAGCAGGTAGAGCACGATCGCCGATCCGACCGCGTAGGAGAGCGCTACGGCCAGCCGGCCGGCGGTGAAGTCCTGGGCGGCCGAGACCACGATCACCCCAGCGAGAATCGGGCCGGCGCAGGGGGCATAGACCAGACCGAGGCTCGCTCCCACGATCAGGCCGGAGCCGAATCCGTCGCCGCGAAACCGGGCGGGGCCGGGTGCCAGACGGCTCACGAATGCCTCGAGCCGGTCGCCGATCGGCGGAATCAGCAGAGAGATCCCGAAGAGGAAGAGAACGGCGATCGCCAGGTCGCGCGCGAAACCATTGGGCAGCCCGAGGGCGTTGATCACATAGACCAGCGCGACCGTCGCGAAGGTGAACGAGAGCGCCAGTCCGGTGACGACGCCGAGCGGCCGCCGCCGGTCGCCGGTGACACCGGCCGCGAGCACGGCAGGCAGGATCGGCAGAACGCACGGGGACAGGGCGGTGCCCGCCCCCGCCACGAACGCGAACAGCATCAGCAGAGCCATCGCTCTCCAGACTCGTTCATCCACCCAGCGTTACGCCAAGCGGTTACGCGCGGATTAACGCTGCTCCGAATGCCGGACGCGGTAGACCGGAACCTCGCCCTCGAGCCCCTTGAAGCGCCGCTTGCCGGCGAAGGAAAAACCGAAGCGCTCGCCATCGGCGGATTCGAGTGCCTCCTTCGTGGACTCGTCCACCACCACGCTGTCCGGCCTGGCGAAGCTGGTGATTCGCGCCGCGAGGTTGACGGGCCGCCCGTACCAGTCCCCGCCCCTCCCGAGCGCCTGGCCGCGGGCCACCCCGACCTTGAGAGGGGGCGTCTCATCCGTCCCGGCGGCCTCGACCAGGCCCAGGACCGCCTCGAGAATCGGCTCGGACTCCAGGGACGCGAACATCGCTGCGTCGCCGATCATCTTCACCAGGCGCACCGGGGGCCGTGCCGCGTCGGAGGCAAGCTCGAACAGCCTGCCTGTGAGATCGCCGATCTGCTCGATCTCGAGTAACTCGCCGAGCCGGGTGAAGCCGACCAGGTCCGCGAACGCGATCGTCACCTCGTCCGTCCCGGAGATCCGACCCTCCGCCAGCTCCGCCTCCGTGATCACCGCCTGGCGGATTCGCTCCCGGAGGTGGATTCGGTAGGCGTGCAGGAGAGTGTCGCCCAGCAACGGCGCCATCGTTTTGGCGGCCGCGGCGTAGCGCAGCGCCAGCTCACGCTCGTCGACGCCGGGTTCGGTGAATACCTCGCCGACCAGATCGACATTGGCGTCCGCAAGGTTCGCCATCGAGATCCCGATCAGGCGCGAGGTTTCCAGCACGCCTTCCTTGGGCAGCCCAGCGTCAAGGAAAAGCTTCGCCCGCTTCGCTGCCTCCACGTCATCGTCCGAGTAGACCTTCTCGTCCTCCTCCGGAATGGGCGCGCCGAGCGCCTGGAGGAGCCGGCTGAGGAACGCGGGCTCCAGGCCGGAGGATTCCGCCACCTCGCCGAGCGTGTAGCGGTCGGTGTCCTCCTCAAAGGCACGCTCGACGGGCAGCAGGACCAGCCGGTTCTCTTCGACGGCTCGCCTCAGCTCGTCGAGAGAGCAACCCTGATCCGCGAGGTCCTGGAGCAGGGCCAGGCGCGCCTCCCGCGCCTTCCCCTTCAAGCCCCCGAGCAGCCCCTCGGCCTCAAAGTCGATCTCAGCCACCGCTGGATCCTAAGATGGGAGGCGATGGCGGGTCTGGAGCTTCCGATCTTCGAGCTGCCGCTGGTCCTGCTCCCCGGCGAGCAGGTCCCGCTGCACATCTTCGAGGAGCGCTACAAGCGGATGGTCGGGACCTCGCTGGAGCTGGGAGAGCCGTTCGGCGTGGTGCTCCGGGACGACGAGGGCGCTCGCTCGGTCGGCTGCACGGCGATCATCGACGATGTCACCGAACGCTTCGATGACGGGCGGCTCAACATTGTGGTGCGCGGCGAGGCACCGTTCAAGGTGCTCGACCGCTTCGAGTCTCCGGAGTACCCAACCGGCGAGGTCGAGTTGATCCCGGATGAGGACGTTCCGCCGATCGACGAGGATGCCGCGGCCGCGGCGCGGGAGACGTTCGCCGAGCTGGCGGAGCGAGCCACGGGCCAGCGCCCCGAGCCCGAGGAGCTCGACGGCGCCAGCGCCTACGCGATCGCATCCCGGATCGAGCTGCCGCCGGAGACCAAGCAGCAGCTGCTCGAGATGCGCGACGAGGACGAGCGGATGGCCCTCCTGGCGAACGCCCTGGGAGCCGTCGGCAAGGCGCTGGAGCGCGCCGAGGAGGCCGCCGAGCGCGCCAGCTCCAACGGCAAGGTGCATCTGCCCGGCCTCGACTGAGGACCGCCGCAAGAAGGCGGGACTGACGCTCAGGCGAATGCGACGGCGCCGCCGCGGCGCGGGTCCCCCCCGCCGCTGAGACCGCCGCCCTGCGGATCGCGCCGGACGGCCTGCGCCCCGCCGAAGTAGAGGTTCTTCCTCTTCCAGCGGACCACCGGGACGCCGCGGCGCTCCAGGTCGGCGAGACCGCCCTCGTCCACGCCCGGTTCGGCCTGCACCGTCCCGGCCTCGAAGTGAAGCCGCCCGGCGACCACCGCCTCCTCGGCGTCCATGTCCTGCTCCAGCACCCTGACGGTCGTCTGCAGGATCGCCGAGCGGATCCGGTTGGAGCCGGCGCTGCCGAGGCCGAGCACGACCTCGCCATCGCGCAGCGCAAGCGTCGGGGACATCATCGAGCTCACCCGGCGGCCCGGGGAAATCTGATGGAAGCCCTGCGGGTTCAGGTCCTCCTCGCCGAGCATGTTGTTGACGTGGACCCCGGTGCCGGGCACCACGACGCCCGAGCCGGTCCCGTTCGAGCAGGTGACCGACGCGCAATTGCCGTCGAAGTCGATCACGGCGAGGTGGGTCGTCGAGCCGATTCGGTCATCCGGCTCATCAGGACCGCCGGCGCCACCGTGACCTCCCGCCCATTCGCCGGCCTCGATCCGCGTCGTGACCTCGTCGAGGTCGGAGTCGAGGAAGCGCTGCACGTACTCGGGGTCGTGAAGCCCAACGTGAAATTCGTCCGTGCGCCTCGCATTGGCCGCCTCCATCGCCGCGACGATCTCCTCAACTCCGCTGGCCGATCCGAGCCGCTCGAGCAGCCCGAGCGAATAGCCGATGAGGATCCCCCCGGACGACGGCGGCGGGTTGGTGAGCACCTGGTGCCCACGGAAGCTCGCCGTGACCGGCTGCCTCTCGATCGGCTCGTATGCGGCCATGTCATCCATTCCGAGGGTGCCGCCCCGCTCACGCACCCAGTCGCAGACCGCCCGGGCCGTCTCGCCGCGGTAGAAGGGCTCAGCGCCCTTCGCCGCAAAGCGCTCCAGGGCATCGGCCATCTCGGGGTAGTGGAAGACGTCACCCTCGACCAGACGGCGCCCGTCAGGGGTGTAGAGGGCCGCGGACTCCGGGGTCGAGATCAGGATCGGGTAGAGGATCTCGTGGAAGTATTCGGCTCCGGCGGTCAGGCGCACGCCCTTGCGTCCCAGGTCGATCCCGGGCTGCGTCAGACGATCCAGAGGAAGGCTTGCCCACCGCTTCCACACGTATTCGATGCCGGCCGGATTGCCCGGCACCCCGCAGGACGCGGCGCCGCAATTGAAGATCTGCGGCGTCTCGTCGAAGTACACCGGGATCGGGATGAGCTCGGCCGTGCGCTCGATGCCGTCCGCACCGCCGGCGGCCACGAAGAAGTCGATCAGAGTGCTCTCGCCGCCCTCGTGGACCATCATGAACCCGCCCGCGCCGAAGCCCGTCAATTGGCTCTCACACACGAACGAGGTCAGGACCGAGCAGACCGCGGCATCGACCGCGTTCCCTCCCTCACGCAGCACCTGCGCGCCCGCCTCGGCGGTCAGCGGATGTCCCGCGGCGACGACTCCCCTCGGTTCGCTCATGCGCTCAGCCTAGGGTGAGCCGACCCGGAAAACGGACGGCTCAGCAGTTGAAGCTGGACGGAACCGCGGGACCCGTCGCCAGGGCCAGGGTGTGTTCCTCATGTGCGAGGCCGTTGACCGGGATGGTCTCGCTCTGACCGAGCGCATTCACCCCTGTGAAGCTCACCGTCGCGTCGTCATAGAAACAGAGCGCGTAGGCGAACTCGCGATTCGCGGCGCCGCCCTGGACGAAGATGTTGTCCGTGAACGACTCCGTTCCGCCGTCTGCCACGTCGGGCGAGTGCGTGCCATTCGGAATCCCCTCCGCGATCGCGCAGGTGGGCGTGTTGCAGGGGAACACGATGCCGCTGCGATTGCCGCTGGCATCGAATGCATGCAGGTCGACCTGACCCGACGGCCAGGAGATCGAACCGCGGACGAGAGGACCGGGCAGCGACAGCACATGCTTCTTCTTGCACTTCCTCTTCTTCGCGCTCCTGAAGCCCTTCTTCTTCGTGCACTTCTTCTTCGCGGCGACGGCGCGCGCGTCATGGCCGCCCGCAGCGCCGGCGCTCGCGGCGACGGTGCCGACGAGCAGGCTCGCGGAGATCAGCAGGATTGCCAGCGTCCAGACGCGGCTCGCGCGGATGGAGCTCCCAATCACGATCGTCCCTCCTTGATTGCAGTCGGGGAGGCCCCTCATACCCCCTTTGGACCGCCGGAGTCTACGTCAGCTATGGGCCCGGCTTGAACTCGGGCACGTCGAGCACGCGGCCGTCGAGCGTGCGAGGCTCGGTCGGCGGGCGGGCCGGATTCCGGCCCCAGACCCCGTCGCCGTAGAGCTCATCCGCGCTGCCGTTCCGCCTTGAGGCAGGCTCGCGGTAGTCCCCGACCGGATCGGCGTAGCGCTCGGGCCGCAGCGCCGCGTCCCTGTCGGGAATGCGCGGCTCGCGCGACTCGTTGCGCCGATCTCGGTTGAAGCGATGTGAGAAGGCCGTGTCGAAGCGAGTGGCGATCACAGTGATCCAGACCTCCTCACTCATGTCCTCGTCGACGCTCGCCCCGAAGATGATCTCGGCCTCCGGATGCGCGGCGGCCCTGACGATCTCGGCGGCCTCACTCGCCTCGATCAGCGAGAGGTCAGGCCCACCGGTGATCGAAAGGAGCAACGAGTGCGCGCCCTCCACGGAGGTCTCGAGCAGCGGCGATGCGACTGCCTTCTCGGCGGCGATCGTCGCGCGATGCTCCCCGTAGCCCATCCCGATGCCGAGGATCGCGTCGCCGGCCTCGATCATGGTCGTCCGAACGTCGGCGAAGTCGAGGTTGATCAGGCCCGGGAGCATGACCAGGTCGGAGATGCCCTGGACGGCCTGGCGCAGCACGTCGTCAGCCACCTTGAAGGCGTCGACGATCGAGGTGCGCCGCTCGAGGATCGTGAGCAGCCGCTCGTTCGGCACGACGATCATCGTGTCGACCTCCTTGCCGAGGGCGGCGATGCCCTCCTCGGCCTGGGCCGCCCGGCGGGCGCCCTCGAAGGCGAACGGCTTGGTGACGGCAGCCACCGTGAGCGCGCCGATGTCGCGGGCGAGCTTGGCGACCACGGGGGCCGCTCCGGTGCCGGTGCCACCGCCGGAGCCGGAGGCCAGGAAGACCATGTCGGAGCCCTTGAGCAGCTCCTTGATCTTGTCCTGCTCCTCGTACGCGGCGCGGTACCCGACCCTGGGGTCCGATCCCGAGCCGAGCCCGCGGGTGAGCTCGGCGCCGATGTGAAGCGTCACGTCGGCATTCGAGGTCTGTAGGGACTGAAGGTCGGTGTTGATGGCGAGGAACTCGACTCCGGGGAGCTCGGCCTCGACCATGCGGTTGACCGCGTTCACTCCGGCGCCGCCGACGCCGACGACGCGCAGGACGGCCTGGTGGGTCCGCGGGACGACCGGCTGGCGAGTCGGGGAAGACGTGTCGGGCTCATCGCGGCCGAAGGCAGGGCGGATGTCGGTGCCGGGGCCGCCCATGAGTCGCTCCAAGCCCTCATGGTGCACGTCGGCTCGCTCGATGGTGACCTCGGCCTCAGCGACCGGGTCGGGAGGCGTCGGCTCGGGGACGGGCTCCGGCCCGGGAATCGGCTCGGGAACCGGGTCCGGCGTGGGCTCGGGCACCGGCTCGGGCGTGGGCTCCGGGACCGGCTCGGGGCCTGGCGTCTCCTGGACCGGCTCCTCGACGGCGACCTCGACCGGGGCCGAGCCGGCGCCGTTCGCGGTCACCTTGACCTCGTCGGGACCGACGGACTCCTCGGTGGAGCGGAACAGATCGGCGAGGGGGCCCTCGCGCATGCTGGCGCGCTTCTTACGAGCCATGGGTCAGGACCTCCTTCGCGAGGTCGCGATATGCGGTCGCGGCCTTCGAGCCTGGGTCGTACTTGAGTACGGACGATCCGCGGACGGGCGCCTCGGCGAACTTGATCGCCTTGCGGATCCGCGACTTGAAGACGAGCTCGCCGAAGTTCTCCTCGAGGATCTCCACCGCTTCCTTGGCGTGGACGGTCCGCGAGTCGAGCATCGTCGGAAGAATTCCCTCGATCTCGACGCCGGGATTGAGGTTCTCCCGGATCATCGTGAGGGTGTTCTGAAGCTGGACCAGGCCGCGCATCGAGAGGTACTCGCACTGGACCGGAACGATCACCTTGTCGGCCGCGGTGAGCGCATTCACCGTCAGTAGTCCGAGGCTCGGCGGGGTGTCGATGCAGACGAAGTCGTAGTCGTTGCGGACCTCATCGAGGCCCTTCTCCAGCGCCCGTTCGCGGCCGATCTGGGTGCTCATCGCGATCTCGGCGCCGGCAAGGTCGATGGAGGCCACCGCGACGTCGATCTCGCGGTGGGCGATGATCTGGCTGATCGGGTAACGGTGGACCAGGACGTCGAACATGCTCTTCTCGACCTTGTCCGGGTCGACGCCCTGGCTCATGGTCAGGTTGCCCTGCGGGTCCATGTCGACGCAGAGGACGCGGTGACCGGACTCCTTGAAGGCGACGGCGAGATTGAGAGCAGTTGTCGTCTTGGCGACGCCGCCCTTCTGGTTGGCGAAGGCGATCACCTTGGCCGGCCCCTTGTTCTTCGGGGTGCTCGGCTGCTTGGCCTTGCCCTTTGCGTCGTCCTTGGATTCCTTCTTGGAATCCTTGTCCTTGCCCGTGTCCTTCTTCTCGGGCGTGGGCGCCACGAGGTCCTCGGGGCTCATGCGCCCGACATCCTCAGCGGTTTGAGAAGCCTGCTTTCTGCGGAAACTAGCCATCTAGGCGGGCTAATTCGCAGGTGAGGCCCGCTTTCCTGCCTCTCACTGGAAGAATCCGCCCATGCCTGAGCTACTCGACAAGCGGCTGGTCTTCGTCACCGGCAAGGGAGGCGTCGGCAAGTCGACGATCTCCATCTCGCTTGGCCTCGCGGCCGCCGCACGCGGCAAGCGGACGATCGTGTGCGAGATCGGCGGCCAGGAGACCGCCTCACGCGTCTTCAGGCGGGCCGAGATCGGCTTCCACGAGGTCGAGGTGGCAGACAACCTCTGGGCGATCTCGATTGACCCGGACCAGTCGCTGCGCGAGTACCTGCTGCTGCAGCTCAAGGTCCGCGCGATGCGGGACATGCTCGTTCGCTCTCGAATCTTCAATTACCTGGCGGCCGCGACCCCCGGGCTGAAGGAGCTGGTGACGATCGGGAAGATCTGGGAGCTGGCGCAGCCGGACCGCAGGGTGAAGAAGGCGGAGGAGTACGACCTCGTGATCGTCGATGCGCCCGCGACGGGACACGGGATCGGCTTCCTGCAGACCCCTCGGACCTTCGCGGGCATCGCCAGGGTGGGCCCGATCCACTCCCAGGCCCAGGAACTCGACCGGTTCATCACCGACCACGACGCGACCGGCGTGGCGATCGTCTCGCTGCCCGAGGAGATGCCTGTCAACGAATCCGCCTCGCTGGAGGAGTCGCTGACCGGCGAGATCGGGATGGCCGTCGACCGGGTGTACATGAACGCCCTCTATCCCGAGCGCTTCTCGAAGAGCGACGGCTCGGAGCTGGAGAGCGCTCTGGAGGAGGCTGACGGCCCGGCCAGGGCCGCCGTGCGCGCCGCGCTCTCGGAGTTCCGCCGCTCGCGCTCCCAGCGTGAACAGCTCCAACGCCTGAAGAAGGCCGTCTCCTCGCCCGTCAAGACCCTCCCCTTCATCTTCAAGCCACAGCTCGACGTGCCCTCGCTCGAGCGGATCTCCGGAGCACTCGTCTGATGCCCTCGATCACGGACATCGTCGAGGGACGCGGCATCTGCATCTGCGCCGGCTCGGGGGGCGTCGGCAAGACGACCACCTCGGCCGCAATGGCCGCCGGCCTCGCGGAGCGCGGCCAGAGGGTCTGCGTGCTCACCATCGATCCGGCCAAGCGGCTGGCGGACTCCCTCGGCCTCAAGGAGCTGGAGAACACGCCGAGCAAGGTGGATCCGAAGCTGTTCGAGCAGTGCGGGATCGAGATGAAGGGCGAGCTCTGGGCGATGATGCTCGACCCGAAGGCGACCTTCGACGACCTCGTGCGCAAGCACGCGCCGGACGCCGAGACGCGCGACCGCATCCTCGAGAACCGCATCTACAAGCAGCTCTCCAACGCTCTGGCGGGCTCGCAGGAGTACATGGCGATGGAGAAGCTCTTCGAGATCCACCAAGAGGGCCGCTACGACTTCCTCGTGCTCGACACGCCGCCCTCCCGGAACGCACTCGACTTCCTCGATGCGCCCAAGCGGCTCACGCAGTTCATCGAGGGCCGCGGGATGCAGATGTTCATGAAGCCGACCGGATTCGCCACCAAGGTCGTCGGGCGCGGCAGCTCGATGGCGATGAGCGTGCTGAAGCGGGTCACCGGGCTGGATCTGCTCACCGACCTGAGTGAGTTCTTCCAGGCGTTCAGCGGGATGGTGGACGGGTTCAGGGAGCGGGCCAAGCGGGTCTCAGAGCTGCTTGCCGATCCCGCCACCACCTTCGTCGTGGTCTGCGGTCCTCAGGGCGAGCCGGTGAACGAGGCCGTCTACTTCCACCGCAAGCTGGTCGAGGCCAAGCTTCCCGTCGGAGGCGTGATCGTCAACAAGGTCCACTACGAGGCCGACGAGGAGGCCGAGAGTGAGGCCGAGGGCGACCTCCAGGGGCTGCTCTCGGACGAGCTGGCCGAGCGCGTCGCTCAGAACTTCGCCGACTACCAGGCGCTCGCCCAGCGAGACGCCAAGAACGTCGAGCATCTCCAGCGCGAGCTCACCCCGAAAGCCGTCATCCGGATCCCGTACCTGGACGAGGACGTGCACGACCTCGCCGCCCTGCTCAAGATCAATCGCTACCTGTTCGCGACCGAGGAGCAGCGCGAGGCGCTGGCGGCCGCCGGCGCGGAGTAGCTAGCCGGAGGTCTTGCGTTCGTATCTGAGCTCGCCGACCGACCAGTCGGTGGCGTCCGGAACCGGAAAGAGGTAGCGGACGCGGTCCTTGGATGGCTCGCGCTCCGCGTGGTCCTTGCGCCGCGGCCTCGCGAAGGCGGGCCACTCCGGCTCGCCGCCACCGGCGCTGAACCAATCGGCGCGACCCCCCTCGTCGGGGCGGGTCGGATCCCGATGGTCGCCTTCGGCGCTCATGATCTCGGGTAGTTCGACGTCATCGACGACGATCCTCGTCGTCGGTTGCCGATCCTCCTCGCCCCCGCGGACGGACAAATCGTCCATTTGGTTCGTTTCCGACGTTTCGGCCTCGTCGGCCTTGTGGACCGTGATCTCCTCCTCGCCGATGTTGCCGTCGGCGATCGCCGACAAATCCAGCGCATCGTCGGGCGTGGGCTCGGGAAGACGCCATTCGGCGGTCTCGCCGATGCTCGGCGTCTCGACGTGCGTGGCCGAAAGACCCTCGGAGAGCAGCACCTCATCGGCGGCGGAGCGCAGGTCTCCTCCCAGCTCTCCGGTGGCAAGTCCCTTGAGCAGGCGGCGCAGGAGCTCCTCGAGCTCCGCGATCACGTCCAGCGGCGAGGCGCCCGCCACGGGCCGGTAGCGGCCTCCGCTCATCAGCTTTCGCTCGATCGCCAGGGCGCGCTCGACCGTGACGCGGCCCTGCTCGCGCTCGTGCGGCTCGCAGGCGAGCGCGGCGACGCGCGCGGACGTCGTCGTCCGAGCCGCTCCTCCGCCCTCCAGCAGGCCCCGCAGGGCGAGCAGGTAGTCGCTGAGCGCCTCGATCAGTGAGCCGCGCTCGGATCCGAGCTCGAAGCGGGAGGCCGCCCAGTCGAGCGAGGGGATGCGCGAACCGCGCTCATTGAGCGTCCGTGCGAATTTCTCAAGTTCGGGAACCTCGTTGCCGGTCAGCCTGTAGCCGCCCTGACGCGGACGGGTCGCCCCCGTTCCGAACCGCTCCCAGCCGCCGGTCCGCTTGGCCCAGCCGTGGGATGCGATCCCAACGGCGCCGGGCCGGAACAGCCTCATCGTGCGCAGGGCACGTCTCAGGTCGTCGGCCACGACCGCCGCCGGCGCGACAGCGGCGACGCCGCTGCTCAGGCAGGCAAGGAATCCCGGCTTGCCGCGCCCGCCGGACCTGGTCGCGTCCACCGCATCGAGCGGGGCGTCCTCCACCAGGTCGGCGCGCACGATCCGTACCCCATCAAGCTCGATTTCGTCCTTCGGCATGTGGAAGCCGACGAGCGGGACGATCACCTCCCCGGCCGGAGTCGCCTCGTCGGAATCCGAGCGAATCGTTGCGAGCACCGCGTTGACGGCACCCTGCAACCGGTCGCCGGCGATGTCGAACTCGGTCTTCCCCTCCCAGAGGCCGATCATGAAACCGATCGCGGACTCCTCCCCGGCGATCTCGCGCACCTCGACGAAGGCCTCGAGCCGGCGCAGCTCGGCCAGGTGCCGCTCGATGAACTGCCCCGTCAATGGGGCATACGAGTACATCGGCAGCGGGCCGTCATCGGTGGGCTCCAGGTCGAAGGGCATCTCCGCCCCGGTCGACAGCAGCTCCTCGAACAGGTCGGCCGCCTCGACGGCGAGGCGCCTCAGCGCCTCCTCGAGTCTCTCTGTGGTGCTCTCAAGTGTGGTCACGCAAGTCGGATTCGCCCGGTGCGGCGGGCGTTCCTGCGCGTGAACGTGGGATTGCAGCGGCGGCGTGGGACGCCTCGGCCAGAAGCGGGTATCGGGGACGCACTTCAACGGCGGCAATGAAGGAGGGCGGGACGAACGTCAACGCGGCGGTGAAGGCGGGCTCGACGCCCTTCAACAGCGGCGATGAAGGAGGCCGGCACGGTCGGGGGCGCGTCCCGGGCGATTCGAGCGGTCGTTTGCAGCTTTTCGGGGGCTATAGCACCCTCAATGCTGCAATCGACGGGTTGTGGAGGGTTTGGGGGTCTATAGACACCCGAAGTTTCCGGAAGCGCCCCTTGGACCGCCGCGGCGGCTCCAGCCCCTCCCCCTTCATTGCCGCTGTTGACCTTGCCGCCGTTGACTTTGGCGGCCCTAGACCGCCGCGGCGACGTGCTCGTGCTCTTCGACCGGGATCCACTTTCGGCCGTAGCTGCGCATGTCCTCGATCAGCGGGACGAGGGCCTGGCCCTTGTCTGTGAGCTGGTAGGTCACGCGCGGCGGCACCTCGGGGTAGGTGCGGCGGTCGACGATGCCCTGCTCCTCGAGCGCCCTCAGGCGCAGCGAGAGGGTCCTGGGGCTGATTCCCTCGAGGGAGCGCTCGAGCTCACAGAACCGGAGGGAAGAGTCCGCCAGGTCGCGGATGATGAGGAGAGTCCACTTGCCGGAGATGACCTCGGCCGTCCGGCAGACGGGACATTCGCGGTCGAACACGCGGCCCAGGATAGCGCCAAAGCTTTACTTTGTGAAGCGCTTTGGGAGCGGGATCAGGCGGGCGGCTTCGAGCTGGTCACGTGCTTGATGCGGGTGACCTGCACGTGGTAGGTCTTGCCGTCCGGGGCGTAGTAGAAGTCCGCGCCCGCGCCCGCGCCAAGGCCGAGCAGCTGGCACTCGTCGGCGGTCGGGAAGCAGATGCCGGTGCCGCCCACGCTGGTCACGTCCTTCGAGACCAGGAAGAGAGCCTGCTTGCCGGAGGATGCGGTCCCCATGTAGGTCAGGGCCGGCTTGTCGGGACTCGGCAGGAACTGGAACTGGCTCAGGTTGTGAGCCGCGACCGGCTGGCCGCCCGCTTCGCCGATCGTGACATCGGTCTGGTAGTAGCTGTAGACGGTCTGCGTCTTGCCGCCGCCGGAGGAGCCGCTGCCGCCGCTGCCGCCCTTGCTCCCGCCCCCGCTGCTGCCGCCGCTCGAGCCATTCTGCCCGGAGAAGTCGCCGGGGAAGGCTGTGACCTGATCGAGCGAGCCACCGGAGGAGGTGCTCGACGAGCCCTGCTTCGAGCCGCTCTGGGTGAACTGCTGGATGAAGGGGTTCTTGGAGCTGAGGTCATTGAGCCTGGACTTCGCGTTCCGCAATCCCGGCGGGTGGTAGGAGACGACAGCGTTCTCCGCCAGAGGCGAGGGAGCCACCGACGCGGCCGTCGGGCCGAGGCTGGCCGAGCCGTTCCCTGAGGATCCATGGGAGACCAGGAGCGGGACCGCCACGATTCCGACCGCCAGCATGATCACGACCGGCAGCAGGTTGCGGCTGCGCAGGTCATAGAGGAGGTCACCGAAGAACTTCTGCACCTTCCAGCCATTCATTTCGCCACCACCGCGCTTGCGGGCTGTGCCGTGGCGGCGCCCGTGACGGACGGCGCCGGGCCGCTCGGGCTTGCTCCGAGCGTCAGGCCCTGGGTTTCGGGCGTCGCGTAGGTCGTCACCGCGAAGCTCGCCTTGAGCACCGGCGAGGATCCCGGCAGGCCACCGCTGATGGTGAACCCATCGACGGTGAACAGGCGCCCGTTCGGAGTGACGCGCACGCCGCTTTGGGTCGGCTGCACCAGGTTGTCGACGCCGCCGATGAAGTTCGAGATGTCGAAGTAGCCGCCGGTGAACTTGAGGGTGTACGGAAGCGTGGGGAGCCCCGCAGGCCCGACGACAGCACCGATCGGGAGGGCGGCCGCGGAGGACTCGGTCGCCGGGGCGGGCGCGGCCGACGTCGCGGTGGTCGCGCTCGAAGTGCCCGCGGCGGTATCGCTCGTCGAACCGGTCGAGGCCGTGGTGGTTCCAGTGCTTGGAGTCGTCGAAGTGCCGGCGGGAGCGGCGGTGGAGTTGGAAGCGGCCGAGGCCGTGGGAGTGCTGGCCGAGGAGCTGCCGGCGCCCGAAGCGCCCGTATCCCCACCGAGCTCGATCGACCGGAAGTCGACATTGCTGCCGCCCGCGATCGAGTTCAGCTGCACGAGCATCGAGGCCGTGTCAGCCCGCTCAGGAACTGCCTTGCCGAGCACGACCAGGCGGCCGTAGTAGCGCGGGAATTCCTTCCGAGCCTGCTCCGCGAAGCTCGCCACCTGCTCCTGCTGCGAGATCGAGGCATGAAGCTGGCTGATCTGGTCGTTGAGCTCGCTCGCCTTTTCGCGCTTGGGAGCGAGAAGCATCAGATAGAAGCCGATCGCCAGCACGCCGACCACCACACCGAAGACGATCCCCTTGTCGCTCAGCTTCATGATCAGCCTCCCGTCGAGGTGCTTGGGGTTGACTGTGAAGCGACCTGGGGGGCGGCCGTCGTGGCCAGCGAGGAGGGCACCGATGAATCGGTGACGGCTGCACCGGGCGTCGGAACCGCGTCAAACGCGACGACGATCTCGAACTTCGGGATGCCGGGGTTGGTCCGGCACTCGGCGTTGGTCTGCTGACCGGAAGCCGAGGTGACGGACGCGCCTCCAAGGGTGGTTTCGTCGTCGACCTTCCCCGACTGCTGGAGGCCGACGCGTGTGACGCCGTCGATCTCCTCAAGAGAAGCGATGAAGCCGGCGACGGCGTCCTGATTGACGGCGCAGCCGACCAGCTCCAGCGCGGGGCCGGAGACGCTGTCCCTGACCGAGATCTCAGGCGCGTCGGGCAGGCTGACCTGCGGGTTGACGGTCCCGGCGAGCTGGACGAGCCAGACGTTGGACGGAATCACGCGGGCGAGCTCGTTGATCACCCGCTGCCAGTCGAAGCGGCTCTGAGCGAGGCTGGTGATCGTGGAGGAGCGCTGCTGTTGGACAGCGCGGAAGTTTGCGAACTCCTGCAGGCTCTGCGCCTTCGCCTCCGCCTGCTGCGCTTGCGTCTGCAGCTGGCCGATCTCGGAGTTGCGGTCGGAGACCTGCTTGCTCGTGAACGCCAGCGCGATCACACCGAGCAGGGCGAGGACCAGCGCGCCGATCAGCACGTAGGAGAACGCCCCAGTGCGCATCGCGGAACGATCAGAGCCTCGCTCGTCGGGCGGGATGAGGTTGACGGAGCGCATTCAGGTCACTCCCCCAGGGCGAGGCCGTAGGAGATGGTCAGTCGTGCCGCGTCCTCGGGATCGAGGTGGGAGAGCTCCGGCGGCGTCTCCTGCATGATCTCCAGGCCGAGATCGGTTCGGATCCGGTCGGACAGCCCTGGGATCGTGCTGCCCGCGCCGCAGACGACAACGCGCTCGACGGGGGTGACCCCCTCCTGCGCGCCGTAGAACTCCATCGACATCCGGAGCTCGTCGCTGAGCTTGCCCGCTCCGCGCTCGAGCTCCTCGCGGGCCGCCGAGCTGCCGTCGTCGTCGCCGAACAGGTCGAGCTCTTCCTCGAGCCCGACATCCATGAGCAGCTCGCGGGCCTCATTGAGGCTGATGCCCTCGCGGCTTGCGACGCGGTCGGCGATCGTCTCGACCCCGAAGGGGCTGACGCGGGTGAAGAGGCAACCGCTGCCCCGAGCGACGGCGATGTTGGTGACGTCGCCGAGGTGGGCGTAAAGAGTGGTGGGAACCGGCAGCTCGCCGGACTCGCCCGTGTCGGCAGTGGCGCCGTTGGCAGGGCCGAGCGCGCGAATCATCCCGAAGGCAGAGAGGTCGATGCCGGCGGGATTGAGGCCCGCGTCCCGCATCGCCTGGACCAGCGGATGGATCATGTCGCGCCGCGCGGCGACGGCGAGGACGTCGATCTGGGCATTGCCGTCAGCGCTCTCGCCCCGGCCGATCACACGGTGATCGAGGACGGCCTGGTCAAGAGGCATCGGGATCTCGTCCTGGGCGCGGAAGCGGACCGCCGCATCGAGCTCCTCCGCGTCCTCGATCCGGGGCAACCGCAGCGTGCGAACCACGACGCGCTGGTTGGCGATACCGAGCCGGACGGACTTGGGAAGCTTGTGGCGGGCGAAGAGATCGGTGAGCGCGCTGCTCAGCGCGGCCGGGTCCTGGACGCCGCCCTCACGGACGACACCGGGCTCGAGCGGCACGATCGCGGTGCGGCCCACGGCACGATCGCCGCGCCCGACGACTTCGGTCGCAGCGACGCTCCCGGACTCGAGGTCGAGGCCGACAAGGGGAATGTTCTTCTTTACAGAGGCCATCGTTGGAGGTTCTTTTCCTCACCCTTCCCATCGGCCGCAATGAGCACTTGCGCCATACCCAAGACTGATGAGAGTTGGGCTAGACGGGCGATTTCAATCCTCGTGCGCCCGTGGGCGTGCCTGGCCGAGCAGATCAAGGACGCAGGGTGAGCCTTTGGTGGTGCCAAAGGCGAGCCCGAGGACGAAGAGATGCGAAGTGCCAGGCGCGTCATCCGGGCGTGCGCGGATTGGGATCGACCGTCTAGCGAACGAAGGCGTTCAGGTACGCGTTGACGAGCTGATCGCCCGCCAGGAGCGCCACGACGCCGCCCAGAGCCAGGAACGGCCCGAAGGGGACCGCCTGCTTGCGCGCGCCCGAGCCCTGCTGAAGCATCACGCCGATCCCCACGACGGAGCCGGCGATCACCGCGACGGCCAACGCCACCGAGACGGCGCTACCGAGAAAGAGCCCCATGACGAAGGCGAGCTTGACGTCCCCCATTCCCATCCCGCGCGGGTATGCAAGCGCGATGAGCAGCAGCAGCCCACCGGCCGCGAAGGCGGCGATCCCGCGCACAGGCAGGCTCGACGGATCCGTTGCAGCTGCGATCGCGAGCCCCGCCACCGCCCCGGCGATCAGGATCCGGTTCGGGATCAGACGCCGCTCGAGGTCGGTGAGCGTGATTGCGGCGAGCATCGCCACGAAGACGAGCCCGAGAGCCAGCGCCCCCGGGTCGTCGTGGAAGACGACCGCGGTCGCGGCGAAGGCCGCGCCGAGCGCCAGCTCGACCAGCAGGTACCGCACGGGAATCCTCGCCCCACAGGACCGGCAGCGACCGCGAAGCATGAGCCAGGAGAGCACCGGCACGTTGTCGTAGGCGGCGATCTGCACTCCGCAGGAGTCGCACATCGAGCGCCCGCCGACGACGGAGCCGCCACGCGGCACCCGGTGGGCGACCACGCCGATGAAGCTGCCGGTCATGAGACCGCCGACGAAGGCCAGGGAGGCGATGGGAAACATGGTGGTTGTCTCGGCTCCTGCGCCCCCGGCCTTTAGCGGGTGCTACCCGAGCGTCTCCCGCTGCACGTGCCATGCGGACTGCACCGGGTCGAAGAAGTGCGGCGGTTCCTGGTAGCGCAGCCGGTCGTCGTAGTTGTAGTCCTTGATGTACCCGGTCCCCCCCGTCGTCCCGACGGCGCCGCGGAACTTCTGGGCGATCGCCCCGTTGACGGTGAGCGTCCCGAGGCTCGAGCCGCAGTCGTAGTGGTCGACGATGAAGGAGTGACCGATCGCCAGGAGCGCCGCGTCGATCTGGATGTTCGAGTTCGACCCCGTGCCGTTGACGCCGCTGTTGCACGAGCCCTTGGCGGTCTCAGACGAGATCGCCCCGTTTGAACAACCCTTGTTGTTG
This sequence comes from uncultured Solirubrobacterales bacterium, assembly GCA_963743575.1. Classification (GTDB taxonomy): domain Bacteria; phylum Actinomycetota; class Thermoleophilia; order Solirubrobacterales; family 70-9; genus DASUPK01. Next base: position 128,930 of record CAVUQC010000004.1, on the reverse strand, counting down.
TTCGGGCAGACCGGATGCATGACGCGGATGAAGTTGTTGGCAACCAGGCCGAGCAGGTCGGCTGAGCTGCTCGAGCGCACAATGTCGTTGTCGATGATCACGTCGTTCTCCGCCGCGATCGTGAGCTGGCCCGAGTACGTGCCGTTGCTGTGGACGATCGCGTTGCCGCATCCTGATGCGGCCGGATAGGTCGTCGTGAACGGCGAGTAGGAGGAGGTGCAGCCGGCCCCGTTCTGCACGTAGACCACCCCGTCGGTCGGCACGGCGACAGAGGCGCCGCCGTTGATCGACATCGTGGCGCCGCTCAGGGTGATCCGGGTCTGACCGGTGTAGGTATAGCTCGGGCCGGCGATCGTCTTCAGCGACCCGTTGGTGGTCGGTGGGGTGAGCACCGGGGCGGTCGTGGCGAAGGGGCCGACGAAGTTGGGGTTGCCCGTGCAGTTGTCGCCTGATTGCCAGCCTCGCGGCGGCGCGCTCACCTCGGTCACGTCGGCGGAGTTGCGGCCGAAGCTCGGACTCCCGCAGACTGCGAGGTCGTCGTTGGTGTGCAGCGGCCCGTTGATCTTGTCGCCGCCGACGAAGACGATCTGGTCGCAGAACTGGTTGTTGGTGCCCGGGATCGGCGAATCCTCCCGCCCGTCGCGTCGGAACTTGGTGCACTGGCTGTAGGCGCCGGTCAGGGCCGCAGAGGGGTTGGCGAAGCCGTAGGTGACCGGGTCGGAAGTCTCGAGCTGCGTGAAGTAAACGTAGTCGAGGAAGGTGGCCTGCTTGAAGGTCGCGACGACCGACTGCTTCTCGGTGCCGTTGTAGCCGATGGACCGGATCCGGAAGGTCCCGATGTTCGGGCCGCTCGACTCGAGCATCGACTGGGTCGGGTTGTTGGTATCGCAGGACGACTGGCCGGTCGCAGGCAGCAGCTGGATCGCGTAGGTCGAGCCGTCGGTCGAGCCGGGGACCGGCCTGCGGTTCGCCGTCGAGGTCTGCTGGTTGATGGCATTCGGCGCCGGCACATTGGTGCAGCGAGTCCAGTAGCCGCTGTCGTTGTTCAGGTGGTAGGTGTAGTCGGCGATCCCGGCCTGAGCCGACGCGTAGGCGCGCTTCTGCTCGAGGTCGAGCGAGATCAGGCGCTGGTCGTCGTTGGTCGCCGCCAGGGCTGCCGTGACCAGCAACGTGATCATGAGCACGGCGCCGAGGACGGCAATCAGCGTGTATCCGTCCTCGGGGCCCGCGAAGGCGCGAAGTCGCTTGCGGATCAGACGCATGGCAGGTTGTCCTGGTTCGGGAATTGGCCGGCGTTCTCCAGCCTCAGATCGGCCGAGTCGGAGACCACCAGCGGCGAGTTCGGGTCGAACGTCGAGACGCCCCTGGTGGGCGAGCTCGACATGGTCACCTTGACGATCGCGACCTTCGCCGCGTCCGTGGCGGTCAGTGGGACGGTGGTCGCCGACGTGTCCACCTGCCCGTTGACAAAGTCGTAGTACTGGAACACCCCGGCCGGCGGAGCCGAAACGTTGGTGAGCAGCGGCCTCGCGTTCCAACCGGCGATGGGCGTCCCCGAGAAGGTCCAGGTCGGCGCGGCGCCGCCGGTCGCCGGGTAGACCGTCTCACTCAGGGTTCCGCCGCTGAGCGTGATCACGTGCAGGTCCGGGGTCGGACTGACGGTGGCGTCGCTCTTCGAGAGGAACTTAATCTGCGTTCCCGTGCTGCCACCTGCGGTCCCATCCCCGATGACCGGCGTGATTCGAGGCGCGACGCAGGCGGAGTGGAGCTCCTGCATGACCCGGGTCAGCACTGGGCGGACACGCTGGCTTGCGTCCACTCGCCTGTTGATCCGGTCCTGATTTCGGAGCGCCGTGGTCGTCATCATCACGATTGCCGTCATCACGACGAGCGACGCGATCATCGTCATCAGCAGCTCTACGAGGGTGAATCCACTCTGTTCGCGCAGCACCCTCATGGGCATGTTCCCGAGGGCTGGCCGTTCAGATAGATGTCGAGGTTCGTCCCCGCGGTGCTGTGGACAGCAACTGCGCTGATCACGCGGCGGTCGGTCGCGGCCGAGTTGTTCGCGCACACGTTGTAGGTCCCGTACGGCAGCCCCACGTCGCCGGCCACCGGAATCTGTCCGGCGGCGTTGGTGTTGGTCGTCAGCGTTCGGGTCACGCCGCAGCCGGTCGGGCTGGCCGCTTCGGTGACAGTGACGTCCCCGCCCGATACCGGTGTCCCAGGGATCACTACGCTAGATCCGCTGTGCAGCGTGACCAGCAGCGAGGGAAGCTGAACGTAGCCAGGGGAGGCGAGGTTGGCGGTGCCGCCCGCCGAGACCGTCGCGCTTCCGTACGCCCCCGTCGCGGTCGGGTCGGCGGTCGGGTCGTTCGCGGTGCAGCTGCCGCCGTAGACCGTGTACGGGGAGGTGAACGGGAAGAGGTTCGTCCCGGTGTTGAAGGTCGTCTGGCGCGTGCCTCCCGGAGTTCCGAAGAGCTTCACCTGAGTCATGCCCGACTGCGAGAGGACCGCTGTGTCCGCGGTTGAGTTGACCAGGCTGCCGCCGTACGTGCGAGTCCTGAAGGTGATGCCCTGAATCGACCCGGGGCGGTCGTACTGGAGGTTCACCGTGTTGGTCGCCTGGTCGACGACGCTGACCGTTTGGGCCGTGGGAGCGCGGCCGTCGGGATCGACCATTCCGGAGGCCGCACCGCCGGCGGTCATCGAGTAGTTCCCCGCGGGAAGGTTCCGCCACAGGACACACCCGGTCGTCCCGGTCGTCCCGGTGAAGGAGGAGGGGCCGGCGCCGGTCAGCGCGACGCCGGAGATTCCGTTGCTGTTGGCGTCGTCGATCTGGACGAGGAGCGATCCGGAGTTGGGGACGAGAGAGCCGTTCGGCGGGGAGATGACGGTTCCGGCCGTCACCGGTGGGTGCGTGCCCATCCCGGTCCAGCTGACCGACACCGACAGCTGCAGGTAGTCGCGGGATCCGGTGCCGGAGGCACAGGTGTTGGTCGAGGCGGTCTCCGTCAGGAACTGGGTCCTCGAGCTGACCGAGTAGCACGTCTGGCCTGTCGCGGGGCAGCTCGCTCCGGACGCCAGCTCGGTGCCGTCCTCCATGACGCGCCGGGTCGAGTTCCAGGTCGAGAGGTCCGCGATCCGCAGTGACCGGACCCGCTCGAGCTCCTGCTCCGCCAGATCGTTGGCCTTGACGCGATGGCGCTCGAGGGCCGTGGCGCGGTTGCCGGCCGTCAGGGACATGTAGAGCCCGGCGGACGCGATGAGCAGAACCATCGACGCGACCAACACCTCGATCATGGTCACGCCGGATTGCTCTTCGCGAATTCTTTTCAGGATGGGCAGTCGCATCGGTACACGCTCGTTCCATGCATCGGCACGCTTGGGGTCAGTGCCCATACCAAGATTTGGTGCCGCTGGCCGTTCGTACGAGGCGGCCGTGCGCGGCTAGCCCCAGGCACCGCCGCTGGGGCAGCCGCCGCGGTCGTTGCCCGTGGGAACCGTGCAGGTGAAGGCGACCGCACCGGAGGAGCTCTTGGCGACCGTGAAGGTGTTTCCGGTCGACGCCGTGATCGTCAGTGTCCAGCTGTTGCTGGTCCCGCTCGCGGCGCTCACATAGGGCTTGGGAGGCGAGCCGGCAGCGGTCGGAATCGACCTGTCGACCGCGTTGAGGGCAGCGGGCGACGCTGTCGAGTAGGAGCCGTCGTTGTCGGTGCCGAGCGCCTCCATGGCAATCCGGGACGTGTGCGTCATCTCCTTCGCGCCCGAGTCATTGGCCTTGTTGCGCTGGTTGAAGAAGGCGGGGATCGCAATTGCGGCGAGGATCCCGATGATGACCATGACCGCAAGGACCTCGATGAGGGTGAAGCCCTCTTCGCGATCGCCGGACAGTTTGTGGAGCTTCTGCGACATCCCTGGTGAATCGGGCTGCGGACCGGAGGGCTTTAGCGATCGACCAAAAAGTGCTGACCGCAAAAGCGGAGGGCGGGCCCGAAGACCCGCCCTCCTGTTCAAGCAGACCTGTCGGCCGGGATTAACCCCAATTGCCGCCGGTCGGGCAGCCGCCTCGGTCGTTACCGGCCGGGACGGTGCAGGTGTAGCTCAGAGCGCCAGTGGAGCTCTTGGCGATCGTGAACGTGTTGCCTGTCGGAGACGTGATCGTCTCGGTCCAGCTGTTGGCGGTGCCGCTGGCGGCGCTTGCGAACGGCTTCGGCGGGGTGCCCGCCGCAGTCCGGACCGAGCTGTCGATCGCGTTCAGCGTCGTCGGGCTGACCGTCAGGTAGGAACCGTTGTTGTCAGTGGCGATCGTCTCTGCCGCCACCTGGCCCGTGTGGGCCATTTCCTTGGCACTCGAGTCGCTCGCCTTGTTCCTCTGGTTGAAGAACGTGGGGATCGCGATCGCGGCCAGGATTCCGATGATGAGCATGACGACCAGGAGCTCGATGAGGGTGAATCCCTCTTCGCGTGTGGCCATCCGCTCACGGAGCTTCTGGAACATTATTTTCCCTCCAAATCGTGGACTTTGACTTGATCGGTCGCTGTTCCGGGGGCCTTTAGCGATTGACCAAGAAATCGTGGAACAAAGAGGGCGGGCCCGAAGGCCCGCCCTCTCTCATGCCGATCGGCTAGCTGGGATTAGCCCCAGTTTCCGCCGGTCGGGCAGCCGCCTCGGTCGTTACCGGCCGGGACGGTGCAGGTGTAGCTCAGAGCGCCAGTGGAGCTCTTGGCGATCGTGAACGTGTTGCCGGTCGGAGACGTGATCGTCTCGGTCCAGCTGTTGGCGGTGCCGCTGGCGGCGCTTGCGAACGGATGCGGGGGTGAACCCGCCGCCGTCAGGATCGAAGAATCGATCGCGTTCAGCGTCGTCGGGCTGACCGTCAGGTAGGAACCGTTGTTGTCAGTGGCGATCGTCTCCGCCGCCACCTGGCCCGTGTGGGCCATTTCCTTGGCACTCGAGTCGCTCGCCTTGTTCCTCTGGTTGAAGAACGTGGGGATCGCGATCGCGGCCAGGATTCCGATGATGAGCATGACGACCAGGAGCTCGATGAGGGTGAATCCCTCTTCGCGTGTGGCCATCCGCTCACGGAGCTTCAGAATCATTTTGATTCTCCTTGTCCGTGCCAGAGCCCCAAGCCGTCGAAGTCGGTTGACCCCGGTGGTAACCCGGCCGGCTCTGAGATTTCTCTCCGAGCCCCGTTGGTTTTGCGTCCCCGCCTCACGACGGGTTTGCCTTTCTCACCGAAGGCCCTGGCGTTTCCTTTACGCGACCTCCATCGGCGGTACGCCGAGGGCCTTTAGCAAGTCCCTCAATACTGCTTAGGGCGCCGGAGTCATACGTGCGTCCACGGGATCGGGATACTCAGTTCGTGGACCGGGAGGACCAGCCCATGGAGAGCATGGAAACTGTCGATGGCGTCCGGCTCTCGATCCGGCCGATCGCCGCTGAGGATAAATCCGCCCTGGTCGAGAACTTCAGCCACCTCAGCGAGAAGTCCGTATACAGGCGATTCCTGGCGCCTGTGAAGCGCCTGACGGCGAGTGAGCTCACCTACCTGACCGAGCTCGACCACTCCGACCATGAGGCTCTTGTCGCGCTGACCGAGGCGGGTGAGATCGTCGGCGTCGCTCGGTACGTCCGCCAGGAGGCCGACCCGAAGCGGGCCGAGGTGGCGGTGACGGTTCCCGACGACTGGCAGGGCCGGGGCATCGGCACGACGCTCCTCGGCCTGCTGGCCCGGCGAGCGGCGGAGGACGGCGTCACGCGGTTCACCGGCGTCTGCCTGGCGGAGAACCGCGAGATGCTCCAGCTCTTCGACGAGCTGGGGCCGACCACCCGCCACCCGGCCGACGGCGGCGTGACGGAGGTCGAGGTGACACTGCCGACCACGGCGACGCATGCGATCCGCCCGCTCCTACGCGCTGCGGGCACGGCTTCGACATCAGATCGCGGCCACAAGCGGCCGCCGACATAAGTCGCGGCGGCTTGCGCCGCCGCTCCAGAGTGGTGCGGCCTGGTGGCCGCTGGTACCTAGCGGATCTTGTCGTAGAGGCTGAAGAGCGGCAGGTACATCGCGATCACGATGAAGCCGACCATTCCGCCGACGATGACGATCATCGCCGGCTCGATCAGCGAGGTGAGGGCCTTCACCTTGGTGTCGACCTCGGCCTCGTAGAAGTCGGCCACCTTGGTCAGCATGGCCTCGAGCTGGCCGCTCTCCTCACCCACGGAGACCATGTGGCCGACCATGGGCGGAAAGACGGCGGCCTCCTCAATCGGATGGGCAAGCGTCCCGCCGCTCTTGACGGAGGCATAGACCTCCTCCATCGCCTCCTCCACCGGGTAGCTCCCAGCCGTCTGGCCGGTGAGCTTGATCGACTCGAGCAGGGGAACGCCGGAGGCCACTGCGCCCGAGAAGGTGCGCGACCAGCGGGCCACCGCAGCCTTCTGGACGATGTCGCCGATGTGCATCGGCAGGCGGAGCTTCACGTGGTCCCATTGGGCTCGCCCCTTCTCCGTCTTCTTCCACTGGAAGAAGGCGATTGCGGCGCCGGCAATGCCGGGGAGCCAGATGAACCAGTAGCCCTTCAGGAAGTTCGAGATGCCCACCATGACCTGAGTCAGGGCGGGAAGTGACGCGGACTCGCCGGGCTGATCCTGGACGGCCTGCTTGAAGGCGTCGGCGAAGATCGGGACGATGAAGATGACGACGGCGAGCATCACCGCCACGCCGGCGGTGAAGACGAAGGCCGGGTAGATGATCGCGGAGCGGATCTCCCGCTTGAGGGCGTCCAGCTTCTCCATCTGGTAGGCGATCCGGTCGAGCGCCTCGTCCAGGCGGCCCGAGCTCTCACCTGACTGGACCATCGCCCGGAAGAGCTTGTCGAAGACCTGGGGACGCCTGCCCATCGCGTCGGCGAGCGAGCTGCCCGCCTCCACGTCCTGGCGGACGCCTGCGATCGCGCCACAGAGGCGCTCGTCCTCGGTCTGGTCCTCGAGGGTGTAGAGCGAGCGCAGCATCGGCATCCCCGATGCGATCAGGGTGGCGAACTGGCGGGCGAACACCGCGAGGTCCCGCATGGGGATGCTCCGGAAGCGGTCGAAGACCTTCTCGAGCCGCATCGCTTCGTTCTTCTCGGAGACGTCGAGCACGATCAGACCGCGCTCGCGAAGCTGCTCGGTCACCTGTCCCTTGGTCTCGGCGTCGAGCTCCCCGCGCGAGGGGACTCCCGCTACGTCGACGGCGCGGAACGCGAAGGTGCTCATTTCAGCCTCCGCCGGTCATCGCCGGGGCGACAGCCCCGTTGCCCGGCGTCGGTCCCAGCAGCCTCTTGAGCTCCTCAGGCACCGAGGCTCGCTGCTCCGCGAGCTTCCTCGAGATCCGTGAGGTGCGCACCAGCTGTGCAAGGTGGGCGTCCATGGTCTGCATGCCGATCGCGCCGGAAGTCTGTATGGCCGAGTAGATCTGGTGCGTCTTGCCCTCGCGGATCAGGTTGCGGACGGCCGGCGTCGGCACCAGGACCTCGCAGGCGACCACACGGCCGGCGCCATCCACCGTGGGGAGCAGCTGCTGGGTGACGATCCCCTGCAGCCCGATCGAGAGCTGCATCCGCACCTGGGCCTGCTGGGTGGCCGGAAAGACGTCGATGATCCGGTCGACCGTCTGCGCGGTCGACTGGGTGTGCAGGGTCGCGAAGACCAGGTGGCCGGTCTCCGCGGCGGTCAGTGCGGTCGACATCGTCTCGAGGTCGCGCATCTCGCCGACGAGAATCACGTCGGGGTCCTCGCGCAGTGCCGCCCTCAGGGCGGAGGCGAAGTCCTCCGCGTCCGCGCCGATCTCTCGCTGGTTGACGATGCAGCGCTTGTGGCCGTGCAGGAACTCGATCGGGTCCTCGATGGTGAGGATGTGCTCGTCGCGCTCCGAGTTGATGATGTCGAGCATCGCGGCGAGCGTGGTCGACTTACCCGAGCCGGTCGGGCCCGTGACGAGGACGAGACCTCTGGGCTTGTGGGTCAGCTCCTCGAGGACCTTGGGCAAGCCGAGCTCGTCCAGGCGCGGAATCTGGTGGGGAATCCGGCGAAAGGCTGCGCTGATCGAGCCGCGCTGGAAGAAGCAGTTGACCCTGAAGCGGGCGACGCCGGGGACGGCGTAGGCGAGATCGAGCTGCTTGTTGGATTCGAAGCGCTTGCGCTGGTCGTCGTTGAGGAGGCTGTAGACGGTGTCGCGGGTCTGCTGCGGCATGAGGCGCCCGTACTCCTCCAGGGGCAAGATCTTGCCGCGCAGGCGCATTGCGGGCGGGTAGCCCGGCGTCAGATGGACGTCCGAAGCCCTCTCCTCCGACATCCTGGTGAGGATCTCAGCGAAGTCGTAATCGCGTTTGGGGGCAGCGGCGGCTTCCATACCTATCTTCCAATCGTCCATTCGACCCTTGTGCTTGACACCAAAAACTGGGGTCGCTTGTCCTAGGAGGTCACCCGCGAGACTTCCTGCACGCTCGTCACGCCGGAGCGCACCTTCTCCATCCCCGCCTGGCGGAGCGTGAGCATTCCCTCCTCGATCGCCACGCCGGCAATCTCCGCCTCCGAGGCCCGGTTGACCACCAGCTCCTTGATCCGCTCGGTGAGCACCAACACCGAGTAGATGCCCAGTCGGCCTCGATAGCCGCTGCCGTTGCAGCGCGAGCAGCCCACGGGCTCATACACCTCGATGTCGGTTCCGACCCGGAAGCCGGCCTCCTCCAGGGCGTCCTTGCTGACCACCCCGCGCCGCTTGCAGTGGGCGCAGAGGGTCCGCGCCAGGCGCTGGGCGACGACGCATTCGATGGCGGAGGAGGTGAGGAAAGACTCGATGCCCATCTCCTGGAGCCGGGTGATCGCTCCCGGAGCGTCGTTCGTGTGAAGCGTGGTGAGGACCATGTGGCCCGTGAGCGCAGCCTCGATCCCGATCCTCGCGGTCTCCGCGTCCCGGATCTCGCCGACCATGATCACGTCGGGATCGGCGCGGAGCACGGAGCGCAGACCGGTCGCGAAGGTCAGGCCCGCCTTGCGGTTGACGCCGATCTGGTTGACGCCGCTGAGGCGGAACTCGACGGGGTCCTCGATGGTGACGATGTGACGGTCGACGTCGTTGATCTCCTGCAGGGCGGCATAGAGCGTGGTCGACTTGCCGGCTCCGGTCGGGCCTGTGACCAGGACGGCGCCGTAGGGCTTCCGGAATGAGGTCTCGAACCGATGGCGAGCCTCCCCCTCCATGCCGAGCTCGTCCAGCGTCCTCAGCGCGCCCGCCTCGTCGAGGATTCGGACGGACGCCCCCTCCCCACCCTGCGTCGGCAGCGTGGTCACACGAAGGTCGATGCGCCGGTCCTCGATCTTCACCGTCACGCGACCGTCCTGCGGCACACGCTTCTCGGCGATGTCGAGCTCACTCATGATCTTGATCCGCGAGACGACTCCGGCCACCATCCGCCTCGGCACCCGCGCGGTCTCCTGGAGCACTCCGTCGATGCGGAAGCGGATGCGCATCTCTCCGTCCTCGGGCTCGAAGTGGATGTCGGAGGCACCTTCGGCGACGGCCTGGCCCAGGATGCTGTTGACCAGCTTGATCACAGGCCCGTCCTCCGCCGAGGCACGGATGTCCGTGATCTCCGTGGGCGATGCGGTACCCGGCTCGTCCTCGTCGCCCTCCGCGATCGCGTCGGCGACGGTGTTCTGCATGGTCGCGAGCTTGGTGACGAGCGAGTCGATGTCGCCGAACGGGGCGACGGCGACGGCGCAGTTGAGCCCTGTCGCCATCTGAACGTCGTCGAGCGCCAGGACGTTGGTCGGGTCGGCCATCGCCAACAGCAACGTGCTCTCGTCGACGTAGGAGATCGGAAGTGCGCCGTGGCGGCGAGCGGACTTCACCGAGATCAGGTTCGCCGCCCCCATGTCGACCGAGAAGGCGGAGAGATCCACGAAGTCGAGGCCGTAGCGCTCGGCGGTCGCACGGGACAGCTGCACCTGGTCGATGACTTGCTGCTCGAGCAGGAGCTCCTCGGGGCGCTTGCCGGCGGTCCGGGACTGCATCACCGCCTGGTCCACCTGCTCCTGAGTCGCGTAGCCGAGCTGGAGGATGGCGTCGGTGATGAATCCCCCGGTGTGCCCGCGGTTGACCGGCGGAATCAGACCTGAGGTTCCGCTCTCCGCGTCGGGATTCTCGGACGCGGCCGCTGCGGCGCCGGCCCCGGCAGCGTCGTTCGGGCCTGGCAGCGGGCGCAGGTAATCAGGCAGCTCCCGCATGGGGACGCCTACCTCGGGCTGTAGGGCAGGTCGTCCTTGCCGGAGTAGAGCGCGTCGTGGACGTACTGCACGACGGTTTGGGAGTCTCGGAAGCCATAGGTGACCTGCGCCTCCGGCACGGAGCCGCTGACCTTCTTCGGGCGGACGATGATCAGAGCGGGGGCCTGGCTCACCCCGACGCCCTGGGTGATCCGCGAATAGCGGGCCACCTGGTTGGCGTGGGCGACGAAGACGGCGAGGCCCGAGTCGCTCGAGAGTCCGCGGACGGACCTTGACACGAGCTGGTCGTCGATGCCGTGGTTGCGCACGATCAGCAGGACGACCGCCTTGCCGCTCTTCCAGGCGTCAATGAACGGGGCAGGCAGCCCGGGCCCGGGCACGAGGGCCTGCGGGTCCACGGTCTGCGCCGGCGCGGCGACACCTGTGGCGGTCGCAGCGCCGGGGATGGGCTGGGTGGTCTTCACGGTCAGGTCGACGGAACCGGACGGGGTGGTCGCCTGGGCGCTGACGGTGTTGGTCGTCGTTCCGCTGCTGCTCGGGCTCTTGGACCCCATCGACGGTATGACGACCAGCGCGACGAGGAGGACGAGAACGGCGATGACGCCGATCTGCACCTTCGGGTTGTTGTTGATCGCGTTCCTCATCCGACCACCTGCTCGATCCCGCTCGCCCGCTGGCCCTGGGCGGCGAGCATCAGCTTGAGGTCGTGCGGGCTGGAGGCCGTCTCCATGGCGACCTCCTCGGAGACGATGCCCTGCCTCACGTATCCGAGCAGGGCCTGATCGAAGGTCTGCATGCCGTAGTAGTCACCCTCGGAGATCACCTCGGTGATCCGTCCCGTCTCCTCCGGGTTCAGGATCAGGTCCTGGATCCGGCCGGTGACGACCATGACCTCTCCTACGGCGACGCGCCCCTCGCGATCGATTCGCGGCACAAGCCTCTGAGAGATCGCACCCTTCATCGTCGAGGCGAGCATGACCCGCGCCTGTTGCTGCAGGTGCGGCGGGAAGAAGTCGATGATGCGGTTGATCGTCTCCGTCGCATCAAGCGTGTGGAGGGTCGAAAGCACCAGGTGGCCGGTCTCGGCGGCCGAGAGCGCGGTCCGAACCGTCTCCTCATCGCGCATCTCTCCGATCAGGATCACGTCGGGGTCCTGGCGGAGCACCCGGCGCATCGCCTTGGCGAAGGTCTTCGTGTCGGTGCCCACCTCGCGCTGGTTGATGATCGAAAGCTTGTCCCGGTGGAGGTACTCGATCGGGTCCTCCATGGTCACGATGTGACGTGCCCGGGTGGAGTTGATGTGGTCGATCATCGCCGCGAGCGTGGTCGACTTGCCCGAGCCGGTGGTCCCGGTGAGCAGGATGATCCCGCGCGGCTCTTCGGCGAGGCGAGTGACCACCGGGGGAAGACCGAGGTCGTCGATGGTCCGAACCGAGAATGGAATGGCGCGCAGCGCGATCGAGACTTCGCCGCGCTGCCGGAAGGCGTTCACTCGGAAGCGAGACACGCCGGGGAGCTCGTAGGAGAAGTCGACCTCGCCGCCCTCTTCGAACTCGGTGAGGTGATGCTCGTCCGCGATCTGATGGAGCGCCTTCTCGGTGTCCGAGCCGGTGAGCGGATCGGTGTCCCGGAGCGCCCAGAGGTCGCCGTGGACCCTGGCCACCGGCGGCGAGTCCACCTTCACGTGGAGGTCAGACCCCTCACGCTCGACCATGAACGTCAATGCCTTGTCTATGTCAAAGCCCATCCCTACCGCTATCGGGCGTGGGCGCGCGTAGCTAGATCAGCAAAAGTGGGTGCTGCAGGTCGAAGACCGCCCGATCGTGGCTCAGAGACGGAAAACCGGCAATGAAAGGAGTACTCGAGGGGGCGAATCGGGGGTCCGTGCGGATTAGCTGTTCCAGTGGAACAGCAGATCCGCACAGTCGAGGCGAAATTGGCCGAGCTCGCCGGGAGGTCACATGGCGTTGTGACCCGCGTCGAGCTGTTGCGAGCGGGCGTCACACCGGAGGAAATCCGGACCCGGCTGGCACACGGCGGACTGATCCCCGTTCATCGCGGTGTTTTCCGCGTGGGTCACGCCGCGCCGAGCCTCGAGGCCCGCTACCTGGCAGCGGTCAAGGCCTGCGGACCCCACGCGCTCCTCGCGAGCCGCGCGGCGGCGCACCTCCTCCACCTCCTGAAGCGCCCGCCTTCATTGCCCGAGGTTCTGACGACCCACCACCGACGTCCCACTGGAGTCACCGTCACCCGGTGCCGGTCAATCGACCGACGAGATGCAACCGTCTGGCGCGGCATTCCGGTCACCGCCGTCCCGCGCACCCTCGTTGACCTCGCCGCAGTCCTCGATCCCCCTGACCTCGCCCGCGCCTTTCACGAGGCGCTCGTGAAGCACCGGGTCGAGCCCTCGGCTGTCAACCGACTCCTCGCCCGCCGCCACAACTGGCCCGGCGCCCGCGAGCTCCGGCGGGTCATCCACGGCGACGAACCGGTGGCCCTCAGCCGCCTGGAGTCCTCCTTCCTCGCCGCAGTCCGCCCAGCCCGCCTCCCCCTTCCCGAGATGAATCAGCTCGCCGGCAGCGCCTACGTCGACTGCCGTTGGCCGGCCCACCGCCTCACGGTCGAACTCGACGGCTACCAATACCACGGCACCCGCCACGCCTGGGAGCGTGATCGCCAGAGGGAGCGTGAAGCCCGGTCTCGCGGCGACGAGTTCCGCCGCTACACGTGGTCAGACGTCATCGAAGAACCCGAGCCCATGCTCGCGGACCTGCGCGGGCTACTCACCCGGCGCACGCCGTAGACGGGTTCGCCATCAGATCGCGGCCACAAGCGGCCGCCCCACACAAGTCGCTACGGGCTTCGCCCTGGCTCCGAAGTGCAGCGGCCTGGTGGCCGCTAGGCAACCTCGCGGAGCTTCTGTGCCTCCGCGAGTGACTGCAGCTTCTTCAGCGACTGATTCTCGATCTGCCGGATCCGCTCCCGGGTGACGTTGAAGGTGCGGCCGACCTCATCCAGGGTCCGCGGGTGCTCGCCGCCGAGCCCGTAACGGAGCTCGAGCACGCGACGCTCGCGGTAGGAGAGGTTCTCAAGGGCCTCCTTCAGCGCCTCCTTGGTGAGCAGCTCGGCGGCGCGCTCGAAGGGAGACTCGGCGCGCTCATCGGCGATGAACTGACCGAACTCCGACTCCTCCTCGTCGCCGACCGGCTTCTCGAGGGAGACCGGCGCCTGCGCCGAGCGCTTGATCGAGTCGACCTCCTCGGGCTCGATGCCGGTGACTTCGGCGATCTCCTCCGGGGTCGGCTCGCGGCCCAGCTCGGTGACGAGCTTGCGCTCCGCGCGGCCGATCTTGTTGAGCTTCTCGACGACGTGGACCGGGATGCGGATGGTCCGCGCCTTGTCGGCGAGCGCGCGAGCGATCGCCTGGCGGATCCACCAGGTCGCGTAGGTCGAGAACTTGAAGCCCTTGCGGTAGTCGAACTTCTCCGCCGCGCGGACCAGGCCAAGCGTGCCCTCCTGGATCAGATCGAGGAAGGGCAGGCCCTGGTTGCGGTAGTTCTTGGCGATCGAAACGACCAGACGGAGGTTCGACTCGACCATCTTCTGCTTGGCGTCGAGGTCGCCGCGCTCGATGCGCTTCGCGAGCTCGACCTCCTCGGCCGCCGTCAGCAGCCGGACCTTCCCGATGTCCTTGAGGAAGAGCTGCAGGGAATCGGTGGTCATGTCGGGCTTCAGGTCGAGCGCCTTCTTCTTGCGCCCTCCCCGCTTGCCATCGGAACGCTCGTTCTCGGCGGCGGCCTTCTGAGCCGGGTCGAGGTCCTCGACCAGCTCGATGCCAACCTTCTCGAGGTGCCCGTACAGGTCCTCGACATCGGACTCGTCGAGCTCTACCTCGGACACAGCAGTGGCGACGTCGCCAAAGGTGAGGACGCCCAGCTGCTGGCCACGGGTGACCAGCGTCTTTACTTCTTCAAGTTCTTGGATCTCGGCTACGAGCATTCGCCTACGCTCTTCCTTCCTGGCTGTCTTTCATTTTCCTGGCCGCCCGGCCTTTTACCTAATTCTGGCGGGCCCTATTCATGTCGGCCGCTGACGAAAAACCTTTACTCAAATCCCCCTCAAAGGCCACAAAAACGCGGAGCAGCCTGGCCGCGTCCGCGCTTTCGATGATTCTTCACGCCTAGATCTCGCGAGTCCTCAAACGTCCGTGACCATGGTAGCCACTTCATTTTTTGAAGTCAAAGCACAACCCAGGCGTGACAACGCGTCTGCCACGCGAAGAACAACGAGCGCCCGCGAAAGTTCCGGGCGCCCTTCGACTTACCCCTGTTTGGACGTTCGTTACGCATGAGCACCTGGCCAGTCGGACGACGACCCGAGCCCAAGTACCCGACCTGGCACTTCTGGCGCCACCGCTGGCTGCTCGCCTTCTGGAACCGCGCCTACAAGGAGAACATCACCGGCCTCTCGGGCATGGTCGCCTACAACCTGATGCTCGCGGTCTTCCCCTTCGCACTGCTCGTGCTCTTCATCTTCGGCCAGGTGGTGAACAGCAACGACATCGAGCACAGCGTGATCACCGACATCCAGCGGCTCTTCCCCAACACTGAACAGGGCACGCTCCAGGACGCGATCGACCGCGTCCGCGCCAGCTCGACGACGATCGGGATCGCCGCCGCGGTGGGCGGGATCTGGATCGGGGCCTCGTTCTGGGGCGCGATGGACACCGCCTTCTGCCGGATCTACCACGTCGAGTGCCGCGGCTGGGTGCAGCAGAAGCGCTGGTCGCTGGTCATGTTGCTTGCGCTCCTCCTTCTGCTGGCAGCCAGCGTGACCGTGCCGACGGTCGAGAGCGCGGTGCTGACGAGCGCCAACAGCCTGCCGTTCGGCCTCGACCAGTGGGGCTCGGTCCGGACAGCGATCGTCGTGATCGGCGGACTGGTCCTGACCTTCACGATCGCGTGTGCGATCTACTGGGCGGTGCCCAAGGGCCATATGCCCTGGCGCTCCGTCTGGCCGGGCGCCCTCTTCTTCGCCCTGGTCACCTCGGCCGGCAACTACATCTTCCCGCTCTACCTGACCAACGTCTCCGACCTGCACCGCATCGGCGGGACGATCGGCTTCATCCTGATCGCCCTGGTCTGGTTCTACGCGGTCAGCCTGGCGATGCTGGCCGGCGCGGTGGTCAACTCGCTGCGCCACGAGTCGGACGACACGGGCGCTCTTCCGCTGGAGGGGTAACTACCCGTAGCGCTCGCCCACAACCTCCCGCAGCTTCGGGCGGTTATGAGTCGCCTGGACCCGCCGGATGGTGCCGGAGCGGGAGCGCATGACAAGCGACTCGGTCGTGGCATGTCCGTCGTCCAGATAGCGGACGCCGTCGAGCAGATCGCCGTCGGTGACTCCGGTGGCGGCGAAGAAGACATCGTCGCCGGAGACCAGATCGTCGGTGTCGAGCACCCGGCTGAGGTCATAGCCGGCGTCCTCGGCGGCCTTGCGCTCGTCGTCGTCCCGGGGCCAGAGCCGGCCCAGAATGCGGCCGCCCATGCACTTGATGGCCGAGGCCGAGAGCACGCCCTCGGGCGTGCCCCCCACCCCCCAGAGCAGATCGATGCCGGTGTTCGGCATCACCGCGAACAGCGAGGCGGCGACGTCGCCGTCGGAGATGAAGCGGATGCTGGCGCCGACCTCCCGCAGAGTCGCGACCGCCTCCTCGTGACGCGGGCGGTCGAGCATGATCACGGTGACGTCGCTGGTCTCGCCGCCCTTCCGCTCCGCGATCTTCCGGACCACGTCCTCGAGCGGGTCCTCGAGGCTGATCAGATCGGCGGATCGCGGGCCGGCGGCGATCTTCTCCATATAGACGCACGGGCCGGGGTCGAACATCGTGCCCCGCTCCGAGAGAGCGATAACCGCGAGAGCCGAGGGCATGCCGCGCGCGGTGAGCGTCGTTCCCTCCAGGGGGTCCACCGCGATGTCGACCACCGGCGGGCTGCCGTCGCCGATCTGCTCGCCGTTGTAGAGCATGGGCGCCTCGTCCTTCTCGCCCTCGCCGATCACCACCACGCCATCCATCGGCACGGTGTCGAGCATCAGGCGCATCGCGTCAACCGCGGCTCCGTCGGCGCTCTCCTTCTCGCCCAGCCCCACCCAGCGGCCCGCGGCGAGGGCGCCCGCCTCGGTGACTCGGACGAGCTCGAGGGCCAGGTTGCGGTCCGGGTGCGAGGGATCCCGGACGTCCTGAGAGATGACGCGTTCGTCGGCTTCGGCCACGGGTCAGAGGCTAGAGGGAAGTAAGCCGGCTAGAAGGTCGCCGGAGGCTTGCGCCGCGCGCCACCACCGCTCTCCACAGCCCGGAAGCCGCCGGATATGAAGATGCCGATTGAGGCCAGCAGCGCGAGCCAGTAGCCGAAGGCGAGGCTCATCTCGAGCCCCTCCTGAGGCTTGTCGACGAGCCCGTTGTAGGCGATCAGGACAAAGGCGGCGAGGCCGACGATCGCGGTCAGCTCCCCGCGCGGCCAGGAGAGGGCGTGCCCTCGGACCACGATCCAGGCGAGGATGAATGGGGCGGAAGCCGCCAGGAGGAGCAGCACGCTGACCACGGGGAACGTGCTCCAGCCGCTGCAGCTCGTGTTGCCGACGCCGCAGGCCCAGTTCGCCGAGTCGGTGCCACGTTGCACCACGCTCGGGTCGGTGGAGAGCGAATACCACTCGAGGAACAGACTGATCACCAGGACCCCTGCGGCGACCATCCCGAGGATCTCCGAGCGGTCGAGTTTGGAGGTGTCCATCGCGGCGACCCTATCCGACTTCCCTGTATAGGGTCGCGGTTATGGCTCAGCGCTGGGGACTGACCGTTCCGCTCACCGGAATCAGCCTGCCGGAGAACGAGGAGCACTTCAGGCGGGCCGAGGCGGCCGGCTATACGGACCTCTGGTCGGGCGAGACCAACGGCCCCGACGGCTTCAGCCCGCTCTCGCTGGCGTCGGCGTGGACCGACCAGGTGCGCCTCGGGACCGGCGTAGTCGGGGTCATGCAGCGCGGCCGCGCGCTGCTGGCCCAGGAGGCCGCCGCCCTGGCGGATGCCTCGCGGGGCCGCTTCGCCCTCGGTATCGGCGCCTCATCGGATCGGATCATCGAAGGCTGGAACGGGATGCCGTTCGAGAAGCCGCTGTCGAAGATGTCCGAGACCATCGACTTCCTACGGACCGCCCTGGGGGGCGAGCGGGCCGACGGCGGCTTCAGGCTCGAACGGGCGCCCGAGCTGCGCGTGCCGATCATCCTCGCCGCCCTGCGCGGCAAGATGCTCCGTCTCGCCGTCGAGAAGGCGGACGGCGCCTTCACGAACTTTCTGCCGCTTGCGGGCCTGCCCAAGGTCGCAGAGCAGCTGGAGGGAGCGCCGGAGGGTTTCGAGCTGCTCTGCCGCTTCTTCTGCATCCCCGGCGAGCGCGAGCAGGTGGAGCCCCTGGCTCGCTTCATGTTCTCCTCCTACATAACGGTGCCCGTCTACGAGAATTTCTACCGCTGGCTCGGCTACGGGGAGAAGATCGACCCGATGGTCGAGGCCTGGGCCGCGAAGGACCGCCAGAAGGCGGCCGAGGAGGCGCCCTGGGACCTGATCGAGGAAATGTTCATCTTCGGCGAGCCCGAGCAGATGAAGGAGCGCCTCGGCTCCTTCGTCGAGGGTGGGATCACCCTGCCGGTGATCACTCCGATCACGACTCCCGATCGCCTCGGCGAACTGATCGACGGGCTAGCCCCCTAGCTTCGACCAGAAGCGGACGTACTCGCGCTCGTGGCCGATGCCGGCCTCGAGCGCATGCATCGCTCCTGCGGGGGCCTTCATCGCCCGGCACTCCTCCAGCAGGGCCTCGTACTCCCGCAGCCTCGCCTCGTGCGCCGCGAGCTGCTGCGGGGCCAGCGTCTTCGGGTTGGCGCCGAAGAACAGCTTCAGCAGACCGGCGTCTCTCAGCTCGTAGAGCTCGCCGGTCGGCTCCGCCCGCCAGCGCTCGAGGGCATCTGAGCCGTCCTTCGTGAGCCGGTAGATGCGGCGGCGCCTGCCCGACTCCTCGCGCTTCTCGGCAAGCAGGCCACCCTCCGCGAGCCGCCCACACTCGGAGTAGAGCTGGGTGTGGGGCAGCGACCAGAACTGGCCGACGCCGGCGGCGACCGCCAGCTTGAGGTCGTACGGGGATGCGGGCTCCATCTGCTCGATCAGCCCGAGCACCACATATGAGGTGGGTGTGAGGCGTGTCACTGCCATTTCGCTGCAGGATACGGTACAGTGCGCATCGTTCGGATTGAACTATGTAGGAGGAGACATGAGCCAGGTCGCTGACGCCACCGCCCAGACCGCCGCTGCTGACCTCACCCGCGGCTTCGATTCTCTGGAGAGCGAGACCCGCGTCGACAGGCTGCCGCTGGAGGGGCAGCTCCCCGACTGGCTCCAGGGGTCGCTGGTGAGGACCGGGCCGGCGAAATGGGAGGTCGGCGAACGGACCATGAACCACTGGTTCGACGGCTTTGCGATGCTCCACCGCTTTGGCATCGCGGACGGAGAGGTCTCCTATGCGAACCGCTTTCTCCAGACGAAGGCCTACCGCGCCGCGCAGGAGAAGGGCGAGATCGTCTACTCCGAGTTCGCGACCGACCCCTGCCGCTCGCTCTTCGCCCGGGTCTTCGCAATGTTCTCCCCGAAGCTCACCGACAACGCCAACGTCAACCTGGTCAAGCTGGGCGAGCGCTACATCTCGATGACCGAGACGCCGATTCCGGTGGAATTCGACGGCGAGACCCTGGAAACGGCCGGCGTCGCCTACAAGCCGCCCGGCATGCTGACGACCGCCCATCCGCACCTCGACCGCGCCAGCGGCGGGATGCTCAACTACACGGCCAAGATCGGGCCCCGCAACCGCTACCGCTTCTTCAGCGTGGCGCCCGGCGAGAGGAAGCCTCGCGTGATCGGCGAGCTCCCCGTCAAGGAGCCGGCCTACATGCACTCCTTCGGCCTGACCGAGCGCTGGCTCGTCCTCGCCGAGTTCCCGCTGGTCGTGAACCCGATCAGCATCCCCCTCTCCGGCCGCCCCTACATCGAGAACTACCGCTGGAAGCCCGAGCTCGGAACCAGGTTCACGCTGATCGACCGGAACACCGGCGAGGCGACCGGCCCGTTCGAGACCGACGCCTGCTTCTGCTTCCACCACGTCAATGCGTACGAGGAGAACGGCTCCGTCGTGGTGGACGCCTGCACCTATGAGACCGCCCAGATCGTCGAGGACCTCTATCTCGACCGCCTGCGAGAGGGCAAGCCCGCCGACCGCGGCGACATGCGCCGCTTCACGATCAACGTCGCCTCGGGCAAGGTGTCCAGCGAGCAGCTCGCCGAGGGCCTCGAGCTGCCGCGGATCAACTACGGCCGCCACAACGAGCGCCCCTACCGCTACGCGTGGGGCATCGACGCGAAGTCGGGATGGCTCGACCGAATCGTCAAGGTCGATACCGAGACCCGCGAGACGATCGAATGGAGCGAGGACGGCTGCAGCCCCGGCGAGCCCGTGTTCGTGGCCGAGCCGGACTCGGCCGACGAGGACGCCGGCGTCCTGCTCTCGGTGGTCTTCGACGCCCGGTCGGGCGGCTCGTTCATGCTGGTCCTCGACGCCAAGGACCTGAGCGAGCTCGCACGGGCGGAAACTCCACACCACATCCCGTACGGCTTCCACGGGCAGTTCGTGCGTTAGCGCTACCTCTTCGCACAGACCGGGTCGGTCCTCGTGCAGCGGACCCCGTGCATTGAGTTGACAAACCTGTAGCGCTTCGTGACCCGCTCATAGGCCCCGATGTCGGGGCGGTTATCCCGAGCGACGCCGCGTTCGTCGAAGCTGACCTGGGATGCATTGCCGATCGCCCTCGAGCCGCGTAGGAGCGCAATCGTCTTCAGAGGACGGCCGTAGGTCCAGTGCTTGGCGCCGCCGTTGTCGGCGAGCTTGCCCAGCCCCAGGCGGCCGCCAAACAGATCCCCGGCGGCGCCGAAGCCAAGACAGCCGCCTGGGTTGCCCACGAGGTTGTGGCCCATCGAACCGAGGCTGCCGCCCGAAGCAGCGAAGCAATCGGAGGTGTTGCTGCCGGCGAGGTTGAGCGCCAGGATCGTGTTCCGGACACTGACCGTGTCTCCGTCGCCCAGATACAGGCCTCCGCCCAATCGGCCCGACGCCACTCCATTGCGGGCCAGGGTGACGCTGTCGAGGTCGGTGGTCGACTGCCCTCCCGGCGCGGCGATCCCGCCGCCGTAGGCGCCCGCGCGATTGTTGGCGATCGTCGAATTGGCCGCAAACAGCCCCCTGTCCGCGGCAACCGGGCCGCCGCCGGCAGCGGTCGTGTAGATGCCACCGCCGGAATGAGCAGCACGGTTCCCGGAAACCGTCGACCAGTCGAAGCCGCTCGATCCGGTGCCACTGAGCGCAATCCCACCCCCGTTCTCGCCGGATCGGTTGTCGGCGATAGTCGAATAGCGGATCGCGAAACCTGAGCCGAAGAGCGCGCCTCCGGAGGCGCCGGCGGTGTTGTGGGTGATCCTGAGCTTGTCCATCGGCAGGAACTTTCTCGGAGCGCTTTCCACGTACATTGCCCCTCCGTTCCCGGCGGCATGGTTCCCCTTCAGCAGCACGGTGCTCATCCCGCCGTTGAAGATCGGCTCGGAAAGCGTGGTGGCGAAGGCCCCGCCGTTGCCGTCCGCGACGTTGCCGACCAGGCGGCTCTTGCTGTGGATCTTGAGCACGCCGCCTCGGATCGCCCCGCCGTTCCCGTCGTCACCGGCCGTCCGGCGGGCATGGCCGCCTCTGACCACTGTCCAGACCAACCTCAGGGTTGTGGCGTGGATGTCGAAGACGCGATCGATGCCGTTGCCATCGATGACCGCCAGCTTCGTGCCCCGATGGCGCCTCCTGGTCCCGATCAGCCCCTTCGTCCCCACCAGGAGCGGGGCCGTCACATCGAGGTCGCCCGTGAGAGCGGCATCCTCGCTCGGGCCACGCTGGGTGAGCTTGTAGCGCCTACCAGGGCGCAGAAGAATCGACGATGACCCCGCGGTACCGCCGGCGTTGGCCGCGATCACAGCCTCACGCAGCGAGCAGTCCCTCAGCCTGCACCCGTTGGGCACCGGGTCATCCGTTCGGGTGGGCTTGTAGGTCGTGGCAGAAGCGGAGGAGGCGGCCGTAAGGAGCGCGATTCCGGCCAGGGAGATCGCGAGCAAGCGGGCGCTTCCGCGTTGAACTCTCACTCATTGAACGTAAGACGCCGTCGGGCGACAGGGATCCGCCTCGCCCACGGGTCACGGCTAGGGGTGTTACACGGAGGCGACTCGTGCGAGCGAGAGCGCGTAGAGACCCTCGCGGTCCGTCCACCAGTCCGTCAGCTCGAGGCCGGCCTCGGCGTAGATCCCCTCGAGGCCGGGGCGCAGGAACTTCGTCGAGATCTCGGTGCGCATCTCCTCGCCGGCTCCGAAGGGGACGAGCATGTCGAGCGCCGACACGTTGACGACCTGGTTGGCGGTGGATCGCAGCCGGATGTCGATCCAGAGGTTCTCGGGGTCCCAGCGGGCGACGTGCTCGAAGGAGCCCATGTCGAAGTCGGCCTCGAGCTCGCGGTTGAGGACGGAGAGGACGTTCTTGTTGAACTCGGCGGTGACGCCCTTCGAGTCGTTGTAGGCAGCTTCGAGGACGGCAGGATCCTTGACCAGGTCGGTGCCGAGCAGGAAACGGTCATCTGGGTCCAGCAGGTTGGCGATCCGGCGCAGGAAGCCCGCCCGTTGATGGGGGGCGAAGTTGCCGATGGTCCCGCCCAAGAGTGCGATCACGCGCGGGCCGCCGACTGGGACGCGCTCGAGATCGAATTCGAAGTCGCAGACCAGGCCGCGAACGTTGATCGCTTCGTACTCGCCGGCGATCCGCTCCGCCGTGTCGCGGGTGATCTCCTCGGAGATGTCGACCGGGCAGTAGGTCTCGAGGCAGCTGACGTTCCTCATCGCGTCGAGGAGGACGCGGGTCTTCCGCGCCGACCCGGAGCCGAGCTCGATCAGGCTGGCGGGACGATTGGCCGCCTCGCAGATGTCGGCGGAGCGGGTCTGGAGGATCTCGTGCTCACAGCGCGTCGGGTAGTACTCCTCGAGCTCGGTGATCTGCTCGAAGAGCTCCGAGCCGCGCTCGTCGTAGAAGTATCGGGGCGAGAGCTCCTTGAACGGGCTCGTCAGACCAGCGCGGACGTCGGCGGCCATGCCCGAGAGCGGCCCGCCCGGGGGCAGGTTGACCTCGACGGTGATCCGGTCGGTTGTGTCGGCGGGGTTGATGGCGGCTCGGGGTATGCGGTCTCTTGCGTGGTCGTCTCGGGTTCGGATCAGTCGTTACGAGCGCAACGGATGCCGGAGAAGATCTGTCGGCGGTTCGGCAGGTCCCAGTTCCGGAAGCTGGTGCGGATCACGTCGCGCCGCGACGCCCAGGCGCCGCCACGGAGAACCTTGTAGGTATCGCCGAAGAAGACCTCTGAGTACTCGGGGTACGGGAACGCCTCGAAGCCGGGGTAGGCCGTGAAGTCGGAGCTCGTCCACTCCCAGACGTCGCCGAGCATCTGCACGGCCCCGCAGTCCGCGCATCCGTCGGTGTACGCGCCGGCGGGAGCACAGCCGAAGGAGAGCTCGTCGAGGTTCGCCCGCTCGCGGCTCGCGCCGGCGGCTGCGGCCTCCCACTCCGGCTCGCTGGGCAGCCGCTTGCCGGCCCAGCGCGCGAAGGCATCCGCCTCCTGCCCGGAGACGTGGATCACCGGCAGGCGGGGGTCGACCGGCTCGGTGCGCCCCATCGCGGTGCGGACCCAGCCGCCCTCACCGTCGCGCTCCCAGTACATCGGGGGTTCGGCGCCGGTCTCCTCCATGAAGGAGACGTAGGCCTCGTTGGTCACGGGAGACCGGTCGATCAGGAAGTGCGCGACCTCCACCGTATGCCGCGGGCGTTCGTTGTCATAGGCGAAGCCCTCCGGCCCGGCGCCGATCTCGATAGCCCCACCCTCCACCCGGACCATCTCCGGGCCGTCGGTGACCGCCTCGGCGCCGGGCGCGCCGTCGACCTCCACCGGCTCGTACGACTCGACCATCTGGAGGAGCTGCAGCATCGTCTCGTTGTGCTGGTACTCGTGCGCGAGCAGCATCTCGTAGACGAAGCCGTCGGCCAGCAGAGGGTCCTCGGGATCGAGCTCGATCTCCACGAGCACCTCGAGGGTGCGCTCGCGGACCCCGTCCATGTAGGGGCGGACCTCGTCCGCGTTCAGGATCGGCAGCTCGCCGCGGATCTTGCGCGGCTGCTCGATCGCGTCGTAGAGCTCGCCGAGATCGCCGCGCAGCGGCTCGCGGCCGCCGATCCGCTGGACGAGCCAGAGCTCCTCGAAGTTGCCGATGTGCCCGAGGTCCCAGATCAGCGGACTGAGGATCGGGTCGTAGACGCGGTTCAGCTGCTCGTGTGTGAGCGGCTCGATCAGCTTCAGGGTGTGACGGCGCGCCTCGTCCAATCGCCCGGCCAGCTCGGCCTTGCGGTCGGAAGCGGGACGAGGACCACCCTCCGTGGGTGCGGCGACCTCCGCGATCGGTCAAGACTACCGAGGCAACCCCCTCGGCTGGTGAGGTCTACAGTCGCCGCCATGGGTGGGAGAGGGCGAATCGGTCTGGCGATGCTCATCGCGCTGCTCGCGGGCGCGATCGTCGCGCCGCCGGTTCCGGCCGCCGCGGCGGCGGCGACCTCTCACGGGCGGAAGTGCAAGAAGAAGCACGGCGCGCACGGAAAGCGGAGCTGCCGGCCCCGGGCCAGGATCGCCATCTCCCCTCCCTTCCATGACTTCGGGACCATCGGCTCGATCGACAGCCCGCCCACCGACTTCGCGATCGGCAATCTCGGCCGCCGCGCGAGCGGGGTTCCCGCAGCCTCGATCAGTGGGTCGGGAGCGCGCTACTTCCAGATCAACGCATCGACCTGCACATCCCCCCTCGCATCGGGAACAAGCTGCGCGCTGACCGTCCAGTCCGTCCACAACGACGGTGCCACCGGATGGGCCCAGCTCAGCGTCAGCGCGAATCCCGGGGGCACGGCATCCGTGCCGCTGATCGTGAATCTCTTCTAGGCCCGCCCCCGTATACGGGGGAGTCGCATGGAAATCAGGGGGAATCGCATCCGCGGGATCAGTGTGGGCGTGCTGGTGGCGTTCCTCGCCGTCGGCGCGTCCGCACTCTCCGCGCAGGCTTCCTCGGGCCATCCGGGGGAAAGAGCAGCCAAGAAGTGCAAGCGCAAGCATCACGGCAAGAAGCACCGCTGCAGGCGACGGACCGCCACCCACGCGACGATCGCGATCTCACCGGCGAGCCAGGACTTCGGAGTCCCGCACATCGGGGGAGAGGACCGGACCTTCACCGTCACGAACGTCGGTGGTTCCCCGAGTGGCGTTCCCGTTTCGGGCGTCACCCAGACCGGCGCTGACTTCTCCATCGCCGCCAACGGCTGCACCGTCCCGCTTCCCGCGGCCGGCAGCTGCGCGATCGTCGTCCACGTCGGTACCCACGGCGCCGGCCACGTGTCGGCCCTTCTCACGGTGATCGCAATCCCCGGAGGAATGGTCTCCGCACCGGTGATGGCCAACATCGAGGCCTGAGCCTGCAGCCCCGGCCAAGATCCAGTCAATAAGCTGCCGCGCGCGATGAAGATCGAGGGAGCAAGCGCGCTGGTCGCCGGCGGGGCATCAGGCCTCGGGGCCGCCACCGTCCGTGCGCTGCACGAGCGCGGCGCCTCGGTCGTGATCGCCGATCTGAACGCCGAGAAGGGCGAGGCGCTCGCCTCGGAGCTCGGCGAGAACGCCGCCTTCGTCGAGGTGAACGTGATGGAGCCCGAGCCGGTCCAGGCGGCGGTCGATGCCGCGGCGGATGCTCCGGGCGGGCTTCGGATCTCGGTCTGCTGCGCCGGCATCGGCTGGGCCCAGCGAACGGCCTCCAAGCAGGGGCCCCACGACCTCGAGATCTTCCACAACGTGATCAAGGTCAACCTGATCGGGACCTTCAACGTGCTGCGGCTTGCCTGCGCCGCGATGTCCGAGAACGAGCCCGACGAGGAGGGCGAGCGTGGCGCCTGCATCAACACCGCGTCGATCGCCGCATGGGATGGCCAGATCGGGCAGGTCGCCTATGCGGCTTCCAAGGGCGGCGTCGTGGGGCTGACCCTGCCCGCTGCCCGGGACATGGCCGGACGCGGGATCCGCGTCAACACCATCGCCCCGGGCCTGTTCGACACACCGCTTTTGGCGGCCCTCCCCGAGGAGCAGCGTCAGGCGCTCGGCGCCGGGATCCCGTTCCCGTCGCGCCTCGGCCGTCCGGAGGAGTACGGGCAGCTGGCCTGCGAGGTCGTCAGCAACACGATGCTGAACGGGGAGGCCATCCGCCTGGACGGCGCCCTCCGCATGCCGCCCCGCTGACCGGTCGGCCCCGCGCTAGCTGGGCTTGAGCCGGCGCAACCGGCGCTCGCGCAGTGCGAAGTACGTCCAGGTCGACAGGGCGACGATCATCAGCGAACCGAAGAGCAGGCCGAACCAGAACGCGCCGGCGCTGCTCTCCTCGTTGTAGGTGCTCAGGGCCGGGTGGAGGATCACCACCGAGAACCAGTAGAGGCCGATGCCCCAGAGCGCGAGCCAGAAACCCTTCCGCCAGGCGAACAGATCGTGGCCGTCCAGGAAGGTGAGCGGCAGCAGGCCGAAGACCACGGATTCGAGGCCGGTGACGAAGATGACCGAGAGCGCGGCGTCCGCGATCAGGGTGAGCGAGCTGGCACCGGGCTGAGTGGCGGAATGCTCGACGGGGATCCATGCGAACCAGGCGGCGAAGCCGAGGACGAGGAGCACCGAGTAGGTCACCAGGACACGGAGCCCGGCGGTACGGCGGCTGAGCCGCTTGCCCGGCTCGTATTCCGCCAGGGTCCCGAGGACGACGCCGGGCAGGAAGTGGGCGAGGCGCGCCAGGACGATGAGCATCAGCGCCAGCAGGATGTAGGGCGGGTAGAGCCGCCAGCGCCCCTCCGACTGCGGCTCGAGGCGGTGAACGACCTCCCGCCACATGCCGAAGAAGACCACCGCCACCACGACGAACCCGATGATCATCCCCGTCAGGTATTCGAGCGACCCGGCGCGGCCCGGAAAGCCGGGCTCCACGAATGAGAACAAGGCCCCGCTGACGACCCCGGTCGATATGAGCAGGGCCAGCGGGTGCCGTGCGAGAGGAAAACGCTCCATGGCGCTCTCCAGCCTGCGGCGCGGGCCGGCGAGCCAGCCCGTGATGGTCTCGTGGTTCTTCTCGGTCGCCTTGTTGAAGATCGTCACCGGCAGGTAGAGCAGGGCGGCCAGCAGGAAGGCGAGCAGTCCACCCTCGGCGAGGTTGGTGAAGGAGAGATCGAGCTGTGCCGGCGAGAGGATCCGCTGCGCGAAGGTCGACCGGTCGGTCGCAGCGCCCTCTCCCCCTTGCTCCGTCTCGGTGGCGGCCGGTTTCTCGGCGTGCTTGGGCTCGGGCGGCGGCGTCTGCGAGATGTGCGGCTTCACCTGCACGGTGGCAGTCGGCTGGACAGCCGCCGCGGTCGCCACGCTCTCGCCCTCTGCCGTTCGCTGCGCGCTGGAGCCGACGGGCTGAGCGCCGAGCTTCCCGCCCGGGAGACCGGCTCCGCCACCGGTCGCGCCCTCCGACCCGCCGGAGCCGCCACCCGACTGGCTGCCCACCAGATAGACGTGGCCGCCGCCACCGACCAGCAGATGGGATCCCGAGAGGGAGAGGCTCTGCCCGTAGCTGTCGTTCGGGCCGGTGCCGTGCTGTGTGCTCTGGTAGGTGAACGGATCGCCGGTGGCGGACGGGCTCACCGAAGCCGCGCCCGCGGAGCCCGCGGACGGCCCCTGGCTGTAGATGTCGACGGCGCCCGAGAAGTCGGACTGGAGATAGCCGATCGCGAGATTGCCCTGGTCCAGGCTCAGCGAGTGGCCGAACAGGTAGCCGTCGGACGGCCCACTGATGGTCTGCGGCGCCACGCCGCTCTCTCCGTATGGATCGGTGAAGACCACAACCCGGCCGGGATCGCCGTCCGCGCTCGGGTTCGGTGCCCCGACGGCGATGGTGCTGCCGTCCACCCCCACCGCGCTTCCGAAACCGCCGCCGTAGACCGGATTGGGGTCGGTCAGCGGATCGCCGACCTCCGCCCAATAGGAGTTGCCTCCCTCACCCTGGACGAGGGAGTAGACATGGGCCGCGCCGGCGGTGAGGCCGTAGGGATCACTGTCGGAATACACGGTCTCGTCCGGGGCTCCCACCACCAGGGTGAGGCCGTCCATAGCGAGGCTCGAGCCGAAGGCGGAAGAGGAGGGGCCGTGCAGTACCTGAAACGGACAGGGAACCCAGACGCCATTCTCCCGGTGATAAATCAGCACCGCTCCATCGGGGGAGTAGTCCCCGCATTCCTCGCCGCACTCGACCGCTTGCGGAGCGCCGACGGCGAGCCAATCGCCCGAGACCGCGACCGCGCTGCCGAAGCCGCTATCCGGGCCCACCCTGTCCTCGGCGCTGAGCTGGGCGAGCAGCGCGGCGGTGGCCAGGTCATAGAGGTCGACCGCCTCGGAGTCCGGATTGCCGGGAGCGCCCACCGCGAGCGTGTCGCCGTCCGTGGAAAGCGAGCTGCCGTAACCCTGCTGGTCGGCGGACGGGGGCGAAAGGGAACCCTGCTGAGTGGCGGTCCCGTCATCGCCGATGTGGAAGATCGTGATGTTGCCGGCGCCGTCATTGGCGCCGGGTGAGCCGATGACGCCCGTGTTGCCGGAGAGGGCAGTGGAGGCGCCGAAGTTGTCCGACGGGGTGGGCGGCGGGTTCGGCTGGATCTCGGTCTGGGTGACCGGCGTGGCCTGCGGGGCGGCGGGGGGATCCGCGGCAGGGGCCTGCGTCGTCGAGGTGGTGCCCTGGTCCGTGCCGTCGGACTCGTCGGCGGCGCTCGCAGTGCTGAGCAGCACCAGCGAACAGAAGATCGTCAGGAAGAGAAGCGTGCGGCCGCGAGCGCGACCCCCCGGCTCACGGCCGATGAGCATCCCGGCATTCTCTTGAACGCTGGGCACGTTGCAACAGGGAAAAACCCTGATTTGCCGACACTAGGCGGAGGAGCCGCTGTCCGCGGCGCGTGCGAGGCGGGCGTCCCGAATCCGGAAGTACGCCCAGGTCGTCAGCGCGATCAGCATGAGAGTGGAGAAGAGAAGCACGAACCAGAACGCGTGATGCCCACTCTCCTGGCTGTAGGTGCTGAGCGCCGGGTGGAGGATCACGATCGAGAACCAGACCATCGCTGCTCCCCACAGCGTGGCCCAGAGTCCCTTGTGCCAGCTGAACAGGTCGTTGCCGTCGAGGAACTTCATCGGCAGCAGCCCGAACGCCACCGACTCGAGGGCCGATACGAAGGTGATCGCGAGACCCGAGTCGAGAATCAGCGTCAGGTTGCTGGCGCCCTCCTTGGAGGCGGCTTGCTCAACGGGAATCCAGGCGAACCAGGCGGCCAGCCCGAGGACCATCAGCACGCCGTAGGTGACCGCAACCCGGATGCCCGCGGTCCTGGTGCTGAGCGGCTTCGCCGGCTCGTATTCGGCCACGGTGCCGAGGACGACTCCGGGAATGAAGTGGGCGAGACGAGCCATCACGACCAGGAAGGCGGCCAGGAAGATGAACGGCGGATAGAGCTTCCACTCCCCCTTGCTTCCAGGCTCGAGACGGTGAATCACAAGCCGCCAGGTTGCGAAGAAGACCACCGAGACGAGCGCGAACCCGAGCATCATCCCGATCAGGTACTGCGGGGCTCCGTCCTCGGTCGGGAAGCCCGGTTCGATGAACGAGAACAACACGGCGCTCGCGATCACCCCGAGCGTGAGAGTGAAGGCCGGGTGTCCCCGGAAGGGAATCCATCCGAACAGGAACACCATCAGGGCGCGTGGCTTGCTCCATCAGCCGCGAGAACGCCGCGTGGTTCTTCTCGGTCGCCTTGTTGAAGATCGTCACCGGCAGATAGAGCAATGCCGCGAGCAGCAGGGCGAGCATCCCGCCCTCGCCGAGGTTCTTGGCGGACAGGTCGATCTGGGTCGGGGAGAGCAGCCGGTCAGCGAAGGTGGACCGACTGGGGTTCCCGCTGGGAGCGGAGCTCCCCGTCGGCACCGCAACCGCCGTGGACGCCTGCGGAGGGACCGCCTTGGCCTTGTGATGGACCGGCGCTGAAGTCGGGTTTCTGTGAGGTTTCACCAGAACGCTGCCCGGCGACGCGACCCCGCCCGAATGCTGAGCGGCGTGTCCGCTGGTGGAGACCCCGGCGACGTCTCCAGTCGCGGCCGGGAACGAGGAGGTCGTGGACCCGATCCCGCTCTCGGCAGGGCCCGTGTCCGACGGCGGTGGCTGGTGATCCGGTGGCGGTGGCTGGTGGTCCGGCGGCGGCGGATCGTGGTCCGGCGGCGGGTGGTGGTCCGGCGGCGGCGGATGGTGGTCCGGCGGATGATGGTCGGATGGCGGGTTGTGGTCGGGCGGCGGACCATCGTCCCCGCCCCCACCGTGGGGGTGCCCGTCGCCCTGCGGCCCATGGTCGCCGCCGCTGGAGTCCACGTGATCGTTGCCGCCACCGGGATGTACTCCGTCGCCATGCGAGGGGGAATGCTCGGGACTCGCCTCGACCCGGCCTCCGGAAACGAGCAGGGACAGAGAGGCGAGCGCGAAACAGGCAGCCAACAACAGTCCCAGGTGCGCAAGGGTCTGGCGACCGCTCCCCCTAGAGCGGCGGAAAGAAGGCATCGCGGCATTCTCACCGGATACCAACGAATGTCTATGCCGAAAATCGGGGTCTTCGAGGTGAATTTTCGACCGGACGTCCGGTCAAGAGCTTCGGGTCCAGGACCGCCGGTACAGCTCAGTCCGTCCCGTCGTACTCGGGGTCGAAGTAGACGCGCTTGCGCCAGGGCGGGCTGATCGAGAACGAATAGGCATCCCGGCCGGCGATGGCCTCAATCGGAACCAGCCTGAGACTGCCGCGCGGCGTGATTCTCGATCCCGGGCCGAACAGCGAGCTTCTCAGGCGGTACGCGAGCAGCTCCTCCCGGTGGCGCTCCTCCTGCGGCCCCAGTGGCCCGGGAATCCGGCTGGCGCCGAGGGCCTGCCTCTCTGTGGCCAGCAGGCCGGCGAGCTCGCGGCTCAGCGAGCCCTCGGTCGCATGACCGGCGTGGCTGCCGCCTGAGACGTAGAGGGTGCCCTCCGAGAGCGTCCAGCCTCGCTCGCCGCGGAGCCCGAGGGATTCCGCGGCGTCCCGGACCGCCGTCGCGCCGGGCACCTTCCCGGCCGCATCCGAGGCCCAGTCGACCGCCGGAGCATCCGCGCCGTTGTAGCCGTTGTGGGAGCTGGCGCGGGCGGAGACCGTGCCGTCCGGATCGATCCGAACCTCGAGTCCCTCCCAGTCGTCGCGGTGGTAACCGGCTGACCCGTACAGCGCTCGCGAGGTGGTCGAGTCGCCGTAGTACTCCCAGTACTGGATATAGACACGCCCGGCTTGATCGCCCGAGCAGTCGAAGCCCCGCTCCGCGGCCCGATCCGGGTCGCGGCAATCGATCACGTGGGTGAAGAGCGTGACCGGCAGCCCGGCGTTCGTTCGCGTGACGCGCCCCGACTCCGGCCCGTCGGAGCAGCGGGGCGAGCGACAGTCCCGGAAGTCCACCGGTAGGGCGCTCATCCCGCGCTCGTAGACGATCCTCGGCGCGTCGTTGCGCACCTCGTCGGACAGGTCTCCATAGGTGGCCGCGAGCTGCGGGTCGCTGCGGCAGCCGTAGCTCAGCCTGACCGCGCAGACGATGCGCTCGCCGATCTCATGGGCGAGCGCCATGCCGGGGAGCCGCAGCCCGACGAGCCAGGCGAGCCCCCCGAGTGCGAGCGAAACCAGCGCGATCAGCGCCACCCACTCGACCGTTCCCTGCCCCGATCTGTTCCGGGCACACGCGGATCAAGGTAGGCCGGCGACAGCCTCCAGGGACGGTCAGAACCTGACGGGAGCCTCACCGATCGGTGCCGAGGCAGGTGCTAGGGTCGCGCCGGATGGAGGAGACGCGTCAAAAAGGTCGCGGAGCACGCTTCTGGCTCACGATCGTGTTGCTCGCCCTCGGCTTCATCTTCATCGCGGTCAACTTCCAGAAGGTGACGATCGACTTCGTCGTCGGCTCCACCCAGGCTCCCCTCGTGGTGGCCCTGTTGATCTCGGGCGGCATCGGGTTCCTCATCGGCCTGGTCCTGCCGAGGTTCCGCGACAAGAGCGACGACTAATCCGGCTTCGCCATCAGGTCGCGGCCACAAGCGGCCGCCCCACATAAGTCGCTTCGGGCTTCGCCCTCCGCTCCGAGGTGCAGCGGCCTGGTGGCCGCTTAGAGTTCTTCGA
Source organism: uncultured Solirubrobacterales bacterium (assembly GCA_963743575.1). Taxonomy (GTDB): domain Bacteria; phylum Actinomycetota; class Thermoleophilia; order Solirubrobacterales; family 70-9; genus DASUPK01. The sequence continues at coordinate 97,169 of CAVUQC010000004.1, read as the reverse complement.
CCTGCGCGGCGATGTCGGACGCAGCGCCCTTCGCGTCCGAGAACAGCATCGAGGTGTTGTCCTTGTAGAAGAGGTCGTTGTCGATGCCGGCGAATCCGGGGCTGAGGCTGCGCTTGATCACAATCACCTCACGGGCCTGATCGACCTCGATGATCGGCATCCCGGCGATCGGCGAGTCGGGGTCATCCTTCGCCGCCGGGTTCGTGACGTCGTTGGCGCCGATCACCACCGCCACGTCGGTGCGGGGCATCTCGGGGTTGATCTCGTCCATCTCCTTGAGCTGCTCGTAGGGAACGTCGGCCTCCGCGAGCAGCACGTTCATGTGCCCGGGCATCCGGCCGGCGACCGGGTGAATCGCGAAGTTGACCTCCACCCCACGCTTCTGGAGCTCGCTGGCGAGCTCCTTGACCGCGTGCTGCGCCTGGGCGACGGCCATGCCGTAGCCCGGAACGAACACGACGGAGTCCGCATAGCCGAGCTTGATCGCCGCGTCCTCCGCGCCGATCGAGTGCACCGGCCTCTCCTCCCTCTCCCCCGCCGCGGCGCTGACCGCGCCGAAGCCGGAGAACAGCAGGTTGCCTATTGAGCGGTTCATCGCCCGGCTCATCTCGAGGGTCAAGATCGTTCCCGAGGAGCCGACCAGGGTGCCGGCGACGATCAGGACGACGTTGTCGAGTGCGAATCCGGCCGCGGCGGCCGCGAGCCCGGTGAAGGCATTGAGCAGCGAGATCACCACGGGCATGTCGGCACCGCCGATCGGCAGCACGAAGAGGTTGCCCAGAATCGCCGCCCCGATCAGCACCCCGATATAGAGGCCCTGCGACGGCGAGTCGTGGTCGATGCCGAGCACGATGCAACCGGCCAGGATCGCCACCAGGAGCAACCCGTTGAAGATGTGCTGGCCCGGGAACTGCACCGGTCGGCTCGGGATGATCGCCTGCAGCTTGCCGAACGCGATGTTCGACCCGAAGAAGGAGACCGAGCCGATCACGGTCGAGAAGAGGATCGGGACGAAGGTGTCGAGGGGGATGCTGGTGGAGACCGCGGTGACGTGGCGGAACTCGGACCAGGAGATCAGCGCAGCGGCTCCGCCACCGACGCCGTTGTAGAGCGCCACCATCTGCGGCATGTCGGTCATCTGGACCCGGTAGGAGGCGAAGACGCCGACCGCGGTCCCGATCAAGATCGCGAGCAGGATCAGCCCCCCGTTGCCGATCACGTCGAGGGAGAGCGTGATCGCGATCGCGACCACCATTCCGCCGGCCGCGATCATGTTGCCGCGGCGGGCGGTGCGCGGGTGCGTGCCCTGCCGGATCCCGAGGATGAAGAGGGAGAAGGCGACGATGTAGCAGGCGGTGACGAAGTCGCTGTTCTCCGTCAGCGCCAGGGGTGGAGCTGGGATCACTGACCGGCCTCCGTCGGCTTGACGGTTTCGGCTTCCGGCTCCGCCTTCTTCTTGCGGTCCTGTCCCCTGAACATGCCGAGCATCCGGTCGGTCACCAGGAACCCGCCGACGATGTTGATCGTGCCGAAGGCGATCGCGATCACGCCGATGATCTTCTCCAGCGAGTCGTCGGCCGAGCCGATCACGATTAGGCCGCCGAGCATGACGATGCCGTGGATCGCGTTCGTCTGCGACATCAGCGGCGTGTGCAGGGTGGTCGGGACCTTCGAGATGACCTCGAAGCCGACAAATGCGGCCAGGACGAAGATGGTGATCTCGGTCATCAGGCTCATGCGTTCGCGGCCTCCTTGGCTCTCTCGTTGACGATCTCGCCGTCCTTGGTGAGCAACGAGCCGGCGATGATCTCGTCCTCGGTGTCCACCTTCAGGTCGCCCTCCTCGGTGATCAGGAGCTCAACCAGGTTCTGCAGGTTCTTGGCATAGAGCGCCGAGGCGTTGCCGGCCATCTGGCTCGGCAGGTTCGCCGGGCCGATGATCTTCACCCCATCGACCTCGACGGTTTCTCCCGGCCTCGAACCCTCGACGTTTCCTCCGGTCTCGGCCGCCAGGTCGATGAGCACCGATCCCGGCGCCATGCTCTTCACGGCCTCCGCGGTGATCAGGCGGGGCGCGGGGCGCCCGGGGATCTGCGCGGTGGTGATGATCACGTCCTGGCGCTTGGCGGCCTCGCCGAGCTCGGACCGAAGCTTCTCGTTCTCCTCCTCGGTCAGGGGACGCGCGTAGCCGCCCTCTCCCTCGGCGTCCTTCACGGCCTCAACCTCGAGGAAGCGGCCACCGAGAGACTGGACCTGCTCCTTGACCACCGAGCGGACATCGAAGCCCGTGACGATTCCACCCAACCGCTTGGCGGTGGCGATCGCCTGCAGGCCGGCGACTCCGGCTCCGAGGATGAGGACCTTCGCGGGCGGGACCGTCCCGGCCGCCGTGGTCATCATCGGGAAGAGCTTGCCGGACTCGCGCGCGGCGATCAGCACCGACATGTAGCCGCCGAGGTTGGCCTGGGAGGAGAGCGCGTCCATCGACTGGGCGCGCGTGATCCGCGGGATCGCCTCCATGGCGAAGCTGGTGACGCCCGCCTGCGCGAGTGACCTGGCGAGGTCCGGGTTGGTGAGCGGCTCGAGGAAGCCGATCAGGATCTGGCCCTGCTTCAGGCGGCCGACCTCCTCGGTGGTCGGAGGCGTGACCTTGAGCACCACGTCGGCGCTCCAGGGGTCTTCGCCGAACTTCGCGCCCGCGTCGGTGTACTCGGAGTCGGGATGCGAGGCGCCCTCGCCCGCGCCGGCCTCGACCGCCACCTCGATCTCCTTGGCGGTGAGCGCCTTGACCACGTCGGGAACGAGCGCCACTCGGCGCTCTCCCTCGGCGGTTTCCTTTGGAACTCCGATCTTCATGCGGACGAGGCGGGCAATCTAGTCGGTTTTGCTCTGGGACCACTCCGGCAGCCGGGCCGCCTCGAGGGCCTGATCTTCGGTCATGAAGAGCTGGACGCGCGTGATCAGGCCATCCTCGACGAGGTACAGGTAGGCCCGTGCGTCGCGAACCACGGCGCCGCTCGCCCGCCCGCTGCCTCCGTAGGTGGCCTTCATGAAGAGCAGACCCTCGCCCAGATCACGCAGCTCGTGCACGTCGAAGCTGTAGTCGGTCCCGAAGGCCTGAAACCAGTCCCCGAACCACTGGCCCACTGCCTCCCGGCCCTCGAACTTGCCGGTATTGAGGAACCCCTCCTCGATCACGAGCACGACGTCCTCGTCGTAGTAGGACATCGCGCGCTCGAAATCACGCGCGTTCGTGGCGGCGAACTGATCCCGAACGACGTCAACCGGGTCCTGCGTCACGTGCGGGACGTCAGGCCGGGGTGCGGGTGCCCACCATGCCGGCGAGCTTCTCGAGGCAGCGGACGTTCTCTTCGATGTTGGGATGCATCGGCGAGACGATCATCCGGTCGACGCCGGCATCGGCAAAGCGCTTGACCCGCTCGGCGACCTCGTCCTCGGTGCCGATCATCGCGGTGGCATCGACGAGCTCGTCCGGGATCGCGGCGTAGGCCTCCTCGCGCTTCCCGTCGAGGTAGAGCGACTGGACCTCGTCGGCGACCTCGGCGAAGCCGAAGCGGCGCGTGAGATCGGCGTAGAAGTTGGTCTTCTTCGAGCCCATGCCGCCCAGGTAGAGCAGCAGCCCGGCCTTGACCAAGGCGCGGGCGGCGTCCAGGTCTCCGTCGATGGCGACCTGGACCGACGGCGAAACCGCGAGGTCCTCGCGTGTCCGCCCGCCCTTGGCCAGACCGGCTTCGATGTGCTCGCCCCAGGCGTCCTCCCACTTGTCAACCGAGAAGAAGATGGGAATCCATCCGTCCGCGATCTCGGCCGCCAGCTCGACCGACTTCCGGCCGATTGCACCGAGGTAGACGGGGATCTCGTTCCGGAGCGGATGGACGTTCAGCTTCAGGGCCTTGCCCTGGCCGGTCACCCCCTCGCCCCCGGACAGCGGCAGCTTGAAGTGCTTGCCCTCGTACTCCAGGCGACCATCGCGGGCGACGATCTGCTTGACGATCTCGACGTACTCCCGGGTGCGGCCCCAGGGCTTCTCGTAGGGCACGCCGTACCAGCCCTCCGAGACCTGCGGTCCCGAGGGGCCGAAGCCGAAGATGAAGCGGCCGTTCGAGAGAGCGTCGATCGTGACGCCCGCCATCGCGGCAGCCGCCGGCTGGCGGGCGGGCACCTGGAGGATCGCGGCCCCGAGCTGGATCGTCTCGGTCTTCGCGGCGAGGTAGGCGAGCACGCTGACCGCGTCCGAGCCATATGACTCGGCCGCCCAGACGGAGTCGAAGCCGGCGCGCTCGGCGGCCAGCACGATCTCGGTGGCGTCGTCTCCCTGCGGGCCGATGCCCCAGTAGCCGAGGTTGAGTCCAAGCTCCAAACCCATGTGGCTGAACCCTACGCCACGCGGATCGGGCGCGCTTTCAGCCGATTTCTCGTGTTTTCTGGGGCGAAGTTCAGGGGGCCGATGGCCGAGGAGAAGGGGCATGACGCCCGATCAGATGGAATACCGCGCCCAGCAGGCGGAGAACCTGCTCCAGCGCTACCGCGAGCTCGAGCGCGAGCGGGAGAGCGCCGGCCTCTAAGAGGAGGCCCTCGAGGCACGCCGCCTGCGTCTCGAGCAGGAGGCCTCAGTGGCCTACTGGCGCGAGCGCCTCACCGGCGCGGCGTAGTCGACGTCTTAGGTATCGATGGGGATGACGATGACCGGCGCCTGCTGTGTGCTGGCGCCGAAGGTGGCAATGATGTTTGCATTGCCGACCGATGTGGTGTTGATGGTGAAGGGGGCGCTCAGTTGGCCCTCCGGCACGAGCACGGTTGACTGACTGGGAGCGGCCACGCCGGCCTGGTCGGAGGAGAGGTCGACCGTAACCCCGCCCGGCCCGGGTTCGCAGTCCAGAGTCACTGTGCCGCTCGACTGGGTACCGACGGGGATGGTGCTGGGGTGCGCCGTGACGCCCGTGAGCGTCGGCACGGTGGCCGACCCATTGACCGAGGCCGTGTCCGTCGCAAAGGACGAGCCGAGGGACGCGGTCACCGTCACGAGCGGATTCGCGTTGCCGGCGGTCATCCCGAAGAAGCCGGTCCTCGATCCGGCCGGGACCGTGGCGGATCCAGGCGAGACGTCCAGGGCGGCGGGATCGTCGCTCGAAAGGCCGACCACGGTGTCAACGGGAACGGTGACATCGAGGGTGACTCGGCTGCCCGAGTAGCTCCCGGCCGTGAAGCACTGTCTCGCCAGCGAGACGGACTGGACACTCGGGGCAGAGACCACATTGAGCTGTGTGGTGGCGTTGCTGGTGCCGATCGCGGCCGTGATTGTGGCGTTGACGTTGGATCCCGCCGTGGTGCCAACGGGGAAGTTCGTGGTGGTCTGTCCGCCTGCGACGACGACACTTCCCGGAACCGTCACGCGGCTCGGATCGCTGCTCTGCAGGGTGACGGCCTGGCCGGCACTCGGCGCGGCGTCGCTGATCGTGACAAGGCCGGTGGTCCCGGTTCCGGCCAGGACCGGACTGTCCGCGAGGGTGACGCCGCTGACCCCGGCGCCAGGTGAAGAGCTCGGATGCGTCGGCTGGCCTGGCAGGGAGGCGGCGCCGCCGCTCCCGCCGCGCTTGCACTTCTTCTTCTTCTTCTTCTTGGCCGACTGGGCCGCCTTCTTGTGCTTCCCCTTCTTGCACTTGCTCGCGTGGGCGACCGGGCTCGCGTTCGAGGCAGCCGGAAGGGCGAGGCTGGCCCCGACGAGTGCCGCCATCAGGGCGGCCAGCGTGATTCTCCTGAGCAAGATCGACACGTAGGTTGAGTCGGCCTTCTCGGCCGCCAATCAACCCCAAAATGGACGCCCTGGACAGAAGTTCCTGTCGTCGATATTGGGGAGATCCGAGCCCAGCTTGCGAAATGCTTGCGCTACGATGGGTGAGAGATGAGCCCGGTGCTTACCCCCACACTGCTCGATCCCGTCGCCGAGACACTCGAGCTCTCGGAGACGGAGCTGGGGCGCCTGTTCGGCGTCAGCAGGCAGGCGGTGGGTCAGTGGCGGGAGCGCGGCGTGCCATCGAACCGGATGGCGAAGCTGGCGACGACCGCCGCGATCTGTGACCTGCTCCGCCACCGGCTGAAGCCCGAGCGGATTCCGGGCATAGCGCGGCGACCGGCGAGAGCCTACGGCGGCCTGTCGATGCTCGAGATGATCGAACGCGACCGCCAGGATGAGCTGCAGGCCGAGATCCGGCACTCGTTCGACTGGGCCGCGACGGTCTAGTTGAGGACGATCCGGCGCGGCGGGCCCTACCTGCGGGTCGCGGACCCGGGTTGGGACGATCCGCTCGACGGCCGCCACGCGGCTGAACGGGGCGGCCGCTGGAACCCGCCCGAGTCATTTCCGGTCGTCTATCTCTGCCGGAGCGTCACGGTGGCTCGCGCCAACGTCTACCGGCGGCTGGAGCCGCAGCCGTACGGCCCCGAGGACCTGCGGCCGGGCGCGGGCCCGAGCCTCGTCCGGACGACCGTCCCGGAGGACCGCTACCTGAACGTCGTCACGGATGCCGGCTGTCGGGATGCCGGCCTGCCGGGGACCTACCCCCGCGACGGGCAGCGCCGCCTGATCCCCCACGGCCGCTGCCAGCCGATCGGCCTGCGGGCCCATGACGCCGGGCTGCCTGGGGTCGCCGCCCGCAGCGCGGTGGCCGACGGCGAGGAGCTCGCCTACTTCGGGAGACGCAAGCTGCGACGCGGCAGCGTGCGAGATTTCGAGGACTGGTTCTGGGAAGCGCTTCGCTAACAATGCGACAGTGAGCGACCAGCGTCATCCAGGGGGACTCTCCAGCCAGGAGGCCGCCAAGCGGCTCCGCAAGCTCGGGCCGGTCGAGGACCGCTCGAGCCGCTCCGTCGCGAGCATCGTCGCCGGCAACGTCTTCACCCTCTTCAACCTGATCATCGGAGTCTTCTTCGTGATCATGCTCGCGCTCGGGCTCTTCGCCGACGCGCTCTTCGGATTCATCGCTGTGATCAACAGCTACATCGGGATTCGCCAGGAGCTCAAGGCGAAGGAGACCCTCGAGAGCCTCGCCCTGCTGGTGGCGCCGAGGGCGAAGGCGGTCCGCGACGGCGAGTTGGTCGAGCTGCGAGCGGAGGAGATCGTCCCCGGAGATTGGATCCGCGTGGAGCCGGGCGACCAGCTCGTCGCCGACGGCGAGGTGACCGAGAGCCGCGGGCTCACGGTGGACGAGTCGGTGCTCACCGGCGAGGCCGACGGTGTGCGCAAGCGCGTCGGGCAGCCGGCGCTGTCGGGTGCGTTCTGCATCAACGGCTCGGGCTACTACGAGGTCACCGCCGTGCGCGAGGACAGCTACGCGGAGAAGGTCGCCGGGGAGGCACGGACCTTCCGGCATCCGCCCTCGCCGCTGCAGGACGAGGTGAACCTCGTGCTGAAGGCGAGCACCTGGCTGATGATCCCGCTCGCCGTCGTCCTGATCTTCGCCCTGCAGGCCCGGAGCACCCCGCTCCACGAGGCGGCCCAGACCGCCACCGCGGGTCTGATCACGCTGATCCCCGAGGGCCTCGTGCTGCTGATGAGCGTCACGCTCGCTGTCGCGGCGGTTCGGCTCGCCCGGCTGGACACCCTCGTCCAGCAGATGAGCGCGACCGAGGCGCTGGCCGCGGTCGACACGATCTGCGTCGACAAGACCGGGACGCTGACCAGCGGCGAACTGGAGCTCGTCTCGGTCGACGTCTCCGACCCGTCCGAGGCGCGAGGGGCCCAGCAGGCGTTGGCACGCTTCGCTGCGAGCTCCGGAGAGCGGAATCGGACGCTGGAGGCGGTCGCCGAGAACTACCCGGCGAACGGTGAGCGGGTCCGGGCGGAGGTCCCCTTCTCCTCGGAGTGGAAGTGGAGCGGGCTGAGCTTCGGACGCGGCGAGACGTACGTGCTCGGGGCTCCCGACGTCCTGATGGCGCGGGGATCGCTGGCCCTGCCGGTGCCGCTGCAGCGCAGCCTCGAGGCGAACACGAAGGCGGGTCGCCGGGTCGTCGCCTTCGGCCGCGCCTCCGGCGGGCTGCCGGACAACCCCTACTCGGATCCGCCGCCTGCGGTGACTCCCCTCGCTCTCATCGTGCTCGAGGAGACCCTCCGGCCCGACGCGCGCGAGACGATTCGCTACATGCGCGAGCGCGAGATGGATCTGAAGTTGATCTCGGGCGACGCGCCGCAGACGGTCACCGCGGTCGCCTCCGCCGTGGGCATCCCCGCCGGGGCCGGCGTGGTCACCGGCGACGATCTCCCGGACGACCATGCCTCTCTCGCCAGAGTCGCGGAGGAGAACACCATCTTCTGCCGGATCCGACCGGAGCAGAAGAAGGCGCTCGTCTCCTCGCTCGCCGATCAGGGTCGCTTCGTCGCGATGATCGGGGACGGCGTCAACGACGTGCCGGCGCTGAAGCAGGCGAGAATGGCGGTGGCGATGGGATCCGGGAGTCAGATCACGAAGGGGATCGCGGACATCGTGCTGCTCAAGGACCAGTTCTCGCGGCTGCCGCGGGCGATCACGGAAGGTCGCCGCATTGCGCGCAACATCCATCGCCTCGGCCGGCTCTACGTGACCAAGACGATCTATGCCGCAGCCCTGATCGTGCTGGTGGCGATCCCGGGCTGGGCCTTCCCCTTCCTGCCCCGCCAGCTCACCGTCGCCGCCTTCCTGACGATCGGTATCCCCTCGTTCGTGCTAGCTCTCGCGCCCAGCGACGGCCCCCTATATAGGGGGCGCCTGCTGCGCGCCCTGGCTGCCTTTGCCGTCCCGGCGGGGCTGGCGATCGCGGCGGCATCCCTCGCGAGCTTCTTCCTGGTGGACACCGTCTTCGGCGGATCGCTCGAGGCCGGGCGGACGGCCGCGACCACCACCCTGGTGGTCCTCGGCCTCTGCTTCATCCTGCTGCTCGAGCGAGGGCCGGGACGCGAGCACATCGCGATCCAGAGCTACATGCTCGCCCTGGTCGCCGCCCTCGGCGCTCTCTACGCCCTGATCCTGGCCGTGCAGCCGGTCCGCGACTTCTTCGATCTCACCCGGATGGGTGGCGGCCAGCTCTTCCTGGCGCTGCTCTCGGCGGCCGCCGGACTCGTCCTGGCGAGCGTCGTCTGGCGGATTCCCATAATCGAGCAGCTCGAGGATCGCCCGCCCGGTGAGGCGCCGACCGGACCCGTAACCGAGTCACTCACGGTGCCCCCCACCCCAACCCCGGCATCGGAGCGGTCGTGATGGCATCCGGGACCTCCGTCCACGTCGCCCGTCGCACCAAGATCGTCGCGACGGTCGGGCCGGCGAGCAGCTCGCCCGAGGTCCTCCGGGAGCTGTTCGACGCCGGGGTGGACGTCTTCCGGCTCAACTTCGCCCACGGCACGCCCGAGGAGCAGGCCGAGAACGTCAGGCGGATCCGAGCGGTGAGCGAGGAGGTCGGCCGCGAGGTCGGGATCATGGGCGACCTCCCCGGCCCGAAGCTGCGCCTGGGCGACGTCGAGGGCGACGTCGCCGTCCTCCACTCCGGATCGAACGTGGTCCTGAAGGGCGAGACCAACGGGACGCCCGGCAACGCCGAGCTGCTCACGGTCCAGTGGGACGGCTTCTCGAAGGCGGTGCACGACGGCGACCCGGTCTTCCTCGCCGACGGCCGGGTTCGGCTGAAGGTCATCTCGGTGGACGGCGACGCCGTCACCTGCGAGGTCGAGGCCGGCGGCGCGATCAGCTCCCATCAGGGCGTGAACCTGCCCGGCGCCGATCACGACCTCCCCGAGACTGGGGAGTCGGATCAGCCCTGGATCGACTTCGCGTGCGAGAACGGGATCGACCTGCTGGCCGTCTCCTTCGTGCGCCGGCCATCCGACCTGGAGAAGGTCGAGGCTCGGCTGCGGGAGCGCGACAGCGACATCCCCCTGATCGCCAAGATCGAGAAGCCGCAGGCGGCCGACAGGGCTGAGGAGATCATCGAGGCGTCTGGCAGCGGAATCATGGTCGCGCGCGGCGATCTCGGCGTCGAACTGCCGATCGAGGAGGTCCCAGGGGCACAGAAACGCCTGATCGCCGTGGCCGGGCGGGCGTCCAAGCCGGCGATCACCGCCACCCAGATGCTGGCGACGATGGTGCGCGCCTCCCGCCCGACGCGGGCCGAGGTCACCGACGTGGCGAACGCCATCTACGACGGGACCGACGCGGTGATGCTCTCCGAGGAGACGGCGATCGGCGACTATCCGGTCGAAGCGGTGCGGGTCATGGACCGGATCGCGCGCGTCACCGAGCCGCGCCTGCGGTTCGGAGAGATGGTCTTCACCCGGGTCGAGGAGCGCGAGCACGACATAGCCGAGACCGTCGCCCAGGTCGCGGTGGCGGCCTGCTACCGGCTCGGCCTGAAGGCGATCGTCTGTCCCACCAACTCCGGCCGGACCGCCCGGCTGATCTCAGCCCATCGCCCGCGGGTGCCCGTGCTCGCGGTCTCGCCGCGTCTGGCAACCGTGCGCCGCATGAACCTCCTCTTCGGGATCAGCTCCACCCAGGCGGAGGACTGGACCTCAATCCGCAAGCTGCTCGACGACTGCGCTGACCTCGCCCGCGAGCGCGGCGTGGCCGAGTCGGGCGACCTGGTGGCGATCACCGCCGGCCTGCCGGCGCAGGAGGTCGGCACAAACCTGTTCGAGATTCACCGAGTTCCGTAGGGCACGTCAGCCCACGGCATCGCGCGCCTCCGCGGTGTCACCGAAGAACTCCGCGCCCATGAGCTTTCCGTCGTTCACCTTGTAGAGCCACACCGAGCGGCCGCCGAGCTCATTGCCCGACTTCGTCTTCCCAGTGCCATCGACGACCACGACGACGGTCTCGCCGTCGTCGGCCTCGAGGAAGGCTGTGGGATTCGGTTCGACGGACTCGAAGTTCGACAGGAACTTCTGGATCATTTCCTTGAACCCGTCAGGGCCCTTGTATGTACCGCCCCAGGGCAGGGTCTCGGGAAGCCTGATCTCGGCGTTCTCGTCGGTCGTCGAGACAGCCGCGTCCAAGTCGCCCTTGGCAAAGTCATCCCAACGCTCCTTGACGGCGTCTGCGTTCTCACCCATTTCATCCTCCTCTGCTGCTGTGACTTGCAATTGACCCTACGCCCACCGGGTGGGTCACGCAAGGGCCGGAGGAGGTCTACTCGAGCAGCCGGTCTAGTCACCGGGCGGATAGTCGCCCGGCGCCGGACGCTCGGCCCTCGGATCGCGGCCGGGAAGTACGAACTGGGTGACGATCAGGTTCGCCACCGGCTTCTCCCCCTTGCGAATCTTGGCCTCGATCACCGCGGTGCTGCGCCCCACGTGCAGAGGCCGTGCTTCGCAGATCAGCTCGTCGCCGAGGACCCCGGCGGAGAAGACATTCAGCTTCAGCTCGATCGTCGTGAAGTCATGGTTGGGGGGCAGCGCGCGAAAGGTCGCCCACGCCGCGACCGAGTCGCCGAACGCCGTCCAGACGCCGCCGTGGACGAACCCGCCCGGATGCAGATGCCGCTTGTCGACCACCATGCGACCGGTCGAGATCTCGTCGTTGATATCGAGCGGCTCGATCGCCATGTCGCCCGGGAACGTGCCGGGCAGCCAGGTGCTGATGGTCTTTGGGGTGATCTCGGGGTTCACGGGCGGGTCACCCTACCCAAGCCCTACGTCGCCGAAGGGCTCGTCCCGCTCGCGCACGGCCTCCTTGAAGCCCTTCTCGGCGGCGAGCTGCTGCCACGCGAACCCCTCCGGCGTGTGGCGGGCGATCCCGTCGAAGAAGACGCCCATCGCCTGGGTGGCCTGCAGGCCCTGGGCGTAGAGCGCCTGGTTCACGAGCAGCTTGTGCATGACCAGCTGGTTGATCGGGACGCGCCCGATCCGCTCGAGCAGTGACTCGAACCGCTCGTCGAGCTCCGCAGCCGGTGCGACCTCACAGGCCAGCCCCCACTCCGCGGCGGTTGTGCCGTCTATCGAGTCGCCGGTGAGGAGCAGGCGCTTCGCTCGCGCTGGGCCGACGCGATAGGCCCAGAGGGCGCTCGTCGGGACGCCCCACACCCGCGCCGGCGGGTAGCCGATCTTGGCCGTGTCCTCCACCACGAGCAGGTCCGAGCAGAGCGCCATGTCGGTCCCGCCCGCCACGCAGTAGCCGTGGACCTTGCAGACGGTCGGCTTCTCCGAGTGGAAGAGGCTCATGAAGCCGCGCAGGTTGCGGCTCATCATCTGGTAGTCGGTGACCGGATCCCACGTGCCTGACGGATCGTGGTTCCGAGCCTGGACCATCGGGTCCAGTGGCGATCCCTCGGGTGCATCCGGCTGGGCGACGCCCTCCATTTCGTGCTCCGCGGACGCGACCAGGTCGTAGCCGCCGCAGAAGCCGGAGCCGTTGCCTGCCAGGGCGATGACGTGGACGTCGGGGTCGAGGTTCGCGCGCTCGACGCAGTCGGCGAGCTCGCGCGGCATCTCGAGCGTGATCCCGTTGCCGCGCTCGGGCCGGTTCAGGGTGATCCGGGCGATTGCCCCGGTCACCTCGTAGGTCAGCGTCTGGAGCGTTTCGATCCGTGGATTCAATCAGCGCCGATGAGTCGGCCTCTGATCCGCGGTCCGAATGGAGAAGATGTCCACGGTGGCGAAGTCGAAATACACGACGATCGAGTTGGCGGGGCGCGAGGTCCGGCTGTCGAACCCGGACAAGATCTTCTTCCCCAAACCGAAGTTCACGAAGCTCGACCTGGTCGAGTACTACATCGCTGTTCAGGACGCCGCGGTCAACCAGCTGCGCGAGCGGCCCGGCACCATGAAGCGCTTCGTCGACGGCGTGGGCGGCGAGTTCTTCTTCCAGAAGCGGGTGCCCAAGGGAGCGCCGGACTGGCTGCAGACGGCGACCTTCACCTTCCCGAGCGGCCGGACGGCGACTGAGCTGGTGGTGAACGACGCCGCGCACCTCGCCTGGGCCGTGAACCTCGGGGTCGTTGACTTCAACCCGCACCCGGTCCGCCGTTCTGACCTCGATCACCCCGACGAGCTGCGGGTGGACCTCGACCCGCAGCCGGGCGTTCGCTGGAACACGGTCCGCAAGGTGGCGATGTGCGTCAAGGAGGTGCTCACCGAGCACGGCCTGGTCGGCTATCCGAAGACGTCCGGCTCCCGCGGGATCCACGTCAACGTCCGGATCGAGCCGCGGTGGGACTACATCGAGGTGCGCCGGGCGGCGCTGGCCCTGGCGCGAGAGGTGGAGCGTCGCGTGCCGAAGAACGCCACCAGCAAGTGGTGGAAGGAGGAGCGCCACGGAGTCTTCGTCGACTACAACCAGAACGCTCGCGACCGGACGATCGCGTCCGGGTATTCGGTCAGGCCGGTCCCCGACGCCCGGGTCTGCTGCCCGCTCTCCTGGGATGAGGTTCCGGATGTCGAGCCGGCGGAATTGCGGCTCGACACGGTTCCAGACCGGCTGAGGAAGAACGGGGACCCGGCCGCGGAGATCGACGCTCACGCGGGTTCGCTCGACGCGATGCTCGACCTGGCCCGGCGGGACGAGGAGGGCGGACTCGGCGACGCTCCGTGGCCGCCGCACTTCGCGAAGCAGCGAGGCGAGCCGAAGCGCGTGCAGCCGTCGAAGGCTCGGAAGAACTGAGTCAAGACCGGCAATGAAGAGTCGCTGACCGGGGCGAATCGCCGAACCGTCCTGCTTGAGGTCGACAGTGTCGACTCAGCGAAGGACAGTCGAGAGCATTCTCGCCGAGCTGGCGCGCGATTCTCACGGGATCGTGACTCGCAGCGAGATGCTCGCCGCCGGGATCAGCTCGGCGCAGATCACCTGGCGAGTGCGTATCCAGAGCCTGGTCCCCATTCATCGCGGTGTTTTCCGGGTGGGCCACGCCGCCCCGAGCCTCGAAGCCCGCTACCTGGCCGCAGTGAAGGCCTGTGGAGCCGGCTCCCTCCTCGCCGGAAGAGCGGCTGCGCACCTCCTCGGCCTCCTCAGAGGCCCACCTTCATTGCCTGAAGTTCTCACGGCCTCGCAGCGCGGCCCCAAGGGTGTGGTCGCACGCCGCGCCCGGCGAACCGACCTAACCGACGGAACGGTCTGGCGAGACATCCCGGTCATCACCGTCCCGCGCACACTCGTCGACCTGGCCGGCGTGCTCTCGGAGCCGGAGCTGGCGCGCGCCGTCCACGAAGCCGAGGTCCGGTTTCGGATCCGTCCCAGCTCGGTCGAGGCGATCCTCGCCCGCCGCCCCAACTGGCCCGGAGCGAGGAAGCTCCGGCGCGTCCTCTGGGGAGACATCCCAGTCACGCTCAGCCGCCTGGAGTCCACCTTCATCGCCGTTGTTCACGACGCAGGCCTCCCGCCTCCGGAGACCAACCTGCCGGCCGGCAACCATCGGGTCGACTGCCGCTGGCCAAAGCCACCGCCTGACGGTCGAGCTCGACAGCTTCCGCTACCACCACACCCGCCATTCCTGGGAGCGGGACCGGGAGCGAGAGCGCGAGGCCAGGGCGCGAGGCGATGAGTTCCGCCGCTACACCTGGGCCGATGTGGTCGAGAACCCCGAGCCGATGCTCACCGATCTCCGCGCGCTGCTGAACCGGCTTGCCTCCGACGCGGGCCAGATCTCGCTCTCGCCCTAATGCATGCCCGGGGCCGGGCCGATGGATGGGGGCATGGACACGAACCAGTACGTCCTCGTCCACGGCATGCGCCGGACCCGCTCGATCCTCGAAGGATGGGGCGAGGATCCCTGGCCGGTCATTCGAACCTGGTTCGTCGGGGCCGTCCTGATTGCGCTCGGCCTGCTCGCGGCAGTGACCGTGGCGGCCACCCTGCTGAAGCCCGACTACGGATTTCACTACGGCCCGACCGCCCACGGTGGCGCCAGTCCCGACCGCGTCCTCGGAGTCCTGGGGCGCAATTCGCTGGTGCTCGCGCTGCATGCCTTCGCCTGCGTGGCCGGCTTCATCGCCGGCGCCACGCTGCCCCTGACCGCCGAGCGCCACACCGGCCTCTCCCGCATGGTCCACGAGAGGGCGCGGCCGATTGCGTTCGCCTGGGTGATCGGCGTGACCTGCTTTTCGCTGTTCACGCAGACGATCGCCCTCGGCCTCGTCGGCTCGACGATCTCCTGGGACCTCGGAATCTCGGTTCCGCTGCTCGTCGTCACCGCCCTCCCCCACGCCCTGCTCGAGCTGACCGCCGTCTTCCTGCCGCTTGCGGCGTGGACGATCGCGAGCCGGAAGGGAGAGTGGGATCAGCTCCTCGCCGCGACCTTCGTCACCGTGGCCCTCGCGATCCCGATGCTGATCGTCGCGGCCACCTGGGAGGTCTACGTCTGGCCGCACATCCTCCACGCGGTCACCCAAACCCAGACGGTCTCCTGGGGACCGTCGCGCTGAGCGCAGCTCAGACCAGCTGGTCGATCTTGCAGTCCTTCGGCGCCTTGTCCTCGCGCCAGCGGACGATCTTCGAGCCGTGGCGGATGCGGCCGCCGCTGGTGTGGTCATAGGTCACCTCGACCACCAGCTCCGGCCGCAGTGAGTGCCACTCGAGGTCGCGGTCGGCATCCCAGCGGCTCGGATCCCCTGACCCCCGCTCACCGGTCTCGTACGGCTTCAGGGTCTTCACGAGCTCCTTCTTCTCCTTCGCCTTCAGCCCCGAGGTGTGGCCGATCGGCCGCAGCTTCCCCTTCTCGTACAGGCCCAGGATCAGCGAACCGACCGTCCCGGCGTGCTTGCCAGGCCGCCAGCCCATCACCACGCAGTCGATCGTCCGGACCCGCTTGATCTTCACCATCCCCCGTCGCTGCCCGGGCTTGTAGATTGCGTCGCGCTCCTTCGCGATCACGCCCTCACCGGAGAGCAGCAGGGGCTCGGCGCTCTTCGCCGTCTTATAGAGGGGCGTCAGCTCGACCGAGCACGAGGCGCTTTTCTTGCGGCCCGGCGCCGCGGCGATCAGCTCCTCGAGCTCGCCACGCCGCTCCGCGAACGACTTGCCCATCAGCTTGCGCCGATCAACGGCCAGCAGATCGAAGGCACGGAACCGGGCAGGTGTCTTCTCCGCCAGCATCCTCACCCGCGATTCCGCCGGATGGAGCCGGTTCTGCAGCAGGTCGAACTCCTCGCGCCCGTCCTCGCCGAGGATCACCAGCTCGCCGTCGAGGACATACCGGCCCTCGGGAAACTCAACCTCGGGGAAGTAGCGACGCAGCGGCTTGCCGCCGCGCGACTGCAGATAGACCTCATCGCCGTCCACGAAGGCGAGCGCGCGGAAGCCGTCGTACTTCGGCTCGTACACCCAGTCCTCGCCCTCCGGGAGCACCTTGCGTGAGAGGGCGAGCTGTGGCTGGATCGGAGGCTTGAGGGGAAGGGCCACGACGCGATCCTAGTGGCGGCATAGCATCGGCCAATGGCCGTCCCGCCAGCCACCTGCGACGTCGTGGTGGTCGGCGGAGGAATCGTGGGGCTGGCCGTCGCGCGCGAGCTCCTCATCCGCCATCCGGACTCCACCCTCTGCGTCCTCGAGCGCGAGGACCGGCTGGCGGCCCACCAGACCTCCCACTCCAGCGGCGTGATCCACGCCGGGATCTACTACGAGCCCGGCTCGCTGAAGGCGCGGCTCTGCGTCGAGGGCGCCCGGCTGCTCTACGCCTACTGCGACGAGCGCGGGATCGAGGCACGCCGCGACGGCAAGCTGATCGTCGCCGCCGACGAGTCGGAGCTGCCGGGACTCGACGAGCTCGAGCGGCGGGGCCGGGAGAACCAGGTGCCGGGACTGCGCTGGATCGACGCCGACGAGATCGCCGGGATCGAGCCGCACGTCCGCGGCCTCGCGGCCCTGCACTCCCCTGCAACCGGCGTCGTCGACTTCGCCCAGGTGGCCGCCTCCTACGCGACCGATGTTGAGAAAGCCGGAGGCAGTGTGGTCACCGGCGCCGGGGTCCGGCGGCTGATGCCCGCCGGGGCCCACATCCAGGTCGAGCACGAGCTCGGCACCACGCAGGCCGGCTTCGTCGTGAGCTGCGCCGGCGCTTGGTCCGACCGGCTGGCGGTCGCGGCCGGGGCCCCCGCCGAGCCGCGGATCGTCCCTTTCAGGGGCGGGTACCTGCGCCTGCGCCCCGAGCGGCGGGACCTCGTGCACGCCTCCATCTACCCCGTCCCGGATCCCGACCTCCCCTTCCTCGGCGGCCACCTGACCAGGACGATCGACGGCGAGGTGCTGCTCGGCCCCTCGGCGCTGATGGTCGGTGCCCGCGACGCCTACAGGCTCGGCCGGGTGAGCGCGCAGGACCTGCGATCGAACGTCACCTGGCCCGGCACCTGGCGTCTCGCGGCTCGCTTCTGGCGCACCGGCCTCACCGAGATCCGTCACGCGGCCAGCAAACGCTCCTTCGTCTCGCAGCTCCGGCGCTTCGTCCCCGAGCTGAGCGAGCGCGACGTGCTTCCGGGCCCGTCCGGCATCCGCGCACAGGCCCTCGACCGCGACGGGAAGCTGGTCGACGACTTCGTCGTGCACCGCACAGAGCGGGCGCTACACGTCCGGAACGCCCCCTCCCCGGCGGCGACCTCCTCCCTGGCGCTGGCGCGATTGATCGCCGACGAGACCGAGAAGGCCTAGCAGCCGCCGACGAGCAGGAAGATCAGGACGATCACGACGATCACCGCCGCGCCGGCGAGCAGCCTGCGGCGCATGTAGACGTCAGGACCGCCGTAGTGATGAGCCATCGGCCCTTCCGCGCCTCGGGGCCCGGATCCGCCGATCAGCTCCTCATCGCCGGTGGCAGGCGGCTCATCCGTGCGAGCGCGGGCGCGCGCCTCGGCGGCGGCGCGTCGGTCCTCGGGGCTTCTACCGCTTGATTCCATGCGCGCAGCCTAATTGCCCAGGCGCCTACAGGGGAATTGGGACGCCCAGGTCGTTGAGGGTCAGCGCCAGGTCCCGAATCGGCCGTATTCCGCCACCCCGCGGGGCCGAGATCTCCTGCGCCTGCCCGACATCGCTGATCACCAGGTCGAGGTCGATGGCGATGGAGGTGGCGCCCCGCAGCGCCGCCTGATCCGCAGCGGGGACCTCCAACACGGCTCGGATTTCGAGCTCGTGCAGGACCCGGTCGTCGAAGCCCACGCAGGCGGTCGCCCTGCCGGTCACCGAGGGGGTCTCGGTGAGCCCCAGGCCGCCGAGCAGCGGCTGGAGGTCACGGGCCATCGCGTCGCCGCGCAGCGGCGCGGAGATCCGCTCGCAGTCGGCGCCGCCCTCGTTCCCCTGCCCCACAACTCGGGCGCGGCCGAACCAGGACCGGGGATGGACGGGCGGCGACTCAGCGATCCGCGCGTTCGCGGCGGCCACGGCGTCCGTCCCCACCTCGTAGCTGTCGCCATAGACCGTCAGATAGGCGTTGTCGCCGGTCGAAGCGAGATGCCCTCCCACCGGGAAACCGAGGGCGCTCGCGTTCATCCGCCAGTCGAACCGGGGGACCGTCCGGCCGGCTCCGCTCACGTAGGGGCCCGAGAGCCGCAGCCGCAGCGGCCCCGAGAGCTGCTCGACGCCACTGACGGCGACGCGCAGATCGAGGTCGGTGTTCGCGCTCGTAACCGGGTGGGCCGCGGCGGCGTCGAGCATCACCTCGGGGTTCACCGTCTTGTGGTCCGACCCCCCGCAACCGGCCGCGTTGACGACAGCCACCAACAGAAGCGCCAGGATTGTCCGGCCGCGCATGCGGGCGCAGAGTAGCTTCGGCCTCGCAGGTAGTCTCAGTCCGATGGCGGTCCGCGAGGCGATTCCGCGGCAGGAGGAGGCGCAGGAAGGCGTCTCGTCGTTCGCGAAGTCGCTCTTCCTCGGCGAGATCCACGAGGAGCTCGTCTTCCCCTGGCCGGCGACCGATGCCGACGAGCAGGACCGGATCCGCGACCTCAACAAGCGCATCCGGGACTACTGCGACGAGCACTACGACGCTCACAAGGCGGAGGAAGACCGCTGGATCCCCGACGAGGTCCTCCGCGACCTCGGTGAGATCGGCGCCCTCGGCCTCTACGTGGATCCGAAGTACGGCGGCCAGGGCCTCTCGCAGACCGGCTACGCGCGGGTCTTCGAGACGGTCGGCCAGATCGATGCCACCCTGGCGATTGTCCTCGGCGTCCACCAGTCGATCGGCTTCAAGGGCATCTCGCTGTTCGGGACGGATGAGCAGAAGGAGCGCTGGCTCCCCGACCTGGCGACGGGCAGGAAGCTGGCCGCATTCGCCCTCACCGAGCCGGAGGCCGGCTCGGACGCCTACAACGTGCAATCTCGGGCGGTCCAGCAGCCCGACGGCGCCTGGGTCCTGAACGGGGAGAAGCGCTACATCGGCAACGGCTCCCGAGCCGACGTGATCACGACCTTCGCCCGCGCCGAGATCGATGGCGAAGACCGCCACATCGCGCTCATCCTCGAGAAGGGGATGAAGGGCCTCGAGATCGGCGAGCGCTTCGATACCATGGGCCTGCAGGCCAACGACCTGCGCCGCCTCCGCTTCAACGACGTCAGGGTGCCGCCCGAGAACGTGCTCGGCGATCCGGGTCAGGGATTCCGCATCGCGATGCAGATCCTGAACAACGGGCGCATCGGCCTCGGCACCGGATCGGTCGGCGGCGCCAAGAAGCTGCTCGACCTCGCGATCGACCACGTCAAGGAGCGGCGCCAGTTCGGCCGTCCCCTCGCCGACTTCGAGTTGGTTCAGGACAAGATCGGCTGGATGGTCACGCACCTGTTCGGGCTCGAGTCCATGTGCTACCTGACCTGCGGACTTGTCGACTCCGGTGTGCCGGACTACTCGCTGGAGTCCGCGGTCTGCAAGGTCTCCGGGACCGAGTTCCTCTGGTACGCGGCGAATCGCGCGCTGCAGCTGGCCGGCGGCGAGGGCTACATGCGCGATCGCCCCTACGAGAAGATCCTGCGCGACACGCGCATCTATCCGATCTTCGAGGGCGCCAACGACGTCCTGCGGGCCTTCATCGCGCTCGGCGGATTCAAGCCCGTCGGCGAGAAGCTCGAAGGCCTCTCAGGCATCGAGCTGGGCTCACCCATCAGCTCGATCGGCGTGCTCGTCGACTACGCCAGCGACCGGATCCAGCGCGAGGTCCGGCCGGAAAAGATCACCAAGGCCCACGAGAACCTCTCCGATCACGCTGACGCCGTCTCAGACCAGGTGAAGCGCCTGGCCGGCGTCACCGAGAAGCTCCTGCGGGACAACCGGAAGGGGATCGTCGAGCGCCAGTACCAGCAGAAGCGCCTGGCGGACAACCTCGCCGACATCTACGCCCAGGTGGCGCTGATCTCCCGGGTCAGCAGCATCCTGGAGGACCAGGGCGTCGAGCCCTCGGGCCAGGAGCGCTACATCGCGGACACCTTCTGCACGCGCGCCGCGACCCGGGTGGAGTCACGCTTCGACCAGATCGAGTCGAACGACGACGATCGGATGACGGCGATCGCAAAGCTCGCGTACAAGCGCGGCAGCTACGGCTACGCGCTTTTTGAAGACTAAGCGGCCACCAGGCCGCCCTACTTGGGAGCGGAGGCCGAAGGCCGGAGCGACTTATGTTGGGCGGCCGCTCGTGGCCGCGACCTGATGGCGAAGCCGTCTATCGCTTCCGCTTGTTCCCGAAAACCTTCTTATCCAGGAACGGCACCACGGTCTTCAGGAACGCGTTGGTCCTCGGCGCTGCGGTCAGCGGGTCGAGGTGGCTGTTCTGCGGATTGCGGTTGACCAGTCTCGACTGCTTCTTGGTGATCCGCGACCGGGCGATCAGATTGCGGGCGCCGTCGAGCACGTGCGCGCCGGCGAGATCGGTGGCGATCGCATAGAGCGGCAGATTCACCTTGCGGGTGTGCGTCAGGCGCAGGCCGAGGAAGTTCGCGACGTCGTTCTGGGTCATCTGGTCCGCGCCGTTCGTGTCGATGGTCAGCCGCTTCGGGAAGTACCACTCGACGGCGTTGGTCGGCTCCTGGCCGAAGGTCTCCGCGAGCCGGCTCACGGGCGTGACCCCGCCGTCGACCCAATCCCTCGGGCTGCCGGATGCCGCCAGGCCCCCGCCGTTGATGTGAAGCAGGCCTAGGTCCGCGGGCGAGGTATCGCGATCGAACGCATAGCCGAGCAGCCCGCGGTTGGTGACCGGGAACGGCGGATTGAACTGCGCCGGGAGAAGCGGATAGCTCTGCAGCGTCGTCGCGGGCGCCGTCGGCTCCTTCTTCGCGTAGAGCCCGCCGATCTCGGCGAACAGGCCGGCGGCCTCCGGGATTCCGATCCCCAGGAGGTCGAGGAACGGGTCACTCGTCTGCAGGTCGGCGACGGCCTGCTGGGCCTGGGAGAGGTCGTACGCATCGAAGCTCCCGAGCAGGCCGCCGTCGATCAGGACGAGACCCGCGAGATCCTTGTAGCCCGGATGACCGTTGAAGTCCCAGGCGGCATAGGCCGTGGTGAGCGACGCGCCGAGCGAATGCCCCCCGAGCACGACCTGCCTGCGTCCGTGGGCCCGGGCCCGCAGGACGACCGCCCGCGCGTCGTTGAGGGCCACCGCCATTCCCCAGTCTCGAGCGTAGGGGTCCTCGTTGGCGCCGCGGATGTGGAAGCCCTGGAGGTTGAGGTAGTAGTCGAAGGCCTGCTGGAGCGGGATCTGGCCCCGGTCGGCCGCCGCGAACGTGGCGGTGTCCTCGAGCGCCTGAGTCCGCCGGTCGATCGCCCAGACCTGGAGTCCGGGCACCCGCTTGACCAGGTACCGGGCGTCGAGGGTGAAGTCGCCGGAGCCGCCCTGGGTCCCGGGCATCAGGACCAGCACGCGCTTCCCGGAGGCCGGGCCGAACTGGTGGACGGTCACCTGGTTGAACTGGGCCGGGCCCGGAGCCGTGGGGGTCGGCACGGTGATCAGCCTCTCCCGCGCGCCCGCGGGCGCGGCGGCGAAGACCAGCGCGATGACCATTCCGATCAGCGCGAGGCCCGCGCGAACTCCAACCCTCGTCAGGATCCTCTCCTCCATCCCTGGACCAGTCAGCCTAGTCAACGCCTAACCTACAGGCTGTATGTCAACGACTCCACGGACGCCCGCGCAGCCGGGCCGCCGCGAGGCGGAGGCCCAGGCGACGCGTGAGGCGTTGATCGACGCCGGGCTCGAGCTCTTCACCCAGCGTGGCTACGCAGGCGTCAGCACCGAGGAGATCGTCGCCCGCGCGAAGGTCACGCGCGGGGCCCTCTACCACCACTTCACCGACAAGCGCGACCTCTTCCGGGCCGTCTTCGAGCGCGTGGAGGCCGATCTGATGGAGCGAATCGGGGAGACTATGGAGAGCGCAAGCGACCCCTACGAGCTGATGGTGAGCGGCATGCGTGCGTTCCTGGACGCCTGCGAAGAGCCCGCCGTGAAGCAGATCAGCCTCACCGATGCCCCCGCCGTGCTGGGCTGGCCCGAGTGGCGCGAGATCGACAACCGGCACGGGCTCGGGCTGACCCGCGCCGCCCTCGACGGAGCCGTCGAGGCGGGCCTGATCAGGCCGATCGCCACCGAGCCGATGGCGCACCTCTTCGTCGCCGCCCTCTCCGAGGCGGCCTTCGTGATCGCCCACGCGGAGCATCCGCGCAAGGCCCGCGCTGAGGTCGAGGGGGCGCTGCTTCAGTTGGTCGATGGGCTGCGGGCCTAGCGGCCACCAGGCCGCTGCACTTTGGAGCGGAGGGCGGAGCCCGTAGCGACTTATGTGGGGCGGCCGCTCGTGGCCGCGACCTTATGGCGAAGCCGCGCGCCTCTCCCGTCGGCGCTCCAGCGCCAGCTTGATCCGCTTGCGCAGGTAGAGCACGATCCCGATTCCGATCGCGAGCAGCACGACGACCACCGCCAGCGCGATGTACGGCTCCTTCAGGGCGAGCGCGACGACGGCGGCCATCAGGCCGTCCTCGATCAGGCTCATGAACACGTTCGAGAACGGCTCCGGCGAAGCATTGATGCCCAGCCGGATCCCCGCCTTCAGGCTGTGGGCGACCAGCGCGGTTGAGCCGCTGGCGCCGCCCACCGCGACCGTCTCCGGCCCGGTCACGTTGTCGAGCCCGGCGAACGAGACGCCGATCAGGCTGCCGATCGCGGGCCGGATCGCCGTGTGCAGCAGGTCCCAGGTGCTGTCCAGAAACGGCACCTTGTCGGTGATGAACTCGATCGCGAACATCACCCCCGCCGCGATCAGGATCGGCTTGGTGGTGAGATCGTGTGGAACCTCGCCGAATCCCGCTCGGCCCAGCAGCCCGAGCAGAAAGACGGTGCCGTAGGCGTTCAGCCCGGCGGCGTACCCGGCGCTGATCGTCGTCGGCACCAGCTCCATCGGAGGGGCACCCTATTTGAGGGTGCTACGTGGTGGAATCAATCTCCCTGCTCAATCGACCCGTAGGGAGAGACGCCGATGACCACGATGGCCAATTCGAAGGTCGGCGCTGGGGTGACGCCATTCCAGACCGATGCCGAGGCGACGATCCGGCTTGCGGTTGCCGCCGAGAAGCTCGGCTTCGCTCGCTTCGGCACCGCAGAAGGTTGGACACACGACGCGGTGGTGGTGCTTACGCAGATCGCCGAAGCAACCTCGCGAATCGGCATCGGCTCGGGAGTGCTCCCGATCTGGAGCCGCTCGCCGGCAGCGATCGCGATGGCTGCGACGGGACTCCAGCGGGTTTCCGGCGGCCGCTTCAGCCTCGGGCTCGGCGCGAGCAGCCCTCCGCTCGTCGAGGGATTGCACGGACTCACCTGGGAGCAGCCGATTGACCGGATGCGCAGCACGCTGATCTCGGTCCGGTCGCTGCTCGACGGAGATCGCCTGCCGCTCGAGCGGGAGGGAGTCCGGCCGCTGCGGCTGGGGTCAACACCCGACTCGCCGGTTCCGATCCTGCTTGCGGCGCTCTCCCCGGCCTCGGTGCGTCTGGCGGGAGAGCTGGCGGACACCTGGCTGCCCTTCCTGTGGGCCCGCTCGCGACTCCCCGACGGCCGCGCCCTGCTCGCCGAGGGCGAGGCGCGTGTCGGCGCTCAGTCCGGGACCGGAGTCACCGCCAGCGTCCCGCTTGCAGTCGGCGAGGACGAGGAGACGGCTCGGCAGATCGCCGCCGGCTGGCTCCTCGCCTATCTGACACGCATGGGACCTCTGTATCCGCGAATGCTTCGCGAACGCTTCGGATTCGCGGACCAGGTCGATGCTCTGCTCGCCGCCAACGATGGCGAAGGGATGCCCCAACTGCCCGCCGCCGCGGAGGAACTTGCGCGAGAGGTGACGGTGATGGGCACCTACGACGAGGCGCCGGTCGCCGTTCAGGCCTGGCTCGAGGCGGGAGCGGACGCGATCGACCTGGTGCTGCCCCTCGGCTTGCCCGAGGAGCAACTCAACGAGATGCTCGTGGCCGCCTCGCCGGCGGCAACATCAGGCGCGCCCGCTACTTAGTTCAGCCGCTCCACCAGCTGCGCCTCGCCCTGGCCACCCGCGACGCACATGGTCTCGAGGCCGACCGCGTGGTCGTCGGTCTCCATGACGTTGAGCAGGGTGCCCATGATCCGGGCGCCGGTCATGCCGAACGGGTGACCGAGGGCGATCGCCCCGCCGTGCGTGTTCATCTTCTCCAGCGGGATGTCGCACTCGGCCATGATCGGGATGACCTGGGCGGCGAAGGCCTCATTGAGCTCGACCACGTCGACATCGCCGATCTTCATCCCCTGCCGGTCGAGGACCTTCTTGATCGCGCCGATCGGGGCAACGCCCATGTACTCCGGCTCGTTCCCGTGCGTGGCGGCGGTCAGCAGCTTGGCGCGCGGCTTCAGGCCGAGCTCCTTGGCGCGGTCCTCGGACATGACCAGCACGGCGGCGGCACCGTCGTTGAGCGGGCACGAGTTGCCGGCGGTGACCCCTCCTCCACCGTCGAACGCCTCGGGCAGCTCGGAGAGCTTCTCGAGCGTCGAGCTGGCACGCGGGCCGTCGTCCTTGGCCACCTCGTTGCCTTCCTGGTCGGAGACCGGGACGATCTCGCGGTCGAAGAAGCCGTCCTCCTGCGACTGCACGGCCAGCTCCTGCGAGCGCTGCGCGTACTTGTCCATGTCGGCTCGGCTCACCTCGTAGCGCTTGGCCACGTTCACCGCAGTGAGTCCCATGTCGATGTAGGCGTTCGGCGTTCCGTCCTTGCCCTGGAGCTTCTCGTTCTGGTCCGGGGCGCCGGCCGGCTCGGTGCGCTCGTTGTAGCGGGAGACCCACTCGACGCCCGCGGCGATGTAGGTGTCGCCCTGGCCGGCGCGCACCGCGTTGGCCGCGTGCCTGATCGAATCGAGGCTCGACGCGCAGTAACGGGACATCGTCACGCCGTTGACCGTCTCCGGCAGCTTCTCGGAGAGCAGGACCATGATGCGCCCGATGTTGAAGGCCTGGAGGCCCTGCGGCATGCCGCAGCCGCAGAAGACGTCCTCGACCGAGGCGGGATCCACGTCGGGATTCCGCTCGAGCAGCTGGTCGATCACGAAGGCGCCCATCTCATCGGGTCGGAGCTGGGCCAGGGAGCCCTTGAAGGCACGGCCGATGGGCGTGCGGATGGTGTCGACGATCACTGCTTCGGGCATCTGGGCCACTCCTTGAGTTCGAATCTGCGATGGACGGACGCGGAATCCTACGGGGCCGTGGGTCCCGGGGTCGGGCTAGGATGCCCCCGATGCCCGATTTCCGCGCCCCGCGCGTACGCATGCCGAAGCTCACGCGGTCCGGCCGCTCCGGCGACACCGCGACCAAGAAGGCGCCGGTCTCGAAGAAGACCGAGGAGCAGCCGAAGGATGGGAACGGCGCGAAGGAGGCCGACTCGAAGACTGCGAAAAGGAGACCGAGGAGGTCAGCGCCCCCGCGGCCTCCAAGGAGACCAAGACGGCCAAGGAGGTCGCTCCGAAGGAGGGAACCAAGCCGACGAGCGCCAAGCCGACCGGCGCCAAGCCGCCCGCGCCCAACGTGCAGGAGCGAATGGAGGGCATGCAGGGCTGGATGGCCGAGATCGAGCGCAAGCAGGGCCGGATGACGTATTTCGGCATTGCGGGCTTGGTGATCGCGCTCCTCGCCGCCGGGACGGCGCTCTACTTCGGGCTCACGGCCAAGTCCGACAGCGCCACGAAGGGCGATCTCGACGCTCTCACCAAGCGAATCGATGCGCTCGAAGTGGCCGCGACCAAGAACTCGAAGGACACGCAGGCGGCGCTCAACTCCTCGGTTTCCCAGCTTCAGCAGTCGATCGCGGCCGTGCAGAAGCAGCAGTCACAGAACGCCGCCAGCATCTCCAGCCTGCAGACCCAGGCGTCGGCGGGCGCGTTCAGCAAGGGCGCAGCCGCGGGCACGGGGGCGGGCACGACGCTCACGCCCGGGGCGACGACCACCACCACGCCCGCGGGCAAGTAGCTAGTTACTTTCCGCACTAAGTTGCGGCGAAAAGCCACGCACGTCCGCTATGTCCTCTAGCGTGATTTGCGGAATCGGCTCGAAAGGAGGTCCTCGATGCCTGAGGGCTACTGCGTCAAGGAACGCAAGAAGGTCGAGATCAAGGAACCGCAGCAGGTGACCATGAAGAACGGTCGCCCCGCGATCCAGGGCACGTGCCCCGATTGCGGGACGAAGATCTTCAAGATCGGGAAGCTCTCCTAGCACCCGCCGGGGTTGGCGGGACGCGTGCCCTGATCTCAGCAAGCAGGCGTGTCGCGACCTCGGCCGGCGTGCTCTCCGGCCGAGGGTCGCTTTTCCAGTACCTCATTCGCGCAATCCGCCATCGGCACTCGCCGTAGCAGCGTAGGCAGGCGTCAATCACGAACGCAGTGGAGGTGCGGATGATTTCGACGAGACGATTCGCGGCGTTGTGCGCGACCGGTGCCGCAATCGCGGTCCCGGTGGTGGGCTGCGGCGGCAGCAGCGACGACAACGGCAGCACCAGCGACGCGGCAACCCCGGTGTCAACCAGCGGCGGCGGCTCGACCAGCGGCGGCACGGTCAACCTGACGGCGACCGATTTCAAGTTCGCCCCGTCGGACCCGACCGTGAGCTCGGGCAAGGTCACCTTCGACATGAAGAACGACGGCCAGGTGACCCATTCGCTGGAGATCGAGGACGTCACGCCCGGTCACGACCAGGAGCTCGAGGGCGATGTGTCGCCCGGACAGAGCGGCACCCTGGCGGCCGACCTGAAGCCCGGCAAGTACGAGTTCTACTGCCCGATCGCCAACCACAAGGAGATGGGCATGCAGGGCGAGATCACGGTCAAGTAGCGGCCACCAGGCCGCTCCACTTTGGAGCGGAGGGCGAAGCCCGAAGCGACTTATGTGGGGCGGCCGCTTGTGGCCGCGGTCTGATGGCGAAGCCGGGTTAAGGCAGTTCCACTACGCCCCCGAGCACGCCCACGTAGGCCGTGCCGTCTGGCCCGAGCGTCACGGGGGCGTAGTTGTTGTTGAACGCAAAGCCCGCGCCGGCCAGGCGGCGGAAGACGGTGCGGCCGGTGCGGAAGTCGAGGCTGGTCAGATACCAGGCGTCGAGCCCGTCCGTGCGGGGCGGTTTCGTGTAGGTGTAGACCAGCCCGTTGGCCAGTGAGAGCTTGGGAACCACCGAGGGCGCGACCTCGTTGCTGGTCCAGACTCTGCGACAGCGAAAGCGCTTCCGCTTCTTCTTGACCACGTCGATCCTGGTGAGGCCGGGAGAGCTGGGCGTGCCGCCCAGGTTGGCCCCGCTGATGGTGTAGCCGTAGTTGTTCTCGGCGACCAGCGAGCGGTTCGTGCCGATCAGGGAGTTGTCGGTCGAGCTGGCGCCCTTGGCGAACACCGGCGCGGCGCAGACGAGCCGCGCCTTCGCCTTCGCCCGGCGGCCATGACGCTTCTTGCCGGGCACCTTCAGCGTGCGGCGGTAGACGTCCACATTCATCGGGTCCGCGTTGTCGGTGATCGCCACCCAGCCCTTGCCCATCAGCGTCGGCGTCGTGCCCGAGCCGGCGTCGCTCTGGCCCGGCTTGTGGACCCCTGAGTTCGGATAGACGACCCGCCAGCTGATCCGCGGACCGCCCCTGGAATTGGCGTCGAAGCGGTAGAGAGCCTTGTCGGAGACGACGAAAACGCCTCCGGTCTCGTCCACGGCGAAGGAGTTCGAGATCCCCTCCCCGCCGAGCCTCAGCGTGCGCACCGTGCCGCTCGACCGATCGATCGTCCCCACCTCGCCCTGCCGGGTGACGAACCAGAGGCGTCCCCGCGAGTCCGGCAGCACCGAGACGATGCCCTCGTCCGGGCGCACCACCTTGCTCAGGTCATAGTCGGCGTCAACCTGGAAGCCGGGGCCGCTCGTGATCGAGACGACCAGGACGTGATGGTCGTTGGTCGAGAACACCGCCCGGTCGTGCTGGTCGAGGAAGAAGTAGCCGCCACCCGAGAAGTCCGTGAAGGCGCCGCCCGCGGAGAGTGGATTCCGCACCGGCAGCGGCATGGCGGCCAGCGTCTGCAGGGTGTGCGGGTCCAGGACGGCCAGCACCGGGCGGTCCAGTCCGACGCAGATGGTCACGATCCGCCCCTGCGAGTCGAAGGTGATCGAGCCGCACTCGCGCGAGAACAGCGTCGACGGCTCCGGGCCGTCGCCCAGCGGGCCCGAGAGCCGGTAGGTGTCGCTCATGTAGGCGTCGTCGTGGATGTTGCTGCGTCCGTTCGGCGCCATGAACGGGTTGCGCGGCGGCTTCCTCATCCCGCTCACGGCTGAGGGGGTCGCGGCAGAGCCTTCGAACGGCGTCACCGACCCTCCCAGCGGGTCGCCCGGAATGGGCACGACGGGCACGCCAGCCATCTGAGCGGCCGCGGTGCCCGCCCAGGCGGCGAGGGCGAGCAGCAGCCCGCATGTGAGAAGCGTCACCCCGCAAGCCCGTTGGCGCATCCTGCGGCGAGCATACGCGAGACTTCGTGCCGAATGGATCAGAAGCCGCTCGAGCTCATCCTCGCCCGCAACTTCCTGACGAGCCTCTCCACCCCGGCATTCCTGGTCGACGAGAGCGGCACGCTCATCTTCTACAACGAGGCCGCCGGCGCCCTGCTCGGCATCTCGTTCGAGGAGTCCGCGCGCATGCCCGCTGAGGAGTGGAGTCACGCCATGGGGCCGTTCGGGGAAGACGGGAACCCGATCCCGATCGAGGAGATCCCGACCACGCAGGCTCTCCGGCACGGTCGCCCGGCCCATGGCAACTTCAGGGTGCATTCGATGAGAGGCGACGAGTACGAGATCGAATCGACGGCGCTGCCGATCGTCGCCGAGGGCGGCCAGGAGGGGGCGATGATCTTCTTCTGGACGCAGAACGACGGTTCTGGCGCTTAGACCGCTATAGGCTGGGCAGGAGGAGTTGAGGAGGCTGTGAGGAGATGAAGCTCAAAGTCTGGGGAGCGCGCGGCTCGGTTCCGGCACCGGGGCCGGAGATGAACCGCTACGGCGGCAACACGTCATGCGTCGAGCTCGAGCTCTCGGACGGCTCCACCCTGATCATCGACGCCGGCACGGGCATCCGCAGCCTCGGGGTCGGCGTCGCCAAGAGGCTGCCCAAGATCAACATCCTCCTCACCCACCTGCACCTCGATCACATCCAGGGCCTGATGTTCTTCGCGCCCTGCTTCCGCTCGGAGACCGAGATCACGATCTGGGGCCCCTCCTCGCCGGAGGCGTCGCTCGAGGAACGCATCGCCCGCTACATCTCCGCCCCCCTCTCGCCCGTCGAGGTGCGCGAGCTCCCCTGCGAGCTCGGATTCCGCGACACGCCGCCGAGCGAGTGGGAGATCGGTCCGGCCAAGATTCACGCCGAGGCGGTCACCCACCGCGGGCCGACGCTCGGCTACCGGATCACGGACGGCCCGACGACGCTGACCTACATCTCGGACCACGAGCCCGGGCTCGGTGCCCCACTGGACTCGCTCGAGCCTGAGTGGATCTCGGGATACGACCTCGCCCGGGACGCCGACCTGTTGATCCACGACTGCCAGTACACGGACGAGGAGTACCCCGATCACGTCGGCTGGGGCCACTCGCGGCTCAGCGACACCCTGACCTTCGCCCGCCGGGTCGAAGCCCAGCGGCTCCTGATGTTCCACCACGACCCGCTGCACTCGGACGACTTCCTTGACCGCTTCGGCGAAACGGCGCGCGAGCGCTGGCAAGAGCTCGGCGGCTCGGACGGGGGAGTCGAGATGGCGGCGGAGACTCAGGAGCTGGAGATCGCGCCCGCGAAGGTCGCCGCCGCAACCTAGGCCGCCGGCGGCTTCCGATCCGCCCAGGGCCGCTCCGCCTCGATCTGCGCTCCCAACGAGACCAGCACGTCCTCTCGATTCGGCCGAGCCACCAGCATCACCGAGCGCGGCAGACCTGAGTCCGAGAACCCGGCCGGGATCGCCGCGGCGGGCTGGCCCGTGTAGTTCCACCTGAACCCGTACGGATAGACGTTGGCCATCGCGTTCATGGTGTTCAGGGCGCCCTTGCCGAGCAGCTTCCCGATCTCGAAGGGTGGCTGCGCGGTCGCGGGCGTCAGCAGGACATCGAAGTCGCGGAAGAAGCTCTGGATCTTCGCGGTGGCCCCGGGCATGCGGTCCCTGACCCTGTGCATGCGGCGATCGCTGAAGAGGCGACCGGCCTTGACGAAGCCCTTGGTCTGGTCCGAGAGCCGCTCGGGGTGCGGGAGGCTGAGTCCCTCATCGCGGATCCCGCGGAAGTACATCGGGAAGAAGTCCGTTCGCGCGTGGCTGTAGGGCGGGGACGCCTCGGTCACCTCGTGGCCGAGGGAGCGCAGGAGAGCGATCGTCTCCTGGTACGCGGCCAGCACCTCCCGCGATTTCTTCACCGGGGTCGCCGTCTTCGTCGTGCAGGCGATCCGCAGCTTGCCCGGCGGCGTTCGGGCAGCCTCCACGAGCGGGCGCTCGAACGGCGGAGGAACGTCGAGGTCGCCCTTCTCCGGGCCGCTCATCACGTCGAGATAGAGGGCGGTGTCCATGACCGTCCGGCTGACGCAACCGGCCACCGAGAGCGAGTACCAGTGCTCGCGGTCGGGCGAGAGCGAGATCCGGTTGCGCTGCGGCTTCAGCCCAAAGAGCCCGTTGAAGGCCGCCGGGTAGCGGATCGATCCCGCTCCGTCGGTGGCGTGGGCGAGCGCGCACATGCCCGCGGCGGTGGCGACGCCGCTGCCGCCGCTCGAGCCTGCGCAGGTCTTCGAGATGTCCCAGGGATTGCGCGTCGCGCCCCACGTCTGGCTCTCGGTGAAGCCGTAGATCGCCAGCTCCGGGAGGTTCGTCTTGCCGAGGATCGACGCGCCCGCCTCTCGAAGGCGCCGGACGATCAGCCCGTCCTCGGGGGCGGGATCGCCGTAGGCGGCGGTGCCGTGGGTCGTCACCTCGCCGGCGTAGTCGACGTTGTCCTTGATCGCGACGGGCACTCCGAGCAGCGGAGCATCCTCCCCCTTCGCAAGACGTTCCTCGGCTCGCTTTGCGTCAGCCCGGGCACCCTCCGCCAGCACCACGCGGTATGCGTTCAGCTCCGGGTCGAGACTCTCGATCCGCTTCAGGTAGAGCTCGACGAGCTCGCTCGGGGAGACCTCCTTGGAGCGGACCATCTCTGCGATCCGCGCTGCGCCCGCGAAGGCGACATCGTCGCTCATGGGCCGCACGCTATCTGTCTCGCGAAAACCGCAACCGGACCCACCCAAAAATGTTCTAGAGGCACACAACGATCCCAGGGAGGGATTCGATGCGAAAGAAGACGATGGGACTGATCGTCGTCGCCGCACTGGCGATGGCTGCAGCGGGGGCCACCGTCGCAATGGCGGCGTCGATCGTCGGCGATGACGGCCCGAACCAGCTGTTCGGGACTCATCGGGCAGATCAGATCCAGGCCCTTGGCGGAGACGACTCGGTCTTCGCGAAGTCGGGCAACGATCTGGTCAGCGCGGGAGACGGCAACGACACCGTGTTCGCCGGTCCGGGGAAGGACGGCGTTGATGCCGGGCCCGGCAACGACACGGTGGATCTCGGGCGGGGCTCCGACACGGCGTTCGGTCAGGCCGGCAACGACGTCCTGCTCGGCCGCCAGGGCGCCGATCAACTCCGAGGGCGCAGCGGCGACGACATCGTTCGCGGCGGACGGGGGCGCGACCACCTGTTTGCCGGGGTCGGCGTCGACACCGTCTTCGGCGGGCCGGATGACGACGTCATCTACGCGCTCGCCCAGGCGGACGCGGCACTGCCCGGTGGCGACACGGTGTTCGGAGGACGCGGTCATGACGTGATCCACGTCAACGACGGCGAGTCCGACACGGTCGACTGCGGCCGCGATCGCGATGTCGCGATCGTCGACCTCGGCGACCTGGACCACGTGCGCAATTGCGAGGTCGTCATCCAGCGGGCCCCGAAACCGCACGACGACCAGCAAGAGAACGGTTAGGAACTGCAAGGCCGCTCCACCTGGGAGCGAAGGGCGAAGCCCGGAGCGACTTAAGTGGGGCGGCCGCAGCAGTTCCGACTTGTGAGGACTGCAAGGCCGCTCCACCTGGGAGCGAAGGGCGAAGCCCTCAATGCGAGGGCGCGCGCTTAGCGCGACCCGTTTAGTTCTGGGTGGGGCGGCCGCAGCAGTTCCGACTGATGGCGAAGCCGAGTCAGCGAGCCGGCGGAGCCGGCCAGCGAGCGCTACTCGGAGAGAATCTTCGCCTTCTCCCGTTCGAACTCGGAATCGGTGAGCGCGCCGGACTCGCGCAGCTTCTGCAGCCGTTCCAGCCTCGCGATCTGATCGCCCGTGCCTCCCGCCGTGCCGGACGAGGATCCCATCCCGGCCCCCCAGGGAAGCCGACTCGCCATCTGCTGGACCTGCTTCATTCCGGCCGTCTGGCCGAACCCGGCTGCTATCCGGGAGACGTCGCCGCCCCCGGTGGCCGCCACTCGAGCCTCGGCGTTCGCCCGCTGTTCGCCGCGGTGAGTGAGATCGTGGACGAGATACCGGAGTGAGACGAAGAGCACGGGCAGGCCCATCACCAGGAAGACGCCGCCGACGATCAGAGCCCCCAGCTTGCTCCCCGCGTTCTGCTTGACGGCCTCGTTCGTGAGCGCGGCGATCAGTGACACCGCGCCGGTGCCGGTGAAGGCGATGCCCCAGGCGAAGGCGGCGAAGGAGAAGTCGCTGTCGAGGTTGATGGGCCGGTTCTTGTCCCAGGGAGGATCACCCCGGTACGCGAACAGGCCGATTCCGATGACCGCGGCGAAGATGGACCCCATCAGGATGAGGATGTCCGTCCCGGTGCCCGAGGGGCAGGGCTGGGCGATCTGGTACGGCGTATTCCCCGATGCGCACGTCCCGGTCTCGAGCAGGGAGATCAGCTTGACGTTGGCCAGGATCAGCCCGCCGAAGAACATCCCGAGGCCGAGCGGCGCTTTGATCAGGTAACCCATTCCTTCTCCCGGCGGCAGCCTACTCAGCCGCAAGGCGCATCAGGTGCCAGGGTTGATTGCTTGTGTCGCGCCCAAGCCTCAGTAGGTGGCCACCACCGAGAGTGGAACCGATGTGCGCACGGATGAAACGCAGGCCGCCAACGGCAATCATGTTCCAGATGGAGCGAATCCTCGACAGACTGCACTACTGGTTGGAGTCCGACCTCGTCGGCGTCGCCGTGACGGTCGCCGCAGTGGCGGTCTTTGGCCTCGCCCTCGTCGGGTTCTACTTCCTCGGACCGGTCGGCGGAATCGCCTTCGCGATGCTCAGTATCGGGCTGGTGGCGATGATCGCGATTCAGCCTGGTCGTTAGCGCATCTCCGGGACCCGCTGGCCAATACCTGGTCCAACGGCTAAGAGCTGGACGCCGTCTCGCGGTGCGGAAGCTTCCAGTCCGGCCGCGGGAAGTGACAGGTGTAGCCGTTCGGGTAGCGCTGGAGGTAGTCCTGGTGCTCGTCCTCGGCCTCCCAGAACGGGACGGCCTCGCTGATCTCGGTGACGACCTTGCCCGGCCAGATGCCTGAGGCGTCGACGTCGGCGATCGTGTCCTCGGCGACCTGGCGCTGCTCGTCGGTCGTGTAGAAGATCTCGGAGCGGTAGCTCGAGCCGACGTCGTTGCCCTGACGGTCCCTGGTCGTCGGGTCGTGGATCTGGAAGAAGAACTCCAGGATGTCCCGATAGGAGATCCGGTCCGGGTCGAAGACGATCTCGACGGCCTCGGCGTGGCCGGGGTGGTTTCCGTAGGTCGGGTTGTCGTTCTCCCCACCGGTGTAGCCCACCCGGGTGGAGATCACTCCGTCGCGCTTGCGGAGCAGCTCCTGGACACCCCAGAAGCAACCGCCGGCGAGGATCGCGGTCTCGGTGTTGTCGGTCATTTACGCGGCTCCTTGGTTCGAGGCCCCGAACCGTGCGATCCGGGGTACTCCTCAGTCCATCCTAAGCCGCGCGCGTTACTGGCTGGATGGCCTCAGGCGCCCGGCATCGGCGAATTCGCCCACGGCGTCAGCGCCCGGGTGAAGCGCCGCCAGCGGTAGCGGCGCATCGCCTTCTTGACGAGGTCCTTGTCATGGGGATAGGTGAGCAGCTCATCGGCCTCGGCGGGGATCAGCCAGCGCAATTCGTCGACCTCGTCGTGCGGCTTGAACTCCCCCCTCACCGGCTCCATCAGCCAGTAGCGAACCAGCTTCCGGCGACCCTTCCTGTCGAGGTAGGAGACGTGCGGCAGCTCCGGGCCGGCCTCGCACTCGTAGCCCGTCTCCTCGTGGACCTCCCGTAGACCGGCCTCCTGCCACCCCTCCCCCTTCTCGAGCTTGCCCTTGGGCAGCGACCAGTCCCCGTACTTCGGGCGGTGGACCACGGCCACCCGCGGGCGACCCTCCTCGTCGCGGTGAATGACGACGCCGCCGGCCGCAGTGATGTCCGGCGTTCCATCGCCGAGATCGAATTCGCCTCGCGCCACCAGCGCAGCGTAAGGAAACCGCCGTTCACATTCACGGGGCCATCCATCCATCCGCCCCTCCCGGCACCATCGCGCAATGCTGCTCGCCAGGATCGTCTGCTCGGACCCACGCTGCATCGAGGAGCTCGAGGTCGAGATCGGGGAACTCGACGAGCTCAACGGCTTCGTCTGCGAGTGCGGCTACGGCTTCGTGCTGATGGAGGTCTCGGAGCTCCGCCGAACCGACGGATCGCTCCTCGCATTCCCCTCGAGGGAGCGAGCTCCCGAGCGCCGCGCCGCCTGACCCGCTAGATCCACTCCAGGATCACGCCGAAGAGCAGCACCGAGGCGATCACGATGGCCGCCATGGCGCCGACGATCCGCAGGCGCGAGCGGTTGTCGGGCCGGTCATAGACGTAGGCCGTGATCAGGAAGAACCAGAGGTATCCGAACACAACGATCAGCGGGACGCAGGGGAAGTTCCACCACCAGTAGTCCCAGTGGAAGTAGCCGGTCCCGTGCAGGAGGACCTCGACGAAGGTGGCGAAGAGGGAGAAGCCGAGGCCGATCGTGAGGCGATTCGGCATCCCGAGCAGCTTCGCCCGCGGGTCATCGGGAAGGGACTTCGCGAAGATCACCCCGGAGATCGCGAACATCAGCGAGATCTCGATCGTCAGGCCGATCAGGATGAGGTAGGCGGTGTCGCCGGTCACGGTCCAGAGGGCGGCGCGGTGGGAGAAGTGGAGAATCAGGGAGTTGCCGATCTCGTTGATCCAGTCGGCGAGCCAGAACGCGAGCCCCGCCAGCACGATGTCCCAGCGGCGGCGCTCGACCTCCACCGCGTAGACGTAGATCACCAGGGTCAGCAGGGTGACGACGTACCACTTGAACTGGTGCTCGTCGCGCAGCAGGTGCTGCGCCTGCACGGTGAAGTCGGTCACCGACGTGAGCACGCCGGCGACTCTATTTAGGATCGCCGCGTGCGGACGATCGGCGAGGTGCCCAAGCGATGACCCCCGCCCCCGGAAATGACCTCGGGATGCGCAGCGTCCTGTCCGAGATGTGGCGCGTCTACAAGCAGCACTGGCGCTTCCTGATTCCGGCCGCCGTGATCATCCTGCTGCCGCAGGCGATCGCGGACGGCGTCCTCGAGGGGTTCCACGTCGAGCACATCCGGAACCTGATCGACGTGGCGACCATCGGAGTGGCGCTGCTGACCACCGCTGTGAATCTGATGGGCCAGGCGATCTACGCCGGCCTGACCGCGGCGGCGGTGGTCGACTGGCGCGCGGGCCAGCCGCTGCCGCCCACGGGCACGCTCATCCGGTCGATGCCGATCGGCCGCCTGATCCTGCTCGACCTCGCCGTGACCCTCGGCGCCGCGATCGGTTTCGTCCTGCTGGTCGTCCCGGCCCTCGTCTTCCTCACCTATGTCTCGGCCTCCGCCCCGGTGATGAAGCTCGAACACCGAGGGGTCAGGGACTCGATACGAAGAAGTGTCTTCCTGGTCCGCGGCAGGGCACGCCGGGTGTTCGTGATCGTGGTCGGAACGATCCTCGTCACGGAGCTCGCAGTCCAGGCGCTCGTGGCACCGTTCAGCGGCACCGTGGTGCTCACGGTCGTCAATGTGCTCGCCGAGGGGATCTTCCAGCCGTTCGAGGGTCTGGTCATCGCGATCGTCGCGGTGCGCCTGCTGATCCTGCACGGCGAGGCGCCGGCGCCCAGCGTGATGGCCAAGGCCCTGGTCGGCGAGGACACCTGAAAAAAACGGGCCGCCCCCCTAGGGCGGCCCGTTGATGAAACGGCGGCGGGCGGGTGGTGGTTTCCTAGTCTCCCCTAGGTGAGTGGGAGTCTCCCCCCGGGGCCGGGGGCGGGCATCGGGAGGAACTCCGGGTTCGAGTCCGTAGTTCTCCTCCCTTTCCCGATGGAGTGCCTGGGCCGCTCGTGCTGTTGGCGATCAGTCGTGAAGCGACGGCGCATACGAAAGGCCCACGATCAATCCCTCGCTCGACAGAAGCCGAGCCACGGTCTGGCCCCACGGCTCCTGGCGCGCAGGGTGCAGGAGATCAAAGCCCGCGCGTTCTAGCTCCTCGCTACCCGCTGCCACCGCGTCAGCGTCCTCGACCTCGAACTCGACGCTCGCCTGCGGAACCGTCAGCTCCGCTGGCCACGACGGTGTGCCGAAGCACGCCTCCGCGGCCTGGGACAGCGGCCAGACCCCGAAGTGCTTGCTGCCGGCGATTTCCTCGCTGTGCCAGTACTCCCCGTCCTCGCCGGCCGCGAGCGGGAGGCCGAGGGCATCGACGTAGAGCTCGCGGCTCATTGGCGGGTCGGGAGCAATTACGGCGAAGCTCGCGATGAAGAGGATGTCCATGGCCGTTCACCGTACGTGACGGCCGGCGACGTGGGCAACGCAAGAGGCCGGAGCCTTCGCTCCGGCCTCAAGTCCCTGCTTCAGCTTTCTACAGGCGGACGGTCAGTCGCGCGGGTCGTGATCGCTGCCGCCGAGCTTGTCCTTGACCTTGTCGGCCGCGTCGTCGACCTTGTCCTTGACGCCCGAAACCGCTCGGTCGATCTTGCCCTCGCGCTTCAGCTTGTCGTCGTCAGTGAGGTCGCCTGCCGCTTCCTTCGTGCGGCCCTTGGCCTCATCGATGTTCTCACCCATCTCGTTTCATCTCCTTTGTCGTTGTTCATCTGTTACCCGGCGATCAACTTGGAAAACAGGAGGTGACAGACGCCTCCCGAGGCGCGAAGATCACCCCGTGAGCGCAGCCGCGAGGGAGAGACTGAGCGTCGACGACGCGCAGATCCTGCGTCTCGAGTCGCAGGTGATCAAGGGCCATACCGGCAAGGTGCTGATCCTCGCTCCCGATTCCGAGGGCGAGCCCATCTCGGTGCCGAAGCTGCGCGAGCGGGTCGCGGAGCGAATGATCAGTTTCCCGCGGCTCGGTGAGAGGGTCGTCGAGCCCCGCCTTCGGCTGGGAAGGCCGGCCTGGACCGAGGCCGACGGGATTGACCTCGACTGGCACGTCGCCGAGCCCGATCATGCCGATGCCCTCTCCGACGAGGAGATGCGTGCGGCGGTGGGCGAGCTCCTCTCCGAGCGACTCGACCACACCCGGCCCCTCTGGCGGCTCGACGTGCTGCCACTGACCGGCAATCGAGCGGCGATCGTCGGCCGGATCCACCATGCGATGGCCGACGGGGTGAGCGCGATCAAGCTGGTTGCGGGTTTGCTCTGGGACCGCGACGTCGAGACCCCGAACTCGCATGCGACTGCGGCTGCCCCGAAGCCCGCGAAGCCCGGCACCTCCCCCGCCCCAGCCGCGGGAGCCTCCGAGGAGCGGATCCTGGTGCGGCTTCCCTCCGCCCTCTGGCGCGAGCTGCGGCCAGGCCGCGGCACCACGCTCGACCAGCACATCGGCGCCGCTCGTGAGGTGGCCTGGACCACCTTCCCGCTCGAGCGACTGAAGCGGATCGGTCATAGCCAGGGGGCCACGGTGAACGACGTGGTCCTCGCGGTCGTGGCCGGCGCTCTGCGCCGCTGGATGCCGCAGGCGGGCGGGATCGCGAAGGACCTGAAGGTTCAGTGCCCGGTCTGCCTGCACGCCCAGGAGGAGGAGAAGGGCGAGCTCGGCAACCGGGACTCCTTTATGAACCTGGATCTACCGATCGCCGAGCCCGATCCGCAGGAGCGACTGCGCTTCATCAATGCGGAGACGAGCGAGCGGAAGCTCGATCACGACGCCGATGCGCTCTACGCCTTCTTTCACGCGCTCAGCCGGTTTCGCCCTCTCTACAAGGGAGTGACTCGGCTGACCGCCGGCCCTCGCGAGTTCGCACTCTCGGTCTCAAACGTCCCGGGACCGAGGGAGCGCGCGGTGATCCTCGGACATGCCGTCGAGCAGTTCGCCTCTTTCGCCGAGCCAGCCGACCGCCACGCCCTGCGAATCTCAATCGTCTCCCTCGGCGGCGAGCTCGCCTTCGGGCTCTGCTCCGATCCCGACGCGATCTCGAATCTCGACGCCCTGCGCGGAGCGCTCGGCGACGCGATCTCCGAGCTCGAGGTGGCGGTCTAGTGCCGCGCTCGCTGAAGGAATACGAGAGCAAGCGCGACTTCTCGAAGACCAAGGAGCCGAGCGGCAGGGGCAAGGGGAAGAAAAAGGGCAAGGCGCGCCGCAAGCACCCGCGGTTCTCCTTCCAGAAGCACTCGGCCACCTCGGAGCACTACGACCTGCGGCTGGAGGTCGACGGAGTGCTGGCGTCGTGGGCCGTCCCGAAGGGCCCCTCGCTCGATCCCCGAGACAAGCGGCTGGCGATGCGCACCGAGGACCACCCACTCCAGTACCTCGAATGGGAGGGAGTGATCGAGGAGGGCTCCTACGGCGCGGGCCCGATGATCGTCTGGGACCGCGGCGTCTTCCAGAACATCTCCGAGACCAGGCGGGGCGAGCCGATGGAGCTCGACACGGCGATCGAGAAAGGCGACGTGAAGATCTTCCTGCTCGGAGAGAAGATCAAGGGCGCCTATGCCCTGGTGCGCACGGGTCCGCCCTCGGACCGCGAGAAGTGGCTTCTGATCAAGAAGCGCGACGAGGGCGCGGACGCCCGCCGCCGGCCAACCTCGTCGCAGCCCGAGTCGGTGCTCAGCGGACGGACCATCGAGCAGGTGCTCGACGAGGAGGCCGAGCCCGGCCAGTTCCTGAAGCACCGGGCCCGCCGTCGGACGAGGCGGCGCTAGGCTGCCCCCATGGCCACCGCGGCCGAGGCACGGACGCTCCAGAACTTCGTCGGCGGCTCGTTCGCCGACACCACTGCGGACTCGACACTCGAGGATCGCGATCCGGCGACCGGCGAGCTGGCCGCGCGGGTGCCGCTCTCGGGTTCTGCCGACGTCGACGCGGCCGTGGTCGCGGCTCGGCGCGCGCAGCCCGCCTGGCGCGAGGTCCCGCCTCAGGAGAGGGCCCGACACGTGCTGGCGCTGCGCGACGCCCTGGTCCGCAACCGCGACGAGCTCGCGGCCCTGGTCACCGCCGACATGGGTAAGACGCTGGCCGACGCCAACGGCGAGGTCGGCCGCGGCATCGAGTCCGTCGAGTCGGCCGCCGCCATTCCTCACCTGCTCAAGGGCGAGACCCTCGAGGGGGTGGCCTCCGGGGTAGACGTGGAGCTGGTCCGCCAGCCCGTCGGCGTGGTCGCAGCGATCACGCCCTTCAACTTCCCGGCGATGATCCCGCTCTGGTTCCTGCCCTACGCGGTCGCCTGCGGGAACGCCTTCATCCTGAAGCCCTCCGAGCGCGACCCTCGGCCATCCCAGCGGATCTGCGAGCTGATCGCCGAGGAGGAGATCTTCCCGGCGGGAGTCGTCAACCTCGTGCACGGCGGCCGTGAGGCGGTCGAGTCGATCCTCGATCACGAGGGCGTTGACGCCGTTTCCTTCGTCGGCCAGGCGAGCACGGCCCGGCTGATCGCGACGCGCTCCGCCGAGACCGGCAAGCGCGTGCAGGCTCTCGGCGGCGCCAAGAACTCGATGATCGTCGCGGCCGACGCCGACCTCACCACCTCCGTCCCCGCGATCATGGCGTCCGCGTTCGGCGCCGCCGGGCAGCGTTGCCTGGCCGGATCGGTATGCGTGATCGCCGGCGACGAGAGCCGCCAGGCCGAGGTGCGGGCGGCCCTGCGGCACGCCGCGGAGGAGCTGACCACCGGCGCCGGAGCCGACCCCGACACCGACGTCTGCCCGATGGTCACGCCCGAGGCACGCGAGCGCGCCGAGGCGGCCGTCGTCGCAGCCGAGGCTGACGGCTCGGACGTCCTGCTCGACGGGCGGATCGGTGGCGGTGAGGCCGGTGCGATGCTCGGGCCGACCCTCGTCGAGGTCGCCGACCGCGAATCCGAGCTGGCCCGCGAGGAGATCTTCGGCCCCGTCCTGGCGCTGGTCGGT
Source organism: uncultured Solirubrobacterales bacterium (assembly GCA_963743575.1). Lineage (GTDB taxonomy): Bacteria > Actinomycetota > Thermoleophilia > Solirubrobacterales > 70-9 > DASUPK01. The sequence goes on along the minus strand of CAVUQC010000004.1, from coordinate 56,315 downwards.
GTCCCGGACCTGGACGCCGCAATCGAGTTCGCCAACGGCTCGCGCTACGGGAACGCCGGCTCGATCTTCACGACCTCCGGGGCCACCGCCCGGGCATACCGGTGGGGCATCGAGGCGGGCATGCTCGGCGTCAACATCGGCGTGCCGGCGCCGGTTGCCTGGTTCCCCTTCTCCGGGTGGAAGGACTCGATCGACGGAGACCTGCACGCCAACGGCTCCGACGCGGTCGACTTCTACACGCGGAAGAAGGTAGTGACCTCCCGCTGGTAGCACCAAGGGGTCAGACCCCTTAATTGAGCCTTCATTGAGGGGTCAGACCCCTACCAGGGACGCCTACCAGGGGTCGACGGTGCGGCCGCTCGGCTCCGGGAGTGCCTGCCGCTGTGAGGGTCCGCGCGATGACCGCCCGGGTGTCCGCCGGATCGATCACGTCGTCGATCTCGAAGATCTGTGCGGCGTTGAGCGCCTGGGCGTGCTCGTACATCTGCGCGGTGAGCTCGCGGACCCGCTGCTCGCGCTCCCCGTCGTCCTCGATCGCCTCGAGTTCCCGGCGCATGGCGAGGCGCACCGCGCCCTCCAGACCCATCGGGCCCAGGGTCGCGTCGGGCCAGGCCGCGGTCAGGAGCGGCTCGTGCAGGCTGCCGAACGCCATCGCCTGGGCACCCAGGCCGTAGCCCCGCCGCAGGACGATGGCGATGGTGGGGACCGTCAGCGCAGCTCCGGCGATCAGCATCCGGCAGCAGTGCCGTACGAGCGCGTCCCGCTCGGCCTCCGGGCCGACCATGTAGCCAGGGGTGTCGATCAGCGAGACGACCGGAACGCCGAACGCATCGCAGAGCTGCATGAAGTGGGACGCCTTGTCCGCGGCCTCGCCGGTGACGACGCCGGCCTGGTGCTTGCAGTTGTTGGCGATGATCCCGACCGGCCGCCCCTCGATCCGGGCAAGCGCCGTGGCCATCTCCGGCGCGAAGCTCTCGCGCAGGACGGTCACTGAGCCCTCATCGGCGATCGTGTCGACGATCGGCATCACGTCGTAGGCCCGGCGGGAGCTCTCGGGCACGGCGTCGCGGAGCGTCGCCTGATCGGGGGCCGACCATTCCTCGACGGGTCCGCGGAAGTAGCCGAGCAGCTGCTTCGTCGCCGCGACGGCCGCCTCCTCGTCCTCGACGACCAGGTCGAGAACGCCGTTGGGAGCCTGCACCTCCACCGGGCCCACCTCGTCGGCCTGGAAGTCGCCGAGTCCGCCGCCGGCGATCATCGCCGGCCCGGCCATCCCGAGCGAGGAATTCTCGGTCGCGACGATCAGGTCCGAGCACCCGGCGATCACCGCGTTCCCGGCGAAGCAGTTGCCGGCGACGATCGAGATCCTGGGAACCTGCCCGGAGAGCTTCGCCCAGAGCGCGAAGGCCCGGACCTGGAGCGCGCTGACCACGGGGTGGTCGGTGTCGCCGGGACGGCCGCCGCCGCCCTCGGCGAAGAAGACGACCGGCAGCCGCATCCGCTCGATCAGCTCGAACATCCGGTCCTTCTTGAAGTGCCCGACCGTGCCCTGGGTCCCGGCGAGGACCGTGTAGTCGTAGGCGAGCACGGCGGTGGGAGTCCCGTCGACCGTCGCGGTCCCGGCGAGCAGGCCGTCGGCGGGGGTGTTGGCGATCAGGTCGCCCTTGCTGCGGCGCTGCCGCTGCTGGGCCGTCGCGTAGCGCCCGTACTCGACCCAGGTGCCCTCGTCGATCAGATCGGAGACGTTCTCGCGAGCCGTCCGCCCTCCTCGCTCGTGCCGTTTGGCGACGGCCTCGGATCGGGCCGCGTCCTCGGTGAGCTCACGCCTGCGGTTCAGCTCGGCCAGGTCGTCCCGCTCCGTGTCGTTTTCTCGCGCCATCGCCGGTGGAGTATCTCGCCCGTCCGCGTTCCGCAACTATCGCGTTCGCCGCACGCCCGCGAGGATCACGCGGGCCACCAGCTCAGGGTCATCCCAGGTCGGGACATGACCGCACCCGGGGAGCTCGACCTGCTGTACCCGTTTCGGCAGGACCTTGTCCGGAAGAGGGCGATTGCGGACCAGGGTGTCGTGCTCTGCCCAGGCGAGTGTGATCGGCGTCTTGATCCCCTTGAGATCCTCGACCCGGCCCGCGCGCATCAGCGTGCTCGCCTCGTCGTAGGCAGGCGCGGTCACGTATGCCCTGACGATCGCTTCCGCCTCGCCCGGGCTGAGGCGCTCGGGGTGGTAGATGACGCGGCCGAGAGCGCGGCGGCGGCCGCCCACCGTCGAGAGGATCGGTCGAAGCAGGCCCCTGATGGCGCGGCCGCCGCGTCGCGCCCGCCTCACTCTCGGGTTCGAGGATTCCAGGGAGCGCCTCCAGAACCCTGCCGGGCAGAGCGCGACCACGGCGCTCGCGCCGCCCTGCCGGGCGCACTCGACTGCGGTCCAGCCGCCCAGCGAGATCCCAGCGACCGCCGGCTTGCCGTCGATGCCGAGCGAGCGAAAGAAGTCGAGCGATGCCGTCGCCAGATTCGCGGCGCGCGGCTCCACCCCGGTCGGCAGCTCGGGCGACTCGCCGAATCCCGGCATGTCGACCGCGACCACCTCGTGCTCGGCGGCGAGCAGGTCCATGACGGGGGACCACTGGATCAGCGACCCGCCCAGCGAGTGGAGCAACAGCAGTGGCGGGCCCTCACCCGCTCGCACGTAGTTCAGTGGCCCCGAGCGCCGGTCCGAGCGGCGCGTTGTGCTCACAGCTCGAGGTCGTACTCGAGGTAGGTGTCGGACTCCGCGGGGGTGCGGTTGTAGACCTTCTGGGCCCGATGGTTGTCGGGCGCGGTGAGCCACTCCATCGCCGGCATGCCGAGCTCCCGGCAGCGGTTCGCGCAGATCTCGATCAGCGCGTCCGCGATCCCGTCGCCTCGCGCATCGGGGTGCACGTAGAGATCCTCGAGGTAGCCGAGCCGGGCGCCCTTCAGGCTCGACCACTTCCAGTCGAGGTTCGCGACCCCAACCGCCGCGCCGTTCTTGCGGGCGATGAAGACCGCTCCCTGCGACGGATCGGTGATCAGCGTCCGCAGCATCTCGACGACGCCCTGGTCGGGCGGCGAGGACTCGTAGAACTCGCAATAGGCCCGCATCAGGGGCATCAGATCGTCGATCTCGTCCTCGCGAGCGGACCGAACCTCGATCCCCTCGGCGAGCTTGCGCGGACCTTCGGCTGCGGACTCGTCAGGCATGCGGGGCGATACTAGGCTGTCGCCATTTCGTGCGTAGGAAGGGGGGCGCCGACCACGAATAGAGAGGGTCGGTATGCCCAAAATCGACTCACCCGCGCGCGCGATCGCGCGCAACGTGCTCGTGGTGGTGGGGGTCATCCTCATCCTCTACGTCATCTACCTGCTGCGCCAGCCGATCAGCTGGCTGATCGTCGCTGCGTTCCTGGCCGTCGCCCTCGCCGGCCCGGTCAACTTCTTCCAGCGCTACATGAAGAGAGGGATCGCGATCGCCCTCGTCTACTTCGGCCTGCTGCTGATCCCGATCGGGCTCGGGGCGGTCCTGATCCCGCCGATCGTCAACCAGGTCTCAGACGTCGCCACCAACGCACCCCACTACGTCCACGACATCGAGGACTACGTCCACAAGAACCAGACCCTCAACGACCTCAACAACAAGTACGACATCACGCAAAAGCTGTCGGACGAGGCGAACAAGCTGCCCAGCAAGGCCGGAGACGCGGCGAACGTCCTGCGCGACATCGGCTTCGGCCTGGTCAGCTCGATCTTCGCCGGGCTCACGATTCTGGTGCTGAGCATCTTCATGGTCGCCGCAGGCCCGAGATGGGTCGAGAACTTCATCCGAATGCAGAGACCCGAGCATTCCGAGCGGATCGAGCGAACCCTGCGGAGAATCGCCAACGCCGTCGGCAACTACGTCGGCGGCGCGCTGCTGCAGGCGACGATCGCGGGCCTCTCGGCGTTCATCATGCTGACCATCCTCGGGGTGCCGTTCGCCGGGCCGCTCGCTGTGGTCATCTTCGTCGCCGACCTGATCCCGGTGATCGGGGCAACGATCGGCGCGGTCTTCGTGGCCATCGTCACCGCCTTCGTCGACTTCCCGGTCACCCTGATCATCTGGGTCGTTTTCGCGATCGTCTACCAGCAGGTCGAGAACTACCTGATCCAGCCGCAGATCCAGAAGCGCGCGACCAAGGTCGAGGCGTTCATCGTCCTCGTGGCCGTCCTCTTCGGCAGCACCCTCTTCGGCATCCTCGGCGCGATCCTCGCCATTCCCGTGGCGGCCTCGATCCAGATCAGCGTCCACGAGTACCGGGAGTACCGCCGCGAGGTGACGGCTGCCGAAGAGGAGGCGGGCGGGCCGTTGCCGGCGCCCGAGGTGACCTAGCCGCGTCTCCGGCGGGGAGGCTTGACGCGGTTGGATCCACGAGGGAGAATCGGACTAGCCAACCGCGCGGAAGGAGACCGCCGTGTCCTGGAGCCTCAAGGGGAGCTACTTCGAGACTTGTTCATGCGACCTGATGTGCCCGTGCAACATGTCGTTCGACCACGGGGCGACCTACGACTACTGCCGAGTCACCCTCGTCTTCAACATCAAGGACGGTGAGATCGAGGGCACGGACGTCAGCGGCCTCAGCGTCGCGGCGATCGCGGACACTCCGAAGGTCATGACCGAGGGCAACTGGCGCCTGGGCATGTTCATCGACGACCAGGCGAGCGACGAGCAGATGGAGAAGCTCGCCGCCGTCTTCGGGGGACAGAAGGGCGGCCCGATGGAGGCGATCAGCCCCCTCGTTGGCGAGGTCCTCGGCGCCGAGCGGGCGTCATTCGAGGTTGTCGAGCAGGGACTGAGCCACAGCGTCAAGATCGGCGACGCGATCGACTTCGAGGTCGAGGACATCGTTCCCTTCGGCGTCGAGACCGGAGAGCCGGTGCGGCTCGTCGGCATGTTCCATCCTGCCGGGTCGGAGTTCAACGCCGCTGAAGCGAAGCGCTCGGAGATCAGCGCCTTCGGCATCGAGTACGAGGGGAAGAGCGGGATCTCGGCGTCCGAGTTCGCCTGGGCCGCCTGAACCCTAGGGCGGGGGCATCCCCTTCTCGTTCCCGTTCATCCCGCCCTGGGATGGCATCTTCTGATCGCCCATCGATCCGCCGCTTGAAGAGTCGTGCATGCCCATCGAATCCATCGCCTGCGCCGCCGCGGGTGAGTCCGGCAGGGTGAGTCCCGGCACCTTGTCGGGCACGAAGGCCACCGCGAGCCCGAGCACGACCAGGAGGATGGCCACGGAGCGATTGGCGACCGCCTTCCAGGGCAACAGCTTCTCGAGCGCGATCAGTGCGGCGATCAGGACCATCCAGCCGATGCTCATCACGCCGAGGGCGAAGAGTGCCGCCATCAGTCCCCAGCAGCAGCCGACGCACCACCCCCCGTGCTCCACGCCCATCCGGAGCGCGCCGATCCGGCCGGGGCGCCAATGCATGAGCACGAATGTCATCGGGTTCCGGCAGTGCCGCAAACAGACATCCTTCAGGGGAGTGAGCTGGTAGATCGCAGCCGCGAGGATGACCCCGCCGGCCACGTAGGGGCCGCCACTGTCCCAGGCCAGGAAGCCGAGGTGGAGGGAACGCCCGATCGCGAAGATCGCGTAGGCGATGAGCCCCGCCGCCGCCCAGGTGAGCAGGTAGCCACCGACGAAGGTCGCGGTGGCGCCCGCCTGGGTCGGCTGGCCCCTCTGTCGCTTTCCATCCTCGATGCGCGCGTACATGACCACCATCGGCGCGATCGACGGGAACATCATCGCGGCCATCATCACCACCCAAGCCGTGAGCCAGAAGCCAAGACCGCCGAGATCCGTGCCGGGTCCGGCGTCCATACCGGCCATCCGGTCACCTGTCATCGCCCAGGCAATGGCGGCGAGAAGCAGCAGGCCGAAGATGAGGCCGAGCTGCACCACGCTCGGCAGAGGGGGTACACGGCGGAGCGTCGCCGACTCCATCAGCCTCGACTCTAGCTCGACGGGGCAGAGCTGACCGGATTCGCCCTACGCGGGTGTCTTCCCGGCGAGGGCAGGCGGCCTCCATCGTCTCAGTGGTCCCCACTGAGACGAATCAGTCGGCGATACCGATCCGAAGGCGGGATTCCGCGGCTAGCGTGGTTAGTGCGCCAAGGAGGCACTGGATGAGACTGTCGATCCGCCATCAGCCGGCACGATTCGCATGGCTCGTGCTTCTGCTTCTCGCCGGCGGGATGCTGCTGTTCGCGTCAGGCGTCCAAGCCGCGTCGAACGGCCCCGTGCTGGTCAAGGAGATCAGCGCGGGCCGCTCCGGCGCCTTCGGGGGCCCACCCTCGGATAACTGCGGCCGCGGCGGCGGGCAGCTCACCAACGTCAACGGCATCCTCTACTTCAAGGCCTGCGATCGCACCCATGGGTCCGAGCTCTGGAGGAGCGACGGCACCAGGAGGGGAACGAGGATGGTGAAGGACATCAACGCGGGCGCCGCCTCGAGCTCGCCCTACGGGTTCACCGCCGTCAACGGGATCCTCTATTTCGGCGCCGACGACGGCATCCACGGCTGGGAGCTCTGGCGAAGCGACGGCACCGCGCGGGGAACGGGGTTGGTCAAGGACATCGAGCCCGGCAGCAACAGCACCAGCCCCGGCGGCTTCGCCGCGCTCAACGGCATCCTCGTCTTCTCGATCTACCACCCCAGCACCTACAGCTACGAGCTCTGGCGAAGCGACGGCACCGACTCGGGCACGACCATGGTCAAGCGGCCGCCCGGTCACATCTCCCCCCTCATCCACATCGGTGGGACCCTGCTCTTCGGGGTCTACGACGGGAGACATTCCGCGCTGTGGCGGAGCGACGGCACCGATGCCGGGACAGAGCCCGTCATGCAGGGCTTCGGCAGCCTCTTCGACCTGACCGCCGTCAACGGCACCCTCTATTTCGACGCCATCGAGGCATACGCACCGAACGTCAGCCAACGCCTGTGGCGAAGCGATGGCACACCGGCGGGGACGACCGTGGTCCAGGACTTCACCCACCGCGGCTTCCCCACCGTTCTCACGGCAGTCAACGGCACCCTCTATTTCAGCTCCGGCCTTGATCTATGGCGAAGCGATGGCACCGACGCGACCACCACCCTCGTCAGGCCGATCACGGGCGGCGTCCTCGACATCGCGGCCGCCGGCGGGAAAACCCTCTACGTCGGCGCCGGGGGTGGGCTGTGGCGAAGCGACGGGACCCCGCTGGGAACGACCCTCGTCAGGAGCACTCGCTCCAACGCTGAGTACCTGACCGTCGTCAACGGCACGGTCTACTTCTCCGCTTCGGATAGGAAGCACGGCCGGGAGCTCTGGCGGAGCAACGGCAGACGAGCCGGAACGAGGATCGTCAGGGACATCCGCCACGGCAAGGGCGGCAGCAAGCCGCAGGAGCTGACCGCGGTCGGCAGCGACCTCTACTTCACCGCCAGAGACAAGAGGCACGGCAGGGAGCTCTGGAGAGTCGGACTGAGGCCGTGCAAGGCGGCCAAGGGGAAGTGCCGGAGGGCGTGACACTCCTCGACGGGGCCGCGGACTATGCGGGCCGGCCGCTGGATGTCGCCGGAGTTCCGGCGAGGGCATCCGCAGCCGCCTCGTCCGAGACGCTTTCGGCCGCCCGCTTCAGGATGTCGCGCAGGCTGGCGCTGATCCTTCTCCGAGAGCGAGGCGATGGGCGGCGGCGGCTCCGCCATGCGCTTCGTGATCTCCACCCGCAGTCGCTCACCCTCCTTGGTGAGGACGAGCAGCTTCACGCGCCGATCCCCCTCGGCTGGCTCCCGCTTGACCAGGCCCCGCTCCTCGAGGCGGTCAACGATGCCGGTGACGTTGGAGTTGTCACAGAAGAGGGCCTGGGCCAGCTCGCTCATCTTGCGCGGACCCGACGCGAGCATCCGCAACGCGATCATCTGCTGGGGTGCGAGCTCGAACTCCTGAGCCATCGCGAAAAGCCGGTGCTTGTTGGTCACCATCATCCAATGCATCAGGCTCCACGCCTGGCTGCCCGGATCGGTGCGGCCCAACTCGCCGGCCAGCCAGGACTCCGGCCCGGACCCCTGACGCCCCTTCTCCACTTCCTTCCCCTTTGCCATGTTGTGGGGGATTCTACAGGGATAGTTTGATGGTTACAAGGTTGCAAGGTTCAACTATCTATGTATACTGCCGTCCTTCGCAAGCGACCCGACCTACGCCCGAGGGGGAACTCGGATGCAGAGCAGCAACGGAACCCAGTCGCCCGACAACGGAATTGAGGTCAACGGCCTCGTCCGCGAATTCAAGGGCAGTGTGCGCGCCGTCGACGGCATCGACCTCGAGGTGCGACCCGGTGAGATCTACGGCTTCCTCGGCCCGAACGGCGCCGGCAAGTCGACCACTGTCCACATGCTCACCACCCTCCTCCCGCCCACCGCGGGCTCGGCGAAGGTCGCAGGCTTTGACGTCGTCAAGCAGGGCGCCGACGTGCGCGACGCGATCGGCGCCGCGCTCCAGGAGGCCGCCCTCGATCCGAACCTGACCGCCCGCGAGCACATGCGCCTACAGGGCGCTCTGCACGGCATGCCGAAGGGCGAGCGGACCAAGCGTGGCGACGAGTTGATTGAGCGGGTCGGCCTCGCTGATGCCGCGAACCGCAAGGTCGGTGGCTACTCGGGCGGGATGAAGCGCCGCCTCGATCTGGCGCTCGCCCTCCTTCATGGCCCGCGCGTCCTCTTCCTCGATGAGCCCACCACCGGCCTCGACATCCAGAGTCGCAGCGCGCTCTGGGACGAGGTTGCGCGTCTCTCACGGGACGATGGGATGACCGTCTTCCTGACGACCCAATACCTCGAGGAGGCGGACCAGCTCGCCGACCACCTCGGGATCATCGACGACGGCAAGATCGTCGCCGCCGGAACGCCGGAAGCGCTCAAGGCCGAGGCCGGCCGGCCGACGGTCGAGGTGGTTCCCACCGACCACCAGGAGCGCGACCGCGCGGTCGAGCTGCTGCGACCGTTCGGCGAACTGGTTCCCGGCACCCCCCAGGGCGCCGCGGTCAGGCTCGACTCGGATGGCGGAGAGGAGCTCGCCAACATCATTCGCGCCTTTGACCAGGCCGACGTCAAGGTCGCGAACCTCGAGCTCCACGAGGCGAGCCTGAATGACGTCTTCCTCGCCAAGACCGGTCGCTCTCTCGAGGGTGCGGAGGCCGAGGCCGTGAAGGAGGGCGAGACCGGGGAGCGGCCCGCGCTCGAGGGATCCCCCGCCTGATGGAGGCGGCAGCTCTACCGATCTCGGCGCCCGTCCGCACGCGTCCCTCGATCTGGACCCAGGCGCCGGAGCTCGCCCGGCGTTCGATCACACGCACCCTCCGCCAGCCCGCCGCTGTGATCCCGGCGACGACCTTCCCGCTCATCCTGCTGGCGATCAACTCGGTCGGCCTGAAGTCGGCGACCTCCCTCCCGGGCTTCCCCACCAACTCCTACATCACCTTCTCCCTGGCCTTCGCCTTCATCCAGGCCGGGGTCTTCGCCGTGATCGGCACCGGCCAGAACCTCGCCGAGGACAACCAGGGCGGCTTCTTCAACCGGCTCCAGCTGACCCCGATCCACCCGGCGGCATTGGTGGCCGGGCAGCTCGCAGGGACCCTCGCCCTGGGGCTCTTCCAGGCCGCGACCTACATCTCCGTCGGGTTGATCGCGGGTGCCCACATCGAGGCCGGCTTCGGGGGCGCACTCGTCATGGTCGCGCTGGTCGTCTGCATCTGCCTGGCCTTCGGCAGCATCGGCCTCGCGATTGGAATGCGCGTGGACGCGCCGGAGAAGGTCCAGAGCCTCTTCCCGCTGATCTTCGTCTTCCTTTTCATGAGCTCGATGAGCCTGCCTCGCAACCTGATCCAGACCGACTGGTTCCGCACGGTCGCGACCTACAACCCGGTCAGCTACATGGTCGAGGGGCTGCGCAGCCTCCTGATCACCGGATGGGACGGCGAGGCGCTGGCGCTCGGCTTCGGATGCGCGCTCGGCATCCTCGCGGTCGGCCTGTACTTCGCCTCCACCGGCCTCAAGGAGAGGATGGCCCGCACATGAGGCGCTACTTCTCGGTCGCCGGTGGGCTCGCCTGGAGGCTGCTGCACAGCCTGTTCACGAACCCGCTGCTCTTCCTCCCGCCGATGCTGATGCCGCTCTTCTTCTTCACGGCTTTCGCCGGCGGCCTCTCGGCTGTCAGCAAGGTGCCCGGCTTCGACTATCCCCCCGGCTACACCTCGTTCATCTTCGCCTTCGTCCTCTGCCAGAGCGCGGCGTTCGGCGGCGTCTTCAGCGGGTTCTCGATCGCGGCCGATTTCCAGTTCGGCTTCGGCCGCCGGTTGATGCTGGCCACCCCGCACCGCAGCGCGCTCGTCCTCGGGTACGGGGTCGTTGCGCTCATTCGCGCCACCATCACGATCACCGTCGTCACCCTGGTCGCGCTGCTCGTCGGCCTGAACATCGGCGGCAGCGGCCTCGATGTGTTCGGGATGTACGCGCTCGCGGCGATCATCAACGTCACCGGCCTGCTCTTCGCTGCCGGCGTGGCGCTGCGCTTCCGGAGCCTGCAGGCGACCCCGCTGATGCAGGTGCCGGTCTTCCTCTTCCTCTTCCTCGCGCCCGTCTACGTGCCGCGGCACCTGCTCGGCGGCTGGGTCCACGCGGTCGCCCCCTTCAACCCGATCACTCACGTGATGGAGACCGTGCGCGACCTGATCGCAGGAACGGGCACCGAGTACCTGGCGACTCTCGGCATCGTCGTCGGGCTGCTCGCCCTGGTGACCATCTTCATGTTCCGGGGGCTGCGTCAGGCGGAAGCGGCCGGTTAGCTCCGGGCGGCGATTCGCTCGTCCGCCCGTCGCTTGGCGCCATCGGTGACGAACTTGCCCCAGATGCCGCGGTTGCCCGACACGAAGCGGTAGCCGCGCTCGGTCGCACCAGGGAGCCTGCGCGCGGCGGATGCAAAGGGGCGGCCGCCTGGCAAACGCCTGAACAGCGGCTCGAAGCCGGCTCCCGCCGAATGGAGCCCACCGGCGTCGTCGACCAGATGCCAGGAGGCGCGCTGTTCGTCGCCCGGCATGTCGCCGAGCAAGCGGTTCGCCTCCTCCGTGCCGAGCGCAACCGGCCTCACGGTGCGACGCCGGTCCCAGGCGAGCAGCTTGCCGAGGCTCCAGCGGCAGAAGCCGCAATCGGAGTCGTAGATCAGGATCACGTGGTCATCTTGCCGGTCCTGAACTAGTCTGCGTCTCGTGCCGGCCGCGACGCTGTGGGAGGAGATAGTGGATGCGATCAACGCCGCAAGCGGCGGACCGTATCCCGGCCACCGCGCCGTCCACGCCAAGGGCACCGTCTGCAGGGGCACCTTCACCCCCACCCCAGAGGCGTCGAAGCTCTCCCGCGCCGCTCACCTTCAGGGAGATCCCGTCGAGGTGACCGTTCGGTTCTCGAACGCGAGCGGCGACCCCAACACGTCGGATGCCCACGCGATCGCCGGCCGCGGGATGGCCGTCAAGTTCCACCTCCCCGATGGAAGCGAGACCGACATCGTCTCGGTGCCGCTTGTCGTCTTCATGGTCCGGACGCCGGAGGACTTCCTGGCCTTCACCCGCGCCCGGATCCCCGACCCCGAGACCGGTCACCCGGACCCCGAGAAACTCGGCGCCTTCCTGGGCGAGCATCCGGAGACCGGGATCGCAATCCAGAAGAGCATGGGCAAGCTCGCGCCGACGACCAGCTTCGCGACCTCCGACTACCGCGGCCTCCACGCCTTCTGCCTGATCGACGCGGAGGACGGCAGGCACTGGGGCCGCTACGTCTGGGAGCCAGAGGCGGGAACCGAGCCCCTGACCGACGAGCAGCGCGACGCCGCCCCGCCCGACTACCTGCAGAAGGAGATCCGCGAGCGGCTCGGATCGGGCATCGCCCGCTTCACCCTGGAGTTCACGCTCGCCAACGAGGGTGACCCGCTCGACGACCCGACCCACGAATGGGAGGGCGAACGCGAGGTCGTCGAGCTCGGAGAGCTCGAGCTGACGGAGATCGTCGCGGACCCGGAGACCCCCGAGGAGCCGCTGGTCTTCGATCCGATGCGCCTCACCGACGGGATCGAGCCCTCGGACGACCCGATCCTCGCCGCGCGGCCGAAGGCCTACTCGGTCTCCATCGAGCGCCGCTGCGCCGTCTGATCGTCAGTCCGTGAAGGTCAGCACGAACGCCGGGTGGTCCGGCAGGATGCGCTTGATCTCCTCGTCGGACGCCTTCGCGTCGATGCCGAGGAAGCCCTTCACCTCCCAGGACCACTTGTCCATGTAGAGGCGCATCAGCGGGAGCTTGTCCTCGTCCGGAACCTCCTCTGCGGTGAAGTGGCGGACCTTGCGGCCGCTGTGAAGCTCCCCCTCCTTGGCGACCCGCATGTTGCGCACCCACTGGGTGGTGCCGCGCGGGGCAAGCAGGTAGGTGCGGCCGTTGAGCTCAAAGGGGTTGACCGGGTTGCTCCGCATCTCGCCGCTCTTGCGGCCGCGCACGGACAGGGTCTGCGAGCCCTGCAGGCTCAGACCGAGCTTGTGCAGCACGGCGACGAACGGGTTGAAGACGTTCCGCGTGAACCAGTCGGGCTTGTGGTACAGGGTCTCGCTCATCTCAATAGGACCCTAACGATTGAGCGTTTCCGGCTGCCGCGGCCGGGTAACCATGCCCCATGTCAACCATTGTGATCATCGTGATCGCAGTCGTGGTGATAGCCGTCGTGCTGTTCGCCGTGGCGCAGATCACCCAGAGGCGACGGATCGCCCGGGAGCGCGAGATGCGCAGGCTGGAGGCGGAGGCAGAGGGCCACCGCTCGATGGCCGCCGGACATCGTGAGAAGGCCGACGAGCTCAAGGAGGCCGCACAGGCCGAGGCAGAGCGAGCCGACCGTCACGAGGACCGCGCCGCCGAAGTTCAGCCGGACCGGAGCTAGTTCGCCATGTCCAGGCGGGGCGGCCCTGGCCTGCTCACGGTCATCTATCTCGTCGTGGGCGTCTTCGTCGCCGGAGACCACAACTACATCCACCACCACTCGATCGGGCAGATCGTGTCGACGCTGCTGGCGATCGTGCTCTGGCCGCTGATCCTGCTCTTCAACGTCAACCTGCACATCCACTGACGGACGGGTAGGTTTCGCCGATGGCTGACGGCGAGACGGTGATCAACTGGCCTGACGGGCATCGCCCGGAGGAATCCGCCTTTCACGCCGTGAACGAGCAGCAGATCCCGGCGGAGCCCGAGGTCGTCTGGGCCTGGATCTGCCGCCCGGACCTCTGGGGCAGCTACTACTCCAATGCGAAGTTCGTCAAGCACCTCGGTGGCCCGTGGCCGAAGCTCGAGCTGGGCAGCCGCTTCCGCTGGTTCAGCTTCGGCGCCTTCGTAACCTCGGAGGTGGTCGAGTACGAGCCGGGTCGGCGGATCTCGTGGGACGCCAAGGTGATGGGCGGCCGCGGCTATCACGGCTGGGTTCTGAACCGGCAATCGGGTGGAACATTCGTCCGCACCGAGGAGACCCAGAAGGGCTGGGGAATCACGCTGGTCAAGCCCGTGCTGCGCCCGACCATGGTGCGGGTGCACCAGCGCTGGCTCGAGGGACTCTCGAAGGTCGCGGCCGAGGGCGCGCCTCCCGCTCCGTAGCCGGCGAGAGCCGACCATTACATTCAGGGAATGGCCGCAGTAGACGAACTTCGCGAGCGCCTCGGCCAGATCCATGACCTGAGCCGAGCGGCCTCGCTCCTAGCCTGGGACGAGCGCACGATGATGCCGCCGGGCGGTGCCGAGGCCCGCGCCCAGACCCTCGCCACTCTGGCCCGCGTCCGCCACGAGATGTTCATTGCACCCGAGATCGGCGAGCTGATCGGCCGCGCGCGGTCGGAGTTGGGCGACGTGCCGGCCGGAGAATCGGTCGATGCCGACCTCGCCCGCGTGCTCGAGCGCGACTGGCAGAAGGCGACCCTGGTGCCGTCGGATCTTCAGGCCGAGATGGCCCACGCGAGCTCGGTCGCCGAGACCGCCTGGGTCGAGGCCAAGCAGAAATCGGACTTCCAGATGCTGCTGCCCCACCTCGAGCGCAACGTCGAGCTGACCAAGCGCTGGGCTCAGTGCTACGACGGCTTCCCCGGCTTCACGCATCCCTACGACCCGCTGCTCGACGAGTACGAGCCGGAGATGACCACCGAGCAGATGCGGACGGTGCTGGCCGAGCTGCGCGAGGGCCTGGTCCCCCTGGTGCGCGAGGCCACCGACAACGGTGCCGGCCAGGCCGATGACCCCTTCGGCGGCGAGTTCCCGGCGGAGCGCCAGGCCGAGCAGGTCACGGAGATGATCTCCGAGCTGCCCTTCCCCGAGGGCGGCTGGCGGATCGACCCGACCGAGCACCCCTTCGCCATCTCGATCGGCCTCGGCGATGTTCGACTCACCACCCGCTACGACGAGACCAACCTGGCGATGTCGCTGTTCAGCGCGATGCACGAGGCGGGCCACGGGCTGTACGAGTCGGGCGTCGACCCGGAGCTGCGGCGAACGACGCTGGCGAAGCCGCGCTCGCTCGGGCTGCACGAGTCTCAGAGCCGGCTCTGGGAGAACTGGGTGGCGCGGAGCCGTCCCTATCTCGAGCGGCTGCTGCCGGGGTTGCGCGAGCGCTTCCCCGGACCGTTCGACGAGATCGAGGCCGAGCGTCTCTACCGAGGGGCGAACCGCGTCGAGCGCTCGCTGATCCGGATCGAGGCCGACGAGGTCACGTACAACCTCCACATCCTGATCCGCTTCGAGCTCGAGCTGGAGATCTTCGAGGGCGGGCTGGAGTTAACGGACCTACCCGAGGCATGGAACGCGCGCTACCGCGACTACCTCGGCCTCGAGGTCCCTGACGACGCCCATGGGGTGCTTCAGGACGTCCACTGGCCCAGCGGGGCATTCGGCTACTTCCCCACCTACAGCCTCGGCAACGTCATCGCCGGGCAGCTCTGGCAGGCGATGGAGCGCGACCTGGGAGACCTCGACGCCCGGATCGCCGAGGGCGACCTGGCGGCGATCGGCGAGTGGCTGCGGGATCGCGTCCACCGCCACGGCCGCCGCCTCAGCCCTGCCCAGATCCTGGAGCGGGCAGGTTGCGGCGAGCTCTCGGTCGACCCGCTCCTCTCTCATCTGCGTGACCGGGTCGAGTTGGCTGTTGGGGCCTAGGCAGCGAATGCAAAACACGAATCCGCAAATTGCGGTTATCTTGGGCGGGCGATGGCGTCGGTAGGGCGAAACGGGATTTACGGTGGCTGGACCCACGCCGGAAACAACCGCGTCTTCGTGCGCGTGCCGACCCAGCTGAAGCGGCACGCCGAACAGCCCCTAAACGGCTCGAATGGCAATGGGAACGGCAACGGCAACGGCTCCCATCCGAACCTCGAGGCGACGCCGATCGTGCTCGTCCACAGCCTCTCGTCAGGCCGCACCCTGAAGCCGCTGATCCGAGCGCTCGGCACGCGCCGCCCCGTCTATGCGCCCGACCTGCCGGGCTTCGGGATGAGCGACCAGCCGATCCACCCGCTCGACATCCCGGGGCTGGCCGATGCGCTGCGGCGCTGGCAACTCGACAACAACCTCGCGCCGGCGATCGTGGTCGGAGTCGGCTTCGGCTGCCAGGTGGCGGTCGACTTGGCGGCTGCCTACCCGGCCACCGTCGAACGGCTTGTGCTGGTGGGCCCCACGTTCGATCCCAAGGCCTCGAAAACGCGCCTTGCGCTGCGCTGGGTGCGGAACGCGCCGAGGTCCTCGCCGCTCCTCGCGCCGACCGTCGTCCACGACTTCATCGACGCCGGACCCTGGCGGTCCGCGCGGAACCTGCGACGGGCGCTGGACGATCCGATCGAGGACAAGCTCGGCGAGATCGAGGCGCCCACCCTGGTGGTGAAGCCCCAGCACGACCACCTGGTCCCGGAGGCCTGGACGAAACAGGTCGCCGAGCTGATCCCGGACTCCGAGCTGGTCACGCTCCCGAAGGCCGGCCACACGATCGGCTCGAGGGCTGCGGCAAGACTCACCGCGCTGCTCGTTCCCTTCCTGTCGGAGTCGGAGTCGGAAGACGACGACGTCGAGGAAGCGGACGACGCCGTCGAAGAAGCTGCGTCAACCTAGGGGGCAATGGAGCTCCAGCAGCACCGTGGGCTGATCCGCGTCGCGCTGATCTACCTCGCGGTGACGATCGGCTGGCTCGCCGTCTGGATCCTGGTGGCGCCGAAGGGGTTCTACGACACCTTCCCGGGCGGCGGGACGCACTGGGTCTCCGCGCTGCCTCCCTACAACGAGCACCTCGAACGCGACTTCGGCGCGGCCGCGCTCGGCCTCACCCTCCTGGCCGCCCTCTCCGCCTATTGGATGGAGAAGCGCCTGGTGCAGGCCGCCGGCATCTCGCTGCTGGCAGCCGGGCTCCCGCACCTGATCTACCACGCCACCACGACCTCGCACTACTCGACCGGCGACAACATCGGGAGCCTTCTCGGCCTCACACTCGACGTTCTGGTCCCGTTGGTGATCCTCTACCTGGCGAGCGACCAGGCTCAGCGGCGGCTCCAGCCCGCCTAGCCATGGACTTCGGCGTCTCCTACTTCCCCACCGACGAGATGATCGAGCCGGCCGAGCTTGCCCGGATGGCGGAAGAACGGGGCTTCGAGTCGGTCTTCGTAACGGAGCACACCCACATCCCGGCTAGCCGCGAGACGCCCTACCCGGCCGGGGGCGAGCTGCCCCGTGAGTACTTCCGCATCTACGACCCGTTCGTTGCGCTCGCGACGATGGCCTCCGCCACCGAGCAGATCAGGGTGGGGACCGCGATCTGCCTGCTGGTCGAGCGCGACCCGATCACCACCGCCAAGGAGGTCGCCTCCATCGATCGGCTCTCCGGCGGGCGGATGATCTTCGGGGTCGGCGCCGGCTGGAACCTCGAGGAGATGCGAAACCACGGCACCGACCCGGAGAGGCGCTTCGCGATCCTGCGCGAGCGGGTCGAGGCCTGCCGGGAGATGTGGACGAACGAGGAGGCGAGCTACCACGGCGATTTCGTCGACTTCGACCGGATCGTCAGCCGGCCGGCGCCGCTCCAGCAGCCTCACCCGCCGGTGCTGGTCGGCGGCAACGGCCCGAACGTGCTGAAGCGCGTGGTCGCCTTCGGCGACGGCTGGTTCCCGAACCGGCTCCCGCCCGACGACCAGATGATCGCCCGCGTCGAGGAGCTCCAGCTGCTGGGCGAGGAGGCCGGCCGCGACCGGATTCCGGTGACCCTGCAGATCCCGCCGCGCGATCCGGATGTCCTGCTGCGCTACGAGGAGGCGGGCGTGACGCGGTCGGTGCACATGCTCCGCGCGGAGGACGCGGCCACCCGCGAGGGCGCCGAGCGCAAGCTCGACGAGTGGGTCGAGCGCATCAGCGCCTACACCGGTTGATCCGCCAGCGCCGCGGGTAGGATTGCGCCGCGTGTACCACAGTCTCCTGTTCCTCCACGTCCTCTCGGCGTTCCTCCTTGCCGCCGGCATCGTCATCTACAGCTCCTTTGCCCTGGGCGGCCCGGTGAACCGGACGACGAAGGTGATCGCCGAGATTCTCTGGGGCGTCGGCGGGCTCGGCACCCTGGTCTTCGGCGTCTGGCTGGCGCTCAATCGCCCCGAGTACGAGATCTACGATGGCTGGATCATCGCGGCCATCGTCCTCTGGGTCCTGGCCACGGGATCCGGCGCGCGGGCGGGCCGCGGGATCCAGGCGGGCGGCGATGACTCGGCGGTGACGATCGATCGCCGCACGCTGTTCGCCCACTGGATGCGCGTCTTCTGGTTCGTGCTGCTGCTCATCGTCATGGTCTGGAAGCCGGGCGCATGAGCGCTCTCGCCCTCATCCGCCCGGACAGCTGGGACCTGCCGCTGTTCGTGCACATCTTCGGGGGGATGCTGGTGGTGGGCGCGCTGACCCTGTCCGCCGTTTCGCTGATCGCCGCCTGGCGCAGCGGCTCGCCCTCCCTGATCCGCCTTGGCTACATGACGCTGTTCTATGGCGCGCTCCCCGGCTACATCATCTTCCGCGCCGGCGCGGAGTGGATCGTGAGCAAGGAGCACCTGTCGAATTCCAACGTCGCCTGGATCGGAATCGGCTACGGCGTCAGCGACCTCGGATTCCTCTTCCTGATCATCTCGCTGATCATCGGCGGGATCTCGGTGCGGCGTATGAACCGCGGGCAGCAGCCTTCGGCGATTTCCCCCCGGATCGTCACCGGACTCGTCTCGCTCGTCCTGGTGGCCTATCTGGTCGCCGTCTGGGCGATGACGACGAAGCCCGTCTAGCGGCCACCAGGGCGCTCCGAAGCCAGAGAGTTGACGCGCAATGAGTGGGTGTGCGAGGCTGCCGCCGTTCCAGATGGGGATCCGGAACTAGGGGAAGAGGGGGTAATGCGGAGTTGGAGGTGCAAATGCATTTGCGCGTCTCGATCCTGGCTGCGATCGGCGCTGTGGTGGTGATCGCCGGCTGCGGTGGCAGCGACAGCAACGATAATCCGACCACGCTCTCGCTGAAAATCAGTGAGAACGGCAAGGCCGCGGCCTTCCAGGCGCCGAAGACGGCAACGGGCGGCCTCGTCAAGGTCGAGCTCGCCAACCAGGGCAAGGCCCCCCACGGTGTGCAGTTCATCCAGTACGCGAATGGGCACTCGCAGCAGGAAGTCCTGCAGTTGCTCGGCCAGAACAGCAATGTGATCCCGCCGTGGGTCAAGCTCGAGGGCGGGGTCGGCAGCGCCGCACCCGGCCAGACCGGAACAGCCACGGTCAACCTTCCGGGCGGCAATTACGTCCTGGTGGATGCGGCGGCACTCGGTGGCCCCGGACCCAGCAGCGGTCCCCCGGCGACCGCAGGCATGACGCTGAGCGGCGGTTCCACCGGCGATCTGCCCGACACGAGCGCCAACGTCACCGCCGATTCGCTCGGCGATGACAAGTACAAATGGGACATCTCTGGGCTGAAGACTGGGACCAATCAGGTCACCTTCGACAGCAAGGGTGATGACGCGGTGCACACGATCATTGCCGTACCCGTGAAGGGCCAGGCGCCGCCGCTCGACCAGATCAAGAAGGACCTGGCGAAGAACGGCCCGCCGCCTTCGTATATCGATCCGAGCGGGATCCAGAGCTCGGCGATCCTCGACGGCGGCCTGTCACAGACCACGACCCTGGACCTGAAGCAGCCCGGGCAGTACGTCTTCTTCTGCCCGCTCATGGACCGCGACGGGAAGGGCAAGTCGCACGATCAGGAGGGCCTCCTGGCCGTGGAGGACGTCAAGTAAGCCGAAGCGTTGCGGGGCGGCCGCCAACGGCGGTCGCCCCGTTTGGCTATCCGCTGAGCAGCTTGCCGATCGCGCCGCTCGCGCTCGACGCAGCGCTCCCGCCCGAGCCGCCTGCGGCAGTGCTGGTCACACGGCCTTCGGAGGGCTGAATCAGCAGCCAGCCGTTGCCCGAGAACGCCATCTGGACGGTCTCCCCCGAGCCTCTGCCGATGAACGTCTTCAGGTTGACGTCCGCCTTCACCGAGGTCTTCACACCGTCCGACCAGGTGATCGCCGCCTGGGGATCCGCGAAGGTCTCCGTGCCGTCGAGATCGAGCAGCACGGGCGGGCCGTCGGAGAGGATCGCGACGAAGCCCGATCCCGAGAGGTGCGTGTTGAACATCCCGCCGCCCATGAATCCGGAGACGCCGTCCACCTTCTTGATGTCCCAGTCGATGTCGGCGTCGAAGGCGAGGAGGTTGGCACCGTTGACGGTGATCGCCTCGCCTGAGAGCTGGAGGAGCTGGATCTCCTGCGCCAGGTCGGCCAGGAAGACCTCCCCGGTCCCGGAGACCTTCATCAGCTCGGCGCCCTCGCCGGTCATCGCCTTCTTCGCCATCCGCTGGAGAGGCCGCCCGAGCCGGCGTTGCCGGCCTCCAGTCGTCAACTTCTTTCGGGAATGGACGCGGCAGAGTAACGACGCATACGCTTCGCCCAACTACGGAGGAGGAAACGATGTACGCACGAGTGGTCAGGTTCACCGATGTCGACACGTCTCAGGTGGATCGCATCAAGTCTCAGGTCGAAGACAACGATCCGCCGGAGGGGATGCCGCCCACCACGATGCGCATCGTCGTCGACGAGTCGCAGGGCACGGCGGCCGTGATGCAGTTCTACGAGAGCGAGTCAGACATGCAGAAGGCCGACGAGGTCATGAACGCAATGGACAGCTCAGACACTCCGGGCACCCGAGCCTCGGTCGACAAGGGCGAGGTCGTGGTCGAGGGCCAGATCGGGTAGAGAACTAGTCCTTCGCGCGGCCCGGGAGGCGTCCCGCCAGGCGGCCCACCGGCTCGATGTGCTGTTCGAGTTCCACGACGGAACCGCGCAGCTCATCCACCAACGCAACCATCCGCTCCATCAACTCGACGATCCGGTTGAGCCGCTCGTCGATCGAGTCGAGGTGCCTGGAGTGCTCCTCGATCCGGCGCGTGTCGCCGGACATGCTGCGGATGTTGTCGACCATGCTCCCGATGGCCGAGCCGGCGTCGGCGATCCGCCCGAGTGCTGACTGCAATCCCGCCATCAGCCGCGAACGCTTCCGAGGAGACTGGCCGCAAACGAGGTGATCCGTTCGCGCGGATAGGTCTCGGGGTCGTTGAGATGGAGTCGGCCACCCTGCTCGGCGAGCCTCATGATGGTCTGGACGAGCAGGTCGACGTCGGAGATCGGCAGGTCGAGCCGCTCGACCCCCCAGCGGACGATCGTGGCGAGCTGCTTGGCGACCGCGGTCCGGTCGCGCTCGACCTGCTCGCGGACGATCCCGGGCTGGGCCTCGATCGGCATCAGGGAGAGCCGCCACGCGTCGGGCCGGGTCTCGATCGCGCGCAGGAACGCATCGAGGCCGTCCACCAGGATCTTGGCCGGGTCGGCGTCCGCGGCAGGCGTCGGCATGAGCTCGGCGAGCTGGTTCAGCGCCCGCTCCTCCTCGCGCTTCATCAATGCCTCCAGCAGGTCCGCGAGCGAGCCGAACAGGTCGTAGACGACCGGCTTGGTCACGCCCGCCTTCCGCGCGATCCCCTCCATCGAGACCGCCTCGTAGCCGTTCTCCGCGATCAGGGAGAGGGTCGCGTCGAGCAGCTGCTCGCGGCGCTCCTCCGGCGGGAGCCGGGGCGCGTAGCGGCGAGGCTTTTCCGTCGTGGCCTTCTTCTTGGGCGGCGTCAATGAAGTGGTTCTTCGGGGCGTGGAGACGAGCGACATCGCGACCTCCCGTGATCGCAAATTCCTACGGAACCGTAGCTACGGCACCGTACCACAGGGCGGAGGAGCTGCAAGCGCGTCTTCCGGACCTGCGATCGGTTGGCTACTGTCGCTACGTGCCTGATCGGGCGTCGCCTGGCAAGGAAGACGTTCGCGCCGCGGAGATAGTCGCGGCGCTCTGCCTGGCGACCGACCTCGGCATGGGATATCCGTTCGAGCACGGGCTGCGGATGACCCTGATCGGCTCCCGGCTCGCCGACGGCCTGGGCGTCGACCAGAGCACGGCCTCGCAGACCTATTACGCCTGCCTGGTCTCGCATGCCGGGTGCACGACCGACGCGCACGTGGGCGCCGAGGTCTTCGGCGGCTCGCTCACGAGGAATCTCGATCCGGTCCTCTTTGGGTCCGGACGTCAGGTGTTCACCGGCCTGCTCCGAGCGCTCCCCGATCCCGCGCGCGCGGCGCCCGTGCGCGCGCTTCAGGCCGCACGAGGCCTGCCGAGGATGGCCCGGGAGCAGCGACCGCACCTGACGGCGACGTGCGAGGTGGCGACGATGCTCGCCGAGGGCATCGGCCTGGAGCCCACTTCGGCGGAACTGCTCGCCTACCTCACCGACCGCTGGGACGGCCGGGGCCCGCTGCGCCGCGGCGAGGGAGAGGAGATCCCGCTTCCCGTTCGCATCCTGCATGTCGCCGCGGACGCGGCCCTGCAGCAGCAACTGCGGGGCGAGGAGGAGGCCGCGGCGATCGTGCGGGAGCACGCGGGCCGCGGTCTGGACCCGACGATTGCCGGTTTCCTGGCGGAACACGGCGGCGAGATCCTCAGCCTGGACGACGAAGCGTCCGCCTGGGAGGAGTGCCTGTCCCGCGAGCCGGGGACGCCTCAGATGCTCTCGGGCGAGGAGCTCGATCGCGCGCTCGCCACGATGGGCGACTTCGCCGACCTGATCTCCCCTCACCTCACGGGTCATTCCCGCGGCGTCGCGGAGCTGGCGGCGGCCGCAGCCGAGCGGTGCCGGTTGGATGCCGCGGACTCGACCGCGCTGCGGCGCGCGGCCCTGGTCCACGATCTCGGACGCGTCGGGGTCGATGCCCGCACCTGGCAGAAGCCCGGCTCGCTGAACGCCGACGAGTGGGAGCGAGTTCGACTCCATCCGTACCACACCGAACGGGTCCTCTCGCGCTCAGCGTTTCTCGCCGGGCTCGCGCCGACCGCAGGCGCTCATCACGAGCGCCTGGACGGCTCCGGCTATCACCGCGGAGCCTCGGGCGCGGAGCTATCGCTGCCCGCCCGTCTGCTGGCGGCTGCGGACGCGTACCACGCGATGACGGAGCCGCGTCCGTACCGCGAGGCGATGAGCGCCGAGAACGCGGCAGGTGAGCTCGCCCTGGAGGTCGAGGCGGGCCGCCTCGATGCCCAGGCGGTCACCGGCGTCCTGGAGGCGGCCGGGCAGCCGACCCCCGAACTGGAGCGACCGGCGGGGCTCACCGAGCGCGAGGTCGAGGTACTCGGCCTGCTGGCGCGCGGCTTGCAGACCAAGCAGGTCGCCCGGGCCCTGGGGATCTCAACCAAGACCGCCGATCGCCACATCCAGAACGCCTACCGCAAGACCGGGGTCTCGACCCGTGCTGCCGCCACCCTGTTCGCGATGCAGCACGGCCTGGTGACATGGGGAGAACTCCCGATTGCGGGCTCTCGGGAGCGCTCCTAACGTCCCTCGCGCAAACGTCCCGAAGGGAGACGAGATGGCGAGCGAGACGAGCGAGGACCTCAGGACCACGATGCACGAGATCGCCGAGGCGATCGCCCCGACCTGGGAGAAGCGCCGGCCCCAGATCGAGGAAGTCATGACCCCGGTGCGCGAGTGGCTGGTGCGGGAGCTGGGTCCGGGCGAGGGAGACACCGTCCTCGAGCTGGCGGCCGGCGCCGGCGATACCGGCTTCGATGCCGCCGAGCGGATCGGCGAGGACGGCCGCCTGATCTCGACCGACTTCTCGCCGGGCATGGTCGAAGCGGCGCGACGCCGCGGCGCCGAGCGCGGGATTCAGAACGCGGAGTATCGGCAAATGGATGCGGAGGACATCGAGCTCGAGGACGCCTCGGTCGACGGCGCCCTCTGCCGCTTCGGCTTCATGCTGATGGTCGACACCCCCGCGGCCCTGGCAGAGGCACGGCGCGTCCTGCGCCCGGGCGGCCGGCTCGCGCTGGCCGTCTGGAGCTCGCCCCAGCGCAACCCATTCTTCTCGATCGTCGGGATGAAGCTGGTCGAGCTCGGGCACGTGCCGCCGCCCGAGCCACCGCCCGCGCCGGGCATCTTCGCGATGGGGAGCGAGGAGCGGATCAGGCAGCTGCTCGAAGCGGCCGGATTCGACGAGGCCCGCGTCGCGGAGGTCGAGGTCCGCTTTGCGATCCCGGACGTCGACCAGTACCTCGAGTTCACCGCCGACACCGCCGGCCCATTCGGCCTTGCGGTGCGCGGGCTCTCCACTGAGGAACGCGCCGCGCTGAGCGCGCAGGTCGAGGGAGCCTTCGAGCCGTTCGCGAGCGGTGACGGATACGAGCTCACCGGCGTCGCGCTCTGCGCGGTGGCGAGCTGACGAAGGGCCGGCGAGGGCGGGTCAGACGGCGGACTGGGCCGCGGCGGCCAGGCGGCCGAGCTCGCGGCCGAGAGTCTCGGGCGTCCAGTCGTCCTCGCCGGAGAGCAGCAGGCGCGCGCCGGACTCGCCGAGGCCAGCGATCGAGTTGCCCACCAGGCGAGAGGTCTTCTCGATCTGCGCCTTCGAATGCCTGCCGTTGCGATCCTCGAGCCAGCTCTGAGCCAGCGCGCTGAGCGAGTCGACCTGCGCCTGACGCCCGCGCCGGATCCGGTCGGCGACGGCGGCGTTGCCCCCGCCCTCGCCCATGAACACCAGCCGGTAGACCTCGGGCGACTCGTTAACCGCCCGCAGGAAGCCGGTGAAGCCCTCGCTCAGGGTCGTCTCTGGATCGGAGAGGTCGGCGTCCTTGAAAGCCTCCTGGATCTCGGCCAGGATCCGGTCCTCCTCGCGGCGGAGCAGGGAGCGGAAGAGATCGTCCTTGGAGTCGAAGCAGGCGTAGACGACGGGCTTGGTGACGCCGGCCTCGTTGGCGACGGCCTGCATCGAGGTGCCGTCGTAGCCGCCCTTCAGGAAGAGCTTGAGCGCCGCGTCGAGAACCTCCGGCCGCCGCCGCTCGGGCCCGAGATGAGCCGCCCGCTTGCGCGGCTGCCCCACCCTCTCCTGCGCCCGAGTCGCCATTCCTACCTAAGGTAGCATTTTGCTACCACGGGTAGAAAGCACTCTCGGCACGAGCAGCTAAGCTAGTAGATCCCGATAGGGATTCGGGTAATTCCGGATCCGGAGAGGAAAAAATGGCCCTTCTCACCATCAACGACACCGCCCCCGACTTCCACGCGGAGACCACCGAGGGCCCGATCGACTTCCACGACTGGATCGGCGACAGCTGGGCCGTCCTGTTCTCCCACCCCCGCGACTTCACCCCGGTCTGCACCACCGAGCTCGGCTACATGGCCTCGATCAAGCCGGAGTTCGACAAGCGCGGCGTCAAGATCGCCGGCCTCTCGACCGACCCCATGGACAACCACGAGAAGTGGGCCAAGGACATCGAGGAGACGCAGGGCACGGCGCCGAACTACCCGATCATCTCCGACTCGGACCACCAGATCGCCAAGGCCTACGGGATGCTCTCCGACGACGTCGAGGGCGACCCGACCGACCGCACCCCGGCCGACAACCAGACGCTCCGCAACGTCTTCGTGATCGGCCCGGACAAGAAGATCAAGCTGATCCTGGTCTACCCGATGACCACCGGCCGCAACTTCGACGAGGTGCTGCGAGTGATCGACTCGCTCCAGCTGACGGCGAACAAGAAGGTCGCGACCCCGGCCCAGTGGAAGCAGGGCGACGACGTGATCATCGCCGGCTCGGTCTCGGACGACGACGCGAAGGAGCTCTTCCCGGACGGCTGGGAGACGCCGCTGCCCTATATGCGGGTTGTGAAGCAGCCGAAGTAAAAGGCGCCGCCTCGTTTCGAGCGCTTAATCGGAGTACTGTCGATAGAGGCTGGCCCTGCGGCCGAAAGCTCAACCCCCACCGGAATGCCACCGACGGCGCGCTCTGCGCCACGAGGCGCGAGATGGGGGCTACTGATTTGACTGCGGGGCCGGTGTTCTCTCTCTAGGGCGTTACCTCACCGGCTCGGTGGATGCGCCTATATCCGCAAGGAGCACAACGATGGGCGCAAATGCAGACACAGTCAAGAGCGGTTGGGACGCCTTCGCCAGAGGCGACATGGACGCCGCAACGGCCACCACGAGCGACTCGGCCGAGATCGTCGTCCCCGAGAGCCTGCCATGGGGCGGCACCTACACCGGCCCGGAGGGCTTCAAGGAGATGATCGGCAAGCTCGTCTCCAACTTCGAAGAGGTCAGCCCGGAGCCACAGGAGTTCATCGAGGCCGACGGCGGGCGTGTGCTTGTCACGGTCTCGGGCGTAGGCAAGACGAAGAGCGGCAACGAGCTCACTGGCGACTCGATCTGGCTCTACAAGGTCGACGACGGCAAGATCGAGCACGCGGAGTTCTTCGGCGACACCGCCACGGCGGTCAAGGCACTCGCCTAGCTGGACGCGGCCTCACCGCCGCGCCTCAAGGGAAGCGTGGGCCGGAGCTGCTCCGGCTCACGCACCCGCCAATCAAGACTTTCCCCTCAACGAAAGGAATCACAGATGCTGGGACGCAAGCACGAGAAGACAGAGGGAACCGAGAAGACGGCAACCGAGCACCTCGAAACAGCGCTCGACGAGCTCAAGAAGGCGAGTCAGCTGGCGCAGGAGGAGCTGCGGGGCAAGATCGACTCCGCGATCAGCCGCGCTCGCGAGGCGCTGGACGATATCCGCGCGCATGTCGGGGGTAGCGCCGAGGACGTCAAGGAGAGCGCCAAGGATGTGACCGAGGACGTCAAGAAGAGCGCCAAGAACGTCACCGAGGACGTCAAGGAGGGCGCCAAGGATGTGACCGAGGACGTCAAGAAGAGCGTCGGCGAGAAGAGCGACAAGGTCGAGACCACGGTCTGATCGCGGCAGCGCATCGAGGGCCCGGGGCACCCCACCCCAATGGCCCTCGGTGGCGCACCGGAAGGACCAGCTCGACAAGCCGCCGCGCCGCTGCCTTACGTGCGGGTTGTGAAGCAGCCGAAGTAAGCCTCGGCGCTGGCAGGGGCCGTTCAGGCGGCTTCGGCCTTCAACAGCGAGGCGACGGTCGCCCTCGTCAGCCCGAGACCACGATGCCGACAGACCTTCTTCAGCTCGGTGACGTCCGCCACGACGAGCAGTTGCGCTCGATGGTCCCTCGCGATCTCCTGGACGATGCGGCCGTAGGGTGAGGTGGCATCGGCACCGATCAGCGCTATTTCCTTCGGTCGGGCGTACTGGGCCCGAAACCCCTCCGGGTGGACCTGTACCCGTCCCCAAGCCTCGACCAGTCCCACGACGGTGAGCTCTCCACTTGATGCCGGTCGGCGAATGTAGTCGCAATGATCCGCATTCCACGGGTGGAGCGCGTAGAGGCCGCATGAGCATCGCCCGCCGGGAGCTTTGTGTCGGTTCTTCTCGACGCCCAACTTGCACTGTGCCCAGGTCGTCTTGCCGCCCGTCCGCCAGTGAGCGGACTCATAGAAGCCGCGAAGACGAAAGACGCCATCGTCGTCCACTGCGAGCTGCCAGCTTCGAACACCGAAGAGGCGCTCGCTGACCAGCACCGTCGGACCGACTGGGTCCTCATTCGTGCGTGAGCGGGGCGGCACCCTCATGGGCGCGCTGCCGTCTTGGTGCGGGCCGGCACCTTCGCGGGGCGCTTCACCGGTTGCCGCTCGGGTGCCACCTTCTTCCGTCGCGGAGTCTTGATCGGCTGGACCACGGGCTCGACGATGATCGTGCGGTACGGATCAGAAAAAGTCACTGCTTCACCTCCATCGGTTCCGGCGGTAGCACCGTGCCTCGACCCGGAGGTCTTGGCCGGTTGCTGCGGCGTCATAGGGCCGGTCCCCTCAGCCGCTCTTGATGGACGCGTCGACCCTACGGGGTCGCGCGGAGTTGTCAAGACGTCAGCGGTCGAACGTGAACTTCGGTTGGCCGCCCTCCCAGGACTCGCTGACGGCGAGACCGGCCTTCTCCGCATATCTGCGGATCGTCCGCGCCATCGCGTCGCGGCCGACCGGGTTCCCCGTGTGGAGACTGATCCCGTCGCGCGGCCACAGGTCGCGGCCGTGGACCTCCTGCTGCTCGGCGATGAAGTCGACGACGTCCACCCCGCGCCCGAAGCGCTCGTCGTCGGATAGGTCGTGGTCGAGGGAGAGCTCGACCACACGCCGCGTCTTCAGCAACTCGATCGCGTCCCACGCGGTCGTCACATGTGTCTATCCCTCCGGGGCGGCGCGATCCACCAGATCGTCATCGAGCCAGACGCGTAAGAGCGCCTCGCTCATCTCCGCTCCACCCGGATCGAGGCAAGGAACTTGAGGAGGGCGACGAAGAGCGCGGTAGCGATCCAGACGACTCCGATCATGAGAAACGCGGCAACGATGATCGGGGTGAGGATGAGCAGGAGCATGAGGATGATGAACAGCGCGATCATGCGGCCAAACCTAGTGCCTGGTCTCCGTTCATCGACCACGTCGCGCTCGACGCGAAGCGCGAGCACGACGGCGGCGCTCATTCCGTCGCCGGCGTGCCTTTTCGGAGATCCCTCCCCGCGGGATGCAGGTCTTGGCGAGCAGCCGTTCGCCTGCGGGACCCATCGAGACCAGGGGCAGGACCAGATCATTGCCCACGATCAGGTAGGCGTCTGCATCCTGGCGCATCGTCTGCGCCATCCAGCTCGGCGGATCCTCCGAGATCTCACCCTGCTCGATCAGCATCTTGAGCTCGTCGCGGGCGCGAACGATGTCGAGTGCGGGGCGGAAGCGCTCGTGAAAGCGGTCGACGCAGTGCAGCGAAAGCTGGAGCCAGGCGGTCTCTCTCATAGCCAATTGGTCGCCAACCGCGCCGATTCCTGACGCGCCGCGCTCAGAAGTCCTCGAGCTCGGCGAGCAGCTCGGGGGCGTCCGTCTCGTCGGCGCCGGCTTCGCTCAGCGCGATCGCCTTCCGGTAGGAATTTCGTGCCTGCTCGAACCGCCCGAGGCCCGACTGGCACCTGGCGAGCCAGACCCAGCTCCACGGGCCGTGCGCCGCGATGCGCGTGTAGTGGCGCAGGTGTGGCAGCGCCTCCCTGAAGCGCCCGAGGTCGGAGAGCGTGTAGCCGAGCCCGAAGTGCGCCATCGGATCACCGGACTGAAGGCAGCAGCGCCACCAGTAGAGCTCCTGCTCGTATTCCTCGTTCGCCCCGCACTCGGTCGCGCGGTCGAAGAAGTCGCGGTTGATCGAGTTCTCGCCGTCGAAGAACTTCGCGGCCTCACGTGCGATGCGAAGTGCGCCGGCGCCCCGCAGCACGAGCAATGGAGCCTCGAAGCGGCCCGCTTCGAGGATCGCGCGCTCCTCCTCGTCCGTGGGCAGCCACTCGGAGAAGTCCTCGATGCGGAAGCCGGCGACCCGCCCACCCGGCCGGTCCAGGAGAAAGTGGAAGCTCCTCCGCCACCTCCCGCCACTGATCGGGCGCCTGTCCGTCGTCCACCCGGCCCGCCTCGAGCGCCGTCAGATAGTCGTAGTGCACATCGCGGCTCAGGTAGAGCGGCCGTCTCGAGCGGTCGGTCACGGCTCGACCCTCGGCTCGCACTCGGTCCAGTCGCCGCCCTCCAGCCTCAACGTCGGCTCCGGCTCGGGCTCAACCTCGATCGGGAGATCGGGAACGATCAGGATCGTCAGGAATCCGGTGCGCTTCGCGCGGTCACGCAAGCCGATGCTTCGGGTCAGCGACCTGACCTCTGCGATCCGGCCCGCTTCCAGGCGCGGGCCGATGTCCCGCGCGGTCGGCCAGGCCAGGGAGCCGAGTCGGATCCGACCGCACTCCGAGCGCACCTCCACGCCCTCGTAATCCCAGGTGGCCTTGCGCACCAGGCGGAGTCGCCTGCCCGGATCGAACTCCTCGCTCTCGAACGCACCGATCGCCTCCGCTCCGCGAACTCGCACGGTGCAGATCCGGATCCCCGGCAGGTCCTGAACGCGCGTGTACACCTCTTCGGGCGAGCTTGAGGGCGAACCCACGACCTGCGGCCACACCCCCACCCTCAGCCACCTGCGGTCGAGGCTGACGCGGGAGGTCCGTCGGAGACGAAGGCGGACTCCCTGAAGCAGGGTCTGCTGCAGGACCTCCGGCGCAAGGCCGATCCCCCTGACCCGACACCACTCGCCTGCATGCTCGGGGCGGGACAGCGGGACCACGGGCACCCCGTAGCGACGAGCGACGGCGTAGATGCCGGTGAGCCTTTCCGAGCTGATCAGATGCGACGCCGGCTCGAACAGAAGCTTCGGGCGAGCGAACTCGGCCCGGAACCCGACCTGGTGCAGCTCGATGCGGCCCCAGGCCTCGACCACGCCTGCGACCCCATCGGTCATGAACGACTCGACCCAGTCGGAGATCCGCGCCTGCGGGTGAAGCGCATAGAGCCCGCACTCGCAGCCCGATCGCGGGGCCGGATGGTTGCTGTCGAGACAAACCGCCTGGGTCGGCTCGCCGTCAGCGGCCCATCCCTCGGATGAGCCGATGCCGCGACCACGAAGCTCGAGATCGTCGGAGAGGCTCCACGCCCGGATCCCCTCGATCCTCCCCGCGAAGAACGGCGCGTCGCTCACGACAGGCTCCTGGCGGGCTCCTTCTCCGGTTCGCGCTCCGGCGTCGGCTCCTCGGCCGGCTCGGGAACCGGCTCCGAGGGCGCCGGATCAGGCTCTCGCTCCGGCTGCGCCGGCGCGGTTTCGGGTTGCTCGATCGGCTCGACGATGATCGTGCGGGATGGGCCGGGAAGAGTCATGACCTTGATTTAGTCGCCGGAACGCCCGCGCTTCCTGACGCCGCTCGTCGGCTTGGAGATGGTCTGAGCGACGTGGCCCGCACGCAGGGGTCCGTAGACCGCGCGCACGCGGATCAGCAGCGGCCCGGGCCAGTGGCACAGCCGCGGCCTCATCCCCGCGACGGGAACGGTCGATCGGCCCTTCGGTACGGCGCCGACGGCTCGCGTCGCACGCGCGAGATCCTTGCCCGGAGTGGCTGATCGCGACGATCCTGCAGGTGGAGCTCGTCGATCGACCGCCTCGCCTGGACCACCGCGTCGACCCGGCATTTCGCCCGGTCGGCCAGCACCCGCTCCACCCTCGCCGGCGCCTTCCACGGCTTCTCGTCACCCCAGCCGAAGAAGATGGCCCCGGCCACCCCGACCACGACGGCCGCCCAGAACCCGTACCAGAGCAACGCGAGCAGCCCGAAAAGCCGTAGAGGACGACGTGGCCGAGTCTGTGAAGTGCCGACAGCATGCGGCCTTCGGGCTGCGCGGGAGGTGAGGCGGGCGGCGTCCAGCCCGGCGGGCCCTCCTCATCGGAGGCTGGCCAGCTCGTCGACGGGCTCGAGCAACTCGGCCACAGACTTGGGATCGAGCACGCCGCCACGGCGCTCGCAGTAGTCGACCAGCTCCTCGGCGCTCCCGACCTCGAGGACCTCCGCGCGATGCAGCCGGGCCACCTGCTCGACCCCTCGGCGGCGGACGCTCGACCAGCTCTGCCGACGAGCAGGACGGCCGGTCGCGCGCGCTCGGCGCGGAAACCCGACTCGTGGACCTCGATCCGCCCGCACGCCTCCACCAGGCCGCTGATCTCACCGAGCTCCAGTGCAGCTCCTCCTCCGGGCTCTGCGCCGATCGCTCTCCTCCAGAGAGCGCCTGCGTGCTCGCGGGCCTGTTCGAGATGGGGGTGAAGGGCGATAGAGCCCGCAGGAGCAGCCCGGCGCCCGGCACCGGATCGTCGCCCGGCTGTGATCCCCGGAGAGACACTTGCCTTGGTCCATCGCCCCTCCCGCCTCCCAGAGGGACGTCGCCGAACGAGGCGCAGAGCCGAAGGTCGCCGTTGCGCGCGATCCGGACGGTCCCAGGTCCGCAGACCCAGGATGCTGCCGGCGAAGAGCGGCGGCTCCGTCCACTCAGAGCCCCCGGTTGAGCACCTCGGCGACGGCGTGCGGCTCCGCTGTCCTCTGCGCCGAGGAGCTCGAACTCGAACTCGAGCACGGACCGGATCGGATCCGCCGGGCGGCCGGAAAGGCCACGGTGGCAGCAGTCGCGCGCCTCCTGGAAGCGCCCGAGCCGGCGCAGGGTCTCGGCCAGGATCAGCTGGTCGGCCGCTCCGTTGATGCGAGTGATCTGGTCCCCATCGTCGAGCGCCTGCTCCCAGAACTCGACCGCGCGCTCGCGGCAGCGGGAGGCGTCCTCGTCCTCACCCTGGGCCTCGCAGCGCCAGGCGCCGAGCAGCGCGCCCCAGCCCGCGGCGGCGTGCCCGGCCTTGGTCTCGGCGTAGCGGCTGAGCCAGGCGTCGATGGTGGCGTTGCCGTTTCCGTTCGGAGCTCCCATGCAGGAATTGGGTCGGGTCCGAACGTTCCGTCTGACACGGTCGCTAGATTTTTTCGGCTGTCCGGCGATTCCCCTCTGCTGGCCGGCATCTCTCTAGGAGGAGAGGCTTGTGAACTTCAGGCAACTGAGCGACCCCGAGCTCGCCCGCCTCGGCAAGGAGGACCAGCCGGCCCTGTTCGAGTACATGGTCTCGGCGCGGCGAGCCGGACGTCTCGATGATGCGAAGCGCGCCGCCCAGATCCTCGCCTACTCGTACGAGCGGATGGTGACCGGATACCTGTGGCAGAAGATCGGCAGCAAGGGGCCGCTGGTCGTCGACGAGCTCGCCGGCCAGACCCTGGCCGACGCGGTCCGCGCCGCCGGCAACTTCAAGGGTCAGACCATGGGCGAGTTCCGCTCACTCGTCTTCACGATCGCGAGGCGGCGAAGGGCCGACTACCTCGAGAAGCACTCGATCAAGGACGAGAAGGGCGAGAAGAAGCAGGTGGTCGAGGAGCCCTGGGAGAAGGACTTCGGAGAGGGCGCGACCGAACGCCCCGCCGACGGCCGCCACGAGACCGATCCCACGGACGCGATCGGGAAGAAGAGCATCTTCACCCAGGCGTTCGACGAGCTGAAACAGGAGTCACACAAGCTCGTCATCTGCCTGGTTCGCTTCTATGACCTTCCACACAAGGAGGTCGCCGAAAAGGTCAACAGTCAGTTCGGCGATCAATTGACCGACCCAATGACAGAGCAGAATGTCAACCAGATCAACAGCCGCTTCGACAAGAGGCTGGATGAGCTGCTGCGTGAGGCCGAGGACCCTCCGCCTCCCGATCACGATGACTGACGTCGACCGACTCCTGCGGGACTACATACAGCGATTCGAGGAGGGAGGCTCGGTCGACCCGAGCGATCTCTTCAAGGGCCTCGAGCAGGGCGACCAGCGAAAGCTCGCCGTGCTGATCGAGGGATACCTCGAGCACGCCGCGCGGCCGCAAGGGTGGGACCCCGAGGGGTTCGAGGGATCCGTCGCGCAGCGCGCGGTCGAACAGGTCGCCGCGGAATGGGAGGCGGAGGCGACGCCGAGCGAACTCGTCCGCCTGCGAAAGGAACGGAAGATCTCGCGGGAGGACCTGGTCGCGAAGCTCGCCGACTCCCTCGGCGTCTCCGGCATGCGCGAGAAGGTCGCCGCCTATTACCACCGCCTCGAGCGTGGCCTGCTGCCGGCCGAGGGTGTCTCGGCAAAGGTCTGGGACGCGCTGGCCGGTCTGCTCGGAGCCTCGAGCGACTCCCTCCGCGATGCGGCCGCGGCGATGCAAGGCCCGGCCGATGCGGCGAGAGGGCCGGCCTATGCCCGGACCGCGAAGCCGCCGCCCGAGGAATACCGGTTGGAGGACCGGGCGGCAGAGGAGTTGCCGGGCAAGGCCTCACCGGGTACCGCCGAGCCCGACGAGGTGGACCGCCTCTTCACCGGGGGCTGACGGCTGGACGGGACGGGGCCGGGCGGTTACGGTCGGGACGTGGAGGAGGTCGAGCTGCAGGCGGAGGCCGTTCTCGCCGGCGTTCCGGAATGGATCTGGAACGGCGAGCGGCTTCCGGTCCCCGTGGACACGATCGCCGACTCGCATTTCAACCTGCTCGTCCGCGAGATGGATGACATGGCATCCGCCCCCGGCGCGCCGGAGCTTCGGGAGGGCCAGTCTCTATCCGGCTTGCTGCTCGCAGGCCCAGGTGAGATCTGGGTGAACGCTGAGGAGGCGAGGCAGTGGCCGGGCCGGAAGCGCTTCACCATCGGCCACGAGCTCGGCCACTGGGTCATGCACCGAGAGCCCGGCCAGCAGTCGCTCTTCTGCCGCCACGCCGAGGTCGACGAGGAGGACGGCGAGTCAGAGCACGACCGCGCCGCCGAGATCGAGCGAGAGGCCAACGCCTTCGCCGCGGCCTTCACCATGCCGGCCCACCTGATCCGCAAGTACTACGAGCGCTGGCGCCACGAGCCCGACTGCCACGCCCGCCTCTGCGAGCTCTTCAACTCGTCAGGAGCGGCGATGGGGCACCGGCTTCATGCGGTGATCTGATCCTCCAGGCAGCGAACGACCCGCCGAAGCGGGCCGTTCGGGGTGAAGCCGGGACCGAAGCCCCGGCGCACGGTTGAGGTCATCAAGTCTAGGCGCGGAGGGCGCCGGACTCGAACCGGAACCGACCCCTTCGGGCCGGTCGCAACGACCCTCAACCGTGCATGCCGCCTTGGCATCTCACCCTCCGCGCACCGACATGAATGGCGGAATCGACTTGCCCAGACGCGCGCACGGCGTGCCAACTTCGCGCCAGATCGAATACGACAACTTCAAGAACGCTGTGCCGCTGGCGGCCGGCCCGCGCGAACGGCGCGAGGCGGCCCGTGTCAGGTTTGACCGCCCATCGAGACCTATCTCTCGATGGCCGATTCGCCAACAGCCCAGCTTCCGCGGAAGTTCAGCCCCAGCGCCCTCGGCATGTACGAGGAGTGCCCGAAGCAGTTCGAATTCGCCTATCTGCTGCGGCCGGAGGTCGAGGAAGCGCTCTCACCCCACCTGGTCGTCGGGAACGCCGTGCACGAGGCCCTCGCCTTCCTCTACCGGCTCCCGGTCGAGGAGCGCAGCGAGTCAGCCCTGCACCAGGCACTCCGCCACCACTGGGCCCGCATCCCCGACCGCGATCAGGCCTTCCTCACCGAGAGCGAGGAACGCGAGTGGGGACTGCGAACGCTGCGCTCGTTGAGTGACTACGCAGCCCGCTACGACCTCGGAATCCGACCGCTCCTCGTCGAGGACTGGATCCAGGCGCGCCTGCCGAACGGCCGCGTCGTCTGCGGCAGGACCGACCGCGTGGACCGCTCTGTCGGAGACCGGCCGGGAATCGAGGTCATCGACTACAAGACCGGCCGCTGCTGGATCGGCGAGGACGACCTCGCCGGCCAGATCAGCGCGCGGCTGTACGCCCTGGCCGCGACACGGACTCTGCACGAACCCGTAGTGAAGGTCCGCTTCGTCTACGTCACCGAGGGCATCGAGCGGACCTGGAGCCCTGATGGCGATGACCTCGCCGCGATCGAGTCCGAGCTTGTCGAGCTGACCGACCGCGTCTCGAGCGATGAGGTCTTCGAGGCCCGCCCCGATCCGATGCGATGCCGCTGGTGCAGCTACGCCTCGCTCTGCCCCGCTCGGGACGAGACCTCACTGGAGGATCTCCGTGATGCCGCCACTGCGGTGTTCTAGGGGAAGGGGTATCCCGTTAGCTGCCGCTGGATGCGCTCGATCAAGCGACGTGTGAGCTAAGCGGCACCATTGCCCAGCGTCAGCTCGGCGACGAGGAGGGCGTGGTCGGTTCCCGCATCCCATGCATCCTCGTAGTAGGTGTCGAGTGTTTCGAGCTTGAAGTCGGGCGTCGCCCAGATCGAGTCGTAGCGGCGCCCACCGCTTGGCAGCTCGTGGGTCCTGGCAAGGTAAGTATCTGTCTCGGGGGCACCGCCACGCTTGCGAAGTGACTCGCGAAGAAGGTCACGTGCGGGATGCAGGCGCTCGCCGGAATCAACGTCGAGGAGCGCTGCGAACTTCTTGCGGCCAGAGCGCCCTTCCTCCCAGTGGAAGGTGACCCCGTCGAGGGTCTCTGAGAGGGGCTCGTTGGCGTCAATCCCAAACACGTAGGGAAGCTCGAGATCGGCAAGGGCCAAGGCGACGGCGCCGTGGAAGAACGGCTTGAACTCGTGTACCGGCATGTTTTTTTGACCATTCCCCGCCCTGGGGTTGCGTGGAAGGATGCGGCGACGAACCGTTGGCCGGCAAGGGCGACCTCCGCCAAGGGCGCGCGCCCCGAGTACCGGCTCGCGAGGTTTGCCGGGAGCTCCTCGTAGTCTGGGATCGGCTTCTCGGGGATGCGCTTGGCGACTTCTTTGGGCTGAAAGCGATCGGGCGGGATTCGCCACTTCGCGCAGGATCCGAAGCGGCGCCCGCACCGCGACTGCACAGCCGTCTTTGGCCGTGAACGGCAGCTCGGGATCGAGGCTGTAGGAGAACTCACCCTCAAGCCCGGCCGCCTCGCAAATCTCTTCGAGCCAATGCTTCTTGCACTCCTGAAGGAGAACGATGTCGGGCTTGTGATCCGCCAGCAGACGGGGCAACCCGCCGGTCCACGGACGCTGCTGGAATGCTCCTTGGAGATTGAGCGAGGCGATCCGAAGGGAGGGCACAACCGGAGCCTATTGGCCGACTGACCGCTGTGACGAGCGAGAGCCGCGCGCCTGGCGGCGCTTGAGCCCCGCGTCAACGTTGGCGAGATCCCGCCCCCCGAGGCCGACTACTGAAGAACGCGGAACAGCATGCTCGGTTCCTCAGCACGCCGGCGCCGAGAGCAACGCTAGGCCCAGTACTCAGTAATCCGGCCAGCCACCAGCCACTTCGACCACGGCATCCCACTGTTCAGAGGTCATCTTGAAGATGCTTCGCTGTGAGCCAGTGGCGGCACTAAGGTCGTTGAGCGCTGGATGGGGCAGCTTCAGGCAGGTCGAGCGAACGCACCGTACGGACCTGGACCCGCGGTTCCGCCTTTGCCGCGCGCTCGGTCTGCTTCCAGTACGGATCGTCGGTCGCTGTCGTTGTCTCTGGATCAGTCAGGACCTCGGCGAGCGCCACGATGCCACGCCAGCCTTCGCCCCCGTCGTATTTCCAGACCACACCGCGATCGCCGGCCTTGACCGCGCTGTCCTGAACCCGCCAACTCCCGGTGTCGGTCTCGGCCACCCTGTCCTCGACGCGATAGACCCTCGGGTTTGCCGCGAAGGCCCAATAGCGGCGATCTCGCTGGGTGTCGTTTGGCATTGGCAGGTCCCTCCTAAGGGTCATCCGTATAGGCGGTGATATCGATCCGAGAGAGTCGCGAGGCAGTGCGCCATCCCCGCCATCCAACTCCCCCGGCCCGTGTACATGTCGAGGGCTCATTTGTAGGCAATCGTGCTGAGGTCGGGTGGGTTTCCTTCGCACACCATCACCTGCGGGCGCCGAAGACGTACCTGAGCCCGTCAGCGCGAATGGGGGGCGCCGCGAATCGGGACTGCGGACGAAAGAACCAAGGCGTGCCGAACCTGGCTGATTTGGGGTGTCATCTCGAGTCCACCGCAAACTCTGACCACTCCCAGGAGTCATGGCACTGCAGAATCGCTGGCTTCCGCTTGCGCGACAAGTGAGCGCCGAACTACCTCAAGGGGAGCAGTAGGTCGAGTCGAGTAATGACTGCCCCCACAGGCTCCTATCGCGGGGTATGGAAGTTCCCGCCGCAGTCCTTCCAGACACCACGATCGGCGTGTTCGGCATAGCGCTCCGCGTGCTTGAACACGTGAACCTTCTCGAACGGATTGTGCTGGTAGACGTAGACGTCGGCCCAACCACGCCGAAGCTGAATCTTGCCGAGGTCCTGGCTGCCTCGGAAGACGTAGTCGAGCAGCCGCCCGTAGCGGTCTATCCGGTCTTGGGATGGATCGCTGACCAGCGTCACCCGCTGGCCGTCGGCCAGGCCGTGCATGCTCGTCGAGGCCTGCGGGCCGCCGCACTGCACGGGGGTGTCCGGACGGACGGTCTCAGGCGTGTCGATGCCGATCAGGCGGACGTCCCGTTCACTGCCGTTCTTCAGATCGATCTTGAGGGTGTCCCCGTCCACTGCGGCAACCACCCGGGCCGAGACCCGCTTGGCCTTCGGCGCGATCTGGCCTCCCCCACCCCCGCCGCCTCCTGATCCGGCGGAGGTCGAGCAGGGACAGGGCAACGACTCGCAGGCGACGCCATCGTGATCGGCGTCGAGATTGTCGAAGTTGTTCGACGCGCTCCCGCCCTTAGAAGTGAAAAAGCTCTGCGCTTGGGCCTGATTCGCGAAGTCGGAGCAGTCCTTGTCAGCGCTCGCGGAGCTGGCTGCCGGCCCACCTCCGCTCGCTGCAACCGCCGCCAAGAGCGCAACAGCGCTCGCGATCCCGATCAATGCCCGTCCCATCCGCACCGAAGCTAGCCGCACCGGCGGCCCCTGTCGATACCTCGTTCTGTGTCTCTCCGCCCAGCGCCAACGGCGGATTCGGACAACAAGGGCAGCTCACCCAGCTATCCGTACATCCCCGCAATTCCAAACCGTAGTGCCACCTATTGCGATGTGACCCCCGATCGATGACACTCCGGGCTGATTCGGTGTCGAACTAGCGACTAAGGGAATGGGGCGTCGATCCGCACATGGGGTGGGAATCTGAGACCGGGGAGATTCGCGGCGAAATCGAAAGCCAGAGGGAAGCGGCGCGACAGGCCTATAAGGCGGATCCCAAGCTCGTTCAGGAACACGCCGGCCAAGAATTAGAGGCCAAGTCTGGCGGATATGGGCGTCGCCAGGTCTACGAGCTCGTTCAGAACGCCGCAGATCAGCTCGATCCCAAGGGTGGACGAATCGAGGTCGTCCTGACCAAAGAAGGCCTCTACTGCGCGAACGACGGAGAGCCCTTCTCCGCAAGTGGCCTCAGCAGCATTCTCCATGCCTATGTCTCGCCGAAGGAAGACGAACAGATAGGGCGATTTGGTCTGGGGTTCAAGTCCGTCCTGGGAGTCACCGATACGCCGCTGGTTCTCAGCCGGTCAGGATCCTTTCGCTTCGGTGCGGATGTCGCGAAGAGCATCGCAGAGGTCGTCCCGGGGGCAGACTCGTATCCCCTGTTGCGAATCGCGGAGCTGGTCGACGGAGACTCAATCCTGAAAAAGGATGCAGTCGCGAAGGATCTCGCCAAGTGGGCCCAGACCATCGTCGTACTGCCGTTCAAGGATGCGTCGAAGTTCCCCTGGCTCGGCGACGACATCGGTGGATTCCCGGCGGCCTTTCTGGCATTCGCGGACCGTGTGGAGCGCCTCGTCCTGGTCGATCGACGGGGAAAACAAGCAAGGACGCGTGAGATCACAGCCTCGCGCAAAGGTGGAACAGCGACGATTCATCACGAGGGCGTCGAGGACGTCTGGCTCGTATTCGAGACAGAAGTGCCCATCACTGATTCAGCTCGTGAACGAGCGGGCAAGCTCGCCGATCGGGATCGAGTCACGGTCAAGTGGGCGGTCCCACCGACCCGCTCCAAGGACCTGGGCGAATTCTGGTCGTTCTTCCCGACGGATGACCGCACAACCCTGCGCGGCGTCCTCAACGCACCTTGGCACCTGAGCGAAGATCGGAGACGACTGGTTGAAGGCTCGTACAACGAGGAGCTCATAGCCGGAGCGGCCCAGTTGGTGTGTGACAGCCTGCCCGCCCTACAAAAGAGCGGCGACGACCCCAGCGCTTACTTGGAGCTGCTGCCTGGCCGCGGGAAAGAGGGAAGGTCCTGGGGCGACGACAAACTGACTGAGCAGACGAATCGTCTTCTCTCGGCATGCCCGTCAGTCCCCCTACTCGGCGGCGGTCTGATCGAGCCGGCGCGAGCGGAGGTTACCCCCGAGCCGATTCCGGAGCGGGTCTATCAGACGTGGGCGCAGGTGGCTGATACGGAGGGATGGGTTGATCCCTCGATCGATCTTCACAAGGACCGCCGGGCACGGGTTGTTCGTTACTTGGAACTCGCCGACTCGAGTGAGGCGTCCCTCGAGGGCTGGTTCAACGCACTGCTCAAGGGCGCGAAAAATCCAAAGGATGCGATTGAGGTCGCACTCGTCGCGGACTACCTCAGACAACGCGAGGACGGGAAATTCGTTTGGGACTCGAATTTCGTCCTGACCGAGGACGGCGACTGGGTTTCACCTCGATCTCCGGCGCTGATGCTCCCAGGGAAGTACGAGGCGCGGCAAAGCCAGGTGGTCCTGGTCGATCCGGACGTGGCCAACAGTCTCGGAGCAGTGCAAGCGCTCAGGGACTTCGGCGTCCAGGAGGTATCTGCGGCGGCTGAACTCCGCCGGCTCGCGCTTGAAGCAGTCGGGGACGCCGCCGTTGACTGGCAGTACTTCTGGCAGGTTGCGCGGGAGGTGACGCCCGATGAGGCGAAGAACATCGTCGAAGAGGCGGACTGCATCCCTCAGGTGAGGACAGTGGACGGAGACTTCAATTCGCTCACTTGGGCTCTGATCCCCGGCCGCTGCGTCCCGGGCGATGGCTCACGGGATGCGAGCGTCGCCGTCGACGAACATTGGCACGCTCCAGACCTCAGACTCCTTCGCGATCTCGGTTGCACGTCTGGGCCCGATCTCAGTGCAGACGTCACCCGGGAGCCTTGGTTCAAGAACTATCGAAAAGCCGGTCTCGAGATGTTTCGTGAGGTGAACGCACCCGCGAGCCCGTCGGAGGATCTCGTTGAGATCATCCCGGGCTCGCGCGCGTCGGGACCGCTAGGGGTCATGAAATTCCTGAGCGATGAAGGAAG
Organism: uncultured Solirubrobacterales bacterium; assembly: GCA_963743575.1. Lineage (GTDB taxonomy): Bacteria > Actinomycetota > Thermoleophilia > Solirubrobacterales > 70-9 > DASUPK01. Next base: position 16,012 of record CAVUQC010000004.1, on the reverse strand, counting down.
GGCCGCGATGTCCCAGCTCGTCATCGAGCTGATGGACACCGCTGAGGACTGGGCCTTTAAGCACAACAGCGAGAAGTACAAGCCTGCCGCCGTTATTAACCCTTCTCTTTGGATGATCTCCGAGGAGGGACTGTTTGAGACCCCACTCGGCCCAAAGCCAATCGACAGCTGTGTCGGACCAAGTCTGCGAGAGGGGGTTCTTGCGCCAAGCGTTTCGTGCTCCACCGCCGTCGCTCAGGCACTCGATCTCCCTGACGCGTGGAATGAGGTTGAAGAAGACATCCGAACATCCGTCGGTGATAGGGCGCTTCTCGCCGACCCGGGAGACGCGGCTTCGCTCTATGTCGCATGGGCCAGAGCCGGCATTGACCCCCCAAGCCGGATCAGATGCTCGCGATCTGGTGCCCCGACAGACGCACCTCTCACGGAGGTAGCCGTCAGCGACGACTCGCATGTCACTGACTTGCTTTCTGAAGGTTCCCAGGCAGTCTTGTGCGTCGATGACGGCGATTCGAAGAAGGCCCTGACCGATGCCTGGAAACTCGAAGACGCTGCCGATCTGGTCTCCCGAAGGGTCGCCGCTGCCGAGACGGGCGAACGCTCATTGCTCGTCGATGTCTTCCCGCCTCTGAGGAAAGGGCTCGACCAATCCCAGCGGAAGCTTCAACTTCAGCGGTGCGACGAAATCCGCATCGTCGAGGAGGCCGTTGGCGGAACGAGGTCAGTGATCACAGACTTCGTACGTGATGGGGACGTGCTCCTGGCCAGCGTCGATCTCTCTGACTCGATGCTGCTGCGGCGTCTCGGGAGGGAGCTTGGCTTTGCGAGCTCCGACACCGACATAAAGCGGGTTCTCAAGGGAGTCGAGGACGCCCGAACGAGAGCGAAGATGAAGTCCGTTCGCGCCGCCAAGTCAGACTCGGAACGTCTGCTCAAGCTTCTTGGGGCGGAAACGCTCGCCACGAAGCTTCCGGCGGCCGTGCTCGAGACGTTTCAGGCCCTCGAGGGTGAATCGACGGATCTCGACGTCGCAAAGCTTGCGCTGAGCATCCACGGCGTCGATGTCGTCAAGGTCTACGAGGAGGAACTGGAAATCCATGGTCTGCACACGCCGGGTCAGTGGGCCGGCAGCCGACGAGCTCGGGAGTTCGTTCAATCGCTCGGATTTCCAATTGAGTTCGCCGGTTTTTCCTCCAGCAATCCCCCGCCGGAGGAACTGATCGAGGGTCGCCCGAACGTACCCCCCCTTCATGACTACCAGGTGACGATCGTCGAAGACGTCCTAGACCTGACCAGCCGAGACCGCGACAACCGCGCGATGCTCACGTTGCCGACCGGCGCCGGCAAGACCCGGGTCGCGATTGAGGGCCTGATCGATGCGGTTCTGGACGAGAAACTCGGTCACCAGCCCATTCTCTGGGTCGCCCAATCAAATGAGCTTTGCGAGCAGGCCGTCGCGGCTTGGGCCGAAATGTGGCGAGCGACCGACACCCACCTTGATCTCACGGTCAGCCGTCTCTGGTCGACCAATGGGGCAGACCGGGCGCCCACTGACGTTCAAGTTGTAGTCGCAACCATCGACAAGCTGATGGTCGTTCACGGCACGGACGAGTATTCATGGCTGAAGGAGCCGGCTGCCGTCGTGATCGATGAGGCGCATCGCTCCAATGCCCGCTCCTATACGGAGCTCTTCCACTGGCTGGGTCTCGGTGGCAAGAAGTTCGGCCCCCCCCTCCTCGGCCTGAGCGCCACCCCTTTCAAGGGGCGTGACAAAGCAGCGACCCAGCGCCTCGCGAGCCGTTACGGAAACCTCCGGCTGGATCACCGAGCTCTGGGCAAGGGAGATCACTATCCACGCCTCCAGGAGCTCAAGGTGATCTCTGAAGTCGACCATGAAGTTCTCGAGGGAAGCAAGGTGCAGCTCACCGATAAGCAGAAGAAGGTCGCGAGTGAGGGCCTCCTTCCGACTGATGCTGAGAACGAACTCGGGAAAGACGTGCGTCGCACTGAGCGCGTCATCGAATCAATTGCTGCACAACCGAACTCGTGGCCGATCCTGGTCTTCGCACCATCCGTCGAGAACGCCCAGACTCTGGCAGGTCTTCTGACTCACCAGGGGATCTCGGCGGCTGCGATCTCCGGTGAAACCCCGATGCAGGCGCGGCGCTGGTACGTGCATGAATTCCGCGAAGGCCGCCTACGAGTTCTCACCAACTACGGAGTGTTCGCAGAGGGCTTCGACGCCCCGCAGGTAAGAGCCGTCTATGTAGCCAGGCCCGTATTCGCCCCAAACCAGTACCAACAAATGGTAGGCCGAGGACTCCGCGGCCCGAAGAACGGCGGGAAGGATCGCTGTCTGATCGTCGATGTCGAGGACAACTTCGTCAACTTCGACGGCAAACTGGCATTCCCAGAGTTCGAGTACCTGTGGAAGCCAAGCTCAGCAAAGGTTGGCGCGGCGGCGTGACCAGCGAGACCGCTGTATTGAGTCTGGACCCCGAACAACGGGCGATCGCCGAAGCCCCAGCCGACTCACGTCTGCTGGTGACCGCCGGCGCTGGCACCGGGAAAACGCGCACTTTGTTGGCACGAGCCGAGTGGCTCGTCCACCACGACGGCCTCGAACCGGCGACTGAACTGCTTATTCTCAGCTTCAGCAGAGCAGCCGTTGAGACTGTCGTCGCGCGCGGCGGTGCCGAGACGGACCTTGGCCGGCTCCCGGTGAGGACCTTCGACTCCCTCGCGGCTTCACTGCTCACCGATGCCGACATTCCAACTCTGGGGATGTCGTTCGAGTCCAGAATCGCGGCGGCGCTCAAGCTGCTCCGCGACGGCGAACCTGAATTGACCGCTGAGCTTCAGCACGTGCTCGTTGATGAGGCACAAGATGTCGTCGGGATCAGAGCTGAGTTCGTGCTGGAGCTCCTAAGGGTGGTCACCGACCGCGGAGCGGGATTCACGGTCTTCGGCGACGAGGCGCAGGCGATCTACGACTTTCAGCTGGGCCTCAACGGCGGCGCATCTACAGACACCCATCGACTCCTGGCTGACCTACCGGCATCCGGTCTAACACCTGAAGGGATGAGGCTGACCACGAACTATCGAATGAATGGCGACCGACTCGGTCCGTTGGCGCAGCGCTTCGGCGACGCGCTCCGCGGCGTCACCGAGGGGGACCCGATGGAAATACTCCTGGAACTGCGCCAAGAGATCGGCGACGAACCCGCGTGGAGCGAGGAGGATGACGCCGCGGCAGAGATCGATTTCGTGACGAGCGCAGACTGGTGTGAGTCCGCCGCCGTCTTGTGCAGGCACAACGCCGAGGTCCTTAGGCTGGGAGCGAAACTCCAAGGCGCGGGACTTGACGTGAGGGTTCAGCACCGGGCTGAAGATCGCGGAGGTGCCCCCTGGCTCGCCTTGCTCTTCGACTCCGCCCGGTTCTCAAAGGCGACGGTCCCGAATCCGATCCCGGACTCCGCATCTTTTGACTGGTTCAGGCCACCGCCGGACTTGGCGATTCTGCTTCGACACACCCGCATGGCGCGCACGAACGAGGTCGATCTGTCGAGGCTTGCTGCCCGCCTGAGAAGCGGCTCGTGTCCTGAGGAGCTCCGGGCACGGCGGGATGCGCTACTCACCGTTTCGACGATTCATCGAGCGAAGGGCCTCGAGTTCGACGCGGTCTTCATAGTGAGAAATGATCGTGAGCCAGAGCCAGAGTCCGCCGAAGAGGAGGCGCGAGTCCTATATGTAGGGGCGACGCGGGCGCGCGTGGAGCTCGTAGAAGGATGCCCGGTCGAGTTCGACGGTCCGTGCAGAAGTAAGAACCATGACGGACGGACGACGGTCTCCAGCTGGAGCAAGATCTATCGACCGAGGTTTCTGGAGGTACGAGTCAGTGATTCAGACCAGGACTGGGCGGGCGACGACCAGACCGACGTCGAACGTATCCAGACGCTGTTGAGAAGCAGCTACATGCCTGGTGACGAAGTGGAGCTCCGTCGGTGCGGTGGTCCAGACGACGTACCCATTTACGAAGCCGTTCATATCTCGACGGAGGAGACGATCGTCGGGCGCACATCCGAGGATTTCGGAAGATGCCTGACGAATCTGGTGTGGGGTCGACCGCCCACCTCGATCACTGATCTGGTGGCCGAGATACCCGACACGGCCGCGATGAGGACTGAGCTGACGAAGGCGATGGGTCTCGGACCCCACGGTCTGCATTTGAGGGCGCGTTTCTTCGGGTTGGGAAGACTGCAGTGGGAGTAGCGGTGTCAGATCTCCTGGAGCGACAGCTCGGAGTTCGAGGCTCATTGGTCGCTGCCGTGGAGCGGGACCTGATCGGTCCTGAGAGCAATGAGGAGACGATCGCTGAAGCCCCGCTGACGAGGTACCTCGCCGGGATCCTCTATCCGAGCACCGATGACGGTGAGCGGATGACGACCGAGATGGACAATCAAGATGACACCAGCGACGACGACGGCGACTACGCGGCGGACCCTGCGGTCGCCATGAGCAACGTTCAGTACCCGACGTCGTGCGGAATCACGTTCGCGGTCGGTGCTGACGAGGAGCCTGTGCAGATCTCAGTTCGGGCCGCTCGCTACAGACAGGCCGGGATTGAGGACGAGGATGAAAGCTGGCGCCGCGAGGCACTCGAGTTACAACCGCATGACTTGGACGTCTCGATCACCGACGAAAGCCGGACCGAGCTCACCGACGGCCTGACCCTCTACTGCAAGGTTCGTGAGGTCACGAACGGTGCGCGATCAGTGACCGTCGTGCTGATGAACAAGCTCACCGCGGAGCCGGGCCGCAAAGACGGAAACAGCTTCTTCCAGGTGGGCTTTGACGTCACCCAGAACAGCGGCGTTCCTTTCCGTGCTCGCCCCGAGAAACTGGACGTCACCGACGAAGACTTGGAATCAAATCGCCTCTTGTACCGAGAACATCGTGAGTTCGCGATCGGTCACGGATGTTCGGCGACCTGGGAAGTCTCAGATGACGATCCGAACACTGCGATGTCCGTTTCGACCTCCTTCCTGCCCGCTCACCAGATTCGACTGATGGAGTCCAACCCCGAGATTCCCGACGAGCGGTTGACATTCGATCGGCTCGCTCAGTCATCCGCCGGCGATCTGACGGCAGACTTGGAGGCGTTCAACGGGGGCTACCGCTCGTGGATCGCCGGACTCAAGACAAGCGCGAAATCCCTCGACTCAGCGTTTCAAACGGCAGCACAGACGCACGTCAAAGACTGCGAAGAGACTGCGGATCGAGTCGATGAGGGGATTCACTTCCTCCGGGATGACGTAGTGGCGCGCCGTGCCTTTCAGCTCGCTAACCGCGCGATGGCTGATCAGATGGAACGCGTCACGAAGGACCGCGACCGCAGCGAGTTGCGCTGGCGACCCTTTCAGCTCGCCTTCATCCTCCTCGCTCTTCCATCGATCGTGGATCCGTCGCGCGAGGACCGGCGCTGGGCGGAACTCTTGTGGTTCCCCACAGGTGGCGGAAAGACGGAGGCATACCTGGGTCTGTTCGCATTCACGGTGTTCCACAGGCGACTGAAGGGCAATCGATCGGGCGGCGCCACTGCTTTGATGCGTTACACGCTCCGCCTGTTGACGACACAGCAGTTTGAGCGTGCCTCTCGAGTCGTCATGGCCTGTGAACGCCTTCGCCGCGAGGACCGCGAAGCCCTGGGTGAAGAACCGATCTCCATCGGCTCTGTTCGTCGGGGCCGCCGCCACCCCCAACACCGTCGATGCCGCACAGAAAGCACTGACCAGGCTCGGAGCGCACAACGAGGTTCTGACAGAGAACCCGTGTCAGCTCCTTTCGTGCCCCTGGTGTTCGGTTCCGCTCGGACGGAAGAACTACACCGTCCATACCGACCCAGATCGAATGCAGATCGCATGTCGCAATGCGGAGTGCCCGTTTGAGAATGAGTTGCCCGTCTTCGTGGTCGACGAGGATCTCTACCGGGTCAGACCTACTCTGGTCATCGGGACGGTGGACAAGTTCGCGGCGCTCCCATGGCGGCCGAAGGTCGGCCGGCTCTTCAACGTCGACACCGAAGATCTACCCCCCGATCTGATCATCCAGGACGAGCTGCATCTCATCTCCGGCCCACTCGGGACGATGACGGGTCTCCTACGAGACCGCCATCGACGCACTGTGCACCGAGGACGGTCGGTCTCCCAAGGTCATCGCTTCGACTGCGACGATCAGACGCGCTCGCCACCAAGCGCGGGGGCTGTTCGCTCGGGAGGTACGTCAGTTTCCACCGCCGGGGATCGATCCCACCGACAGTTGGTTCGCCACCGAGGCACCCCCAGAGCGAGTCGGCACGCGACAATACGTCGGACTCATGGCGCCGGGAGTCAGCCACTCCTCGCTGATGATCAGGACGTACGCCTCCCTCATGAATGAGGCGAATCAACACGGGAGCGGCTCAGAGCGTGGATCCCTACTGGACCCTCATCGGGTATTTCAACAGCCTCCGGGTGCTGGGCGCCGCTCGGATGCAGGTTCAGGACGACGTCCAAGACTGGCTCGGTGTGATGGCTCGAGGAGGGCCAGTGAGACGTCTCAGTGAGCCGATCGAGCTCACAAGCCGCGCGAACTCGACCGACATCCCTGAATACCTGGAGCGCATGCAGCTCGAGCTGCCTGACCCGGAGACGCTCGACTCAGTCCTCGCGACGAACATGATCTCCGTCGGCGTGGATGTCGATCGACTCGGACTCATGGTCGTGATGGGTCAGCCTCAGGCGGCGGCTGAGTACATTCAGGCGACCAGTCGCGTGGGTCGACGACATCCCGGGCTCGTCGTCACCGTGCTCAATGCTGCCCGATCGCGAGACCGTTCGCACTTCGAGGGTTTTCTGGGATTCCACCGGGCCCTGTACAAGAGCGTCGAGGCCACGAGCGTGACGCCGTTCTCGCCCCGAGCTCGAGACCGCGCGCTCCCAGGCCTCCTTGTGGCAATCGTTCGGCAGCGCGTCCACGGGCTGCGTGAGAATGCTGCCGCCGCGCGAATCGCCGACTTCGATTCGGAGGTCGAAGAGCTTCGGGACCTCATCGTTGATCGTGCACTGGAAGTGGAGCCTGGCGAGGCGGAAGGGACCGCAACCGATCTGGACTTGATCATCGCGAAGTGGCGAGCGCTCGCCCAGGCAAATGAGGCGCTGCTGTATGAAGCGCCGGCACATAACAAGGCATCGCTTCTGGTCGCGGCCTCGCCGGAGCAGGAACCGCCGGACTCATACCCGACGATGTGGTCGCTCCGTGATGTCGATGCGGAGTCGAATCTCTACCCGAGACCGTCCTCATGAAGGGCAGCGTTCGCCGCAGTCAACTGATCACGACCTACGGGGTGGGGTCGATCGTCGCCCTTGAGGATGAATCGGTGATGATCGCGGGGCTGGACGATTGGGCGGCCTCTGATCAAGTGCTGGAGCCACGACTACAAGTCGGCGGTAAGCACCTTCGCCTGCCTCCCGGCGGAGATGGTTCTGATTTCTGGGCGAAGAAGCAGAACCACATCCCGGCGGTCCGATTCCCGCGTTGGTACTACTGCTCGAATCCAGATTGCCGGAGGCTCGACACCTGGGGGCGGCTCGCTTCGGACCTGAAGGGACGCTGCAAGCATTGCGGCTCGACCTTGGTTCCATCGAGATTCGTCGCCGTCTGCGAACTGGGCCACATCGAGGACTTCCCGTATTGGCATTGGGTGCACCAGTCACGGCGAGATCTCGGAGGAACCGGACAGGATCATGAGCTTTACCTCGTATTCCAGGGGGGATCAGGATCTCTCGCATCCATCGAAGTGGAATGCCGCACATGTGGTCTCAAGGAGACGATGGATGGCGCGCTGAACCGAGGCGGTCTCGTGTCGAGCAAGTCCTGCGGCGGCGAACGTCCTTGGCTTCGGAGGGAAGCAGGGAATGAAGATTGCGGAAAGGCCCTGCGTGGCACTCAGCGAGGCGCATCAAACGTCTGGTTCCCGATCGTACGGTCGGTGCTTTCGATTCCTCCGTGGAGCGACGGGCTTCAGCAATTCGTCCAGCGTCACTGGGGCGCACTGAGCATGGACGCCGACCGCGGCACACTCATGGCGCTCGCGACTCATCTGCTGAACCAGGACCAAGTCAATCACTCCGGGGAGGAGGTCCTCGCTGCCGTTGATGAGCGAAAGGGCGAGGAAGCCAAGGACAAGACCGACAGTCAGATCCGCCGCGAGGAATTCCGCGCTCTGTGTCAGGGGCGCAAGGGCGATGCCGATTCTGAATTCGTCGCGGAAGCGATGGAACCACCGAACGAACTCTCCCCGTTCATTGACCTGATCACCAGCGTGAGTCGGCTGCGGGAAGTACGGGCCCTCACCGGTTTCTTTCGATTGATTCCCTCAGACAACCCGTGTCCGATGGCAATGGACACGAACTGGTTCCCGGCGATTCCCATTCATGGCGAAGGTGTATTCCTTCGACTCCGCTCCGAGGCAATCGAAGAATGGGAGCAGCACCCACGCGTGAGGGACCGCCTGACCCTCTTGGCGGGTCGATGGGCGGACTCATTCTTCAATCCGCAAGGCGAACCGCTGACGGCCGCCTTCCTCGTTGCGCATGCCTTCGCGCATGCCCTCATTGACCAGTGGTCGCTGTCCGGTGGGTATCCGGCGGCATCACTTCGCGAGCGGATATACGCCCTCGACGATGACACCGGCATCCTCGTTTATACGGCTGCTGCGGACAGCGCCGGCAGCCTCGGCGGCGTGGTTTCTCAGGCAGAGCATGATCGGCTCAGGGTGAGCGTTCCGGAGGCGATCCAGAGATATGGGTGGTGCTCAAGCGATCCAGTGTGCTCCGAAACGGCGGCCCAAGGCGTTGAAGGATTGAATCTCGCGGCGTGTCATTCATGCGCCCTGCTTCCTGAAACGAGCTGCGAACGCCGAAACACACTGCTGGACCGCGCGATGCTCGTCGGGCTCCCGAACGATCGGGAGTTCGGGTTCTTCAGCCCCCTCCTCGATGCCTGATGGCCCGGATGGTCCCTCCCGCTATGGCGGCAGGTTCCAAGAAGGATCCTGAGCGCCGAGTCTTCAGGCTGATCGAAGAGGAGACCCCGGCCGGCTGGGTCGGACTACATCACGTCGGGGTTCCCCGCCATCCGTACAAGCCGATCGGCGAAATCGACTTCATCGTGATCAGTGACCTCGGAGTGTTCTCTCTCGAGGTGAAGGGCGGCCCCGTCGGGTGTCGTGACGGCGTGTGGTACGCGGGGAAACGAGACCTCCGGGAGTCTCCGTTCATGCAGGTCGGTGGTGCATCGGCCGCACTGAGAAACGAGACCCGCGAAATTCAGCCATACCTCTCGGGCTACGGATGCGTCTTCCCCGACTGCGTCTTCTCCGTCGAGAGCGAGGAGGTATTGCCCGAAGTCGTGTATGACGAGAGCGACCACGCAGCCGGCTTTCGGGCTTACATCGAGCGGCTGGCTGAGTTCTGGCGATCCCGCTATCCGAAGGCGAAACCCTTGGACGCCAATGCGGTCGCACGCGTACAGAAGGCGTTGCGCCCGGACTTCGACCTCGTGGAATCAGTGATGCCATCGGTACGTGAGGCGAAGAGATCACTCGTCGCGTATACGGACCAGCAGCGCAGAGCCATCTCAGGGCTCCGGGAACAGGACCGCGTAGTGGTCAGGGGTGGAGCCGGCACAGGAAAAACCCTGATCGCCATCAACGAGGCGTGCAGGTTGGCCGAGTCTGGCGCTCAGACGCTCCTCACGTGCTACAGCAAGGCCCTGGCAGCGCACCTCGAAAAACGCCTCGACCAAACCAATCTCACTGTCGAGCATTCGGACAAGCTGATCACCCGCCTCATCAAAGAGGGCGGAACCGAGGGGATGGTCCCCGACGACGCCTCAGACGAGGACCGATTCGAGGTCCACCGACCTCTCGCCGCCATGGAGGCAGCTTCGCTTCTGCAGCTGGCGGAGTCCTACGACGCCCTTGTGATCGACGAGGGTCAGGATCTGCTCACAGAGGGACGGCTCGATGTACTGGGCTGCCTACTTCGAGGAGGAATGCGAGCCGGATCGTGGCGCGTGTTCTGGGATCAGCAACAGGCGATTCTGCTGGGCGCCGACGCGAACCTCAAACATCTGCACGACTACGAGTCCTATCCGCTCGACATCAACTGTCGAAACACGAGGGAGATCGCCGAGCAGGTCCGATATCTGTCGGGAATCGGGACCGATGAGGTTGCATTCACGGAAGGTCCCAAGACGGTCGACAGAGAGTGGAGTGACCGTAAGGGCCAGAGCAAAGCCGCCCGTGCATGTATCAAGGACTGGCTGGATCAGGGTGTCCCGCCCGAGGCAATAACCATCCTGTCGCCGCGTCGCTTCGCGTCATCCGCCGCTGCCTCTGACCTCGGTATCGGCGTACGGATCAGAGATCGATCGGGTGAACCGCCCGAGGATGAACCTGGCGTCATTCCATTCTCAACGATTCAATCATTCAAGGGCCTGGAGTCCGACGCCGTCTTGCTGGCGGATGTTGATGACCTTGATACGAACACCGCGCGAGGCCTGCTCTACGTCGGAGCCAGCCGGGCGAGAACGCTCCTCGCCGTGTTGCGCGCCCAAGAAACGACTCCGACATTCATCGACAGAGTCGCCGAGGCGGAGAAACAGGGGCGTCGCGAGCTGGAACCTTTCGAGCTGATGTAGCTCGCTTGAGTCACGGCAGATACGCGTCGGATGATTCGACTTCGATCCGACGATGCCCCGGTCACAGAATCCTGTAGTTCTGCCCTCGAGTCCACACGCAACGGCGACGATGAAGGCGAACCGCCGGCGCGACACCAAGCCTGAAGTCGCGATCCGCTCGCTCCTTCACCGACGCGGTTTTCGTTTCCGGATCGATCGGCCGATTCGGACCGAGGTCGGGATCGTCAGACCTGACGTCATATTCACCAAGCAGCGGATCGCTGTGTTTGTCGACGGGTGCTATTGGCACGCATGTCCCGAACATGGCGAACTCCCCCGCGCCAACCGGACGTTCTGGCGGAAGAAGTTCGCCCGCAATACGGCACGCGACAAGGAGCAGACGTCAGCCTTGGAGGAGGCCGGCTGGACGGTCCTGCGGATATGGGAGCACGAAGATCCTGAAGAAGCGGCTGACCGAGTGCGGCGCTTGCTTATGACCGTTCGCGCCGAAGCCGGCTAACCGATCAGATCCAGAGACTCAGGCTGCGATCGCCACATCGTCGGGGACTGAAGCTCTGTCCTGGAGTTGCTCAGCAATCGCCTCGGCGATGCGGCGGGCAAGCAACGATGGCACTGCATTCCCGATCTGGCGAGCGACTGACGTCATCGACTGCTCTTCCGGAAGAACGAAATCGTCGGGAAATGTCATGCAGCGAGCAGCCTCTCGCACCGTGATCGGCCGATGCTCTGTCGGGTGCAGATACCGACCCTTCTCGGGCTTGTAGAACTCCGTTCGGATCGTGTACGCGGGGCGATCCCACCATAGGCGACCGAAGACGTCCGTGGAGCCCGTCTCCTTCTCGAGCCAGCAACGCGGCGTTATATCGGGTCGGCGAGCCGCGAGCTCAAACCGACCCTCCCCCTCCTTCGGGATGGCTCGATACCGCTCAACACTCATCGGGCGAGGATTCCGCGGACGGTGCCAGCTGGAACCGTCAGGCTGCAACGGGAGACCCTTGACTGCCTCGCCGAATGAAACCCACGGGCTCCGTCCGAAACGGCTCGGCTGGCCCGGGTCCTGATGGGTCGGCTCCGGCCATGGCGGTTCTCCTCCCCGAGAACCGATGACGATCGCCCGGCGGCGGCGCTGTGGGACCCCGAAATCGGCCGCATTCAGCACCTCTCCGCGCAATCGATACTCGCCGGGAAGCTGATGAACGGCGTCGCAGAACTCCGCGTACTCAGCGGATCGAAGGAGCTGGGGGACGTTCTCCATGACGAAAACGTCGGGCTCGGCATCGCTCAAGGCACGCAGATAGTGCTCCCAGAGTCCTCGCCTCTCCAGCCCGACTCCGCGCATGTTCAGAGGGGAAAACCCTTGGCACGGAGGTCCGCCCACCACGACGTCTGCAGAAGGAAAGCGATGGACGTCCTCTATCGGCCCGACGAACACATGGTCACCGAAGTTCCGCCGGTATGTCTCCGCGGCATCCTCATCCCATTCGACGGCGAAGATCGGAGTGAAGCCTGCTTCGACGAACCCCTGAGTCAGGCCTCCGCATCCAGCGAACAGGTCGATCACGGTCGGATTCATTCGAACCCCAAACGTAGACGGGCGTTCGGTCGCGAAACCGGGTTCAGAGCGTCAAGACGGTCGCCAGATCCGAAAGATCTCGCAAACGCCGGTGAGATACGAGCTCAGCCAGGACAGCGACCTGCGACGCGCCGTCGCTGCCACGCACACATTCGGGAATGAAACTTCGTCGCCCTTGTGACCCAGCGGGCTAGAGAACGTCGAAACAGCTCATCGCGACCATCGCCATCCCAGTGGCCATGACAACCTCGGCGGGATCTGCACCCATCATGTAGCCGAGCAGCCCAAGCGCCGCGACCAGAGCGCACTTGACGTCGAGCGGCAGATCCGCAGGGGGCAGGTCACCGACAGACAGCGACCGCCGCTTACTCTCAAACTCCAGAGAGACTTCGCCCGAGCGCTCTGAGAGACGCGTTACCGAACGGGCCAGAATTGTCTTTGGCCCGCCCTGGTCTCGACACCATCGAGCAAACTCCCGCGCTTCTTGCGGAGCATCAGGGTCGGTCGCGATCGAGTCCGTCGCTGAGTCGATCCGCTCGGTGTCGTTGTCCTCCAGAACGCCTAGGACGAGACGGCTCTGCGGGGGGATTCGATCGAGAAGGCGCTGCATATCGCTGATGAGGTTCCCGAGATCGCGGAACAGATTTCGATCTCGATATCTAGGCCCTGCGGCTCGCAAGACCTCAATCTCTCGAGTCCAAATGTCGTCCAGGGAATTCAAACGAACCCAATCTGCAGCGATCTGGGCTAGGCGGCGTTCTTCCTCAATCGTGGGCATCGGATCCCTACTCCCTCACTTCCGCGAAGGCATTGTCCATCCTCGTCCTTACGTCGAGGGCTTCGCGGCGTAGTTCCGAGATCCGTTCTCTGCTCTGTTCGAGGGCATCGGCAATGTCTCGGCGTCGCTCCTCCGGAGGAAGCTCGACCTTCAGATCTAAAAGCTCTTCTGGGTCGAGTCGCGCATGCCGTTTGCCCCCCTGGAGTCGACGAAAGGCTTCACAAAGTTCCGGCAGCATGAGGAGATAGGCCGTGCTCCTCGACCGCTGGCCAGCCAGTGTCAAACGACGCACCGCAATAGCAGCACGCCCCTCCGAAGTACGTCGCGATCTGAGGCAGATCCCTCTTGCGAACGTACTTCGGTAAGCCGCGCATCGCGTCGTAGGTTGCGCCGAACTCTTGAAGAAAAATGCGAACCGCGGTGTTGGCGATGTTCGAGCGTCTCTGCAGGGCCATATCCCGAGGCCAATGAGAATGATGGCCAGCTGCCGGTGCCGTCGCCCTAGTCCGGTCAAATCGCGTCTCACAAACTGCCCGATCTCCCTGCTCCCTACCATCCCGCGCCCCATGCCCCGCCGCTCCGACCTCCGCAACGTCGCGATCATCGCTCACGTCGACCATGGCAAGACGACGCTCGTCGACGCCATGCTCTGGCAGTCCGGCGCCTTTCGGTCCGGGCAGGACGTCGCCGAGCGGGTCATGGACTCCACCGATCTCGAGCGGGAGAAGGGGATCACGATCCTCGCCAAGAACACGTCCGTTCGGTACGGGGAGACCAAGCTCAACATCATCGACACGCCCGGGCATGCGGACTTCGGTGGGGAGGTCGAGCGCGGGCTGACGATGGTCGATGGGGTGCTGCTCCTCGTCGACGCCTCCGAGGGGCCCCTCCCCCAGACCCGCTTCGTGCTCCGCAAGGCGCTCGAGGCCCATCTGCCGGTGATCCTGGTGGTGAACAAGGTCGATCGGCCCGATGCTCGGATCGGCGAGGTGGTCGATGAGGTCTATGAGCTCTTTCTCGATCTCGATGCCGACGAGTCGCAGATCGACTTTCCGATCGTCTACACGAACGCCCGGGCCGGCTGGGCCTCGCTGGAGGAGGGCGAGGAGGGCACCGACCTCTCCCCCCTCCTCGACCTGGTGCTGGAGCGGATCCCGGCGCCGGAGTACGAGGAGGGCGCGCCGCTGCAGGCGCACGTCACCAACCTGGACGCGTCCCCTTATGTGGGGCGGCTCGCGCTCTGCCGGGTGCGGAACGGGACGATTCGCGACGGGCAGCGGATCGCCTGGTGCCGGGCGAACGGCGAGATCTCCAACGCGACGGTCAGCAACCTCTACGTGACCGAGGCGCTCGAGCGGGTCGAGGCCGACCGAGGCCGGGCCCGGCGAGATCATCGCCGTCGCCGGCCTGCCCGACGTGACGATCGGGGAGACGCTCGCCGATCCCGAGGACCCGCGGCCGCTGCCGGTGATCACGGTGGACGAGCCCTCGCTCTCGATCACGGTCGGGATCAACACCTCGCCGCTGGCGGGCAAGGAAGGCTCGCGCCTGACGGCGCGGCAGATCCGCGACCGCCTCGACCAGGAGCTGGTCGGGAACGTCTCGATCCGGGTCCGCGACACCGAGCGGCCCGAGGTCTGGGAGATCGAGGGCCGCGGCGAGCTGCAGCTGGTCGTGCTGCTGGAGCTGATGCGGCGCGAGGGGTTCGAGCTCACCGCCGGCCAGCCGCAGGTGCTGACCCGCGAGGTCGACGGCAAGCTCTGCGAGCCGGTCGAGCTCCTCTCGATCGACGTGCCCGAGGACTTCGTCGGCGTCGTCACCCAGGCGCTCGCGGTGCGCAAGGGGCGGATGGAGCAGATGATCAACCACTCGACCGGCTGGGTCCGCCTCGAGTTCCTGGTGCCGGCGCGCGGGCTGATCGGCTTCCGAACCGAGTTCCTGACCGAGACCCGCGGCACCGGCCTGATGCACCACGTCTTCGACCGCTGGGAGCCCTGGGCCGGCGACCTGCGGATGCGGCCGACCGGCTCGCTGGTCGCCGACCGCCAGGGGAAGACCGCCGCCTTCGCCCTCTTCTCCCTGCAGGAGCGCGGCTCGCTCTTCGTCGGCCCGGGCGAGGACGTCTACGAGGGCATGATCGTCGGCGAGAACTCGCGCGCCGAGGACCTCGACGTCAACGCGATCAAGGAGAAGCAGCAGACCAACGTCCGGGCGGCGTCGGCGGACGAGATGGTCAAGCTGGTGCCGGCCAAGCGCCTCTCACTCGAGGAGGCGGTGGAGTTCATCCGCGAGGACGAGTGCGTCGAGATCACGCCGGAGTCGGTGCGGCCGCGCAAGACCGCCCTCGACCAGGTCAGCGGGTGAAGGCGGCGCGCACCCGAGCGCGGGCCGAGAAGGCCGCGGTCAACGGATCCGGCTGACCCCCTTCAACCTGGAGCTGCGTTACTTCCCTTCTTCGCGCAGTTTGTCCTCGATCTGCTGGGCCACTTCCCCGGCCAGACCCGGCTTACCGGCAGGAGTCCCCACGGGCGCCTCGGCTATCGAATCGAATTTCTCCTTGCCGGCCTGCTTCTCAGCCTTGGCTTCCTTCCAAAGGACATCGCGGTCGAACAGGGTCTCCTGGGTCTTGGGGTTGAACTTCACCTGAGCTTTCTCCCCGACGAGCGGCCGACGATCCGTATCGGACTTGAACATCTCGGTGAACTCCGCGCGGAAGGCCGGGGTCCCATCGTCGGGCTCGACATCGACGACGTAGTCGTAGACGTGGTGATATTGGCCGGTCGGGGCGTAGACGTTGATGCCCCTGCGGTACTGGCCCTCGTGAGTCTCGCGAGCGATGACGGTCGCCTGAGCCTGCTTCCATCCGATCTTGAACATGCCTGTTCCTTTCGTCACCTACGTATGAGCTGAAGGTGGAC
>CAVUQC010000003.1:0-21255 GCA_963743575.1 uncultured Solirubrobacterales bacterium | reverse complement strand
GCGCATCGTCGCGGCAGTGGCGCTCGCGACCGTTTCGCTCTGCGCGGCATCGACCACGATTGCCGCCGCCGCCGTGCCTCGCGACTTCTTCGGCGTGGTGCCGTCCGGGAACGACACCGCGTCCGAGATGCAGCTGATGGCCTCGCACGGGGTCGGCGCCGTCCGCCTGCTGGTCAACTGGAACCTCGTCGAGCCGCGCCAGGGCGTGCGCGACTTCTCCTACTACGACGCCTACGTCGCGCAGTCGGCGGCAGCCGGCCTCCAGATCCAGCCCCTGCTCCTGGGCGAGCCGGCCTGGACGCCGCACTACCCGCGCCCGCCGATCTTCAGCCCGACGGCACGCGCCGCATGGCAGAGCTTCGTGGCCGAGTTCGCCGGCCGCTACGGGCCGAACGGGCTCTTCTGGCGGCAACACCCGACCCTCCCCTACCTGCCGATGACGACCTGGGAGCTCTGGAACGAGCCGAACCTGAGGGGCTACTGGGGTGGCAGGCCGAGCCCCCGCCAATACGTCCGGTTCCTGCGCGTCACGCGCACCGGCCTGCGCCTCTCCGACCCTGATGCGCGGCTCGGCATCGGCGGGATCTTCCCGCCACCCCGGGCGACCTACGGGGTATCGCTCCGGTCGTTCATGAACGGCATCTACGCGGTGCGCGGCGCCCGCTCCGCCTTCGACGCAGTCTCCATCCACCCGTACGCCTCACGACCGAAGGGAGTGCTCGCCGCCTGCCGCGAGCTGCGCGGGATCATGAACCGCCATCACGACCGCTCGACTCCGATCTGGGTCACTGAGGTGGGCTGGAGCACCGGCGGGAGTGGCTGGGGCAAGAGCCCATTCCGGGCCAACGAGACCGGTCAGGCGAACTTCCTGAGGCGCACCTACCGGAGGCTGATCGCATCGCGGCGGCGCCTTCGCCTCGAGCGCGTCGTCTGGCACACGTTCCAGGACGGCCCCGCCGGCACGCCCTGGACGCTACACATGGGTCTCGTGCATTTCGACGACAGCCCCAAGCCCTCACTCGCGGCGTACGCCGGGCTCCCCCGGTGAGCGCCAAGTCCCTCGCCGTGGTCGCCGTGGTCGTTGCTGTGATCGGCCTGCTCGCCTACGGCCTACTGAACAAGAACGGTGACGCGCTCGCGGTCGGGGAGCGGGCACCGGACCACCAGCTGACCAGCTTGCAGGGCACCGGGACGGGTCACATCGCTGACTACCGCGGCCACTGGGTGCTCGTCAACTTCTGGGCGTCCTGGTGCGAGCCGTGCCGAACGGAGGCGCCCGCCCTGGAGAGCTTCTGGAAAGCCAATCGGGGCAGTGGCGCCGTGGTTCTCGGCGTCGATCTAGACGACGCGACCGGCGACGCGCGCTCCTTCGCCCGCGAATTCCACCTCACCTACCCCCTGCTCCGCCAGGGCGACGGCGACTCGCTGAAGCAGGCGTACGGGATGACCGGGCTGCCGGAGAACTTCCTGGTGGACCCTCATGGCTCTATCCGTCTGATCCAGCGCGGCCCGATCGACGATGCGTTCCTGCGCGAGCGGGTGCAGCCGCTGCTCGAGCGATGAGGGCGATCGCCCTTGCCTGCCTGCTGTCGGTGCTGCTCGTCCCCGCGAGCGGCACCGCGGCCGCCGCGACGCAGGCCTCCCTGCCGGACATCGAGGACGAGGTGATGTGCATCGTCTGCGGCACGCTGCTCGCCGAGTCGGAGTCGCCCCAGGCCGACCGTGAGCGCGCCCTGATCCGGAAGCTGATCGCCCAGGGCGAGAGCAAGGATCAGATCAAGGACGCGCTCGTCGCCGAGTACGGCCCGCGCGTCCTGGCGACGCCGAGCGGCCACGGCTTCGACCTGCTCGCCTGGATCGTCCCCGGACTCGGGATCCTGATCGCCGCCATCGTGCTCGCGTTCGGGGCCCTGCGGCTGCGCGGCCGCAGAGGCGATCGCGAGCCTCCGCCCGACCTCGACCCGGCCGACGCGGCGCGCCTCAGCGAGGACATGTCCACCTACGATCGCCCCTGATGAAGGCACTCCGCCCCCTCGAGCGGGCCGCCGACGTCATCGAGTTCACCTGGAGCCACCCCGCCAACCGGAGCCACCGCTTGCGCAGCACCCTCTCGGCGATCCGCTTCCAGCTCATGGGCCGCCTGCTCGGGCGGCGAGAGCGAGCCGCCGTCGGAAACCGGTCCGTGATCGAGGCCGACGCCCGCGTCTACCACTCGGCGCGGGCGCTGTACGCCAATCCGGTGGACTGGAACGAAATGCACGCGTGGAGGGACGCCCTGGGGCCGGGGTCCCTGTTCGTCGACGTCGGCGCCAACGTCGGCCTCTACACGATCCTCGCGATCGAGGCGGGAGCCGAGGTGATCTCCGTCGAGCCGAGCCGGATCGCACGCGATCGACTCGGCTCGAACCTGCGGCTGAACGGCTACACGGCCGAGGTGGTGCCCGCGGCGCTCGGCGAGACGGAGGGCACCCTGCGGCTGACGACGGAGCTCGACAACCAGAACCACCTGGTGCTCGACGGGGATTCCGAGGGAGTGGAGTCGGAGGAGGTCCCTGTGCTGACCCTCGACGGGTTGGTCGGAGACCGGACGATCGACGGCCTCAAGGTCGATGTGGAGGGCGCGGAGCTGCTCGTCCTGCGAGGAGCGCAGCGGCTGCTGGCGGAGCGGCGCATCAAGCTGATCCAGCTCGAGTGGAACGAGAGCTCACTCGACCTCCTGCAGGAGGACCGATCGCCGATCGCCGAGCTCCTGGCGTCGAATGGCTATGAGCTCCACCGGCCGAATGAGCGGGGCGAGCTCATCCCGCTGACGGACGACGGTTTCGGCGCGGACGTCTTCGCGAAGCCGAGCTAGCCCGCATTGGAGACACGGGAGAGGACCGCCCGTGTCTCGCGTGCCATTCGCTCCGCGGTGTAGCGCTCGGCAAAGGCGCGGGCACGCTCGAGCGCATCGGCGGGCGTTGCCCAGGCAGCCGAGACTGCATCCGCCAGCGAGGCCGTATCTCCCTCGGCGACCACCGTGGCGTTCCCACCGGTCACCTCGAGCAGGGCCTCGTCGTCGGAGATCACCACGGGGATTCCGAGGCGCATCGCCTCGACCGCAGGCAGTCCGAAGCCCTCGAAGTCCGACGGAAAGACGATCAGGCCCGCCGAGGCGAAGCGCGCGTGGAACTCATCGTTGTCCAGCCAGGGAAGGGGCGTGACGATTCCATCTAGGCCCGACGCCTGGATCTGCTCGGAGATCGGCCCGCGGGAGTCCTTGGGCAATCCGACGAGGACGAGCGGCCGAGCGTCACCGCGCTCCCGCAGGATCCTCCACGCGTCGATCACGCGATCGACGGCCTTGTTCGGGAAATGCCCGAAGGCCAGGGCGTAGGGCTCCTCGCCGGGGGCCGGGTCGCGCCGCGGCCAACCATCGACCTGGTCGGCGGCCAGGTGGACAGCCTCCACCGGCTTCTTGCCCAGCCAGGGGCGGGAGCGCAGCAGGTCTCCGCGGGTGCGCTCAGAGATGCAGATCACCGCGTCGGCCTGCCGGTAGCCGATCCCGTAGGAGAGCTTGCGGAGCAGGCGCCGCCCGCGGCTGAACTGCCCGGGAGCCAGCTCATGGCGTAGGTCATAGACGGTGATCACCTTCGGCGCCCCGACTGGGATCACGGCGGTGGTCGGAAGCAGGCCCAGCAGCACGTCTGCGCGCACCTCGCGACACACCTTCCTCGCGGCCCGCGACTGGACGGCGATGCGGCGGAGGACCGCCGGGCGGCCGACGCGAAACCGGTGAATCCGGATCGACTCGGGGATCTCCAGCTCGACACCCTCTGCGAGCAGCAGGTGGATCTCGTCGTCGCCCTCCAGGCGATCCCAGCCCCGAAGAAGTCCCTCGAGCGCGACCGCGTAGCCGCCGAAGGGGACGGCGGGGATAGCCTCGATGACGACGCGCACCCTAGGAAAGAGGCCCCGGAACCCCGGCTGGGAGGTGGCGGACGGCGCGCATGCGCGCCCTAAAGTACCTCAGGAAATGAGCCCCACGATCGACAGCGCGGCCCCCGCGCAGGAGCTGCCGCTGGTCCAGGCAGGGGTGCTGCCGGAGCGCTACGCGGAGCCGATGCAGCTCGAGCTGCTCCGCCGCCTCAAGCCACTGCTGGTGGAGGACCTTACGATCCTCGATGTCGGAGCCGGCCGGTATCCGACCCTCGCGGCAACCGATCGTCCCTCCGGCTGCAACTACGTCGGCCTCGACATCGAGCCGACGGAGCTGGCCGAGGCGGCGCCGGGGGCGTACGACGAGGACGTCGTCGCCGACATCACCGAGCCGTTGCACCGCGACGAGGAGTTCGACCTGATCGTCAGCTGGCAGGTCCTCGAGCACGTCTCTCCGCTCCGGGACGCGTTCGAGAACCTCCGCGCGGCGCTGCGCCCCGGCGGCACGCTGCTCGCCCAGCTCACCGGGTCCAACGCGGCGTTCGCGCTGGGCGGACGGGTGGTGCCGCCGAGGGCGCGGGTTTGGCTCGCGACCCATGTGCTGGGACACCAGGAGGAGGAGAAGTTCCCCACCCGCTACGACCGCTCGAGCTATGCGGCGCTCGAGGAGATGCTCGGCGGCTGGTCGGAGGTCGAGATCGTCCCCTTCTACCGGGGCGCCCCCTATTTCGGCTTCTGGAGGCCGGTGCAGCGCGCCTACCTCGCCTACGAGTCCGCAATCGAGCGCCGCCGCGCCAAGAACCTCGCCACGCACTACCTGGTCGTGGCCAAGCGTTAATGGCGGTTCGGCTTCCCGCGCCGATGCGCCCGCTGTGGCCATTGGCGAAGGCGGCGTACACGCGCGGCACCCGCGCGATCTCGCCTCTGACCGCGCAGCTCAGCCGGGTGCGGGGCGGCCACCTGCCCCGCCGCTCGGTGACGCTCGTCGAGGGGTCCGTCGCGGGCGGCCGCGGGCGGATGTGGGTGGCGAGGCCCGACGAGCACCTCGATCGGGCGATCCCGGGCGGCGAGCCGCCACGCCACCCGGCCTTCGTGAGCCAGGCTGAGGAGAGGGTGCCGAGGGTCGCCGTCGCGGAGCTGCCGGAGGGCCGGGTGATGGGGCCCCATCGTGCCGTGATCGACGGGCAGAACGCGATGGTCGAGGAGCTCTCCCCCTACTTCGGCACGACCAGCTGGCGCGAGCACCCGATCTTCTGGCACCCCTTCGAGAAGGACCCGCTCGAGGTGGACGGCAGCCTGGGAGTGCTCGCCTGCCGCGGTGACCAGAGCAATTACCACTTCCTGATCGACGTGCTCCCCCGCCTCGCGCTGTTGGACACGCCGGGCGTGCCGGCCCCCGAGCGCTGGTATGCGCCGCAGCAGCTCCGTTTCCAGCGCGAGATGCTCGAGCTGGCCGGCTTCCCGCAGGACGCCGAGTTGATCGACAGCGACCTCTCCCCGCACGTCCGCGCCGAGACGCTGCTCGTCCCCGGGCTACCGGACGCCCACCTCCGCACCCCGCCCTGGACCGTCGGCTTCGTGCGCGACCGGATGCTGCCCTCGGATCTCGAGCGGGTCCCGGGCCGCCGCATCTATGTGACGCGCGGCCGGGAGCGCAACAGCCGCATCGTCACCAACGAGGAGGAAGTCGTCGAGCTTCTCGGGAAGCGCGGGTTCACCGTCGTAGACCCCGGCGCCCTGCCGGTGGCCGAGCAGATTCGCACCTTCGCGGAGGCCGAGTGGATCGTGGCGCCCCACGGAGCGGCCCTGGCCAACCTCGCGTTCGCCAGCCCGGGAGCCTCGGTCATCGAGCTGTTCGCGCCCGACTACGTCCAGGGGTGCTACTGGAAGCTCGCGGACTGCGTCCCGGGTCTCGCGTACCGGTATCTGGTGGGCAAGGGCCAACCGCGGGGGGACGGCCGGATGAATGGCGTGATGAGCGATATCCGGATCGACCTCGCGGTACTCCGCCGAGCCCTCGAGGCCCTGCCGGCGGAACTGCCGCCCGAGGCCGCAACGGCTCACCGCTGAGCCGGCGCCCGCCTGGCGGCGCGTCGTTACATTTGGCGAGACGTGGGGGTCAAGGCAAGGACAGCCCTGTTGGCGGGGACGGTCCCGCTTTTGCTCGTGGCTTCAGGATGCGGCGGCGACAACGGCGACCCGGCGCCGCCAAGCGTGGCAGGCGCCCAGCTCTCCTGGAGTCAGCCGTCGAGTGGGGAGCCGAAGGGCGTGGTGATGCTGATCCCGGGTGGCGGCTGGGAGCGTCCCGACTCCGGATACCAGGAGATGAAGGCGAGCGCTCCAACGGTCCAGCAGCAGGGCTACGCGACAGTCGCGATCCGCTACGACGCCGGTACGAAGGCGCTGCGGCAGGTGATGGCCGTCTACCAGGCCGCGCGCAGGCGGTATCCGGACGTGCCCGTCTGCGCGACCGGAATCTCCGCCGGTGGGAACCTTGCCCTGCTGCTGGCCGCGCGCGAGCCGCAGCTCGAATGCGTCGCCGCCGTGTCGGCGCCGACCGATCTCACCACGCTCGCCCGACAGGACCCTCAGGGCCAGGAGGCCTACAACGCCGCCGTCCACGCTCTGGGACAGGACCAGCTGGGAAGGTTCAGTCCGATTCGCTACGCAGACAGGATCAGGGCGAAGGTCCTGCTGGTCAATGCTGAGAGCGACCCCGTTGTCCCCTCCGAGCAGGGCAGAGAGCTCGCCCGGGCACTTCCCGGATCTCAGCTGCTGGTGCTGCCGCCAGGGCCGGCCCCGGCCGAATTCGCCCATTTCGGTGGCGTCCAGCCGAACGCGACGAGTCTCGCGCTCGCGCGCGAGTTCGAGTTCCTCAAGCGCGTGCTGCAGGGCTCCTGACTGGGGGGCGCCTGCCACGGGCGTATTCGATGAAGGCGTCGATGTTCGTCGAAGCGAGATAGGGGACCGCCGCGACGACCTCTTCCTCGGGCCAGTCCCACCAGCGGATGTCGAGAAGGGCCTCTCTCTGTTCCTCGGTGTGGCGAAGCTTGATCACGTCGGCCGGGACCCCGCCGACGATGGTGAACGGGGGGACGTCCTTGGTCACCACGGCGCCGGTGGCGACGACGGCGCCGTCGCCGATTGTCACACCACCCTGGATCCACGCTCCGTAGGCGGTCCAGACGTCGGAGCCGACCCGGATGTCTCCACGCTGCGCCGGTACCCCGTCCTCGCCCGCTCCCGGAAGACCGAGATTGATCCGCAAGGGATACGTCGTCACCTGCTCGATGCCGTGCTGGCCACCCAGGAGGTACTCCCCGGCAATCGAGCTCCAGTTGCCGACGACAAGCCGCGTGCGCGAGTGCGGGAAATCGTGAATCCTCGGGACCCCGTAGGTCCCAGTGCCGTAGACCACCCTGCCCTTGCGCTGCAACCTCCGCAACACGGCCTCATCGCGGCCCCACCACACGTTGCGGGCCCGGTTCAGCTGATACTTGATCAGGCTGACTGCCTGACCCATCTCACTCCCACATCCCCGAGCGCTCGACGATGCGGCCTCGCAACCGGCTGGTCAGGCCAGGCAGTCGCCGCTTGACGTTGTCGTACTCCTCCGGAAGCGCGCAGCGGATCCCCTTGACCACGTCGGAGAGCATCAGCCGGCCAACCAGGGCTCGAGCTCCCCGCCGCCACCTTTCGTATTGCTCGGCCTCGGCCACAACGAATGGGGACGGCAGGGTGCCCGGGTCGGCCAATGCGGTGACGCGATACGCATGCCGCATGCGCCGGGTGATCTGCCGACCTGTCGTATCCACGCCGTAGATGTAGCCGGGCTGCGGGCCAAGCTCCTGCTCCTTATCGAGGACAACCTCCGCATAGGTCTGACAGAGCTCGATCAGCGCCTCCGTGCCCAGCTTGGAGGTGCTGAAGCCGTCCGGGTGGGACGTCTTGAAGCGGGTCGAGAGCTCGTCAGGGCGGCGCGGATCAAACGCGTGGAAGTGGAAAAGGCGGAGCCGGTCCTCGGTGCCCGCGATGCAATAGCCGTCGGCATCTCGGTCGACGGGGCGCTCGTGCAGATTGGCGAGGCCGACGTTGTATCCACGGTGGCGCAGGGGCGTCGCGTCGAAGTAGAGGCTGCCGAGGTCGACCCACTTCTGGTCGACGAACAGACCCGCGATCGGATCGTGGAGGCACTCTTTATTCAGGTGACCCCACCACCAGGTCAGAAACTCCTCGGCCCGCCGGTCAACGCCGCAGAAGCCGAGGTTGTAGGTGCCGACATGGAGCAGGTGGCCGTCGGAGAACTCGCCGTTCGAGGGAGTCGGCTGCAGGTAGTGCGGGGTCAACAGGATGCCCCCGGGGCTCGCTTCCAGGGCCGGCCCGAGCTCCTCCATCGGGGAAACGGCGTAGGTGTCCGGATCCAGGTAGCAGACCTGTTCGTGCTCACCGAGCAGCGCGCGCAGGACAAGCGGCTTGACCGCTGTTGCGAACTCGACCAGGTCGTAGGACATCGCCAGCTCGAGGGCCTGGCGCTCCGGAAGGTCGAGCATCCCGGGATGCATCCAACGCACACCGTCGAGCTCGGGAAGCTCGGTTTCCGCCTTGGCATCCGTGAGGAACACCGTGAGCGGGACCTCGCTGCCCTGCTCGCGCAGGCTGTCACTCAGGGCGAGGGCCGCCGGCAGGTAGTTGCGCGCCAGGATCGTGCAATACGCAGGTTGTCTCATTCGCCCTTGACCACCCCCCAGACCCCGCCGACTGCGTCGCCGGTCCTTGCCTGACTCGTAGCATCTCACGGATGAAAAATGGGCACGCCATCAGCAACCGGATCGAGCCTCACCGCCTGAGCGATCGGATCCGGGGCAAGCTCCTCTTTTTGCTCGCCTGGCCGTCGCTGGTCTGGGCAATGCGGCGCAGGAAGCGCCGGACCGAGCTCTGGATCGGGGATTCGCACGCGATGACGGTCAACCGTCAGGTCACGAACGGGATGTTCTTGCGGGCGCCGGAGGGACAGCTGATCCTGCGCGACGGCGCCAGGCTGATGTATTCCATCGCCCGGAAGGGCTTCACGCCGCGAGTCATGCGCGTCGCTCGCTTCGTCAACAGATTCGGCAGGCCGGGTGCGCTGGTACCGATCTTCCTGGCCGGGGAGATCGACGTGAGGGTGCATCTGGCCGAGCGACTCGACTCCTCGTTCGACTGGGTCGACGGATACGTGCGGCACTGCGCCGAGGTCGCGCGGCTGCTCAAGGCGGACCGGATGGGGTTCTTCGTGACGATGCCGCCCGTCGACGTGCCGGAGGCCGACGTGTGGTTCCCGATCAACGGCACGATCGGGGAACGGGTTGAGGCCCATCGGAAGCTTCGTGAAGCCCTCACCCGCAGCGTCGAGCCCATCCAGGACGCCACCCTTGTCGATCTGACCGACCAGCTCGCCGACACGGCCGGGGCATTGCCAGTGGAATCGACGTTCGATGGAGCGCACACCAACCTCGAGACCGTGGCCCGCATCCGCGCCGGAGTCGCGGACTACCGGCTGACCGAGTAGGCCTAGGCTTCCTTGCGCCAGTAGGCGCCGAATCCGTCGATGTCGACGATCTCCTCGGTGATCCCGTTCGCGTCGCGGTAGTCGTGGATCGCTCGCTGGCACTGGGCCACCAGGTCGCCGTAGTCGTCGACGATGCAAAAGCCGCCCGGCGAGAGCTTGGGATAGAGGGCCTCGATGGCCTGCAAGGTGGATTCGTAGAGGTCGCCGTCCAGGCGCATCACCGAGATTTGGTCGATCGGCGCGATGGGCAGGGTGTCCTTGAACCAGCCGACGAGGAACCTCACCTGATCGTCGAGCAGCCCGTAGCGCTCGAAGTTGTGCTTCACCTGGTCAACCCCCACCGCGAGGCCGCCCTTCGTGTAGAAGGTGTCGCCCGCGTCCGCCGGATACCGGGCGGCATCGGGAGCCGGGAGCCCCTCGAAGGAATCGGCGCACCAGACGGTGCGCGTCTCATCGCCCCACGCCTTCAGGGCGGCGCGCATGAAGATCGTCGCCCCGCCCCGCCACACACCGGTCTCGATCAGGTCTCCGGGAATGTCGTCATCGAGCACCGTCTCGATGCAGTGCTGGATGTTCTCCATCCGCTTCAGGCCGATCATCGAGTCCGCCCGGGCGGGCCAGTCGCGGCCGTTCGCGCGCAGCTCCGGGTCGTAGGGCTTCTTGTAGGCGACCTCGAAGCCGAAGCGCCCCGCCACGCGACCGACCGAGTCCGCCGCGCGCTTCGCCAGCCTCTCCGAGCCGGAGGTCCGCACCCCACCGAGGATGGAGTCGTTGTCCTCCGTCAGGGCGCCCGTCAGGGTCCGCTTGAGCAGGTCGAGATAGAGGTCCCGCGCCAGATTCACCTGAGTAGCCGAGGCTGGCATCGCGGCGATGCTAGAGACTGGAGAACCGGCGAGCGCCAGTTCGGCGGCTGTGATACTGGCCGCCATGAGCAGCCCGCCGAGACGGTCAATCCGCCGGCAGCTGAGCGTGATCACGGTCGATCAGGCGGTTGCCGGAGGCTCCAACGTCCTGATCGCGGTGATCGCGGCCCGGCTGCTGGATCCGGCCTCGTTCGGGCTCTTCGGGATCGTCTTCCTGCTCTACATGGTCGCCCAGGGCGTCTCTCGGGCGCTCGTCAACGACCCCCTACTGGTGCACCCGGAGGAGGCCGAGGACCGCAAGGGCGAGGTGATCGGAGCGAGTTGCCTGCTCGGGCTGGGAATAGGCGTGGCCGTGGCGTTGATCGGTCTCGCGGTGACCGCCGTCGACACGACCCTGGGCGAGGCGATCGCCGTTCTGGGCCTCTGTCTCCCGCTGCTCGCGCTCCAGGACCTCGGCCGCTATCTCGGCTTCGCCATCCAGCGCCCGTCCTCGGCCCTGGTCCTGGACGTGACCTGGCTCCTGCTCCTGGTCGTGGCCGTGATCCCCCTGTTCATCACCGGCACTCATTCGCTGCCCTGGCTGATCGCTGCCTGGGGCGGATCGGGGGCGGTGGCCGGGCTGCTGGTCTTCGCTCAGCACCGCGCGCACGGCGTCCGCCTCGGCCTCTCTTGGCTGCGCTACACGTGGAGCTTCTCCTGGCGCTACCTGATCTCGTACGTGTCGACCCAGAGCGGAGCGCTCGCGGCGGCGAGCAGCGTCGGGGCCATCGCCGGGGCGACGGCACTCGGTGGCGTGCAGGGAGCGCTGCTCCTCGTGCGCCCCTTCACGACCCTGCAGATCGCCGTGACCGCCGCGAGCATCGGGCACGTGACCCGCCTGCTCGGCGCAGCCGGCGACGTCATCCGGCGATACATCGAGAAGGTCTCGGTGCTGAGCACGGCCGCGGCCGCAATGAACCTGATCGTGATCGTCGTTCTGCCCGACAGCGTGGGCCGCGCCATCCTCGGCGACTCCTGGGAGGTCGCGCAGCCGCTGCTCTTCGCCACCGGCGTGCAGATCCTGTTTCTCGGTCTCCTCACCGGGCCCCGCGCCGGACTGCTCGGGATGCGCGCAATCGGCAAGGTGATGGCGATCGACATAGTGACCACCGGCCTCGTCTTCGCAGCGAGCATCGTGGGCGCCGAGATCAACGGCGCCCTCGGCGCGATCTGGGCCGTCACGGTCGTGCAGGCGCTGATGACGGCGGTGATGTGGACGACATTCCTGAGGGCGAGCCCCGGGAGGCGAACTGTCGCCACCATGGCCACCGAGCCGCTGCCGTCGGAACCGGCGCCCACACCCCCGGCGATCTGAGCGGCCGAGCCTAGCCGGCGACCGGGACCCGCTCGGGCTCAGGCTGAGCCACAGCCGGGCGGGGAGGCGCGGGCATCATGGCGGGCAGCTGCTCGGATCCGTTCCGCTCCGACCGCCCGGCCCGGGCGGCCAGCCCCAGTCCCAGCAGCAATCCCACGGGCACGAAGATGTAACGATCGGCGATCTCGTTCTGCGCGAGCCCGGCAATCAGCCAGACCGCGAAGGAGATCGTCAGGGCCCCGACGAATGGCGGGCTTCCCCTGGGGAGGCCCGGGTCCCGGTAGAGCCGCCAGCCCGTCTGGAAGGCGCCCGCCGCGTAGAGAACCAGCGCGGCGATCCCGACGAAGCCGGCGGTCTCCCAGAACTGGAGCGGGAGGCTGTGGGCGTCGGCGACGACCGTGAAGCCGATCCCGGTCACCGGATGATCCAGCGCGATGTGGAGCGACTCCTGGAACTGGTCGGAGCGCTGGCCGGTCGCCGCGGACGAGTCGCCCCCGCCGCTGAGGCGGCTGAACCCCTCGAGCAACGGATTGTTCGTCGGCGCCACGATCATCATCAGCACCGCCCCGGCGAGCCCGACGGCGACGATGCGGGCGCGAAGCTTGGGGATCAACAGGGCCGTCAGGCCGACGGCCAGGACCAGTGAGATCAGGCCCACCCGTGAGCCGGAGACCAGGATCCCGCTGAACAGGAAGAACGTCGCGACGATCGCGGCCGCTCGCCCCGCGCCCCGGAGCTGGACGGCGCGAAGGAGGGCGAGCGGGAGCGTCATCGAGCAGGTCAGGGCAAAGGTGTTCGGGTGAATCGCCAGTCCCGCAGCACGGCTGCCGTCGTTGACGACGACCCCGGTGATGCTCGATCCCAGGCCCGCCCCGGTGAACCCGTCGTAAGTTGCGATGACCGCGCTGATCGTGGCCGAGAGGATCCAGAGGTTGGCGAGCAGGTTTGCCCGCCTCCACGATGACGCCACGGCTCCGATCACGATCGGGACGATCAGGAACGCCAGCTCGAACCTGAGCATCGTGACGATCGCCGGGCCGGGCGGAGTGAACGAGGGCGGCGGATCCAGCGGCGGGTTGGGGACGATGAAGAACTGGTTGAGCAGCTGCGAGGCGAACATGATGCCCGCCGCCCCCAGCAGCCATCCCGGCAGTGGCACGCTGATCGTGTCCTGGAACCAGCAGTAGCCGATGCCGAAGAGCGCGACGAGCAACAGCAGGTCCGGAGGCGACGTCCCGCCGGATCGGAACCCGTTCCACGTGATCGAGACCACCGCCGCGCCGGTCAGCACCATCACGACGGGATGCCAGGCGATGGCGGCGCCTGCTCCGGCTCGAAAGCGGATCAGCGCCACCAGCAGGAACAGGCCGATCGCTGCCGCAACCAGCAGCAGGCCTGCGGGTGGAAGCACGGCGGCCAGTGCCCCCATCAGGGCCGCTGCAAACCCCAGCCAGACAACGGAGCTCGTCCGAGACGCCATCGCCATGACGGCGAAGAATAGTGAGTATGACCGGCGCGCCACCCCAGTTCCCCTGTCTAGGATCTCCGGCCATGTCGAGGCTGAGGGGCCCCCGAATTCAGCTCTGGAGCGCTAATTTCGCGCCCGAGCCGACCGGCATCGCCCCGGTCAGCACGGTGCTCGCGGACCAGCTCGCCGAGCGGGGCTGGGAGGTCGACGTGGTCGCCAATCACCCGCACTACCCGGACCCTCGCTGGGGGACGCGCCGCTGGCCGTACCGGCAGCGCCGCGGCGATGTCAGCCTGCTGCGGCTCCCGCTGCTGGTCGGACGCGAGACCGGGAGGCAGCGAATGCTCCAGGAGATGAGCATCGTTTCGAGCTATCTCGCCGCGAGCCCGATCCTTCCGCCTCTGCTCGGCAGACCCGACGTCCTGCTGGTCGTCTCGCCCCCCTTCCCCGCCCTGCTGGCGGCCGTGATCAACGGCCGCCTGCGAGGTGTTCCCTGGGTCTACTGGATGCACGACCTGCTGCCCGACGGAGCAGTGACGACCGGCCTGGTCGACGAGGAGAGCGCGGTCATGCGCGCCTCGCGTTGGCTCGAGAGGAGGGCGTACGCGGACTGCGACAGCGTCGCGGTCCTCTCGCAGGCCTTCGCCGACAGCGTCCTCGCGAAGGGAGTGCCGGCGGAGAAGGTCGACCTGATCTACGACCCGGCGACCCGGCCGTTCCCCGACCTCCGCGCCGACGAGCTCGGGTCGAGGCGGGAGGAGGTGCGGGTGCTGAGCATGGGGAACATCGGCCTGACCCAGGGGCTGACGCCTCTGGTGGCGGCCTGGGAGCGCTCCGCGGAGGTCGCCAAGCGGAATCTGCGGCTCGTGGTCACCGGCAACGGGATCGCCGCCGATGAGGCGCGTGCCGAGGTGCGCTCGGATCGCGTCGAGGTCCTCGGCCTCGTCTCCGACGAGCAGCTGGAGCGAGAACTGCGGTCCTCGACCCTCGCGCTGGTGAGCCAGAGCTACACGGGGGCGGAGTTCAATCTCCCCTCGAAGCTCATGAACTTCATGGCATACGGGCTGCCGATCGTGGCCGCCGTCCACCCTGAGGGCGAGACCGCCCGCCTGGTGGAGAAGGCCGAGGCCGGATGGGTCGCGGATAGCTCCGACCCCGACCTGTTCCCTCGCACCGTGATCGCAGCGCTCGACGATGCCGAGGACCTGCGGAGCAAGGCTCAGGCCGCGCGCAGCTACGCCGAGGAGAACTTCTCCACGGACGCCTTCGCCGGCTCCTTCGACCGGCTGCTGCGCAGCGTGGCTGGGGGCCGAGACGGCTTCGCCGTCAGTCGCGACCGCTAGACGGCGACCTTCTCCGAGAGCTGGTCGTAGATCCAGGCGTAGGTCTGGGCCATTCCCTCCTGGAGCGTGACGCTCGGCTCCCAGCCGAGGGCCGCTTCGAGCTGGGTGTTGTCGCTGTTACGGCCGCGCACGCCCTGCGGCGCGCTCAGGTCGTAGTTGCGCGAGACCTTGACGCCGGCGATCTCCTCAACGATGTCGATCAGCTGGTTGATCGTGACCAGCTCGGTCGAGCCGAGGTTGACCGGGTCGGTGTGATCCGAGCCCATCAGCGCCTTCGTCCCATGGAGGCAGTCGGTGATGTAAGTGAAGCTCCGGGTCTGCTCGCCGTCGCCCCAGACCTCGATCTCGGGGTCCCCGCTCAGCTTCGCCTGGGCGACCTTGCGGCAGATCGCGGCGGGAGCCTTCTCGCGCCCGCCGTCCCAGGTGCCCTCCGGCCCGTAGACGTTGTGGTAGCGGACGACCCGGGTGCCAAGGCCGAAGTCCTCGGCGAAATGGCGGCACATACGCTCCGAGAAGAGCTTCTCCCAGCCGTAGCCGTCCTCGGGCTCGGCCGGATAGGCGTCCTCCTCGCGCAGCGGCTGCACCTCGGCCTCGGTCTGCTTCTCCGCGGCGTAGACGCAGGCCGACGAGGAGAACAGGAAGCGCTCGACGTCGTGGTCGCGTGAAGCCTCGAGCAGGTGCGTGTTGATCAACACCGAGAGCATGCAGAGGGCCTTGTTGAGCTCGATGAAGCCCATGCCGCCCATGTCGGCGGCCAGGTTGTAGACCTGCCCGACCCCTTCCGTCGCTGCGTAGCACGCTTCGCGGAGACTCAGGTCGAGCTCGAGGTTCTCCGCGTCGTCGAAGCGCTGGTACCACTCCTCGGCGGGCTTCTTGTCGACGGCCCGCACCGTCATGCCCTCCTCCAGGAGGTCTCGCACCAGGTGGCCTCCGATGAACCCACCCGCTCCCGTGACGAGAATCCGATCGCTCATCTCAATGCCCTTCCCCCCTCCTCGCCGGTTCGACCGAGGAGTAGTAGCCGTAGTAGTCGTGGTCGCTGCCCTTGGTGAGCCCGGTGACCACCAGCCCCGTCGGTTTGTCGGGGAGGTGCTCCATGACCTGCTTCGCTGCGGTGGCCTGATCGAGGGTCGTCTGCCTGAGCCGCACACAGAGCAGCGTGCCGTCCACCTGCGGCAGGACCTCGAGCGTGTCGCCCACCGGCAGCAGGGGGGCGCAGTCGATGACCACCAGGTCGTACACCTTTCGAAGCTGGCCTAGGAAGTCGCGGAAGCGCGTGGACGCGAGCATCTCGGTCGGCTGCAAGACCGTGGTCCCGGCCGGGATCACGGCCAAATTCTCGGCCCCGCGGCCCTGAACCTCCACCGTCCGCAGGACATCCTTGGGCTCGGCCTCGCCGGCCAGGTATTCGCTCAACCCGGGCTCGGAGTCGAAGTCGAGCCGGGAGGAGATCACCGGGCGGCGGAAGTCACATTCGACGAGGATCGTGCGCCTGCCCACGAGCGCGCTCGCATACGCGTACCAGGCGGCGACCGTCGACTTGCCCTCCTCGGGAAGCGGGCTGGTGATGGCGACCACCTGAAGCTCCTCATCCCTGCCGAGGAAGTCGACGTTCTTGCGCAGGATGCGGAACGCCTCCAGGTCGGATTCGGAGACCAGACCGGACCCGTTGCTGGACATGCCGACCATGCCGAGGCTGTCCTTCCGCACGTAGCCGACCAGGGGCAGGCTGAGGCGCTTCTGCACCTCCTGCCCGTCGGTCACCCGCCTGTCGAGGGTCTCCCTGAGGAAGGCGATCGCGATGCCGAGCAGGAGTCCGAGGAACAGGGCGATGATGACGTCCCGGGCCGGCTTCGGGGAAGCGGGGCTGCCGGGGATCTGAGCCGGCTTGATGATCGTGACCGGTTCGGCGACCGCCCCCAGGGCGAGCAATCGCGCCCTCAGGGTCTTGGCTGCGGGCGCATCCGGGATGGCCTTGGCGCGGTCCCTGTAGTAGTTCCTCGCGTCATCCCGGGTCAGCTTCTTGACGGAGGCGCCGATCTGATTCGCATCGCGGGCTGCAGCGCTGGCCGTGTCGGCGCTCACCTGGATCGTCACCAGGTTGTTGTTCTGGTTGACGGTGACCGTCGTGTCGGACTTCAGCTCGTCCGCGGTCGGTTCGCCGCCGAGTGCCTTGCTGGCATCGGCCAGCACGTCAGCTCTTGTGACCCTCGCCGCGCCGGCCCCCGAGACGTTCTGGGGAAAGAAGTCGACGTTGCCGCCACCGCCGATGACTGCGGGAGCCTGCAGGCCGGGATCCTGGAACTGGAGATCGGTGCTCGCTTCGTAGGTCGTGCTGCGCGCGTGATCGACGGCGAAGGCGACGGCGCCGGCCAGCACCGTGACCAGGGCGATCTGCCGCCAGCGGCGCCGAAGCACGCTGAGGTAGTCGCTCAGATTTCGAGTTTCTCCAGATTCCATTCCTCGGGACCCCCGCGAAGACGCCAGCACGATAGCGAGAACCTGACGGCAGACACCCCAGTTCTCAGTAGGCCCATCGGACGACCTGCGGAGTGTCGAAAACGGCGAATCGAACCGGCGTGGCGGGATCCGTACCGCGCTACTCTGGCGCCCGTGTCACCGCTGGGGAAGAAAACCTCCCACTCTGCGGACGAGTGGCTTCTCAATGGCTCGGAGCGAAACGGGTCGCATGGTCCCGCCGCGAACGGCGACGAGACCGCCCAGTGGTTGGTCGATTCGGATGACGCGAGGCCCGCTGCCGAGACCCCCACGCCCGTCCCCCCGCAACCCGCGGCCGCACCCGTCCCTGCTGAGAACGGAGAGGTGGCCAACCGCGTCCGCGACCTGCAGACCGAGCTTCGGGCGCAGGAGAGGGAGGCGCAGGAGCGGCTCGCGCAGACGACGGCCGACCTGGTCAAGAAGCACGACAGCCGCGAGCAGCGGCTCACCACGGCGTTCGAGAAGCAGCGTTCGGAGCTGACCAAGGGCTTCGAGACGCGCGAGGCCGAGCTTCGCGGGCGCATCGAGAAGCTCGAGTCAGAGCTCGCCGCGGCGGAAGCGGCGGCCGAGGAAGAGAGGAAGAACGCTGCCGCGGCCACGCGCGAGAAGGGGAGCTCCCGCAAGACTGCGAAGACGCGCCGGGGGAAGCGCGACAGCGACAAGCTGGACCTCAACCAGGCCACCTTCGAGGAGCTTCGCGGGTTGGGCCTTTCGGTCACGCAGAGCGCCCGGGTGATCGCCTATCGCGACGTTCGCGGGGGCTTCGAGTCGCTCGACGAGCTCGCCGAGATCCCCGGGATCCCGAAGGAAACCCGGTCCGGCCTGGGCGAGCGCCTCAGCCTCTCGAGCTGACCGGCTTCCGGGCGAGCAGTGAGTCGATCTGCCGCCTGAGCGGGCTCGTCGGGAGCAGGTAGAGGCTGTGGGGTGCGAGGCGACGGGCCTCGCGGAGCGCCGCCTCCGCGCTGGGTCGGTCGCCGAGGCGCGCTTCGATCCGCGCCAGCAGCAGCCGGTCGCGCCAGTTGTAGGGATCGCGGTCGATCGCGTCCTGCGCCGCCGCCCTGGCCCCGGAGAGATCACCGGCCGCCTCCAGCGCGAGCGACTTGGCCGCGTACGGCGAGCTGGCCCACGGCTCCGCGTCGATCGCCTCATCGGCGATCTCGTCGGCGCGAGCCGGATCGCCGGCCACCAGCTCCGCCTGGCTCGCCCGCGTTCGGTTGGTGGCGACGAGGCCCGGCACCTGAGAGATCGCCCCGGCGAGCGCCAGCGCGACGAGCCCGGCCCGAATCCAAGGCCGCGGCGGAGGATCGCGGTAGCGCTCGAAGCCGCCGGCGCCCGCCACCGCGATCCCGCCGATCGCGAGAGTGCCCACCCCGCCCAGCTCCCACATCCAGTCGACGCCGGCATAGGCGAGGAAGACCACGAACGCCGCGATCATCGCCGAGCCGACCGCGAGCTCGCGCCTCCGCCTCCATCTCGCACTCGCCTGGATCGCCGCCGTCAGGAGTGCCCCGAGAGTGACCACGAGTGCGATCAATCCCGGCAGGCCGAGCTCGGCGGCCTCCTCCAGGTAGAGGGAGTGGGCGTCGAGGACGAAATCGACGCTCCCATGGCGGCTCCAATAGAACTCGAACGCTCCTGGGCCGACGCCGTCGAGGGGATGCGCCTCGAAGGCGTTCGTCGCTGCGGTCCAGACCTCGTAGCGCGCACTGCCGAGGCTCGTGAAGCGGACGGTGCCGCCGCTCGAGGGCGGTGGCTTCTCGCTCTTGAAGTCATCCCACGCGGTGCCGAGCGGGCCATGCAGCGCGACGGCGAGCAACAGCGCTCCCGCCAGACCCGCACCCAGGACGAGCCGCGCCGAGGACGAATCCATCCGCACTCGGTCGACGCCGGCCCTCTGGGTCATCGCCGCGACCACAGCGCAGCCGACCCCCGCCGCGATGACGACCAGGGCGACGAGGGCTCCGCCCGAGTCACCGCTCGCGTGGGCGATCTCCGGATGACCCCGGACCACGAGGATCGCCACCGCCGAGGCCACCCCCGCGGCGATCGAGTTCGCCGCCGCGGTCCAGCGGTGGCGGCTGAAGCCCAAGGCGGCGATCACCGCGATCACGACAGCGGCCGCGCCGAATCGCGAATAGCTCAGATAGACGGTGAGGGCGGCAACGGGGACGCAGGCGAGGGCGACGGAGCGTGTCTCGGCGCGCGAGGCGTTGGCGCTCATCGTCAGCCCGATCGCAACTGCGATCGCCGCCCAGCACGAGACGCCGTTCCAGTAGTCGAACGGATAGCTCAGCCGGTCGGCTCCCGTCCCGGAGGTGAAGTGATCGGTGATCACGTGCGGGAAGAGGCGGCTCGTCAGCGCGAAGAACGGCAGGGACAGTGCGGCCGCCGCGAACCCCATCGCCGCGCCGCGCCACGTGTAGCGATTGAGCGCCAGAAAGGCGAGCGCGACCACGCCCGTGTACTCGAGGACGCGGGCGAGCTCCTCCGTCGTCCGCTCGTCGCTCTCGGTCCACACATGTGAGACGAGCGTCAGTCCCGCCAGCGCCGCGAGGCCGCCGATCGCCACCCAGCCGGCGGGCGTCAGCCGGCCGCGGGGCAGGATCCCGATTCCCAGCCCCGCGGCGATCGCCGCCCAGACCGCGAGCCCCACCTCGTGGCGGACCACCACGTCGTATCCCCCGCCGTTGAAGGCGAGCACCAGGACCAGGAACGCGGAGATCGCGAACGCCGCGGCTCGCCGGGCCAGCAGCCTGCGGGGCGTCACCCCCGTCCTCCCCGTGGACCTTCGCCGCCCCTGGTTGGGGCGATCGGCCCCGAGATGAGGCGCGAGCTTGATGGATGCGGTCTCAGGCACGAAAGGTGGGCGCACTACGCAAAATAGTGGGTAGGTACCTACATAAAATTCTGTAGGCTTACCGACCCAATGTTAGGTATACGGAGGAGAGGTAAGGGCCGGTTCGCTCCGATCCTGGCGATCGCGGCGGCCGTGACCCTCGTCGCGGCGCCCGGTGCTTCGGGTCAGGCGGCCCTGAACCAATACCTCCCGAAGGGCAATCCGGCCGGTGGAAGCAAGGGCGGAGGCAGCCTCGACAGCCCAGTCAACCCGCAGGCTCCGTACGGAGGAGGCGCTCGCAGACTCGTCTCCGACGTCGGATCCGGCACCGACAGGGGCGGAAAGCTGCCGCTCGCCGGCTACCCGAGCACGCCGTTCATCTGGGTCGTCATCGCGATCCTCGTGGCGGCGGGGCTGATCCGGATTGCCGTGGCAGTGAAGAAGCGACGGGAGACGGCGCTCGGCACCAGCTAGGCGTCGTCCTCGGGGGGATCGCCGGGTGAAAGGGACCCGGCGAGACCGAATCCAAAGTTCGGGAACGAAAGGACGATCATGGACTCGGCTCAGAGCGGCTCTCTTGCTGTTGCGGACGAACTCGCGCAGGGCGGTGATCGCCTCGAGAGTGTTCACACCGATGCCGTCACCCTTCGCCTGCCCAGCTCCCTCGAGGCCCGGCGGGATCCTGGACACGGAGCACTCGCGAAGGTCGCCAAGCGCGCGCTCGACCTGGTCGGCGCCCTCCTCCTGCTCGCGGTGCTGCTCCCGTTCCTGGTCGTCACCGCTGTGCTGATCAAGCTCGATTCGCCCGGCCCGATCATTTTTCGGCAGCGGCGGATCGGCCGCCGCGACGATGGGTTCTCGATGCTCAAGTTCCGCACCATGATCGACGGGGCCGACGAGCAGAAGGCCAAGCTCTGGCATCTGAACGAAGCCGCGGAGGGACTCTTCAAGATCGACGGCGACCCCCGCGTCACCCGCGTCGGCCGCTGGCTGCGGGCCACCTCCCTGGACGAGCTCCCTCAGCTCCTCCACGTGGTCACCGGGAAGATGAGCCTGGTCGGCCCGAGGCCGCTGGTCCCGGAGGAGGATGCGCTGATCACCGGCACCAACCGGCGCAGGCTTCAGATGCGGCCCGGAATGACCGGGGTCTG
Source organism: uncultured Solirubrobacterales bacterium (assembly GCA_963743575.1). Classification (GTDB taxonomy): domain Bacteria; phylum Actinomycetota; class Thermoleophilia; order Solirubrobacterales; family 70-9; genus DASUPK01. The sequence goes on along the minus strand of CAVUQC010000003.1, from coordinate 275 downwards.
GCAGATCAATGGCGCCTCGTCGGTACCGATCGATCAGATGGTGGTGCTGGACGGCGGCTACCTGGAGAACTGGTCGCTGTGGCTCGACAGCCGCATCCTGCTGAAGACCGCGTCGCACGTCATTCTGCGGCGGGGGCTGTAGCGGCCACCAGGCCGCCCCGCTTCGGAGCGAAGGGCAAAGCCCGAAGCGACTTAAGTTGGGCGGCCGCCTGTGGCCGCGGCTATATGGCGAAGCCGTCCCGAGGTTCCTACATCGACTCTGGAGCGGAAATCCC
>CAVUQC010000002.1:0-462844 GCA_963743575.1 uncultured Solirubrobacterales bacterium | reverse complement strand
GGTAGGTGATGACGTTGTCGCTGAACAGATCGAGCATCGCCTCGGGTCCGCCTCGCTGGAAGGGCTTCGAAGCCACGGCGGACAACCTCCACGTTCTCCTTCGACATCGCCCAAGCAGTATCGCGACCACCCGGGCTCCACGGTCGTGTCAGGACGCTGACATCGTCCATCCCGATCCGGGCGTGGGCGTCCGGAGGCCGGGCCGGCGAGCGAAACCGTCATGGCGCCCCTCTGTTGAGTTGGGTGACAGTGAAAGACAGCCAGGGAACGAGGATTGGTATGCGTAAGCATAAGTTTCTGATCGGAGCCACGCTCGGCGTGCTCGGGGCACTCATCGTCTCGGCGACCGCCTTCGCGGGTGCTCCCACCGGTCAGACCCTGCAGACGACGCTCTCGCCGGCCAAGCAGGATAAGAAGGCATTCGGCCCCGCGTCTCTCCACAACGTGATCGGCACTACGTACAGCGATTTCAGCTCCTCTCCGTCGGCCAAGGAGACCAAGTTCACGTTCAACAAGGACATCAAGTTCGTGAACGGCAGGCTGCCCGCCTGCTCGGTGGCGACCCTCAACACCGCCGCCACCACCACGGCCGTCAATGCGGCCTGCGGGGCGAGCGTCGTCGGTACGGGTTCTGACGAGGTCAACAACAAGACGGGCGCGTTCACCAGCCCGAATCCCGTGATGCTGGTGAGCGGCGGTCCGACGACCCTGTACGTCTGGACCCGCATCGCGGGGGCCCTGACACTGGTCCTGAACGGTCAGTACAACGCGAAAGCCCACACGCTGGACGTGACAGGGCTGCCCAATACGCCGGGCACCGACCTGACTCTCTTCGACACGTTCCAGAGCAAGGTCAGGACCGGGAAGAAGAAGGTCAAGGTCCACGGCAAGAAGAGGGTCCAGAAGCTGTTCTACGTGATGGCTCGCTGCGGGAAGAAGAGGAAGTGGGTGGTCAGCGAGACCACGACGTTCTACAACGGCCAGCAGATCACGGCGAGGTCGACCCAGAAGTGCAAGCAGAAGGGGTCCAAGAAGAAGAAGAAGAAGTAACAGGCACTCCTTCAATCCGTTGGGAAGCAGAGGGCGGTCCCTTGGGCCGCCCTCTCTGTGATTCGAGCCTTCTGCGGACCGGAACAAGGAGGCCAACGCCGCCGTACTCCAGGGCCTGCTCGCAAGCCGTCAGGCGGCGACCCCACAGCCGCAGCCTGTCGATCGGGACGCCCAGCTCGAGCGACTCGCCAGATTAAAGGAGCAGGGAGACCTGAGCGACGCCGAATACGAGCAGGCCCGCCAGAACCTGGAGAACGGCTGAGCGTCACACGTCTGGGGGAGTCCCCAGAACAACGGTGGCATAGGAGTAGGGTCCGCCCACGCCGGTCAACTGGCTGCCCGTTACATCAAAAAGAGGGGATTGAGCATGGATTTCAAGCTCGAGGTCGTTGTGATTCCGGTCTCCGACGTGGATCGCGCGAAGGCTTACTACGAGGGCCTCGGATGGCGATTGGATGCGGATTTCCCCATCAGCGAGAGCTTCCGAGTCGTCCAGTTGACCCCTCCCGGCTCCGCCTGCTCGATCCAGTTCGGTGTCGGGCTCACCGCCGCTGATCCCGGCTCGGCTCAGACGACCTACCTGATCGTTTCGGACATCGACGAGGCTCGAGCCGAGCTGATCGACAAGGGGGCCGACGTGGGTGAGGTGTTCCATCGCGCCGAAGGCGAGGAGGTGAGCGGACCCGATCCCGATCGCGCCACCTACGGCTCATTCGCCCGCTTCAGCGATCCGGACGGAAATACATGGCTGCTTCAGGAGATCACCGAGCGCCTGCCCGGGCGCGAATAGGCAAGCGAGAGGAGACAGCATGGACGTCGAGACCCTGGCAGGACTATTGCGAGAGGCCGAGGAGCACCACGGGCCCTTCGAGGCTGAGGCCCCGAAGCACCACTGGTCGGGCTTCTATGCCGCCTACATCGTCGCCCGCGAGGACGGGCGAACGCCTGATGAGGCGGACGCGGACGCCCGCAAGTACATGGAGGGTGTCCTGGCCGAGGGGGGAGGGGAGTGAGTTACGACTACGACGCCATCGTCATGGGCGCCGGATCGCCGGGTGAGCACTGCGCCGGGCGCCTGGTCGAGGGCGGGCTCAAGGTCGCCGTCGCCGAGCGCGAGCTGGTCGGAGGCGAATGCTCCTATTGGGCCTGCATCCCATCGAAGACGCTGCTCCGCCCCGGGGAGGCGCTCGCCGAGGCGCGGGATGCGCCGGGGGCCGCCGAGGCGATCACCGGGCAGCTCGACCCCTCCGCCGCGTTCGCCTGGCGCGACTTCCAGGTCTCCGACCACACCGACGACGGCCAGGTCAAGTGGCTGGACAGCGAGGGGATCGATCTGTTGCGGGGGGAGGCCCGGTTCACCGGGTCGAACACCGTCGCGGTCGGCGACACCGAGAAGACGGCCGAGCACGTCGTCGTCGCCACAGGCGCCGATCCGTTCATTCCTCCGATTGATGGCCTGCGTGACCTGGATGGGATCTGGACCAACCGCGAGGCAACGGCTGCGACGGAGGTACCGAAGCGCATGATCATTCTCGGCGCCGGCCCGGTCGGGGTCGAGATGGGCCAGGCGTTTCGGCGCATGGGGGCAGAGGTGGTGCTGGTCGAGGGAATGGATCACGTGCTGCCCAACGAGCCGAAGCCGCTCGGCGAGGCTCTGGGCGAGGCGCTGACCGACGATGGCATCGAGCTTCACTTCGGGCAGCTGGCCGAGGCGGTCACGAAGGAGGGTGGGGAGTTCGTCGTCTCCTTCGGCGAGAGGGAGGACCTGCGAGGCGACTGCCTGCTGGTGGCCACCGGCAGGCGGCCCCGGGTGGACGGCATCGGCCTGGACACGGTCGGAATCGAACCGGGCAAACAGGGGATCGAGGTCGACTCGCACATGCGGGCCGGCGAGAACGTCTGGGCGATCGGCGACGTGACCGGCATCTGGCCGCTCACCTATGTCGGCAAGTATCAGGGCCGGATCGCCGCCGACAACATCCTGGGCGGCTCGCGCGAGGCGAACTACTCGGCGGTGCCCCGCGTCACCTTCACCGACCCGCAGGCGGCCTCCGTCGGCGAGGCCGAGGGAAAGCACGAGGCGACCGTCCAGATGGCAGCGGTCTCGCGCACCTCGACCTATACACGCGCCTACGACAAGCACCCGGGCTTCATGACCCTGATCTCCGACGGAGAGCGAATCACCGGCGCGCACGCGCTCGGTCCGGAGGCCGGCGAATGGCTCCAGCAGGCGACGGTGGCGATCCGTGCGCAGATCACGCTCGCGGTGATGAACGACGTGATCCAGCCGTTCCCCACCTTCTCCGAGGCTTTCCTGGACACCCTGATGCAGCTGACCGCCAAGGCCGCTCGCTAGGCTGAATCGACGATGCCCGCCTGCACCCATCTCGATCAGATCGAGGTCACCCAGCTTCCCGAGTCGGTCGAGGGCTGCGAGGAGTGTCTGAAGACGGGCGATCCCTGGCTCCACCTGCGGATCTGCCTCGAGTGCGGGAAGGTGGGCTGTTGCGACGACTCGCCGAACAAGCACGCCACGGCGCACGCCAAGGAGAGCGAGCATCCACTGATCCGCTCGCTCGAGCCCGGCGAGGAGTGGTCCTGGTGCTACGTCGACGACCTCGCGATGCTGATCCCCGATGTGACAGGGGAAACCCGCATCCCGCCGTCGCCACTCGCCGGCTGACCGCGCCTACTGCCGGTAGTTCTCGACCGTGCCGGCGCTGCGCCCCTCGGCGCCGTCCGGGTTCTGACCGAACTCCTCCTTCGCACGCCGCTGGCGAAGCAGGTCCCAGCATTGATCCAGCTCGACCTCGACCGCGCGAAGACGCTCGCGATCGGACTCGAGTGAACCCTCGTCGTCGCGGTCCTTCTGCTCGCGGCCGCGCAGCTCCTTCTCCTCGCCGACCAGCCGTTCGATTCTCTTGGCAATGCTCTCGTCGCTCATGTGCCGAATCCTACGGTGCGGCTAGGGTGAGAGCATGAGCGAAGCCGGACAGAGCGAATCCATCACGCCGGAGGGCATCGAAGCCCTCCGCGCCGAGCTCGGGGAGCTCGAGGGCCCGCGCCGCAGCGAGATGTCCGCGCGGATCAAGGAGGCCAGGGAGCTGGGCGACCTGAAGGAGAACGCCGAGTACCACATCGCCAAGGACGACCAGGGGCATCTCGAGGCGCGGATCAGGCGCCTGCGCGAGAGACTCCGGCGGGCCACGGTGGTCGAGTCAACCGACGCCGCGCCCGACACCTTCGCCTTCGGCCGGACGGCCGAGGTCTTCGACGAGGGGACGGGCAAGGTCAACACCTGGACCCTGGTCGGCGCGACGGAGGCCGACTTTGCGCAAGGCAAGCTCTCGATCGAGTCGCCGGTGGGCCGTGCGCTCCAGAACAAGGCCGTAGGAGATGACGTCAGGGTCGAGACGCCGCGCGGCCAGAAGACCTACCGGGTCGAAAAGCTCGTCTCCTAGGCGGTCCCGGAGTACGACGGCGGACCGCAGGAGTCCGACCGGACGGTCCGGCCGGACTCCCTCAAGGTCTCAGGCTCGTGTGTCGGTCCCGGCGCCCGACGGCTCATCGGAGCCGAGGACGATGATCCCGTAGACGACCCAGACACAGAGCGCAAAAATCCCCAGCTCCCAGAACGGATGGGAGCCGCCCATCGAAAGCAGCGCGCCGATGGCGCCCAGGCTGCCGCCGATGATCCCGATGATCCGGCCCCACACGTTGCCGGCCATCAGGGAGAACCCACCCGTGAGCTGAATAACACCGAGAATCACCAGGATCCAGCCCAGGGCGTGGAGGTTGGTGAGGATGTACCTCGTGTCGTTGGCGTAGAAGCTCGCGTCACTGATTGCGCCGATCCCGTAGATGATGTTCAGGGTTCCGACGATCAGCAGAAGGACTGCGGCGAACGCAGCCCGGCCTGCACCTCTCATCTGTTTGTTTCCTCTCTGTTGCCGGCCGCCAGACGAGGCGGCCGTATCCGCAGTGGGCGCGCAAATACGCGCCGGTGGGAACCGTGGCAGTGGTTCCGGGGACCGGCATCCCCCGATCAGGGTGATTTGGCGATCAGCCGGCAGCGTGCCGGGCGTCGCGGCGGGTACGGCGCTTCTCCTTGAGCTCCTCGCTCTTCTCCTTGGCCTGCTCATAGGAGCTCTTCACCAGGTCCTTGCCTCCGGACCAGCCGAACACCCAGGAGACCATGATCACCGCGAACACCACGTTCCAGGCGGAGGTGATGAGCTGCTGGGAGGCCGAGTAGGCGGTCGCATCCTGAGCGCTCGCCTGGTTCTTGAGCGCCGCGCTGTTCATCGCCTGGGTGACGCCGACGCCGCCCGGCGTCAGCGAGACGCTGTTCGAGATCGAGTTGGACGCGGTGACCGAGGCGACGTTGTGGAAGGTGACGGGGATGCTGTACGCGCCGAGAAAGACGGCGATGATTCCCAGCCGGGCCAGGTAGCTGCCGAGCTCGGGAAGGGCCACACGGATCAGCGTCCGTCGCGGCGAGCGGAGGATCGCGCCCCCGACGAACAGCTGCTCACGAAGCTTGTGCCATTGCTCGCGGAAGATCCGAGTCGCGAGCACCACAAGGAAGACCAGGCCGGCGGCGATCGCCACCGCGAGAACCCAGTGGTCGGCCAATCCGCCGAGCTTGATCGAGAACGAGCCCGCGACGGAGAGGAAGAGGTACAGGTAGACGGCGATGTTGAAGACCGAGAACGGGATCTTCTGCACCGCGATCCCGGAGAGCATCGCCGTGAAGGTGGCGCCGGCGATCACGGTCGTGAACATGATCAGCATCACCCAGGTGCCGATGTTGGCCGGGAGGAAGCTGTTCATCGCCACGGAGGTGGCGTAGGCCGCCAGGACCAGCCGCACGGTGATCTCCACCCGGGGATAGGCCGCGCGCAGGATGGCCACCCAGGCGATCGCCGCCAGCGTCGTCTGGGCCGTTTGGAGGAGAACGCCGGTGACGACTGCCCAGACCGGAACCTCTCGGATCTTCCGGAGCAGGGAGCGAATCCAGTCGGAGACCGGGATCCCGAGCAGGTCAAGGACGAACATCAGCAGTGCGACGGCCCCCACCCAGATGACGATGCGCCCGAGGCGCGCGACCAGGGCCTCATCGCTGGCGAGAGCTCTGATCCTGCTTCGCACCCGGCCAACCTACTGCGGTGCGGTATTCCTTCTCGTCACGCGCCATCAACCCATGGAGGAATGAATGACCGGCAAGACCGATTTCAGCGAAGAGGAATGGAAGCTCGTGCTGGAGGGCCCGCCGAGCGCCGGGCTCATCGTGATCGCCTCGGATCGCGGCGGCTCCATCCGCGAGAGCTTCTCGATGGCGAAGGCCTACACCGAGGCTCGCAAGCAGCACGGCGACAGTCAGCTTCTCGATGAGATCGTCACGGCCAAGCCCGAGATGGATCACACGCGCTACAAGACTCCCGACGAGCTCAAGGAGGCGTCCCTCAAGCACATCACAGACGCCGTCGCCCTGCTCAAGTCGAAGGCCAGTGGCGAGGAAGTCGAGGAGTACAAGAAGTTCATCCTCGGGCTCGCCCAGCGGGTCGCAGAGGCCCGCAAGGAGGGCTTCATGGGCCTGAGCGGCGATCGTGTGAGCGACGACGAGAAGACGGCGATCGGGGAGATCAGCGGCGCCCTCGGCTGAGCGGACACACCGGCGATTTCACCCGTAATGAGTGATGCGTCGGATGCGCCCGTCCGGTTCGATGCTGGTGACGGTCACCAAAGAAAGGATTCGCGATGCCGCTGATCGGAAGAAGAAGGCCACTGATGCGCGCTGCGATGGTCGGCGGCGCCGGCTACGCGGTCGGGAAGCGCCGGGCGGCGTCTCAGGAGCACGAGGCCGAACAGGACGCCCAGATCCAGCAGGCCCAGACGCCTCAGGCGGCTCAGGCACCTCCGGCGACAGGCGGTGCCGGGATGTCGGAGATGGACCGGATCGATGCGCTCAAGAAGCTCGGCGACCTGCATGACTCAGGTGTCCTCACCGATGAGCAATTCGAAGCCGAGAAGGAGAAGCTGATCTAAATGGAATTCGGCCCAGTGCAGCTCCTGGTTGTTGGTTTCGAGGACGGAAAATTCTCCGGCGAGATCCTCGCCGAGCTCCGTCGGCTTCGTGAACACGACATCGTGCGTCTGATCGACCTGATGTTCGTCGCTCGAGGGGAGGACGGCGAGTTCGAGGCGGTCGAGCACAGCGACCTTCCCAGCGACGAGGCCGAGGCCTTCGGCGCTCTGGCGGGCGCCCTGTTGGGACTCGGCGCGGCCGGTGAGGAGGGCGCCGAGGTTGGTGCCGTGGCCGGTGCCGCCGCAGTGGACGAGCGAGGCTCCGTCCTCGACCCCGACGACGTCTGGTACCTGGCGGATGAGATTCCTCCGGGAACCTCCGCCGGAATCGCCCTGCTGGAGCACCGTTGGGCGATTCCGCTGAGGGACGCAATCGAGCGCGCCGGGGGTCATAACCTGGTTGACGCATGGGTTCACCCGAGCGATCTGGTCGAGATCGGCGCTCAGGCCGCGCGCTGAATCCGAGGCAGCGGTTCGCGGCGATCGCCGCCCTCGTCCTGGCGCCCGCCGTCCTGATTCTGTCCCTCGCGATCGTCGTGGCCCAGTTTCCGCGCGGCCTGATCGTGCTCGGCTGCGTGGTCGTCGCGATCGGGGCCGCTCTTTTCGGCCTGACACGCAAGGGCTTCCCCCGGCTCCTCGCTCTTGGCGTGGCGCTCGTCGCAGTGATCGCTCAGGCCGTGTTGCTCGTCACGGACGGTGACCATCTCCTGGAGGCGATCGCCATCGTCGCCGGTTTGGGCGCGGCCCTCTATGCCGCGAGGACGGCCTTCCGCGTCCGGGTGCACCTGCCCCCGGCGCCCGCTCCTCGACATCCGGTGCTGCTCTACAACCCGAAATCCGGCGGTGGCAAGGCCGAACGCTTCTCCCTCGCCGATGAGGCCGCCAAGCGGTGCATCGAGTCCATCGAGCTCACCCGCGGTGCGGATCTGGAGAAGCTTGTCAGGGACGCTGTGGCCAGTGGCGCCGACGCGCTGGCGATGGCCGGCGGCGACGGGTCTCAGGCGGTAGTCGCATCGATCGCCTCAGAGCTGGATTTGCCCTACGCCTGCATTCCCGCCGGCACCAGAAACCATTTCGCGCTCGATCTCGGAGTCGACCGCGACGACGTCGTCGGCGCACTGGACGCGCTGGTCGATGGCGGCGAGCGCCGGGTGGACCTCGCCGAGGTCAACGGCCGCGTCTTCGTCAACAACGTCTCCCTGGGGCTGTACGCCGAGGCCGTGCAGCGCGACGAATACCGGGACGCAAAGCTTCGAACGATCCTGGACACCGTCCCCGAGGCGCTCGGACCCGGCGGCGAGGGGCTGGACCTCTCCTGGACGGGGCCGGAGGGCGATGAGGAGAGCGCGGGAGCGGCCCTGCTGATCTCGAACAACCGCTACCGGCTCGGCCGGGCGATCGGCTCCGGCACCCGCCCGCGGATCGACGCGGGGTTGCTCGGGATCACCGTGGCCTCCGCACCACCGGGCACCGGCTCGGACGAGCCGCGGAAGCTCTGGCGCGAGTGGTCCGCCACCCAATTCGACGTCGATTCGAGCAGGCCGGTGCCGGCCGGAGTCGACGGCGAGGCGATGACGCTCGAGCCACCGCTGCAATTCAGGATCCGTCCCGGCGCCCTCAGAGTGCGGATCGCGCCGGCCCATCCGGGCGCCTCGCCATCGGCAGCCATTCCTGAGAGATTCTGGGACGGCGTGCGCACGCTGGCGGGGATTGCGGCGGGCCGGCCTCCCGCCACCGCTGATGGCCGCATTTCGGTGGCCTGAGACTCTGAAGGCACCATTCCAAGCAACGGAAGGAGAGAAATGGACATCCTGGAGATTGAGCAGAAGGAGACGGTGACGCGCGAGGAGGCCGCGGCGAGGCTGAAGAGGTTCGCCGAGATGCTCTCCAAGAACAACGATCTGGAGTTCGAGCGGGGCGGGATGCAGATCAAGGTGCATGTCCCCGATGAGGTGCAGCTCAAGGTTGAGCTGGAGCTCGAGACCGACGAACGAGAGCTCGAGATCGAGCTCACCTGGTGAGGATGGGCTCGGCTTCGAGTGCGCTGGAGGAGCTCGGTCGCCTCGACGCCGACGTCTACGTGGCGATCGCCGAGACCGACACGCCCATCCTCGACCGCTTTTTCAGCCGCCTTTCGCGCTCCGCCGACTATTCGAAGCTCTCGGTCGCGAGCGCGGCGGCGCTCGCGCTCGGCGCAGGCACGAACGGCCGCCGGGCGGCCTTTCGGGGGATGGCGGCGGTCGCCGTGACCGCGGCAGTCGTCAACCTTGCCATCAAGCCGTTGTCCCGGCGCGCGCGGCCCGACCGGGAGGCCGCCTCCGTGCCGCGCGGTCGCCACGTCACGATGCCCGCGTCCCACTCCTTTCCGTCGGGACACACCGCCGCGGCGTTCGCATTCGCGACCGGGGCGGGGCGGGCGCTTCCCTGGACGACGCCGCCGCTGACCATCCTCGCGACGCTGGTGGGGTACTCCCGGGTCCACACCGGAGTGCACTACCCGCTCGATGTGATCGTCGGGGCGCTCTGCGGGGTCACCCTGGCGACGGTCAGCGAGAGGGCGCTGGATTTCATCTCATTGGGGTGATCCGGAGGAGCTGATCCTCCCCGACCATCCTTGTCCATCCAAGGAAGGAGCTTCAGATGCTGTTCGTTGGACTTGGAATCGTGTACTTCATCCTGCTGGTCACCCTCGGGATCATGTCGATCAGGAAGGGCCACTGGGTAATGTTCCTGCTGGGCATCCCGTTCCCGGTGTTCTGGTTGATCGGCGCGATGATGGCGCCGCGCGGCCCGGCCGCAAGCTCCGTGGCCTAGTGATCCGGGCGGAGATTGGCGCTGACCCGCCCCGGGCAGGCCGGGTCAGAGCAGCTCGATCGTGGCTTTGACGATCAGCAATGCGCCGATCAGGAGCGCTCCCCGGAAGGCCAGGATCTTGGAATTGTGGTTGAACCAGGCCTTGAAGCGGTCGACCGCATCCGGGGTCCACTCGGGCGCAAACGTGAAGGCGAGCAACGGGGCCTCGAGCAGGGCGAGCATGATCACGTTGAAGCCGACGATCATGGCGACGGTCGCCGCCACGCCGGCATCCTTGTCGGCGATGTGGCCGAGGCCGATCAGGTAGGAGGCGCCGGGAAGCGTCAGCAGCGCACCGATGACGAAGGTCGTCTTCGCCGTGCCCTCACTCAGTTTCCGCTGCCACTTCGGCGGTCCCTTGTCTTTTTTCTTCGCCTCGCGCCGCCGTCGGCGCTCGGCGAGGCGGCCGGTCTCCTTCGGGACCCGGCCCGGGCGGATCAGATAGGCGACCAGCAGCAGCAGGCCGCCGAGTGTGAGATCCATGGCCGGACTGAGAGTCGCCTGCGCCGTGCTGGTCGCTCCCGAGGATCCGTCGACCGCGAACACGATCACCATTCCCAGGGTGAGGCTCGTGAGCAGCGCGCCGCACAGGTATCCGAGCAACAGGCGCTTCGGGTGGTCGAGCAGGAGCATCACGGTGGAGGCTCCGAGCAGGGTCGGGTTGACCGCCGCGGTCAACGCCCAGAAGACGATGGTGTCCATCTCAGCTCGTCGCGGGCTCCGGGGGGGTCGAGTGCGCGTCGAGCGCCTGGACGGTCAGGTAGGCGACCACCACCCCGACGATGATCAGGGGTCCGGAGCCGAGTCCGGTGTGGACGGTGAAGAGCGTGGCGAGGACGACGGCGGACAGCGGCAATCTGAGAACCGCGACGACCGCGGCGCCCAGTCCCACGGCCACCGCGGGCGTGAGCTCGAACCCCGGTAGCTGAGCCGCCATCAGGCCGGCGGCTGCTCCAAGAAACATCGCCGGAAATGTGGGACCGCCGCGGAAAGTGCCGAGCGAGAGACCGTAGGCGATCCCCTTGAACGCGATCAGGAGGGCGAGAGCAGAGAGAGACCAGGCGCCCGGGTTGTCGACGAGGCCCCCGATGGTGGTCTCACCCGAGAACAGAACCTGGTTGACACCATGGTCGGCCGTCTGGTGGAACGCGAGCGCGAGCCCGGCGACGAGCAGCCCGACCACGGGGAGGACGACGAACGGCCGAGGAGTCGCGATGTCCTGGGCCCGACGGGCGATCCTGAAGATGGCGAACGTCGCGATCGCGATCGCGGCCGCCAGCGGAATCGTCCAAAGGAAGTCGACGAAATCGGGTCGCGCAAAGTCCGGCAGGTGGAGGGGGTCGAGCGAGATGTCGGCCGTGCTGAGCCCGGTGATGGCCCCCAACCCAATCGAGACGAGCGACCCTATCCCGGCAGCCAGCAGCCCTGGAATCAGAACCAGCGGCAGCCGCGAGCCGCCCAGCCCGGCAGCCTCAATCAGGATCACGGCCGCGATGATCGGAGAGCCGAACAGGAAGGAGACCGCTGCGAAGGTGGCCGAGCTCGCGAGCAGCGTGGCCAGCTCGGGTGGTGCGTCCGGGCGAATCGTCCGGATCATGAGAAAGCCAATGCCGCCGCCGAGGGCGATCAGGGGTGCCTCGGGGCCGACCACGAGCCCGAGCGCGATCGAGGCGATGGCAGCCAGTACCACGCCGGGCAGGTCGATTGGCTGGGTGGGCGACGCGTTGAGGCCTCCGGCCGGGACGTGCCCTCCGTTACCCGGCAGCCGCGCGATCGCGAACGCGGTCACCACACCGGCGATCGCGAGGACGGGGAAGTACCACCACAGCGGCGCTCCGTGGTCGTACCCGAGATCGTGCGGGATGTCGGTGAACACCCACTGCTGGACGTAGAAGATCAGCTCCAGGAAGCACCACGCCACGAGCGAGGCGATCACCCCCACGATTGCCGCGAGCACGAGCACGGCGATGAAGGACCGGCTGCGCAGGGTCGAGGTGGGATCCGGTCCGGCAGCCACGCTCAGGATCCAATCACCCTCGGCGGCGGCGGGCATCACCCGAACGAGATGATGCCCCGCACCTCGCGCCCGGGCGCCCGCGTACCCAATGCGAAGAGTAGGCTGGGTATAGACGCGCAGCAGCGCGCAAGAGACCGGGAGGAACCGCATCCGCGTGTCATCCCGAGGATCGAGATAGGGGATTGGCCTCGACAAGCCGGGAAGGCGATGTGAGCGCTCCGACGCGCGAACGAATACGACCCGGGGTCGTCCACCGGGGTCGGCTGGACCTGATTCCGCGCCCACAGCTCGTGGCGCGCCTGCGCGAGGCTGTCGAGTACCCGCTCGTGCTCATCACCGCCCCGGCCGGGTATGCGAAGAGCAGCCTGTTGGCCCAGTGGGCGGAGGAGGACGGTCGCCCGTTTGCGCTGGTGACGCTGAGTTCAGCCGATGACCGTCCATCACGCCTGCTGAATCGCCTCGTGAAGGCGCTCGACTCGGTGAGCTCCCAGGGGAAACCCTTTGTCGTCGCGATCGACGAAGCCGATGCCCTTCGCACCAAGGGCGCACTGACGGCACTGGGCAACTCGATCGCATCGCTCCCTCCGGAGGGTCAGATCGTCCTCGTCTCGCGCCGGGAGCTTGCTCTGCCCCTCGGCCGGATGCGCGCCCATAGGCAGGTCTTCGAGCTCACCCGGCGGGATCTGGCCATGAGCAGAACGGAGAGCGAGGCGCTGCTGCGGGCGATAGGGCTTCGCCTCAATTCCGACGAGATAGAGACGTTGTACGAGCGAACGGAGGGCTGGCCCGCTGCGCTCTACCTGGCTGGGCTGGTGCTCGGAGAAAGAGACGGCACGTCGGTCGACGCCACCCATTTCGGCGGCGACGACCGCTTCGTCGCCGACTACATGCGGGATGAGTTCCTCGCGGGCATTTCAATTGCGCGACTCAGGTTCCTGATGCGGACCTCGATTCTCGAGGACCTCGCCGGAAAGGTCTGCGACGAGGTTCTCAAAAGGACGGGATCCGGCAGGGTCCTGCGCGAGTTGGCTCGATCCAAGCTTCCACTCGAGCCGCTGGATCACGCCGATGGCACTTATCGCTACCACCCTCTCTTCAGACAGACATTGGCAGCGGAGCTGCATCGGCGGGAGCCGGAGCTCGAATCCAACCTCCATCGCCGCGCCAGTGACTGGTACGCCGAACACGAGCGCTTCGAGGAGGCCATCGATCACGCAACGGCCGCCGGAGATGACAAGCGGGCAGCCGAGTTGATCTGGGCGCGCGCCGCCCCGTATCTAGCCGTGGGAGACCGCGACGACCTGCGCCGCTGGCTGGGTCGCTTCAGCGACAGAAAGCTGGCGCGCTCCGCCCAGCTCGCCCTTACGACTGCACACCTATATCTCGCGCTCGGGGACGGGGACCACGCCGCACACTGGTCATCGGTCGCCCAGGAGGCGTTCGACGAGGTGGCGCTTGACGACGCCGATCTCGAGGCCGACCTGCTCATTCTGAAGGTGACCCTGCCAGCCGATGGAATCGTGCAGATGGGAGTCGACGCGATCCGGGCCGGCGAGCTCCATCCTCCCGAGAGTCCCTGGCGCGCGATGTCGTACTTTTACGCGGGGGTCAGCCGATACCTGGCGGGCGACATCGGTGGAGCCAGGGAGCTGCTCGAGGAAGGAGCGCGCAAGGGATCGGCCACCGCGCCGATAGCGCAGGTCTTCTGTCTGGTCCAGCTGACCTTTCTCCATCTGGATAGAGACGACTTCGAGGGTGCCCTCCGTGTCGTCGCCCAGGCCAGGGAGCAGCTGGAGCGGTTCCGTCTCGGCGACTATCCGATCCTCGCCTTCTTCTTCGTCGCTTCGGCGCTGACCCGTGCGCGCGAGGGGCGCATCGAGGAGGCGGCTGCCGACAGCAGTCGCGCCAGGAAGATGCTCGAGCGCCTCGATGGCTTTCCCGACTGGTATCAGGGACAGACGCGGATCCAGCTGGCCCACGCCAGTCTGCTCCTGGACGATTCGCCCACAGCGACTGCCCTGCTCGCGGAGGCCACCGAGTTCGCTGACCGGCTTGACGACGCACCGGCGCTCAATCGCTGGCTGTCAGAGGCCAAATCGGCGACCGCCGGCATGACCCGTGGGGAGGGGCGGTCGGAATTGACCCCGGCGGAGCTCCGGACGCTCAGGTTCCTGCCGAGCCATCTCTCGTTCCGCGAGATCGCCGAGCAGAGTTTCGTCTCGCCCAACACCGTGAAGACCCAGGCGCAAGCCATCTATCGCAAGCTGGATGCCACCTCCCGAGCAGAGGCCGTCGAGCGTGCACGCGATCGAGGTCTGCTTCAGGATGTGTCCCATGGCTGACCCTCTGACCACGGCCGAGAGCGAGGCGAAGGGGAAAGCCTCGCGCCGCAAGACTCCCCGGTCGTCGCTCGGGGCCTGGGATCCGCCCGGGAAGCGCACCGATCCCGTCAAGATCCTCGAGCGCCAGGACAAGACCCGGGTCGAGGAGCTCGTCCCGATCAGGCACGGGCGGATGGGAGCCTCGGCGTTCACCTTTTACCGGGGGGCAGCCGGGATCATGGCCTCGGACCTAGCGACCTCACCTCGCACGAACCTTGACGTCCAGCTTTGCGGCGACGCTCACCTCTCCAACTTCGGCGTCTTTGCGGCACCCGACCGGCGGTTGATCTTCGACATCAACGACTTCGACGAGACCCACCCGGGCCCATTCGAATGGGACGTCAAACGTCTCGTCGCCAGCTTTGCGATCGGGGGCCGCGACCTCGGCTTCAAGGAGCGCGATTGCCGCACGGCCGTCGAGGAGGCGGCCGCCGAGTACCGCCGGGAGATGCGCCGTCTCGCCGGGCTGCGGACGATCGACGTCTGGTACCAGCGGATCGATCTCGACGCCCTCGAGCAGTACCGATCGCAGGTCACGAAGAAGGTCGCCAGGAACTACGACAAGGCAGTGGCCAAGGCGGAGCGCAAGAACAGCCTGCGTGCGTTCGGCAAGCTCACCCACAAGGTGGATGGCGTGCTTCAGATCATCAGCGACCCGCCCCTGATCCTGCCAGCCCGAGAGATGGCCGCCAATGATGCGCAGATGGAGAAGGCGATGGGGAGAGTCCAGGAGCTCCTCGTTGCATACCGCCGCACGCTGGAGGGAGACATCCGTCATCTGGCGGACGGCTACCGCTTCGTCGATCTGGCCCGCAAGGTGGTCGGTGTGGGCAGCGTCGGGACTCGTGCCTGGATCGTGCTGCTGCTCGGCCGCGACGAGAGCGACCCGCTCTTCCTCCAGGTGAAGGAGGCCGAGGCTTCCGTCCTCGAGGGCGCCGCCGGCAAGAGCAGGTTCAAGCAGGAAGGGCGCAGGGTGGTGGAGGGCCAGCGGCTGATGCAGGCTGCGAGTGACATCTTCCTGGGCTGGATCACCGCGGAGGGCCCTGACGGCAAGGCTCGGGATTTCTATGTGCGCCAGCTCTGGGACGGAAAAGGCTCGGCCCAGATCGAGTTGATGGACCCGGAGAGGATGCGGATCTACGCCAAGCTCTGCGGCTGGACGCTGGCCCGGGCACATGCCCGATCCGGTGACCGCATCGCTATCGCCTCCTATCTCGGCAAGGGTGACGCGTTCGATCGGGCGATGTGCGACTACGCCGAGGCGTACGCAGACCAGAACGACGCTGACTACAAGGCGTTCGAGAACGCCGTCCAGAAAGGCGAGCTCAAGGCCGAGACGGGCGTTTGAGCTCGTCCAGCCGCCGCTCGAGAAAACGCCGCTCGGCGTCCGAGTGCACGAGCTTCAGGGCTTGCTCGTAGGCCAGCAGCGCATCCTCCGGGCGATCGAGACGACGCAATAGCTCCGCTCGCGTCGCGTGGAGGTAGTGGTAGTCCTCGAGGTCCAGGCCGTCCGCCAGCGCCAGCGCCCCCTGCGGATCGCCGGCCTCGGCGATCGCCGCCGCCCGGTTGAGCTCCACCACGGGCGAGCCCGTGAGGCCGGCGAGCTCGCCGTAGAGAGCGGCGATCTCGGTCCAGTCGACGTCCTCCTCCGTGTGAAGCAGCGCGATGGCCGCCTGCACCACGTAGGGGCCGCGGCCACCGAGCGCCATGCCCCGCTCCAGCGCCGTCTGGGCCAATTCGATCTCTTTCGGATCCCAGAGGGCGCGGTCCTGGTCAGCGAGCAGGACGAGCTCGCCATCGGCGAATCGCGCCTCGCTGCGCGCATCGTTTGCCAGCATCAGGGCAAGAAGCCCGTGCACCTCCGCTTCGTCTGGCATCAGCTCGACGAGGGCGCGGTCGATGCGGATCGCCTCCGCGGCGAGGTCCCCACGGCCCCCATAGCCCTCGTTGAAGATCAGATAGACGACGGCCAGCACGGCGGCGAGCCGGTCGGGAAGCAGATGGGGAGGAGGAACGCGGAACGGAATGCCGGCAGCCTCGATCTTGTGCTTCGCTCGGACCAGCCTCTTCGCCATCGTCTCCTTGGGGACGAGGAAGGCGCGCGCGATCTCCTCCGTGGTCAGCCCGCCGAGCGTCCGGAGGGTGAGCGCAACCTGCCCGTCCAGCGCGAGGGCCGGATGGCAGCAGGTGAAGATCAGCTCGAGCCGCTCGTCCGGGATTGCGGTCTCATCGGTCATCTCGTCCTCCGTCGCCTCCGGTACGTCCAGGAGGCGCGTCTTCTCGGCCAGGGTTCGGTCCCGGCGGATCCGGTCTATCGCCCGGTTCCGCGCCGTGGTGACGAGCCAGGCCCTCGGGTTGTCGGGTGTCCCGTCCCGTGGCCACCGCTCCGCCGCGATCGCAAACGCCTCCTGAGCGGCCTCCTCGGCCAGCTCGAAGCTGCCGAGGAAGCCGATCAGGTTGGCGAGGACACGGCCCCACTCGTCCCGAAAGACCTGGCCGACGATGGCTAGTACTCCTTGGCCACCGGCCGGATCTCGATCGCGCCCCCGGAGCGGGCCGCCGGGATGCGAGACGCGAGCTCGATGGCCGCGTCGAGGTCGTCTGCCTCGAATGTGAGCCATCCGCCGAGCGCCTCCTTGACGGAGACGAAGGGCCCGTCAGTGGTCAGCGTCTCGTCGTTCTCGACGCGGACCGTGGTAGCTGTCTCCGGTGAGTCCAGCCGCAGGTTGTTCGGGGTGACGCCGGGGGTCTGGTTGACGGCGCCGTAGCCCGCGAACATCTCCTTCTGCTCCTCCTCGGAGAGCTCGTTCCAGGCGTCGGTCCCGGGGACCGGGGTGGTTCCCTGATGAATCAGAAGCACGTACTTCATGGCTACCTCCTTGTTGGTGGTTTGCCTCAGAGACGAACGGAGGAGGCAGAGATGGACACCACCCAGAGATTTAGCGCAATCCGACTCAGTGACTGACGTTGGTCTTGACGAGCTTGCGCTCGGACTCGCTGACCGGGCCCTTCTTGTCCAGGGTCTTGAGGGCGTCAGAGATGTCCTCCACCAGCCGGTCCACGAGTGAGCGGCTCAGGTTGACCTTGACAAGGGCGCGCATCATCTTCACGTCATGAGCATCCGGCGGCATTGTGTACGCGGGCAGCATCCACCCGCGCTCGGCTGAGAGCTGGAAGGCGATGTCGAACTCGTCGTAGGCCTGTTTCTCCGCGAGGTTGAAGGCGACCAGCGGGAGCGTCTCCTCGCCCTTGCCGATGATCTGGAACGGGCCCATGCCCTCGAGGTCCTTGGCAAGTGCCTCGGCGTTCTCCCGCATGATCTCCATGATCAGCCGGTAGCCGGCCTTGCCGAAGCGGACGAAGTTGTAGTACTGCGCCAGCACCATCGCGGAGCCGGTCGAAAAATTGAGGGTGAAGGTCGCGTCGGTCTTGCCGAGGTAGTTCTCGTAGAAGACGAGATCCTCGGCAAGGTCCGCCTTCTCGCGGAAGATCAGCCAGCCGATCCCGGGGTACACAAGGCCGAACTTGTGGCCTGAGGCATTGATGGACCGGACCTGCTCGAGCCGGAAGTCCCACTTCGAGTCCGGGTAGAGGAAGGGCCAGACGAAGGCCCCGCTGGCGCCGTCGATGTGCAGGGGGATGTCGATCCCCTTCTCGTTCTTGTGGTTCAGCAGCAGCTCGTTGATCCCGACGACGTCATCGGCGTGACCGGTGAAGGTGGTCCCGACCACGGCCGCCACTCCGATGGTGTTCTCGTCGAGATGTGGCTCCACGTCCTCCGGGCCGATCGTGTACTTGCCGGCCTGGAGGGGGACGATCCGCGGCTCGACGTCGAAATAACGGCAGAACTTCTCCCAGACGACGTGCACGTCACCGCCGAAGACGAGGTTCGGTTTCGACGTGTCCTTTCCGTCAGCCTCGCGCCGCTTCCGCCAGTTCCACTTCAGGGAGAGCGCGCCGAGCATGATCGCCTCGGAGGATCCCTGGGTGCGGGCGCCGGTCGTCTCGCCCGGGGCGTTGAACAGCGCCGCGAGCATCCGGATGCAGCGCTGCTCGATCTCCGCGGTCATCGGGTACTCGGCGTGATCGATGAAGTTCCGGTGCAGGTTCTCCTCGATCACCAGGCGAGCCTCGGGCTCCATCCAGGTCGTGACGAAGGTCGCCAGGTTCCTCTCGGGGATTCCCTCGACGGCGAGTTCCTGCTCGACGAGACGCATCGCGGCGATCGAGTCCATCGCGTGCTCCGGGATCGCCTCCTGAGGCGCGTCCTCCACCAGCCAGGCGCCCCGCGGCTCCTCCTGGAACTGGTCCAGGAACTTGCTCAGCTTGTCGTTGCCGGTTGCCATCGGTCTCGCGGAGCCAACCCTAACGGGACGCCGATGTCGTCATCCCGATCGGGTGAAATCGCCTTTCGCCACGGTTCTCGGGCCACCCGACCGGGTAGACCAACGGTGCAGCTACGAGAGGAGCGCGAAATGCCACAGGTCGACCGATCGCTGCACGAGCACGAGTGGCGGGCCTCAGCGAATATGCCGCCGCTCACCCGGGAGGACTTGGTGAGCATCGCGGTCGCGGGACTGGGTACCGCGGCGGTGGTGCTGATCGCCTTGGTCAGCGCCGGGGGTGAGCACGGCAGCTACAGCGCTGTCACCATCGCCCGCACCCTGATCGCAACGGGGATCCTGCTTGTCAACATGGCTCACGTGGTCGGGATTCTCTTCTTCGAGAGCGTCGACTATCACGGGCCTTTCCAGCACTTCCTGGCGCGTCTCAGCACGTTCGGGACAGCGGGGGCGATCGTCGTCAGCCTCGCCATCGGATTGCTCTGAGCCCCGCCCCGGATGCGGGAATCGCGGGGCGCCCTTCGCCCAGAGCCGGAGCGCCTGCCCGTAGATGCGCGCGAGCGTCGAGGCGGTCATCGGCGGGTAGCGGAGCAGCAGGCCCGCCATGGCCCGGCGGGTGATCTCCCGCCGCCGGAGCGCCAGCTGTGCCGAGAACACTGGCGCGCCGGCCTCGAAGCTCGTGATCCGCACGGCGAGGTGGGCTCGCGGCGGCGTCACCGAGATCTCGTAGCGCTGGTCCATCGGCTCGAAGGGGGAGACGTGCATGTCCTTTCGAAATGAGCCCGTCATCGGCCGCCGGCGGCGCCGGCGCTGTCGATCACGTAGGTGGTGGTCTCTCCCCACGGGGTGTTCGTCACCTCGGCGATCACCGCCTCGACCGAGGCTGCCGTCCTCTCCGTGCATGAAGAACAACGACACCGGGTTGAATCCCGACCCCCAGGTACCGAGGGTTGGCGAGCAGTCGCACGGGTCCCGCCGGCCGGCGCCCGACGCGCCTCACCGTCAGATCGCGGGCACTCTCGGCGAGGCCGGGGGAGCCCCCGCCGAGATAGTCCTCGCGATGGAAGCGCGCGGGCGCCGGTCGGCGGGCCGACCAGAGCGGGATGGGATCCAGCAGCTCGGGCAGCTCTTCGAGGTCGAAGAGGGGCATGAACAGGCGATAGCGGAACGAATGAGGGGTCCGACCGAGCCGCCGGTGAGTCACCCAGCCCTCGTAGATCGCGGAGGCGGTCATGCTGCGCGTACGAGCTCGTGAACTTCCGCCGTCTCCGGCGATCTCTGCTGCTCGGGCAACGGAGCGTCAATTGGCCCGCGCCCGCCGAGTGCCTGCGAGACCCGCAACGCCGACCAGACCCCGTCCTCGTGGAAGCCCCATCTCCAGTATGAGCCGCAGTAGTGGGTGCGCCCCCGGCCCGAGATCTCGGGCCAGCGCGACTGGGCGGCGACGCCCTCCGGGGTGAAGACCGGATGCGCGTAGTCGATCACGCGGATCACGCGCTCTGGATCGATCGCGTCGGTGAGGTTGAGCGTGACGAGCAGGTCCCGGTCGCCCCCGAGGGACTGCAGGCGGTTCATGTCGTAGGTGACCGTCGTGCGACGAGTGGGCTGCTCGGTGAGGTGATAGTTCCAGCTCGCCCACGCCGAGCGGCGCCGGGGCATCAGGCTGGCGTCGGTGTGGAGCACGGCTTCATTCCGCTGGTAGGGGATCGCCCCGAGGACGGCGCGCTCCGCCGGCGTCGGATCGCCGAGCATCCGCAGGGCCTGATCCGAGTGGGTTGCGATCACCACCTCGTCGAAGGTCTGGAGCTCTCCGTCCACCTCCAGGCTCACGGACTGCGCGTCGCGGATGATGCGGCGCACAGGGGACCGGAGGTGGACGCGGTCGTGGAAGGGTGCGATCAGCGCCTCGACGTATCGCCGCGCGCCTCCCGAAATGGTGCGCCAGCGGGGTCGCCCCACCAGCTGAAGGGCCCCGTGGTTCTGGAAGAACTCGGCCAGAAACGCCGCCGGGAACCGCCAGAGCTGTTCGGGGTCGGCGGACCAGACCGCGGACACCTGCGGAACCAGGAGCCGGTGGACGAAGTACTCGGAGTAGCTCCGCTCGGAGAGGAAGCACCGGAGTGAGGGGCCGTCCGCGGGGGCGCCGATGAGGTCGCGGGCGTCGCGGTTGAAGCGGACCAGGTCGAGCAGCATGCGGCGAAAGCGACGGTCGAGGAGATGGGACGGCCTGGTGAGGAGGCCGCGCGTCGACCATTCGAATTCCCCCCGGCCGTCCGAGACCGAGAAGCTCATGCTCGAGGGCTGGCTGGGGACGCCGAGCTCGGACAACAGCCGTTCGAAGTTCGGGTAGTTGCGGTTGTTGAACACGATGAAACCGGTGTCGACCGGCAGTGGGCCACTCGCGGTCTCCACATCGATGGTGTTGCTGTGACCGCCGGGGTGCCCACCGGCCTCGAACAGGTGGACGTCATGACCTGTGGCTCGTATCTCTGCCGCCGCGACGAGACCGGACACACCGCCGCCCACCACCGCGATCCGCTTCGGCGCCAACGGCCCGCTCATCCGGACACGCCCACCGGCGCCTGGGTCATCGGTATCGCCAGTCGCTTTCGCAGGCCGTTCTCGGCGTTCTTGCCCAGACGCGCGAACGCCAGCCGGAGCGGCGGGTCGAGGAGCCCCCTCACACCCCGAAGCTCCAGCGACGCTCTCCAGTTCAGGCTCGAGCCCGAGACGGTCGGGAGGACGATCGCCTCGTCCGTGATCGACATGCCGCCGGTCTCGGCGGCGAAGACGAGACGATGCGGCGGCTCCGCGACGACCGTCTCGTAGGGGAGCGTGACGGTCCGGCCGAGGAAGCGGACGTCGAGCTCAAAGCGGGTTCCCACCAGGCCCGGTTCGCCCGCCACGAGGCGGGCGTCCTCCACGCTCGGATCCCATTCAACGATCGAGCGCAGATCGGCGAGGTAGCGCCAGACGTCGTCGGGCCTGTTCTCGGTTGCGAGTGTTGCTGAGTAGCGGGCCATCGGGCCCTCCTTCTTCTTCGGGTTTCAGACGCCCGCCGCGTCGCGCGGGGCCCGGGTCGAAAGTGCTGAGAGCCGCTCGCAGGAGTCCCAGAGCAGCCGGCGCTCGGATTCCGTCTCGCGGGTGCCGGGCACGCGATACGGGGTTCGGCGCTTCCGGTCATGCCAGAAGGCGCCGCCGCTGGTGCGGGGAAGGTGCGCCGTGGCCAGCCAGACGATCGTGTCGGCTCCTTCATGCGGCGAACGCAGCGCGGGGCGCATCACGCGCTCGAACCGCGGCAGCGACCGCCGGAGGCCGGGTGTCGCCACCCAACCGGGGTGCATCGAGTGGAAGAGGAAGCCGTCCGCGGCGTGATGCTCCGCCCAGAGCCGGTTGAGGATCACCTCGATCCGCTTGGTGTGGGCGTAGGCACGAGATCCGTCGTAGCGCTCGCGGCGCAACTCGAGGTCGTCGGCCCGCAGGCGGGCCGTGTACATGCCGCCCGAGGAGACGGTGATCACCCGGGGGGTCGCGGTGGCCGCGAGGGCGGGGAGGAGCAGAGAGGTGAGCAGGAACGGGCCGAGGACGTTGGTGGCGAAGGAGAGCTCGAGCCCCTCAGCGGTCTGCTGCCGGGACGAAGAGAGGACGCCGGCGTTGTTGACGAGGACGTCCAGGCTCTCGCGGCGAGCCAGGAAGCTCTCACTGAACCGCCTGACGTCGGAAAGCTCGGAGAGGTCGCAGGTCTCGGGGTGGATCCGGCCGTCCGCCCCAGGCGCGCGGGCTTCGAGCCGCCGGACCACGTCCCGGGTCCTTCCGGGATCGCGTCCCAGCAGGTGCACCGTGGCGCCGGCCGCCAGCAGGCCCTCGGCCGCGGCCTCGCCGATTCCCGAGGTCCCGCCGGTGACCAGCGCCGTCTGGTCTCGGAGCGAGCTCGCGATCGCGCTTTCCCAGCTCAGTCCGCGAAGCCTGTAGCCGAGCCGCGAGTAGCCCGGGACCACGGCCAGGTCCAGGCCTCGGTCCACGGTGCGGCTGCAAGCTGTCTGTCGAATGGTTGTCAAGAGTCTGTCTAGAGTAGGAGGCGTGGCTTATAGCAGGTGCATGCGGTACTGTCCAGATTCCGTCTAATGTTTGTCCCCACCAGATGACCCCGGATCACGGCCCACGCCTTCGCATCGGCGAGCTCAGCCGACGCACCGGCGTGCGCGCCGACACGCTCCGGGCCTGGGAGCGGCGCTACGGCCTGCTCCGTCCGGAGCGAACCGAGGGCGGCTTCCGCCTCTACGGCAGCACCGACGAGGCCAGGGTGCGGGAAATGACTGAGCGAATCGAGGGCGGGGTGTCGGCGGCCGAGGCGGCGCGCCTGACCGTGTCGTCATTGCCCTCGGCCGGTGCCGGCGCGGAGGCGGTCGCGGAGGGCGATCCGCTCACCGCCAGCGCCGACGCGCTGCGCCGGGTGCTCGAGGCCTTCGATGACGTGGCCGCCAACGCGATCCTCGACGATGCCCTCTCACGACTCACGCTCGAGGCGGTCACCGAGGGAGTCGTGCTGCCCGCGATGCGGGAGATCGGGAATCGCTGGGAAAGCGGTGAGGTCAGCGTCGCGCAGGAGCACTTCGCGACCGGCGTCATTCGCGGGCGACTGCTGTCCGTCGCGCGCAACTGGGGCGCCGGATCGGGCCCGATCGCGCTGCTGGCTGCCCCGCCGGGGGAGAGTCACGACCTGGGCTTGATCAGCTTCGGCGTCGTGCTTCATTCACGGGGCTGGCGAATCACCTATCTCGGCCCGGACACGCCGATCGACACCATCTCCCAGGCGGTCGGCGAACTGCACCCGGACGCGATCGTGCTCGCGGCGCTCGACCCGGCGCCGTTCGAGGCGGCGGCCACGGAGCTTTCGGCACTGGCGTCGGGCGGGCGGCTGCTGATCGCGGGCGCGGGGGCATCCCCGGAGTTGGCGAACCGACTGGGCGCGCGTGTCCTCGATGAAAACCCGGTGAGCGCCGCGCGGCAGCTCAGCGCGCCGTGATCACCCGGTCAGGTCGGGGCGCCCAGGCGGTCGGGGTCGATCACCGGGTCCGGATAGTCCAGCTCGCGACGCACACCGGCGTCGAGGCGCCAGGGCTCGTGAATCGCTCTGCCCTCGACCCGAGCGAGCTCCGGGACGTGCTGTCGCACATAGGACCCCTTCGGGTCGAAGCGCCGCGCCTGGCGCAGCGGGTTGAGCACCCGATTGGGACGGGTGTCGTTTCCGGTTCCCGCGACCCATTGCCAGTTCCCGACGTTGTTGGCGAGGTCGGCGTCGACGAGGAGCCGTTCGAAGTGGGCGGCGCCCTCCCGCCAGTCGATTCCCAGCGTCTTGGTCAGGAAGGAACCGACGATCAGCCGGGCCCGGTTCGGCATGAGACCCTCGGCTTTGAGTTGACGCATCGCGGCGTCGACGATCGGAACGCCTGTCCGACCGCTGCGCCAGGCATCCAGCAGTCGCGGGTCGTCTCGCCAGCGCCGCCCCCCGTGCCGGTAGTCCCGGCGCGGAAGGTCCGGCCGCACCGCCAGCACCTGGTGGTGGAAGTCCCGCCAGCAGAGTTGGCGAAGGAACTCCTCGCCGCCGGGGCGCCCGCTCACCCGGTCGAAGACATCGCCCGGCGAGAGACAGCCCAGGTGCAGGAATGGACTGAGTCCGGAGCCAGGAGGTGGGATCAGGGTCTCGTCGCGCCCGTATGCCGAGAGGCCGCCTCCGCGGAGCCAGCTGTCCAGCCTCTTGCGCCCCGCGCTCTCCCCGCCGGCCGGCAGGCCGGGCGCCGGCTTCCGCCCCGCCAGGCTGCCGTGCGCCGGGATCATTCCCACCCGCAGGCCGGTCGGCATCCGCAGGACGCGCGGCGCGGCGAGCACCTTCGGACGCGCCCGCGACCTCCACACTCGCCAGTACGGGGTGAAGACGCGGTAGTGGTCGCCGCCGGCGGGTACGAGTTCGCCGGGTGGGACGACGGTGATCCCGGAGAAGGCCCGCAGCGCGACTCCGGCTTCGCCGCAGGCCCGTTCGAGTCGCTCCTGGCGATGGTGCGCGTAGGAGCTGACGTCCTCAGCGATGTGGATCGCCTCGGCTCCGGCACGTCGGGCCCCCTCAAGTGCATGCTCCACGGGATCTCCTCGTCGGATCAGCAGCTTCGCTCCGCGGTCCCGGAGCGAGCGATCGAGATCGCGAAGGGAGTCGAGCAGGAAGGCGATCCGGTTCGGCGTTCCGCTGCGGCCCGAGAGCAAGGTGTCGTCGAGGACGAAGAGTGGAACGACGTCGCCGCGCCGCGCCGCCGCGGTCAGCGCCGGGTTGTCGCGAACGCGCAGATTCCGGGTGAAGAGAACGACGGTGACGGGCATGGCTGGCGAGGCTAGTCGTCCCGGCGAGGGGCGGACCGCCCTGGTGACCGGCGCCACCGGCTTCATCGGCCGGAGGTTGGCGATCGCGCTCGCCGAGCGTGGCTGGCGGGTCCGCTGCCTCGTTCGCGATGCCGGCCGCGCCCGCGATCTGGCGGATCGCGGCATCGAGATCCGGGAGGGGGACGTGCTCGATCCAAGGTCGCTGGAGGGCGCTGGGGACGGGGTGGAGGTGGCCTACTACCTCGTCCATGCGATGGGCAGGGGAGGAAGCGGAGACTTCGAGGAGCGCGAGCGCAGGGCCGCCCGGAATTTCGCCGAGATGGCGAGGCGCGAGGGAGTCGGGCGAATCGCCTATCTCGGCGGCCTGGGAGACGAGCCGCGGTCCAAGCACCTGCGCAGCCGGCAGCGGACTGCGGAGCTCCTCGCCGAGCATGGACCGCCCCTCATCTACTTCAGGGCCGGGATGGTGGTCGGCGCCGGCAGCGAGTCCTATCGGACGCTCCGCTATCTGGTGCAGCGCCTGCCGGCGATGATCGCGCCGGCCTGGCTCAAGACGCCGACCCAGCCGATCGCCGTGCACGACGTCATCTCCTATCTCGTTGACGCCCCCGACGTCGTCGGGGCGGAAGGCGCCGAGATCCAGATCGGAGGGCCGAACGTCCTCTCCTATGGGGACATGCTCGACCGGATGGCGGAGGCCCTGGGCATCAGGCCGCGCCGCAGGGTACCGGTCCCCCTGCTCACGCCCTGGCTGTCGTCGCTCTGGATCGGGTTGGTCACGCCGGTGGATGCCGGAGTCGCGAGGCCTCTCGTCGAGGGGCTCTCGACCCCCACGGTGGTCACGGACCCGGCCGGGATGACCCTCTTCGACATCGCTCCCACACCGATCAACGAGGCCCTCCGGCTTGCACTCCGGGAGGACCCCGAGGTCGCGCCGGTGCGCAGGGTCGGTGTCCGCCTGCTTCCGGAGGACCGCCATCGCGTTCCGGCGACCGGGCCCGTGGAGAGCACCAACAAGGCCGAGCTCCTGGTGCCGGGGCCCTCGGCCGCCGTGCTCGGGTCAGGGGAGATCGAACACATAGGCAGCGGCTATTGGGAATTCGTCGCGCGACGGTCGCTCGGCGTGTTCCGTGCGACCACGGACGAGCAGGGGAGGGTCCGGCTTCTCCTCAGGGGCACTCATCTCGAGCTGCTGAGCTTCGATCCTCCCCGCTACGAGTCCGAGGAGAAGGGCGCGTCGGTCACCTGGCCGATCGCGGGGGGTGCGTTGACCCTCCCGGAGGGTCACGGGAATGGGTTTCTGCGCTTCACGCTGACACGCGCCGAGGGCGATGCAGACACGGCCACGTTGATTGCAGCGATGGAGGTGAGGGGCTTCTACCCGCTGTTGCGCGGGAGGGGGCCGTTGGCGCCGTTCGGCGCTCTCCTCTATTCGCTCAGCCAGCGGATCGTCCACCGCGCCATGACTCGCGCCTACCTCCGCTCGCTCGGCAGGACCGCGTTCACACCGGCCTCTGATCGCGTCCAGGGGACCGGATAGCGTCGGCACCATGAACCCACGAACCGCATTGATCCTGGCCGGTATCGCGCTCGTTGTCGGCGTCGTCGGCCTTGTGATCGGAATCAGCGCCAAGAACGGCAACAAGAGCGATGAGCACATCTCGGAGGTCGCGCAGCAGCAGCTGGAGCAGCAGCAGAGAACCACGGCCTCCCAGGTCCAGGGCCAGGTCAACGCTCAGGGCGCCAAGGCGGCGGAGACGGCGACCAGCATCGACAAGCAGCTGCGCTCGCTGCAGTCGTCGGTGAACGCGATCCAGAACAGCGTCAACACCCTGAACACGACGCAGGCGACGCAGGCGACGGACATCAAGAACCTGCAGAACTCCGTCAACAAGCTCGATACACGGGTGAGCAACCTCGGCGGCTAGCCGGCGTCGTTCCTTTCAATCCCCAGATGCACGAAGGGCCGCCTCGTGAGAGGCGGCCCTTCGCATCTGACGCGGTGATGAGCGAGCTGGGGAGTGGCGGTGGGGCGGGACGTCTCCCACCTCCCTTCGCTCGCCGGTGCCCGGGTTGGATTCCGCCGGATGGCCGCGTGCCGTCCTGACGGCCCCTTGGGCCCTACGTACTAGCGCCCAGGCCTAGCGGCCCTGCACCTCCAGAGTCCCGTCAAGCAATGAATTCAAGTTAGGACCACCTCCTTTCTCTGGTCCCACTATTCAAGCATGTGCTCCGGCCGTGGCTAGAGTGCTCGTCCAGATGACCCGCCTTCGCTTTCTCTCGCTCGCCCTCCCAGTCGCGGTTTTTGCGGCGGCGATCGCTGGATGTGGCGGCGGGAGCAAGCATCAGGTGACCGCCGCCGAGCTCCAGCAGCAGGCCGACCAGGCCTGCCAAACCGAACAGCAGAAGTTCAGGGAGATTCAGGCCAGCCCCCCGGCGAACGCCTCCGATGCGATGGATCAGACGAAGGCGCTGATCGCCGTCGCCGAGACGGCGAGCTCCACGATCGACGGCCTGGAGCCACCGTCCGAGCTTCAGGGAAAGCTCGACGCCTACCTGGCGGCTCGCGGGAAGGCGATAGACGAGATGAAGAAGGGGCAGGACGCGGCCGACAATCAGGACGCCCAGGCATATGGGGCGGCCCAGGCCGCGGTCTCAAAGAGCGCGCCCGAGCGGAGCAAGTTGGCCAAGGCGCTCGGCCTCAAGGTGTGCGCCGCGAGCGCAAACGCCGTCTGACCCGGCCGGCTAGGACTCGGTCTCGGAGAGGTAGGCGAACCCGAGCGTCATAGCCAGGTTGCTGAGCCCGGCGAACCAGAGCCCGGCGCGGGCGCCCGGCCGGGAGAAAGCAGGTGAGCGGGACCAGACGATGTCGGTCGCCAGTTCCGTGCCCCGCAGCCAGGACAGCGCCCACCAGTCCTTGGGGCGGTTGCGGCGGTAGGCCACCAGGTGAGCGGCCGCGAAGGTGAGCCAGATCGGCCCGCAACGGCGAAAAAGCTCCCTGGCGTCGTCCGAGGGCTCGTCGTGTCCCAGCACCCTCAGGGTCTGGGAGGGCGCGAACAGGGCTCCCGAGCCCAGCAGGAGGTCGAACGCGATCATGTTCCGGTTGGTCCGGCGGAGCTGCCCGTCGAGGCTCACCCGACGATCCAACCACATTTCGCCCAAAACCAAGAAGGGAAAGCCAGGCGGGCAGCGAAATCATCGCCCGTGGCACGGACCGCGACAAAGACTCACCCCGCTCGCAAGAGCCTCTCGGATTTCATCACCGAGCGTTTCGACGACTTCTCGCGATCCCAGAAGGACGTCGCGCGCTACATCGTCGACCACCTCGACGAGGCAGCCTTCCAGACCGCAGAGGAGCTGGCGCGACGCGCGAACACCTCCTCGTCCACGGTCGTCCGCTTCTCCCAGGCCCTCGGCTTCGACGGATACCCCGAGCTGCAGCAGGCAGCGATCGAGGAGTACCGGCACAAGGTCGCCGAGGGTCAGCCGAACGGCGGCAACGGCGGGAGCGGCGCTGCCGCACTGTTCAACTTCGACCACTCGGAATTCGAGGCTTCTCTCGGAGCCGACTACTCGAACATCGAGGAGACGGCGCGCAGCCTGACGCGCGAGCAGATCGAGGCCTCGGTCTCGGCTCTCGCGACCTCGCGGCGAGTCCTGATCGTCGGCGTGGAGCAGATGGCCTTCTTCGCCAGCTACCTGCGCCACCTGCTGGGGCTGCTCGACGTGCGCGCGGAGATCGTCGCCTCTCCGAGCCAGGACAACATCCAGAAGCTTTCGCGGATGGACGAGGACACCCTGCTGGTCGTGCTGACCGCGGGGCGTGCGCATCCGCTCATCCTGCGGGCCCTGAAGCTCGCCCGGCACCGCCGGGCGCGGACCATGTCGATCACCGACGCGACGCTGTCAGACGTCGCCGAGCACTCGGAGCTGATGCTCTACTACAGCTCGAACGGGCCGTCCTACATCCGCTCCAACGCGGCACTGATGGGTCTAGTTCAGGCGCTCGCCCACGGGGTGTATTCCCGTGACGAGGCGGCGCACCGCGACCGCATTCGCGCCTTCAAGCTCAAATAAATCGGGTTGCGCCTTGTGGCGCACCGTCTCATGACATGACTACAGGCCCGGGGGGCGATCCGGACCTGCAGCCGATATCGGGGTCCGGGGGAACCTGACCCCAAACTGATTACGCCTCCTCACCCGCAGAGCCCCCCAACGGCGAGGTAGCAAAGGGTTGCCCGCCCACCAACCAGGCAAACACGTCTCCCTTCTACTATGGGGGCGTGGCTGAGCGAGCGACCTTCCGCGTCAAGACCGGCCTCGCCGAGATGCTCAAGGGCGGGGTGATCATGGACGTCACCAACGCAGACCAGGCGAAGATCGCCGAGGACGCTGGGGCGTGCGCCGTGATGGCCCTCGAGCGGGTCCCCGCGGACATCAGGGCGCAGGGCGGCGTGGCCCGCATGTCGAACCCGGCCGTGATCAAGGAGATCCAGGACACAGTGACCATTCCGGTGATGGCCAAGGCCCGCATCGGCCACTTCGCCGAGGCGCAGGTGCTCCAGTCCCTCGAGGTCGACTACGTGGACGAGTCCGAGGTCCTGACGCCCGCCGACGAGGCGAATCACATCGACAAGCTCGCCTTCGAGGTCCCCTTCGTCTGCGGGGCCACCAACCTCGGTGAGGCGCTGCGGCGCATCGGTGAGGGCGCCGCGATGATCCGCTCCAAGGGCGAGGCGGGCACGGGCAACATCGTCGAGGCCGTCCGGCACATGCGCGAGATCACCGACGGCATCAAGCACCTCTCCTCGCTGCGCCCGGAGCAGCTCGCCGGCGCCGCGAAGGAGCATCAGGCCCCGCTCGACGTGGTCCAGGACGTCGCCGGCCGCGGCTGGCTCCCGGTGCCGCTCTTCTGCGCCGGAGGCATCGCCACTCCCGCCGACGCCGCGCTGATGATGCAGCTGGGTGCCGAGGGCAACTTCGTGGGTTCCGGGATCTTCAAGTCCGAGGACCCGGCTCGGCGCGCCCGGGCGATCGTCGACGCGACCACCCACTTCGAGGATCCGGAGCGGGTCGCCCAGGCCTCGATGGAGCTCGGCGACGCGATGCCGGGCCTCGAGATCGAGGCCCTCGCGCAGGACGGCGGCCTGCTTCAGGGCCGCGGCGCTTGAGTGGCGAATGGCCGCTTCGTATCGGCGTAGTCGCCATCCAGGGCGATTTCGACGCGCATCGCAGGATGCTGGCCTCGCTCGGCGCAGAGGCCACCGAGGTGCGCATCCCCGCTCAGATCGAGGCGCTTGACGGTTTGGTGATCCCCGGCGGCGAGTCCACCACGATCTCGATGGGGCTGGCGCGTGAGGGCCTCGACGAGGCGATTCGCCTCTTTCACCGGCAGGGCGGCCAGGTGTTGGGCAGCTGCGCGGGGATGATCGTGGGCGATCGCGATCACCTCGGCCTGGGCGACTACCTCTGCCGCCGAAACGCGTTCGGCCGGCAGCTGCAGAGCTTCGAGGAGGACCTGCGCGTGGACGGGCTCGGCGATGAGCCGCTGCGGGCGGTCTTCATCCGTGCCCCGTGGGTCGAGGAACACGGCCCCGACGTGGAGGTTCTGGCGGAGGTCAGGGACCATCCGGTCGCGATCCGCGGCCCGAATCTCCTGGCGGTCGCCTTCCACTCCGAGCTCACCGAGGACAGCCGGCTGCACGCCGCCTTCATGGCCATGTGCACGGGCGCTCGGGACCCGGAGCGCGCGCATCGCTAGGTTTCCGGGTCGATGAGGGACCCGCGAGTCACAGCCCTGGCGCAGATCCTCGTTCGCCACTCGACCAAGGTGTCCGAGGGCGACGTCTGCACGATCGAGGGCGAGTCCGCAGCGGAGCCGCTGCTGCAGGCGGTCTACGAGGAGGTGCTCGAGGCCGGCGGCAATCCGATCGTGAACATGGCGCTGGAGGGGCAATCTGCCGCCTACTTCGAACACGCCTCCGACGAGCAGCTGGAATGGATCTCGCCCGTTGCGGAATGGGCGGTTGAGAACGCCGACGTCCGGATCGCGGTGATGGCGAGCCAGAACACCCGCGCGCTCTCGCAGGTCCCGCCCGAGCGCCAGGCGACCCGTCAGGCCGCGACCCAGGGGCTGATGAAGCGAGCGATGGAGCGCAGCGCCGAGGGCAGCTACCGCTGGGCCCTGACGCTCTTCCCGACCCATGCCTACGCGTCGGAGGCGGGTATGGGCCTCCCCGCATATGAGGACTTCTATTACGGCGCCTGTCTGGCGACCGACGCAGACCCCGTCGGCGCCTGGACTCGAACGTCGGAGGAGACCAAGCGCCTGTCGGACTGGATCCAGGGCCGCTCCGAGGTCCACGTGACCGGGGACGGCACGGACCTGCGGCTCGGCATCGCGGACCGCACCTTCATCGCCGCCGACGGCAAGCACAACATGCCCGACGGGGAGTTCTTCACCGGCCCGGTCGAGGACTCCGCCGAGGGCGAGATCACCTTCCACCTGCCGGCGAGCTATGCGGGCCGGGAGGTGGCAGGCGTCCGCTTTCGCTTCGAGGGCGGCAAGGTCGTGGACGCCACCGCCGAGAAGGGGGAGGAGTTCCTGACCGAGATGCTCGACACGGACGACGGCGCCCGCCGCCTCGGCGAGCTCGGCATCGGCACCAACTACGGCATCACCGCCGGCACCGGCGAGATTCTCCTCGACGAGAAGATCGGCGGGACCGTCCACCTGGCCGTGGGCCGTTCATATCCTGAGACCGGGGGTGTGAACGAGTCGGCCATCCACTGGGACATGATCTGCGACCTGCGCAAGGGCGGCCAGATCGAGGTCGACGGCGAGACGCTCCAGCGCGACGGCCAATTTGTTGTCTGAGTCACCCCTTCCCTGATAGGAATACCCCGATGCGTCTCGTCCCCAGGAGCCTGATCGGGGGGATCATGGCGTCATTCGCCTGCCTGATCGCGGCTGGTCCCGCACAGGCTGCCTCGACGGTCACCTTCGGCTTCACCGGCTCGGAGCAAACGTTCGTGGTCCCGCCCGGAGTGACCAGCCTTCATGCCAACGTGATCGGAGGCCGCGGCGGCACCAGCGGATCGGAGCTCGGAGGCTTCGGAGGGCTCGCGTCAGCTGATTTCGCCGTGAATCCAGGCCAGGTCATTTACATCGAGGTCGGCGGCAACGGCGGCGGTGGACAACCACTGGGCGGGGGCAACGCTGCAGAACCGCTGCCCGGGGTCAAGGGCGGAGAACCACAGAGTCCGGGCATCGGCGGCACCGGCGGCTTCAACGGAGGTGGACCTGGTGGCACCTCGGATCAAGCTTTCGGCGGCAGTGGGGGCGGCGGGGCGTCCGAGGTTCGGACTGCATCACTTGTCGCAGATTTGAGCACTCTTGCCCCCCGCCTGATCGTCGCGGGGGGCGGCGGTGGCTCCGGCGGCGGTGACAACGGCTCCACGACCACTGGCGGCGCCGGTGGCGCCGCGGGCGCAGGCGGCGCCAGCGGTAACGCCGGGACGGATTCGGCCACGGGCGGCGGTGGCGCCACGGTAACTAGCTCGGGGTTCGGCGGGACCGGCGGTGTCGCCGGACAGAACGGCGGCATCGGGGCTTTCCGGGTGGGCGGACCTGGCGGTATCAACGTCGGGCAACTCGCTGGCGCCGGCGGTGGAGGCGGTGGAGGCGGCGGCTTGTTCGGAGGGGGCGGTGGCGCGGTCGGGTCTAACGGAATGGCCGGCGGAGCCGGCGGTGGCGGCGGCTCCTCGGGCTTCGGTCCGGGCGCCTCCGCAACGGTCGCCGGTCTCGACACGACCGGTGTCCCGTCCGTCTCGATCACGTACACGGCGCAGCCGGCCAAGTGCAAGAAGAAAAAGAAGAAGCATCACCGCTCCGCGTCGGCTGCCAAGAAGTGCAAGAAGCACAAGAAGCGCCGCTGAGCCCGCAACCTGCGCCCACCTACCGGGTTTAGGGGACCACAACGCAGGCGCTCGGCTGGGGAGATCGGGCCCTCATCACAGGAGGGACACCATGTTCGGACGCAAGCTGGGACTGGTAGCCGTCGCGGCGCTGGCGCTGGGTCTCGTCCTCGCGGCGCCGGCCGCGCAGGCAAGGAAGAAGGTCATCACGAAGACGTTTGAGGTGGGAGTCGGAGCGCCCTCCGGTGGACTGCCGCTCAACATCCCGGACGGCGGCGGCGCCGCTGTGCAGCTCGTGCGCGATCCGGTCAAGGTGGCCAAGCTCAATCCGAGGGGCAAGCTCAAGCACGTCACGGTCGCAGTCCGGGCTACGCATCCGTTCGCGGCGGACCTCGAGTTCTATCTCGCCACGCCGAGAGGTGTGCTCAACCTCTCCCATGATGTCGGAGGCAACGGCAACAACTACGGCAATGGATTCGCCGGGTGCTCGGGGGGCCTGACGACGTTCGACAGCAACTCGCCGACGCTGATCAGCACGCCCGGTCTCCAGGCACCGTTCGTGGGGACGTATGCGCCTCAGGACAACCTCAAGCAGCTCAATGGGCTGGGCGGGAAGAAGGCAACGAACGCGCTCTGGTCACTGCTGGTGATGGACGACAACAACCAGCACGGCACCGGCACGGTCGATTGCTTCCGGCTGACGATCAAGGAGACAAACCCAAAGGGGTAGGCGACTTACACAGGTCCGGTTGTGAGTGAGGACGGGGCGCCCCCGGTGGCGCCCCGTCAGGTTTTCGGCGGCCGCCTAGAATCGACCCATGTCGGGTCACTCGAAGTGGTCGTCGATCAAGCACAAGAAGGGCGCCGCCGACGCCAAGCGCGGCAAGCTCTTCACGAAACTGGCGCGCGCGATCACCGTCGCAGCGCGCGACGGCGGCGGCAACATGGACGCGAACCCGGCTCTTGGCCTCGCTGTTCAGAGGGCGCGGGACGCGTCGATGCCCAAGGACAATATCCAGCGGGCGCTCGACCGCGGTACGGGCGAGGGGGCCGATGCCGCCGCGATCGAGAACGTCTCCTATGAGGGCTACGGCCCGGGCGGCGCGGCGATCCTGGTCGAGACGCTGACCGACAACCGCAACCGCACCGGCTCGGAGATCAGGCACGCCTTCGAGCGGAACGGTGGGAGCCTCGGCGAACCGGGCTCGGTCGCCTGGCAATTCGAGAACCGCGGCGTGATCCTGGTGGACGGCGAGCGCTACGGCGAGGACGACCTGATGCCGGCGATCGATGCCGGCGCCGAGGACGTCACCGAGGACGGGGATCTGCTGAAGGTCACCACGGCGGCCACGGACCTGGCAGCGGTGCGCTCGGCACTGGAGTCCGCCGGCGTGGAGGTTCAGTCAGCCGAGCTCTCGATGGAGCCAAAGACCACGGTCGAGGTGGGGGAATCCGACGCGCCCGCCCTGCTCCGCCTGATGGATGCGCTCGAGGACCACGACGACGTCGATTCGGTGCACGCGAACTTCGACGTGCCGGAGGAGATCCTGGAGAAGGCAGCCGCCGCCTCGTAGGCGGGCTACTTCTTCTTCTTTTTCTTCTTTTTGATCGTGTCCTTCGCGCAGTACGCGTAGGTCGCGACCGACGAACCGGGAGGCTGTGGCTGAGTCGGGACCGTGTGCAGTCCCAGGTGCCAGGTGCTCTTCCCGCTCGGCTCGAACTCGTCGATGCCCACGAGCGGGGGCGAGCCCATGTTCGACGGGATCGGGGAGAGCGCGTACCCGCCGGAGACGACGTGCTGTTTCGCCGGGCAGGTGGGGTCTCCGGTCGCCCGCGAGGCGTTCCCGAATGCCGAGAAGGTGCTCACCTCGCCGATCGAGCGGCCCTTGGCGTCGAGCTCGCAGATCGCCGCCACGTTGATCGTTCCGCTCGGCGGGTTCATCCCCACGCTGTTCTCGAAGGCGGAGATCGTCCACTCGTTCAAGGCGGTACGGCGGGATTGCAGGACGATGATCCGGAAGTTCTGATTGTTGAGACCGTAGGCTGCGAGCCCGGTGCCGTCATAGCCGGCGCCTACGACGTGGGTGCCGGACGGGCAGCGGATGACGAGATTGGCCAGGATCCCCGGCGGCACTGTCGACGAGCCGGTCACGACCACCCCGATCTTGCTCAGGGAGTTGCTCTCGCAGCGGGCGAAGGTGGTCAGGCTCCCGGAGGCGGGGGTGACGACGAAGGCGTCGGCCTTCGCACTCCAGCCGGTCGCGCCCGCGGGAACGGAGGTCGAGCTGACGGCGTTGAGGCCCGAGGGGGGAGGGCCGAAGCTCAGATGCGGCGAGACGGAGTAGCCACCCCCCGAGATGTGGGTCTTTCCTGAACAGCTGGCCGAGGCCGAACCCGAACCCGCGGACGAGAGCGGGCCTGCCGCGCTCGTGGTGATCGCCGGCTGGGCCTTCTTCTTCTTTTTCTTGGCGACCGCCGGCGAGGCGGCACCGACGGCAAGCACCGCCGCGAGGGCGGCGATGCCGATCAGAGTCAGGCGCCTGCCAACAAACCGCTTCTCCCCACTTCCCACGGCGGCGATCCTAACGCTTGCGATGTTCCGAAGCGATGCATATTGTCCGCGCAGCCGGGCGGACGACAGGGAGACCCGGACGAAGATGAGAGGTGGCTCTCGAATGAACGCAGGACGATCTCGCCTCGCGCTCTTCGGCGTCCTGGTGTTGGCTGTGTGTCTGGCCGCCAGCCTGGTCGCCGGATCGGCGGATGCGAAGAAAAAGAAGAAGAAGAAGGGCGGGCACTCGGTGACGCTCACGAAGTCGGCACCGACCGCGATTCCCGCCGGCGACGCTACGAATCAGGTCGCGGGTGTCGCCACGGACTCCTTTACAGTGGGGAAGAAGGGAAAGGGCAAGGTTGTCGCCCCCAACTCGCTGACTGCGACCTACCAGGTGTCGGATCCGGGCGGATCACTCACAGACCTCGACCTGAAGGTGATGGCGCCTGATGGCACGACCATCTTCCTGGACAACCCGTCCCTCTTCTTCTCGGACGACACTCTCACGTCGATCGGTCCGCTGACCCAGACGGTCAAGTCGAGCGTCGGCTATTGCGAGCCGAACCCGTCGCCTCCGCCTGGGGGATGCCCCGACGGCGATCCGGACAACACGCTGGCCCCACCGTGGGCGGGGACAGCGCGGGACGTCGATCTGGCGTTCTTCAACGGAGTGCCGGCGCGCGGGACCTGGTCGTTCAAGGTGGTGAATTTCAGCAGCGAGACGACCCACGTCCTGAACCTGGCGAGCATTCATTTCAACCTCGTCGCAGCGCCGAAGTAGGCGCCGGCGCGAGAGTCGTTCGAAAGGGCCGCCTCCGGGCGGCCCTTTCTCTGCGGAAAGCCGGGATCGTCTTCCGGCTCGTTAAAGGACATCCGGGGGGCGAGTGAGAATGAAATGGCGTGATCGTCATCGGTATCGATCCGGGTACCGCCAACACCGGATTCGGCGTGGTTCGCACGTCCGGTGAGCGGATGGTCGCGCTCGACGGGGGCGTGATCGAGACGGACTCCCAGATGCCGGTCGAGCAGCGCCTGGGCCGGCTGCACGAGTCACTGGGGGAGTTGATCCGCTGGCACGAGCCCAAGGCGATGGCTCTCGAGGACCTCTTCTTCGGCAAGAACGTGGCGTCGGCCCTGAGCGTCGGCGAGGCCCGTGGGGTCGCGATGCTGGCTGCCGCCAAACACGATCTGCCCTGCTTCGACTACACCCCGCAGGCGGTGAAGAAGGCCGTCTGCGGCTCCGGCTCGGCCGACAAGGGCCAGGTGCAGAAGATGGTGGCGAGCCTGCTCGGACTGCCCGAGCCGCCCTCGCCCGATCATGCGGCGGACGCGTTCGCCGTGGCGATCTGCCATGCGGGGACGGCCGGGGCGCGCAACGCCGTCTCGCAGCTCGGGCGCCCGCGGGTGGGCACGACGCCCACGCTCACGGGTCGCCAGCGGCTCGCGGGCTGAAGGCATCCGGTCGGGCCCGCAGAATCAGAAGGAATGATCGCCTCCGTCAGCGGAGAGGTTCTGGTGCGCCGTCCCGACTATGTCGTGATCGACGCGAGCGGCGTCGGCTATCGCCTCGCCGTCTCCTCCGAGACGCTCAAGGCGGTGCCCGCCCTGGGCAAGCACGCCGCGCTCCATGCCCATCTCGTCGCGAGGGAGGACTCGCTCAGCCTCTACGGCTTCGCGAGCGAGGAGGAGCGCGATCTCTTCCTTCATCTGATCTCCGTGGGCGGGGTCGGGCCGAAGGTCGCGATGGCCGTGCTCTCCGGTGGGACCGTCCGGGAGCTTCTGCGTGCGATCGCCGCCGGCGACGCGAAGCGCTTCCAGGCCGTCCCCGGCGTCGGAAAGCGGACGGCCGAGCGGATCATCGTCGAGCTGCGAGAGAAGGTCG
The DNA here is from genome assembly GCA_963743575.1 of uncultured Solirubrobacterales bacterium. Taxonomy (GTDB): domain Bacteria; phylum Actinomycetota; class Thermoleophilia; order Solirubrobacterales; family 70-9; genus DASUPK01. The sequence goes on along the minus strand of CAVUQC010000002.1, from coordinate 425,388 downwards.
CGGGGGAGATCGAGGGTGACGCCGACAGCGTCGCGCTTGCCGCCGGCGACGAGGATCCGCGCTCGCTGGCGCGCGAGGGCCTGCTCAACCTCGGCTATACACCCGCCGAGGCGGCGAAGCTGCTCTCCGCCGCTGAGGGGGAGACCGCCGAGGAGATCGTGCAGGCCGCGCTGCGGAGCGCAGCGGGGGCGAAGGCCGCGTGATTCGCGTAGCCCCCGGAAGCGAAGCTGAGGAGGCGGAGCGTTGATGAAGCCCGGCAAGGGGATCCGCACCCCGGGAATCGAGGACGACGATGCGGAGGTTGTCATCCACGACGCCCGCGCGGTGGGTCAGGACGACGACTTCGACCGCTCGCTGCGCCCGCCGAAGCTCGAGGACTTCGTCAACCAGGTCCAGGTCACCGAGCAGCTCGGGATCTTCATCGAGGCCGCCCGCCGGCGGGAGGAGGCGCTCGACCACGTCCTGCTCGCGGGGCCGCCCGGGCTCGGCAAGACCTCCTTGGCCCACATAATCGCCGCGGAGCTCAACGTGCCGATGGTGCAGACGGCCGGGCCGGCCCTGGAGCGCAAGGCGGACATCGCTGCGTTCCTCACCTCGCTCGAGCCGGGCAGCGTCTTCTTCATCGACGAGATCCACCGGCTCGGCCGCGCCATCGAGGAGACTCTGTATCCGGCGATGGAGGATCGGCGCCTGCCGGTCGTCCTCGGCCAGGGAGCGGGTGCGCGAACGGTCACCCTCGATCTGCCGCCGTTCACGCTGATCGGCGCGACGACCCGGACCGGGCTGCTGACGACACCGCTGCGCGACCGCTTCGGCGTCTGCCACCGCCTGGAGCACTACGACGCCGCCGACCTTCGTCAGATCGTGATGCGCTCCGCGGGAATCCTTCGCATCGAGGTGACGGAGGAGGGGGCGGAGGAGATCGCGAGCCGTGCACGAGGCACGCCCCGCGTAGCCAACCGCCTCTTGCGGCGGGTGCGCGACTTCGCGGAGGTCAAGGATCGGGGCGGGATCGACGCCGAGATCGCGTCGGAGGCGCTCGAGATGCTCGAGGTCGACCGCGCCGGGCTCGATCGCCACGACCGCCAGCTCCTCGACCTGATCGCCACCAAGTTCGGCGGCGGCCCCGTCGGCCTCTCGACGCTCGCCGTTGCGATCGGGGAGGAGGCGGACACGGTCGAGGACGTCTTCGAGCCCTATCTCCTGCAGCAGGGATTGGTGAAGCGCACGCCCCGAGGACGGGTCCTGACGGAGAGGGCGTACGAGCACCTTGGCCTTCCGGTCCCGGAGGGCATGGCGAGCCTGTTCTAGCGCCGCGATCCGGTGGCGAAGCCGCACCTGGCGGTCGGCTAGCCTTTTTCTCGAATGCCGTACTTCATCTGTCCGAACTGTGGGAACAGGGAGCTGAGCGGGGAGCGCACGGCCGGCTTTTCGACGCGACCCAAGGGTTGCTCGAAATGCGGCTTCGGCTTCCTCTTCGAGTTGCTCGACGACTACATGCCCGCGCCCGGCGCCGCCTTCTTCACCCTGGACCAGCAGGCCAGGGTCCTGGACCTCGGCAAGGGGGCCTTCGAGCTCACCGGCCTGAAGGACGAGCAGGTGATCGGCCGCCCGGTCAGGGAGGTTCTGGGCCTGCAGTGGATCGACAAGGGCGACGGCGGACCGACCGCGGACACCGATGCCAACGGCGAGACGGATCCCATCGAGACGACTCTCGAATGGGGGGTGCGGTCGCTCGGCAAGAAGGTCGCCGTGAACGCCGAGGGCGATCTGCCGACCGAGGCGACGGCCGACCTCTTCCCGGCGTACGACGACGACGGCGGGCTGCTGCTCGTCCTGACGCCCGAGTAGATCCCCGCTCCGAACGGCGACGTATCGCGTTTACGCTTCAGCAATCTCTGCCGCTAGCGTGCCCCTGACACCGTGAGCAACCGCCGTCGCAACATCTTCGTCCTCGCCTTCGTGGCGCTCCTGATCCTCGGATCGGGAATCGTCATCGCGACCAAGACGACGACCCTCGGGCTCGACCTGAAGGGCGGCACCGAGCTGATCTTCCAGGCGCGACCGACGCCGCAGAACCCGACGATCGACGGGACCGACATCGATCGGTCGATCGAGATCATCCGGAAGCGCACCGACGCCTTCGGCGTGTCCGAGCCCGAGATCTCCCGGATCGGCTCCGACTCGATCCGCGTCGGGCTCCCCGATGTCAGCAACGCCGCGAACGCGAGCAAGCAGGTCGGGGAGACGGCGCAGATGTACTTCTACGACTGGGAGCCGAACGTCATTCCCAACCCGGCGAAGACCAACGTCCCGAACGGCGAGTCCTCGTTCAGCCGACTCTACGACGCGGTCAAGCTCGCCTCCAAGCAGACGCCGGAGTGCTTCCAGAACAAGTGCACGACGACCGGGCCGCAGTACTACCTCTTCGACTCGCAGACGCACGCCTGGATCGCCGGGCCGTCGGAATCGACGAAGGACCTGTTCTCGGAGCTGAAAAACCAGAAGCAGCCGCCGAACAGCCAGATCCTCACCGTCCCGCAGGGCACGCTCGTGGTCCAGAAGGAGCCGGCCCCCGGCCAGTCCCAGACCGACAACAAGAACAGCCCGCAGGCGCAGTGGTTCGTGATCCGCGACCGGCCGGCGCTGTCGGGCACCGACATCACCGATCCGAAGGCGAACTTCGACCAGTTCAACCAGCCCGACGTGACCTTCTCCTTCTCCGGCAATGGCCGCCAGGAGTTCTCAAACGTCACCAAGGCGATCGCCCAGCGCGGCCTCCAGAACGCTCCGCCCGGGGTCGCGGGGAACACCAGCCTCGCCGACCAGTACTCGGGCCACTTCGCCGTTGTCCTGGACCAGCAGATCAAGTCGCGGCCGATCGTCAACTTCGTCGACAACCCGAACGGGATCGACGGGCGGACGGGGGCGGAGATCAACGGGCTGACCCAGCAGGAGTCCAATGACCTCGCGCAGATCCTCCAGATCGGTGCTCTCCCGGTAGACCTGACGCAGATCTCGAGCTCGACGGTCTCGGCGACCCTCGGCCAGCAGGCGCTGAATCAGGGCCTGAAGGCGGGGATCGTCGGCCTGATCCTGGTCTGCCTCTTCCTGCTCATCTACTACCGCTTCCTCGGCTTCGTGGCCGTGGTCGGGCTGGCGATCTACGGCGTGCTCTTCTTCGCCCTGATCAAGCTGATCCCGATCACCCTGACCCTGCCGGGCATAGCCGGGTTGATCCTGACTATCGGGGTGGCAGCCGACGCCAACATCGTCATCTTCGAGCGGATCAAGGAAGAGGCGAGGGGCGGTAAATCGATGCTGAGCGCGATCTCGGCCGGTTACCGCAAGGGAATCGCGACGATCGTCGACGCGAACGTGATCACGCTGATCACGGCGTTCATCCTGTTCGCGCTGGCCACCTCGAACGTGAAGGGCTTCGCGTTCGTCCTTGGCGTCGGCACGATCGCCTCGCTGTTCACCGCAGTGGTCTTCACCCAGGCGTTCCTCGGACTGTTCGGACGTGCGCACTTCCTGCGTTCGCCGAAGTTGCTCGGGGCGCGGGAGAACTACCACCACTGGAAGTTCGACTTCAGCCGGGCGAGCCGCTACTTCTTCTCGCTCTCGGGCTGCATCCTGCTGATCGGCGCGATCTCGTTCGCCACCAAGCAGCTCAACCTCGGCATCGACTTCAAGGGCGGCAGCCGCATCACCGTCGGCCTGGCGAAGCCGACCACGGTCGGCGACGTGCGCTCGACGGTCAACGCCGCCGGGATCAGTGACGCGCAGATCACCAAGGCGACCAACAAGGAGCTCGGCACGAACGTCTTCGAGATCGACTCCAAGGCGAAGCCGGCCGAGATCCAGTCGGTCCAGCCGGCCCTGCAGTCGGCGTACGGGATCGTCCCGAACGGGTTCGACGCGACCACCGTCGGCCCGACCTTCGGCCAACAGGTGGCCAACAGCGCGATCGAGGCGATCATCTTCTCGCTCCTTGTGATCTGCGCATACGTGGCGTTCCGGTTCGAGCCGAAGTACGCGGTGCCGGTGATCATCGCCCTGCTCCACGACATCCTGATCACGGGAGGCGTGTATTCGCTGACGGGGAGGGAGGTGACCAGCGGCACCGTCGCCGCGTTCCTGACCATCCTCGGGTACTCGCTCTACGACACGGTCATCGTGTTCGACCGCGTGCGCGAGAACGTGCCGCGATTGCCGCGTGCCAGCTTCTCCCAGATCGTCAACCGCTCCATGAGCGAGGTTCTGACCAGGTCGCTGATCACCGGTCTGTCCAGCGTCTTCCTGGTGACGGTGCTCTTCATCTTCGGCGGAGCGACCCTGAAGGACTTCGCCTTCGCGATGATGGTCGGCCTCGCCTCCGGTACGTATTCGTCGATTTTCATCGCGTCGCCTGTGCTCACCCACTGGAAGGAGCGCGAGCCGGCCTATCGCCGACGGCGCGAGCGAATCGAGGAGCAGATGGGCGGGGTTGTGCCCGCCTTCCCGGAAGACAACGTGGTGGCGCGGGTCGACGGTGTCGAGGAGCCCGTCCAGGCAGAGACGCCGGTGCCCGCAGCGCCGGCCCCGAGCCGCGCCGATGCTCCGGCGCCCGTGCAGTCCCAGGTTCCCGGTGTGGTGGCGGAGCCGCCCGGTCCGGTGGCCCCGCCGCCCGCGCCCGTGCCCAGCGAGCCAGCCGCGCCGGTGGGCGCAGGTGGTGACGGCGGTGCTGACGGGACTGGCAATGAAGGCAGGGCCAGTGGCGACGGCGAGCCCGCCCCGAGCGGGAACGGTGGGGCGGAGCAGGAGAAGCCCGAGCTGAGCGAGGCGAGCGCCGCCGCCCTCCGCCGGGCACGGGAGTCCGGCGGGCGCAAAAAGCGAAAGCATGGGAGGAACCGCTGATGGCCGCACTGGTCTGGTTCACGATGGGCGTCGCCCTCTGGCACTTCACGGTCTTCGTCCCCGACCGCTTCCAGGGCGGCATCGTGGGCGCGTTCCTGGGAGCGGCCGTGGGCGCGATGGCAAGCGGCGCGATCGCCCAGATCCTGCTGGGCAAGACGATCGGCGATACCGACCTGGCGACAGCCGTCTACGCGATCCCAGGCACCCTGATCGGCCTGGCCGTCGTCTACGCAATGGGCGTGCGCTCGGGCGTGGAGGCGGAGCACATCTAGCGGTCCGCCGGTGCGAGCCCGGCGGTGGAGGGCGCTGGGACGAAACCCGGCGATGAAGGGGGCGCTGGGACGAAACCCGGCGATGAAGGGGGCGCTGGGACGAAACCCGGCGATGAAGGGGGCGAGATTCAGGGAGTTGGTGACTTCGTCCGGATATGCCGGAGGAACTCACCAATCACCGCCGAGAGGCGGCAATCGCGCGGGTCGCTGGCCGGCAGCATGGTGTCCTCTCATTGCCGCAGTTGAAGTCTCTCGGACTTCCCTCCAGCACGATCAGCGATCGCGTCCGTGCTGGTCGTCTCTTCCGCATCCACCGCAGTGTCTACGCAGTCGGACATCCGAACATCAGTAATGAGGGGAGGTGGATGGCGGCAGTCTTGGCTTGCGGCAACGGCGCAGCTCTAAGCCATGTGAGCGCGGCCGGACTGTGGGGGATGGTGGGGCGGAACCAAGTAAGGAACGGCGAGCTTCCTCCCATCCACGTCACGGTTCCCGGGGAGGGCAAAAGCAGGCCTGGAATCCGATTGCACCGGTCAACCACTCTTTCCCCAGCCGATGTGACGCGCCGAGTAGGCATCCCTGTCACGAAGCCGGCAAGGACGCTTGCGGACCTTCGCCGCACTCTCTCAAGCGAGCAGCTCGCCGCCGCCATCCGCCAGGCGGAGTACCTCCGCCTTCCTCTCGGCGAGTCAGTCACACCCGACCACACCCGCAGCGAACTCGAGACGAAGTTCCTCGCGCTCTGCCGTCGTCACCGCATTCCCCGGCCGGAGGTGAACGTTCGGATCGACGCGTACGTGGTTGACTTTCTTTGGCGCGCCGAGCGGTTGATTGCGGAAGTGGATGGTTGGGGTTCTCATCGGGGTCGGGCCGCGTTCGAGGCGGATCGCTCACGTGACAACCGGCTCCGAGTATTGGGATTCAAGGTTTCTCGGTTCACGTGGCGCCAGGTGACTGGGAGCCCCCATGAGGTGGTCGAGACCGTCAGGTCTCTCCTGACGGGCCTCTGGTGATTTGTTTCGGACATACCGGAAGAACTCACCAAGGCCTTCCCCCCGGGCGGTTCCGTCGGGGCCCCGACTCAAGATGGCTGGATGGCCTCGATGCAGCCCGCCCGAGCGTTTTCCGCTGATCCCTATGACTACGGCGAGGTTCGGCGGCTCGCGGCCGAGCTCGAGCTGGCCGAGCCGGTCGCCGTGACGCTCGTCAGGCGCGGCTACCGCACCGTCGATGCCGCCCGCCGCTTCCTCGAGGCCCGCGAGGCTCACGCGCCCACCGACTTCCGCGGAATGGAGGAGACGTGCGAGCTGATCCTCTCGGTCGCCCGCGGCCCGGGCCGGATCACGGTCCACGGCGACTACGACGTCGATGGCGTCACCTCGACCGCGATCCTCGTCTCGACCCTCCGCGCCCTCGGCGCCGAGTGCGACTGGTTCATCCCCGACAGGCTCTCCGACGGCTACGGCCTGACGATGTCGAGCGTCGAGCAAATCCAGCGCCGGGGCACCGAGCTCGTCATCACCGTCGATTGCGGAATCGGCTCCGTCGAGGAGGTCGCCGCCGCCCGGGCCGCCGGCATGCAGGTCGTGGTCACTGACCATCACCTCCCGGGCGAGGTCCTCCCCGACTGCCCGATCATCCATCCGGTCATCTCGGACTACCCCTTCGAGGGGCTCTGCGCTGCGGGCGTCGCCTACAAGCTCGCGACCGCTCTCTGCGACGCCGCCGGCCAAGGCGCGACCGAGACGGTGGGGGGCACCCGGCACCACACCGATGCTGTCCTCGACATGGTCGCCCTGGCCACCGTCGCCGACATGGTCCCCCTGGTCGGCGAGAACCGCCGCCTGGTCCGCGAGGGCCTGCGGCTGTTCCGCGAAGGCCCCCGCGTCGGCCTGCGCGCTCTGATGGCCGCCGCATCGGTCGACCCCGAGTCGGTCGACGCCGGCTCTCTCGGCTTCCGGCTCGCTCCGCGCATCAACGCCGCTGGCCGGCTCTACCGAGCCGACGCCGGAGTGGAGCTGATGCTCACCGACGATCCCGACCGCGCCGCCGCGATCGCCGCCGAGCTCGATCGCGCCAACGCCGAACGCCGCTCGGCAGAGCAGAAGGTGGTGGAGGGGGCGCAGCGCGCCCGCTCGGAGCTCCCGGACTCGCTGAAGGAGGCGCCGGCCCTCGTCCTGGCGGGCGAGGGGTGGCATCCCGGCGTCGTCGGCATCGCGGCCTCGCGCCTGGTCGAGCGGCACTTCCGACCCACCGTCCTGCTCTCAATCGAGAACGGCACGGCAAAGGGGTCCGCGCGCAGCATCCCCGGATTCGATCTGGTCGCCGCCCTCGACGCCACCTCGGAGTACCTCACCCGATACGGGGGTCATCGCGCCGCCGCCGGCCTGGAGCTCGAGAGCGACCGTCTCGATGACTTCCGCGAAGCCTTCATCGAGCACGCCGCCTCCCAGATCGACCCCGAGGACCTGGTTCGCACCGAGCGCCTCGACGCCCTGGTGGGCGTTGGCCGGGAAGGAATCGGCATGGACTTGGCGCGGCAGCTGGAGACTCTCGGCCCATTCGGCATGGGAAACCCCGGCCCTCGCCTCCTGGTCCCCTCCGGACGTCTCCGCGAGGTCCGTCCACTCGGCCAGGAGGGCAAGCACTCGCGCTTTCAGCTCGAGAGCGGCGCCGGCCGAGCCGCGGGCGTGGCCTTCGGCATGAACGGCGAGATCTCGCGCCGCGAGGATCAGGCCATGGACCTCTCGGTCGAGCTCGAGGTCGACCGCTGGAACGGAGCGGAGCAGCCGCGGGTGGTCGTCCGCGAGCTCTACCCGCTCGGCGGCAGTGACGATGTCCCGAAGACTCGTCCGTGTGGCGACGGCTGCCCGAGCCCCGACGCGGAATGGTGGGAGAGATTCGAGCACGAGCTCGAGCGGATCGGCGCAGGCCCCCCAGGCGCCCTGCTCGACGTCCGCGCCCCCGATGGTCCCCGCCGCGAGCGTGTCGACCGCCGCGGAGGCGCGGCGGTCGCCTCCCTCGCCGAGCTGATCTCGAGCGGCCAGCCCGTCCTTGCGATCTGCGCCGACGCAGCCCGGCGGGCGCAGCTCGCCTCCGCCGCCGCAGATCCGCGCCGCTTCGGGGCATCCCTCCCGAGGATGGCCTGCTGCCGCTGCGGCTTCGAATCGATCGATGCGGCCCTGCGTACCCCGGACGGGGCCACCCTCGTACTGGTCGATTGGACGGTCCTCGCTCTGAGGCCAGACGCGCCCCGGCCCTTTCGCCACATCGTGGCGATCGATCCTGCGCCGAGTGAAGCGGTGGAGGGTCTGGCCTGGGCGGACGCGGAGGAGCACGGCTACCTCCACCTCGCCTACGGCCCGTCGGAGCTCCAGCTGACCGAGCGCCTGCTCGGCCGCGAGTGGGATCTGCGCGCGTCGATCGCCGAAATCTGGCGCGCGCTCACGGACGTCGGGGGCGAGGCAGAGGGAACCGAGCTCCGCGCCGCGCTGGCGGGCGGCAGCGAGTACCCCCGAACCCCCGAGACCGCCGCCCGCTCCGTGCGGGTTCTCTGCGAGCTCGGATTGTGCGAGTGGACGGCCGATTCCGCCGCCCCCGCCCTGAGGGTTTTATCCTCGGAGAGGACCGATCTGGGGCGATCTCGGGCCTACGGGGCCTGCGTCGCCAGACACCAGGAGGCCATCCGATTCCTGCAAGCAAGAGCACAGGCGTAACGAGCACGGAAAACGGCGACGCTGTCGCCGCTGACGGTGCCGTGCGCGACACCGATCGGCGCGGCCACACCCGCGTCGGCGAGGTCGACGAGCACTCGGGCGCGCCGCGCGCGGACTCGATCACCCGTGAGCTGACCGCTGACCAACGCGCGCTGCTCGGCGACCTCTTCGCCGTCGTCGAGGAGCACGCCTCGGATGCCACGGAGACCATCGACCGCCAGGAGATCGAGCGCGCCTTCGCCTTTGCCTGCGAGCGCCACGCTGGCCAGGAGCGAAAGTCGGGTGAGGACTTCATCACCCATCCGCTCGGTGTTGCCCGCATCTGCGCCGGACTGCGCCTGGATACCGCAACGCTCTGTGCGGCCCTGCTGCATGACACGGTGGAGGACACGAGCGCCAGCCTCGACCAGGTCCGAGCCGACTTCGGCGATGAGATCGCTCAGCTGGTCGACGGCGTCACCAAGCTCACCGAGATCACCTTCAAGAGCCGCGATGAGAGGCAGGCCGAGAACTACCGCAAGATGATGGTGGCGATGGCCACCGACGTCAGGGTGATCCTGATCAAGTTGGCCGACCGCCTCCACAACATGCGCACGATCGGCGCGCTGCCGAAGCAGAAGCAGCAGGAGAAGGCGCGCGAGACGCTCGAGATCTTCGCCCCGCTGGCCCACAGGCTGGGGATCCACGCGATCAAGTGGGAGCTCGAGGACCTCTCGTTCGCGACCCTGCACCCGCGCAAGTACGACGAGATCAAGGAGCTGGTCGCCCAGCAGCGCGCCGAGCGGGAGCGCTACGTGGAGGAGGCCGGGGAGTTCCTGGCCACGGAGCTGGCCGACGTCGGCATCGACGCCGAGATCTCAGGCCGCGCCAAGCACTTCTATTCGATCTACACGAAGATGACCCGCAAGGGCCGCGAGTTCAACGAGATCTTCGACCTGACCGCGATGCGCGTCCTGGTCGGCTCGGTGAAGGACTGTTACGGCGCGATCGGCATCGTCCACTCGCTCTGGAAGCCGCTGCCCGGCCGCTTCAAGGACTTCGTCGCGATGCCGAAGGCCAACGCCTACCAGGCCCTGCACACCACCGTGATCGGGCCGGAGGGCCGGCCGCTCGAGATCCAGATCCGGACCCCCGGGATGCACGAGCTCGCGGAGTACGGCATCGCCGCCCACGTCATCTACAAGGAGGGCGGCGCCGACCCGGATTCGAAGCAGAAGATGACCTGGCTCCGCCAGCTGCTCGAGAACGAGCAGAACCAGGGGCCCCAGGCGTTCCTCGAGGCCCTCAAGGTCGATCTCTTCGAGGACGAGGTCTTCGTCTTCACCCCGAAGGGCGAGGTGAAGAACCTGGCTGCCGGATCCACGCCGCTCGACTTCGCCTACTCGATCCACACCGACGTGGGCCACCACTGCGTCGGCGCCAAGGTGAACGGCAAGATCGTCCCGCTGCACTACCTGCTGCGCAGCGGCGACATCGTCGAGGTCCTGACCGCCAAGCAGGGTCGCGGCCCCTCCCGCGACTGGCTCAAGCTCGTCCGCACGAGCCGCGCCCGCAACAAGATCCGGGCCTGGTTCCAGCGCGAAGGGCGCGAGGACGCAGAGCACAAGGGTCGCGACGACCTGGCCCAGGCCTTCAAGAAGCAGGGCTTGCCCTATCCGAAGCTGGCCGGTTCGCCGCTCCTGGTGGACGTGATCCGCGAGATGGGCTTCCGCAAGGCGGACGAGTTCTACATCGCGCTCGGCCAGTCGAAGATCTCCACCAAGGTCGTCACGAACAAGGTGATGCAGCGCCTGAAGCGCGGCGAGGCCGTCGAGGAGGAGCCGGCCGAGGGCCTGATCAAGGGCACCGACGAGGCCCGCAGGCGAACCCGCGAGGCCACCAGCTTCGGGATCAAGGTGAAGGGCATCGACGACGTGGCGGTGCGCCTCGCCAAGTGCTGCCGCCCGGTCCCAGGCGACGACATCGTCGGCTACGTCTCGCTCGGCCGCGGGATCACCGTTCACCGCGCGGACTGCCGCAACGTCGCCGCCCTCAAGAAAGCTCCGGAGCGCTTCACCGAGGTGAGCTGGGACGGCGACAACGAGTCCACCTACCGGGTCGAACTCCAGGTCGATGCCTGGGACCGAACGCGCCTCCTCGAAGACCTATCGCGCACCTTCGCGGAGGCGGGCCTGAACATCCTGGAGGCGCGATGCGCGACCAAGCACCCGATGGTGAAGAACCGCTTCGTGCTCGAAGTCGGTGACACCGAGCAGCTCAAGCAGTGCATCTCCCGGTTGCGGAACGTCGACGGAGTTTTCGACGCATACCGAGTCACTCCGACCGGTTGAGTGTTCCAATAATCTCTGACTGAAAGTCAATCCGCCAGGGATGGTGGGACGTAGGAGGGAAAGAGTGTCGCGACGCAGGGAACAGTCAAAGCAACTAGGCAACCGTCGACGCCTGCTGTTCGGGCTCGCCGTGGTGGGCGCAGGAGTCCTTTTCGCTGGAGGGCTGGCGTTCGCCGCCTCCGACACGATCGTCGCGCAGCCCGACAGCACCTTCTCAGCTGCCACCTACACGACCGACCAGGGCGAGGTCGTCCAGCTTCAGGACACCGGCGACCAGCACAACGCGACCGCGCTCAAGAACGGTCCGGATGGCCAGGCGCTCTTCCGCAGCCCGACGATCACCGGCGGGACCGCCGGCGTCCAGGGCACCCAGTACCTGAGCGCGGGCGACTACACCTTCTACTGCACGATCCATCCGACCACGATGCAGGCGACCCTCCACGTCACCTCCAATGGGACGCCGCAGGCCCGACCATCGTCGTCTCTCAAGGTGACGCGCCGGAGCGTGGCCCAGACGATCAAAAAGGGGCTCAAGCTGAACATGACGCCGACCACAGCCATCGAGGGCGTCGCCCTCACGGCCAAGCTGGGAAAGGCGACGATCGGCAAGAAGACCGTCAATCTCGCCCAGGGCTTCAGCGCCCCAGTGATCAAGCTGAGCAAGGCCGGGAAGAGCAAGCTGCAGGGAAAGAAAACCGCCAAGGTGACGGTCACAGCCGACATCCCGTTCGGCTCGCCCGCCACGAGCAAGGCGAAGCTCGGCTAGCTCCCTCCGGCGGCCTTTCGCACACGCTCGGCGACCTTCTTCATCTCCGCCTCGGAGTCGTACTTCGTGCGCGGCCAGAAGAACCCGCGCAGCCCGTCCTTGGGCTTGCGGGGGACCACGTGGACGTGGAGGTGCGGGACGCTCTGGCTGACGACGTTGTTGAGGGCTACGAAGGAGCCGGGCTTGCGCATCGCCTTGGGCACCGCCACTGAGAGCAGACGGGCATTGGCGAAGAGGGGGCCGACCAGGTCGTCGGGCAGATCGGAGAGCGTCTCGTAGTGGTCTCGCGGTACGAGCAGCGAGTGGCCGGGAAACAGAGGCCTGTTGTCGAGGAAGGCGATCGTCCGGTCGTCCTCGAAGACGAGGTGCCCGGGCTCGTCGCCCGCAACGATCTGACAGAAGCGGCAGTTAGGGTCCCGGGTGGCCAGGTCCGCGATACTGTCAGAGCGGACCGGGGAGGAGAGGAACGTTGAAGGTAGCCAAGACACTTCGCAGGACAGCCGTCGTCGTCCCGCTGGCGCTGCTCATCGTGGTCGTCCAGTGGACGGTCTCGGCTGGCGCCGGAACCCCGGTCAAGACGGGTCAATACAACGGCAAGACCACCCAACAGGCGATCGCGACGGCCTTCCGAAAGCTCTCCTTCACGGCGAAGAAGGGGAAGGTCACCATCACCGTTGAGCCGTCGGTGGCGCGGGACAGCTGCATCTCCACTCCCGTCTTCACCCTGGACGGCACCTCGAGCACGAAGCTCGGGCGCAACCGCACCTTCACGCTCACGCACACCTTCTTCGGCAACAAAATCGACAAGATCCACGGCCGGTTCGTGAGCTCGAACGAGGTTCAGGGCTATGCCCTCTACCACTTCGCAGCGCAGGACCTCTGCTCAGAGGGCAAGAGCAAGGTCAACTTCACGGCGAAGCACAAGTAGCGGCCACCAGGCCGCTCCACTTTGGAGCGGAGGCCGAAGGCCGTAGCGACTTACGTGGGGCGGCCGCTTGTGGCCGCGGCTATATGGCGAAGCCCTCCCTCAGGAAACGATCGCCAAAGCTCCGGGGTCCACCCCGAACGCGAGTTCTGTGTGCTCACCGATGTAGTCGCCGTCGACCTGCACCGGGAATGGGCGTGGCTGCCCGTCCGCGTCCATGGAGACGGACCGGACCAGAGCCTCCCCGACGTCGTCGAACTCTTCGATCTGGCGATGCTTCGAGGCGTGCAGGCTCTGGCTGAGCACGCGGGTTGCGATCGGGAGCATGTCGCGCTGCTTCGCCCGCTGGAGGAGCGCCATTGAGAGCGTCCCATCGTCGAGGCCGATGTCCTCGCAGATTCGGATTGGGACCCTGGCGAAGTAGGTGAACGGGTCGGAGTTCTGGGCGATGGCGGTGACGCCCTCATGCCGCTCGCCACCAATCTCCAGCTCCAATCGAACAGGGTTCCGCAGGTAGTGCCGGTAGAAGCCGGAGATCGCCGCCCACGTGTAGTACCACTGGCGCGCGCGGGCCTTGAGCCGCGGGTGGGCATCAACCCGCTTCACCACGGTCGCGTCGAGGCCGACGCCGCACGCGAAGACGAAGTGGCGGCCGTTGCAGCGGCCGAGGTCGATCTTGCGCGGGTGGAAGTCGTCCGCCAGGCCGATCAAGTGCTCGGTCGCATCGACCACGTCGTTCGGGATGCCCAGCGTGCGGGCGACGACGTTCGTTGAGCCGCCCGGGAGAACCGAGACGGGGACGTTGGTGCCCGCCAGCCCGTTGGCGACCTCGTTGAGGGTGCCGTCCCCGCCGAACGCCACCACGATGTCGTATCCGCCGTGCTGCGCCTCCCGGCCGATCTCGATCGCGTGCTCGGAGGCCTCCGTGTCGACGGCCTCGACGTCGTAGCGCGCCTGAAGCGCGTAGACGACCAGGTTCTTGAGCCGATCCGACACCGTGGTCGCGTACGGGTTCACGATGATCAGCATCCGCTTCTTCTCCGCGCCGGGCTCGAGCGGGACGGCAGCGGTCGAGGAAGTGGGGTCTGTGTGGGCGGGAGCGATCGAGGCCACGCCTAGCTCCTAACCCCTGGCGGCCAGCGGGTTACCGCCCGGGATCAGGTCTCCGAGCTCGTCCGCGGGGAGGTCGGAAGTCGCCTCGTAGCGGATCACCGTGCGGTCGTCGACCTCGCGGACATGGCCGGCGTTCACCAGCAGATCGACGTGGCCGATCACCTCCGAGAGGGTGAGGAACGCCTGCGTGACGGCCACGTCTCCCCAGATCGCCTGGGCGAGCTCGTGGCCGGTGCGCGGTTCCTCTGCGATCAGGCCGTAGAGCTTTTCGGCTCGGCGCTGGTGCATCGCGAAGCGCTTGTCGATCAGGGCGACGTGATCCGTGATCGGCTCGCCGTGACCGGAGAGGACGATCTCCGCCGGTAGCTCCCGCGTCGTCTTCAGAGACTCGAGGTAGGTGACGAGGGCCTGGGTCCGCTCCGACGAACCGTCGAGCGGCCGGGAGATCAACGGGTTCGAGGAGATGTGCTTGATCAGGTGGTCGGCGGCGAGCAGGATCCCCCGCTGCTCATCCCAGAAGACGGTGTCCGAAGGGCTGTGCCCCGGCCGGTGCTGAACCTCGAGCCGGCGGTCGCCGAGCTCGAGCAGCTCGCCGTCGTGAAGCGGCCTCGTCACCTCAGTCTTGGAGCCCCAGGCCCGGAAGCTGCCGGTCACCTGGCGCAATGCGGTGACCACCTCCTCCGAGATTCCGTGCCTCAGCATCAGCGCGGCGGCCTCCTCGTCGTCGCGCTCGGCGTCGTCACCGAAGTTCGCGACGAAGGGGACGAGCAGATCGAGGGCCGCCACCTCGGCGCCAGAGCGTTTGGCCACGATGTCGACCAGTCCGAGGTGGTCGATGTGCTGGTGGGTGATGATCACCAGCTCGATGTCCTCGATCCGGTGGCCGAGCGCCTCGAGCTGGCGTTCGAGCTCGTCCAGCGCCTTGCCGGAGTTGGGTCCCGAGTCCACCAGGGTGAGTGGCCCGCCCTCGAGCAGGTAGGTGTTGACCCGCCCGACCTGGAAGGGGGTCGGAATCCGGAGGACGCGGATCCCGGCGTCGGTGATCCGCTGCCACACCTCGACGGGCGTCTCCTCCGTCACGACCGGATCAGGCCCAGCACCTCGTCGCGCTTCTCCGCCATGTGCTCGGGGGAGGTGAGCGACTCGAGGTTGAGGCGAAGAAGCGGCTCGGTGTTGGAGGGCCGCACGTTGAAGTGCCAGTCCGGGTAGTCAACCGACACACCGTCGAGGTGCCCGACCTCTCCATCGGAGTAGCGCTCCTCGATCTCGCGCATCTTGCCCTCCTGGTCGGCGACCTCCGAGTTGATCTCGCCCGAGATGAAGTACTTGGAGCGGAACTCGTCCATCAGGTCCGTCAGCGACCGACCCTCCCTGGACACGAGCTCCAGCATCAGCAGGGCGGGCATCGTCCCCGAGTCCGCGCAATAGAAGTGGCGGAAGTAGTAGTGCCCCGACACTTCGCCGCCGAACGCAGCGCCGGTCTCCCGCATCCGGATCTTGAAGAAGGCGTGCCCGACCCGGCTCAGGTCAGATTTCCCGCCGGCCGCCGCGACGGTGTCGGGAACCGCGCGGCTGGAGCGGGGGTCGTAGAGGATGGTCGAGCCGGGCTCCTTGGCGAGCGCCGCCCGGGCCAGCAGGGCGCAGACGAAGTCGCCGTCGCAGAAGGTGCCCTCACCATCGATGAAGAAGCAGCGGTCGGCGTCGCCATCCCAGGCGATCGCCAGATCGAAGCCTCCGTGCTTCACCTGCTCGACCAGCATGCGGCGGTTCTCCTCCAGGAACGGATTCGGCCCCGCCTCGGGGAAGTCGCCGTTGGGCTCCCAGCGGCTGGTGGTGAGCTCGATGTTCAGTTGCTCCAGCAGCGGGCCCACCATCGGGCCGGCCATGCCATCGCTGCCATCCGCCAGGACCCGCAGAGGGCCGATCGCGGCCGGGTCGATGACGGAGATCATGTGCTCGTGGAAGTCGGGGTAGACATCGACCTCTTCAACGGAGCCGCCACCGGGCGAATCGGGCAGTCCGGCCTCGATCTCCGCACGGACGTCCTGGATGCCGGCGTCGCCCGACAGGGCCAGGGCGCCCTCGCGCATCAGCTTGACCCCTGTGTACTTCTTCGGGTTGTGCGAGGCCGTGACCATTGCGCCGCCGTCGAGGTCGCGCGACCCTACGAGGAAATAGCTCATCTCTGTGGCGATCTGCCCGGCGTCGATGACCGTCACGCCCTCCTCCACGAGCCCCTGGCGCACCCCGGCCGCCATCTCGGGCCCGGTCAGGCGCATGTCGTGGCCGAGCCCCACCCGGAGCTCCCAAGGTTCCTTGCCGCGCAGCTTCGCGAGGACGCGCGCGAATGCGCGCCCGATCAGATGGGCGGTCTCGGCATCCAGCTCCTCGCCGTAGATGCCGCGGATGTCATATGCCTTGAAGATCCCGGGCGGGGGAGCGGTGATGGCCATCAGTCGCCGAACGCCTTCCGCACCGTCACGTAGCTGTCCTCGAGGGTCTGGTTCATCACCCGGGTGTCGCCGAGCACCGGCATGAAGTTGGTGTCGCCGCCCCAGCGGGGAACGACGTGCATGTGGATGTGGTGTTCGACTCCGGCGCCTGCCACGCGACCCTGGTTGAAGCCGACGTTGTAGCCGTGCGGGGAGTAGCCCGCCTCCAGCGCATTCATCCCGCGCTGAGCGAAGGACATCATCTCCGCGATCGTGTCGGCATCGAGCTCCTGAAGGGCGGCGACGTGCTCGTAGGGCGCCACCATCAGGTGGCCATTGGTGTACGGGAACTTGTTGAGGATCACGAAGGAGCTCTCGCCCCGGTGGACGATCAGGTTCGCCTCGTCGTCGCCGGCCTCAAGGGCTGCGCAGAAGACACACGCGTCGGAGTTGTCCTTGGAAGCGTCCTTCACGTAGGCGAGGCGCCAGGGCGCCCAGATCCGCTGTTCGGCCACAGTCGGGATCGTATGTAGCTACAGCCAGCCGCGCTTGCGGAAGAAGACCACCATCACGATCAGCAGGAAGACCATGACGCCGGCGATCACGTAGAAGTCGGTGAGGTTGCCCTCCCCGGGGACCTTCACGTTCATGCCCCAGATGCTGGCGAGCAGCGTGAGCGGGAGCACGATGACGCTGATGGAGGTGAGCACCCGCAGGATGTCGTTGAGCCGGTGCGAGATCACCGATTCGTTGGTCTCCTCGAGTCCCTCTACCACCTCCTTGTAGCCCTCGAGCATGTCCCAGATGCGCTCGTGCGCATCGACGATGTCGTCGAAGTAGATCTCGAGGTCCATGTCGGGCGCCAGGTAGCGCTGCTTCACCTTCTCCAGGTCGCGCAGCACCGGGCGCTGCGGGCGGATCACGGTTCGGAAGTTGATGATCTCCTGCTTCACGTTGGAGATGTCGCGCACGATCTCCTGGGAGGCGTGGCCCTCGAAGATCTCGCCCTCGAGCACGTCGAGCTTGTTGCCGATCTTGCGCAGCATCGGGAAGCAGTAATCGAAGCCGTCGTCGACGAGGCGGTAGAGCAGATATCCGGAGCCGCGTGAGAAGAGCTGGTCGCGGACCTCCTCCTTCTGGCGGCAGCGCTCGAACAGGTACTCCACGGGCTGCAGCGGCTGGTTGGGGATCGTGATCAGGAAGTCCGCGCCGACGAAGAGGTCGAGCTCTCCGGCGCCCAGGCGCCGAGCGGAGCGATCGAAGATCGGGAACTGCAGGACGATGAAGAGATAGTCGTCGTAGACGTCGATCTTCGGCCGCTGGTTGCGGGAGAGGACGTCCTCGTAGTCGAGGGCGTGGAAGTCGAAGTTCTCCTCCAGCCAGGCCTGCTCGAGCGCTCCGGGCTGGTCGATCTTGATCCAGCGCAGGCCCTCGGCCGCGATCTCCTCGACGTTCGGAGTCTGCGGCTCAGGCGGAAGCGGCGCGACGAGCTCGCCGGCGCGGGTTCTGCGCAGTCTGGGGCGAGGGAGGTTCGGCATCTTCCGGCCCCAGTGTGTTCGTCGCTTCGACTTCCATGGTTAATCCACTGTACTGCGAGGCGCGAGGTGCGGCGCAGGGTGATGCCCGAATCGCACCTGCAAATGCGGAATTACGGCGTTGCTATATTCCCCGTCACATACGCACCACATCAAGAGGGGTGGAGGGACTGGCCCGAAGAAACCCCGGCAACCCCCTCGGATCTAGGTCCGAGGAAGGTGCCAACTCCAGCAGGTGAAGTCAGAGAGCCTGGAAGATGTGGGGAGAGAGTTCCTCCCGAACCTCCGCCCACATCGATCCCGGCGGAGGTCTTTTTCGTAGAGGAGCCAAATGGCAGTCGAATCACTCAAATGCAAGGAATGCGGAGAGTCCTATCCGCTCGAGGCCAGCTTCGTCTGCGAGCAGTGCTTCGGGCCGCTCGAGGTCTCCTATGACTTCTCGGATCTGGATGCCGGGGAGGCGCGCCGGAAGATCCAGGCCGGCTCGCGGGGCATCTGGCGCTATTCGGACTTCCTGCCCTTCGCGGGGCGGCCGGGCGATCCGCTCGAGCCGGGCCTGACGCCGCTGATCCGAGCCGACCGCCTGGCGGAGCGGCTCGGGCTGGGCGAGCTCTGGATCAAGAACGATGCCGCGAATCCCACTCACTCCTTCAAGGATCGAGTCGTCGCGGTGGCCGTCGCCAAGGCCAAGGAGCTGGGTTTCGAGACGGTTGCCTGTGCGTCGACCGGGAACCTCGCCAACGCCGTCGCCGCCCACGCGGCCGCGGCGGGACTCGATTCCTACGTCTTCGTCCCCGCCGACCTCGAGGAGCAGAAGCTGCTCGCGACCGGCATCTACGGCACCAATCTGGTCGGGATCCGCGGCACCTACGACGACGTCAACCGGCTCTGCACCGAGCTCAGCCAGACACACCCGTGGGCCTTCGTCAACGTCAACCTGCGGCCCTACTACTCCGAGGGGTCGAAGACCCTCGCCTTCGAGACGATCGAGCAGCTCGGCTGGAGCCTGCCGGAGCGCATCGTGGCGCCGATCGCCTCGGGATCCCTGTTCACGAAGCTCGCCAAGGGCATCCGCGAGTGGCGCGAGGTCGGCCTGGTCGAGGGAGAGCTGCCCACCTTCTGCGGCGCCCAGCCTGACGGCTGCTCGCCCGTCGCCACCGCGTTCGCCGAGGGCTGGGATGTCTGCAAGCCCGAGCGCACGCCCGACACGATTGCGAAGAGCCTCGCGATCGGCGATCCGGCGGACGGGCCCTACGCCCTCGAGCTCGCCAGGCAGACCGGCGGGCAGATCAAGTCGGTCGGCGACGACGAGATCCGCGCCGGCATCAAGCTGCTCGCCGAGACGACCGGCGTCTTCACCGAGACGGCCGGGGGCGTCACGATCGGCGTCCTCACCAAGCTCGCCGAGGAGGGCGTGATCGGCTCCGACGAGCGCGTCGTCGCCTACATCACCGGCGAGGGCCTGAAGACGCTCGACGCCGCCCGCGAGTCGTTCCGGATGCACGAGATCGATCCCACCCTGGACGCCTTCCACGAGG
This sequence comes from uncultured Solirubrobacterales bacterium, assembly GCA_963743575.1. Classification (GTDB taxonomy): domain Bacteria; phylum Actinomycetota; class Thermoleophilia; order Solirubrobacterales; family 70-9; genus DASUPK01. The sequence continues at coordinate 405,862 of CAVUQC010000002.1, read as the reverse complement.
AGTTCGAGGGAGTGGGGGCCTCGGCCTAGGAACGCAGCCAGGCCCGACCGATGAATAAGATCTCGGCCCGATGAGCATCACCGTGAAGATCCCGGCTCAGCTCCGCGCCGCCACCGGCGGCGACGGGGAGATCGAGGTGGAGGGGACGACCGTCGGCGAGGCGCTCGACGCCGTCTTCGACCAGCACGACGGGCTGCGCGAGCGGATCACCCAGGATGGCGACCTGCGGCGCTTCGTCAACGTCTACGTCTCCGGCGAGGACATCCGCTTCCAGGACGGACTGGACACCGCCGTCAACGATGGCGACGAGGTCACGATCCTCCCAGCGGTCGCCGGCGGCTGACCCCGCGCGATTCGGTTCGGTTTCCGGGGGTAGATGGAGACCGTGCGCCGTCTGCTGACAGCTCTCGCTGTGCTGGGCGTAGTCGCCCTTCCCGTGGGGCCCGCACAGGCGAAGAAGCACCACCACCCGGCCGCCGGGGTGAAGGGCGTCGTGCTGAACGCGACGTGTCCGGGAGCGTGCTCCGAGCCGCCCCAGCCTGAGCCGCCTTATGCGGGACCCCTGACGATCACGGTCTCCCGCCCGAAGGACGGCCGCCAGGTCGCGAGCCAGGCGACGACCGACGGCCACTTCAAGATCCGCGTGAAGCCCGGCCTCTACGACGTCAGCTCAGTGCCGCCGTCGCCGCCGCCCACCTGCAAGCCGATGCCGCAGACCGTGTGTCCGCTGTCGGGCGCGCATGGGCCAGCCGTCATCGTCCCTTGCCTCACGGGCGAGACCCAGCGCATCCAGGTCCGACGCCACCGCTTCACTCACGTCGAGCTGCACGTGACCAACACCTGCCTCGTCTGAGGAGCGCTCAGCGCGCCCGGCAGGATTCGAACCTGCGGCCTCTCCCTCCGGAGGGGAGCGCTCTATCCAGCTGAGCTACGGGCGCGGGCGGCCAAGTCTAGGCTAGGCCCGTGGACCTCTCGGTTGTCTTCCTCGGCACCGGCGGCTCCGTGCCCTCGGCGCGGAGGGCCACCGCCTGCGTGCTGATCCGCGCCGGCGGGAGCCGCGTCCTGGTGGACGCGGGGGAGGGTGCCCAGCGGCAGATGATCGCCTCGACAGGGCTGGTCCAGGTCGACGACATCTACATCACGCACTTCCATGCCGACCACTACCTTGGGCTGCCCGGCCTGCTGAAGACCTACGACCTGATGGAGCGGCAGGCGCCGCTTCGGATCGTCGGCCCGCCTGGTCTTCGCGACCTGTTCGAGGCGCTGCGGCGGATCTTCGGCCGGCTCCGCTACGAGGTCGAGCTCGTCGAGCTCGAGCCGGGGGATGGGATCGAGCACGAGGGCTTCGAGATGCGCGCATTTGCGGTCGAGCACCGGATGAAGGCCCTCGGCTACGCGTACGTTGAGCCGGAGCGGCCGGGTCGCTTCGACGTCGATGCGGCACGCGGGCTGGGCATCAGGGACGACCACGACTTTGGCCGGCTGCAGCGCGGGGAGACCATCTCGGTCGACGGCTCGCAGGTGCGCCCGGATCAGGTGCTCGGAGAGGCCCGACCGGGCCGGAAAATCGTGATCACCGGCGACACAGCCCCGTGCGAGATGACCCGCATCGCTGCGCACGCCGCCCAGCTGCTGATCCATGACGGGACGTTCGCCGTGGAGGAGGCTGCGCGGGCTGCGGACACCGGTCACTCGACGGCGCGCGATGCCGCACAGCTCGCGGCCGACGCCGAGGTGCACATGCTGGCAATCGTCCACGTCTCGTCCCGCTACAACGTCTCGGCGGTGCTCGAGGAGGCGCGCGCGGCCTTCCCGAACACGGTGGCGCCGAGGGACTTCGACCTGGTCGAGATCCCCTTCCCGGAGCGGCGGGATCCCGAGCTGGTCAAGGAAGGGGCGAAGCAGCACCCCGAGCCGCGGCCGGAACCTGCGCCGGCCGGCGACTAACCGCCGCAACCTGCGGCTTCCGGGCCGGAATCGTCGCACCCCGCTGCTACGCTGGCCCGCGCAAGCCCCTTTAACCACGGTCCCGTGAGGCCGGGAAGGAGCAAGGCAGTGAACGACGAGAAGGTCGTGCTCGATCACGACGATCTGCGGCGGACGCTTGTCCGTATCGCCCACGAGATCGTCGAGAAGAATGAGGACTCGGACCGCTTGGCGCTGGTCGGAATCCACACGCGCGGCGCCGTCATCTGCCGCCGCCTCCACGCCCTGGTGGGCGAGCTCTCCGGCATGGAGGTGCCGCTCGGCGACCTCGACATCTCCTTCTATCGCGACGACATCGAGCGGCGCGAGCCTCGCGACGCCCCGGTCGTCCACGACTCGCACCTCGACTTCGATCTCGCCGGGCGGACCATCGTCCTGGTCGATGACGTGCTCTACACGGGCCGCACCGTCCGCGCCGCGATCGACGCCCTCTTCGACTACGGCCGTCCGGCCCGGGTGCAGCTGGCGGTACTCGCGGATCGCGGCCACCGCGAGCTGCCGATCCGGCCTGATTACGTCGGCAAGAACCTGCCGACGGCTCCCGGCGAACGGGTGAACGTACGGCTCGAGGAGACGGACGGTTCAGATGAGGTCGCGATCACGCCCGCGGACGCAGCGGTCATCAAGGAGGAGACATGAAGCACCTGCTCGGGGTGGAGGAGCTCTCGCGCGAGGAGATGGACCGCATCCTCGAGCGCGCGCAGAGTTTCGCCGAGGTCGGCCGTCGCGACATCAAGAAGGTCCCGACCCTTCGGGGCCGGACCATCGTCAACCTCTTCTACGAGGCGAGCACCCGCACGCTCTCCTCGTTCGAGCTCGCGGCGAAGCGCCTCTCGGCAGATGTGGTGAGTGTCAAGTCGGCTGGTTCCTCAGTCGACAAGGGGGAGTCCCTGAAGGACACGGTCGCGACGCTCTCCGCCTACGACCCCGCCGCGATCGTGATCCGCTCGCCGCACGCCGGCGCCGCCGGCCTGGTCGCCCGCTGGACGGAGGCGTCGGTCATCAACGCCGGCGATGGCAAGCACGAGCACCCGACGCAGGCCCTGCTCGATGTCTTCACCCTTCGCCAGCGGCTCGACACGCTGGAGGGGACGAAGATCTGGATCGTCGGCGACGTCCTGCACAGCCGGGTCGCTCGGTCCTGCCTGCTCGCCTTCCAGAAGATGGGCGCGCAGGTGACCCTCTGCGGCCCGCCGACGCTGATTCCGCGTGGGATCGAGTCGCTCGGCTGCGACGTCGCATATGACCTTGGCGGCCTCGGCGAGGCGGACGTCGTCTACGCCCTGCGCATGCAGCGCGAGCGGATGAGCGAGAGCTTTGTTCCCTCGCTGCGCGAATACGCCAGCCGCTACCAGATCGACTCCCGCCGGCTCGGCCCACGCCAGCTGCTCATGCACCCCGGGCCGGTCAATCGCGGCGTCGAGCTCTCGCCGGAGGTGATCGACTCGCCGCAGTCGCTGATGACGGCTCAGGTCGAGAGCGGTTTGGTGGTCCGCATGGCGATCCTCTACGAGCTCCTGGCCGGGAGCGACCGGGCACGGCCCGATCAGGGTCCCGCGCCCGCCGACACCCCGACGATCGGACAGCCGGCGTGAACGTCACTGAGAACGGCGCCGAGGGTGGGGCGGAGGCCCCGAAGCTGGTCTCGAGGCCCGGCGAGGGCGCGAGCCTCATCGTCAAGGGCGCCAGGCTGCTCGACCCGCGGACCGGGCTCGATGGCGCCCGCGACCTCGTTGTGCGCGATGGGGAGATCGCCGAGATCGCCGAGCCCGGCGCCGCCCCCTCAATCGAGGGAGCGGAGGTGGTCGAGGGCGACGGCCTGCTGGCGCTGCCGGCCTTCGTCGACCCGCACGTCCACTTCCGGGTCCCCGGGCAGGAGCACAAGGAGGACCTCGAGACCGGCACTCGCTCCGCGGCCGCCGGCGGCTATTGCGCCGTGATCGCGATGGCCAACACCTCACCGCCGATCGATTCCGCCGCGGTGCTCGGCTCCGTCCGCGATCGCGCTCTGCGCGAGGCGTCGATCCCGGTGGGCTTCGTCGCCAACGTCACCCGGGGCATGGAGGGCAGGGAGCTGACCGAGATGGCCGAGCTCGCAGAGACCGGCGCGATCGGGTTCTCCGATGACGGCCTGCCGATCGCCAACGCCCGGGTGCTGCGTCGCGCGCTCCAGTACCAGCGCCTGGCCGGTGGCGTAGTCGCGCTCCACGAGGAGGACCCGGATCTCTCCGCCGGCGGGGTGATGAACGAGGGCGAGGTCTCGGCAGTGCTCGGCATGGCGGGCGTGCCGGCCGTCTCCGAGTCGACCATGATCGCCCGCAACTGCTCGCTCGCTCTATATGAGGGGGCGCGGATCCACGTGCAGCACCTCTCGGCGCGGGCCTCGGTGGAGGAGATCGCGCGCGCCAAGGAGGCCGGCGTGCAGGTCACCTGCGAGGCGAGCCCCCACCACCTCACGCTCACCGACGAGGCGGTCCGCGGCCTCGATGCTCGCTTCAAGATGAACCCGCCGCTCCGCACCGAGGACGACCGCCAGGCGCTGATCGACGGGCTTCGCGACGGCACGATCGACTGCGTCGCAACCGACCACGCGCCGCACGCGTCGGAGGAGAAGGAGGTCCCCTTTGAGGAGGCCGCCATGGGCGTGACCGGCCTGGAGACGGCCTTCGCCGCGCTCTACACCGACCTGGTGCTTCCCGGAGTCATCTCCCTCGAGCTGCTGGTCGAGCGGATGACCTGTGGCGGCGAGCCCTTCGGGATCGAGGCCCCTCGCCTCGAGGCAGGGGCGGTCGCGAACGTCGCCCTGATCGATCCCGAGCTCACGTGGACCGTCGGCGAGGACGGCTACGAGAGCCGCTCGTACAACAACTGCTTCGGCGGCCGGGAGTTGACCGGCCGCGTGCTGATGACGCTTGCCGCCGGCCGGGTGGCCTTCCGCCAGCGGAGCTTCGCGCTCGGGGTGGCCTCTTGAACGGCAAGCTCGACCGCGACCGCACCGCCCTGGTGGTCGTCGACGTGCAGGAGGGGTTCCGCAGGGCGATCCCGGACTTCGAGCGGATCGCCAAGGCGACCGCGACCCTGATCCAGGGCGCCGAGGCGATCGGCATCCCGGTGATCGCGACCGAGCAGTACCCGAAGGGGCTGGGGGAGACGGTTCGCGAGGTCGCCGACCATCTGCCTGAGGGGGTGGAGCCGCTGGAGAAGGTGGTCTTCTCAGCCGCCGACGCCGAGGGCTTCGACCTCGGTGGACGCGACCAGGTGCTCGTCTGCGGCGTGGAGAGCCATGTCTGCGTCAGCCAGACGGCCATCGACCTGCTCGAGGAGGGCAAGGAGGTGCAGGTCCCCCTCGATGCCGTCGGCTCTCGGACGGAGGAGAACAAGCGAGTCGGCCTGCACAAGATGGAGCGGGCCGGCGCCGTGCTGACCAGTGTCGAAACGGCGCTCTTCGAGTTGCTCGGCCGGGCGGGCACCGACGAGTTCAAGGCCGTCCAGAAGCTGATTCTCGAATACGCCCCGAATCCCGGAGCGGTGCCCAAGGCGAGGGAGAAGATCACGTGAGCGGCTACGTCCTGCTCGAGGACGGCACGCGCCTCGACGGTGACCTGCTCGGCTCCGGCGAGGCGATGACCGGCGAGGTCGTCTTCAACACCTCGATGACCGGCTACCAGGAGGCGGTCTCGGATCCCTCATACGCCGGCCAGATCATCACGTTCACCTATCCGCTGATCGGCAACTACGGAGTGTCCGGCGACGCGATGGAGTCCGAACGCGCCCATGCGCGCGGCGTGATCATGCGCGAGGGGAAGAACGGGGAGGACGCCTTCACCGCCGAGGGCGGCTGGCTCGACTGGCTGCGCGACTGCGGCGTAGCGGCAATCGGCGAGATCGACACGCGGGCACTGGTCCGGCACATCCGCGACCTCGGTGCGATGCGGGGCGGCATCTTCCCGGCCGAGCTCGATGAGTCTGAGGCGCGGGAGCGAGTCGCGGCCGAGCCCTCGATGGACGGCGCGGACTTCGCTCGCACGGTCACGCCCGGTGAGCCGGTCGAGATCGACGGTTCCGGCCCTCACGTGGTCGGGATCGACACCGGGATCAAGCTCTCGATCATCCGCCAGCTCCGGGAGCGCGGCTGCCGGATCACGCTGCTCCCCTGCGACACCTCGGCCGAGGATGTCCTGGCGCGTGACCCGGACCTCGTCTTCCTCGCCAACGGGCCCGGTGACCCGGGCGCACTCGACTACGTGGTCGAGAGCGTCCGTGGAGTGGTCGGCAAGAAGCCGGTGGTGGGGATCTGCCTCGGCCACCAGCTGCTCTGCCGGGCCGTCGGCCTAGAGACCTTCAAGCTGCCCTTCGGCCACCGGGGAGGCAATCACCCGGTCAAGGATCTGGAGACGGGCCGGATCGACATCACCTCGCAGAACCACGGCTTCGCGGTCCTCGGGCCCGGCGGAGACCGGACGATCGACGGAGACGAACCGGTCCGCTGGCAGACGGACTTCGGCGAGGCGGAGCTCTCCCACCTGAATCTCTACGACCGGACGGTCGAGGGCCTGGTGCTGAAGGACATCCCCGGCTGCACGGTCCAGTACCACCCCGAGGCCGGCCCGGGCCCGCATGACGCCCGCTATCTCTTCGACCGGTTCCTGGAGCTGGCGGGTATGCGAGGGCCCAGCGGAGGCGAAGCCGAGCAGGGACCCGTTTGATCATGCCCAGGCGGGACGACATCAAGAAGGTCCTCCTGATCGGATCCGGTCCGATCGTGATCGGCCAGGCCGCCGAGTTCGACTACTCCGGTGTGCAGGCCTGCAAGGTGCTGCAAGAGGAGGGCTACGAGGTAGTGCTGGTCAACTCGAACCCGGCGACGATCATGACCGACCCTGAGTTCGCGGACCGGACCTACATCGAACCGCTGCTCCCCGGCCCGGTGGCGAAGGTGATCGAGCGCGAGCGGCCGGATGCCCTGCTGCCGACCCTCGGGGGTCAGACGGCACTGAACCTCGCGAAGGCGCTGCACGACGACGGCACGCTGCAGCGCTTCGGCGTGGAGCTGATCGGCGCGGACTACGACGCCATCCATCGCGCCGAGGATCGCGAGGCCTTCCGAACCACGATGGAGGAGGCCGGCCTCCGCGTCCCCTTCTCGATGATCGTCGAGTCGGTGAAGCAGGGAGAGCAGGCGCTGGGGTCGGGCGACCTGGCCCTCCCCATCATCGTCCGGCCGGCGTTCACCCTCGGCGGACACGGCGGGGGAGTGGCGTACGACGAGACCGAGTTCGCGCAGGTCGTCTCCGAGGGCCTCGCCGCCAGCCCGATCAACCAGGTGCTGGTCGAGGAGTCGGTTCTCGGGTGGGGGGAGTTCGAGCTCGAGGTGATGCGAGACCGCAACGACAACGTCGTGATCATCTGCTCGATCGAGAACGTCGATCCGATGGGCGTCCACACGGGCGACTCGGTGACGATCGCGCCGGCACAGACGCTCACGGACGCCCTCTACCAGGAGCTCCGCGACCAGGCGATCCGGGTGATCCGCGCGGTCGGCGTGGAGACCGGCGGGTCCAACGTCCAGTTCGCGGTCAATCCCGAGAGCGGCGAGATCGTGGTGATCGAGATGAACCCGCGCGTCTCGCGCTCCTCCGCGCTTGCCTCGAAGGCCACCGGATTCCCGATCGCGAAGATCGCCGCGAAGCTCGCCGTCGGATACGCGCTCGAGGAGATCCCCAACGACATAACACGAGCAACACCGGCGTCGTTTGAGCCGACGATCGACTACGTCGTCACCAAGATCCCGCGCTTCGCCTTCGAGAAGTTCCCCGGTGCGGAGGGTCGCCTCTCCACCCACATGAAGTCGGTCGGCGAGTGCATGGCGATCGGGCGGACCTTCCGCGAGTCCTTCGCGAAGGCGATGCGCTCGCGGGAGCTCGACGACGAGCCGGACATCCCGGCGTCGACCGGCGATCTGCTCGATCGCCTGGCGAATCCCTCATCCGACCGCTTCGACCTGATCCTCGACGGATTCAGGCGTGGCGTGGAGCTGGAGCAAATCCAGGAGGCGACCATGATCGATCCCTGGTTTCTCCGGGAGCTCAGGGAGCTGGCGACCGAGGGCGATGGGACCGAGGGTGAACAGCGCACCTATCGCTCCGTGGACACGTGCGCCGCCGAGTTCGAGGCGCGAACCCCCTACTTCTACAGCGGCCACGAGCGCTCTCCGGTCAATGGCGCCGCCGGCGAGGTCGAGCGAGGAGACCGTCCCTCCGTCGTGATTCTCGGTTCCGGCCCCAACCGGATCGGCCAGGGCATCGAGTTCGACTACTGCTGCGTCCACGCGGCCATGACCGCCCGCGACCTCGACCGGGACGCGGTGATGATCAACTGCAATCCGGAGACCGTCTCCACCGACTACGACACCTCGGACCGCCTCTACTTCGAGCCGCTCACCGAGGAGGACGTGCTCGCCGTCTGCGAGATCGAGCAGCCCGAGGGAGTCATCGTCCAGTTCGGGGGGCAGACGCCCCTGCGGCTGGCGAAGTCGCTGGAGGAGGCGGGCGTCCCGCTGCTCGGAACCCCGGTGGACGCCATCGACCTGGCGGAGGACCGCGGCCGCTTCGGAGCACTCCTGCGCCGGCTCGAGATCAAGCACCCGCCCTACGGAACCGCGCTGTCGGCGGAGGAGGCCGTCGCGATCTCCGAGGACGTCGGCTTTCCGCTCCTGGTTCGCCCTTCCTACGTCCTGGGCGGCCGGGCGATGGAGATCTGTTACGACGCCGAAGCCCTGGCGACCTACCTGGAGGCCAACGTCAAGGCCGACCAGGAGCACCCGCTGTTGCTCGACCGCTTCCTGGAGAACGCCATCGAGGTCGACGTCGATGCGCTGGCCGATGGAGAGCGCTGCTTCGTGGCGGGGGTGATGCAGCACGTCGAGGAGGCCGGCGTTCACTCCGGCGACTCCGCCTGCGTGATCCCGCCGATGAGCCTCGGCGAGGAGATGCAGGAGGAGATTCGTGAGACGACCCGCAAGATCGCCATGGAGCTCGGCGTGATCGGCCTGATCAACGTCCAGTACGCCGTTGCCGACGGGGAGCTCTACGTGATCGAGGCCAATCCGCGCGCGTCGCGCACAGTGCCTTTCGTCAGCAAGGCGATCGGCACCCCGCTGGCCAAGATCGCCTGCCGCCTGATGCTCGGCGAGTCCCTCGACGACCAGGATCTGCCGAGCGAGCAGCCCGACCACATCAGCGTCAAGGAGGCCGTCCTTCCGTTCGCTCGCTTCGCCGGCGCGGACGCCGTGCTCGGCCCCGAGATGCGGAGCACCGGCGAGGTGATGGGGATCGCCTCCGACTTTCCGACGGCATTCGGCAAGGCGCAGGCCGCCGCCGGGGTCTCACTGCCGGAGAAGGGAACGATCTTCATCTCGGTCACGGATTCCGACAAGCCCGCCGCCACCCAGCTCGCCACTCGCTTCCACGACCTCGGCTTCGAGGTGATCGCCACCTCCGGCACAGCCCAGGCGATCTCCGCCATGGGTGTCCCTGTCCGCAAGATCAAGAAGATCGGAGAGGGATCTCCGAACGTCGTCGACTGCATCCGCTCGGAGGAGGTGGATCTCGTGATCAATACGCCGACCGGCTCCGGCGCCCGAACCGACGGCTACGAGATCCGCACGGAGGCCGTGAGGCACGGCATTCCCTGCGTGACCACGATGACGGGCGCGTCCGCCGCCTCGCGCGCGATCTTCGCGGCCGCGCGGGACGACATCGAGGTCCAGTCGCTTCAGGAGCTCCACCAGCCCGAGGAGCGCGAGCCATCGAAGAGATGACGGCGGGAGCGGCCCAGCGGCTGGGGGACCGGGTCGTCGCCCCATTCGGCCGGCGGCTCTGCGAGGTGACCCGCAATCTCCCTTCGGGCGGGTATCGGATCTTCTCGGCGCTCGATCCCGCTGGCCCCGAGCCGGCGGCCGGCCAGTTCTACATGCTCGCCGCCGACACGGGCTGGGGCGGCGATGAGGGCCGCCCCTATCTGGCGCGCGCCTTCTCCGTGGCCGATGTCGAGCCCGAGAGCGGCGGTGTCAGGCTGGACTTCCTCGTCCAGGCGGTAGGCCCGGGTACCTCTCTCCTCGCCGGCCTCGAGCCTGGGGAGGGGCTCTGGATCCACGGGCCGCTCGGGCAGCCCTTCGCGCCCCCGCCGGAGGTCGCCTCGGCTGCGGCTGGCGCGATCCTGATCGGCGGCGGCATCGGCGTGGCTCCCCTGGCGCTCTGGCGCCGACGGCTGCTTCGGGCCGGGATTCCAGCGCGCGTCCTTCTCGGCTTCCGGGACCGGGCGAACTCGGGGGGTCTCGACCTGTTCGACTGCAGCGAGATCAGGCTGGCCAGCGAGGACGGGCACGCTGGTCATCGCGGCTATGTCACGGACCTGCTCGGAGTGCTTCTGGAAGGGGACGACGCCGGGAGCGCGGCCGTCTACGCCTGCGGCCCGCCCCCGATGCTCGAGGCGGTTCGCGCCATGTGCGCCGACCGGGGCGTGGCGTGCGAACTGGCCCTCGAGGCGCCGATGGCCTGTGGCTTCGGAGCCTGCTTCGGCTGCGCGATTCCCCAGAAAAGCGGTGGCTATATGCGCCTCTGCGTCGACGGCCCGGTGGTCCGCGGCGACGAGATCGAGACCGCCCTTGTCCCCGGCTCGGGCCATTGATGGTGGATTTCTGCGGCATCGAGCTGCGCCATCCGGTGATCAACGGCTCCGGCACGTTCGATGTGATCGCGGCTCGCCGGGCCTTCGGGGACGCGCTTCTCGACGAGTTCCCCTTCTCGGCCTTCGTCTCCAAGACCATCACGCCGGAGCCTCGGGCCGGCAACCCGCCGCCGCGGCTCTGGGAGACGCCCTCAGGACTTATCAACTCGATCGGATTACCGAACAAGGGCCTCGATGGCTTTCTTCAACACGATCTGCCGCAGCTCGCCGATCTCCCGGTGCCGCTGATCGTCTCGGTGATGGGAACCAGCCACGACGAATTCAGGACCCTCGTCGAGGGAGTCGGCGGCCGGGAGGAGGTGGCGGCCCTCGAGCTCAACGTCTCCTGCCCCAACGTCAAGTCGGGGCTCATCGTCGGCGAGTCACCGGAGGAGGCAAAATCCCTGCTCACGGACATGAAACCGCTGACCGAGAAGCCGCTGATCGTGAAGCTCACCCCGAACATCGCCGATCCGGTCCCCGTGGCGATCGCCGCGGAGGAGGGGGGAGCGGCCGCGGTCTCCCTGATCAACACCCTGCGTGCCGTCGCCTTCGAGCCGGACAAGGGCGAGCGCTGGCTCGGTGGCGGCACCGGGGGGCTCTCGGGGCCGGCGGTGCGCGCCGTGGCGCTGGCGCAGGTCCATGCCGTGGCCGGCTCGGTCTCGGTCCCGGTCGTTGCGATGGGGGGCATCTCCAGCGGCCGGGATGCCGGCGAAATGCTCCGCGCCGGTGCAAGCATCGTTGCCGTTGGGACGGAGAGCTTCCGAGATCCGGCGGCCGGGTCGCGGATCGCCGCCGAGCTGGGCGGGGAGCTCGCTCGGATCTCCGGATAGACGGGGGTTTTTTTCACAAACCCTGAAAAGGTCTTTCCGCTCAACGCGGCCGCGGATATACTGCCGCCCCGATGCAGGCCCCGGTCCAGTCCTCCAACGCCGCCCCCGAGAGATCACTGGACCAGAGGATGGAAGCCCTCAGGAGGGCGAATGACATCCGTTCCAAGCGGGCCCAGCTGAAGCGAGACCTCAAGGGCAACAAGGTCAAGATCCAGACGCTGCTCATGGATCCGCCCGAGTACGTCCAGACCGCCAAGGTGATCGACATGCTGATGGCGGTTCCCAAGTACGGCCGGGTCAAGACGAATCGGATCCTGAACCAGTGCCGGATCTCGCCGTCGAAGACGATCGGCGGCCTCTCCGAGCGCCAGCGCGCCGAACTCGTCGCGCAGCTGCGCAAGTAGCGCAACTTCTTCGTGTCAGACCCCGACGATCGGGGTCAGACCCCGGGTTTGCTGCCGTTTGGGAGTTCATGATTCATCCCCGTGGGGAAGGTCTTCGTCATCACCGGGCCGTCCGGGGTCGGCAAGGGAACGCTGATTGAGCAGCTGCTCGAACGCGTCCCCGAGCTCGAGCTCTCGATCTCGGCAACGACCAGAGAACCGCGACCCGGGGAGATCGACGGGCGCGACTACTTCTTCCTCGCGCCGGAGGAGTTTCGGCGGCGCCTCGAGGCCGGTGACTTCCTCGAGCATGCGAGCTACAGCGGCAACTACTACGGGACCCTGCAAGAGGAGGTGGAGCGGCGGCTGGCCGAGGGCCGGTCGGTCGTCCTCGAGATCGAGGTGCAGGGCGCGCGACAGGTGCGCGACTCGCTCGGTGACGACGCCGTCCTGATCTTCATTGCGCCACCCGACGAGCAGGTGCTCCGCGAGCGGCTCGAGGGCCGGGGAACCGATTCTCCCGAGGACATCGAGCAGCGCCTTCGCACGGCCGAGATCGAACTCGGGGCGCGCTCCGAATTTCCCCTCGAGGTCGTGAACGACGAGGTGCAGAAAGCGGCCGCCGAATTGGAGAAGCTCGTCCGCGGTGAGCTATCCCTACACTGACCCCCATGTCAATGATCACACCAAGAGTCGACAAGCTTCTCGGGCACACCGACACCCACTACGCCGCCGTGTGCGTCGCGGCAAAGCGGGCCCGTCAGATCAACGCCTACTACCACTCCCTCTCCGAGGGCGCGTACGGCGAGTACACGCCGCCGATGGTCGAGGTTCCCAGCGGGAACTACCTGACCATCGCCCTGGAGGAGACGGCGGCGGGCAAGCTGAAGTACGAGTACAAGGCTTAGTCCGGCAAAGGAGGGCGTGATGGCCCGCATCCTGGTTGGGGTGAGTGGCGGCATCGCCGCCTACAAGTCGTTGGAGCTTGCACGCCTGGCCACCAAGGAGGGGCACGCCGTCCGGGTGCTGATGACGCCGGCTGCGCAGCGGTTCGTGGGCGCGGCGTCCTTCGAGGGGATCACCGGCTCGCCGGTGCTCACAGACGAGTTCGAGCGGGACCCCACCCGCGGCGCCTTTCCCGGCGACCCCGTGCCGGCGCATGACCCGATAGGCCATCTGGAGGTGGTCGCCAACGCCGACGCCTACCTGATCGCGCCCGCCTCGGCCAACACGATTGCGAAGCTCGCCGCCGGGATCGCCGACTCGATGCTCACCACCTCGTTCCTGGCCTGCTCTGCGCCGCGACTCGTGGCTCCCGCGATGAACGACCGGATGTATCGCGACCTGGCCACCCAGGAGAACCTGGCGACGCTGCGCAGGCGCGGCATCGTCGTGATCGAGCCCGAGGAGGGCGCGCTTGCCTCCCGCGGGGAGCACGGCGTCGGGCGCCTGCCCGAGCCGCGTGCTCTGCTCGACGCGATCGAGCAGACCGCCCCGGGCCCGATCGGCCCCTGGGACGGCCTCCGGGTGCTGATCTCCGCCGGCGGAACCCGTGAGCCGATCGATCCCGTTCGCTTCATCGGCAATCGCTCGTCGGGCCGCATGGGCCTCGCCCTGGCCGAGCGCGCCGCCCGGCGCGGGGCCGAGGTGACCCTCGTCGCGGCCAACGTCTCCCTGTCGGCTTCGCCCGGGGTCCGCCGGGTCGACGTCGAGACGGCGGCCGATCTCGGTGGCGCTCTGGCGCGCGAGTTCGACTCGACCGACGTCCTGGTCATGGCCGCCGCTCCTGCGGACTTTCGGCCTCGACAGGCGGCCGGGGAGAAGATCCATCGCGAAGGTGGCGGGCTCGAGCTCGACCTGGAGGCGACCGACGACATCCTCGCCGGCCTGTCCGCGCGGCGCCGTGACGGCCAGACGATCGTCGGCTTCGCGGCCGAGACGGATCACGACCCCGCCCGCGCCAGGGAGAAGCTCGAGCGCAAGGGTGCCGATGCGATCGTCTTCAACGACGTCTCTCGCTCCGAGATCGGCTTCGAGAGCTCGGAGAACGAGGTCGTGATCGTCGAGCGCTCGGGAGAGCACCCGGTGCCGCTCGCCTCGAAGGATCAGGTGGCGGACGCCATCCTCGACCGGATCGAGGCGATCCGGTCCGGCTCGGCTGCGCCTCGCGCAGAGCCACGCGACTGATCGACGCCGGATTCGGCCTTGTGCGCCCTTCTACACTGGGTGCATGGTCACTGACGAGCATCCTCAGCCAAACGAGTCCCTGTATTCCCTGTACAGGCGTGGCATGGAGCTGCTTGAGGATGGTTCCTTCGAGGAGGCCACGGTGCCGCTGAAGGAGGCGGCTCGTCAGGCGCCCGAGAAGAGCTCCGTGCGCGAGGCGCTCGGCCGAGCACTGTTCCGCACCCGGCACTACGCGGAGGCCGCGACCGAGTTCGAGGCCGTGGTCGAGACGCATCCGGTCAACGACTACGCCCACTTCTGCCTCGGCCGCGCGCTCACCAAGACAGGGGAGACGCGCCGTGCCCGCCATCACCTGGCGCTGGCGTCGAACCTGAGGCCCGAGCGGCGCGACTACCGCATCTACAGAGAGCGCCTAACCGCCGGCACCTAGCGGCGAGGATGACCGAGATCCGCCTCCTTGCTGTTCCCTACGAGATCGGGGCCCTGCGCATGGGCGTCGGGCGCGGTCCGGAGCACCTCCTGGAGGCGGGTGCCGAGGAGGCGCTGGCCGTCCATGGGGCGCGGGTCAGCCTGGAGCTGATCGAGCTCGAGGAGGACCGCAGGGAACGGAGCGGCGCCAGCGAGGCCCAGGCAGCCTTCGAGCTGATCGGCCTGGTCGCCGCCGGCGTCCGCCGGGCGATCGCAGACGGGGCTTTCCCGGTCCTGCTCTCCGGCAGTTGCTGCGCCGGCATCGGGGTGGTCACCGGCCTGGATGAGCGCTCCCCGGGCGTCGTCTGGTTCGACACGCACGGGGACTTCAACACGCCGGAGTCCACCATCGATGGCTACTTCGACGGCATGCCGCTGGCGACTCTCACCGGCGATGGCTGGCGGACCCTCGTCAACCAGGCTGAGATCAGGACAGTGCCGGAGTCCGCGGTCGTGCTGGCCGGCGCACATGACTTCGACCCACTCGAGCGGCTCCGCCTCGACTCCTCGGCGGTCCACCACCTGCCGCCGGCCGCGATCGACTCCGACGATGCGGTGACGCGGGCCGTCGACGTGATGGATCCGGCGGCAAGCGCCCTGTATCTCCACCTGGATCTGGACGTGCTCGACTCCGAGGTCGCCCCGGTCAACATCTACAGCGTCCCGGGCGGACTGACCGCCGCCCAGCTCCTCGCCCAGGTCCGCTCGCTGCTGGCCACCCGCGATGTGAGAGCGGTGTCCCTCACGGCCTACGACCCCGAGTGCGACGCCGAGGACCGCGCGGTGCCGATCGCCCTGAGCGTGCTCGAGGCCGTGGCCGAGCGCCTGGCGCGAGGAACATGAGGGCGCTCGTCCAGCGCGTCAGCCAAGCCGCTGTCGACGTCGAGGGTGAGCGGGTGGCGCAGATCGGCCCGGGGATGCTCGTGCTGCTCGGCGTCTCGCGCGAGGACACCGAGGCCGAGGCCGACCGGCTGGCGGACAAGGTGCGCGCCCTGCGGATCTTCGACGACGCCGACGGGAAGATGAACGAGCCGCTCGGCGACCGCGAGATCCTCTGCGTCAGCCAGTTCACGCTCTACGGGGATACGAAGAAGGGGACGCGGCCGAGCTACATCCAGGCCGCGCCGGGCGATGTGGCGGAGCCTCTCTATGACCGCTTCTGCGAGCGGGCCGGAGCGAAGAGGGGCGTCTTCGGAGCCTGCATGGGCGTCGCGCTGGTCAACGACGGACCGGTGACGGTCATGTTGGAGGTCTAGCCAGGCAGGGCTATACTCGCCTCGGAACCTTTTTTCGCACCTAACCGCAGGTCGAAAGGTGGGCGAGCGCCCGCCTTTTTTTGGGCCTTCACATGGACACAGAACTCACACAGCTTCAGGAGAAGATCGAGAATCGGCTGGCCGCTGAGCAGCCGGAAGTCGAGCTGCTCGCGCTCGAGCGGCCCGCCGCTGAGCGTCTGCGGCTGGTCATCGATCGCTCGGGCGGGGTCGACATCGCGCTCTGCGAGAGCGTCACCGGCTCGCTTCGCGACCTGCTCGAGGACTGGTCGATCGAGGTCTCGTCTCCCGGCCCCGACCGCCCGCTCACCAAGCCCGAGCACTTCAAGCGGTTTCTCGGCAACAGGGTTCGCGTCAAGACCAGCGAGGAGATCGCCGGTCGCAACAGCTTCACGGGCACACTCACCGCTGCCGACGAGGAGCAACTCAGCGTCGAGGCTCCCGATGGTGCGGTGTCCATTCCACTGCAGAGCGTCCGCCGTTCAAATCTTGTCCCCGAGGAGGTTGCATGACCCAGGAGATCGTCGATGCCGTGAAGATGCTCGAGCAGGAGAAGGGCATCGCTGCGGACACGCTGATGGATGCCCTGCAGGATGCCCTGCTCTCGGCATACAAGAAGACTCCGGGCGCGGCCAAGTACGCGAAGGTCGAGCTCGATCACGGGAGCGCTGACTTCCGCGTCTATGAGCTGATCGTTCCCGAGGATCTCGAGAAGCGACTCCTCGACGAGCAGTTCGAGGATCAGCTCCAGGCTGCCGAGGCGGCTGAGGCTGCCGGCGAGCCGGTTCCGGAGATTCAGACCGCCGGGCCGTCGATCGATCCGGAGACCGGCGAGCGGCGCGAGCCCGAGGAGGAGGAGCTCGAGCCCGAGCGCCTCGAGCCCTTTATGGACCAGATCAAGACCCGCGACGTCACCCCCGACGACTTCGGCCGAATCGCCGCGCAGACGGCCAAGCAGGTGATCCTCCAGCGGATCCGCGAGGCCGAGCGGGGCATGATGTTCGAGGAGTACAAGGACCGCGTCGGCGAGCTGGTCACCGGGATCATCCAGCAGTCCGACAACCGCTACACCCTGGTCCAGCTCCGCGAGCGGGTCGAGGCCCTGCTGCCCCGCTCCGAGCAGGTCTACAACGAGCGCTACGACCACGGCATGCGAGTCAAGGCCGTGATCACGGACGTTTCGGCCGACACCAAGGGCCCGAGCATCGTCGTCTCCCGCCGCAATCCGGAGCTGATCAAGAAGCTCTTCGAGCTCGAGGTGCCGGAGATCGCCGACAAGTTGGTGGAGATCACGGGCGTCGCCCGCGAGCCTGGCTGGCGCTCGAAGATCGCCGTCGTCTCGCACGCCGACGGGGTTGACCCGGTGGGCGCCTGCGTCGGGCCCCGAGGCTCACGCGTCCGCATGGTCGTCTCCGAGCTGCGCGGCGAGAAGATCGACATCATTCCTTACAACGAGGAGCCCGCCCGCTTCGTGGCGAAGGCGCTCTCCCCGGCCCGCGTCCGCGAGGTTCTCGTCGATGACGAGACCAAGGAGGCGACCGTGATCGTCCCCGACGATCAGCTCTCGCTGGCGATCGGGCGCGACGGCCAGAACGCCCGTCTCGCCGCTCGCCTCACCGGCTGGAAGGTGGACATCACCTCGGAGACCGATTTCGCGCAGCAGGAGGACGACATCGAGTATGAGGGCGAGGAGGCCGCCGACGGTCGCTGCATGGCCGTGATGACGACCGGCCGCCGTTGTCCCAACGCCGCCCTCCAGGCCTCTCAGTTCTGCGGCCTGCCACAGCATCAGGCGCTCTCGCGCTTCAGCACCAACCAGGTGGCTGTCCTCACCCCGCTGAGCGACGCGGAGGTTGCGACGCTCGCCAACGGCGAGGCGGATGACGCTGAGGTGAAGACCATCGTCGAGAAGGCCGAGAGCCAGTTCGACGAGAACGCGCAGGCGGAGGAGCCGGAGGCCGAGGAGGAGGAGGCTGCGCCCGAGGAGGGCGCCCCTGCCGAGGAGGACGCCCCCGCTGAGGAGGGCGCCCCTGCCGAAGAGGCGGAGGAGCCCGTCGCCGAGGCCGAGGAGGCCGGCGTCCCCGAGGAGGGAGATGAGGCCGAGGGTGCCGAGCAGAATCTCGAGCCCGAGTCCGAGGACGAGACCGCCCAGGGCGGCGAGGCCGAGGAGGTCTCCGAGGACGGCGACGAGCCGGAGGCCGAGGAGGCCGCTGAGGAGACCGTGGCCGCGGGTGAGGAGCAGAAGACCGAGTAGTGGCGAAGAAGCGCGTACACGAGATCGCCAAGGCCCAAGGCCTGACCAGCAAGGAGCTCCTCGCCAAGCTCAAGGCCGCCGGCGTCGAGGCCAAGGCAGCCCAGTCGAGCGTTGAGGAGTCCGATGCCCTTGCGGCGCTGAAGGGCTCCGGCGATGGCGGCGCCACGGCGACCGCGACCAAGGCCGCGCCGAAGGCGCCTGCAGCCAAGAAGGCTGCACCCAAGTCGGACGGTGCGTCGAAGGCCGAGGCGAAGGCTCCGGCGAGTGACGGCGCCTCCGCATCAGCCCCGGCCAAGAAGGGACCTGCCAAGAAGCGCCGCCGCGTCGTGATCGACTCGCAGGCTGCGCGCCGCGACCACATCGCCAAGACCCAGCCGCCGCCCCGGCCACCGCGTCGTCGCGGCGGTCGCCGCCGCCGCCCGTTGCTGGAGGAGCCCAGCGACAGAGAGCTGAAGCAGCCCGAGGAGCAGCCGGCGATCAAGGTCAACTCCGGCGCCACGGTCCGTGAGGTCGCCGAGAGCCTCGGCCTGTCCGCCGCCGAGGTCATCAAGGCCTTGATGAAGGAAGGTCAGATGGCGACGCTCACGCAGACTCTCACCGACGAGTCCGTCGAGTCGATCGCCAAGGAGTTCGACCGCGAGATCGAGATCGTCACCACCGCCGACGAGGAGGTGGAGCCCGAGGTCGTCGAGGAGGACGAGGAGGGGGACCTCGTGGATCGTCCGCCCGTGATCACGGTGATGGGCCACGTCGATCACGGGAAGACCTCGCTGCTCGACGCGATCCGTCAGACGCAGGTCGCCGCGGGCGAGGCCGGTGGGATCACTCAGCACATCGGTGCCTACCAGGTCAACCACGACGGCAAGAAGCTCACCTTCCTCGACACCCCGGGCCACGAGGCCTTCACCGCCATGCGCGCCCGCGGCGCCAGCGTCACCGACGTCGCGGTGATCGTCGTCGCAGCTGACGACGGGGTCATGCCGCAGACCGTGGAGGCCATCGACCATGCTCGCGCCGCGGGAGTCCCGATCCTCGTCGCGGTCAACAAGGTCGACAAGGAGGGCGCGGATCCGAACCGTGTCCGCACCGAGCTTGCTCAGCAGGACCTGAATCCCGAGGAGTGGGGCGGCGACACGGTTTACGCCGACGTCTCGGCGAAGACCAAGGACGGCCTCGGCAACCTGCTCGAGATGATCACCCTGGTCACGGACCTCGAGGAGCTCGGGGCCAATCCCGAAGCTCCGGCCTCCGGCACGGTGGTGGAGGCAGAGCTCGATCCGGGCCGTGGGCCCGTCACCGGCGTCCTCGTTCAACGCGGCACACTCCGCGTTGGGGACGCGGTGGTCGCCGGGCCGGTCTGGGGCAAGGTCCGCGCGATGCTCGACGACAAGGGCGAGCGCGTCGATGAGGCGACACCCGGAACCCCGGTCGAGGTCCTCGGCTTCGATGGCGTCAGCGAAGCCGGCGAGCACGTTCAGGCAGTCGAGAACGAACGCAAGGCGCGTTCCCTCGCCCAGGAACGCGAGACCCGGCTGAAGACCGAGCAGCTCGCCAGGCGCCAGGCCCGCAAGGTCACGCTGGAGGAAGTCTTCCAGCGCGCCAGCGAAGGCCGGCTCAAGGAACTCAACATCGTGCTCAAGGCGGACGTCTCCGGCTCGCTGGAGGCACTCCAGGACGAGATCGCCAAGCTCCCGCAGGAGCAGGTCCCAGTCAACGTGATCCACGCCCAGACCGGCGGGATCAACGAGTCGGACGTGATGCTGGCCGCCGCCTCCGACGCGGTGATCATCGGCTTCAACGTTCGGCCGCTCGCGGACGCCCGCCGCGCCGCCGAGCAGGAGGGGATCGACATCCGCACCTACACGGTGATCTACAAGGTCACCGAGGATCTTCGCGCCGCGATGGAGGGTCTGCTCGAGCCGGAGGAGGTCGAGGAGACGCTCGGCCAGGCCGAGGTCAAACAGACCTTCAAGGCGTCTCGCGTCGGCACGATCGCCGGCTGCCAGGTGACCGACGGCAAGGTCACCCGCAACGCCAATGTCCGCCTGGTCCGCGACGGCACCATCGTCTGGAGCGGCAAGGTCGGGTCGCTGCGGCGCTTCAAGGACGACGTCGCCGAGGTCGACGAGGGCCAGGAGTGCGGCATCGTGCTCGAGGGGTACGCCGACATCAAGGAGGGTGACGTCCTCGAGTTCTTCGAGACCAGGCAGGTCGAGAAGACGCTGGAATAGGGGCCCGGTGACCCCGTTCGTCGAGCTCATCGAGGTTCGTCTGCACTTCGGCGAGGTTCATGACCTGAAGGGCAAGCGCAAGCTCGTCAAGTCGCTGAAGGACGGGATCCGGCGGCGCTTCGGAGCCTCGGTCGCCGAGATCGAGGGACATGACAAATGGCAGGCCTCGACGCTGCTCTGCGCTCTCGTGGGCGACAGCCAGGTGTCCGATCGCGCCGATGGGCTGATCCGCTTCGTCGAGAGCCGCGTCCCTGACGGCTGCTCGTTCGAGCGGGATCTGCTCAGCCTGCGCGACATCCGCGGCTAGCCGGCGTGGAGCGAAAAAACCTGGACGTGAGCAGGCGCTTCGGTATAGGGTCGCCACAGGGCTCGGGAGGGGGCCCTGAAACCGAGGTCGTCTCGCGGCGACCATCACGGAGGAGATGAGCATGCGGAAGAAAGCAGAGAAGTTCCGGCCGAGTCCGGCGATGGTTGTCGCGGTGGTGGCGTTGATCGCCGCCCTCGGTGGCACGGCGATCGCCGGTGGCGTCCTCAACAAGAAGAAGGTCAACAAGATCATCAACCACAGGGCGCCGGGCCTCTCGGTGGCCAACGCAAAGAACGCCGACAACGCCAAGAACGCCGACAACGCCAAGAACGCCGACAGCCTGGGTGGCCTCGCGGCCTCCAGCTATCAGCAGGGTTGCCAGCCGGGCGCGATCAAGGGAACCCTGGTCATGAGCCAGTCCCAGGTGACGGCTTTGCCGTCCAACGGCAACTTCCAGAACGTGACCGGATACAACTGCGCCGACCCGGGCAACACGACCAGCTCGGTGCAGGTGCGCCGCACAGCTGCCGGTGGCGAGATGCGGGTCCGGTTCGTTCCGAACCCGCAGAGCGGCTCGAGCATCGTGAGCACCCAGAACTACGTCCACCAGATCTCCTCGTTCGCGCGGTCGGACGACCCGGACGCGCCGGGAGAGACGGTTTTCGACGTCATCGAGTCCGATGCAGCAGGCGCTGCCACCGGTCCGAACGACGGTTTCTCGCTCGTCATCTTCTGATCGAGGATGACCAAAGGCGTTTGCAGACGGGGCGGCCAAGGGCCGCCCCGTCTGTTCGGGCGGTCTGTCTGCCCCTTACGTTCGGCTGTTATCGTCGGCGGTCGATGGGGCCGGCCAGGATGCGCCGTGTCAACGAGGCGATTCGAGAGATCCTCGGCGACGCGATAGCCAGCGAACTCAAAGACCCGAGGATCGGATTCGTGACCGTGACCGACGTTGACACCTCTCCCGACCTGCGCACTGCACGCGTCTACGTCAGCGTGCTCGGCTCCGAGGAGGAGCGCCGGGACTCACTCGAGGGGCTGCGCTCGTCTCATGGAGTCCTCCAATCGAAGATCGCGAGCGGCATGCGGATGAAGCGCACGCCGACATTGACCTTCGAATACGACGAGACGGTGGAACGCGGCGATCGCATCACTCGGCTCCTCGAGGACGAATGACGGGGCCGACCGAAGTCTTGACCCGCGAGCTCGACCTGGTCGCTGAGGAGATCCGTGCGGGTGAGCGGTTCCTGCTCACGACCCACGAGAACCCGGATGGCGACGCCCTCGGGTCGCTGCTCGCTACGCAGCGGATCCTGGAGGCGCTCGGCAAGGACTCCGTGATGTTTCTGGCGGCGAAGGAATTTCCGCTGCCGGTCGAGTACCGCTTCCTGCCGCTCGACGAGGTCTTCCACGAACCGCCGGCCGACATCAGCGACCGGGTGGTGATCTTCCTGGACTGCGGGAACATCGACCGGATGCCCGTCGACTTCCTGAAGAACGGCGAGAACAAGGTGATCAACATCGATCACCACCACGACAACACGCGCTTCGGCACGGTCAACCTGATCGACGTCGACGCCTCGTGCACAGCCGAGATCGTCTTCGACCTCGCAGGCCTGCTCGGGGTCGAGCTGACCGCGGAGATGGCCAACGCGCTCTACGTCGCCCTCGTCACCGACACCGGCAAGTTCATGTACGAGAACACCGACGCGCGCTCCCACAGGATGGCCGCGGGCCTGATCGAGACCGGGGTGGAGGTCAACGAGATCTATCGGCGCCTCTACGAGCACGCGCCGATCGAGAAGCTCAAGCTGCTCGCCCACGCCCTCGAGAGGATCGAGCTGCTCGACGACGGCCGGCTCGCCGTCACCTACATCTCCAGCGACGACTACGCCGCAACGGGCGCGAGCGAAGCCCTCACGGAGGGCATCATCGATCACCTCCGCACGATCGACGGCACCGCTGCCGCCGCGGTGGTGCGCGATCAGGCCGATGGAGGCCGGGCCGCCCGCAAGGTCAGCATGCGCTCCACGGATGGCAGCGTCGACGTCTCCGCGATCGCCCGGGTCCACGGTGGAGGCGGGCACCGCCGCGCGGCCGGCTTCGGGACCGACCTGCCCTACCAGCAGGTCGTCGAATTCCTGATCGCCGAGATCAACTCGCAGCTCGAGACCTAGACGAGCCATGACCGAAGGGGACCCGACCCCCGCCGGGGGGCTTCTGGTCGACAAGCCGGCCGGTGTCACCTCCCACGACGTGGTGGCGCAGATCCGGGCCGAGCGTGGCGGGAAGGTGGGCCACGCGGGCACCCTTGATCCGTTCGCGACAGGACTGCTGGTCATCCTGCTCGGTCGTGCGACGCGCCTGCAGCGCTTTCTGCTCGCACTCCCGAAGACCTACGTGGCGACGGCGAGGCTCGGTTGGCGCTCGACGACCGGGGATCCCGACGGCGAGCTCGAGGAGACGGGCAAGATCCCCGAGAGGCTCGAGCTCCCGACGGGGGAGATCGAGCAGCAGGTCCCGATGACCTCGGCCGTGAAGGTCGATGGAGAGCGCCTCTACAAGAAGGCACATCGGGGCGAGTCGGTGGAGACGCCGAGACGGATGGTGGTGGTGCACCGCGCGGACTTGATCGAGAACGACCAGGAGCGCGCCACCTTCGAGATCGAGTGCTCCTCGGGCACCTATGTCCGGACATTGATCGAGACGCTCGAGGACGCCTACTGCGAGTCGCTTCGACGCACCGCAATCGGCGCGCTGAGCGTGCCCGACGGCGATCCGGTCGAGGTCACGATCGAGGAGCTCATGTCGTTTCTGCCAGAGCGGCTCTTGGACGACCGTGAGGCGGAAGCTGTGGGGCACGGCCGCCCGGTGGAGGAGCCCTTCGATGTGCCTCCCGAGCACGTCCGGCTGACCCACGACGGCCGCCTGATCGCAGTCGCGCGCCCGGATGGAGAGAATCTGCGGCCCGAAGTCGTTCTCGTATGAGCATCAAGGTCACCAAGCTCCCCGACGCGACCCCGCGCGACCGCCACGTGGCGATCGGGGTGTTCGACGGCGTCCACAGAGGCCATCAGGCCGTGATCGACAAGGCGGACACGGTGCTCACCTTCGATCCACATCCCCTCAGCGTGATCAACCCCGATGCGGCCCCCAAGCTGATCATGCCCTTCGACGTGAAGCGGGACGTGATCGACGGGCTCGGGGTCGAGGAGCTCGTCGTCATCCCCTTCGACAAGGAGTTCATGAAGATCCCGGCCGAGGACTTCATCTCCAAGATCCTGATTGAGCAGCTCGGCGCCACGAAGGTCTCGGTGGGGGAGAACTTCCGTTTCGGCGCCAAGGCCAAGGGCGACCCCGAGATGCTCGCCGGGCGCGATGAGTTCGAGACGCGGGTGGTTCCGCTGGTCGAGGTCGATGGCGAGACGGTCTCCTCCACCAGGGTCCGCGCCCTCGTCGCCGCCGGAGAGGTCGACGCCGCAATGCGCTGTCTGGGGGCGCCCTTCATGCTCGATGGGAAGGTGGTGGAGGGGGACCAGCGCGGGAGGGAGCTCGGCTTCCCGACAGCGAACCTGATTCCCGACGACCGGCTGGTCGTTCCCGGCCACGGCGTCTACGCGGCGTTCGCCAACGGCCAACCGGCGGCGGTCAACGTCGGAATCCGTCCCACCTTCGAGACCGGCCGCGGCCTGCTGATCGAGTCGTATCTGATCGACTTCGACGGTGATCTCTACGGCCAGAACCTGCGGGTCGCCTTCGTCAGCCGGCTGCGCGGCGAGAAGCGCTTCCCGAGCGTCGAGGACCTGATCTCGCAGATGCACAGGGACGTGGCCGAGGCGCGTGAGATTTGCGCCAAGTACGAGAACCGCGCCGCCTGATCGCGGGGGATCGCTACCCTGTTGCGCCGATGCCGCTGACGAAGGACAGAAAACAGGAGCTGATCGGCAAGTACGGCCGGTCCGGCGAGGACACCGGCTCCGCCGAGGTCCAGGTCGCGCTGCTCACCGAGCGCATCAACGAGCTCACCGAGCACCTGAGGACCCACAGCAAGGACCATCACTCCCGCCGCGGCCTGCTGAAGATGGTCGGCAAGCGCCGGCGCATCCTCCGGTATCTCGAGAGCAACGACCTGGAGCGCTACCGCGCCCTGGTCGCGGATCTCGGCCTGCGGCGCTAGAGCCCCCTCCACGGCGTGATCGAAGCCGGCACCAAAGCCCCGGACTTCTCTCTGCCTGACCAGGACGGCAATCAGGTCTCGCTCTCGGACTTCGCCGGCCGAAAGCTCGTGCTCGTCTTCTATCCGCTCGACTTCAGCCCGGTCTGCACCGACCAGCTCAGCCTCTATCAGGAGGTCCTGTCCGAGCTGGACGCCCAGGGAGCCGTGCTCGTCGGGATCAGCGTGGACTCCGCGTACTGCCATGCGGCGTTCCGGGAGAAGCTCAACCTGACGATCCCGCTGCTCGCCGACTTCAACCCCAAGGGCGAGGTCTCCAAGGCCTATGGGGCCTGGATCGAGGGAGCAGGGATCAGCAACCGCGTCCTCGTGCTGATCGAGGACGGCGTCGTCAGGTGGTCCCACGCCGCTCCGAATCCGGGTGAGATCCCCGGGGCCAACCTGATCTTCGACGCGCTCTCGGCCTGATGCACCACACGCGCGTTCTTCGCCCCGCCGAGGGCGTGTACGCGTTCTACGACGGCCGCATCGAGGGATACCGCTTCGCCCGGGAGACCAACTGGGTCGACGAGGGCGCGCTCTCGGTTGGGATCGCCAGCTACGCGATCGTCTTCGGAAAGGATGCCCTCGTCTACGACACCCACACCTCGCTCGAGCATGCGCGGTTCGTGCGCTCGACGCTGGAGGACGAGGGAGTCAGGCAGATCACCGTTGTGCTCAGCCACTGGCATCTCGATCACGTCGCGGGCACGGAGGTCTTCAGCGACTGCGAGGTGATCTCCTGCGACCGCACCGCCGAGCTGCTCGAGCGATTCAGGCTGAAGATCGAAGCGGGCGAGCTCGAGGGGCCGCCGCCGATCGATCCCCTGATCCTGCCCACCCGGACCTACACCGACGAGCTGCAGCTGACCGTCGGGGAGATACAGGTCCAGCTCATCCATACGGACATCCACAGCGATGACGCCACGGTGCTCTTGCTCCCGGCGCAGGGCCTGCTGCTCTGCGGAGACACGATGGAGGACACCGTCACCTACGTCGACGAGCCGCAGAGCTTCGATGCGCACCTGGAGAATCTCGAGCGGCTGCGTGCGCTCGGGGCCGATCGGATCCTTCCCAACCACGGTGATCCGGACGTGATCGTGAGCGGCGGGTACGGACCCGGGTTGATCACCGCCACCGAGCGGTACATCCAGGCCCTGCAGCGCTCCCCGGAGGAGCCCTCGCTCCGCGATCTGCCTCTCAGGGAGTTGATGGAGGATTCGCTCCGGGCCGGCTGGATCAAGTACTACCCGCCATACGAGGAGGTCCACCGGGAGAACCTGGCGACGGTGCTGGCGCAATGAGCGAGCTGACCAGCGCGTCCGTCCCGCCGATCGGCGATGACGATCACGTCACCGGGGACGGGGTGGAGGTGATCGTCTACGCCGACTTCGGCTGCCCCTACTGCGCCGCGGACTGGGCGAGGATCAGGGAGCTGACGCTGCGCCTCTGCTTCCGCCACTTTCCGATGGCGTCCAAGCACCCCCGGGCACCCGCCTTGCACGCCGCAGCCGAGGCCGCCGGAGCCCAGGACGCCTTCTGGGAGATGTGCGACTCCCTCTACGCGGACCGGGGGCGAGTCGACGACCCGCATCTGTGGGAGCGGGCGGAGCGTTTCGGCCTCGATCTCGAGCGGTTTCGGGCCGACGGCCGCTCGGATGCGGTCCGCGAGCGGATCGAGCGGGATTTCGTCAGCGGAATCCGCGCCGGAGTCGGCGGGACGCCGACCGGGTTCGTCGACGGGCAGGCGCTCCAGGGCGACCTGGTCGCAGCTCTGACTCCTTTGGCTGACGCCTAGTCGGAGAACACCGCCACGTGGAATCTCGCGTCGGCATACATGTTCGAGTTGTCGTAGGTCGAGATCCAGAGCTGCTTCCCGGCGCAGGCGCCGCCGCCACCCACGGTCTCGTAGACCTGGGTGTGGAAGCCAGTCTCGGCGTAGTCGAGGGTCACGACGGCGTTCTTGAGCCCGGGCGAGAGCCCGTTGATGCAGTACTGCCCGGTCGAGGCCCTGCTCACGTTCGCCTGTGTGATCCCCTGACCGGAGACCAACGTGCCATTCGCTGCGACGGTCGCCGTGCGGACCGAGGTCTTGGAGAGCGCGCTCTTGGCGATCTCCTGGCCGGCGATGTTGCGCGCGATGTTCTTCACCTTCGCCTTCCCGATGCTCTGGTGGGCGATCGGGCCTGCAACCGCGACTCCCGCCACCGCCACCACCATGGCCGCGACGGCCACGGCGAGCGCAGGGGACGGTCGCCTTCGAAATAGTCGAGACATGTCCTTCTCCCTTGATTCGTTGGACGAGATTCGTCTCGACTCTATGGCCCAGCCGCACCGCAATTCAATCTCGGAGGGCTGATGGCAGTCGCTACCATCCCGCGGGACAGAGAACGAGAGTTCTTAAGCGAAAGGCCGCCAACCGGGCGGCCGAAGGGAACAAGACATATGAGTATGTTCGAAGTAAGCCGCGTATCGGTGGAGGTAGGCGACCAGGAGATCTCCTTCGAGACCGGAAAGCTTGCCCGTCAGGCCAGCGGCGCCGTTGTGGTGCGCTCCGGCGACACGATGGTCCTCTGCACGGCGACCGCGGGCAACGACCGCGACGTCGATTTTCTGCCCCTCACCGTTGACGTCGAGGAGAAGCACTACGCCGCGGGCAAGATCCCCGGCTCATTCTTCCGCCGCGAGGCAAGGGCAGGAGAGAAGGCCACGCTGACCGCGCGGATGATCGACCGTCCGATTCGCCCGCTCTTCCCGAAGGGCTGGCATCGCGAGACCCAGCTGGTCTCCCAGCCGCTCTCCGTGGACCACGTCCACCCCTACGACATCCTGGCGATGAACGGCGCTTCCGCCGCGCTCGCCATCTCCGAGATCCCCGTCGCCAAGCACGTCGGCGCCGTCCGGATCGGAAAGCTCGACGGCGACTTCGTCGTCAATCCGGAGGAGGAGAGGCTCGAGGAGCTCGATCTCGACCTGATCGTGTCGGGCACCGACGAGGCGATCCTGATGGTCGAGGCCGGCGCCGACGGCGTCACCGAGGCCGAGATCCTGGATGCGCTCGACATCGCACATTCTGAGATCAAGAAGCTCGTCGCGACGATGGAGGAGCTCCGCGAGAAGGCCGGCAAGGAGAAGCTGGAGATCGAGGAGCCGGAGATCGACTCGGCCCTCTACGACGCCATCAAGAGCTCCCATGGGCAGGCGCTGGTCGATGCCATCGCCACCGAGGGCAAGCTCGAGCGCTACGAGGCGATCGACAGGGTCAAGGAAGAGGTCGTCGCGCAGCACGCGCCCGACAGCGACGACGAGGAAGCCGCGGCCAAGCGGGCCGACGTTTCCACCGCCTTCGATGCGCTGGAGAAGGACACCATCCGCAAGGCGATCGCCGTTGACAAGAAGCGTCCCGACGGCCGCGCCCAAGATGAGATCCGGCCGATCGAGACCGAGATCGACATCTCACCGCGTTCGCACGGCTCTGCGCTTTTCACGCGCGGCGAGACGCAGATCCTCTCCAACGTCGCGCTCGGCACCACCCGCATGGACATGAAGGTCGACAACCTCGGCCTGCAGGAGACCAAGCGGTTCTGGCACCACTACAACTTCCCGCCCTTCTCGGTCGGGGAGGCCGGTTTCATGCGCGGCCCGAAGCGCCGCGACATCGGTCACGGCGCGCTCGCCGAGCGGGCGCTCCAGGCCACGATCCCGGATGAGGAGGCGTTCCCGTATGTGATCCGCGTGGTCTCAGACACGCTGGAGTCGAACGGGTCCTCGTCCATGGGCTCCGTCTGCGCGTCCTCGATGGCGCTGCAGGCAGCGGGCGTGCCGGTCACCGCACCGGTCGCCGGCGTCGCGATGGGGCTGATCAAGGAGGGCGACGACTACGTCGTCCTCACCGACATCGCGGGCGTGGAGGACCACCTGGGCGACATGGACTTCAAGGTCGCCGGGACATCGGAGGGCATCACCGCCCTCCAGATGGACATCAAGATCACCGGCGTCACGCTGGAGATCCTCAAGGACGCTCTGGAGCAGGCCAACAAGGGCCGCCAGTTCATCCTCGGGAAGATGGCCGAGACGATTGATCATCCGCGCGAGGAGCTTTCACAGTTCGCGCCGAAGATCACCTCGATCAAGATCGATCCGGAGAAGATCGGCGCCCTGATCGGCAAGGGCGGCGAGACGATCCGCGGCCTCTCAGAGGAGTTCGAGGCCGAGATCGACGTCGACGACGACGGCACGGTGCGCCTCTACGCCCCGACCGGCGAGAGGGTCGACGCGCTCGCGGATCGGATCACGTCGATGACCAAGGACGCTGAGATCGGCGATCGCTACACCGGAGGCAAGGTGGTCAAGACCACCAACTTCGGCGCATTCGTCGAGCTCAGCAAGGGCACCGACGGCCTGCTTCACATCTCCAACGTGAAGCCGGGCGAGCGGGTCGGCACGGTCGAGGAGGTCCTCAACCAGGGCGACGAGATAGACGTCACCGTGGTCGAGGTCGACAAGGAGCGAGGCCGGATCGGCCTGCGGCTCACCGCTGACCCCGATGTCGAGGGCAAGTCGGCCGAGGAGCTCGCCGGCGTCGGCACCGGTGACCCGGGTCCGCCCAGCCGGCGCCGCGATGGCGGCGGCGGGCGCGGCGGCCCCAGGCGCGATCGTGATGGCGGCGGCGGCCGCCGCCGCGAGCGCCAGGGTGGCCGGGACCGCTAGGCCCGACCGCGTGGCTGACGCCCAGATAACCGAACTCGACTCCGGGATACGGGTCGTCACCGAGGCAGTGCCCTCGGTGAGGTCGGTGGCCCTGGGGCTCTGGGTTCGGACAGGCTCGAGGGACGAGACGCCGGCGCAGGCCGGCGTCTCGCATTTCCTCGAGCACCTGCTCTTCAAGGGGACGAAGCGCTACTCGGCGATCGAGATCGCGGAGGTCTTCGATGGCCTCGGCGCCGCGGTCAATGCGGCCACCGGCAAGGAGTCGACGAACCTCTACGCGCGGTTCCTCGACACCCACACTGATGAGGCGTTCGACCTGCTCGCCGAGATGCTGCTCGGTCCGACCTATCCGGAGATCGACTCCGAGCGCGAGGTGGTGCTGGAGGAGATCGCCATGTACGAGGACGAGCCGCAGGACAAGGTCCACGACGTACTCGACCGCGCCGTCTTCGGCGGTCATCCGCTGGGCCGCAGGGTCCTCGGTGAGGCTGAGGTGATCAGCTCGATCCCGATCCCGGATATCGACGCCTACCACCGGGCTCACTACACCGGGGCGAACATCGTCGTCGCGGCAGCGGGCAACGTCGACCACAAGCAGATCGTCGAGCTCAGCAAGCGGCACGTCGAGCCGTCGACGGCCGAGGTCAGCGGGCCCCCGCTCGAGGCGCCCGAGGTCGACGGCCCCCAGGTGGCCTTCCAGCAGAAGGACACCGAGCAGTTCCACATCTGCTTCGGCGGAGCGGGCATTGACCGCAGCGACGACCGCCGCTACGCGCTCAGCATCCTCGACGCCGTCTTCGGCGGCTCAACCTCGTCACGCCTCTTCCGCGAGGTGCGCGAGAAGCGCGGGCTCGCCTACTCGGTCGGCTCCTACACCCAGCAATACGTGGACAGCGGCATGATCGGCCTCTACGTCGGCACCCGTCAGGACAACGTCCAGGAGGCATGCGAGATCATCGGCCGTGAGCTGGGCTCCATCCACGCCGACGGGATCACCGACGACGAGCTCGGTCGGGCCAAGGAGCACATCAAGGGCCGGATGGTCCTCTCCTCGGAGTCGACCGCGGCCCGCATGGGCCGGATCGGCAAGTCGCTCCTCTTCGGGACACCCCTGCTGACGCTCGACGAGCTGCTCGAGAAGGTCGATGCGGTCACCTCGCAGGACGTTGCAGAGCTCGCTCGCGAGCTCTACTCCCCCGACTCGCTGTCGGCCGCAGCGATCGCCCCGGACGAGGATCGCTTCCGCTCGGCGCTGGCGCCGGTCAGCGAAGTTCTCGCGGCCTAGCGTCAGGGCGCGAATTGCCGGGATACTGCGTCCCGGATGTCCGAGGAGGATGCTGATGCCCTTCGCGAGTTCCTGGAGAACTGGGATCCCCAGGCCGATCTGGATGCCTGGAAACGAGGCCAGCCTCGCGGAGCATCCCTGTTCGATCCGGACATGGGTTACGAGGACACCATCCTGCCCCGACCATGCCGGCGAGGTGTACCGAGGGTACGACGGCCTCGCCAGGGCAACGGAGCGCTGGCTCGAGCCCTTCAAGACCATGACGGTCGACCTGGAGCGCGTCGTCGGAACACAGGATCGGCTCGTCTCCATCCATCGGCTCCATGCCGTCACTGAGCACACGGACCTGAAGTTCGATGAATCGGTCGCCTACGTCTGGACCTTCAGGGGCGGCAAGGTGGTTCACCTGAAGGCGTACTGGGAACCAGCCGACGCCCTGCGGGCTGCAGGCCTCGAGGACTAGCGGGCGATGGCGGACCTCGATTCGAAGTACCGGCCCGGCCTCGAGACGAACCTGGAGGGTGGGGAGGAGCTGCGCGGGCTGTGCATCGCCTCGCAGCAGAAGGGCATGTTCAAGGGTGGCTCCGCGGTGATTGGGACGACCGACCGGCGGCTGCTCCTTCAGCCGCTCGACCGGCGGGGGAATCCCGACGGCCCCATCCAGTCGATCCTCCCCGAGCAGGTCGCTTCGGCGAAGGCCGGGCCGGCCGGAGGCGGCTGGATCAACGTCGACACGGCGATCCTCGATCACGCAGCCGTCCGGCTTCAGATCCAGACGAGCGATGGCGAGAAGCTGAAGCTCATGCTGATGCGCGGTGAGGGCAAGATCCTCGGTGGCCTCGGCGGCGGCGAGACGCAGAGCCGGGGGCTTGACGCGCTCGCAGAGTGGTTCCGCGGAATCGAAGCCCCATAAGATCGCCCGATGGCCGATCCGATCAAGGTGGTCGTCTCCGGCGCTGCCGGGCGCATGGGGGAGACCACCTGCGAGGCGGTTGAGGGCGCCGATGACATGGAGCTGGTCGGCCGTGCCGACCCGGCGCTCGATACCTCGGTGCAGGACGTGCTCGAGGGCGCCGACGTGCTGGTCGACTTCACCACGCCGAATGCGGCGCCGGCGAATGTCTCCGGTGCGATCGAGGCCGGGGTCCACGCCGTGGTTGGCAGCACCGGCTTCGACCTCGACGAGTTGAAGGCGGCCGTGTTGCGCGCCGACAGCGAGGCGAACTGCTTCGTCGCCCCCAACTTCGCGATCGGCGCCGTCCTGATGATGGAGGCCGCGAAGCTGATCGCCCCGCACATGCCCGAGGCGGAGATCATCGAGCTGCACGGCGAGCACAAGAAGGACGCACCGTCGGGCACAGCCAAGCGGACCGCGAAGCTGATCGGCGAGGCGGGCGGGAACGTCCACGAGCCGATCCATTCGGTGCGCCTCCCTGGCCTCGTCGCCCATCAGGAGGTGACCTTCGGCGGAGAGGGCCAGACGCTCTCGATCCGCCACGACTCGATCGACCGGTCGAGCTTCATGCCCGGCGTTCTGTTGGCGGTCCGCAAGGTCGCGGACCTGCCTGAACGCTTCGTAATCGGACTGGAGGAACTGCTTTGAGCGAGGACCTGGCACGGCTGGACGCCACCGCGCAAGCGGAGCTGGTGAGGATCGGTGAGGTGAGCCCGGAGGAGCTCACGCTCGCCGCGATCGAACGAGCCGAGAGGCTCAATCCGGAGCTCAACGCGATCATCCACCCGCTCTACGAACAGGGGCTCGAGGAATCGAAGGGAGAGGTGCCGGATGGGCCCTTCCAGGGAGTGCCGTTCCTGTTCAAAGACCTCGGCGCGGGACTCGCGGGGCAGCCGCTCCATATGGGGATGAACGCCCTCAAGGAGGCGGACTTCCGGCTCCCAGTTGACACCTTCCTCGGCTCGCGCTTTCGCGAGGCTGGCTTCGTCACGATCGGAAAGACGAACACGCCAGAGCTCGGCATCGTCCCGACGACCGAGCCGGTGGCATACGGGCCCACACACAATCCGTGGGACCTCGGCCGTTCGCCGGGCGGCTCCAGCGGAGGCTCGGCGGCAGCGGTCGCCGCCGGCATCGTGCCGATCGCCCACGCGAACGACGGCGGGGGCTCGATCCGCATTCCCGCGAGCTGCTGCGGGCTCGTGGGCCTCAAGCCGAGCCGGGGGCGGACCACGCTCGGCCCGCTGATCGGCGACACGATGAGCGGCCTGACCGTCGAGCACGTCGTCTCGCGGTCGGTCCGCGATGTCGCGGCGGCGCTCGACGCCACTCACGGTCCCGGGCCGGGGGATCCATACGTCGCGCCGGCGCCTCTGCGGCCATTCGTGGAGGAGCTCGGTGCCGATCCCGGATCGCTGAGGATCACGGTGCTGACCGATCCGATCGGTGTCCCCCAAGTGGAGGTGCACCCCGCGGTCGTCGCGGCCACCCGCGAGGCGGCCACGATGCTCGAAGGCCTCGGCCACTCCTTAGATGAGGAGGTTCCCCAGCTGGATCCGAGCTTCGACCTCGTTGAGACGTTCCTGACGCGCTGGTACGCCGGCCAGACGGAGATCCTCGACCAGTTCGGGATCCTTCTCGGCCGGGAGCTCGGGCCTGATGACGTCGAGCCGCTCACCTGGGCGATGGCGGCGGAGGGCCGGAGGCGCCACTCGGGCCAGTACCTGGCCGCGGTGAGCCAGCATCATGCGATCGGGCGGATGCTCGGGATCTGGTTCGACTCCGGCCACGACCTACTTCTGACGCCCACGATGGGGGAGCTGCCTGCTCCGCTGGGGAGCTTCGACACCGACGGCGACGACCCGCTGAACACGATTCACCGGGGTGAGGTGACTGCGGCTTTCTGCGCGCTGATCAACGCGACGGGCCAGCCGGCCATCTCGCTGCCCCTGGGTTGGAGCGAGGAGGGGCTTCCGATCGGCGTCCAGCTGGTCGCGCCGCTCGGCCGCGAGGACATCCTGCTGAGGGTCGCCTCCCAGCTCGAGGAGGCGCACCCCTGGGCCGACAGGATTCCGGGCATCTTCTCGGTACCCTCCGCCTGATGCCTGAGATCGGAGGGGTAATCACGGCGATGGTGACGCCGTTCACCGAGGATCTGGCGGTGGACGAGGCGGCCGCGCGCTCGCTTGCCCGTCGCCTGATCGAGAACGGCTCCCACGGGCTGGTGCTCGCCGGGACCACCGGAGAATCGCCCACGCTCGACGACGCCGAGAAGCTCGCCCTGCTGCGGGCCGTGCGCGACGAGGTCGGCGCCGACGTCCTGGTGATCTGTGGCACGGGCTCCAACGACACCCGGCACTCGGAGCAGCTCTCTGCGGCGGCGGCGGATGCGGGGGCGGACGCGGTGCTCGTCGTGACGCCGTACTACAGCAAGCCCAACTTCACGGGGATCCGGGCTCACTACGAGGCGGTGGCGAGAGCGGCCGGAATCCCGGTGGTGCTCTACAACATCCCGTCTCGTGTGGTTGTCAACGTCCCGCCCGAGCAGCTGGCGGAGCTGGCTCAGATCGAGAATGTGGTCGCGGTCAAGCAGGCAAATGACGACGACCTCCAGCAGATCGATGGGCTTCGCGTCCTCGCCGGCAACGACGGCACCTTCCTGCGCACCCTCGAGATGGGGGAGCCCGGCGGCATCCTTGTCGCCACCCACCTGGTCGGCCCCGAGATGCGCGAGATCTACGACGCCGTGCAGGCCGGCGACACGGAGCGCGCCCGGGAGATCGACGACGGATTGCGCCCGATTTATGAGGTGCTCGGCAAGACGAATCCGATCCCGGTCAAGGCGGGGCTGGAGCTGCTGGGGGTCTGCTCCGCCCGCGCGCGGCTGCCGATCGTCGAGGCCGATGAGGATCAGAGGGCCGAGGTCAGGCGCGCGCTCGAAGCGCACGGTTTGATGGCCGGGAGCGCCGCGTAGGTTTGAGCAGCTCGGGCGTCCGGATCCTCCCCCTGGGTGGCCTCGGGGAGATCGGCAAGAACATGACCGCGGTTGAGGCCGACGGGCGGATCGTCATCGTCGACACCGGCCTGATGTTCCCTACGGCCGACATGCTCGGCATCGACCTCGTGCTGCCGGACTTCTCGACCCTGCGCGAGCGCGCGGACGACATCGAGGCGATCGTCCTCACCCACGGGCATGAGGACCACGTCGGCGCCCTGCCGTACGTGCTGCGGGAGATCGGCATTCCGCCGGTGATCTACGGCGGCCTGCTCACGATCGGCATGGTGCGCTCCAAGCTCGACGAGCACAAGCTCCGCGACGTGCCGCTCGAGGAGCTCCCCGCCGGCGAGGAGGTGAGCGTCGGCCCCTTCGATATCGAGCTGATCCACATGGCCCATTCGATCCCGGACGCGCGCGCGGTTGCGCTCAAGACCGACGCCGGCACGGTCCTGATCACCGGCGACTACAAGTTCGACCAGACCCCGGTCGACGGGATCCCGGCCGACGTCTCCCGGCTCGCAGAGCTGGGGCGGGAGGGAGTCCTCTGCCTCTGCGGCGACTCGACCAACGCGGACCGGCCCGGTGTCGCCCCCTCGGAGTCGAGCGTCGGCCCGGCTCTGCTGGAGGTCTTCGGGCGGTGTGAGGGCCGCATCGTGGTCACCTCCTTCGCCTCCAACGTGCACCGCGTCCAACAGGTGATCGACGCTGCCGCCAATCTCGACCGCCGGGTGGCCCTGGTCGGCCGCTCGATGAGGAAGAACTTCAACATCGCGTCGAACCTCGGCATCGCCTCGGCGCCCGAGGGCCTCTTCATCTCTCCGAAGGAGATCGAGGACTTTCCGGACGAGAAGGTCGTGGTGATCTCCACCGGCAGCCAGGGCGAGCCGCTGTCGGCGCTGCGCCGCATGGCGCACCGCGACCATCCCGACGTCGAGCTCCACTCCGGAGACACCGTGATCTTCTCGGCGACCCCGATCCCCGGCAACGAGCGCTCCGTCAACGAGACCATCGACCGGATCTTCCAGATCGGCGCCTCGGTGGTGACGGCGGCGGACGCTCCGATTCACGCTTCGGGACACGGCTGGCAGGAGGAGCTCAAGCTGATGCTCAACCTGACCAAGCCGGAGAACGTCTTCCCCTTCCACGGCGACCACAAGCGCCTCAAGCTCCATGCGGACCTGGCCGAGTCGGTCGGCATCGAGCGGGATCGGATCTTCACCGGCCGCAACGGGCTGGCGCTCGAGATCGATGAGTCCGGCGCCCGCTTCGGTGAGGACGTGCACGCGAGCATGATCTTCGTGGACGGGGTGTCGGTCGGCGAGCCCGACGAGTTCGCCCTGCGTGACCGTCGCAAGCTCTCCGACGACGGGGTCTTCATCGTGGTCGCGACGATCTCATCGGACGACGGCTCGCAGGTCGCGGACCCGGAGGTGATCTTTCGCGGCGTTCCCTTCGCCCAGGAGGCGGACGGTCTCCGCGATGAGCTCAAGGACGTCGTCCAGGACACGCTCGACGAGGCTGCGGAGGAGGAGATCCGCGAGATCTCGCTGCTCCAGCAGGACCTCCACGACGACATCGCCGAGTTCGTCTACGAGAAGCTGCGCCGCCGGCCGCTGGTGCTGCCGGTCGTGGTCGAGGTCTAGCTCAGGCTGGGACCGCCACCCATGTCTGACACGGCAGCCAGGGTCCGCACACCGTCCACCTCCGACGAGGAGATCATCTACGCCGAGAGCGCGGCGGTCCGCTCTCAGCGCGAGGACGCCGAGCGGCTGGATCGGATACGGCATGAGCTGTCGCTTGGCTTCGACCTCCTGCGCGAGATCGGGCCCGCCGTCTGCGTCTTCGGGTCGGCGAGAACCGAACGGGACACCGAGGAGTACGAGATGGCGCGCGCGACCGGCTACGCCATCGGCGAGGCGGGGTTCGCCGTGATCACCGGCGGCGGCCCGGGGATGATGGAGGCCGCGAACCGCGGGGCTCAGGAGTCGGGCGCGGCGTCGGTCGGTCTCAACATCGAGCTCCCTCGCGAGCAGGCGCTCAATCCGTACGTCGACGCGGGCATGGAGTTCCACTACTTCTTCACCAGGAAGCTGATGTTCGTGCGGTACTCGAACGCCCTGGTGGTCTTCCCCGGTGGCTTCGGCACGCTCGACGAGCTCTTCGAGGTGCTCACCCTGATCCAGACCGGCAAGGCGATCGACCACCCGGTCATCCTCGAGGGGTCGGACTACTGGGGCGGCCTGATCGAGTGGATCAGGGCGCGCCCACTGGCGGAGGGGAAGATCGCGGCCGACGACCTGGCTCAGGCCGAGCTGGCCGACGGCGTGGTTGACGTGATGGACCGGCTGCTCGCTGGGATCTCCGCCGCCGGATAGCGGCCGCGCACCTCGTCCACGAACTTCGCCAGGCGATCCGCGATCGCGGCGTCATGGATCTCCAGGACGGACTCGGCGTTCTGCTCGCCGGAGCGGGAGAGGTTGAAGGAGCCGAGGAAAACCACGTCGTCGGCGACGGTGACCTTCGCATGCATGAAGTCGTGGACCTTCGAGTCCGGCGTCCAGGGCGTGGAGTGCTTGGCGGAGAAGGGCAGCTTGCTCAGCGTCGCGGCGAGCAGCGGGATCTTCCACGCCGTGTGCCCGTTCTCGGCCCACTGGTGAAAGACGGTCTCCGTCTGCGGGCTGTCGACCACGCCGGCGATGTCTCGTCCTCCCTTGTCGGCCAGCTCGGCGAGCGTGCCCAGGATCGGGCCCGAGGTGATCACGGGGGACGCGATCCTGACCCGGGTCCGCGCGCCCCCGATCGCGGTCGCGATTTGCTGCGAGAGCTGCTCTCCGTGCCCGGGTGTGAACCAGGCGCGGACCTCCGTCCCACCGACATCGACGGGCGCGGGATCGACCCGGCCACTCGCGGCGACCTCGGGATGGGACCAGAGCTCCTCGAAGTTCTGCCGGAAACGGGCGGCGATCCCGGGGCTCTCCACGATCGCCAGCACGTTCTCCTGCCGGCTCCAGGAGTCGAGTGTCCAGTTCGCCGAGCCCGCCCAGACCGCCTCGCTGTCCCGGACCACGTACTTGTGGTGCATCAGGTCCGGGATCCCCGGAACCGGGCGAGCCTCGATCGGCAGCTCGGCGAGGATCTCAGGTCGCGTCTGCGGAGGAGGGTGGAGCTCCGAGGGCCGACCGGAGTCCACGTTGTAGAGGAGCCTGGTGACGACGCTCCGCTCGCTCGCCGCCCGCAGCTCGTCCGCGACGATCGATCCAGTCGGGTCCGGCAGTCGCACGTCGTATAGCGCCAGCTCGAGCGCGGACTTGGCCGGATGCAGGAAGCCGGCCGCGCGCCGCGCGATGTCGTCAGCCGTCTGGCCGCCGTCCGTCAGCGTGATGATCTCGATCGGTGGCACTGGAGGTGTGATGGAGCCCCGAATGCGGTGGGCGACTAGCCTCTTCCGGGTGACAGTCCGCAGGGGGTACGTTCAGTATGTCCATCTCGTCCACGAGGCGTTCGACTGCTTCGGCAGCGGCGACTGGGAGCGGCTTCGTCCCCTGATCACGGATGACAACGTGATGACACCGCCCGAGATGTGGCCCGACCCGGGCCCGTTCATCGGCCCCGACGCGAGCATCACGGAGTACCAGCGGCTCTTCGAGCTCTTCCGGGGAATCGAGGTCTCGGTCAGCAACATCGTGAGCCACGAGTCCTGGGTGATCGCCCACTACCGAGGCGTCGTCGAGGGCGACGAGCAGACCAAGCCAACCAAGCTCGAGTTCACCGGCGTCCACCGCTTCGTGGGCGACCAGTTCGCGGAGTCCCACTACCGCCTCGATCGCGATGCGGCCCTGGCGGCGGCCAGCCTTTAGAACGTAAAAGCCCCCGGTGGTCGAGGGAGGGGCGACCACCGGGGGCGACGCTTTGGCCAACATCTCCGGCGGCCACAAAAACCGCCGCCGAATCAAGGGCCTCAGCGGGTCTCGCCGAGGTATGTGGGGTTTCGTACCCCGGCGAGGTGTCTCGTCCAGTGGCGAATGTATGACGCGATCTTGAACGTTTGCTAAAGCTGCTGAGCGGCGCTGCCGGACTTCTTGGCGGCCGGCTCGGGCGCCTGCCCGAGCGGAAAGCGGACCGAGAAACGGGCCCCGCCGTAGGTGCTGCGGCCGGCGGAGACCGAGCCCCCGTGCGACTCGGCGACCGCTCTGACGATCGCGAGCCCTAGGCCGCTGCCGCCCCCCGCCGCCGTGTCCGCGGGTCCCTCGCCGCGGACGAAGCGGTCGAAGACCTGGTCCTCCATGTCGGTCGGAATGCCCGGGCCGTCATCGAGCACCTCGAGCAATGCCTCGTCGCCGTCGCGGCGCGCGGTGAGCTCGACCGTCGTCTGATCCGGCGTGTGCCGGACGGCGTTCTCGAGCAGATTCCGGATCAGCCGGTGAAGCTCGTCGGGGTTTCCCTCGAGAGGCAGCGGGCCATCCAGATGGCTCTCCATGCGGCGGTCGCCGGCGATGGGTTGGACCTCCTCCAGAGCGCCGGCCGCGATCGAGGCCAGGTCGAGGTCCTTGGTCGCCGCTCGCCGTCCCGCGTCGGCGCGGGCCAGGAGGAGCAGGTCGGACACCAGTCCCGACATGCGCTTGGTGGAGGTGAGCGCGGAGTCGACCGCGTGCTTGTCGTCCACGGATCCGACCTCGGCGGCCTGGAGCAGCTCGAGGTTCGCGTGGATGCTGGTCAGGGGAGTGCGGAGCTCGTGTGATGCGTCGGCGACGAATTCACGCTGGCGCTCGAGGGACTGCTCGCGCTCCGAGTGGGCCTCGTCCAGGGCCTGGAGCATGCCGTCCATGGTGCGGGCCAGCTCGCCGACCTCGTCGTCGGTCGCGGGCACCGGGATGCGCTCCGAGGGATCGCGGGTGCGGCTGATTCGACTCGCCAGAGCGGTGAGGGCCTTGACCGGGCGCATCGCGCGATCGGCGACAGCGAGCCCGGCGAGCAGGGCGAGGAGGGTGCCGCCGAGGACGCCGGCGCCTAGGAAGAACCAGAGTCTCGAGACGGTGTCGTTCGTCCCCGCGTTGGGGCGCGCGTACTGGACGTAGGCGGGGAGCGAGCCGACC
Organism: uncultured Solirubrobacterales bacterium; assembly: GCA_963743575.1. Classification (GTDB taxonomy): domain Bacteria; phylum Actinomycetota; class Thermoleophilia; order Solirubrobacterales; family 70-9; genus DASUPK01. The sequence goes on along the minus strand of CAVUQC010000002.1, from coordinate 365,958 downwards.
GCAGTGATCGGCTCGGTCGCCACACTCAGGTCGCCCACGTTGTGGATTCCGCGGGTCGGCGCGCCGAGGCTGATCTCCGGGTTGGTCCCGGCGAGCGGGCGTCCGTACTGGTCGAGGACCTTGATCTGGGCGTCCTCCGGGAGCGCGAAGGCCCGCAGGGGAGGGGACTTCTGGACGATCTCGCCGTAGACCGGGTCGGTGGAGACGCTGGTCTCGGCCCCGAGTGAGCGGGCCGCGCTCCGAAGCTCCTCGCGGAAGTCGCTGCGGATCCGGTTGCCGACGACCTGACCGAGGACGAGGGCGAAGCAGACGAGGATCAGGAAGGTGAGGCCCGCGGTGGTGATCGCGATCCGCCAGCGCACGGGGATGCGCTCGAAGAGCGGGAGCTTCCTGCTGCGGATCCAGCTCACCCGGCGCCCTTCAGCACATAGCCGGCCCCGCGCTTGGTGTGAAGGAGCCGCGGCTCGCCGCCTGACTCGAGCTTGCGCCGAAGGTTGGAGATGAAGACGTCGATGGTGTTCGTCTGCTCGAAGGGGTCGTATCCCCAGACGTCCTCGAGCAGGCGCTCACGGGAGACCACCAGCTTCTGGTTCCGGGCGAGGTACTCGAGCAGCTCGAACTCGCGGTTGGTCAACTCGATCTCGCGACCGGCGCGCTTCACCTCGCGGGTATCGGGATTGATCATCAGGTCGCCGACCACGATCGAGGCGCTGCCCCGCGGCGGGCGGCGGCGCAGCAGCGCGCGGATCCGGGCGAGGAGCTCGGAGCGCTCGAACGGCTTGGGTAGGTAGTCGTCTGCGCCGGTGTCGAGGCCCTTGACGCGATCCTCGGTCTCCGTGCGGGCGGTGAGGATCAGGATCGGCACATCGCTCTCGGCGCGCAGGCGCCGGCAGACCTCCATGCCGTCGAGGCGGGGGAGGCCGAGGTCGAGCACGACCAGGTCCGGGCTGAACTGCTCGGCGGCGGTCAGGGCCTCCGCGCCGTCGCCGGCGCTGCGGACCTCGTGCCCCTCGGCGCGCAGCGAGCGCCGCAGGACGTCGGCGATCGCCTCGTCGTCCTCCACGACCAGCACGCGGGCTGAAGCTATGGCCTGCTCCATCACGATCTTTAGGTTAGGGCGGAAATCGGCACACCCAAGCGCTCTTGAGGGAAGTTTTAGGCGGACGTTCAGTCCCGAACCAACCCCCGGGGTCAGACCCCTTCACGAAGGGGTCTGACCCCCTGGTGTGGTGTGCCTGGTTACGCAGGGGACCGCGGGCAGGCGTCGAATCAGGTGGGCGGATGCTTGCAGACCGTATTTTCGGCGCGCCGGAGCGGCGGGATCCGCCCCGGCGCAAGAGGCAGCCTGCCCGCGGGCAGAAGCGCAAGCCCGCCGCGCGTGGGCGCGGTGGAGCCCATGGCCGCGCACGCGGCCGGACATCGCCCGAGGTGATGCAGCGCCGGCTCGATCTGGCCGGCCTCTGCTGCATCGGGTTGGCGGTCTATCTCGGCTACGTCCTCTATCTGGGGTGGAACGGGGGCGCCGTCGGCAACGGGTCTGAGACGGCGCTCGACTACGCCGTCGGGGCGGGTGCCGTGGTCGTTCCGGTCGCCCTCGGGCTCGCCGGCATCGGCCTGATCCTGCGGCCGTTCCTGCCCTCGCCCAAGTCGGTCGCGGTGGGGGTGGCGGCGATCGCCGCCGGCCTGCTGCTCGCGCTCGCCGCCCAGACGGCCGGACTCGGCCCCGAGGGCGTTCGCAAGGGGCTGTTCGATCCAAGCTTCTTCCCGCACCACGGCGGAGGCATCGGCGAGGTCCTCTACTGGGCCACCAGCACCCTCTTCGACCGGATCGGCGCGCACATCATCGCCATCGTGCTCCTCGTCTCGGGAATCCTCATGTTGACCGGCCGCTCGGTCTCGGACATGGTCCGGGCGGCCCGCCGCGGCGCGGACCGCGCCAAGCGCGGCACGGTCGGCTTCGCGACGGCGATCAAGGAGAGCCGGGTCAACACGGACCCGGACCTGATCGACACGACCCCGGCCGACACCGAGCCCGTCTTCGGACCGCCCGAGCCGATCGAGGACGGGGAGGGCTTCCAGGTGCACCTCGGCGACGAGGCGGTGACCGAGAAGGTTGCGAACTTCGATGACGCGGTGCGCATCGCCGACGAACCGGACACGAGCGAGCTGGAGGACTTGGAAGGCAACGAGAACGAAACGATCAGGGTTGCCAAGCCGGACGCGCCCGAACCGCATATCCCCGCAGGCGGAGCCGAGGAGATGGGCACTGATGGCGAAGCCGTGGACCAGAAACCCGTCCCGCTCACCCCGATGGGCGAAAAGCGCGGCGGGGTGACCGAGTCCGAGGAGATCGACTACGACGTCCCCAATGCCGAGCGAGTCCTGGAGCGCGGAGCGCCCGACAAGGGCCCCGACAAGCAGGATCACGAGGCCGTTGCCCGCAACCTGCTCGAGACGCTCGGCCACTTCGGGGTGGAGGCGAAGATCGTCGGCACCGTCACGGGGCCGCATGTGAGCCGCTACGAGCTCAAGCTGGCCCCTGGCACGAAGGTCTCGAAGATCACCCAGCTCAAGGACGACCTCGCGTACGCGCTCGCGTCCACAGACATCCGGATCCTCGCCCCGATCCCCGGCAAGCAGGCCGTCGGCGTGGAGGTCCCGAACCAGCGCCGCCGCTTGGTGCGCCTCGGCGACATCTACGGCGGGCGTCCGCAGGGCGGCTCGCCGCTGGTCGCCTGGCTCGGCAAGGACATCTCCGGCAGCGCGGTCTGGACCGACCTGCAGAAGATGCCGCATGCCCTGATCGCCGGGACCACCGGCTCGGGCAAGTCAGGCAGCGTCAACGCGATCCTCAGCTCGATCCTGCTGCACGCCTCCCCGAACGAGGTGCGGATGGTGCTGGTCGACCCGAAGCGGGTCGAGCTCAACCACTACGAGAAGATCCCGCACCTGCTGACGCCGGTGGTCACGTCTCCGCGGCTGGCGGCAAACGTGCTCAACAACCTGATCGCGGAGATGGAGAGCCGGTACCAGATCATGGAGCAGGCCCGGACCCGCAACCTCGGCGAGCTCAACCAGGTCCGGGAGCGCGAGGGCGAGGCGCCGCTGCCCTACATCCTCTGTGTGATCGACGAGCTCGCCGACCTGATGATGGTTTCGCCGGCCGAGGTCGAGGACGCGATCATCCGCCTGGCTCAGAAGGCGCGAGCGGTCGGCATCCACCTTCTGCTGGCGACTCAGCGGCCGTCGACGGACATCATCACCGGGACGATCAAGGTCAACATCCCGTCGCGGATCGCCTTCGCGGTCTCCTCGCAGGTCGACTCGCGCGTGATCCTCGACCAGGGCGGCGCCGAGACGCTGCTCGGGCAGGGCGACATGCTCTTCCGGCCGGCGGGCACCTCGAAGATGCAGCGGATCCAGGGCGCCTTCATCACCGAGGCCGAGATCGCCAAGATCACCGACTTCTGGTCCGCTCAGGGCGAGCCCGATTTCGCCGTCGAGCTGCTGGAGACGCCCCAGATCACCAAGGACGAGGGCGACGGCGACGATGACTTCGATCCCGATTCCGACGACCTGCTGAATCAGGCCGCCGAGCTCGTGGTGGAGAGCGGCACGGCCTCCGTATCGATGATCCAGCGCCGCCTGCGCGTCGGCTACACCCGCGCCGGCCGGCTGATCGACATGCTCGAGCGCCGAGGGATCATCTCCGGCTACGAGGGCTCGAAGCCCCGTCAGGTGCTGGTCTCGCTCGCGGACCTGCCGCGGGTGCTGGGGGGAGGCACCGCAAATGCAACGCCGGCTGGGGAAGAGGCGCCCGAGCCGGTTGCCGCGCCCGGCGACGCGGAATAGCAGCCGATTGCAGCATTGAGGGTGCTATAGCCCCCAAAAGGCTGCAAACGAGCGGATGCGAGAATGACCGCGTGAACGTTCGCGCGGGAATCCTGGTCACCGGCACCGAGGTGCTGAGCGGCTACGTCACGGACCGCAACGGGCCCTGGATGTCGGAGCAGCTGGCCGATTTGGGGGTCGAGGTGGCGGAGATCACGGTGGTCGGCGACCGGCCCGAGGACCTCGAGGGTGCGTTGGGCCACATGCGCGACGACGGACTCGACCTGATCTTCACCAGCGGCGGTCTCGGGCCGACCGCCGACGATCTGACGGCCGAGGTGGTCGGGCGCTTCGCCGGGCGTGAGCTCCTGCTCGACGAGGAGATGGAGCAGAAGATCGCCGACATCATCGCCCGCTACGCGCGCCGGCTTCGCTTCGACCCCGAGGCGGTCCGCGAGGCCAACCGCAAGCAGGCGATGGTCCCGGAGGGGGCGGTGGCGATCGATCCGGCGGGAACCGCGCCCGGGCTGGTGGTGCCGGCCGACGGCCCGGTGGTCGTGGTCCTCCCGGGCCCGCCGCGCGAGCTGCAGGAGATGTGGCCACGCTCCCTGGCCGCGGCCCCGGCCCAGGAGGTGCTCAGCAGGGCCGCGCCCTACCGGAACATGTCGATTCGGATGTTCGGGATCCCGGAGTCCGAGCTCGCCAAGGCGCTGCGCGAGATCGAGGACGACGGGGTTCCCCTCGGACAGCTTGAGGTAACGACCTGCCTGAGAGGCGGCGAGCTGGTCACCGACGTCCGCCACCGGCCGGGCTCCGAGGATGCGGCGGAGGGCCTTCGCGCGGGCCTCGCCGAGCGCCTCGGGCAGTTCACCTACACGGAGAGCGGCGAGTCGATCGAGGAGGTCGTCTTCAGGCTGCTCGGCGATCGGACGATCGCCGTGGCCGAGTCGGAGAGCGGCGGGCTGCTGGCCGCTCGCCTGACGCTGCGGCCGGGGTCCTCGCAGTGGTTTGCGGGTGGTGTGGTCTCGTACTCGAACGAGTCGAAGGCGGAGCTGCTCGGCGTCGATCCAAAGCTGATCGAGGAGCACGGGGCCGCCTCCCCGCAGGTCGCCGAAGCGATGGCCGATGGGGCTTTGGATCGCTTCGACGCGGACGTGGCCTGTTCCACCACCGGGGTGGCGGGACCCGACGGCGGCACCGAGGAGAAGCCGGTCGGGTACGTCTGCTTCTGCGCCAAGAGCGCGGACGGGCAGAAGCTGCCGCGGGACATCGTCCTACCGGGCGCTCGCAACGACGTCCGGGAGCGCTCCGTCGTCGTTGCGATGCACCTGGTCCGCTATCTGCTGGAGGGCCGGGAGCCGCCGCGGTGAAGTGGCTGGGCCTCGCGATCGTGGCCGGTGCCCTTCTGCTGGTCGGGTGCGGGGCGGACACCAGCAACGAAGATCGCCAGCAGGCGCTCGAGGGCTACGTCGCGGCCGTTCAGCCGATCAGGCTCGGGATCAACGAGTTGCTGGACAAGGCCGACCCGATCCTCGAGGGGTACAACGACGGCGATCTGAGTGCAGCCCAGGCGACGCGACGGATGGGGCGAATCGAGCACGGAACGGCTGACTACGCGGTCAAGATCGCCGAGGTCGAGCCCGTCCCCGACGAGATGCGCGCGGCGCAGGACGCCTACGCGCACACGTTCATCCTCCAGGACACCTACCTGAGCGCTCTGACGGCCGCACTCAAGGACCGCGCCTTCGACGAGCTGCCCCACTTCCAAAACAAGCAGCGGGCCGCGATCATCGCCTGGCGCACGCGCCTGCAGGTGCTGGCGAACCGCTGGGGCGCGACGCTGCCGGCGAACCTCCAGGTGGCGGGGCGCGGGGAGATCTCGCCAGCGCCGGCGGGGGACTGAGCGGCCGAAAACCGAACACCGCTCCGAAGGGAGGCGGGCCGGGGAGGTGGGAAACGACGGGAGTTGGCGGGTTTGTCCGGCTATTTCGGAGAAAGGCCCCAATGGACGTTTTCTCCTCCCGGTCAAGCGACTCGGGCCTCCTTCGGTGCCGGTGTTCGATCTTGGGGGAGAGTCCGCGCTGCCCCTCGCTCACTCCGACATGCGTGGAGGCACCGGATTTCGGCCGGGGCGCCGTCTAGCTTTGGCGCGTGGCAAAAGAGAGGCTGAAAAGCCCGAGGGCTCGCCTGTTCGTCGCCCTCGATCTGCCGCAGGACGTGCGCACGGGCGTGGTCGGCTGGCAGCAGACCGCGCTCGCCGACCCGGCGCTGCGGATCGTGGGGCCGGAGGCGCTTCACATCACCCTGGTCTTCCTCGGCTATCAGGCACAGAAGGACGCCAAGGCGATCGCCAGGGCCGCGTTCGCCACGGATGCGGAGGCGCCGCCGGTCGAGTTGCAGGCCGAACCGATCGGCGTCCCTCCGGGCAAGCGCCCCCGGCTGCTCGCGCTGGGCGCCAATTCGGAGGAGACGGTGGCGCTGCAGGCAGGGGTGGAGCAGCGCCTGGTGGAGGCTGGCTTCCACGAGCCGGAGAAGAGGGCGTTCTGGCCGCACGTGACGGTGGCACGGGTGAAGCCGGAGGTGCGCGGGAGCCGCAAGCCCGCGTTGATCAGGACCCCGCCCCATCCGCTACCCGAACATATGTTCCGGTTCTTCCGTCCGACCCGTCTGGTGCTCTTCAAATCCCACTTGCGCCGCACAGGCGCGGAGTACGAACCGATGGCCGAGTTGGAGCTTCCGACCGCCCACGATGACCAAGAGACAGAGAGGTGAGTGAGATGGCAGAGCAGAAGCCCAACTTGAGAGACGCCAGCGAGAAAGAGGCGAAGGCGCGCGATCAGGCGCTGAACGCCGCCGTCACGCAGATCGAGAAGGAGTTCGGCGCGGGCGCCCTGATGACGCTCGGCGACATGGGCGGGCTGAACGTGGAGTCGATCTCCACCGGCGCCCTGCCGCTGGACATCGCCCTGGGCGTCGGCGGAGTCCCGCGCGGGCGCATCGTCGAGATCTTCGGGCCGGAGTCCTCGGGCAAGACGACCCTCGTCTACCACATCATCGCCGAGGCTCAGGCCCGCGGAGGAGTCTGCGCCTTCATCGACACCGAGCACGCGCTCGACCCCGTCTACGCACGGAAGATCGGCGTCAACACGGACGAGCTGATGATCTCCCAGCCGGACTACGGTGAGCAGGCGCTCGAGATCGTCGACGTCCTGGTGCGCTCCGGCGCCGTCGACGTCATCGCGGTGGACTCCGTCGCCGCCCTCACCCCGCGGGTGGAGCTCGAGGGCCAGATGGGCGACCAGCACGTCGGCCTCCAGGCCCGCCTGATGTCGCAGGCGCTGCGCAAGCTGGCCGGCAACCTGAACCGCGCCAACACGATCTGCCTGTTCACCAACCAGATCCGCGAGAAGATCGGCGTCATGTTCGGCTCCCCCGAGACGCAGCCGGGCGGCCGCGCGCTCAAGTTCTATTCCTCGCAGCGGCTCGACATCCGCCGGATCGAGACCCTCAAGGAGGGCACCGAGGCCGTCGGCAACCGGGTTCGGGTGAAGGTCGTCAAGAACAAGGTGGCCCCGCCGTTCCGCCAGGCCGAATTCGACATCGAGTACGGCGTCGGCATCTCCAAGGAGGGCGGCCTGCTCGACATGGCGCTCGAGCACGACCTGGTCCAGAAGTCCGGTTCGTTCTTCTCATACGGCGAGACGCGGCTCGGCCAGGGGCGCAACAACACCAAGGAGTTCCTGCGCGACAACCCGGAGCTGGGCGCGGAGATCGAGGGCAAGCTCTACGCCAAGCTCGGGCTGGGGGCGGACGGAGAGATGAAGCCCGAGGGCGACGAGGCCGCGCCGGTGAAGGCGGTTCCCGAGGCGAAGGACGGGGACGAGAAGCCGGACGCGGAAAAGCCCGAGGCCAAGAAGCCGGAGCCCGCCAAGAAGCCGGAGAAGAAGGCTGCCTGACGAGGCGTACGAGCTCGCGCTCAAAGCGCTGAGCTACAAGGAGCGCACCGAGTCCGAGCTGCGGGCCTGGCTCGCCGAGCGGGAGGTCGCCGAGGCCGAGATCGAGGAGGTGATCGCCCTGCTGGTTGAGGCTGGTGCGATCGACGACGCCAGCTTCGCGCGTCGCTACGCGGACGACAAGCGCTCGCTGGCGGGCTGGGGTCCTGACCGGATCTCCGCCGCCCTGGAAGGCCGCGGTGTGGCCCGAGGACACATCGAGGCGGCGCTCGAGGGTGAGGGCACCGACGCCCAGTTCGACCGGGCGGTGGCGTTGCTGGGGGACCGCGGGATGCGATGCGAGTCCGAGCGCGAGCGTGAGCGCGCGCTGGGACTGCTGGTGCGGCGCGGCTATCCCCTCGAGCTCGCGTATGAGGTCGTACGGGCCACCGAGCGGCTCTCCGACGCGGCGTGACGCGCTAGGGGTAGGATCCGCGCCGAATGGACGGGAACTTCTTCTTCGTGATCGGCGGCATCCTGGTGCTCGCCGCGGTGGTGATCTCCTTCATCGGCATCCGCGGGGGCGAGTCGTTCCCGCCCAACCGGGGCGTGCTGCTCGGTGTGATCGCGCTCTTCGTGCTGATCGTCGGGACGACGATGGCGTTCGCGATCGTCAAGTCCGTCGACGAGCAGAACAAGCGGAACGACAAGCTGGCCGCGGAGGAGGGCACGACCTCGACCACAGCGAGCGGCCCGGTGACGAGCCTGGATGTCTCGTCGCCCGCGGACGGCGGCCTCAGCTACAGCCCGAACGGGCTGCAGGCGAAGCCGGGCAACGTCGCGATCACCTACGACAACCCGTCGCAGGTCCCACACAGCATCGCGGTGGCCACCTCGAACGGGAACGTGCTGGGGCAGGTTCAGCCCTTCACCGCGGGCAAGCAGACGGTCACCCTGTCGAATCTCGCTCCCGGCAAGTACGTCTTCTACTGCACGGTCCCAGGGCACAGGGAGGCCGGAATGCAGGGTGACCTGACCGTCCTCCCGAGCAACAACAACGCGGGGCCCAAGGGGAACAACAACCCCTGAGCAAGGTCCGTATAGCTACTCGCACGGGTGCTATACAGGCCCGATGATCGCCGCCATGGAGGCCGAGCGCCTCCGCAAGGCACACGCGGACTTCGACCGCGCGCGAAGCGGGGTCTGGGTGGACCGGGTCAAGGTCGGCCTCGAGTACCGCCGCGCCATGCGCGGGATCGACGAGGAGATCGCCCGCATCCGGCTGGTCAGGGACAGGCTGATCCGGCAATCCGTGGCCGCGGGGGCGAGCTACCGCGAGGTGGCGCGCACCCTCGGCCTCTCGCACAGCCGGACCCAGCAGATCGTCAACTCGCCATCGAAATAGCCGTCCCGTCGCTACATTGACCGGCGATGGAGCGGAGCTATCACGTCACGACGTTCGGCTGTCAGATGAACGAGCACGACTCCGAGCGGATGAAGGGCATGCTCGACTCGCTCGGGTACGAGGAGTGCCCCGATCGCGACGGCGCTGACCTGATCCTCTTCAACACCTGCTCGATCAGGGAGTCCGCCGACAACCGCTTCATCGCCCACCTGGGTGAGGCGAAACGGCTCAAGTCGGAAGACCCGTCGCGAATCGTCGGGGTGGGGGGCTGTTGGGCCCAGTCGGTCAAAGACGAGGTCTTCCGCCGCTTCCCGTTCGTCGATGTCGCCTTCGGCCCCGGTCAGATCCATCGCCTGGCGGAGTTCCTGACCTCCGATTCCCTGACCGCCCAGGGCTACTTCGAGTTCGAGGATGTCTCAGGGCACCTGCCGATGAAGCGCGCGCGTGAGTTCCAGGCCTGGCTGCAGATCTCGCAGGGGTGTAACTGCGTCTGCTCGTACTGCATCGTGCCCTCGGTTCGCGGGCGGGAGGCGAGCCGCGACCCGGCCGAGCTGCTCGGGGAGGTGGAGCGACTCGCCGGCGACGGCGTCAGCGAGATCACGCTGCTGGGGCAGAACGTAAACAGCTACGGCCGCGACCTGCCGAAGGAAAGCCGGATCACCTTCGCCGACCTGCTGACCCAGGTCGACGCGGTCCCCGGTGTTGAGCGGATCCGATACACCAGCCCGCACCCGAAGGACATGAAGGAGGACGTGATCCGCGCTCACGCCGACCTCGGTGCGCTCTGTGAGCACATCCACCTGCCGCTTCAGTCGGGCTCGTCGCCCGTGTTGAAGCGAATGCGTCGCACCTACAGCCGCGAGCGCTACATGGACCGGGTTGCGTTGATCCGCGAGCACGTCCCCGACTGTGCGATCACCACCGACATCATCGTGGGCTTCCCAGGGGAGACGGAGGAGGACTTCGAGCAGACGCTTGAGGTGGTCGACGAGGTCGGGTACGACGGTGCCTTCACCTTCATCTTCTCGCCCCGGCGGGGCACCGAGGCGGCGGACTTCGTCGACCAGCTGCCGCATGCGACGAAGCGCGAGCGGATGGGGCGTCTCGTCGAACTGGTGCAGCGCAGAGCGCACGAGCGCGCCGAGCGGTTTGTGGGCCGCACGATGGAGGTCCTGGTGGAGGGCCCGAGCCGCAACGACGCCTCGAGGCTGCGAGGCCGTACGCGCCACAACAAGACGGTGAACTTCGACGGCACCGCCGGGCCGGGAGAGACCGTCGAGGTCGTGATCACGGGCGCGACGTCGACCACGCTCTCCGGGCAGGAGCGCCTGCTCAGTCGCGCGGCTTGACGCTTCTAGCTCTCTTCGGCCCAACCGCGGTCGGCAAGACGGGGGTCGCAATCGCAATCGCCGAGCGCCTGCGAGAGCGCGGGGAGGACCCCGTCGCGGTCAACTGCGACTCGATCCAGGTCTACCGGGGCCTGGAGACGCTGAGCGGCGCGGCGACGGAGGAGGAGCAGGCGCAGCTCGAGCACCGGCTGCTCTCTTTCGTAGAGCCGGGCGAGGAGTACAGCGCCGGCCGCTACGCGGAGGCAGCGCACCAGGAGATCGACGGTCTGCTGGAGCAGGGACGCCGCCCGCTCGTGGTGGGCGGCACCGGCCTCTATCTCCGCGCGGCGCTGGCCGACCTGGACCTTCGGCCGCCGGTGCCGCCGGAGATTCGCGATCAGGTGGAGGCCGAGCTCGACGAGCTGGGCCCGCAGGCGCTGCACGCCGAGCTCGACCCGGCCCTCTCGGAGAGCGTGGACCCGAAGGACCGCAAGCGGGTGGCGAGGCTGACCGAGCTGGCGCGCGCGGGGATCGAGGCGGCGAGCGGCGGCGAGGGGATGTGGACCGCCGAGCTCAGGCACCCGACCCTGCTCGTCGGGCTGACGATGGACCGGGAGCGCCTCGCGGAGCGAATCGACGCCCGGGTGGACGAGATGATCGCCGCGGGTGCGGCCGAGGAGGCGAGGAGCGCGCTGGAGGCGGGCCCGTCGCGCACGGCTCGGGCGGCGCTCGGCTTCGAGCAGCTCGTCTCGGACATCGACGGGGCGCCGTCGCACGAGGCGATCGAACAGATCAAGACGGCCCATCGCGCCTACGCTCGCCGCCAGCTCACCTGGATGCGCCGCATGGAGGGGGTCACCCTCATTGACCGCAACGAGCTGGACGTCGAGTCGACCGCAGAAGAGTTCGCCGGTCTGCTCTCCTAGCCGCGATACTGGACGCAATGGCGAAGGACGAGGGCGAGGCGACCCGAGTCGTCACGGAGGTCGGAGACTGGTTCGCACGTGTCCCGTTCGAAGTGCTGCGTGAGGTATTCCTCGCCGCGCCCGATTTCGAGACCGCGGCTCGCGAAATGGACGAACTCGGGTACGCGATCCCAGACCTCATCGACCCAGCGGTCGAGATTCCGCCGGAGGGTCTCGCCGGATTGCGCGACGAGGCCGGCTTCGTGGGCAGTGACGGCTGGGTCCGCTTCTGGGCCGGCTGGTTCGAGCCCTGGGAGGGATACGAGTGGGAGATCTCAAACCTGGATCAGATCGGCGATGACGTCGTCATTGACGGTCTGAACCGTGCGCGAGGCCGCGAGAGCAAGGCCCCCGTGGAGTGGACCAATACGCAGATCTGGACCGTCCGCCAGGGCAAGGTCGCTCGCGTCGTCGGCTACGAAACCCGCGAGGAGGCGCTTGCCGCGCTTCACCGCGAATAGGCTCGATCCGTGAAGTTCGAGAAATGGCAGGCGCTGGGCAACGACTATCTGATCGTCGAGGCTGCGGCACTCCCATGGGAGCTGAGCGAGGCGCGCATCAGACGGATCTGCGACCCGCACTTCGGCGCAGGAGCGGATGGGATCCTCCTGCTCGCGCCTGTCGCGGATCCGGATGTGGTCGCCGAGCTCCGCATCTTCAACCCTGATGGCTCAGAGGCGGAGCTCTCCGGAAACGGGGCGCGGGAGGCGGTCATGTATCTGCGGCGCACGGGATGGACGGATCAGGACGAGTTCACGATCGCCACCAAGGCGGGGCCGATCAGGCCGACGATTCGCTCCGAGCGCGAGTGCACGCTCGAGATGGGGAGCGCGAGCACCGCCTCGGCCGATTTTCCCTCCGGCGGCGAGGACGGTCAGGGCGAGCTGGAGGCGGCAGGCCGGCGGTGGTCCTTTCAGCATGTCTCGATCGGGAACCCGCAGTGTGCGATTGCCGTCGGCGAGGAGCTCGAGTCGCTTGATCTACCGGAGATCGGGCCGGAGATCGAGAACAGCCACCTGTTCCCCAACCGGACCAACGTGAGCTTCTTCAACGCCAACGGAGACACGGTCCGCGCACGGATTTTCGAGCGGGGCGTGGGGGAGACGCTCTCGTCGGGCACCGGCGCGTCCGGGGCAGCGGTGGCGGCGCACCTCGCTGGTGCGCCTGCGGTTCTCACGGTCGAGCTGGACGGCGGCAAGCTGCAGGTCGAGATCGGGGAGGGGCTTTCCGTGCGGCTCACCGGCTGGGCCGAGCCGGTCTACTCCGGCGAGCTGGCGCCCGAGTTCGTGCGCGCTCTGCAGGAGCTCGGCTAGCTCCGGCGGCCCCCACGGTCGAGCTCGCTTCGCCGCTCCATGTCCCTACTCTTCCGGATCCGATGGCAGCACCCGTGAAGAAAAGAGCGCTCGCAGCGCCCTCGCAGCGCCTTGAGGCCATGCCGCCCTACATGTTCGCCGAGCTCGAGCGGCGAATCGAGGCGAAGCGCGCCGAGGGCATCGACGTGATCAGCCTGGGGATCGGCGATCCCGACACTCCGACCTTCCGCCACATCGTCGAGGCCATGCGCGAGGCGGTGGGGGATCCCTCGGCACAGAAGTACCCGAGCAACCGTGGGCGCCCCGAGTTCCGGGAAGCCTTTGCCGACTTCTACCTGCGGCGCTTCGGAGTCGAGATCGACGCCGCAGACGAGGTGATCCCGGCGATCGGCGCCAAGGAGTGCATCTACAACCTCTGTTTCGCCTTTCTCGATCCCGGCGACGTGGCCCTCGCCTCCGATCCCGGCTACCCCGTGTACACCGGTGGACCGGTGCTCGCCGGTGCCGAGGCATTCCTGCTGCCACTGCGCCCGGATCTGGGCTTCATCCCCGACCTTGACGCGATACCCGAGGAGATGCTCGAGGCCGCACGCCTGCTCTTCATCAACTACCCGAACAACCCCACCGGCGCGGTCGTCCCCGACGGCTTCTTCGAGCGCGTCGTGGAGCTGGCTCAGCGCCACGAGATCCTCGTCGTCCACGACAACGCCTACTCCGAGACGACCTATGACGGCTACGTCGCGCCGAGCTTCCTGGCGACACCGGGGGCGAAGGAGGTGGGCGTCGAGGTTTTCTCGCTTTCCAAGGGTTACAACATGACCGGCTGGCGCTGCGCGGCGATCCTCGGCAACGCCGAGGCGATCAAGACCTACTGGCGCCTGAAGACGAACATCGACTCCGGCCTCTTCGAGGCGGTCCAGCTCGCCGGTGCGGTCGCGCTGCGCGGCTCGGGCAAGGAGGTCGAGGAGATGTGCCGGATCTACGAGCGCCGGCGTGACCTGGTGGTCGAGGCCCTCGGGGCGATCGGGGTCGAGGTCGAGAGCCCGAGGGGCACGATCTACATCTGGGCGCCGGTCCCGGACGGGCATACGTCAGCCTCATTCTCCGAGCTCGTGCTCGAGGAGGCTGCGGTGGTGGTCTCGCCAGGCTCGATGTACGGTCCAAGCGGCGAGGGCTTCTTCAGGATTTCACTGACCACTCCCGACGAGCTGTTGCGGGAGGCGGTCCAGCGTCTCAAGTCTCACTTGACCCCTTGAACCGGCGCATCACGGGGTAACGATCCGTACGGTACCGGAGGCGGGATGTCGCCACCCGGGGGGGCGAACCGGCCTTTATCGGGGCCTCAGCTAAAGAAGCCACCCTGTTCCGCCGACCCACCATTAGATGAACGAAATCGGACTGATACTCGCGTTGGGCTGCGCCCTGATCTCGGGCGTGGCGCTGCTGTGCAAGCACCGCGGCGCCGTGAATGCGCCCGACGTCGCGATGCGCAGGCCCCTGCACAGTGCCTCAGCCCTCTTTCACTCGCGCTGGTGGGTGATCGGCTTCGGGCTCGCCTTCTGCGCCTGGTGCCTGCACGTGGCGGCCCTCTCGATGGCGCCGCTGTCACTGGTCCAGGCTGTGATCGCCGGTGGTCTCGCGATTCTCGCCGTTCCGGCGCGCCGCTGGTTCGGCATCGCCGTCTGCAAGCGCGAGATGGCCGGAATCGCCCTCTGCGCCGCGGGCCTCGGATTCCTGGCCCTGACGGCCGGCCACGCCCGCTCCGACACCGGGTTCGACCCGGTGACGATGCTGGGCTTCCAGGTCGGAATGCTGACGATCGGCGGCCTGCTCATCCTGAGCGCGACGAATGGGCGTTTCGCCATTCAGAGCTCGATGCTTCTCGCGGTTGCCGCGGGCACGCTGCTCGGTGTCTCCGACATTTCGCTGAAAGCCCTCGCCGAACTCGTTCCGAGCGACCCGATTTCTCTGCTCAGCCCCTGGACCGTGACGGCCGTCTTGGGTGGCCTCGGAGCGTTTCTCGCTCTTGGGCGCGGCCTGCAGGTCGGCGAGCCCGTCGCGGTGATCGTCGCTTTCTCCGCGGCCGCCACGCTCGGCTCGATCGCCGGCGGAATCGTCGTCTTCGGCGATCCGATGGGCTCGGACGCACCCGCGGTCATCGGCCGCTCTCTCGCCTTCGTCGCAGTGATCGGCGCGGCGGCGCTTCTCCCGATGGTTCCCTCGCGGAGCCTGACGGCGCGCACCGCCTCCTAGCCGCCGGTCTCGCGGGCAGCTCGCCCTGAGCGATGCCTAACATCCCCTCAGTGCAGAGAAACCGCAATGGACGGCAGTCCGAGAGCCAGTACGCAGACGGCTCCGCCGGCATCTTCAATCCTCGCGCCCGCCAGCGCGCCATCGCAGTCGGAATCGTTCGTGATGACGAGCATCGCGACGATCCCCTTGCCGAGCTGAAGGAGCTGCTGCGCACCGCCGGAGTCGCCACGGCGGGGGAGATGACCCAGCCCCGCACGGCGCCGGACCCGGACCGCTACCTGGGCCGTGGCAAGCTCGCCGAGCTGAAGCGGCAGATCGCCGTTGACGACGCCAACCTGGTCGCCGTGGACGACGAACTGGTGCCGCGCCAGGAGCGAAATCTCGAGCAGGCGCTCGGCGTCCCGGTGATCGACCGCACGGCCGTGATCCTCGACATCTTCGCCGACCACGCTCACACGGCCGAGGGGAAGCTCCAGGTCGAGCTGGCGCAGCTCGAGTACAACCTCGCCCGCATGAGGGGCCTGTGGACGCATCTGGAGCGCCTCGGGGGAGGAATCGGCACGAGAGGCCCGGGCGAGTCGCAGATCGAGACCGACCGCCGCCTCGCCCGCGATCGAATCACGTCGCTGCGGCGCCGGCTCAAGCGCCTGGAGGGCAACCGAGCCGTGATGCGCGCTGAGCGCGTACGCGCCGTGATGCCGACCGTCGCGCTCGCCGGCTACACCAATGCCGGCAAGTCCACACTGCTGAACGTGCTGACCGGCGCGGGGGTCGGCGTGGGGGAGCGGCTCTTCCACACGCTGGATCCGACCACCCGCGCCTTCACTCACGATGGGCGCCGGATCCTGCTCACCGACACCGTCGGGTTCATCCGGAAGCTGCCGCACGCCCTGGTCGAGGCCTTCAAGGCCACGCTGGAGGAAACGGTCCTCGCCGACCTCGTCCTGCACGTGGTGGACGGCTCCGAGCCCGAGCAGGAGAGGACGGACTCGATCGCGGCCGCCGACGTGGTCCTCGACGAGATCGGCGCGGGGGATTCTCCGCGCCTGCTCGTCATGAACAAGGTCGACCTCCTGGACGACGAGCAGCGCCGTGAGCTCAGGCTGCGTCATCCCGATGCCGTCCAGGT
Source organism: uncultured Solirubrobacterales bacterium (assembly GCA_963743575.1). Lineage (GTDB taxonomy): Bacteria > Actinomycetota > Thermoleophilia > Solirubrobacterales > 70-9 > DASUPK01. Next base: position 349,802 of record CAVUQC010000002.1, on the reverse strand, counting down.
CTCCGCGGAGACGGGGGAGGGGCTGGACGACCTGCGGTCGAAGATCGCAGCCTCGATAGTCGAGGGACTCACCGAAGTCGAGTTGCTCGTACCCTTTGACGCGGGTGAGCGCCTTTCTGAGCTTCACGAGATCGCTGGTGACCTCGAGCGCGAAGATCGCGAGGACGGGGTTCTCGTTCGCGCGCGACTACCTGCCGCCCTCGCCGATCGCTTCGCCGATCTTTCGCTCAACGGGCGAGCGGGAGGGGGATCTCGAGACGGAGTTCGAGCCGCCGGCACCTAACGGCGGCGATCCGCTCGACGCTCTCGCCAGCGAGTTGCCGACCGTGCCCGCAAATACGCTGGGTGACATGGAGGAGTTGCGCTTCGTCAGGCTGAGCGAGAACGCCACCCTGCCCACTCGCGCGCATGACAGCGACGCCGGGTTGGACCTGTACGCGGCCGAGAAGGCGCGAATCGTTCCCGGCGCCAGGGTGACCATCGGCACGGGCCTGGCGGTCGCGGTCCCGGAGGGATTGGCGGGGCTCGTCCTACCGCGCTCCGGCCTCGCGCTCAAGCACGGCGTGACCCTGGTCAATTCACCAGGCCTGATCGATCCCGGCTACCGGGGCGAGGTGCGTGTGCTCCTGCTGAACACTGACCAGACGGCTGACTTCGTCTGCGCTCCGGGCGATCGGATCGCCCAGCTGCTGCTCGTCCCGATCGCCACCGCCAGCCCAATGCAGGCCGAGGCGCTCGACACCTCGGCCCGCGGCGCGGGCGGCTTCGGGTCCAGCGGCATCTAGACCGCTCGTTTCATGAGCGGAGGGCGTAGCCCGTTAGTTGAAAGAAACCTGCGGGGTCTCGCGGTCGGCGGCGTCGGTGATCTCGAAGAAGGGCTTGGCGGTGAAGCTGCCCTGGTTCGCGATTATCGAGCCGGGGAACTGCTGGATTCTCGTGTTGTACTGCTGGACGTTCGAGTTGTAGATCCGGCGTGAGGCCTGGATCTCGTCCTCGAGCTCTGAGAGCTGGCGCTGCAGCTGCTGGAAGTTCTCCGTGGCGCGCAGCTCCGGGTACTGCTCGGCAACCACGCGGAGTCCACCGAGCGCCTGGCTGAGCTGGCTCTCGGCCTTTCCCGCCTCGGCGGGCCCGCTCGCCTGCATGGCGGCCGCCCGGGCCTGCGTCACCTTCTCGAAGGTCTCGCGCTCATGGGTTGCGTAGCCCTTCACGGACTCGACCAGGTTCGGGATCAGGTCGTGCCTGCGCTTGAGCTGGACGTCGATCCCGCTCCACGCCTCGTCGCAGCGGTTGCGCAGGCTGATGATGCCGTTGCGGGCAAGGATGTAGATCAGCCCGACCAGCAGGATCAGGGCGACGATGATGATCACGATGACCATGCGCTGATCCTATCCAGTCGAGGCAGCGCGGAGCGCGGATTCGTGTGAAGCCGCCTCGAGCTCGTCCGGCAGAGGCTCGAGCGCCGGCGACGCTCCAGTGCGGCGCTCGATGGCCAGGGCGATCAGATGGTCGGCAAGCCATGCGTTCTTGGGCAGCAGCGGGCCGTGGAGGTAGGTACCGATCAGGTTGAGCCTCTTGACGCCCTCGTGGCCGTCCTGGTCGTTGTTCCCGTGCCCGTGCAGCACCCGTCCCAGCGGCACCGCGTCGGCACCGAGGTAGGTACGGCCGCCATGGTTCTCGAAGCCGGCCAGCTCCTCGGGGCCGCCGCCGAGGTCCACCTCGATGGAGACGTTGCCGATCAGGCGCGGGCCCGGCTCTCGCACGGTCTCGAGGTCGGCGACTCCCAAACCCGGGATGGACTCCTGTCCGAGCTGGTAGCGGTGGCCGAGGAGCTGGTAGCCGCCGCAGACGGCCAGCAGGGCGGCCCCGTCCTCGACGGCGGAGGCGATCGCATCGCGCTTGGTGTCGAGCATGTCCTCCGCGACCAGCACCTGGTCGCGGTCCTGCCCGCCGCCGATGTAGATCAGGTCGTGCTCCGCAGGGTCGAATCCCTCGCCGGGGCCGGAGGCCACGTAGCGGAACGGGATCCCTCGCCATTCGCAGCGGCGCTGCAGGAAGAGGATGTTGCCCCGGTCCGCATAGATGTTCATCTGCTCCGGGTAGAGCGCGAGCAGCCTGAGCTCACGCGTGCCGCCGCTCATGACCGAGCCTCCAGCAGGACGAGGGTGGAGTCCGCCTCGCTCTCTCCTGAGCTGATCTGCCGCTTGCCGGCGGGGCTGAGCCCGGCGTCGGCGCCCTCGCGCTCGAGGGCCTCCGGGTCCACGCGGTAGAGCACCTCGTCGTGGATGTCCCGCTCCATCCGGCCCTCGGGGGAGACGCTCTCGCGGAGCCTCCTAACGGTGAGGGCGTGCTCTCCGACCTGAACCCAGAGGGGCTCGCTCGAGTAGACCCAGCCGTCGAGCTCCCGCATGTCGGGGAGGATCTGCGTCGAGGCCGCTCCGGCGCTGAGCAGGGTGGACTCGTCCACCAGGGTGAGGGCGAGGGTCCCACCTGGCGCGAGCTGTTCGGAGAGGCGGGCGAGCAGGGCCGGGCGATGCTCCGGAGGGAGGACCTGGATCACGTGCAGCGGGCCGACGATCAGCGCTGGCCGCACGGGCAGGCTCACCTCGCCAGGGGAGGCGAGGTCCGCGGCGACGATCGAGAGGGTCACGCGGCGTTCCTCGGCGAGCCGCTCCAGCTCTCGGATGAGGTCCAGGTCACGCTCGACCGCGACGACCTCATGCCCGTGGCCGGCCAGGTGCAGCGACACACGGCCGGCGCCCGCCCCCAGCTCCGCCACCGGCCCGCCGGCCTGGTCGGCCAGCTCCACCCAGACGGGCAGATCGGCGCCGTAGGAGCCGAACTCGACCTCCTGCCAGACCGACGGGGAGCTCATTGCCAGTAGTCCGCCGCCAGGCCGCGCTTGGCGAGCAGGGTGCGCAGCTCGAGCAGGGCCGTATAGGTGGGGAGGGCGAAGAGTCGCGCGGGCGCATCCGAGACGGCGGCGTCGAGGGAGCCCTCGATCGGGCTCATCACCTCGATTGCCTCCTGCGGCCAGCCCGCGTACTTGAGGCGCAGGGCCATCTCCGGCGCCCTGGTGCCCGCGCAGATCACCCTCCGGACGTCCCCGGCGAGCAGTTCGAAGTCGGCATCCCAGATCCAGGAGACGTCGCGCCCGTCGGCGATCCGGTCGTTGAGCGCGAGCCAGAGGTCGATGCCCCCGTTTTCCGACTCGAGGGTCAGCGTGCGAAGCACCTCGTTGGCGCCGGCCGGGTTCTTGATCAGGAAGATCGAGACCGGCTTGCCCGCGACCTCGATGGTCTCGACGCGGCCGAAGACGGCGCGCATGGATTCGAGTCCCTGGCGCACCTGCTCGAGCGGCACACCCGAGCTCAGCCCCGCCGCGACGGCCGCCAGGGCGTTGTAGACGTTGTAGAGGCCGGGCAGGGGCAGATCGACCTGTAGCTCGCCCTCGGGGGTAACGATCCGGACTCGCGAGCCCGAGATGCCGTGCAGCTCGATCTCCGTCGCCGCGATGTCGGGAGTCGGGCGGTCCGCGTGGCAATTCGGGCAGCGGTAGTGGCCGAGGTGCCCGACGAATGCCCGCTCGTAGGAGTACGGGGCACCGCAGCGCCGGCAGTGCTTCGCGTCATGAGCGTGCTGCAGCTCTGGCAGCGCCTGACTCGTGTCCTCGATCCCGAAGTAGGTGACCCCCGGACGGCGGCGCAGCTCCTGGTCCCGGCCCAGATCGGCGATCAGGGGATCGTCGGCGTTCAGGGCGAAGTCGCAGGATCCCTCCAGCGAGGCAACCAGCTCGGCCCATTCGTCCGCGAGCCGCTCGAGCTCGCCGTAGCGGTCGAGCTGGTCGCGGAACAGGTTGCCGAGGACCAGGAGGCGCGGGCGCAGCACGGGGGCGACGCGGGGCAACCAGGCCTCGTCGAGCTCGAAGAGGCCCTCATCGCCTGACTGTTCGAGGAGCGCGGTTGCCACGCCCCAGTGCATGTTCGACCCGGCGCGGTTGTGCACTGGGCGGCGCCCGGCGGCGTCCAGGATCCCGGCGATCATCCCGGCGGTCGTGGTCTTCCCGTTCGTCGAGCTGACCACGATCGACCCCCGATCGAGGCCCGACGCCATGCGCTCGATCGCGTCGGGCGCCATCCGGACCAGGGCGCGGCCGGGCAGGGTCGTGCCTCCGCCGCGGCCGCTGCGGCGGCTGAGTGCGCCGATGCCGCGCGCGGCCCGGCGCTTCGCCTCGAAGAGTGCGCTCATCGCCCTCGCCAGGTTAGGCGGGCGCCGTGGGCGCGATCACCCGGAGCGCATGCGTGAGCGTGCGGATGGTCGCCGGCAGATCGGTGAGATGCTCGCCGTCCGCGTACACGGCGAAGTCACGGTTGGCGCTGATCTCGACCGTGGCGCCCCGCATCTCGGTCACCTCCTCGTTTTCGAGATGCTCGCCCTTGAACACCTTCGGCAGGCCGCGGATGTAGCGGAGCTTGCTCACGTCGCTCACCGTGATCACGTCGAGAAGACCATCGTGAAGACTGGCGTGGGGCGCAACGAACATGCCCCCGCCGAAGGCCTGGCTGTTCGCCACGGCCACGGAGTACCCGGCGAACTCGAACGGCTCGCCACCGTCGAGGACGACCCGGAACGAGGCGGGCTTCCAGGCGGCCAGGGTCCTGAACGCCGCGTAGGCGTAGACGAGGTTCCCCCGGATGAACGTCGCCTCGTTCGCGACGCGGTTGGCCTCCGAGTCGAAGCCGCAGGATGCGATGCAGAGGAAGCGGCGGCCGTTCGCCTCCCCGACGTCGATCGCACGCTCGTGGCCCTCGGCCAGAACGGCGACGGAGCCCGCCGGCTCCCTCGGGATGCCCACCACCCGGGCGAGATCGTTGCCGCGGCCGCCGGGGATGATGCCCATTGCGGCATCCGTATTCGCGAGAGCACCGCCGACGGCGCCGACCAGGCCGTCGCCGCTCATCACCACCGGGATCTCGCCGGCCTCCGCTGCAGTCCTGGCCTCTGACACTCCGTGCTCGAGGCTCTGCGTTCGCACGACGCGGTAGGCGACGTCTCGGCCCGCAAGCTCACGCTCGACCTCGGGCAGGAGCTTCAGGGCGCGGCCGCTCGCGGAGTGCGGGTTGACAAGCAGCAGATGGCGACGCTCGGGGCTGATTGCGTGAATCTAGTTGCGCGGCCCGTCAGGAAGCCGCCCGGCCACGAAGTAGGTGCCCTGGGCCGCCTCGCCCCGCTCGAGCTCCTCGAGGCCGACCTTGCGGAAGCCGCGCGCCAGCACCGAGTCGGGTGTGTAGAAGGGAGTGCTTTCTCCCCAGCTCGCCGCGACGATGGCGAAACCCCCCGGGCGGAGCACGCGCGCGATCTCGGCGAAGAAGGGCGGCATGTTGAGTTGCGCGACCAGGTCGAAGGAGTCGTCCTCGAAGGGCAGCGCCGAGGCGTCCGCGACCTTGAAGGCGACCCGCCCTTCGGGATCGAGGCCGATCCGATCCTGCGCTCGGCGAACCATCTCCTCGGAGAGGTCGACGCCACGCACCCTCGTGTGGGGGAACTCGCGAGCGATCAGCAGCGCCCCGTCGCCGAGGCCCGTGCCAATGTCCAGCGCCCGCTCGGGCTCAGGCCGGACGTGAAGCAGGGCCGCTGCGAGGGGGGCGAGATGCCCCGCCCCCGATCGGCTGACGCGCTGATCCCAGGTGGCCGCCTGCGCCTGCCAGAACCGATGGCTGAAGCCCCGGAGCAGGGGCCAGGTGAAGGGTGCGTGCGCGACCAGCGCGTTGATCGCCCGCCCGGTGAGGCGAATCATCCTGCTGGGCGGTGCAGGGTCGGCGCTCCTCTCCATCCTCCGATCATCGCAGGACGCCATGGGTAGGCTTCGACGCCTTGAGAGCGGGGCGAACAGCGGTCGCCGTCCTGCCGGCGATCGTGGCGCTGGTGGGATGCGGTGGGGGCGGAGGGCAGACCTCGAGCGTCGCCCTTCCCGCGGGTTGCGCCAGGGTCTCGGCGCCCCCGGCGAAGCAGGTCCACCTCTCTCAGCCGACCGGCACGCTCAGTGGGCCGGCCACCGCGACGGTCGAAACCAGTTGCGGAACATTCACGATCGCCCTCGACACCGCCAGGGCACCGAAGACGACAGCCTCCTTCGCCTACCTTGCGAGGCACGGCGTATATGACGACACGACCTTCCACCGAATCGTTCCCGGGTTCGTCATTCAGGGGGGCGATCCCACCGGCACCGGCACCGGCGGGCCGGGCTACTCCATCGACGAACCGCCGCCGTCGAGCCTGTCGTACACGCGCGGGATCGTCGCCATGGCCAAGAGCCCGGTGGAGCCGCCGGGACGTTCGGGGAGCCAGTTCTTCGTGGTGAGTGCTCCCGACGCCGGCCTGACCCCGGACTACGCGCTGGTCGGCCGCGTGGCGAGTGGGTTCGACGTGGTGGAGAGGATCGAGCAGCTCGGCACACCCGGCCCGAGCGGGACTCCGAAGGCGCCGGTGCTGATCCGGCGGATCACGGTGAGGAGCGGCTGATGGCGAAGCTGCACGTCGGCGACAGTGCGCCGGAGTTCGAGCTCCAGGGCACCGGCGACAGCACATACCGGCTGAGCGACTTCCGCGAAACGGGCGTGATCCTGGCCTTCTACCCGGGAGATTTCACCCCCGTTTGCACTCGCCAGTTCTGCTCCTACCGGGACGACGGCGACCGGATCGAGTCGCTCGGCGTCCCCATGATGGGCATCTCGCCACAGACGGTCGATTCACACGAGCGCTTCGCCGACCAGCACGGCCTGAACGTGCCGCTGCTCTCCGACCCCGGCAAGAAGATCGCCCGCGCCTACGGAGTGGTCGGTCCCGGCGGGTTCATCCGGCGAGCGGTGTTCCTGGTCGACGGCGAAGGCATCCTGCGCTACCGACACGTCGCGCTGTTCGGGCTGCGCTACCAGGACGTCGGCGACCTGGAGCGGGCCGTGGCCGCGCTTCCCTGAGATGGCCGAGGTCCTGGAGCCGTCTCCGTTCGAGCTCGACTCGGCCGGCACGTCGCTGGCCGGCGAGGAGGTGGGGGAGGGGCCGCCCGTCGTCCTCCTCCACGGGCTCACGGCGACCCGGCGCTACGTCCTGCATCGTTCCCTGGCCCTCGTGCGCCGGGGGTACCGGCAGATCTCCTATGACGCCCGCGGTCACGGCGACTCGTCACCCGCGGATGACGGCGGCTACGGGTACGGGGAGCTGACCGCCGACCTGCGGACGGTGATCTCCGATCGCGTCGCCGGCGCTCCCCACGCTCTCGCCGGACACTCCATGGGCTGCCACACCGTGGTGGCTCACGCCCTCGAGCACCCCGGAGATGTCGCCGCGCTGGTCCTCATCGGACCGGTCGTGCTGGGGTTGCCGGCCACCGATGAGTCACTGGCCTACTGGGACGCTCTCGCGGGCGGCCTGGAGGAGGATGGCGTCGAGGGGTTCATGCGGGCCTATGAGGCCTCGCTCGAGGCGGACCCGGCCTGGACCGAGACCGCGCTGCGGATCACGCAGGAGCGGATGCGGCGCCATCGCCATCCCGACGCGGTCGCCCGGGCCGTACGGGGCGTGCCGAGGTCGCTGCCATTCGAAGGCATCGAGGAGCTCGAGACTCTTGACGTGCCCGCGCTGGTCGTCGCCAGCTACGACGAGGCCGACCCTGGCCACCCGTACTCGATCGCCGAGGCCTGGGCGGACCGCCTGCCGCGGGCGCGCCTCGTCAGCGAGGAGAAGGGGAAGTCGCCGCTCGCCTGGCAGGGCGGCCGCCTGTCGCGGGTGATCGCGGACTTCCTCGATGAGCCCGAGGTCCGCGAGCGCCTCAGCTAGCCCTGATGCGGGTTCCATCGCCCTTCGCAGCAGGGGCAGCCTCCGCTCCAGCTCCGCCCGTCGCTTGGTGAAGAACACGATCACGTCAGCGGGCCGCTGGCTCGGGACTTGACGGCGACGCCGCTTGGGAGCTCGCCCAGCAGCTCTCTGAGTCCGGCGGGCGCCCCGGGGAATGCGACGCGCGCTTCCTCTCGGATTCCGAGTTTCCTGGGCAGCGGGGTCCCCGAGCATCCGGCCACTTCTATATTTCATCGGGTGGGAGACGACGACGGCTATCCGATCCACTACGCCGCGGTCAAGCGCGGCACCCCGGTGTACGCCGCCGACGGGCAGCGGGTCGGCGTCATCGACGACGTGATCGACAACTACCGCGAGCGGATCCTCGACGGATTCGTGATCGAGAACACCGAAGGCGAACTCCGCTTCGTCGATGCGCCCGAGGTGGCGAGGACCGCCGAGCGAGCGGTCCGCCTGACGATCGACTCCGCCGCCGTCGCCGAGCTCCCGACGCCGGAGCGCGGCGCTCCCGAGTACAGCCCGCGGCGGACCGGCCGTCTCGGCAAGCTGCTCGGCGGCAGCTGGCGCCGGCGCTAGCGGCCCTCAGACCTTCAGCAGGCTCTTCAGCAGCTGCGCGTTCCGCAGCGCGTAGCCTTCCCAGTCGTTGTTGAAGTAGACGTAGACCTCGGTGTCCCGCCGCCACTGGGCGATGCGCCGCGCCCAGGTCTCGATTTCCGACCGGGAGTAGTTGCCGTCACGGCCCCGCGCACCGTGGTGCAGGCGAATGTAGGCCCAGTCGGCCGTCCGGACGTGGGGGGTGCTGACCCAGCGGGAAGACTCATCTCCGACCACCAGGGAGGCATGGTGCTCCCGGAGCAGGGCGTAGACCTCCTCGTTGAACCAGCTCTCGTGCCTGAACTCGAAGGCGTGCCGGCCGCGAGGCAGAGCTCGCAGAGCGGCCGCGAGGCGCTCGTCGTTGCGGTGAAAGCTCGCGGGGAACTGCCAGAGGAGCGGCCCGAGCTTCTCGCTCCGGGTCAGCGGCTCGAGCGGCTCGAAGAAGCGCTCGAGATACGGGTCGAGCGTCTTCAGTCGCTTCACGTGCGTGAGGTAGCGGCTTGCCTTCACCGCGAAGACGAAGCCCGGTGGGCTCTGCTCGATCCACCCCTCGACGGCCGACACCTTCGGCAGCCGGTAGAAGGTGTTGTTGATCTCGACCGTGTCGAAGCGCTTGGCGTAGTACGGCAGCCATTGGCGCTGCGGCAGGCCCTTCGGATAGAGCCGCTCGCGCCAGTGCGGGTAGGCCCAGCCCGAGCACCCGACGTGAAGCGGCCTCTTCGTCAATGGGCGCCGTTGCGGTGCAGCACCAGGACGGCGATGTCGTCGCGCGGCTCACCGCCGTGGCGGGTGACCGCGGCCTGGGCCAGGCTCTCCGCGATCTCGTCGGCGCTCCTTCCGCTGGACTTGGCGAGCTGGTGGGCGAGCCAGTCCGGATCGTCGTCGACGCTGCGATCCCGGACGTCGAGCATGCCATCCGTGTAGAGGATCAGCGAGTCGCCCACGGCGAGAGTCGCTTCTGTGTCGGCGAGTACGGGGGAGGGGAGGGCCCCGAGCAGGGTGCCCGGCTCTCCCACGGCGTCGACGCCTCCGTCCTTGCGCAGGATCAGCGGCAGCGGATGGCCGCCGAGGGCGACCGTTAGCCGGGCCAGGCCGTCGCCATTGGAGGGCGCCTGGATGTGCGCCAGTGCCGCGGTGCAGAAGCGCAGATCAGCTCGTTCCGAGCTGATCGAGTCGTGCAGGGTGCGCAGGACCTGGCTCGGCGGGCTCTCCGGCGAGGACGCGGTCCGGACCGTGTAGCGGGCGAGGGCGGTGAGCGCAGCGGCCTCGGGTCCCTTGCCGCAGACGTCGCCGATCACGGCGGTCCATGAGCTCGATCCGGTGCGGAAGACGTCATAGAAGTCGCCTCCGACCTCGTACGCCTCGCCGGCGGCGAGGAAGCGGGAGGAGGCCTCGAAGCCGCCGATCTCCGGGAGCGAGCGCGGCAGCAGGCTGTGCTGGAGGACCGAGGCGATGTGCGCCTGCTGCTCGTGCAGGCGGGCGTTGTCGAGAGCCAGGGCAGCTCGATCAGCGAGCCGGATGGCGGTCCGGCGGGCGATCACGTCGAAAGCCCTCGCGGGCCGCATGATCCAGAGGGTCAGCGCCCCGAGGAAAGCCCCGCGCGCCCCCAGCGGCAGGACGATGCACGACTTGAAGCGATGCCGGCGAAGCAGCTCGCGCTCGTCCTCCCGGGTGGTGATCCGGTCGATCTCGCCGTCGGAGAGCTGATCGAGATAAAGGGTTCGCCCGGTGCGGATCACCTCGGCCACGGGGTGCGGGCCGTGCGGGTCGATGGGGGTGTTGGCGCGCAGCTTCACGAAGATGTCTGCCACCTCCGTGTCCCGACCCTTGGCCGCCATTCGCTGGATCGAGCCGTCGGCCATCACCATGTCGACCATCGCCACATCGCCGAGCCCGCTGATCGCAAGGTCGGCCAGGTGCTGCGCGCGTTCCCTCTGATCCAGGGCGTCCTCCATCAACGCGCCCGCGTCCGCGAGCAGCTCCGACGCGGCCTGCTCGCGGTTCAGCCTCAGCCGCAGGCTGGCCACCCAGAGGCCGGCAAGCGCTCCCGCGGAGGTGGTCGTCAGGGCGACCAAGCGCTGGCCGCCGTCGATGCCCTGGCCCCACAGGATCGAGAGCAGGGCGAGGAGGAGGCAGAACGCGGCCACGACGGCGGTCTCCGGGAGCGAGGCGCTCATTGCCGCGATCACCGGAGGGATCGCGAGCAGTCCGACGATGACAAGCTGGTTCGATGCGAGGCCGTCGAGCACGGCGATCGCGCTGGCGAGCAGCATCGCGATCAGCGCAGGTCCCGACAGGTCCTGGAGGCTCGCGAGACTGGGTGGCGGAGCGACGAGCTCTCGATCCCTGACCGGCATGTGTTTAATCGTAAATAGGTAGCAATGGAAAACAAGGACGCCAAGGTTCCGAGCGAGGGGTGGGACGCCGTCCGCCGCACCCGGCTCGCGGCGGAGCGCACGGAGTTGGCCTGGTGGCGCACCGCACTCACCTCGATCGCGGTCGCGATCGCCGTCGGCCGCGTGGTTCCCGAGCTCAGCGGGACCAGCACGGAGTGGCCGTATCTCGTCGTCGGTGTCGGCTGGGCTCTCTACTCGGTCGCTCTGTTCGGCTACGGCTCGATCCGATCGCGTCGGGTCGAAACGGCGGTCCTCGAGGGGAAGATGATCGAGAGCTCCCGCGCCGAGTCTCGATACCTGATGGGGGCGGGGGTGGTGCTCTGTCTCGCCACCGTCGCCCTGATCGCCGCCTCGGCCTGACGAGGCGCATAACGGCTGTCCCTGCGGATAACCGGGTGCGCGGTTATGTCAACTTGCCGGGAATGGAGATCGAGCTGAGAGAGGTGCCCGCTGACGATCCCGTGACGCTTCGGCTCGCCGAGGCGATGCGGGACGAGATCGAGGAGCGCGGAGCGCACAACGGCGCGGCGCGGCCGAACATGCGGATGGCCAACGCGATCAGCGCCGACAGCGACCGGATCGTGGCGTATGCGGGCCAGGAGCCCATCGGGATGGGAGCGCTCAGGTTGAGCGGTACGGGGACAGCGGAGATCAAGCGGATGTATGTCGTCCCGGAGTACCGAGGCGCCGGCGTCGCAAAGGGGATCCTCGAGGAGCTCGAGCGCCGTGCGCGCGGGCACGGGCAGCGCGCGATACGCCTGGACACGAACGCGCGGCTGATCGAGGCGAACCGGATGTACCTGGAGGCGGGATTCCGCCGGATCGAGGACTACAACTCGAATCCGAGGGCCGACCGCTGGTATGAGAAGTCCCTCGCCTGAGTTTCCATAACTCATCTTCCCGTGCATTGCCCACGCACGGGCCTCGGGACATCCGCTCGACCCTGTGGAATCGAAGCATGAGGCAGGATCCCGCGCATCTGCCCTGGAGCAGGCTCTCGGCGATGGTCACGGCCGGTGCGTCCTGCGTCGCCTGCGGGTCACGCGAGGACCTGGTGGCCCATCACAAGATGCCGCGGCGCTACGGGGGGCTGGACGTGCTGGACAACCTGGAGCCCGTGTGCCGTCGCTGCCACCCCGCGGTGGAGCAGGAGGCGATCGCCCAGGCCCGGCTCGCCTGGGAGCGTCCCGAGTGGCCCGAGTCGCCTCGTCCCAGGAGGCCGCCGCCTCGGCTGATTCGCCCCTGAGGGCTTCAGCTCACTCGCTCGATCGCCGCTGACTCGCGCCGGTCGATCAGGTCGAGCACGGCCTTCTCGATCGGCCCCTGAACCTCGGGCCAGCCGGCGGGATCCTCGGGGAGGCGCGCGAAGACCCCGCCGACGGTCAGGTTGCCGTCGAAGCGGTCGAACACCCGCGGGTCGATGTATGAGGCGCGGCACACCGCCGGGGTGTTGCCGAGGTAGTGCGCCACCTGCTTGACCGCGTCGCGCTTGACCCGGGCGCGACCGCCCTTCGTGCTCAGATCGCGTTCCCGCGCCGATGCGGCGAGCACCACCGCGGCGAGCACGGTCGCGTTCCAGGTCCGGAAGTCCTTGGCGCTGTGCTCGTCCCCGATCGTCTCCTGGATGTAGTCGTTGATCTCGGTCGAGCGCACGTCCCGCCACGTGCTCCCGTTCCGGTAGGCGAGCAGCTCGTGCCCCCCTCCCCGCCGGGCACACAGCTTCCCGATCAGAGTGGCGATCGTGCGGTCCCCCACCGTCTGCACGCGTCGCTTGCCCCCCTTGGCCTCGAAGTCGAAGGCAACCGAGTCTCCATCGACGGTCACGTGCCGCCTGCGCATGGTCGCGAGCCCATAGGTCTCGTTCTCCTCGGCGTAGTCCTCCGAGCCGATCCGGAAGAAGCCGCGGTCGAGCAGCCGCACGGCGCCGGCGAGCACCCGTTCCCGGGAGATGTTGCGCCTGCGCAGGTCGCGCTCGACGCGTTCGCGCAGCTTCGGCAGGGACCGCGCGAACTCCGTCATCGAATCGAACTTCTGCCGGTCCCGGCGCTCGCGCCAGAGGTCGTGGTAGCGGTATTGCTTGCGCCCGCGCGCGTCGGTCCCGGTGGCCTGGATGTGGCCGAGAGGGTCGGAGCAGATCCAGACGTCCTCCCAGGCAGGCGGAATGGCGAGGGCGTGGATGCGCTCGATCGTCTCCTGGTCGTCGATCCGCTCCCCGTCCTCGTCGAGGTAGGAGAATCCCTTACCGCGCCTCCGTCGCGTCATGCCCGGAGCGGCGCAGTCGATGCGTCGCAGGCGTCCCGCCATGGAGCCTCAATACCCCGCGAACGCGATAGTTAGCGGGTGATCGTCGTCGGCACCTCGAGCTGGTCCGATCCGGGCTTCGTCGAGCACTGGTACCCGAAGGGGCTCGCTGCCAGGGAGCGACTCGACTTCTATGCGGAGCGCTTCGATGCAGTGGAGCTCAACTCGAGCTTCTACGCGATCCCGTCGGCGAAGACGGTGGAGGGCTGGGCCGAGCGGACGCCGGAGGGCTTCCAGTTCGACGTGAAGCTCCACAAGCTCCTCTCCCATCACGCCGCGCAGCTCCGGGAGCTGCCCCCCGATCTCCGCGACGACGCGGAGACGAACGAGCGGGGCCGGGTGCTCCTCGACCCTGCGCTGCTCGACGAGATGGTGCGCCGCACCGCCGAGACGATGAAGCCGCTGGTGGACTCGGGCAAGCTGGGCTCCTACCTGCTCCAGCTCACGCCGGCCTTCGACCCTCGCGAGAACGATCTGGACGAGCTGGCCCCTGTGATCGAGGGCCTTGCCCCCACCCCCGTCGCGGTGGAACTCCGGCGGCGCAGCTGGGCCTCATCGAAGCGCTTCGAGAAGGTGCTGGAGTGGCTCTCGGCACACGACGCTGTCTTCGTCTGCGTCGACACGCCGCTCGGGCGATCACGTGCCGATCTTCCCGCCGATCGACGCCGTGACCCGCGACTCCCTCGCATACATGCGCTGCCACGGCCGCAACACCGAGGGCTATCTGCATGGACGCAGCGTCGCGGAGCGCTTCGACTACGACTATCCGAAGAAGGAGCTCGAGGAGATCGCCGGTCGGGTCACGGCGCTCGAATCGGACGCCGAGCAAGTGCACGTGATGTTCAACAACAACGCCCGCGAGCTGGCGCCGAAGGCGGCGCGATCTCTGCGCGAGATCCTCGGCCAGGACCCGGGACCGGAGCCCTAGGCCCGGCTGTTTACGCCCCGAGGCATGAACCTCCAAACAAGGTAGCCCTGTTTACGGCTTCGGGAGTAGAGTCCAACAACAGGCATTGAAAAAGTGACCGGCGAGGCGACCCCAGGGGGATGAAGGCCGCCTCGCCGGGTTGGCCAACGTGCTGGACGCCTTAAATCGGGTGCCGTTGGCCGGGGATCCGGATGCAGGCCTCACCCTACGTAGGGCCGTAGGCACGAACATCGGTGTCGAACCGCAGATCCACTCAGTACAAATCACGGTCCCTGCGTTCTCCGCCTGGGAGGGTCGGTCCGGGGCGTGCAGTCCGCCAGAATCACTCCTATGACGAGCGACCCCACCGCGCTTCCCGGCGTCCTCACCGCTCTCGCGGCTGGTCTCGTCTCCTTCCTCTCCCCCTGCGTGCTGCCGCTGGTGCCCGGCTATCTCTCCGCTGTTACGGGGGTAGCCGCGGCCGATCTGGAGCAGGCGAACTGGCGGCGGGTGATCGTCCCCAGTCTCCTCTTCGTCTCGAGCTTCTCGGCGATCTTCATCCTCCTCGGCCTCGGAGCCACCTCGATCGGCAGCGCTCTGCAGGAGCACCAGGTCCTGCTCGACAAGATCGCGGCCTGGGTGATCATCGCGATGGGTGTCTTCTTCATCAGCGCCCTCTTCCTCCCGCAGCTCAATCGGGAGTGGCACGTCGAGGGGCTGCTCGAGCGAGCAGGCACCGGAGGGCCGCTCGTGGCGGGACTCGCCTTCGGACTGGCGTGGACGCCGTGCATCGGCCCCACCCTCGCCGCCATCCTGAGCGCCGCCGCCGTCTCCGGCTCGGCCCTGCACGGAGGCCTCCTGCTCGCGGTCTACTCGGCCGGCCTGGCGATCCCATTCCTGCTCACCTCGGTCGCCTTCAGCCGGATGACGACGGCCTTCTCCGTCATCAAGCGCCACTACCCGCTGATCATGGCGATTGGCGGGGTGATCCTGATCGCCTTCGGCGTGGCGATCCTGACCGGCTGGTTCGACACGTTCAACCGGTGGGCGCAGGACCTGCTCAACAGCCTCGGGATCAACTTCTCCGCGAACGTCTAGTGTCGGAAGCAATCCCTGAAGGGAGAGGCCTCGTAGGTCATCTGTAAATCCAAGGACGGAGTGAACGATGAATGCGAACAAGGCACTGTGGGAGAAGGGCGACTTCACGCGCATCGCGGAGACGATGCGGGAGAGCGGCGACGAGGTCGTCGAACGAATCGGAATCACGGAAGGGATGCAGGTGCTCGATCTGGGGTGCGGAGACGGAACCACCGCGATTCCGGAGGCCCAGCGTGGCGCAGAGGTGCTCGGAGTGGATATCTCCAGCAATCTCGTCGAGGCCGGGAACGCCCGAGCCAAGGAGCTCGGTTTGAGCAACGTCTCATTCCAGGAGGGGGATGCGTCTGACCTGAGTGGCCTCGATGACGAGAGCTTCGATCTCGTCGCCAGCTTCTTCGGCGCGATGTTCGCGCCCAAGCCGTTCGACGTGGCGAAGGAGATGGTGCGCGTCACGAAGCCCGGCGGCCGCGTCGTGATGGGCAACTGGATCCCGAACGACCCGACCCTGGTCGCCCAGATCCTGAAGATCAGCGCCTCCTACTCCCCGCCGCCGCCGGACGGCTTCATCAGCCCGGTGACCTGGGGCGTCGAGGAGAACGTTCAGGAGCGCTTCGAGGCTGCGGGGATTCCGAAGGATCAAATCGCGAGCGAGCGGAACACCTACATCTTCAACTACGAGGGCACTCCCGCCGAGCTGGTCGCGACCTTCAGGGACTACTACGGGCCGACCATGAACGCGTTCGAGGCGGCCTCGGCTGACGGGCGCGAGGGCGACCTTCAGGGCGAGCTCGAGACCCTCTTCGAGGAGCAGAACACGAGCGACGAGGGCACCTCGATTCCGGCGACCTTCCTGCGGGTGACGGCGCAGCGGTAGTCCGCGGGACGGAATTGGCTGACCAGCCAGTTCCCTAGACTCCCTCGGGCCTCGATGTCAGCCAACCCCACCACCTGCGTAATCGGCGCGGGCATCAGCGGTCTCACCACCGGTAAGGCCCTCAGTGACTGGGGGTTGCCCTACACCTGCTTCGAGGCCAGCGACGACATCGGTGGCAATTGGTACTTCGGCAACCCCAACGGCCGTTCCTCGGCCTACCAGTCGCTGCACATCGACACCTCGCGTGACGGCGTCTCCTTCCGGGACATGCCGATGGGCCCAGACGAGTACCCGGACTACCCGCACCACACCCAGATCCTGGACTACCTGCATCGCTACGCGGACGCCTTTTCGCTCCGCGACCGGATCCGCTTCGCGACTTCCGTGGAGCACGCCGAGCGGAAGCCGAACGGCGGCTGGGAGATCACGCTGGGCGACGGATTGAGCCAGGAGTTCGACTTCCTTGTGGTCGGTAACGGCCACCACTGGGACCCGCGCTTCCCGGACTTCCCGGGCCAGTTCGACGGCGAGACCCTCCACTCCCACCACTACATCGGCCCTGACGACCCGATCGACCTCTATGGCAAGCGGGTCCTGGTGGTCGGGATCGGCAACAGCGCCGTCGACATCGTCTCGGAGCTCTCCCGCAAGGGGGTCGCCGAGAAGGTCTTCCTCTCCACCCGCAGCGGCGCGTGGGTGATGCCGAAGTACTTCATGGGCCGCCCGATGGACACGATGGTGAAGATCAACCCGCGCCTTCCGCTGGGCCTCCAGCGGCGGATGGCGCGCATCCTCCCCCGGCTCGCCTCGGGCCGCATGGAGGACTTCGGCCTCCCCCACCCCAACCACAACTTCCTGGAGGCCCATCCGACGGTCTCCAGCGAGCTGCTCCTGCGCCTCGGCTCCGGCGACGCGGTGGCGAAGTCGAACGTCGAGCGGCTCGACGGTCATAGCGTCGTCTTCGACGACGGGTCCGTCGAGGAGGTCGACGTGATCGTCTACGCCACGGGCTACAAGATCACCTTCCCCTTCTTCGACGAGGACTTCCTCTCTGCGCCCGAGAACCGCTTCCCGCTCTACAAGCGGGTGTTCAAGCCCGGGATCGACGATCTCGCCTTCGTCGGCTTCGCTCAGACCATCCCCACGCTCTTCCCGTTCTGCGAGCTCCAGTCGAAGCTGGTGGCGCGCTACGCCGGCGGCGACTACGCCCTCCCGCCCGTCGGGGAGATGGAGGAGACGATCCAGCGCGACCAGCAGATCCATTCCGGTGCGTACACCGACCGCCCTCGCCACACGATGCAGATCGAGTGGTACACGTACGAGCACGACATCTGGACGCGGGAGATCCCGGCCGGGCGAGAGCGAGCCGAGCAGGGCATGGCTCCGAAGCTCGCCGGCCGCGTGCTGACGGCGGAGGCCGCAGCTGCCTGAGAAGGCTGACGTTTCGTTCCCCTCCCATGGGGAGACCCTGGCCGCCTGGCATCTGACCGGCGAGGGCGACGCCTTCGCGGGCGAGCGCGGACGCCCCTGCGTCGTCATGGCTCACGGCTTCGGGGGGACCAAGGACGCCGGGCTCCTCCCCTTCGCCGAAGCCTTCGCGGATGCCGGGCTCGACGTGCTGCTCTTCGACTACCGCGGCTTCGGCGAGTCGACAGGGGAGCCGCGGCAATTCGCCTGGCCGTCGCGTCACCGCGATGACTACCGGGCAGCCGTCGACTATGCGCGCGGACTGGATGGCGTCGATCCCGACCGGATCGTCCTCTGGGGCACCTCGTGGTCCGGCGGGCACGTCGTCTACGTCGCGGCGGAGGACGCGCGCATCGCCGCGACGATCTGCCAGACGCCCGACCTCGACGGGATCGCCACCCTGCGGCAGATCGGCAAGTACGCCGGCCTGGGCCAGCAGCTTCGGCTGACGATGTTGGGAGTCCGGGACACCGTGCGGATGCTGCGCGGTCAGGAGGCCCTGATGATCCCCACGGTCGGCCATCCCGGCGAGCTTGCGGGCATGAGCACCGAGGAGTCCGAGCCCGGCATGCGCGCGATCGCCGGTCCCACCTGGCGCAACGAGGTGACGGGCCGCGCGGTGTTCGCCGAATGGACCAATCGCGCGATCACCCGCATGGACAGGGTTCGGTCCCCCATCCTCGTCGTGATCGCGGACCGCGACTCGGTCGCCCCCTCCGCCGCCGCGCGCGCCGCGGCTTGGCGCGCCAAGGGCCACGTCGAGGTGCGCGACTATCCGTGCATGCATTTCGACATCTACGTCGGCGAGTGGCGAGATCGCTCCATCGCCGACCAGCTCCACTTCCTGCGGCGCCACCTTGCAGCTGATGCCCCGAAGGCCGCAGGCCGCTTCACCCCGCAGCCAGCCGCGGCGACGGCCGACTGACCCGCCCCTCTACCCTCAGGGCAGTGATCAGCGACGTCTCAGAGCAGGAGTTTCAGGCCAAGGTCATCGAGCGCTCGAAGCAGGTGCCGGTGGTCGTCGACTTCTGGGCCGAATGGTGTGGGCCCTGCCGGACCCTGGGGCCGGCGATCGAGGACGCAGTCCGGAAGCGGAACGGCGAGATCGAGCTTGCGAAGGTGGACACCGATCGCAATCCGAAGATCGCCATGGAGTATGAGATCGCCAGCATCCCGGCCGTCAAGGCCTTCAAGAACGGCGAGGTCGTCTCCGAGTTCATCGGCGCCATCCCTCCTGCCCGGATCGAGGAGTTCCTCAACGAGATCGTTCCCTCCGAGGCCGACCGGCTCGCCGAGTCCGGAGATGAGGACGACCTCCGCAAGGCGCTCGAGCTCGATCCGCGGAATGCCTCCGCGGCCGTCGGACTGGGCCGGGTGCTGCTCGCTCGCAGAGAGACCGAGGAGGCCCTCGAGACGCTCAGGCCCTTCCCCCACGACTTCGTCGCCGACGGCCTGGCCGCCCGTGCGGAGCTCTCGGCGTCCGGGAACGGAGCCGGCCTGGATGAGCTTCAGAAGGCGTTCGCGGCCTGGGACGAGGGCAATCCGGGCGAGGCGCTCGAACAGCTGCAGACCGCACTGGGCTCCGAGCAGGATTCAGGCCGGAAGGACCAGTTGCGGCGCGTGATGGTCGCGATCTTCACCGAGCTGGGAGCGGATCACCCGCTCGCCCGCGAGCACCGCCGCCGCCTGGCGGCAGCGCTCAACTAGCGCGCGACCTTCTGGACGCAGGCCATGACCGCCCGCGCCTCGGGCTGCTTCAGCTTGCCGTGCTTGACCGCCTGATCGACGACGTGTGCGCCGCCCAGCAGCACCGCGGGATTGCCGACGGACGTGGCCAGGGAAGTCACGTTGATACCGCGATGATCGAGGCACGTGGTGAGCCTCTGCGCCTCGCTCGCGTCACCGCCGAGCAGTCCGAATCCCTTGCTCAGAGCCCCGCTGCCCACCAGCACGGCGATCAGGCCGATTGCGATCCAGTGCCCCGGTCGCAACGCGCTGAGCGCCGACATCACCTTCTCCGATTGGGTCGATCCCCAGGCGCCGGGCCCCTCAGCCGACAGGAGCGAGACTAGTGGCCTGTCCCGGGGCGGTCAACTGTCTGGACGGCTTCGCCATCAAGTCGCGGCCACAGGCGGCCGCCCCACACAAGTCGCTGCGGGCTTCGCCCTCCGCTCCAAAGTGGAGCGGCCTGGTGGCCGCTACGCCGGCGGCTTCTCCATCGGGCCACTCGGAACGGCGACCTCGATGGGGATGCCCAGCGCCTCGGCCTCCTCGATGCCCTCGCCCTCCTGGTCGCGCGAGCAGATGATGCGGAAGGCGCCGGTGCCAAGCTCGGCATCGGGGACGATCGGCAGGCCGCGGATCTCCTCCCACCCCAGGCGCTCGACCTCGAACGGGTTCATTCGCACCTCGCTGGCCGGGAACGGGCAGTTCGAGTTGTGCTGGTCAATCGCCTTCGAGATCGCCTCGAGATTCTTTGCCTCGGCGTTCGTCACCGCTGTCCAAAATAGCGCCCTCCGTCCAGGAGCGGGAATAGCCTGATTCGTGCGCAGGTGATCGCCCACGTCGACATGGATGCCTTCTACGTCTCGATCGAGATGCTGCGGCATCCCGAGCTCCGTGGGAAGCCGGTGGTGGTCGCCTACGACGGCCCGCGGGGCGTCGTCACGACCGCCTCCTACGCGGCGCGGAAGTACGGAGTGCACTCCGCCCTGCCGATGATCACTGCCCGCCGCCGTTGCCCCGAACTGACGGTGCTGCCGGTGGACATGCAGCTCTACAAACGCGGCTCCGTGAAGGTGATGGAGACGCTGCAGGCGTTCAGCGACGAGGTCGAGGTGATCGGCCTGGACGAGGCATATGTGGACCTCTCGGGCTCGCCCGTCCCCCAGTCGCGAGCCCTCGAGATCAAGCGGCGCATCAAGGAGGCCACGCACCTCGTCTGCTCGATCGGATTGGCACCGAACAAGCTGATGGCGAAGATCGCCTCGGACCTGGACAAGCCGGACGGCTTCGCGGTGCTCGACCACGAGAACTGGCTCGAGACGGTCGGGGAGAAGCCGGCGTCGCTGCTGCCGGGGGTCGGGCCGAAGACGTTCGAGCGGCTGCGGGCGATCGGCGTCGAGACCGTGGCGCAGCTTGCCCAGACGGACGAGCTGGCCCTGGGGCGCGCCTTCGGGCCGAACCATGGAGGAGGGCTGCGCGCCCGCGCGAATGGGATCGGGAGCACGAGGCTGAACGAGGACCGCGTGCGGAAGTCGGAGAGCCGCGAGACCACCTTCCCCCAGGACGTCACCGATAGGCGGTTCCTGCACGAGACGGTCGAACGATTGGCCCGGTCCGTCTGCGAGAGCCTCGCGCAGAACAAGCGCCAGGGGCGAACGGTGACGCTGAAGATCCGCCTGCAGCCCTTCCAGACCTACACGCGGTCGCGCACCCTCCCCTCCCACACCTGCGATCCGGACCAAGTCGTGGCGACCGCCCGGGAGCTGCTCGACCGCTTCGACCCCCAGCGGCCGGTGCGGCTGGTGGGAGTCGGCTTGGCCGGGCTGGCGGAGGAAGAAGCTCCTCGACACCAGCCCGGCCAGCTAGCCGTTTGACCTGCTCTCAGCGCGTGGTGAGCACGGTCCCCGTCGAGGGGAAACCGAGCTTGGCCTTGGTGGCCGCGGTCAGGTCGTACTCGCGGTTGCCCGCGTAGGGGCCCCTGTCGATCACGGGGACCGTGAGGGTCTTCCCGTGATAGCGGAGCGTGACCCTGGAGCCGCAGGGGAGCGTCTTGTTCGCGACGCCCAATTTCCCGGGGCTCAGCGTGCCGCCACAGGCGAGTCCGCCTCCGTAGAGGCCGGGGCCGTAGTACGAGGCCTCGGCCGGCCGGAACGCGTACACCGCCATCCGGTGCGAGCGGACGGTGGTGTTCGCCACCTTCGCGCGGACGCCGTACGTGCCGGAGCCCGGCGCGTGCCAGCGCACCCTGAAGCTGCCGTCGCTGCGGGAGCGCGTATGGAGCCTGCGCCCACCGACCCGCACGACAACAGCTCGGCTGCCGCCCGGAGTTACCTGGCCGCGGAACCTGACGGCGTGATGAGCCATCACGTTCCGGTGGCCGTTCAGGCTGATCCCCGTGGCGGGACTGCCCGACGCAGTCGCCTCCGGCGCGGTTCCAGTGGTCGGAACGGCGTCCGAAGCGCCCGCAATGCCTGCTGTGACCATCATTCCCAGGGCGGGCAGCAGCGCTAGCGCAGCCCGCCTCCGCTTCCAACGGAAGCGATGCAAGTGAATCAACCTGCCTCTCTGAGCGCCTACGGGGTTAGCTGACGGGCTCGCAGCAGTGGCTCCGTCGCCACTACCGCTAAGGACGGAACACCGTCCCATTCGCCCCAGTGAATCTGTGGTTCCCCCGCTGGCCTGATATCCGTCAAGGCCACTCGGCGAGTTGTTTGATGACTATCGAACGCGGCAGGGTAGGTTCGCTATTTG
The DNA here is from genome assembly GCA_963743575.1 of uncultured Solirubrobacterales bacterium. GTDB lineage: Bacteria > Actinomycetota > Thermoleophilia > Solirubrobacterales > 70-9 > DASUPK01. The sequence goes on along the minus strand of CAVUQC010000002.1, from coordinate 327,838 downwards.
CGAACTTGTGTGACGGTCAGCACACTTGGTATGCCACCATCATGGCCATGACCGACCGCCTCACAGGGCTGGATTCATCGTTCCTCCATCTGGAGCGCGATGGGACCCACATGCACGTCGCCTCGACCACGATCTTCGAGGGACCGGCCCCTCCCTATTTGGAGTTCCGCGATCACATCGAGTCGCGTCTCCATCTCGTGCCGCGCTTCCGCCAGAAGCTCCGCTTCGTGCCTTTCGGGCAGGGGCGGCCAGTCTGGGTCGATGACCCTCATCTGAACCTCGCCTACCACGTGCGCCACACCTCCCTGCCGGAGCCCGGCTCCGAACAGCAGTTGCGCGTGCTGGCGGCTCGCATCTTCTCCCAGCAGCTCGACCGCTCCAAGCCGCTCTGGGAGCTCTGGCTGATCGAGGGACTGAAGGGTGGCCGTTTCGCCATCGTCGGCAAGACGCACCACGCGATGGTCGACGGCGTCTCCGGAGTTGACATAACAACGGTCCTCTTCGACGCCGAGAAGGACCCGATCGATCCTCCTCGGTCGCCCGAGCGCTGGGCCCCCGCGCCCGAGCCGAGCAGGGCTCAGCTGCTCTCCGAGGCCCTCTTCCACCGGGCGATCGACCCGCGTGAGGCTCTCCGCGGCGCCCGCCGGATCGTCAGAGGACCGAGGCGCGCTTTCCGCAAGGCGACGGAGGCCGTGGCCGCTGCCGGCACCTTCGCATGGGCCGGCATCGCGGCTCCCAAGAGCCCATTCAACTTCGACGTCGGCCCACATCGGCGCTTCTCCTGGGTGCGCGCCTCGCTCGCGGACATGAAGCAGGTCAAGAACGAGCTTGGCGGCACCGTCAATGACGTGATCCTGGCAGCGGTCTCCGGAGCGCTCGGCCGCTACATGCGCAAGCGCGGCCTATCGACCCAGGGGCTGGAGCTGCGGGCAATGGTCCCGGTCAGCGTTCGCACCAAGGACCAGCACGGCTCGCTCGGCAACCAGGTCACCACGATGATGGCTCCCCTCCCCGTCTGGTGCGAGGACCCCGTGGAGCGGATGGAGATCGTCCGCCGGTCGATGGGCGACCTGAAGCAGTCGAAGCAGGCGATGGGCGCCTCGCTCCTCACCCAGCTTGCGGATTTCGCTCCCCCCACGATCGCGGGGCAGGCGGCGCGCCTCCAATCGCGCCAGCGTTTCTTCAATCTGGTCGTCACCAACATCCCGGGGCCGCAGTTCCCCCTCTATCTGCTCGGGCGCCGCATGGAGCGTGTCTTCCCCATGGTCCCCCTCGCCAAGAATCAGGGCGTCTGCATCGGGATCATGAGCTACGACGGCCAGGTCAACTTCGGCCTGATCGGCGACTACGACGGGATGCCCGACCTCGAGGACCTGGCGAAGGACCTCGAGGAGTCGATCGGGGAGCTGGTCGAGGCGGCCGGAGGTCGCCGCGGGATCTTCAGGCGCTTCGTGCCGCGCGCGGGTGCCGAGTCAGCGCAGCAGAACGGGCACGGCGAGCGCGAGGAATCGACGACCGGCTAGTCGCCGGGGCGCTCGCCCGCGGGCTCGCCCTCCCGCTCTTGGACGAACGCGCCCTTCATGGATGAGCGCCTCGCGTCGCCCCAGACGGGTTCGTCGAAGCGTGCCCTGACCATGACCTTCTGGAGCAGCGCCAGGTCCTCCTGCCGGGCCATGTCGTAGCTCGATCCCGACTCCTTGTCCGGGTGACCCGGATGGGTGACCCACTCGGTCACGCCGCGATCGAGATGCCGGATCTGCTCGGGCTCTGCGGGCTGCTTGCTCTCGGTGCGCCCGATCAGGAGATCCGGCGTCGGGATGCCGCGCTCGCGCAGCCATTGCCGGTGGTCCGGGTTCACCGAGCGGACCGGAACGTCGATCTGCTTGGCGGTCTGAAAGACCGGGGTCGCCAGCTCTGGCCGCGCGTGGCAGTGGTGGTGCCCGTTCAGGAACGCGGGCCAGCGCCCGAAGATGTCGCCGAAGCGCTCGAGCTGCACCCGCAGCGCGGTGCGCGCGGGCGCCCCGCTGCGTGGCCCCCACCGTCCCTCGAACTCGATGTGCAGGCCGATCTCAACTCCGCTCTCGAGCAGCGGCTGGGCCTCGCAATACTCGCGCTCCACCATCGCGCTGACGGAATCGATGGCGCCCATCTCGATGGCCTCGAGGATCCCCTGGTTGTAGGAGGGCCAGTACCCGTAGTCGTCAGCGGTGATCACCAGCTGGCGGCGGCTGTCTCCCTGGTTGGAAGCCATGCCCCCACGGTAGCCCTAACTGACCTGCTGGATCGCCGCCTGGATGTCCTGGAGGGTCGGAATCGAGCTTCCGCCGAGGACCTTCTGACCCTTTGGTCCGTGGACCTCGATGGATGGCGTGCCGGTGAAGCCGAGGGAGTTCGCCTGCGAGCTGCCCTGCTGGATCGTCGCGTCCCACTTGGAGCTGTTGCGGGACGCGTTCCAATCGTCGATGTTCGGCACGCCCGCTCCCTTGGCGATGCCGGTCAGGAATGAGTCCGTGACGTAACCGGAATTCTCGCCTCCCTGGTTGAGGTAGAAGAGCTGCATGAACTGCCAGAGCCGGTTCTGCTCCCCGGCCGCCAGCGCCGCCCTCATCGCCGGCTTCGAGTCGGGGCCGATGATCAGGAAGGGCTGGAACTCGTACTTGGCATTGCCGGGGCGAACCTCGCTCGAGATCAATGCCGACGAGACGTTCTTCGAGAAGAACTGGCAGGCGGAGCACTGCGGGTCCCCGTACTCGACGACCGTGACCGGTGCTGAGGAGTCGCCCAGCACCTGGCCGCTCTGCGGGATCCCCTTGAGCTCGGTGTCCACCTGGGCGATGCCCGTGACGTTCGCGGGAGGACTGGAGCTGCTCCCTCCGCCGGACTGACTGATCACGATCAGCGCCACGATCACGGCCACGGCCCCGAACCCCGCCAGCGCCAGGTACTGGACGCGCCGCTTTCGGGCCAGCTGCGCTGCCGCACCCTGGGACTCGGCCGTCTGCCGCTCGGCCCTCAGGCGCTCTCTCTCGTCGTGCCTACCTTCCATGCGAGGACTCTACCCCGACGGGCCGAGCTCCCGGCCCGTGTAGGCGAAGGCCCGGGCGGCCGCCACCGCGAGGGAAAGCGTCATCAGGACGGCGCTCGCGACGCACCACTGGCAGATCGCGTCGATCACGAAAAGCTCCAGGTAGGTGAGGTAGACGCTGTAGCCGAAGCCCACGAGAGCTGTGAGAAAGCCCCCGAACCGGCCCGCGTCACCCGGTAGGAGCGCCGCGAGGAGGAGAACGACATATCCGGCGATCCCGAACACCGCGACGTTGATTCCCGCGACGTGGGAGTAGCGGCTGTGGGCCACCGTCTCGCAGCCGTGACCGCCCGCGAGGCACTTCGGGGTACCACCGCCGAACTCGGATATCCCGATGTAGGTGGCGACGCCGATGCCGAGCACGGCGAGTACTGCGGCCGAAATGCGGAGAGTCCGTTCGGTGGGCATGCGCCCAATGCTATGAAGCTCACGTGAACGGTTCCGAAACGCCTCCATTGTCGACTCGTCGTGCAGAACCCGCCGACGCGAGCCAGCTGGCCGAGATCTTCAACCAGGGAGTCGAGGACCGGGTGGCGACCTTCGAGACCCGCCCGGCCGACGCGGCAACCGCCACCCGCTGGATCAGCGAGGACCTCGTCCTGGTCGCGGTGCGAGGCGACGCGCCGGTCGGGTTCGCGAAGGCGAGCCCCTATACGGACCGTCATCGCTACTACGACGGCGTGCGCGAGGCGACCCTCTACGTCGAACGCGCCGCGAGGCGAACGGGTGTCGGACGCCGTCTCCTGGATGCGCTCGCGGTCGCCGCGGCCGATTGCGGGGCCCACAAGCTGGTCGGCAAGATCTTCACCTCCAACGAGCCCAGCATCGTGATGGTCCGCGGCCTCGGCTGGCGCGAGGTGGGAGTGCACGAGCGGCACAGCACCCTCGACGGCGAGTGGAAGGACGTGCTCGTGGTCGAGAAGCTGCTCTAGGGATCGCACCTACCGGCTTTTCGATGTGTTCATGGGGTGATGAGGAAGGTCTCGTTCGCCGCACTCCTCGCGTTCGCCCTCGCCCTCTGCGGGGCGTCGAACGCCCTTGCCTCCACCGTCATGGTGAGCGGCGGCAACACCGTGCGCGTGCTCGAGTCCGGCAGCGAGGTCAACCGGGTGACGGTCAGCTTCGACGCCGGGATGAACCTCTATGACGTCACCGATTCGGCCGCGAGTCTGACCCCGAGCGGGACCTGCACTGCCGTCAGTTCCCACAGCGCCACCTGCCCCGGGACCGGGATCAAGACCATCTCCGTCGACACCGACGCCCAGGCCGACTCGATTTCGATGGATGTGGCCACGATCCCGACGAGCGTCGTGGGAAACCTGGACGGCGGGCCCGGCGACGACTCGGTGAGTGGCCATGGGACGCTGAACGGCGGATCCGGCAACGACCTGATTCACGGCTCGCCACTGGCGGACAACGTCCGCGCCAGCAGCGGCCGAGACTTCGTCGATGCCGGCGATGGGCCGGATGACATCGAGGGCGGCAGCGGCACCGACACGCTCGACTATCCAGCGAACCGCGCCACCCCCGTCAACGTCACCATCGGCAGCGGCAACGGCAACGATGGCGGCGTCGAGGATCAGGGTTCCGGCAGGCGGGACACCGTCCACGGGGACATCGAGGCTGTCGTCGGCACTCCGCAGGCCGACCTGATCGCCGGCGACTCGAGCTCCGAGACGCTGATCGGCGGCGGGGGCAACGATGTCCTCTCCGGCAACAACGGCAACGACACGCTCCTCGGCCTCGAGGGCGACGACATCATCCTCGGCGGCGAGGGTCAGGACCTCCTGCGCGGCTGGCTCGGAGCGGACCGGCTCTTCGGCGGACGAGGGAACGACCGCGTCTCGGGCGGCCCCGACGGGGATCTGGTCGTCGGCAACCGCGGACATGACGTGCTCAAGGGCAAGGGCGGCATCGACTTCCTGCGCGCCAAGGACGGCTCGCGCGACTACAGGATCAAGTGCGGACGCGGGTCCAACCGGCTCGAGGGCGCCACGCGCGACAAGCGCCTGGATCCCCGCCCCCGCTCCTGCTGAGCCACGGGGTGGCGTCCTCCGCGCTGGCGATCATGCCCGCGTGCACCGGATCCACTTCCGCTTCGGGGTCGTCCTCGCTCTGATCCTGATCTCGATCGGGTTCCAGTTGGCCGCAGGTGAGAGTGACTTCGCCCGGCTCGTCGCCGTAATCCTTCAGGCGATCACCCTCGTTGCCGCGGTTGTCGCCTCGCGCGCCCATCCGTTGGTGATCAGACTGGCCGTCATCGCCGCCGCCCTCTCGATCGTCGGCGCCACCCTCGCGATACTCGGCACCGATGAGTTCGGGAACAGCTCGGGTCGCGCCGTCACGCTGCTCCTGGTCGCCATGGTTCCCCCCGCGATAGTCACCGGCCTGATCAAGCTCTTCCGGGAAGAGGGCAGCGTGACCCTGGAGACGATGTTCGGCGGGCTCTGCCTGTATCTGATCGTCGGCTTGTTCTTCGGCACGGCGTTCGCGGCGATCGAGGAGATCGGTGGGCACGCCTTCTTTCATCAGTTGACGGCCGCGCAATCCGAGACGAGCGACTTTCTGTACTTCAGCTTCACCACGCTGACGACCGTCGGCTACGGGGATCTGACGGCGGCGTCGAATTTCGGCCGCTCGCTGGCCATCACGGAGGCGCTGATCGGCCAGATCTACCTGGTGACGGTGGTCGCGGTGATCGTCAGCAACATGCGGCCCTCCCGGGCCGCATCGCAGCGTCGAGACCGGACGACCTAGCCCAGCTGCAGCAGGGCCCAGAAGGGGTGATCGCGCTCCGGGATCCGCGGTGGGACCCGCCGGTGCTGGCGGTTCCGCGCCCAGGCGAGATAGCCCTGGAGGCGCCGAGAGATCGAGCGCTTGGTCGCGGGAGTCGGCTCGACCACGCAGTGCTCGAGCGCGAACAGCCAGGCGTTCGCCTCGGACTCCAGACGCGGAGCGGAGCGACCCTTCCCGACCAGGTGCCCGATCTCGTGGAGGGCGATGAAGTAGGAGACCTGGCCGCGGATCGGCGGGATCGAGATCTCCAGCCTGCCGCCGCGCCAGCGGATCGCTCGCCCGCGCGCCGAGGAGCCGGACAGCTCGATCCCGTACTCCCGGCAGAGGTCCTCCACGTGGGCCTCCATCAGCTCCACCCCCTTGCGCGTGCGCGGTGCTTTTTCCTGCCTGAACACGCGCGGCAGGGTAGCCGCCTCCACGGATGAGTCTCCCCCGTCGCCATACTTGGTCCATGGCTGGAGCACGCGATCTGCGCCTGGCGCTCGCCCAGATCGACCCGACCGTGGGCGACATCGAGGGAAACGTGCGCCTGATCTCGGAGTCGATCGAGCGCGCCCATGATGGGGGCGCACAGCTCGTCCTGCTACCCGAGCTCTGCGTATCGGGCTATCCGCCCGAGGATCTCGTGCTGCGCCCCGACTTTCTGGATGCCGTAAGGCAGGGCCTCGACGCGATCGCCGCCGACGTGGAGGGGGTGGTGGCCCTGGTGGGCTTTCCCGAGCGGATGGAGCGTTCCCCGGAGGCGCTCGAGCGCTTCGACCCGTTGATCGATCCGCCCCCTCCACCGGCCTACAACTCGCTCGCGGTGATCGCCGACGGGGAGGTCCGCTCGATCTATCGGAAGTGCCAGCTCCCCAACTACGGCGTCTTCGACGAGCGCCGCTACTTCGAGCCGGGGACCGAGCCGGCCCTGATCGAAGTCGCCGGCGTCCAGGTCGGGCTGACGGTCTGCGAGGACATCTGGCATCCGGGCTTCCCCGAGGCAGATGAGGTCTCCTCGGGAGCGCAACTGGTCGTCAACTCCTCGGCGTCGCCCTACCACCGGGGCAAGGGCCTGGCGCGTGAGCGGATGGTCGCCGACCGCGCTGGCACCAACGGCGCCGCCTTCGCCCTCTGCAACATGGTCGGGGGCCAGGACGAGCTGGTCTTCGATGGGGCCAGCGTCGTGGTCGGCGCGGGCGGCGAGACGCTCGCCCGGGCCGGGCAGTTCGAGCCGGAGCTGGTCTTCTGCGATCTGGCGCTGCCCGGCGGCGGCGAGGCGCCGGGCCGCATCGCGGAGCCCCTCCCCAGCGAGGAGGCCGAGGTCTACGCCGCACTCGAGCTCGGCCTCCGGGACTACGTCGAGAAAAACGGCTTCGAGCGCGTCGTGATCGCTCTGAGCGGTGGGATCGACTCAGCTCTGGTCACGCTGATCGCCGTGGATGCCCTGGGCGCGGATCGCGTCACGGTCGTCGTGATGCCCTCGCCCAACTCAAGTGACGAGACCCAGTCGGATGCGAGGGCGATCGCGCGCAATCTCGGCGTGGATCTGATCGAGATCTCCATCGAGGAAGCGATGCGGGCCTACGGGCACGAGCTCGCCCAGAGCTTCGAGGGGACGGAGCCGGACATCGCCGAGGAGAACCTGCAGGCGAGGATCAGAGGCAACCTGATCATGGCGCTCTCGAACAAGTTCGGCTGGCTCGTTCTCACCACCGGCAACAAGAGCGAGATGTCGGTGGGCTACGCGACGCTCTACGGCGACATGGCCGGCGGCTTTGCCGTGATCAAGGACATCTTCAAGCTCCTGGTCTATCGACTGGTGCGATGGCGGAACGAGCGCGAGGGCAGTGAGCTCGTCCCAGCTTCGGTGATCGAGCGACCGCCCTCTGCGGAGCTGCGCCCCGATCAGCTCGACGAGGACTCGCTGCCGCCCTACGAGACGCTGGACCGGATCCTCGAGGCCTACGTGGAGCGCGACGAGGGCATTGACGCCCTGGTCGCCCAGGGCCTCCCCGAGGACACCGTGCTCGACGTCATCCGGCTCGTGGACAGGGCCGAATACAAGCGCCGCCAGGCGCCCCCGGGGATCAGGGTGTCAACGAAGGCCTTCGGCCGGGACCGGCGCCTGCCGATCACCAACCGCTTCGGCGCGATGCGAAAGCTGCCGCGCTAGGCCGATTGGGGCCTACGACCAGAACTCATCCCAGGCGTAGAGGTCGTTGAAGTGCTCCTTGCCGTCGACGACCTTGCCGTCCTTGAGCTCGAAGACGATGCAGTTGCTCACATCGAGGCTTTTGCCGTCGCGTTCCCCAGTGCTGCGCTGGAGGCCGATCACCCGGCCGTCGGCGCCGGCGAACAACTGCTGCAGCTCGGCCTGGAAGGTGCCACCGGTCCTCTCGCCGATCTGGCCGAAGTACGCGAGGGTCGCGTCGCGGCCCTGGTAGTCGTCGGCCATCGAGCTCTTCCCGGGCAGGTGCCAGACGATGCTCTCGTCGAACAACTCGGTCAGCGTCTCGATGTCAGCGGCGTTGAAAGCGTCGTAGGCGCGCTGCATGATCGCAACGTTTTCCTCTGCGCTCATGTGTCCTCCTATGCCCCCATTCATGCCCCCTGCGTGCTGCAGCGACCCTACACCCCACCCGCATCAGACGCTGGGATCGAGCTCAGACCGCTCGCCGCGGCCTGACGGCGATCGTCATCCGCGAGAGAGCGCAGACGCGGCCCTCGTCATCTGACATTTCGACGTCCCAGACCCAGGTGGTCCGGCCCCGGTGCCGGGTCTGGGCGAGGGCGTTGACGTGGCCCTCCCCGGTGGAACGCAGGAAGGTGGTGTCGTTGGCCTGGCCCATGGTGACCATGCCGTCATCTCGCACCGCGACGTAAGTCGCCGCCGAGCAGATGCTCTCGGCCAAGGTCGCGTAGACACCCCCGTGAACGACTCCGTAGGGCTGCAGGTGGCGCGGCTCGATCTTGATCCGCGCCCGGGCGTTGTCGGGATCCAGGTCGATCCACTCGGTCCCGATCTCCTCAGCGAACCCCGACGGAATCGTCTCCTCTTCGCCCATGGCGCGGCACCATAGTCTGCGCGACATGCCCTTCATGGTCTGGACCGGAGTCGAGGAGTGGCTGACAGAGGCCGCCCAGGTGGAGCTGGGCGAGAGCGGACTGAGCGCACGGGGAGTTCAGCTGGGTGCGGACCCTGCAGCATTCCGCGTCGACTATCGGCTCGAGGCGCCTCGGAAGTGGGTGACCAGCGAGCTGGAGCTGACCGCCGCGGCTGAAGGCTGGAGCAGGCGCCTGCTCCTCGCGCACGACGGGGAGGGAGGCTGGCGGGCGGAGGTCGCCGACACCGGGGGCGTTCCCGGCGGCCCCTGGGACGGCGCTCTTCCCGATCTCTCCAAGGCCCTTGACATCGACATCGAGAACTCGCCGCTCACCAACACGATGCCGATTCTCCGGGAGGGCCTTCGGGCCGGCGGATCGGGTGACTTCGTGATGGCGTTCGTGCGCATGCCGACGCTGCGCGTGGAGGCGTCGCCCCAGCGCTACGAGCACCAGCGCGCGACGGAGAGCGGATCGGTGGTCCGCTACATCAGCCGCGATGGCGACTTCCAGGCCGATCTCGAGCTTGATGCGGACGGGCTGCTCGTCCACTACCCGCGACTGGCGACGCGGGTTGAGCCGGGATTAACCGTCGGATAAGGCCTGCGTCACATTCCGGGTTGCTGCCCTACGCTTCCACGCTCTTGCCGGTCACGGATGAACAACGCGCGATGCTGCAGCTGCTGCTCGAAGGGGGGCAGGGCTACGACGACATCGGCTCCCTGCTGGGCATCGCGCCTGACGAGGTGCGCTCCCGGGCGCGGTCCGCGCTCACCGAGATCGGCGGCGCCGACCCCGACGCGCAGGTCGGCCTGAGCGACTACCTCCTCGGCCAGGCCGATCCGATCGGCCGCGCGGACGCGGTCAGGCACCTGCAGAGCGATCCGGAGGACAACGCCCTCGCGCAGCGCCTGGTCCAGAACCTGAGGTTGCTTGCGCCGAAAGCCACGCTTCCCGAGGTCCCGGAACCTCGCGGCGGCCGCCGCGGCGCGGCGCCTCCTCCCCCGCCTCCGGCGGCTGCCCCATCTTCCCCTGCGACGACGACGGCGCCCCCTCCGCCGCCTTCGCCCGAGGTACCCGCCAAGGGCCCCGGCGTCGCCTCCCGCGCAGCGGGCTTCTTCAGCGGCGGCCTGGGCTCGCTCACGGGCAAGCGGCGCACCCAGGCCATCGTCGGCGCCGCCATCGCGCTTGTCCTCGTGATCGTGATCGTCGTGATCGCGACCGGCGGTGGAGGCGGTGGATCGGGCGATTGCAAGGCCCTCGATGTCACCGCAGCGCAGCAGGCCGGCGTGCCGACCACGAAGCTCGCGCCGGTCGGAGATTTCGCGAGCCAGAGCTGCGCGCCCGCAGGCCAGGTCACTCTGGTGCCGGTCCCGCCCCAGCAGAACCAGCAAAGCTCGAACAACAAGGCCGCGATCGCCGGCTTCGCGCTGCAGACCAACGCCGCCCACCTCGACCCGACTTCCAACGGCGACGAGTACGTGCTCTGGCTCTATGGGTCGGACCAGCAGGCGAGGCCCATCGGCCAGGAGACGGTCAGCGACAGCGGCAACCTGAACGGTGCCGCACCGCTCGCCACGCAGGAGCTCGTCTACCTCCAGGCTCTTCAGAAGATCCGGCTCTCGCGGGTGACTGCGGCCCAGAAGAACCAGATTCAGCAGTCGCTGCAGTCCCAGCAGGGCAGCAAGAAGGCGACCGGCGTGATCGCGTTCACCGGCACCCCCGTCCTCGAGGGCAGCGGCACGGATCTGCTGCAGCAGCTCCAGCAGCAGGTTCAGCAGGCTCAGAGCCAGGCCCAGTCTCAAGGTCAGGCGCCGACCGGCACAGGCGCATCCAGCGGTAAGAAGGGCTGAACGAGAGCGCCAGCCATGGCGTTGAGCGAGGATCAGCGTGCCCTGCTCCGCCTGCTTCTCGCAGGCGACACCTATGAGCAGGTCGCGGGGGTACTGGGAACCGGCTCTGACGACGTTCGGCTCAGGGCGCACGAGGCTGTGGAGGTTCTCGCCACGGCGCCCGACCGGGAATTCCCTCGGGATGCCGTCAGGGCGCGGCTGGGGGCGCTGGAGGGCGACCCTGGGGCCATCCCGGGACCCACCCCTCCGGCTCCACGAGGAGGAGGCCGGCCGTGGCTGCTCTGGCTGGCCGCCGGCGCAGTGGCCATCGCCGCGATCGTCGTCGTAGTGGTCGCGAGCCGCGGCGGTGGCGGAGGGGACAACCAGACCACGACGAGCGGCGCCCAGGAGGACGTGGTGCCGATCAGGCTCACTCCGGTCGGGGGCTCCAAGGCGAGTGGGATGATCTCGGTCGTTCGCGTCGCCGATCAGCCGGCCGTCGACCTCGCGATCGCAGGCCTCGAGCCGAGCGGGCCCGGCGAGAGCTACGTGCTCTGGTTCGTGGGCTCGGCCGGCCGCAGTCTCCCGGTCGCCTTCCATGCCGTCGGAGCGGACGGGAGGCTCACCGGGCGAACTCCGATCCCGAGCGCGGCCGAGGGCCTCCTGCCCAACTTCACGAGCGCCGAGCTGACGCTGACGCACCAGCGCGAGGCGGCGGCGGCTGTCCAGCGGGCGGCGCGCAACTCCACCCTGCCGCAGGTAGTGGGCACGCCCGTGATGCGCGGCGCGCTGCGCTAGCCGGGCGGCTCAGCCCGGCAGCAGCTTGCCGGGATTCATGATCCCGGCGGGATCCAGCCGCTCACGGACGGCGCGAAGCGCCTCGAGGCCGAGCTCGCCGACCTCGGCGGGCATGTACGGCGCGTGGTCCCGGCCAACCGCGTGGTGGTGGGTGATCGTCCCCTCGGCGGCAACGATCGCCTCGCAGGCGGCGGTCTTGGCCTCGCGCCACTGAGCGAGCTCCTCACCGCGCCGGGACCGGGCGAGGAAGGTGAAGTACAGCGAGGCGCCGTCCGGATATGCGTGCGAGACGTGGCACATCACGATCGAGCACTCCCCAAGGACCCCGCGCAGCGCTTCCCCGACCCCCCGATAGAGCTCGTCGAGGCGGCTCCAGGTGTGGGCCGTCTCGAGCGTCTCGACCATGACACCGAGGTTCATCAGCTCGTCCCGCAGGTAGGGGCCTCCGTAGCGGTTCCGGTCCCAGGAACGGCCGGCGGCCGAGCCGAGGGGCACCGCGCCGCCGAGCCGAAGGTGAGTCTGGCCGAGGGAGCGGCGCCGCCTGACGGACTCCCGCTCGCCCTCCCAGCCGCAGATCATCAGGCAGCCGCCCTTGCGCCGGCGCAGCGAGAGGTAGGCGTCAAGCGCCTGCTTCTGGAGCCCCTGGGTCCCGGCGAGGTCGAGCGACACGCGCGTCTCCTCCTCGTCCGAGAGCCGCAGCACGTCTGGCGCCTCACGGTGCTGTGCGAGGTCGCGGACGATCTCGCGCCCGGCCTCGAAGCTATCCGCCATCCAGCCCTCGTAATGGCGCTCGCGGGGCGCGGGTCGCACCCGGCAGGTGACCTCGGTGATCACGCCGAGGGTGCCCTCCGACCCGAGGACCAGCTCGCGCAGCGATGGCCCGGCGGCCGTGTGCGGCGTCTCCCGCGTTCGAAGCCGCCCGGCGGGAGCGGTCAGCTCGAGGGATGTGACCATCTCGTCGAAGCGGCCGTAGCCGCTCGAGGCCTGGCCGGCTGAGCGGGTGGCGGCGAATCCGCCGATGGTGGCCTCCTCGAAGGACTGCGGGAAGTGGCCGATCGTGGCTCCGAGCGCCCCCAGAGCCGTTTCCGCGTCGGGGCCCGAGAGACCGGGGCCGAGCGTCGCCGTCAGGGAGGTCGGGTCGAGCTCGACCGAGCGCAGGCGGGACAGGTCGAGTGAGACGACTGCCGAGTGCCCGCCATCGACCGCATCGACGCCTCCGACGACGCTGGTTCCGCCGCCGTAGGGAACGACCGCCACCCCGGCGGCCGCGCAGGCACCGAGCACGGCTTCGACGGCGGCTGGATCGGCCGGTCGCAGGACCGCATCGGGGGCCTCCTCCAGTCGCCCCGAGCGCAGGCGGATCAGGTCCGGATAGCTTCGCCCGGCGGCGCGGCGCAGACGGTCCTCAGTGCCCTCCAGCAACTCGCCGGCGGCGGACCGAACCGCCTCCGGGACCGGGCGCGGCTCGGGCAGCGAGACCTGGTCGAGAGCGACCGGCCCGGTGGCGTCCTCGGGCTTCACGCCCAGCTCCTCACGCAGCGCGTCGACGGCCTGCGCCGGCAAGTCGAGACCGCGATCCGGGTTCCCCCACCCCCACCACTTCATTTCGGCGGTCACGCCCTACTCGCCTCCCGTCGCGGCGGTCTCGAGGCCGGCCAGCGCCTCGTTCAGCGTTCGCCCGATTGCTCTTCGCATCATCGGTGCTCCGAATCGGGAGAGCCCGCGCAGCCTGCGGTCGAGCGACATGGTCACGTCCGTCTCCCCGTCCTGTGCGCTCAGCCTGATCTCGGTTCGGGCGCGCTTCACGAACTTCTCGAATGGAGTCCCCTCGACGGTCTGCTCGAAGACGAAGCGCTCGCCGTCGGTTGCCTCGACACCGTGGTAGTCGGCGCGGACGCCGCGACCGTCCCTGGTCTCGAGCACCTGTGTCCAGCTCCGATCGGCAGGATCACCCTCGCTCACGTTCTCGACCCGCTGCGTGTTCGGCCACCAGCGGGGCAGGTGGTACGGGTCGGTGATGACGGCCCACAGGGCGCTGGCGGGCGCTGCGATGCGGCGCCTGCGCACCACTCGTGCCATTTACTCCTCGCCGGTCAGCTTCCGCAGATCGCGGACGAGCAGCATGTGGGTGAGGTTGTTGCAGGCGGCGGCGAGGCTCTCCAGGTTCTCGAGCGCCTCGCGGCGGGTGTTGTGGTTCGTGGAACGCAGGGCCGCTCCCACGACGGCCTCGAGCAGCTGAGCCTCTCGGTCCGCGGCGGTGCGCAGGACCTTCAGGTTGCGGCCGCCGACTCCGAACCGAGCGAGCTCCGCACTCGCCTGCACGATCTCGCGATCGGTGTCGTCGTAGAACTTCGTGCCCTCCACGGTGTCTGGCTGAACGAGCCGCCAGTCCTCGAGGTCCTTGATCAGGGCCGGGGCGACGCCCGTCACGTCCACGAGCTCCTCGAGCGACATCCGAGAGCCCTTGCCCGCCTCGACCGTGGCCGCCCGGCGCAGGGCGGCGCCGGTGCGCTCCTCACGCGCACCCGCGGCGAGCTCCTGACGGATCACGCGCAGCGGCAGGAACTCGTCCCGCTGCATGCGCAGGATCGCCCGCAGTCGCTCGACGTCGGCCTGGCTGTAGAGGCGATAGCCGCCCGGCGTGCGCCGCGGAGAGAGCAGCTTCTGGTCCTCGAGATAGCGGATCTTGGAGATCGAGACGTCCTCGAACTCACGGCCCAGGATCTTGGCGACGGCGCCGATGGTGAGCGCCTTGCGGTTCGAGGGGGTGCCGTCGGTGGCCCCGTCCGTTGAGGCGTGACTGCGGTCGAAGGGCGTGGCTTCGATGGTCATTTCTCCAGGTAGCTCAGCTTGTACTTGCCGATCTGGATCTCGTCCCCATCCGCGAGCTGATGGGACTCGATCCGGCGCCGGTTGACGTAGGTGCCGTTCAGCGATCCGAGGTCGTCGATGTAGAGGCCGTCTTTGCGACGGACGAGGAGGGCGTGGTTTCGGGAGACGGTGACGTCGTCGAGGAAGACGCCCGCTTCGGGCGTGCGACCGATCGAGACGCGGTCATCCTCGAGGGTGAAGCTCTCCCCGGCCCGCCCGCCACCCGAGCGGATCACGAGAGCGGCGCCGTGCTGATCGACGACCTCGTCGATGTCGACCTGGTGCATCTCGCCCGATTCGTCGACCGTGTAGGTCATCGTCGTCGGCTCGTCCTTCCCCTCCGGGCGGGAGAGGTAGGCGCCGCACTTCTGGCAGTAGTTGGCCCCCTCGGCGTTGACGAACCCACACTCGGGGCAATGAATCGCCACGATTGACCCCTGTCTAGGTCGGAGGCTTGGTCGGGGGCTCCGAGCGGCCGGCGAGGATCTCGCTCAGCCGCTGAACGTCGTCGCCCTTGATCAGCGTGGCGCCCTCGGGGCGGTTCTCACGCAGTCGGTTGACGAGCTCAGCCCGCAGGATGTCGATCTGCCCGTGCAGGATGCGGCGCCGGTACGACACCTCCTGCTCCTCGGCGGTCAGATTGTCGATCAGTTCCTTGAGCTCCTGGTCGCTCATTGAGCCGATATCGGGAAAGGTGTCTTCCTCCACAAATCCTCCGGACCATGCGAGGGCGCGCGTCAGCGCGACCCGTTTGACGTTGGGGGATTATATGGCTGCGAGGCCAGTCTCAACCGCTGCTTGAAGGTTCGGTCGCGCGATTGCACCAGCTCAGGCGGCCTGCGCCGCCAGCTCTCGTAGTCCGGCCCGCGCATAGGCGATCGTCCCGAGGATCCCGAGTACGACGCCGACGATCAGCATCGCGCTCCAGACCCAGCTGTCAGAGACCATCGCGAAGAAGAGCGACGCCATCACTGGGCCGACGGCGATCCTGCCGAGCCAGTTGATCTGCAGCTCGCCGATTCGCCTCAGCGCAAGCTCGGCGAGGATGGCGGTGATCACCTCCCTCGCCACCAGCACGGCGAGCGCCCAGCGGGGCAGGAGCTCGAAGTGCCAGCAGACCACGACTCCCGAGAGGATCGTCAGCCGGTCGACGATCGGATCCAGGATCGCTCCCATCCGGCTGTACTGGCCGGTGGCCCGGGCGAGGAACCCGTCGAGGTAGTCCCCGGCGGCGATCAACCAGAAGATCGCGGCCGCCCACGGGTCACGGCCGTCACCCGAGGAGAACGCGAGGTAGAGGAAGACGGGTATTCCGGCGAGCCTCAGATAGCCGACCGCGTTTGGGATCGTCCAGGGCCGCAGGGGCTGTCCCGGTCTCGTCTGGCGCGGCGGGGGGCCCGAGCGGTCGAGCCCGAACTGGCGCCGGAAACCCTTTCGCCGCCCCTTACGCAAGGATTGTCCGCGACTACCGGGCACGGAGCGAGCATATGGAAGGCAAGGCGAAAACCGGCATCTCACCCACGCGCGCTGAGGACTTTCCTCAGTGGTTCCAGAGCGTGGTCCGCGACGCGGAGGTCGCGGAGCTCGACCACGTCCGCGGCGCGATGGTGATCCGGCCGTGGGGCTACGGGACCTGGGAGCGCATGCAGCGGGCGCTCGACGACGGAATCAAGGAGACCGGAGCCGAGAACGCGTACTTCCCTCTCTTCATCCCCCTGAGCTACTTCGAGGAGGAGGCCAAGCACGTCGAGGGCTTCGCGAAGGAGATGGCGGTCGTGACGCATCACCGGCTCGAGCAGGGACCCGACGGAAAGCTCCACCCCGCCGCGGAGCTGCCGGAGCCGCTGATCGTCCGCCCCACTTCTGAGACGGTGATCGGCCGGTCCTTCGCCAAGTGGATCAACTCCTACCGCGACCTACCGCTGCTGGTCAACCAGTGGGCGAACATCGTCCGCTGGGAGCTGCGCCCTCGGGTGCTGTTGCGCACCACTGAGTTCCTCTGGCAGGAGGGTCACACCGCACACGCGACCGAGGAGGAGGCCCTCGAGGAGACCAGGCGAATGCTGGGCGTCTACCGCGAGTTCGCGGAATCGGTGCTGGCCATCCCCGTCGTTCCGGGCGAGAAGCCCGAGTCCGAGCGCTTCCCCGGCGCCGAGATCACGCTTTCGATCGAGGCGATGATGCAGGACGGGAAGGCCCTCCAGTCAGGCACCTCGCACTACCTCGGCCAGAACTTCTCCGGAGCCATGGACATGGCGTTCACCGACCAGGACGGGGATCGGAAGCTCTGCTTCACGACCTCGTGGGGAGTCTCCACCCGGATGCTCGGTGCCCTGGTGATGACCCACGGCGACGACAACGGCCTTCGGGTCCCGCCCCGAGTGGCCGCCAAGCAGGTGAAGATCGTCCCGATCACCCGCGACGATCCGACGAAAGTGCTCGACGCCGCGGACCAGTTGCGAGACGAGTTGGCGGAGCGCACGTGGATGGACATGCCCATCCGGGCGGAGGTCGATTCCCGCGACCGCAAGCCCGCGGAGAAGCGCTGGGAGTGGATTCGCAAGGGCGTGCCGGTCGTGATCGAGATCGGCGAGCGGGACATCGACCAGGGGGTCGTGACGATGACGCGCCGCGACGACGAGAGCCTCGCCCGCGACGCGATTCCACGCGACGGCGCGGCCGACGCGGTCGTGGGTGTCCTGGGCGACATCCAGCTCGGGCTGTTCGAGGAGGCGGCGAAGCGCCTTCGCGAGCGGACCCGCGACGACATCACGACGCTCGATCAGTTCCGCGAGTTCTTCTCAGGCGACGAGACCGACTCCGGCGGGTTCGTCAAGGCACCCTGGAGTGAGGATCCTGAGACCGAGAGAACGATGGGCGAGCTGGGTGTCAGCGTCCGCTGCATCCCGTTCGACGAGACGCTTCCGGCCGACGCGAAATGCGTGATCACCGGCGGCCCGGCGAAGGTGGTCGCGATCTTCGCCAAGGCTTACTGAAGTTTGACCATTTCCTAAGAGAAAGCTCACGTTCGAGGGCTCCCATCGGAGTACCCTCGACTCGAGGGGAAAGGAACTCAGCTGCGGAACGACGGCACCTGGTGCCCGCGAGCTGCAAGGAGGTCCGTTTGAGAGATATGGCGTCGCGCCTCAGGCCGTTACGAGGTGGCTTGGCGGCTCCCGCGATCTTCAATCTCAACGGGCCCGCCCACTACGTCCACTGGCATTTCTTCCAGATGTCGGTGGCCAACCTCGTCGTGATCGGGTTGATGATCGTCGTCTTCATCCTGGCGATCGTCCTTCCCTTCCCCAAGCGGGAGATCGAGGAGTGAGCCCCGCACAGCAGAAGCGGATGTGGACCGAGCGGGTGCGCTCCCGCGCCGTCGGCGCACTCCCGCCGGAGAAGCTCCTGCCGGATCGACAGCCGGCCTATGTGTCGTCCTGGATCTACGTCTTCGGGGTCGCCACGATTGCTGCGCTGATCGTCGTGATCGGCTCGGGCGTGATCCTCGGGCTCAAGGGTCCCGCGTGGTGGCATGAATCCGGCGTCGGGAAGTTCTTCAACAGCATCCACCTCTGGGGCGTTGAGATCTTCTTCTTCACGATGGTCGTGCACCTCTGGGGGAAGTTCTTCATGGGCGCATGGCGGGGCGGCCGAGCCTGGGTTTGGGTCACCGGGGCGGTCGTCTTCCTGGTTTCGATCGGCACCGCCTTCACGGGATACCTGTCGCAGCAGAACTTCGACTCGCAGTGGATCGCCAGCGAAGGCAAGGACGGCCTGAATGCGGTTGGGATCGGCGCGTTCTTCAACGTCATCGACTTCGGCCAGATGTACACCTGGCACGTCATTCTGCTGCCGGTCGCCGTGGTGGCGATCGTCGTGGGGCACGTGCTGCTCGTGCGCAAGCACGGCGTTGTGCCGCCCTATCCGGCGAAGGTTGCCGCAGCGCGCGCGGCTGAGGAGACCGGGTGAGTCCCCAGGAGCCCGATCCCGCTCCACTCGAGTCCAAGGATTGGGAGGGCCCCTACATTCGCTACGACCTGGTCAAGGAGTTCGTGGTGGCCATGGCCGTGATCGTCGCGCTGGTTGTCGTGCTCGCGATCCTCTTCTCCTCGCCTGATGACAAGCCGGTCACGATCCAGCAGTGGGCGAGGACCGATCCCGGGGACTTCGCCGCCACCGCTGTTACCGAGCTCGATGGCTCAAGCGAGGTCGCGGCATACGGCGCTCCGTATACCCACACGCCTGACGCCGGACAGAAGATCGGCCCCCTCAACCTGCAGAGCGCGGCCGGTGTCCATTACCCGATCAACACCAGCGATGACTTCGTGCTCAATCCGCTGCGCAGCATTCCTGGCAACGCCGCTCTGACCAGCGCGCTTCAGGAGTACCAGGCTGCGTCCCCGGTCCAGCAGAAGGCCTGGACCGATGCCTACACGAAGGGGCTCGATGGCGCCAAGTACCCCGGAGGCATCCCCCAACTGCCGCCGGGCGACTACGGGCCGGTCGCTCCGATGATGGCCTCCCTGGCCGCTTTGGCCGCCAGCGGCGGCCTGGACGGCGCCCTGCTCAACGCGAATCAGTTCTACCAGACGAACTACACCAAGCCGCTCCTGTTCCTCTCGGGCGGCGGTTATTTCGAGAGCCGGGCTGAGGACCAGCATCTGCTCGGCACACAGTGGGGAATGATGAACGAGACGGGGAGCTATCCAGGTCAGGTCTGGCTCTGGCTCTACACGTTCTGGTACCAGATCGCCCCGTTCAACACCTCGGACAACGCGGACGCCCAGATCTGGGCGCTGATGATGCTCCTGTCTCTGGCTTTCATCTGCATACCGGTGATCCCGGGGCTGCGAGGCCTGCCTCGCCACCTTGGAGTTCATCGTCTGATCTGGCGCGACCACTACCGCCGGCTCGAGGATCGCGGCTGAAGATCCCCCCACCCACTCCAATCCCAGTGGTGCTCCACTCCGTATACAGGGGCAGATGAGACGGGATCGAGTCCTGCGCCTTGCTCTCGCCGCCCTGGCCCTGCCCCTGCTCGGAATCCCGGCTGCAGCCCAGGCCACGGTCACGATCGGCAGCAGCCTGCAGCGAGCCGCGACCGCCTCCACCGGCGCCTGTGCGGGCGGGGCGTGCACCCTCGCCATCAGTGCGCTCGACGCGGATCGTCAGGCCCAGGACGGCATCAGCTCGCCGGTCAACGGCACGATCACCGCGTGGAGTATTCGAGCGGGAGCCTCCACCGGCCCGGCGGCCCTTAGGGTGGTTCACCCGCTCACCGGAGGCCTCTTCACCAGCGGTGGCGCCACCGTCCAGATGACGCCCACTGCCAACGCGACCAGCACCTTTCCCGCCCAGCTGCCGATCCAGCAGGGCGACCTGATCGGCGTTGACTGCTGCGGGGGCAGCGGCGCCACATTCTTCACGGCCTCGACGCCGCAGACGACGCGGCTCACCTTCGAGCCGGGCCCGCTCGCGCCGGGTCCCGGCACGGCTCCCGCCGGTAGCGACAACTTCGAGGCGCTCATCAGCGCGGACATCGAGCCGACCTCGGCGTTCACCGTCACCAAGGTGTCGAAGAGGAAGAGCGGCGCGATCTCGGCGACCGTGCAGCTGCCGAACCCCGGAACGCTGGTCGCGGGGGATCCGCATGACTACGCGCTCGGTGCTCCCGGCGTCAAGGCCCTGCTGCTGAAGCCCGGCGTCGCCAATGTGAACCCGGGCTCGGTGACTGTGACCACCCGCCCGACACAGCGCGCGAGAGACATCCTGGCCCGGCGAGGCAGGCTCAAGGTCCGCGTCAAGATCCTCTTCACCCCGATGCACGGCCTGCCGGCCAGTCACACGGTCAAGGTCAAGCTGAAGTCCTAAAGGGTGTCGCGGATCGGCCCTGGCAGGCCCTCACGTACGGGTGAAGCGCCGCCCGGCGGTGGGTGACGCTTCCTCGTCCAGGCTGACGCGCTTGCCGGCCTTGACGGGCTGAAGGAAGTCGTCGGGCTCGGTATCGGAGGCCTCGGCCTCCATCTGGGCGATGCGCTCGGGGGTGAGCTCGCCGGCGTTCTCCTCCTCGATCTTCGCCAGCCAGTCGGCTCCCTCCCGCGCCTTGTCCTCCTCGACCTCGACCTTGCCGTGGTCGAGGGACTTGTCGATCTCGGCGAACAGGGCATCCACCAGATCGCCCTGCTTCACCTTTCGCAGCGGCTTGCCGTGGGCGAAGATCAGGCCCTCGTCCTTTGCGCCGGTGATCCCGAAGTCTGCGTGAGAGGCCTCTCCGATCCCGTTCACGGCGCAGCCCAGGACCGCGACCTCGACCGGCTCGGTGTAGGCCTCGAGCCGTTCCTCGATCTCGGCGACCACGGTGTCCATGTCGAATTGGAGGCGGCCGCAGGTCGGGCACGCGATCAGCACGGGCCCGCGCTCGCGCAGCTGCAGCGCCTTGAGAATCTCCCAGGCGACCTTGACCTCTTCCTCGGCATGGAAGGTCGAGAGGCTGATCCGGATGGTGTCCCCTACCCCGTCGGCCAGCAGCGTCCCGAGGCCGACCGACGACTTGAGCGAGCCCGACCACTTGGTGCCCGCCTCCGTGATCCCGAGGTGGATCGGGTACGGGACCTTCTCCGCGAGCAGCCGGTTGGAGGCGATCGTGTTCGGCACGTTCGTCGACTTGATGGAGATCTTGAAGTTCTCGAAGTCGAGCCGCTCCATCAGCTCGACGAACTCGACGCCGGCCTGAACGAGCGCCTCGACGGAGTTCTCGCGCTCCAGCTCGTGCAGGTGCTTGGGCAGGGAGCCCGAGTTGACCCCGATCCGCATCGGCACGTTCTTCGCGGTCGCCTTCTCGGCGACCTCGGCGACCTTCTCGGGGCCGCCGATGTTCCCCGGGTTGAGGCGGATGCAGTCCGCACCCGCGTCGATGGCCTTCAGCGCCAGGGTGTGATTGAAGTGGATGTCGGCGATCACCGGGATCGGCGAGTCCCGGACGATCGTCTTCAGAGCCTCGACGTCCTTGTCACGCGGGACGGCGACGCGCACGAGGTCGGCACCGGCGTCGGCCACGGTGCGGATCTGCTCCATGGTGGCGGCGAGGTTGGCCGTCTCGGTCTTGCACATCGTCTGCACGGCGACGGGGGCGCCGCCCCCGATGGGGACGTCACCGACGAAGATCTGGCGCTTCGAGGCCACGGGCACAGGGTAGCCCTCAGGCGGTTTCGGGCGTTTCACAATCCGGTGAACGCCGCTCGCCGTAACGGCTATTGCACCGTCCGTGCCCGTCTGGGAAGATCGCAGCCCAGGAGAGGGGACTATCGAGGGGAGAAGGCATGAATCGCCGTTTGACTCGAATCGCATTTGCGACCACTGTCGCCGTCGTGGTTCTGGCGGCCGGGGCCGCGACGGCCACGGCCGACACGGTGACCTTGGGCAGCACACTGACGGGCAACTACGACGGCGGGGTCAGCGGTGCTCCGGTGCTCAGCGCTCAGCTCTTTTACGACCCCACCACGAGCCCGAATCCAGTCGTCTCTCCTGTGAACGGCGTGATCACAGGCTGGAAGGTGAAGAGTGCGGACGATGGAGCCCTCTACACGCTGAGGGTCCTGCGACCGAACGGACCGGTCAGTCTCGTCACGGCGACTAACAGCAACTTCAGGGGGGTTGGATCGGAGCAGGCCCCGTCTGCCGTTCCGACCGGGACGGGTGGCTCCACGCCCTTGGGCGCGGTCTTCTCCTATCCGGCATCCCTGCCGATCAGCAAGGGCGACTACATCGGCGTGCAGCTCGGGGGGAGCGCTACCGGCCTGCCGCAGGCGTTCACGAACGGTGTGCACCAGAACCTGATCGCGAACAACTTCGCCGGGCAGCCCACGGACGGCGCGTCGGGCAACCTGCTCGCGGACGAGCAGCACGACCTTCTGCTCCAAGCGACGGTCGAGTTCACGCCGCAGCAGTCACCGACGACCACCAAGACCAAGAAGAAGTGCAAGAAGCACAAGAAGAAGCACCACCGCTCCGCAAGTTCCGCCAAGAAAAGCAAGAAGTGCAAGAAGCACAAGAAGAAGCGCCACTAGGCCCTAGTCCGGCGACCCCCAGCTCAAGGAGAAGCGATGAGGAGACAGGCCATTTCGATCGCAGTGGTGTCAGCCCTCACGTCGTCGCTGGCACTCGCCACGGGTGCGCAGGCGACATATCACGAGAACCTGATCCGGGAGGTACACGAAGGAAGTGGTGGCACTGGCGACTATGTCGAGTTGCAGTCCTACGCGTCAGGACAGAACCTGGTGGCCGGTAAACACATCGTCAGCTACGACGGCGGCGGTGGGCCGTTGACCGACTTCCCGATTCCGAGCGACGTGGGCAACGGGGCCAATCAGGCGACAATCCTGATAGCGCACGATGCGTCTACCCCGGGTGCCGACTTCATCGCGGGCGCCAACCTCAACGTAGACAACACCGGCGGCACGGTCTGCTTCACCGACAGCTCGATCACCGTCAAGCTCGATTGCGTTGCCTTCGATGGTGCCGGAGACCCATCCGTCACGGTGCCCGCCGGAGCCAACTTCGGCACTCCATTCGCTCTTCCGGGAGTGAATCTTGACAACCAAACGCTCGTCCGGACAATCTCGCGCGGGTGCGCGACGGCACTGGACACAGCCGACGATACGAACAATGCCGCGGACTTCTCCTTGGCCGCCGGCAATCCCCGAGGGAATGCCGCCACGCCGACCGAGACGCTGTGCCCGACTTCAGGGACGGGCACAACCACCCCGAAGGCGAAGAAGTGCAAGAAGCACAGGAAGAAGCACCGCTCCGCCAAGTCGGCCGAGAAGAAGAAGTGCACGAAGCACAAGAAGAAGAAGCGGAAGTAGCTATGCCCCAGCCTGCTGGAGCTTTCGCAGCAGGCCGCTGACACCGTCCGAGCCGTCCACCCTGACCCGCTTCAGCGTGAACATTTCGTTGTTCGAGGCGAGCCCCTCGTCCGTGGTCGTCGCGCCCAGGTAGCCGGCGTCGCGAACCGCCTGGATCGCCTGGTCGTCGTAGCGGCCCGACGGGTAGCAGAAGAAGTTGACCGGCTGATGGAAGCGCTGCTGGAGCATCCTGCGCGATCCCGCGACCTCGCTCGTCAGCTGTGCGCCGCTCGCCTGGGAGACGTCGACGTGGTTGATGGTGTGGGAGTCGAGCTCCCAGCCGTCGTTGATCATCGTCTGCACCATCTGGTTGCTGAGCTCCGCGTTCGGCTGTCCGATCCGACCCGAGATCGCGCTCAGGACTCCGGGCCAGCCCAGCTTGCGGAGCTCGGGCCGCGCGTAGACGTACTGACTGCGGTATCCGTCGTCGAAGGAGACGACGACCGGTTTCTCCGGCAGCTTGCCCCCCCGAAACCAGGCGTCGTAGACCTGATTGAGGCTCACCCCGGCAAATCCCTGCTTCCGCAGCGCCTCCATCTGCTGGTCGAAGGCCTTCGGATCCACGAAGAGCTCCGGCAGCTGCGCGCTCGAGGGCGGAGCGGCGATCACGTGGTACATCAGCACGGGCACGGGGCCCTGGCTGCTGACCAGCGTTCCGGTATCGGGCGGCGGGCCGAGGCCGCCCGGGCTGAGCTTCGGTCCTCCACTCGCGCCGGACTTGCCTGTCTTTCCCTTGGAGGCCGAGGTGTTCCCCCCCGTGCCGCCGGAGTCATGCCCTGCGCCGACGGCCACGCCGACGACGAGCGCGATGATCGCGGCCACTCCGAGCGCCACGCGGCGCCGCCGTATCGCGCGCCGGCGGGCGGCCTCCCTGCGCCGGTCACGGGGGCTCACTTGGAGTAGAGCGCCTCGATCTCCTCGGCGTACTTCTCGTCGATGGGCTTGCGCTTCAGCTTCATGGTCGGAGTCAGCTCATCTCCGCCTGGCTCCCACGGCTCGGGCAGGATCGCGAACTTCTTGATCTGCTCGACGCGCGCCATCTTGGCGTTCGCCGTCTCCACGGCCTCCTGGATCACCTCACGCGTCTTCTCCTCCGCCGCGAGCTCCTCCAGGGATTTGCCCTCGAGGCCGTTCTGCGAGGCCCAGACCGGTGCGAAGTCCGGGTCGAGGACGATCAGGGCCGTGTTGTAAGGCCGTCCGTTCCCGATCGCGACGGCCTGGCCGACGAGCGGGTTCGCGGTCTTCAGGTGCGCCTCGATGTTGGCCGGCGACATGTTCTTGCCGCCCGCGTTGATGATCAGCTCCTTCTTGCGATCGACGATCTTCAGATAGCCGTCCTCGTCGATCTGGCCGATGTCGCCGGTGCGCAGCCAGCCGTCGTCCGTGAACGCCTCCTCGTTCTTCTCGGGGAGCTTCCGGTAGCCGGGCATCACGCAGTCAGCCTTCACCAGAACCTCGCCGTCGTCGTCGAGTCTGATCTCGATCCCGGGCGTCGGAGGGCCGACGGTGCCGAGCTTGATCCTGTCGGGCGGGTTGATGGTGCCCAGCCCGCAGGTCTCCGACATCCCCCAGAGCTCGCCGATCGGGATGCCGATGGCGTGGAAGAACTCGAGCACCTCGAGCGGCGTCGGCGCCGCGCCCGCGTTTACGGCGATCGCCTCATCGAGCCCGAGCTGCGTCCGCAGGGCCGCGAACATCTGCTCGTCGGCCTGGGCAGCGGCCTCCGCGATCTCCGGTGGCACTTCCTCCCCGGCCTGTTCGAGTCTGACCTTCTGCAGCGAGGCTTCCAGCCCCTTCTGAGCCGCTTCGCGCTGCTCGTCGGGCAGGCCGGCCATCATCGCCTCGAGGCCCGCCTTGAGCTTTTCGAAGATGCGGGGCACGGCGAAGAACCAGGTCGGCCTCACCTTGGGCAGGAACTCGGCGATCCGGCGCGGATCGGAGCAGACAGTTACGGAGACGCCCTTGGTCACGGGCAGGTAGTAGTGAGCGTTGCGCTCCGCGACGTGAGCGGCAGGCAACCAGGAGATCACCTTGGCGCCCCGTTCCGGCAGGTCGATCAGCTCGTCGGCCGTGGCGATGGCGAACAGCAGGTTGCGATGAGTGAGCTGCACGCCCTTCGGGGGCCCAGTCGTGCCGGAGGTGTAGATCAGCGTGAGGAGGTCGTCGGGCCCGACCTGTTCGACCGACTCGACGGGATCGAACTCGGGATCCATCTCCATGAGGTCGTCGAGGCTGTGGTCGCCGTCGTCACTGTCCACGACGATCACCTGATCGAGTCCCGGGAGCTCATCGCGGATCGCCTTGATCTTGTCCACGAAGGCCTCCTCCGTGATCACGATCTTGCTCTCGGCGTCCGAGAGGAGGTACTGGATCTGCTCGGGTGCATAGGTCTGGTAGACCGAGAACGGAATCGCTCCCAGGGAGACCGCCGCCAGGTCGCATGGGATGAACTCCCAGCGGTTGTTGAGCAGGATCGCGACCGTGTCGCCCTTGGTAAGGCCGAGCTTCGCGAGACCGCCGGCGATCCTGTGGACCGTGTCCTTGAGCTCGTCCCAGCTCAGTTCCTTGTCATGCGCCTCGTCGCGGATCGCCATGTCGTCGCCAAGGCGATCCACGACCCCGTAGAACGCCTTGACCAGGTTGTCCGCCGGCAGCTGGGGCGCTGCCCCGCCGCTCGCGTGACGCTCTGAAGTCGTTACCTCCACCGCCGCTCTCCTCTCCTAGGAAGACCTGCGGGAAAAACGCTACACCAGCTAGCCGGTAAGCCGGCCTATGTCGTTGGTCAGGCCGATGGCGAAGAGCATGAGCACGAGCAGGAACCCGATTGCGCTGGCCCGCTCGATCACGTAGAAGGGGACGCGGCGGCCGCGAACCTTCTCGACCAGGCTCCAGAAGATGTGTCCGCCGTCGAGCGGCAGGAACGGGAACAGGTTGATCAGGCCGAGCGAGAGGCTGATCACGGCGAGCACGAAGAGCCCTTGGTGGGCATCGAAGCCGATTGCCTGGTTGAGCGCCTGGGACCCACCCACCACACTCGAGATCTGCTTGCGCTGGGCGGGCTCGAAGATCCGCCCGATCACCGAGAGCGTCCGCGAGGTGACGAACCACATCTTGTCCACGGCCAGGTGCGCCGCCTCAACGGGCGTCTGGTTTGCCGTCACCGATCCGACCGCCTTGAACTCGATGCCGAGGCGGTAGCGGTGGTGGACGGGGTCGTAGTAGGTATGAATCGGGAAGGTCTTCGCCTGCCCGTTACGGTCGACCCTGACGTTCACGGGCGTCTGCGAGATGCAGTTGGGGGACCGCCCGCCCGCGCAGTGATGGCCCCGAATCAAATTCGTGAGGTGGGCGAACTTGTCGTCGGCGGCGTTGATTCTCCGGTTCGAGTCGTCGATCTTGTTGAGGTCCGGGACCGTGGCGCGCACGCCGTCCACGGCGAGCAGCCGGTCGCCCGGGCGCAGGACGCCGGCGGCGGGGGTACCCGCTTGGACTGAGTCCACGACGATGGCCTTCGGCACCGGCAGGCTCAGATAGATGACCGTCAGCAGGATGAACGCCAGCACGATGTTCACCGCCGGCCCCGCTGCGATCACGGCGATCCTCTTCCAGACCGGCTGGTTGTAGTAGGCCCGCTTGATCACGTCCGGGCTGAGGACCTCTCGCTCGCCAGGAGCCTGGCCGGCCGATTCCACCCGCTCGAGCAGGCCCTGCGGCGTGTCGCGCCCGGCATCCGTCTCGGTCGCGAGCTCCGGCTGTACGGACGGCGTCCCATCGGTCCCGGTGGCGCCCTCCGCCTCCTCCAGCTCCTCCGGGTTCATCCCCGTGATCTTCACGAAACCTCCGAGCGGGATCATCCCGATCCCGTACTCGGTCTCTCCGCGCTTGATGCTGACGAGCTTCGGCGGGAAGAAGAGGAAGAAGCGCTCGACGCGCATCCCGGTCATCTTCGCGACCACGAAGTGCCCGCCCTCGTGGAGCATGATCAGCGCCGCGAAGCCCGCGATGACGAGGATCCAGCTCACGCGACCGCCAGGCCCTCGATCAGGCCGCGGGCGTGCTCACGCGCGGCCTCGTCGACGTCGAACAGGTCCTCGAAGTGCTTCACCGGGTGACCGGGCAGGGCCTCCAGGGTCCGCTCGATCACCTCGGGGATGCCCGTGAATGGGATCCGCCTCGCCAGGAACGCCTCGACGGCGACCTCGTCGGCCGCATTCAACACGCATGGCGCCGTACCCCCGGTCTCCCCCGCCTCGCGCGCGAGGCGCAGGCAGGCGAACGTCTCGGTGTCCGGCGGCTCGAAGGTGAGCTCTCCGATGCTCGGCAGGTCGAGCGTCGGCACCTCCACGTCGGCGCGCTCGGGGTGCTGGAGCGCGTAGGAGATCGGGACCTTCATGTCCGGATAGCCGAGATGGGCGAGCGAGGCGCCGTCGTTCAGGTTGATCAGCGAGTGGATGATCGACTGCGGGTGGACGACGACGTCGATCCGCTCGTACGGGACACCGAAGAGGTGGTGCGCCTCGACCATCTCGAAGCCCTTGTTCATCAGCGTGGCCGAGTCGATGGTGATCCGGCCGCCCATCTCCCAGGTCGGGTGTGCCAGAGCCTCGTCGGCGGTCACACCGGAGAGGTCGGTACGGCCGCGAAAGGGGCCGCCCGACGCGGTGAGCACCAGCCGGTCCACGGTTCCCGGCGGCTCCGCGCCGATCAGCTGGTAGAGCGCCGAGTGCTCGGAGTCGACCGGGAGAATGCGGGCGTCGGTCGCCTCGGCGAGCGCCATGACCAGCTCGCCGCCGATCACCAGGCTCTCCTTGTTGGCCAGGGCGAGGTCGATCCCATCGGTGAGGACGACGATCGTCGGCCCCAGGCCGGCGGCGCCCACGACGGCGTTCAGCACGAGGTCGGGCTTGGACTCCGCGATCAGCTCGCGGATTCCCGTGTCACCGGCGAGCACCCGGCCGCCCCACGCCGATCCGGCTCGCTCGGCGGACTCATCGTCCGCCAGCGCGACGACGGGCACGCCGTGCTCGCGCGCCTGCGCGAGGACGCGTTCCCAGCTCGAGTCGGCCGAGAGCCCCGCGACCTGGAGGTCGTCGGAGGCGCCGATCACTTCGAGCGCCTGGGTGCCGATCGACCCCGTCGATCCCAGTATCAGCACTCTTTTCACGGCCGCCCAGTGTAGGTGTCGCCCGAAACGGCCCGTAAACGCTCGTAAACGCGGACGGGAGGCCCGAGGGCCTCCCGTCCAACAGCGTGATGCGTTGTGATCGCTCTAGCGGACCTGGACCGCCGTGAGCTCGAACTGCGGGACCTTCAGGTCGCCCGTGTCCTCGCGGCAGGCGACGGAGAAGGTGTGCTTGCCGCCCTGCGCGGTGGTACCGATGTTGATGCCGAAGCCCTCGATTCCACCGGGGGTGTGCACGTTGGTCTTCGTACCGTTGATCTCGGTGCCGTCAACCTCGAGATGACACACGCCGCTCGCGGCGACACCGCCACCGTCGAAGGTGCCGTCGAAGGTGAGCAGGTACTTGCGCGGGAAGGCCGTCGAGCCATTCACGTTCACCGAGGTGCACTTGGTGAAGGTGCTCGAGCTGTTCGGGTCACACGGTGTGTCCCCAGTCTGGGCGTTCGTCGTGCTGACGCCCAGGACCTTGAGCCTGGCGTCCTTGCTGAGGCCCTTGTATTCGACCTTCTTGGCGGTGGCCGCGTACGCGCCCCCTCCAAGTGCCACACAGAGGGCGATGAATGCGATCACAGTGCCGGCAGAGGGCCGGCGACCGAGCAGCTTCTTCATCCAGAACCACTCCCTTTCAGATGTTGTGAGCGTTCGCTGACGAAACAGCATGAGGCCGAGAAGTTGCGGCCTTGCGAGGATGCATTCATGGCACGCAGGAGGCGCAGGCGCAAAAACGGCGATCCGCCGCTTGACTCCGAGGGCATCCGGGACGTCGTCCGCAGGACCGACGCCAACCCGCAGCTCGTCGCGACCGCTCGCTTCCTGCGGCGCCTGATCCCGGGCGCCGAGCCGGAGACCGCCGAGATGCCCGAGGCGATGCAGCGGCTCGTAGAGGAAGTCCAGCCTGAGGGCCCCAGCGCCATGCGGGAGATCGGCAAGGGAGCCCTGCAGGCCTGGCAGGCGCTCTCAGAGGCGCAGAGGCGCCGCCAGGGCACCGCGGACGTGGCGATCCTGTTCACCGACCTGGTCGGCTTCTCCGACTGGGCGCTCGCGGCAGGCGACGAGGCCGCGCTCGAGGTCCTGCGGCAGGTCGGCGACGCCGAGCAGAAGGCGATCTCCCATCACAAGGGCGCAATCGTGAAGCGGCTCGGCGACGGCGCGATGGCGGTCTTCAGCGACTCCGACGGAGCGGTCCGGGCGGCGCTGGAGGCGCAGGGAGAGATCGAGAAGATCGAGGTCGAGGGCTACCGCCCCTCACAGCGGGCGGGGGTCCACCGTGGCACGCCGCGCAAGGTCAAGGGCGACTTCCTGGGTGTCGACGTGAACATCGCCGCCCGCGTCGGCGACTGCGCCAAAGGCGGCGAGGTGCTGATCTCCGAGCCCGTCCGCGAGGAGCTCGACGGCCGCCGCTTCAAGTTCGGTCACTCGCGCGAGCTGTCGGCGCCGGGGGCGCCGGCCGATCTCACGGTCTCACCCGTGAAGACGCGGCGGAGACTCTGAACATGGCGTACACGGCTGAGACATTCGAGAGCTTCTGGGCGAAACCGGATCTCTCCGCCTGGTCGGAGGATCTCCACGACGACGTGCTCGGCTACTGGCCCGGCTCTGACGAGCCGGTGCGCGGTCGCGACGAATACGTCGGAGCCGTCAAGGAGCTGCTGGCTCGGGTGCCGGACCTGACCCTTCAGGTCGTCGAGTCGGCCCAGGACGGCGAGTACCTCTTCATCCGCTGGATTGCGCACGCCACGGGCGCGGGCGGACCGATCGAGCACTCCGGCGTCGACCGGATCAGGATCGTGGAAGGCAAGGTCGTCGAGAACCGGATCTTCTTCGACCGTGCCGAGTTCGAGCGCAAGCTCGGGATCTCGCTCGATGTGACGGCGTAGGCCTCAGTACACGAACGCGACCGCGAGGTAGTAGCCCACCACCACGGTGAAGAGCACGGCGTCGAGGCGGTCGATCAGGCCGCCATGGGGGCCGAAGAGGCGGCCGGTGTCCTTGACGCCGAGGTCGCGCTTGATCAGCGACGCGAACAGGTCCCCGACCGGCGCGATCACGCCGATCGCCATGCCCATCAGAAGCGCGTCGATGCCGGGCAGCCAGTCCTGGTAGAGGCCGGCGAACCAGAAGCCCATGGTCGCCCCGACGAAGCCGCCGATCAGTCCCTCCAGGGTCTTGTTGGGAGAGATGCGAGGCGTGATCTTGCGCGATCCGAAGAGCCGGCCGGCGGCGTAGGCGGCGGTGTCTCCGAGGAAGGTCGCCACGAGCACGTCGATCAGCAGGGCGCCGCCGTGGAGCGGCAGGTCACGGAGCAGGACGGCATGCGAGAAGCCGATCCCCATCCAGGCGACACCGAGGATCGTGAACGCAATCGAGATCGTGATCGCCTCATGCGAGCGGCGCACGGCGGCGAACGCGAAGGCGAGCGGGAAGATCGCGGCGAAGACGAGCAGGATCTGGAACGCGGTGCCGTAGTGGGCCGCGATCACCATCCCAGCGGCGACCAGGTAGGCCGGCAGCACGATCGGCTGCTCCGGCTCCGCCATCCGGAAGAACTCGCGCAGGCCCAGAATCGCGAGCACGACCAGCGCGAGCGTGAAGAACAGGCCGCCGATCCCGACGATCGCGATCGCGAAGACGATCCACGGGATGGCAACCACGACCCGCGCGGTCGTCTCCGACATCTTGGGGATGAAGCGGTCGAAGCGCCCACCCGGGCGTCCCTCGGGCTCCTCCTCGACCCGCCGCACGACAATCTCGGGCTCGAGCGGCTCCTCGTCGGGGAAAGGGTCGATGTCCTCGATCACTGGGCTCTCGCTCCGAAGCGCCGCTGGCGCTCCTCGTACTCGGCCAGGGAGGACTCGAAGGCCTCGCGACTGAAGTCCGGCCAGAGCTCGTCGCGGAAGACGAACTCCGAGTAGGCGCACTGCCAGAGCAGGTAGTTGGAGATCCGCTGTTCGCCGCTGGTCCGGATCAGCAGATCCGGCTCGTGCATCTCGGGCGCATAGAGGTGGCTCTCGAACTCCTCCTCCCCGCCGCCCTGATACTTCGCGGCGGCATCGAGAATCTCGGCGCGGCCGCCGTAGTTGAAGGCGACGAAGAGCGTGATGCGCTCATTGCCGTCGGTCTTCTCCTCCGCCCAGTCCATTCGCCCGGTGAGCTCTTCGCTGATCTCCTCGCGTCGGCCGATGAAGCGCATCCGCACGCCCTCCTCGTCCAGCTCGGGCGTCTCGCGATCGATGCGCTCGGCGAACATCGCCATCAGGCCGTCGACCTCCTCGCGGGGCCTCGTCCAGTTCTCGGTCGAGAACGAGTAGACGGTGAGCTCCTTGATGCCGAACTCGGCCGCGTCCCGCAGCCGCGCCTTGACGATGTCGGCGCCGGCCTGATGCCCCTCGATGACGGGCAGGCCTCGTTGATGAGCCCAGCGCCCATTTCCGTCGGTGATGATCGCGACGTATTCGGCGGCCATTCGGAGGGAGATCGGGGGGTCCGGCCGGAGCCTAGACCTCCATGATCTCCTCTTCCTTGCCCTTCAAGAGCGAGTCGATCTCTCCGATGGAGCCGTCCGTGTGCTTCTGGAGCTCGGTCTCGCCGTGGTGCTCCTCGTCGGAGCCCGCCTCGCCCTCCTTCTTCAGGTCGCGGAGGTCCTGCATGACGTCGCGGCGGATGTTGCGGACGGCGACGCGGCCGTCCTCGGCAACGTTGTGGACCACCTTGACCAGCTCCTTGCGACGCTCCTCCGTCAGCTCCGGGATCGAGAGCCGGATCACGTTGCCGTCGTTGGACGGCGTCAGGCCCAGATCGGACTCCATGACCGCCTTCTCGATCGTGTTGATCGAGGACTTGTCGTAGGGCGTCACGGTGAGCATGCGGGCGTCTGTCGCAGCCACCTGTGCGAGCTGCTTCAGCGGTGTCTGAGCGCCGTAGTAGTCGATGTCGAGGCGGTCGAGGAGATGCGGTGAGGCACGGCCGGTGCGGACCGTGGCGAGCTCATTGCGGGTCGAGTCGACCGACTTCTGCATTCGCTCCTTGGCGTCTGCCAACAGCTCGTCGATCATCTCGCTCATCAGCTGCGCACCCCCGGAGTTGGCTCTGTAGCGGGCTTTGAGGACACCAGAGTCCCGACTCTCTCTCCGCTGACGATCCTATCTATGTTGCCCTCGTCGGCCATGTTGAAGACGTAGATGGGCAGATCGTTGTCCATGCAGAGCGACAGGGCCGTTGAATCCATCACGCGGAGCCCCCGCTCGATCGCCTGGCGGTGGCTGATCTCGGGCAGGAACTCGGCGTCCGGATCGATCGAGGGGTCGGCGGTGTAGACGCCCTCCACCCCGTTCTTCGCCATCAGGATCGCCTCAGCATGGATCTCGAGTGCCCGGAGTGCCGCGGCGGTGTCCGTCGTGAAGAACGGGTTGCCCGTTCCCGCGGCGAAGATGACCGCGCGGCCCTTCTCCAGATGCCTGATCGCACGCCGGCGGATGTAGGGCTCAGCGACCTCCGTCACAGCCATCGCCGACAGGACGCGGGTATCGACCCCGACCTTCTCCAGGGCGTCCTGAAGGGTGAGGGCGTTGAGCACGGTCGCGAGCATGCCCATGTAGTCGGCCGTGGCGCGATCCATACCCTCCGCGGCGCCCTCGAGGCCCCGGTAGATGTTGCCGGCGCCGACCACGATCGCAACCTCGACCTCCTGCACCCGAACCTCGCGGACCTGGTTGGCGATGCGCTCGATCTGCCCGGGATCCGTGCCGTACTCGAGGTCGCCCATCAGGGCTTCCCCGGAGATCTTCAGCAGGATGCGGTTGAAGGCTGCCTCGGCCAAGGCTTCCTTACTCCTGCCCCACCTCGAAGCGCGAGAAGCGGGCGATGCGCACGTTCTCCCCGGTCTTGGCCGCGACCTCGGCGCGCAGGTCCTCGATCGTCTTGCCCTCGTAGCGCTCCTCGTTGAAATGCTTCTGGTCGAGCAGCACGAGCTCCGAGGCCCACTTCAGGATCTGTCCCTCGACGATCTTCTCGACCACGTCGTCCGGCTTGCCGTCGGCCTTCGCCTTCTCCTCGAGGATGTTCCGCTCACGGGCCAGATCCTCTTCCGGGACGTCGTCGAAGTGGACGTGTTCCGGGTTCATCGCGGTGATGTGGATGGCGACCTGGCGGGCGAACTCCTTGAAGTCCTCGTTGCGCGCCACGAAATCGGTTTCGCACTGCACCTCCACCAGGGCGCCCTTGCGGGCGTCCGCGTGGATGTAGGACTCGACCACGCCCTCGGAAGTGCTGCGACCGCCGCGCTTGGCTGCGGACGCCTGGCCCTTCTTGCGGAGGATGTCGATGGCCTTGGGCTCGTCTCCCTCGGCCTCCTCGAGGGCGTTCTTCACGTCGACGATCGGAGCACCGGTCTTCTCTCTCAGCGCCTTGACGTCGGCTGCACTCACCGCCATCAGGACTCACCTCCGGTCTGGGTCGGAGCCGGCTCCGAGGCCGTCTCGGCGTCATCGGCCGGCGGCGGCTGAGGGATCGCGATCTCAGCCTCGCGCTTCGCCTCGGCGGCATCGCCCTGGCGGTTGTGTGCGGGCGGCGCATCCGCGGCCTGCGGCTGCGGGATCTCCTCCCCGGCCTCCTTCTGGGCCTCGGCCTGCTTGGTCTCCGCCTGCTTGGCCTGGGCCTGCTGGGCGGCCGCCTTCTGCTCGGCCTCCGCCTTGGCCTTCGCCTCGGCCTCGGCCTTTGCCTTCTCCTCGGCCTCCTGCTTGGCCTTCTCCTCGGCGTCGCGACGCTTGCGCTCCTCTTCCTCGCGTCGCTTCTTCTCCTCCTCCTCGGCCCGGCGCTTCTCCTCGGCAGCGCGCCACGCGGCGGCAGCGCCCTCGATCGAGGAGCCCAGTGCGCCGATGATCAGGTCGCACGATCGGATCGCGTCGTCGTTGCCGGGGATCACATAGCGAACTGGAGACGGATCGCAGTTGGAGTCGACGAGCCCGATGATCGGGATCTCGAGGCGCTCCGCCTCGCGAAGCGCGATCTCCTCGGTCTTCAGGTCGACGATCACCACCGCATCCGGAACGCGCTGCATGTCCGCGACGCCGCCGAGGTTGTATTCGAGCTTGCGCAGCTCGGCCTCCATCGACATGCGCTCCTTGGTCGGCAGCAGGTCGAGCCGGCCGTTCTCCTTGAGTTCACGCAGCTCGTGCAGCCGCTGGATCCGTTTGCGGATCGTGTGGAAGTTGGTGAGCAGCCCACCGAGCCAGCGCCTGTTGACGTACGGCATGCCACAGCGCTCGGCCCACTCCTCGACGGAGTCGCGTGCCTGCTTCTTCGTCCCGACGAACAGGATGATTCCGCCCTTCGCAGCGACCTCCGTGACGAACTGGGTCGCCTGCTTGAGCAGCTCCTCCGTCTGGAGGAGATCGATGATGTGAATCCCTTCCCGCTCCCCGTAGATGAAGCGGCGCATGCGCGGGTTCCAGCGCCGGGTCTGGTGACCGAAGTGAACTCCGGCCTCCAGCAGCTCCTTGATGCCTACCTCGGCCATCTGACCTTCCTATCGCTTGAGTTGTGATCCGGGGGTCTGGCTTCAGCCTGACCGCCGACTGTTTTGTACCCGGGGGTCAGGCTGAAGCCTGACCCCCGACCGTCATAGCTCCGTCGCGGCTGCGGGAACCCGGGCGTGCCCGGGCAGCGTCCCGTGCCTCTCGGCGGGGGTTGGTTGCAAAGTCCGCGGGATTGTAGGCGCTGAGCCGCGAACGGTCTGTTTCGCGGGTGGAGAGACCGGCAATCGTTGAGGAGCGGTTTGAGCACCGATCCTCTCCGACCCGAAAGGTTGGACCGCGATGTCCCAGGAACTCCGGATCCCCGTTGCAGACACCCAGCTCTACGCCGTCGACACCCCGGGCGGCGGGCCTCCTCTGCTCTTCCTGAGCGGCGGCTTCGGCACGGTGCAGAACTGGAACCACGTCATCAGCCTCCTTGCCGAGAAGTACCGCACGGTGCGATTCGATGCGCGGGCGCGCGGGAAGTCGGGCACATCGGCCGACTACTCGGCAGGGGCGGCGGTCTCCGACGTCGGCAGCGTCATCGAGGCGACGCAGATCGAGCGCCCGATCCTCATCGGGTGGTCCTACGGGGCCACGATCGCGGTGCGATACGCCGCCCAGCACCCGGAGCAGGTCAGCGGATTGGTGCTCATCGACGGCGCCTACCCGATCGCCATGTTCGACGAGGCCGGAAAGCAGAAGGTCCGCACGCAGTTCCGCCGGCTGGGCTGGCTCATGCGGATCATGGCCGCGCTCGGCCGCTCGGCGCAGATGTCTCCCGCCGAGTCCGCGGACGTGGTGATCGAGATGGACGCGGTCAACGGCCAACTCGACCCCGACTTCACGGCGCTGGAATGCCCGACGGAGTTCGTCGTGGGCACCGGAGGCCACTCAGGCACAACCGAGGAGGAGATGCGCACGGTGCGCGCGGCCGTCGCCGTTGCCGAGGCGAGCAACGAGCGCGTGTCCGTATTCGCGACGGTGCCCCAGAAGCACACGCAGATCCTCAAGAAGTCCCCCGACGCGGTGGTCGCCGCGATCGAGGACGTCATCGAGCGCTCTGCCTGACCCTTTCGAGCGCTTCGCGAAGATCGTCCGGGAGCTCGGAGGTGATCTCCAGCCGCTCCTCCGTCCGGGGGTGTGTGAACGCGAGCCGTGAGGCGTGCAGGAACTGGCGCTGGAGCCCATGACGCCCGCGCATCCCGTACTCGCGGTCCCCGGCCACCGGGTGCCCGATGGCGGCGAAGTGAACCCGAATCTGGTGTGTGCGGCCCGTCTCCAGGCGTGCGTGCACCAGCGTGTCGGACGGCAGGGCCTCGATCACCTCGAAGTGAGTTCGAGCCTCCCTCGATCCAGCCCCCTTCACCGCCCGCTTGGTCCGCTGCCGGCGATCGCGCCCAAGCGGC
The DNA here is from genome assembly GCA_963743575.1 of uncultured Solirubrobacterales bacterium. Taxonomy (GTDB): domain Bacteria; phylum Actinomycetota; class Thermoleophilia; order Solirubrobacterales; family 70-9; genus DASUPK01. The sequence goes on along the minus strand of CAVUQC010000002.1, from coordinate 291,366 downwards.
GCGTCGATCGTCCCGGTGCGGCTGCCCAAATGCCCCTCGACGAGCGCGGTGTACTCGCGCACCACCTCTCGCGCCTTCACCATCCGAGCCAGCCGGCGGAGCGACTCCTCGTTGCGGGCAACGATCATCAGGCCCGAGGTGTCCTTGTCCAGGCGATGGACGATCCCCGGCCGCCCGCTCTCCCCGCCGCCCGCGATTCCCTGCAGCAGGTCCACGAGAGTCTCCCCCTTGTGTGACGGCGCCGAGTGGACTACCAGCCCCGCCGGCTTCTCGATCACGGCCAGGTCGTCGTCCAAATGGACGATCAGCCCCTCGGCGTCCATCAGCTTCGCGAGCGCTCGACGTCAAGCAGAAGCAGCAGAACCCCGACCACGATCGCCACGTCCGCGAGGTTGAAGGTCGGCCAGAGGGGCAGGTGAATGAAGTCGGTGACGGCGCCGTCGCGCACGCGGTCCGCCAGGTTGCCCAGCGCCCCGCCGATCAGCAGCGCGGCGGGAACCCAGACGAGCCAGCCGCTCCCGGACCGCGAGGCCAGAAAGACCAGGAACCCAAGCAGCACGACGATCGTCGCGCCGATGAAGACGGCCGAGATGTTTCCGCCGATGCCGAACGCGACACCCTCGTTGCGGACGTTCTCGAAGGACAGGAAGGGCAGGACCTCGACCCGGTCCCCGCGCGTCACGAGCGACGTCGCGAGCGCCTTGGTGCCCTGATCGAGGGCCACCACGACCCCGCAGGCGGCGAGCGCCGGGACCAGCAGCTCAGGCCATTTCCTCAACCGTGAATCAGCGATACGACCACCCGCCCGACGATGAAGAGGATGAGGATCGCGAGAATCGGGCTGATGTCGATCGCCATTCCGCCCCCACCCAGCGGCGGGATCACCCGGCGAAAGAGGTTCAGGTACGGGTCCACGACCTGATGGACGAAGTCCACCGTGGCCCGGAGCCAGGGGTAGTACGGCATCCGCGGGATCCAGGAGAGCAGCACCCGGATGAAGATCAGGATGAAGTAGACGAGGAAGACAGCGCCGACGTAGTCCGCGACATCGACCCGGCTGATCGCGAGCAGCGGGCTCACTTCCGCACTCGCTCGAGCGACGCGTCGACCGCGGCGTTGAGCGTCTCCTGGATCCTGTGCTCCTCGAGGGCATTCAGGCCCGCCTCGGTCATCCCGCCGGGCGAGGCGACCGCCCGCTTCAGGGCACCGGGATCTTGGAGGTCGAGCAGCCCGCCGGTGGCGGCCATGGAGCGCGCGACCATGCGCAACGCCTGGTCCTCCGTGAGGCCCTCGCGCACGCCGGCCTCGACCAGGACCTCGGCCATCAGAGCCAGATAGCCCGGCGAGCAGCCCATGATCGCCGTGGCGGCGTCGATCAGTCCCTCGTCGATCTCGATCACGTCCCCGAGCAGGGAGAGCAGCTCGCCCACCCGCTCGCGCTCGGTCGCCCCGACCTTCTCCGCATAGACGACGCAGAGCACGGCCTGGCGGAGCTGCGCGCCGAGGTTCGGCATCACACGGACGAGGTCGATGCCCGGGAGCGCGCGGTGCAGAGTCTCGAGGGTGGTTCCGGCGAGGATCGAGAGGATGGGCGTCCCCGCCTGGACGAGATCGGGGGCGACCTCGTCGAGGACGTTGGGCTTGACCGCGAGGACGACCAGATCCGATGCGTCCGCGACCGCAACGTTTCCCGCCAGAGCCTCGCCTCCGACATCCTTCGCAAGGGCCTCGGCCTTCGGTGCGTCGGCGTCGGCGAACAGCATCGCCTCGGGCGCACCCGCCTCGCCACCGGCGGCGGCCCAGCCGCGCGCAAGCCCACCCGCCATGTTCCCGGCGCCGATGAATCCGATTCTCATGGCCGGGACTTTATTCGGCGCCCGCTATCGGGCCTCGGACGCTACTTCTTCTTTTTCTTCTTGCACTTGCTCTTCGCCGCGCTCGCCGACCGCTTGTGCTTCTTCCGCCTCTTCTTCTCCTCGTTCTTCTTCATCCCGCACTTCTTGGGGGAGGATCCACGTGGGGCGGGAGGCCCGTCGGACACAGGCGTGTAATCCACGTCTGCGTTGAGATAGAGCTCGACCCCGTCGTTGGCCGGGTTTATCGGTGTAGCAGGCGCCGACCCGACCGACGGGGACCAGACGGCGAAGCTCGAATTCGAGTCGTGGACGCCGGTGATGCCGTCGACGCCGTTGGTGGGGATATCGACCCCGAGCAAGTCGCCGGCCTGTATCGCGAGGCCGGTGGCGAAGGTCTGCGCGCCTGGGCTGGACACGTTTTGTGCATTCGTCCCGACCGCGTTGTATTGACCGTTCCCGAGGGGCCGCAGGACGCGGAGCGCGTATTGGCCGGTCCCAGCGGTCGTGACTCTCCACCGCACGATCGTCCCGGTGACCGGTGAGGTGACGTTGGCGCCCGGCTCACCGAGGGCGACGTTGGCGAGCGTGCCCGTTCCGGTGTGGGTCTCGCTGAACGGGGTTCCCGCGTTCATCGGGCTTCCGACGGTAAGGGTGGAGGCACACGCCGTCGGAGCGCAAAGTGCTGCGACGGCAGCCACCACGGAAACCCAAAGGCCGCATACGCGTCGGCGAGCGCTCCCCGGCATCAGCGGTGAACCTATTGCTCCGTGCAACTCCGCGCGACCGTAGAAATTACGACTGATTGAAGAAGCCGCCCTCGAGCAGGCGGGCCTTCTCCTCGGCCGAGACCTCGACGTTCTCGGGCGTCAGCAGGAAGATTCCCTGCGAGATCCGCTGCATGCCTCCGCCCAGGGCGTAGGTCATGCCGGAGGAGAAATCGATCAGCCGCTTGGAGAGCTCACGGTCGGTCGACTGAAGGTTGATGATCACCGGCTTCGAGTTCTTGAACTCGTCGGCGACCTGCTGAGCGTCGTTGAAGCTTCGCGGGGTGACGACATGCATGGAGGCGACGCCTCCGCCGTTGCCTGCAGGGGCGCGGCGACGGCCGCGCCCGCGGCTCGGGGCCGGCTCCTCGGCCGTGTCGTCGACCGAGCGGATTCGGCCTCTGCGTGGGGCCGGCTCGTCCTCGCCGAAGATGTCGTCGATGTCCTCCTCGCGGCCACGGCCGCGGCGTGAGGGCATGCTGCCCGCGGCCTCACGGGGCGCGGCGGCGGTCTGGTCGAGCGCCATCTCGCTACCCGTGTCCCCTTCGTCGTACTCGCCCTCCTCGATGTAGTCACCCTCGACGAGGCCGAAGTACTCGAGCGAACGTCTCCATGTGTCCCTGATCGCCATCTCGGCTCAGATTCGGCTTGACGGTCGTTATTCCTCTAGCCGATGTTGACTGATTATGCCCAAAGAACGGAGCCCAGGCGCACGATCGTCGCCCCTTCCTGCACGGCGACCGGCCAATCCTGACTCGTGCCCATCGAAAGGCGCTCGAGTCCGCGGTCCGAGGCAAGCTCCGCCAGCCTCGCGAAATATGGCCGCGAGGCCTCCGGATCCTCGGTGAACGGGGGCATCGTCATCAGTCCGGAGACCCTCACCGGGCAGCGCTCGATGAACCCATTGAGGGCGTCGGGCGGGATTCCGCCCTTCTCCGTCTCCCCCGAGAGGTTCACCTCCACGAGCACCTCGGTGTCGGGGCCGCCGTGGCGCCCCAGCTGTTCGAGCACCGAGTCGGAGGCGACGGAGTGGATCAGCCTGACCAGCGGCAGGATCCGCTTGACCTTCCGGCTCTGCAGGTTGCCGATGAAGTCCCAGGTGAAGCGCTCGCCCCAGCGCTCGCGCTTCTCCTCCAGGTCCTGCTGGCGGTTCTCGCCGACCAGCCCGACGCCGGCTTCGGCGAGAACGCCCATGTCCTCGGGCCGGATGTATTTGGTCGCCACTAGGATCTCGACCTCCGGGCCCGCCTCCTCGTGGATCCGGTCGAGGTTGGAGCGGACCCGTTCGAGGTCAAGGTTCGCGACGGGCTCGACCATCTTCAGGCCATCCAGGCCAGGCCCGCCTGGCGGCCGGTGCGTTCGCCGTCGCGGCGGTGGGAGTAGAAGAGATCGGGGTTGCATTTCGTGCAGATATCGGCGGACTCCACGCTTGCGACCCCGGCGCGGGCGAGCAGCCCGCGGGCGACCGCGGTCAGGTCGAGCATCCGGCCCTCGGCGACACCGTCGAGATCCTCGAACTCGGCGAGCACCTCGTCGCCGACCTCGTAACAGCAGGACCCGATCCCTGGTCCCACCGCGGCGGAGCCCGCGTCGATCGCCCGCGCCACCTCGCCGACGATTCCGCCGGCCAGGCCCCGCCAGCCACAGTGCGCGATCGCGACGCCGCCGGATCCCGACATCGCCACGGGCAGGCAGTCGGCGACCATCACCAGAGGGGTGAGCGCGGGATCGGAGGCGCTGTGAGCGTCGACCTCCTCCGGGCTTGGGACAACATCGGCGTAGACCCTGGGTTCCTGCGCGGCGCGGTGCTCGCGAAGCTCAGCGCCGTGGACCTGCCTTCCCATGACCACGCCGTCGGGATCTCGACCGAGTGCGGCTGTGAGACGGTGGCGGTTCTCCCGGACCCTCTCGCGTTCGTCTCCGGTCATGATCGCGACGTTCAGTGCGTCGTAGGGCGCCTCGCTGACGCCCCCGACCCGTGTCGAGAAAGCCGCCCGGGCCTCGGCGAGCTCCGCCTCGAGCCAGCGAACCCCATCGCGGTCGCGCCATTCCATCCGAGGCAGGCTAGATGCGTCAGTCCTCGGGGAGCTCGCCGCGGGCGGCGGCCAGCGCAATCTGCAGCTCCTGCTCGCGACCCGAGAGCTCACCGTCGAGCTTGCCGGAGAGTGCCGCCTCCAGCCCGTGGCCGATCGCGCGGCCCTGGGGTACGCCTTCGGTGATCAGGTCCTCGCCGCTGATCTCCAGGGTCACCCCCCGCCATTTCTCCGCGTAGTCGTCGAGCCACTCGGCGCCGAGCGCCCTGGCGACCAGCAGCTGAGCGGAATCCCACGTCTGGGCGAGCCGGAACGCATCCGATGGCCTCTCGGGCTCGGCGGACACGAGCTCGCGGATCTGGGGCAGTGGCCGGACGATCGCCAGCATCACCGCCAGCTCTCGGTCCACCCACTCCTCCCAGGGCGGCGCCGAGGCGAGCCGGGCCACCTCCGCGACCCGTTCTGGTGCCGCGGGATCCAGAGTCGGCATCACGCCCCACTCTGTGAGCAGGCGCAGGGCGCGCGCCGGATCGTCCTCCACCGCGATCCTGCGGAGCTCGTTCTGGACCCGGTCCTCCGAGACCGTCGAGAGGTCGGCATCCGCCAGCAGACTCGCCGTGCCGGGTTCCAGCTCGAAACCGAAGCGGGCCGCATACCGGGCGGCTCGCAGCGCGCGCGTCGGATCATCGATGAACGAGCGCTCGTGCAGGACACGAAGCCGGCCCGCTCGCAGGTCGTCCACTCCCCCGTGCGGATCGAGCAACTCCGCGTCATCGGCGAGCGGATACGCCATCGCGTTCACCGTGAAATCGCGCCGGGCCAGGTCCTCCGCGATCGGCGCCGGCCTGACCTCCGGCAGGGCGCCCGGCTGTGGGTAGCTCTCGGCCCGAGTTTGGGCGACGTCGATCTCCCGGCCCCGCGCCTCGAGCTTGCCGGTGAGGAACTGCTCGTCGCGCTCGGGCCGATAGCCGGGGACGTCCGCGAGCGCATCCGCGTTCCCCTCGATTGCGATGTCGAGATCGGTGCCGTCCGCCCCGAGCAGGAGGTCCCGGATCACTCCGCCAACCAGATAGGTCGGCACCCGCTCGGCGAGCCGGCGAATGTCGTCGATGCCCGGCAGCGCATTGATCGCCTGCGGCAGTGCGGCGGGGTCTATGTCCCTTGAGTCCGGCATTAAGTGAGCTTGCCTATGGTGCGGATCGTATGCGCGAGAGACTTAAGGGCCTCTGGGAGAACCACCGCTGGGTGACCCTCGGCGTTGCCGCGTCGATCGGCGTCCTCGCGATCGCCGCAATCGGCTACGTCGTTCTGAAGCGTCCGGGTGACAAGTCCTGTCACGCCCCGTGCACGATCACCAGCGTGGCGCCCAAGCCTGTCTCGGGCACCACGAACTGGCCGATGTACGGGCTCAATCAGGAGCGCGCTCGCTATCTCGACGCTCCGGGCGTGAAGCCGCCCTTCAAGGTCCGCTGGCGGTTCAAGGGCGGCCACCTGCTCGAGTACTCGCCGATCCTGGTCCACAACCAGCTCTTCGGGATCAACAACAACGGCCTCGCCTTCTCGATCAAGACCAAGACGGGCAAGGCCCGCTGGAAGCGGCAGGTCGCCAGCCTGAACGCGTCGGCGCCGACCTACAGCGATCGCAACATCTACATCTCCAACCTGGATCCCGGCCAGGTCATCGACCTCGCGGCGTACGACGGCCACACAGTCTGGAAGCACGCCCTCCCCGGTCGCAGCGAGTCCTCGCCGCTGGTCGTCGGCAACAAGGTGATCGTCGGCTGCGAGTGCAACACGATCTTCGCCCTCAACAAGAACACCGGCAAGACGATCTGGGAGAGGCCAGTGAACGGCGCCGTCAAGGCGGCGCCGGCCTACAGCGACGGGATCATCTACGCGGGCGACTACAGCGGCGAGATGACCGCGATCCACGTCAGCGACGGCTCGATCAGGTGGCAGACGGGCTCGCAGGGGACCAGCTTCGGCCGCTCGGGCCAGTTCTACGCGACCGCGGCCATCGCCTTCGGCCGCGTCTACGCCGGCAACACCGACGGCCGCATGTACAGCTTCGATCAGGCGAATGGCGACCTCGCCTGGAGCCACTCGACCAGCAACTATGTCTACGCCGGGCCGGTCGCCGCGCGCACGCCGGACACCCAACCCACCATCTACTTCGGCTCCTACGACGGCACCTTCTACGCCCTCGATGCCCGCAACGGCAACGAGCGCTGGAGCCAATCCGGCCTGGGCTCGATCTCGGGCGCGGCGAGCCTGATCGGGAACACCGTCTACGTCGCCGACCTCCAGCACACCTCCACCTACGGCTTCAACGCGGCCAACGGGCACAAGGTCTTCGAGGATTCCGACGGTGCCTACAACCCGGTGATCTCCGACGGCAAGGAGATCTTCCTGACGGGCTACAAGACGATCTACGCACTGACGCCGGCTCAGGGCAAGGCGGTCAACGGCCTCATCCAGGCACCGCCGAAGAAGTCGAAGCCGAAGGGCTAGGCGATCCGGACGGGGATTCCGGCCTGGTCCATCCTCTGCTTCGCCTCGGCGACCGTGTGCTGCCCGTAGTGGAAGATCGACGCGCAGAGCACCGCGTCGGCGTGTCCAGCCGTGACCGCCTCGACCAGGTGGTCCAGTTCGCCGGCACCTCCGGAGGCGATCACGGGCACGCTGACCGCCTCGGCGACGGCGCGGGTCAGCTCCAGGTCGTAGCCGTCGGTCGTGCCGTCGCGATCCATGCTGGTCAGCAGCAACTCCCCCGCTCCCAGGTCCGTCGCCTCCTTCGCCCACTCGACGGCCTCGCGGCCCTCAACCCTGGTCCGGCCGCCGTGGACGTAGACGTCCCACTCGGCGTCACCGAAGTGGCCTGCGGGCGCGTCGCAGGTCTCCGAAGTATCGCCCGCCCGACGGCGTTTCGCGTCGATCGCGACGACCACGCACTGTGAGCCGAAGACGGCGGCGAGCTCCGCGATCAGCTCCGGCCGTGCCAGCGCGGAGGAATTCACGGAGACCTTGTCGGCACCGGCGTCGAGCACGGCCTGCGCGTCCTCGACCGATCGGATTCCCCCGCCGATCGTGAAGGGGATGAAGACGTTGTCAGCCGTGCGCCGGGCGAGCTCGACGATCGTGTCGCGGCTCTCGTGCGAGGCGGTGATGTCCAGGAAGACCAGTTCGTCGGCGCCCGCAGCGTCGTAGCGCTCGGCGAGCTCCACCGGGTCGCCGGCGTCGCGGATGTCGACGAAGTTGGTGCCCTTGACGACGCGGCCGTCGTCAACGTCCAGGCAGGGGATAACTCGCTTCAGGACCATGAATCGAGGTTAACGTTGCGCTCATGTCTGCCAACACCGACCTGTTTCTGCGGGCCGCCGAGCTCGTCTGCAGCGGCGACGAGGCGGCGCTGATCGAGATCACCGATGAGAGCCTCGAGCTCGAGCCCCGGCGCGCCGCCACGGAGGGAACGTTCCGCGGGCACGATGGGGTCCGCAGGTTCCTTCAGGACACCCACGAAAGCTTCGAGAGCTTCGAGCTCGACTACACCGATCTGCGCGATCTCGGCGACGGACGCGTCATCGCGCTGGGGATGATTCACATCCGGGGCCGCGGCAGCGGCGTCGAGACCGACGTCCCGACCGCCGTCATCGCGACGTTCAGGGATGGACGCGTTGTGGCCTTCAAGGACTACGGCGATCGAGACGGCGCGTTGGAGGCGGCCGGTCTCGCCTAATCCCAGTCGCCCGCGGCGTACGCCCAGGCGATGAACAGCAGTTGTAGCGGCAGCCGCGCATAGAGGGCGTTGCGCCCTCCAGGGATCCCCTTCTCGTAGCGCTCCGGATCGAGCGCCATGTGGAGGTTCGCGGGAAAGACCGCGAGCAGCGTGGCAATGCTCCATGCACTGCCCGCTCTCCGGGTCGCAGGGTGCATCGTCGCCAGGCCGCCCGCGATCTCAGCGACGCCGCTCGCATAGACCAGCTCGGTGTGCCGAGGCACGTACGGCGGCATGATTCGCTTGTACCAGCGGGGCTTGACGAAGTGCATGATCCCCGCGAAGACGAAGAACGGGCCGAAGAGTCTCCCCATGAAGCGGATCCTACGGATCGAGGATCGCCTGGGCATCGGCGACGGTGAAGCGCTGCTCGTAGAGCGCACGGCCGACGATCACGCCTCCCAGGTTGCCCAGGTCGAGCTCAGCCAGCGCGCGGAGGTCGTCGAGTGATCCGACTCCGCCTGAGTAGATCAACTCCCCGTCCGTGGCAGCCGCCGCGTCGCGCAGCGAATCCAGATCGGGGCCCTCCATCAGCCCGTCGACCTCCACAGGCGTGTAGATGAACCGGCTGACGCCTCGGTCCGACAGAGCCGAGATCACCTCGGCAGTCCCCAACTCGGATGCCTCGGTCCAGCCCTCCGCCGCGACCCTCCCGGAGCGCGAGTCCACCGAGGCGACCACCCGCCCTTCGTGAGCGGCAGCGATGGCCTCCGCCATCTCGGGGTCGCGCACCGCGGCGGTTCCTAGGACGACCCGCTCCACGCCTGAGGAGAAGGCCTCCTCCACCTTCTTCGAATCCCGCAGTCCGCCGCCGAGCTGAACCGGCACGTTGACTGAGGCGACGATCCGCCGGACGTGCTCGAGGTTGACCGGCTCGCCCGCCCGCGCCCCATCGAGGTCGACGACGTGGAGCCAGCGTGCCCCGCCGTCCACCCAGCGCCGTGCCGCGACGACCGGATCGTCGTCGTAGGCCGTCTCCTGGTCGTAATCGCCCTGGATCAGCCTGACGGCCTTGCCGTCGCGGATGTCAATCGCCGGATAGAGGATCAACTGCAGATGCGCACGAAGTTGGTGAGCAGTCCCAGCCCCGCCGAACTTGACTTCTCGGGGTGGAACTGGACACCGTAGAGCGGTGGGCGCTCCACCGCACATGCGAAGCGCTCGCCGTAGGCCGCGGTGCCGAGCACGTCATCCTCGGCTGACGGGCGGGGCGCGAAGGAGTGAACGAAGTAGAAGGGCGTCTCCTCGCCCAGGCCATCGGTGAGGGCCGAGGAGTGCTCCCAGCGCACCGGCGACCAGCCGATGTGCGGGACCTTGTAGCCGTTGGCCGCCAGCGGCGCGACGATGCCGCTGAGCAGCGACAGGCCGCTTGCCCCCTCGTTCTCCACCGAGGAGTCGAAGAGCAGCTGCATGCCGAGGCAGATGCCGAGCACGGACACGCCGGCCTCGACTCGGCCGGCGACCAGCTCGTCCAGCCCGATCTCATGGACGCGGCCCATCGCCTTCGGAAAGGCTCCGACGCCGGGCAGGATCACGCCATCGGCCGACTCGACCCGGTCACGATCCGAAGTGATCTCGGCCTCGGCCCCGACCTTCTCCAGTGCCTTCTCGACCGAGCGCAGGTTGCCCATCCCGTAGTCGAGGATGGCGACGCGCGTCATTCGGTCAGGGTGCCCTTGGTGGAGGGCACGCCCGTCTCCTCCGGGTCGATCGAGACCGCCTCGCGCAGCGCTCGCGCGAACGCCTTGAACGACGCCTCGATCATGTGGTGCGCGTTCGAGCCGGAGCGAATCCAGAGGTGGAGCGTCATCTTCGAGCTGTTGGAGACCGCCCGGAAGAACTCCTCGGTCAGCTCCGAATCGAAGCCGGCGATCGTCACGTCGGGAAGCTCGGCGTCGAAGGCGCAGTAGGGCCTGCCCGAGATGTCGATGGCGCACTCGCCGAGGGCTTCGTCCATCGGCACCAGGGCCAAGCCGTAGCGGCGGATCCCGGTGCGGTCCCCGAGGGCCTCGTCGATCGCCTGGCCCAGGCAGATGCCGACGTCCTCGGTGGTGTGGTGGGCACCGGTCTCGAGGTCGCCCGAGGCCTCGATCCTCAGGCCGAGCCGGCCGTGGCGGGCAAGCAGGTCGAGCATGTGATCGAGGAAGCCGACACCGGTGGACACCGTGGCCTCGCCCCCGTCCAGGTCCAGGCTAAGGGCGACCTTAGTCTCCTTGGTCTCGCGGCTGATCTCTGCTTTGCGGCTCATCTGATCACTCCTTGACGCGCGCCTCGACGGATTCGGCGTGCAGCGGGAAGCCCTCGGAGCGGGCCAATGTAGCGACCGCCGGTGCGAGCTCCCGGGCCGCCTCCTGCGTGATCTCGACGGTTGAGATGCGGCGCCGGAAGGCGCCGGGGCCGAGCGGGCCCTGGAAGCGGCCGGCTCCGCCGGTCGGCAGGACGTGGTTCGACCCGGCCGCGTAGTCGCCGAAGGCGGTCGCGCCCAGCTCGCCGACGAAGACGCAGCCCGCGGTCGTGACACGTTCGGCCAGCAGCTCGGCGTCCTCGGTGAGGATCTCCAGGTGCTCCGGCGCGACGGCGTTGGCGAGATCCACGCCGGTCTCGGTCTCCGGCACGGCGACGAGCGCCAGGGGCGCGTCCTCGGCGATGCCATGGGTCGCGGCGATCCGCTCCACGCTCTCCTCGATCGCGTCGAGGATCACGGTCTCGACCGCCGCCGCGACGAGCAGGCCGTCCGGCCCGTGCTCGGCCTGGGAGCAGAGATCGAGTCCCATCCAGTCGGCGTTCGCGGTGTCGCCGGCGATCACCATCAGCTCCGAGGGCCCGGCGATACCGTCGATCCCCACCTCACCCGCGAGCTGGCGCTTCGCCTCCTGGACATAGCGGTTTCCCGGGCCGGCGATCACGTCCACGGGGGCGATCCGCTCAGTGCCGAGGGCAAGGGCGGCGATCGCCTGCGCGCCGCCCATCGCGCAGACCTCGTCCGCGCCCGCGATCGAGGCTGCCGCCAGCACCACGTCGGAGACGGGGGCGCCCTCTCCGCGCGGAGTCGCGACGATGACCCGCTCCACCCCGGCGACCCTGGCCGGTATGCAGCCCATCAAGACGGTCGAGGGGTAGGCGGCCGCCCCACCGGGGGCGTAGATCCCGGCCGAGGCGACGGCGACGTCCCGGAGGTCCACCCTCTGACCCTGATTCAGCTCGACGCGGCGCGGGTCAGCCGGCTGCGCCTCGGCCACGGTGCGGATGTTCGTGGCCGCGAGCTCCATTGCCTCGACCAGCTTCGGTTCGACGCGGGAGAGCGCCGCCGCCATCGCCTCTTCCGGCTGCCTGATCGAGTCCGCGTCGATCGTGCTGTCCGCGAACCGGCTCTCGATTTCGACGAGGGCGGAGTCCCCATCGGAGCGAATCGCGTCGATGATCACACGGACGGGGTCGGCGACCTCGCCGAGCGCCGGCTGCAGCCCACGGATCCGAGTCGCCAGGGCACGGGCGTCCTCCCCATCCCAATCGAATCGCTCGATTCGCATCAGCCCTTCTCCGGGCGGAGGCGCTCCACCAGGTCGTCCACCTCGGCGGCCCGCAGCTTGTGGGAGACCCGGTTGACGACGAGCCGCGCGGTCGACGACGCGATCTCCTCGCGGATCTCCAGGCCGTTCTCCTCGAGGGTGCGGCCGGTGGCCACGAGGTCGACGATGCCGTCGGCCAGGCCGACAAGCGGTGCGAGCTCGACCGAGCCCTTCACCTCGATCACCTCCGCCTGCCGCCCCGTCTCCTCGAAGTGGCGCTCGGCGATCCGCGGATACTTGGTCGCGATTCGCATGCCGCCGAGCCGCCTCTCGGTCTCTCCCAGGCTCTCGTCTCCCTTGCGTCCTGCCAGCACCATGTGGCAACCGCCGTAGCCCAGATCGAGGATCTCGTAGACGATCCGGTCGGTGTGCTCGAGCAGCACGTCCTTGCCGGTGATCCCGAGGTCGGCGGCACCCGACTCGACATACGTGGGGACATCGGACGGCCGCATGGTCACCAGGCTCATGCCGTTGACCTGGAAGATCAACGAACGCGAGTCGCCGCGCATCTCCGCGGTGTCGACGCCGATGCCATCGAGCGCGTCGAGCGTCTCGCCCCAGAGGGCGCCCCTCGGGATCGCCAGCTTCAGAGGCCCGCCCGGACGGGTGCGGGGTGCCTCAACCGTGGGGCTCACTTCTCCCCCTCTCTGGACAGGCGCTCCTCCTCCATCTGGGCGAGGTGCACCCGCTCCAGGTAGAGGCCGAAGCCGGCAGCCGGCATCGCCTGGCCGAAGCGGCCGACGAGGTCGTCGTAGCGGCCACCGCCGCCGAGTATGTGGCCCAGGGCCGGGTCATAGATCTCGACGATCGCGCCCGTGTAGTAGCCGAGGTCTCGCAGCAGGCTGAGATCGAGCTGCACGCGGCCGGCGACGCCCTTCTCCACCAGAAGGTCGTAGGTCTGCTGGAGGCGCTGCGCCGCCCGCTCGACGGCGACCCCGCCGAGCTCGCGGGCCTGCTCCAGAATCTCGGCGCCGCCTCGAAGGCCCGGAAGGCGCAGCAGGGTCTCGCGCCCGTGCGCGTCGAGGCCCTCAACCTCGTCGACGGCCAACTCCAGCCCGACCAGGTTGTGCTCCGCAAGCCGATCGAGGATGCGGGCCCGATTCTCGCCCTCCACCCCGAGCTCGCTGAGGAGCTGGCGGAACAGGTCGGCGTCGCCGAGGCCGAGGACCGCGCGGTTGAGCCCTACGGCGTCGAGCGACGCGCTCAGCACCTCGAGCACCTCCGCGGTGCCTTCGGGTGCCGGCGCCCCCAGCAGCTCCACCCCTGCGTGCATGAACTGGCGAACCTGTCCGCGCTGCGGGCGGACGATCCGATACGCGTTGCCGACGTAGGAGAAGCGGTGCGGCGGTGCTGCATCCGCGAAGCGCGTTGCGACCAGGCGGGCGATCGGGATGGTCATGTCAGAGCGCAGGGCGAGCAGCTCGCCGCGCTCGTCGAAGAACCGGTAGGCCCCGACGCCGCTTCGCCCCTCGCCGCGCGAGAGCACCTCGTCGTACTCGAGCGTCGGCGTGGCCACCTGGCCATAGCCGTAGCGCTCGAAGACGTCGATCAGGGTCGCCTGGAGAGCGCGGAGCTCGCGCATCTCGTCAGGCAGGATGTCCCGGGTGCCCGGGGGTATCGGGTGGATCATCGGCCCATCATGGCGGCGCGGGATTTAACAAGCTGCAAGGTCGGGGGCGATAGGGTCGCCGCAGGTACTGCAACCGGAGGAGGCGATGCAGATGGCAGTAGTGGTGATCCAAGAGTTCGAGACAACTCCTGAGGAATACGAGCAGGTGAACGCGAAGCTCGGCGACGCCACCCCTGAGGGAGCGATTCTGCACGCCGGCTGTGACCTGGGCGGAGGCAAATGGAAGTCCGTCGACGTTTGGGAGTCGGTCGAGGCTTTCCAGAGCTTCGTTCAGGACAAGCTGATCCCGGCGATCGCCGAGGTGAATCCGGACGCCCCGCAAGCCGGGGAGCCCGAGATTCTCGAGGTCCGCGACCTGCAGCAGGCCTGAGCAGGCCAATCCCCGCTACTCGACTCGAAGAGGAGAACAAATGGCAGTTTTCGTAGAGATGGATTTCGAAGGCTTCACGACGGACCAGTACGACACGGTTGACAGCGCGCTCGACCCCAAGGGCAACCCGCCCCACGGGCTGATCGCGCACAGCGCAAGGCTGGATGGCGACACGCTTCGCATCCTCGACATCTGGGAGTCGCCTGAGGCGTTCGGAGCGTTCGCGGAGTCCCAGCTCGCGCCCACCATCCAGGAGACCCTGGGCGACGACGCCCCGGCGCCTCCTCAGCCGAAGTTCACCGACCTGCACAACGCCTACAGCGTCTGAGCTAGGCCGGAACGCGCTCTGAGGCGACCCGCTCGATGCGGGCGCCGAGGTCGCGCAGGCGCACGTCGATCCGCTCGTAGCCCCGGTCGATCTGGGCGACGTTCCCGATCTCCGACGTGCCCTGCGCGGCCAGCGCGGCGATGAGCATCGCCATGCCGGCACGGATGTCCGGGCTCTCGAGGCGGGCGCCATGAAGACGGCTCGGACCGCTGACGATCGCCCTGTGGGGATCGCACAGCGTGATCCGAGCGCCCATCGCGACGAGCTTGTCGACGAAGAACAACCGGTTCTCGAACATCTTCTCGAAGATCAGGATCGTCCCGTCGGCCTGGGTGGCCAGAGCCAGGGCGATCGATGTCAGGTCGGCAGGGAACGCGGGCCAGGGGCCATCGTCGATCTTCGGGATCGCATCGCCCTGGTCGTCGCGGATGGTCAGCTTCTGCTCGGGCGGGACCAGCAGGTCGTTCCCCTCGACCATGGTCTGCAGGCCGATCCGCCGGAAGTGGCGGCGTATCCCCTCGAGATCCTGTGGAACGACGTCGCGGATCCGGAGTTCGCCGCTGGTCGCGGCCGCCAGGGCCATGAAGCTGGCGATCTCGATGTGGTCGGGAGACACGTCGTGCTCCGCCCCACCGAGCTTCTTCTGCCCGTGCACGGTCATCACGTTCGAGCCGATCTGATCGACCTGGGCGCCCATCTTGCAGAGCAGCCTGGCGAGGTCCTGGACGTGCGGCTCGGAGGCGGCGTTCTCGATCGTCGTCGGGCCGGGTGTGAGCGCGGCGGCGAGCAGCGCGTTCTCGGTTCCCATCACCGACGGCTCGTCCATGAAGATTCGCTGCGGCATGAGGCCCTCGGGCGGAGCCGAGATCTCGATCCAAACGTCACCGTCGACCTTCGCGCCGAGGTCCCGGAAGGCGTCGAGATGAGCGTCGAGGCGGCGGCGCCCGATGGTGTCCCCGCCGGGCGGCGGCATCTTCACCTCGCCAAAGCGCGCGAGCAGCGGCCCGGCGACCAGGAAGGAGGCGCGAATCCGGTTGGAGAGCTCCTCGTCGACCTCGGTGCCGGCGATGGTGTCCGCGTGCAGCGTGACCTCGTTCTCACCGGTCCAGGCCACCTTCACCCCGAGTCGCTCGAGCAGCCCCAGCATGGACTCGACGTCGCGGATCCGCGGGACGTTGCGGACCAGTAGCTGCTCCTCGGTGAGCAGGCAGGCGGCGAGAATGGGGAGCGCGGCGTTCTTGTTGCCCGCCGGAACGATCTCTCCGGAGAGCGGAACGCCGCCCTGAATGATGAATTTCTCCATGGGCGCCTAGAGTAGCCAGCCTCATGGCGGAGGCTTCAAGAGACGATGCATGGGAGCTCGTCACCGAATGGATCGACTCCGAGTCGCTCCGAAAGCACCTGCTCGGAGTCGAGGCGGCGATGCGCGCCTACGCCCGCAAATGGGATGAGGACGAGGAGATCTACGCGGTCACCGGCCTCGTCCACGACCTCGACTACGAGCGCTACCCGGACCTGGATACCGGCCACCCGCGCTACGCGATCAAGGAGCTGGAGCAGCGCGGGTATCCGCAGGACGTGATCGACGCCGTCGCCGGCCATGCCGACTTCATGGGAGTCCCACGGGAGACGCGCATGGCGAAGACCCTGTTCGCCGTCGATGAGCTCTCAGGCTTCGTGGCGGCCTGCGCGCTCGTCCGGCCCACCGGCATCGAGGGGATGAAGCCGAAGTCCGTGAAGAAGAAGCTGAAGCAGCCCTCGTTCGCGGCCGCCGTCAATCGGAACGAGGTGCAGAGGGGGATCGACGAGCTCGGCGTCGACCAGGACGAGCACATCGCCCTGATCATCGAGGCCCTCGCCGAGCACTCCGACGAGCTGGGGTTGTGAGCCGCTGGGTCAAGATCACGCTCGGCGTGATCGGCGGGCTGATCATCCTGCTGCTGCTCAACGCCCTCGTGGTCTCCAACGAGACGAAGAGCGCCTACCTCCGAGACGACGGGGCACGCCTGATCGACACCTCGAGCGGAACTCTGCAGGTGCTCGATCAGGGCAATCCGCAGGGATCGCCGATCGTGCTCCTGCACTGCGCGACCTGCTCGATGGACTGGTGGGACAACCTCGTGCCCCTGCTCGAGGCGGACCACCGCGTGATTCGCATCGACCTGCTCGGCATGGGCGGCTCGGACAAGCCCGGTTCCGGCTATTCGATCGATGACCAGGCAGGCGCCGTCGCGGAGGCGCTCGCGAAGCTGCACGTCGTCGGCGCCACCGTGGTCGGCCATTCACTCGGCGGCAGCGTCGCGGTCGACCTGGCCGAGCAGAGCCCCCAGATCGCCACGCGGCTCGTGATCATCGATCAGTCCGCACAGGATGGCTTCGAGCACGAGTCCCTCGCGGAGCACATGCTCACCTGGCCCGTGATCGGGCAGGCCATCGGCCGCCTGGTGCAGATAGCCCCCGCCTCGAAGGTGCGCGACGAGTATGCCCAGGCGTTTGCGCCAGGCTTCAACATCTCGAGCGGTTTCGACAATCCCGACCAGCCCGTGGACGACCTGCGGGCGATGACCTACAGCGCGGTCAAGGACACGATCGACGGCGAGCAGGACTACGTCGATCAGAGCCCGCTCGACCAGCGGCTGGCCGCCCTGGGCGTGCCGGTCATGATCATCTTCGGCGCCGAGGACCAGATTTACGACGCACAGGCGGCGATCGCCCGCTATCGCGCGAACGTGCCCGGCGCCCAGACCCACCTGATCCCCGGTGCGGGCCACTCGCCGAACGTCGAGAAGCCGCATCTCGTGGCTCCGCTCATTCTGGCCTTCGCAAAGCCTCCGCCTGCGCCGACTCCCGCACCGAAGCCGAAGGCTGCGCCGAAGAAGAAGAAGGCAGCGGGCAAGAAGAAGCAGAACGCCGGCGGCAAGAAGCCCCAGAAATAGCGGAAGGGCCCGGTTGCCCGGGCCCTTCCTAAGAACAAGGTTTCCCTTGTTCCAATGATGAGCACCCTACCCCCCGCAACGGCGAAGTCAAGGCAATGTCAACGGACGTTTTCGCAATCTGCGGAGTTTCGATCGCTCGAAAGCGCCGGTGTTGCTTTCCCTGGTGAGTTCTTCCGGATATGCCGGATCAACTCACCAACTGTGCTGCTTTGGACGAATGCGTGGTGTTGACCACGCCATACTCGGAGCGTGCCGGAGCTGGCAACAATCGGGGTGTACGGCTTTGACCGCGACAGCTTTCTCGCCGCGTTGGGCGCGGCTCACGTTCGCCGGCTGCTCGACGTCCGCCAGCGACGCGGGGTACGCGGACCCGAGTACGCCTGGGCGAACTCTCAGCGCCTGCAGAAGGCGCTCGCCGATGCCGGGATCGCCTATGAGCACCGCCGGGAGCTGGCACCGACGACGGAGTTACGCCAGCTTCAGTACCGCGAGGACGACCGTCTCGGAGTCGGTAAGCGCTCTCGCTCGCAACTCGCTCCGGAATACGCTCGGCGCTATCGCGAGGAGATACTCGATCACGTCGATCTGACGCCAGTCGCCGGATCGTTGTCGGAGGATGGCGTTACGGCCCTGCTCTGCGTCGAGCTTGACGCCGAGGCGTGTCATCGGTCATTGATCGCAGAACGCCTGGCGATGCGACACGGAGTGACGGTCTCTCACATCCGCCCGGACGACGCGGCTTAGCCATAGGGTCGCGGCCACGAGCGGCCGCCCGAATGGATCGATTCGGGCTTCGCACTTCGCTCAAGGAGAGCGGCCTGGTGGCCGCTAAAGCGAAACGGCCCGGTTTCCCGGGCCGTCTCTGTTTGAACTGACCTGATTGACCTTGCGATCAACCTGTCTTGTCCAAGTGCGATCACCCTACCGATCGCAACGACGAGGTCAAGCCGGTGTGAAACGACGTTTCCGCAATATGCGGGGACTCAACGGCTTGGCCACCGATGCGAGCAACCACTCGGAGTTGGCGCCTTACTGGCCATATACGCGAACAAAGCGCCAAAGAGCGCCGCTCTGCATGGAAAGGAGCGGCTTCGGCACTAGCGGTCTTCTCGCTCGGAGCGGAAGCTGTCCACATCTCAGCGCGTCAGGGGCAGATAATGATCGGGATGGCCGAACCCTCCCGGCCAGTGCGGCCACAGGCGAAATTTCCTTCCCGGCCCGAGGTGGTCACCGCGGGCATCGGCTGGGTGCAGGAGGCCATCTACATCGCCGTCGGTGTCCTGCTCGCTACCGCGGGGATCCTCGTAATCGTGGGCACGGTCGACGGCGTCGTCACGGGCATCGACGACCACGACGACGCCGTGCAGATCGGGCTCCTGGTACTCGACCGGGTCCTGCTCCTGTTGATCGTCGCCGAGCTCCTGCACACGCTGGCGCTGGTGCTCTACGAGGGGGAGGTCCACGCTGAGCCCTTCCTGTTGATCGGGCTGATCGCGGTCGTCCGGCGGGTCGTGGTGATCACGGCCAAGGTCGAGCAGATCCCTTCCGGTCAGGCACTCAACAACTTCCTGCTCGAGCTCGGGGTACTCGCCGGGCTGGCGCTGGCCTTTGGCGCCGCGATCTACTTGCTGCGTCGAGGTGAGGCAGAGCCGGAATCCGCTCGTCCGGAGACTGTCGAACCCGGCGAGAGACGCTGACCATCGTCTTGCCATGCTCTGCGCTCCAATATTTCGACCGGCGGCGGCACACCTCCCTTCGCGAAAGCAGGAGCGCAGTCGGCTGCACAGGGATCAGTCGAAAACCGCTGCTTTGGACGAGAAGCGGCTACGCGCTACTCGTCGGCGGATTCAGCGGACCCAGCCTTCAGCGGACCCAGCCGCGTGAGGCTAGTCGCGGCCTCGGATAAGCCAGGAGGTGCCGCACTCGACGCAGCCGATTCAGGTGCCGTAGCGCGTGTACTCGATCAGCCGGAGGCGCATCGGATCCGCATGCGTGCACCCGTCCGGCCGGGCTAGATCGGGACGGGGATGCAGGTGTGCTGCGGTTGAACCGCTTCCTCTGGGGGTCACTGTGTCAGGGTTTCGAGGAGCTGTCTAGCGAACGGGAAGCTCCACACAAAGGCCGGCCAAAGGCCGTGCTCTCCGGCCCTACTTTCATCTAATTCTTCGGAAACCCTTCTCCGGTCTTTCAGGAACGGGCGGAGGATCGCTCCGACAAACCCGACACTGGAGACATCAGATGAACAGCAAGCAGACCGACCGAGATCATCACTACCTCGCCGCCCAGATCCGGCTGGATGCACATCGCGCCTGGCGGAGAGCGAGGCCACCCTTGCGGATGAGTGCCAGGGAACAGAGTCACGGCCCGGCCAGGAAAGGCGCAATTCCCCGCGGGCATCTCCCCCGAGGCACGCTTGCCGCCTAACGGGTGAGAGCCGTCAACGCGTGCCGGCGCGAGAAGCGAGCGCCAGGTCGAAGAGCGCTCCGGCGTGAGGTCCCTCCTTCATCTCCCGCTTAGGACTTCCCCCCACCCTGGGATACACGCGGGACGACCCTCATCAGGGACATTCGCCGTGGCGGCGTCAGTAGCGAGCCCATCAACCTCACCGCGGTCGGCGGCACCCTCTACTTCACCGCCAAGGACGGCAGGCACAACAGGGAGCTTTGGAGGGCCGGACCACCACCTTGCAAGACCGCCAAGGGGAAGTGCAAGAAGGGATAGGACTCCTCGTAGCTGCTTTGGACGAGAAGCGGCGGTCAGCCGCAGCTCGCAGTGGCTGCGATTCCGAAGAACACGATTACAAGTGCACCGGCTCCGAAGATCAGGACCAGGACGCGAACGTTGACGACCCACGCATCGATGGATTCGCGCCAACGGGCTTGCGCAACCACATTGCCGCGCCATGGTCCAATCAGGTTCTCCACGACGAATCTGGCCACCATTCTTGATCGGATCAAGGCACCTGCCGCAACAGTGCCGATGCCAAGCCAGGTAGCGATGGTGAGCCCCGGGTCGGCGGAGCAGCTCGACGCGGTCAGGATCATCCCTTCCACCTGTCATTCATCGGCAACATTTTCCGGCAAGTTGAAACCGCCGCTTTGGACGAGAAGCGGCACTTCGCATAGAAGCGCTGTGTTTGGTGTCAGTGGTCAAACGCGCTAGACAGGAACGGCCACTTATGATGCCGCCTTGTGGAGGGGACCAAACTCCTCGGGTTCGAAGCTTCGTCGATGAGAGAGCTCATCGCTCAGATAGATGTCGCGCGAACCAAGGACGAGGTAGTTGGGGTCCTTCAAATGTCACATGCGGTGGCTTCCGATTCAGAGTCGCGAACCGGCTGGCGCTATTCCGCGCTCCTGTTGGTCCGCGTATCCACCCCAGGAACTGAACAGGCTCCGGTTGACCCTCCATCCGCTCCATCTTCATCTCCGGGCTGAGGATCCCTGCTCACCTAGACCCGCCAGCTCCGCTTTGGACGAGAAGCGGCGGTCTGCATGGAAACGAGAGCCCGACTCAGCTGCGTGCGGGCGCTTTTTCGACCGTAGAGGACGAAAAGGCGCCCCGGGCCCACACGGTCCCTTTGGACGAGTAGAAACGGTCCCAAGGCTCGCCGGAAAAGCGAAACGGCCCGGTTTCCCGGGCCGTCTCTGTTTGAACTGACCTGACTGACCTTGCGGCCAACCCGTCTTGCTCAAGTGCGAGCACCCTACCGTCTGCAACAGCCGCGTCAATGGGGTGAAAACGCGAGATCCCGCGTTTTGCGGCGATCGGCGATTTCGACCGACTCCCCCACCGCCGCAAAATCCGGCTTCGTCGAAAGCCCTACTGCCAGCGGCCTCCCGCCTTCGCCCACGCGGTCATGTGATCGACCGAGCAGAAGCCGTCGGCGATCCGGTGCTCCCCGCGGTGGCGCACCAGCAGCACATGAGTGTCGGTGAGCTCGGCGTCGCAGTGGGCACACCGGATGACGGCTTCGTCCAGGACGGGCGGCTCGGCCAGCGCGCCGGCCTCCCAGTGCGCTCCCTGGATCGACCAGGGGACCAGATGCTCGAGCCGGCAGAAGACGGCGCGGCGCTCGCCCGCGGGTTCGTAGGCCCGGAAGCCATCCCCGGGCTCCACCTCCGCTCCGCACCAGGTGCAGCTTTCGCTCATCTACGGATAGCCTCGCATCCGATGGCCGATGTGCGCATAGTCGTGCTCGAGGGCGACCAGACCGGGCAGGAGCTGCTCGAACAGGCACTGCGCGTGCTGGCCCCGGAAGTGGTCGGGCTGGGGATCGAGCTCGAGCGCTTCGATCTCTCCCTCGAGAACCGGCGCCGCACTCAAAACGAGGTCTGCACGGAGGCTGCCCGCTCAATGGCCGAGGCCGGCTTCGGGATCAAGGCCGCGACCGTCACCCCCGAGGGCGCCGACGACATCGGCAGTCCCAACCGCCTGATCCGCGAGGCGATCGACGGCAAGGTGATCGTCCGCACGGGCCGCCGAATCCCGGGCGTCAGCCCCCTCGCCGGGATCCACCATCCGATCTCCGTGGTCCGGATGGCCGTCGAGGATGCCTACGGCGCCGAGGAGTCGAGGCGTCCCGACGACGCCGACGAGGTCGCCCAGCGCACCGAGGTGATCCATCGCTCGAACTGCCGCGCCGTGGCCGAGTACGCCTTCCGGACCGCTGAGGAGATTCGCGGCCGCGTCTTCGGCGGGCCGAAGTGGACCGTCAGCCCCGTCTACGAGGGGATGCTGAAGGAGGAGATGGATGCGGCGGCCGAGCGGCACCCCGAGGTGGGCTACGAGCCGCTGCTGATCGACGCGACCTACGCCGGCCTGCTCACGGGCCGCGCCGATGCGCCACTCGTCATCCCCAGCCTCAACCGCGACGGCGACCTGCTCTCCGACTTCGTCCTGCCGCTCTTCGGATCGATCGCGGGCGCTGAGTCGGTGCTGCTCGCCCTTGACGACGAACTGCGGGTGCGCGTGGCGATGAGCGAGGCTCCACACGGAACGGCGCCCGCCCTGGAGGGCAAGGACATCGCCAACCCGATGGGCATGATCCTCGCCGCGGCCGCGGTCCTCCACTACGCCGGCGTCGCCGGAATCGAGGGGGCCGGCCAGGTCTCACGGCACGTCTACGACGCCGTGCTGGACACCGCGGCCGCCGGGATCCGCACCCCGGACCTGAAGGGGCATGCGAGCACCACCGAGTTCACGGATGCGGTGATCGACCGGCTCAGATGACCGGTTCGGTGCTGGTGGGGCCGGTCGGCTCGGTATCGACCACCCGCCGCCACTCGACGATGTGACCGCTGTGGATCACGAAGGCGGTCTTGGCCGCATCGCCCACACCGCTCCCGCATCGGCCCGGGCCCGGGCGCTCCGTGAGGACGAAGGTGGCGACGGTGTACCTGCCCGAGGTGGTCGCCGCTGTCAGCCTCGCCCCGCAGGGCAGCGACTGGTTGAAGGCCTCGATCGCCTGGCGGGTCGTGAGAGTAAGCGGCGCCGTTCCGTTCTGAACCACGGTCGGGATCGAGAACCTGTCGCTCGCTGCCGAGACGTCCCCAGCGCGCAGCTCGTCGGCCCAGCTCCGGATCACCTGCACCGCGTCGGCGTTCGCGTTTCCGGCGACGGTCGTCGACGACTCCTTCGAGGATGAGGACCCGCAGCCGGCGAGCACCGCCGCGGCGAGGCACAGGGCGCCGAGCGCTCTAATCCTGATCTTGCCGCTCCGAGCGCTGGCGCTCGGCCAGCTTCCGCTCGAGATAGGCGGACTTGTCTGCACGGCGGCGATGCTGGAGCTCCTCCTCCGGGGTGATCGAATCGGGAATCGCCTCGTGCTCACCCGTGGCACGCTCCTGCTGGGCCAGCCGCAGCTCCTCGGTGGTCGGCTCTTTCTTCGGCATCGACTGAGATTAGTCCCTTGACTGATCCGGGCTGGTATACGAACATACGTTCGATGCCCGTCACCTGTGCCCTGGTCCCCCGCTTCCGATTGATCGCGGCTGTCAGCGACCGGGGGGTCATGGAGCGCCCCGCCGCCCTGGCGCCTGAGCCGGGCGCCGCGCAGCTGATCGGCGAGGTCACGGAGGCGGCGGAGCGCTTCGGCCTGCGGGCGGGGATGAGGATGGGCGAGGCGCTCTCGCGCTGCCCCGAGCTGTCCCTGGTGGCCCCAGATCCCGAGCGGGCGGAGCGCGGCTGGGAGGAGGCACTGCGGCGCCTGGAGGGAATCGGAGCACAGGTCGAGTCTGGCCGCGCCGGCGAGGCGTTCTTCGAAGCCGGCGGCCTGAGTCGGCTCTGGGGAGGGATCCGGGGGGTGCTGAAGCGGGCCCGCGAGGAACTCGGCTCGGTGCGGCTCGGTGCCGGGCCGGTGCGCTTCTGCGCATACGTCGCCGCCTCGAGCTCGGGCGGCATCGTTCCGGATGGGAAGGCAGGCAAGTTCCTCGGGCCGCTGCCGGTCTCGCTCCTCTGTGGCCGTCTCGGCAGCGAGGAGGCCGACGATCTCCCCAACGAGCTGGAGCGGCTCGGGATCTCCACCCTCGGCCGGCTCGCCGGACTGCCGCGAGATGCGGTCGCCGACCGCTTCGGGCGGCTCGGTCTGCGCGCGCGTCGGCTGGCCCGCGGCGAGGACGATCCCCTGCGCCCGAGGTCGGTGCGGGAGCCGCTCGCCGTCGAGCTGGAGCTGCCCGAGGCCGTCTCCGGCCAACAACTGGAGAGATCGCTCGAGCTGCTCGTCTCCCGCCTGCTCGCCCACGTCGGCAGGCGCGGAAGGACGCTGCGGACGATCAGCCTCTCCGCTCGGCTGGCGGCAGGCGGTGGCTGGCGGCGCCAGGTGGCGCTGCGCCGTGCGAGCGCGGACCGAGCCCGGCTCGCGGATGCCCTCCTCCCCCACCTCGCCCAGCTGCCGGCTCCGGCGGCGACGCTGAGGCTGGAGGCGCTGGCTCTCGGACCCGAGACCGGCGAGCAGCTCTCCCTGTCCAGCCCAGACGAGGAGCGGCACAGGCGCATCTCGGAGGCGGTCCGGCAGACGCGCTCCGCCGCGGGCGCGGACTCGCTGATGCGGGTGCTCGAGGTCGATCCGGAATCGAGGGTGCCGGAACGCCGCGAGGTGCTCATGCCCTTCCCCGAAGAGCCGTGATGCGCCCCGGGCGCGTCAACAAGCCCTGGCCGGTCCCGGTGCAGGCCGGCGCGGACGGCTCCCCTCAAGCGGTCGGCCGGCTCGCCGTCGAGTCGATCCGGGAGGAGTGGCTGGTGGAGGATGGCTGGTGGACCCAGAAACCCCTGCAAAGGCGATATTTCGAGGTGGTCCTGGAGGACGGCTCGGACGTCGTCGTCTTCTACGAGCAGGACTCTGGGCGCTGGTTCCGCCAGCGGGATTGATGTCCTGGGTCGAGCTCCACTGCCATTCGGCCTACTCCTTCCTGGACGGAGCATCGGACCCGGCCGAGCTGGCGTCGACGGCGGCCGAGCTCGGTCTTGAGGCTCTCGCGCTGACCGACCACGACAACGTCTGCGGGGCGATGGAGTTCGCGCATGCCTGCAAGGGGGTCGGCATCCGCCCGATCATCGGCTGCGAGCTGACGGTCGAGGTGCCGCGGCGGCTGCCGCGTCCCGTCCACGTCACCCTCCTGGTGGAGAGCGCGCGGGGCTGGGCGAGCCTCTGCCGGCTGATCACGGGAGCGCACCGCTGTACTCGCGAGGGTCCCGGGATCAGAGAGGCACTCCCACCTTCGATCGAGATCGACGAGCTCGAGCACCACACCGAGGGACTGGTCTGCCTCTCGGGCTGCGCTCGCGACGGCGCCGTGGCCGGCAGCTGGGAGCGCGGCGATCCGGCGGGCGCCACGCAGATGGCCGAACGCCTGCTGCGGGCCTTCGGCCCGGACCACTTCCGGATCGAGCTGCAGCGGCCGCTCTGGCGGCATGACCGCTCTCGGAACCGCTGGCTCGTCTCGCTGGCGGAGCGGCTCGGTGTTCCCGCGGTCGCGACCGGCGATGCGCATGCCCACGTGCGCTCGCGCCTTCCCCTCCAGGACGCGATGGTGGCGGTGCGGCTGGGAGCGACGCTGGACGAGACCGAGGGGCTGCGCCGCGGAAACTCCGCCTCCCTCCTGCTCTCCGGAGAGCGGGCAGCGGCGCGCTTCCGAGATCACCCCGAGGCAGTCGCCGAAGCGGAGTGCTTGGCCGAGCGCCTGCGCTTCGACCTGACCAAGGAGATCGGCTACAGCTACCCCGGCGCCGAGGATGCGGGCGCTGACCGCCGCCTGGCCGAGCTCTGCCGGATCCGCCTGGTCCACCGCTACGAGGGGACCGCGCACCGCGCCGAGGCCGAGCGGCGCCTCGAGGAGGAGCTGGCGCTGATCAGGAAGCTGCGGCTCTCGGGCTTCTTCCTCCTCCACCAGGACATGCTGGAGCTGGCCCGCGAGGTCGCGGCCGAGGTGCGGGGCCCGGAGTCCGCGCGGCGACTGCTGCCGCCGGGGCGCGGGCGTGGCTCCAGCGTCAGCTCGCTGGTCTGCTACCTGACGGGCCTCTCCCACATCGACCCGGTCGAGAACGACCTCTTCCTGGGCCGCTTCCTGAACGAGGAGCTCACCGAGGTCCCCGACATCGACCTCGACTTCCCCCGCGACATCCGCGAGAAGCTGATCCCGCGGGTGCACGAGCGCTACGGCTCGGAGCGCTCGGCGCTGGTCGCCTCCTTCGCCACCTACCGGGCGCGCGGCGCGATCCGGGACCTCGGCAAGGCGCTGGGTCTCCCGCTCGGTGAGGTCGAGCGCTTCGCTCGCGCCGTGGACGTCTACGAGGCGAGCCGCGACGCCTGGACCCGGATGGAGGAGACGCTCGGCAAGCTGCGTGCCCGCTCACCCCGCTGGCGCGCCCTCGCCGAACTGCTGCCGGAGATCGCGGGTCTTCCCCGCCACATCTCCCAGCATCCCGGCGGCATGGTGATCTCGACCACTCCGCTGATCGAGCTCTGTCCCGTGCAGCCCGCGGCGATGGAGGGGCGCCAGATCGCGCAATGGGACAAGGACTCATGCGCGGATGCGGGCTTCCTGAAGATCGACCTGCTCGGGCTCGGGATGCTCTCCGCGGTCGAGCGCTGCGTCGACGAGATCGCACGTACCCGCGATGAGAGGATCGACCTCTCTCACGTCCCGCTCGACGACGACGAGGTTTGGTCGGCGATCCAGCGGGCGGAGACCACCGGGGTCTTCCAGATCGAGAGCCGGGCGCAGATGCAGATGCTGCCTCGCACCCTGCCGGAGGATCTCGACGACCTGACCGTGCAGGTGGCGCTGGTGCGGCCCGGCCCGATCCAGGGCGGCGCCGTCCACCCCTACATCGAGCGGCGCAAGCGCCTGCGGGCGGACCCCGCCTACGAGGTTCCCTACGAGCACCCCTCGCTCGAGCCGGCCCTGAAGTACACCCTGGGGGCGATCGTCTTCCAGGACCAGGTGCTCGAGGTGGCGATGGCGCTGGCCGGCTTCTCGGTCGGCGAGGCGGAGGGGTTGCGGCGCGCGATGAGCCGCAAGCGCTCCCAGGCGGCGATGGAGCGCTACCGCGTGCGGTTCATCGAGGGCGCGATCGGGCGCGGGGTCTCGCGCGAGGTCGCTGAGCGGGTCTTCGGTCAGATCGAGGGCTTCTCCGGCTTCGGCTTCCCCAAGTCCCACTCGGCCGCGTTCGGCCTGCTCGCCTACCAGTCGATGTGGCTGCGGGTCCACTACGGGCCGGAGCTCCTCTGCGCGCTGCTCAACGAGCAGCCGATGGGCTTCTATCCGCCGGACGCGCTGGTCCACGAGGCGCAGCGGCGCGGCCTCGAGATCCTCCCCCCGGACGTCAACGTCAGCGAGCTGGATTGCCGCGTGGAGACGACGGGCGCGGCCGCGGGCGCGGAGGGCAACCCGCCGGTCCGGATCGGCCTCGGGTACGTCGCGGAGGTGGCCGAGATCGATGCCGGCGCCGTGATCGACGAGCGCCGCCGCGGCGGCTCGTACCGGAGCATCTCGGACCTGGCCGGGCGCTCGGGCGCGGGCGTAGCCGCCCTGCAGCGCCTCGCCTGGTCGGGCGCCTGCGACGTCCTGGTCCAACCCAAGCGGGGTCAGGCACCTTCATTAAGGGGTCTGACCCCAGGGTTGGTTGATCCCGATGACGAGTTGCGGCGCCCCGCCCTCTGGGAAGTGGGTGGCTCGGCTCACGCCAGCCGCGGCGAAGACGGGGCGCAGCTGGCCCTGCCGCTCGATGGATCTCCGATCCCGCCGCTGCCCCAGCTCGGGCCCTGGGAGAGGATCGTGGCCGACTACCGGACCACCGGGATGACGCTGGGGAAGCATCCGATGGAGCTGATCAGGCGCACCCTGTCCTCCGAGGTGCTCAGCAGCGAGGACCTTGGGCGCACGCGGGACGGCGCCAGGGTGAGCGTGGCCGGGATGGTGGTCGCCCGCCAGCGTCCGGCGACCGCCAACGGCGTCGTCTTCATGCTGCTCGAGGACGAGCGGGGCACGATCAACCTGATCGTCCCTCCCCCGGTCGTCGAGCGCTGCCGCCTGGCGGTGAGGACCTCCGGCTTCGTCCTCGCCGCGGGCAAGCTCGAGCACCGCGAGGGCACGACCAACGTCCTGGTCAGCCGCATCGACCGTCTCAGCACAGATGAGCTGCCGCCGCCGCGGATCAGGGAGCTGGAACCACCGGTGCACAAGGAGACCGGTGCGGACCCGGTGCGCGAACCCGCCATGGCCGGCCCATCGGCTGTCGGTCTCTCCAAGCGCGGCTTCGACGGTGTACGCGAGGCCGCCATGGCGGAGCTCGCGGCGTCCCTTCCGGCTCCGCACAGCTTCGGGCGCCGCGGGCGTTAGAGAGAGCGGACCGCCGCGACGATCGGAGAGAGGTCTCCCCTGTCGTACAGGTGGCCGTAGCCGTCGAGGGCGTGAGTTTGAGCCTCCGGAAGCCTCTCGGCATACCGCTCCAGGCTGGCGAACGGGATCTCCTCGTCGTCCCGGCTGTGAAAGAGCACCGTCGGCGGCAACTCGTGGCCCTGCACCGGCCAGCCCTCGGGCAGTGCCCATTCCTTCTCCCAGTCGCTTGTTCCCCAGTACGGAGCGGCGGCGGTGATCAGGCCCGCGATCTTCCTGTCGAAGCCGACCTCCGCGCAGTACTTGAGCGCGACCGAGCCACCGAGAGAGTGGCCGAAGACGATCACCTTGCCCTCGAGGGGGTCGAGCTCCCCAGAGAGGCGATCTCGCCATATCTCGTAGTGCGGCTCGTCCTCGGTGCCCGGCATCACCGGTAGAAGGACCTCGAATTCGCCTCCCAGCTCCTCTCGCAGGCGGCGGACGAACGGCTCGCTGCCCTCGCCGCGGCCCTGGGGCCCGGAGCTATGGACCACCAGCACCGTGTCGGTCACCGCTAGCCCAGCCCGGGCTTGGCGACCATGAAGAAGATCGCCGCGATCAGCAGGATCCCCATGATCGATCCGACGATTCCCTCTGCCCTGCCCAGGCGCTGATACGTCTGCGGCAGGTCCGAGAGCGTCAACTCCTTGTCGCCCGCGTCTGCGATCGCCTTCTCGATGATCGGCAGGAGCTTCCGGTCGGTAGGGATGAAGAAGAAGATGTTCACCAGGAAGACCACCACCAGAATCGTGATCGTCGCGCTCAGCCAGAAGTTCCCGTAGTCGAAGTTGAACTTGTCCACCTGGTAGACGCCGGTGATCGCCACGACGATCGCCGCGGGAATCGCGAAGAACTGGTTGAGGACGAGCTGCAGCCGGTGCACATACGGAAGGTTCCGAGCGCTCGACTTCATCGCCACCGGGAACATCACGGACTCGGAGAAGGTCGAGCCGAAGCCGACGACGACCGCGGTGATGTGCAGGAAGATCGAGAACTCGACGTTGGTGACTGCGAGGGGCATCCAGGGCCTCTTTCCGGGTCGTTGTGGGCCGCAACATATCCGCCCGCGGGAGCGCTGCAAGTTCCCCTGCAAATGAACGGGTTCCGTCCGAGCCCGTCCATAACTTCATGCCCATGGGAAAGCTCATTGACATAAGGGAACGGCTGCTGGACGCGGCCGATCTGATGATCGACTTCGCGACGCTCGGCGAGTACGGGATCGAACCCGAGCCAGTCCGCGAGTGCGAGGCGCGGCCGATCCGGCTCGCTTCCGGCGCTCCGCACCACCTGCACGATCGTGCCGGCGTGCAGGACCGCGTCGCCGCCTAGCACCAGGCGGCGGCTGCTCCGCTTCGCGTCCGCGCCGCCTAGCATCAGGCGGCGGCTGCTCCGCTTCGCGTCCGCGCCGCCTAGTCCGCTTCGCCGCGGTCGATCGCGGCGAGCAGCTCGCGGCCGACCTCGATTGCGCGGTCCAGCGTCGGCGGATCCAGGTTCTCCACCGTGTCCGCCGGCGAGTGGTAGTTGGGGATCGTCGCGTCCTGGGCGCTGAGGGTGATCGCGCGTCCACCCCGTACAAGCACGGGAGTCGTGTCGTAGGTGAGACCGGCGTTGTGGCTGGTGCCCTCGAGGCCCAACTCTGGTCGCCGCTCCGAGACCTCCTGTGCCAGCCGCGCCAGGTGGGCGTCTGCAGGCCTCCTATGGAGGACGCCCTCCTGTCGGAGGAAGTGAAGCGCGGCCGGGGCCGCGACGCCGTCGAAATTGACGAAGAGCCAGGAGCGCCAATCCCCCTCGGAGGCCTCGAGCTCGCGGACGAAGGCGTCAGCGCCGAGCAGTCCAGATTCCTCGCAGCCGGTGAACAGGCAGACGACCCGGGTGGTGGCGAGCGGTTCCGCCTGGAGCTTGCCGGCCAGTGTCGCCACGGCGGCCACTCCGCTGGCGTTGTCGTTCGCGCCGGGAACGTCGACGCCGCGCAGCTCGCGTTCGATCAAAATGCCGAGCCCGGCGATCAATACGCCGTACGCGCCGGCGAGCAGCCGGCCGCCCAGGGGAAGCCGCCGAACCAGCGGCCCGGCTACCGCGATCGCAAACGCCGCTGCCTGGGTCCCGATCCAGGCATGGAGGAACGGCAGGAAGCGCCGATGGAACATCAGGCCGCTGCGCGAGCTGTCGAGATGGCAGGCGAGGCAGACCGTCCGCGCGGTCTCCCGTGTGGGCTCGATCGTCGTCACCAGGTTGTGGCTCGTGTTCCTGGCGAACGCACGCGTGAGGGGACGGTTGACGAGTCCATCCTCGGCGGACGTCAGAGCGGCGCCCGTGGCCGCCAGCGCGGAGGCCAGCAGAGGCCGTGTTCCCGCCGTGGGCATGCCAAGCAGAGCGACCCCCAGGGCGGTGCCGTACGGCAGCGCGAAGGTCGAATACCCCTCGAAGGTCCGCTGTTCGACCTTCAGTCCCAGCTTGGAGAGACGGTCGGCGATCAGCTCCGCCGCGCGGCGCTCGGCCAATCCGGCGGGCCTGCGCGGCCCGATCTCATCGGCGAGCAGGCGGACCCACTCCATCGCGGAGCTCTGGGCAACCGTTGCACTGGCCCTCGTTTCCATCCGGCGAGCATATGCGGCGCGATGGGCAAAAAAAGAGCCGCCCCGAAGGGCGACTCAATGAAAGGCCGGCGGCGACCTACTCTCCCAGGAGGTTGCCCTCCAAGTACCATCGGCGCTGAGAGGCTTAACGGCTCTGTTCGGAATGGGAAGAGGTGTTTCCCTCTCGCTATCTCGCCACCGAAAAGGGTAGAGACGGCCCCCGTGGAGCTTGAAAACCGCACTAGGCCGGAAGAAGCAGAAAAAAATCCGTCAAGCCCTCGACCCATTAGTACCGGTCTGCTGATCGCATTACTGCGATTGCACAGCCGGCCTATCGACCTGGTGGTCTACCAGGGGTCTTACTCCCTCAAGGGGATGGGAGAGCTCATCTCGAGGCTGGCTTCCCGCTTAGATGCTTTCAGCGGTTATCCGTGCCGCGCGTAGCTAACCAGCAGTGCCCTTGGCAGGACAACTGGTACACCAGAGGCGCGTTCATCCCGGTCCTCTCGTACTAGGGACGACTCCTCTCAACTCTCCAACGCCCACAGAAGATAGGGACCGAACTGTCTCACGACGTTCTGAACCCAGCTCGCGTGCCGCTTTAATGGGCGAACAGCCCAACCCTTGGGAGTGGCTCCGCCCCCAGGATGCGACGAGCCGACATCGAGGTGCCAAACCGCGCCGTCGATATGGACTCTTGGGCGCGATAAGCCTGTTATCCCCGGAGTACCTTTTATCCGTTGAGCGGCCGCAATTCCACATTCCACGGCCGGATCACTAAGCCCAACTTTCGTTCCTGCTCGACCCGTCGGTCTCGCAGTCAAGCTCCCTTGTTGCCTTTACACTCTGCGCACGATTTCCAACCGTGCTGAGGGAACCTTTGGGCGCCTCCGTTACATTTTAGGAGGCGACCGCCCCAGTCAAACTGCCCACCTGACACTGTTCACGCCCCGGATAACGGAAGCGAGTTAGAAGCCCAAAACACCCAGGGTGGTATCTCAAGGGTGGCTCCCCTGCGGCCAAAGCCACAGGTTCATAGCCTCCCACCTATCCTGAGCAGGATATTCCGGACTCCAATATCAAGTTGCAGTAAAGGTTCACGGGGTCTTTCCGTCTTTCTGCGGGTACTCGGTATCTTCACCGAGACTCTAATTTCACCGAGCCTATCGTTGAGACAGCGTCCATCTCGTTGCGCCATTCGTGCAGGTCGGAACTTACCCGACAAGGAATTTCGCTACCTTAGGACCGTTATAGTTACGGCCGCCGTTTACCGGGGCTTAGCTTTGCTGCTTCGCCACCGAAGTGGCTAACAACGCCGCGTAACCTTCCGGCACCGGGCAGGCGTCAGCCCCTATACGTCGTCTTACGACTTAGCAGAGGCCTGTGTTTTTGGTAAACAGTCGGATGGACCTTTTCACTGCGGCCCCCTCGGGCTCCACTCGTATGAGCTTCACCCTACCGGGGCGCCCCTTCTCGCGAACTTACGGGGCGAATTTGCCGAGTTCCTTAACGATAGTTAGCTCGCTCACCTCAGTATTCTCTACCTGTCCACCTGTGTCGGTTGTAGGTACGGGCACGTATGTCCTGCCTAGAGGTTTTTCTCGGAGGCATGGCTTCAGGGACTGGCCGGCGTTCAAGCCAGCTGGCATCGCACCTCGCCGTAACGCCGCGACGGATTTACCTACCGCGACTGGCTACGTACTTGCCCCAGGACGACCATCGCCTGGGTTCCCTTAGCCTTCCCCGTCACCCCATCGGTCATAGCGGACACGACGTGGTACAGGAATATCAACCTGTTGGCCATCGGCTACGCCTTTCGGCCTCGCCTTAGGTCCCGACTGACCCTGAGCAGACGAACTTTACTCAGGAAACCTTGGACAATCGGTGAAGGGGATTCTCACCCCTTTCTCGTTACTCATGCCGGCATTCTCACTTCCGGCTCCTCCACGACGGCTTTCGCCCCCGCTTCACAGGCACCGGAACGCTCTCCTACCGCTCTTTCGAGCTCACAGCTTCGGAGGGTGGCTTGAGCCCCGTTGAATTCTCCGCGCCCGAACACTTGACCAGTGAGCTGTTACGCACTCTTTCAAGGAATGGCTGCTTCTAAGCCAACCTCTTGGTTGTCTG
Source organism: uncultured Solirubrobacterales bacterium (assembly GCA_963743575.1). Classification (GTDB taxonomy): domain Bacteria; phylum Actinomycetota; class Thermoleophilia; order Solirubrobacterales; family 70-9; genus DASUPK01. The sequence continues at coordinate 258,525 of CAVUQC010000002.1, read as the reverse complement.
TGCATTCGGACATCGTTCTCCACTTAGCCACCACTTAGGGTCCTTAGCTGGTGATCTGGGTTGTTCCCCTCTCGCGTACGAAGTTTATCCCCCGCACACTGACTCCCGGGTTTAACGTAACGGTCTTCGGAGTTTGCCTGAAGTCGGTAACCTGGTAGGGCCCCTAGTCCAAGCAGTGCTCTACGGCCGAAACGCATATAGCCCGAGGCTATACCTAAATATATTTCGGAGAGAACCAGATATCTCCTGGCTTGATTAGCCTTTCACTCCGATCCACAGGTCATCCGCCCAGTTTTCAACCTAGGTCGGTTCGGCCCTCCACGAAGTCTTACCTCCGCTTCAGCCTGCCCATGGATAGCTCGCCAGGTTTCGGGTCTAGCGCGCATGACTGTGTCGCCCTATTCAGACTCGCTTTCGCTGCGGCTCCGTTCATCACTTAACCTTGCCATACACGACTAACTCGCCGGCCCGTTATGCAAAAAGTACGCCGTCACTCCGAAGAGCTCCGACCACTTGTAGGCACGCGGTTTCAGGTACTATTTCACTCCCCTTCAGGGGTGCTTTTCACCTTTCCCTCACGGTACTAGTTCACTATCGGTCACCAGGGAGTACTTAGCCTTGGAGGGTGGTCCCCCCGGATTCGGACCGCGTTTCACGGGTGCGGTCCTACTCAGGAACTCGATCGGCAGGTCAGAGCGTTTTCGTCTACGGGACGATTGCCCTCTGTGGTGCGAGGTTCCACTCGCTTCGACTAACACCTGACTTGATAACTGCCGCCGGATCGGACACGATCCGGACACGAGTCCTACAACCCCAAACAGGCAACGCGTGTCCGCTTGCACCTGCTCGGTTTAGGCTGGTCCCCTTTCGCTCGCCACTACTCGGGGAGTCTCGGTTGATTTCCTCTCGTCGGGGTACTGAGATGTGTCAGTTCTCCCGCTTACCTCCCAGGGCCTATGTATTCAGCCCTGGGTGACGCCGCATTACCGGCGCCGGGTTTTCCCATTCGGAGATCCACGGGTCAAAGGCTGTTCAGCGCCTCACCGTGGCTTATCGCAGCCGTCCACGTCCTTCTTCGTCTCCTGGTGCCAAGGCATCCACCGTGTGCCCTTACTATCTTGACGGTGAGCTGCTCTACGGACACGAGTGTCCATAGAGCTCGGCTTCTATCCTTTCGCGCCTCCCCCGATGTCAGGAGGGAGACGCAAGAACGCCCTCGCTTATCAAGAGGGCGTTCGGCCTAGTGCAGTTTTCAAGGTCCACGGAGGCGCCCGGAACGGGGGTCTCCCGCCGGCGTCTCTGAAAACTGAGCAGCGCAAAGGACGCTCGAGAGCGTCCAGTTCAAGCCCGGTCGACGTATCTAGGTCTCCCTAGAAAGGAGGTGATCCAGCCGCAGCTTCCGCTACGGCTACCTTGTTACGACTTCACCCCAATCACGAGTCCCACCTTCGACGGCTCCCTCCCAAAAGGGTTAGGACACCGGCTTCGGGTGTTACCCGCTTTCGTGGTGTGACGGGCGGTGTGTACAAGGCCCGGGAACGTATTCACCGCGGCGTTGCTGATCCGCGATTACTAGCAACTCCACCTTCATGGAGGCGAATTGCAGCCTCCAATCCGAACCGAGACCGACTTTTTGGGATTCGCTCCACCTCGCGGTATCGCAACCCTCTGTATCGGCCAATGTAGCACGTGTGTAGCCCTGGACATAAGGGGCATGATGACTTGACGTCATCCCCACCTTCCTCCGGTTTGTCACCGGCAGTCTCCTATGAGTCCCCAACTTAATGCTGGCAACATAGGACAGGGGTTGCGCTCGTTGCGGGACTTAACCCAACATCTCACGACACGAGCTGACGACAGCCATGCACCACCTGTGTAACTGTCCCGAAGGAAGACCGTGTTTCCACGGCTGTCAGTTACATGTCAAGCCCAGGTAAGGTTCTTCGCGTTGCATCGAATTAAACCACATGCTCCGCTGCTTGTGCGGGCCCCCGTCAATTCCTTTGAGTTTTAGCCTTGCGGCCGTACTCCCCAGGCGGGGCACTTAATGCGTTAGCGCCGGCACGGGAGGAGTCGACACCTCCCACACCTAGTGCCCATCGTTTACGGCGTGGACTACCAGGGTATCTAATCCTGTTCGCTCCCCACGCTTTCGCGCCTTAGCGTCAGTTCCGTCCCAGCGAGCTGCCTTCGCCGTTGGTGTTCTTCCTGATATCTGCGCATTCCACCGCTACACCAGGAGTTCCACTCGCCTCTTCCGGACTCTAGCCCGGCAGTATCCGCTGACATTCAAAGGTTGAGCCTTTGACTTTCACAGCGGACTTACCGGGCCGCCTACGCGCGCTTTACGCCCAATGATTCCGGACAACGCTAGCCCCCTACGTATTACCGCGGCTGCTGGCACGTAGTTAGCCGGGGCTTCTTCTGGAGGTACCGTCAGTCCAGGACGCTATTCGCGCCTGAACCTTCGTCCCTCCTGAAAGAGGTTTACAACCCGAAGGCCGTCTTCCCTCACGCGGCGTTGCTGCGTCACGCTTTCGCGCATTGCGCAAGATTCCCCACTGCTGCCTCCCGTAGGAGTCTGGGCCGTGTCTCAGTCCCAGTGTGGCTGATCGTCCTCTCAGACCAGCTACCCATCGTTGCCTTGGTGAGCCGTTACCTCACCAACAAGCTAATGGGCCGCGGGCCCATCCCAATGCGGAGGCCGAAGCTTCCTTTACTCACTGCACTGATGTGCTGCGAGCACATCCGGTATTAGCCCGAGTTTCCTCGGGTTGTCCCGGTCATCGGGGCAGGTTACCCACGTGATACTCACCCGTTCGCGGCTTTGCCCCGGGCCGAAGCCCGGTTCGTCGCTCCACTTGCATGTGTTAAGCACGCCGCCAGCGTTCGTCCTGAGCCAGGATCAAACTCTCCGTAAAAAGTGTGACGTGACTGATCGTCAGTCACAAGAGAGCTGTCATGTAGCTGACTTCTGCCACCGCGTACACAGGGCGGTGGCCAGACATGACGGAGTTATTCAACCCCCGCCCGGTGCATGATGGGCGGGAGTCGGGCTCGAGTAATAAGGGACACAATGTCCCTCATCACGCGCTGCTCAGTTTTCAAAGACCACTCGGCGGGTGCGACGGGTCTCGTCGCCTCCACTGCTCAGGCTTCGTTCACGAAAAAGGCCCCTCGCTGAGGGGCCCGGCGACTCACCGGCCGAGGTCTCGGCCGATTTGGGCTCCTCTTACGAGGCTGCTCCTTTCGTGATCCGAAGCAAGAGCGACCGGGGAGTATAGACCGCTGGGGATGAGCAAAACAAGACCGGCCGAGATTTTCTTCAGGAGGCCGTCAGCCGGACGAAGCGGCGCTTGCCCACCTGGAGGACGCGGCCGCCCAGCTCGCCGGCTGGCAGGTCGAATTGCTCCGGCGGCACGCTCTCGCCGTCCAGCTTGACGCCGCCCTGGGCGATCAGGCGACGCGCCTCGCTGCTCGAGAGGCCGAAGACGCCGGCGATCAAGGCCGGCAGATGCACGTCTCCCCCGTTCACCCCGTCAGCGTCGGACAGCGAGAGCTCCGGGATGTCGTCCGGGATCCCGTGGTCGCGGTGGACCGTGTCGAACCGAGCCTCAGCCGACTCCGCGGCGGCCGCGTCATGAAAGCGCTCGACAATCCGCCGAGCCAGTGCCCGCTTGGCGACCACCGGCTCCTGGTCCGGCACCTGCTCGCCAAGCAGGAGCTCGTAGTAGGTTCCCATCACGTCATCCGGGATGCGCATCAGCTTGCCGAACATCTCGTCGGCGGCGTCGGTCACGCCGACGTAGTTTCCGAGGGACTTGCTCATGCGCCTGACGCCGTCGATCCCCGGCAGGATCGGCATGGTCATCACGGACTGCTCGGGCACGTCGTAGGAGCGCTGGATGTCACGCGCAAAGAGCAGGTTGAACTTCTGGTCCGTCCCCCCCAGCTCGACGTCCGCGCGAATGGCAACCGAGTCGTAGCCCTGGAGGATGGGATAGAGCAGCTCCAGCGAGGAGATCGGCTGATCGGCCTTCATCCGCTTGGTGAAGTCCTCGCGCTCCAGCAGCCGTGCCACCGTCACCTTGGCCATCAGCTGGAAGAGCTCCTCGAGCGGCATGTCCAGCCACTCGCTGTTGAAGCGGACCTCCGTGGCCTCGCGATCGAGAACCTTGAACGCCTGGTCCTGGAAGGTCTTCGCGTTGGCCTCGATCTCCTCGGGGGTGAGGATCGGGCGTTGGGTGTCCCGGCCGCTCGGGTCGCCCACCCGGGCCGTGTAGTCCCCGATGATCAGGACGACGCGGTGGCCCTGTTGCTGAAACTGGGCGAGCTTGGTGAGGACAACGACGTGCCCGAGGTGAATGTCCGGGGCGGTCGGATCGATACCCAGCTTGACCCTGAGCGGCTCCCCCTCGGCCAACTGCTTCTCCAGCTGGCCCTCGGGGAGGGCTTCCTCGGCTCCGCGCTTGAGGATGTCGATGTCAGCCATGCGTCAGCACGGGCATGTTCGCGACGCGGGCGGTCGCGAAAAGGCGCTTCTGGAGCCGGAATTCCGCCACAAGGCCAATGCTAGACTGCCCCCTTCGCCTGGCCGGGCGCGGTTTGGTCCGTGCGCGCTCCTTTTTCGACTGACAGGCGTTGTTTGATGTGACATGGACTGAGCGTCGCCCTTCGCGACATGACAGACGAATTCGATTTCGATTTCGATGTAGACCGGGGCCGATCGGCATCGCGGACTGAGGGTCGCGAGCCTGATCAGGAAGCTCCAGGGAACGGCGATGGCCGTGAACTGCCCGACCTCGATCGCAGCGAGGTCGAGGGCGGGAACGGCAACGGGCGAGCACGCCGAGGCCGCCGCAATGGGAACGGCAACGGGAACGGCCGCGCCGCCAGCCCTCCTCTCTCCCCGGCCGAGCCCGCCGAGGACGACTGGCTCAGCATGGGAGACGACGATTACACGCCGGGCGCTCGCTCCCCGCTGCGGGAGCGCGACGATGGCCCGGCGGGGCCGCCGACACCCGGCGAGGCCCGCAACTTCGCCAAGGAGGCTCGCCGGCGCGCCTCGCGTCGCCCCAGCCCCATCCTCGATCTGGATGAGGAGCGGGAACGCCTCGAGCGCCAGGACGAGGATCCCGGCGACGTGGACTTCGAGTCGGTCCTCGAGCAGCAGCCGCAGAAGAGTGGCGTCGCTCGCAGAGGCTCGGCGATCAGAAACGCGGTGGCCGGCGGCGTTCAGAGCCTCCGCCGGGTCGGCGGGGAGCGGATCGCGGACAGCCGCGACCGCGTTCAGGCGCTCCGCGAGCGCGTCCCCTCCAGTTTGCCGCAGGCGCGCCCCGGTAGCGCCGGAGGCGACGGCAAGCCCCCTCCCCCGCGCCTGCCCCGCCGGATCAGCTCGCGGCGTCCCCGCAAGCCGAAGCCCGGCCGCATCAAGAAGCTTCGCCTGCTGATCATCCTGGCCGGTCTCGGCCTGCTCGCGACCGTCTCGACCTTCTTCGGGATGATGATGGCGATCTCGCAGGACCTGCCTCAGCTCGAGAACAAGAAGGAGTTCGCAGAGGCCAAGAACTCGGTCGTCCTCGACGACCAGGGCAACAAGATCGGGACGCTGCTGAACAACAACCAGCGCATCCTCGACGACTCCGATCAGATCTCGCCCTATATGAAGCAGGCCGCCGTCGCCATCGAGGACCGGCGATTCTACGAGCACAACGGAGTGGACATCCAGGGCATGTTCCGAGCCGGCCTAGCTGACCTTCTCCCCGGCGGATCGACACAGGGTGCCTCGACGATCACCGAGCAGTTCGTCAAGAACGCATTGGCTGCGCAGGGCTCGAGAACGGTCTTCGAGAAGTTCCGCGAGGCGGCGCTCGCGTACCACCTGGAGCACCAGTGGACCAAGGACAAGATCCTGACCGAGTACCTCAACACCATCTACTTCGGCGAGGGTGCTTACGGGATCGAGGCGGCCGCCCACACCTACTTCGGCAAACAGCACCCCGGTTGCGGCACGACCGGGAACGATCCCTGCGCGCAAGTCCTGACACCTCCGGAGGCGGCGATGCTCGCCGGCATCATCGCCTCTCCCTCGGCTTTCTCACCGCGGATCAACCCTCAGGCCGCCATGGATCGCCGGAACCTCGTGCTGAGGGACATGCTGGACCAGGGCGACATCTCGGAGACCGAGTACAACCAGGGCGTCGCGACCCAGATCCCGGTGGCCTCCGACATCGAGCGCCCGAGCGACGACTCCCTGTCCCCGTACTTCACGTCCTGGCTGCGCCAGCAGGTGGTCGACCTCTACGGCCCGGGCCGTGCCTTCGGCGGCGGTCTCCAGGTCCACAGCTCGATCGACCTCGACATGCAGAACACCGCGCAGGACATCGCGGAGAGCACGCTCTCCGGAATCGCCCCCACCGCCTCGGTCGTGGTGATCGACAACGCGACCGGCGAGGTCAGGGCGATGGTCGGCGGCAACGACTTCAGGAACCATCCGTTCAACCTGGCGACCAACGGCCACCGCCAGCCGGGCTCCTCGTTCAAGCCCTTCACGCTCGCGACGGCGCTGGGGCAGGGGATCTCCCCGAGCACCACCTACACGTCGAACGAGAAGGTCTTCAAGGTCCCGAAATCGAAGAACGAGTACTTCGACGTCCACAACTACGGCGACGAGTACTACGGCAGCTCGTCCCTGGAGAGCTGCACGATCCACTCGGACAACTCCTGCTTCGCGGAGCTGGGCCTGGGCGACACCCTCAGATGTGTCCAGGGGTGCGGCGGAAGCCCAGCCGTCAAGGGCGGCACCAAGGCGATCGCGAGGACAGCTCACCGGATGGGCATCGGGACGAAGTTCTCGACCAACCCGTCGATGATTCTCGGCGCGATCGACCCGGGTGTCACGCCGCTGGAGATGGCGTATGCCTACACCACGATCTCCCACGGCGGGCAGCGCGTGGGCGGCAACCTCGACGCGACCGCCGGCCCCAACAACACGCCTTACGACCTCGCGCCCGTGGCGATCGACAAGATCACCGACCCAAACGGCAAGACGGTGGCCGAGAACAAGACCAAGACCGACCGGATCCTCTCGCCGAGCGTCGCCTCGACCGTGAAGAGCATCCTCCACCTCAACGTCCTCGAGGGAACCGGCAAGCTCGCCCAGTTCGGCGACAGCGCCGAATGGGGCAAGACCGGAACGACCGAGAACAACGGTGACGCCTGGTTCTGCGGCGGCGACGAGCACTTCACGACGTGCGTCTGGGTCGGCCATGCCGACACCAACACCCCGATGACGACCGAATACGGCGGAGCTCCCGTGGACGGCGGCACCTTCCCGGCCCTGATCTGGGGACGGATCATGTCCGCGATCGAGAACATCTACTCCGAGCACAAGGCCGCGGCCAGCAACAAGGGCAGCTCGAGCTCAAGTTCGAGCTCCAGCTCGTACACGCCGTCCTACTCGGGGTCCTCCTCTTCCTCCAGCAGCTCGTCGAGCTCCTCCGGCACCGGCGGCGGCGGTGGTGGAGGCGGCGGCAACACCAGCGCTCCCGCCCCTGCGGCGGGTGGCGGTGGCGGTGGAGGCGGCGGTGGCGCGACCGGCGGCACCAGCGGCGGCACCGGGGGGACCGGTCTCTAAGTTCGCGGCAGACGGCTTCGCCATATAGCCGCGATCACAAGCGCCCGCCCCGCATCAGGCGCGGCGCTATCGCGCCGCTTGAAGTGGTGCGAGCTGGTGATCGCTAGGCCACGGGCGTGAGACGAAGCGGCTTCCCTTGACCGAGTAGCGCCACGGGAGCTCCGCGGCCTTCGTGATCCCGATCCGGGGAGAGGCGGCGATCTCGGCGTCGGCGATCGCTCGATCGGGTTCTGTGAGCTCGAACGGCGGCTCGAAGAGGTCGGCGCCGTTCAGTGAGAGCCCCACACCGAGCGCCTCCGAGAGCTTGCCGGGACCGGAACAGAGCTGCTCGAGGCGATCGCGCCCGCGGCGTTCGCGCATCAGCTCGAGGCCGTCCGTCGGCTCCAGCGCGCGGAGCAGGACGGCGGACGCGCTCCCCGCGGACTCGGTGACGAAGTTGAGCAGGCTGTGGATGCCATAGGAGAGGTAGACGTACGCGTAACCCGGCGGGCCGAAGAGGACCTCGTTGCGCGCCGTGCGCCCGATGTAGGCGTGGCAGGCGGGGTCGGTCTCCTCGTAGGCCTCCGTCTCCACGATCACGCCGGCGGCTTCCCCCACCCGCAGCCGGCAGCCGATCAGCTCACGCGCGACCTCATGCACCGTGCGGTCGAAGAAGGCGCGGTTCACGCGCGGAGTGCGTCGAGTGCCTCGCGCGCCCGCTCGAGTTGCTCCTCAACCCGAGCCGATGAGGTGCCGCCGGCCGAGACCTTCGACTCGATCGTCTGCCCGGACTCGAGCGCTCGGCGGACCGCTCGCTTGGCGTCGTCGGGGACGCCGTCGAGCTCGGTGTCGGCAAGCTCCGAGAGCGGCCTGCCGGTGTCGACGGCCGCCTTCACAAGCCCGCTGACCAGGCCGTGTGCCTCGCGGAAGGGGACGCCCTCCTGTACGAGGGCGTCGGCCAGATCGGTTGCCGCGAGCATCTCGTCACCGGCCGCCGCTGCCAGGCGGTCGCGGTTGAAGCTGATCCCGCCGAGCATCCCGGTGGCGGCGGCGAGGCAGAGCTCGAGGTTGTCGATCGCGTCGAAGAGCGGCTCCTTGTCCTCCTGGAGGTCCTTGCTGTAGGCCAGCGGCAGTGCGTGCATCGTGCCGAGCAGGCTCTGGAACGACGCCGCGACCCGCGGCGCCTTACCGCGCAGGAGCTCCGCCGCATCGGGGTTCTTCTTCTGGGGCATGATGCTCGAGCCCGACGAGAACGAGTCGGGGAGCTCGCAGAAGCCGAACTCCTGGCTGGACCACAGGACGATCTCGGCGCCGAGGCGCGAGAGGTGCATCGCGCAGATCGAGGCGGCGGAGAGGTAGTCGAGAGCGAAGTCCCGGTTCGAGACTGCGTCGAGGGAATTCGCATAGGGCCGCTCGAAGCCGAGGTCCGCGGCCAGGGCGTCGCGGTCCACGTCCCAGTTGAGCCCGGCCAGGGCGCCGGAGCCGGCGGGCATGTCGGTCGTGGCCTCGGCCGCCCGGAAGAAGCGCCGGACGTCCCGCTGGAACATCCAGAAGTAGGCGAGCAGGTGATGTCCCAGGTAGACGGGCTGGGCGCGCTGCAGGTGGGTGTACGAGGGCGCCGCCCAGTCGCGATGGGCTTCCGCCTGCGCAACCAGCGTCTCCATCAGGCTCTCCAGCAACGCTATTGCGCGTGCGGCGTGCGCGCGCACCAGCAGCGAGAGGTCGGTGGCCACCTGGTCGTTGCGGGAGCGCGCCGTGTGGAGCTTGCCGCCGAGGGGGCCGATCAGCTCGGTGAGCCGCCGCTCGATCGCCATGTGAATGTCCTCGTCGTCCTCGCGGAACTCGAACCTGCTCGAACTGAGCTCGCCGCCGACCTGATCGAGCCCCTCGGTGATCTGCGCGAGCTCGGTCTCATCGAGCACGCCGAGCTTGGCCAGAGCGCGCGCGTGCGCCTTGGACTGCTCGATGTCGAACGACGCCAGGCGCCAATCGAACGAGATCGAGGAGTTGATCCGCGCGAACAGCGGGTCCTGTTCTTCGCCGAAGCGACTCATGACTCGTGAGTCTAGGGTTGGACTCCCAGCGCCTCGCCCAGCGCCGTGCAGACCCGATCGACCTGAGATTCGGTCATCGAGGTGAAGAACGGGAGCGCGAGGGAGCGCTCGGCCACCTTCTCCGCGATCGGGAACTCGCCACCCTCGAAGCCGAAGCGCTCGCGATAAGGGGGCAGCAGGTGGATGCACGGCAGATACGCCCGGGAGGCGACGCCGTTCGAGTCGAGAGACTTGATGACCGCGTCGCGGTCGGTCCCGTCCGGCAGCTGGACGCAGAACACGAACCAGCTGCGACGCTCGTCGCCTCGGTTCTCGTTCGGCAGGACGATGTCGTCGTCATCGTGCTCGCCACACGGAGCGCCGCCGAGCTGGGTCAGGCGCTCCCGGTAGAGCGCCGCGACGTTGTCGCGGGCGTTGAGCATCTCGTCGAGTCGCTCCAGCTGGGCGATGCCGATGGCGGCGTGCAGGTCGGTGAGCCGGTAGTTGAACCCGATGCGGTCATGGTCGAGCCGTGACATGTCCGGGGCCCGGCCCTGGTTGCGCTCGCTGCGCATCGCCTCGGCCACATCCTGGTCGGGGGTTGCGAGGATGCCCCCCTCCCCCGTGGTCATCTGCTTGTTGGCGTAGAAGGCGAAGGTGGCGGGGTTGCCATCGGTACCGATCTTCGCGCCGGTGCTGTCGATCGCGCCGAGCGCCTGGCAGGCGTCCTCGAGCACGCCGAGGTCGTGCTGCTTGGCGAGTGCCCCGAAGGCCGGCAGATCCGCCGGGTAGCCGAAGATGTGGACCGGCAGGAGGCCCGCCGTCTTCTCCCCCACCGCCTCGGCGGCCTTCTCCGGATCCAGGTTGAGTGTGACGGGGTCGATGTCCGCGAAGACGGGCTCGGCCCCCTCGTAGAGCAGGCAGTTGGTCGACGCGACGAAGCTGAGCGGGCTGGTGACGACCTCGTCCCCCTCTGACCACCCCTTGGACCGAACCCCGAGATGAAGCGCGGCGGTCCCGCTGGAGACAGCCACGGCGTAGGCCGCCCCGCCGATCCAATCCGAGAAGTCGTGCTCGAACTGCTCGAGCTTCGGCCCCAGCGAGAGCGAGCCGGAGCGGACGACCTCCAGCAGCAGCTCCTCCTCGCGCGGGCCGAGCTCAGGTCGTGCGAGCGGGATCGGTTCGTTCACTCGGGGGCTCACCCTGTTCGCGGGGCTGGAAGGCGTATTCGAGCGAGTCGACCAGGGCCTCCCAGGACGCCTCGATGATGTTCTCCGAGACGCCGATAGAGCCCCATTCGCGTTCGCCGTCGGACGAATCGAGTAGCACGCGTGTCACTGCCCCGGTCCCGTGGTGCTCGTCCAGGATGCGGACCTTGTAGTTCGTGAGCTCGATGTCGGCGAGGTGAGGATGGCGGTCGATGATGGCGCCGCGCAGGGCCGTGTCGAGTGCATTCACGGGGCCGTTGCCCTCCGCGGTGCGCAGGTAGCGCTCGCCGTCGACCCAGACCTTGATCGTCGCTTCCGTGACAACCTTGCCGTCCTCGCGCTTCTCGACCAGCACCCTGAAGCCCTCGAGCCGGAAGAGCGGCTCATAGTCCTCGGTCTCCTTGCGAAGGAGCAGCTCGAACGAAGCATCGGCGGCCTCGTAGTGGTAGCCGCGATGCTCGCGCTCCTTCACGGTGCGCAGCGCCCTGGCGGCCTGCTCTTCGTCGAGGGGGATGCCGGCGCGGTCGGCGCGCGAGAGGACCGTTCCCTTCCCCGAGAGCTCGGAGACGACCATCTCGCGCTCGTTGCCCACCTCGGCGGGGTCCATGTGCTCGAAGGTGCGCGCATCCGCGCTGACCCCGGCCACGTGCATGCCGCCCTTGTGAGCGAACGCGTTGCGCCCGACGAACGGCTGGTCGGGATTTGGGGTGATGTTGAGCAGCTCGTCGATGAAGTGGGCGATGCCGGTGAGGCGTGAGATCTGCTCGTCGCTGACGCACTCGCGGCCCATCTTGAGCTGGAGGGCCGGCAGGATCGAGGTGAGGTTGGCGTTGCCCGTCCGCTCGCCGATTCCGTTCATCGTGCCCTGGACCAGCATGGCGCCCTCGTCCACCGCGGCCAGCGAATTCGCCACCGCGCACTCGAGGTCGTTGTGCGTGTGGATCCCGACCGCGACGTCGAGATCGCCCGCGACCGCCCGCGTCGCCTCGGCGATCTGCGGCGGCAGGCTCGAGCCGTTGGTGTCACAGAGGGTGACGTTCTCAGCCCCCGCGTCAGCCGCGGCTCGCACGCATTCCAGCGCGTAGCCGGAGTCGTCGCGGTAACCGTCGAAGAAGTGCTCCGCGTCGTAGATGACGCGCTTGCCCGCGTCGGTCAGGTAGGCGACCGAGTCCCGGATCATCGAGAGGTTCTCCTCGCGGCTCACCTTGGTCACCTTCTCGAGGTGAAGGGCCCAGGTCTTCCCGACCAGGGTGACGACCGGCGCGAACCCGGCGGCGAGCAGGCGCAGAGCCTCGTCCTCGGCGGCCTCGGTATCGCGGCGCCTGGTCATCCCGAAGGCGCAGACCGCAGCCTGCTTCAGCTCGATCTCGGCCAGCATCTCGAAGAGCTCGAGCTCCTTGGGGTTCGAGCCCGGGAAGCCCGCTTCGATGAAGTGGATGCCGAGCTCGTCGAGCTTGCGCACCACGCGCGCCTTCTCCTGCGCCGAGAGCGACATGCCCTGTCCCTGCATGCCGTCCCGGAGAGTCGTGTCGTAGAGGAGAACCTGTGTCATCGCTGCCTTTCTTCGAGGGAGAAGGTGAAACCCCTGAACGGGGTCGTGCGGACCGGGACCGCTAAGCGGTCGCGGCCTGCGTAATTCGCCCTGTGAAGCGGTGCAGCATCAGGAGCCCAGGGTACCGGAGGCCGGCTCCCCGACCTCCTCGGCGTCCACCTCTTGCGGGGTGGGCTCACGCGGTGCCTCGCCGGTCGGCTCCCCCACCGGGTCGAGCCACTCGCGGTACTCCTCAAGGCGCCCATGGAGCGCGTCGTCGAACTTGGCCTGGATGACGCGGGTGATCTCCCCCGGCTCGCCGATGCCGTGATCATCGATCTCCCGCACGGGAACCAGCTCGGCGGCAGTGCCGGTCAGGAACACCTCCTCGGCCATGTAGAGCTCGGCGCGTGCGATGTCGCGCTCGACGACGGTGTAGCCGAGATCGCGGGCGAGTTGGATGACCGACTTGCGGTTTATCCCATCGAGGATCGAAGAGGTGTGCCCCGGCGTGACGATCTCGCCCTCGCGCACGAGGTAGATGTTCTCGCCCGAGCCCTCACAGACGAAGCCCCGGTCATCGAGCAGGATCGCCTCGTCGTAGCCCGCGTTGGCGCTCTCGGTCTTGGCGAGGATCGAATTCAGATACTGGCCTGAGGCCTTGGCGTGCGGGATGAGCCCCGAGGGCGAGATGCGCCGCCACGATGAGACCTTGGCGCGGATGCCCTTCTGCTTGCCCTCCTCCCCGAGGTAGGCGCCCCACGGCCAGACGGCGATGATCACGTCCACCGGGGCGCTCTGCGCGAACAGGCCCATCTCGCCGTAGCCGCGGAAGGCGAGCGGCCGGATGTAGCAGCTGCGCAGCCCGTTGCGGCGGATCAGCTCCTTGGTCGCCTCGCGGATCTCCTCGAGGTCGTGATTCAGCGGCAGGTAGTAGAGCTCGGCGGATTTGGCGAGCCGGTCCAAGTGGTCCTGATGGCGGAAGATCGCCGGGCCGACCTCAGTGTCGTAGCAGCGGATTCCCTCGAAGACGCCGGTGCCGTAGTGCAGGCCGTGCGTGAGGACGTGCACGTTGGCCTCGTCCCATGGGACGAATTCGCCGTTCTTCCAGATGAGCTCTGCCTTCTCCACGGTCGATCAGTATGAACGATGAATCGGGCTACAGGGATTGAAGAACGCCTTCTGTCATCTCGTCCGTGGTGGTCTCGCCGCCGAGGTCGGGCGTGCGCAGGCCCTGTGTCAGAGCTGAATCGACGGCAGCCTCGAGCTTCGCCGTCTCCTGGTGCATGCCGAGCCCGTACTTGAGCATCATCGCCACGGAGAGCAGCGTCGCGAGCGGGTTCGCCTTGCCGGTCCCAGCGATGTCCGGCGCCGACCCGTGCACTGGCTCGTAGAGGCCCGGACCGTCCTCGCCGAGGCTGGCCGAGGGCAGCATCCCGAGCGAGCCGGTGAGCATCGCGGCCTCGTCGCTGAGGATGTCGCCGAAGAGGTTCTCGGTGACGATCACGTCGAACCCGGTCGGGTTGGAGACCAACTGCATCGCGGCGTTGTCGACCAGCAGATGGTCGAGGTCGATCTCCCCGTACTCCGGGGCGAGTCTGGTGACCGTCTCGCGCCAGAGCCGGGAGGTCTCCATCACGTTCGCCTTGTCCACGGAGGTGAGATGGCCGCTGCGCTCGCCGGCCGCTTCGAAGGCGACGCGGGCGATGCGCTCGATCTCCTCGACGGTGTAGGCGCAGTCATCGTGGGCTCGGTCGCCCTCCCGGCCCGACTCGCCGAAGTAGATGCCCCCGGTCAGCTCCCGGACCACCAGCAGGTCGGTGCCCTCGATCCGCTCGCGGCGCAGCGGGCTTGCCTCGAGCAGCGCCTCGCTCGGGTGGACCGGGCGGAGGTTCGCGAACAGGCCGAGCCCCTTGCGAAGGCCGAGCAGCCCCTGTTCGGGGCGCGGCTGGTCCGGATCGGTCGTGTCCCACTTCGGCCCGCCCACGGCGCAGAGCAGGACCGCGTCCGCCTGACCGCAGGCCTCCAGCACCTCGTCGGTGAGGGCGGTGCCGTACTCGTCGATCGACGCGCCGCCGATCAGGTGCTCGGTGATCTCGAAATCGCCCAGCTTCGCCAGGACGGTCTTGGCGGCCTCTCCGATCTCGGGACCGATGCCGTCGCCCGGGAGGAGAACGATCCTAGGCACGGCGTGCGTCGATGTTGAGGCGGACGTAGTTGAGGACGAGCGGATCCACCGATCGTTCGAGCACGGCCTCGGCGAAGGGGCGGCGCGCCTCCTCCGGAAGCCGGGTCAGATGGGGCCCCATGGTCACGGTGGTGGTGAAGTCGTAAGGATCGCTGGGTTGCACAGGCTTGTCCTCGAGCCAGCAGCGAACGTCTTCGAAACCGGCCCGTCTCAGGCGCTCCTCGGTCTCCTCCGGCTGGGCGAAGTTCCACATCATCTCCATGCCTTCGAAGTGGTGCGCGTAATCCTCGCTCGTCGCCACCGTCGCGATGGCCCGGGCATGGTCCGCGATGTTGCCCGCTCCGCCGCACTGCGCGACGAGGCGCCCTCCGGGCTTCAGCACGGAATGGATCGCCTCGAAGAGCCGGTCGTGGTCGAGGATCCAGTGGAAGGTCGCGGTGGAGAAAAGGGCGTCCACCGCCCTCGGCGCATCGTGCTCCGAGAGCAGCTCGGGGCTGAGCTCGAGCAGGTCCGACACGAAGAGGGTGACACGATCGTCCCTCGCAAAGCGCTCGCCGGCGACCTTGATCATCTCCGAGGAGCCGTCCACCCCGGTGAGGCGGCCATCCGGCAACCGTTCGAGCAGCTTCTCGGCGACTCGGCCGGAGCCGATCCCCGCGTCGATCACCGACTCACCGCCGTCCGGATTCAGGCGATCGAGCACCTCGAGCCCCCACTGGTACTGCGGCTCGGAGATCTGGTCATAGGTCTTGGCGTCCCACTCCCGCGGCCCGGTGTTCATCGAGTGCGCACTCATAGCGACGTCGTCACCGGCCCCGCGTCTGCCTTGCCGGCCGCCTCGAACTCATCGATCGCACCGGCGCGCTCCAGCGTCATCGCGACGTCGTCAAGGCCGTTCGCGAGGCGGTGCTTGATGTCCTCGTCGATCTCGAACGTGAACACACCCCCGGCGCAGTTCACGGTCTGGTCGTCGAGATCGATGCGAGCCTCGCCGGCGGCAGCGACCGCGCGGCAGTGCTCTTCATCGAGGATCACGGGAAGCAGCCCGTTCTTGGTGCAGTTCGAATAGAAGATGTCCGAGAACGAGGGCGCGATCACGGCGTCGAAGCCGAAGTCCTTCAGGCCCCAGACGGCATGCTCGCGAGAGGAACCCGACCCGAAGTTCCGCCCGGCGACGAGGATCGGATGCGCCTCGAGCTCGATCTCGCCGGACCTGAACCAGTCGTAGAAGAGGAACTCCCCGTAGCCGGTCTTCTCGATCCGCTTCAGGAACTGCTTGGGCATGATCTGGTCGGTGTCGACATCGTTCCGGTCGAGCACCGCGACATGGCCCTCGATGACCTGAATCGCGTCCATGTTCAGCTCCAATCCCTGATGTCGACGAAAGTGCCTTCCACCGCGGCCGCAGCGGCCATTTTCGGGCTGACGAGATGCGTGCGCCCGCCGGCGCCCTGGCGTCCCTCGAAGTTCCGGTTGGAGGTCGAGGCGCAGCGCTCCCCCGGCTGCAGAATGTCCGGGTTCATGCCAAGACACGCTGAGCAGCCCGACTCCCGCCACTCGAAGCCGGCCGAGCGAAACACGTCATCGAGGCCTTCGGCCTCCGCCTCGGCCTTCACCTGCTGAGACCCCGGCACGACCATTCCCCGCAGGCTCGAGGCGATCTTCCTCCCATCGAGCAGCCCGGCGGCCTCCCGCAGGTCGGAGATGCGCGAGTTGGTGCAGGAGCCGATGAAGATCCGGTCCAGCGGGATCTCGGTCATGGGCGTTCCCGGCTGGAGGTCCATGTAGGCGAGGGCCCGCTCGGCGGCCTCGCTGTCCGCGGGCGAGTCCATCCTCGCCGGGTCGGGGACCTCATCGGTGACCTGGACAACCATCCCCGGGGTTGTTCCCCAGGTGACCATCGGGGAGATCGCGGGAGCGTCGACCTCGATCTCCTGGTCGAAGCTCGCGCCCTCGTCACTGGGCAGCTCGGTCCACCGTGCGACGGCAGCGTCGAAATCGGTGGGTGCTCCGGGCCGCCCCTTGATGTATTCGAAGGTCTTCTCGTCGGGAGCGACCATCCCCGCGCGACCGCCACCCTCGATGGTCATGTTGCAGACCGTCATCCGGTTTTCCACCGAAAGCGCCCGAATCGCTTCGCCGGCGTATTCGACCGCGTAGCCCTGCATGCCGCCGACGCCGAGCCGCCCGATCGTCGCCAGGATCAGGTCCTTCGCCGTGACGCCGAAGGCCAATTCGCCCGTGTAGTTGATCCGCATCGACTTCGGGCGGCGCTGGACCAGGCACTGGGTCGCCAGCACGTGCTCGACCTCCGAGGTCCCGATCCCGAAGGCGAGCGCGCCGAAGGCGCCGTGTGTCGAGGTGTGGGAGTCGCCGCAGACGATCGTCATGCCCGGCTGGGTGACGCCCAGCTCGGGTCCGATCACGTGCACGATCCCGCGCCGTTCCGACCCGAGCGAGTAGAGCGGGATGCCGAACTCCTTGCAGTTGGTTTCCAGGGCCTCGACCTGCTTGCGGGAGAGCTCGTCCGCGATCAGGCGGGCGGACGCGGTCCCGTCGGTCGGGACGTTGTGGTCGGCCGTGGCCAGGGTCTTGTCCGGACGGCGCAGACCCCGCTTCGCCAATCGAAGGCCGTCGAAGGCCTGCGCAGAGGTCACCTCATGGACGAGGTGGAGATCGATATAGATCAGGTCGTCGTCGACCTCGTGGGATTCCCAGATCTTCTCGAACAGGTTCTTCGCCATCGGTCCTCCTAGCCTCGCCTCAATCCGGCGGCGACCACGGCGATCAGCCGCGCCTCGGACGAGGAATTGTTCTCGAAATGGTGCGGCAGGTCTGCGTCGAAGGTGACGCTGTCGCCGTCGGTGAGCTCGTGCCGCTGGCCGTCGATGAAGAGCTCGACCGTTCCGTCGAGCACTACGGCGGTCTCGCGACTGCCCGGCTCGTGCACGGGCGGATCATCCGCCGCGCCGGTGGCGGCGCCGGCCGCCAGGGTGTGCTCGGAGACGTCGGCGCGCTGACCGGGCAGCGGCGGGGTCAGCTCCTCGACCCTGTGTCCGCGGCGCCGGTGCGTTCGACGGTTGCTCGCCCGGACGACCACGACGTGGCGATCCTCGTCCAGGCGCAGAAGCTGCGAGAGCGTCAACTCCAGGCCTCCAGCGATCTTCTCGGCGACCGCCAGGGTCGGGCTGGTCTCCCCGCGTTCGACCTGCGAGAGCATCGGCGCGCTGACGCCGCTGCGCTCCGCTAGATCGCGCAGCGAGAGATCCATCGCCTCGCGGAGGCTCTTGACTCGAGTTCCCACCGCTCCATCAGGGGACAGGAGCGGTTCCGGCCTGGTCTTGGTGTCTGCGGCGGTCGTCATCGCGCGCGTACGTTATCACATACGCTTGTACGGTCCGGTGGTCACCTGCCCCAAAGCGGAGTAGCCTCGTTCAAATCGTCCGGGGGCGACGTATTGGCCCAAGATCCGAGCGCCCGAATCCTGGTCATCGAGGATGAGCCTGCGATCCAGGAAGCGGTCGTCAGAACGCTTTCCGAGTTCTACCGCTGCGAGCGCGCTGCTGACGCCGCGGACGCACGGGAGCAGCTTGCGAGCGGTGACTTCGAGCTGGCGATCTGCGATCTCGGCCTGCCCGACGACTCGGGCTGGGACCTCGCCACCGAGATCCTTGAGCGGCACCCGCAGACTTCGGTGATGTTCCTCACCGGCGAGGACGACCTGGCGATGGCGAGACGCGCCTTCGAGATGGGCGCCCACGGGTATGTCGTCAAGCCCTACCGAAGCGGCCAGTTCCTGATCACCGTGATGAACGCGCTGAAGCGCCGCGAGCTCGAGATCGCCCAGGAGGCCCATGAGCAGGCGCTCCAGGATCAGCTCCAGACGGTGATCGATCACGCTCCCCTCCGGATCTACGTCAAGGACACCGATCTGCGGTTTCTCGCGATCAACCAGGTCGGTGCGGAGTCCACCGGCAGGTCCCCCGTGGAGTTGATCGGGCAGACCGTCGATGCCTTCATGTCCCCTGACGCGATCCACGTCTCCCAGGAGGGCGATCGCAGGGTCCTCAAGACCGGCGAGGGGTACGTCGCCGAGGAGGAGATCACGATGGAGGGTGAGACCCACACTCTCCTGACCAGCAAGTTCCCCATGCTCGACGAGGAAGGCGCCGTCTGGGCCGTCTGCGGCATCTCCGCGGACATCACCGCCGCCAAGCAGGCGGAGAAGCTGCAGGAGGAACTGGTACGGACACAGCAGAGGGCGATCTCCGAGCTTCGTTCCTCGCGCCGGGAGACCGTCGAGCGGCTGGCACGGGCCATCGAGGTCCGTGACAGCGAGACCGGAGGCCACGTGGACCGGATGGCGCGCATCAGCGGCGTCCTCGCCCTCGGCCTCGGCCTCGGCGAGGATCAGGCGGAGCTGATCTCCGTTGCCGCCCCGATGCACGACGTGGGCAAGATCGGCATCGCCGACGAGATCCTGCTCCAGCCGGGGGCGCTCTCGGACGAGGAGCGGAGCGAGATGGAGAAGCACACGACGATCGGCAACGAGATGCTCAGCGGCTCCGACAGCGGCCTGCTTCGCCTCGCGGCGAGCATCGCCCTGACCCATCACGAGCGCTGGGACGGCACCGGTTATCCGCGCGGGATCGCGGGTGAGGACATTCCGATCGAGGGCCGGATCGTCGCCGTCGCCGACGTCTTCGACGCGCTGCTCAGCGATCGCCCGTATCGGCCGGCGATAGACCTTGACAAGACCCTGGAGATCCTGCGCGAGGGGCGTGGGGCCCACTTCGACGCGCGGGTCGTCGACCACCTGCTCGAGCGCGTCGACGAGATGCTTCGTGTGCGCGGCTGACCGGTCGGCTCAGAAGGGCTCGAGCACGATCACGGGGATCTGGCGGTCCGTGCGCCGCTGGTAGTTGTCGTAGTCCGGGTAGGCGTCGGCCATCATCCGCCAGAGCCGTTCCCGTTCCTCGCCGGAGGCCTCCCGGGCTCTCACCTGCTGCCTCTCCCCCATCCACCACGCCGTCGTCTCGGGAGAAGCCTTGAGGTTGTAGTACCAGGCAGGGTTTCTGTCGGTGCCGCCCTTGGAGGCGATCAGGACGAGGTTGTCGCCGTCAGGCAGGCAGAGCAACGGGTGCGTACGGCGCTTTCCCGACTTCCGGCCGACCGATTCGATCAGCACGACGGGCACGCCGTACGCCTTGCCGCCAAGTCGCCCGTGGGAGACCTTGTAGGCGGCGGTGTGAAAGTCGGTGAAGCGCTCCCAGAACCACCAGAGCCGGGAGGTGGAAGGGGGTGCCTCGGGTAGCTGCAGCTTCACTGGCGGCAGCCTACCCTGCTGCTCGCCTGGCCTCCGCGTCGTCGCGGGCCTCCTGCTGGGTGCGCGAGACCGCCCACCATGCCGCTTTCCCGTTCCGGACCTCGGCCAGGTTCCACATCTCCTGGGGCACCTCCACATCGGCGATCGTTCCGCTGATTACGACCCGGGTGAGCACCAGCCCGTCGCCCAGATCGAGAGGCTGGCCGATGTCGTAGCGGAGGCCACCGAGGGATTGGCGGACGCGGTTCCACCAGTCACGGACACCATCGTGGCCTCTGAACGTTCCCCCCTCCGCCTCCGCGACCAGCGAGTTGAATTCGATTTCGGGGTCCATCAGCTCGAGGAAACCATCGAGGTCGCGGGCCTGAAGAGCGCCCCACGCTTCCTTTGCAATCTCGATGTCGGACTCGGACATGCGGCCTACGGGCCGGGGGTGCGCTCGACGATCGCCTCCGCGGTCGCGCCCTCGGCCTCGCGGATCGCGACGCCCTCGAGGGCGTTCGAGATCGCTCGGACAAAGGCGCGGGCCGATGCCTCGAGGATGTCCGTGGCCACGCCCTGGCCGCTCGCCAGCCGGCCGTTGGCGCGGACCGAGACGCTGACCTCGCCAAGGGCGTCGGTGCCGCCGGTGACCGCCTCGACCTCATAGCGCTGGAGCTCGGCCTCCGTGCCGGTCGCATCGCGGATCGCGCCGAAGATGGCATCGACCGGGCCGTCGCCGGACGCCTGAGCGACCGACTCCTCTCCGCTCGGCAGGACGACGCTCACCTTCGCGATCGGCTCGCGCACCGAGCCGGCCTCAACCTCGAACCAATTCAGGTTGTACGCCTCGGCGCTCTCGCGCATCTCATCGGAGACGATCGCCTCCAGGTCGAGCGCGGTGACCTGCTTCTTCTTGTCCGCGATCTCCTTGAAGCGCTTGAACGCCTGATTGAGCGCGCCGCCCTCGACCTCGAAGCCCAGATCCTTGAGCGCGTCCTGGAGGGCGTGGCGGCCGGAGTGCTTGCCCAGCACGATCGAGTTGGACTCGAGCCCGACCTCGGTCGCGTCCATGATCTCGTAGGTCGAGCGCTCCTTGAGCACGCCGTCCTGGTGGATGCCGGACTCGTGTGCGAATGCGTTCCGGCCAACCACCGCCTTGTTCGGCGGCACGGAGTAGCCGGTCAGGCGCGAGACCATGCGGCTGGTCCGTGCCAGCTCGCGGGCGTCGATGCCCGTATCCAGCCCGTGGACGTCGCTTCGCGTCCGCAGCAGCATCACGATCTCCTCGAGCGAGCAGTTGCCGGCCCGCTCGCCGATTCCGTTGACCGCGCACTCCACCTGGCGTGCGCCGGCGACGAGGCCGGCGAACGAATTGGCGACTGCCAGGCCCAGGTCGTCGTGGCAGTGCACCGAGACCTCCACCCCCTCGAGCCCGGGAACCAGCTCGTAGAGCCTGCGGAAGTACGCGGCGTATTCCTCGGGGGTCGTGTAGCCCACGGTGTCCGGGACATTGATCACGTTCGCGCCCTCCGCAACGGCGATCGCGCAGACCTCGGCGGTGAACTCCAGGTCGGCGCGGGTCGCGTCCATCGGGGAGAACTCGACGTCCTCGCAGTAGGACCTGGCGAGCGCAACGGCCGCCTTCGCCTGCCCCTTCACGTCCTCACGGGTGGTCTGGAGCTGGTGCTCGATGTGGATGTCCGAGGTCGAGATGAACGTGTGGATCCGCGGACGGTCGGAGTCCTTGATCGCGTTCCAGGCAGCGTCGATGTCCGCCTTGTGGGTGCGCGCGAGGCCGCAGATCACCGGGCCATGCACGCCGCGGGCGATCGTCTCGACCGCCTCGAAGTCTCCGGGCGAGGTGATGGGAAAGCCGGCCTCGATCACGTCGACGCCCAGGCGCGCGAGCTGCTGCGCGATCTCGACCTTCTCCTGCGTGTTCAGCGAGATCCCCGGCGACTGTTCACCGTCGCGCAGGGTCGTATCGAAGATGTGGACCCGGTTCTCCTCTGAAACCGGACCGGTTGCACCGCCTACGTCGTTCATGACTACTACCTCCTTCTCCTGAAGCTTCCGATGACCTGTCAGTGAGTTCGCGGCTGACGCGCCGCCCAGCGCTATTCCCCCCGGAGGGGGAGGAGAAGGAGAAGCGCGAGGCTGTCGAGCCGGTGCGTCATCGAAGTCAGGGCAGAGTAGCGCAGCGGGCTGAGCGGGTCGAGAGATTTATTGGTCCGGGACGCTCACTAGCTTCACCTCGATGCGCGCGGACCAGATTCAGGCGCGGGCGGTCGCGAAGATCGTCTTGGTGGCGCTCTTCTGGGCCGGCGTCGCCGTCCTCCTCGCCATCGCGCTGCTCCACACCCGCACCACCCTCCAATGGGTGGCCGCGGCGGTCTTCCTCGCCCTCGCCCTCGACCCCGCGGTGGGCCTGGTGCAGAGGGCCTGGCCTCGGGACGGCAAGATGCCCCGCGTCCTCGCGATCCTGCTGGTCTACATCGTCGCCCTCGCCGCGCTGGTCTTCCTCATCCTTCAGGTCTTCCCACCGATCGTGCACGACATCGAGGGACTTGCGCACAAGCTGCCGCGCTACGTCCACGACTTCGAGACCTGGGCGAACAACAACCAGCACTTCCAGGATCTCAACGACAAGTACCACATCACCGCGAAGCTGAGCCAGGAGGCCGCCACCCTGCCCTCCCACCTCTCGAGTGGGGCGAGCACGATCGGCTCGTTCACCGTCAGCATCCTCGAGCACCTGCTGGCGGCCATCACGATCATCGCCCTGACCTTCTTCCTCCTGCTGGACGGAAGAGGCATGGTCCAGCGCGGGACCGGCCGCCTGCCGGAGCTCCAGCGGGACCGTGCGCGCCGGATCGCAACCCGGGTCGCCGAGGTGGTCAAGGCCTACGTGAGCGTCAACCTGCTGCTGGCGATTGCGGCCGGCTTCCTTACCTGGGCCTTTCTCCAGGCGGAGGGCTTTCACCTCGCGGTGCCGCTCGCGGTGCTCGTCGCCTTCCTCGACCTGATTCCCCTGATCGGCCTCACGGTCGGAGGGTTCTCGGTCTTCGCGGTGCTGATGATCGACGGCGGGCCGGGCGACGCGATCGTCTGGCTGATCATCTTCCTCGTCTACCAGCAGCTCCAGGACCGGGTGATCCAGCCGCTCCTCTACAAGGGCGGCGCCCTGAAGGTGAACCCGGCCGTGGCGATCGTCGCGGTGATCGTCGGGGCGAACCTCGCCGGCATCCTGGGCGCCTTGCTGGCGATCCCGACCGCAGCCTCCCTCGGAGTGGTGATCGACGAGCTCGTCTTCTCAGGATCCGGCGATGGGGCGGCGGAGTCGGAGCCGGGTAAGTAGCTCTCCCCCGCGCTTCCAGAACGGCTTGCCGCGGTCGCCGGCGAAGCGCTCCTCAGAGCGCCGTTTCTTGTCGTGGCGGTAGAACAGCTTGGCCCAGACCGAGTGCGGCTTGGCGAGGCGGAACACGCTCGGCACGCCGACAATCGGAAGCACGATGCTCCAGATCGCCATCCCGAACTTCTCCTTGGCGGCGTTGATGAGCGCGAGGATCACCCCGGCCACGCCGACGCTCCCGACGATCGCCTGGACCTCATCCTCGACCTTCGTGGTCACGTCGATCCAGCCCCGCAGGCTGATCAGCAGCAGTCCGGAAACGGCGGCGGCGATCACGACCGCATCGATTGAGGCGCGGCCCTGCTTTTCCCAGTAGACGTCCTTCAGGTTGAGCCAGAGGGCGAACTCGTCGAGGGTGAGGCCAGTCCCGATGCCGAAGAAGACGGCGATGATCTCCCGCCAGGGACTGTCCGGAGCGATCGCGACCGCGACGTAGCCGCAGATCAGCAGCAGCAGGATCCCCCAGACGAGGTGATGGATGTGCGTCCCGCCGACCTCGACGTTGCCCGGCCACCAACTCACCTGTGCCCGGATCATGTGGGCGCTGGTGCGGATGAACCCGAAGGTGACGAGGAATGAGACGAAGAACAGGAAGTGCGGCTGGCGGCCCGGATCGACGATCCCGTGCTGGTACGCGCTGCCGAGGGTGGCCATGGTCAACACGGCCGGAACGCTACCGCCGGCCAACTACGGAACCCCGCGAGTCACCTCACAGCCCTTGGCGGTGTCGGTTCCCCCCGCTCCCTTGCAGCGGTCCCGGCCGCCGCCGCCGACCAGCTTGTCGTTGCCTGAGCCTCCGACGAGCGTGTCGTTGCCCGGCCCGCCGATGACCGAATCGGCACCGCCGCCGCCGATCAGCAGATCCGGGGCCGCCCCGCCCACCAGCCGGTCGCGCCCCGATCCCCCGAGCAGCGGGCGCGCCTGTCCGTCGATCACGCCGCCGACCATCACGCCCAGACCGGCATCGGCAGCGAAGGTGTCCCTGCCGCCACCGAGGTCGCCGACGATCGCCCCGATGTAGCCCGGCGCGCAGCTCACCTGGGGCGCGCTTGTTTCGCCGCTGTTCGCGTTGTCGAGCCTGCAGTTGGCGGCGGCTCCGTCCGGGTCCCCGAGGCCCTCCGGGGCGGACAGGACGAGACGCCCGTCCGAGGAGATGTAGGCCGAGATTCGGTTGTCGATGTGGCGCTGATCGTTCAGGGTGAGCACGTTGATCGACGCCGAGGCGCTCGCGCCGTGGCCGTGCATGGTCCGAACCGTATCCTGCAGTCCCGGGTGTGCGGAGGCTGCCGCGGGCACCGCGACCATGGTGGCCGCGAGCACGCACAGAGGGCCGAATGCCTTGCTCCCTAGCTTCATCTCTTCGATCGTAACCCGGCTTCGGGCCGATCAGAGCGGCCTGCGAGCCGCTACGGAACGAGCACTACCTTGCCGATGTTCTTCCGCTCGCCGATGAAGCGGTGGGCGTCGCCGGCTCGGTCGAACGGGAAGGCCTCGGCGACCACGGGGTCAATCGAGAGCGTGCCGTCCTCGAGCTCCCTGTTGATCGCCTCCAGCACCCTGTCGAGTCCCTCACGGTCCTGCCAGGCGAGCATGTTGAGGCCGAAGACGCCCTTGTTCTCGCTCATCAGCTGCAGGCTCTTCCACCAGGGCACCGTGGCGAACGGCATGCGGGCGAGGCTGCTGAACAGCTTCTTCATGTCGCGCCCGGTCTCCGTCGAGGCCTCGGAGAGTCCGTACATGACGAGGCGGCCCCCCTCACGGAGCAGGCGATAGTCCTTCCGGAAGTTCGTCGGTCCCGTCGCGTCCATGACCAGGTCGATGCCCTCCCCGCCCGTGATCCGCCGGATCTCCTGCTCGAAGTCCTGAGTGCGGTAGTCGATCGCATGCGTGACGCCCTGTTCGCGAATCGCGTCGTGCTTGGACGCGGAGGCGGTGCCGAAGATCTCCGCGTTGCGGGATCGGGCGACCTGGATCGCAGAGATCCCTACCCCGCCCGCGGCGGCGTGAATCAGGACGCGCTCGCCCTCACGCAGGCCGCCCATCATCACGAGCGCGACGTAGGAGGTCGCATAGTTGACCGGGAACGCAGCACCCTGCTCGTAGCTCCAACCGTCGGGCAGCGGCAGTGCCTGGTCGGCCGGGACCGTGACCATCGAGGCCTGACCGCCGAACCGCGTGCCGGCCATCACCTTGTCCCCGGCCTTGACGTCCTCGACTCCGTCCCCGACGGATTCGACGTCGCCGGCGACCTCATAGCCGACCACGCAGGGCGGCTTGGGCGCCTCGGGGTAGAGGCCGACCCGGGCCATCGTGTCGGCGAAGTTGATCCCTGCCGCCTTGACGGCGATGCGCACCTCGCCCGCACCCACCGGGGGGTCGGGCTTCTCCTGAACCCTGAGCACCTCCGGGCCTCCGTGCTCCGTGATCACAACCGCCCTCATGGGCGGACCCTATTGCCTACAGCGAGACCGCGCGACCCACGGAGAACCCCTCCAGCTCCAGGATCTTCTCGATCGTGGCGGGATTGACCGGAGCGTCGGTGGTCAACGCCATCACAGCGGTCTCGCCGTCGGGCTGCGCGCCGACCGCGGCCGAGACGATGTTGACGCCCTGATCGCCGAAGATCGTGCCCACCCGGCCGATCATGCCGGGCTGGTCGGTGTAGCGGAAGATCGCGAGATGCTCGGCGAAGGGCAGGTAGAAGTCCTCGCCCCAGACCCGCGCCAGGTACGGGATGTTGCGCGGCCCGACCCCCGTCCCGGCCACCTCGACGGCATCCTCGCCCGTATGCAGGCGAACGACGACGAGCTCGGTGAAGTCGGCCGAGGAGGCGTCGCGGGTCTCGGTCAGCTCGATGCCCCGCTCCTCGGCCATGTGCGGCCCGTTGACGAGGTTGACCGGCTCCTCGGTGTGCCCGGAGAGGATCCCGACCAGGGTGGCGATGCTGAGGATGCGGGTGTCCTGGTCGGCCAGCCGCCCGCGGAACTCGACCTCCACGCGGTCCGGCGCTCCGCCGGCGAGCGCCTGCGTCAGCCGGCCGAGCTTCTCGCAGAGCGGGACGAAGGGCGCGAGCTGCTCCATCACCTCGGGCCGCACGGCGGCGATGTTGACCGCCGTGGTGACGACGCCCCCCGTCAGCGCCGCGGTCACCTGCTCGGCGGTGACCACGCCGGCACGGTCCTGAGCCTCGGCAGTCGAGGCGCCGAGGTGAGGGGTGACGACCACGTCGTCGCGCTCGAGGATCGGGTGGCCGCTGAAAGGCTCCTCCGGGAAGACGTCGAGCGCGGCGCCCGCGAGCGGGCCGGATTCGAGGCCGGCCACGAGAGCGTCGAGGTCGATCAATTCCCCGCGCGCGCAGTTCACGATGCGGGCGCCGTCGCGCATCCGCTCGACGGCCGCTGCGTCGATGAAGTTGACCGTCTCGGGCGTCTTCGGCAGATGGAGCGTGATGAAGTCGGAGCGCGCGTACAGCTCGGCGGGGTCCTCCACCCCATCCACTCCCAACTCCCGGAATCGTTCCGCGGTGACGAACTTGTCGTAGGCGACGACCTGCATGTCGAAGGCCTGCGCACGCGCCGTGACCAGCTGGCCGATCCGGCCGAAGCCGAGCACCCCGAGCGTCTTGCCGTACAGCTCAGTTCCCTTGAAGCTCGAGCGGTCCCATCTGCCGGCCGCAAGCGAGGCGTGAGCCTGAGGGATGTTCCGGCACAGCGCCAGCATCAGCGCGAGGGTGTGCTCCGCGGCGGCGATCGAGTTCGCCTCTGGAGCGTTGGCGACGATGATGCCGCGCTTGGTGGCGGCCTCGATGTCGACGTTGTCCACGCCGGTGCCCGCCCGGCCGATCACCTTGAGCCGCTCGCCGCGCTCGATCAGGTCGGGCGTGAGCTTGGTGGCCGAGCGGATCAGGATTCCGTCGAATTCGCCGATCCGCTTCTCGAGCTCGTCGCCGTCCCAGTCCAGGCCGAGCTCGACCTCGAACTGCTCCTGGAGGAGCTGGACGCCGGTGTCGGCGATCTTCTCCTTGACGAGGACCTTCACCGGCGCACGTCCTCCGCGTTCTCGAGGACCCAGTCGATGCAGGCGGTCAGAGCCTCGACGTCGCCCGGGTCGACCGCCGGGAACATGCCCACGCGTAGCTGGTTACGGCCCAGCTTCCGATAGGGCTCGACGTCGACTATGCCGTTGGCACGCAGGGTGCTCGCCAGCGCGCCGGCGTCTATGTCCTCGGCGAAGTCGATCGTCCCTACCACCAGCGAGCGCTTCGCCGGGTCGGCCACGAACGGAGAGGCGGCGTCCGATGCCTCGGCCCAGCCGTAGAGATGCCCGGACGAGGCGCGGCTCCGTGACACTCCGAAGTCGAGCCCGCCGCCATCGAGCAGCCACTTGATCTGGTCGGCGAGCAGGAAGAGGGTCGCGACCGCCGGCGTGTTGTAGGTCTGATCCTTGCGCGAGTTCTCGAGCGCGGTGCCGAGCGAGAGGAAGGCGGGCTGCCAGCGGTCATCCGCTCCGTCGAGCTCCTCGATCCGGGCGACCGCGGCAGGGCTCAGGACCGCCAGCCAGAGGCCGCCGTCCGAGGCGAAGGCCTTCTGCGGAGCGAAGTAGTAGACGTCGGTCTCGGCGATGTCGGCAGGCAGTCCGCCGGCGCCCGAGGTGGCGTCGATCAGGACCAGGCTGTCCCCAGCACCATCCGGCCGCTCCGCCGGGACCATGACGCCGGTGGACGTTTCGTTCTGCGCCCACGCGATGGCGTCGGCAGCGGGATCCGCGACCGGCGCCGGCGCGTCGCCGGGCTCTGCATCGACGATGATCGGATCGGCCAGGAAGGGCGCCCCGGCCGTCGCCTTGGCGAATTTGGAGGAGAACTCGCCGTAGGTCAGGTGCAGAGCGCGCTCGCGGATCAGGCAGGTGGCCGCGGCGTCCCAGAAGGCGGTCGTCCCGCCGTTCCCCAGGGCGACCTCGTAGCCGTCGGGCAGAGCGAACAGCTCTTCGAGCCCGGTGCGGATGCGGGCGACGAGATCCTTGACCGGCTTCTGCCGGTGGGAGGTCCCCATCACGTCGTTCAGACCGGCCAATTTGGCCAGGGCCTCGGGCCTGACCTTCGAGGGCCCACAGCCGAATCTGGCGTCGGCGGGCCTGATGGAAGCGGGGATCTCAACGATTGTTCGTGTCATCGGCGGACGCGGAGGGTAACTACCCGTGCTGCTGGACTGCCCTCCGTTTCGTCGGATAGTGTGGCCGCGCGTCCGTTGGGGCCGGCTCAGCCGGGGGCGCGCAATCCCCCAAGACCTCGACCTGGAGAGAGACATGTACCCCATCAGCTATGAGGCGAATCCGGCTCTGGAAGGCAGGAACCGGCTCACCACGTTCTTCCGCTACATCGTCGCCATCCCGTGGCTGATCGTGGCCTACATCTACGGCCTGGTGGCCGAGATAGCGGCGATCATCGCCTGGTTCGCGATCGTCTTCACCGGCAAGTACCCGGAGGGCCTCTACAACTTCGTCGCGGGATACCTCCGGATGTCGAGCCGGACGAACAGCTTCCTCTATCTGCTCACGGATGAGTTTCCCCCGTTCGGCGGGGAGGACGCAGCGGGGTACCCCGTGCGGATCGGCGTGCCGCCTCCGCTGGCTGAGTACAGCCGCGTAAAGACCGGTTTCCGCCTGATCATCGGAATCCCGGTGATGCTGCTGGCGTTCGTCCAGTCGATCATCCTCTACGTCGTCTCGATCGTCGCCTGGTTCGCGATCCTCTTCACGGGCAAGCTCGGCGACGGGCTGTTCAACCCGATGCGCTCCGCGATGGCCTACCTGACCAGAGGAGGCGGCTACTTCCTCCTGATCACGGAGGACTGGCCGCCCTTCTCCTACGAGGAGGGCGGCGCGGCGCCGGCCGGCGAGATCAGCAGCGAAGCCGCCAGCCGCAAGAGCTAGAAATGTCCGAGGTGACCCGGGGTGACGGCTGGGCCGTCGCCCCGGACCTCGACTCGATGGGCGAGGGCTACGGGTTCCGCAAGCTCCGGCAGGAGCTGGACGTCACCGAGTTCGGCGTCAACGTGATCACGATTCCCCCGGGCTACGCCACCGGCGGGCACTACCACGAGCGCCAGCAGGAACTCTATTTCGTCCACCGGGGGGCGATCGAGATGACCTTCGGCGACGGGGCCAAGGCCGAGCTCCGCGAGGGCGGTGCCGCGCGGGTGGATGCTGCGACGGTGCGCTCGGTCCGCAACCTGAGCGAGGCCGAGGACGCGCAGTACCTGATCGTCGGCGCCGAATCCGGCTACGTGGGGCGCGACGCCCACGCTCCCGAGGGGGAGACGAGCCCTCGCGGGCCAGGGTTTTAGTCAGCCGCCGCCCAACCATCTAGCGTGTGTCCGGAATCGGGCGCAATCCCCTGTCGCCCGGTCGCAAAAGAGAGGGAGAAGAGAATGACCTTCAGCGAAGCGGTGAAGGATGGCTTCGATCACTACACGAAGTTCGACGGGAGGGCCGGAAGACCGGCGTTCTGGTGGTGGTTCCTGTTCGGCGTGCTGGTGGCGATCGGCGCCAACATCATCGACGCGATCCTCGGCACCTGGGGCGTCGTGAACGGGCTCGCGGCGCTCGCGCTGTTGTTGCCGAACATCTCGGTGGCGATCCGACGGCTCCACGACACCGACCACAGCGGCTGGTGGATTCTGATCGGCCTGATTCCGATCATCGGGTTCATCGTGCTGCTGGTCTTCTACCTGCGGCAGAGCGATCCGGGTGAGAACAAGTACGGGCCGCCGCCAGTGGCGGGAGTCCCGGCACCCAACCCCGTCTGAGCAGCCCCACCTAACAGCGGGCGGTAAGAGCCTCCGGTCAGTCCTCGATCCAGGGCATCATCGAGCGGAGGCTCTTGCCGACCCGCTCCACCTGCGAGCCGGCGGCCTCTTCGCGCATGCGCTGGAAGTTCTCCTGGCCCGCCTCGTTCTCGGCGATCCACTCCTTGGCGAACTCGCCCGACTGGATGTCGGCGAGGATCTTCCTCATAGCCTCGCGCGTCTCCTCGGTGATGACCTTGGGGCCGCGGGTCATGTCGCCGTACTCTGCGGTGTTCGAGATCGAGTGGCGCATGCCCTGGATGCCGTGCTCGTACATGAGGTCAACGATCAGCTTGAGCTCGTGCAGGCACTCGAAGTAGGCGAGGCGCGGGTCGTACCCGGCCTCGACCAGGGTCTCGAAGCCGGCCTGGACGAGCTCCGTGGCGCCGCCGCAGAGAACCGCCTGCTCGCCGAAGAGGTCGGTCTCCGCCTCGTCCTTGATGGTGGTCTCGATGATCCCCGCGCGGCCGCCGCCGATCCCGCTCGCGTAGGCGAGGACGAGGTCGTGGGCCGTGCCGGTCGCATCCTGGTGCACCGCCATCAGACAGGGCACGCCGGCGCCGTCGACGAACTCGCGGCGGACCAGGTGTCCGGGCCCCTTGGGGGCGACCATGCCGACGTCGACGCCGGGGGGAGGATCGATCTGGCCGAAGCGGATGGCGAAGCCGTGGGCGAACATCAGCAGGTTGCCGTCGGCGATCCCATCCGAGATCTCCTCGCGCCAGATCTGAGCCTGCTTCTCGTCGGGCAGCAGGATCATCACGATGTCGCCGGCGCTGGCGGCGTCCGCGACGTCCATCACCTCGAGGCCCTCCCCCTCGGCCTCGGCGCGGCTCGCGGAGTCCGGTCGGAGACCGACGACGACTCTGACGCCGGAGTCCTTCAGGTTGAGCGCATGCGCGTGGCCCTGGGAGCCGTAGCCGAGGATCGCGACCGTCTTCCCGTCCAGGAGGGAGAGGTCGGCGTCCTTGTCGTAGAGAACCTCGTCGGCGGCTGCCATGCGGCGGCGGATGCTAGCGACCGGCGGGCTCCGGCAACTGCCCGCGCAAGAGCTTGCCGGAGGCGGTCCGCGGGAGGCTGGACACGAAATCGACCTGCTTGGGCACCTTGAAACCGGCCAGGGAGGACGCGCAGTGGTCCCGGAGGGCCGCCTCTCCGGCCTCCGCCCCATTGGCCAGGACGACGAGTGCGCAGACCGCCTCCTGCCACTCGGGGTCGGGGCGCCCGACGACCGCGGCGTCCGCTACCGCGGGGTGCGTGACCAGAACGGCCTCGACCTCGGCGGGCATCACGTTCTCCCCACCCGTCACGATCACCTCACTGCGTCGCCCCGTGACGTGGAGGAACCCCTCCTCGTCGATGCGCCCAAGGTCGCCGGTGTGGAGCCACCCGTCCGGGTCGATGGCGCGCCGGGAGACCGTCGGTCCCTGAACCAGGATCTCGCCGTCCTCGATCCGGACGTGCGAGGTGAGCAGCGGGCGCCCCGCGGAGCCCACCTTGCGCTCGGCGTCCGCCGGGGCGAGGGTCGTCACCTGCGAGC
Source organism: uncultured Solirubrobacterales bacterium (assembly GCA_963743575.1). GTDB lineage: Bacteria > Actinomycetota > Thermoleophilia > Solirubrobacterales > 70-9 > DASUPK01. The sequence goes on along the minus strand of CAVUQC010000002.1, from coordinate 226,845 downwards.
AGGTCTCGGTCATCCCGTAGGTCTGCACGACGGTGGCGCCCTGGACGAGCGCCTTCCGCAGAGCCTCCTCGGGAACCGGGCCGCCGCCGATCAGGATCGCCCGCGGAGCCGAGAGGTCGGCGCCGGCTTCGAGCAGCCTGATCAGCTGGGTGGGGACGAGCGAGAGAACGCTGATGTCGCCGCTGACCAGCGTGCTCGCGACCTTCTCGGTGTCGAAGCCGTCCATCAGCACCGCCGTCGTCCCGTAGATGACGGAGCGCAGGATGATCGACAGACCGGCGACGTGGCTGAGTGGCAGGCAGCAGAGCCAGCGGTCCTCGGGCTCGACGCCGATGTTGAAAGCGGAGCCAACGGCGCTGAAGAGGAAGTTCCCGTAGGTGAGGTCGACCGGGCGGGGCGTCCCGGAGGTGCCGCTGGTGAGGATCCGGCACTGCAGGTCGTCCATGTCGTGCTCGCCCAGCAGGGGCAGGTCAGCCTCGGTCTGAGTCAGCTCCGCGGCGTCGTTCAGGTCGAGCGCCGGGCGCTGCTCCGTCAGCACAGCGGCCCGTTCCGCGTCGGTCAGCTGCGGGCTGAGGGGGAGCGCCACGGCGCCCAGCTTCATCAGGGCATGGAGCAGCACCACCTCCTCCCGGCGCGGGTGCATCGTCAGGGCCGCCAGGCCCTCCCGCCTGACCCCGAACGCGGCGAGCCGCCGGGCGACCCAGGTCGTCTCGGCCTCGAGCTCGGCGTAGGTCACGCTGGACGCCTCCGTGACCAGCGCCGTCCGCTCGGGACAGCTCTGCGCCCGCTGCGCTAGCCAGTTGTCGAGCTTCACGTCCGACAGCCTAAGAAATTCGCGCCTGGCTATCGTTGCCGCCGTGCCACGACGCCACAAGGACGCCCCGCCGGAGGAACAGCTCTACGCCCCGATCGAGTGGAACGCCGAGGGCGACTACGAGGACATCCTCTATGAGCGCGGCGACGCGATCGCGAAGATCTCGATCAATCGGCCGGAGGTTCACAACGCCTTCCGCCCCCCGACGCTCGCCGAGCTCCGCGACGCCTTCACCCGGGCCCGCGACGACACCGGAGTCGCCGCAATCATCTTCACCGGCGCGGGCGACGAGGCCTTCTGCTCGGGCGGCGATCAGAGGATTCGGGGGGATGACGGCTACATCGGGGATGACGAGGTCGCGGAGCAGGGAGTCGGCCGGCTCGACGTCGGCGACCTCCACGTGCAGATCCGCCGGCTCCCGAAGCCGGTCGTGGCGATGGTCAAGGGCTACGCCGTCGGGGGCGGGCACATCCTCCACCTGGTCTGCGACCTGACCATCGCAGCCGCCAACGCCGTCTTCGGGCAGACCGGGCCGCGCGTCGGGAGCTTCGACGGCGGCTTCGGGGCCTCTCTCCTGGAGCGGAACGTCGGCGTCAAGAAGGCGAAGGAGATCTGGTTCCTCTCCCGGCTCTACGACGCGCAGGAGGCGATCGACATGGGACTCGTCAACGCTGTCTTCCCGCTCGCCGACGTCGAGCGCGAGACCGTGGCTTGGTGCCGCGAGATGGCAGCCCTCTCCCCCCTCTCACTGCGGCTGCTGAAGTCCAGCTTCAACGCGATCGAGGACGGCGTCACCGGCATCCAGCAGCTTTCCCACGACGCGACGCTGCTCTTCTACATGACGGAGGAGGGCCAGGAGGGCCGCAACGCCTACCAAGAGGGACGCAGCCCAGATTTCTCCAAGTACCCGAAGAGGCCTTAGGGGAAGCGGGTGAGGATCTGGCTGATGGCGGCGCGTCCGCGGACGCTGCCCGCGGCAATCGCGCCCGTGCTGGTCGGCACCGCCGCCGCGATCGAGCATCACGGCGACCTGCGTCGAGTGGGCGCCTTCATCGCGGCCCTGATCGGCTCGATCTTCATCCAGATCGGGACCAACCTCGCCAACGACTACTCCGATGCGAAGCGGGGCGCCGACACGGTTGACCGGCTTGGGCCGGTGCGCGTCACCTCCGCCGGGCTGGTGGCGCCGCGGAGCGTCCTGATCGCGACCTGGCTGGCCTTCGGCGTCGCGATCGTGGCCGGCATCTATCTCGCCACGGTGGCCGGCTGGGTGATCATCGCCGTCGGCCTCGCCTCGATCGCCGCCGGCGTCCTCTACACCGGCGGCCCTCGGCCGTACGGGTACGCGGGCCTCGGCGAGTTCTTCGTCTTCCTCTTCTTCGGCCTGGTGGCCGTGAACGGGTCCTACTACGTCCAGCTCGAGCAGCTCGACTGGCTGCCTTTCGGGCTCTCGGTCGCAGTCGGGTTCCTGGCGACGGCGATCCTGGTGGTCAACAACGTCCGCGACATAGACACGGACCGCCGCGCCGGAAAGCACACACTCGCGGTGCGGCTGGGACGGCAGGGGGCGCGGAGTCTCTACCTCGGGCTGATCGTCGCCGCCTACGCGTGCCTGCTCGGGACCGTGGTCAGCCACGGGGGTGGCTGGTGGGCGCTGCTCGGCCTTCTCTCTGCGCCGATGGCGATCAAGCCCACCCGGGCGGTGCTGCACCGCACCGACGGCCCGGCCCTGAACGGCGCCCTGGCCGGAACCGGCGCCCTGCTCGGCGTCTTCAGCCTGACGGTCTCCGCCGGGCTGCTCATCGCTGCGTAGAGTCGCCACATGCAGCTGGTGCAGCTCGAAGAGCTGGAGGCCATCCCCTACTCGCTTCCGTTTCGCGAGCCCTACGTGACGGCGCGCGGGGAGTTGACCGAGCGCAGGCTGATTCTGGTGCGGATTCGCGGCGAGGGGCTCGAGGGCCTGGGCGAGACCGCCGCCCTCTCTCTTCGCGGCGGCACCGGGATCGAGGCGATCCTCGCCGAGATCCGGGACCGCTGCTGGCCAGCGCTGCTCGACGGCGGTATCGACCCGGCGCGGATCTGGTCGGCGATCGCTCGCTGCCGCAATCGAGGCGCCTCCGCGGAGGCCCTCGCAGCGGTCGACATCGCGGTCCATGATCTGATCGGGCGCGCTACCGGAGAGCCGGTCTGGCGCCTGCTGGGCGCCTCCGAGGCCGCGCCGGTTGTCTGCAACGCCACGCTCCCCGCGGCCAACCCGGCGGCGACCCGAAAGCTGGCCGAGGAGTGGGCCGCGCAGGGATTCCGGACCTTCAAGCTCAAAGTCGGGCTCGCGGGCGATGTCACGCAGGTGGCAACCGTTCGCCAGACGCTGGGCCCGAGCGCGGTCATCCGGGTTGACGCGAACGGCGCGTGGAGCGTCGACGACGCGGCGGATCGGCTGGCGGCCCTCGCGCAGCACGGCATCGAGCTGGCCGAGCAGCCCGTCGGCACCTTCGAGCAGATGGTCGAGCTGCACCGGCGCGTGAACGTGAAGATCGCGGCGGATGAAAGCCTCGTTTCGGCATTCGACGCACGCCGGGCCCGTGAGCTCGGCGCCTGCCAGGTCGCGGCCGTCAAGGTCGCGAAAGTCGGAGGGCTCGGCGCGGCCCTCGAGATCGCCGAGGTGATGCCCTCCTATCTCTCCAGCGCGCTCGAGGGACCGGTCGGCATCGCGGCTGGCGCGCACGCCGTCCAGGCCCTGCGGGCGAATGGCGGAGATGCCGGGGTCGCGCACGGGTTGGCAACCGAGCGGCTCTTCTCGATGTCGATCGGGAACGGTGTCGCCGCCGAGCGCGACGAGTTGATCGTCCGCGAAACCCCCGGGCTGGGGGTGGAGCTGGACGAAGACGCGCTTGCGGCGCGGCGCCTCGACTGATCTACGGTTGACCGGTGGATCCGACCAACCGCAACACTGCCCTCGCCTCCGCGATGGCCGAGGAGCTCGCCCGATCAGGTGTTGAGCGTGCCGTGATCTCGCCCGGATCCCGCTCGACTCCGCTAGCCGTGGCGCTCTGGCGCGAGGCGGGGATCGAGGTGTCCGTGATCCTCGACGAGCGCAGCGCCGGATTCTTCGCCCTCGGGACCGCCCTGGCGACGGGTCGGCCGGCGGTGGTCCTGTGCACCTCGGGATCGGCCGCGGCCAACCTCCACCCCGCGGTGGTCGAGGCGGACGAGGCCGGGGTGCCGATGATCGTGCTGACGGCCGATCGCCCGCCGGAGCTGCGCGACATCGGCGCCGGGCAGACGATTGACCAGCTGAAGCTGTACGGCGACGCCGTGCGCTGGTTCTGCGAGGTCGGCACCCACGAGGCCGACGACGACGGGCTGCTCCACTTCCGCGCGGTCGCCTGCCGCGCGTACGCCACCGCCGTCGGCGATCCTCGCCCCGGACCGGTCCAGCTGAACGTGCCGTGGCGAGAGCCGCTGGCTCCCGTCCCGGAGGCGGGCGCCGTGACCGCGGTCGATCCGCTGGCGCTGGAGGGTCGCGGTGACGCTCCTCTCAACGAGGTCTCGGTGGGACCCTCGAGGGCGCCGGAGTTGCTGCTCGACCGGCTCGCGGAGCGAATCGAATCGGCACCCAGGGGCCTGATCGTCGCCGGCCGCCAGCGGGATTCGGGGATCGCCGAGCCAGTCACCGCGCTCGCAGCCGCGGCTGGATATCCGATCCTCGCGGAGCCGACCTCACACCTCCGCCGTGGGCCGCACGACCGCTCCCTGGTCGTCTCGGCCTATGACCACATCGCCCGCGACCGACCCGCCGGCCTAGAGCCGGAGCTGATCGTCCGCGTCGGTGATCTGCCCACGAGCAAGCCGCTTCGCCAGTGGCTCGCCGCGATCGAGGATCTCGAGCAGATCGTCATCGACCCCGCCGGCGAGTGGCGGGAGCCGACCCGCCGCGCAGACACCGTCGTGCGGGCGAACCCGGCCGTCACCGCCCGCTCCCTGAGCGAGAGGCTCTCGCGTCTGCGCCCTGGTGCGAGCGCAGTGGCGGGATCCCCGTTCGCCTCGGGCTGGCTCGAGGCCGACGCCAGGGTGCGCGAGGCGGTGGATAGCCGTCTGGGGGATCTCGATGAGCTCAGCGAGCCGGGTGTCTGGGCGGCGCTTGGACGTGTGCTCCGCGACGGGGACTCGGTGTTCGCCGCATCGAGCATGCCGGTCCGCGACCTCGAGTCCTTCCTCCATCCGGGCCCCGAGGGTGTGCGCATCGCCGCAAATCGCGGAGCCAACGGAATCGACGGGCTGGTCTCGACCGCAGCGGGACTCGCGGCCGGGAGCGGCGCCCGTACCTGGGCAGTGCTCGGCGACCTGGCGCTCTTCCATGACCTCGGAGGGCTCGCGGCCCTTCGCCACGCGCCCGAGCTGCGGCTGATCGTGATCGACAACTCCGGCGGCGGCATCTTTCATTTCCTGCCGCAGGCCGAGGCGATGCCAGAGGAGGAGTTCGAGCAGCTCCTCGGCACTCCGAGCGGCCTCGATCCGGCCGAGGCGGGGCGCCTGTTCGGCCTCAGCGCAGAGATTCCGAAGGATCCAGCGGAGCTGGAGGCATCCCTTGCCGGCGACGCACGGCTGATCGTGGTGCGCACGGACCGTGCCCGAAACCTGGAGCTCCACCGGGAGCTCAGCCGGCTAGCAGCGGCAGCAGCGCCTCGAACTTGAGCTCGGATTCCTGAAGCTCGGCGGCGGGATCCGAGTCCGCGACGATCCCGCAACCGGCGAACAAGTGCGCCTCGCGGTCGCGGAGGAGCGCGGAGCGCAGGCCGACGCAGAACTCGCCGTCCTCGGCCACGTCCATCCAGCCGACGGGGCCGGTGTACCAGCCCCGGTCGATCCCCTCGAGCTCGTCGATCAGCTCCAGAGCAGGTTCGCGGGGCTCGCCGCCGATCGCCGGCGTCGGGTGCAGGAAGCCGGCGAGCTCGATCGCGCTGTGGGACTCCGCGAGCTGTGCGCGGATCGGGGTGGCGAGATGCTGCAGGTTCCCGATTTTGACCACGAACGGCTCGCTCTCCGCGTGGACCCAGACCGAGTGCGGCCGGAGGGTCCGTTCGATCCGGCGTACGACGATCCCGTGCTCCTCGCGCACCTTCGGACTGCGCATCATCGTCTCGCCCAGGTGGTCGTCGACGGCGGGATCGGCGCTGCGCGAGCTGGTCCCCGCAAGCGCGACCGTGGCTGCGACGGCGCCCGAGCGGCGAACGAGCAGCTCCGGGCTCGCACCGATGAATGCCGCCTGCGGAGTCCCGAAGCAGAAGCAGAAGCACGACGGGAAGAGATCGCGGAGCGCGCCGAGCTTGGTGGTCGGGTCGATCGCGGCTGGTGCCTCGACGGTCAGCTCGCGAGCAAGCACGACCTTGTCGACTTCGCCGTCGCGAATCCGCGCGACCGCCATGGCCACGATCTCCTCGTAGCGCTCCGGCGGGTGGCGGCCCGCGACCGATGTGGAGGCGCTCGGATGCGGATCCTGAGGGGTCAGCGGGGCGGCTCTCAGCGAGGCGAGTCTTCCCCCGACGTCCGTATCCGCTCCCGCGATCGCGCAGACCGTCAGGAAGCTCCGTCCCTCGCTGGTGGCGATGGACACCTCCGGGAGCACCGCGAGCGCGGGCGGTAGAGACGACCAGATCGGCTCTGTCCCGCCGTTCGGATCGAAGGCGAGGCCGGTCGACCACACCGGCCCGGCCCCTGCGGGCAGCCCGGGGGGCTCATCGAACTCGCGGTCGTGTACGACCCTCGAACAGCCCGCCGCCAGGTCGGAGAAGCGGTCCGGGCCCCTGCTCAGGACCTCGGCGGCGGTTCCGATCCCCGCGAGGGCGAAGCCTCGGTCCGGCTGCTCCCAGCAGAACCAGCGGTCGGTCGCAAGCCGCGAGCCGGCCGCGATCGCCATTGGATCGACCGCACCGTCGAGCTCGATCGTCGCCGAGACCAGGCGGCCGTCGCTCGCGCCGGAGAGAGCGCTCTCGAACCGGGAGAGAAGCGAGCCCTCGTCGAGAGCGACGCTCACGCCTCGGGCCTTAGTTGTCGGCCTTGGAACGGGCGATCGCGACCTCGCCCGTGCGGACCATCTCGATCAGGCCGTGCGGGCGGATCATCCGCTCGAAGGCCTCGATCTTGTCGGCGCTGCCGGTGACCTCGATGGTCAGGGAGCGGCGGGAGACATCCACGATCTTGGCGCGGAAGATCTCGGCGAACTGCATGATCTCCGCGCGGCTCTCGATCGGCGCGGAGACCTTGAACAGCGCCATCTCGCGGGCGATCGTCTCGCCCGGCTCCATGTCTCGGATCTTGATGACGTTGACCAGCTTGTGGAGCTGCTTGGTCACCTGGTCGATCGGGTGGACGGCGCCGTCCACGGTCAGGGTGATTCGCGAGACCTCCGGATCGTCCGTCGGTCCGACCGCGAGCGTGTCGATGTTGAAGCCGCGCCGGCTGAACAGGCCGGCGATCCGCGCGAGGACTCCGGGCCGGTTCTCGACCATGATCGAGAGGACGTGCTTGCGGCCCGTCAGCGCGCCGGCGGCGGCGTCGAGGTCGTCGAGATTGATGAGATCCGGGGTTCCGGCTTCCATCAGCCCACCATGTCCCGGGCGGCTGCGCCGGCGGGGATCATCGGGTAGCAGTTCTCTTCCTTGGTGACGCGGACGTCGAGCAGGACCGGGCCCTCGGTGGCGAGCGCGTCGCGCATCGCCCCCTCGATCTCGCTCTTGTCGTCGACCTGCATCCCCGTGGCGCCGAATGCATCGGCCAGCTTCGCCCAGTCCGGGCTCGGCCCCATCTCGACGGAGCTGTAGCGCCCGTCCCAGAAGAGCTCCTGCCACTGGCGGACCATGCCGAAGTAGCCGTTGTTCATCAGGAAGACCTTGACCGGGATCTGGTGGCGGACCGCCGTGGCGAGCTCCTGGCAGGTCATGATCAGGCTGCCGTCGCCCGCCAGGCAGACGACCGTGTCGTCGGGCTGGGCGACCTTGGCGCCGATCGCGCTGGGCAGGCCGAAGCCCATCGTGCCGAGGCCGCCGGAGTTGATCCAGCGGCGGGGCTTGTCGAAGCCGTAGTACTGGGCGGCCCACATCTGGTGCTGGCCGACGTCCGAGGTGATGATCGCGTCGCCGTCGGTTGCCGCGAACATGGCCTGGACCATCTGCTGCGGCTTGATCTCGGCATCGGCCGAATCCTCGTAGGTGAGCGGGTACTCCTTCTGCCAGGCACGGATCTGCTCCCACCAAGGATCGAGGCGCGAGGCGTCGGCCTGCGAGGCGCGGTACTCCTTGGCCAGCTTGGGGAGCACCTCCTTGACGTCGCCGACGATCGGGATGTGCGCCGGGACGTTCTTGGAGATCTCGGCAGGGTCGATGTCGATGTGGACGAACTTCGCCCGGGGGGCGAACTCGGAGAGCTTGCCTGTGATCCGGTCGTCGAAGCGGGCGCCGATGTTGACGATCAGGTCGGCGTTGTCCATCGCGTAGTTGGCGGTGCGCGTGCCGTGCATGCCGAGCATGCCGAGCCACTGCTCGTTGCTGGCGGGAAAGCCACCCAAGCCCATCAGAGTGCAGGTCACCGGGAAGTTGCCGGCGAGGCAGAGCTCACGGAGCTCCTCGGCGGCATTGCCGTTGATCACGCCGCCGCCGGCGTAGATCACCGGCCGCTGCGCGTTGGCGAGCGCCCGGGCGGCGATCCGGATCTGCTTGATGTTGCCCTCCGTGGAGGGCTTGTAGCCCGGCAGGTTCGGCGTGTCGGTGCGCGGCTCGTACTCGATGTCCGCGCGGGAAAGGTCCTGCGGGATGTCGACCAGGACGGGCCCGGGCCTGCCGGTCGAGGCGATGTGGAAGGCCGCGTGGATGTAGTCCGGGATGTAGCGCGGGTCCTGGACCATGAAGCTGTGCTTGACGATCGGCATCGTGATGCCGTTGACGTCGGCCTCCTGGAAGCCGTCGGTGCCGATCAGCTCGGTGCGGACCTGCCCGGTGATGAAGACCGTCGGGACCGAGTCCATGATCGCGTCCGCGATCGGAGTGATCAGGTTGGTGGCGCCGGGCCCGGAGGTGGCGAAAGCGACGCCGACGCGGCCCGAGGCCTTCGCGTAGCCCTCTGCCATGTGACCGGCCCCCTGCTCGTGACGCGCCTGGATGTGAACCAGGTCCGCATCGTGGACCGCGTCGTAGATCGGCAGGTTGGCGCCGCCGGGTATCCCGAAGATGTGCTCAACACCCTCGGCCTTGAGGGCTTCCATGACTGCGTCAGCGGCGCGCATCGTTTGGCGATGGTAGCCAAGCCCCTAGCTCGGGCGCGAATCGATTCTCCCCTGCAATGAACCGGTCCCAGTCCCGATGCCACTCGTGCGTCTGCTCTGGAAAGCGTCCACTCCATGGACGACACGAATGACGCAGCCGAGAGAGCACCCACCCCGGGTGCCTCCCCCAGAGCGGGAGGCAACGGCTACCAATCCGGTAGCGAGGAGCAACAGGACACCAGCGATCGCTACCAGCCCGGTAGCGACGGACAGCGGAGCGCCGACGGCTACAGCGACGGCTACCAGTCTGGTAGCGAGGAGCCCCCGCCTTCCGGGGAGACACCCCACCCACAGTCCCAAGCTGACGATGAGCCGATGGATCCCTACGTGGCATATGCCCGGGCCGCCGCAAAGGAACGTGAGCGGAAGAAGCGGGAGCAAGAGCCGGCGATCTGGCTTCCCGAGTCGGATCAGCTCGCCGAGGATCCCGGTCTTGTTGACGGTGAGACCCGGTTCAACCGGGATGGGTGGGGCGGCCGGGGAAATCCGCAGGTGAGCGTCAGGCTCAGGCCGCGCGACTTCGAGCGGCTATCCCGGGCGGCCGACCTCTACGGAGTGCCCCGCACGACCTTCGCGCGGATGATGGTCATACGCGGCGTCGGCGCGGTGCTCGATGCGGAGCTGCGCCGGAAGGCCGAGTTCCTGGGCGATCCGGAAGGATGACTAGCGCGCGCCGGCGGGCGTGCCGGGATTCCACTGCGTTCGCGGGTCGATTGCCGAGTCGATCACGCGGTCGCGATGGCGCTCGATCGTCTTCAGCATCGAGCGGACCAGCTCGTCGCCGAGGTAGCTCGGCTTCAGGCCCAGGTCCAGCAGCTTCGTGTGGACCGGGTTGTAGTAGTGCTCCTCGAGCTCGACGCGCGGGTTCTCCACGTTCTCGATGTCGATCTCGAAGCCGACCTCGGCAGCGGCGGCCTGCACCAGCTCGGCCAGCTCGCTGACGGAGAACTGCTCGGTGAACTGGTTGTAGACGCGGAACTCGCCGGCGTCCGCTGGGTTCTCGACCGCCAGCTCGACGCACTGGAGGGTGTCGCGGATGTTGAGGAAACCGCGGGTCTGGCCGCCCTTGCCGTAGACGGTGAGCGGATGACCGACGACCGCCTGAACGCAGAAGCGGTTCAGGACCGTGCCGAACCACTCGTCGTAGTCGAAGCGCGTGGCGAGTCTCACGTCCTGCGCGGTCTCGTCCGTCTCGATCCCGTAGACGACGCCCTGGTTCAGGTCCGTCGAGCGCAGGCCCCAGACTCGGCAGGCGAAGTGGATGTTGTGGGAGTCGTGGACCTTCGAGAGGTGGTAGAGCGAGCCCGGCAGCTTCGGGAAGGGGAGCGTGTCCTTGCGCCCCTTGTGCTCGATCTCGATGTAACCCTCCTCGATGTCGATGTTGGGCGTGCCGTACTCGCCCATCGTCCCCAGCTTCACCAGGTGGCAGTCGGGGGCGTGATCGCGGAGGAAGAAGAGCAGGTTGAGCGTGCCGATCACGTTCGTGTATTGCGTCTCGACCGCCTGCTCGCGGTTCGCCATCGAGAACGGTGCCGAGGGCTGCTCGCCGTAGTGGATCACGGCCTCAGGCTTGGTCTCGACGATCACCTCCTCGAGGAAGGAGGCGTCCTCGATCGCGCCCACGTAGGAGCGGATCTCGTTCCCGGAGACCTCATGCCAGGCGGCGATCCGCTCGTCGAGCGGCCTGATCGGGGTCAGGGAGTCCGTGCCGTGGCGCTCGTGCCAGCGGCGGCGTGAGAAGTTGTCGACGACGGAGACCTCATGGCCACGGGCCGAGAAGCGCATCGCCGTCGGCCAGCCGAGATAGCCGTCGCCCCCGAGGATGAGGACGCGCATGAGACGGGGCAGAGTAGCGCCCCGGACGGCGCATCGTCGTGCCCGCACGCAGGGGGTTGGGGGCCCTATTCTGGCGCCGCCTTGACCGCCCCCGTCATCGCCTCGGTCTTCCCGCAAGAGATCACCGCCCTGCGCGCGGTCGGGCTCGTCCTGGCCGTCGCGCTCTTCGCTTTCGCCGTCTGGCGGCGCCGCTCGCTCTCCAACGCCGCCGTGCTGCTCGCGATCTTCGGGTCGGTGGCCCTCCTGATCGTCTCGGGCACCGAACTGCTCAACGGATTGCTCTCGGCGCTCGCCTTCAATCAGGGCAATGGCGGGCGGATCCTCGGTCTCGCGGTCTTCTCGATCGTGATCCTCTTCTTCCTGGTCCTGCGGGCGCTGAGCGAGAGCGCCCGCATGAACCAGCAGCTCTCCGCGCTGCTCGAGGGCCTCGCCTGGGAGGAGTTCCGTCAGGCGAGGCTGCCCGAGCGCTTCCGGGACAAGATCGCGGTGGTCATCCCGGCGTACAACGAGGCGGAGAGCGTCGGCGACGTGATCCGTCAGATCCCTCCTGAGGTCTGCGGCGAGCAGACGTCGGTCCTCGTCGTCGACGACGGCTCGCGGGACGACACCAGCGAGGCGGCCGCCAAAGCCGGGGCGATCGTCGCCCGCCACGTGATCAACCGGGGTGGCGGCGCCGCTCTGCGCACCGGATACCGGTTGATGGCGGAGTCAGGCGCACTCGTCGTGGTGACCATCGACGCGGACGGCCAGCACCTCCCGAGTGAGATGGAGCGGCTCGTGAAGCCGGTGCTCGACGATGAGGTGGACGTTGCCCACGGATCGCGCGTGCTCGGCGAGGCAGACCCGAACTCGCGCTCGCGCGAGCTGGGAATCGTCTTCTTCAACAAGCTGGTCTCGTTCATCACCCGCACCAAGGTCAGCGACTGCTCGAACGGCTACCGGGCGGTTCGCACCTCGGTGCTCCCCCAACTCGTCCTCCGTCAGGAGCAGTTCCACACCTCCGAGTTCATGATCGAGGCGATCAAGCGGGGGGTGCCCGCGAAGGAGGTGCCGGTGACCGTCGCCAAGCGGACCCACGGCCACTCGAAGAAGCCCGCGGTGGCGCGCTACGGCCTGGGCTTCGCGAATGCGATCGTTAGGACCTGGCTCAGGTAGATCGCTGGGCCGGTCCGGGTCGGACCTCGGCCGGATCCGGGAGATAGAGGTCGGTGCCGCACCGCGGACAGACCTGGACGTGAAGCTTCACGACGTTGTTGCAGGTCGGGCAGCGCCGCTCGGGCTCGTCGTGCTCGGAGCGGTAGAGGATCGCCGCGATCAAGCCGAAGATCAGGAGCACGGTGCCGACCAGGAACCAGATGAAGAACGAGCTGCCCTTGCCGCGGCCCACGAACCCGGTTGCGAGCCCGAACAGCAGTGCGATGAACACATATGGCGCTCCGGCCATCTGCCGAGCTTAGGCCTAAAGTCGTTCCTTGATCAGCTTCGTGACGGTGCCGCCGTCGGCGCGGCCCTTCGACTCCTTCATCACGGCGCCGACGAGCCTGCCGATGGCCTTGTCGTTCCCCTGGCGGACCTGCTCGGCCGCTTCGGGCTCGGCCTCGATCGCCCGATCGACGATGCCCTCCAGCTCGGAGCTGTCCGAGATCTGGGCGAGCCCCTCGCGCTCCACGATCTCGGCGGGATCGCCGCCCTCCGTGACTAGCTTGGCCAGAACCTGCTTGCCGGCCCCGTGGGAGATGGTCTTTCCCTCGACCATGCCGACCAGCGTCGCCACCGATTCCGGTGTCGCCTTGCTCGCCAGGGGATCGTCCTCATCGCCGTCCTGGCGCAGCGCGGCCACCAGCTCGCCGGTGACCCAGTTGGCGACCGACTTCGCCGTCGCGCCGTCGCCGGCCGCCAGAGCACGCTCGAAGTACTCCCCGTATCCCTCGTGGAAGGCGAGGGTGCTCGCCGCCTCCTCGGTCAGGCCGACCTCGCTGACGTAGCGCTCGCGACGGTGCGCCGGCAGCTCCGGGAGCGACTCGCGAGCCTCCTTCAGCATGGCCGCCGTCGGAACCACCGGGACCAGGTCGGGCTCGGGGAAGTAGCGGTAGTCGTGCGCGTACTCCTTCGAGCGCAGCGAGGTGAGGGATCCGTCCTCGGGATGGAAATGCAGCGTCTCCTGGACGACCTCCTCCCCGCTCTCGACCAGCTCGCGCTGGCGGACCAGCTCGGCCTCGATGCCGCGCTCCAGGAAACGGAAGCTGTTCATGTTCTTGAGCTCGGTCTTGACCCCGAGCTCCTCAGACCCAGCGGAACGGATCGAGATGTTGCCGTCGACACGGAGGCTCCCCTCATCCATGTTCACGTCGGAGACCCCGAGCTGGCGGATCGTCTCCCGGAGGAGCTGTGCCCACTCGCGGGCCTCCGCGGCCGAGCGGATGTCCGGCTCGGTGACGATCTCGACCAGGGGCGTGCCGCCGCGGTTGAAGTCGACGAGCGAGGCGCCCGAGCCGTGAATCCGGCCGCTTTCGCCGACGTGCGTCAGCTTGGCGGCGTCCTCCTCGAGGTGGGCACGATGGACGCGCACGTCGCCGAGCTTCCCGTTGACCGCGATCGGCTGGTCGTACTGGCTGATCTGGTAGCCCTTCGGCAGGTCCGGATAGAAATAGTTCTTCCGGGCGAACTCCGAGCGCTCCGGGACCTCGCACTCGAGCGCCGCCGCGATCATCAGGGCGTAGCGGATCGCCTGCTCGTTCATCGTCGGCAGGGTCCCCGGGTGCCCCAGGCAGACGGGGCAGGTGTGAGAGTTGGGCTCGTCGCCGAAGGACAGCGAGCAACCGCAGAACATCTTGGTCTTGGTGGAGAGCTGGACGTGGATCTCCAGGCCGATCACCGCCTCGTATTCGGTCAACGCGCCCCTCCATTCGCGCGGAAGCCGATCGCGACCTCGAGGGCATGCGCGGCGTCCAGCATCGCCGAGTCGCTGAACGCCGGGCCGGCGATCTGGAACCCGACGGGCAGCTCCGGGCCGCCGCCGTCGGGCGCGGCGACCCCCGCGGGAATCGAGATCGCGGGGATGCCGGCCAGCGGCATCGGAACCGTGCAGTAGTCGTTCATATACATCGCGAGCGGGTCGTCGGTCTTCGAGCCCAGCTCGAAGGCCACCGTCGGCGAGGTCGGGGTGACGACGAAGTCGAAGCGCTCGAAGGCCTTCGAGAAGTCCTCGGCGATCTTGGTGCGGACCCGCTGGGCGCGGCCGTAGTAGGCGTCGTAGTAGCCGGAGGAGAGCGCGTAGGTGCCGAGCATGATCCGGCGCTTCACCTCGGCGCCGAACCCCTTGGCGCGGGTCTCCTCGTACATCTCGGTGAGGTCGGCGGCGTCCACCCGCATCCCGTAGCGCACGCCGTCGAAGCGGGCCAGGTTCGCGGACGCCTCCGCCGGGGCGAGCACGTAGTAGGCCGAGATGCCGTGGGGAGCGTGCGGCAGCTCGGTCTCCGAGACCTCACCGCCGAGTTCCTCGATCCGAGCGACGGTGCGCTCGAAGACCTCCTTGACCCCGGACTCGATCCCCTCGGCCTCCGAGGCGAGCTCCTTGGGGATACCGAAGCTGAGGCCCTTGAGGTCCTCCCTGCTGGGCAGCTGGATCCCGCCCTCGATCCCGATCGAGGTCGAGTCGCACGGGTCGCGTCCCTCGACCGCCCCCAGGACCAGTGCGGCGTCGGTGACGTCCCTGGTCAGGGGGCCGCACTGGTCGAGCGAAGAGGCGAAGGCGATCATCCCGTAGCGCGAGACGGCTCCGTAGGTGGGCTTCATGCCGACGATCCCGCAGAGGGCCGCCGGCTGGCGAATCGAGCCGCCCGTGTCGGTCCCGATCGCGCAGGGTGCAAGGCGGCCCGCGACCGCGGCGGCGCTGCCACCAGAGGAGCCACCCGGGACGCGGCCCTTGTCCCAGGGGTTGAGGACCGGTCCATAGCCCGAGTTCTCGTTCGAGGAGCCCATCGCGAACTCGTCCATGTTCGCCTTGCCGAGCACGCGCGCCCCCGCCTCGCGTAGCTTGCGGACCGCGGTCGACGTGTAGGGAGGGCGGTAGCCCTCGAGGATCCGTGAGCCGGCCGTGGTCGGGATGCCCTCGGTGCAGAAGATGTCCTTGACGGCGACCGGAATCCCGCCCAGCGGGCCCTCGACCGCCTCCTCCGGCTCGTCGGCTGTCCAGAGGAAGGCGTTCAGGGAGTCCCCGGCCGCAGCCTCCCGGTAGGCGCCGAAGTACTCGTCCCTCGACAGCTCGCCGGAGCGGATCAACTCGGCCGCCTCGGCGACCGTGAGATCGATCGGGTCGCCCGCCATCTACGCCTGGGGCGAGGGGACTCGGAAGGCGCCGGAGGCGGGATCGGGGGCGCTCTCGAGCACCTCGTCACGGTCCCAGCTCGGCCGAGGCTCGTCTGGCCGGAAGACGTTCTCGAGCGCGATGACGTGCGAGGTCGGCTCGACCCCATCGAGGTCGAGCTGGGAGATCCGCTCGACGTGCTCGAGGATCCCCGAGAGCTCGGTGGCCATGCGCTCCACCTCGGGTTCAGTCAGCCTGAGCCGAGCCAGCTTGGCGACGTGCAGAACCTGCTCCCGGTCGATCATGCGCCGGATCATAGGCATAGGATCCCCGCTCGATGACGGGGGAGAAAGCCGAGCGGTTCGTCGTCCTGAACCTGCGCCTGCTGGCGATCGGGTTCGCGATCACCGGCTTCTTCTTCATCGCCTGGCCCGACGGGACGCTCGACCGGATCACCGAGCTCGGCCACCACTTCGGCTTCCACACCCCCGCTCCGAAGACCGACGAACGGCTCTGGCTCTCCCTCGGCTTCGCCTACATGGTGGTGATCACGTTCCTGGCCTGGATCGCGTCCACCGACGTCGTCCGCTACCGGCCGATGATCCTCGCGCTCGCCGCCGGCAAGGCGGCCTCATCGATCACCTCCCTGATCTTCTTCATCGAGGACGACGTCTTCGCCTATCTGCTGAACGGAATCGTCGACGGCTCGCTCGTCTTCGTTTCCCTGCTGCTCTGGTCGCTGGCAGGCCGGGTCGGCTCCCCAGCCGCCCCTCCCTGAAGGCGCCCGCCGGGGCTCCGGGCCGCCGAGCTCAGGACTCTGCGAGCCATCGCGGAGGGAATCGCCCCTGGTGAGGGCGGTCTGCCGGCGGCGGGGACCGAGGTCCCCGTGGCGGAGCCGCTCGCGCGCTTCCTCTCACGCATGCCTGCCCGAACGGTGCAGGTGGTTCGCCTCGCGCTCCGGGTGATCGAGTTCCTCCCCTTCCCATGGCGCTTCAGCCGGATGAGCGCCGAGGCGCGCTCGGAGTACATGGCGAAGATGGAGGGTTCACGCTTCTCGCTCTATCGCGACCTCCTCCTGCTGGCGAAGCTGCTCGCGATGGTCGGGTGGGCGCGCGATGAGCGCGTGCGGCGCGCCGTCGGCGTCGAGTCCCGCTGCGCAGTGGCCGAGGGCGCCCCGGAGCCGTCCTCGACGGGCATCGGCGATCTCGAGCCACGCGGCGCCGGCGAGGACTGCGACGTCGCGATCGTCGGCTCCGGTGCCGGCGGGGCGGCCGCAGCGGCGATCCTGGCCGAGGCGGGACTCGACGTGATGGTGCTCGAGTCCGGGCCGTACGTCGACAGGACGACCTATCCGACCGACCCGCTCGAGGGCCTGCCCCTGCTCTACCGCGACGGCGGAATGACGATCGCCATGGGCAAGCCCGCCATCCCCATTCCGGTCGGGCGCACCGTCGGTGGGACCACGGTGATCAATTCGGGAACCTGCTTCCGAGCGCCCACCGAGGTGCTCGAGAAATGGCAGCAGGCTGAGGGAATCCAGTGGGCGGGGGACCTCGACCCGCTCTACGTCGCTGCTGAGGAGATGCTGGCCGTGACGCCGCTCGACCTCGAGACTCTGGGACGGAACGGCCAGCTCTGTGCCGAGGGGGCCGCCGCCCTCGGGGCGAGCGGTGGGCCGATCAGCCGCAACGCCGGCCGCTGTGTCCAGTGCAGCTCCTGCCCCCTCGGCTGCCAGATCGACGCCAAGCGTGCGACGCACGTCTCCTACCTGCCTCGCGCGGTCTCCGCGGGAGCCCGCGTCCGGGCGGGGGTGCAGGTCCAGAGGATCCTCGCGGAGGACGGGCGAGCAACCGGGCTCGCCTGCCGAGCCGGCCTCCCCACCACCGGCCCGCAGGAGCTCTCACGCGACGGGCGCCCGCCGGCCGGCCGCGACTGGCAGGTCCGAGCCAAGGCCGTGATCAGCGCCGGGGGAGCCTTCGGCACCCCCGAGCTCCTGAAGCGCTCGGGGATCAACCACCCCGCCCTCGGCAGACACCTCCACATCCATCCCGCCGCCTGGATCGGCGCCCGGTATGAGGAGGAGGTCCGCGGCTGGGAGGGCGTGATGCAGAGCTACTACGTCGATCAGTGGCAGCCACAGGGGATCCTCCTCGAGGCCACCTTCACCCCCCTCTCCTTCGGCGCCCAGTGGCTGCCGGGAGTCGGCGCCGACTTCTCGGAGCGGGTGGCCCACTTCGGCAACATCGCCTCGATCGGCGTGCACCTGCATGACCGCTCCGAGGGCCGGGTGGGGCTCACCTCCAGCGGGTCGCTGAGGCTCTCCTACCGCCTGCTCGAGGAGGAGGCGCAGACGATCCAGTTCGGGATCGCCCGCGCTGCGGAGGTCCACTTCGCGGCCGGGGCGACAGAGGTCTATCCGAACGTCGGTCCGACCTCGATCATCAAGCGAGGGCAGCTGGCCGAATTCGAGTCGATGCAACTGAAGCCGTCGGACCTGCGGCTCGAGGCGTTCCACCCGATGAGCAGCGCTCGCATGGGGACCGACCCAGACACCAGCGTCTGCGATCCGCGCGGCGCGGTCCGCGGAGTCGAGAGCCTCTACATCGCCGACGGGAGCCTGCTCCCCACCTCGGTCGGGGTGAACCCGATGATGACCATCATCGCCTGCGCCACCCACGTAGCGGGGGACGTCGGCGCCGCCCTACGCGGCTGAGGCAGCCCTCGGAGATTTCAGCGGCTGCATCCCCATGTAGCCCCCGATCGTGATGGCGATCGCGGAGACCAGCCCGAGCCAGGCGCCGAACTCGACACTCGGATCCCCGGCTCCCGGAGGGTTGACCATGCGGATCACGATCACGACCGCGGCCACGAAGCCGAAGCCGGTCGCGACGGAGGATCCGGCGACCGGATAGCTGACTGAGATCCCGAACAGGACGCAGATCGCGACGGAGAGGGCCACAGCGGCGGTGGCGGCGAGCAGGATGTCGGTGACGCTGAACGCCTGCCACGCCGTGACGTCCACCCCTCGGGCGGAGTACCAGGGCAAAAAGCCGGCGACGAGCAGGCCGAGGCCACCGATGGCCCCGACCAGCTCGCCTGCCCGCAAACCTCGGTTCAGTACCGCTCGCCCCCTGATGTCTCCTGCATCGTCAGGTAGCCGCCCACGGCGACGCCCGCGCATGCGATCAGCCCGAGGAACAGGCCGATCTTGCGGTCCGCGTCGCCAGGTGTGTCGAACACCTGGTACAGGATCAGGATCGTGCCGACTCCGCCGAGGAGGGCCGTCGCCATCGCGGCCATCGGCGCGTCCGCGCCGTCTCCCATCAGCGCCAGAACGGCGGGCACCAGCGCCACCAGAATCACGATCAACAGGTAGATGTCGAGCGGATTCTCAGCCTCCCAGAGGCTGAAGTTCTTCGATCCGCCGATCGTCGTCCCGCCGACGGTTACGGCTCCAGAAACGCCGAACCAGGGCAGGAAGCTGATGATGAAAAGGGCGATCGCCGCAATTGCGGCGACGAGCTGCCCTTGAGACAACCTGTTCGCGTCCATTTGCCTCCTCCGTGTCCTTTCCTTGAACGAGCCTATATCTCCCCGGCGACCTCTTCCTGCATCGCCCTGAACCCGCCGTACGCGACGACCAGCGCAGCGCCCAGGCCGATGAACGCGCCGATCTTGCGATCGGCTCCGTCCGGGAAGTCGACGGTCAGGAAGGCGGCGACCAGGATCACCGCGACCACTCCGAGCAAGAACGTGGCCGCCGAGACGAAGGAGAACTCCTCGGAGCTGTCGGTGAGCGCGAGCACGGCCGGCAGCGCGGCGACGATCACGGTGATGAGCAGATAGATGTCGAGCGTCGATCCCTTCCAGACGTTGTCCGAGGTGCTGCCGGCGACGCTCGCCGCGCCGGGCGGCAGCTGAATCCCTGATGGGAGCGAAGGTCCGCTCACCCCGATCCAGGGCAGGAACATGGCGACCAGCAGCACGACGGCTCCGACCGCCGCGATGATCTGCCCCTGAGAAAGCCTTCCAGTCATTTTCAGTCCTCCGTCGAGTTCACCGAGCGCGCTGACCCTACACAGGCCGGCGCGTGTAACACGGCCGGATATCCGGCTGGCTACTTCTTCGAGCTCTTGCTCTTGGTGGTGCCCGAGCGAGACGAGCTCGACTTCTTCTTCTTGGTTGAGCCCGACGACTTCGCCTTGGACCCGGAGCGTGCGGCCCCCTTCTTCGCGGTCGAGCGCTTGGTCGTCGCGGATCCGCTCGAGCTCGAGCTGCTCTTGGCGGGTGCCGCCGCCGGGGCTGCCGGCGGTGTTGCCGCGGGAGCGGTCGCCGCAGCGGCCCGGGTGCGGCCCCCCGCGACGGCCACCAGCGGCTGGAACCCGTCCTCGCCGAGCGCCATCAGGGCGCCGGCCGTGATGGCGATCGCAGCGGCCAGGCCGAGGAACACGCCGATCTTGAGCGTCGGCGAGCCGGCGAACATCCGCCAGAGAATCAGCAGGACTGCCAGTGCGCCCAGCAGCGCCGTGATGGCTCCGCGCCGCACCGGGATGTTGACGCGCTGCCCGGCCATGGCCAGGTACGCCAGCGCGATCCCCGAGACCCCCGAGAGGACGATCAGGAACCCCGGCAGGTCGACGAGCGCATCCCAGCCACTGATGCCCGGGTGCGAGAGGGTGGCGGTGCCGTTGACCAGGCTGCCGCTCACCTCCGCACCTCCGCCGAACCAGTCGAAGAACAGGAACACGAACAGGGCGACGCCACCGATTCCGGCAACGATCTCCCCCGTGCGCAGCCTTGATGAGTCCACTAAGTCAGCCTCCGTCGATGGATTGCGGAGGGCATTCAACCAGTAGCGGCCGCGATCTGATGGCGAAGCCGTGCCGCCTTGACCGTGTTCACCAAGAGCATCGCGATCGTCATCGGGCCGACGCCCCCGGGCACGGGCGTGATGGCGCCGGCAACCTCGACGGCGGCGTCGAAGTCCACGTCCCCGACCAGGCCATCGTCGGTGCGATTGGTCCCCACGTCGATCACCGTGGCCCCGGGGCGGATCATGTCGCCGCCGATCAGTCGCGGCTGTCCCGCGGCGGCGATCAGGATCTCGGCGCGCCGGCAGACCTCTCCCAGGTCGCGGGTGCGGCTGTGGCAGATCGTCACCGTGGCGTTGGCTCCGAGCAGCAGTGAGAACACCGGTCTGCCGACCAGGTTCGAGCGCCCCACGATCACCGCCTCCTTTCCGGCCGGATCAACTCCAGCCGAGGCGAGCAGCTCCATGATTCCCTGCGGCGTGCAGGGCACCAGCCCCGGCTCGCCTCTGGCCAGGCGGCCTGCGCTGATCGGCGTGAGGCCGTCGACGTCCTTGCCGGGATCCAGGGCATTCACGATCGCGTCGGCATCGATCTGGTCCGGCAGCGGCAGCTGAACCAGGATTCCGTCGACGTCATCCGAGTCATTGAGCTCACCCACCAGATCGAGGAGATCCTCCTGCGAGATCGACCCGTCGGGCTCGTGATGGATGGAGCGGATCCCCACCTCCTCACACGCCTCCCTCTTGCGACGGACATAGATCGCGGAAGCTGGATCGTCACCGACGAGCACCGTGGCCAATCCCGGCGGGCGCCCCAGCTCCGCCGACAGCTCCACGACCTCGCCGCGGACCCGCTCGCGCACCGACGCGGCAACGGCCTTGCCGTCGATCACGGTGGCGGGCATCTCAGCCCGCCTTCCTGAGGGGCGCGTAGTCGGCCATCAGCTTGCGCTCGGCACCATCGCTGGCGAAGCGGACGACAATCACCCCGCCCGGCTCGACGGCGGTGACCACGCCGTCGCCGAAGCTCGCGTGCACGATGTCGTCACCGGTGACGAAGGAGAGGGACGGATCGGCCCTGGGCGTGGGCCCGGTGCTCCCACCCGAAGACCAGCCCGTGATCGCCTGCTCCTGCGTCCCCTCTCGCTCGACCAGTGTCTCCGGGAGCTCCGAGAGGAACCGGGACGGGAATCCGGTCTCGCGGCCCCCGAAGAGGCGGCGGCTGCGGGCATGCGTCATCCAGAGTCGCTTGCGGGCCCGGGTGATGCCGACGTAGGCGAGGCGGCGCTCCTCCTCCTCGTTCCCCTCCTCCAGCGAGCGCGAGTGGGGGAAAACGCCCTCCTCGCAGCCGATGATGAAGACGGCGTCGTACTCGAGGCCCTTCGCGTTGTGGAGAGTCATCAGCGTCACCTTGGACTCGTCGCGGCTCAGGTCGTCCTGGTCGGTGTACAGCGAGATCGCCTGGAGGAACTCGTCGAGCGGGGCGATGTCGGAGGGCCCCTCGACCGCGCGGTTCGCATCAAACTCGGCCGCCACCCCGACCAGCTCCTCGAGGTTCTCGATGCGGCCCTCAGCCTCGATGGTCCGCTCGGCACGCAGTGCGTCCAGGTACCCGGAGCGCTCCAGCAGGGCCCTGAGCAGATCCGCGACGGGCCCGAGCTCGAACTCGGCGCGAAGCTCCTCGATCAGCTCGGTGAAGCGCCCGATGGACTTGATCGCGGCCGCCGACAGCCCCGGCACCGCCTCGGCTTCCTTGGCGACCTCCCAAATGGTGTGGCCGGTCGTGTTCGCGTGCGCGAGCAGGCGCCCCTGGCTGGTGTTCCCGATCCCGCGCCGCGGGGAGTTGATCACCCGGGAGAAGCTCACCTCGTCCGCCGGGTTGACGAGCAGCTGCAGGTAGGCGACGGCGTCCTTGATCTCGGCGCGCTCGTAGAACTTGGTCCCGCCGATCACCTGATAGGGCATTTCGTAGCGGACCAGGATGTCCTCGAGCACCCGGCTGTGCGCGTTGGTCCGGTAGAAGACCGCGATCTCGTCCCGCGAGAGGCCCCCCTTGTCGACCAGCTCCTCGATCTCACCGGCGACGAACCGGGCCTCCGCATGCTCGTCCTCGAGCTCGGCGACGTGGATCTTCTCCCCCTCGCCGAGGTCCGACCAGAGGCGCTTGCCGAGGCGCCCACTGTTGTGAGAGATCACCGCATTGGCGGCCTCAAGAATCGTCTCGGTCGAACGGTAGTTCTGCTCGAGCTTCACGACGTGTGCGTCCGGAAAATCATCATCGAACTCAAGGATGTTGCGGACTTCGGCCCCTCTGAACCCATAGACCGAGTTGTGCGTAATCAGTCCATTCGCGATGTAGTTGTGAGTGTTCTCAACGTCGAGGTCATAGAAGGGTCGGTCCGTCGGGACGTCAGCAACACAGGTCACCAGGTCGAATTCACCGTGGTCTCCGAAAATGACCATTCCGGGGCGGACCGATCCGGCCGGGATCATCGGCAGGGAGTTGCCCTGACCGGCCACCTTGCACCCGAGTCGGGCAGTCCACCTCACTTCAACATCGAGGGCGCTCTGAATCTGTTTGGTCCGCTCGATCAACGACGCTATGTCGACGAACGCGGATTCATGTCTCCACGAGGGCGATCCGGCTCGCGCGGGCCTAACGCTGAGACCGATGGCCTCGAGTGTGCGGCGACCTTCCTCATCCTCGCCAAAGATCGAAATGCGATGCATTGGACGCTTGCCTCGGCGATCACCGCACAGAGAAACGGTCAAATTCCGTCTGAATCCAGTGCTCGCCTGAGCAGCGTGATGCGGGTATTCACGTGCCAAGCCTTGGTCCTCGAGTAGCTGCGACCCTCCGCTAGCTGTATTGACGCTTGAAAAGACGTCGTCGAGCAGTTCCTGGCTTGCGACAACACCGGTGGCTGTCTTAGAAGAACGTGCGTTGAAAGGCAGTTGAGGAAGACCGTACGTCGCGGCAAGGATCGATTCGTCAACTCTCGCGTCCGCCTCCTCAGCATGAGTCGAGATCACCCAACCCGCGTCCGCGCCCTCTTGCATGCAGCGCTGCGCCAGCCCGAGCCGCGGTTTTCTCTTTCCGTTCGTGTAGACGCAGGTGGTCCCCACACGGAACCCGACCTCGTGCTTCTCCATGAGGTAGGTCACGTGCATTTGGGGGGTCAGACCGAGTCGGTAACCAGCGAAATGAGTGTGCTCGCGGGTGCTGATCAACCGCCTCCCACTCTTTGTGCCAATCTCGACTCCGCTGTTACGGGCGGCCGTATGGACCTTCAAGACGCGTGCTGGCCGAAACTCTCCGCTCCCGTAACTGGACAAGACCTGCTCCCCAGGCCGGATGTTCTCGATGGCCTTCTTTGAGCCATCGCTCATCGTGACCTGGGTCCCTTCAAGTACGCACTGATCCTCGTCCCCAACCACAGTCAAGTTCCCGTCGTTCGCAGCAAGGAGCTGCAGCAGCCGGTATTGAGCGTGGTTGGTGTCCTGGTACTCGTCCACCAAGATCCAGCGGAAGCGCTCCCGGTAGCGCCGGCGGACGTCCTCGAAGAGCTCGAGCACGTTGACCGTCCGCATCAACAGGTCGTCGAAGTCCATCGAGTTCGCATCGAGCATCCGGCGCTCATAGAGCCGATAGGCCTGCCCCACCAGATCCTCGAACGGACCACCGAGAGGCTGCTCCTGGTAGGTCTCGGCGTCGATCAGCTGGTTCTTCGCGTCCGAGATCCGGGCGCGGATGGCGCGCGGCGGATAGCGCTTGGTGTCCACCTCCAGCTCCTCCAGGCAGCGCTTCAGCATGCGCAGCGAGTCGGCCTCGTCGTAGATCGTGAACTTGCTCGTGTAGCCGAGGCGCTCCGCCTCGATGCGCAGCAGGCGCGCGCAGGCGGCATGGAAGGTCATCACCCACATCCGCCGCGAGACGCCGCCGACCAGCGTGGAGACGCGCTCCCGCATCTCGTCGGCCGCCTTGTTGGTGAACGTGATCGCCAGGATCTGGTTGGGGTGTGCGCGCCCGGTGGCGAGCAGCCAGGCGATCCGGTGGGTCAGTGCGCGCGTCTTTCCCGAGCCCGCGCCGGCCAGGATCAGCAGCGGACCCTCACCGAAGGTGACGGCCTCCCGCTGCGGGCCGTTCAGCCCCGCGAGGAGGCGCTCGACCTGATCCGCGCCCGCCTCGACGGGGGCGCCGGACGCCTCGTCCGGCGCCTGATCCGTCGCGACCTTCAGTTCTTCTCTACCTCGGCCCACAGGCCGAGAATAGCCACGCGAGCGGGCGGCTCAGGGAGCATCGGGTGGGCGCCCGCCTGAACGCTCACCCGAGCCGGATGTCCTACTGGCCACCCCCCGCGAGATGCGCGCAGGGACCAAAGACCTGTTGGTCCAGGGCGTTGTTGGTCGAGTCGGTGAAGCTCGCCTCCAGGGCCTCGTCACTCTGCTTCTGAAGGTTGGCGGTCACGCAGGCAACGGCGGCGCCGTTGAGGCCCGACTTCGCAAACTCGGCCTTGAAGCCGTTCACCAGAGCGTCGCGATTGAAGTCCTCGAAGCCGTTGAACTCATCGAGCTTCCATTGTCCGCCGTCCTTGACGAGGCTGACTTTGATGGTCTGTCCGTCGAAGACATTGCCGGTGACCTTGGCCGTCCCGGTGGCGGAGTCGCCATCCACATTGACGCCGGAGACGGTGACCGAATCGCCCACCCCGCCCTCGCCCTGCTGAGCGCTCTTCTGGCACTCCTGGAGCGCCGGCTGACCGGGGCCGTTGTCTCCCTTGCTCTGATTGACGAACTTCGACGCTCCGGCGGCGTAAACCGTCAGCCGCCGGCGGAGCTCGGGCCCTTCTTCGGCCGGAGCTCGGTGACGTCGGCCTCCGCGGCGGCCTCCCCGGTGGCGTCGGCGAGGCGCTTCTCGAGCTCCGCGATCCGCTCAGACATCTCCTTCATCGCCTCGGCGATGGGATCCGGCAGGTGGATCCAGTCGGTGTCCGGCCCCTCGACCGGCCGTCCCTCGACGCGGACGGGATGGCCGGGGTTGCCGACGACCGTGGTCTTCGGCGGAACGTCCTCGATCACAACCGTGTTGGCGCCGACCTTCGCGTTGTGTCCCACGGTCACGGGGCCGAGCAGCTTGGCGCCCGAACCGACCGTGACCTCGTCGTCGAGCGTCGGGTGGCGCTTGCCCCGCGCGAAGCCGGTGCCGCCCAGGGTCACCCCCTGGTAGAGGGTCACTCGGTCGCCGATCTCGGCGGTCTCCCCGATCACGACCCCGGAGCCATGATCGATGAAGAAGTCTGAGCCGATGCTGGCCGCCGGGTGGATCTCGACGCCGGTGATCGCGCGGCTGGTGTAGGCGATGGCTCGCGGCACCAGCGGGACGTCTGACTCCCAGAGCGCGTGGGCGAGCCTGTGCGCGAGCAGGGCCTGCACGCCGGCCCATCCGGTCAGGATCTCGGCGGTTCCGATCCCTCGGGCGGCGGGATCGCGCTCCCGCGCGGAGGCGACGTCGGCCGTCACCTCCCGCAGGACGCGCTTCATGGTTCCCAGGCCAAGCACGCCCAGAAGCTTAGGGAGGCGAGGGCGCTTCTACGGGGCGAAAAACGGCAGCGACATGTACCGCTCGCCGGAGTCGGGCACGATCACCACGATCCGCTTGCCCGCCATCTCCTCGCGGGCGGCCAGATCGAGGGCTGCTCTCACGGCGGCGCCCGCCGAGATGCCGATCAAGAGGCCCTCGCGCTGGGCGGATGCCCGAGCCGTGTCGAGCGCGTCCTCGTCGCTGATTCCGACGATCTCGTCGATCACGTCCCGATCGAGCACCTCCGGCACGAAGCCGGCGCCGATCCCCTGGATCTTGTGCGCACCGGGCGAACCGCCCGAGAGCACCGGCGATGAGGCGGGCTCCACTCCGACGATCCGGGTGTCGGGGCGCCGTTCCTTGAGCACCTGTCCCACACCGGTGATCGTGCCGCCCGTGCCGACCCCGGCGACGAATGCATCGACGTCGCCGTCGAGATCGCGCCAGATCTCCTCGGCCGTCGTGCGGCGGTGGATCTCTGGATTCGCGGGATTCGAGAACTGCTGCGGGATGAAGCCGTCGTGTTCCTTGGCGAATTTGTTCGCGAGCTCCACCGCCTCGTTCATCCCGCCCAGGGACGGCGTCTCGTGAACCTCGGCACCGTATGTCCGCAGCAGGGCCGTGCGCTCCCGGCTCATGCCCTCCGGCAACGTCAGGATCAGGCGGTAGTCACGGGCCGCGGCAACCAGCGCCAGGGCGATGCCCGTGTTCCCGCTGGTCGGTTCGACGATCACCGAGCGGCCCCGCTCGATCAGGCCGTCGCGTTCGGCGGCATCGATCATGGCGACCCCGATGCGGTCCTTCACGGAGCCGCCCGGATTGAGGAACTCCAGCTTGGCGACCACCTCACCCGGCAGGTCCGCGCCGAGGCGCGGCAGCGCCACCAGGGGCGTGTTGCCGACGAGCGCGGAGCTCTCCGCACCGACCCGCAGCGTCGTGGTGGTCCCGTTCGACCCGGCCATCGCTAGAAACTAGCGTAAGCAGGTCAGGTTTCCGGGGATTGATTTGTCGGCCCAGGGGTACACGCAAGGGACTATGGGCTTACAACACTGGTGGCCATTCCCGCCGAGGGAGCGGCGATTCGCCCGCTCTCCTCGGAGGCTTTTGACCTGGCTTCGAGGAACGCGGGGGCAGTAGTCAGATGTGGTAGATCCCCGCGCCGGCCTCCTCGGCCTCGCGGCGGGAGATGTCGGCGATCGTCGTGTCCCGGAACGTGGCGCGCAGGGCCTCGACCCCCTCCTCCCAGATTCCGCCGGCCTCCTTGCCCTCCTGGCCGACGACACCGTCGAGAGCCTGAACGACCTCGAGTACGTTGATCTGGTCGGCGGGCCGCGCGAGCGTGTAGCCGCCCTTCGCCCCGCGGTGGCTGGTCAGGATGCCCGCCCGGCGGAGGGTCGAGAAGAGCTGCTCCAGGAACTGGACAGGGATGCCGCGCCGCTCGGCGACCTGGCCGATCGGCATCGGGCTGTCCGTGGAGCGCGCCAGCTCCGCCAGCGCAACCACCGCGTAACGTGACTTCGAGGTGACCGAGATCACGACAACCCTTTTACCGGGCCGGGCGGCGCGGCGTTGAATCCGCGCAACCGCCGGCTCCTCCGGTTCCTGGTGCCGATCGCCCTGATGGGCGTGATCTTCTGGTTCTCCGCGCAGCCTGCCGCCGGCCACCACGCGTGGTGGGTGATCGTCTTCCGGAAGCTCGGTCACATCACCGGGTACGCGCTGCTCACGGGAGCCTGGTGGTGGGCCCTGCGGGGAGTCGCTCGGCGCCCTCTGCTCTGGGCGGTCGTGATCTCACTCCTCTACGCGTGCACCGACGAGTTCCACCAGACCTTCGTCCGAGGACGAGAGGGGACGCCGAGGGACGTCGCGATCGACGCCGTCGGCATGGCGATCGCCGCGCTGCTGATCGGCATGCGTCGGTCCGCCCCCACCGGCTGGGGGCGGACCCACGCAAGAGGCGAAGCCTCTAAATCCAGCCTTGCTCGGTCGCCATGAGGACCGCCTGCGCGCGGTCGAGGGCGCCGAGCTTGCCGTACACGTTGTGCAGGTGGCTGCGAACCGTGCTCGCCGAGAGATCGAGCTCGACGGCAATCTGCTTGTAGACCTTGCCCTCGGCGAGACGCCGGAGGACGTCCAGCTCTCTTGAGGAGAGCGGGCACGGGCCGGTGGCCCGGCGCCGTGAACCCTTGCCCTGGGGAAGCTCGTAAAGGACCTGACGCACGGCCAGCTCGTCCATGCCGCATTTCTCGGCGGCCTCGACGAGGTCCTGGGTGCTGACGGGGCAGTCCTCGATGTGGGCGGCGACCATGTCCGCTACGCGGATCACGGCGGCCATGCCCTCAGCCTGATGAGTGTGATGACGCTCGATCGCCTCGGCGACCCGTGCGTGGACGCCCCACCGGCGGGTGAGGACTCCGCCGACGAGGGCGTGGTCGATGCCCAGCTCGCGGCGCTCCTCGGCGATGCGGTCGTCGGGGGTGGCGCCGCGGCGGTCGAAGCGCTCGGCGTAGCCCGGGTGCAGACGAGCCAGAACAGGTCGGCCGATGTCGTGGAGGATCGCGGCCAGGGCGAGCTCGTCGCGATCGCCGATCCCGCTGACCTCCGCGATCCGGTCGGCGGCGCGCTGCACCGCGAGGGCGTGCAGCCGGAAGCGGTCGGGCGCGAGGGCCAGGCGGCCATCGCCGTTGAAGATGTCGTAGGACGGTGCGGAGCGGAGGATCGCCTCGACCGCACCGGGGCCGAGCCGCTCGACGCCGTCGGTGACACTGCGAATGCGCCCGGCGCCCTGGATCTGGCCGGCGGCGCGAACGATCGCGGAGGTGAGGCCGACGTCGGCCTCGACGACCGCGGCGACCTCGTGCGGCGGAGCACCACGGTTGACCTGCTCGAGGGCCTGCTCGCGCCCTTCCTGCAGCGCTGGCTGGCGCTCGGCCTCGTCGAAGGCGGCTGCGAGCACGCGTCCGCGCCCCTGTCCGCGTGCTCCGTTCTGTGCTTTCCGCGTAGTAGCGGCTGCTGTCGCCATGCCCATCTAATCGGCATAGGCGTGGCGATTATTTAGCCTGGGCGGCGATCTACCCAGAAGTGCGGTCTTTGCTATCCGTGGAAAGCCGCAGCACGGCCCGCTCGATGCGCTCCAGCGAGCGCTCCCGGCCGAGCACCGCGAGCGACTCGAAGATGCCCGGCGAGATGGAGGTGCCCGTGATCGCGACCCTGATCGGCTGATAGAGCTTGCCGGGCTTCACGTCGTGCTCGGCGAGGATCGGGCCCAGGGACGCCTCGAGCTCAGCCGGCTCGAACGCCTCGGCCCCACGGAGCGCCTCGAGCGCCTCAGTGAGCAGTGGCAGCGCACCGTCATTCATCACCTTGCGCCAGGCCTTCTCGTCGGTCTCGGGCTCTTCGAAGAGAAACCCGATCAGCGGCCACACCTCGTCCAGCGTCTGCGCCTTCTCCTGGGCGATTTCGCAAGCGGCGCGCAGGCGCTCGTCGGGCTCGCGGCCGAGGTGACGTGCGACGACCTCGGTGTAGGCGTCGAGGTCCATCTCGCGCATGAAACGGCCGTTCAGCCAGCGGAGCTTCTGCTCGTCGAAGATCGCGCTGGCTCGCCCGACGTCTGTGATGTCGAAGCGCTCGACCAGCTCGTCCGTGCTCATGATCGTGGTGTCGTCCTGGGTTCCCCAGCCGAGCAGCGCCAGGTAGTTGCGAACCGCCGCCGGCAGATAGCCGGAGTCGCGGAGCTCCTGCACGCTGGCGGCGCCATGACGCTTGGAGAGCTTCTTGCCGTCCGGGCCGTGGAGCAGGGGCAAATGCGCGAAGCGGGGCGGCGTCTCCCCCAGAGCCTCCATCACCAACAGCTGCTTCGGCGTGTTGGAGAGGTGGTCGTCACCCCGGATCACATGGGTGATCCCCATGTCCGCATCGTCGACCGCGACCGCGAAGTTGTAAAGGACCGATCCGTCACCTCTGGCGATCACGAAGTCGTCCTGGACGGCGTTGTCGAAGCTCACTTCACCGCGTATTTCGTCGTGCACGATCGTGACGCCGTCCGGAATCTGCAATCGAATCGCAGCACCTTCGGCGTCTGACGGAACTGGCTCGCCGCGAAAGCCCAGGTTGGTTTGCGCCTTGTAGTGCTTTGACCGTTTCGGCTGTAGCCAACGAGTGGTACGCCTTGCCCGCCTTGAGCAGCTGGTCGAGTGCCTCGCGATGGCGGCTGGCCCGCTCGGCCTGGCTGACCGGCCCCTCGTCCCAGTCGAGCTCGAGCCAGCCGAGCGCATCGAGGATCTGCTCGACGTTCTCGGGAGTCGAGCGCTCGCGGTCGGTGTCCTCGATGCGCAGAACCAGCTGCCCGCCCCGGCCTCGCGCGTAAAGCCAGTTGTACAGTGCCGTCCTCGCTCCACCGATGTGGAGGGCGCCCGTCGGTGACGGGGCGAAGCGGACTCGAACGGGATTTGACGGATCGGAGCTCATCATGCTGATTGGCGCCCATGTTTCCACAGGGGGTGGTCTCTCCAGGGCCATCGAGCGCGCCGAGGACCTTCGCTGCGAGGCGATCCAGATCTTCAACCAGAGCCCGCGGATGTGGCGCCCGACCCGCTACTCCGACCAGGACTTCGCGGGCTTCCGCGAGGCGATGGGGATCTCCAAGGTCGAGGTCGTCGCGATCCACGCGATCTACCTGATCAATCCGGCGACCAACGACAAGGAGATGCGCAGGAAGTCGCTCGACTCCCTGACGCATGCGCTCCGCGTCGGTGATGCGATCGGGGCGATGGGCGTGGTCGTCCACCCCGGAGCACTCAAGGACGACACGCGCACGAACGCGCGAAAGCGGGCCGTGAAGCTGATCAAGGAGGCGCTGGCCGAGACCGAGCGCTGCCCGATCCTCTACGAGAACACCGCGGGATCACCCCAGCTCCTCGGCCGCGACTTCGATGAGACCGCGGAGCTGATCGAGAAGACCGGCGGCCCCAAGCGCCTCGGCCTCTGCATCGATTCCTGTCATCTGCATGCCACCGGCTACGACGTCCGCACTCCCGGGGGGATGAAGGAGCTGGTCGACGAGATCGATTCGAAGATCGGCCTGAAGCAGCTCAAGCTTCTGCACGTGAACGACTCGCGCGACCCCCGCGGCTCGAATCGCGACCGGCACGCTCCGATCCCCAACGGAGAGATCGGCCGAAAGGGCATGCGCGCCTTCCTGGGCGAGCCGCGCCTGCAGGGGCTCCCCGCCGTCCTCGAGGGCCCCGGGGTGGACGGGAAGGCGGTAGTGCGCAAGGACATTCAGATCGTCAGGAGGCTGCACCGTGAGGCGATCCGGAAGCCGGGCTGATGCTCTTCAACCGGCGGGTGCTCGATGGGATCGAAGCCGGCGAGATCGACCTGGCCTTCCGCCGGTGGAAGCGGCCGACCGTGAAGGCCGGCGGCACCCTGCGAACACGCGCCGGCGTCCTGGCGATCGAGAGGGTCGAGCCGACCAGCGAGCGGAGGATCACCGCGGGAGACGCCCGCCGCGCGGGCTTCGGGTCGCGAGCGGAGCTGCTTCGCACCCTGCGCCCGGAGGGGCGCCTGTACCGAATCGAGTTCCGGCGGATCGGCGATGACCCGAGGGTCACGCTCCGGAAGAGCGCGGAGCTCTCGCCGGGCGAACGAGCGCAGCTTGACGACCGCCTGAACCGGATGGACGGACGCCGCGGCGAGCCGTGGACCCGGCCCCTGCTCGAGCTGATCGCCGAGCGGCCCGAGACCCTCGCCGCTGAGCTCGCGGCCTCCATCGGGATGGAGAAGGCGCCCTTCAAGCGGGACGTCCGCAAGCTCAAGGAGCTGGGCCTCACTGAGAGCCTGCTGGCGGGCTACCGGCTCTCGCCCCGCGGTGAGGCCTACCTCGCCGGCTCTAGGGGAGCCAGCAGTAGAGGTAGTAGATCGCG
The DNA here is from genome assembly GCA_963743575.1 of uncultured Solirubrobacterales bacterium. Taxonomy (GTDB): domain Bacteria; phylum Actinomycetota; class Thermoleophilia; order Solirubrobacterales; family 70-9; genus DASUPK01. Next base: position 195,257 of record CAVUQC010000002.1, on the reverse strand, counting down.
TAGGGGTTCGCCGCGATCTCGCGGGCGTAGCTGATCACGGCGTCGACGTAGAGGCCGGAGTCGTTGTACGCGCGCAGGGCGCGGGCGTAGCTCCGCGGCGCGCCGTTGGCGCGGAGCAGCCTGGCCGCGGCGAGGATCGCGTCGTGCGGGTCGTGGATGTCGCCTCCGGCGCCGTAGATCTGCCAGGTGGACGGGATGAACTGCATCGGGCCCTTGGCGCCCGCGACGCTGTCGCTCTTCACCCGGCTGAACTTGGTCTCGACGAGGTGGATCGCGGCCAGATAGTTCCAGCCGATCCCGTAGCGGCTCTGCGCCTCCCGGTAGAAGGAGTCGAGGTCGGAGAGCGGCGGTGGCGCGCCGACCCTGAGCTTCCTGTGGCGCCCGCCGTGCGAGAGCCGCAGCAGGTCGCGCTCCGCCCTCGTCAGGCGCCGCACCTGCCCGGCGAGAGGACCCGGCAGAAGCGGCAGGACCTGAGCCGTCAGGTTCGGGTGCGCGGTGAGGTAGCGCGCATCGAGCTGCACCGCGGCCGACTGGTCGAGGACCGTCTGGGGCGGCGCGCTCGATGGCGGGTCTCCCGCCGCACGCCAGTCGTCGATTGCCCCCCTCAGGGCGTCGTCGGTCTGGCCCAGCCGGTCGGCGACGGTCTGCGGCGAGGCCGGGGATGCCCCGGAGGACCCGCCGCATCCGGCGAGGGCCAACGTGAGCCCGACGAGCAGCACGCAGATTCCGCCCCTGGCCGGCCGGCCCAGCATGGCCGGCTCAGGAAAGGGTGTTGCGCAGGTCGAAGGCCCGGATCGATTCGGGCGTGTCGTCCGGCGCATCGAAGAAGCGCCGGTTGACGCACTCGTGTCCAGGGCCCTCGCCCTCGTAGGCGCGCTCGACGCTGAACTGGCAGTGAGGAAGCGGAGCGCCCGTCATCTTGATCCCGCCGAAGCCCTCCCGGGCGCGCTCGGCCAGGAGGAAGAGGTCGAAGTCGATCTCCGCGCTGAACACCTTGTTCATGCATCCCATGAAGCGGCCGCCGGTGCGAATGTCCTCGTAGGTGTAGAGGAACTTGCACCCCATCTCGAGGCAGCCCGCGGGGTTGACGAGCTTGTCGCAGAAGGTGCGGCACTGGCGGCACTCGCCGGCGCTGCTCCTCTGTGTCTGTGTCTGCCTCGGCACGGCGTGAAGTCTAGGCGGCGTCGAGGCGGGGATGGTCATCTTGGCGCCGAGTCCGCCCTTGCGAACCGGGCGGTCGATCTGATAGTGCGCGGGGTTCAGGCGGCGCGCGTCGCGGCACCGAGAACCGCATCGAGCTCAGCGTCCAACCCGGCGGAGCGGCGCACCTTGTAGCCACTGCCGAAGCGAAGCTCCCTGGGGCCCTCGCGGGTCTTCATCACCAGGACGACCTCCGAGTCGCCCGGGAAGTGCCCCAGGATCAGCTTGAGCTCCTCGATCAGGGAGGCGCCGAAGGCCGCGGCTTCGATGTCGATTCGCAGAGGACCCGTGTTCCTGGCGGCCCTCGCCTTGGCGACCTCATCCTCGGTGGGCTCGAAGAGCTCGACCTCCTGCGCGACGAGCTTGGTCTCCCCGCGGCCCTTGTGGTCGAGCCTGCCCTTGACCACCACGATCGCGTCGGCCGCGAGGAACTCCTGGGAGGCCTCGTAGGCCTTGCCCATGACCAGCAGCTCGAGCTGGCCCTCGACGTCGTCGACGGTGGCGAACGCCATCTTCGAGCCGTTCTTGGAGGTGTGCCGCTTGAACTCCGTGATGATGCCGCCCACCGTGACCCAGGATCCGTCCTGCTTGTCGGCGAGGCTGGAGAGCGAGCAGTCGACCCGGGTTCGCAGCGCATCCTTGACCTCGGCGAGCGGGTGCGAGGAGAGGAAGGTGCCGAGCGTCTCCTTTTCCAGGCGGAGGAGCTCGTTCTGGTCGAACTCCTCGGCGCGGATCGGCGCGTGGTGCTGGCGCGAAGGCCCGGCCTCCTCCGCCCCACCACCGAGGTCGAAGATCGAGGACTGGCCCAGGCGCGAGTCCTCCTGGGCCTTCTGGCCGAATGCGGTGGCGGCCGGGAGTGCCTCGAGCATGCCCTTGCGGGAGGCACCCGTGGAGTCGAATGCGCCGCACTTGATCAGGCACTCGATCGCCCGCTTGTTCACGGTCCGGGAGTCCACCCGCTCGCAGAAGTCCCACAAGGAGGTGAAGTCCCCGTCCTTCGTATGGGCATCGAGGATCGCCTGTACGGCGATGTGGCCGACGTTCTTCACGGCGTCAAGCCCGAAGCGGATGCAGTTGCCGGAGACGACGAAGCCATGGTCGGAGCTGTTGACGTCCGGCGGAAGGACCTCGATGTCCATCTCGGCGCAGCGATTGACGAAGAAGGGCACCTTGTCCTTGGTCGACATCACCGTCGAGATCAGGGCCGCCATGTACTCGGCGGGGTAATTGGCGCGCAGCCAGGCGGTCCGGTAGGAGATCAGCGCGTAGCAGGCGGCGTGGGAGCGGTTGAACGAGTAGTCCGCCGCAGCCTCCATCAGCGACCAGAGGTCCTTGGCCACCTTCGGGTCGGTTTTCGAGGCCGCCATGCCCTCGAGGAACTTCTCCTTCATGGTCGCCATCAGATCCCTCTTCTTCTTGCCGACCGCCTTGCGGAGGTCATCCGCCTCGGAGGGTTCGAAACCGGCCATCTGCTTGGCGATCTCCATGAGCTGCTCCTGGTAGATCACGCAGCCATAGGTCGTCTCGGTGATCGGGCGCAGGCGCGGGTCGGGGTAGCGGATCGACTCCGGATCGCGCTTGCCCTTGGCGTAGTCCGGGATGAAGCGCATGGCGCCGGGCCGGTAGAGCGCCCCGATGGCGACGAGGTCCTGGAACTCGGTCGGGCGGATCGTCTTGAGCGCATCGCGCATGCCGTCGGACTCGAACTGGAAGACGCCGACCGAGTCGCCCCTGGCGAGCATCGCGTACGTCTTCGGATCGTCCAGAGGAATGTCCTTGATGTCGATCCTCTCGCCCCGGGAGCGCTCGATGATGGCCGTGGCGTCCTCGATCACGTCGAGGTTCCGCAGGCCCAAAAAGTCCATCTTGAGCAGGCCGATCTCCTCGATCGGCCCCATGGAGTACTGCGTGACCGTCTTGTAGGCGCGCTCGGGCTTGCCGCTTCCGTTGCCATTGCCATTGCCGCCGCCGCGGTCCTCGGCGAGCTGCAGCGGGACGATCTCCTGGAGCGGGCGGTCCGCGATCACCACGGCGGCCGCGTGAATCGAGTGGTTGCGGACGATGCCCTCCAGGCCCTGCGCCGTGTCGATGATGCGCTTGGCGTCCGGATCGGAGTCGTACGTTCGCTTCAGCTCCTCGCCCGGCTTCAGGCACTCCTCGAAGCTCGGGCTGCGCCCCATGATCGGCTCGGGGATCTGCTTGGCGAGCCGGTCGCCCGCGCCGTAGTCGTAGCCGAGCACCCGGGCCGCGTCGCGGGTGGCCGCGCGGGGGGCCATCTTGCCGAAGGTGATGATCTGCGCCACGCACTCGCGCCCGTACTTGTCGGCGACGTAGCGGATCACCCGCTCGCGCCCCCGGACCGAGAAGTCGATGTCGATGTCGGGCATGGACTTGCGGCCGGGGTTGAGGAAGCGCTCGAAGAGCAGGCCGTTCGCGAGCGGGTCGAGGTCGGTGATCTCGAGCGCGTACGCCACGATCGAGCCCGCGGCCGAGCCTCTGCCCGGGCCGACCGCCACCCCGTTCTCCTTCGCGTAGTTGACGAAATCCCAGACGATCAGGAAGTACGACTGGAATCCCATGTCGTCGATCACTCCGAGCTCGAACTCGACGCGCTCCATCGCCTCGGCCGGGATCGGATCGCCGTAGCGCTTGCGGAGGCCTTCCAGGGCGAGGTCGCGGAGCATGTCCCCCGGCTCCTGCCCGTCCGGCGTCGGGAAGCGCGGCAGCAGGAGCTGACCGAGCTTCATCTCGACGTCGCAGCGCTCGGCAATCTCGAGCGTGCTCGCCACCGACTCCGGCATGTCCGAGAAGGACTCGGCCATCTCGTCCGAGCTCTTCAAATAAAACTCGTTGGTGTCGAAGCGAAGCTTCGGCTGCTCGATCGTCGACTTGGTCTGGACGCAGAGCAGCGCTGCGTGGCTGTCGTAGTCCTCGCGGCGCAGGTAGTGGACGTCGGCCGTGGCGACCAGCGGCCTCCCGAGCTCCCGGGCGATCTTGGCGATCCCCTCGTTCGCCTTCTCCTGCTCCGCGATGCCGTTGCGCTGGACCTCGAAGTAGACCTGGTCGGGGCCGAACGCGTTGACGAGGTCGTCCACGTGGGCGCGGGCATCGTCGGGGCGGTCCTCGACCAGCCGGCGGCAGAAGCGCGACTGCAGGCAGCCGGTCAGAGCGATCACGCCCTCCGAGTGCGCCGAGAGCAGCTCCAGGTCGACGTTCGCCTTGCCACGCGAGAAGCCCTCGAGGAACCCGGCGGAGCTGAGCTTGACCAGGTTGCGGAACCCGGCATCGTCAGAGGCGACCAGGGTGAGGTGGTTGCGCTCGTACCGCGCGGCCTGCGGCGTGGTGACCCGGTCGTCGACGAAGTAGGCCTCGAGGCCGATGATCGGCTTGATCCCGGCCTCCTTGCACGCCTTGTAGTGCTCGACCGACCCGTTCATGACGCCGTGGTCGGTGAGCCCGAGCGCCGGCATCTCCAGCTCGGCTGCCCGCGCCGCGAGCTTGTCGATCTTGCAGGCCCCGTCGAGCAGCGAGTACTCGCTGTGGACGTGCAGATGGACGGCTCCGGCGCTCACCGATCCATCTTGACGAGCGTCCCCGACGTCACGGGTGGCTCACGAAAGCCAAACGCGCAATTTGGGAGGCCTCGGCGAGCAGATAGTTTTCGGGACGTGATCTGGATCCTGAGGCATGGGGACGCGGAGGACGGCGCCGGCAAGCCGGACGCCGATCGAGAGCTCACGGAGAAGGGCGAGCAGCAGTCGGTCAACGCGGGCCGGGCACTGAAGAAGCTGGGCGTGAAGCTCGATGCCTGTCTCGCCAGCCCCAGGGTGCGAGCGAAGAGAACGGCCGACCTCGCCTGCCAGGTGCTGGATGTACCGGTCGAGATCGACCAGCGCCTGGCCGGCGGGGACTTCGACCCCCTCGAATTGGCCACCGGCCGCGGCGAGGTCATGCTCGTCGGCCACGAGCCGGACTGCTCCCAGGCCGTCGCCCTGGTCACCGGTTCGCGCGTGAAGATGAAGAAGGGCGGGCTTGCCGCCTTCGACGATCACATCCTCCACCTGCTGATGAGGCCCAGGGATCTCCGCGAGATCGCCGAGTAGAGGATTAGAACTCGTCTGGCGTGAAAGGATGCCGCCGTGGGATTCGATCAGTACCACGAGCCGCCTGACGAGCTTCCGGCCGAGACCCGGACATTCGCCCGTCTCTGCGCCTCAGTGACCGAGGAGGCGGAGGCGATCGGCTGGTACGAGCAGCGGCTCGCGGTCGAGCCCGATGGCGAGGCCCGCGCGATCATGCGCGACGCCCAGGGCGAGGAGTTCAAGCACTTCTCGATGGACCTCGAGTTTCTGCTTCGCAAGACCCCCCTCTGGCGCGAGATCGCACAGGGGATCCTCTTCCAGGAGGGCGACATCGTCGAACACGGCGAGGAGTCCGAGGAGGAGGCCACGGAGGGAGAGGCGGCGAAGGGCGCGCCCCTCGCCGGCAGCGAGTCGCTCGGAATCGGCGGCCTGAAGGGGAACGCCCGATGAGCCACCTGCTCCGAGAGCACGCCCCGATCACCGCGGAGGGCTGGCGCCTTTTGGATGAGGAGGCGCGAGAGCGCCTCACCCCCGCGCTGGCCGCTCGCAAGCTCGTCGACTTCGAGGGCCCGAGCGGCTGGGAGTACTCCGCCACCAACCTCGGTCGGACCGAGAAGGTCTCGAAGGTGCCTGGCGACGGAGTTGACGGGAGGCAGCGTCGCGTCCTCGGGCTTGTGGAGCTGCGAGCGCCCTTCTCGGTTTCCCGCTCCGAGCTCGACGATGCCGATCGCGGGGCGGACGATGTCGACCTGGAGGCTCTCGACAAAGCGGCCAGGAGGATCGCCGGCACAGAGAACGCCGTGGTCTTCCACGGCTGGAAGGCCGCCGGCATCGCCGGTGTGAACGAGGCCTCCCCCAACAAGACGATCGCCCTCGGTGAGGACTGCGAGCGCTATCCCCGCCACATCGCGAAGGCGGTGGACGACCTGCGAGCCGTGGGCGTCGGCGGGCCCTACGGCCTGGCCCTCAGCCCCGAGGCGCATACGCGCGTCCTCGAGACCGGAGAGCACGGCGGCTACCCACTCATGCAGCATCTTCAGGAGATCCTCGGAGGCCCGATCGTCTGGGCGCCCGCCGTCAAGGAAGGCTCCGTGGTCAGCCTGCGCGGCGGCGACTTCCTGTTCGAATCAGGCCAGGACCTCTCGATCGGCTACCTGAACCATGACGCCGACTCCGTCGAGCTCTACCTCGAAGAGAGCTTCAGCTTCCGGGCCGTGACGCCCGAAGCCGCCGTCGGCCTCACCCCCTGAGCTGTGAATCAGCGTGGGTTCGCTTGAGGGCGCTCGTTACTGGAGCTGCCGGATTCATCGGCTCCCATCTGACTGCGAGATTGCTCGCCGACGGGTTCGAGGTTCGGGGAGTCGACCGTTTCTCGAACTACTACGACGAAGAACTGAAGCGATACAACCTCAGCGCCGTCCAATCGCGACCTGAATTCACCTGCGTGGAGGATGACCTCATTCGGCTCGATCTCGACGCCCTGCTTGAGGGAGTCGACGTCGTCTTCCACCTAGCAGCCCAGCCCGGAGTGCGGGCGAGCTGGGGCCGAGACTTCGCAATCTACCTATCCGACAATCTCCTCGCGACCCAGCGGCTTCTCGAGTCCTCGAGCCGACGGCAACTGCGCAGCTTCGTCTTCGCCTCGTCATCGTCGGTCTACGGCGATGCGGAGCGGCTTCCCACGAGTGAGTCGGATGCTCCGGCGCCGGTCTCTCCTTACGGGATCACAAAGCTGTCCGGAGAATTGCTCTGCCGGCAGTACTTCGACGAATTCGGAGTGCCGACCGTCGCCCTGCGCTACTTCACGACCTTCGGACCGCGCCAGCGCCCCGACATGGCGTTCAACCGATTCATCCGCGCCGGACTCGACGGCGAGCCGATCCCCCTCTTCGGGGACGGACTACAGGCGCGCGACTTCACCTGCGTGGACGATGTCGTCGTCGGCACGATCGCCGCCGCCGATCGAGGCACTCCAGGCGGCGTCTACAACATCGCGCGGGGCAACTCGATCACCATCGCCGATGTGGTCGAGACCCTTCGCCGTCTCCTTGACCGCGAACTGTTCGTTGAGCATCGGCCGGCAGTCGCCGGAGACGCTCGCAGGACCGCTGCGGACACAAGCAGGGCTGCTCAGGAACTGGGCTATCGACCGGTCGTGTCGCTCGAGGAGGGCGTGAGACGACAGATCGAGGCGGAGCGAGATCGACGCAAGGCGATGGCGATTTACGGCCAGACTGCCAGGTAGAAACCGCGCCCAGGGGGGCGCGCTACGCGCAGGACCAGGCGCTCGGCCCGGAGTCGCGCCAGATCTCGGCGGCGATCCGGTCCTGCTCGGCCTTGGGCGCGTTCTGCGGCTCGCCCTGGCCGCCGTAGGCCGCCCAGGTCGAGGGGAGGATCTGGTAGGCGCCGCCCGCGCCGCTCGAGGAGTTGAGCGCGTGGTAGTTGCCGCCCGACTCGCACATGACGATGTAGGTCGGGATCGAGTACGGACCGCCGAGGTAGGCGGCGCTCCCGGAGCTCGACCCCGACGAGGATGAGGACTGCTGAGCTTCCTGCTGCTGCTCGAGCTGCGCGACCTGGTCCTGTGCGTCCGCGAGCGAGGACTGGGTGCCGGAACGTGCCTGTGCGACGGCGGCGGCGCTCTGGGTCGCGGCCTCCTGGCTCGCGACAAAGCTCTGCTTGGTGGCGGTGAGCTGCTGCGCCTCGGCGTCCGAGCTCTGCTTCAGGTCCGCGACCTGGTGGGTGTGATCGTCCATCTGGTTCCGAAGCGACGCGACCTGGTTCGCGATCCGCATGTCGGCGTGATGGAGCGCCTGGAGGTAATCGGCGCGCGTGGAGAGGTCGTCGAAGCCGTTGGACTCCAGCAGCACCGTGACGTAGTCGGGAGCGTCGCTTTCGTAGATGTCCACGAGGCGCCTGTCGAGGACCTTGACCGACGTGGCGTAATGGCCGCGCAGCACTTCGAGCTGCCTCTCAGCGACGTCCAGCTGCTTCGAGAGCTGCTGCGAGCGGGCCTCGGCGTCCTGGACCTGGGCGTTCAACTCCATCGCGTGCGCTCCCGCCTGATGCGCCTGGGTGGTCAGCGAGGCGATCTGGGCCGTCTGGGAACCGACCTTGTTCGTGAGCTGCCCGGCATCTGAGCGCGCCGCGTCGATTCTGTCCTTCAGCGAGGGGTCCTTGGCGCCGGCCAGGCTGATGCCGAGGACGACGCTCACGGCGAGCGCGATCGCGCCGCCCAGGGCCATCCGCCTGCGGCGGAATGCCCGGCGGGGCCGGACGCGTGTACTGCGAACGTATGTCGTCGCCGCTTCCATCTCCTTCGGTGCCTGCGGGGTTAGCTGACGGGCTCACGCGGTAAGGAGTCGCGTTACGCCGGAGCAGTTGCCGGCGATTCGCCCCAACAATCTGGGTTCCCCGCTCCCTCGAATCGAGGGACTCGGCTCTATCGAGCCAGGAACGGTAGCGAACGCTCTCACAGGCGCGTCGCGGCCGTTGTCGCCCGATCCGGACCTGTCTCGTGGTGCAAGGAATCCTGCAGATCGTGCCTGGCTCAGGCGGCCAGGGCGAGCTTCGTGTCCTCGCTGTACGCGCGGCAGACCTCGCGCAGGATGCCGAGCATCTCCTCGGCTGCGGGCGAGCGTGCCTCGCTCTCGCGCGTCACGGCCCAGACGCGGCGGATCGGCTTCCGGCCCCGCACCGCACGCAGCTCGATGTCGGGATGACCGCCGGCGAGCTCGGGCAGGATCGTCACGCCGAGCCCTCCGGCGACGAATCCCTTGATCACCTCGTACTCCTCACTCTGGAAGCTGATCCTGGGCTCGAAGCCGGCATCGCGGCAGATCTGAAGCACCTGCTCCCGGCATGAGCTCGGCAGCTCTCCACAGAGCCAGTCCTCGTCGGCGAGATCCGCGATCCGAACGGACTTGGCGGCGGCCAGCGGGTGCCCGGGAGGCAGCGCCACCCGCATCGCCTCCTCGTAGATCAGCTCCGCCTCCACGTCGCGGGCGAAGTCGAGTGGGAAGTCCGGATAGTCGAAGACGACCGCGAGGTCGAAGTCGCCGCGCCTCAGCGAGGGGAAGGCATCCTCCGGCTCATCCTCGCTGAACTGGAGCTCGACCTTGGGGAAGCGCTGACGGAAGAGCGCCAGTGCTTTGGTCATCAGCGTCGCGCTGGCCGTGGGGAAACTGGCCAGGCGAAGACCGCCACCCTTCAGCCCCGCGATCTGGGCGAGCTCGCGCTCAGCCTCCTCGAGCCGGCACATCACCGCGTCGCCGTGGGACATCAGCGCCTCGCCGGCGGTGGTCAGCTTCGGCCCCTCGCTCGTCCGCTCGAGCAGCGAAATACCGACCTCGCGCTCGAGCACGGCGATCTGCTGGCTGACCGCCGACTGCGAGAGGTGGAGCGACTCGGCCGCGGCGGAGAAGGAGCCGCGAGCCACCACCTCCTGGAGAACCCTCAGACGCCTCACATCGAGCATAAGGCAAACTTATCACGCCGAGAAGGAATCCATGTTGCGCTGATAGGGCACGAAGAGGAACATCGGTCTCGTTCAAGGGTCAAGCAACCGACCGAGAGGAGCAGAGATGGAGGCGCACGCGGGCAGGATCAGGATTCCCACCGCCAGGAGGGCGAAGCGCCGGCGGGCCCGCCTTCTGGACCTCCTCCGCGAGCTCTCGCGTGCCCGGCGCGATCGGGCGATTCGCGCGCACGATGCGACGGTGCGCTCCGTCCCCGGATCGGAGCACACCCACATGCTGAGGCCGCGAGGCTTCTAGGTCTGCTCTTCCTCGTCGTCGCGCGAGGCGAGGTAGGCACCCACGCCGAGCACGGTGAGGGCAACTCCGGCGCCGGCCGCGACGCGGATCTCGCGCGCGTAGCGCCAGCGAATGAACGCGATGATGAAGCGCCAGCGGAAGAGCCCGACCACCATCCGCCCAATCAGCTTGTAGATCATTCGGTCTCCTTTCGGATGCGGTGGGCCAACCTGCTCTGCAGCGTGAAGAGCTCGATGAACCCGGGGCTCGCGTGTTGGGAGAAGTCTCCCCCGGATTCGCCAAACGAAGCCAGCGATCGATCGTAGAGGGCGAACGGCGAGCTCCGCCGGATCGGGGTCACGGAACCTCGGTACAGCCTGAGTGACACCTCGCCTGTCACGAACTCGTTGACGGAGTCCATGTACGCGTCGAGGTCGCCCCGCAGAGGCTCGAGCCAGAGGCCGGCATAGGTGAGGTAGGCCCAGTGGTTCTCGAGGGCTCCCTTGAAGTTGTTCTGGTGGATCGTGCAGACGAGCTTTTCGAGCTCGCGGTGGGCGGCCAGGACGATCGCGGCGGCTGGCACCTCGTAGAGGTCGCGGACCTTGAGGCCGACGACGCGGTCTTCGATGTGGTCGACGATGCCGACGCCGTGGCGCTGCCCGGCCTCCGCCGCCCGCGCGAGCAGCTCCACCAGGCCGAGTTGCTCGCCGTCGATCGAGACCGGCCGGCCGCGCTCGAAGCCGATCCTGATCTCCTGCGGCTCATCGGGCGCATCCTGCGGCCGAGTGACCAGCTGGAAGACGTCATCCGGCGGCGCGGCGTCGAGATCCTCGATCTCCCGGCCCTCGGAGGAGCGCCCCCAGAGGTTGTCGTCGATCGAATAGGGAGACACTTCCGTGCCTCCCTTCACCGGAATGCCGTGCTCACGGGCGTATGCGATCTCCTCCTCCCTGCCCATCTGCCACTCGCGCACCGGGGCGATGATCCGCAGCTCCGGATCGAGCGTGGCGATCGTCGCCTCGATCCGCACTTGGTCGTTGCCCTTGCCGGTACAGCCATGAGCGATCGTGTCGCAGCCGTGCTCGCGCGCCGCCTCGACTGCGAGCTTCCCGATCAGCGGCCTGCCGAGCGCAGTGAACAGCGGATAGCCGCCGCCGTAGAGGGCATTGGCCTTGATGGCCGGCAGGACGTAGTTCCCTGCGAACTCCTCACGGGCGTCGACCAGGACCGTCTCGACGGCTCCGAGCTGCTTCGCCTTGCCGGTGACGACGTCCCAGTCCTCTCCGGGCTGTCCGAGATCGACCGTGAGCGTGACGATCTCGGCGCCGTAGCGCTCCTGGATCCACTTCAGCATCACGCTCGTGTCGAGGCCGCCCGAGTAGAGCAGCAGCACACGGCCGACCTGCTCGGGGTCGGCCTGGTAGGAGGCGATCCTCGGAGCCTCGGGATTGTTCAGATCGGCGGACATGGAGCCGGGAAGTGTGCCGCTTTCTCTCTGGCGCCGCTGAGACAATCATGGCCGTGCGTCACTTCACGCCCAACAACGCGATCATGCTCGGCACGTGGGGAATCAGGTAATCAGCCCGAGGGGCGCCTGGCGACTGGGCGGGGCGATGCTCATCGTCACCGCGGTGACGTCCTACGCGACAGCGCTTCTTCTGGGCGTGCACACCACCGTGGCGATCGACTCCGTCAGCGCCATCACGGCCGTCATCGGGCTGCTGTGCCTGCGCGTCCCGCTCGAGAACGTGGACCAGCGCTGGCTGTTCGCAGTCCCCCTGCTCGCAGTGGTGCAGGTCGCGATCGACGTCGGTCTCATCGACTACGTCCTCACGTCACTCTTCCTGCCGATCGCGCTCTATGTCGCCCTCGTCTTCCCGAGCCCGCGCATCGCCGCCGCCTATCTCGCACTCATAGTCGTCGCGCTGCTGACACCCTTCCTCTATGCCTCGGAGCCCACGAGGGATACGGCGCTCTGGGTGCTCGTGGTCGGACCCACGGCGATCTTCGTGGCCGTGGTCACCGGCCGGCTCACGGCTGGGCTGCATACGAGCAGGGAGGCCTACCGCCGCCTCTCGATCGTCGACGGGCTCACCGGCGTCGGGAACTACCGCGCGCTGATGACGAGGTTGAACCACGAGACCGGCCGTCACGCCAGGAGAGACCGCGAGTTCGCCCTGCTCACGATGGACCTCGACGGGTTCAAGATCGTCAACGAGTCGAACGGCCACCTCGTCGGTGACGCACTGCTGGCGACGGTCGGCTCGCTGCTGAACGTCAAGGTTCGCGACGAGGATGGCGTCTTTCGCCAAGGCGGTGACGAGTTCTCCGTGGTTGCGCCCGAGACCGGTCGCGAGAATGCGGAGCTGCTCTCCCGCAGAATCCAGCGGGCCCTGCGAGGCATCAAGTCCGGCGACGTGCGGATCTCGGCGAGCATCGGGACGGCCGTCTTCCCGCATGATGGGTCCAATCCGGCCGAGCTCCTCGATGCCGCCGACCTGGACCTGCGCACGCAGAAGGCGAGTCCGCGGGCCGTTTCGAGGTTCGTCTGAGCGAGCGCGGTGCGGGGCCCTAGAGGCCCATGCTCTTCAGGATCTGGTCGGGGTCCTCGATCGCGAAGTCCCTGCGAAGACACTCAGCGATCTCCCGCCTATCGGCGCCTCCGGCGGACATCTGCGTGGTGAGCAGCCGGAGGCCGTCTGAGAGCTCGGCCTCGGATTTCACCTGTGCCTTCGAGGCGCCCTTGGACGCTGCCGACTTCGAATCGCCGGGGGCCCTTGCATCGGGCGCGGGCTTGAACCGCCGCTTCGGTCCTGACTTGCGCCCCTTGGCCACCTCCCGTTCAGGGTCTGACTCCAACAGCCGCTGCCGGGCATCCTCGAGGATCTCGATGAGCTCATCCGACCGGCTGGCGATCGCTCGGGCCTTCTCGATCAGGTCATCCGACAGCTGGCCCTCGGCCTTGCCATGTCCGTTCTGGGTCATCGATGGGCCTTCACGGCCTCGGCCAAGGTCGACCTCTCGAGCTCGGCACTGACGTGAGCCGTCTCGGCGAGCTGCCGCGAGGTCTCGGTTTCGAGAATGACCTTGAGGCGAACGATCTCCTGGTACTCCGGCGAGGAGGTGATGTCTCCGGAACGGACGGACCCGTCACCTATCTCGTCGGCCAGCTTCTCGGCCGCCGTGACGGCGTGCTCCACGCGCTCCGGAAAGTGGGAATTTCCCTGCCTAGACATTTCCTTGACCATCGGCATCTGAAGCCGCCGGGTTGAGTCTCGGATCGTACGGTTGCCAACCGACGCTGACATCCGCAATTTGTCGCAGACCTAGCGGTGCGACGCGCCGGTGGACACATCGACAGCGGACCGAGGGTGGTCGCTCATACCGGCCTGAAGCTCATCGCCACCGCGTCCGTGGTCTGTCTCGCCTCGCGCGAGGACGGTTTGCCGAGTCGCGTGAGGACCAGATAGCTGTAGCCACCGGCCACGAGGACTGTGGCCGACTCCGTCCCGCCCGCATATCTGACCCGAACCGTTCTCGCCTGCCTGCCCCCGGTTTCGGTGCGTCCGACGGCCGCGACATGGGCGCCGGGATGTCGCTGAAGGAGGAAGGCCTTTGAGGCATTTGCGAGCTCGGTATCCGACCTCGCTCCCTGCTCGTAGTAAACCTGCACCTCGGCCCTTCCGTTCCCTGCCAACAGCGTCACGGCTCCTCCATCCACTCCGGCGCTCCAGCCTCTGGGAACACCGATTGAGACCCGGTCGGCGAGCCGCCGCTGGTCGAGCCTGGTCGCCTCACGCGACGGCTTCGATTTCCGCTTGGCCGATGGCGCGGGAGAGGTGGGAGTCGGCGCGCTTGCCGGCGGCGCGGCGGGAGTGCTCGAGTTGGCCGACTGGTCGGCTGGAGTCGATGCGTGGTCGGAACCGCCGCCGCCGGAAGCGATCGCGAGGACGATCAGGACGAGCGCGCTGCCGATCAGCCCTGCAATCAGGCCGGGGAGCCAGCTGCGCCAGTTGATCGAGCCTGATCCAGGATCTCTTCGCCGGGGCTCGCCCTGCTTCGTCGGCGCCGCGCCGACGGCGGAGGCGGTCTCGTGATTCGCCAGCGGTCCCCTTGCCGCGCGCTTCTTCCTCGGCGTACGTTGCGACGCGCTTCGGGACGCCGGCTGGTCGACGATCAGCTCCTCATCGGACGCGGCTGGATACTCGATCGACTGCCTGCACCCGCCGCAGATGACTCGAACCAGCGAGCCGTTGGAACCCTCGCGGCGCTGGACCTCGAAACCCCCGCCGCAGTCCTCATGCTCGGCGAGGAACGCCGAGAGACCCCTCCTGCTGAGCTTTTCCACCCCAGGGTCACCCACTCGGCCAACCTACTTGGTCGCGCGCCCGGAATCCCCGTCGCGTGCGGTTCGTTTAGCCAACGATGCGAGAATTCCGTCATGAGGCGCCTCCTTCATATCGGCTCGATCATGCTGATCACGGCCGGGGTCGTGGTCCTCGCGGACGCGGGACTCACCCTGGTCTGGCAGGAACCGCTTTCGGCTGCCTATGGCTCGATCAAGCAGGGGCAGGCGGCGAGCCAGCTGAACCAGCTCGAATCGCAATACCCGACCGCCGCCGACCTGGTGGCGATCAGGGATGTCCGCGGGAGCGCCGCCAAGGCTAGGGTCCTGGCCGACCGCTTCGAGCCCCACCTCCAGGAGGGCCACGCGATCGGGCGAATCAAGATCGACCGAATCGGTCTCAACATCGTCGTGATTCAGGGGACCGACACCGCGTCGCTGGAGAAGGGTCCGGGGCACTACCGGAACACGCCGCTCCCGGGGCAGCCGGGCACCGTCGCGATCGCGGGACACCGGACGACCTATCTGGCCCCGTTCCGACACATCGACGACATCCAGAACGGCGACGAGATCCGGGTCGAGATGCCCTACGCCGCCTTCACCTACACGGTCCAGAGACATCTGATCGTTGATCCGAGCGATGTGGGGATCATCAAACCCGTGGGCTACCCACAGCTCGTGCTGACCGCCTGTCACCCGCCCTACAGCGCAGCCCAGCGCTACGCGATCTTCGCCAAGCTCACCAGGATCGACACGTTCGCCATCACCGGCAACGGTCGCTGGCGCGCGCCGTAGACATACTCTCGCGGCAAATCAGAACCGAATCTGGAAATGCCCGCCTAGTTCGAGGCGGGACCATTCGTTCCCTCTCGGCTACCGCGACACTTTGAGTTAGACGCCTGGCCTGCGCGGAGCGGACAGCCTGCGCAGGCCCAAACCGGCGGCGACCATGGTCAGGGCGACCCCGGCCACCAGCGCCAGGTCAATCCCCGTGAACGGCAGAGCGCCGCTGGCGCCGTCCGTCGCCGTGGCTACCGGGCTGGCGGTGCTGCTGTTCGCCGCCGATCCGTTGGTGCTCGTCCCCTGCACCTGGGACTGAGGCTCGTACTGGGATGCAGTCGGATTGGACAGAGCGTCCTGTGCGGAGGCGATAGCCGGTGCCACCAGTAGAGCCGCGCAGACCGTTACGGCAAGCGCGATGCGCAGGTGCGAACCCTTGATCTTGAACATCAGTCTCTCCCGTCAGTCTCGAATCGATTTTTCTCTGGACTAGGCAATGCGCCGGCGACCGAACGCAAGCCCCCCAAGCCCTGCGTCCATAATACTAGGTATACGCCCGGAAAGCGCTGCTTATGCCGTGGTGGACGACGGCGAGTCCGAACGGTAGGCGACGATAAAGCGCTCGTCCGGGCGGTTGATCGGCTCCGGCACGAAGATCGCGCTCACAGTCTCCATCAGGATCAACAGGTCGAAGAAGAGGGAGCGTTGCTTCAGATAGTAGAGATCGTGGCAGAGCTTCCAGGCCTCCCCGATGGGGGTCCCCGAGTAGCCGCATCGGACCGTCGCCCAGCCGGTAATTCCCGGCTTCAACAGGCTGCGACGGTCGTAGTAGTTGAATTCACCCTCGAGTGAGTTGACGACATCAGGCACCTCGGGACGCGGGCCGACCAGACTCATGTCGCCCTTGAGCACCTGCCAGATCTGCGGAAGCTCGTTGATATGCAGCCTCTGCAGGGTGCGGCCGACGGAGGTCACCTTTTCGTCAGCCGGACGAGGATCGTCATCGGCGTCCGCGTGCAGCGTCCGCATCTTGAGCAGCTCGAACTCGCGACCGCCCTCGCCGACTCGGGTTTGCCGATAGAAGATCGGGCCGCGATCGTCAAGCTTGATCGCGATCGCGGCGATGGCCACCAGGGGTGCAGCGACGATCGCCATACTCGCGCCAAGGACGAGATCGAAGACCCGCTTGGAGAATGGCCAGCTTCGCTTGTACTCCGGGTGGAGCATGTATTGGAACCAGGCCGATGTGGTGGTTCCGAGCGGGACATGACCAAACAGCTTCTCGTAGAACTGCCCCGATTCGATCAGGGACACCGGCAGGTCGAGGCAAGCATCCGCGACCTCCTCGAAGACCTCCAGCCGGGATGTCCCGCGGTTGATTGCGTCCTCGCCCTCGGTAGCGCTGAGCGGCCCGAGCACCAGGAGCTCGATCGCGTTGTCGAGAACCGTCCCGCGCAATAACACCAGGGAGCCGAGGCAACGGACGCCCGCCGTGATCGCGGTGTCGCAGGAGCCCTTCGGATCGATGCAACCAACCACCTCATAGCCCTTAACTCCAACCGCCTCGAGCTCAGCCCGCAGCCCTCTAGCGAATTCGTGCGATCCGATCACGGCGACCCGCACTTCGCGCTCGTTGCGGAAGCGATGAGTGATCAACGCTCCCATGCCCGTGACGATCCAGGCACCGAGCACGGGCGCCACCATATGTCGCAGGGTGACGACGCTCGACGAGCCATCCGAGATGGAGATCCAGACCGCCACGAGCGCCCCGATCGGAGGCGCGAGCAGGTAGACGATGGCCGACGCCAGTGGAATCAGATGCAGTGGGTAGCGCGGGCGCCGCAGGAGCATGACCGCGGCGAACATGCACACGAAAACCAACACCGCCACCCACTCGGAGGAGAGGTGCTGGTAGGCGATCAAACCCCCTGTGAGAGCCGGCGCAACACGCAACGTCAGGAATTCAACCTGACGCTGCGCGCTCATCCCACTCAGGTAGGGGAAATTCCCGCGTGCCTGTGACACCTCACGTACTGGGTCGGAGGCAGCGGTCACCACATGTTTCCCTGGGTTACGCCTTGGGTGCCTTGGGTGCGGACAGCCTGCGCAGCGCGACGCCTGTACCGACCAGCGCAGCTGCCACGATCGCCAGGACCATCACGTCCATACCAGTGAACGGCAGGGAACCGACGTTCCCATTCAGTCCCGAGGTGTTCTCGGCTACTGCTGGCTTGGCCGCAGAACCCCCACCCGTTGTATTCGTGCCCTGAACCTGAGACGCGGGCTCGTACTGGGAGGCCGAGGGATTGGACAGTGCATCCTGCGCCAAGGCCGTCGCCGGAGCGATCGCAACCGCAGCAACTACCGCGAGAAGGGCGATGCCCCCGAGTCGCTTGAGCGTGAACTTTCGCATGATTCTCATCCTTATCGGCAAAGGGAGCATCGGGCTTGAAGAGCCTCCCGGTCAGCCTCGTAAAAGAAGCCGAGTTTCCCACCTGGGCCGGGGTTGACTCCCTATTCGCGATGCATCTTACGAGCGAATTCCGGCATTGGAATCCGCAATAACCCGCAATTCTGATCCCCGTTGCCTGGAGTGGACCAATGTCCCCTCATTTTGCTGAGCCCAGCTTGCCGGCCAAGTCGTCGATTTCGGGGTCGTGCGGGCTGAGCTGCTTGGCACGGGCGATTGACTGCCTGGCCGCAGCCAGATCGGTCCTGCCTTGTGCCTGGGCGCGCAGGTAGTAGAGGAGCCAATCGCCTGGGGTCCGCTTGACCCCCTCGTCGATGGCGGCCAGTGCAAGCTGACTGTCACCGTTTGCAATGGCAATGCCGGCCTTGGCCTCCAGGGCGCGGCTGCTCCACGGGTTGAGGTCAGCCGCGTTGTCCAGATCCGAGTAGGCGCCGGCAAGGTCCGCTGGCCAGGTCCGGATCGCATGATTCGTATCGCGCTCGCTGAGGAAGAAGGGCAGCATCGTCAGCGCCAAGACCACCGCGACCGCGGCCAGGCCTGTTCGAAGTGGGGTCCGGCCGGTTCGAACGGGGGTCCGCTCGCCCGTCGCCTCCCGTCGCAGGGCCGGTGCTGCGGCGGCTCCGATGGCGAAGGGAACGGGCAGCGTGATCGCCGCGTATGACCAGAACCAGTCCACCGATGCGTGGGCGAGCCAGTAGGCGCCCAAGGCGAGCACACCAGCAGCGAGGGTCGCCTCCTCCGGGCCCAGCCGACGCGTCCTCACGATCGCGACGACTCCTCCTGCGATGAAGACCAGCATGAGCAGCCCGCCGGGGATACCCAACTCAGACAGCATCAGCAACTCGATGCTGTGGGGGTCCTCGGGTTGGACCCCGGGCTTTCCATGCAGGGCATAGCTCGCCCGATAGCTCCCGGCCCCGCCCCCGTCGAGCGGATGCCTGTCGAAGTCGCCGAGCGCGACCCGCCAGATATCGCCGCGACTTGAGCCGACGTTGAGGCCGAAGCGACTCCCCTGGCTCTCCAGGTTCGGCGTTCCCGCCGAGATCTGGTCGACCCTCCGGCTGATGAACCCCCCCGGCCCACCGTCGCTGCGGAACAGCGCCACCAGCCCGAACAGCAGGATCGCAACGAGCAGCCCGAGGAGCCCGCGGGAAATCCAGGTCCTCGTACGGTCGGAGAGCGTGAATCGGGAGCCGAGCCGCGCACCGCCGAGGCCCACCGCGATACTCAGCGCAGTGGTGAGCGCCATTGCCTCACAGGCGCGATGGAGCGGGTGGATCTCGGCGGCGGAGTTGCCCGCGTCGAGTTGAAAGACGTCAAGCAACCAGGGCAGGGCGATGACAGCGGGGACCGCAGCGAGAGCGAGCCAGCCGAGCACGCGCAGTCTGTCGGGATGGACAGCGACCAGCACCGCGATCCCGAACAAGAGAGCAAATACCGATGCGCGGCTCTGGGCCAGGATCGCCAGCTCGATCATGAGCGTCGACGACCCGAGCAGGATGCCGCGTGCCTGCCACGGCAGCTCGCGCGAGGCACAGAGAACGACCGCCGGCAACATCGCCATCAAAAAGAAGGCTGCTTCCGCGTTTCGATAGCCGATCGGGTAGCGAAGGGTTGCATCCGTCTCGAAGAAATCCCTGGAGTTCGAGCCGGCCCAGAGGGCGATCAAGGTCGCGAACGCAAGCAGGGCACCGGCGATCGCGAGTGGGCTCAGTCCAAGCAGTATGCGCCGGCCGAGCAGGAGACAGGACCACACCCCGATCACGAAGGCGGCTACGTACGCCAGAGCGCGCTGAAAATCCGAGAACGCGACGGCGGGGACCGGCGACCAGATCCCCGAGATCAGGGTCCAGGCGGCCACGCCCACCAGCGCGATGAAACTCACCAAAGCGGCACCGCGCAGGGCGGCCGGCGCCGGCGCAAACAACAGCAACACCGCCGCCAGGCCCAACAGGATCATCGTGCCGGGCAGGAAGGTGACCTCGAAGTAGCCGCCGCTCTTCCACCCCCACCAGACCAGGACCGCGCCGAAGATGGCCAGAGGGATCGCGGCACCCACGGCCGCCGACCAACTCGCCCGCCCTTCCTGGGACGCCATGCAGGTCAAGCTATCCGAAGGAAGCGATGGTGACGCCGGGGAAGCCGAATATCCTCGCCGCGTGCCGCGCTTGGGCGTCTATACGGACTACTCCTACTCCCTGAAGGGCGGGCGGCCCTACGCCGAGCGCGCGTTCGCGATCTTCATCGCCGAGCTCGCCCACGGGCTCGACAGAGTGACGGTAATCGGGAAGCTCGCTCCCGACGGCCTCTCCCGGTATCCCCTTGGCGACGTCGACTTCGTTCCGCTCCCCCACTACCCCAGCCTCTCCCATACTCGCCTTGCAATCCGCGGCATGCTCGGCTCGCTGCGCCCGTTTTGGCGCGCGCTCGACGAGCTGGACAGCATCTGGATCTTCGGGCCGCATCCGCTCGCCTTCCCCTTCGCCTTGATGGCGCGCCTGCGGCGACGGAGGGTGATCCTCGGCGTCCGACAGGACTCAGTTGCATACATTCGGAACCGGCACCCCGGGAGCAGCCTGCGCATCGCGCTGGCATGGGGGATGGACCGCTGCTTCAAGGCCCTTGCCCGGCGGTGGCCGACGATCGTCGTCGGCCCCGCCCTGGCGCGGCAGTACGCCCGCAGCCGCTCGCTCCTCGACGTCTCGATCTCGCTGATCCGGTCGAGCGACATCTCCGACAGGAACACCCGTGACTACTCCGGCGATCTTGTCGCCCTCAGTGTCGGCCGCCTCGAGTCGGAGAAGAACCCGCTCGGACTCGCCGACGTGATCGCAGCGCTCCGCCGACTCGATCAGCGCTGGCGCCTCGTCGTGTGCGGGGAGGGCGATCTGCGCGGGGCTCTCGAGGAGCGCGTTCGCGACCTTGGAGTGGCTGACGCGGTCGAATTCCGCGGCTACGTCCCGCACGACGCCGGGCTGGCTGAGGCGTACCGCGAGGCCCACGCGCTCGCGCATGTCACCTGGACCGAGGGCCTCCCTCAGATCCTCTACGAGGCATTCGCGGCGAGGCTGCCGGTGATCGCCACAGACGTCGGAGGGATCCGGGAGGCCGTCGGAGACGCAGCGATCCTGGTGGCCCCCGGGAACCCACAGGGGATCGCGGAGGGGCTGGCCCTTGTCGGGCGCGACGCGGCAGTCCGCAGGGAGCTCGTGGGGCGGGGCCTCGCGGTCGTGGGTGCCCACACTCTCGAAACCGAGAGCTCACGAGCGGCGGAATTCATTCGCGACGCAACCGGGTGACCAGGCGACTCCGGCTCCCCTGTAACAATGTCGCCGCGGGACACCCAACGCCTTGGCTCAAGAACCGACCAGAACCTCTGAATGGCTCGAGCCTCCTGAGGAGGAGCTCGGCCTAAAACGCTACCTCGAGACGATCCGCGAGCGCTGGATCCTCGTCGCGGTGTCCACCGTGGTGTGCATGGCGTTCGCAATCCTGTACGTGGCCGTCGCGCAGAAGGCCTACGACGCCGAGGCGGACATGTTGATCACCCCCGTCGCGCCCGACACTCTGCCGAGCCTGCCCCTGATCCGGCAAAGCGCGGACCCGACCCGCGACGTGGAGACGGCCTCCAAGCTGGTGACGAACGTCGACGTCGCCGCGCGGGTCAAGGCTCAGCTCCATCTCAGCGAAACCCCTCAGGACCTCCTGGCGAAGATCACCGCGGAACCGGTGGCGCAGAGCAACATCGTGGCGGTTACGGCGGAGGACAGCAGCCCCGCCGGCGCCCGGGATCTCGCCAACGCCTTTGCCAATCAGGCGGTTGCTGAGCAGACGGACAAACTTCACTCCGAGATCACCACTCAGTTCAAGGGCCTCGCGGCCAGCCTGAGCGGAAGCACCGATACCACCGACAAGGGGACGCTGGCCGAGCTTCAGGCCCTGAGCACGGGGCCGGACCCCAGCATGCGGGTCGAGACCCTCGCCGACCTGCCTCAATCTCCATCAAAGCCGAAACCGTTTCTGACCATCACCGGCGGCATCATCGCCGGCCTGGTTCTGGGGATCGTGGCCGCCTTCGCCGCCCAGATCCTGGACCCGCGCCTGCGCCGAGAGGAACAGCTGCGCCGGCGCTATCGTCTTCCGATTCTGGCGCGGATCCCCAAGGAGGACGCGCGACGCGACAGGCCGCTGGGCCCACGCAGCCTGTCGGCTGCGGCGGCGGAGTCGTACCGGACGCTCCGCGCGACGATCTCGCGCACTCGCACCGAGGGCAAGGCGGCGCAGGTGATCCTCATCACCGGCCCATCTGCAAGTGAGGGCAAGAGCACCACGGCCCTCAACCTGGCCTCGTCTCTCGCCCTCACCGGTCAGGAGGTGATCCTGATCGAGGCGGACCTTCGCCGGCCTTCGCTTGGGTCGGTCCTCGATGTCAAGCCGAAAACGGGCGGGGTCGTCAGCGTGCTCGTCGAGCACACTCGGCTCACACAGGCGCTGGTCACCAGCCCGACTTACGGACCGCACCTGCGCATCCTTCTCGCCGAACAATCCGGGAGTGGATGGGTCACGGACCTCTTCTCGATCCCAGCGGCGGACGCGATGGTCAAGGACGCCCGCAGGCTCGCCGACTTCGTCATCATCGACTCTCCTCCGCTGAACGAGGTGATCGACGCTCTGCCACTCGCGAAGCAAGCCGACGATGTGCTTGTCGTCGCTCGCATCGGCAAGACTCGGCTCGACAAGCTGGGGCAGCTCGCGGATCTCCTGGCGGAGAGCGGCATCACCCCGATCGGCTTTGCCGTCATCGGAACCCCGCGTCCCGGCCGCAGCGAATACCGCTACTACGCGGAGGCCTCCTCCGAGCGGGAACGGGAGCGACCCTCCCCGCTCGCCACCGGGGTCGACCGAGGCGGATAAGGGGGCCGCCAATGATGGCGGTGAGAGCCGATTGGCCGAAGTGGATGTGGCCGCTGATGGTGGCGGGGTTTGCAGCGCTACTTGGCCTTCTCGCAGGCGTTGCGCCGGAGATCGCCATCGGAGCGGCGGTCGCGCTCGCCTTCCTGCTCATCATCGCCTCCGACCTGGCGACCGGCGTCATCTTGTTCACCGGGGTCAGCTTCTTCGAGACCATCGGCGGACTGGGTAGCACCAGCGTCACCAAGTTGGTCGGATTGCTGCTCGCGCTCGCCTGGCTCGGCACCATCGCCACTCGGCCCGATGCAAAGCGGGATTTCCTGCGGGTACATCCCAGGCTCAGCGGGGCGCTCCTCATGTTCCTGGCGTGGAACGGGTTGAGCTACGCCTGGTCGGAACACCCGGCCGCCGCCCTCGACGCTCTGTCGCGGTTCGCGCTGAACGCAATCCTCTTCTTCATCGTGTTCACGGCGATTCGGAAGGAGCGCGATGTCGTGAGGGTCTTTTGGGCCTTCGTAATCGGGGCATCGTTGGCCGTGATGGTGGGCGCGTTGACAGGTGCCGGGCCGACCCCATACGGCGAGGCCGCTCGAGTCACCAGCTCATCCAACGACTCCAACGAGCTTGCGGCCATCCTCGTCGCGAGCCTCGCGCTTGCCACAGGACTCGCCCTGGTCGCTCGTCGCTCCCCCGCGCTCCGCACCGTGGCGTTCGGGGCAGCGACCATCTCGCTCGCGGGAATCGTGCTCACAGTCTCTCGCTCGGGGCTGGTCGCGCTCTTCGTGGCAGTGATCGCGGCCATCGTCTTCGCCGGCAGGTGGCGTCCTCGCGTCGTGGTCATGAGCGCAATGGTCGTGGGCAGCGCGGTGCTCTACTTCGCTTTCTTCGCTCCTGCCACGACGAGGGAAAGGGTGACCACGACCGAGCAGGGCGGGCACGGACGCGAGGACATCTGGACGGTCGCCTGGCGCATGGTGGAGGCCCATCCGGTGAGAGGGGTGGGGGCCGGGAACTTCTCCACCTCCTCGATCCACTACCTGCTGATTCAGCCCGGCGTGCTGCGCCGCTCGGACTTCATAGTCGACACCCAGAAGGTTGCCCACAACGCTTACCTGCAGGCTTGGGCGGAGACCGGCATTATCGGTCTGGGCCTGCTGCTGGCCGTGATCATCGGCGTGCTGGCCTGCAGCCTCAAGGCGATCAAGGCGTTCGAGCAGGACGGAAACCTATTGATGGAAGTTCTCGCCCGGGCCCAATTGGTCGCGGCCATCGGCCTCCTGGCCTCCCTGTTCTTTGCCTCCAATGAGTACAACAAGCAACTCTGGCTGCTCCTGGCGATGGGGCCGGCAATGCTTGCGATGGCGAAGGCTCGCAATGTCACTCAGCCCGAGCGAGGCAGGAGCTCCTGAGCCCCTCTGCAGTGGGCGCTGCGCCCGGACCGGAAAGCATCCGGCGAAACGCCGTCTTCGCGTTTGGGATCCGGGTCGTGAGCGCGCTGTTCACCGGTGGCCTGACCCTCTTCCTGGTTCGCTACCTGGGCCCGAATGACTACGGGGTCTATGCGCTGGCGCTGAGCGTCGGGGGCGTGCTCGCGCTGCCGGCCGACTTCGGGGTGACGCGTTCCGCCGCTCGGTTCATCGCGGAGCGCCGGGGCAACCTCGCCGAGGTCACTGCAGTGCTCAGGCACGGGATTCGGCTGAAGTCGATCGGTGCCGCGGCGGTTGCTGTCGCGCTGATCCTGTTGTCCGGTCCGATCGCCGATGCCTACGGAGCCCCGAGCCTGAAGACGGCCCTGTGGATCGTCGCCCTGGCGATGATCGTGCAGGGCTTCATGTACTTCTTCACGACCACGTTTGAGGCGATCGGGCGCAATTCGGTCGGATTCAGGCTGAGCTTCGTCGAGAGCGCCGTCGAATTCTCCGCTGCGCTTGGGTTGGTTATCGCCGGAGCCGGTGTGAACGGCGCCCTCGGTGGCCGGGCGATCGGGTACGGCTTCGGGACCGCACTCGGCGCGATCCTCCTTCTCCGCATCATCGGCCGCAGCGACGGTGCTCCCGTCAGGTCGACAACCGCGCTCACAGCCAGGCGCATCGCCAGATATGCCGGAACGATCCTCGTTATCGATGCCGCCTTCGCTGCCTTCGGGTATATCGACGTGCTGCTGATCGGTGCGTTCCTCGACCCGGCCGCGGCGGGTTTCTTCAACGCTCCCATGCAGATCATCACCCTGACCCAGTTCGTCGCGCTCGCCCTTGCCGCTGCCGTCGGCCCGCGCCTGGCGCGCGGAGGGGATCAGGCACCCGACACGCACTCCTTCAGCCTCGCCATCAGGCTGGTGCTCGGGTACCAGTTCATGCTGATCCCGCTACTCGTCGTCTGGGCCACCCCGATCGTCGATCTGGTGCTCGGCCCCGATTACGGAGCGTCCGTGGACGTGCTCAGGGCCCTGGCGCCCTACGTCCTGCTGGCATCGCTCGGCCCGCTGCTCTCGCTCACGGTCAACTATCTCGGGGAGGCCAGGAGCCGAATCCCCATCGCGATCGGCGCGGTCGCAATCAACGCTGTGATTGACGTGATCCTGATCCCGAAGATTGGGATCGTCGCCGGCGCAATCGGCACCGACGTCGCCTTCCTCTTCTTCGTTGCCGGCCACATCGTGATCATTCGGCGTCTGATCGACCTTCCGCTTCGCCCGCTGGGTCTCACCCTCGCCCGCGTCTCGCTGGCCGCCCTTGCAATGTCGGCTGTGCTGCTCGCGTTCGGTACCGGCAAGCTGGGCGTCGCGGAGCTCATCCTTGGTGCCGTCCTCGCGCTGGCGGTCTACTTCAGCGTGCTGCTCGCGACCGGGGAGCTCACAATTGCCCAGCTGCGCTCCGCCCGAGCCTACGCCTCGAGCATGTTCGCGCGGTAGAGCTCCTCGTAAAGCTGCTCGACCCGCCGGACGGTCGCGGAAAGGTCAAACTCGTCCCGCCGCCGCCTTCGCCCTGCTTCGCCCATGCTCCTGGCCAGTTCCGGCTCGGCGAGCAGACGCGTGACCGCGCTGGCGATGGCCACAGGGTCTCGCGGCGGGACAAGTAGCCCCGTCTCGCCGTCCACCACGATGTCCGGCACACCGCCCACCCGCGTCGCCACCACGGGCAGCGCGGCCTCCATGTACTCCATTACCGATAGCGGACTTCCCTCGTAGTCCGAAGAGATCACAGCTACATCGAGCGCAGCGAGCAGGCTGGGAATGTCGTCGCGGAGGCCGAGGAAGCGCACGGTCTCCCGAGCCCCCAATCTGTCCACGAGTTCCTCCAGGCGCGCGGCTTCCTCCGCGGCTTGCGGATCCGCCCCCCCGGCAACCAGGACCGCGAGGTCCGTGAACTCCTCGCGGAGAATGAGCGCGGCCTCGATCAGGACGTCGAGCGCCTTCTGTGCCCGAAGCGTGGCCACGGTTCCGATAACCGGTTGATCGACCCCAAGTCCGAGCTCCCGCCGGATCCGCTTCCCGGCGTCCTCGGGCGAGGGTTCGAGTTCGATGCCATTGGGGATGAAGCGGGTCTTCTCCCGCGGGATCCCCTCGATCTCCACCATCTTGCGCTGGTCGTCCCGCGAAACCGCGACGAAGGCATCGGCCCGAGACGCGATCAGGCGCCGGTCCAGCATCATCCTGAGCCTGTCCCCGCTATACGACCAGGTGTGCTCGTGGGCGACGAACACCGGCGGCCGCGCCAGTGTGGTGAGTCCGGCGGCCCAGACGTTCGAACCGAACTTGTGGCTGTGAAGGACGTCCACACCGCCTCGGAGCATCCGCAGCACGATGCCCCATCGCCTGAGATCGAGACGCCGGCGTCGCTCAAGTCCCACGAACCCGACTCCGGCCGCATCGAGCTCCGCCAGTGCGCCGCTGAACTCCGGGGAAGGTTCCCACCGCGTCACGCAGAGGGTTGCCTCGAAGCGGCTCTTGTCCAGCCTGGTCGTGATTGCCCGGGCAAGCGTCTCGCCACCTCCGTAGGTGCCAATGCCGTCCACCAGAGTCAGCACGCGCAGCTTCGATTTCGCCGTCAACCAGGTGCCTCGAACACGTCCCGCCGCATCGCGGCGATGGTACTCAAGCTCTCCGCCTGCTCCGAAGGCCTTCGCCCACAACGCGCGCGAGGACACGGTCGAGCTCGGCGACCCCTGCCTCGCGAGAGTTCCGCTCGGCGAACTCGCGCCCTCCCACGGCAAGGCGCCCTCGGAGATCGGCGTCCTCGGCGAGAGCCCGCAGGGCACCGGCAAGGGCCTCGGGGTCGGCGGGAGGCACGCAGAGCGCCGCCTCGGCTTCCTCGGCCAAGTCCACCGCCTCGCCGGCCGAGGCCAGCACCACCGGCCTCGCCATCGCGCAGCAGTCGAACAACTTGGACGGCACGTATCCGTCGAATCCGGGCGCCAGCGAGACGAGGAGAGCGTCAGAAGCACGGAGCAACCGCGCCGCGCGCTCGTACGGGACAGGCTCGCGGAACTCCACCGTCCCGGGCGAGAGGGCCTCGGCCATCCGCATGAGCTCGCTCCGCCTCGGACCCGTGCCGATCATGATGAGTCGAAAGCCGTCGCCGAGCTGGCCAGCTGCCTCCACCGCGGTCTCAAGGCCCTGCGCGAACCCGAGGTTGCCTGCATATGTCCACGTGAATCGCCCGTCCCGCTCGCCGAGCTCCGTGAAGTCAGGCTCCTCCAGACCGCCAGCCAGGAATCGAGCGTCTGTCCCGTTGCGCACCAAGGTGACCTTGCCTGCACCGCCTCGACCCTCAATCTCCTTGACGAAGTCCTCCGTTGTGGCTGTGATCGCGGCGGCACTCCGGTACAGGCCTCGCTCGACCCGGCTCACCATTCGAAAGAGGCGGCCGTCCTCCATCTCACCCACCGCGATCGCCGCATCGGGCCACAGATCGCGCACGTCCAGCACCCACGGCACGCGAAACCTGAAGCCGAGAGCAGAGCCCACGCACCCGACGGAAAGCGGCGGAGACGAAGCGAAGACGACGTCCGGCCGCCTGCGCACGGCGCCGACCAGGGTCGCCGTGAGCTGGTAGGAAGCGTAATTGGCGACTCGCGACATGGTGCGCTTCGATGGCGTTGCGTGCACCCAGACATAGTTGACGTCGTAGCCGTCCAGACGGCGCCTGTCGACGAAATGTCCGCCGTATCCGGCTGCGACCACTCCTGCTGGGTGGCTCGGAACCTCGCAGACGACCTCGACCTGGTGACCCAGCTTCGCCAGGCCACCGGCGAACGCGCCCAGCCGGGCGGACGGACCGTGGACCTCCGGAGGGAAGTACTGGCTGACGATCAGGATCCGCACTCGGTCAACCCGAGGCTGGGGCCAACGCCCGCTCGAGGGAGTCGACCACCAACCCAATCTGCTCCTCGGAGATCGTTGGAAAGAGTGGCAGGGTCACCGCGCGCCGCGAATAGTCCTCCGTGATCGGCAGGCTGGTGCCGTCGTCGTAGATGCTGAAGCGGTGGACCGGCAGGTAGTGCAGGCTGGTCTGTACACCGGCCTGCTCGAGCTCGGTGCGGACCGCGGCGCGGTCGATCCCCTCCTCGAGAAGGATCGTGAACAGGTGATGCGCCTGCTCGTCTCCCGGGACGTCCGGCATGGTGAGCGTGGCCCCCTGCACCGGCCCGAGCAATCCGCGATATGCATCCACGGCCGCGCCCCGCCTCTTGTTGTCGGTATCCAGGCGGCCGAGTCGCGCGGTCGCCAGGGTCGCACGGGGCTCGTCGATCCGATAGTTGAACCCGAGGTCGATCACGTCGTAGCCGCTCGCGTGTCCCTGCTGGCGGTCCCAGCTGATGGCCGTCATCCCGTGGGAGCGGAGCAGCTTCACCCGGGCTGCGAACTCGTCGTCGTCGGTGACCACCATTCCGCCCTCTCCCACCGCCAGGTTCTTATTCGAGAAGAAGCTGAATGCGCCGGCCAGCCCGAAGGTTCCGAGGTGCCGCCCTTCCTGGTAGCCGCCGAGGCCGTGCGCCGCGTCCTCGAGCAGGATCACCCCACGGTCGGCAGCGAGCGCCGCCAGCTCTGCGCTGGCGCCGGGGTGGCCGCCGTACGTCATGTTCATGATCGCCTTGGTGCTTTTTGTGATCGCGGCCGCGGTCTGATCGGTGGAGAGCCACGGACGGTCGAGCGCCACGACGTCGGCGAAGACCGGGGTCGCCCCCGTATAGCGGATCGCATTGGCCGTGGCGACAAAGGTGAGCGACGGCACCACGACCTCGTCGCCGGGTCCGAGACCGGCCGCAAGACAGATCAGGTGCAGGGCGGCCGTGCCATTCGTTACGGCGATGGCGTGCCGAGAACCCGTGTATTCGGCGAAACGCTCCTCGAGCTCGGCTGTCCGGGGGCCCATGCTGAGCCAGCCGCTTCGGTAGGTGTCGGCCACCTCCGCGATCTCGTCCTCCCCTATCTCAACGTCGGCTAGGGGAACCCGCCAATCAGCCATGCTCGAAGATCTCGGGGTGGGCCTCGATCTCGGCGGTCGCGCGCTCGTGCTCCCCGACTGTCCCGATGTCGAACCAGACGCCGGGCCCGCTGTAGACCGCGACCTTGCGTCCGGCTTGCAGCATCGCGTTGACGACGTCGGGGAAGTCGAAGTGGCGCGGTGGAATCAGCTCGACGACATCCGGGTCATAGACGTACACGCCCATGCTCACGTCGAAGCGCATCGTCGGCTTCTCGACGTACTCCATGACAAAGCCGTCGTCGGACTCGATCACCCCGAGGTCGATGTCGACGTTCTTCTTGTGCGTGGCGATCGTGATGCCGCCCTCGTGGCCGCGATGGAAGCGCATGAGCTGGGCGTAGTCGAGGGTTGTGAGCACGTCCCCGTTCATAGCCAGGAAGGGCTCGTCGAGGTTCTCGAGCATCGTCAGCGCGCCGGCGGTACCGAGGGGGGCGTCCTCCCAGACGTAGTTGAGCTCCATGTCCTTCGGCAGCTCGATGCTGTCCAGGTACGCCTTGATCAACCCACCGAGATGACCGACCGACAGATCGATTTGATTGAAGCCGTTGTGGCCCAGCTGGCGGAGGACAAGCTCGAGGATGGGCCGCTCTGCGACCGGGATCAGCGGTTTTGGCAGCACCGTGGTGTACGGGCGAAGGCGTGTCCCCTTGCCTCCAGCGAGAATCACCGCTCGCATCTCAGATCGCGTAGTCCCCGGCGGCTGTCAGTGGTGGACGATCCTCCAGCCACCGCATCGTCTTCTCGAGGCCCTCCCCCAATGGGGTGTGCGCCTGCCATCCGGTGATCTCCGTCATCCTGCTCGGATCGGACAGCAGCCGGTTCACCTCGCTCTGCTCGGGACGAACACGTTGCGGTTCCTGGACCACTTGGAGGTCATGTCCCACCAGCGACTGGACGACCTCGATCAGCTCAGCCACCGAGGTGTCCTGCCCGGTTCCCAGCTGCAGCGTCTCTCCAGCCACGCCGTCCGCCTCGGCCGCGGCGATGAAACCACTGACTGTGTCCGAGACGAAGGTGAGATCTCGACGAGGCTCAAGCGAACCGATGCGGACGGTGTCCCCGTTCAGGGCCTGAGCAAGGATCGTCGGGATCACGGCCCGAGTCGACTGGCGTGGCCCGTACGTGTTGAACGGCCGCAACAGGGTTACCGGCAGTCCGTACGTGCGATGAAAACTGAGAGCGAGCTGGTCCGCGCCGATCTTGCTCGCCGCGTACGGAGAGTTGGCAGACACCGGGTGTGCCGCCGTGATCGGGAACTCGAGCGCATTGCCATACACCTCAGAAGTAGAGGTGTGTACTACGCAGCTTGGAGATCCTGCCCGACTCGCCTGCAGCACATTCAGGGTCCCGAGGACGTTGGTCTCGACATAGTCACGCGGGTTGACGAACGAGTAGGGGATCGCGATCAACGCCGCAAGGTGGAAGACGACCTCGCTCCCCTCGACCACGGCGGCGGCGGACTCGGCGTCACGGACGTCACCCGCCAACGTTTCAACCTCCGAGACCACGGTCTCCGGGATCCATTCGAGCGCCCCCTTGTCCCCGCGCGAGTTGTAACGAACCAGTGCGCGCACCGAAGCACCCTCAGCTACCAGCGCTTCGACCAAGTGACTCCCGATGAATCCCCCCGCTCCTGTGACGGCGACCTTGGTGCCCGAAAGGCTGCTCATGGACCTGGCGATCCTAGCCGAGGGCCTGACCTGCGATCCGGGGCCGCCTTGTCGCGTGTCGTCATCGCCCTTTGTGCCTCCATAGCCCTCAATCTACGCAGGCATCGGCCTGGATCACCACGCGGCTCAGAACTGGGAGCCAGCCTGCATCGCCGCGGTGATCGTTATCGTCGCGTCATGCGGGCGGTGCCACGCAGTGCCGAGGCGGACGGCGCCTAATAGAGCGTGGCTCGCGTCCACCTACTTTCGGCCGCCAGGCCCGGTGACCGCTACTGGGACTCGCGGGCGCAATGGGACCTCGAGGCGATGCGTGAATCTGCGGCATCCGACCGATTCGGGATCCATGCGCTCGTCGAGGATCCCGGCGAGGCGGACGTCGTTCTCTTCGTCGAGACGAGCACCTGCGCGGGACCTTACTTCGAGTCCGTCAGAGCGAATCCGATTTATCGAAAGCACCGACGCAAGTGCTACCTCTACTGCGCCACCGACCTGATCGTGCCACTCGTACCCGGAGTGTTCCCAAGCATCGCCAGGAAGACCTACCTTGCCGCCTGGACTCGGGCGGGCGGCTACATCGGCATTCGCGAAACCGAGCAGCTGAGATTTCAGCCCGAGGGCAGGCCCAGCCGTCTTTTCTCCTTCCTCGGTTCGAGCGCCACCCACCGGGTCCGCGGTGAGATCCTGCGCCTCTCGCACCACGATGCCCTGATCGTGAACACGGATGAGGAGCCTGGCACGAGCGC
Organism: uncultured Solirubrobacterales bacterium; assembly: GCA_963743575.1. GTDB lineage: Bacteria > Actinomycetota > Thermoleophilia > Solirubrobacterales > 70-9 > DASUPK01. The sequence goes on along the minus strand of CAVUQC010000002.1, from coordinate 163,814 downwards.
GACAGCCGCGGCTCCGGACAGTCGCTACCGCGACATGCTGCTCGACAGCGCCTTCGTTCTCTGCCCGGGAGGCGGAGGTTCATCGACGTTCCGGTTGATGGAGACGATGATGATGGGGCGCGCCCCAGTGATCATCTCGGATGCTTGGTGCGCGCCGACGGGGCCGGACTGGGATCAGTTCTCGGTGCGGGTTCCCGAACGCGACGTTCAGCGGATACCGGAGCTGCTCGAAGGCCTTCGCTCACGGGCGAACGAGATGGGCTCGAGCGCCAGAATCGCGTGGCTCGATTGGTTCGGGCCGGAGACCCAGTTCCACCGAACCGTCGACTGGACGCTCGAGCTCGATGCGCAGTCGGCAGCACGCGATGGCTGGAGCCGCCTGCGCCCATGGGCGAAGGCGGCTCGCCCCTTCCACCTGCTGCGGTGGGCAAAGCACCGGGTCCGGCGCCCGGAGCCACCTGACTGAAGGTCGATTGACGCGGGCCACCCCCCATCTGGCAATTGCTCAAGTCTGCGCGCGGACGCGCCGCAGTCGCCTTATCGCGGCGAAACAGAGGCGGCATGCACGGCTGTACGGACGCATCTGGTCCTCGCCTGAGACGATCTCGGCGTGATTACCGCCGCCCTGCGTCCGGCCGATGAACTGAGCGATCACGAGATCGAGAGCTGGCGCGAGCTCTCCGAGCAGGCCCTCGAGCCGAATCCATTTCACGACCCTGACTTCGTGCTGGCCGCGGCCAAGAGCCTGCGCCCCGACGGGCTCGGAATCCTGATGGTCGCGGAGGGGAATGATTGGCTCTGCTGTCTGCCCGTCCACCGAACGCGCGGCTGGAGACGGATCCCACTCAGCGGCCTGGTGACCTGGAGGAATCTCTACTCCTTCCTCGGCACTCCCCTGGTGCGCATCGGGGGCGGGGACAGCGCGCTCGAACGCCTGCTCGAGGAGGGCGGGAGACACGGTGGGTCCTTCCTCGGCCTCGATCTGCTGGCAACCGACGGCCCCGTTGGGGCAGCGCTTGATCGGGCCCACGCTGGACTGGGATCGGGGCCGGTCGGGCTTGGTGCCTTCGACCGCGCCACCCTGGAGCGGCGCCCCCAGCAGTCCTATCTGGCCCTCAGTGCGAAGCACCGCAGGAACTTCGAGCGCCTCAGACGGCGGCTCGAAGACGATCTCTCGTCCGCGCTCGAGTTGCGCGACCGCTCGAGCGATCCGGCCGCCTGGCAGGAGTTCCTGGACCTCGAGGCATCCGGGTGGAAGGGGGGCGACGGCACCGGGACCGCCCTGGCGACGATCGGCCATGGAGATCTGTTTCTCGAGATCTGCAATCGCCTGGCGCCCCGAGGGATGCTCCAGTTGATCGCCGCCGAGGCGGGAGGACAAACCGCCGCGATGCTCTGCAGCCTGGTCGCCGGCGGTACGGCCTTTACGTTCAAGCTCGCGTCGGCCGCCAATCTGCTCAAGTACTCGCCCGGTGTCCAAATCGAGATCCTCTACCTCGACTATTTCCAAGCGAACGATCGTCTCGAGGCGGCGGATTCCTGTGCCGAGCCGGACAATCGGATGATCAACCGGCTCTGGCCTGACCGTCGACGGATCGAGATCCGCGCAGTCCCTCGCCCTGGTCCGACGCGCTTTGCATCGACACCGATTCTGCAGGGAGCGGCTTCGTTACGGCGTAAGGTTAGGAACCGAATATGACCGTTCTCGAATTCGATCCAGAGGTGCTGAAGGAGAACTTCTCCGAGGCGCCGTTTGCCGTCAAGCACACGCTGGCGGACAATCCACTGCTGAAGCTCGACCGCCTTGCAGAGCTTGCCGACACGCTCCCGGACTCCCAGGTGGAACACAACCTGGGCAACGTCCCCGAGGTCCTGCCGGGCGGAGAGGCGCCCCGCCTGGATGCCACCCCCGGCGAGATAGCTCGCGGCATTGAGACCAACGGCTGCTGGATGGTGCTGAAACGTGTCGAGACCGACCCGGAGTACCGTGACCTCCTTGAACAGAGCCTGAGTCAGGTCATTCCCTTGGTGGCCGACCGCCAGGGGGGCGCCACGATCAAGCAGGGATTCATTTTCCTGACTGCACCGAACTCCACGACGCCGGTGCATTTCGATCCCGAGCAGAACCTGCTCCTCCAGGTGAAGGCGCTGAAGCGGATGGACGTCGGCAGCTGGCCCACGGAGGAGGCGGAGCGGGAACATCTCGAGTCCTACTACGGCGGCGGACATCGCAACCTCGAGCAGATGCCGCCCGACGCGCAGACCTTCATGCTCGAGCCGGGTGACGGAGTCCACGTTCCCCTCAACGCACCGCATTGGGTCAAGACCTTCGATGAGGTCTCGATCTCATTCTCGATCACCTTCAACACCCGCTACAGCGAGTCGATCACCGACCTGTATTCGGTCAATGCGCGTCTGCGGAAGCTTCGCCTGTCGCCGAAAGCGCCCGGGGTCCACCCCGGTTCGGACCGCGCCAAGTCGGCTCTTTGGCGCAATCTTCGCCGCGGCAAGCAGGCCCTGCGCAGCGTGCGCGGCACTACCGGCGCCTGAGCCGCCTCTTCCGGGACAACCACTCGAGCCCCAGCTTGCGCTGCGCTCCGGGCGGGACCTTCCGCGCAAGCCGAACGGCCCCCTGGCGAGCTGCGATCGCGACCCCCGTGGGATGCGGGAGGCCGGGCGCAACCGTTACGTCGACCACCGAGCGCGCCCCGTCTGCAAACCGGGACTTGTAGGACTCATCGCCAAGGAGGAAGTCGAACGCCCGGGCTCCTTCATCGAACGCGCTCTCGATCACCCTCGCCAGGAGAACCAGGCCCGGGCTCAGCTTCGATAGCTCGAGATCGAACCCGCCGTTGTAGAACAAATAACGCTCGCCCAGTCGCCATCCATACCAGGCTGCAACTGCCTCGCCATCTCGCTCGAGGAACCAGAGCCTCAACCAGCCGCGGGTGAGGGCTGCGCCTGCAAAGTCCCCGAGGAAGGAACGCGATCGGTCGGTTGCCAGTGACGAGGCTCCTCCGCCCGACCAGCGCAGGTCGTGGATCCGAAAGAAGGTCGCGACGTCACGTTCCACCTCCCCCGGGCTCTCCGTTCGACGCACCCGAAGCTCGTGGCCATCGGCGAGCTTGCGCTGCATCTGGCGCAGGCGCTTGCGCAGATGCGAGCTACGCCCGGCCAGGTAGGACTCCCAGTCTCCGTACTCGGAAAGCGAGATGATTGGCAGCTCCGCCGCTCCGCGGGTGAACGCCCTGAGACGGGTGCCGGCGGCAGTTCGCAGCGCGTCGATCCAGTCTCCTGCCGGCTCGGAGTGCTCGAGGGCAAACACCCTCAGGTCTCGCGCCCCCGACTCGAGAGCCGCACCGGCGGCGGCCGCGACCTCAACCTCCTCTCCGGGGTCACAGAGCGGATGGAACACATCGCCGAGATTGGACCCGGCGAAACCGCAGGTGCGCGGACGGCCTTCACTTCGGACGGCCAACGGCAGCACGCCTTTGACAGCCTGTCCGTCGCCGCCGACCACGACGATCAGCGGTGTCGCTTGCTCCCCGTAGTGCTCGAACCAGCACCTAACCCACTCCGGAGTGAGGAACGGATTTCCCCGACGCTCCGCGAGAGCCCGCCAGTCCGCCTCGAGCTCTGACAGCGCGGCGAGATCCGTGAAGACAGTCGTCGTATCTGAGGTCACCGGCGCACGCGACGCATCGCGCTGGATGAGAGCACGGCTCGCATCAACGGCGAGACCTTGAGCCGAAAGCGGCGAAGATCGTCCTTCGAATACACGCCCACCCTCGGCCAGCGGAGGGCATCGCGGCTTCCCAGCTCGAGAGCCGCCGCCGCCATGTAGCCGGCCTCTTGGGTCGCCGTACGCACGCGCTCGTCGTGCGCCCCGTAGGGATACGCCAGCGACTCACAGGGAACGCCGATCTCGCGGGCGCAGTCTTCTCTCGAGACAACCAGCTCAGAGCTCAGCTCCTCGTCCTTGATCTCGGTCAGGCGAGGGTGGGTCCGGGAATGTGAGGCGACCTCCCATCCCTCGGCCGCGAGACCGCGCAGGTCATCCCAGGACATGCAGGTCAACTCTCCCTCATGAGGCCCCCCAACCCACTGGGCGGTACCGGGCCAGGCCATCGGGGGCGGACGGTCGACGTAGGCGGTGGGAACGAAGACTGTGGCGGGCATCCCGAGCTCTCTGAGGACCGGGAGGGCGCGGTCACGAACCGATCCGAACGCGTCGTCGAAGGTGACCACCATCGCCTTGGCTGGTGCCTCGCCGCGGATCATCTGTCCGAACGTCGCGGCGCGGTACCCCTTGCTCAGCAGATACTCGAGTTGCTCGCGAAACCGCTCGGGGGTGACTGCGAGATCGGCGGGCCAATCGGGGCTGACCGCGTGGTAGCAGAGGACCAGGGGCGACCCGGAGCGCCGGCCGCCAGGCTCCCACCTTCGCGATTCGCTCCAGGGAAGCCGATGCGCCAGGAAACGGTTGCGTGGAACTGCCAGCCGGAATGCGACCTTTCGGGCGAACGCCCGGACGGGTTTGACCCGCGACTTCGCATATCCCTCGAAACGGCTTAGGGTCGCCTCGATCTCGGGCCGGGGAGCAATCCGCTGCATTGCCCGCAGCTGAGCGGTGTGCAGCGCGTGATAGGCGCCGCTTGCGATGTTCGGCAGTGGATGCGGGAACAGGTCGTAGAGCGACCAATAGCCGTTGTCGTAGCGATGGATGTTCTCCGCGAGGGCCTCCAGGCCAGCCTCGAAGTCTCGGCGTGCCTCGGAATCGTCCAGACCGATCGCCACGTCGTAGACACCCCAGAGCGCGAAGATCCCGCCGTTCAGGACGAACGAGGGCGGCGAGGTGGGGTACTCCTCGAAGAAGGGTCCACCGGAGAGCTGAGCGCGGACCCCGCCCCGCGAAGTTGGGAGCCTGAGTGGCTTCATCGCCCGAGAGGCCGCATCCCCGAACCGCTGCTCTCCCGCCTCCGTGCACAGCCGCACGAGCAGGCTGGCGGCCTCCCCCTGCGCCATCGCCGAAGCCCAAGGTGCGGGCAGAAAGTAGGAGTGGCGGATTGGGGTCAGGTGCAGCCAGGCCCCGTCATGGTCCCCAACGGTCTCCTGGTGTTCGATCAGGTACGAGCCGCAGTCGGCCGCGGCCGCCAGCCAGTCATCGCCCTCGCCGGCCAGGTAACGCTCGTAGGCTCCCAGGCCCCACTGGGCCGTGGCTGTATGCAGCTGACGCTCTCTCGGCTGCAGCCAGTCCGGCGGCCAGCGGGGCGTCTCGGCCTTGAAGCGCAGATCGAAGTAGTAGCCGCCGATCTCACCGGGACGAATGGCCGGGCCGATGGCGGTCGGGAATGACCGGGCGCTGCTGAAGATGCTCGGGTCATTCCGCCCGCGGACAGGGACGCCGCGCAGGCCCACCTAGAGCCCGCCGCTACCGTTCGGCGCGGTCGAGCCTCCTGGAGGGACCGGCGTACCGCCGCTCGGGTTCGTCGTGGTCGTAATCGTCGTTTGAGTGGTCGACTGGGTCGTCGTACCGCGGGTTGGTGTCGAGATGGACTGAATCGACTCAGTCGTGGTCGAGTTGTTCGAGTCATCGCCGAGGACGATGATCAGCCCGACAACCAACCCAACCACGAGCGCGACCAGGATCCCGATGGTCCAGCGGGCTCGAGTATTCATGCGGGCGATCCTAGCCCAGCGTCCGGCCGAGAATCTCGAGTGCCTCGTCGACCTCGGCCTCTCCGATTACGAGCGGCGGCAGCAAGCGCAGGATGTCATTGCCAATCGGGTTGACGATCAGGCCGGCCTCCAGGGCTTCCACTGCCACCTCCTTCGCATCTTTCCCGCGGAGCCGTGCGCCGAGCATCAGACCACGGCCGCGCACCTCGGCGATCGCGTCGATTTGCTCGAGTCCATTGCTCAGCCTGCCGCCCAGTTCCCGCACTCGCCGCAACAGCTCGGGGTCGCTCAGCACCTCGAACGCGGCAAGGGAGGCGGCGGAGACCAGCGGGCCACCCGCGAAGGTCGAACCGTGATCGCCTCGCTCCAGCACATCCGCCGTCTCCGGGATCGTCACGCAGGCACCCACGGGCAGGCCCCCGCCCAGGGCCTTGGCAGTGGTCATCACGTCGGGTCGCACGGAGAGCTGCTCGTACGCCCAGAGCGATCCCGTTCGCCCCATGCCGGTCTGGATCTCATCGAAGACAAGTAGCGCGCCGGTGGCATCGCAGAGCTCGCGCGCCGTGGCGATCATCTCGTCGGGGACGACATTGACCCCCGTCTCCCCTTGGATCGGCTCCAACATCACCGCGGCAGTCCTGTCGCCAACCGCCGCCCTGAGCGAATCGACGCCGTCGCGTGGAACGGCGGGAAACCCGCGCAGATACGGCATGAAGCTCTCGTTTGAAGTGAGACCCGGCGTGGCGGAGAGCGATCCCATCGTGCGGCCGTGGAACGCACCCTCGAGCACGACGATCTCGGGTTTCGAGATGCCTCGCGCGTGCGCGTGCTTCCGAACCAGCTTGATGGCGCACTCGTTTGCCTCCGTGCCCGAGTTGCAGAGAAAGGCCCTGCCGCCGAGGCTCGACTCGCAGAGCCGCCGGGCGAGCCGAACACCCCCCTCGGTCAGATAGAGATTTGAGGTGTGGGTGAGAACGCCGACCTGCTTTCGCACGGCCTCGACCACATCGGGGTGACAGTGGCCCACCGAGCAGACCGAGATGCCGGCGAGAAAGTCCAGGTACTCCTTGCCGTCGGAATCCCAGACGCGCGCGCCCTCGCCCCGGACGAGCTCGACCGGCACCCGCGGGTAGGTCTGCATCACCCAGCGGGACTCCATCTCCTGGAGCTCCGCGACCTTCATGCCGTGATCTTGGTGCCGATGCCCGCGTCCGTGAACAGCTCGAGCAGCAGGGTGTGCGGGCGGCGGCCGTCGACGATGTGCGTCGCCTCCACCCCGCCCGCGATCGCATCCACGCAGGCCTGCAGCTTCGGGCGCATCCCGCCCTCGATCCCGTCGAGCCCCGACCTGACCTCGTCTGCGGTCGCCTGTGAGATGCGGGATTCCGGATCCTCCGGATCGCGGAGCCAGCCGTCCACGTCCGTCAGGAAGATCGCCTTGTGAGCCGGCATCGCCGCGGCGACCTTGCCCGCCGCCTCATCGGCGTTGACGTTGTATGAGGCGCCCTCGCGGTCGGTCCCGACGGAGGCGATCACGGGGATGTAGTCCTCGGCGATGTGCTCGATCACGTCGACGTTGACGTTGGTGATCTCACCGACGAAGCCGACATCCGCGGTCTGCCCCACGGGCCGGACCTCGAAGAGCGCACCGTCCTCACCCCCGAGTCCGACGGCCGGCTGACCATGGCGGTTGAGCCGGGTGAGGATGTCCGAGTTGATCTTGCCGAGCAGAACCATCTTCGCGACCTCCACGGTCTCGGCGTCGGAGACGCGCAGGCCCTCGACGAACTTCACCTCCATCCCCATCTTCTCCATGTAATGCGTGATCTCCGGGCCGCCGCCGTGCACGATGATCGGGTTCATCCCGACGTACTTGAGAAGGACGACGTCCCGCGCGAACGCCTCGCGGAGCTCCTCGTCGCGCATCGCCGCCCCGCCGTATTTGATGACGATCGTGCGCCCGTGGAACTCCCTGATGTAGGGGAGCGCCTCGAGGAGTGTCTCGACCGAGCTGCTCATGTCGTGTACTCCGCATTGATCCGGATGTAGTCGTGAGTCAGGTCACTGAAGTAGACGTGGGCATCCGCCTTGCCGCGGCCGAGGTTGATCGAGAGCTCGGCCTCGGGCAGGTCGGCCGCGAGGTCCCCGGCCTGGATCCGGTCGGGCCCGAGCTCCTCGACCTCCTTGCCCGCGAGGGCCATCCCTGCGGCCTGTGCGATCCGGCCCCAGTTGGAGTCCCTGCCGAAGAGCGCGGTCTTTACCAGCGGCGAGTTCGCGATCGCGCGAGCGACCCGCTCGGCCTCGTCGCCGTCCTTGGCTCCGGTGACCTCGGCGCGCCCCACCCGCGTGGCGCCCTCGCCGTCCGCCACGATCTCGAGGGCGAGCTGCAGCAGGACTGCCTCGAGCAGCCCCTGCGGAAGCACGGCGCCGGCGGCGCCCGTCGCCTGGAGCAGCACCGTGTCGTTGGTGCTCATCTGACCGTCGACGGTGATCCGCTCCATCGAATCGGCGAGGGCAGAGCGCAGAACGCTGTCAGGCTCCTTGACCACGGCGTTCGTTTGCACGAAGCAGAGCATGGTCGCGAAGCCAGGCTCGATCATCCCGGCGCCCTTCGCCTGGGCGGAGACTGTGACCTCGCCCGCCCGGATCGAGCAACTCTTCGGGCCCTTGTCCGTGGTCATGATCGCCTGGGAGAAGTCTGCGCCGCCCGTCGGGGACAGTCCCTGGACCGCCTCGCGGACGCCGGCCGCGACGGCCTGAATATCGAGAGGCACCCCGATCGTGCCCGTCTCCGCGACCGCCACTGATGCGGGAGCGATGTTGAGCGCCTCGGCCGCGGCGTCGCGCATGGTCAGCGCGTCCCGGTATCCCTGATCGCCGGTGGCGGCGTTGGCATTGCCGGAGTTGACAGCGACGGCGCGCAGGGCGCCGGGATCGCACTCCTGGCGGCAGACCCGGACGGGGGCGGCCGCGGCGGCGTTCCGCGTCAGCGCCAGCGCGGAGACCACCTCGTCGGCCTCGCAGGCCAGCACTCCGACGTCGGTGGCGCCGCCCCCCTTGAGGCCGCAGGCAACCCCCGCCGCCCGGAAACCGGGAGCGAGCTCGGCAGGATCGAGCTGCTCGAACTCCGGCGGCGGCGTCACCCAGCGCGAGCGGAAGAAGGTCTGGGTCGCCGAGCTCACGAGATCCCCTCACCTTCCGGGAAGGCCCAGCATGAGATTGAGGTTCTGGATCGCCTGCGAGGCGGCTCCCTTCCAGAGGTTGTCGATCGAGGCGAAGGCGAGCACCCGCCCCGAGGCCTCGTTGAGCGCCAGATGGATGCGGCATAGGTTGGTTCCGCGGACGCCGCTCACGCCCGGTGGCTCAGAGGTGACCTCGATGAAGGGCTCGCCGCCGTAGCGCTCTTCGTAGAGCGAGAGCATCCGGGCGGCGTCGACGGGCTCTGAGGTCCGCACATAGCAACTGACCAGCTCTCCCTGGTCGAAGGGCAGCAGGTGCGGGACGAAGGTGAGTCCGGCGAACCCGCCAGACGAGCCGTTGCCTCCCGCCAGCTCGGCGAGCTCCTGGGAGATCTCCGGGGTGTGCCGATGCCCGGTGACCTTGTAGGGCCTGGCGTCGTCGGTCTCCTTGACGACGGCCATCTCCTGCTCGGCGGCGCGCCCGGCCCCGGAGACGCCGGACTTGGCGTCAATGACGACGTCCTCGACCAGCCCCTCGGCGGCGAGCGGCGCGAGGGCGAGGATGCTGGCGGTCGGGTAGCAGCCGGGGTTCGCGACCAGGTCCGCGCCGGCGATCTGACCGCGGTGCAGCTCGGTGAGACCGTAGACCGCCTCGCCCAGCAGCTCGGGAGCGCCGTGCTCTCCGTACCAGTGCCCGTAGGTGTCGAGGTCGTGGAGCCTGAAGTCGGCTGAGAGATCGACGATCTTCGTGCCCCGCTCGCGAAGCGAGGAGACGACCGGGGCCGCGGCGCCGTGCGGATACGCAACGATCGCGGCGTCGACGTCACCTCCGTCCTCCGCCGCGGGCTCCTCGAGGACCAGATCGACGCCGTACTGCGGGTGGAGCTCGCTCAACTTCCTGCCCGCGTCGGTCCGCGCGGTGACGCGCGCGAGCTCCAGGCTCGGATGCCTCCGAACGAGCTCCGCCGCCAGCGCCCCCGCGTACCCGGACGCTCCCGCCACCAGGACCCTATTCACGGAGCGACCCCCCGAGCTTCTCGACCGCGGTCTCGATGGCCCCTCTGAGCTCCGCGACCTCCTCGTCGGTCAGCGTTCGATCGGCGGCCCTGAAGGTGAGCCGCAGAGCGAGGCTCTTGCGCCCCTCGCCGATCTGGTCGCCGCGGTAGAGATCGAATACCTCGGCAGACCGCAGCAGCCCGCCCCCGCCCTCGAGCACGGCCGTGCGGACCTCGGCTGCCGGGACGGATTCGTCGACGACCACCGCCACGTCCTGGTTGACGGCCGGATAGGTGATCACGTCCTCGTAGGACTCGTCGCCCACCGGCGAGGCAGCGATCAGCGGAGCCAGGTCGACCTCGAATCCCGAGGCAGACTCCAAATCCCATTCGCGGCAGACGAGCGGATGAAGCTCGCCGATCCAGCCCGCGTCCTCCCCCTCGACCAGAACACGGGCGCAGCGGCCCGGGTGCAGGAAGGGCTCCTCGCCGGGAACCACCTCGATTGATGCGCCGAGCTGTCGCGCGAGGTCCTCCAGCACGGCCTTGACCGAGTAGAAGTCCGCGTCCACGACATCGCCGCGCCAGGAGCCGGGACGCAGAGGCCCGGCCGCGATCGACGCGATCCGCCACGGCTCGTAGGCCGGCGCCGGCCGGTCGCCCACGAATTTGCCGGCAAGCACGCCCTCATGCGGCGAGCCGGCCTCACGCAGGTAGGCACGCCCCGACTCGAACAGCGCGACGCGCTCCGCGCCGTGGGCACGGTTGTAGCTCGCCGCGTCGAGCAGCGAGCCGACCACCGCGGTCCGCTCCACCGAGTGCTCCGCCGAAAGCGGGTTGGAGACGCGGATCGGCTCGGACCTGACGTCTCGGTCCGGGATCCGAAGCCGGCCCGGCATCCCCGGGTCGGTGAGGCTGAGGTCGACGACGGCGTCGAAGCCCAGGTCTCGCATCGTGTCCTCGGCCCTGCGGCGCAGACGCTGTTCGCGCGTCAGCCGTCCCGCCTGTCCGCCCCTCGACGGCAACGTTGCCGGGAGATTCTTCGCGTAGCCGTGAATCCGGCCGACCTCCTCGACCAGGTCGACCTCGCGCGTGACGTCGTAGTGGCGATGAAAGGGCACGGTCGCCTCCAGGTCGTCCCCGTCGCGATCCACCTCGAATTCGAGGCGCTCCAGGTACTCGGCGCATAGCTCGGGCGAGATCTCCATGCCGAGGAGCCGCGACACTCGCTCGTGGCGCAGGCGCATCCGGTGCGGCTCGGGGACGCCGGCGGCCTGATCGATCGTCCCGGGCACCAGCTTCGCGCCGCAGAGCTCAACCATCAGCTGCGAGGCGATCCGCTGGCCGCGCACCGCGAGCTCGGGGTGAAGCTGCTTCTCGAAGCGGTTGGAGGCGTCGGTGCGAAGCCCGAGCTTGCGCGAGGTGCGCAGGATGTTGACGCCGTTCCAGGTCGCGACCTCGAGCAGCACCCGGGTGGTCGTCTCCGAGACCTCGGATGCCTGGCCGCCCATGATCCCCGCGATCCCTGAGGGCCCGTTGCGATCGCAGACCAGCACCGCGTCCTCGTCGAAGGTGCGCTCGACGTCGTCGAGCGTGGTCATCTTCTCTCCCTGCTTCGCCGTGCGAACGGTCAGAGCGCCGTCAGGGACCTTGTCGAGGTCGAATGCGTGCAGCGGTTGCGCCGTCATCAGCATCACGTAGTTGGTGATGTCAACGACGTTGTTGATCGGCCTCATGCCGGCGCCGATCAGGCGCGCCTTGAGCCACAGCGGCGACGGTCCGATCGCGACGTCGATGAAGACACGCGCCGTGAACCTGGGACAGAGCTCCGGTACTTCGACCGAAACCGAGGCGTAATCGGTCACGGTGCCCTCGCCGGTCGCCTCCGCATCCGCCTCCCAGGGCGCCGGGGTCAGTGACTCGCCGGTGATCGCGTGCACCTCGCGGGCCACGCCGTAGATGCCGAAGCAGTCGACCCGGTTGGAGGTCGGTTCCAGCTCGATCACGGGCTCGGAGACCGGGATCACCTCGCCGAGCGGAGTCCCGGGGGACCAACCGTTCTCCAGCACGGCGATGCCGTCCCCGTCATCGCCGATCTCGAGCTCCGCCTCGGAGAGGATCATGCCGTCCGATTCGATGCCGCGCAGCTTCGCCTTGCCGAGCTTGGTGCCGTCCGGCATCACTGCGCCGGGCAGGGCGACTGGCACCGTCTGGCCGGCTGCCACGTTGGGGGCGCCGCAGACGATCGTCCGCTCGCCGTCACCCGCATCCACCTCACAGACGCTGAGTTTGTCGGCATCGGGATGCTTTTCGACCGAGAGCACCTTGCCCACGACGAAGGACTCAGGCGAGGGAGCTCCGACGTGCGTGATCCGCTCGACCTCGATCGAGTGCATGGCGAGCTCGTCAGCCAGCTCCCCGACCGTGAGCTTCGGATCGCAGTAGGAGCGCAGCCAGGAGTCGGGCGCCCTCATCGGAACTGCTCCAGGACGCGGACATCGTTCTCGAAGAACTTGCGCAGATCCGGGACTCCGTACTTGAGCATCGCGATCCGCTCGATCCCCATGCCGAAGGCGAAGCCCTGGATCTCCTCGGGGTCATAGCCGGCGTCTTGCACGAAGCCGAAGACGTTCGGATCGACCATCCCGGCCCCGAGGATCTCGATCCAGCCGATGCCCTTGCAGAGCGGATCCCGCGAGCCGTCCGGCAGCTCGCCGCTGCCGCCACAGCGGAAGCAGGAGACGTCGACCTCGACGCTGGGCTCCGTGAAGGGGAAGAAGCCGGGCCGGAAGCGGGTCTCGCGCTCGGGCCCGAAGATCGCTCGGGCGAACTCGTCGAGCGTGCCCTTCAGGTCGGCCAGGGTGATGTCGGGGCCCACGGCAAGCCCCTCGACCTGATGGAAGATCGGGCTGTGGGTCGCGTCGAAGGGATCCGAGCGGTAGCAGCGCCCCGGGACCACGATGAAGATGGGCGGCGGCTGTGACTCCATAGAGCGCACCTGCATCGGCGAGGTGTGCGTGCGGAGCACCACGTCCTCGGGGCCCGGTGGCAGCTCATCGCCGTTCGATGGGATGCGGAGATCGTCCCGGAGCGTCGCGGGGTCCACGTAGAAGGTGTCCTGGGCCATCCGGGCCGGGTGACCAGGAGGGTGGTTGAGGGCCGTGAAGTTGTAGTAGTCGAGCTCCACCTCGGGCCCCTCCATCACCCGGTAGCCGAGCCCGACGAAGATGTCCTCGATCTCGCGCTGGGTTCGGATGAGCGGGTTCTGAGCGCCCACGGGGAGCGGCGGAGCGCCCGGCAGGGTGACGTCGATGGCGTCCTCCGCCAGCTGGGTTCCCAGCTCGCTCGCGTCGAGTTCAGCGCTCCTCGAGTCGAGCAGCGATTCGAGCTCGCGACGGGTCTCGTTTCCCGACTTGCCGACGGGGCCTCGCTGATCCGGCGGCAGGTCAGAGATGCCACGCAGGATCTGGGTGAGCTCAGCCTTGCGCCCCAGATGACGGACCCGGAGGCCCTCGAGCTCGGCGGTGGTCGAGGCGGCGCCGATCGCGTCGGCCGCCTCCTTCCGGATCTCCTCGATTCGATCAACCATGGCCTTCTCCAGAGCCGGACGCTATCCGCTGTAGCCCGATGGCAGCCGCCGCCGCGACGTTCAGTGATTCCGCGCTCTCACGCACGGGAATAGTCACCCGCACATCGCACTGCTCGATGACCTCCGGCGGGAGGCCCGCCCGCTCGGCGCCCAGGCAGAGCGTCGCCGCCCCATCGAGGGCCTCGAGCGGCTCGCCTCCGTGCGCCACGAGCGCGACGCGGGGCTTCGGGGTCGTCTCGATCCCACCGCGCATCAGCGGCTCCGCGAAGACTGCGCCCATGCTCGCGCGGACCGCATGCGCCCCGTACGGATCGGCGCAGTCGGGACCCAGGACCAGGGACCCACCGATCAGAGCGTTGGCGGTCCGGACCACGGTCCCGACGTTCCCGGGGTCCGAGACGCCCTGGAGGTAGACGCAGGGCGCCGTCGGCTCGTCTGCCCAGGCTTCCCGCCACACGCCGATCGCCCGCGTGCCCGAGCCGAGCCTCGAGACCTGATCGAGCAGGGCGGGTTCCACCTCGGTGCCGCCGAGGGCCTCCCCCGCCGCGGTCAGCAGCTCAACGGGCTCGGCGCCCGCATCGCGCGCCGCCGCCAGCAAATCCTCGCCCTCCGTGATGAAGAGCCCCTCGCGCTCGCGCGTCCGGCGCCGGCCGAGCCGGCGAATCAGCTTGAGCTTCTCGTTCTGTGGGCTTGTGATCACTGTGCAGGTGTTGGTTATGAGGCCGGAAACGAAAAAGGGCGGCTCCGCCTCGCGGACCGCCCGGGGAATCTTGCTCTGGCTGCCGTGAGCTAGGTGGCGGCAGCCTCCCGGGCGAGTTCCACAAATCGGCGAAAGCCATCGGGGTCGTTGACGGCGATGTCGGCGAGCATCTTGCGGTTCACGTCCACCTCGGCCCTCTTCAGGCCGTTCATCAGCTGCGAGTAGCTCATGCCCTCCTGGCGTGCGGCGGCGTTGATCCTGGTGATCCACAGGCGCCGGAAATCGCGCTTGCGGGCCCGCCGGTCGCGGTACGCGTAGGCGTCCGAGCGCATCACCTGCTCGTTCGCGAACCGGTAGCTCGAGTGCTTGCGCCCGAAGTAGCCCTTGGCGCGGCCGAGGACCTTCTTCTTGCGTCGCTTGCGCGCGACGGCGTTGGTGGAGCGCGGCATCAGCGACCGCCCTTCACGAGCAGCTTGTTAACCCGCTTCCGATCCGCCTCGGAGATCTCCGAGGGCCGTCCGAAGCGCCGCTTACGAGCGGGCGACTTCTTCTCGAGGATGTGGCTCGAGTAGGCGCGCCTGCCGCGCAGCTTGCCCTTGGCCGTCTTGCGGAAGCGCTTCTTCGCGCCGGAGTGGGTCTTCATCTTGGGCATGGGCCGACATTGAAGCAGACCCATTGGAGAGATTTAGCGGCACACCCTAAGGTCGTCCGATGATTCGACTTCCGGTTCCCACGGTCCTTGTTGTACTTGCCGCCGCCCTGGGATTCTCGGGCTGTATGGGCACGAAGACCCGTGCCGGAAACGCCTCTGCGACCGCAACGACCGGCGATACCGTGGCCCGGAACTCAGCGGACTGTCCGCTTTCCCAGCGGGGATCGACGATTGGCATGACGCTTCCCTCGTCTTGCACCCTTGTCGCCTCGGATACAGCCTCGTCCGCAAGCATCGATTTCTGGAACCACTGGAATGAGGCTCTCGATTGCGACCTCAACAATGCCTCGCCGGATCTTTCTGGCGTCCGCTGGCCATCACCGGTCAAAAGCGGTTCCGACGGCGATCCACACCCCACGGGCCTCGGACTCCCTCAGCCGTCGCCCGACAGCTACAGGCAGATAACGGTGGTGGATGGGGACAACGTCGACGGGGAGCGTTGCGAGCTCGGCTTCAACTGGACCGAAACACGGGATGCAGGCCGCGGCCCCGGTCCCGGGCCAACGGTCTTCTACCACGAGGGAGTGCGGCGGGTGACATACATCTCAATTCGATTGGGCCAAGGAGTCGACCCGTCTGGGTCGGACTGGCGCGTCGTGATGCAGATGAAGCAGACAGAGCCCTACGACAACCAGCATGGAGGCGGCCCGATACTCGACATGGAGGTGCGCGACGGCAACTGGGTGCTGGTGCACTCGGGGCAGGACCTCTGGCACATGCCCGCTCGCCAATACACCTGGACCAGGTTCGCGTTCGATGTCACCTATTCCCAGGATCCGAACGTGGGCAGCGTCAAGGTCTACGCCGATCTCAACGGAGATGGCGACTTCCAGGACGCCCACGAGGCCAGTCCCACATTCCACGTGCCGACCCTTCTCGCCGAGGAGGCACGAGTGCCCGGCGGCACCTACAGCGACGAACCAAGCCCCTGGCCCGTGGGCAAGTCGATCCCCGACCACCTCCGCGCGGGTATCTACGAGAACCCGGATTACCGCTGTCCCACCGGGTGCACGGTCGACATCGACAACGTCCAGGTGGTCAAGCCCTAGTGACCTCGGGCCCTACAACACTCGTCCAACGGCAGGTCTGCAAGTAATGAGTAGGACGTCCATCTCCGTACTGAATTCTTCGTATCCCCGCCTCCTGCCCGATCTGTACCGGGATGAACGGATCGACTCGGACACGGGTAACACGGGTAAGGAGACTCAGGCGCAGCCTGGCGCTCGTGGGCGCTGCGGCACTCTGCGGAACGCTGGCCTGGGCGGCCCTGGCCTCCGCTCCGGCGGGCGCCCAGAGCGCGAGCGCCGCGGCAAAGCATCGCCACGTCTGCCATGGCAAGAAGAGCCACAGCAGGGGCCGGTCGGACAGAGCAAAGGCCAAGGCCTCGCGGCGACGCCATGGCCGCTGCCAACTTTCGGCACGAAAGCCGTCCGGGTCCGGTAAAGGCGGAAGCTGTCGGACCTCCGACCCCGGATTGACCTCGGACTTCCTCACCCCGCAGGCCGGTAGCCAGGCGATCTGGCGCGATGACTGCTCCGCTGCGGATCCGCTTTCCCTGTACGGAGCGTTTGCCGGCGCCCGTGCCGACGGCCAGCAGGACATGCTCACCACGAACATCAATCAGATCGCCCCGGGGCGCCTCTCCCGGGCCTCGATCGGCGGCCCCGGCAACCTTCCCTACCGACAGCTCACCGTCGTTTCCGGAGACCAGGCCTGGGGCAACCGCGATGCCCTCGGCGACAACAGGAACACCGGCCCCGTGGCGCTCTGGCATGAAGGGCAGTACCGCATGCTCCGCACCTGGCTCCAGCTGGGCTCGGTCAACCAGACGAGCGACTGGCGCGAGCTCTTCGAGATCAAGCAGTCCCAGCCTTACCCGAGCGGGATGTCCACGGACGATGGCGTGATGTTCGAAGTCCAGCAGCGCTCCGGGAAACTGGTCTTCATGTCGCACTGGCACGACCTCTGGAGCGTGCCCGTCAGCGCCGGTGCCTGGGTCCCGATCTCGGTGGAGGGCATCTGGAGCGCGGACCCGGCGAAGGGCTGGCTCCGCTTCCGAGCTGGGAGTCAGGTCTCGGGCAAGTTCAACGGGGCCAACCTCCTGCGCAACACCCAGAACGGAAGCACGGTCCCGAGCTACCTGGAGATGGGCCCCTACCAGAGCTCGTCCCTCCCCGGTTTCTCACTCAGCTACTCCGATCTGAGCGTCTACGGCTAGGAAGCCTCGGCCTGCCGCGCCTGGCCAGCAGCCGGGGTCGATGCGACCCAGGGCGGTTCACGGGCGCACCACCTGCACGTTGTCGATGTCCACCGGACAGCCGATCGGAGCCGGGCAGGCGATGTCGGGGTCGTGGTAGATCCCCGCACGGAGATGGGAGGGGATCGGCCTGCCTGGCTTTATGCCCTCCAGATCCGGCCCCGGCATCTGAACCTTCAGCGTGTAGGTGCGCATGCCGCGGCTGAGCTCGCTCGGATCGGCGAAGTCACCGTCCCCGTTCAGATCCACCCCGACCCTGATGTAGCCGCGCTTTCTTGCGGGTCCGAATAGCGCACGTCGAACAGGAAGCGCGTCCAGAAATTCAGCCGAGCCGGCGCGGACCAGAGCTCACGCGAGTCCCCTGCCGAGTAACGCGACAGGCTCTGGCGGAGCCGCCAGCGCCCCCCGTACGCGTCCAGTTCGAGCACGGGGGTACCTGCGTCGTTGTTCGGGACCTGCTTCATCTGCGTCACTGCCTGCCATCCGAAGGCGTTGAGCGGAAATCCTGTGGGCAGCCGGATCGAGATCGCGGTGAGCAGGTGGTCACCCGCGTGGTAGAAGGCCGTAGGGCTATTGCGGTCGTCCCAGCCGAGTTCGCAGCGCTCGCCGAACGCATTATCCCCGTCAAGGACGGTGAGCCGCCTGAAGGCACTGTCGCCCTGAGGGGCCCCGGTCGCGGTCGGATGGGAGTCGCCACCGCTGGTGAACTGCTGGACCCTCTGATCGTTCGCGCAGTAGCTGCGTCCCCAGAACGGATCGGGGTCGCGAATCGCCGCGGTATCCGACGCGATCAGACCACTCTGGTGTCGCTTGCCGTGATGGCCGCCCTTCTTCTTTGCTCCGGCGACTCCCGGGGTCAGGAACACAGAAGGAAAACAGCGATGCCGCCACGAGAAAGTGCGTCTCGACCGGTGCCTTGCAGGAAAGAGTCGAGTCATCGGGTCGAGCAGGCTAAACCAAATTCCGGCCCTTCCGGGAGGTTTCCCGAACTTACCCGCCCAGGCGACACGCCCCCAGCCCCAATGATCGTCCAATCAGCCGTTTCGCATTGATCGGTAGAACGTTCAGAGCACTGACTAATTCTTCGCATTCGACCCCCGGGCCCGATCCAACCGGGGATGACCACTCGAACCCGGAAGAAGCATCTGGTCGGCTCGCCCAGGCGGCAGCCGCCCTCGTCGCCTGTGCGACGATCAGCCTCAGCTCCGTCAGCATCGGGATGGCGGGAGCCCAGAACCGCGAGTGTGAGCTCGGTCAGCAAGAGCTCCTGCACCAAGGCGCGGGCGAAGCGAGGCTCGACCAGCCTAACGGCGAAGAAGAGTCGGGTCCGCTGCAAGCCGGGCATGGGTGGCACCGGGTCCGGCACCACCAGCACCACTTCGCCCCCGACCACAACGCCCCCGACCACAATCACGCCGCCGGCGACGACCACTTCGCCCCCGACCACCACCACCCCGCCAACGACAACCACTCCTCCGACCACGACGACTCCGCCAACCACCACGACTCCTCCGCCGCCTCCGCCCCCTCCCGCGACGCCACCCCCGAGCGGAAGCTGTCGGACCTCCGATTCCGATTTGAGCTCGAACTTCCTCGCAGCGCAGGCCGGCAGCCAGGCGATCTGGCGCGATGACTGTCTCTCCGCGGATCCAATGCCCCTCTACGGAGCATTCTGTGGCGCCCGTGCGGACGGCCAGCGGGACATGAACACCTTTAACGTCAACCAGATCGCTCCGGGCCGCCTCTCCCTCGCCTCCAGCGGAGGCCCCGCCAACACTTCCTACCGTCAGCTCACCATCGTCCCCGGGGATGCGTGCTGGAACAACCGCGACGCCCTCGGCTACGACAACGCCAACAGCCCCGTGGCGCTCTGGCACGAAAGCCAGCACCGGATGCTCAACACCTGGGTCCGGCTCAGCGCGTTGAACCAGACGAGTGACTGGCGCGAGCTCTTCGAGATCAAGCAGGCCGAGCCCTACCCCGCCGACGTACCGTCCGACGGCGTCATGTTCGAGGTCCAGCAGCGCTCCGGGAAGCTGATCTTCATGTCGCATTGGCATGACCTCTGGAGCGTTCCGGTCAGCGCCGGCGCGTGGGTCCCGATCTCGGTGGAGGGCATGTGGAGCGCGGACCCGGCGAAGGGCTGGCTCCGCTTCAGAGCCGGGAGCCAAGTCTCGCCTCAGTTCAAGGGCTCCAACCTGCTGAAGAACACCGACGGCAGCACAATCCCAAGCTACTTGGAGATGGGGCCCTACCAGAGCTCCTCCCTGCCGCGCTTCTCAGAAGCCTTCGCCGGCCTCAGCGTCTTCAGCTAGGACGCCGCCCCGCCTCCTGACCCTGGCTCGCGGCCCGGGTTGGGGCGAACACTGCGCACTAGCGATAGGACTCCGTCTACTAGGTCAAACGTCCAACCTCGTACTCGATTCTTCGTATTCCCACCTCGTGCCCGATCTGTTCAGAGATGAACGGATTGGCTCAGACAAGTGGACTCGAGCGGGGTCTGAGGCTTTTCGGAGCCGTGGCCATCTGCGGCGCACTGAGCGTGGCCGCCATGGCCAGCACGGCCGACGCCACGCCCGCCGCCGTCTCGGCAAAATACCGCGGAGCGTGCTCTGCGAAGCTGAAGAACCGCAAGAGCAAAGCCAAAGCGAAGACGAAGGCGAAGAAGGCTTCCCGGAAAGGACGCTCCTGCGGAAGCTGCCGGGTAGCCGATCCCACATTGACCTCGCAATTTCTCACGCCACAGGCGGGCACAGGCCCGATCTGGCGCGACGACTGCACCGCTGCCGATCCGATGTCTCTCTACGGAGGGTTCGCTGGCGCGCGCGCCGACGGTCAGCAGGACATGGTCACCACTAAGTTCAACCAAATCGCTCCAGGCCGCGTCTCCCTGGCCTCCAGCGGCGGCCCCGGCAACGCCCCGTACCGACGGCTCACCCTTGCCTCTGCAGACCAGGCCTGGGGCAATCGCGATGCCCTCGGCTATGACAACAACAACAGCCCCGTGGCGCTCTGGCACGAGGGCCAGTACCGCATGCTCAACACCTGGGTCCGCCTGGGGCAGATCAACCAGACGAGCGACTGGCGCGAGCTCTTCGAGATCAAACAGGCACAGCCCTACCCGAGCGGCCTCCCTGACGATGACGGAGTGATGTTTGAAGTCCAGCAGCGCTCCGGGAAGCTGTTCTTCATGTCGCATTGGCATGACCTCTGGAGCGTCCCGGTCAACGCCGGCGCCTGGGTCCCGATCTCGGTGGAGGGCATGTGGAGCGCGGACCCGGCGAAGGGCTGGCTCCGCTTCCGAGCTGGGAGTCAGGTCTCGAGCAAATTCACCGGCGCCAACCTGTTGCGCAACACCCAGAACGGGAGCACGGTCCCGAGCTACCTGGAGATTGGCCCGTACCAGAGCTCGTCCCTCCCGGGTTTCTCAATGGCCTTCGCCGGCCTGAGCGTCTACGGCTAGCTCGCCGCGGCCTGATTCTCCTGCCCAGCCCCGCGGGCCGGGCCGAGCAGCATCGTCATGTTGCGCCCTTCCTGGAGAGGCGGCTGTTCGATGACGCCGATCTCGGAGACGTCCTCCAGGAGCCGGTCGAGCAGCATGCGGCCCCGCTCCGGGTGGCTCTGCTCGCGGCCGCGGAACATGATCGTCACCTTCACCTTGTCGTGCTGCTTCAGGAAGCGCTCGACGTGGCCGCGTTTGGTCTCGTAGTCGTGCTGGGCGATCTTCGGGCGCAGCTTGATCTCGCGGACGTTGGTCTGCTGCTGGTGCTTGCGAGCCGCCTTCGCCTTCTGCTCCTGCTCGTACTTGTACTTCGAGTAGTCGAGGATCCGGCAGACGGGCGGCTTGGAGGTCGGCGACACCTCGACCAGATCGAGATCTCTCTCGCGAGCGCGCTCGAGTGCCTCTGGCGTCGCGATGATCCCGACCTGCTCGCCGTTCTCGTCGATCAGGCGCACCTCGGGCACGCGGATCCGCTCGTTGATACGAGTCGAGTCGCGCTCAGGCGGACGGCGGTCGAAGCGGGAGACCGCCACTAGCTGCGCATGAGGTAGAGACTCAAGAAGATGGGAAAGGTTGGATCGGGAAGGCGGGCACGGGGCGCTTAGCCGCGCGGCGTGGTGTGGGTACCCGGCATTACGGCCAGTATAGACGCCCCTCGAGCCTAAGCGCCGGCCTCGCCGGGGCGCCTCATGAAGCAATTCAGTTCCATGAGTTCGCCGTCCGCCCCGCGGGACACGACGCTGACGTGCGAGAGGATGAAGCCAGCGGCCTGGTAGGTGGAGAGGGCTTGAACGTAATCCTTCATGCCCTCATAGAGCGGTCTGACAGACAGCTCGGACTCCAAGCCCTGAGTCCACTCGAGAGAACCGGCGGCGCCCTCGAAGACGTTGAGGTCGTAGCCCTGGGTGTCCATCTTCAAGAAGATCCGCGGTTCCGGCACGCCCGTGGTGACTTCTTCGAAAATCTCGTCCAATCTCCTCACCTGCACCTGCTCCTGCTCGAGGTGAGAGCTTCCCTCCACCGGGGAAAGGAGTGAGCTCATCTCCGTGAGAGTCGGGACGACGTTAATTGTCATCTCGGTGGTCTGGTCGCCGAGGGCAAGCTGCCACCCGCGCCACCCCGAATCGCCGCTGAACTCAGCTTCCAGGCGCTTGAAACAACGCTCGACTGGCTCGAACGAACGAATCGCTCCCTCGTATCCGAGAGCAGGAGGTCACTTGCGTACTGCCCGGTGTTCGCCCCGACGTCGAGGACGAGGTTGATCTTCAGGTCGTCAAGGAGCTTCTTCATCTGAAAGAACTCCTGATACCGATTCGCTGGCGACTCCGGCATGCGGATTCCCCTGGCGACGCCATTCAGCCAGATACGCCGCGCTAGGTTCCTACCCGCGGGCAAGCGCCTCCACCATGCTCGCGATCAAACTGTCCACCGACATTGCCCCATGTCCCCGTCGCCGTGGTGGCGTACCGAGATCGATTCGACTCGATCTCCCTGTCACCGATAACCAGCATATATGGGGCCTTTGAGAGTTCTGCGTCCCGAATCTTCTTGCCGACGGACTCCGTGCGATCGTCCACGCGCGCGCGGAAACCGGCCATCTGCAGGCTCGGACTCGATCTCACTTGCGCCGCTCGTTGTGTCGGTCCGCCACGGGAAGACGACCGCCTGAACTGGCGCCAGCCAGAGCGGGAACCGCCCGCCATAGTGCTCGATCAGGATTCCCGCGAAGCGCTCCATCGAGCCGAGCAGAGCGCGATGGATCATCACCGGTGGGTGGTTTGCGTTGTCCGCGCCGGTGTAGGTGAGCTCGAAGCGCTCCGGCATCTGGAAGTCGAGCTGGCAGGTGCCGCATTGCCAGGAGCGCCCGAGCGCATCGGTGATGTGGAAGTCGATCTTCGGCCCGTAGAAGGTGCCCTCGCCCGGGCTGACGTCGTAGTCGCGGCCCTGGCGCTCGAGCGCCTCGCGCAGTGCCGTCTTCGGCCCGCTCCCACTGCTCGTCCGTGCCGATCGACTTATCCGGGCGCTAGTGGAAAGCTCCACCCTGGCCTTCGTCAAAGCCGAATCGCTCGTAGAGCTCGTCGATCGCCGGCGCAGATCGAGTCGACCTCGTCCGTGACCTGTTCGAGCGTGCAATAGACGTGGGCGTCGTCCTGCGTGAAGGCGCGCACGCGCAGGAGCCCGTGGAGCACGCCCTCGCGCTCGTATCGGGAGACCAACCCGAACTCCGCGAGGCGAAGCGGGAGCTCGCGATAGGAATGCCGCCCCGAGGCGTAGACGAGGCAGGCCCCGGGGCAATTCATTGGCTTCAGCGCGTACTCGCGCCCCTCCCCCTTCCCGTCGCGCTCCCCGGGCGCCGTGAAGAACATGTTCTCCTTGTAGTTGTCCCAATGCCCGGAGCGGTGCCAGAGCTCCACGTCCAGTACCTGCGGCGTCTTGATCTCCTCGTAGCTGCGTGCGTCGAGCTGCTTGCGGACCTCCGCCTCGATCAGGCGCAGCAACACCGTTCCCTGCGGAAGCCAGAACGGCATCCCGGGCGCCTCGGGTCGGAACTGGAAGAGGTTGAGCTCAGGACCGAGCCGGCGATGGTCGCGCTCGCGGGCCTGCTCGAGCCGCTCGAGATGCTGCTCGAGCTCCTTGCGGTCCAGGAAGGCCGTCCCGTAGACGCGGGTCAGCATCTGGCGCGTCTCGTCTCCGCGCCAGTAGGCGCCGGCCAGGGAGGTCAGCTTGAAGGCGCCGATACGGCCAGTCGAGGGGCCGTGCGGCCCGCGACAGAGATCCTCGAATTCACCGTTCCGGTACAGCGAAACGGTCTTGGCACCCTCGTCGCGGATCAGGTCCTCGATCAGCTCGACCTTGTAGTCCTGTCCCTGCTCGCGGAAGTGCTCGATGGCCTCCTTCGCAGGCAGCTCTCGGCGCTCGAACGGCTCGTCCGCGTTGACGTGTTCCTTCATCCGCTCCTCGATCCGGGCCAGATCCTCCTCGCCGGGGCTCCCGTTCGGGAACTCGATGTCGTAGTAGAAGCCGTTCTCGATCGGAGGCCCGATCGAGATCTTGGCCTTGGGCCAGAGATCGAGAACCGACTCCGCCAGGACATGGGCCGCGTCGTGGCGAATCAGCTCGAGTGCCTCCGGACTCTTGTCCGTGACGATCTCGATCCGCTCGCCGTCGTCCACCGGCGCCGAGAGGTCGCGGAGCTCGCCGTCGACTTTGAGCGCGAGCGCGGCCTTCGCCAGCCCAGGGCCGATCGCGGCGGCGGCGTCGGCGCCCGTGGCGCCCGGAATCGAGCTCGAGCGCAGAGTCGTCTGGCAGCTTGACCTTGATCACGCGGGTAAATCTAGTGGTGGGCGTTCGCCACCCAGCATGCAGGGATGCGCAACTCGGGCGCCGTACACCAGTTGTGAGAGCCAATGGGTACCGGCAGACCCAGGTCATCTCGCGTGCGCCGTCGCGGCGCTCACCATGATGGCGGTGGTCGCCACGGTCGCCCCCGCCCAGGGCGCGCCGAAGGCCAAGCACCACGTCTGGCGCTTCGGCACCCGCCCCCTGGTCAAGGGAGCCAAGGGCAAGGACGTCCGCTACCTGCAGCGGGCCCTCAGCCGGCTCGGCGTCTCC
This sequence comes from uncultured Solirubrobacterales bacterium, assembly GCA_963743575.1. GTDB lineage: Bacteria > Actinomycetota > Thermoleophilia > Solirubrobacterales > 70-9 > DASUPK01. Next base: position 139,589 of record CAVUQC010000002.1, on the reverse strand, counting down.
ACCTCGGTCGACGGGGTCTTCGGCAAGGGGACCTTCCGCAACGTCGAAGCGTTCGAGCAGCAGCACGGCTGGCCCGTCAACGGCGTGATCTCCAAGAAGGATGCCAAGCGCATCAGGAAGCTGCTCGCGAAGCGGCGGGTCACCGGCAGCTACTTCATCCAGGGCTATGTGCTCCCCACTCTGCAGCTCAGCTCGCGCAAGGCCGGCGGGGCCAAGGTGAAGGTGCTCGACTCGTTCGGCAACCTCGTGCAGACGCTGCCCGTCGACTTCGATGGCCCCGAGTCGAAGTCCGTCGCCTGGGACGGAATGCAGTCCGGAGGCGGCGTCGGCGGCGACGGCACCTACCAGATGAAGCTCGCCGATCCCGGGACCGCGGGGGCCTCGGTGACCGGCGGACAGACGCAGCCCTTCGCGATGCACCTCCACCAGTTCCCGGTGCCCGGGCCTCACAGCTACGGGGGTCCGGACGGCCGCTTTGGTGCTCCCCGCTCCGGACACATCCATCAGGGCCAGGACATCCCCGCGGCCTGTGGCGAGAAGATCTACCCCTTCGAGAAGGGGCAAGTGAGGGTCAGCGCTTACCAGGCGGGCGGTGCCGGCTACTACATCGTCATCCACGGTCTGCTCACCGGCACGGACGCCGTCTACATGCATATGAAAGCGCCCAGCTGGGCCCCGGTCGGGACACCGGTGACCGCGGGCCAGCAGATCGGCAAGGTCGGCGAGACGGGCGATGCGGTCGGCTGCCACCTGCACTTCGAGCGCTGGAGCGTGCCCGGCTGGTACGTGGGGGGCACGCCTTACGACCCGCTGCCCGAGCTGCAGTACTGGGACACCTACTCCTGAGTGGGCACAGCTGGGCTCGAACCAGCGACCTCCGCCTTGTCGAGGCGGCGCTCTCCCAACTGAGCTATGCGCCCTCCGGGAAAACTTAGCAGCGGCTTCGCCATCAGATCGCGGCCACGAGCGGCCGCCGATCATCAGTCGCGGCGGCTACGCCGCCGCTCCCAGATGGTGCGGCCTGGTGGCCGCTACGCGACAGGCGCGGTTGGCGCCTGAACGGTGGCGGGCGCCTCCGGGAGGAGTCCCTTGGCCCGCATCGTGATCTTGAAGGTCTCGAGGGTGTCGTACTTCGGCTGCCAGCCGGCGGTCGACTTGAGCTTCTCGGTCGAGACGACCCAGGGGTAGCGGATGAAGTCGAGGTTCCCGGCGGGAGCCTCGGTCCGCGGCACGCGCAGCTTCCACATCGCGTTGTTGACCCGCTTCATGGTCTTCAGCGAGATGTTCCGCGTCTTCTTCCCCACCAGCTCAGCCGCACGGCCCCAGGTGAGCAGCCCGTCGCCGGCCAGATTGAACGCGCCGGCGTGCTTGCCGTCGAGGAGCGCGATCAGCGCCGAGACGACGTCGTCCTCGTGGACGAGCTGGAACTCCTCGTCGACGCCGTCCAGGATCGGGACGAAGGGGTTGTTCCCGAAGGCGCGGACGATGTAGTTGTCCACGCTCGGTCCGAAGACGATCGAGGGCCGAACGATCGTCATCACGGCGTCGGGGTTCTGCAGCGCCCAGAGCTGGGCGATGCGATCCGAGTCCGCCTTGTGCTTTGCGTACGAGAAGTCGGGGGCGCCACGGACCGGCCAGTCCTCGGCGATCGGCTTGGGGTTGTCCGGGAAGGCGCCGTAGGCGGTCGCGGACGAGGTCATGATCACCTGCTTGACGCCGGCATCGGAGGCGGCGCCCAGGACGGCCTGGGTCCCGTTGACGTCGATGTCGTACATCCTGTCCTCGTCCCTGATCGGGTTGAGGACAAAGGCGAAGTGCATGAGCGCGTCGATCTCGTGACGCTCGAGCAGGTCCTTGATCTGGGCGCGGTCCCTGATGTCGGCCTTGACGAACTCGTGCTTCGGCCAGGAGCGAGGCGGCGGGCGAAGATCGACGTCGACGATCTTCTCGGTCTCCTCGCGGGCGGAGAGCTCATCCGTGAGCCGGCCGCCGATGTAACCGGATCCGCCAGTGATCAGGTAGCGCACGGAGCGCATCCTATCCTGGCTGGGCGGCCAATGTCTACGAGCGGTTGCTCACGGACGCCGTGGGTGTGGAAAACCCGCAGTCTTCGCAAAATTGCCCGCAATCCAACCGAGAACTGCAACCTCTTGCGAGCACTCGTGTTAGTTTCTCCTGACAGGCTCAAGTCAAGGCAGCGGACCGCCGACATTGAGCCATAAGAACTTGAAGGACCGACGGGCCGGCTGAAGCTCAGATTCGCCGGCGGCACGTCCTTTCGGATACAAAGGGCCCCCTCACCGGGGCCCTTTTCCGTGCTCGGCCCGGATTCCCGGGTCCGCGTTCACTAGACGCAAATCAGGCCGGTTCGCGCTCGACGCTCAGGGTGAGGCCATGGATCGCCGTGACCCTCACCCGTGCGCCCACCTCGACCCGGGCCTCGCACTCCGCGTGCCAGATCTCACCGCGGAAGCGCACCCGGCCCCGCGGATCGCAGGCCTCGATCACCTCCGCGGACGACCCGATCAGCGCTTCGCTGCCGGTCGCGATCCGGTAGCGCCGCAGGAAGCGGACCCAGAAGCCGACCTCGGCGACCTCGACGGCAGCGGCCAGCGCCACCAGCGCGATTCCCCATCCGGGCGGCAGGACGAGGAGCGCCAGGGCGATCGCGCCGACCAGAAGCATCGGTCGATGCTACGAGCCGCGAGAACTACGCACTACATGCGGTGATCTGAGGCAACCCGCCTCCGTGCTCGCCACGGAGAGGGGCGCGACGCCGAAACCGATGTAAAACCCATGGAAAACGGCACAATTCCCCTGTATGCGCGGCTCGCAGGAGCCTGGGTCATCCTGACCTTTGTGGTCCTCCTCCTGCTGATCGTCAACTCCCTCTAGCCGCGATTCGCGGAAGCCCTCCCCTCAGAGACAAGAGCCGCGGGCGGCCTGGCGAGCAATCTCGCCCCAAGGCCGCCCGCGCTCTGCGACTCCGAGCAACGCCGGTCAGCCCGCGAACACGCAGCCGTGCTTCTTCTCGAGGTGACGAACCTCCCCGAGCGCCTTCTTGGAGCTGGCGTTCGGATGCTGGTTGTTCCACTTGATGAGGGTGTTGGTGCACTTGGCGGTCGACCACTTCGCGCTGGCGGGGGCCGAGGCGCTGGTGATCGCGAGCATCATTGCCGCGACGGCGGCAACGATCGCGATTCGGACAAGCCCGGATCTCGTTGACATGAACAGCCTCCTGCGTTGGTAGGTGTTCCCCCCTCCCTGCGCGCGACGCTATTCGGCGCCGACAGAGGCGTCAATCCACAGTTTTCGCGTGGGAAAAGAGGCGCCTACCGGAATCGAACCGGTGTAAACGGCTTTGCAGGCCGCTGCGTAGCCACTCCGCCAAGGCGCCGAGCGGAAGCAAGCCTAGCGACGGTCTCCGCCTCACTCTTGTCCACAGACTGCGAATCCATAGGCCTGGGCTGCGCTGCGGACCCTGTCCGTTGCCTCCCCGATCCGCCGCTGGAGCGCCTGGATCTGAGCGCTGTTGAGCTGGTCGTAGGCGGTCGCCCACTCGCCGATCACATCCGCCTTGGCGTGGACGAGCTCGAGGATCGACGTGACGGCGGCGGCGTCTGCCGGCGGCGCTTTGCGGGCCTGCAGCTCCTGGGCCTCGGCCTCCAGGTTGTCGGCCTGCCCGCGAAGAAGTCCGGCGACCCGATGGGCCTTGGCGTTCGAGTCGATGCGGCCGAGGTCGATCGTCTGGCTTTCCAGATCCTTCGTCCGGGACTCGTGGTTCCTGCAGATCGCGTCTCCCACGGAGATGAATTTCGCTTGGACAGCGGCTGCTCGTCCTGGTTGGTCGCGACGGTCGTGGAGCCTGATGAGCCGCCCCCGCAACCGACCACGGCGACCGCGGAAAGGAGGATGAACGAGAGGACGCGTCGCACACCGGCAAGCTAGCTGGCGTTGCTCCCCGGACGTAGACGCCCCGCCGGGCGTCCCTGCCGGCGCTGGGGCGAATGAGTCGAGGCAAGCGGCTGATGGGATTCGAACCCACGACCTTCTGCATGGCAAGCAGACGCTCTAGCCAACTGAGCTACAGCCGCACGGAGACGGGCAAGTATAGGCGCGACCGCGGGTCTAACCGCAGTCCAGCGCCTCGTTGAGAAGCTCGTCGGCACGGACGTTGTCATCCCGCTTGACGTGCCTGATCGACCAGTTCGGCAACTCGCGCAGCGCGTCCTTCGCCCTGGTGTTGAGCGGCCGCAGGTGATCCTGCTTGACCTTCCAGTTGCCCTTCACCTGCTCGACGATCAGCTTCGAATCACCCACGAACTCGACCTCGTCGGCGCCGAGCTCCCTGGCCAGCTCGATCCCGAGCAGGAGGGCCCGGTACTCGGCCACATTGTTGGTCGCCTCACCGATCGTCTCGCCCCGCTCGGCCAGGATCTCTCCCGAGGGGTCGGTGGCCACTGCGGCGATCGCTGCCGGGCCGGGGTTCCCCCTCGAGCCGCCGTCGACGTTGATCACTACCTTCACGCGCGGGCACCGTAGCAGCGGGTTCCGAAGCTAGGCCCGGACTTCCTCCTGCGAGCCGGCCTCGGCGATGACCTTCTGCGCCAGGTGCGAGGGGATCTCCTCGTGGCGGGTGAACTCCATCGTGTAGTCGCCGCGACCGCCGGTGATCTGGCGCATGTCGCGCGCGTAGTCGAGGACCTCGGCCATCGGGACCTCGGCCTTGATCTCGGTAACCGAGCCCTTCGCCTCCATCCCCAGGGGGTGGCCCCGCCGGGAGTTGAGGTCGCCGACGACATCGCCCACGACGTCCTCTGGGACGCTGACGGTCAGCAGCATGATCGGCTCGAGCAGCACCGGGTCGGCCTGCTCCATCGCATCCTTGAAGGCCATCGAGCCGGCCACCTTGAAGGCGTTCTCGGACGAGTCGACACGGTGGTATTGGCCGTCGTAGAGACGCACGGAGAGATCCTTGACCGGGTAGCCGGCCAGGACGCCGTGGTGCATCGCCTCGGCGATCCCCTTCTCGACGGCGGGGATGAACCCCTTCGGAATCGCGCCGCCCTTGATCTCGTCGATGAATTCGAAGCCGCTGCCAGCTTCCGCGGGCGCGATCTCGATGTGGCAGTCGCCGAACTGGCCTCGCCCGCCGGTCTGCTTCTTGTAGCGGCCGTGGGCCTTGGCCGCTTTGCGGACGGCCTCCAGGTACGGGACTCGTGGCGGGTGCAGCTCGATCTCGGCGCCGAAGCGGGTCTTCATCCGATCGACGATCACCTCGACGTGGACCTGGGTGAGGCCGGCGATGATCTGCTCGCCGGTCTGCTGGTCGCGATGGACGTCGAGCGTCGGGTCCTCCTCCTCGAGGCGCCGGATCGCGCTGGCCGCCTTGTCCTCGTCGCCCTTGGTCTTGGCCTCGAACGCAAAGGCCATCACGGGCGCGGGCAGATCGAGCGCCGGTATGGAGATCTTCGTGTCCCCCTCTGCTAGGACGTCTCCCGCGCGGGTCTCCTTCAGCTTTGCGACGGCGCCGATGTCGCCTGCCCCCACCTCATCGGTCTGCTCGTACTCCTTGCCTCGCGGGATCAGGATCTGCCCGATCCTCTCCTTCGCGCGACGGGTCACGTTGTTGACCTGGGAGTCGCCCTTCATCACGCCCGAATAGACGCGGAAGAGGTTGAGGCGCCCGGCGTAGGGGTCGGCCAGGGTCTTGAAGACGTAGGCGACGAGCTCTCCCTCCTCCTCTGGGACGATCTCGACCTCCTCGCCCTCGCCATCCAGGGCGGTGACCGGCCCGCGCATCGCCGGGGACGGCAGGTCCTCGACCAGGGCCTCGAGCAGGCGGGTGGTGCCCAGGTTCTTGGTGGCCACGCCGCAGGTGACGGGGAAGATCTTGCCGTCGGTGACGCCGCGCTTCAGCACGGTGACGATCTCGTCGTGGTCGATCTCCTCGCCCTCGAGATAGCGCTCCATCAGCTCGTCGGAGTTCTCGGCAACCTCATCCATCAGCTTCTCCCGGTACTCCTGAGCCTGCGCCTGGAGCTCATCGGGGATGTCCTGCGGAGCGGGCGCTCCCCTGCCCTCCCCCTGCGCGACGAATGCCTTCATGTCAATCAGGTCGATGACGCCGCTGATCTCGTGCTCCGAGCCCATCGGGATCTCAGTCGCGACGACGTGGTTGCCGAAGGCACTCTGCAGCGACTCGAGGGCGCGAAAGAAATCGGCGCGTTCGCGGTCGAGCATGTTGACGAAGACAAGTCGTGCCAGACCCTCCCGGTCCGCGCGGTTCCAGAGGCGGTCGGTGTGGACCTCCACGCCCATGACGGCGTTCACAACGACCACCGCCGCGTCGGCGACGCGGAGCGAGGCGATCGTGTCGGCGACGAAGCTGGGGTCACCCGGCGTGTCGATCAGGTTGATCTTGCGACCGTCGTGCTCGAACGAGGAAACCGTGGCGCCGATCGACATCTGGCGCTCCTGCTCGTCCGGCTCGTAGTCGGAGGTCGTCGTCCCGTCGTCTGCCCGTCCGAGGCGCTTGATCACCCCGGCCTCGAACAGCAGCGCCTCGTGGAGCGAGGTCTTCCCGGCGCCGCGGTGGCCGATCAGCGCGACGTTGCGAATCCGGTCGGCGGCCTTGTGAGCCATGGCCAGGCACCCTATAGCGAAGGCTCAGGGTTGCCAAGCCAGATATGGCGAAGCCGTCAGCCGCTGCTCTTCAACCGCGAGCGCAGGCGCAGGACCGCCTTCGAGTGCAGCTGTGAGACCCGGGACTCGGTGACGCCGAGGACCTCGCCGATCTCCCGGAGGGTCAGGTTCTCGAAGTAGTAAAGGGCGACGACGAGCGTCTCGCGCTCGGGCAGGTCCTGGATCGCCTCGCCGAGGCGGTCCTTGACCTCGCTGGTGTCGAGCGCAGCCTGCGGATCGGGGGCCGATTCGTCCTCGATGGTGTCCAGGAGGGACACCTTGTCCCCCGAGGCGTCCGGCGTCATCCAGAGCTCCTCGAGTGCGAGGATCGATGAGTTCGAGATCTGGATCAGGGCCTCCTGGAGATCCTCCTCATTCATGCCCATCCGCTCGGCGAGCTCGGCGTCGGTCGGGGCGCGGCCCAGCTCGTGCTCGAGCTTGGAGTTCGCCACCTCGATCTCACGGGCTCGGGAGCGAACGGAGCGCGGTACCCAGTCGAGCGAGCGCAGCTCGTCGATGATCGCGCCGCGGATGCGCTGCATGGCGAAGGTCTCGAAGCGGATCTGGCGGAGCGGCTCGAAGCGCTCCATGGCCTCGATCAGGCCGATCATCCCGTAGGAGATCAGGTCGGCCTGGTCGACGTGAGAAGGCAGCCTCGCGCCCGTGCGGCCGGCGACGAACTTGACCAGCGGCGAGTAGGCGACCACGAGTCTTTCCCGTGCGCCTTGGTCTCCCCCCTCCTTGTACCTGCGCCAGAGCTCCCGGAGCTCGAACGCCTTTACCTCGGCTTCCATGGGCCTTTCACCTGCACGTAGGCGCTTTCGTCAAGCGCGAGGATGACTCCGAGCGTACTGGCTTTGCAGCCACGATGGCTCAACTTGGGTGTAAACCTGCGTCGTCGAGAGACTGGCGTGTCCGAGGAGCTCCTGGATGCTCCGCAGATCCGCGCCTCCCTCCAGAAGATGAGTTGCGAACGAGTGGCGCAGGGCGTGGGGCGAGACCCCGCCCGCGATCGCAGCCTCACGGACCCAGCGCTCCAACCGTCGCCGCACGTCGGATGGATGAAGACGGCGCCCGCTCTTCGACACGAGCAGCGCCTCCTCCGAGCCCACCCCAACGAGGGTGCGGCGGGCGCGCTCCAGATACCGGGTGAGCGCCGCCTGCGCGGGCTCGCCCATCGGGACCAGGCGGGTCTTGCCGCCCTTTCCCTCGATCCGCAGGCGCTCGCCGTCGAAGTCGGGTGAATCCAGGTTGAGGTTGACGACCTCCTCGGCCCTGAGGCCGCACGAGTAGGCGAGCTCCAGCATCGCGCGATCTCGCATCTCGAGTGGGGTCCCGGCGGGAATGCCATCGAGGAGATTCTGCATTTCCTCCCGCGAGAGAACGCGAGGGAGCTTGCGGTCCTGCTTGGGGGTCGCGACCAGGTCCGCTGGGTTCGACGCCGCCGCTCCGGACCGGACCAGCGCCCCGTAGAAGGCGCGAATCGCAGCGAGCTTGCGTGCCACGCCGGCCTTCGAGATGCCCCGCTCCGACAGCACCGCCGCGAAGCGCCGCAGGTCACGGTGACCGAGCGAGGCCGGATCGCGGTCCATCGCGTCCGCCCAAATCGCCAGCTGCCCGACATCGTTCGAGTAGGCCTTCCGGGTTCCCTCGGCCGCCGAACGGGCAGATAGGTCGCGGGCGAACACCGCCAGGGCCTCAGTCCAGGATTCGCTCAGGGTTACTTCCGGGGCCGGGGCTCCCATGGACATAGCTTCGCTGCAAAGCTCGGGACCCCTTCGGCATCAGATCGCGGCTGCAAGCGGCCGCCCCGCGCAAGTCGCTTCGGCCTTCGCCCTTCGCTCCAAAGGTGAGCGGCCTGGCAGCCGCTACTGAACAAAGATCGGATCGCCGACCTGGACGCGGTTGTACAGGTCGATCACGTCGGGGATCGCCATGCGCACGCATCCATGCGATGCGGCCGAGCCGAGTGAGGAGAGCTCATCGGTGCCGTGGATGCCCGCGCCGTCGAAGATCCCGATCCAGCGAGCCTTCAGCGGATCCGCGGGGCCGGGTGGGATCACCTGGCCGGCCAGGCTGCCCGCCCAGGCCGAATTGGGCACGTGCCAGGAGGGATCAACCTGCTTGTCCTGGGCGTGGTAAAGGCCGGCGGGGGTCTCGAGACCCTGCTGGCCGACGGCGATCGTGTAGCTCTTCTTGAGCTTCAGGTGGTGATAGAAGCGAAGGGTGAAGTTCGCGCGATCGACGTAGATGTAGCGCGGATACGCCTGCGCGAGGTCCTTCTTGCTGACGTCGGGCTTGGTCTGGTGGACGACGGCCGGAATGGCCTGGTCGCGGCCGGGCAACCGCGCCGCATGATTGATTGCCGCCGTCATCTGGCCGGCGTTGACCGCAAGGCCGGGCTGGCCCGCCTCCTGCCGCAGACGGCCGCCGCTCGGGACGACGGTCGCGTTGACCGGCTCCTGGTCGATCTGGTCAGCGAGCTGATGGACGAAGTCCTTGACGGCCGACTTGTCATAGCCGACGCGGGGCTCAAGATTCGCGTTCACGTCTCCCCCGCCCGCATAGCGCGAGAGGCGGTCGAAGATGTTGCCCTGACGGCTTCGGTCGATCGCCTCCTGGACCATGCCGTTGATGTCGGCGTGCTCGTGAAGTTGCTTCGGGCTCAGCGTGTAGTCCTTGCCCTGGTAGCTCACCACGACGGGCTGCTTCAGAGGCGCGACGACCTTCTGCTGGATCACCTTCCGGGCCGAGTCCGCGTCGCGGCCGCCGATGTCCACGCCGCCGACCTTGACGCCCGGCGCGATCTGGTCCTTCTGGGCGTCGTCGTAGGCCCAGACGCCGACCGCGAGCAACAGGCCCATGGTGAGCAGCGCCACCAGGGCGATCAGGACCTTCTGGTGCATTTTCAGTCTTGCGCGCATCTCTCCGCTTCGGATCAGCTTTCCCCTGCCTTCGAATCTTACGTTTCGCGTCCGCTGGGTCCTTCTCTGAGCACGTTTCGCAACGGTCGTTGCGGGCGGCAGGTTCGGCCGCGCCGCCAAGGTAGAGCAGCCGCGCTCCCCTTAGGATCCGCGTCGCCATGTCACCTACCGCGATCCCCGCCTGATGCGGACCAAGGACCAGGTCCGGCGGGACGTGTGGAAGGCGATGGACCGCGAGGGCGTCTCTCGCTTTCCCGGAGCGGAGGGACGGATCCCGAACTTCGCGGGCGCCAAGCTCGCCGCCGAGAAGCTCGCCGGGCATCGCCTCTGGAAGCGCGCCCAGGTGATCAAGGTCAATCCGGACTCCCCCCAGACGCATGCGCGGCGCGCCGCCCTCGAGGAGGGAAAGACGCTGATCATGGCGGTCCCCCGGCTCCGTGACCCGCATCCATTCCGCCTGCTCGACCCCCGGAAGTTCTCGGCCAAGCAGGTCCGGGAGGCGGCGACGATCAAGGGGGCCATGAAGCACGGCCGTGTGGTCGCCGACGAGGATCTGCCCGACATCGACTTCGTCCTCTGCGGTTCGGTGGCCGTCAACCTGAGCGGTGCCCGGGTGGGCAAGGGCGGCGGGTTCTCAGACCTCGAGTACGGCCTCCTGATCCACGCGGGGAAGATCGACGAGCACACCACCATCGCGACCACGGTCCACCCGACACAGATCCTGCGGGAGCACCTCCAGATGACGGCCCATGACCTTCCCGTGGACCTGGTCGCCACACCCCGTGCGGTGATCGAGCTCGAGCGCCAGTATCCGCGCCCCCGCGGCATCCTCTGGGATCACCTGCAGCCGCCGCAGATCAGGGAGATCCCGATCCTCGAGCGGATGGGCTACGCCTGACGGCCTCCCTCACTGACCTCCTGCGACCGGGATAGGGTCCACGCTTCTCGGTCATTCCCAATCCGGGGTCAGGCACGTAGCCCGGCCGAGATCCAAACCACCGAACGAGGGAGAGTTTGATGACGAGCTCGAAGGGACGTCGACCGTCGCCCGCGATGATCGTGGCGGCCATTGCTCTGATCGTCGCATTGGCCGGAACGGCGATGGCTGCACCAGTCGCGATCAAGAGCATCCTGAACAAGAAGGAAAAGAAGCAGGTCAAGAACATCTCGAAGAACCAGGTCAACGCGCTTGCGCCGGGCCTCTCGGTGAAGCACGCGAACAGCGCGGACGGGTCGGACACGGCGAAGGACGCCAACGCGCTCAGCGGCCACACGATCGTGGCCGTGGGCGACCTCGACGGCCCCGGCCTTGTCACGACCAACAGCTGCACCCCGATCAGCAAGGACGTTCCCGGGGTGCTGCCAGGGGACCACGTCATCGTGACCCCGCCGGACGCCTGGCCGACGTACAAGATCGACTTCACCGGGCGAGTCACCACGGACAAGGTCAAGTACGAGATCTGCAACGAGAGCGGAACGAACCAGAACTTCGGGACGTCACCGCCGGTGAGGTTCCTGGTCATTCACTAGACCGGGGCCCAGGCAGCAAACGCCGCGACGGGGGCCGCCACGGCCCCCGTCGCGGTACGTTTTCCGCGTCGTGAGCAGCGCAACCGCCGAACATCCCGTCCGCGAGGAGTTCCGCCGGATCGCGTCCGATACGGCTTACGCCGTGCGCCTGGCGCGCGGCCGCATCGAGCTGCCCCCCGCCACTCCGTCCGACGGGCCTGACCCCTACGGCAACCCCGATCCGGAATGGCTGCGAGTCGACTGGGGAAAGTATCGGCATGAGATCGACGTGGTGGGCGCACGCGTCAACTACGTCGAGATGGGCGAGGGCCCTCCCCTGCTGTTCGTCCACGGGCTCTCGGGCGCCTGGCAGAACTTCTTGGAGAACATCCCCCACTTCGCCCGTACCCACCGCGTTCTGGCCGTGGACCTTCCTGGCTTCGGCGCGAGCCCGATGCCCCCTTGGGAGATCTCCATTCCGGCGTATGGCCGTTTCCTTCGCGACTTCTGCGAACGGCTCGGGATCGGCCGCTGTTCGCTCGTCGGCAATTCGATGGGAGGCTTCATCGCGACGGAGGTTGCGATCACCGACCCCGACCGGGTCGACGACCTGGTGCTGATCTCGGCCGCGGGGATCACCTGGGCGCGAGCGCGGCGCGAGCCGGCGGCCATGGTCGCTGGGTTGGGGCGCGCGGCGACGCCGGTCTTCCTGAGGTTCCACATGGCGGGGATCAGGCGCCGGCGCATGCGGCAGGCCTACTTTCAGGGCGTCTTCTTCGATCCTGACTCGATCCGGCGGGAGATGCTCTGGGAGAACGTCGTGCCCGCTCTGCAGAGCCCCGGCTACTACGACGCGCTGACCACGCTCTGGGGCTATGACATCCGCCACCGGCTCGAGGAGATCGAGGTGCCCACGCTGATCGTATGGGGGCGGAACGACCGCGTGGTCCCGGTGCCGGCGGCTCTCTCGTATGAGAGGCGGATAGGCGAGAACGCCGAGCTGGTCGTCTTCGATCACTGCGGGCACGTGCCGCAGATCGAGAGACCGGTGCGGTTCAACCGGACGCTGGAGGATTTCCTGGCGCGCAAGGGCGACCTGGCCTAGCTCCCGAGTCGCGACCGCGGCCAGCTAATCTCGTTCCGGTGAGGAGCAAAGAGGTCCTTTCCCAGTCGCAGCTCGATCTCCTGGCCAAGCACGGCGAGGAGCGCACCGCGGAGCCTGGCGAGGCCCTCTTCGACGTCGGCGACCGCAGCTACCCCTTCATGGCGATCCTCGAGGGGGAGGTCGCGATCAGGGACCAGAGCGGCCACGAGCTGATCACGCACGGCCCATCGGGCTTCGTCGGCGAGCTCAACCTGCTGACCGGCCAGACGGTCTTCCTGAGAGCGATCGTGACGGAGCCGCTGCGCTACATCGCGGTCGAGCGAGACGAGCTGCGAGGGCTTCTCTTCGACAACCCGGACCTCGCCGATCTCCTGCTCCCCGCCTTCGTGGCCCGGCGTGAGCTCCTCCAGACTGAGGACGGCCTGGGCATCGAGGTGATCGGGCCCCGCTCCTCCGAGCGGACGCGAGGGATCGTCGATTGGCTGAGAGACGCGCGCATCCCCTACACCTGGCACGACCCGGAGCATCCCGACCAGACCGGGGACGAAGAGACCGCGGCTCTGATCTCCTCACTCGACCCGAACCGGATGCCGCTCGTGCGCATTCCCGGAGGGCTCGAACTCGAGGGCCCCACCAACGGGGAGCTGTCGCGCGCGCTCGGGATCGGCCTTCAGCTGGAGGACCGCGAGGAGGTCGACCTGCTGATCATCGGCGGCGGCCCGGCGGGGCTCGGGGCCGCGGTGTATGCCGCTTCGGAGGGCCTCGCCACTCTCGTGCTCGAGCGCACCGTCCTCGGGGGACAGGCGGGCTTCTCCAGACGGATCGAGAACTACCTCGGCTTTCCGGCCGGGATCCACGGCGGGGAGCTCACCAGCCGGGCGGTCACCCAGGCGCGCAAGTTCGGCGCGAGGACCGCGACGCCCTACATCGCCACCGCCCTCGAGCCCGATGGCGACCGGCATCTCGTCCGCGTCGAGGACGGGAACGAGATCTCCGCACGCGCCGTCGTGATCTCCACGGGCGCCCAGTATCGCCGGCTCGCGTGCAAGCACCTTCCCGAGTACGAGGGCATCAGCGTCTTCTACGCGGCGGGCCCCCCGGAGGCGAGGCGCTGCGGCGGCAGCCGCGTCGGCGTGGTGGGCGGTGGAAACTCGGCGGCCCAGGCCGCGATCTGGCTGGCCCGTGGCGGCGCGCTGGTGACGCTGCTCCACCGGCGCGCGGACCTGAGCGAGACCATGTCCAACTACCTGATCCGCGACCTGGATCGATACGGGGTTCAGGTCCGGGACCGAAGCGAGATCGCCGAGCTGCACGGAAGCGACGGCCAACTCGAGGCGGTCACGCTCAAGGACGGTGAGCGCGTCACGCTCTCGAACCTGTTCCTCTTCCTGGGCGCTGACCCGCACACGGACTGGCTCGGCGACTCAGTCGCGCGGGACGACAACGGCTTCGTCCTCACCGGCTCGAGGGCGGGCAGTGAGCATCTGCTGGGGACGAGCGTCCCGGGCATCTACGCGGTCGGCGACGCGCGCTCGGGCTCGGCGAAGCGCGTCGCCACCGCCGTCGGCGAGGGCGCCATGGTCGTGACCTACGTGCACGAACACCTCGGGCGCCCGTCACCGGTGAATGTGCGCCAGCCGGCCGAAGACGCCGGCGCCGTCAGCCCGTGAGGCTGCGCTCAGGTGTTGCCCGAGATCCGGTCCCAGGCCTTGTGCAGCTTCGCCTGTAGGGCGCTCTCGGAATCCTCCACACCGTGGCTCTCCATGACCCCTGGGTTTGGCGCGGGCTTGGGAAGGTTCTCCACCTCCGCGGCCGGCACCGAGAGCAGGACGGCTCGCTCGCGGCATTGAGTGACCTGGGGAGCATCGACGAAGTGGAGACCGCCCGGCCCGAGCTGGGAGTCGATCACGATGCCGTCGAAGACGTCCTCCTCCTCGTCGGCGAGCACATGCTGGACCTTGCCGACCTCCTTGCCGTCGGAGCTGATCACCGAGCAGCCCTCGGTCAGGCTCAGGTATGAGGTGGGCTCTCCGTAGTCCACGGCCCAGAACCTATCCCGTTACGGCGCCCTCTGAAGCGCTCGACACCGAGGCGGCGTACTTCGCCATCACTCCGCGCTTGTAGCGCGGCTCGGGCGGCTCGTACATCTCCACTCTTCGTGTGATCTCCTCGTCGGAGAGGTCGACGTCGAGGCGCCGCGCGTCGATGTCCAGGGTGATCTCATCGCCCTCCTGGACGGCCGCGATCGGCCCGCCGCGAATCGCCTCCGGGGCCACGTGGCCCGCCATCAGCCCATGCGTCGCCCCCGAGAACCGGCCGTCGGTGAGCAGGGCGACCTGGTCGCCGATGCCCTCGCCGACGAGAGCGGCCGTCACCTGGAGCATCTCCCGCATTCCGGGGCCGCCGGAGGGGCCCTCGTTCCGGATCACGACGACGTCACCGGGCTTGATGCCCTGCTGCTCGACGACGGCGAAGCACTCCTCCTCGGAGCCGAAGACCCGGGCCGGGCCCGTGTGCTTCTTGCGCTCCTCGCCGGCCACCTTGACCACGCATCCCTCGGGCGCAAGGTTTCCCCGCAGGACGACCAGGCCGCCGGTGGACTTGAGGGGGTCATCCAGAGGCCGGACGACCTGCTGCGCGGGAGTCTCCTGCGTCGCCTCAGCCTCCTCGCCGATCGTCCTGCCCGTGACGGTGATGCACTCGCGGTTGAGCACGCCGGCCTCGTCGAGGCGCTTGGCGAGGACCCCGACGCCACCCGCCTCGTAGAGGTCCTTGGCGACGAAGCGGCCACCCGGCTTCAGATCGCCGAGCAACGGCGTCTTCTCGGACATCCGGTCGAAGTCGTCGATGTCGAGCTCGATGCCCGCCTCGTTGGCGACCGCCAGCAGGTGGAGGACGCCGTTGGTCGAGCCACCGGACATGCAGACGGTCGCGATCGCGTTCTCGAGCGATTCCTTGGTGATGATCTGGCTGGGTCGCAGGTCGTCCTCGAGCACCTTCATCACCAGCTCGCCGGCCTGGCGCGCGACCTCGTTGCGTGCGTCGGCCACGGCGGGCACCATGCCCGAGCCCATCGGGGTGATCCCCATCACCTCGAAGGCGCTGGCCATCGTGTTCGCGGTGAACTGCGCGCCGCAGGCGCCGGCGCCGGGGCTGGCGCATCCCTCCAGCTCGTAGAGGTCCTCATCCGACATCTCGCCCGTGGCGTGTTTGCCGATCGCCTCGAAGACGTCCTGGATCGTCACGTCCTGGTCGTGCCAGCGGCCCGGCAGGATCGAGCCGCCGTAGAGCATCAGCGATGGGATGTCGAGACGCGCCAGCGCCATCACGCAACCCGGGATCGTCTTGTCGCAGCCGGAGAGGGCGATCACCGCGTCGAACTGGTAGCCGCGTGCCGTGAGCTCGATGGAGTCCGCGATCACCTCGCGGCTGACCAGGGAGGTCTTCATGCCCTCGGTCCCCATCGTGATCCCGTCCGAGATCGCGATGGAGTTGAACTCGAGCGGGGTGCCGCCCGCGGCGCGGACGCCCTCCTTGACGTGCTCTGCCAGGCCCCGGAGATGGAAGTTGCAGGGCATCGCCTCGATCCAGGTGTTGGCGATGCCGACCGTCGGACGGCGAAGGTCGTCGTCCCCGAAGCCGATCCCCTTCATGTAGGCGCGGGCGAAGGCGCGCTCGGGGCCGTCGAAGACCACGCTGGAGCGCGCGCGCATTCCGTTTGTCTCTATCTCCGCCATTGCCTCACCGCCACCAGGTCGCGCCGGACCATATCCGGGTCGAGTTGGCGTCCGAGCGGATGGACGTTCGCGGTGCGGATCAGCTCGTGCTCGTCAGCCCTCAGCGCCATCCACTTGGCGAGGACGTCGTCGGCGTCGGGGAGCCTCTCCCCCGCCTCCGGGTCCGAGCCGTCGCGAAAGCGGACGCAGTACTCACTGAGCAGCTCGCCGCTGGCAGCGTCGTATGCCACCAGGGGCCGGTGCGGGTAGATCAGATAGCCGTACTGATGGTTTTCGACCGCCAGCAGACCGAAGCGCTCGTAGGTGTCAAGCGCCTCGGCACCCGCCGTCTGGCGAAGCAGCTCGCGGGCCCGCTGCTCCGCGCGACGGTCCCGCGCCGTGTTGCGAACGTATCTGCGCCGCATCAGCCACCCGCAGCCTGCGGGAAGAAGATCACCCGTTCGGCCCCCTCCGGGATCTCGGAGAAGTCGCGGACCATCGTCGCCTCACGGCTCCCGCCGGTGCCCTCGTGCGGGACCGCCGCCCACATGCCGAGGTCGAGCTGGCGGCGGAACTCCTGGACGAGTCGCTCCTCGTCCTCGGTCACGGCCGGATCGCCCTCGGCCAGCAGCACATCGCCCTTCCCCGGTGTCATGCGAAGCAGCTTCATGTGTTGATTATGCCCAGCGCATCCACCGGTCCGGCGCCGGAGCCGATATCGCGCAGCCCCTGCGCCACGGCCTCGGCGGCGATTCGGCGCGCCTCGCGGGCCGCCTCGAGGGTCGTATCACCCCGGGCGAGCCGCGCCGCGATGGCCGAGGAGTGGGTGCAGCCGGACCCGTGCGCTGCACCGTCGGGATGGCGGGGACCGGGGATCTCCTCGAGGGTCTCCCCGTCGAAGAAGCGATCCGCTCCATCGAGGTGGCCACCGGTGACGACCGCGACGTCAGGGCCGAGCGCGTGAACCGCCCGGGCGAGCTGCTCGGGCGATGCATCGTCGCCGAGCCCCGTGAGCTCTCTCGCCTCGGAGGCGTTGGGGGTGATGACCGTGGCGCGAGGGACGATCCGCTCGACCAGCGCCCGCCTCGCCTCGGGCTTCAGCAGGACGGCGCCGCTCTCGGCCACCATCACCGGGTCCAGGACCACCGGGGCGTCCCCCACGTCGTCGAGAGCCTCGTTCACCGCCTCGATCGTGGACTCGTCGAAGAGCATTCCGATCTTGACCGCGTCGACTCCCATATCCGTGACTACGGCGCGAACCTGGTCGAGGATGAACTGCCGGGGCAGAGTCTCGACGGAGATCACCTCGCGGGTGTTCTGGGCGGTGAGTGCGACGATCGCCGAGGTCCCGTGAACACCGCAGCGCGCGAACGCCTTCAGGTCCGCCTGGACCCCGGCGCCGCCGCCGGAATCCGAGCTCGCGATCGTCATCGCGATCGGGATGCGCCGCTCGGTCGTCACTCCGATAAGGCTAGTGACGGTCGCTACGCGGGCTCAGGCGCGGCGAGCGAGGTGCGCTCGTAGCGGCCAGCCGGGTCCGAGCGCAGATAGCCGGCAAGCTCGAGCTGGACCAGCGCGGCGGCCAGCGGCCCCGGCTCCAGGCCTGACGCCCGGGCGAGGGCGTCGGCGCTCGTCGACCCCTCCTCCACGAGCGAGAGCACGCCGCCCAGCTCGGGTTCGAGCGCCGGCCCCCTCCGCGCCCGAGCCCGCGTGGGCTCGAACCCCACCCCGATCATGGAGTCAAGGACATCCTGGGCTCCCCGGATGACCGATGCACCGTCGCGCAGCAGGGCGTTCGTGCCCGCGGCCGGTGAGGACCCGACGCGCCCGGGGACCGCCCCCACCTCCCGATCGAGGTCGTGCGCCATCTCGGCGGTGATCAGGGATCCGGACCGCTCCCGCGCCTCAACCACCACCGTCATCCGGCTGAGCGCCGCCATGATCCGGTTCCGCGCGGGGAAGGTCCAGCGCCGCGCCGTGGTCCCCGGCGGGAGCTCGGCGATCACCAGCCCCCGGTTCACGATCTCCTCGTAGAGACGGGTGTGACGCGGCGGATACGGGACATCGACTCCGCAGCCGAGCACCGCCACGGTGAGGCCGCCGGCCTCCAGGGCGCCGCGGTGCGCGCACGAGTCGATCCCGATCGCCATCCCGCTCACCACGTCGAGGCCGGCCGAGGCGAGGTCACGACCGAGGTTCGTGGCCATCTCCCGGCCGTAGGCGCTGGCCCTTCGCGACCCGACGATCGTGGCCATGCGCTCCGCCGCGAACCCGGCGAGCAATTCCGGATCTCCCCGGCCGAAGAGTGCGGCCGGTGGATCGCCCAGTGCGCGCAGGGCGTCCGGGTACAGCCCGTCATGAAGGCAGCACGCCCAGGCGCTTGCAGCCGCGATCTCCTCCCGCAGGCGCTGTGGCCTCCTCCGGACGGCGCCGGACAGGAACTCGTCCGCGCGAGACCCGGCCATCGCCTCGGCCAGCTGATCGTCCGCGAGCGCGAGCAGCTCGTGTGCGCGACTCCCGGCCCTGTTGTCCACCGCCTTTTCGATGTGCCCGGCGAGGTCGCTGACCAGCCAGGCCCGTCGCAGGCAGCCGGGGCAGGCTTCGGGCCGCGGGCTCACCGCTCTGGCCGTCTGCGCCGGTCGAGCGCCTCGGCGACGTGCTCTACCCCGATCTGCTCCTCCCCAGCCAGGTCGGCGATGGTCCGCGCCAGCCGCAGACACCTGTCCCACCCACGCGCACTGAGGCCGAGCTTTCTCTGCCCCGCTTCGAGCGTCCGCCGGGGCCCGGGCTCGAGGGCGCAGTGCCGGCGCAGCTCGCCCGGGGTCATGTCGGCGTTCGTCCGGCCCGCGCCCAGCCGATCCTCCTGTGCATGCCGCGCGCGCACGACCCTTTCCCTGACCGCTGCCGATCCCTCGACCGTCTCGTCCGAGAGCTGCTCAGGCGGCGGCGGGTGGACGCCGATGGTGATGTCGATTCGGTCGGCCAGCGCCCCGCTCAGCTTCGCCGTGTAGCGGGAGACGGCACTCGGGTGGCAGTCGCACTCGCCGGAGTCGGGACCGTTGCCGCACGGGCAGGGATTCGACGCCGCGACCAGCATGAAACGGCAGGGCAGGGAGACGGTCCCGGTGGTCCTCGTGATGGTGACCGCGCCCTCCTCGAGGGGCACCCGCAGCGCCTCGAGAGCATCGCGACGGAACTCGCCCAGCTCGTCAAGAAAGAGCACACCGCGATGGGCCCGGGTGACTTCTCCAGGCCGTGGCGGCGAGCCGCCACCGACCAACGCGCGCCCGGACACCGTGTGGTGCGGGGCCCTGAACGGCCGGCGGATCCGAGGGCCGCCGTTCTCGCCGCAGACGCCCGCGATCCGCGTCACCTCGATCACCTCGTTTCGGCTGAGCGGCGGAAGCAGCGACGGCAGGCGGTTGAGCGCCAGGGTCTTGCCGCCACCGGGAGGCCCGATCAGCAGGATGCTGTGGGCGCCGGCCGCTGCGATCTCCAGGCAGCGGCGCAGGGCCGGGTGGCCTCTCAGGTCCTCGAGGTTCGGCAGATCGTCGGTCGGCGGATCGGGCGGTGCGGTGGCCGGGACCGATTCGATCGCGCCGTCAGCGAGTTCCCGGAGCCGGGTGGCGTGCTCGATCGAGACGATCTCCACCCCCTCGACCAGGGCCGCCTGGGCGGCGTCGCCGGGTGCCACCGCCACCCCGCGCATGCCCCACCCCCGCGCCCCCTCTGCCATGGCGAGCGCGCCCGGAACGGGCCGGATCGCTCCGTCGAGCGCCAGCTCCCCAGCGAGCGCGTACGTGTCGAGGACGCGCTGCGGGAGCTGGCCCGAGGCCACCAGCAGGGCCGCAGCGATCGCCAGGTCAAACCCCGGACCGGCTTTGTGCAGGTCGGCGGGCGCCAGGTTCGCGGTGATCCGGTGTTGCGGGAAGCTGAAGCCGGAGTTGACCAGGGCCGACCGCACCCGCTCCCGCGATTCCCTGATCGCGACATCCGGGAGGCCGACGATCGTGAACGAGGGCAGACCGCCCCCGATGTCCACCTCGACATGGACCGGCTCCGCCGCCACGCCGATCAACGCGAACGTTCGGGCGACGGCGAACATGCGGCGAAGCTATGCGGCGCGGGATCGCGGCTGGCGCGCCGAACGTCACGGTCTGTTCGCGCCCTCGTTGCGACTGGCGCGCCGACTGGATGCGAGCGCGCGGCACGCTCGTGCAATGACCCAGGCCCGTCTGCGACTAGGTCGTCGTGCCGAGGATCTGGTGGCCGCCGGCCTCGACCGCGCCGGGTGGCGGATCGTGGGGCGCAACGTCCGGCTTCCGTCGGGCGAGCTCGACATCGTCGCGCTGGACGGCTCGACGCTCGTCTTCGTCGAGGTCAAGGCGGGTAGAACGGAGGCCGTGCGCGGGCCGCAGCTGCCGGCGCACGCGGTCGGCCGGCGCAAGGAGCTCAAGCTGCGGCGGCTCGCGCGCGAATGGATTGCGGAGCGCCGGGGTCCCTCAGGCGTCGCCGGCTACCGCTTCGACGTCGTCGGGGTCAGCTTCGGTGCGCATGGCCTCGCGGATGTCGATCACATCCGCCAGGCTTTCTGACTCGGGCGCCTCGAACTCCCCGACAGCCGAGGTCAGATCGAGTTGGGAGTAGGCGACCGAGGCGAAGGAGCGGCGGTGCAGCGGGCAGATCCCGTGGCTAATGATCGCCTCGCGGTGCTCGGGCGTCGAGTAGCCGACGTTCCCCTCGAAGCTCCACTCGGGATAGAGGGGCGCCACGCGGCGCATGTAGCGATCGCGCGTCACCTTGGCGATCACCGAGGCGGCTGCGATCGCGGCGCTCCGGGCATCGCCGTCAATCACCTGCTCGTGCTCGAGCCGACAGGCGTGCAGCCGAAAGCCGTCCACGAGCCGCGTCGCATCGACCTGTGCGACCGCGTGCATGCAGTCGGTGAGGGCAGCCATATTCGAGACGTGCAGGCCGTTGCAATCGATGCAGCGCGGCGACCGTACGGCGACCGACAGGTGCGCGGCGGCGCGGATCACGGCGGGATAGAGCTGCTCCCGCTCCTCCTCGCTCTTCTGCTTCGAGTCGTCCAGCCGCGCGAGCGCGAGACGCTCCGAGCGGCCGATCCGGTCGAGGTCGATCAGCACACCGGCGGCGAGCAGCGGGCCGGCCAGGGAGCCACGGCCCGCCTCGTCCACGCCGGCGACGAAGCGGCGGCCGAAGGAGCGGTCGAAACGAAAGAGCCTGGCGGCGGTGCGCTTCTTGCGCCGCGGATTGGTGCCCGGCTTCGCCATCAGACCGCCGCCACAAGTGGCCGCCCATGGCAAGTCGCTTCGCGCTTTCGCGCTTCGCTCCCAAGTGCTGCGGTCTGGTGGCGGCTAGAAGATTCCGATCCGGTCGGGCGGCCAGTAGGTGGCGAAGGCATTGCCGATGATCCAGTCCCTGGGGACCGGTCCCCAGAATCGGCTGTCGTCGCTCGCGCCACGGTTGTCGCCCATCATGAAGTAATGGTCGGGCGGGATGGTGATGGTCTTCGGCAAATTGCAGGCTCCGCCGGGGGTGCAGGGACGGATGAAGTCCTCCTGGGCGATCTTCCCGTTGACCACCGGGTGACCGTTCTGGACACTCAGGGTGTCGCCCGGGCCGGCGACGATCCTCTTGATGAAGTTGACGCTCGCCTCCTGCGGGGTCGGCTCGTCGCAGGCCGCGCCGCTGGATCCGCTCGCGCCCGTCCGCGGATCTCCGCACTCGCCCCCGGCCCCGCCGCCGTTCGCGCCCTGAGGCGGGTGGAAGACGACGATGTCTCCGATCTGCGGGTCCTTGAAGTGGTAGAGGAACCGGTTCACCAGCACCCGCTGTCCGACGTCGAGCGTCGGCTCCATCGACTCCGATGGGATCTGGTACGGCTTGACGATGAACGCCTGGATGCCCAGCGCCAGCCCGAGGGCGAGCGCGACGATGACGACGAGCTCTAGGAGCGCGCCCTGGGTGCTGTGGGGTCTCGGGACCTTCAGTCTTCTGCCTTTTCAGCGGCGGCGTCGGCCGTAGCGTCAGGCTCCGGCTCCTGGTTCGCCTCCGCCTCGTCCCCAGCTGCATCTTCACCTTCGGATGCCTCGCCCTCGGTGGCCTCGCCCTCCTCCTCGGGGGGCTCGACCAGCTCGGCCTCGACCTCGCTGACCGCGACGCCCTCGGCGTCGGTGGCCTCGGCCTCCTCCTCGGCGACGAGCACGTCGTCCTCGATGCCCCAACGCCGCTCGGCGACCCGGGCGCTCTTGCCGACCTTGTCGCGCAGGTAGTAGAGCTTCGCCCGCCGGACGTCGCCGCGTGCTGCGATCTCGAGCTTCTCGATCTTTGGCGAGTGCAGCGGGAAGGTTCGCTCGACGCCCACGCCGAACGACTGCTTGCGCACGGTGAACGTCTCGCGGACGCCGCTGCCCTGCCGCTTGATCACGATGCCCTCGAAGACCTGGGTCCGCTTGCGGTTGCCCTCGACCACCTGGAAGTGAACGCGCACACGATCGCCGGCGCCGAATTTCGGGCGCTGCTTCAGGTCGCGCTTCTCGAGGCTTTCGATGACAGTGCTCATCGCATGAGGATGATCGGCTTGGAAGTTAAAAAAAGCACGAGCCAGAGGCGCGCGCCGCGACGCGGAAGGTTAGCGGAGAAGCTTCACTCCGCCCGGCGGCGAGCCTGCTCGTGGCGCCACTCCTTCACGCGGGCGTGGTTGCCCGAGAACAGGATCTCCGGGACCTCCCAGCCGCGGTACGAGGCCGGCCGGGTGTAGTGCGGGTACTCCGGCGCTCCCTGGAGGGCCGCGCTGTAGGACTCCTCGACCGCACTGTCCGCATCGCCGAGCGCGCCGGGGAGCTTGCGCAGCACGGCGTCGGCGATCACCATCGCGGGCAACTCGCCGCCGGCGAGCACATACCGCCCGATCGACACCGCCTCGTCCGCCAGGTGCTCCACCACGCGCTCGTCAAAGCCCTCGTAGCGGCCGCAGAGCAGCGCGAGATGAGTCTCCTCGGCGAGCTCGGCGGCCAGTGGCTCATCGAACAGCCGCCCAGAGGGAGCCAGCGCGATCTTCCGCACCTTGCCGCGCTCTGAACCGTAGGCGGCCTCGAGGGCGGCGTCCACGACATCCACCCGCATCACCATTCCCGCGCCGCCACCGTATGGCGAGTCATCCACCTGGCCGGCGCCGAGCGGCGTCGTATCGCGATAGTTGCGGAAGCTCAGCTGGTTGCCCTGCGCGACGGCGTTGGAGACGTGACGTTGGCGCAGGAACCACTCGAAGTGCTCCGGGAAGAGCGTGAACACGTCGATGCGCACGACAGCGGCCTCAGTCCAGGATGTCGACGACCACGCGCTTGTCCTCGCGGGCCGCCGCTGCCTTCATCACCGAACGCAGCGCGTTGGCGACGCGGCCGCCACGGCCGATCACCCTGCCGAGGTCATCGTCGGCCACCTCGACCTCGAGCACGACCTCGCCGTCGATTTCCTCGATCTCGGTCACCTTGACCTGGTCCGGATTCTCGACCAGAGATCTCGTGAGGAAGTCGAGCAGGTCGCGCACCGGCTAGCTACCGGTCGACTGGATGCCCTTGGTGCGGAGCAGGGTGGCAACCGTCCTCGTCGGACGCGCACCCTTCTCCAGCCAGTGCTTCGCGCGATCCTCATCGATCACGATCAGCGACGGGTCGGGCTGGGGGTTGTACTGGCCGATCGTCTCGATCGTGCGACCGTCCCGCGGCGAGCGCTGGTCGGCGACGACAACCCTCCAGATCGGGTTCTTCTTCGACCCGACCCTGCGAAGTCTGATTCTCACGGACATGCGGCGGCGGAGGTTAGACGGTCGCGCAGCTCATCGCATGTTCCGCATGAGGGCCTGAGGGTCGAGCGTCTTGCCCTCGGAGAGCTGCTTCATCACCTTGTTCATCTGGCCGAACTGCTTGACCAGGCGGTTGACGGCCTGGACCGTGGTGCCGGAGCCGGTCGCGATGCGCTTGCGGCGAGAGCCGTTGATCTCGGCGGGGTGCGCGCGCTCGTGGGGAGTCATCGACTGGATGATGGCCTCGAGCCGGTCGAGCTCTCGCTCGTCGACCTGGCCCATGCCCTGCATGGCCTTCCCCATCCCGGGCATCATCTTCATCAGGTTCCCGAGGGGACCCATGCGGCGGACCTGCTTCATCTGGGTCAGGAAGTCGTCGAGCGTGAACTGCTGCTTGCGAATCTTGCGCTCGAGGTCGGCCGCCTCGTCCGAGTCGAACTCGTCCTGCGTCTTCTCGATCAGGGACATGACGTCGCCCATGCCGAGGATCCGGCCCGCCATGCGGTCGGGGTGGAAGCGCTCGATCTCGTCGAGCTTCTCGCCGGTAGAGCCGTACATGATCGGCTTGCCGGTCACCGCACGGACCGAGAGGGCGGCGCCACCGCGGGCGTCGCCGTCCAGCTTGGTGATCAGGACGCCGTCGAAGTCGGCGACCTCGGCGAAGCTCTCCGCGACGTTCACCGCGTCCTGACCGGTCATCGCATCGACCACGAGCAGGACGTCGTGTGGCTTGGTGACCTTTCGCACCTCTGCGAGCTCGTCCATCAGGTCCTGATCGACATGCAGGCGCCCCGCGGTGTCGACGATCAGCACATCCCTGTTCTCCTGCACGGCCTGCTCGCGAGCCCACTTCGCGACCTTGACGGCGTCCGTCTCGCCGGGCATGGAATAGACGTGGGCGTTCGCCTGCGCGCCGAGCTTCTCGAGCTGCTCGACGGCGGCGGGACGCTGCAGATCGACGGCAGCTACGGCGACGTCCTTGTTCTGCTTGCCCAGAAGCTTTGCGAGCTTGGCCGTGGCGGTTGTCTTGCCCGAGCCCTGCAGGCCGCTCATCAGGATCACGGTGGGCCCACTGGGAGCGAAGACGAGGTCGCGGCCGGCGCCGCCCATCAGGGCGGTGAGCTCGTCGTTGACCGCCTTGACCACGGTCTGACCGGGATTTAGGGCCTCGGAGATCTCCTCGCCGGCGAGACGCTCCTTCAGCGAGGCCGTGAAGTCCTTGACCACCTTGAAGTTGACGTCCGCCTCGAGCAGCGCGAGGCGGACCTCGCGGAGGGCCTTGTTCACGTCGTCCTCGGAGAGCTTGCCCCGCGACCGCACATCGGATAGCACGCCCTGAAGGCGCTCGGAAAGCTGATCGAACATCGCGTTCCAGCTTAGAGCGGCGTCCCCGCCGAGGTGGACAACTCCGATCTCACCCTTTGGCCAAACCCCAGGGACCCTCCGCCCGTAGAAGAAAACAAAGTCAGGGGATCCCAGGGGGATGGCTGGGCGCCGGAGCTCGGTTGTCGGAGGGTTTCTCCGCGCAAACCGAGCCCGGCGTACAGCCGGGTCACGAAGGAAGGAACCCGATGAGGAAGCTCGTCCGAGGGCTGCTGCCCAGCCCTGCGCTGATCGTTGCCTGCCTGGCCCTGTTCATCGCCCTGGGAGGCGTGGGCTACGCCGCGCTCAAGGGGAAGGACAAGAAGAAGGTCCGGGCGATCGCGGACCAGGAGATCTCCAAGCAGGCCCAGGGACTGAACGTGGCCAACGCGGGGAACGCGGCGAAGCTCGGAGGGACGCCCGCCTCCGGGTTCCAGCGCTTCTGCAGCGGAGGTGGGATCAAGGCGACCGTGGTGGTCAACACGACGGGCGCGAGCAACACGAACTTCACCGACGTGCCCGGCTTCAACTGCTTCCAGCCGGGCAACACGACCACCTCGGTGCAGCTCGAGCGTCTGGCCCAGGGGCAGTACTTCGTGCGGTTCCTTGGCAACTCGGGCCCGAACGCATCGGGATCTGCCGTGGCCACGATGGTCAGCGCCGACGGCTACGTGAACTACGTGCTGGCAGATCCATCCCCGATTCCCGGCGAGAACGTGTTTCAGGTCATCGTTCACAACGCCGCCGGGAACGTGGTCGACAACCGCACCTTCTCTCTGCTCGCGTACTAGGGACAGCGATCGAGGCGCGCGGTCAGCGGATCAGCACCGCGGCCGCGCGCATCGGCGTTCGGCCGGCACTTGCGCCGGTGCGCGGCGGCGCGGGCGCGCCCGGCCGAGCGGTATCCCAGGAGGTAGGGGGTCGGGTCCACCGGCGTGCCGAAGTGCCGGACCTCGAAGTGCAGGTGCGGGCCGGTCGAGTGGCCGGTCGATCCGACGTAGCCGATCGTCTGCCCGCCGACCACCGATTGGCCGACCGAGACGATGATTCGTGACTGGTGCGCGTACCAGCTCTCGAAGCCGAGCCGGTGGCTGATCACCACCAGGTTGCCGTAGCCGCCCGTGTTGAAGCCCGCAAAGGACACCATCCCCACTCCGCCTGCGTGGATCGGCGTGCCCATCGGCTCGGGGAAGTCGAGCCCGGTGTGCAGGCGCCCTGGAGGGATCCAGCCGAAGCCATCGCCGATGCGTCCAGGCACCGGCCGGAAGAAGCGAACCGGGCTGCTCGGCGATCCGGCGGTGAGGACGGGACCGTTGCGCAGCGCGTTGACCGTCGAGGGCCCCGCCACCCCGTCGACCTGCAGGTGCGCTGCGGCCTGGTACCGGCGTACAGCGCTTGCGGTGTTCGGACCGAAGCCGCCGTCGAAGCCGCCCGGCTCGAACCCTCGCTCGTGCAGCAGGAACTGGAGGGCCGCCACATCCCAGCCCTGCTTGCCGGGCCTCAGCGGGCGCGCACCGAGATTCGGCTTGCCTCGCCTGCCGAGAGCAGCTCGCGTGCGCGCAGCGGCGATGCCGTCCACGGCGAGCCCGTGCCGCGACTGGAAGGTGCGCACGGCGCCCTGGGTCCACGGACCGCTGATCCCGTCGACCGCATGGGGGTAGAGGCCGAGGGCTCCCATCGCCACCTGGAGCGCCGCGATGTCCGCGCTCCCGGCGCTCGCCGTAGCCGGCGCCGCCAGCGCTATCGCCCCTATCGCGCCCAGCAGGGCGAGATACCTGGTGCCCGATGGCACCCCACCAGGTTCCCCCCGTACGCCCACTCAGGTGCGAGCACCGTTGCATCCCCCTAAAGACGGATCTATTCGTAGATGTAGATCGGATCCCCGAGGGAGATCCAGTCATAGATGAAGACGGAGTAGACCTCCGGGTTCCTCACGCAACCGTGACTGGCCGGATACATGGGAACGGTGTAGTAGCCGTGCGTCGCGTAGTTGCCCGAGTAGTAGACCGAGTAGTACATGCCCTTCTGGTTGTAGCCCGGGGATTTCTCGTAGAAGCTGTAGGCCCCGGTCGGGGTGCCGAATGCCCCGGTCGAGACGTGGAAGACGTCGGTTGGCTTGCCGTCCTCGATCAGGGCCATCACCTGGCGGGAGAGGTCGACCTCCACGTAGCGGCCCGGCTGGTCGTGGACCGGCTCGAACGCCCCGTGGCCGCGCAGCAGCATCTCGAAGAGGTGGGGGTCGTAGTCCTCGGTCCGGGGCAGGTCGTTGACCTTCCGCATGGCGAGAACGGCCAGTCCCGTGCTCTCGTCCAATCGGTCCGAGATATCCCCCATGTGGTACCCGGCCCCGGCGAGCAGGCGGTTGAAGAGCAGCGCCTCTCGCCCCGGCCTGAGCACCCGCGGTGCATGTACCTCGAGGCCGATCGGGGCCGACGCGTCGGTGTTGCGGATCGCCTGCGCGATGTAGTCGCAGCACCCCTTGAGCCGGAACGAAGCATGGAAGCGGCCGTTCTCCGGGTTGACGGGGACCGTCCGCGAGACCACCAGCCTCCCCTCCCGCCGGACAGCGAGATTCACGGTCTGGTTGACCCAGGGCAGCTGGACCTTCCCCGCGAGGACGACCCGGCCCAGGATCCGAGCGGTACTGCCCTTCTTCAGCGAGAGAGTGGTGCCGGCGAAGAGCGCCTGCGGGCTCAAGTCCGCTCCGGAGGCTGCACTCGCTGTGGCGGGTAGCGCCAGTGCGGCCGCGCACAGTGCCGCGGCGATCATCGCGATCGGGCCCCTATTCGCTCCCTCTCCCACCGCCGGGAAGTCTGCCAGCGGGGGTGGCCGGCACACGGTGGTTTTCTTGCTACTCGGTGAGCAGCGCCCGGGCGAACTCCTCGGCGTCGAACGGGCGCAGGTCCTCGAGGGATTCCCCGATCCCGATCAGCTTGACCGGGATGCCGAGCTCCGAGGCGATCGCCAGCGCCACCCCACCCTTGGCGCTGCCATCGAGCTTGGTCAGGACCGCGCCGGTCACCTCGACCGACTTGGCGAACTCCTGAGCCTGGCGAACGCCGTTCTGCCCGGTGGTGGCGTCGATCACCACCAGCGTCTCGTGTGGCGCCTCGGGTAGCTGCTTGGTGATCACACGGCGGACCTTGGCCAGCTCCTCCATCAGGTTGCCGTGGGTGTGGAGGCGCCCGGCTGTGTCGCAGATCACGACGTCGGCGCTCCGCGCCTGCGCGGCAGCGACTCCGTCATAGACGACTGCACCGGGATCGCCGCCCTCGGTGCCGCGCACGATCTGCGTCCCGGCGCGATCGGTCCACTCCTGCAGCTGGTTGACGGCCGCGGCCCGGTAGGTATCCGCCGCGGCGACGATCACGTCGAGCCCGAGCTCCTTCTGCAGGTGCCAGGCGATCTTGCCGATCGTCGTCGTCTTTCCGGTGCCGTTCACTCCCACGACCATCAGGACGGAGGGCCGATCAGGGAGATGAATCTTTGCCACGTCCTCCCCGCCGGGCGACGCCGTCTCGGCCAGCAGCGCGATCAGGCGCTCGCGCAGCGCCTCGCCGCCGGTCAGCTCGCCGGCCTCGACCTCGTCCTCGAGGCGACGCACCACCGCCGCCGTGGTCGGCGCACCGACGTCGGCCAGGATCAGGGCCTCCTCGATGTGCTCCCAGGTCTCGTCGTCGATCCGTTCGGTGAAGCTGGAGGAGAGCTCGGCGGTGAGCGCCTGGCGGCTGCGGGTGAGCCCCACACGCAGTCGCCGGAAGACGCCGGAGCGCTCATTCCCATCCTCAACGTCCCGGATCTCACGGTCGCCGAGATCGAACGCCTCTTGCCAGGTGCGAGCCACGGCGGCGGAGGGTACCGGCCGCCCTCCGCCCCCCTACACGGAGCCGGCCGTCTAGTCGTAGAAGGTGATGAAGAAGCCGGTCGGGGGCGTCCCTGAGTCATCACCCAGGAGGAACAGGACATATGCCTGAGCGGGCGGACTGCACTGGCTCGAATCGTGATCTCCAAACTGAGGGGTGATCGGTCCAAAGGAGTCGTCGTAGTCCACCGTCACCTCAGCCCCCTTGAACGAGAAGCCGAGGTTGGAGAAGCAGTAGAAGCCGACGCCCGCGTCGGGTTGGGTCACATTGCTCTGGGCGAGGGTCTTTGACTGTGCCGGGTCGACCACCCCGTCGGACGAGACGTGGGCGAAGGCGATCGGGTTGGCACTGCCGGCGGTGGTCGCACTGGATGCGTGACCGGCGTTGGTCGCGTTGGTCGCGTTGGCGGCGTTTGCGACTGATAGGCCCGGGGCCTGCGTTGCGATCTGGGCACTCGCCACCGAGGTGGCGATGCTCCTCACCTTCTTGGCGCTCACACCCTTGCTCTTCTTCGAGCTCTTGGCGATCGGGTTGGCGATCGCCACCCCGGCGGCCGCGGCCACCAGAGCGAGCACCGCGACGACCATCGCGGGCGAGGGATGAAACCTGTTTCTCGAGCGCACTTGATCCTCCCTGGCTAGTAGAGAACGACGTGGAAGGGGTGGTCCTTGCCGCTGGCGCTCGCGACCTCCATGACGTACACGATGAAGTCCCCGGAGCCGTTCTTCAGGACGCTGACGTTGTCGCTGAAGGGAATGCCGCCGGCGCCGGTGTCGGACGTCCCGATCGCGATGAACGACGGGTTGCCCAGCCAGCGGACCTCATACCAGCCCGTATTGATCCGCTTCGCCTGGACCGCCTGGCCGCTGCAGTTGTAGCCGTTGAGCCCCAGGTCCGTGAAGGTCGACGGATATCCGGCGCTGGCCACCACGGTCGCAATGCCCTTGGCCTGGCCCGTGGTCGTGTTGCAGTCGCTCCGAGTGTATCCGGACGCTGGGATCCCGCCAAGGGCCGCCGCTTCGGCAGCCGTCTGCGCGCTATCCGCGTGACCGACGGAAAGCTGCTTCGCCCGCTTGGTGATCTGGCCGTTCGCCACCTTCCTGATCACCTTCTTGTCCTTGCCGTTGAGGGCCACCGCGTAAGAGCCGCCGCCCACGGCGATGATCAGAGCAAGCACCGAGATGACCGACGACGCTGAAGGTCTCCTGCCACCGAGCATTGACCGCATCTGAGTCCTTTCCTCAAGACCGACTGCCACCTGGATGACGCGATGCGATTCTCCGGGCCCTGGGCCGGTTCTTCATCGGGGAGGCACCCCAAACTTTTCCCGCCCGCCGGTACCCTGGGCGACAAGAGGAGGAGGGACGTGAACGGGACCACTCTGAGGGGCGAGGCACCGGGCGGAGGTGTCGTCCCGGCCTTGGTCGAGAGAGGCCGGGAGGTGGCGTCGCTCGCCGCTGCGCTGGACGCGGCGATGGCGGGCTCGGGTCGCGTCCTACTGATCGAGGGCGAGGCCGGGATCGGCAAGACGAGGCTCCTGTCGGAGGCGAGAGCCGCCGCAGAGTCCCGTGGAATGCGCTGTCTTCAGGCTCGCGCGGCAGAGCTCGAGCGCCCGTTTGCCTTCGGTGTGATCCGGCAGCTGCTCGAACCGGAGATCCAGGACCCGGAGATGGCCTCCCGCACCCTGATGGGGGCCGCAGCAGTTGCGGCGCCCCTCTTGGGGGGAGTCCCTGCGGGCGCCTCGCTCCCGCCACAGGACCTCGATTTCGCGCTCCTGCACGGGATCTACTGGGCATTCGTCCATCTCTCCGAGCTCAGGCCGACTGCTGTGCTGGTCGACGACATCCAGTGGGCGGATCAACCCTCGATCCGGTCGCTGGAGTACGTCGCGGGGCGGGCCGGGGAGCATCCGCTCAACCTGATCCTCGCCTCGCGAGGGGACTCTGTACTGCAATCCGGCAGCTTCTCCAAGCTTTCCACCGAGTTGCGGATTCGACCTGCCCCCCTCACCGAGGGCGGCTCGGGACGCGTGCTCGAGGACCTGCTCGGGCCGCCGAGCCGAGAGTTCTCCTCGGCCGCGTACAGCATCACGGGCGGGAACCCCTTCCTGCTCCGAGAGATCGCAATCGCCACGGCGACCCAGCAGATCTCCGCTGATCGGGAGGGCGCCGAGCGAATCGCCGAACTCGGGCCGTCCTCGGTCGCGAACTGGACCCTGACCAGGCTTTCCCGGCTGCCCGAACAGAGCAGTCGGGTCGCGATGTCGCTCGCCATCCTGGAACGAGCCGAGGTGCAGGTCGTCGCCGCGCACGCCGACCTCGATCCGGCGGTTGCCGCCAGGGCGGCCGACGAGCTTGCGGAGATCGGCCTGGTGGAGCGCGAGCTGCCGTTGCGCTTCTCGCATCCTATCGTCAGAAGCGCCCTGTACGACCGCCTCGCGCCGGCGGCACGTGAGCGCGGCCACATGCTGGCCGCGAGCGTGCTGCACGAGAGAGGGCACGCGGCCGAGCAGGTCGCCGCCCACCTGCTGCAGACCGAGCCGAGGGGCCAGCAATGGTCAACGGAGGAGCTGCGAGCGGCCGCCCGGGAAGCCAGGATGCGCGGCGGCGCGGAGGAGGCGATCGCGTTTCTGCGCCGCGCGCTGGCTGAGGGAACACACTCCAGCGATCCGTTGCTGCTGCTCGAGCTCGGGCTCGCCGAGCTGGCGGCCAGCGATGCGAATGCGCTCGAACACCTCGAGGCGGCCACCGAGGGTGACGTGCCACCGGAGCTGCAGGGGACCATCCATGGTGCGCTGGCGCAGAGCCGATACCTGGCCGGCGACACGCTGGGGGCTTTCGAGGCCGTCAGGGCAGCGCTCGACGCGATACCCCCTGGCAGCGGCGGGCCGATCGAGGCGGAACTCCTCTTCAGCTACGGCATCGCGGGCCGGCCCCGCGAGGAGCTGAAGGCGGAGGTCAGGCGACGGCTCGTGGGCCCACGGCTGGGCGCTGACGGAGAGCCGACCGCGGCCGAGGTTGTGAGGCGGCACCTTGTCGCTCTTGACGCCTACCTTCGCGGCGACCGGGAGAGGGCAGTGGCGGAGGTGACCTGGGCTGCCGAGCGCATGTTCGATCCCGAGCTCGCGGACGCGCTCCCCTCCCTGACGGGAACGGGTCCGGCGTTCGTCCTGGCCGGCATCGACGCTCATGCCGAGGCCGAACGGCTGATTGGGGCGAGCCTTCAGCGGGCTCGCCGCCGCGGGAGCAGGCTGGAGACCGCGGAGGCTCTGCACGATCGGGTCTGGTCCCGGTGGCGGCGGGGCGACCTGATTGGTGGGCTGGCCGACGCGGAGACGATCTTCTCCATGACCGAGGGCGCCTGGGAGGTGGCCAAGCTTCCCCTGCGAATCGCGTACGCCTGCATGAAGGTCGACCGCGGCGAGCTCGACGCCGCGGAGCGACAGCTGAGCCTGCCTCCGCATCTGGAGTCCGCCGCGCCGGGAACATGGGGCTGGGGTTGGCTTCCACTCGGAAGGGCCCACCTGGCGTGGGCCCGCCGCGACTGGGAGACCGCGTTGGCGATGGCCCTGGCCGCGGGTGAGCGGCTGCTCGCGATCGACGCGCCCAGCCCGGGGTATTGCTGGTGGCGAACCCTCGCTGCCCAGGCCGCTGGTGAGCTGGGTCAGGCCGGGCGGGCGACCGAGCTCGCGACCGAGCAGCTCGAGATCGGCCGCCAGATCGGTTCGCCGCGCGCGATCGGGGTTGGCCTCGCGACACTCGGGTCCCTCACCCCTGGCGTTGCGGGCGTGGAGATGCTTCGGGAGTCTCTCAAGCCGCTCGCGACCGCGCGGGCCGAGCTCGAGCGCGCACGGGCGTTCCTCGGGCTCGGCATGGCACTGCGCCGAGGGCGCCACACGCGGGACGCGCGCGTGCCGCTTCGCTCGGCGCTCGATCTCAGCAGACGGCTGGGAGCCGTTCCGCTTGCGAACGTCGCGCTCACCGAGCTGCGCGCCGCTGGTGGGAGGCCTCGCCGTGAGCGCACCAGCGGCCTGGATTCGCTCACCCCGAGAGAGCGCCAGGTCGCAGAGCTCGCGGCCTCGGGGCTTGCGAACCCCGAAATCGCGGAGCAACTGTTCGTCACCAGGAAGACCGTCGAGGCTCACCTGGGGGCGGTCTACCGCAAGCTCGACGTCTCTTCTCGGGAGCAGCTCTCCGGTCTCGGGCTCTGAGGGCCGGTCAGGCGGCCTCGGCTGCGGCGTCCGCCGCCTCCGGCCCGCCCGGCAGCGTCTCGAGCTCGTCGCGCGGCAACTTTCGCGAGACGACCTTGGTGATGCCGTCGCCGCCCATGCTGACGCCGTAGAGGATGTCGGCGGCATCCATCGTCCGCTTCTGGTGGGTGACGACGATGAACTGGGAACGCTCGGCGAACCGGCGCACCAGGCGCAGGAAGCGGTCGATGTTGATGTCGTCGAGGGCGGCCTCGACCTCGTCGAGGATGTAGAAGGGACACGGCCGCGCCATCAGGACGGCGAAGACGAAGGCGAGCGCAACCAGAGACTTCTCGCCGCCGGAGAGGAGCGAGAGGCGGCGGGTTGACTTGCCGGCTGGGGTCACCTCGATCTCGACTCCCCCATCGTCGTCGGGCGGGAGGATCTCTTCGTCCGGGTCGGCCGGGGCATCCCCATCGGCCTCCGGAATCTGCCCGGCAAACGGCCGCGGCCCCACGTCCACCCGGCGCAGACGCCCCTTGCCGCCCGGGAAGAGCTCGGCGACCATCTCCTCGAAGCCTCGGGCGGTCGCCTCGAAGGTCTCCTCGAAGGCGGCCGCGATCTCCCTGTCCGTGCGGCGGACCAGGGCCCGCAGCTCGGTGATCGCCTTCTCGAGGTCCTTGCGCTGCTCGGCCAGCTCCGTGACATGCTCGCGCGCCTCCTCGTACTCGCGCTCGGCCAGCGGGTTCACGGGGCCGATCTGCTCGCGGTTGCGATCGAGCCTCGCGAGCTTCGTCTCGATCGTCTCGCGCTCCTCGTCCCCGAGCGACTCGGCCGTGGCCCCCAGTTCCACACCCAGGGCCGCGCCGAGCCGCTGCAGCTCGGCCGTGTTCTCATCGCGATGCCCGCGCAGCTGGGTGGCCTCGACCTCCGCGACGGTCATCGCCTCGCTCGCCTCACGGAGCTCTCCCTGCAGGCCGAACTCCTGCTGCGAGCATTCCCGGAGCTCGGCGGCCACGTCGCCTCCATCCTCTCCCTCGACCTCGGCGAGCTTCGCGGCATGCGCCTCGAGCCGCTCGGCTACGCGGAGCAGGGCTTCGCGCGCCCGGCCCAGGGCCGGCAGGGTCCGCTGCTCGAGGGCGATCCGCCGCTCGAGCTCCTCGCGGTCGTGCTGGCGCTTCTCGCGGGCGCGCTCCGCGCCCTCGGCGTGGCGGCGCTCGGCGGCCAGCTCGGCTTCGAGCTTGGCGCGCTGGATCGCGGTGCTCGAACCCTCGCCCTCGCGCTCGGCGTGCCGCTCCGCCAGCCAGCCGGTGCGGCTCGCCTCCTCCGCGGCTTGATCGAGCGTCCGGCGGGCTTCCCGGATGGCCTTCTGGGATTCCTCCTCGCGCCCGCGGGCCTCGGCGAGTGCCGACTCGGCCAGCTCCAGGTCCCGCCTCGCCCGTTCCTCGGTCTGCTCACGCTGGGCGAGTCGCGAGGCGAGGTCCTCCCGCTCGGAACGCGCGGCCAGGGCGGGGTCGGTGCCCTCGCGGGGCAGCCGCCGGATCTCGCCGGCGGCGGCGTCGAAGCATTCGCCGTCCACGGTGACGGCCACGCCGGCGAATCCCTCGTCCAGATCGCCGAGGTCGTCGACCAGCCAGGCGTCGGCCAGCAGGCGCTCGGTGATCGGGGCGGCCTCGCCACGAGCCTCGATCAGGTCGAGCAGGCGGCGGGCGCCTTCCTTCGGCGCCGGCGATGCCGGCTTGGACGGCCCGGAGGAGATCAGGGCGCGCGCGGCGCCCTCGGCGCCTGCCAGGCGCTCCCGTCCCTCGCCGACGGAGCCGACGATGGAGGCCCGCAGCCGCTCTCCGAGCACCGCCGAGACAGCGCGCTCGAGCCCGGAGCCCGCCTCCAGCATTCCCGCGAGGGCCTCGTGCTCTCCCTCGACCGCGGCGGCGGCCAGCTTCGCTTCGACGGCGGCGAGCTCGCCCGCCAGCGCGGCTCGCCGCTCGGAAGCCTTCTGCGCCTCGGCCCGCGCCGTCTCGTGCAGCTGCGTCGCGCGGTGGAGCGCTGCGGAGATCTCCTCCTCGGCCCGCTCCAGCGGCTCGAGGACGGCCCTGGCGGCGGCGCGCCCCTGCTCGGCCTCGGCGGCCTCCGCGCGCATGCGCTCGCCCTCCGCGGAAGCGTCCTCCCCCAGCTTGGCCAGCTCGGCCTCGAGCTCCGCGACGCGTGCCGCGCCGGCCGCCTCCTCGGGCTCCTCGTCCAGGGCGTCCAGGCGAAGCTGCCGCTCGCCGAGGGCACCGCGGAGGTCGCGCTCGGCCACGTCCAGGGCCTCGGCGCGGGCCCGGACGCGCTCGGTTGCCGCCCGCGCCTCGGCCAAGGTCTCGCCCTGGCGGCGCCGCCCCTCCTCGCCGGCCGCGATCCGCTCCTCGATCGCGGTGCGGCGCGCGCGCACCTCCTCGAAGCGTTTCTCAACCGAGTCCCGCGTCGCTCGCACCTTCGCGAGCTTCGCCTCGGCCGCCGTGAGCTGGTCCTGCTGCGCGCGGAGGTCATCGGCGACGATCCGGGCGCGGAGCTCGTTCGACTGACGCAGGAGCTTGGCCGTGCGCTCCGCCGCCTCGGCCTGCCGCTTCAGCGGCCGGAGGCGCGAGCGGGCCTCTCGCTCCACGTCCATGGCCCGCTCCAGGTTGTCGCGCGTGCGATCCAGCTTGAGCTGGGCGCTGTGGCGGCGCTTCCGGTGCTTGCCGAGACCGGCCGCCTCCTCGATCAGCAGGCGCCGGTCACGGGGCTTCGAGCTCACGATCGCCTCGACCTTGCCCTGGCTGATCACGGAGTGGGCCTCCCGGCCCATGTTCGTGTCCGACAGGGCCTCGACCACGTCCGTGAGGCGGCAGCGGGCGCCGTTCAACCGGTATTCGCCATCGCCGTTGCGCTCGATCCGCCGCGAGATCGAGATCTCGGAGAACTCGCTCGCCGCCCGGCCCTCGGAGTTGTCGATCACGACCTCGACCTCGGCGAAGCGGCGCGGCGACTGGCCGTTGCCCCCGGCGAAGATCACGTCGCGCATCTGGTGGCCGCGCACCGCGGAGGGGCTCTGCTCGCCCATCGCCCAGAGCACCGCGTCGGTGATGTTCGACTTGCCCGAGCCGTTCGGGCCGACGATCACGCTGACGCCCGGCGAAAAGGTGAGCCGGGTGCGGTCGGGAAAGGACTTGAAGCCCTTCAGGTTGATGGCCTTCAGATACATCTCTCTCGCAAGGGTCGCAGGGGGCGAAGCGAAGCGTCGCGCCTGGCTCGGACGTCAGCCGCGCAGGCGGTCGAGGGCACGGCGGGCAGCGGCCTGCTCGGCCTGCTTCTTGCTCCTGCCGGAGCCGATGCCGACCTCATCCCCTCCGACCGTCGCCCGGATCTCGAAGCGGCGATCGTGCGGGGGGCCCGCCTCGCTGGCGACCTCGTAATCAACGGTGTCGCCGTTCCGGGCAAGGCGCTCCTGGAGCTCGGACTTGAAGTCCATGCGCTCGCGGGTGGCCTGCTCGATCTCCTCATCGAACGCCTCGATCACGGCCGCCGAGGCGCGCTCGAAGCCGTGGGCCAGATAGGCGGCGCCGATCACTGCCTCGCAGACGGAGGCAAGGGTGCGCTCAGACGCGAGCAGCGTGTCCACCGGCAGGCCGTCGCCTCCGTCGGGAGCTTCCTCGGCGAGCAGCCGCGGCAGGTCGAGGCGCCGCGCCACCTCGGCACAGGCGCGCCCGCTGACCGCCTGATTGAGGATCTTGGTGAGCTCGCCGATGTCGGCGTCGGGATGCCCCTCGAAGAGGAGCGTCGCGACCGAGAGCCCAAGGACGCTGTCGCCGAGGAAGGCGAGCCGGCCGTAGCTCTCGGTGCGCCTCTCGACCCATGATGAATGGGAGAGTGCCTGCCGGTGCAGCTCTTCGGGGGTGTCCGCGAACAGCTCCGCCAGCTGGGCGGTTCCGGGTGTCATCGGATCAGCTCGCTCGCTCCCCCGGATCTAGGTCGCCGGCACGCGGGCGCAGACGAAGTCGACCGCGTCGCCCACGGTCCCGATGTTCGACGCCTCCTCCTCGCTGACCCGGATCCCGTAGCGATCCTCGAGCTCCATGACGAGCTCGTACAGGTCGAGCGAGTCCGCGTCGAGATCCTCCCGGAACCTGGTCTCGGGCTGGATCTTCTCCGGCGCCACCTCGAGCTCGGTGCTCAGGTGGTTGCGGACGAGCGTCATCACCTCTTCACGTTCCATGCCGTTTGATTATCGCGTATCGCTAGGCGGTCTCGGAGGGAGTCTCGCGCAGGGAATCTCGCGTCGCGCCCGCCGTCGACAGGAGCTCGGCCGTGCGCTCCACCGCCCGCTCCCGCACGGCGCGGTCTGCGAGGCGGACAGCGTTCGCGATCCCATCCGGCGTCGAGCTGCCGTGGGCGACCACGGCCACCCCCCGCAGCCCGAGCAGGATCGCGCCGCCGACGGCGTTCGGGTCCATGCTCCGGCGCAGGCCGCCGAGCGCCGGGCGGAGCAGGAGTCCCCCGGCCGAGGCCACCGGCCCGGAGTGGGCGGCGTCCCGGACCGCATCCGCCACGGCCCGCGCAGTCCCCTCGAGCGTCTTCAGCGTGACGTTGCCGGTGAAGCCATCGGTGACGATCACGTCGGCCTCTCCCGCGAGCAGGTCGCGGCCCTCGAGATTGCCGATGAAGCGGATCCCCTCGGCCTCGCTGAGCGCCTCATGGGCTTCGACGACGTCGGCGCGCCCCTTCTTCTGCTCCTCGCCGACCGAGAGCAGGGCTACGCGCGGGCCATCCACCCCGAGCACCGCTGAGCTGAACGCGGAGCCCAGGAATGCGAACTGGATCAGGTGCTGTGGGCGGACGTCGATGTTGGCGCCCGCGTCGAGGAAGACCAGGGGCTTTCCTTCTGAGCCGGGCACCGGGATCTGAGCCGCGAGAGCCGGCCGGTGAACGCCCTGGGCGCGCTTCAGGGCGAACAGGGCGGCGGTCATCGTCGCTCCGGTGGACCCTGCGCTCACCAGCGCGCTGCAGCGTCCCTCGGCGACGGCGGCGGCGCCACGGACGATGGAAGCCTCGGGGGTGGATCGCACCGCCGCGACCGGCTCGGCCTCGTTGCCGAT
The DNA here is from genome assembly GCA_963743575.1 of uncultured Solirubrobacterales bacterium. Taxonomy (GTDB): domain Bacteria; phylum Actinomycetota; class Thermoleophilia; order Solirubrobacterales; family 70-9; genus DASUPK01. Next base: position 101,295 of record CAVUQC010000002.1, on the reverse strand, counting down.
CCAGTCGGCGGTCGGGTCGAGCTCGACCCCTTCGGGGACGTTCAGCGAGCTCGGACCGAAGATGCGAACGGGAATGCCGTCGGCGGCCGCCAGCCGCGCTCCCTCGACGACGACCTCTGGGCCGGAGTCCGTCCCGTAGCCATCGAGGGCGACCGCCGCCCGGTCAGGCATCTAGTCCTGCGGAGAAGGCTGGGCCGGGGATCCGGCCTCGGGGGCCTCGTGGCGGATGACCTCGCGCCCGGCGTAGGTGCCGCAGGTCGGGCAGACGCGGTGCGGCAGGCGCGGGCTATGACAGCGGGGGCACTCGTTCAGCCGCGGTGTCGCGGCCTTGTGCTGGGCGCGCCGCTTGTCGCGGCGGGTGCGGGACTGTCTCTTCTTGGGGACCGCCATGAGGGCGGCATGGTAGCGACCGCTACGCCGCCGCCCCTACTTCTTCTTCTTGTGCTTCTTGCACTTCTTCTTCTTGGCGGACGCAGCAGAGCGCTTGTGCTTCTTCTTTTTGCACTTCGTCGTCGTCCCCCCTGCGGCGACTGCGGGAGTCGAGGTCACCGTCGCCTGCACGTTCGCACGTGCGTCCGAAGCACCCCCATTCGGATAGAAATTGCTCGACGGCGCGCCGATGGTCTGACCCACCACTGGGCCGGGCGTCATGTTGGGCCAGATCGCTTCATCCCCCGGCGGATTGTTTCCGTAACTCGGGCTGAAACCCGTGCCCGAACCACTAAGGACTCCGAGATGGTCCCCGGGCTGAACCGGGATGTTCACCGAGTGGGTCGTCAGGGCAGCAGTGGGGAAGTCCTGCTGCGGCCCGATCGCGATCAGCTGAAGCTCTCCCGGTGTGCCGGTCGGCCGCCAGATCTCGAGCGAGGCCGAGCCGTTGCCCGCACCCCCAAGAGCGCCCCATGAGGTAACGCTCCAAGCGCCGCCACCGGCGGGCACCTGCGGGACGGCAAAGGACGGAGAGGCCGGGTCGGTCATCCGCTGGATGACGGCGAAGTTTGCAGCTCCCCCGAAGATGCTGCCTGGGGATGCAGCCGCCCCGATCGTGGCCGTATCCGCGGAGGCTGCCGGCGCGAGACCCAGCGCCCCGATCACTCCGATCAGTCCTGCACCCGTCACGAACCGCGCTCGCATATCGCTCCCTCCCTCAGCCCCCTGCCGGTCGGGTCACACTAACGGTCGAGCTTGAGGTCCCGCAACTTCGCCATCCGAGGGTCGCCGCCGGTCTCATGGCGGTGGGCCTCCGGATCGACGTCGTTCAGGGACTCGCCGCAGACGGTGCAGAGCCCGGCGCAGTCCGGGCGGCAGAGGGGCTGCTCGGGCAGGGCCAGGACGACGGCGTCGTTGGCCCAGCGGCCGACGTCAAGCTCGCCGTCGGTGACGTATGGGCTGCGCAGCTCCTCGTCGCGGCTGGGAGGCTGGTCGACCTCGCGAGCGTCGACCCGGATCTCCGTGGACGCTGGCTCGAGGCAGCGCACGCAGGGCCCGGTCAGCTCGGTTGCGAAGCGAAGGCGCAGCGCGTATCCGGTGCTGGTCCGCGAGATGTTGAGCCTGGCGTCGACGCCACCACCCGCCGGCTCGTAGTCCTGTCCACCCAACTCGATCGGATCGATCGCGGCCTCGATATCGAGCGACCGGGCCTGCCCCGAGGACAGCGCCAGGCGCTCCAGATCGACGAGTCCACCTTCCGCATACACTCGCTTCGAGGGTAGCGAGCGACCGTGTGCGCACAATTCCACTGGAATCCCGAGACCTACCTGGAGGAGATCCGGGCCGAGGTCCCGCGCTACGACGAGTTGCAGCGTGCGGCCATCGAGGCGATTCCGTTCGCTCCCGACCGCGTCCTCGAGCTCGGGATGGGCACCGGGGAGACGACCAGGGTGCTACTCGAGGCCTACCCGGAGGCCTGGGTGATCGGCCTGGACTCCGACTCCAACATGGTCTTCCGGCTACGCGAGGAGTACGACGACGTCCAGCTTGCCCGCATGGAGGACCCGCTCCCCGATGGCCCGTGGGACCTGGTGATCTCGGTGCTCTCGGTGCACCACCTGACCGACGACCAGAAACATTTGCTCTTCCGCCGCGTACGTGAGCAGTCACGCGCCCTGGTCATCGGCGACGTGGTGAAGGCCGATCAGCAGGTCACCCCGATCGAGGCCGGCTTCGATTTCCCCGACAGCGCCGAGGATCTCGCCGAGTGGTGCGGCGGCGAGATCACCTGGACGGCGGATGACCTGGCCGTGGTCCGGGCCACCTACGACCAGCGAGGAGACTGAGATGACCCACCACAACCCGGACCAGCCGGGACCGCCGCCCTCCGCCGACGAGGGCGTCGTCCTCTACGAGAAGCGAGACCGGATCGCCTACGTGACGATCAACCGGCCCGAGGCGCGGAACGCCGTCAGTCCCGATGTGCACCGCGCGATGATCGCTGCCTGGGCCGACTTCGCGGAAGACGACTCCGTTGACGTCGCGATCCTGACCGGCGCCGGGGACGCGTTCTGCGCTGGCGCCGACCTGAAGGAGTACATCCCGCCGATCGTCGCCGAGAGCAACGTCACCGACATCCGCGAGATCGCGGAGCTCGGACTGAACGGGTTCACGCGCGGGATGCATCGGATCTACAAGCCGATCGTCGGCGCGATCAACGGCTGGGCGCTGGCCGGCGGTCTCGAGACCGCGCTCGCCTGCGACATCCGGATCGCATCCGACCGCGCGATGTTCGGCTCCTTCGAGGCCCGCCGGGGATTCCATCACGGCGATGGCGGCATCGTGCGCCTGGTCAACACCTGCGGCACCGGGATCGCCCTCGAGATGCTGCTGACCGCGGAGCCGATCGATGCCCAGCGGGCCATGCAGTGCAACCTCGTCTCGAAGGTCGTCCCGCACCAGCGACTGATGGCCGAGGCGGAGACGGTTGCCCGCCAGATCCTCCGGAACTCCCAGCGCGCGGTGCGCTCGGCCAAGCAGACCATCCTCGACACGGTCGGCAAGACGCTCGACGAGCAGCTTCGCAACGAGGCTTGGAACGCCTACAGCTGCGCCGATCCGGAGGAGACTTCCAAGCTGCTCCGGCGCTTCTATGAGAAGACGGACGCGGGACGAGCCGGGTCCCACGAGACCGGGCTCTGAGCGCCGGGGAAGCGGAAGCGGCCCCCTCCGAGAGAGAGCCGCCTCCTCAACCTGTGGTCTCAGGACACAGGCTCGCGAGCCGCTGAGCTAGCCGCGCTTCGTGTTCAGCTTGCTGTAGGTGCAGAGCACACGCAGCTCGACCGGCAGGGCGTTGTTCGTGTCGTTGTCGAACTCGAACAGCCAGGCGCTCGTGCCCTTCGGGCCGTCAGTCTTCTGGCTGAGCGGACCCATGTTCCTGCTGCCGTCGGGCGGCCGCGTGTCGATAACTCCGCCGCCGATCGCCACGCCGGGACCCAGCTTCGAACTCGATGGGCAGGTCACGGTGTGGTCGGAGATGCCGTTGTTGGTCGTCTGCGGCAGCAGGTTCACTTTCTGGACCACCAGTTGGGTGGCCCCGCCGAACCGCGTCCTCAGCGTCTCCTGCTTGCTGGTCTGTGCGATCGCGAACGAGCTGCCGCCCACCGCGACGACGAGCGCGATCAGGCCGAGGACGAGCCCCGGCGAAAGGTGCCTCTTGAGGCGTCGCATCATCTTCATCACTCCCTCTGGGTTGCTTCGTCTGGCTCGCACTAGCGTGCATGCCACTACGACTCACAGGCTTCAACCCACCCCCCGGGGAGAGTTGCGCGCAAACTCATGGACCGCCATCGGAGTAGCCGGGTCGCGCGATCTCCAGCTTGCGCCGGACGTGCTCCTCGAGCCGCGGCGTGAGCTCCTCGATGCGGTCATCCAGCTCACCCGCCCTGAGCCGGCGTGAGAGCTCCGCGGCTGCGGCGTGGGCGTCGGTCGCCTCCTCGCCGAGCATCTCGCTGAACAGTGCCCGGTCGGCCTCGTCCAGCTGATCCCCGGCCCGGATCTCGCGCGCCACGACCGCACAGACATTGGCCGCCACCAGCACCTTGAAGCGCTGCTCGCGCCGCACCTCTGGCCGCAGCTCACCGAACAGGTACTCGGTGACGGCGTCGAGCAACTCCGGCGCTGTGGGCGTGTCCTGCATCAGATCAGCTGCAGTAGATCCCATTCAGGCTCGCAGATGCGGCGACCGAGTGAAGCCAGCTCGTGGCTGCGGCGCACGCCGGTCAGGTGATCGTGAGCCTGGCGGGCGCAGATCACGGCCCACTTGACGTTGCCGAAGGCCTCCCAGTAGCGCACCCGGTCTCGGTCGACCGGCGAGCCTCCCGCCGCCTCGTAGGCGGCGATGAATTCGTCGATGCCACCGACGCCCGCCACGGCGTTGTCGTCATTGCCGAACCGCCAGGAGCGGATGCAGAGCCAGCCGATGTCCTCGGCCGGATCGCCGAGATGAGCCAGCTCCCAGTCGATCACCGCCGCCAGGCCGTCCTCGTCCACGATGAAGTTGCCCAGCCGGAAATCGCCGTGGACCACGCGGGGATCCGCGGGCTCCGGGGCGTTGGCCCGCAGCCAGCGGAGCCCAAGCTCCACGGCCGGCAGCGGCTCGCCGATCGCGTCGAGTTGGCGCTGCCACTCCTCGATCTGAGTGAGAGCAGGATCCGGGCCCGTATCGGGCAGGACTCCGTCAAGCGCGGCCGGATCGATGGAATGGATGCGGGCGAGCGCCTCGGCGAGCTGCGACGGGAGCCTCGCGCGGGCCAGCTCGAACTCCGGCTTGCGAAGAATCCGTGGTGCAACCGAGGTCCCGGCGACGAACGACATCAGCATCCCGGCAGATCCGAACTTCCCTCCAGCAGGCTCCAGCGCGAGTGGCTCGGGGACGGGCACCTCGGCCTCGCGCGCGAGGCCGAGCAGCGCGAACTCCTCGGCGATCGGAACGAGTGAGACCGAGCCTTCGGGGTCACGCCGCAGGATCCACTGGCCCTGCTCTCCCTCCACCAGCCAGGTCTCGCGGGACGCCCCACCGGGAACCGCCGTCAGCGTCAGCTCGCCGTGGCCGGAGAGGACCGCCCGAACGCCGTCAACAAGCTCCTCCATGCGAGGAGCCTACGTCCGGACAGCGGCTTAGCGTCCGGCACCTCATCTTCTTCTTCGACCTCAGCAGCTTCGAGCTCGCGTTGTTGCTCGCGGTAGTCGTCCTCGGCTGCACCGCTCTGGGCGCATTTCTGGGACGCCGCGTCCGGCATCTCTCGGAAAGCCTCAGCGAGCCGTTCGGGGTCCTGCAGGCCGCGCTGCTCGGCGTCGTGGGGCTGATACTTGCCTTCGGCCTCTCGCTCGCCGTCTCCCGGTACGAGGACCGGCGGCAGGCGATCGTCGACGAGGCGAACGCGATCGGGACGACCTACCTGCGCGCACAGACCCTGAGCGAGCCCGAGCGCAACCGCTCGCTCAGGCTTCTCGTTTCCTACGCGGAGAGCGCTATCCGCCTGTCCGATTACGTGCCCGGCAGCAGCCAGGAGGCGGACGCAGCAGCGACCGAGGATGGCATCCAGCGCCGGCTCTGGGCCCTGAACGGTCAGGCCCTCGCCGTCGAGCCCGTCGCGAGCGCACCTCGGCTCTACGAGGAATCGCTAAATGAGATGATCGACGCCCAGGGGACTCGCATCGCGGCCCTCAACAACCGGGTCCCCAACGCGGTCCTGTTTCTGGAGGTCCTCGGCGCCGCGCTCGCTCTGGGACTGCTCGCCGCCTACCTGGCGATCCTCGGCCGCGGGGTGGTCGCCGTCTTCCTGGCGGCCGTGTTGGTGACGATGCTGCTCTACGTCACCTGCGACCTCGATCGCCCGACGCGCGGGCCGATCCGCGTTCCAGATACCACGCTTAGGACCCAGCTGGCGTCGATGCGCTTGCCACCGGCCGCTGGCGCCCCGGTCAGGCCGGCTGACTAGCCGATCTCTGACGGCTCGCGCTCGCGGCCCTGGAGCCGGTCGCGGCCTCGCTGCACGGCCTGCAGGAACTTCTGGAGGTTGACCTCGAGCGTCGAGAGGATGTCGTCGGCGTAGTCCTCGGCGCCGAGGCGGATCTCCCGCTCGCGCTCCCGAGCCTCCTCGACGATCTCCTCGGCGGCTCGCTCCGCCTGGCGCGTGATCTCCTCGTTCGCGACGAGGCGGGCCTGCTGCTCGCGGGCCTCCTTGACGATCCGCTCGGCCTCGCGCTTCGCCTCGGCGAGCATCTCCTGGCGCTCCTTGACGATCCACCGGGCCTGCTTGATCTCCTCAGGGATCGTGGCGCGCATCTGGTCGAGGAGGTCGTAGATCTCCTCACGATCGACGCGCACCTGATCCGTGAGCGGCACGGGCCGCGCGTTGTGGACCAGATCGTCGAGCTTGTCGATGAGTACTAGAACGTCCATTTGCAGTCGCTAAAGCTTACGCATCGGCTCAGTTGGCGGGCCGCGGGTTGCGTTTCTTCACGGAATTGCAAGCTCCTGCCCGGAACTCACGCACGAAGGTCTAGCGGGCAAGCCTTTCCGCAAGCGCTTTTGCAACCGGTTCGGGGACGAGGTCGCTGATGTCGCCGCCGAAGGTGGCGATCTCCTTGACCCCGGTCGAGGAGAGGAAGCTGTAGTTCGCTGAGGCGAAGATGTACATGCTCTCGATGTCCGCGGCGAGCTTCCGGTTGAGCTGATTCATCTCGAACTCGTACTCGAAGTCCGAGATCGCGCGGAGGCCCTTGATGATCGCCGTCGCTCCGTTGTCCTTGGCGAACTCGACCAGCAGGTTGGACATGATCCCCACCTCGACGTTCCCAAGGTCGGAGGTCGCGTCCTCGATGAACTGCTTCCGCTCCTCGGCCGTGAACAACGTCTTATCCTTGCGCACGGGGTTGTTGACGACCCCGACCACGACCTTGTCGAACACGTTCGAGGTGCGGGAGATGACGTCGAGGTGGCCGTTGGTGACCGGGTCGTAGCTCCCGGGGCAGATCGCGATGCGGGGTTCCTCGGCGCTCATCGTCCCTGTCCGTGGATTCGCACCAGCGTGTCGCCGTAGGCGCGCTCGGTGAGGAGAGGCAGCTCGATTTGCAGGGGATTGTCGGGGGAGGATTCGATCATGGCTCTGCCTGACTCCGCCAGCACCCCTCGGATCAGGGGACCGAGGTCGGTCGCCAAGCGGTCGGCGAGTCTATAGGGAGGGTCGCAGAGCACAAGATCGAAGGCGCCCGTCTCGGCGCGGCGCAGGAACCGCACGGCATCCGAGCGAACGACGCGGGTGCGCTCGTCCAGCCCGAGGCGCTCGACGTTCTCCCGCGCGGTTCGGGGGTGCGTATCCACCAGCGTCGCCTCGCTCGCTCCGCGAGAGAGCGCCTCGATCCCCAGAGCACCGCTGCCGCAGTAAAGGTCCAGGACCCGCAAGTCGGACACGTCGGCCAGGATCGAGAAGACCGCCTCCCTGACGCGCTCGGTGGTCGGCCTGACGTCGCCCTTGGGCACCCGGATGCGGCGTCCGCCGAGCTCGCCGCCACTGATGCGAATGTCGCTCACGCCGTGAGCTGCTCGACGCGCTCATCGCCGAAGCGCCGGCGCGCCTCGTCGAGCAGCGGCCCGATCCCCGGCGCCTCGAGGGAGCCGAAGCGCTCGCGGAGTTCGAGCACCCGCCGGCGGGCTTCCAGCAGCAGGGCGGTGTCCTCCGGCAGCGAGGCGGCGCGGAACCGCGGCAGTCCATGTTGGCGGGTACCGAGGATCTCCCCCTCGCCGCGGATCGTCAGATCGACCTCCGCGAGCGCGAAGCCATCCCCCTCCCCCGCGATCGCCTCGAGCCTCGCCTTGGCCGCCTCCGACTCGGGGTCGCCGAAGAGGATGCAGAAGGACTCGTGTCGCCCGCGACCCACCCGGCCGCGGAGCTGATGGAGCTGCGAGAGGCCGAATCGCTCCGCGCCCTCGACGAGCATCACGGTCGCGTTGGCCACGTCGATGCCGACCTCGATCACCGTGGTCGCCACCAGGACATTCGCCTCTCCGGAGGAGAACGCATCCATGGCCAGAGCCTTCTGCTCGGAGGACATCTGGCCGTGCAGCAGCGCGACCCGGAAGTCCCTGAGCTCGCCGCCCGCCAGCCGCTTCGCCTCGGCCTCCGCCGCCTTGGCCTCGATCGCCTCCGAGTCGCTCACCAGCGGGCAGACGACGAACGCCTGGCGTCCCTCGCGCAGGCGCTCGCGAATGAATTCGTAGGCCGCCGCCCGGTGCTCCTCGTCGACGACGCGCGTCCGGATCGGCTGGCGGCCCTTCGGCAGCTCGCGGAGCGAGGTGGTGTCGAGATCTCCATAGGCGGTCAGCGAGAGCGTCCGGGGGATCGGCGTGGCGGTCATGTGAAGCACGTGGGGCAGGCGCCCGCCCGGGCCCTTGGCATCGAGTGCGGCGCGCTGGCTGACGCCGAAGCGATGCTGTTCGTCCACCACGGCGACGGCGAGCGAGGAGAACTCGACCGTGTCCTCGATCAGCGCGTGCGTGCCCACGACGAGCTGGGGCTCGCCCGAGCGCAGTGAGGCGAGCAGGTCCCGGCGGCAGGCGGGCGACGTGGCCGAGGTGAGCAGGGTGGCGTCCACACCATGACCATCGAGCAGCGTCTCGAGCGTCCGGAAGTGCTGTTCGGCGAGTGTCTCCGTGGGCGCCATCAGTCCGGCCTGGTGGCTCGCCTCGATGGCGCGCAGCATCGCGTAGAGGGCGAGCACCGTCTTCCCGGATCCGACCTCTCCCATCAGCAGGCGCTGCATCGGCTGCTCCCGGGTGAGATCGGCATCGATCTCCGCCAGAGCGCTGCGCTGGTCCCCGGTGAGCTCGAACGGCAGCGACCCGAGCCAGGCCGCGACGTCGGCTCCCGGCGACCGCAGCTCGATGCCCCGCTTGCCGGACACCCGGCGTCCGCGCCGCGAGACGAGGGCGGCCTGGTAGAGGAAGAGCTCCTCGAAGGCCAGGCGCTCGCGCGCGGCCTCCGCCTGGTGCTGGTCGGCCGGGAAGTGAGACGCGACGATCGCCTCCGTGGCGCTCGCCATGCGCAGCTCGCGCCTGACGCGACCGGGAACGGGCTCCACGGCGTGCCGGGCCAGCGGAGTGGCCTGCCAGATCCACTCGCGGATCTTCTGCGGCCGGATCCGCTCGCTGGCCGGGTGCACCGGCACAACCCCCGTGGTGTGCAGGCCGGCGGCGTCGCCGGCGTCATCGAGGAACTCATGCTCGGAGACGTTGAACCCGCGCTTCTCGAGCTTGCCGTGGAGCAGCAACCGGGTCCCCGGCTGGAGCCGGTCGGCGAGCCAGGCGCGGTTGAACCAGACGGCTTTCACCTTCCCGCTGCGGTCGGAGACGTCGGCCTCGAGGATGGTCAGGCGGCGGCGCCTGGTCGGCCGGAGCGTGGCTCTCCCGACCTCGACCTCAACCGTGGCCTCCTCCCCGAGCCTCAGCTCCCCCAGGCCGACCGGGTTTGCTCTGTCCCGGTAGCTGTGAGGCAGGTGGCGCAGCAGGTCGCCGAGGCTCGATATCCCCATCTCGGCGGCAGCCTCCGCCAGCTTCGGTCCGGCGCCCTTCAGCTTCGTGATCGGCGCATCGAGGATCGACGGCCGGGGCGTCGACTTCAGGGCCGCTGCCAGCAGCTCGGGCGGCTCGAGGATCTCGCCCGTCGCGAATGCGCGCGGGACGTACGCCGGTCCCGGCTGCGAGTCGCGCTCTGCGGCGGCCTCCATCGCGAACAAAGGCTAGGCGTAACGTTGGATGACCCCCAGGGACCATCCAATATGACGACACAGCGAGCGAAAGAGAACGTCTGGGACTACCCGCGGCCGCCCCGAGTCGAGCCCGTCGACCGCCACGTCCGCATTCTCCTCGGCGGAGAGACCATCGCCGAGAGCGACCGCGCCCTCCGCGTCCTGGAGACAGCGAGCCCTCCCACCATCTACATCCCGCGCGAAGACGTGCGCAAAGATGTCCTGATCGACGCCGAGGGCGTGGGGACGCACTGCGAGTGGAAGGGCGACGCCTCCTACGTGCACGCGGAGGCCGGGGGCAAGCGAGCCAACCGGGTCGCCTGGCACTACCCGGAGCCGATGGAGGGCTTCGAGCAGCTCCGCGATCACCTCGCCTTCTATCCGCGTCGCGTGGACGCGGCCTACCTCGACGACGAGGAGGTCACTCCGCAGCCCGGCGCGTACTACGGCGGCTGGATCACCGAGGAGATCGAGGGCCCGTTCAAGGGCGAGCCTGGGTCCGAAGGGTGGTGAGCTAGACCGCGGTGGAGCCGCCTCGGTGGCGGCGCCAGGTCTCAGAGACCCAACTGACCGCAGGGTGTTCCTTCACCGACTCCCGGAACTCGGACATGGGCGGCTCGGGGAGCTCGTACTGGAACTCCGCGGGCCAGGCGAGCGGGTAGAGGAGCGACGCGGCGGTCAGGTCCGCAACGGTGAAACGGTCCCCGACCAGATGGTCGCGACCCTGGCGCTCCGATTCGATCCGGTCCAGAGAGCCGACGAGGGCGGCCTTGCTGCGCTCGAAGGACTCTTGATCGAAGCCGTAGCGCCGCACCACGTACTGCCAGGCGACCGGCAGCATGACCCGCTGCTGGACCCGGGCCGCGGAACCGTGGTCGGTCGCCAGGAAGTCGGCCATGAAGGCCCGGTGTTCACGACCCTCCCAGAAGCCGACTCGGCGCATGTCATGCCCGATGTCATCCGTGAAAAAGGCCGCGATCTCGAGCGCCCGGCGGCGTTCGTCGGGATCGGAGGGATAGAGGACCGGCTCTGGCTGCCGAGCCTCCAGCGCGTCGATGATCCGGGCGGAATCGACGATTCGCGTGCCGTCCAGATCGACCACGGGCAGCGTGCCGCCGCGGCGTGAGAACGCCATCGCCCGCGGGCTGCCCGGCAGCACCGAGCGGCGCTCGTGAGGGATGCCCTTGAAGTCGAGCGCCCAGCGAGCCTTCTCGTTGTAGTTGGAGAAGCTGTACTGCCAGAGGACGGGCCTCCCGTCGCTCACGTCACTCGGCCGCCAGGAGCCACCAGTAGTGCGGCTGCCCCCCGTCGTGAACCTCGAGCTCCACGCCCTCCGGCGCATGCTTCTCCAGGTCGCCGAGCGGAATCGGCGCTCCCTCCCCGACGACGACCGTGAGGATCTCGGCGCCCTCACCCAGCCGCGACATCGTCTCGGAGAGGGTCGAGCCCGCCCCGCCCCAGGCGACGATCTCGTCGGCGACGAATCCGACAGCGTCGCCGGTCACGAAGCGGCCCTTCGCGTCATCGCGAGCCGCGGGGGCGACCGAACCGGCTCGAATCCCCTCGAGCGCCGCGCTGAGACGCTTTCCGTTCTCATCCCCCGAGGCGGTGGGATCGAGCTCCACCAGCGCCGCGAGGCCCGCCTGCTGCGAGGTGCAACGAACCACGCGGGCGTCCTTGTCCGAGAGCTCGGCCGCGCGCTCGGCGGCCATCACCACGTTCGGATTGTTGGGGAAGACCAGGACCGCCTCGGCTGGAACCTCGTGAATGGCCGCGAGCAGGTCGTAGATGGAGGGGTTGAAGGTCTCCCCGCCGTCGACCACGAACGCCCCGAGGCCCTCGTAGAGCTCCCGCATCCCGCGGCCGGCCACCACCGCCACCGCCGCGCACCGGCCGGCCTGGAGCCGGGCGCTGCGCTCGGCGATCTGCTCGCGCATGTCGGCGACGTCCAGCTGTGTGACCTGGCCCGAGTCTCCGAAGAGCGCGACCGCCGCCTCGGGCTCATCGGTGTGGACATGGACCTTGAGGGTCGCCTCGTCGCCCACGACCAGGACCGAGTCGCCCAGCTCCTCGAGCTGCGGCACGAAGGCGCGGGTCTCGAGCCCCGCGCCCGTGACGATGAAGTTGGTGCAGTAGCGGTAGCGGCTGTCCTCGTGATGCGGCCGCGTGTCCGCCGCGGGCGCGTAGTGCGGCACCGGCGGCGAGGCCTCGATGTCCCCTCGGAGGCCCGCGACGACGCCGGCGAGGATCACAACGATTCCGTGAGCACCCGCATCCACGACCCCTGACTCGCGCAGCACCTCGAGCTGCTCGGGGGTCCGGGCGACCGCCGCCTCCCCATCCCGCACGGCGGCCTCGAGCAGCTCCGCCAGCAGGGCATCCTGCTCACCCGGGGTGGCGTCCGGCGAGAGGCGAACCTCCTCCATGTGCGCCAGGCGGCGCGAGATCGAGTGGGCGATCTCGCGGAAGACGGTCAGCATCGTGCCCTCTGCAGGCTCGCGCACCGACTCGTACGCGGCCTCCGCTGCGCGGGCGAAAGCTGCGGAGACCAGCATCGGGTCGACCAACTCGCCCGGACGGCTGGCGAGCTCCTCGGCGGCACCCCGGACGATCTGGCTGAGGATCACGCCGGAGTTCCCCCGCGCCCCCATCAGCGCAGCGCGCGCCAGAGCGTTGACCAGCTCGGTGCGCCCGACCTCGTCGACCATCTGGCCGTCGAGGCGGTCGAGCTCCTCGCTCACCGCACGCAGCGTCAGGGCCATGTTGTCGCCCGTGTCGCCGTCGGCGACGGGAAAGACGTTGAGGTCGTTGACCTCCTTGCGCCGCTCCTCGAGGTGGGCGGCCGCCGCGGAGACCACGCGCCGGAATCGCTCTATCGATGGATCGGCCATGCGGGGGTGAGCGGGACCTTAGCGGCCACCAGGCCGCTGTTTATTGGAGCGAAGGGCGGAGCCCGTAGCGACTTATGCAGGGCGGCCGCTTGTGACCGCGGCTTGCTGGCGAAGCCGTGAACCGCGACCTATGCGGCCTTCGTCACCTTGTTGCTCTTCAGGCAGCGCGTGCAGACGTAGACGCGTGCGGTGGCGCCGCTGGGCTCCTGGATCCGCACCTTCTGCAGGTTCGGGTTGAAGCGGCGCCGAGTGGCGACCATCGAGTGGCTTCGCGAGTTTCCGAACGCGGGACGCTTGCCGCAGCTGTGACAGACCTTCGCCATCCGACGCGTGATGGTAGCGACCCGATGCCACGCAGGGACATGCGTCCAATCGGCGAACCCAGAGACTTGCATCGCGTCTCGCGACCAATAATCGGTAGCGAGCCCTGGGAGCTGAAATGACCATCCGGCACACCACGCCGTTCCGATCTCGCGCACGACTGACCGCGGAGGCCGAAGCGCTCCCGGGATCCATCGCGGACTACCTCGGAGACATGGTCTCCGCCCATGCCCCGGACGGGACCTACCGCTACGTGTCCGCGGCGTCGAAGGAGCTGCTCGGCTACGAACCGGACGAGCTGCTGGGGACCTCCGCCTATGACCACTTTCACCCGGAAGACGCCGAGAAGGTCGGCGTCGTTCATCGCAGCACCCTGGAGGGCGCTCCCCTGACCGTGTCGTACCGGCTGCGGCGCAAGGACAACGAGTACGTCTGGGTGGAGACCACGACCCGGGTGCTGAAGGACGAGGTCAGCGACGAGGTCAGCGAGATCGTCTGCTCCACCCGCCCGCTGGCCGACCGCAGGGCGGTGGAGAAGCTGAGCAGCGAGGAGCACCGCCGGTCGCTCGACCGCATCCACGCGATCCTGGAGGGCGAGACGATCAGCCCCGTGTACCAGCCGATCTACGAGCTCGAGTCCCGTCGCGCGATCGCCTGCGAGGCGCTCTCGCGTTTCCCCGGCGACCCCGAGCGCGGCCCGGACCGCTGGTTCGCCGAGGCGTGGGACGTCGGCCTCGGGGTCCCCCTCGAGCTGCTCGCGGTGCGGATCGCCGCCACCGCCCTTCCCCGTCTGCCGGACGGCATCAGCCTCTGCGTCAACGCATCGCCGCCGACGATCTTCTCTGAAGGGTTCCTCGACTGCCTGGGACGCGACACGGGTCGGGTGACCGTCGAGCTCACGGAGCACCTGCACGTCGACGATTACGAGGGGTTCACCGCCAGGCTCGGACCGCTGCGCGAGGCGGGCGGCAAGGTCGCGATTGACGACTTCGGCGCGGGCTACGCCAGCCTGCGGCACATCCTCAGGGTCCGCCCGGAGTGGATCAAGCTCGACATCTCCCTGACGGAGCGAATCGACGAGAACCAGGTGGCGCACGCGCTGGCCACGTCGCTGGTGTCCTTCGCCGACGAGGTCGGCGTGAACGTGGTCGCGGAGGGCATCGAGACCGAGGAGCAGCTGGAAGCGCTGCTGGAGATCGGCTTCCGCTACGGCCAGGGCTTCTACTTCGGAGTGCCCAGGCCGCTGGACGAAGTTCTCGCGCAGCTCGGCTAGCGCCGCTTCTTCTTGCAGCTCTTGTGCTTCTTCGCGCTCGCGGCGCGGTGCTTCTTCTTCTTGCACTTCTTCTTCGGAGCCGCGGGCGTGGGCGCGGCCGCGGGAGCGGGAGCGGGAGCGGGATCGCCGAGGAGCCGTGTGACCGCAAAGTCGGTCGTCCCGCCCGCAGGGCCGGTCTCCCCGACGAGGACGATCTTGCCGTCGGGCTGCAGCGCCATCCCGTGGGCGACGTCGACCCCCGTGAAGTTGACCGTCGACCTGCCCCCGGTGCCGAAGCTCTGATCCAGGCTGCCGTTCGGCATGAGCCTCGCCACGGCGAACCCGTCGCCGTCGGTCCCGGCCACGAGGATCTTTCCGTCGGGCTGCAGGGCCATCGCGTTGGCGACGTCGTTCCCGCCGAAGTCGATCGCCACCTGGCCGTTGCCGTTCGGGCCGAAGCTCGGGTCGTACGACCCGTCCGTCCCCACCCGCCCGACGCCGAAGTTCCCGCCGCCCGGACCGGCGACCAGGATCTTCCCGTCCGGTTGCACCGCCACCGCGTTGGCGCTTGCCGGAAGTTCCCCCGCCCCATTCTCTGAGCGGCCGTTGTTGCCGAAGCCCGCCGTCGGTGTGCCATTCGAGTCCAGGCTCACGATCGCGAGCCTGGAATCCGTATAGCCGGCGGCGATGATCTTCGACCCCGACAGCGCTACGGAGGTCGCGCCGTCAACGACGCCGCTGAAGTCCACCCGCTTCCTGCCATTGCCGTCGAAGCCGTTGTCGATCACTCCGCCCGACGTGAGCCGATCGATTGCGAACTGATTGTCGCTGTAGCCCGCGGTGATGACGCTGCCATCGGGCTGACGGACGAGGTCGCCGGCTCCATCGGTGCCCGTCGTTGCTCCGTCGAGATTCGCGAAGTCGATGCGCGGATGGCCGGTGCCGCCGAACCCGGGGTCGTAGCTGCCGGTTGTCGTCAGCCGGTCGACGACGACGTCCGAGCCCATCGATCCGTCCGTGCCACCGAGGAGCAGCTTTCCGTCGGGTTGCAGGGCGAGGCCATTGACGCCGTTCTCCGGATCGTCCGCGAAGGAGAAGACGGCTCCCCCGGGCCCGGGCACACCTGTGGGCGGCAACCCGAGGACCACCCAGTCGATGTCCTTGATCGTGGGCGAATCGAATACGTAGGTCGATCCGCCGACCAGGATCTGTCCGTCCGGCCGTACGGCCACGTCCTGCGCCGAATCGGTGCTGAAGACGCCGGTGTCCACCTGGAAGTTCTCAGTGAGCCTGCCGTTCGTCCCGAACGAGGTGTCCAGGTCGCCCGCGGCGGCTGATGCCCAGGCCGCTGTGAGCAGGTAGACCGCGACGGCCACGACCGCAGCCAAGCCATAGGGCCAGGCTCGATTCCGTTGACCGATGACTACCGCGCCCGATTCATTGCGCCGAGCGTATCCGTCCGGCGCGGTGCGAAGCGTTCAGGCCGAAAGCTCGCGAGCCAACAGTGCCATCCGCATCGCGACGACGGCCGCCCCGCGGCCCTGATCACGCTTGTCGCCACCCGAGCGCGCCAGCGCCTGGTCCATGTTCTCGGCGGTGATCACGCCGAAGGCGCACGGCACGCCGGTGTCCAGCTGCGCTCGCTGCGTCCCCGCGGCGACCTCGGTGCAGACGTGGTCGTAGTGGCTGGTCTCGCCGCGGATCACGACGCCGAGGCAGGCGATTCCCGCGAACCGACCGGATTCGGCGCAGAGCTTGGCGGCGAACGGCAGCTCGAACGCTCCGGGGACGCGGTAGGTGTGGACCGAGGCCTCGCTCACGCCACCGAGGTCGAAGCCCTCGGCGGCCCCGTTGAGCAGCCGCTCGGCGATGTCCTCATAGAAGGTCGCGACGCAGACCGCGAACTCCATGTCCTGGAGAGTCTCGCGCTCGGAGTCGGCGAACTGCTCGAAGGAGTCAGTCACCGGGCGGATAGTCCCCCGGCTCGCCCTCCTGCTCGGCGTCCTTGCGGTGCTCCTCGTAGAGCAGCTGCTCGTCGAGGGCCAGGCCCTGGTGATGGAGCGCGTGCCCCATCTTGTCCCGCTTGGCGTTCAGGTAGGCCTCGTTGTGCGGATTGGGAACCGACTGGATCGGCACCTGGTCCGTCACCGAGAGGCCGTAGCCCTCCAGGCCGAGGATCTTCTTCGGGTTATTGGTGAGGATGCGGATGCTCGACAGACCGAGGTCCACCAGGATCTGGGCGCCGATGCCGTAGTCGCGCAGGTCGGCCGGCAGCCCGAGCCTGAGGTTGGCGTCGACGGTGTCGAGGCCCTCCTCCTGGAGCTTGTACGCGCGCAGCTTGTTGAGCAGGCCGATGCCGCGACCCTCCTGGGAGAGGTAGAGAAGCACCCCTCTGCCCTCCTGCTCGATGGTCGCCAGGGCGGCCTCGAGCTGCTCGCCGCAGTCGCAGCGCAGCGAGTGGAAGACGTCGCCGGTGAGGCACTCCGAGTGCACCCGGACCAGGACGTCCTCCTGACCTGCGACCTCCCCCTTGACCATCGCGACGTGGTGCTTCTCGTCAACCAGCGATCGGTAGCCGACGGCGCTGAACTCGCCGAACTTGGTGGGCAGCTTCGTCGAGACGATGCGCTCCACCAGCTTCTCGGTCCGCCGCCGGTAGGCGATCAGGTCGGCGACCGTGATCATCTTCAGCTCGTGCCTGGTGCAGTAGCCGACCAGGTCGGGCACCCGCGCCATCGTCCCGTCCTCGTTCATGATCTCGCAGATCACGCCGGCCGGGATCAGGCCGGCGAGGCGCGCCAGGTCGACGGCGCCTTCGGTGTGGCCGGTGCGCTCCAGGACCCCGCCCTCCTTCGCCTTCAGCGGGAACACATGGCCGGGCTGGACCAGGTCGTCGGGACCAGAGTGGGGATCGATCGCGACCTGGATCGTCCGGGCACGGTCCGCCGCGGAGATGCCGGTCGTCACCCCCTCCCGAGCCTCTACCGAAACGGTGAAGGCGGTCTCCAGCGGCGCCTCGTTCTTGGCGGCCATCAGGTTGAGACCGAGCTCCTGGCAGCGATCGTCCGTCAGCGCGAGGCAGATCAGGCCCCGGCCGTGCATCGCCATGAAGTTGACGGCCTCGGGTGTCGCGAACTGCGCGGCCATCACCAGGTCGCCCTCGTTCTCGCGGTTCTCGTCGTCGCAGACCACGATCATCCGGCCGCGGCGGATGTCCTCGATCGCCTCCTCGATGGTCGAGAAGGGGGAATCCGTCTTCGTCTGTGTCTGTTCGGTGCGCTCGGCCATTAGTTCTCCTTCGTCAAGGGTAGAAGTTGGCGCTGCACATACCTGGCCAGTACGTCGCATTCGATGTTGAGGCGATCCCCGGGCTTCGCGGACCCGAGCGTGGTGCGCTCCAGGGTCTCGGGGATCAGCGATACCTCGAGGCCGTCGTCAGTGAGGCCGGCGACGGTCAGGCTGACGCCCTCGATCGCGATCGAGCCCCGCTCGACGACGTAGGGCAGGAGGTCCTCGGGGAGCTCGACCCGCAGGCGCTTCGCGAAGCCGTCGGCGGCGAGATCGGTGACTGTCGCCGTGCCGTCGACGTGTCCCTGGACGACATGGCCGCCGAGGCGGTCCGTCGGCCGCAGTGGGAGCTCGAGGTTGACCGGCGAGGATTCCTCCAGATCACCGAGCGTGGTCAGCGAGAGGGTCTGATGCATGACGTCGGCCTGGAAGCTCTCGTCGCCCACGGAGGTCGCGGTGAGACAGGCGCCGTTGACGGCCACCGAGTCGCCATCGGCCAGCTCCGAGACCAGGTCGGCGGCTACCCGAAGCCGCGCTCCGTCGTCCGAGGCATCCACCGCCTCAACGCGCCCCAGCTCCTTGACGATGCCCGTGAACATCAGATCACCACTCCCGCAGCCTTGCGCGAACGAGGATGTCCTCGCCCACGCCCTCGAAGCGAGTTTCCAGCGGGCGCACACCGTCGGCGATGCGGGCGGCGCCCTCGCCTTCGAGCACGGCTCGCGCCTCCGCCGCCCCGACCAGCACCGGAGCGATGAAGAGCCTCATCTCGTCCACCTCGCCCGCGTCGAACAGGGCGCCCGCGAAGGTGGGTCCGCCCTCCACCAGCACGTCCTGGATGTCCCGGCGCCCGAGCTCGGAGAGCCCGGCCTCGAGCCGGTCGCGGGGCGAGCGTCCGGGCACGACGATCACCTCGGCGCCGGCCTCCTCGAGTGCGTCGCGCTTCGCCGACGCAGCCTCGGGTGCGCAGACCACGATCAGGGGTGCCTCGTCGACCGAGCCGACCAGGGCCGAGTCGATCGGCAATCGGGCTCCCGAATCGAAGACCACGCGTGCCGGCTGCCCTTCGGCGCCCTCGATTCGCGCGGTCAGCAGGGGGTCGTCGGCAAGCGCCGTGCCGATGCCGACCGCGACCGCGTCACAGTCGGCGCGCCAGCGGTGAACCAGCTCGCGGCTCTCGGGACTCGAGATCCAGCGCGAGTCGCCCGCGGGCGAGGCGACACGGCCGTCGAGGGACATGGCCGCCTTGTAGGTGAGCAACGGGCGTCCGGTCCTGGCGCGCTTGCGGAAAGGCTGGTTGAGCAGCCGCGCGGCGCTGGCCTCGGCCCCGTTCGCCAGCTCCACCTCGACGGCCCCGTCGCGGAGCATCCCCGGCCCCCGGCCGGAGGCCTTCTCGGTCGGGTCCTCCGAGGCGTAGACGACCCGGGCGATGCCGGCCTCGACGATGGCCTCAGTACACGGAGGCTGGCGCCCGGTGTGGGCGCAGGGCTCCAGGGTCAGGTAGATCGCAGCGCCAGCCGGATCGGCTCCGCGGGAACGGGCGTCCTCGATCGCCGCGCGCTCCGCGTGCAGGCCGCCGAGCTCGGCGTGGAAGCCCTCGCCGATCACCTCGCCGTCGCGCACGATCACGGCGCCGACGAGCGGATTCGGGCTGACACTCCCGCGTCCCTGCTCCGCGAGCTCGCGGGCTCGCCTCAGATAAGAAGCTTCCTGTTCGGTGCTGACCGTGGCGATGCTCGCCTCCTTCAGGGTCGAGCTCGACTGATTGACTGGTCAGTCAGCCAAGAATTGTACGCCAGTAGTCTTGCGCGTCATGCCGAGAGTGGGACGGGTGCAGGCGACGGACGAGGCGCGCAGCTACGGGCGGCGTGCCAGCCTGCTCTCGATCGGGGTCGGGCTCACCGGGCTGATCACCTACCTCTACTTCGCGCTTGCCTCGCACGAGCTCTCGAAGGACCAGTACGGGCAGATCGCGGTGCTCTGGTCCGCTGTGTTCATCGTCGTCTCCGTCCTGCAGCGGCCCGTGGAGCAGCTGCTCTCGCGGACCATCTCCGAGAATCTCGCCCACGGCGTGCCGATCAGGCACACCGTCCGGGTCGCGGCCACGATCCAGCTGTCGGTCGCGATCGGGTTCGACGTCGTCGCGCTGGCTCTCCGCACGCCGATCCAGGACCACCTGCTGGACGGCAACTCCACGCTGTATTGGATCGGTGTCGCAGCGGTCACGGCCTACGGGGCGAGCTACTTCGCTCGCGGATTCCTCGCGGGCAGCCATCGCCTGACCATCTACGCGCTCCAGATCATCTGCGAATCGATCGCCCGTACGGCCTTCCCGTTCGCCGTAGCCATCGGAATCGCCTCGGGCCAAACCGCAGTGGCCCTGGGCATAGTGGCGGCCCCAACGCTGTCCCTGATCGTCGTCCCGTTCGCCTTCCTGCGGCGATTCGGATCCGCCGCCCCCGCAGGGGTGGACGGCGGGGAGGCCTCCGAAGGAACTCCCGGCGGAAGCCGGCCTGAGGAGGCCTCGCCGGCGGCCACCCCGGCAGAACCGACGGACGAATTCACGTTGGCGAGAGGCGGACGCTTCGCGGGAGGGGTCTTCCTGATCATGCTCAGCGAGCAGACCTTCATGAACGCCGGGATCCTGAGCACCAAGGCGACCGCGGGCGCGGCGGCGGCCGGATACATCTTCAACGTCCTGATGATCGCCAGGGCGCCGCTGCAGCTCTTCCAGGCGGTCCAGACCAGCCTCCTCCCCCACCTCACCACCCTCGGCTCGCGCGGCGAGGAGAGGGACTTCCGCGCCTCCATCCGGGTCACCCTGCTGGCGATCGCCGGGTTCGCCGGCCTCGTCGCGCTCGCCATGCTGATCGCGGGGCCACAGCTCATGCAGATCGCGTTCGGCAAGAAGCACGACTACAACCGTGGCGACCTGGTCGTGGTGGCGATCGGCATGGGGCTCTATCTGTCCGCCGCCACGCTCAACCAGGCGGCGCTCGCGCGCGGGCAGGTGCGCCGCGCGTCGTTCTGCTGGCTCGGCTGCGCGATCGCCTTCGTCGTCTGGATCATCGTTCCGATCGTCTCCAATGAAGTCACCCGCGTCGTCATCGGCTACCTCGGCGCCGCGGCGCTGCTCTGCTCGGTTCTCTACTGGCTCTACCGCCAGCCCCTGAGGCCCCGGGAGCACCGGGTCGAACCCGGGTCGACCGAGGAGATCGAGCTGCAGCTGGCCTCGGCCGACGAAGCCGGCTAGCAGCCGCCAGGCCGCTCCATTTCGGAGCGGAGGGCGAAGCCCGTAGCGACTTATGCGGGGCGGCCGCCTGTGGCTGCGATCTGATGGCGAAGCCGGTGAAGACCCCTCGGTAGCTTTGTCCTATGGCATCCGACTACGCGATCAAGAACTTCGACGACATCGACCCCGCCGGAGCCGACGGAGTCGACGGCCGCTTTTCACGGAAATTCCTCGATTCGAAGGAGCTGGGCGTGAGCCGGTGGCGGTACGAGCCGGGCAAGCAGACGTCCGGCCATCGCCACGAGGTGCAGGAGGAGGTCTATGCGGTCATCAACGGCTCGGGTCGCATCAAGCTGGACGACGAGGTCATCGAGATCAAGCAGTGGGACGTGATTCGCGTCGCGCCGCAGGTGGCGCGCGGATTCGAGGCGGGGCCTGATGGCCTCGAGATCATCGCCGCCGGAGGGAGCAAGCCCGAGGGCGGGGATGGCGAGCTGGTCGAGGGTCACTGGTAAGCGGCCACCAGGCCGCTCCACTCCGGAGGGAAGCCGTTCTAGCCGAGGTCCCCGAGCACCGACCCGGCCTTCCGCGCCGCGCCTCGGACGAACATCGCCTCGAGCTTGCGCAGCGCCTCCACCGTTCCCATCGCCACCAGCACGTCCCCGGCGCGCAGCATGGTGTCCGAGGAGGGCTGGGGGTGAACCTTGCCATCGGTGTTGCGGAGCGCCGCGATCGAAGTGGTCCCGCGCACCTGGCCGATCGTCATGCCCTCGGCCTGACAGCCCTCGCTGACGTCGATCTCCTCCATCCGGTACTCGGGGGCCACGTCAACGACCCCGGTGACCTGCGGCTGGAGTGCCAGCCGGGCCATCTCCGCGCCGCTCGACTTGTAGGGGGAGATCACCCGGTCCGCCCCAGCACGTAGGAGCTTCTTCTCTGAGTCCTCGACGCTCGCCCGCGCGACGATCGTGATGTCTGAGCGAAGCTCGCGGGCGGTCAGGCAGGTGAAGATATTCTCGGCGTCGGAGTCCACGCAGGCGAGGACGGAGATCGCGCGGTCGATGCCCGCGGCCTTCAGCATCTCGTCCTCGGAGGGACGACCCTGGAGGAAGGGCGCGCCCATCTGCTCGGCGATGTGCTGGTTCTCGTCGAGGCTGTCGATGATCACGAATTTGTCCCCGCCTGTCTGAAGGTCGCGCGCGACCTGACGGCCGACCCGGCCGAAGCCGCAGATCAGGTGGTGGCCGTTTAGGTGCTCGATCTGGTTCAGGGTTCGGCGCTCCTCGAGGATCTCTCCCAGGTGCCCGGCGACGAAGAACTCGGTCACCGTCACCAGGGCGTAGAAGAGCGTACCCACGCCCAGGACGATCAGCAGGACCTTGGTGATCTGGCCCGCGAGGTCGGGTGGGGTCGGGTCCGACCCGACCGTCGCCACGGTGTCGAGGGTGAAGAGGAATCCGTGCCAGACCGAAACGCCCTCGGTAAGGGAGTACGCGACGCTCCCCGCGATCTGGATCGCGATGATCAGGACAATGAGCGCGGCGAGCCGCCGCAGGAAGGGCTCGAGCTCGCCTCGCTCGCGTTTAAGCAGCGCCCGCGGCCTCCGCTATCGCGGTGTACGCCGCGGCCGGGTCAGCAGCGCCGAACACGGCCGATCCTGCGACGAACAGGCTCGCCCCCGCGGCCGCCACGCCGCCCGCCGTGCCGGGGTCGATTCCGCCATCGACCTCGATCGTCCCGGCGCCGACCACGGCGCTCAGCCGCCCGACCTTGTCGGGTGAATCGGCGATGAAGGCCTGGCCGCCCCAGCCGGGATTGACGGTCATGCAGAGGAAGACGTCGGCGTCGTTCACCGACTCGCTGACAGCGCTCACCGGCGTGCCGGGATTGATCGCGAGTCCGGCCAGGCAGCCGAGCTCGCGGATCGCGTTCAGGGTCCGGTTGATGTGTGGGGTTGCCTCGGCATGGAAGGTGATGTTGTCGGCGCCCGCCTTGGCGAACTCCTCGATGTGGCGGTCCGGGCTCTCGATCATCAGGTGGACGTCGATAGCTCCGCCCGCGTCGTGGACGAGGTCGGCGATCGAGGCGGCCACCAGCGGGCCGATGGTGATCGGCGGGACGAAGTGGCCGTCCATCACGTCGACGTGGATGACGCGCGCGCCGGCTGCCATCACCTCCTTGACCTGGGAGCCCAGTTGCGAGAAGTCGGAGGAGAGGATCGAGGGCGCGACGCGCTTCGACGCGAAGAGATCGCGCGGGCCGGTGGAGGCGGTATCGGTGGCGGCTTCCAAGGTCAGATCGAGCGAAGCATCGAATGCCCGCAGGCCTGGCACTTCATGTCCTCGGTCCGGGTCAGGCGGCTGATGGTGCCGTGCTCGCCGCAGTTCGGGCATTGCGAGACGAGCTCGAAGCGCTTCAGGCAGTAGACGCACACGAAGCGCCCCGGCAGCTGGGCGGGGCGCAGCCAGGGCTCGCCGCAGCCCGGGCAGTTCGGGCGCTGGAGGGAGCTCTCCGCGGCGTCGGCGGAGTCGGCGGTCTCTCCCAAGCCGCTATCGACTCGTTCAGCCATGTGACGAGGGTATCGAGGGTCAGACGGCCCTACGAGGCAGGTCGTGACCGCGCAGGAAATCGGCCGCGCTCATCGGCTTCTTTCCGGGCGGCTGGACGACCTCCAGGCTGAGTCCGCCATCCGAGGAGCCGACCACGAGAGCGCCGTCGCCGGACTCGATGGTGCCGGCGGCGGGACCGTCACTCACCTCGCGGGCGCGCCGCACGCCGAGGCGATTTCCGTCCTCCAGTTCGAGGAAGGCACCGATGTGAGGAGTCAGCGCGCGGACGATCCGCTCCAGTTCGGCCGCCGTCCGCGAGGGCGACAGGTGGCGCTCCTCGCCCGTGACCTTCTCCGCGTAGGTGGCCCGGGCCTCGTCCTGGTCGGCGAAGTCGAGCTCTCTCGCCGAGAGCGCATCCAGCGCCCTGACCAGCAGCTCTCCCCCGACCTCGGCCAGCTTCGCCGATAGGGAGGCGTAGTCATCGTCGGGGGCGACCGCGAACTCTTCGGCCAGCGCCACCGGACCGGAGTCGAGACCCTCCGTGACCCGCATGATCGTCACCCCGGTGAGCGGGTCACCCGCCATCAGAGTGCGCTCGATCGGGGCAGCGCCGCGCCAGCGCGGAATCAGCGACGGATGCACGTTGAGCATCGGGAACTCGCTGAGCAGGGGCTCCTTGATCAGCTGACCGAAGGCGCAGACGGCGATCGCCTCCGGGCGTGCGGCGCGAATCGCGGCCAGCGAGTCCGGCGAGTTGACGCCGGGCGTCTGGTGGATCTCCAGGCCAAGCTCCCGGGCGGCCTCGGCGGCGGGCGGTGGGTGAAGCTTGCGGCCCCGTCCCCGCTTACTGTCCGGCGGGGTGACCACGAGCGCCGGGCGGTGCGGGCTGTCGGCGAGGCGCCGGAGCACCGTCGCCGCGAACTCACTGGTGCCGAGGTAGGCGGTCCTCACTCCTCGGTCGACGCTTCGTCGGCATCTCCCTCTTCTTCCTCGCTGTCGGGCGCGTAGGTGCCCCCCTCACGCAGCGCCTTCAGTGCGCCCTTGCGCTGGTCGCGCTCGGTGCGGTCGATCATCAGCACTCCGTCGAGGTGGTCGACTTCGTGCTGGATCACGCGGGCCTCCAGGCCTGAGGCCTCGATCGAGATCGGCTCGCCCTGGACGTTCACGCCGTGCGCCCTGACGTGGAGCGGGCGCTCGACGTCGACGATCACGCCGGGGAGGCTGAGACACCCCTCCTCGGCGGTCGCCTCGTCCTCCGAACGCCACTCGATCTCGGGATTGACGAGCACCGTCGGCTCGGCTTCGGAGCCGACCTGGAAGACCAGCAGGCGGCGAAGCGTGCCGAGCTGCGTGGCGGCGAGGCCGACACCGATCGCATCGCGCATCAGGCCGATCATTCGCTCCGCGTCGGCGGCGAGCTCGTCGTCAAAGTCCATGACGGGCGACGCCGCCGAACGCAGGACGGGGTCGCCGAACTTGACGACCTGCGAGAGCGCGGCGGAACGTCGCTCGAGGGCCTCCTGGTCGACGCCCTCGGGCTCCCTCGCCTCCTCGGCGAGCTCGTCGTCACGCTCCTCGACGGGGGTAGTCGGATCTTCGCTCACATTTCCGAGTCTAGTCAGGGCACGGGCGGGCTGAAACCGAGTGCCGGGCTGGGGCAAGGTCAAAAACTGGCGATGAGGGGGCGCGATCCGGGCGGGTTTCGGCACACATTGGCGTCCAGGATCAGGCCATGGCCACTCTGCGTCGGGTTCGTCTCGCTCAGCGCGACAAAGTCGACGCAGAAGGGCTGGTGCGGCTGGCGGAGGGGCAGGATGGCGTTCTGAGCACCCGCCAGCTCCAGTCGATGGGCTTGACCCGGGCGGCTATCTCCCGCTGGGCAAAGGCCGGCCGACTCCATCGCGTCCTTCCCCACGTCTACGCCCTCGGCCACGGCGCTCTTTCATTGAGGGGTCGAATCTGGGCGGCCCTCCTCTACGCCGGCCCCGCCGCCGTCCTCAGTCACACGACCGCTGCCTGGGCCTGGTCGCTGATCGATACCGAACCTCGCCGCATCCACCTCACCGTCCCGGGCCGCCGCCGTTCATTGCCCGAAGTTCGCACCCACCACTCCCGCCAGATCGAGCGTGTGGAACACCGGGCTTTCCGGTGACCCCCGTCGCCCGAACCCTCGTCGACGTCGAAGCGATGGTGACCGCTCGCCAGCTTCGTCGGACCCTCGCCGAGGCGGACTACCGCGGTCTGCTCGAGCCGGATGCGGTGACTGACGCTCTACGGCCTGGCCGTCCCGGCTCAGCGGCCCTGCGGGCCGCCCTCCGGAGCCACATGCTTGAGCTGGCCGCCACCCTCAGCGAGCTCGAACGACGCTTCCTGGAGCTCTGTGAGGCGGCGGATGTGCCTCTCCCCGAGGTCAACGGCCGGATCGGCCGCATGCGCGTCGACGCCGTGTGGCGCACTGTCGGGCTCGCGGTCGAGCTCGACGGCAGCGCCGCGCACTCCCACTGGGCAGCGAGCAAGCGCGATCAACAGCGTGAGCTCGCCCTGAGAGCTCGGGGGTTCCAGGTCATCCGCTACACGTGGGAGCAGGTGACCCGGCGGCCCGACGCCGTCATCGCCGACCTTCGCCGGCTTCTCGGCGACTGACTACTGAGGATCCACATCCACCGAGATCGCGACCTCGCGCAGGGCGCGGTCCGAGACCGCGGCGCGGACGGCATCGCGGACCGCCTCGACCGCGTGGTGGCGCTTCTCGGACTTGATCAGCAGGCGGCGCCGGTGCTTCCCGCGAAGACGAAAGAGCGGCGCCGGGCCGAGCAGGTCGTCGCCCGCACCGAGGCGCTCCGCGACGAGCTCGCCGACCTTCCCTGCCGAGATCTCGACCCGGTCCTCATCCTGGCTGGCGAGCCCGATCGCGATCAGGTGCGAGAAGGGCGGATAGCGGAGCGCCCGCCGCCGCTCGATCTCCTCCGCGAGGAACCCCGAGGCATCGTGAGTCGTGGCGTGCCGGATGCTCGGAGCGCCAGTGGCGAGGGCCTGGACGAGCACGCGCCCCCCGGCGTCGCCTCGCCCGCTGCGGCCGGCGAGCTGGGTGATCAGGGCGAAGGTCCGCTCCTCCGAGCGGAAGTCCGGCAGGCGCAGGGCCCCATCCGCATCGAGGATCACGCTCAGCGTGACGTCGGGGAAGTCATGGCCCTTGGCGACCATCTGGGTGCCAACCAGCACGCCCGAGTCGGCCACCTCGAACCGCCTCAGCACCTCGGCGTGCCCGGTCCCGGCGGCGCTGTCGGAATCGAGCCGGAAGACTTCGAGCGGCGCGAGCAGCTCGTTGAGCTCGGCCTCGACCCGCTGCGTGCCCGAGCCGACCCGAGCGATCGTCACCGAAGAGCACTCGGGGCAGGCCTCGGGCATCGGCTCCGCGTGCCCGCAGTGATGGCAGCGCAACGCGTTGTCGCGATGCAGGATCAGCGAGACGTCGCAGTTCGGGCACTCCCAGGCGTGGCCGCAGGAACGACAGGTCAGATGGGTCGACCAGCCCCGGCGGTTGATCAGCAGGATCGCCTTGCCCCCCTCGCGCGCCACCCGACCGAAGGCTTCGCGGGTCCGGGGATGGAGCGGGCCAGGCAACCCACCGCGCATGTCGACGATCTCGACCGGCGGCAGCGGCCGCCCGTCCACGCGGCTTGGGAGCTCGATGTGCTCGAGCTCATGCCAGCTCTCGGGCCTGGGCGTGGCCGTCCCGCAAAGCAGGACCGCGCCGGCCTCCGCGGCCCGCCGGCGGGCCACCTCGCGGGCGTCGTAGCGCGGATCGCTCTCCTGCTTGTAGGACGAATCGTGTTCCTCGTCGATCACGATCAGGCCCGGGTCAGGCATCGGGGCGAACACGGCCGAGCGCGGCCCGACGCAGATGCGCGCCTCACCCGAGCGCACCCGCCTCCACTCGTCGTAACGAGCCCCGGCTGGCATCTTCGAGTGAAGCAACGCGACCGCATCTCCGAACCGGCGCCGGAAGCGGTCCATCGTCTGCGGGGTGAGCGCGATCTCCGGCACCAGCACGATCGCCCCTCTCCCCCGCGCCAGCGTCTCCCGAGCGGCCTCCAGATAGACCTCGGTCTTGCCCGAGCCCGTGACGCCATGGAGCAGGAACGAACCGCCACCAGCCCCCGCGCCATCCGGAAGCGCGCCCACGACCCGCTCGAGGACGGCCCGCTGGTCACCGGTCAGCTCCACGCCTTCGGTGATCGCACCCACTCCAGGAGACGAGTGGCGGCGCCGGCGCTCCACCTCGCGAGTCTTGACCAGTCCCCGCGACTCCAGCCGCCGCAGCGTCGCGCGATCCGACCCGGCCGCCGCGGCCAGCCGTCGCGCCGACTGGGGACCGCCGATCAGGGCGCGCAGCACCGCCTTCTGTCGCAGGCCGAGCCGCTCGCCGCCGTCTGCCGCCGCGATGCCCTCGGGCGTCGCCTCGACCTCCAACTCGACCAGGGGCTTGATGCGCCGCGCCTCCGCGCCCGTCCCGACCCCGGGCGGCAGAACGAGCCCGAGCCCCCGGCCGGTCGTCGAGCAGTATTCCTCGCCCACCCAGCGGCCCAGCTCGACCAGCTCCGGCGGCACGCCGGCGTCGAGAGCCTCCAGCGGCTCAGCGAGGCGCCCGTCGGGGAGGTCGCTGTGCTCGGCCAGCCCGACGACCACGCCAACCACGCGGCGCCTGCCGAACGGAACCACGAGCACCGACCCGACGTCGACCTCCTCCATGGACTCGGGCAGCCGGTAATCGAAGGGCCCGGAGACACTCCGGGTTGTCAGCAGCGGCTCCACCTTGGCGATCGGCATCACTTTTCACCCTAGGCCCGGTCGCGGACGGCCGGTGATCCTGCCCTGCCGGTAGGCTCCGGCCCATGGACATGCAGCCCGGGGAGAAGACGATCTACCAGGGGCACCCCTCCTGGCGAGCGATCCTCGGCTTCTATCTGAAGGGAGCGCTGGTGGGCGCCGCCGCCGGCGTGATCGCCGCATTGATCAAGACCGTCAGCCTCGGCGTGGCCACATTCGTGATCGTCCTGGCAGTGACCATCGTCGTGGGCTTCATCAAGCGCGTCGCGACGGTCTACACGATCACCGACCGCAGGCTGAACATCAAGATCGGGATCATCTCCAGGAAGGTTCAGGAGACGCGCCTGCAGCGGGTTCAGAACGTCAATTTCAACCAGGGCGTCTACGAGCGGCTCATGCAGATCGGAGACGTCGAGTTCACCACCGCCGGAACGGATGAATCGAACTTCGTCTTCGCCGGCGTCGCGCAGCCGGAGCAGGTCGTCCAGAACGTGGAGAAGGCCACACCGATTCTCAGCGGCCTCCAGGGCGAGGCCGAGCCCGCTTCCTAGGCGCTCGAGGCCTCAATGGGGAGCATCTTCGTCTACTCGCTGATCGCGGCGGCGAACGCCACCCTGCTCGCCTCCGTGACGGTGATGCTCTTTCTCCCGAATCCGAAGCGCCTGCTGATCGGCTTCCTGCTGGGCGGCCTGCTCGTCAGCCTGACGATCGGCTTCGTGATCGTCTTCGCGGTGCACCACTCAGGCGCGACCAGCACGAGCCAGAACAGCGTCAGCCCGGCCATGGACATCGCGTTCGGGCTGCTCCTGTTGGTGGCCGCCTCCGTCCTCAGGAGCGAACGCATGGAACACAGGCGGGAGCGGAAGAAGAAGGAGAAGGAAGGGGTTGAGAAGGGCCCGTCCAAGGTCGAGCAGGTCCTCGGGAGAGGTTCCCCTCGAGTCACCTTTTTGGTCGGAATGGTTCTCACCCTCCCCGGCGTCTCCTACCTCGCGGCGCTTCACGAGCTCGACAAGCTGAACTACGGGACGGTCCCGACGATCCTGGTCATCCTCGGCTTCAACTTCATGCTCATGATCCTGCTCGAAATTCCGTTGATCGGGTACGTGTTCGCCCCGGAGCGGACCGTGGTGGCGGTGCAGAACTTCAGGGCCTGGCTCAGTAGGAACGGCCTGAAGGCCGGGATCTACGTCGCCGCCGGACTGGGTCTGCTGCTGATCGTCCGCGGCGTGATCGAGCTTCTCACCTGAGCGCGGCGCCGCTTACTATGCCGGAGCTTCAGCCTTGGCGCCGAGCCCCGCGGCCTCGCGCAGCTGATCCGCGCGGTCCGTCCGCTCCCAGGTGAAGTCGGAGTCCTCGCGGCCGAAGTGGCCGTAGGCCGCCGTCTTCTGGAAGATGGGGCGGTGGAGGTCCAGGTAGCGCCGGAACGCCGCCGGGCGCAGGTCGAAGCTCTCCTCGACCAGGCGGGCGATCTCCGAATCCGAGATCTTCCCGGTGCCGAAGGTCTGGGCCATGACCGAGACCGGGTGGGCGACGCCGATCGCATACGCGACCTGGATCTCACAGCGCTCCGCGAGCCCGGCGGCGACCACGTTCTTCGCCACATAGCGAGTCGCGTAGGCCGCTGAACGGTCGACCTTCGACGGGTCCTTGCCCGAGAACGCGCCTCCGCCATGGCGGGCGGCGCCACCGTAGGTGTCGACGATGATCTTCCGGCCAGTCAGGCCGGCGTCGCCGACCGGGCCGCCGATCACGAACTTGCCGGTCGGGTTCACCAGGAAGTTGCCGAGCAGCTCCTTCTCGGTGTAGAGCTCCTTGTACTCGGTGTGCAGCACCGGCTCGAGCACGTGCTCCCAGAGGTCATTGCGGATCATCTGCTCGCCCGCCTCCTCGCGGTGCTGCGTGGAGATCAGGACCTTCGCGATCTCCACCGGCCGGTCGTTCTCGTAGCGAACGGTGACCTGTGTCTTGCCGTCCGGGCCGAGGTAGGGGACGACGTCGGCCTTGCGGACCTCGGCGAGCTGGCGGGCCAGCTGATGCGCGATCTGGATCGGCATCGGCATCAGGGCCCTCGTCTCACGACTGGCGTAACCGAACATCATTCCCTGATCGCCGGCGCCGGCCGAGTCCAGCTCGTCGGAGGAATCGCCCTCGCGCTGCTCGAGACCCTTGTCCACGCCCTGAGCGATGTCGGGGGACTGCTCGTCGATGGCGGTGAGCACGGCACAGGCCTTGTGATCGAAGCCGTAGCGAGGATCGTCGTAGCCGATCTTGCGGATCGTCTCGCGCGCGATCGAGGGGATGTCCACATAGGTCTCGGTCGTGATCTCGCCGGAGACCACCACGAGCCCGGTGTTGACCAGGCACTCGCAGGCCACGCGGCCGGTCGGGTCCTCGGCCATCACCGCGTCGAGGACGCCGTCGGAGATCTGGTCGCAGACCTTGTCCGGGTGGCCCTCGGTGACGGATTCGGAGGTGAACAGGAACTCGTTGTCTGAAAGCTGTTGCATGGTCCTTATCTCAGTGGTGGATGGCCAGAAAGAGCTCGGAGCGAAGCTGCTCGTTGCTCCCTCTCACGGCGAGGCCGAGAGATTGAATGTGCGAGATGTCTTCGCTGAGCGAGGCATACAGTGGATCCTCTGCCAGGCCGGCCCGCTGGGCCAACCCCAACACCTCATCGAGGTTGAGGAAGACTAGCGCCGACACACTGTCCGGGAGCTGGTCCGTCGCCGCCCGGTACGCGTCCGTCCCCCTCAGGTCGTCACCACCGGATCGCACCTGTGCGATGCCCTGGGGCTGCGTCGAGATCACCAGCTTGTCGTCGAAGATCGCGTAGGAGAGGTCGACCGCCGGCGAGACCTGCAGCGAATGGACGACCACCCCGTCGATCTCCTTCGACTGGAACGAGGGCACCTGCTGCCGGCCCCCGGCGGCCGCGGCCTTCAGGATCGGCTGCTGCAGGGAGGCGAGCGCATCCCCCGCCTTCTTCTCGTCCACGCCGTCCACGATCAGGCTCGCGTAGGGAACGGTGCCCGTCGGCTCGGCGACCAGCGCCGCCTGGCCCCCCAGCGCCGGAAGCAGGTCCCGAAATGGATCGACTCCGGCCTGCTGCCGCAGCGTCTGCCCCAGGGCCCGGAGCGACCCGGCCAGGCCCTCCGCCCCGGGACCGCCCGCCTCCAGCGCCTTGGCCACCGCCGGGCCGAGGTCGCCGACCCCGATGTAGCCGAGGGCGTTCGACCCGGCCTCGTCGGCCAGGCTCGGCTCGAACCGAGGGAGGCTCGCGAACACAGTGGCGCTTCGCTGCTCGAGCTTGGGATCGAGGTCGCTGACCAGGTTCACCTCCACGCCGTCGTCTCGGGCCCGCAGCGAGGCTGCCATCCCGGTCGTGGCCCCGTAGTCGACGAAGGTGCCGAGCTGGGAGGCGCTGCCGGGACGCCCCGCGAGCATCCGCCCGATGCCGGCCTGCGAGAGATAGAGCTCGCCGAGCCGTACATCCGGAAGCTCCGATCGGGCGGCGTCCTGGTCGGACCCATCCAGCCGCGGGGCCTGCCCGGCCTTCGAGGCGAGGGCGGCCCGCACCGCGACGGCGTTGCCGAACAGGGCCTGGTCGCCCGAGCGGGCTGTGGCGAAGCCGTTTCGGTAGACGGTGAGCGAAGCGTCGCCGACCCTGGACGGCGTACCGGTGCCCCCGGGCGACAGGCTGTTGAGGAACGCGCTTGCCTTGCCGTTGTCACCCACTCCGACGATGTAGGCCTCGTCCGTCGCCTTCTTCGGCCCCGGCACACCGAGCAGGGCGAGGTCGTCCTTGGCCCACGGCAACACCTCGTGCCCCAGGTCCACCGGCCGGCCGCCGGGCGTGGCGAGAGAGCTGGTGTCGCTCTGCAGCAGGGCAACGAAGTTGGGGAGCTGGTCATGAAGATCCTGAGCCAGCTCCCACTGATGGCTCGAGCTGTTCACCGTCAGGTGCGCGTAGAGCAGGGCGTCCCTCGGCACATAGGCGATCGTGTCGTTGGAGGGCGCACACTCCTTCGCCGCAGAGATCTCGCAGGGAACTCCGGGAACCGGGAGGAACTTGATGATCAGATAGAGGACGACGACGCCGGCAACGGCGAAGATCCGGATCCGGGTCCCTCGGGAGCTCCGAGACCACCAATCGGCCACCGCGCCCGCCGCCTGCTTGATCCAACGCCACGCGACCTGCGCCTTCTCCCTGAGCCAGTAGGCGACCGCCCGCAACCGGGTGACGAACCGGAACCAGAGGTCACCAGACCCCTTCGGGACCTTCGGCCTCGAGAGGGTGGGCCTGGCCATGCTCGGCCGGGGGAGGCTGACACGGCGTCGAAAGCGCGCGGGCCTGTGCTCCTTCCCCTCCGTGCTCTTGTCGCCGGTCTCTCCGAGCGCCTTCTTGCCCTCGGAGTCCCCGATCTCAGGGTCGCTCACGAACCGCCGGTTATACCCGGCCCGCCCGCTCCGCGCTCCGGTTCCGCCTCCCCTTCTTGGGCACGTAGTCGATCACCAGCGGGACACCCTGGAGGGAATAGGCGTCGCGCAGCCGGTTCTCCAGATGGAAGGCCCAGTCGCGTGTGATCAGCCGGCGGTCGTTCACCTGGATCGCGAAGCGGGGCGGCCGTCTGCCGACCTGGGCTCCGTAGTAGAGCCGAAGCCGGCGCCCGTGGCGCTGTGGCGGCGGCCGGTCCCCCACCACGGTCGCGATGAACTTGTTGAGCTCCGGCGTCGAGATCCGGTCAGCCGAGCGCTCGGCCAACACGATCGCCTGGCGCAGCACCGCCCCCACCCCGCGCCCCGTGACCGCCGAGCAGGTCAGCACGGGTGGGCGCAGACGGTTCTTCTGGGTGACTCGGGCGCGAGCGTCGTCGATGTCCGTGCGGGAGGCGTCCCACTTGTTGAGCGCGAGCACGGTCGCGCAGCCGGAGCGCATCGCCAGCTCGGCGACGCGCAGGTCCTCCGAGGTCACGCCCTCCGTCGCGTCGCAAACCACGATCGCGGCGTCCGCGCGATCCGCCGCCCGCTCGGAGCGCAGCTGGGCGTAGTAGTCGACGGTTCCCGCCACCTTGGCCCTGCGCCGCAGGCCGGCGGTGTCGACCAGGATGACGCGCTTCCCGGCCACCTCGGCCTCGGTATCGACTGGGTCACGGGTCGTCCCGGCCGCCTCGCTGACGATCACGCGATCGGAGCCGAGCAGCGAATTGAGCAGCGAGGACTTGCCGACATTCGGACGGCCGAGGATCGTGATGCGGGGCGGTTGCTCGTCATCGTCGGGAGCGTCCACCACGGCGTGCCGGCGAAGCTCCTCGACCAGCCGGTCCAGAAGGTCGCCCGTGCCGAGCCCGTGGGAGGCGGACACCGGGAGTGGCTCGCCCAGGCCGAGGGAGTTGAGCTCGGCACCGAGCGCATCGTCCTCTGGACGGTCGATCTTGTTCGCCGCGACCACCGCCGGGCGCCCAGAGCGGCGAAGGAGGTCGGCGAGCTCCGCGTCCCCCGGGCCCAGCCCGGCGCGAGCGTCCGCCACGAGCAGGACGACATCCGCGTCCTCGATCGCCACCTTCGCCTGGGCCTGGACGGAGCGAGCGAGCTCAGCCGAATCCGCCAGGTCCACCCCTCCCGTGTCGATCAGGTCGAAGGTGAGGCCGTTCCACTCGCAGGGAAGGGCTCTGCGGTCTCGGGTGACGCCGGGCTCAGCATCGGTTACCGCCTCGCGGCCACCGGCGAGGCGGTTGACCAGCGTGCTCTTGCCCGCATTCGGGAAGCCGACCACCGCCACGGCGGGCCGGCCTCGGAGCATCTGGGCGGGAGGCCCGGCTTCCATCAGGCGATCCCCCGCTCCCGGGCGAGAGCGGCGATCCGCTCGACGACCTCATCCGGGCTCAGGTCGGTGGTGTCGAGCTCGACGGAGTCATCGGCGGCACGCAGCGCGCCGTGCTCGCGGCCGCGATCGCGGCGGTCCCGGTCCTCGATCGCCTCGCGGACCTCGTCGACGGACGTACCCGTCTCGGCCGCCCGCCGCCGCGCGCGCTCCTCCTCGCTCGCGGTCAGGAATACCTTCAGCGGCGAGTCCGGGCTGACCACCGTGCCGATGTCCCGGCCCTCGGCCACGTAGTTGCCGGCCGCGATCAGCTCGCGCTGTCGCTTCACCATCGCCTGGCGCACCTGCGGGTGCACCGACACCTTCGAGGAGGCGACCGTCACCGCGGGCGTCCGGATCCGCCCCTCGGCCGCCTTGCCGTCGAGCAGGACGGTGTCGCCGTCGAATCCGATCGCCAGGCCCCAGGCCATCTCCCCCAGCGCCTCCCCGTCATCGAGGTCCAGGTGCCGGTCGAGCGCGCCCAGCGCCACGCAGCGGTACATCGCCCCGGAGTCGAGGTAGGTGAAGCCGAGATCCCTGGCCACGCCTCTGGCCACGGTTGACTTGCCGGCCCCGGCGGGGCCGTCGATCGCGATCACCATGCCCGCAGCCTAGGGTTTCCCTGTTTCGAGGCTGGATATAGAGTGGCGCGTGCCGATGGAGAGTTGGAACCTCAGCGAGATGCAGGTGGAGCCGCGCCTGCCCCAGGTGCTCGATTCCGAGTCCGAGGGACGCGCGATCGTCATCAACCTGCCGAAGGGCGAGCAGCTGCAGGAGCACCAGGTCCACGAGCGGGCGTGGCTGCTCGTCATCGAGGGGAATATCGTGCTCGACACTCCCGACGGCGACTCAGCTGCGGGTGGACCTGGCCTGCTGGCGATCTTCGATCCCAAGGAGCGCCACGAGGTGCTGGCCGTTGAGGACTCGCGGATCCTGCTCGTGCTCTCCCCCTGGCCGGGCGACGGGCACCCGTCCCAGCCCTCAGGCTAGTAGCGCCCTCAGGTCGCGCTCGAAACGGGGGTAGCTGACCGCGACGGCCTCGAAGCCGTCCACCTCGACACCCTCCTGGGACGCCAGCCCCGCGATCGCACCGACCATCGCGAGGCGGTGGTCGCCCCGGGCGTCGATCGTGCCACCCCGCAGGCTGTCGCTGCCACGGACGGCGAACCCGTCCGGGCGGCCCTCGATGTCGGCGCCGAGTCCGGAAAGCCCCTCAACCACGCCGCTGATCCGGTCGGACTCCTTCGCGCGCAGCTCCTGGGCCCCCCCGACGACCGTCTCCCCCTTCGCGAAGCAGGCGAGCAGGGCGAGGAGGGGAAGCTCGTCGATCGCCGCCGGGACGTCGTCCGCCGTGATCTCGGCCCCATGAAGCGACGCGTCCCGCACGTGCAGGGTCGCGATCGGCTCCGGGCCCGGCTCGCGGATCTCATCGACCGTCATCGCCCGTCCCTCCTCGTGAGGGCCCCCCATCTCAACTCCCATTCGGGAGAGGATCGAGAGCAGCCCGATCCGGTTGCGGTTGATGCCGACCTCGCGCAACGCGACCTCGCTCCCCGGGACCAGCAGCGCGCCGGCCACAAAGAAGGCGGCTGAGGAGAAATCGCCGGGGACCGGAACATCGCCCGCCTCGAGTCGCTCGGATGGGGAGATGACCAGTGCATCGCCCTCGCGGCGGATGGACGCGCCCATCGCGGCCAGCATCCGCTCTGTGTGGTCCCTGGTCCCGATCGGCTCGTGGATGGACGTCTCGCCTTCCGCCAGCAGCCCAGCCAGCAGCAGGCAGGACTTCACCTGGGCGCTCGCGATCGGCATCTTGTAGTCGATGCCGTGAAGGGAGGCACCGCGCACCCGCAGCGGCGGGAGGCGCCCGTCGCGGCACTCGACGTCGGCGCCCATCAGCCGCAGGGGATCGGCGATTCGGTCGACCGGGCGCCGCCGGATCGAATCGTCGCCGTCGAAGGTCCACTCGCCCTCCGGCTGACCCGCCAGCCATCCGGGCATGAGCCGGAGCAGCGTGCCCGCATTGCCGACGTCGATCGCGGCCGGACGCGCGCCCCGCAGGCCGACTCCCTCGATCTCGACGAAGAACCCCCCGTGATCATCCGGGTCGCCCTCGCGGACATCGGCGCCGACGGCGGCGACAGCCCGCAGGGTCGCCCGGGTGTCCTCGGAGTTGAGATAGCCGGTGACGCGAGTCGGGCCGTCCGCCATCGCGCCAATCAGCGCGGCGCGGTGGGTGACCGACTTGTCGGGTGGCGGCCGCAGCTCGCCACGCAGGGGCCCCGCGGGATCGAACCTCGTCATTCCGCCCGCGAGACGTCGTGGCCGAGCTCGCGCACCAGGCGCTCCGCCCGCTCGGTTTCCTCTTCCCCCGCGACGTAGAGCGAGATCGCACCCGAGGTCATGTCGGCCGCGGGGTAGAGAGCCATGTCCTCGATGTTGACACCCGCGCGACCGAGCTCGAGGGCGATCTCCGCGACGATCCCCGGGCGGTTCGGCACCAGCACCCTGAGCTCGTGGAGAGGCCCGCCGGCGATCTCGGTCTCGATCAGCTCGCGTCGATGGCGGCCGGACTGCTCGTGCCACTTCGTTACGGCCTCCCGCCCGCCCGAGCGGATCAGATCGGCAGCCTCGGTCAGCCGGGCAACCGCAGCATCGATCTCAGCCGCGACGGCCTCCCGGTTCCCGGCGAAGATGTCCCCCCAGATCGCGGGGTTGGCCCCGGCGACCCTGGTGGCGTCCCGGAAGCTCGGCCCCACCTCGGGCAGGTGCTCGGCCTCCTCGCTGAGCGCGGTCGCCGCCTGCGTCACCAGAACGTTCGCCATCACATGAGGAAGGTGGCTGATCGACGCCATCAGGCGATCGTGAGTGTCCGCCTCGATCGCCTGAGGCCGTGCTCCGAGGTCCGCGATCGCACGCTGCACGCGGTCATAGAGCACGCCACCGGTGGTGGAGGTCGGCGTCAGGTACCAGCGCGCGCCCTCGAAGAGGTCGGCGCGGGCGCTCTCCACCCCGGAGGTCTCCGCCCCCGCGAGCGGATGCCCCCCGATGAAACGGCTATCGGATCCGAGCGCCGCGATCACGTCACGCTTCACCGAGCCGACGTCGGTCACGGCGCAATCCTCTCCGGCGGCGTCGAGCGCCTCGGCCGCGAGGCTGGGGAGGGCAAGCACGGGCGCAGCGCAGAAGACCAGCTCGGCGCCCTGGACGGCCGACGCGACCGAGTCGTGCGCGGAGTCGATCGCGCCCAGGTCGTTCGCCCGATCGAGCAGCTCCCGGTTCGGATCGAACCCGGCAACCTCGGCGTCGAGTCTGGCGCGTGCGGCGAGCCCGATCGATCCACCGATCAGCCCCACGCCGAGGACGGCGATCCTCATTGGTCAGCGCGCTTCGCGGCGCTTCCGCACCGCCGAGGCGAGCCGGTCCAGGGTCAGAACGGTCGTGTCCCAGTCCATGCACGCGTCGGTGATCGACTGCCCGTAGATCAGGTCGCCGTCGGACTCGAGGTCCTGGCGGCCGGCGACCAGGAACGACTCCATCATCACTCCGACGATCGCGCCATCGCCTTCGGCGATCTGATCGGCGATCTCACTGACCACCTGCGGCTGGCGCTCGTGGTCCTTGCCGCTGTTGTCGTGCGAGGCGTCGATCACGATCCGCTTCTGGACCCCGGCATCGGCGAGTTGCTCGAGGGCTCCGCCGACGCTCTCGGCGTCGTAGTTAGGCGCGCCCTTGCCGCCGCGCAGGATCACGTGGCAGTCGGGATTGCCCTTGGTGTAGAGGATCGCCGGGGTGCCGCTCACGTCCACGCCCGCAAAGGCGTGTGGCCCGGCAGCCGCGCGGACGGCGTCGACGGCGAGCTTGACGCTGCCGGCGGTGCCGTTCTTGAAGCCGACCGGCATCGAGAGCCCTGAGGCGAGCTGGCGGTGAATCTGACTCTCAGTGGTGCGAGCGCCGATCGCGCCCCAGGCCACGACGTCGGAGATGTACTGCGGGGTGATCGGGTCGAGGAACTCACAGCCGACGGCCAGGCCGAGGTCGGTGACCTCGAGCAGCAGGCGACGGGCGGTGTGAAGGCCGAAGTTGACGTCCCGCGAGTCGTCCAGGTGCGGGTCGTTGATCAGTCCCTTCCACCCCGTCGTGGTGCGGGGCTTCTCGAAGTAGGTGCGCATCGCGATGCAGAGGTCTCCCCGCAGATCGGCCGCCCGGGCGCTGAGACGCTGCGCATAGTCCATGGCCGCCTCCGGATCGTGCACGCTGCAGGGCCCGACGACGACCAGCAGCCTGTCGTCCTCTCGGTCAAGGACGGCCTTGACCTCGGCGCGATGGCCGAGGACCGCATCCTCTCGGGTCGGACCCAGCGGCAGGTCCTCGAGGATCTCGGCAGGCGAGACCAGCTCGACGACCCGCTCGATCCGCTGGTCGCGGACCCGGTCCGACTGCTGTCTTGGTAGCTCCTTCATCCTCAAATTCATCCCTGAGCTCCTTCTTTCTACTGGTCTGGCGACCGTCCTTGGGGTCTGGATCACCGCGCGGCGTCGTTCCTGCACGCCACATCGAGTGGAGCGGCGCCCGGCGGTGGTTGATGCGGCCGCGGTGTTTGTGGCGGCCGATCGTCCTGGGCGGCTAGTGGCAGCCGCGGGCCGGACGCCTAGGTAAATCGCCAAAAGTAGAAATACGCGCGCGTGCGAGCCGCGAAGCGGCTCGTGGGTGAAGCGATGTGCGCGCCGTGCTGCATTGCGGACATTGA
The DNA here is from genome assembly GCA_963743575.1 of uncultured Solirubrobacterales bacterium. Classification (GTDB taxonomy): domain Bacteria; phylum Actinomycetota; class Thermoleophilia; order Solirubrobacterales; family 70-9; genus DASUPK01. The sequence continues at coordinate 62,581 of CAVUQC010000002.1, read as the reverse complement.
AGCAGACGTCACAGGCTGTGTCGAAGGATTCAGCCCGCGATCTCGCGCATCGCGGCGAGGAAGCGCTCGTTCTCGGCGCGCGTCCCGTAGGTGACCCTCAGGCAGCCGGGGCCGCCCAACGGTGTGCCGGGCCTGACCGCGACGCCGGCCCTGCCCAGGGCAGCGACCACCTCCCCCTCGTCGAGATCGCCCAGCTCGATCCAGGCGAAGTTCGTCTGAGACTCGGCGGTCGTGAAGCCCAGCTCGTGCAGGGCGTCCTCCACGAAGACGCGCTCCATCAGGTTCCTCTCGACCCGGTCAGCGACATCGTCCTGGTGGCGGATCGCCTCCGCCGCCGCGGCCTGCGCGAGTGCGTTGACGCTGAAGGGCTGGCGAACCGCGTCCACCGCCGCCCTGAACTGAGGCGAGCAGAGCGCGTAGCCGACGCGCATCCCGGCGAGTCCGTGCGTCTTGCTGAAGGTGCGAAGCAGGACGACGTTCGGGTGCTTGGCAAGCAGATCGACCGTCGCGTCCGGGTCATCGGTCGTCTGGTACTCGACGTAGGCCTCGTCCACGATGATCGTCGTCCGGGAGGGAACGCTCTCGACGAACGCGCCGATCCGCTCAGCCGGCAGGTGGGTGCCGGTCGGGTTGTTGGGGTTGCAGACGATCAGCAGCTGTGTCGCCGCCGTGACCTCCTCGAGCATGGCGTCGAGGTCGTGCATGTAGCCGTGGGCAAGCGGCACCTGGATCTCCCGCGCCCCGGAGAGCGCCGGCAGGTGTGGGTACATGGAGAACGCGGGCCAGGCGTAGAGGATCTCGTCGCCGGGCTCGCAGAGCGCCAGCGAGGCGGCGAGCAGGATCTCGCAGGAGCCGTTCGAGACCGCGATCCGAGCAGGATCTGTCTCGTGATGGTCCGCGATCGCCCGGCGGAGGGCGCGCGCCTCGGGATCCGGATAGCGATTGGACTCCGCGGCCGCCCGGACCACGGCGTCCACCACGTCCGGATGGGGCGGGTAGGGAGACTCGTTCGAGGCGAGCTTGACGGCGTCGGCCGTCTCCGCCTTGGCCTTGGCGTCCTCGAGCGAGGTGCCCGGCTCGTAGTGCGGGATCCGCGAGAGCTTCTCAGCGAAGGTGACCGTCATTGCGCGTCCATTGTGACGGGTCGCCTGAACCGGACGGCGGGCTCACCCGAGCGCGCATGCATCTTCTCGGCGCCGTCCCGGCGCCAGCCGTGGCGCTCATACAGGGCGATGGCGGGCGCGTTCTCGGCAAAGGTCCAGAGCACCACCTCGAGGTACGGCGTGGCCGCGAGGCGCTCCAGGGTGGCTTTGACGAGAGCCTCCCCCGCCCCCCTTCGCCAGTGCGCCGGGTCCACGTAGAGCGCTCCGAGCTCAGCGACCCTGCGGTCCAGGTCGGGGTCCTTCCCCGGAGCCGCGACGTAGGCGTAGCCGGCGAATTCGCCGTCGATCTCGGCGATGTGGGTGAAGGCGTCGTCCACCGGCCGGCGCAACCCCACGCCGATCTCGTGTCGCCAGCGGTCCTCAGGCAGGCTCGCCAGCCGCTCGGGCGAGACGATGTCGCGATATCCGGCGCGCCAGCCCGCAACGGTCACCGCGACGATCGCCGCCGTGTCCTCTGGGGTGGCCTCGCGGATCTCGAGGGCTATTGGGCCGCCTTCAGATCCGAGCGGAGCTCCTGGGCCTCGCCGAGGTAGGCGTGCGCCGGGCTGTGATCCGCCGGCCCGTAGTAGTGCAGCAGCACCCGGATCACCGACCGCATCGCGTTCGGCACGTCGATCTCCTGGGCGCAGAGCAGCGGCACGGAGTCAAGCCCGAGCTTGCGCGCCGCCACCGCCGGGAACTCGGCATTCAGGTCATGGGTCGAGGTGAAGATGCAGCTCACCATCCGGTCGATCGAGAGGTCGTTCCGGGCGATCAGCTCCGTCATCAATTCCTCGGTCGCCTGGACGATCGTGTCCGGGTTGTTGCTTGGCGCCTTGGTGGCCCCGCGAACCGCCCACAGCCTCATCTCATCGCTCATGACGCGGAATCTTCCCAGAGCGCGGCAACCTCCCCCTCCTCGAGCCTCCGGGCCTCCCCCTGGCGGAGGTTCCCGAGCTTCAGCGGGCCGATCCTGATGCGCCTGAGCCACTCGACCTCATTGCCGACCGCCTCGGCCATGCGGCGGACCTGCCGCTTGCGGCCCTCGCGGAGAGTCACCTCGATCTCCCGCTCGCCCCGGCGGCCGACATCGGCCGGAGCCGTCGGCCCGTCCTCGAGCCGGACACCGCTGCGGAGCCGGTCCAGGTCGCGATCCGACGGGGGGCGGACGAGCCGAATGCGGTAGGTCTTCGCCACGCCGTAGCGAGGATGTGTCAGCCGATTGGCGAGCTCGCCATCGTTGGTGAGCAGGATCAGCCCGGTCGAGTCGGCGTCGAGACGGCCCACGGGATAGAGCCGCCGGTCGGAGGCGACCAGCTCCGTGACCGCGCGGCGCGGTCCCGGCTCGCGGGCAGTCGAGACCACACCGGCGGGCTTGTTGACCGCCCAGACCTCGCGTGGCTCGGGGGCGACGGGCCGCCCGCTCACGCGCACGTCCGAGCTCTCACCCACGTCCCGCGCCGGGTCGGTCACCACCTCGCCATCCACTCGGACCTCGCCGGCGCCGATCAGGTTCTCCGCCGCCCGCCGGGATGCGACACCGGCATGGGCTAGGTATTTGGCGAGCCTCATGCCGCCATTGTGGCGGCGGCCCTCAGCAGGAGCCGAGCTTGCTCAGGTCGGACCGGTAGATCTGCATGTCGGAGTGGGTCCAGTCGCCGTGGGTCTGGCCCTGGAAGCGCGGGTCGAGCTCCTTGTAGAAGGGCGAGGAGAGGCTCTCGTTGTGCCCGATCACCTGGCTGACCGGAATGCCGAAGCGGCAGCGGAGCCACTGCACGAGGTGAAGCGAGCCATTGAGCTGCACCGGGCGGCCGAGGATGTCCTGGTCGGAGAAGCCAACATGCTCGACCCCGATCGCGGTCCAGTTGAGGCCGACGGTGTGGCGGCAGCGAATCGTCGGTGGCACAAACTTGTAGGCCGCGCCCGAAGCGGATACGGCGAAATGGGAGCAGACGTTGGGCAGCTCATGGAACTCGACGTCGGGCCGGTCGGTTCTGAAGGTGTTGAAGATCGAGCTGATGCTGCCCGCGACGGCGTAGTGGATGACGATCGTTTGTGGGTTGTTGAGGCGCCACTTGTACTGGCCGTAGTGGTGCTTGGAGTAGGCCGCCATCTCCCGCTTCCGCTTCTTCGGGTAGGGGATCAGCATCTTGTGGATTGGGGGCTTGGGGGCCGCGGAGATCGTGGCGGCGGGCGGCTGGGCCCCGGCGCCGGATCCCGTGCCCGCTGCGATCGTGGCGACGAGCGCCGCCAGCGCGATGAGGACGCGGGTCATCTCAGCGGCCCTCCGCGACGGTCAGGGCTGCCCGCGCCTGGCGATCGGCCGTGTCGGCCCCGACCCTCCCGGGGGGCATCTCGACCACGAAGGCGGTGCTGCCCGGGAAGGCGTGCATCTCCCAGGTGATCGCCGTGCCGTGCAGGCCCTTGCCCCTGCAGCTGGTGCGCATGCCGACCAGCTTGGCGTACTCCGCCGCGATCGGCGGTCTGCCCCGGCAGGCCAGGACCGCTCCCCACGGCTGGTGGTACCAGATCGACAGGTCGGGATTGATCCGGCGGACGAACGCCATCATGGCCCGTGTCTCCGGCTCGGAGGCCGGTCGCGGGCCCGGGTAGTAGCCGTTGGAATGTGAGATGCCGTCTCTCCATCGGAAGGGGTAATTCCGGTTCAGGTCCACCCCGTGCGCGTTCTTGCGGGTGTGTGCCCCGAGCCCATCGGGATTAACCGTCTCGATCGCCCAGAGTTGCGTGCCCTGCAGCCCCGCCCGCTCATCGGCGGCGCGCCGCTTGATCGCGCCGAGAATGCGCAGCCCCCCGGGCTCGTCCCCGTGGATCACCCCGACGACCAGCGCTACCCGGGAGCCCTGCGGGTCGCCGATCTGCACGGCCTCGATCGGCCGCTTCTGGACGGACCGCCCGACGAGCACCTGCTGGCTCGCCGTCCCCGCCACCCGCTCGGCCGACGCGCCCGCCGCCGTCCCCGCCGCGAGCGCCGCCAGCGCGAGACCGGCTGCCAGCCAGCCCCTCACTCGACCCGCTGTTCACCCGCCTTCAGCAGGCGCTCGCGCAGCTCGCGCTCGTCCTCGGGAGTCGGGTCGAACTGCGCGGGATCGGGCAGCGCGTCGACCCCGGAGAGACCGAAGAGCTTCTCGAACAACGGGGTCGTCCCGTAGGTCACCGCGCCGAACTGAGTCCGCCCCCGCTCCTCGATCATCCCGCGCTCGGTCAGAGAAGCGACGGCGGAGTCCGAGGAGACCCCGCGGATCCGGGCGACCTCGGGTCGCGACACCGGCTGCAGGTAGGCGACGATCGCGAGCACCTCGGCCTGGGCCTGGGTGAGCGGCGGCGTGCGGGGCTTCGCAAGCAGGCGCCGCGCCGCGCCCTCGGCATCCGGAACCGCCGCGAGCGCATAGCCGCCGGCGACCCGGCGGAGCTGCACGCCTCGCCCGTCGTCGTTGAGGCTGCGCTCAAGGTCGTCGAGCGCCGCAGCGACGCCCTCCTCATCCACCTCGATCGCCTCGGCGAGCTCTGCGGCCGAGACCGGGTCCGGCGAGAGGAAGAGCAGCGCCTCGATCGTCTGTGCCAAGCCGTCAGCGGTCACTGCGCATGCACCTCGATCCGGCCGAAGGTCTCCGTCTGCGTCCAGGTCGCCTCGCCCCGGCGATAGAGCTCGAGCAGGGCGAAGAGCGTGACCGCCTGGGTGAAGCGGTCCTCCTTGCCGAAGGTCTCGTCGAAGTCGAGCGTCTTGCGCATGCGCAGCAGGTCCCGGACGACGCCGAGCCGGCGTTGGAGCGTGACCGTGGTGCGGATGTGGCGAGTGTCGGGCGCGGGCGGAATCGTGAGCAGGTCACCGAGGGCGACCCCCACGCGATCGGGCTCATAGACCTTGGTCGCCGCCTCGAGCGCCGCGCGGCGCAGCTCAGCCGGCAGGGGAGCCGAGCGGTAGAGCACTCCCCCCTCCCGCTCCAGCCGCTCGCTGAGCATCTGCGCGGCCTCGCTGTAGCGGCGGTACTCGAGCATCCGCGCGAGCAGCTCGTCCGCGGCCTCCTGAGGCCCGAGCTCCTCGTCCCCCTCCTCCGTCGGCAACAGGAGGCGCGACTTCAGCTCGCAGAGTGCGGCGATCAGGACCAGGAACTCGGTGACCGCCTCGAGGTCGAGCGTGAGCTCGCCGTCCTCACCCATGTGGTCGACATAGGCGACCACGATCTCGCCGAGCGGGACTTCGGACAGCGAGATCTCCTCGCGCAGGAGGACGGCGAGCAGCAGGTCGAACGGGCCCTGGAATACGTCCAGGTCGAGATCGAGCTCGGAGACCGAGGTCACGCGCGAAACAGTAAACCCAGGTCAGGCCGGACCGACCCCGATGGCGGAGCGGACATCTGCCAGCGTCTCCGCGGCGATCCCCCGCGCCTTCTCCGCGCCCGCCGCGAGAACATCCTCGAGCGCGGCCTCGTCCGGGCGCAGCTCCTCGTAGCGCTCGCGGACCGGCGCAAGGTATTCGACGACGGCCTCCGCCACCGCGGCCTTGAAGTCGCCGTAGCCCGAGCCCTCGAACTCGCGCTCGATCTCCTCCTCGCTCGTCCCGCGCGCCACGGCGAGGATCTCGATCAGGTTCGCGATCCCCTCCTTGCCGTCGCCCCGCTTCACCTCGGAGCCAGAATCCGTGACGGCGCTCTTGATCTTCTTGGTGACCGTTTTCGGGTCGTCGAGCACCAGCACGGTCCCCTGCGGGTTGCCGCCGGTGGTGGACATCTTGTTCGTCGGCTCCTGCAAATCCATGATCCGGGCGCCGACCTCGGGGGTGCGCGCGTCCGGCACGAGCAGGATCTCGCCGAAGCGCTCGTTGAAGCGCCGCGCGATCTCGCGCATCAGCTCGACGTGCTGAAGCTGGTCGTGCCCCACGGGAACCTCCTGGCCGCGGTAGGCGAGGACGTCCGCAGCCATCAGCACCGGATAGAAGAAGAGCCCGGCGGAGACGAGCTCGCGCTGCTTCGCCGACTTGTCCTTGAACTGCGTCATCCGGTTAAGGTCGCCGTGGGCGGTCACAGCGGCGAGGTACCAGGTGAGCTCGGTGTGCTCGCGGACGTCGGACTGGCGGAAGAGGATGCAGCGCTCGGGGTCGAGGCCGGCGGCGAGCAGGATCGCGGCGGTGTCGTAGACGCTCTCGCGCAGGACAGCGGGGTCCCAGGGCACCGTGAGCGCGTGGAGGTCGACGATGCAGTAGATCGCCGGATTGCCCCGGTCCTGGCCGTCGACGTACTGGCGGATGGCCCCGATGTAGTTACCGAGGTGCTTTCGCCCTGTCGGCTGGATGCCGCTGAAGATGCGCACGGCGCAGGACTATAGGAAGGTCAGGGTCAGACTCCCTTGCCCGTCCAGGGCCCGACCCCGCCGACCGTCTCGGGAGTCGTTCGGATGACGTAGCCGGCGGGCGGGTCGTCCATGGGCGGAAACTTCACGTCAGGCCCGAGGTAGGTGTGCGCCAGCCGCTGAAGCAGCACCGCCGCGCCCCCCTCCTCCACGCGGGCCGTACCGCGGACGACCAAATACTCGATCAGCCCCATGTCGCTGACGGTGTCCGTCTCGATCGAGATCGCGACGCGCCCGTCACGCTCCACGTTCTTCACCTTCTGATTGCGGGGCAGATGGGCGCTGACGATGTCGTCGCCATCCAAGCCGATCCAGACGCAGCTCACCTGAGGGCCGCCATCGGGGTTGAGCGTGACCATGTGGGCGAGACGGCCCGACTCGATCAGCTTGCGGGCCTCGGGATGAAGATCGGCCATGCCGGCAGCCTATGCCGGTTCGACCGCGGGTTCGTGCTCCTTCTCGCGCCGCGGCGTGCCGTCGAGATGCTCCGGGCAATGGGCGCATTCGCCGGCTGTCGCCGCCCTGGGCCCCTCGTACTCGTTCGTCCGGCTCGGATTGCGCAGGCCGATGCCGGCGATCACCCCACCCACGATCATCAGCAGGCCACCGACCAGGACACCGAGATGGAACGAGTCGGTCGAGGCATTGGTCACGGCGTCGTCGACTGTCGTCGCCTCGACGGCCGCGAGGTCGGCGGTGTCCGCCGTGCCTAGCGGCTTGTCCTTCGCCTTGCTGACCGCGCGCTCGGCCTGGGGCGAGAGCGGCTTGCCGGCCAGATTGGTGTCGATGGTCGTGGTGAACTTGCCGGCGATCAGGGCCCCGAGGATGGCGATGGCGAGCAGACCCGCAACCCTGGAGACCCCGTTGTTGATGCCGGAGGCGATCCCGACGTGGCGCTCCTCGACCGAATTGAGGGCGGTGGCGGTCAGGGGCGCGACAGTGGCGGAGAGGCCGACGCCGAAGACCAGAAGCGCCGGAAGCACCTCAGAGAGGTAGTTGGGGTCCGAGCCGACTCGCATCAGCAGGATCAGCCCGATCCCTCCGACGATCGGTCCGATCGCCATCGGCATCCGCGGCCCGATCCCGGTCGACATCTTCCCGAAGCGCGGGGAGAGGACGAACATGACCAGCGATACGGGCGTCGTCGCGAGGCCGGCGCCAATCGGCGAGTAGCCGGCGGTCTGCTGGAGGAACAGGGTGATGAAGAAGAACGCGCCGAACAGCCCGGCGTAGACGACCAGCGTCTCGATGTTCGTGATCGCGAAGTTACGGACCTTGAAGAGACTGAGGTCGAGCATCGCGTGGCTGTAGCGCGATTCCCAGAAGATGAAGAAAGAGAAGATGGCGATGCCCGCGATCAGGGGCACGTAGACCATGGGATCGCCCCAGCCATGGGTGGGCTGCTGGATCAACGCAAACACCGGCAGGCCGAGGCCCACCGCGGAGGTCAAGATCCCGAGCCAGTCGACGTGGCGATCGGCATCGGGATCGACGCTCTCGCTCACGAAACGTTGCGCGAACCACATCGTCAGCAGGATCAGCGGCACGTTGACCAGGAAGATCGCGCGCCAGGAGATCGCCTCGATCAGCGCGCCGCCGCCGGCGGGCCCGATCACCGTCGCGATCCCGGTCCAGGCGGTCCAGGTGCCGACCGCCTTGCCGCGCTCGGCGCCCTCGAAGGTGGCCGCGAGGATCGCCAGGGATCCCGGCACCAGCAGGGCGCCGGCGAACCCCTGCAGGCCGCGCGCGGCGATCAGAACCCCGCTGCTCGGCGCGATGCCGCAGAGGATCGAGGTGACGCCGAACAGGCCGAGACCGAGGATGAAGATCCGCCGTCGGCCGAACTGGTCGCCCAGCGAGCCCCCGACGAGCAGAAGGGCGACGAGCCCGAGCAGATAGGCCTCGACGACCCACTGCTGGTCCGCCAGGCCCGTGCCCAGATCGTCGCTGATCACGGGCAGGGCGACGTTCACCACAGTCGCATCGAGGAAGACGACGATCGACCCCAGGATCGTCGCGATTATGGTGAAGCGCAGGCGTCGGCCCTCGTCCTCCACTGATACCGAGCCTACCGAGGAGGGTCGACCGGCCCTTGCGCCCAGACGCCAGAGGCGCGAGACTTGGGCCGTCCGATGCAGGGCCGGCTGATTCTCATTGCGGTGGCGTCCTTGACCCTCCTCGCAGCCTCAGGCGCGAGTGCCGGGGCGCGCCGCCCTGCTCCCGGACGGCCTCGCAACGATGGAGCCGGGCCCGTGGCCCCGACGGGCTGCACGCACGGCGGCCGATCCTTCGCCACGAACGGCCCCCGCGGCCGCAAACGGATCGCGATCGGATTCGACGACGGGCCGAGCGACTACACGTCCGGGGTGCTGCGGGTCCTGCGGCGCTTCGACTCCCATGCGACCTTCTTCGAGATCGGCCAGGAGACGCCGGGGCGCGCCGACGTCATGAAGAAGATCCTCAGACAGGGAAACGAGATCGGCAATCACTCGCTGCACCACGAGGCCGACCCGTCGAGCGGCTCGCTCCACGAGACGAACCGCTTGATTCGCCGCGCCACCGGGTTCAGGCCCTGCGACTTCCGTCCGCCCGACGGCAACGTCAACAGCGGCCTGATCTCCCGTGCCCACGCGCTGCACATGACCACCGTCAACTGGGACGTCGACCCGCGCGACTGGGCCACCCCGGGCGTCGGCGCGATCGTCTCCAACGTCATCTCGAACGCACACAACGGCTCGATCGTGGTCATGCACGACGGCGGCGGCAACCGCAGCGAGACCATCGCCGCCCTGCCCTCGATCCTCTCCCACTTTCGCCACCGCGGCTACAAGTTCGTCACGGTGGCCGAGCTGCTCGGCCACAGATTCATCTATCCGAAGGCGCCGAAGGCCCCAGGCGCCTAGGGCTCGGGAGGCTCGCGCAGCTGATGCGCGGGCGTGAAGAAGTTCCGCCGCGCCAGGGTGATCGACACCAGGGCGGCGATCGAGACGGCGCCGAGCAGCACGTAGAGAAGAATCAGCTGAAGCCGGACGGCGTCCGTCGGATTCGCCCCGGCGAGCAGCATTCCCACCATCGTCCCGGGGAAGAAGATCAGGCCGGTGGTCTTCGTCGAGTCGACCAGCGTGATCATCCCCGAGCGGAGGCTGCGCTGGACCAGAGGTGTGACCGCCTGTGACGACGTCGCGCCGAGGGCCAGCGTCGCCTCGATCTTGCGCGACTGATCGTGGACATCCTCCCCGAGCCGGTTGAGGGCCACCGCCGCCGACGTCATCGAGTTGCCGATCACCATGCCCCCCACTGGAACCAGATAGCGCGGGGTCGCCGGGAAGATGCCCAGGGCGATCACCAAGCCCAGCGTCGCGGCCGCCGCCACGGCGAGCGCGATGAGCAGCGGCCAGAACGCGTTCGGGACGTACTTGGCGCGATGGCGGGCGGTGAACGCACCGAAGACGACCATCACGGTGATCAGGGCGAGCACGAGAAGACCCGAGTCCTGGTCGAAGATCAGGGTGATCACGTAGCCGATCGCCGTCAGCTGGATGAGGGAGCGAACCACGGCGATGCCGATGTCCTCCTCGAGTCCCGCGTGCCAGGCGCGCGAGGCGATCGCCGCGATCGCGACCAGTGCAAGTGCCGCGGCAACCTCGCCGACGGTGACGTGGATCGAGGATGCGGCGAAGATCGGCGTCATGTGGTGTCCTCGGCGGTGGCGATCGCGGGCTCGACCTCCTGGTCGAGGACCTCGGCGATCGGCCCCTGGGCACTCGCGCTCCCGTTCTCGATCCGCACGACGTAGTCGGCGAGCCGCCGCGCCTGCTCCATGTCGTGCGTGACGGTCACGGTCGAGATCGCCGTCCGCGCGCGCAGGCCCTGGAGCGTCGCCTCGACCGCGTCGCGGGCAATCCGGTCCAGCGCCGAGGTGGGCTCGTCAAGGAGCAGGACCCGCGGGTCGAGAGCAAGGGCCCGCGCCAGCATGACGCGCTGCTGCTCGCCAACGGAGAGCTTGGCGGCGTCGCGATCCTCGAACGCAGGGTCGAGGCCGGCCAGCTCGAGACAGCTCCGCGCGTCGAAGCTGTGCCCTGCGAGGCGCGGTCCGTAGGCGACGTTGTCGTGGACCGTGCCTTCGATCAGCGCCGGAAGCTGGGGGACGAGGCAGACCTCGCGGCGGAGCGCCAGCGGATCGAGCTCCCGGACGTCCTTGCCCTCGTAGACGACCCTTCCCTCCTCCGGGTCCGCGAGCCGATTCAGCAACCTCAGGAGCGTCGACTTGCCGCTTCCCGACGGGCCGACGATCGAGCTGGCGCCCACCGGAAGACGGGCGCTGAGGTCCCGCAGCACGAGCTTCCCCGCTCGTGAGTAGCTGACGTCCTCGACCTCGAAGAGCACGAACCGATTATCCGACTCGGTTCTAAATCGGCCCGCATAATCGGTGCCGTGCCAAAGGAACGCTTTCCGAGTCGAATCGAGCCGATGCTCGCCAAGCCCGGCGTAGTCCCGGAGTCGGACTCCGGGGAGTGGGCGTACGAGGTGAAGTGGGACGGGATCCGGGCGCTCGGCTATGCGCGCCGCGGGCACTGGTCGATGCTGAGCCGCCGGCAGGAGGACGTCAGCGTGCGCTATCCGGAGCTCGAGGCGATCGCGGAGTCGCTCGGCGACCACTCGGCGATCCTCGATGGCGAGGTCGTCGCGCTGGACGACGAAGGCCGCCCCCGCTTCCAGTTGATCCAGAGCCGAATGGGCCTGACCTCGCCGGCAGCCGTCAGGGCGAGGATGAACCAGCAGCCAGTCGACTACGTGATCTTCGACCTGCTGCACCTGGATGGCGGCAACGTCCGCGAGCTGCCCTACCTGGAGCGCCGCGAGCTGCTCGAGGGGCTCGGCCTGGACGGCCCGCGGTGGCGGACTCCCGCCCATCGGCTCGACGGGGGTGCCGACCTGCTCGAGGCCGCGCGCCGCCAGGGACTCGAGGGCATCGTCTCCAAGCGAACCGACAGCCCCTACCGGCCCGGCAAGCGGACCGGGGAATGGATCAAGACCAGGGTTTGGAAGCGCCAGGAGTTCGTGATCGGCGGCTATATCCCGGGCGAGGGCAGCCGGGCGAAGCGGGTCGGGTCGGTGCTGGTCGGCTACTACGACAGGCGGCGCTCCGAGCTGCGCAAGGGGCAGCGCCAGACCCTGCACTTCGCGGGCGCCGTCGGCTCGGGCCTGAAGGAGAGCGACCTCCAGTTCCTGACGAAGGAGCTCCGCAAGCGAGAGCGTCCCGACAGCCCGTTCGGCATCGGCGCCCCGACCGGCCCGAAAGCTCGTTTCGCCGTCTGGTGCGAGCCGGAGCTCTTCTGCGAGGTCTCCTGGACGGAGTGGACGAACCAGGGAACCCTCCGCCAGCCCGCCTTCAAGGGCATGCGGGACGACAAGGACCCCCGTGAGGTGGTGAAGGAGTACTAGCGGCCACACCCCATCGCTTCTCAGTGGGGTGTCGCGCTAGTGCGGTTTCTTGCAGTGCTTCTTGGCTGATGCAGCGCGATGCTTTTGTTTCTTGCACTTCTTCTTCGGCGCGGCGACGCCATATCCGCTGATCTCCGCCTCCGCCAGGGTCCCATTTTCGCCCGAGCGGTCGCCCTCCAGGTCCCCGACGATCGGTCCCACCTGGTTCGGAGCGAAGACGACCTGCGCGCTGCAGCGCATGCTGCTCCCTCAGTAGCCCCCGGCCGGCGCGAAGTCTTCCACTTCGTCCCGGAGCCACAATAGCCGCAGAGCGGTCCGAGAGCGATCCGCCGCTTCTCGTCCAAAGCAGTAGTCAGCTACACGGGCAACAGGTTCGCCCTCTTCTTGCACTTCCTGAGGCGCTTGTGCGACCAGTTGTTCTTGCGAGCGCGCTTCTTGCACTTCTTGAGGGCAGCGGCGCGCTGCCCAGTCGCAGGGGTCGCGCCGGTCGGGGTCTGTGGCGGTCCGGGCACCACGTAGGTCTTGAATGCAAAGTCGGGTGGTCCGATAGGAACAGGCATCCAGGCGGTTGTGGGAGGTGACGAAGAGGCGAAGTACGCCGCCCCTCCCGCATATGGGTCGGTGCCGGTGCCCTGGCTCCAGGCGTAGGTGTCGGGGAACACGGCGGCGCTCTGGGCGACTATCGCGTACTGAGTCCCGGCGGTCACCGACCCGGGCGTGGGAAAGGCGAACGACACCCAGCCAGAGCCGGGAAACGCTACAACGCTTGAGGCCAGAACGGTCTGGCTGGCAAGGACCGCACTGCCAGGGAGGCCAGCCGAGACACCTCGAAGCTCGACAGTCAGTGGAACCGGGGGAGTGCCGCTCTTATTGACGTTCAGATCGACCTGGTCGAGCTTGCCGGTCAGGCCCGCGGTGAAGGTTTGGGCGACGCTCTGCATCGAGTGAGCGTTCAACGCCATGGAGGTGACGGTGGGTTGCTGCTGATCGAGGGTTCCAGCCATCGCCAGATTCGGTACCAGGAGCGTTGCGGCCACGACTATCGCCGCGGAGACACTCGAATGAAGAGACCGGCCGAGCTTTCCCATCTGACGCTGCCCTTCCCCTGACTAGCCATTGGGCGCCGACGATTCGCCGCGCCGTTCCGAGACCGAAACTAGCGCCGGATGGCGCCGGCTGTCAATCGCGGCCCGGCCGAGGCCCGTGGGGCCGCGACCGAAAGCTGCCGCTTCTCGTCCAAAGCGGTTATTCGGAGAGACCGGCGGCTTCGAGGGCTTCCTCCGGCGTGGCGTAATTCCACGTACGAATTACACGCCCGTCCTCCAGCTCCGAGACCTGGCCCATCTGCCAGTCAACCTGTGCGCCGCTGACTTTGCCGGTCGCCTGCTGGCGATAAATGATCACTACCCGGTCGTCGCCCGCGTCAATGAAGCGTTCAGCGCGCCCTGACCAGTCCTCGAAGTCCTGGGTGAAGTTGTTGAAGAACTCGATAAACCCTTCTCGACCCCGATACACCGTTTTTTCGATGGCCAATCCGGGGCCAAGAACCCATTCATAGTCCTCAGCGACGTATTCTGACTCGAACCACGCGCCGGGATCGGCACTGTCAAGGGCTTCCTTGACCGCGTCGGACAGCTTGCGCACGATCTCCACGTTTTCCTCCGACATCGCCCAGGCAGTATCCCGCGGAGACAGCTGCTTTCCATGCAAAGCAGTAGCGGCCGGCTAGCCCACTGAGAAGCGTTTGGGGGTGGCCACCGGGCCGCGACCGATTACTTTCCAACCTCAGCCCGGTCACTACAGACATGGGACGCAAGGTTGCGCCCGATTGCCGGTGGGAGCCCAGGGGTAGTCTCAGCTATGTCGAAGGATTCGGATCGAGGTGATTGAGCGTGGCTAGGGCCATATGGAGTGGATCGATCAGCTTCGGGCTGCTGAACGTGCCCGTGAAGCTCTACAGCGCGGTCTCCAAGCAGACCGTGCGCTTCCGTGAGCTGCGCGAGAGCGACAGCTCGCGCGTCAAGCACAAGCGCGTCGCGGAGTCCGACGGCAAGGAGGTTCCCTACGAGAAGATCGTCAAGGGCTACGAGTACGCGCCTGACCAGTACGTGGTCCTGAGCCGCGACGAGCTCTCCGAGCTCGATCCCAAGAGGACCCGGGCGATCGAGATCCAGGACTTCGTCGACCTCGACGACATCGACCCCATCTACTTCGAGCAGCCCTACTACCTCGGGCCGGACAAGGGCGCGGAGCGCGCGTACTCGCTGCTCGTCCAGGCGATGACGGATGCGCGCAAGGTCGCCGTCGCCCGCTTCGTGCTCCGCAACAAGGAGCACCTCGCGGCGATCCGCCCGCTGGAGGACGTCCTCACCCTGACCACGATGCGCTTCCACGACGAGGTCACCTCCCCCAAGGACCTCGACGACGTCTTCGAGGACGCGAAGCCGAAGAAGCCCGAGAAGCGCGAGCTCGAGATGGCCACCCAGCTGATCGAGTCCCTCACCAGCGACTTCGACCCCGACAGCTACCGCGACGAGTACCGCGAGGAGCTGCTCGACCTGCTCCAACAAAAAGCCGCCGGCAAGGAGGTCGTCAGCGCCCCGAGCGAGGAGCCGAAGCCGACCAAGGCTCCGGACCTGATGGCCGCACTCGAGGAGAGCCTCAACGCGGTTCGCGGCGAGGAGGCGGAGACCGATGGCAAGGCGTCCAAGTCGAAATCGACCTCGAAGTCGACGTCAAAGTCCAACTCGAAGCCCACCTCGAAGGCCAAGCCGAAGGCGAAGTCCACCTCCCGCTCGAAGAGCTCCGGCTCCAAGGCGAAGAGCTCCAGCAACGGCCGCAAGTCCAGCACGAAGTCGGCAGCCAGGAAAACCGCCGCCGGATCGAAGAAGGCCAAGGCATAGCCAAGGGCACCGAAGTCACGATTGGCCGGCGCAAGGTCAAGCTGACCAACCTCGACAAGGTCCTCTACCCGAAGACCGAGACGACCAAGGCGGAGGTGATCGACTACTACGCCCGGGTCGCCGACCTGCTCATCCCCCACCTGAAGGGCCGCCCGCTGACCCTTCGCCGCTTCCCCGAGGGAGTGGGCAAGCCCCAGACGTCGTTCTTCGAGAAGAACTGCCCGAAGCATCGACCCGATTGGGTGAAGACGACCCCGATCTACGTCGATCGCCGCGCCGGGGAGATCGACTTCTGCCTCTGCGAGAACCGACCGACCTTGATCTGGATGGCCCAGCTCGCCGCGTTGGAGCTTCACCCCTCCCTCTCCAAGTCGAGGCGCATGGAGCAGCCGACGGTGCTCGCCTTCGACCTCGACCCTGGCGCCCCAGCGGGCCTGGTCGAGTGCTGCAAGGTCGCCCTGCGCGTACGTGACCTGTTCGGCGCATTCGGCCTCGACGGCTACCCGAAGGTCTCGGGCGGCAAGGGCGTCCAGGTCTACTTCCCGCTCAACACCAAGGTGACGTACGAGGAGACGAGCCCGTTCGCCAAGGCGGTCGCGCAGCTGCTGGAGAAGCAGACTCCCAAGGAGGTCGTCTCGAAGATGGCCAAGGTCGACCGCCGCGGCAAGGTCTTCGTCGACTGGAGCCAGAACCACCAGAAGAAGACGACGATCGCCGTTTACTCGCTGCGGGCCCGCGAGTACCCGACGGCCTCGATCCCGCTGCACTGGCGGGAGGTCGAGCGGGCGGCGAAGAACAAGCGCTCCGCCGAGAAGCTCCGTTTCGAGATCCCGGCCGCGATCAAGCGGGTCGACAAGGAGGGCGACCTGTTCGAGCCGGTCCTCTCCATCAGGCAGAAGCTGCCGGACCTCGGCGAGCTCGAGACCGAATAGCGCGGCCCCGATTGCCCTCCGGGGCTCCTGGCAAGGTGCCCTTTCGTGCGCCCGCGTCCGGGCGCGGCAAATCGAAGGAGGGATTCATGTCTCATTTGAAGAGAGGCGCGGGGCGCTGGGCGATTCCGACGGTCCTCGCCGCCATCCTCGCGGCCGCCCTGCTCGTCACCCCGGTGATCGCCGGGTCGTCCAAGGGAGTGACGGCCAAGAAGGTCAACAAGACGATCGCGAAGAAGACCAACGTCACGCAGCTGTCGATCTCCGGCGTCAAGGCCCTGAGCCCATCGCAGACGGTGCTCGGCACGCTCAGCCTCGGTCAGGGCGCCTATGACATCCGGTCGACGTTCGATGTGCGGCAGAACGCCACCGGCGCGAACATCAGCTGCTTCCTGCGGCTGAACGGCGTCGCTCAGGACCAATCCGACACGTTCACCGGCACCGGCACGATCTCCGCGCAGAGCAGCGTGGCGATGGAGGTTTCGGGCCAGGCCAAGGCGTCCACGACCGCCCAGCTCACCTGCTCCTCGAGCGCGGCGGCCGATGTGAATCACGCAGAGATCACGGCGCTGAAGGTCCCAGGAATCAAGACCGTCAAGGGCTAGCGCTCCGGGTCACGGGGCGCCGGCAGCCGAGCACCTAGGGGCTGTCGGCGCCTCGCGGCACCTCAGAGCGGCTGGCGGACGACCGGATTCCGGTTTGCCGCGACCTCGTCGAGGCGGCGGACCGGGGTGGTGTAGGGAGCGCCCTGAGCGATTCCGGGATCCTCAGCGGCCTCCGCGAGGATCGAATCGATCGCTTCGGCGAACGCGTCCAGGGTCTCCCGGGTCTCGGTCTCCGTCGGCTCGACCATCAGGGCCTCGTCGACCAGGAGCGGGAAGTAGACCGTGGGCGGGTGCATGCCGTGGTCGAGCAGCCGCTTCGCGATGTCGAGCGTCCTGATGCCGAGTTCCTTCTTCGCGGGTTCCCCGGAGAGGACGAACTCGTGCATCGGGCGGTTCTCAAAGGCGACCGGCGTGTAGGTGCCGGCCCTCCCCTCGCTCAGCTTGGCGAGCAGGTAGTTGGCGTTCAGCACGGCGGTCTCAGAGGCCTCCTGGAGGCCGTCGCCGCCCAGACTGAGGATGTAGGCGTAGGAGCGCACGAAGACGCCGAAGTTGCCCTGGAAGCCGCGCAGGCGGCCGATCGACTTCGGGCGGTCGAAATCGAGATCGAAGGACGGCTCTCCCCCGTTCTGCGGCTCACGGCGGATCACCTGCGGGCGCGGGAGGAAGGGCTCGATCCGGTCCGAGCAGGCGATTGGCCCGGCGCCCGGGCCACCGCCGCCATGCGGCTGCGAAAAGGACTTGTGCAGGTTGACGTGGACGATGTCGAAGCCCATGTCGCCCGGCCGCGAGTGGCCCATGATCGCGTTCAGGTTGGCGCCGTCGTAGTAGAGCGTGCCGCCGGCCTCGTGCACGATCGAGGCGATCTCCTCGATGTTCTCGTCGAACAACCCGAGCGTGTTGGGGTTGGTGAGCATCAGGCAGGCGGTGTCGCCATCGGCCTTCGCGCGCAGGTCATCCAGGTCAATGCCGCCCTTCTCATTCGAGGCGAGCTTCACCACCTCGTAGCCGGCCATCGTCACGGTGGCCGGGTTCGTGCCGTGGGCCGTGTCCGGCGTGAGCACCTTGGTCCGGCTCTCGCCTCGGTCCGCGTGGTACGCACGGGTGAGCAGAAGCCCGGCGAGCTCGCCGTGCGAGCCCGCCGAAGGCTGGAGGCTGACGTGAGGAAGGCCGCAGATCTCCGAGAGGGACTGCTGGAGCAGCCACATGAGCTCGAGGGCGCCCTGGGCGCGCTTTGGCTCCTGCGCCGGGTGCAGGCGCGCGTGTCCGGGCAGGGCCGCGACCCGCTCGTTGAGACGCGGGTTGTGCTTCATCGTGCACGAGCCGAGCGGATAGAAGCCGGTGTCGAGATCGAAGTTCCGCCGCGAGATCCGGTTGTAGTGCCGCACGATCTCGGGCTCCGCGATCTCGGGAAGCTCGGCGGGCTGCTCCCGCAGCAGGCTCTTCGGGATCAGGTCCTCGATCGGGCGCTCCTCCACGTCGGCGTCGGGCAGGGTCGCCGCGCGGCGACCCTCGACTGAGCGCTCGTAGATCGTGACCGCCCGGTCGCGCTGCATGGGGGTCTCGCTGATCTCGGGGCCGAGTGGATTGCTCAGGACGCCACCCCCTCGGCCACCGGAGCACCGCGTGATTCGGCAACGGCGCGGCCGAGCACCTCGGCGAACCGGTCGATGTCCTGCCTCGAGCGCCGCTCGGTGATCGCGACCAGAAGGCCGTTCTCGTACTCGGCGTAGTCGCGGCCCAGCGGGTAGCCGGCGCCGATTCCCTCGGCTGCACAGCGATCGAGGACCCGATCGACGGGGGCGTCCACGGAGACAGCGAACTCGCGGACCACCGGCGCGTCGTGCAGTGGCTCCACGCCGTCGACCTGCGACAGCCGCTCCCGCGCATAGGCCGTGCGGCGCGCCAGCAGCTCCCCGAGCTCGACGAAGCCACGCTTGCCGAGCCAGGCCAGGTGGACCATTCCGGCCAGTGCGTTGAGCGCCTGGGCCGTGCAGATGTTGTGCGTCGCCTTCTCGCGGCGGATGTGCTGCTCGCGGGTCTGGAGGGTGAGCACGAAGCCGCGGCGGCCCTCGACGTCGGTCGTCTCGCCGGCGATGCGGCCCGGCATGCGCCGGATGTGCTCCTCGGTCGCGCAGAAGAAGCCGAAGGAGGGCCCGCCGTAGTCGAGCCGGTTGCCGAGCGGCTGCCCCTCGCCCACGGCGATGTCCGCGCCGGACTCGCCCGGCGGCCGCAGGATCGAGAGGGCGATCGGATCGCAGGCGACCACCACGAGAGCACCCTTCTCCCTTGCCTTCGCGCCCAGCGCCTCGATGTCCTCGACGCCGCCCAGGAAGTTCGGCTGCTGGAGGAAGACGGCGCCGGTCTCGTCGTCGATGGCTTCGGCCAGGGCGGCTGCGTCCGTGACACCGTCTGTGAGCGGGACCTCGATCAGCTCGGTCCCGTACCCGGCGCCGTAGGTGACCAGCGACTCGCGGCTATGGGGGTGGACGCCGCGGGAGGCGACGAGCTTCTTCCGCCCGGTCGCGCCGATCGCCAGGTAGGCGGCCGAGGCGACGGCGGAGGGGCCCTCGTAGAGCGCGGCGTTGGATACCGGCAGGCCGGTGAGCTCCGACATCGCGGTCTGGAACTCGAACATCACCTGAAGGCCGCCCTGAGAGATCTCCGGCTGGTAGGGGGTGTAGGGCGTCAGGAACTCGGACCGCCCGATGATCGCGTCGACAAGTGCGGGGACGTAGTGGTCGTACATCCCCGCGCCGAGGAAGCTGGTCTCCGCCTCGGCGTGCGCGTTGCGCTGCGCGAGACCAGCCAGGCGGTCATAGACCTCGGTCTCCGGCTTGCCGTCCGGGAGGTCGAGCGAGCGGCCGAGGCGGACGTCCTCGGGGATCACATCGAAGAGCTCGTCGATCGAGGCGACGCCGATCGCATCGAGCATCTCCCGGCGGTCCTGATCGGTGGCGGAGGTGTACCTGCTCACGGACGACTCATCGTAGTGAGGGCCACCGATGGGGCAACTGCCTTAGTGAGCCCTCTGCTCAAGCTGCGCCTTCAGGCGGCTCAGATCAGCTCGGTTAGCACGCCTGACCGCAGCCGCCATCACGGGAGCGAGGAGACGCGAAAAGCCCGTCGGGGCCCCCCGGTTGCGGAGCCGCATCATCGTCCCCCCATCCGATCCGTCCAACCAGCAGTAAGTCGTCTCCATTGCGACTGGGCCGTCGTCGGTGGACATCACCAGACGCTCGGCGGGACGGTACTCCCTGACCTCGTAGACGTAGGAGAGCCGCCGGCCGAGGAATTTCGCCTCGAAGGCGAAGCGGGAGCCCACCGCCAAGGGCCTGGGCGTCTCCCAGCGAGCGGATTCGATTCGCGCATACCAGTCAGTTGCGTTGCCGGGCTCGGAGGCAAAGGCGGCGACCTCCTCTCTCGGGCAGTCGATGGCGATCTGCGTCTCCACGTCGATCGGCATCAGGTGCCCTTCCCCTGCGCCCGGTACGTGACCACCTCGACCCGCTCGAGGGTGACCAGCCCGTCGCTCACCATCTCGTCGATCTTGGGCATGATCGCCTCGATCCGCTCGGCGGTATCGGCGACCTCGATCACGATGGGGAGGTCCTCGGAGAGCCGCAGGATCCGCGCGGTGTGCAGGTGCGAGGTGGCCCCGAACCCCTCGATTCCCCGCAGCACCGTGGCGCCTGCCATTCCCTCCTGGCGGAGCATCTCCACGATCGCCTGGTAGAGCGGCTTGCGGCCGTGCTTGTCGGACTCGCCGATGAAGATCCGCAGCAGCTTGCCCTCGCCCTCGAGCTTCACAGCGTCCTCCCCAGCGCGAGTCCGAGAGCGGCGGCGAGCAGCCCGAGTGCGACCATGCCGACGGAGTTCACCAGAGCGAGACCGACCGCGCCGTCCTCGCCGAGCTTGACGCTCTCGTACGCATACGTCGAGAAGGTCGTAAACGAGCCCAGGAACCCGATCCCGAGCGCAACCCGCCAGTTCGGGCTGAGCAGCAGCCTCTCCGTCGTGAGGGCCACCAGGATCCCGAGCGCGAACGCGCCGATCACGTTGATCGCGAAGGTCCCCCAGGGAAACTGCCCGTGGGTCAGATCGCTGATCCGCCCGTCCACCCAATAGCGGCTGACCGCTCCCGCGGCGCCGAAGATCGCAACCAACGCGTATGTCACTGAGGACCTCCTGGTGTCGTAGACATCGGGTTAGAGGCCATCAGCGGCACTGACCGCGGTTAGGAGCGAGCCTCATCGCTCGCGAGAAACCGTAGCGGGATACTGCGCCCGATGACCTACGCGAACGTAGAGGTGGTTCGGCGGATGTGGGAGGCCTTCCGGGGCTCGATGTGGCGACAGGAGGAGGCCATCGCCGCGATTGATGAAGCACAGCGGCAGCCGTGATGGGTCAGGAGCTCACTCGTGGCGGCGACGCCGCGCCTCCCTCCAGATCGAGAGGGCGAGGAGGAATGCCACCGCCACGGGCATCACGAACCACGCCGAGCCGCCCTCGCTGACCAAGGCAGTCAGTCCCAGCGCCACCACCACCCCCGCCGCCGTAACCCAGTCATCGCCGGCGATGAATTCCCAGATCCCCACCGCCGTGTCGCGCACCCGTGTCACGCCGGTAGCGCCCCTTCTTCGGCGACGCGCGGACGGAAAAGGCGGACCAGGAGGAGGGAGAAGATGAGAACGGCCGGGACGATCACGAGCAGAGCGGCGTCGCCCCCGGGCCAGTCCGCTCCCGCCCCCTCGGCCCCCCAGAAGATCCCGAATGACGTGAGCATGACCCCCACGCTGAACTTCATCGCGTTCTCAGGAGCGCGGGCAAGCGGATGGCGGACCGCGACCCCGACGCCAACCACCAGGAGGACCGCGGCGGCAGCGGAAGCGGCGGCCAGGCCGAGGCGGTGCTGGTTGGCGCCGAAGGTGAGGGCGATGAAGACGACCTCCAGGCCCTCCAGCAGGACGCCCTTGAAGGCGATGGTGAACGAGTAGCCATCGAACCCGGTGTGGGGAGCCCCAACGGCTCGGGCGGCCTCCGCCTCCTCGCGATAGATCTCCTCCTCATCGTGCTGGGACTTGAGGCCGGCCGCTCGCAGGATTGCCTTCCGGAGCCACTGGAGGCCGAAGACGAGCAGGAGCCCCCCGACGACAAGACGAAGGGTGTTGATCGGCAGCGAGGTGAGGCCGGGGCCGAGGATCGCCGTCGTCGCCGCCAGCACGACGACCGCCGCAGCGGATCCACTCAGCGCCGAGCGCCAGCTGCGGGTGGTTCCCACCGCGAGGACGATGGTCAGGGCCTCGACCGCCTCCACCGCGCAGGCGAGAAAGACGGAGATCGCAAGTCCGAGGGCCTGGCCGCTCACAACGACCCCGGCAGCGCCGCCCCTAGGACCCGTCTTCGAGCAGCTTCTTGTACGCGCCCGCGTCCATCAGGGAGTCGGCCTCGGAAGGGTCCGAGAGCTTCACCTTGACCATCCAGCCCTCGCCGTAGGGATCCTGGTTGATCTTCTCCGGGTTCTCGGCCAGGGCCGAGTTCACATCGGTCACCTCGCCGGAGAGCGGCGCGTAGACGTCCGAAACGGCCTTCACGGACTCAACCTCGGCATAGGCTTCGTCCTTGCTGAGCGTCTTGCCGACCTCGGGGGGCTCATAGAAGACAACCTCGCCGAGGGCGTCCTGCGCGTACCAGGTGACGCCGAACGTGGCGGTGTCCCCCTCGATGCGCGCCCAGTCGTGCTCCTGGTGGTAGCGAAGGTCCTCGGGGTAGGTCTCGTCGGCCACGGCCCGGAAACCTATCCGTCCTTGGAGTAGAGAGGCCGCTCGCGGATCTCGGCCCCACGCCGCTTGCCGCGCACATCGATCTCGATCCCGGTCCCCGGCTCGGCGAGATCGGCGCGGATGTAGCCCATGCCGATGCCCACCCCGAGGCACGGCGAGAGCGTGCCGCTGGTCACAACCCCCACCTCGTCATCACCGGCGAGGATCGCGTTGTCCTGCCTCGGTATCCCGGCGCCTGTGATCACGAAGGGCTCGAGCACCTCCTTCGGGCCCTCCTCGCGCTCCCGGCGGCATGCCTTGGAGCCGATGAAGCCCGTCTCCTCCTTGACGCACCAGCCGAGCGCGGCCTCGATCGGAGTCCGCTCCTCGGTCAGGTCGTTGCCGTAGAGGCAGTAGTTGACCTCGAGCCGGAGCGTGTCGCGGGCTCCGAGGCCAGCCGGCCCCGCTCCTCCGCCGATCAGCGCGTCCCAGACGGTCTTGGCGTCCTCCGGGGCCATCAGCAGCTCCACTCCGTTCTCCCCCGTGTACCCGGTGCCGCAGACGAGTGTGGGAGCGCCCGCGACCGGCAGCTGCGCCGTCCCCAAGCGCGGGGGCAGCTCCCCATCGGTGATGCGCTGGACGATCTGGGGTGCCTGCGGGCCCTGGACAGCCAGCATCGCGTAGGCCTCGATCCGGTCGCGGACCTCCGCCTCGAATTCGACGGCGTGCGCCTCGAACCACTCGAGATCGCGCTCGTGATTGGCCGCGTTGGTCACGGTCAGGTAGCGCTCCTCCCCCAGCCGGTAGGTGAAGAGATCGTCGAGGACGCCGCCGTCCTCGCGACAGAGGCACGAGTACTGAGCTCCCCCGACTTCGATCTTCGAGACGTCGTTGGAAAGCAGCCGCTGGAGGAGGTCCGCCGCCTGCGGCCCCTCGGTCTCGATCTCGCCCATGTGGGAGACGTCGAAGACACCGCAGGCGTTGCGCACCCTCAGGTGCTCGGTCTTGATCCCGTCGTATTCCACGGGCATCTCCCAGCCGGCGAACGGCACGAGCCTCGCGCCCGCGGCGACGTGGGCCTCGTACAGCGGAGTTCTCTTCAGGGTCCCGGCTTCCATCGTGGCCACGATACTGACGGTCGTGACCCTGACGAACGAGGAAATGGTCGAACGGCTGAACACCGTCTACGAAGCGTTCAACCGGGCTGAGTTCGACGCGCTGACCGGCCTGGCGCACCCGGACATGACCATCGGCCGCGTCGGCGGTCAGGGGGAGATCCGCGGCTGGGATGCGATCCGCTCCTGGCTGGAGCCCGACGCGTTCGAATCCCAGGTGCTGGTGCCCGTTTCGCATGAGATCGAGGGGAACCGGGTGCTTGTTCGCACGCACGGCACCATGCGCGGCGCCGGGAGCGGCATCGAGATGGAGGTCGGCGCCCTGACGGTCTGGAGCTTCGGCGAGGATGGCCTGATCACGCGAGCCGAAGTCTTCCTCGAGCGCGAGGAGGCCGAGGCCCGCCGCGCTCTGCGCGCCGACTGACCGGGACTACTTCAGGAAGTCCGGGACGTCGATCTCGGACTCGGAGATCCGCAGGTCCGAGAGCGACTCGCTGCTGCGACCGACACCGGCGGCCGGGCGTCGCTCCGCGGCGCGGGCGGTGAACTCCGGCGCGCGGGCGATCATCTCGAAGCCCTCGAAGCCGGTCGCGATCACCGTGACGCGGACCTCCTCGTGCATCGAGGAGTCGACCACGGCGCCGAAGACGATGTTGGCGTTCGAGTCTGCCGCCTGGATGCACATCCGCGCGGCCTCGTTGACCTCGAAGAGGCCGAGGTCCTCGCCGCCGGTGACGTTAAGAAGCATTCCCTTGGCGCCGTCGATCTGCTCCTCGATGAGGGGCGAGGTGATGGCCGCCTTGGCGGCCTCGACGGCGCGGTTCTCGCCGGTCCCGGTGCCGACGCCCATCAGGGCCGAGCCGGCCTGGTGCATGACCAGGCGGACGTCGGCGAAGTCGAGGTTGATCAGCCCGGGGATCGTGATCAGGTCGGTGATGCCCTGGACGCCCTGGCGGAGGATGTCGTCGGCCTCGCGGAAGGCCTCGAGGATCGTGGTCCGCCGCTCGACGATCTGCAGCAGCTTCTCGTTCGGGACGGTGATCAGGGTGTCGACCTCCTTGCGGAGCCGGTCGATCCCCTCCTCGGCCTGCGCCATGCGCTTCTTGCCCTCGAACTCGAAGGGCTTGGTGACCGCGCCGACGGTGAGGGCGCCGATCTCCTGCTTGGCGATCTCGGCGATCACGGGGGCGGCGCCTGTACCGGTGCCGCCACCCTCACCGCAGGTGATGAAGATCATGTCCGCGCCCTTCAGCGCGTCCTTGATCTCATCGCGAGACTCGGCAGCCGCACCGGCGCCGACCTCCGGGTTGGCGCCAGCTCCGAGGCCCTTGGTCAGGTTGTGACCGATGCCGATCTTGACGTCGGCGTCGCAGGCCTGGAGGGCCTGGGCATCGGTGTTGACCGCGACGAATTCAACGCCGCGGAGACCCGCGTCGACCATGCGGCTGACGGCGTTCGAACCGCCGCCACCGACACCAACGACCTTGATTACGGCCAGATATGACGTTTCCATTGTTGGTCCTGCTCCGAGCCCCTCACCGCTGATTCGGCTGTGGGGCACTACCGATTTACGAACAGGGTACGCGGTTTCCTGCCTCGCGCAAGCCTGCAGTCTCAAGTCTCCCTTGAGGGTTCCCGCGGGGTGAGTCTACTGTCGAGGTCGAGGTACAGGGTTGGTTGAGGGACCGCAAAATACCTGCAAATCATGCATTTCCAGATGCCGCGTGCAAGCGGGCTCGCCGGGGCTCGGCGATGGGCTCAACCGCCCAATACCCGTGCACGGCTCGTTGCAGACCCACCGCCGGAGGGTCGCCGCAGGCCCTCAGCCGCCGGAGACCGGCCGGTCGGGGACGCTGACGTCGAGGTAGGAAGGCGTGCCGCGCTCGTCACCTGAGAGCACCGCGACCGCGGCCTGCCACTTGTCCTGTGCCCGCGAGCCGTCCCCGAAGCGGACCTCCGGGCCGTCCCTCAGATCCACCACCACTCCCCCGCGCTGGTCGTCCCAGGTCGAGGTCGTGATCCTGTTCTTGAGCGGGCCCGGCGTCGCTCCGAGAATCGCCGCTTGAGCCGCCGCGTCCTCGTCGACCCGCGCTCCGCGGGCGGACGCCCCCTCAATGCGAGGCAGCGCCTTGGCGTCGAAGTCCGCGCCTGCGAGCAGGTAGCCGTCGGCCGATACCGCGGTCCCCTGCCCCCTGATCTCGACGAAGGCCACCGGCAGCCGCTCGGTCACGGTCACCTGGAGGCCGTGAGGGAAGCTGGTGCTGGCCGCCACCGAAGCGACGGTGGGGAAGCGGGCGACCGCATCGCGAAGCTCGCCGTCCTTGATGTGGAGGGTCGTCATGTCCCCCGCCACCCGCTCGACGGCCGACTTGATCTCCCGCTCATTCGTAGTGGCGCCCTTGATCGTCACGCCGTGGATCGCGAACAGGGAGAGGTCGCGGAACCAGAGCATGTAGCCCCCGTATAGGGCCAGCAGGATGAGCGCGGCGGCGAGCACCCTCCGCCGGATCACCGCCTTGCGCCCGGCGGGCCGTGGCCGCGACCGGGTGCGAGACCGTCCACGCGACGGCGCGACCGGCCGGCGCGGGTTCAGCGCTCTGGTTGCCATTCCTTCCGATTCACCGCTCGAGGCTCCTTTCCTCCGGCCAGCTCACCTCTCCGAGGATCTGCACCTCGGGCTCGAGCGTCACCCCGAAGCGCTCAAGGACCTTGCGGCGGGCCTCGGCCATGACGGCGAGGATGTCCGCGGTGGTGGCTCCGCCGGTGTTCTCGACGAAGTTGGCGTGCTTGGGCGACAGGCGCGCTCCACCGATCTGGAGGCCGCGGCAATCGGCAGCGTCGAGCAGCTGCCCGGCCGAGCGTCCCTCCGCCCGGGGATCGTCGGGGTTCATGAAGGTCGAGCCGAAGGTCTTGATCCCGGAGGGCTGCGCCTCCTTTCGCCTGCGCCTCATGTCCGCCATGGTGGCCTTGACGTCGGCCGGATTCGCCTCGCGGAGCGCGAACGTGGCCTGGGCGACCACCTCGCGGTCCCCCAGGTTCGAGCCGCGGTAGCGGAAGCCCAATTCACCCGGGCCGCGTTCCTCCGAGCCGCCGGGGGTGCAGACCACGACGCCGTCCAGGACCTGTCCGAGCTCGCCGCCGTAGGCGTTCGCGTTCATCCGGACAGCGCCCCCGACGGTGCCGGGGATGTTCACCCCGAACTCGAGACCCTCGAGGCCCCACCCCGCGGCCTTGGCGGCCGCCGAGGGCAACCGCGCTCCGCCTCCGCAGACCACCCTGCTGCCCGCCTGTTCGATCCTGGTGAGCGCCCCTTTCAGCTTCATCACGAGGCCGCGAAAGCCGTCATCGGAGACCAGCAGGTTCGAGCCCGAGCCCACGACTCCGACCGGGAGGCCCTCGGCGTCGGCCCAGGTGAGCAGCTCGACCAG
Organism: uncultured Solirubrobacterales bacterium; assembly: GCA_963743575.1. Taxonomy (GTDB): domain Bacteria; phylum Actinomycetota; class Thermoleophilia; order Solirubrobacterales; family 70-9; genus DASUPK01. Next base: position 35,888 of record CAVUQC010000002.1, on the reverse strand, counting down.
ACGCTCCTCGCTGTCCGGGCGCGCGAAGTAGTCCGCTGAGCCGCCCGCCCGCACGGTGGTCAGCCGGGACAGGGGGTAGTCCCGCTCGACTCCCTCCGGGAGGCTCATTCCGGCTCGCCTCCGTTCACGAGGGACTCGGCGAGCTTGTAGACGTCCCCCGCCCCGATCGTGATCAGGACGTCCCCCTCGCCGAGGCGGGGGCCCAGGGCGCGGGCGGCGAGATCGACCGTGGGCAGCCACCAGACACGACGGCCGTGTCCGTGGTCCGCGGCCGCGCTGGCGACCATCATGCCGCTCACCCCCTCGAGCTCACCGACGGGCTCCTCGCGGGCCGGATAGACGTCGAGGACGGCGATCTCGTCGGCGGCCGCCAGGGCCGCCCCGAACTCGGCGGTCAGGGCCTTGGTGCGGGAGTAGAGATGGGGCTGGAAGGCGACCAGCAACCGACGCGGTTCCAGATCCCGGGCGGCCTCCAGCGTCGCCGCGACCTCCGTCGGGTGGTGGGCGTAGTCGTCGTAGACGCGTGCGCCGCGGGCCTCGCCCTTGAGCTCGAGTCTCCGCGCGACCCCCGGGAATCCCAAGAGAGCGCGGGCGCACCCGTCGACGTCCGCGCCCGCCAGCGAGAGGCCGCCGAGGGCGGCGAGCGCGTTGGCGACGTTGTGACGCCCCGGGACCCGCAGGGAGACCTCGGTGTCGATCTCGCCGCCACGAGCTCGGAACCGGACTCCGCCCTCCTCGGCGGCGATCTCCGCGGCCAGCAGTTCCGCCTCCTGGGGAGGCTGGCCGGCAGCCGGCTCCAGGGCGAAGCGCAGCACCCGCTGGTCCTTCTGGCCCGGCAGGCGAACGTCGGCGCCCACGACCAGTCCGCTCGCCGGCGCGGCGAAGGCGGCGAACGCCTCGGAGAGCTCGGCGAGGGAGCCCCAGCGCGAGTGGTGGTCGAGCTCCAGGTTGGTGACCACCGCGACCTCAGGCCGGAGCTTCAGGAAGCTGGCGTCGCTCTCGTCGGCCTCCGCGACGACCCACTCGCCGTCCCCCCAGCTCGCGTTGGTGGGCTCACCGTCCGGCCCCGCCCCGGGCAACTCTCCCCCGAGGAAGAATGCCGGGTCAGCACCGGTCTCCCGCAGCGCCCAGATGCACATCGCCGCGGTGGTGGTCTTGCCGTGGGTGCCTGCGATCGCCAGCAGGCGTCGCTGCGCGCAGAGCTCAGCGAGCAGCTCGCCGCGGTGGATCACTCGCTGGCCACGCTCGCGGGCCCGGGCCAGCTCGGGGTTGTCCTCCGGGACCGCGGTGGAGACGACCACGTCGGCCTCCGGGGGGACCTGACCGGCGTCGTGGCCGAGTTGCGGGTCGATCCCCGCTGCCCTCAGACGGTCCATATATGAGGACTCCGCGCGGTCTGAGCCGCTCACCTCGGCGCCCAGGCGGCGGCAGACGAGGGCGAGGCCGCTCATGCCGGCCCCCCCGATCGCGATGAAGTGGAGCCTGCGGCCGCTGATCGGGTCAGCCATCGGCGGCCTTCAATACCTCGCCCGCGATGCGCTCGGCCGCGTCGGGCTTGGCCAGTCGCCGTGCGGCGTGGCTCATCTCCCGCAGGCGGCCCTCGTCGGAGAGCAGCTCGGCGATCGTGGCGCTCAGCCGGTCGGCACTCAGGTCGGAGTCTGCGATCACGACGGCCGCGCCCCCGTCGGCCATCCAGCGGGCGTTGGTTGTCTGGTGGTCGGCCGTCGCATGCGGATAGGGAACCAGGATGGCCGGGCGGCCGGCCGCGGCGATCTCCATCACGGAGCCGCCGGAGCGGGCCACGACCAGGTCCGCGGCGGCCAGAACGTCGCCCAGGTCGGGCTCGTACTGCAGCAGCGAGTAGCGCTCCGGCCTGCCCGCCTCATCCCAGCGACGGCGGAGCTCCGGGTAGTCGCGCCGCCCGACGATGTGGAGCACCCAGGGCTGTCCCACGTGGTCGCCATGCAGGCGCGTGAAGGCCTCGAACGCCGCCAGGTTGATCGAGAGCGCCCCCAGGCTGCCTCCCACGACCGTGACGCAGTCGGCGGGCTCTGGGATCCCGAAGCGCCGCCGGGCGACGGTCGGGTCGGCCTCCAGGACCGAGCGAGGCACCGGGCGGCCGGTCACCACGAAGGGCCCGCCGTCTCGGCCGGGGATCGGAAAGGCGAGGCAGACCCGTTCGGCCCGCCGGGCCAACATCCTGTTGGCGAGTCCGAGGTGGCTGTCCGCCTCGGTCAGGACCAACGGCAGGCCCATTCGGACCGCGGCCAGGCCCACGGGGCCGGCCACGTAGCCGCCGCCGCCCAGCACCACGTCTGCCCTCCGGCGCTCCAGGACACGACGGGCGGCGCCCACGGCGCGGCCGGCGCGCCAGGCCGCGCGGATCGCCTTCAGGGGATTGCGACGGTCCAGTCCGCTGACGCGCAGGAATTCGATCTCGTAACCGGCCGCGGGAACGAGATCCGCCTCGGCGCGCTCGGGCGTGCCGAGGAAGCTGACCTCGGAGCCCTCAGCCCGAAGCGCGTCGGCGACGGCGATCGCCGGTACGACGTGTCCCGCTGTGCCGCCGGCCGCTATCACGACTCGTGCCACCCGCGCGCTTTCTCCTTCTGCCGTTTCCGCCCTCGACCACGCGCAGTCTCGCAGGGCCCGCGGCCGTGCCGCGGCCGGCGCCGGACCGCGCCGACGCCTGCGCGGGCCGCCGGGCGACGTTCAGGATCAGGCCCGCCGCGGCGAGCGTGATCACGAGACTGGTCCCTCCGTAGGAGACGAATGGCAATGGGACGCCCGTCAGCGGGGCCAGCCCGAGCACTGCGAAGAGGTTGAGGGCCGCCTGGGCCAGGATCAGGGACGTGAGGCCGGCGGCGAGCAGCTTGCTGAATCGATCACGTGCCCGGTGCGCGGCGCGGAGGCCCGCGTAGCCGAAGATCCCGAAGAGCCCGACGAGCACGAACATGCCCACCAGCCCGAGCTCCTCGCCGATCACGGCAGCGATCATGTCGGTGTGGGCCTCGGGCAGGTAGGAGGCCTTCTGAACGCTCTCCCCCAGCCCAACTCCCGTCAGCCCGCCGGAGCCGATCGCGATCGTCGCCTGCTTCGCCTGGAAGCCTGCGCCGCTCGTGTCGCTGTTGGGATGCAGGAAGCCGGTGAGCCGGGCCTCCTGATACGGGTGGATGGCGATCATCACGACGGCCGCGAACGCGATCACGGCGCCCACCGGCGCCAGGGTCCGGGGCTTGACCCCGGCGAGGAAAAGAACGCAGCAGACGCTGGACGAGACCACGATCGCGGTGCCCAGATCGGGCTCCTTGGCGATCAGCAGGACCGACAGCCCGACCATCAGCAGATATGGCCCCAGGCCCGCGAGGGTCCGGACGCGCTTCGGCTCGGTCGAGAGCAGATGGGCGCCATAGAGGACGATGGCGATCTTCGCGAGCTCGGAGGGCTGGAACTGGACGAAGCCGCCGCCGATCCAGCGCTGGGCGCCGTTGACGGTGCTGCCCACCCCAGGCAGCAGGACCGCGAAGAGCAGGAACAGGGAGCCGACCAGGATCAGCGGAGTCAGCGGCTTGGCCGCCGCAACGCCGCGCACCGAGGCGACCCGCATCACCAGCAGGCCGATCGCGCCGAAGATCACCGTGCGCTCCAGGTAGTAGAAGCCGTTCCCGCCGCTGTTCAGCAGCGAGCGTGCCGAGCTGGCGCTGAAGACCATCACCGCGCCGAAGGCGAGCAGGCAGAGGGTCGCCGTGAGCAGCAGGGAGTACTCGAGCGGCGGTGGCGCCGGCTTGCGCGTCTTCGTGGCGCTCGCGCTCATCGCAGCTCGTACACCAGTTCCCGGAAGCGGTCGCCGCGCTCCTCGAAGTCCTTGAACGCGTCGAAGCTCGCACAGGCGGGCGAGAGCAGGACGACCTCGCCGCGCTGGGCATCGGCATGTGCCTCCGTCACGGCGGCCTCGAGCGTGCCCGGCTCGGAGATCCGGACGCCGCGCTCGGCCGCGGGCGCGAGCTCGGCCGCCAGGCGCTCGGCCGCCTCGCCGATCGCATAGACGGCGACGCAGCGGTCCGCGACCGCTCCGGCGAGGGGCGTGAAGCTCTCCTGCTTCGGCCGGCCGCCGGCGATCAGCCGGACGCCGCCGTCGAATGCCCGGACCCCCGCCACGGCTGACGCGACGTTGGTCGCCTTGGAGTCGTTGACGTAGAGGACGCTGTCGAGCTCACGGACGCGCTCGAGCCGGTGCGCGACTCCCTGGAAGCTCCGCAGTCCCTCCGCCACCGCGTCACGCGGCAGCCCGAGGGCAAGCGCCGCCGCGGCGGCCGCCATCGCGTTCTCGATGTTGTGGGAGCCGAGCAGCTGGAGCTCCTCGGCGCGGAGCAGCGGCTCGTCCGCCGCGAAGATGACGCCGTCGCGCATGGAGAGCTCGCAGTCGGGATCGGCAGACTCCCCCTCCGCCGGGCAGAAGCGGATGCGCCGCGCGCAGCCGCCGAGGTCGCGGCCGCGGAGCTCGGGGGTGTCACCGTTGTAGACCGCTGCGTCGTCGTTCCCCTGGTTGGCGAAGATCCGGAGCTTCGAGTCGAGGTACGCCTCGAGGGTGCCATGGCGGTCGAGGTGGTCCGGTGCGAGGTTGATGAAGACGCCGCACTCTGGCCCGAAGTACTCGGTGTCCTCGAGCTGGAAGCTGGATGCCTCGCAGACCACGGTCGCGTCAGCGTCGATTGCGCCCACGAGCGAGGCGAGCGGAGTCCCGACGTTGCCCGCCACCGCGACCGGTCGGCCCGCCGTACGGTGGAGGTGGCCGATCAGCTCGGTCGTGGTCGTCTTCCCGTTGGTGCCGGTGACGGCGCAGAAGGCGTTCGGGATCAGTCGCCAGGCGAGCTCGAGCTCGCCGGTTACCTCGATGCCGCGCTCGCGCGCCGCCCGCACCACGGGAGCGTCCTGAGGCACCCCGGGGCTCTTCACCACAGTTCGGGCACGATCGAGTTGCCGTGTTCCGTCCACGCCCAAACTGACTTCGACGCCCGAGCCCTCCAGCCCTGCCGCCTCCTCGGGCGCTCCCGAATCGATCCCGAGCACGGTCTCGCCTCGCCCCGCGAGCACGCTCGAGATCGCCGCGCCGGAGCGCGCCAGACCCACCACCAGAAAGGGCCCTTCAGGCAGCGGAGGACGAGGCTTCTCGCCTGAGTTCACATAACCATGTTCGCCCTCGGCGGCTTACTCCCTGCGTGCCTGGGCGGGCTCGCAACCCGGAACTTGGCGGGTTTGTCTCGCTATGTGGGACCAACCCGCCAATAGTGAATCCGCGGAGCCGAAATCGGGTCCCGATGCCGACTCTCCCACGCTCTTCGGAAGAGAGGCTCCGAGAACTATCGCTTCTCGTCCAAAGCGGCAGCGTGACGGCGCGCCGTCGCGGGGCGCTTTACTCGTCATATAGGCGACTAAATCGCCCCGGTACGAGGGCAGGCGCGAACCGCTGCTTTCCATGCAAAGCGAATAGCGCTACTTCTTCTTGCACTTCTTGGCGGCCGAGGCCTTCTTGCCCTTCTTGTGGCACTTCTTTTTCTTCTTGGCCGCTGGCTCGATGCCGGTCAGGCTCACCGAGGCGAACGGGGTGGCCCCCGCACTTGTCAGCGGGATGAAATCGAGGCTCGAATGCTTCGTGCCGGTCATGCCGCTGGCGCCCTGGGGCTTGAAGGTCACCGAGACGGTGCATGACCCGCTGCCGGACGCGGGCAGCGAGAAGCAGTTATTCGTCTGCGAGAAATCGTCGAAGTCGCCGACGCCAATTGTGACGTCGGGTTCGTGGGCCACGTTTGAGTCGGCAGCCGTAACCGAGTAGGTGACCGTCTGGGGCGCCGACGGGACGAGGTAGCTGGATGAGAAGGTGAGCGCCGTGGGGGTCACCGTGGCGGCTTGCGCGGCACCGGCCGGTAGCAGGATTAGGGCGCCAAGCGCCAGTGCGAGCTTCAGTCTGGTCGACATCGGTTCCTCCGTCTGTGAGCAGCATCGAGAGCCCTGACGGCGACCGGATTGCCACCGCTGTCCGCCGACCCTAACCCGGGACACCTCGGTGGGATATGGGCAGAATTGACTATCTTCGAGCCGTTCCGTAGTTCTCCCGACCTCGGCAGCGATTGATCAAGACCGCCTCTTTCCATGCAAAGCGTCGGTTTTGCGGCCCTACGTCCCGATCGCCTGCTGGTACAGCGTGAAGCCGATGCCGGCGCAGACCGCCGCGATGATCCAGAAGCGCAGCATGATCTTCGTCTCCGACCACGCCATCAGCTCGAAGTGGTGATGGACCGGGGCCATCAGGAGGACTCGGCGGCGGAACGCCTTGAAGGCGGCGACCTGGAGTGCGACGGAGAGCGCCTCAATCACGAAGATGCCGCCGGTGATGATCAGCAGGATCTCGGTCTGCGTCATCACGGCTAACGCCCCGATCGCCCCTCCCAGTCCGAGCGACCCGGTGTCCCCCATGAAGATCGACGCCGGGAAGGCGTTGAACCAGAGGAACCCGATACAGCCGCCGACAAAGCAGGCGGAGAGCAGCGAGAGGCTGTGCTGGCCTGTGGTGATGAAGGTGATCGCGGTGTAGGCGAGCAGGACGATCGCGCAGCAGCCCGCCGCCAGGCCGTCCAGGCCGTCGGTGAGGTTGACCGCGTTGGACGAGCCCGCGATCACCAGGAAGATCACGATCGGATAGAGCCAGTCGGGAATGTCGAGAGACGCATGCGAGATGCGCAGCTCGAGACTCGAGTCGAGACCGACCGAATGCCGCGCGACGTACCAGAGCCCGACCGCGAGGGCCGCCTGCAGCGCCAGCTTGTACCGGGCAGAGAGGCCGAGCGAGCGGCGGCGCGTGATCTTCAGGTAGTCGTCGGCGAAGCCGATCATCGCGCAGCCGAGTGCCACTCCGAAGACCGCAAGGCTCTGCGTATCGCGATTCGAGAGGACCAGATACGGGATCGCGACGGCCGTGAAGATGATCAGGCCGCCCATCGTCGGCGTGCCGGCCTTCTCGTGGTGCTCCTGCGGGCCCTCCTCGCGGATCTGCTGGCCGAACTCGCGCAGCCGCAGATACTCGATGAACTTCGGGCCGAGGAAGATGCAGATCAGCATCGCGCCCATCGCAGCGATCAGGATCTCGCCGAGCATCTAGCCCTCCTGCAGCTTCTCGGCGACCCGCTCCAGGCCGACCGCGCGCGAGCCCTTGACCAGGACGGCGTCGCCGGGGCCCAATGCCTCGGCGAGCGCGTCGGCCGCGGCCTCAGCGTCGGCGACATGCCGATCCGGCTCATAGGCCTCGGCCAGCTCGCCGACCCCGATGATCAGCTCCACTCCGCGCTTCCGGGCGTGCCTGCCGATCTCGCGGTGGTAGGCGGCCGCCTCGGGCCCGAGCTCCCGCATCTCGCCCAGCACCGCGAGCCGCCGGCCCCCCGCGTCGAACGTGGCGAGGTGATCCAGCGCCGCCCGCATCGAGACGGGGTTGGCGTTGTAGGAGTCGTTGATCAGGATGGCGTTCCCCGGGAGCTCCACCAGCTCCCCACGGAGGCGCGAGAAGACTATCCCGGGCGCCCGATCCGCCATCTCAGCCAGTGGGTAGCCGAGGGCCAGCCCCGCCGCGATCGCCGCCAGCGCGTTGTCGAGGTTGTGGGCCTCGACGAAGGGCAGCTTGAACGCGGCCTCACCATCCGGCGTGCGAACGAGCGCGTCGGTCTCCCCCGCCTCGGCGAGCACCCAGGTCGCCTCGACATCCCCGCCGGCCCCGAAGCGCAGCAGCCCCGGAGCGCGCTGCAGGTGCGGCTCGAGCGGCCCGGGATCCGCCGGGACGACCGCCGTGCCGCCCTCCCGGAGCCCGTCGATGATCTCCGCCTTGGCCGCGGCGATCGCCTCGACGGAGCCGAGCAGCTCGATGTGGACCGGCCCGACGTTGGTGATCACGCCGACGTCTGGAGCGGCAATCGCGCAGAGCTCCGCGATCTGTCCAGGGCCCCGCATCCCCATCTCGAGCACCAGAACCTTGGTGCCCTCGGGCGCCGCCAGGACCGCGAGCGGCAGCCCGATCTCGGTGTTGTAGTTCTCCGGGCTCGCCTGCACCTCGGCCGGGAGCAGCGTCCGGCAGATGTCCTTGACCGACGTCTTGCCCGTCGAACCGGTGATCCCGACGACCTGGGCATCGAGCTCGGTGCGCCAGCCGCGCGCCAGCGACTGGAGCGAGGGGAGCGGATCGGCCGCTCCGAGGATCCACCCCGCCCCGTCAAGAGCGGCGCCGGCGTGGCGCTGCGCGGCCAGCTCGCGACCCCACTGGGTGCCGACGAGGATCCCCCAGGCCCGATCGCGAAGCGCAGCGGCACCGAACTCGCCGCCATCCGCCCGCTCGCCGGGGAGCCCGACGAACAGATCGCCCTCGCGAACCTCGCGCGAGTCGATCACCGCGCGGGCGGGGCCGCCCTCGTCGCCTCGGGCAAGCACCTCGGCCCCCGCCATGGAGGCGAGACGGTCGCCGTCGAGAGTGATCAAGTCGCGGAGCCCGTCCTGAGCTTGCGGAGCTCATCGCGTGCGACGTCGCGGTCGTCGAACGGGATCTTCCGGCCGTCCTCGAACTCCTGCCCCTGCTCGTGTCCCTTGCCCGCGATCACGACCAGATCGCCCTGCTCGGCCCGGCCGAGGGCCGAGGCGATCGCCGCCCTGCGGTCGGCGTCGATCAGGACCTCGGCGTGCGGGCTCTCCGGGATGCCCGCGCGGATCTGCTCGATGATCGCTTCCGGGTCCTCCGAGCGCGGGTTGTCAGAGGTCACCACGGCGATGTCGGACAGCTCCGCTCCGGCCCGTCCCATCAGGGGCCGCTTCTCGCGGTCACGATCGCCCCCGCAGCCGAACACCGAGATGAGCCGGCTGCCGGTGAGCCGGCGGGCGGCTCCGAGGACGTTCTCCAGGGAATCCGGCGTGTGGGCGTAGTCGACGATCACGCCGAAGGGCTGGCCCTCGTCGATCGACTCGAAGCGGCCCGGGACCTGCTCGGCCGACGCCAGCGCCGCCGCGGCCTCGCGCAGATCGAGCCCCAGGGCGTACGCGACGCCCAGCGCCGCCAGCGCGTTCGAGACATTGAAGTCGCCGGGCAGCGGCGTCTGGACCTCGATCTGGCCGTCGGGCGACATGCAGAGGAAGCGCGAGCCGCTCGGGTCGAAGGTGACCCCGCGCGCGCTCAGGTCGGCGGCACCGCCGGCAGCCGAGAAGGTGATGCAGTCGCCGCCATCTCCCGTGGAGAGCTCGTCCGCCAGCCGCTGCCCGTATGGGTCGTCGAGGTTGACAACGGAGATGCCGCCCTCCAGCTCGATCACCGGAGCACCCCCTTCGCTCGAGAAGAGCAGCCGCTTGGCGGCGAAATAGTCCTCCATGTCCGCGTGGAAGTCGAGGTGGTCCTGGCTCAGGTTGGTGAAGACCTTGACCGCGAAGTGGATCGCGTCGGCTCGGTGAAGGACGAGCGCGTGCGAGGAGACCTCCATCGCGCAGGCGTCGTCGCCCGACTCGAGCATGCGCGCGAAGGTCCGCTGCAGGTCGATCGCCTCAGGGGTCGTCCGCTCGACCTCCTCGACCTGGCCGCCCACCACCTGCCGAACCGTCCCGAGGAGGCCGCACTGCCGTCCTGCGGACTCGAGCAGGTGCCTGACGAGGAAGGCCGTGGTGGTCTTGCCGTTGGTGCCGGTGATCCCGACGACGGTGAGCTCGGAGGTGGGGTCCTCGTTGAAGGCCGCGGCGACGGGCGCCATCGCCGCGCGCGCATCCTCGACCCGCGCTTGCGGCACGTCGACCTCGAGCGGCCGCTCCACGACCAGCGCGGAGGCGCCGGCAGCGACCGCGGCGGAGGCGAAGTCGTGGCCGTCGGTCTTCTCGCCGGGGAAGCAGAAGAACAGCGTTCCCTCGGCCACCCTCCGGCTGTCGTACGCGAGATTGTGGACGTCCACGGACGGATCGCCGCGCAGATCGGCGGCGACGCCGGCAGCTCTCAGCAGCTCGCGAAGCTCCATCCCGAGGCGATTCTAGGATTTCGGCCGTGAAGGACTACAACGCCGACGGCAAGACCGATTGGCACGACTACTACGAGGAGGCCCTCACCCCGGTCCAGACGGTCAGCGTGCAGCTCGGGAACATCCTCTTCACACCGGCTTCGGCGCTTCTTCACACGATCTGGTTCGCCCTCTGGTTCGCGCTCGGCCTCGACATCAACCTGCTCACGCTGATCGTCAGCCTCGAGGCGATCTACATCACCCTCTTCATCGGTCTCGGCCAGAAGCTCCAGGACAAGCGCTCGCACATCCAGGCGATGGCCGACAAGGCCGAGTCCCTGAAGGCCGCCACCCACCGCGACCAGCTCGCCTCCGCGCAGGCCACGATGCTGAAGCAGAACACCGAGATCACGGAGCAGATCGACAAGCTCACCCAGGAGATCCACGCTCACCTGGGCGTCTCGCAGAAGTCCGGCTAGTTCGGCGAGATGCCCAGGTACGGCAGCGCGAACTCAGCGATCTGCCCGAAGACCGGGGCCGCGACCTGGCCGCCGACGTGGACGTACTGGGGCTCGTCGACGACGACTGCCACGAGCAGCTTCGGGTCCCTTGCCGGCGCGAAGCCGACGAAGGAGGCGACGTAGCGGCTGTCGGAGTACGTCCCGTTCTCGACCTTCTGGGCGGTACCCGTCTTGCCGGCCAGCGTGTAGCCCGGGACGCTCACCTCTGACGCCGTTCCGCCCGGTGCCAGGACTCCTTCGAGCATCTGGCGGAGCTGGGCCGCGGTCCGGGAGGTGATCACCCGATGGGGGTCGGTGCTCCCGTCGAGCGGGTGGCCGCCGACGCTCTGGATCAGGGTCGGGCTGCGCAGGATTCCTCCGTCCGCGATCGCCGAGTAGGCGGTCGCGATCTGCATCGGGGTCACCGACAGTCCCTGGCCGATCGGCAGGTTGCCCATCGTGGACCCGGAGTAGTCGCTGAGCGCCGGGACGATCCCGCGCTCCTCGCCCGGATAGCCCACCTCCGTCGGGCGCCCGAAGCCGAAGCGGTTGATCCATTGCGAGAAGCGATCGGCGCCTTCCTTCAGGCCGATCGTCACGGCGCCGACGTTGGAGGACTGGGCCAGGATCTGGGCCGTTGTCAGTGTCTCCGGCCCGCGAGCCTCGGCCTCGCCGATCGTCCGGTCATAGACGTGGATCTCCGAGGGCAGATAGAAGCTCGAGCTCGGCGTGACCACGTGGTCCTCGAGGGCCGAGGCGACGGTGAACGCCTTGAAGGTCGAGCCGGGCTCGTAGGTGAAGCCCGTGGCGCGGTTCTCCAGCTCGTTGGAGGTCGCGTTGGCGAGATCCGAGGGATCGAAGCCCGGCGTGTTGGCCATCGCGAGGACGTCGCCCGTGTTCGGGTTCATCACGATCGCGGTCCCGCCCTTGGCGTTGTAGTGGTCGACCGCGGCGTTCAGGGCCTCCTCGGTCTTGTCCTGGATCGCGGCGTCGAGCGTGGTCTGGACGTCCTGTCCGACGCTCGCGGGCTTGACGGTCTCCATTCGAAGGGGCCGGCCGACCGCGTCGTGGACGATGTCCTCCTCGCCGTTGGCGCCGCCGAGCACGCTGTTCTCGGAGTGCTCGAGCCCGGTGAGACCCTGGTTGTCGGTCCCGACAGCGCCGATCACCTGGGAGGCGAGCTCGCCCTGCGGATAGAGCCGTTTGCTGGTGGGAACCGTCGAGATGCCGGTGATGTCGAGCCGCTTCACCTCGGCGGCCACGTTGGGATCAACCTTCCGCGCCAGGTACGCGAATCCGGAATTACGGTCTGACAGCGCGTTCAACAGGTCCGAAGTCGGCTCACCGAGCACCTGGTGGAGGCGCATCGCGGTCCGGCCGGGGTTCTCCACCTGGTACGGCGTGGCCACCACGTCGGCGGCGTCCTCGGAGGCCGCCAGGACCTTGCCGTTGCGGTCGAGCACGCGGCCGCGCTCACCCGGGATGGTCACCGTGGTGACCTGCTGGCTGCGCGCCTCCGCGCGGAGCGTGCCGCCCTTCACCCCCTGGAGCCAGAACGAGCGCACGAGGACGAAGGAGAAGATCAGGAAGAACGCACAGAAGAGCAGTCCCAGCCGGCGGTCGATGAGCCGCATAGCCAGGCGCTCCTAGAGCCCCACGCCTCCGGTTGCGCCCCCGGATGAACCGGAGGACGAGCCGCTGCCGCTGGAGCTGCCGCTGCTCGAGGTCCCGGAGGTGGGCGGGGTCGCCACCGGAGCGGGCGTCGTCGTCGGGGCGACGGTGGTCGTCGGCGCGGGGGTCGAGCTGGTGCTCACCGGTGCGTAGGAGGTGCCCGGCGCAGGGTAGCTCGAGGGCTGACTCGGCGCGGCGAGGAAGTCGTGGGTGCCGAGCAGATGAGCGAGCCGCGCCGCGTCGCCACTCTTTGCGTCCAGATAGGTGATTGCCTTGGGATCCGGGACCGCCAGTCCGAGGCGCGTGGCCTCGCCCTCAACCCTCGCGGCGGAGAGCCGCTCGTCGATCTGGGCGTGCAGGGCGGAGATCTCGGTCTTGAGCCCGTCGATCTGGAGCGAGGTCGCGCCCGCGCCCGCCGTCAGGCTGAGGCTGACGACGTTGAGCGCGACGATGCCCACCAACAGGGTCCCGAGCACTGCGATCCAGCCTCGGCCGCGCGTGAGCCGCATGATCAGAGTCGAGTCGGAGATGTCCCGGACCGCGCCGGCGCTGCGAACCGCGGCCTGCGGGAACAGGGCGGCACCCGCCACGGCCGGGCGCACCAGCCGTGCGGCCGGGGCCTGGCGGGCCCTGGCGCGGGGAGCCGTCTTGGGTCGCGCCCTGCGCGGCTTGGCGCGAGGTGCGGGTGTCGGGGCGTGAGACTTTCGAGCGGCAGCAGCGGCAGCCATCAGCCGGCGTCCTCCGCCTCGCGGATCTTGAGCGCTGCGCGCAGATGGGCGGAGGAGGCACGCGGGTTGCGCTCGAGCTCCTCGGGCCCCGGCGCGATCGCTCGCTTGGTGAGCAGATCGGCCTCAGGCTCGCGGCCGCAGACGCAGACGGGCAGCTCGGGCGGGCAGATGCAGCCTCGTGCCCGGTCGGCCATGAAGCGCTTCACGCGGCGGTCCTCGAGCGAGTGGAAGGAGATGGCACCGAGACGCCCGCCGGTCGGCAGGATCGCCCAGGCGAGCGGCAGAGCGTGATCGAGAGCGTCGAGCTCGCCGTTGACTGCGATCCGGATCGCCTGGAAGGTGCGCTTGGCGGGATGCCCCCGCCCGAACCGCTCGGACGGCGGGATCGCGCCCTTGATCGCCGAGACCAGCTGGGCCGTGGTGTCGATCGGGCGGCGCTTCGTGATCTCTCGCGCGATCGAACCGGCGCGGCGCTCCTCGCCAAGCTCGCGGATCACGTTCGCCAGGCGATCCTGGGGCCAATCGTTGACGACGGTCGCCGCGGACAGGCTCTGGGTCGGATCCATCCGCATGTCGAGGGGCGCGTCGTAGGAGTAGGAGAAGCCGCGCTCCCAGGCGTCGATCTGCATGGAGGACATGCCCAGGTCGAAGACGATGCCGTCCGGGCGGGTGCCCTCTCCGCGCAGCCCCTCGAGCGCGGCGACGAAGTCGGCGCGCAGGAAGCGGGAGCGCGACGGAGCGTGCACCGCGAACTCACTCCAGCGCTCCTCCGAGGACGGATCGCGATCCACCGCGATCAGCTCGCCCTCGCTGCCGATGCGCTCGGAGATCAGACGGGCGTGGCCGCCACCGCCGAAGGTGCAGTCGACGAAGGTCTCGCCCGGCTTGGGATCGAGGACGTCGACCAGCTCGGTCGCCAGTACGGGTTCATGTTCCTGGGGCACATATGAAAGGTTCGCTGACTCGGCCGATTGTCCGGCCGCGGCTCTTGTGGCGGCCGTCTTCAGGGGCCCTACCACTCTGTGTGTTGCGGTCGCCATCAGCCTCCTCGCTCCTCTTCGGAGAGGTTCTCCGCGACATCGGAAACCTCTGCATCCATCTCCTTTTCGTACTCGGCCCAGCGCTTGGCGCTCCAGATCTCGAACCAGTTGTCGGAGCCGACGATCATGCAGGGGCCCTCCCCCAGGCCCGCGTGCTCGATCAGCTTCTTAGGCAGACGGATGCGGCCGGCGGAATCGAGCTTGTCGTCGAAGGCTCCGCCGTGGAAGTGGCGGCGCAGCATCCGGCCGCGCTTGCCGAGCGGGTTGGTCTCTCCAAGAAACTGATTCGAGAAGCCTTGGTATCCGCCGGGCGCGAACACCCAGACGGAGGGGTCCAGGCCCTTGGCGAGAACGACTCCATCAGCAAGCGCCGCGCGGAACTTCGACGGGACCGTGAGGCGGTCCTTCGCGTCGAGATTGTGCTCGTACTGACCGAGAAACGACAAAGTGGGGGCCCTTGAGTTCGGAGCGGGCCGGGGTGGTGAGGTGGGAGGAGCCTCATCACCCCGGCCCTATTGACCAACTCTGATTTGCCACGCTAACCCACTCTGTCCCACTTTGCAACACAGATTGGGCGGGCGCATTGCAGCCGATCCGTCGGACGGAATTGCTACCCGGATCGGCCAGGGGCTGAATTCCGCATTCCGATGCGGTTTGCGGGATCGCGGCATCGACCCTCTCAGGTCCCGATCCGGGCTCTTTCCTGCAAGCCCGGTTGCAGCAAAGAGGACCGCCGCCGGCGATCCCACACTTCGCCCCCCGGGCTAGGTGAGCTGCCAGACGCCCAGGACGTTGCCGGCCGGATCGCGGAAGACGGCGACTGTCAGGTTCCCCTCCGCGTATGGGGGCTTGATGACCGCGCCGCCCTTGGCGGCGATCCGCTCGAGCACCTCGGCGACGCTCTCGACATAGACATAGGGCCGTATCCCCTCGCTGCCGGACGTCTCCATCTGCGGGTCGATGTGCCCGATCACGTGCCCGGTGCCGTCCTCGAAGCTCGGATCGTCTCGGTCGGCATCGACCTTCCAGCCGAAGATCGCCTCATAGAACGCGACGAGAGCCTTGGCGTCGTCCGCAGGAATCCTCAGGTAGGAGATCCCCGCGGGCCTTGCCACTCCGGAGGTGACGCCGTCGCTCATCGGCGCATTCTCCCCCTCCCATCTCACGTGCGGCTAAGCGCGGGCGTTCAACCGGTGGATGACGACACCACAGGAGGACCCAATGGACTTCGAGCAACGCTACCGAGCGATGGAGACGAGGGACGCCGGCTACGCCGGCGAGTTCTTCGCGGCGGTCACCTCGACTGGGATCTACTGCCGCCCCGGCTGTCCGGCGCGGACGCCGAAGCGCGAGAACGTCCGCTTCTATCTGACCGCAGAGGGTGCGCGGAGCGACGGCTTCAGGGCATGCCTGCGCTGCCACCCGGACGCGGCCTGATCAGAAGCCGGCCATGAAGCGGTCGACGTTGGCGAGCAGGCCGGCGGCGATCATCAGCAGCACCGACGGGACCAGCAGCAGCGCGACTGCGAGCTGGATCTTCGGGGCCGCGCGGGCGGCGTGCTCCTCGATCCGGCGCCGCTGGACCCCGCGCAGCGCCGTCGCCTGCTCGCGGAGCTGATCGGCGAGCGGGGAGCCGTAGCGACCGGAGCGCTCGATCACACCGCACATCGCCGCCACTTCGCGCACGGGAGCACGGCGGCGGAGCGAGGCGAGCGCCTCGCTCTGGGGCAATCCGCAGGAGCTCTCCGCAGAGAGCATCGCCAGCTCGCGCGCCAGGGGTCCCTCCCCCGCTCCGAGCTCTCCGAGGCCCGCCAGCGGGCTGCGCCCCGCCGCCGTCCCGACCGCGAGCAGGTCGAGCGCGTCCGGGAGCCCGGCCCGCAGCGCCCGCAACCGCCGCCGCGCGGCTCGCTCGAGCCAGGCGTCCGGTCCCAGGAAACCCGCGGCGGGAAGGCCCACGGCCACGATCCAGGCGAGTCGGCCCGGCGCCGCCGGAGTGAGGACCATCCCCCACAGCACTCCGGCCAGCGTCCCGCCGAGCTTCGCGACGAGCAGGGCCTGGAGGGAGATCCGCTCGGCGAGGCCGGCCCTGATGAGACGGGCCGACAGGCGCAACCTCGCATCCGCAGTCGCTGCCAGCGACCATGGAGCGGGCGACCGGGGCGGCGCGCCGGTCTCGGGCGGCCCCGTCGCCGACCGGCGGGCCGGGATCACCTCGGCCATCGCCGCCAGGGTCAGCACGACTGCGCCGATCGCGAGCAGCAGGGCACCGGTCAATCCGCAGGCCTCCCGAGCCGCCGAATCAGGGCGAATCCAAGAGCCTGCAGACCAGCCGCGACGATGAGCATCGCCGCCGAGGCGGGCTCCGAGAACACCCGCGAGACGAAGCCGGGTTGCAGAAGCTCCGCAAATAGCGCCGACCCGGCGGGCAGGGCGACGACGAGGAGACCCGTGAAGCGGGCCTGCGTGGTGGCCGCGCGAGCTTCGTCTGCGACGCGGTCCCGATCGGCGGCCGCGGCGGCGAGCCGGCGCATCAGCGCGGCGACGTCCCCGCCGGCGACCTGCTGGCTGAGCAGCGCGGTGGCCAGGGAGTCGACCCGCTCGGAGCGGACTCGCGATCGCATCGCGGCCAGGGCATCGGCGGTCGAGGCGCCAAGCTCGAGGTCCGCCGCGACTCGGGCGAGCTCGGCGGACGAAGGGCCCTCGAGCGATGCGGCAGCGGCCGCCACCGCTCCCCTAACCGAGTGCCCGCCGGAGATCGCATCGGCGATCGCCGAGGCGACCTCCGGAATCGACCGCTCGACGGCACGCCGATAGCGCTCCCGGCGACCCGCGACCAGGGCGCCGACGCACCACGGGCCAGCGGCCGCGGCGATCGCCGGCGGCCCGGGGCCTGCCACCAGCAGCGCCATCCCGGCGATGGCCCCGCTGCCCAACATGGCGAGACGCCGCTGCTCCTCTGCGCTCGGGGCGTAGCCCTCTCGCGAGATGCGCCTCAGCGGTGCGATCGATGCCCGCAGCCAGCGCGCCGCGCCCGGCACCGAGATCACCGCCTCCCGAGCCGCGACCGCCGCCAGTCCACCTGCCGCCGCGATCAGCGCGATCAGCGTCGCGCCGCCCATGGGCGTCCCTCCCTGTCCGTCCCCAGCCTGAAGAGCTCGCGGACGCCGACCGACCCGGCGGTCCGCACCACCTCCGCCACCTCCACGACCCGCCGTGACCCGTCGCTGAGCCGCGCCAGGTGAACGACGAGATCAAGCCCGCGACCGAGCTGCTCGCGGATCGCAGCGTGCGGGAGGCCCACCCCCGCCATCAGGGCCAGCGTCTCGACTCTGCGAAGCGCGTCCTCGGGGGAGTTGGCATGGACGGTCGAGAGAGCGCCCTCGTGACCGGTGTTGAGCGCCATCAGCAGGTCCAGGGCCTCACCGCCCCTGACCTCGCCGATCACGATCCGATCCGGACGCATCCGCAGGGCGCCGCGCAGCAGGTCGCGGATCTCCACCCGCCCTCGTCCCTCGACGTTCGCGGGCCTGCTCTCGAGCCGCACGACGTGGGGTTGCCGCAGGCGGAGCTCCGCGGCGTCCTCGATGGTGATCACCCGCTCGTCCGAATCGACGAACGCCGAGAGCGCGTTGAGCAGCGTCGTCTTGCCGGACCCGGTGCCCCCGCTGACGAGGATGCTGCGGCGCGCGCCGACCGCGGCGGCCAGCTCATCGTGAAGCTCGTCCGTGATCGTGCCGAGCTCCACGAGCTCTCGCGGGCCGGGCCGGACGGCCGAGAAACGGCGAATCGACAGCGACGGCCCGTCGACCGCGAGCGGCGGGATCACCACATGCACGCGGGAGCCGTCCTGCAGGCGCGCATCGACCATCGGGCTGAGCTCGTCGACCCTCCGTCCCAGCGGCGTCAGGATGCGCTCGATCGCGTCCCGCAGCGCCTGCTCGGAGGGGAAGGCGACGCCGGTTCTCTCGATCCTCCCGGCGCGCTCGACGTAGACGCAGTCGTGCCCGTTGACCATCACCTCCTCCACCGCGGGATCGGCGAGCAGCTCCTCCAGGGGACCGAGCCCCACGGCTTCCCGGAGGATCAGCTCGCAGAGCCTCTCGCGGGTGTGCGCCTCGAGGATCGCCGCATCCTCGTCGACGAGCTCACGTACGGCCTCGGGCAGCGGCCCCATCGCCGCACCGCCCGAGGCCGCCTGGGCGCGGCGGCGCTCGACCAGGCGCCGCCGCAGCTCGGCGGCCAGCTCGTCCAGGTGTCTGCGGCGGACGCGCTCGTCCACCCTGGCCTAAGTCCACGGGGCCACCCACTCGCCCCCGGTAGCCTCGGCCGCTGATGGCGGAGATCGAGGTCAGGCAGGCGGACATCACAAAGCTCGAGGTCGACGCGATCGCCAACGCCGCCAACACGTTGCTGCGACACGGCGGCGGGGTCGCCGGAGCCATCTCCCGCGCAGGCGGCCCTGCCGTGCAGGCCGAGAGCGACGAGCGTTCGCCGATCGGGCTCGGCAAGGCCGTCGAGACCACGGCGGGCGAGATGCCGGCCCGCTGGGTGATCCACGCGGCGACGATGGAACTCGGCGGCCCGACCTCCGCGGAGGTCATCCGTGCGGCGACCGCGAGCACGCTCGCCAAGGCCGACGAGCTCGGCGCAAGGAGCCTCGCCCTCGTTGCCTTCGGCACCGGGGTCGGGGGATTTCCGCTCGACGAGGCCGCTCAGATCGAGGCGGAGGAGGTCCGCCGCCACCTCGGCTCGGGCAGCGAGCTTGAGTGCGTCGTGTTCGCGGTGCATGGCGACGAGGCGCAGGCTGCCTTCGATCGGGCGATTAGTCGGCGGGCCTGAGGGAGTCTCATTGACCGACCATGGCCTTCGCCCACCCCGCACGACATCTGCTGCGCGCCAAGGACCTCGCTGACGCGCGCTACCCGGAGCCGCTCGCGGTCGACGACATGGCCGGCGCCGCCGGCCTCTCGAAGGCCCACTTCAGCCGCGAGTTCCGCCGCGCCTTCGGCGAGTCCCCCCACCACTATCTGGTGAGCAGGCGCCTCGAGCGGGCAGCCGCCCTGCTGCGGATGACGGACTGGAGCGTCGCCGAGATCTGCCTCGAGGTCGGCCTGCAGAGCGTCGGCTCGTTCACCACCAGCTTCAAGCGCGCCTACGGGCAGACACCGACCGCTTACCGGGCGGCGCAGCCGCCCGCCACGACCGTCGCGAAGGTGCCGAGCTGCGTCCTGCGCACCTACCTGCGACCGCAGACAGCACGTTTCAAGAAGACAACGAATAGGGGCGGGACTAGCTTGGCCCCGACGGCGCAATCAAGCGAAAGGAGACGCAGATGATCACGGTGTCGAACGGGCAGGTCTGGGTGCACGACCAGGAAGAGGCCCTGGAGTTCTGGACGAAGAAGGTCGGCTGGGAGGTCCGCTCCGACATCACGATGGAGGAGCTCGGCGGCTTCCGCTGGCTCACGGTTGGTGCGCCGGGGCAGGACTTCTCCCTCGCCCTGATGGCGATCCCCGGCCCGCCCGTGATGGACGATGAGACGAAGGAGCAGGTCGAGAGCCTGATGTCAAAGGGCTTCGCGGGAGGCATCTTCCTGACGGCCGACGACGTTCAGGCGAGCTACGAGGAGCTCAAGGGCCGCGGCGTCGAGTTCACCGAGGCGCCCGCCGAGCAGCCGTACGGGCTCGACTCCGAGTTCCGGGACCCATCGGGCAACAAGTACCGGCTCGGCAAGCCGACGGTCGGCTGATCAGCGGCGAGGCAGCAGGCGAATCTCGCGCCCGGCGCTCTGCGCGCCGATCAGCGAGAGCGCCTGCTGCTCCGTGACCGCGAGCGTCGCCGACCAGCCCTCACCCGGATCGGCCGGCCCGCGCAGCGCCAGCAGCCTCACCCCCGTCGCGGCGATGCGCGCGGTCGCGGACCGCCCGAGCCCAGCCTGGCGTGAGACGACCACGTCGACCGCGCTTCCCTCGGGCGAGCGCCCGTCGACGGTCAGGGCCTCGGCGCCCGCGACGGAAACCTCGACCGGCCGCAGGCCGCGTGCCACTCCCGGCGAGCGCGGGGCCGCGCTTGTGGGCAGGGCGAGCTGGGAGCCGAGGACGTACGAGCCGGGCGGGATGGACGCGCCGGGGGCACGGCCGATTGCCTCTGCCGGGCTGACCAGCGCCCCCGGCGGGACGAAGCGCTCCGGGACTCGCCGCACCGACAGCGCCGAGCGCAGCCTCTCCGGCGCGATCGTCTCCCCGGCAGGCAGCTCCTCAGTGGCGACGACGACCGGCCGCAGCGGGCCATAGCGGGCGTCCACGCGCGAGCGGTACCGGCCCGCCACCATCGCTGCCAGCAGCGCGCAGACGATCGCGGCCGCCAGGAAGAGAGCCGCGCGCCTGCGGCGGCTCACGCCGCCAGCGCGTAGCCCGGCTCCGCCAACGGCAGTTCGAGCGCCGCGACACAGCCTCCACTGCTGCGGCAGAGCGCGAAGCGGCCGCGGTGTGCGCTGGCGACCTCCGAGACCAGATCGGTGCCGTGCCCACGGCGGGGATCGCCGGCTCGGCTCGGGATGCGGGCCGGTGCGCCGTTGGCGATGGTCACGCGGATGCGCGCGGCCACCCGGGCGCCGGTCACGACCACCGGCGGGCCGCCGTGCTCGAGGGCGTTGGAGATCAGGTTGTCGAGAGCCTGGGCCATGCGGACGGGATCGCCCTCCACGGGAGCCGGGCCCGCATCCCAGTAGACGCGGATCCCACCCATGTGCGTGGCAAGCGGTCGCCATCGCTCCAGGGAGGCGAGCACCACCTCCCGGCAGGAGAAGCGCCCCGGGCGCCGCGAGGGAGCCTCCCCGTTGACCGCGCCATCGAGGTCCCGCAGTGCGCTGGCCGCCACCTCGAGCAACCCGCGCCGGCTTGCGGCCGGCGGCGAGGCGGCGGGCTGAGGCGAGTGCTCCTCCATCAGCACGAGCGCCTGCAGGGGGCGGCGGAGCTCGTGGAGCGCCCGGTTGAGCGCGCGCTTGTGTGCTCGGGTGATCACGAGTCGAGCAGCCGGTAGCCGACCCCCCAGCAATTGAAGACGTAGCGCGCCCCCTCGGGATCGAGCTTCCGCCTCAGGCGGCTGGCGTGGGAGTCCAGCGTCCGGGTCCTCCCCTTGGAGCGGAACCCCCAGACGTCGCGCAGCAGCTCGTCCTTGGAGAAGACGCGGCGCGGCTCGGCCGCCAGCGCCCGGAGGAGCGCGAATTCCTTGTTCGCCAACTCCACCCTCCGGTCGCCGACCATCACGCGCCGGGTGGCCGGGTCCACCGTCAGGTCCCCGAGCCGGATCGGTCCGCGACGGGCCCCCGAGCGGCGGCGAAGCACGGCCGCGATGCGGGCCAGCAACTCCGGGTAGTGGAAGGGCTTGACCACATAATCGTCCGCCCCCGCTTCGAATCCGCGCAGCCTGTCGGCCTCGCTGGAGCGTCCGGAGAGGACGAGGACCGGCAGCTCTGGATCGAAGCGCTCGCCCGCCGCGCGGATCTCCCGGAGCACGTCGATCCCGGGAGCGTCCGGGAGACCGAGGTCGAGCACCATGATGTCGGGCTGGTTGTAACCACAGAGCCGCAGCGCATCGGAGGCACTGGGCGCCGGCAGGGCCCGGTAGCGGTCGGCGATCAGATGGTCACAGAGGAGCTCGCGAGTGGCGTCATCGTCCTCGCAGACGACCACCGTGGCGATCTCCTCGTGGTCGGGCAGCACGCCCCACTAAGGCATGGGCAGCGAGAACTCTTCCCGGGCTCACCCGATCCTGAGGGAGTCATCTTGGATACTTATCCCGTGGAGGCTCCGGCGAACGAGGCGCCCAACCGGCTGATCCGCGACTGCACCTTCGCGGAGGGCGTGATCGTGCAGCAGTTCACGAACCTCTACGGCTGCACGGTCGGCGAGGGAACCCGGATCGGCCCGTTCGTCGAGATCCAGAATGGGGTCGAGATCGGCAAGAACTGCAAGGTCCAGAGCCACTCGTTCGTCTGCGAGGGCGTCACGATCGAGGACGAGGTCTTCATCGGACACGGGGTGATGTTCGTCAACGACAAGTTCCCGCGGGCGACCACGGACGCCGGATCGCTCGCCCAGCCCGACGATTGGCAACTGCTCCCCACCACGATCCGCAGCCGGGCTAGCGTCGGCTCGGGCGCGGTGATCCTCGGCGGAGTCACCGTCGAGGAGGGGGCGACCGTGGGCGCAGGTGCGGTCGTCACGCGGGACGTGGCGGCCACGACTACCGTCGCGGGCAGTCCGGCTCGCCCGATCTAGCTCGATCCGAAAGGGACGAGCAGGCTGAGCACACTCGGTCATCCCACCAGGGAAATAGGACGGCCACGGTTGGTAGATGAGGTGCATGGGTAGCCTGTCGCCGGAGGCTTGGGCAACTGCTTCGCAGAGCGGCTATCGGGGGTTTCTTGTGAGTGCAACTGAGGACAAGGCGACCAGCATTGAAACCACAACCTCGCCCACGAACCATGAGACAACGGACGGGCAAAAGCAACCCGTCCCTACAGACGTTGGTCAACGACCGCCTAGCGACTCGGCCGCGGTCGCCTACCTGACCAGTAGATATCCCGCTGTGTCCCATACGTTCGTGCTTCGCGAAGTCGAGGCACTGAGGGACCTCGGGGTGAGAGTTGAGACGGTGTCGATGCATCGCAGCGATCCGAGCCATGTCTTATCGGCACGCGACCGGGAAGCGTTTCGGACGACGTTTGCCGTTCTTCCAGCAAGCCCTTGGACCCTAATTCGGTCCCATCTGCGCGTTGCGCGCAAGGCTCCTGCCCGGTACCTCAGGGCGCTGCGTCGCGCGCAGCAGCTGCGACGACCTGGCTTGCGGGGAGCGATCTGGGCTTTCTTCTACCTGACCGAGGCCGTGATTGTCTGGAGCGAGTGCGACCGGCGGAAGGTGAGGCACCTGCACGCGCAGTTCGCGAGCGCGGCGACTGACGTCGCCCTGCTGGCGGCAGAGCTTGGCGGTCGGGCGCGGGACGGAAATGGAACCTGGTCGTGGAGTCTCGCTGTGCACGGATCTGCTGAGTTCTGCGACGTGACCATGTATCGGCTGGCTGACAAGCTCCGCGATGCCGATCTCGCCGTCGCGATCAGCGACTTCGGTCGCAGCCAGTTGATGGGCCTCGTAGCTGAAAGCGAATGGGACAAGTTGCATGTCGTCCGCTCGGGCGTGGATCCGAACGAGTACGCGCCGCAGCACCGAGACGAGCCTGAGGGAGGACCACTTCAGATCCTGACGGTCGGTCGAATGATTCCCGTCAAGGGTCAGGCCGTACTCATCGACGCCCTAGCCGAGTTGTCGGACTGGGGATTCGATGCTCAGGTGACCTTCATCGGGGATGGTCCAAGCCGAGAATCCCTCGAAGCGCGCGCTCGTGAGCGCGGGGTCGACGGATCCGTGACCTTCGCCGGTACCGTCGGGCAGGACGACATCCGCGCCTTCTACGCAGGGGCAGACGTCTTCTGCTCCTCCAGCTTCGCCGAGGGCCTGCCCGTCGTGCTGATGGAGGCAATGGCCATGGAGCGCCCAGTCGTGGCGACGCGGATCATGGGGGTCCCAGAGCTCGTCGAGGACGGCGAGAGCGGGCTCCTCGTGTCGCCCGGCCGTCCCGACGCGCTAGCGAGTGCGCTTGCGAAGCTGGCAGGAGATGCGGCTTTGCGCAAAACGTTGGGCGTCCAGGCGCGAGATGCGGTGACGGCGAACTTTGATGTCCGGAAATCAGCTCGCAGGCTTCAAGGCCTTTTTGCCTCCACCACACCGAGAAGCCCTGTCGGACGGCGAGGGGCCGGGAGACTGACCTGATTCGCTGCTGTCGCGGTCACTCGGCAGCCTCCCATCCGACCAGAACGCGGGGCCACGGTCGACGAGCCGGGTGGTCGGGACGGCGCCGCGGCGACCACGAAGGAAGCCACGCAAACGCTCTCTCTGCTCCCGGCGTAGGACGACGATGGCCATGCGGTCGTCAATCTGGGCATCTCCACGTAGGCGAGCAACCGTGTAGCCGGCGGCCATGACCAAGGCCCCGATGATCCGTGGCCGTTCGGAGATCAAGCGAAAAAGCACGCGCAAGGCGAGGAACTGAGGCAGATAGCCCATGGCCTGCGCTGCCAGTCCCTCCTCCCAACGGGACTGATACCAGGGCTGCTTCGAGCCTCTCGGGCTGTAGTGCAGTACATGCAGCTCCGACAAGACATAGACCTCCCAATCCCGCGCACGTGCCGCATATGCGTCAAGACCGTCCCACCCCATCGTCGCCCGCAAGCCGCCGATCTCCTCCAGGCACTCCGTGCGATAAGTCTTCACAGCCCCGCGAACGGTATGGCCCGTGGTGTTGTCCTCGACCCAGCGGGCCCCGTCGTAGTCGAGCACGACTCCGCCGATGATCCCGGCGCGTCGCTCCCGAGCGAAGGCGGCGATCACCCATTCGAAGTAGTGCGCCGGCAGATACAGATCGCCGTCGAGCTTGGCGATGATCGGGGGCCTGGAATCGAGCGCCGCGAGGCCAGCATTGAAAGCGTGCACAACGTGTCCGCCGCGTCCGCGTGCATGCATCTGACCCGAGTCCACCACCGAGATCCAGTCGTGGGCCGCGGCATATCCCTCGGCCAGCTCGCGAGTCCCGTCAGTGGATCCATCATCAACGATCACCCAACTCTCGGGACGCAGGGTCTGGTCGATCATCGAGGAGACCATTCGCGGGAAGTTCCGAACCTCGTCGCGCACCGGGGTGATCACTGCGTAGGACCCCTGCTGTCCGGGCATCTCCGCGTCTCCCATCATGCTGCGGCCGGGCTGAGCGGCGCCTCCGAGTCGCGCCGGTCGACGACATCGCGATGCCAGAGCTCGAAGACAAGCAGCGCCCACAGTCCGCGAGAGTTGTCGGCGAGGCGCGCGGAGTGTTGATCGAGCAGCTCTCGGACGTGGCTCGGTTCGAAATAGCCCCTCTCCTGGGCGACCGAGTCCAGCAGCACCTCGCGAGCGAGCGGCTCCAGCTCGCCGCGAAGCCATTCGGCAAGCGGAACCTGGAACCCCTGCTTCGGACCGTCGAGGATCTCGGACGGCAGGCGCCCACGCATCGCGCGACGCAGGCCCACCTTCTTTTCGCGGCCCCGCAGCTTCCACTCCGGGGGAAGCGAAGCCGCGAACTCCATCAGCTCGTGATCGAGCAGCGGGGAGCGCGCCTCGAGCGAGTACGCCATCGAGGCGATGTCCATCTTCGTCAGCAGATCACCGGGCAGGTAGGTACGGATATCGACGTCCAGCATCCTGTCGACCGTGTTCCCTGCCGAGGACTCGGCCCACGGAGCGTTGATCACATCGGGAACGACGCCGACGCCAGCCAGTTCCCGGAACTCGCCGGTGTAGAGGCGGTCGCGGTCGAGGCCGTTCAGGTGGGTGACGTATGCCCTGTACCGATCGGGAGGTGACAGCGGTGCGCTCAGCGCGGCCCGGCGAACGCGGTTCACCGAGCTCGTGACCTCTCCGCTGCGCGGCAGCCGCGAACCGGCCGCCGACGCGAGGCGTCGAAGCGGCCGCGGCACCCGCTCCAGTCGCTGGGCGAGGGCGTTGGAGACATAGCGTGGATATCCGGCGAAGCTCTCGTCTCCCCCGTCACCGTTCAGCGCCACAGTGACGAACTGCGAAGCCAGGCGAGCGAGATAGAAGCTCGGAATCGCCGAGGAGTCCGCCATCGGCTCGCCGTACTGGCGAACAACCCGAGGCAGCATCTCGAGCGAGTCCGGCTCGACCACGAACTCACGGTGCTCCGTCGCGTAGCGCTCCGCGATCACCCTCGCGCGCGGCAGCTCGTTGAAGCTCTCGTCCTCGCTCCGAAAGCCGATCGAGAACGTCCTCACCGGCTCGGCAGAGGCCTCGGCCATCGAAGCGACGACGCACGACGAGTCGATGCCCCCCGACAGAAAGGCGCCAAGGGGCACGTCCGAGATCATCCGGCGGCGGACCGCGCGGTCGACCTGATCGCGGATCCGTTCGCAGATCTCCTCCGGTTCGTCGCTATCGAGCTTGCTCGAGTAGTCAAGCCGCCAGTAGCGGTCGATCGTGGTCCTGCCGCCCTCGTAAACCAATCTGCTGGCCGGGGGCAACTTGCGCACAGCCTTGAAGGCGCTGAGCGGCGCCGGGATGTACTGGTAGGCGAGATAGGCGTCGAGCGCTGCGTGATCAATCTCGCGCGGGATCTCGGGGTCCCGCATCAGCGCGTTGAGCTCCGAGGCGAAGCGCAAGGCGCCGCCGGAAAGGGCGTAGAAGAGCGGCTTCTTTCCCACCCGGTCGCGGGCGAGAAACAGTCGCTCGCGACGGGCGTCCCAGAGGGCGAAGGCGAACATCCCGTGCAGGGCATTGACGCAGTCGATCCCTCGCTCCTCGTAGAGATGGACGATGACCTCTGTATCGCTGCGAGACCCGAAGCGGTGGCCGCGGGCCTGGAGCTCGCTCCGGAGCTCGCGGTAGTTGTAGATCTCGCCGTTCAAGACGACAACCACTGAGCGGTCCTCGTTGAAGATCGGCTGGTCGCCGGTATCGAGATCGATTATCCGGAGACGCTGGATTCCGAGGCCGATGGGCCCCTCGTTGAGAATGCCCCGGGAGTCGGGTCCACGGTGCGCGAGGGCGTCGCACATCTCCCTCAACACCTCCTGCCGGGGGGGGCGCCCATCGGCTCGGGCCTGTCCGACGATTCCGCACAAGCTAGGAGTCTGCTCCTGGCGCCAAACCTTTAGAGCACACGTGGCGCAGTTCTCGTGGGACCGGCTGACGTGGTTGCCGTTGAGATGCCTTCCGAATCAGTTGTTCTGGATTCGGCTCGGCGGGTACATGCTCCGGGTGATGGTTCTGGCGGGCCGGGGCCGACAATGGCTGCTCATTGCGGCGATCGTGTATTGCGTGTTGGTTGCAGCAGGCTGCGGCGGCCGCGGCGTCTCGAGCCGCCCCCCGGCAGAGCGATTCTTTGCCCCTGACAGCTTCTGGAACGCCCCCCTGGCGACGGATGCCCCGATAGATCCGAACTCGAGCGCGATGGTCGGGGGCCTGGTCGACGAGGTTCACGCTGAGCTTGCCGGGCATTACGGCCCGTGGATCAACACGAGCCACTACAGCACTCCGATCTACAGAGTCCCGGCCGACCAGCCCACCGTTCACGTCACGCTCGACTCCCCCGGTCACACTGGCCTGGAAAGCCTGCAGCAGGCGATCGATGCGGTGCCGATTCCACCCGGCGCAACGCCGGCGGCGGGCTCCGACGAGCAGATGGTGATCTGGCAGCGCTCGAGCGACAGTATGTGGGAGTTCTGGGAGATGGAGCAGGGCTCCGACGGATGGCACGCCGGGGCCGCGGGCGCGATCCAACATCTCCCGACGAGCCCCGGCTACTACACCCACAATTCGTGGCCCGGCTCCCAACCGTGGTGGGGCGCCACCGCCACCGGACTGCCGCTGATCGGCGGACTCATCACCATCCCGGAGCTCCAACAGGGACACATCGACCACGTCCTCGCCATGGCCATCCCTCACCCGCGCCGCGGTATGTGGTCCTGGCCTGCCACCCACGGCGATGGCGACAGCACCGACCCGACCTCCCTGCCGGAAGGCGCCCGCCTTAGGCTCGAGCCCAACCTCGACATCGACTCGCTCAACCTCCCACCGTTCACCAAGATGCTGGCCGACGCTGCCCAGCGCTACGGCATCGTGATCCGTGACAACGGAGGAAGCAACCTGGCCTTCTTCGGACAGGACCCAACACCCACCGGGACGGACCCATGGCAGCGGGTCTACGGATCGCGATACCCGAGCTGGTACCTGGCACGGTTCCCGTGGGACCGGTTGAAGGTGTTGCAAATCCACAAGCAGAAGCCTTCCGGTGGCTAAATCACGCCACAGACTGCCTGGCAGCCCTCCGACGAACCGCCTCTCTCATCCGCAACAACGCTGCTGAACCAAGAGACCGATTCGTCTCAAGCGTCAGGCGCCGTGGCTCGTCAGGTGCCTTGCGTGCCCAGCCCCAGTCGAGATCCGGTTCGATCTTCAGGTCGGTGAAATTTGGGATCTGCCTCACGATCAGGTCGAACACAGCCTGGATATGCGGCGAACTGCGCTCCGACTCAGACATGCGGAGGTCCTTGCCGGCATCCGGGCCCATACCCGCGTAGGTCCACGTCAGGTCGTCGAGTAAGAGCCACCCACCTGGCCGCATCAACTTCTCGACCAGAATGACCGCAAAACCATCGATCGTCCACTCATGCGCGCCGTCGAGGTAGCAAAGGTCGTAGAGGGGCTCGCAATTCCCGGCTGCGTCCGAACGACTTTCGAGCACCTCTCGCAGATACCAGTTGTACGAGCTGTCGGGTCTGGCGACGACCGTGACGAAATCCTGCAGGCCAACCCGATCGAACAACTCCTGTGGCGATCCATAGTCAGCGTCCATTCGATCGAGCGTCGTGATGTGACCTGAGCCGACCTCCTCAAGGGCGGCGGCCATGTAACAGGCCGAAACGCCGTTCGCCGTCCCCAGCTCAAGGATCTCCGAAGGAGATGTCCGGATCACATGCTCGTAAATGGCCCGCCCTTGCGGAGCAGTCATGATCGGGATCCCCCGGACAGCTTTGGCTACCTGGTCGAGCTTCACCGCTTCCTCATCTTTCGAATTGAGCTCCCATTACGGGACATACCCAGGGCCGCTCGCCAGATGCTCACGCATCTCGCGCTTGGCCCCCGCCGAGATCTTGCCGGCGTCAGTCCATATCTCCGAATACCTCGGCCGTAGTCTCAGCTCGTCCTTGGCCTTCTGAATGTGTTCCTCAACCGTTCGAATCGGCCGAGCTGGGACACCAGCGGCAACCGTTCCCGCCGGGATGTCGTTGGTGACCACGCTTCCCGCCCCGATGATGGCTCCGTCGCCAATCGTGACACCGGGCAAGATGACTGAATCGGCTCCGACATACGCATCCCTGCCGATTAAGACCGGCGCCACCAGGGTGTAGTCAAGGTGCCGTTTCACGCTTGCGTCGTGAGCCAAGATCCTCACTCCGGCGGTGATGGTCGCTCCTTCCTCGATGCGGATTAGCCACGGAAATCCGAAGTCGATCAACACTCCATCCCCGATGAAAACCCCCTCACCCACTTGCAATCCACGGCGTCGTAGGACCTTGAGACTGTGCCGGCCTCTCAATCGCCACGCCAGGTCTCTTGCGGCGCTCAGAATCTGGCTGCGAAGGCGAGAACCCGCACCGTTCCTCGCGGGCGAAAGCCGGGCGGAATAGGCCGTCAGAGCTCTCGCCTTGTTGGCGAGGCCAGTCAATGTGCCCACCGCCCGTTGCCACCTGCGCCCCGCTCGGCGCCTCGCCCATCCTCGCGATTGGAAAACCCTGCCCCGACCAATCCCGCCCATAGCCAGAGCAGCTCGGGGGAGAAGGGTCCTTCCAGCGGAGTGAAGAAGACCACGCCGCACCACATGAGTGCGACCGCGAGCAGCCCGGCTCTCCAGGGGAGCGATTCAGGAGGCCCCCGCCGGAGCACCGCGCCACCGACTCCGAATGTCAGACTGGCGATCCACAGCGCCAGCCCGACCAATCCCAGTTCGGCCCCGTTGGAAAGGTAGGAATTGTGGACAATGCTGGTGCAGGTGGGCTGTGGCTGGTCGCTCGCGGTCGACGTGTTGCCAGTACATGGGCCCGATCCCACCGCGGTCAGAGGGATGTCAGAGGCTTGGCGGAAGTAGGGCTGGCTGGTTGACGAGAACGTTGACCAGCCGAAGCCGAATAGGGGCTTGGCTTCGATCATGTTGGTCGCAGCTGAATTCAGATTGCTGCGGTCCCAGAGCGAGGGCTGACTGCCGAATCGTTCGCTGGCCTTCGAGCTGAAGCCGGGAATCAGAAAGAAGGTGGCGGCGATGATGATTGCACCTGCGGCGAGAGGCTTCAGCACACCCCGTGAGGCGTGCCCAAATCCGATCCATGCGACCAGGGTCGAGACGACGGCTGCGAGCCAGACCGCCCGCGAGAGCGTGAAGAGGCACCCCAAAGCGCAGAGGAGGGCCACCGCGACCATCGCGCGCTTGAGGCCGGGCCGATCACGCCACACGAACGTTCCGATCACCGCTGCGACGCCACAGAAGTAGAGCGCGATGCCGTTTGCCTCGGCCTCGAGGAAGGGCCCTCGCGCCCGATCCGTGTGAATTCCGAGATTCGGATCCAGAATGAACTTCGGGAACACGAGCGCCTGCGGCCCCACGGTCTCGAACAGCGCAGTCAGACTAAGGTAGGCACCGGTCACGATCAGCGCCCCGAGGAGGACCTTTCGCCGACGCTGATCAGGGAAGGCGAGAGGAGCGAGCACGAACAGCGCGAACGGCGCAATCCCAAAGCGATCGAACACGCGAAAGAACCCGCTGTTCGTCGTGAGTGTCCCGGACGCCAGCGCCGAACCGAGCGCGTACACCAGAGTTGCGATCAGCAGCCAATGTATGGGTCGCAGCCGGATGCGCCCCCGATCGCTTGCCCCCGGAGCGTGCAGCAAGAGAGCGGCTACGCCGAGGACAAGGAGCGCGCGGTCGGGGGGCACCGGAGACGCAGGGAGGCCCACGTGTGCCCAGTTGCTATCGAACATCGAGAGGCACAGCGACGCCGTCAACGTCCATGCCGGATCGACGTGCCAGACCACGTACGCAACCCCTAGTAGAGCGATCCCAAGCAGGGCAAGGAGAGCCGGTTGGGCGCCTTGTGACGGTGCCAGCGCAACCGCCCCAGCAACCAAGAGACCCACGGAGAGGGTTGCGACGGCTGCACCCCACGGCGCCCGTTCAGAGTGTTGAGCGGCTTCCACCAGCTCTAGCGGCTGACGCGGTAGACGGCGAGGGCGGTGCCCACCGCCAGCCCGGCAAGCAATCCAACTATTGCGAGAAGCTCGAGCTTGGGTATCCGATCGCTGCTCGCGTTGCTTGCCGCACTCACGACCTGCAGGGGATCACCGAACGACCCGTTCTGTGCACTCTGCTGATACGCAGTGCCGAAGGCATTCGCCTGAAGGTTCGCGACGTCGCGCTGCGTGCTCGCCTGACTGACAGCGGCGGTTCCGGCCCCACTTGCCTCCAGCCCCCGAACTCTTGCGTTGAGCTTTGCCGCTTTGTCGCTAGCGACCTGGAACTCCTGCAAGAGCCGAGCCGAACTGGCCTGATTCGCGCCAAACCGAGAGACATATTGAGTGAGCGATTGGGCTGCTTCATTCGCGAGTCGTACCGCACGCGAAGACGAGTCCGTCCGCGCTTGAACGGTGACCACGGGGCTTTGAGGAATTGGGGACGCGGACAGGCTGGCTCTGACTTCATCCGGAGACAAGCCGGTCCTCCGACCCGTGGGCTGAACGACTCCGGCAGCGTTGATCGCCCGGCTGAAGCCGATCGCCAGCGAGGAGCTTGCATCTGCAAACCCGACTAGCCCCCCCGAACCCGCGGCGCTTTGGCTCACGCTCAGCGTCGTCTCGGCTGTGTAGTTGGGCGTGCGCAACATGCCGGCGGCGATCGCCAGAACGCAGAGAAGAACCGCCGGAACGACGACGGTAACCCAATGCCAGCTCATGGCTTGCCACACGGTGGGCCGGCGGAAACGATCGACGCTCTCACGGTGACCATCGGTGCTGGGTGAGGTCACGAGTTGCTGTGTCGGGTCCATTCGCAGAGTCAGCTCCTTCGCTTATTGAGTTAGTAGATCCACACTCGGGGTCTGTTCGAAGTGCTCCTCCCGGGCGCTCGTCGGCTGCATTGCTGGGAACAGGGCGCGTGCTTCCTCAGGATCTCCGCACGCGTGCGCCGCAAGCAGCCGCGCGATCGTCCTCTGTGCGGGTGAACCGATGAAGAGGACTCCAGCTGGTCGTCCCGCGAGCGACGCCGCGGCCCGGATGACACTGGAGTAGTGCGTTACCTTGAGCCGACGGCCCTTCGCGAGCTCCGGCAGCACCTTGGCGGCCGGGCTGTTGGGCAGGACAGCGATCGACGGCCAACCATCCCGATCGACCTCGGATCCCCGGCGCCTCACTAGAAATCGCCAAAGCCAGGTTCCGAACAGACCGACAACTCGATCGAAGCGTGACATTGCCGAGGCGGCCTCGGCAATTGCACCTCTCCAGTCATTCGAACGGAGGGAGGCTCGGAGGTTGTCCCAGATCGCGCCACCCCGCCATCGTTCGACGTCGACCGGTCCGACGCCGGCATGCGCAGCGGCGGCAGCGAGATGCGCGTCCTGCATGGCGTACCGGTCCTGCGACATCTGGTGCTCATGCAGGCGATAGTTGATCGTCACCACCGGGATCACAACAACGCTCCCGTGGTTGAGCAATCGAATCCAAAGGTCAAGGTCTGCCACAAGCCCGTCCCGGGGTTGAAATCCACCGACAGCTTCGACGGCTGATTTCCGAACCATCGCCGCACTCACACATACGAAATTCCCAGGAAAAGCCAACGGGGCTGGAGAGTCCAGCACTAAGACGCGGCGACCCACAGGACCATGGAATCTGTCGTGTGTGGCCGCAGCACCAAACCGAAGCGCAGACGCTGCGACGACGTCGTGGACAGTTCGATGTGGCCATAGCGTTGCCAGATGGTGGGGAAGCCACACGTCATCGGAGTCGAGCAGCGCGACCCACTCGTTTGAGGCCGCAGCAATTCCCGAATTGCGCGCTGCACTCAGTCCTTGGTTTGACTCATGTCGAACGACACGCGCTCCCCAAGCCGCTGCAATCTCGGCAGTGCTGTCGGTGGATCCATCATCAACGACGATCACCTCGCCAGGGGGCTGTGGCCTCTGTGCATCGACGCTACGAAGCGTCTGCGGGAGCAGGTCTGCTCGGTTGAAAGCGGGAATGACAACCGAAACCGGTAGACGGTCGGTTGCCCTCGCGTTTTGAGACTGCGGCGGGACCGGCGGTAACGGACGTCGCGGCTCACGCACGAACGTCCGTAGAACGAACGTAAAGGTATTGGGTCGTGCCGTGGTTGTTGGATTGGAGACCATCTGGATTCCGCCCGCTCAGGTCGTCGACCGCAGCCTGCGCGGCCAGGTCGCGATTCGCGAGGGCACTGCACCGCGCAGTTCCAACGTGGCAATGACTGAGCGAACTCGCTCACGGTCTCGCCGGTTGATGCCTCCCAGCAGCGCGAAGATCGTCGCGTAGGCGACCGATCCGCCAGCGAGGGCGGCTACCGTGCCAAACGGCCCGGAGAGTCCGACGTCCACGGCCCGAGCCGCGCCGGCTCCGGCAACGTATGCCGCGCCAAGCGCCCCCATTTCACGCAGCGGCCAGTAAGCCCTGAACGGCTCCACCAAATGGCGGATGGTCGCCGCGACCATCATCGCGAGGTCGAGCCCGTAGCCGACTATCACCGCCACCGCAGCCCCCGGCACCCCGAGCCAGAGGATGAGCGGGAAGCTCAAGCCGATTGTGGCCGCAGCTCTCGTGACCGCTCCAGCCGATCCCATCAACGGCCGATCAACTGCGAATAGGGCGGCGCGCTGGAGGTTAGTCATGCACGCAAACGCGGGCATCAGCAGCAGCAGGGGGAATGCGGTGGCGCCACTGGAAAAACCGGGGCCAAACAGCGCCATTACCCCCGAGGCGGCACCCGCGCCGGCCGCGGCAGGCAACAGCAGTCCGACAGCCGCATAA
Organism: uncultured Solirubrobacterales bacterium; assembly: GCA_963743575.1. Lineage (GTDB taxonomy): Bacteria > Actinomycetota > Thermoleophilia > Solirubrobacterales > 70-9 > DASUPK01. Next base: position 2,250 of record CAVUQC010000002.1, on the reverse strand, counting down.
CGGAGCGAGTCGACCAGCGCCCGGTCGAAGCCGACACGGTCCCCCTGGAATCTCCGTTCGACCAAAGTCGGAAACAGCATCTCGCTGATCCGATCCTTCATTTCGACGAGCCGGTAGCCAAGCTGCCAGGCTCGGTTGTAGGCCCCCACCGCGGGCAGGGAACCGAAGGCCCCCAGGATCCAGATACCTGCCTGATTGCTAAGGCCCTCGCCGATCCCGCCCGGCGTCATCTTGAGGCCGAATCGGATCATCTCCGGCAGGAACGAAAAGCCTTCCCGAAGAACGTCGCCCGAAACGAACATGTCGACGAACGGACGGACGAACCCGATCCGGAGGAGCAAGCACACGAAATAGGACCCGATCGTGGCCGCGACAAGCATCCAGACCGTCGGGGTCCATAGCGCTCCGACCACGGCGATCACCACATAGCTGACCGCCTGCGCCAAACGAATCCAGAACAGGGCACGACCGGCCCGAAACGCTCCGAGGATGGCGTCCAGGTTCCAGCCTGTGTTGGTGATGAGCAGGTAACCGAGCATGTTGACCGCCGCCGGCGCGAACAGCCAGGGGTGGCCGATCGGTCCGTTGAAGAGGAAGTAGGTGCCCGCGACAGTCAGAGCGCCGACGACCAGCGTGAGACCGAAAGAGAACGTGAAAATCGCGGCGAAGAGACCCGTTATGAGCGGTGCCCTTGCGGGAAGCACCGATATCTCCCTGACGAAGGCGACCTGCTCGCGCGTCGTGGACAGGGTCCAGGTGACGGTGACCGGCGCCATCACCAGGGCGTACTCGCCCACGACCCTCGCTCCGTAGAGGCGGGCGATCGCGATGCTGCTGAAGATCGCGAGGACCGCGAGCAGACCCATGTTGAGGGCGCTGTACGCCACTCCCTCTCTATATGAGCGGCGCTCTGTCACAGCCAGGGACCCTGATTCGTGGCGTTTTCCCGAGCGATCACTTCCGGCTCCATTGCCAGCAATGCCGCCCAGGTGTCGTCCTGTGACTCAAAGGCGGCCGTAGGCACCGATCAGCTCCTTTTCCGAGTTCTCCCAAGTGAGTTCCTTCGAACGCTGCGAGCCGGCTGTGGCCAGGGCCATGCGAAGCTGTGGGTCACCGGCAAGCTCGACGATCAGCGCTGCGAACTGGTCGAGGTCACCGCACTTCGCGTAGAGCGCGGCCGGTCCGGCCGTGTATCGCGTTTCGCGCAGGTCGAAGGCGACCACGGGCCGCGAACACGCCAGGTACTCGGTCACCTTGATCATGGTCGAGCGGTGGTTCAGCTCGGTGCACGGCGCGGGGTCGATACAGATGTCGGCCGATGCGATCAGGTCGGCGACGCGACTGTGATCGACGTACCCAGCGAGATCGACGCGCGCCGCCATTCCCGCGTTGGCGAAGCGACGCCCCAATTCGTCGCGTAGAGCGCCGTCGCCCACGATGGTCATCCGCGCACGCTCGAGCCCCTGCTTGGCCAGAAGCTCCGGGAAGGCCAGGACTCCATCCTGGGAGTCGAGTTCGCCGACGAAGACCAGGTGCGGGTCCTCGAGGACTCCCTCCCGGGCTGCGATGGTGACTCCCCCTTCCGCACGCGTCGGGCCGTTTCTGACGACGGCGAGGCTCCGCGCGTCGCGCAGACCTCGCTCGAGGACGGTCTCGGCCTGCGAGCGGTTAGTGACCAACACCGCATCGGCTGCCCGGACGCTCGCCGACTGCGCTGCGCGGCCAAGGGCGACCAATGAGCGAGCGCCGACCTTCTGCTCCAGCAATTCCGGGAAGGGGTCGTGATGGTCGAAGACGACGCGCTTGCCGAGCAGTCTGCCGATCAGGCCAATCGGAAAGAGTGTGTCCGGCGGATTGTGAAGGTGCACCACGTCGGCTCCACGGACAAGCTCGGCCAGACCACGCACGAAGAGCTGGATGTGGGCGACGGCATATTCCGCAACGAAGCCAAGGGCTGATCCGGACGAGTCAGGGAGCCAGAACCGGCGGACCCGGACGCCGTCGATGCGCTCGGTCCGCGACTGTCCCCCATCATTCGGAGCGAGGACGGTGACCTCGTGCCCGGCTCCGACGAGCGATTCCGCTTCGTGGCGGACGCGCACGTCCTGCGGGTAGGGGTTGTTTTCGAGCAGCATCACGACGCGACGCACTCAGTTCACCCCCCGCCTCGAAACGATCGTCGGCAAGGTGCGGAGCAACAGCCTGAAGTCCTGCCAGAGAGACCAGTTCGTCACGTACAGGTAGTCGAGG
>CAVUQC010000001.1:0-115336 GCA_963743575.1 uncultured Solirubrobacterales bacterium | reverse complement strand
CACCTAGCCGGGAGGCGCCTGCAGCAGTCATCGTTTCGTGAAATGAGCGAGGCGCCTCGTATGCCTGACGAGCCACAGGTGAACCCGGAGGAGCGGCTGGACCTGCTGCTCCAGCATCTGGGGACGCGCACGACCGGCCTCGGCAGGCGGCAGGCCCAGCGCCGGCTCCAGCAGTACGGGCCCAATGAGATCCGCCGGCACGAGGAGCGGAGCCATCTACGGGACCTGGCGCGCCAGTTCACGCATCCGCTGGCGCTGCTGCTTTGGGCCGCGGCGGTTCTCGCCTGGATCGCGGGGATCGTCCCGGTGGCGATCGCGATCGTCGTCGTGATCTTCGTCAACGCGATCTTCGCGTTCGTCCAGGAGCTCCAGGCGGAGCGGGCGGTTGAGGCGCTCGCCGCCTACCTTCCGTCGGAGGCGCGGGTCATCCGCGACGGCGAGGAGCTCGGCATCCCCACGACGGAGCTCGTCCCGGGCGATGTGCTCCTGATCGAGGAGGGAGAGCGGATCTCGGCCGACGCGCGCCTTCTGGATGGCTCTCTCGAGATCGACATGTCGACCCTCACCGGGGAATCCGCCCCTGTCGATCGCGACGCCGCCTTCGCCGACACCGGCGTCCCGCGGCTCGAGGCCAGGGACCTGGTCTTCTCGGGGACCAGCTGCGTCGAGGGCGAGGCTCGCGCCCTCGTCTACGCGACAGGGATGCACACCGAGCTCGGCCGGATCGCGACGCTCTCCCAGCGCGTCGACCACCGAGGCATCCCCGCTCGAGAACCAGGTCCGGAAGGTCGCCTGGCTGATCGCCGTGATCGCGGTCGGGGGGGCGATCGCGTTCATCCCGGTCGCGACCCTGGTGGCGGGGCTCTCGGTATCCGACGCGGTCGTCTTCGCGGTTGGGCTCCTGGTGGGCCTGGTTCCCGAGGGACTGCTGCCGGTGATCACCCTTGCTCTCGCGGTTGGCGCCAGGGACCTGGTGCGGCGCGGAGCGCGTGGTCAAGCGGCTGAGCGCGGTGGAGACCCTCGGCTCGACCAACGTGATCTGCACGGACAAGACGGGGACGCTGACCGAGAATCGGATGAGGGCCACGTCGATCTGGACCGAATCGGGGCCGCTGAGTCTCGAGGGCGGAGAGCCGAGGGCCAACGGCATCGGGGACCCGGCCCGCGCTTCGGGCGCTTGCGGCGGCGATGGTCGCCTGCAACAACGCGTATCTCGACACGGGGACGGGGGAGCCCATCGGCGACCCGACCGAGGTGGCGATTCTGGAGGCCGCCGCGCGTCTCGGCGTCGAGTCGACGCCGCCCGGCGTGAGCGCGAGCGGCGTGCCCTCTTCCACTTCGACCCGTCGCTGCGGCTGATGTCGACGGTCGACGAGCGCGGCGGCGGGCTCTGGGTGGACACGAAGGGGGCGCCCGAGGCGGTGCTTCCACGGTGCAGCTCGATCGCCGCGGACGGCGAGGCGCGCCCACTGGATGCGGAGGAGCGCGACCGGGTCCAGTCGATCGTCGACGGGTACGCGAGCCAGGGGCTGAGGGTCCTTGCCGTCGCCCAGCGCGGACCGCTCGCCAACGGCGTCCCCGAGGCGCGAGCGGAGGCGGAGACCGGCCTCTCCTTCCTCGGCCTGGTTGCGATGCTCGATCCTCCCCGACCCGAGGTCGCGGCTGCGGTGGAGAGCTGCCACCGGGCCGGCCTTCGGGTGATCGTCGTCACCGGCGACCATGGCCTGACGGCTGCAGCGATCGCGAAGCGCGTCGGGATCGGGACGGGCGACTCGGCGGTGGTCGTCGGGAGCGAGCGTCGACCAGATGACGGACAGCGAGCTGGATTCGCTCCTGCGAGAGGGCGACGAGCTGATCTTCGCGCGCAGCTCTCCCGAGACCAAGCTGCGAATCGCGGAGTCGCTGCGCGAGGAGGGGCGACATCGTCGCGATGACCGGCGACGGGGTGAACGACGCGCCGGCCCTGCGGCGCGCCGACATCGGCGTGGCGATGGGGCAGTCGGGCACCGATGTGGCCAGGGAAGCCTCGACGATGGTCCTCACCGATGACAACTTCGCCACGATCGTGGCGGCGATCGAGGGCGGCAGGCGCGTCTACGACAACGTCCGCAAGTTCCTCTTCTACCTCTTCGCCCACGCCACGCCGGAGGTGACGCCGTTCCTCGTCTTCGCGCTCGGTGGCGGGGCGATCCCGCTTCCGCTCACCGTCCTCCAACTGCTTGCCTTCGATGTCGGGACCGAGACGCTGCCTGCGCTTGCCCTGGGCCGCGAGCCGGCCGAGCCGGGCCTGATGCGCCGCCCGCCTCGAGAGCGGTCGGAGGGAGTGATCCGGCCGGCGATGCTGGTTCGCGCCTGGCTCTTCCTCGGAGTGATCTGCGCCGCCCTCGCGATGGCGGGGTTCTTCTACGTCCTCGGCGGCGCCGGCTGGTCCCCCGGCGATTCCACAGGAGCTGGACATTCCCTGCACCACGCCTACCAGCAGGCGACGACCATGACCTTCCTCGGCATGGTGATGGGCCAGATCGGAACAGCCTTCGCGGCTCGCACCGAGCGCGCCCCGCTGCGATCGATCGGCGTGTTCTCCAACCGCCTGCTGCTCTCGGGGATCGCCTTCGAGCTCGTGCTCTCGGCGTTGATCATCTACGCGCCGCCCGCTTCAGTCGCTCCTCGGCACCGCCGCGCTCGAGCCGCACATGCTGCTCTTCACCCTCCCGTTCCCGTTCATCGTCTGGGGAGCCGACGAGCTGCGCCGCTGGCTGCTGCGCCGCCGGGAGACTGACGAGGACGCTCGGTGACGGTCGATCCTGCTCTGCTGTTCGCCGCCGAGCGGGCCGTCGACTCGGGAGCCGCGCTGCTCCGCCGCGGCCGGCGTAGCGTCGGCACCGTCATCGCCAAGGGCGACCGTGACTTCGCCACCGAGGTCGACCTGAGGATCGAGGAGACGATCCGGGCCACCCTCGAGGAGGCCGCGCCTGGCATCGCCTTCCTCGGGGAGGAGGAGGGCGAGCGCGACGGCCGCCTGGAGGCGATGTGGGTCCTGGATCCGATCGATGGGACCGTGAACTTCGCGAACGGCAGCCCCCTCTGCGCGATCTCACTCGCGCTGGTGGAGCGGGGCGAGCCCACCCTGGGGCTCATCGACCTGCCGCTGATCGGTGAGCGCTACCTGGCGACCCGGGGTGGGGGCGCCTCGCTGAACGGTCGCACGATCACGGTCCTGGAACCGGCCGGGCTACACGAGGCGATGGTCGGTTTCGCCGACTTCGCCGTTGGTCCGAGGGCGAAGGTGGAGAATCCGATCCACCGCGAGTTGATGGGCCGCCTCGTCCCGAGATGCCTGCGGGTTCGGGTGCATGGGTCGGAGTGCCTCGACCTGGCCTGGCTCGCCGCCGGCCGCCTCGATGTCTCGGTCATGCTCTCGAGCCTTCCCTGGGACGTCACCGCCGGTGTGCTGATCGCCCGTGAGGCGGGGGCGGAGGCCTTCGACCACGGCGGTTCCCCGTGGACGCCCCAGGCCGAGTTCACCATCTGTTGCACGCCCGGCCTGGTCGACGAGCTGCTGCCGACTGGTTCAGGAGGCGGTCGAAGCGGCGGAGGCTTCGCCACCTGCCTCCAGCTGATCGAGCGGCAGCGGATCCACCCGGACCTCCTCGGCAAGCCTCGACACCTCGCGCACGTGGCCCGTCCCGAGCCCGTGACGGGCGACGTTGAGCGCTCCCGCCGCGGCCCCCAGCTTGACCGCGACCTCGATCGGCGCTCCCGCCCCGACCGCTACGCCGACTCCGGCGAACACCGAATCCCCGGCGCCGTGCTCGTCGACCGGTGCGAAATGCGGGCTGTGGACCATGAACGAGCGCTCTCGTCCGAGGAGCAGAGCCGGCTCCGCCGAGCGGGTGACGAGCACGTTCGCCGCACCCTCGGCGAGAAGACGGCCGGCGGCCTCGACCGCTGACGCCAGCTCCCGGTCGTCCATGCGTCGATCGTCAACCAGATCCACATCGCTCACCTTGAGAAAGTCGATGCCGCCTCGAAGCGCGGCGGTAAGCGGCTCGCCGCTGAGGTCAGCCAGGACGAGTCGGCCGTTGCCTCGCAGATCCCGGCAGAGGCGCTCGAACACTTCCGCCGGGAGGACGCCCTCGTTGCGCGGCCCGGTTACCAGGACGGCGGCAGAGTCCAGGCCGGCGGTGAGGGTGACGCCGTAGAGGTCATCCAGCTCATGCCTCGCCAGGGTGGGACTCGAGGTCTCGGCGATGACCTCGCGCTGACCACTCCGCCGGTCGTGCATGTAGGCGCCGTTGGCGCCCTCGGTTTCGACCGAGAGAACGGAGATCCCGTCCACCGTCAGCAGCGACTCGAGCACGGCGCCGGTCTCGCCCCCCAGGGGTACGCAGAGACTCACGCTGGCGCCGAGTCGGGCCGCCATGCGCGCAACCCAGAAGCCCTGGCCGCCGGCATGCAGGTGGATATCGGGCTCCTCGCCGGGGCTCGGCTCGACCGTGATGGTCAACGCCGGCGATGGGGCGAAGACGGCCAGCGAACACGACACCGGGGGCAGGTCGCGCAGGCTCACGCTCTCGGACATTCAAGAAGCCTACGACCGTAAAGCCAGGCGAGCTAGGTGGTCGGCGCGGACAGGAGTCCCGACGTGAGCACGGATTTCTCATCGCCTCGGTGGTGGTTGGGTTCGCCATATGAGCAAGGTGATTGTTGGCTTCGACGCGAGCGAGCAGTCCGACGATGCGTTGGTGCTCGGCCAGGCACTTGCAGATGTGTGCGGCGCGGAGCTTCACGTCGCGATCGTCCTACCGCGGACCCGGATCCCGTTCGAGCAGGCGATCGCGGGTGGCCAGGTCTCTGCCCAGCTGGAGGAGCGCCTCTATGAGTCCGCGCAGCGCCGCTTGGGGAAGGCGGAGTTCATTCGCGCGGGCCTCGATGGTGAGGGCGGCGGACGGTCGGCGGCTCGAGCCCTCTACGAGTACGCGAAGGACCAGGATGCGGATCTGATCGTGGTCGGATCCTCACATCGCGGAAAGGTCGGGCGGATACTTCCCGGCAGCGTGGGGGAGAGCCTGCTGCGGGGCGCGCCGTGCGCGGTAGCAGTCGCGCCGCGCGGCTTCGCCCGCCAAGAGCACGCGGGCTTCCACCGGATCGGGATCGCGTATGACGGATCTGAGGAGGCGGATATCGCTTTGAAGCAGGCCCAGCGAATCTCGAGCTCCCTGGATGCCGAGCTGCGGGTGATCACGGTTGTGCCCACGGTGATTGCCTCGCAGATGAGCGCCGCGCTCGCGGGCGAGTTGCTGGAGGACCTTCGGGAAGAGTTTCGTGGATACCTGGAACGAGGGCTCTCGGAGCTCGGTCAGAAGGCGGAGGCCGTTCTTCGCGAAGGCGACCCGGCGAAGGTGCTCGCCGAGCAGGGAATCGAGCTGGACCTGCTCGTAATGGGGTCGCGCGGCTACGGCCCGGTCCGCAGCGCGCTGCTGGGAGCAATCTCGTCCGCGGCGATCAGAACCGCCGCGTGTCCGGTGCTGATCACGCCGAGAGGTTCTGCTCTTCACCTCTAACCGGCCCTAGCCGATGACTATCGTCCGATTCCGATGGAAGCGGGCGGACGCAGCTATCGCACTCATCTCAAGTCGGCGGTCGCGACCAGCGCCGCCCCGTACGGATACACGCTGACGATCTGGACCTCCGGCGCGGTGACGACACACGCCCGCGGGATTCCGACGGCTTGGGAGGCGCTTCTTTTCCTCGCCGGGGCGGTCGTCGGCTTCGGTGTCACGGCGGCGCTCGCCTACGGGCGCCCAAGCGAGATCCTGGCACCGAGGGAGCACGGCTCGGTGCGCCTCTGGGGCGGTTTTCACCTCGTCTCGGTGGGACTGGCGATCGGCGCAGCAGCACTGGTTACCGCGCTCGTGAAAGACCCGGTGGCTTGGATGATCGTGGGGTTCGCGTCGACCCTCGTCTATCTGGTGGTGATCGCGGCTCAGTTCACCCTTGCGGATGAACGCACCGGCTAGCAGCCGCGTCCGGTCAGGCCGGGGGCGAGTCGAGGGGGGTGGGGAGGTCGCGGAGCGCCTCGAGCCCCTCGACGGTGCCTGCAGAAGGAAGGGGAGCCCGATGTCAAGCTCAATGGTGAATTTCATCGCGATCATCGTCCGTCGCTCCGGTGCGATGAGCTTGAAGCCATGCTGATCTACTCGATGAGCGTCTCGGTGGACGGCTTCATCGCCGACCGCGAGGGCGCGTTCGGGTGGACGGCCCCTAACGAGGAGCAGTTTCGTTTCCACATCGCGCAGGTACGCGAGCTCGGCGGCTATCTGTTGCGGCCGCAGGCTTTACGAGACGATGCTGGTGTGGGAGACGGATCCGTCGATGCGCGACAACGAGCTCGGGGCCGCGTTCGCCGACGTCTGGTGCGCGATCCCGAAGGTCGTCTTCAGCCGCACGCTCGACAGCGTCCAGGGCAACGCCCGGCTCGCCGAGGCGTCGGTGGCCGAGGAGGCCGCTGCGGCGCTCGGCGCGACCGACAAGGACGTCTCGATCGGCGGCGCCGGCCTGGCCGCGGCGGCGATCGAGCTCGGCCTCGTCGACGAGCTGCGCATGTTCCGCAATCCGGTCGTCGTCGGTGGCGGCACGCCCTTCCTGCCGCCGGTCACCGAAGACGTGCCGCTGGACCTGATCGAGACCAGGACGTTCGGCTCGCGCGTGATCTACGAGCGCTACGGGCGCGCCCGCGATGAGTCGGACTGACACCGCCGTCCGAGTCATCGGCGCCTCGCCGGACCGGGTATTCGCCGCGCTGACCGACTCCGACGCGCTTGCCTCGGAAGGTTCCGATTTGCAGGCACTTCATGCCGGAGGAGGGACTCGAACCCCCGACGCGCGGATTGTGATGACGGGGAGGAGGGGCCATATGAGGATGACTGACGAGCTGACAGGCGTGCTGAGATCGGTTCAGTTCGCGTCGAAGTCGGGAGTTCGACGCACGGTTCGACGCACGGTTTGCTGAGGAGCAGGGTTAGGCCGGGGGCTCTTTCACTGGGGTGGGGACGTCGCCGAGCGCCTCGAGGCCCTCCACGGTCCGGTGCAGGTCCTGGAGCATCCGCCGGCAGTTCGGGCACCAGCGCGCGTGGCGGGCCACCTGGCCGGCCTCGCGAGGGTCGAGCTCCCCGTCGATCAGCTCAGACATCTTCGAGCGCGCCTCGCGGCACATCTCGTGGTAGCGCTTCACCGGGTTGAGCGTCGGACTCATCTCTCTCCCTCCTCGAAGTAGTCGTCCAGCTTGGCGCGGAGCGCCATCCGGCCGCGGTGCAGCCGGCTTTTCAGGGATCGCTCGCCGATTTCCAGGGTCTCGGCGGCTTCCGCGGTGCTCAGTCCCTCGACGTCGCGCAGGATCACGGCGCTGCGATAGTCGAGCGGCAACTCGACGAGCGCCTTATCCACGGCGCGGAGGAACTCGCGGGACTCGAAGACCTCGTCAGGCTGGTTTCCCCAGCCGGGCACGCGCTCTCCGACCAGGTCGATCATCTCCAACGGCTCGTCCTGTCGACGGCGGAGGCCGCGGTAGGCCTCGTTGATCCCGATTCGTGTCAGCCAGGTGTAGAAGCGGGAGCGGCCCTCGAAGCGGCCGATGTTCTTCCAGGCTCGGATCAGTGCCTCCTGAACCGCGTCGTAGGCCGCGTCGCAGTCCCGGGTGATCCGGTAGAGGGTTCGCCAAAGGCGAGTGGAGTAGCGCTCCGCGAGTTTGCCGAAGGCCACCTCGTCGCCTTGCTGCGCGCGCGAGACGAGCCGTTTCTCGGTTTCAGCCGTATCAGGCAATGTGTGGGTCAGTGCGGCGACGGTTGCTTCGGTCATCTTCGCGGGTTGGACCGCGTGAGCAGGAGAATGGATTCACACGCCCGCTGAATCCTTTGTCGACGGTGGCCGGTCAGATCGGCGACCAACCAGAAAGGAAGCGAACCGATGAGCGAACCAATCACATTGACAAAGGCAAACTTCAAGACCGAGGTGCTCGATTCCGACGTGCCGGTGCTGGTGGACTACTGGGCCGCGTGGTGTGGGCCCTGTCGCGCCGTAGGCCCGGTCGTCGACGAGATCGCGCGGGAGCGCGCCGGATCCCTGAAGGTCGGCAAGGTTGACGTCGACGCCGAGCCGGAGCTGGCGGCGAGCGAGGGGGCGCTGAGCATTCCCTATCTCGTCCTCTATCGCGACGGCGAGCAGGCTGCGCGGGCCGTCGGGGCCATGCCGAGGAAGAGCGTCGAGGCGGCCCTGGGAATCTCATACGAGCTCGATCGCGCCGCCTAGTGCTGCGCTCGACCACCTCGATCTGCCCTCGCTGCAAGCGCCTGCTGAACGCCCAGCTGCTCGAGCGCGGGGGCAAGGTGGTGCTTTCGCGGGTCTGTCCGGACCACGGGCTCTTCGAGGCCGTGGTTTATGGAGACGCGGAGCGCTGGGCTGAGGTCCAGCGCTTTGACAAGCCCGGCGACACGCCGCTCGAGCGCCAGACCGAGGTCGCGAAGGGCTGCCCGCACGATTGCGGCATCTGCCCCGAGCATGCCCAGCACACCTGCCTGGGCATCATCGAGGTCAACACAGCCTGCAACCTGGACTGCCCGATCTGTTTTGCCGATTCCGGAACCGGTCCCCAGGAGCACGGCTTCTCGCTCTCCCTCGAGCAGGTCGAGTCGATGCTCGACGCCTTCGTCCGTGCCGAGGGCGAGCCGGAGGCGGTGCAGCTCTCCGGTGGGGAGCCCTCGATCCACCCCGAGATCCTGGAGATGCTGGGTGCCGCCAAGGACCGCGGCATCCCGCTGGTGATGCTGAATACCAATGGAATCCGCCTCGCCCGGGATCCGCGCTTCGCGCCGGCGCTCGCCGAGATCGGGGTGCACGTCTACCTCCAGTTCGACGGGCTCCGCGAGGAGACCCAGATGACGATCCGCGGCAAAGACCTGACCGAGGAGAAGTTGCGGGCGCTTGATCGTTGCGCCGACGCGGGTGTCAGCGTTTCGCTCGCCGCGGCGGTCGAGCGCGACGTCAACGAGGCAGAAATCGGCGAGATCGTCCGCTTCGGCATCGAGCATCCGGCCGTCACCGGCCTCTTCTTCCAACCCGTCACCCACTCCGGGCGCTTCCGCGCCGACTCCGACCCGCTCGACAAGCTCACCAACTCCGACGTGATCGACGCGATCTGCAAGCAGCTCCCGGAGTGGTTCCGCACTGACGACTTCGTTCCGGTCCCGTGCTGCTCGCCGACCTGCCGCTCGGCCACCTTCGCGCTCTATGACGGCGAGGACCTCGTTCCACTGCCGCGCTTGGTCGACGTCGAGCAGTACCTCGACTACGTCACCAACCGTGCCGTGCCTGACCCCGAGGTACGGACGGCCCTCGAGGGTCTCTGGTCGGCGAAGGCGGCGGGCGGCACCGCGCCGGCGGCGGAGCGGCTCGAGTGCGTGGCCTGCTCGACGGCGATGCCCGCGGAGCTGCGCGAGGTGGCGGCCCAGGGCTTCATGATTGTCACCCAGGACTTCCAGGACCCCTACACCTTGGACGTAGAGAAGCTCCGCAAGTGCTGCGTCTCGGAGATCGTTCCCGACGGGCGCCTGATCCCCTTCTGCGCCTACAACTCGGTCGGCTACCGCGAGCAGGTTCGATTGGAGGTCGCGAGTGCAGCTCGCAGCTGAGGAGCTGAAATCCTGTTGCGCGGCGATCTACGCGGAGCCAGCGGTCCGCTGGCTGCTCGGCGGCGAGCTCCACCCGGGAGGCGAGAACGCTACGCGGCGGGCCCTCGAGCTGATCATGCTCCGATCCGGCGATCGGCTGCTCGACGTCGCCTCCGGTTCGGGGGCGTCTTCGCTGCTCGCCGCCAGCGAGTACGGCGCCAGGGTCACCGGGGTCGACTACAGCGAGCAGGCGGTGCTCGCCGCGACGGCGGCGGCCAGGAACGAGGGACTCTCTCGGGGCGTCCGATTTGCACGCGGCGACGCTGAGGAGCTCGCGCTCCCCGACGCGTCCTTCGACGCCGTGCTCTGCGAGTGCTCGCTCTGCACCTTCCCGGACAAGGAGCGCGCCGTCGGCGAGATCGCTCGCGTGTTGCGGCCCGGCGGGCGGGTGGCGATCTCCGACGTCGTGGTCGACGCGGATCGCCTGCCGGCTGAGCTGCTCGGGCCGATGGCGACGATCGCCTGCGTCGGCTCTGCGCTCGACTGTCCCGGCTACGAGGAGCTGCTCGCCGGAGCCGGGCTCGAGGTCTACTCGGTGGAGAGCCGCGACGCTGACACCGAGCGCTTCACCGAGCGGATTGAGGAGCGCCTGCGCGGGGCTCGCCTGCTCGGACTCGATCGTTTCGCCGGCTCGCCCTTTGACATCGACGAGGCGATCGAGTTGGTGCGCGTCGCCCGGCGCTCGATCGACGAGGGCGCAATCGGATATGCGATCTTCGCCGCCACCCGCCGATGATCTGGCTCTGGATCGCCATCGGGCTCGCCGCATTCTGGCTCGTCGCCATGGCCGCGGGGTTCCTGCTGCTCGCCATGGGCCGGCTCCATATCGACCTTGGCTGGGGTCGCAGCCTCCACGAGCTCGGCCCGATCGAGATACGGATCGCTGCGCCCCGCGATCGCGTCTTCGAGATGATCAGCGAGCCCTATCTGCGTCACAACCCGAAGGAATCGGGAATCGACGTGCTCGCGCGCGGCAAAGACCTCGTCGTCGCCGCTCACCACACAAAGGTTCACTTCTATACGGCGATCACGGTCGAGGCCGTCAAGTTCGAGCCGCCAGGCCACGTCGGGTTTTGGCACATCAGGGGTCCTGTTCCTTATGGGGTGGAGGAATTCGCCCTGGAGGAGGCCGATGGGGTCACCGAGCTGCGCTACAGCGGAGAAATCGGAATCGACTTCTTCTTCCTCGGCCGGATCGCCGGCCGACGCTGGGTCCGGCCGGAGTGGGAGAAGGCGGTACGCAAGGACCTGGACGAGCTGAGGCAACGGGCCGAGCAGTTGGCCGATCGGCGCCGGTCACGAGAATCGGGTCAGCCCACAACTGGTCTCACGGACGCAGAGGCATGAGGCGCAGCGAGACGTTGATGGTTCCAACCTCATCCGAAGCTGCCCGAGCGGCTTGTCGATCGGCGCTTTCTCCGGACGTCTGGGAGATTGAAGAAGACACGTCCGTGCGAGTCCTCGCCCATGAGTGGCCGTGGCGATTGAACTGCCAGACACGCCCGGCAACGATCGCGATCTCGATCGAGACCACCACCCCGGGGAGCTCCAAGCTCACGCTGGACGCATCGGCGCCTGGTCTTGGACCAATTGTCTCGCGGCATCTGATCAACCACCTCGAGGCGCTCGCCGCGGCAATCAGTCAAGGGAGACCGGGCAAAGATGAACGCATCACCCTCTAACGGATCGGAGGATCGATGAGTCAGGCCATTCAGATTCCCGTCGTGCGGCTTCTGCTTAGCGCCGGGTTCTTTGCCCTCGCCGTGATCGCAGCGGGAAAGTTCTGTCTCGCCTGCTGAGCCACGCGATAGGCGGTTGCGGATGGAGGAGGCGCTGCGGATCTGCCGACAGCCGGACCACCTCCGGCGCACGATCAGGATCGCCCTAGTCGTCGGAACGATCCTGACCGCGATCAACCAGCTGGACGTGATTCTGGGAGGCAATGCAACGGCACTGACCTGGGTGAAGTGCGCCCTGAACTACTGCGTTCCGTTCATCGTTTCGAACCTCGGCCTACTGGCGGGCAAGAGCGCCGAGATCCGGCAGGGGTAGCTGAGGGCAACCCCGGCGGGCCATTCAGCGCCATTGCCGAATCCTTCTTCAGTCCGCTCGGGTCTATTCGTCAAACGATGAAAATGGAGCAAGCGATGAAGGCGATCTACAGCGGAAAGGTCATAGCCGAGAGCGACGAGACGATCTATCTCGAGGGGAACCACTACTTCCCGCCCGAAAGCGTCGACGAGCGCTACTTGAGGCCGAGCGCGATGAAGTCACTCTGCTTTTGGAAGGGTCTGGCGAGCTACTATCGATGAGTGACGCCCGAGAGATTGAGCTGGTGTTCGAGCCTCTCGAGGAGGGTGGCTACCACGTGTACGCCCCCGACCTTCCGGGTCTGCATACGCAAGGCGAGGACATCGACGATGCCAGCAGGAACGCCGAAGAGGCGCTGACCCTCTATGTGGAGGGCGTTCGCGAGGACGGCGGGTCGCTCGACACGGGTGTGATTCGCCGGAAGTTCGCCCTGCCGGCGTGACCCCGCGGCAGCCGGTCGTCTCAGGCAAGGTCCTCGTCCGTGCGCTCGAGCGAGACGGCTGGTCCGTTGTCCGCCAGCGCGGCAGTCACGTGCGACTGAAGAAGCCGGGTCGCCGACATGATCCAACTCCTGGCGCGTAGCGCGTTCCGTAGCGCAGGGGCACGAACTTGACGGGTTGGTTTTCGAACCAAAGCCCTTCGAGCCATCACGCGACTTGCGGCCGCCTTGAAGGCCGACGCTCAGAGCTGCTGATTCAAACCGCTGCTTTGCATGGAAAGCAGCGGTCTTCGCGAGATACCGCGGGGGTGTCGCAGATGCAGGTGAGAGGTCGTCAAGGCGTTCACCCGACTCTTCGCCACGGGAGTTAGGGCTGCGCCGCGAGGGAGGCGATCCCGCGAACGCTTCCCGGACGGACCAGGCGGCTCACGGGCCCGGCCTTCTGCTTCAGATAGCGGTCGAAGAATGCGATCGTCACGCGCTCGACGATGGAAAGCTGAGGCCGTTCGTCTGTGTAGGGAGACAAGTGTGACGCGCCGAAGAGGGTAAGTAGGAACTTGGGCGGCGAAGCTGCGTCGTAGAAGCTCCGCGTGAATCTCGGAGGGTTGATCGTGTCGGCTGTGCCCTGTGTGGCGAGGAGCGGTGGGGTGCCCGGAGGGAAGCTGGACCCAGTGCCGCCCGGGATCCTTGCCCCCGAGAGGATCGCCGCAGCGCCCACCCGCGGATCGCGAAACCGGCGGTCATAGGCGACGGCGAGCGCCGTCTCGCCGCCGTCGGAGTGGCCGGATACCGCGATCCGCTGCGGATCGATCAGGCCTTGGAGCTGGCCTCCCGGCCTGCTGCTTGCGGAGAGCAACTTCGAGATCACGAAGCTCATGTCGGCTGGCTGATTTATGAGGTCAGACTCGTCTGGCCCTCCTGGCGCCTTGGCGCTCTCGAGTGGGAAGCGCGGCGCGGCCACTACGTAGCCTGCGCGCGCCCAGGCCTCCAGCAGCTTGGAGTAGGGCGCCGGCGTCAGCGTGAAGCCGTGGCCGAAGACCACGAGCGGGAACGGCTCGGCGGCGCGTTGGGGAGGCGCATTACGCTGCTCCTTTGCCGATGCCGGACCGAGCGCCGGATACCGGACGTAGGTCACCAGTCTCCGCGGTGAGCTGGCGCCGCTCGGCAGCGTGAAGTGGCGCGAGTGGTCAACGAGGCGTAGGACGCGCAGGCCAACCGCGAACGGGGGGCGAGGGGGCGCTGCAGGGGCCGCGGCAACCGTGGACTGCGAACGTGCGCCATCCTGCGCCCGCGCTGGAGCGCGCCTTGAGCTTCCCGTGCCGAGCGTCGCGATCGCAAAGCCGCCGCCGAGCAGGGCAAGAACCACGACTGTCGCCGCCACTCTCCGCTTCAGACGAGGTGTCCTCCGGGACTGGATGCGTTCACCTCCTCTTCCTCGTGCCGACAAGAACGGCGCCGCTGCGGATCAATCCGGCGGTCGTGCGCTCGGGAATCGTCGAAGTAGCGAATGGGGCGGAGCCAGATCAAGGCCATCGGGATCACTCAGATACCCCGGGCCCCGGCCGGATCGACCTGTGTGGCCGTATTGCCAGACGATCCGTTTGGTCCGCGGGTTGACCACGATGACCCGGTTGTTGTCATCGTCGTTGGCAAGGATGTCCCCGTTCGGGAGCGGCACGGCGAGCGAGGGTTTATCGAGTGCGTGTCTGCCCTTGGGGGCATATCGCCACTTCAGGCGGCCATGGAGATCGAACATTTCGATGGCGCCCGGATGGACGTAGTCGGCGCTCAGAAAGAGACCAGGCTTGACCTCGTTCGTGTCCGAGGGGTAGCTAAAGCCCGGTGGGTGAGCGGCGCTGATCAGCTTCCCGGAGGGTGCGAGCAGGTCGATCCAGTTTCCGCTGATTTCGGTGACGACCGTCCCGCCGTCGGAAGTTGGAAAGGCTCCGTTCGGGCTGGCGAAGGACAGCGGCGGGTCATGGAGGCACAACCCGGTCGATCCGAGCTGGCGTAGCGCAGCATGGGAGGGCGGGTGGAGAACAATCAAGCGGCAGTTCTTGATGTCGGCGCTGAGGATCGTGCCGCCCCCCATCGGGATCGCGTCGTCGGGATTGTCGAGCCGGTTCGGGGTCGCCCCGGGAACTCCCGGACGCCCGTAGCGGTAGACGATTCTGTGGCGGCGAACATCGATGACGCTGATCACGAAGTCGTCCTCCTGGGTGGCGACCACGAACTGTCCACTGGAATCGAAGAAGGCGTCGTCAGGGGACTTGAACGTCTGGCCGGGACGCAGATCACCGGGTCGAGGGAACTGCCAGACAACATGGCCCGTGGGATCCAGCTCGAGTAACCGGTTGTTACCGCGATCGGCGATCAGGACGTCGCCCGGCAGGACCGATGGGTTGGACCTTGGACGTGTGAGAGCGCGGCTGTCGGAAACCGGAACTTTTGCGGGGTGGGTGCCGATCGAGGGCAGGACCACGAATATGCCGATCGGGACCAACACGGTCAGAGCTGCCGTTATGCGGCGCCGCCGAAAACGGCGCCGACGCTCGAGCCGGCGGCGCTGCCGCAACCGATCGGGGAGGTTGGGCTGCGCGGAGATCATCTGACGGACCTGGTGAAGCGGTGCGCAGTATTCGACACGACGCCCTTTGCGCTTCGAGGCGTCCGCGCTCGAGCCCTAATTGAAGGGGACACTGACCGGGCCCGGCTGGCGCCTGTAGACCGCGAAGAAGTCGCGGTCGTCGGGGCTGAGGTAGCGGCCGTCGGGCTGGTTCGACGGCCCGACCTGCGTCGGGCGGAGGCCGTGATGGTGGATGTAGGTGATCAGCGTGTGCCAGTCGGCGTTGATGTCGAACTGCATCGCGTTGACCGCACCAGCGCGCTGGAGAATCAGGGCTAGCGAGGTCACGGTCATGTCGTTTGCGGCCGCGAAGATCAGATTGCCACGGCGATCGATGCCGACGCCCGTGCGCCAGACGCGGACGGCGTTGCCGACAGTGAAGCCCCACTGTGAGCTGTCGTTCAGGTTGGGATTGAGGCGCCGGTGCCAGACGATCGGCGGCAGGCTCTGACGGGACCAGGCGACATCGGGCCCGGGATTCGGCCCGCCGTGCCAGATCTTGATCGCGATCTTGCCGCTGCGGTATCCGAGCAGCGTGGCGTTGCCCTGCGCCAGCGGCTCGTTGATTCGCCCGTTGTCGGTGGAGCCGTTGTTCACGTCTCGGTAGATGAAGCCGGCGTTGAAGGTCGCGAGCAGCCGTTGGCGCTGGCTCTCGGGGATCATTGCCGGACCGCGCACCGCGGCGCTCGGCGGCTCGTAGCGGCCCGGGTAGTAGGCGAGGTCGGTGCGGGTGTGATCGAACCAGGCGAGGTAGGCGACGTTCCGTGGGTAGTCGGTCTCCGGCCGGAAGGTCGTCACCAGCACAGGTGGCCCGCCGCGCACCGGCGGCCCGGTTGGCTTCCAGACCCCTTCACCGCGAAGCTGGTGCCGGAAGACCGGCTTGATCGGCGGGGGCCAGGCACGCCCTCTCGCCTGCGGTCCAGCAGCTCCACCGGTCTGCGGCAGGCTGGTCAGCTGGGGGCCGCCCTTCGAGGGGGCGTTCCAGCTGTAGTAGACGTGCTCGATCTCGTCGACGACCTGGTTGCCGAAGGGGACGTCTGCCCTCACCCACTCCACGCTGTTCGCAAAGAACGGCGTGCTCGACGGCCGCAGCATCCATGTCGCATAGGAATAGATCGCCGGCGACAGCAGGACGAGGACAGCCACGGCCAAGATTCGCCGGCGTCGCCGGCTCCGTATGGCGGCCTCAGCTTGTCGCCTCTGATCTCGGCGGGCCACAACTTCGGACAGCGGGGCTGAGCCGGACGCTGAGTCTGCGGCATCCGGTGGGTCATTCAGGACAGAACCGTAGCCAGGCCGCCGCAGACCGCCCATTCGAGTCACCCTAGGCCCGATCGGCCAAGACAGGCTAAGGCGGCAATTAGAAGGCACTTAGGCCCGAGAGCCCTCGTTGATCTCCTTCTTAGGACCTCCCTGCATCGTCGGATACACGATGGAATCTCTCGAGATTATTGTGCTCCCGGTGGTTCTCGTTGGCGCCCTTCTCCTTGGTGCCATCTGGACCAGCGTGGGGCTCCACTGGTTCAGAAACACCGAGTCGCTCCGGTAGGCCTAGCGAACCGAAGCTTCGGGTGGAGCTTGCTGTGTGGCCAAGGCCACTCAAGGCACTGCCCTCACTGTTGGCCGCGGTCCAACAGAATCGCCCATCCGAACAGGAGAAGCGCCCCCAACATCAACAGGACGCCCACCGAAAGCTCGCCGTGCACGAGCGAGCTGAAGCCGAACAGCGCGCAGATGAATCCAGTCCATGCGCTTAGCCCCCAGATCGGTCGCCCGTGCACTTGAAGCCTCCTAGGGAGGGGGTGGCATCGGTCGGTCCAGGACTATGGGAGTGGAGGACATCTCGGGCAAGCCAACCACCCGCGTCTCACCGCACGATGAGCACCTGATTAGAAGTGTCTTAGTCCCCCCGGGGGCCGCCCGCCCGAACTTCGAGATCCGCCGCGCCAGAACCTGCTCCTTTGCATGGAAAGCAGCGGTTTCGCTTCAGCTGATCAGGCTGAGTGTCGATTGAATGCGGTGATGGCCAAGCAACCGAAGCGGGGCCGAGGACCCTTGGCTGGTGAGCGACGTGTCGTCTCGAGGTCCCGCTATCGCTTTGACGGTCTCCTATTTGCAATCGCTGCCCTAGGCGCGTTCGCTGCTTCGGGTGTCTTTATCGCAGGGATGATTGCCCACGGCCCAAAAGCCGGAGGGGTCCTAGCGCTCATCGCGTTCCTGTTCGTAGGCTTCGGCTTTGCCCGAGTAGCGGTTGTGTGGTGGCTCGCGCTACGCGAACCCGGCGACCCCCGGAGCAACATTCAGGATCGCTTGGATCGTCGCTAGTCCGTCCTCAGAGCTGTCTCTCGCAGACCGCCGCTTTGGACGAGAAGCGGTTGTGCTACTTCGCATGGAAAGCCTCCTGATTTCGCCCGCGCTTGGTGGCTAGGGTCGACGCCGGTCGGGATCATCAGTCTCCTGGCGCTCCTGACGCTTCGCGGCGATCTGGCGTCCTCGATTGGTTCCAACAGTGGGTCGTTGGTGGTCGCCGGCCGAACACTCGTCATGATCCACGACAGGACGTTCCTAATGGGGCCGGGATTCTGCGTGGGCGTCAACGGCCTCCTGCTTGGCTATCTGACGTACGCAACCGGCCTGATGCCGTCGCTACTCGCGACGGCAGGCATCGTTACGATTCCGGTGTTCGTCTTCGAGGCCTCATTTGCGATCCATCTGATCGGTTGGGGGTTGAGGCCCTCTGGGGTGCTTTCCGGACAGCGGCAGCGTAGGGCCGAGGATTCACCTCGAATGAAGCCTGTTAGCGACGGCGTACGGTTCTTGGTCGAGCTGGCCAGCTTTGGCGCGGTTGCATATTGGGGCTTCCATGAGCACTCAAGTTGGGCGCTGAAGATCTTGCTCGGGGTCGGTGGCCCGGTCGCGATTGCTGCCGTCTGGAGCGTTTTTATGGCGCCGAGAGCGGAGCGAAGGGCTCCTGAGGCGGCTCGTGCACTCCTGGAAGTAGTGATTTTCGGCGCGGCGGTGCTCGCGCTTGCGGATGCCGGCGCTGGGACTGTCGCTGCGATCTATGGCGTGATTGCGTTCTGCAGCACTCTCGCCGACCACTACTTCGCTCGTGCCGCCGAACGATCCGGGTGGCGCGGGTCCGGGGGCGGTGGAGCGCCGTAGCGGCCGGACGATCCAACTTCGGCACGGTCGGCGACTGAGGGGAATGTGGGAGTGGCGCTGTTGGACGAGCAACGGCGCGAGAGAATGGGAACCGATTCAAGTCCATCTCGGAACACTCGATTCGCTGTGCCCCGAGGCCAGCTGCCAGGCGAGATGCCAAAGTCTCGGGTGTCGCGCAGCGTCAGACCGCGGCGTCGGCCGCAAGCATCGCCACCAGATCCTCGATGGGACCGCGCCGGCGACGACGTCGTCGGCGGTCTCGGCAAGCGGACCGAGCTGTCGTCGCAGAAGGCGAGGACGACCCTCGGCTGGTCGCCTCGCCCGGTCGAGGACTCGATCGCCGAGACCGGCGAGAGCCTGTCCGCCACGTGGTCGTCGGATGACCGCCTAGTCGGCACCATTGACCCGGAGCGTGATCCTTGCCGTGACGGTGGGCAGGGTCAAGGTGTTGGGAACGTTCAGCGAGAGATCACGAGCGGTGAATGACGCTCCCGCCAGGCTCTGCACGTCTGACTCGACGTCTTGCGTCTGACACGCTCGAGGCGCCACTGGTGGGCGCGAAGGCATCAATGGTGCCACTGAATGCAACGACGCCGGTGTTGACGCTCGCTACCAGGCTGCCGGCATCCCCCTTTTGCCGTTGCGGCCCGGCGGGACGGCGTGGCTCCGCTACCTGGAGCGCTGGCGCTATCTCCGCCCGGACGCCTGCGCAACCGCGAGCCCCGCGACGCAGAACGGGACGAGCACCCAGAACTGGGTGCGGGTGTAGTGGCGAAGCTCGGCTCTGAGGTGGACGCCGGAGAGCTCGGATTTCAGCGCTCCCGCGCGCCACAGCGCGAGGACGTGGATGGTCAGTGCCGCGTAGTTCGCGGCGAGCCCAAGGAGCCAGATCCCGAGGGCGACCCCTCCCGCGTCGCCCCAGGTCAGCGCCCAGACGCCGAAGGCGACGCCGCCGATGGCGCCGAACGCGAACTCGGCGAGGATCACGCGCCTGCGCAGGCGGGTGCCGCGGGTGCCATGCATGTCGAGCGCGGCAAGTCGCCGGACGTTCATCGTGCGCTTCACCTACCCCGATCACCCGCCCCAAATCGGCCCCCGGCAGGCACGAGGATTCTTGTCGCGGACTCAGAATCCGCGTGTTCCCATATTGCGAAAAGTTCCGATGTGCAGGGACTTCATGCCGGAGGAGGGACTCGAACCCCCGACACGCGGATTATGATTCCGCTGCTCTAACCGACTGAGCTACTCCGGCGGGGCGGTGAATCGTAGCGACGGCCTACTCGGCCAAGGCGTAGCGCAGCTCGAACATCCCGGTGGCGAAGGTGCGGGTGCCGAGTAGGCGCATCGGGCGGTCGATCGGCCTGGAGAAGAGGGGCTTGCCGGTCCCGAGAATGATCGGGACGATCGTCACCCAGAGCTGGTCGAGCAGCCCGGAATCGACGAGGTCAGAGGCCACCGGGCCGCCCCCGACAACCCAGAGGTCGCGCTCGCTGGCTGCCTCGACCATCTCGGGGTGGATGGCCGCGACCGGCCCGTTGTGGAAGCGGATGTCGGCTCCCTCGGCGACCGGAAGCTCCCTGCTTGTCAGCACCCAGCTCGGGCGATCCCCGTAGGGCCAGTCATGGCCGAGGATGAACTCGTAGGTGGATGAGCCCATCACCAGGGCGCCGGTGTGTTCGACGAATTCGTCGATCGCGACCGTCACCTCGTCGCCCTGGCCCTCGTAGTTTGGCTCGAAGCCGGTGAGCCAACCGATGCCGTCGTCCCGGTCGGCGATGTATCCGTCGAGGGTGGCCGCCGCGAAATAGATGGTCCGTGGCACGGGCCGATTCTGCCAGCGCGGTGTTTCGCGTCCCGTAGCCATCTCGTAAGGGTTTCGAAGCCTTCTCCTCCTAGGTTGGCCCGGCTTGGCCAACCCAGAAATGGAGGTACTGATGAGTACGACGAAACGCACCGTGCTGGGCGGCGTGCTGGCGTTTGCCGCCCTCGCCGCGGTTGCCGGACCGGCCTCGGCTGCGGGCAGGAGCGCCGTCTACACCGAGAGCAACAGCGCCTCGCAGAACAAGGTGCTCGTCTTGGATCGTGCCGGAAACGGCTCGCTCAAGCCGGATGGATCATTTGCGACCGGCGGCGTCGGGACCGGAGCCGGTCTCGGCAGCCAGGGAGCACTCGCGCTGACGCACGGCGGCCAGTTTCTCTACGCCGTGAACGCCGGCAGCGACAGCATCTCGTCATTCGCTGTGACCCCGCACGGGCTTCGACTGAGGGGAACCACGGGATCTGGCGGCGATCAGCCGATCAGCCTGACAGTCCGACGAGGGTTGCTCTATGCCCTGAACGGAGGCAGCGGCACGATCAGCGGATTCCGGGTCGCCCACGACGGCACCCTGAACGCACTGGCCGGCTCGACGACGCCGATCGCGGGTTCCGGGCCTGCACAGGTCGAATTCTCACCGGATCGCGATGTGCTGGTGGTGACGGACAAGAACACGAACACGATCGACACGTTTGCCGTGGGCTCGAACGGCCTGCCGGGAGCAGCGGTGTCGCATCCGTCCGAGGGACAGACGCCGTTCGGATTCGAGTTCGACAAGCGCGGGCACCTGATCGTTTCCGAGGCATTCGGTGGCGCGCCCGGCGCGAGCACCGTTTCCTCGTACGCGGTCGGCTCGGGCGGCGCGCTCACCACGATCAGCGCGTCGATCCCGGACAACGAGGGGGCCGCGTGCTGGGTCGCCGTGACGAAGAACGGGCGATTTGCCTACACGACCAACAACGGAAGCGGCTCGATCTCGAGCTACTCGGTCGGTCATGACGGATCGCTGGCGTTGCTGACGCAGGTCGCGGCGGCGACCGGTGCCGGCAGCACCCCGACGGACCTGGCCCAGTCGGCCGGGAGCCGGGTGCTGTTCGCCCTGCTGCCGGGCACCGGCTCCGTCGGCGCCTACCGGGTCGCCGGCGACGGCGGGCTCTCCCCGGTCGACCAGGTCGGCGGATTGCCGGCGAGCGCAGTGGGGCTCGTCGCGCGGTAACTCCCAAGGGAACGGGCGGCTCGGCCAACTCCCGGCCGGGCCGCCCCTCCCGCGGCCACTGAAAGCCATGACTGCATGTAACGCCACAAGCCAGAGCGCGACCGAAGAGCAGTGACCGCCCCGGGGACACGCGGCTCCGTCCTCGTCGTCGACGACGAGCCCGTCATCACGGATGTCGTCTCCCGCTACCTGGAGCGAGCCGGGTATTCGACTCGCGTGGCTGCCGATGGCCTCGAGGCCCTCAGGCTGGCGACCAGCGCGGCACCGGACCTGGTCGTGCTCGACCTGATGCTCCCGGGCCTCGACGGATTCGAGGTCCTGCACGAGCTCCACAGGCGCCAGCCGACCCGCGTGATCATGCTGACGGCCAAGGGGGAGTCGAGCGACCGAGTAGCCGGTCTGCAGAAGGGCGCAGACGACTACGTGGTCAAGCCCTTCTCACCCGCCGAGCTCGTCGCGCGAGTCGATGCCGTGCTTCGACGAGGCGATCCCGAGCCGGAGCGCGAGCCCGCGATCGCCTTCGATGACCTGGAGATCGATCCGGCTGCCCGCACGGTCACCGTCAGGGGCGACCCGGTCCAGCTCACCCTGCGCGAGTTCGATCTTCTGCTCTTCCTCGTGCGCCATCCCGGCCAGGCCTTCTCGCGGGACCAGCTGATGGAGTCGATCTGGGACTACGCCTTCTTCACGGACACCTCCACGGTCACCGTCCACATCAGGCGGTTGCGGGCGAAGGTTGAGGCCGACGCCTCGAACCCCCGCTGGCTGCAGACGGTTTGGGGAGTCGGCTACCGGTTCCAGCCATGAGCGCGCACCTGCTCGCCGCCGCCGTCTTCCTCGCCGTGTGCGGGGTCCCGGTCCTGCTGCTCTCTCACCTGCTGGCTCGTCACCGGCGGCGGCTCGGCTCCCTCTCTCACCAGTTTGCAGCCGGGGTCGCGCTGATCTTCGGGCTGGCGCTGGCAGGGGTGGGCGCGGTGGCAGAGCTGATGTTCGTCTCCGCCCACGACGCGTACCTGCTCGCGACCCTGCTCGGCGTCGCCTGCGCTCTGGCGGTCTACTCGTCCTGGCTGATCAGCCGTGGAATCAGGGCGGACATCGAGGTTGTCCGCGACGCGCTGTCCTCGGTAGGCGAGGGTGACGCGCGCAGCGACCTGATTGAGACCGGTGGACGGGACGAGATCGCGGAGCTGGCCCGGGCTGCGGAGTCCATGCGGGCCCGTCTGGCCGAGAACGAAGCGGGGCGGGCCGCATCGGAGCGAGCCCGCCGCGACCTGATCGCCGCGATCTCCCACGATCTCCGGACCCCACTCACCTCCCTTCAGCTGCTGGCGCAGGGGATTGACGACGGCGTGCTCGACTCCGCCACCCGAGAGGGCGGCTACGCCGAGGAGATCAGCCTCCACGTCGGCGCGTTGGCGACGATGGTCGACGACCTCTTCGAGCTCACCCGGCTCGAGGCAGGGGAGATCCAATGGTCGATGCAGCGGGTCCGCCTTGACGAGCTGGTCGGCGAGACGATCGAGTCGATGCGCTCTCAGGCCGCGGCGAAGGGTGTCGCGGTGAGCGCTCACATTCCTCGTGGCCTGTCCGCTCCGGAGGCGAACCCCGAGAAGCTCCAGCGAGTGCTCTTCAACCTGATCCAGAATGCGATCAGACATACCCCTGCCGACGGCAGCGTGACCGTCGAGGCCGAGTCGACCGGAAAGGCGATCGAGATCGAGGTCGCGGATACAGGAGGCGGAATCCCGGCTCGCGACCGGGAGCGGGTCTTCGAGCCCTTTTTCCGTGGTGATGCGTCGCGCGCGAGCGGCGGCTCCGGCCTCGGGCTCTCAATCTGCCGGGCGATCATCGAGGTGCACGGCGGCCGGATCTGGCTGGAGGAAGGAGAGGGCGGTACCCGCGTCAGGTTTCTGCTTCCAGGGGCGGGCGTGGATGTCGGCGTCTCCGATAGCCGCCGGCCTACTGCGATCCTCGGCTGACGACGCGCAATAACTAGGCTGCCTCGAATGAGCGATCTGGATGCGGCCGTCCGCGCGGTGGTGCGGGAGTGTCTCGCCGTCAAAGATGGCGAGCAGGTTCTCGTCGTCTGCAATCCGGCGACTCAGAACATGGGGGAGATGCTGCGAGGTGAGGCCGCCGAGGTCGGGGCGGAGGCGGTGCTCACCGTGATGTCGGAAAGGGCCTCGCATGCCGCCGAGCCGCCGCCGACGGTGGCCGAGGCGATGGCCGTGGCGGACGTGCTGCTCGCGCCGACCGTTCAGTCGCTCTCGCACACGGCCGCCCGCAAGCGGGCGAACGAGAACGGCGCGCGCTGCGCGACCCTGCCCGGTGTAACCGAGGACATGCTGGCCCGGGTGATGAGCGCGGACATGGAGGGGCTGCGGCGCAAGGGCCACGCCGTCGCGGATGCCCTCGACCGCGCCGTCGAGGCTCACATCACCGACGCGAACGGAACCGACCTTCGACTCGACCTCTCCGGCCGCCCGGCGATCCCGGACGCGGGCGAGCTCACCGAGCGCGGCGCGTTCGGGAACCTGCCCTGCGGCGAGGGCTTCATCTCGCCGAAGGACGGCAACGGGACCCTGGTGATCGACGGGTCCATGGCCGGCATCGGGCTGGTGGATCAGCCTGTGGAGCTGGTGGTCGAGGGCGGGCATCTGAGCTCGGCACGCGGCGGCCAGGGAATGGCATTCATGGAGCTGCTCATCCAGCACGGTGACGACGGCACCAACATCGCGGAGCTCGGCGTGGGAACCAACGAGAAGGCGAAGCTGACCGGCGAGGTCCTCGAGGACGAGAAGATCCTCGGCACGATCCACGTCGCCTTTGGCGCCTCGGCCGGGATCGGCGGCACGGTCCAGGTCCCCGTACACCTCGACTGCGTCGTGCTGAAGCCGACCCTGGAGCTGGACGGCGAGGTCCTCGTGCGCGACGGAGAGTTGCAGGTTCCGTGAGCGGCGAGATGCCGCTTGTGGCCGTGCCCAACTTCTCCGAGGGGCGGAACACGCGGGTGATCGGGGCGCTCGAGGCCACATTGGGCTGCCACTCCCGCGTCCTCAACCGCCACTACGACCCCCAGCACAACCGCAGCGTCTTCACCATGGCGGCGCCGCCCGAGAAGCTCGTCGAGGCGCTGGTCGCGGGCGCCGCACACGCGCTCGACCTGATCGACCTGCGCTCGCACCAGGGACTCCATCCGCACGTCGGAGCGCTCGACGTCTCGCCAGTCGTCTGGCAGACCGCCGACCGCCGCGAGGCCGCCGTCGAGGGCGCCAGGGCTGTGGCGGAGGGGATCGCGGCGCTCGGCATCCCGGTCTTCTTCTACGGCGAGCTGGCGACCGCCCGGGAGCGGCGCGAGCGCGCCTATTTCCGCCAGGGTGGGCCGACCGAGCTAGCGCGCCGGATGGGCTCCGGCGAGCTCCGTCCCGACCTCGGCCCAAACGAGCCGCACCCGAGCGCCGGCGCGACCCTGGTGACCTCACGGGAGCCGCTGGTCGCCTTCAACGTGGAGCTCGATACCCCCGACACCGAGATCGCGCGGGAGATCGCTGCCGAGCTGCGCGAAGCCGGGGGAGGGCTTCCGGGCGTCCGCGCGCTCGGGCTGCCGCGCGAGGGCGGCCGGACGCAGGTCTCGATGAACATCCACGATCCGCGGGAGGTCCCGCTCGCCCGGGTGGTCGAGGAGATCTCGCGGCTTGCTGCGACGCACGACGTCAGGCCGATCGAGGCGGAGCTCGTCGGACTCGTCCCGGAGGCCGCTCTCGAGGGGTATCCAGATGCGCCCCCGATCCGGGACTTTGACCCGATGCTTGACGTGATCGAGAACGTCCTCGGCTAGATTGACGGGGTATGGCGCAAACCAAGAAGAAGCGCCGCCGCAAGCATCGCGGCACCCAGGGCGGCCGGATCGACACCCGTCCGGCGAGAGGCCGGGCGCGTAGCCGCGCCGAGGCCCAGTCGCGCGCGCGGAGCCGGACGAGCAAGAAGGGCAAGAAGTCAGGTCCCCGCACGCCGGAGCCGGCCAGTTGGTCGAGCGCACTGAAGAAGGGGGGAGTGGCCGCCGTCCTCTTCGCCGGCATCCTCGCCCTGCTGGGCCAGAACCCTCTGCAGATCATCCTCGTCGGCGTCCTGATGCTCGGCTTCTACGTTCCGATGGCGTTCGTGATGGACCGGTTCTTCTACCAGCGCTACCTCCGCAAGGAAGCACAGAAGCGCGAGGAGCGCGACACGAAGCGCACAGGCGCCCAGCAATCGGAGGGCTGAGCCGGTGGACGTTCGCATGTTCACGGTCGGCCAGATCGCCGAGAACTGCTTCCTGTTTCGCCTCGACGGCTCGCACCATGCGCTGATCGTCGACCCGGGCGACGAGGCGGACCGGATCCTCGCGGCGGTCGACGAGCTCGGCGTCCAGATCGACGGGATCCTGCTCACCCACACCCACTTCGACCACATTGGCGCCGTGGCGCCGATCGCCAAGGCGACCGGCGCACCGGTCTGGTGCCCCGAGATCGAGACGCCCGTGCTCGCCGACATCAACTCCTACGTCCCCTGGCCCGGCTTCGGCCCGTTCGAGAGCTACGACGCCGACCACACGGTGAAGGGCGGCGAGAAGCTCGAGCTGGCCGGCCTGGAGATCGACGTGATCTTCACCCCGGGGCACAGCCCGGGCCACGTCACCTACTCCGTTCCCCGCGAGGCGGCGATCTTCTCCGGAGACGTCCTCTTCCAGGGGTCCGTGGGCCGCACCGATCTGCCCGGCGGGGACTGGGAGACGCTGCTCGAGTCGATCCGGACCCTGGTCGAGGGACATGCGCCCGAAACGACCGTCTACCCAGGCCACATGGGAATCACCACGCTCGGGGCCGAGCGGGCCACGAATCCGTTCCTGGCCGAGCTGGCCAGGTAGACGGCTTCGCCATCATGCCGCGGTCACAAGCGGCCAAACTCCATCAGTCGCTTCGGGCTGCGCCCTTCGCTCCAAAGTAGATTGGCCTGGTGACCGCTCAGAAGTTCAAGGCCCCGCGAGGCACGTTCGACGTACTGCCCGAGCAGCAGGGCGTTCGCCGCCGGATCGCCCACGTCGCGGCCCGGCGTCTCGAGCAGGCCGGCTACGGCCGAATGGACACGCCGATCTTCGAGGAGACGGACCTGTTCGCTCGGGGCGTCGGCGAATCCACGGACATCGTCCAGAAGCAGATGTTCACCTTCACCGATCAGGGAGACCGCTCGCTGACCCTGCGGCCGGAGGCGACCGCTTCGGTCTGCCGGGCCTATCTCGAGCACGGCATGCAGACGCGAGCGCAACCCGTGAAGCTCTGGACGGAGGGCCCGTTCTTCCGCCACGAGCGCCCGCAGGCGGGCCGCTACCGGCAGTTCACCCAAATCAACGCCGAGTCGATCGGCTCGGACTCGCCTCTGGTGGACGCCGAGCTCATCCTGATCGCAAGCGACATCGTGGGGGAGCTGGGCGTCGAGGGCGTGCGGCTGCGGCTCGGGAGCCTGGGCACGCCGGAGACGCGCGCGGCCTACCTCGACGAGCTGCGCTCGTACCTGCGCTCCCGCGAGGGCGAGCTCTCCGACGACGTGCGGGGCCGGATCGACGTGAACCCACTTCGAGCGTTCGACGCGGACCACGAGGGAACCCGGAAGGTGATGGAGGACGCCCCGACCCTGATGGACCGCCTCGATCCGGAGGACGCGGAGCACTTCGCCGAGGTCCGCTCGCTGCTCGAGCGCAACGGAGTCGCCTACGAGATCGACCCGACCCTCGTGCGCGGTCTCGACTACTACACGCGCACCCTCTTCGAGTTCGAGTGCGAGCGGCTCGGCGCCCAGTCCGGGATCGGGGGCGGCGGCCGCTACGACGGGCTGATCGAGCAGCTGGGCGGCCCCCGGACGCCAGGCTGCGGCTGGGCGCTCGGCGTGGACCGGATCGCCCTGGCGCTGGACGACCAGGCGCCATCCGGGGCTGAGGCCGGGGAGCGCGACGGCGTCTTCATCGTGGCCGAGGACGCGGACCGGGAGCGAGCCCTGACGCTGGTCACGGAGCTGCGCCGCGCCGGCCTGGCGGCCGACCTGGACCTCGCCGGGCGCGCAATCAAGGGGCAGATGAAGCAGGCTGATCGGGTCGGGGCCCGGCACGCCCTGATCCTGGCCGGCGAAGGGAAGGCGACCCTCCGCGACATGAGCTCCGGCGAGGAGCGGGAGGTCGACCCCGGCACCCTGGCTGAGACACTCTCGGCGCGATGAGCGAGGGATTCCCAGCGCTGCGCTCGAACGGCTACCGCGACACCTGGTGCGGCCAGGTCCTCCCGGACAGGGTCGACTCCGAGGTGCGGGTGGCCGGCTGGGTTCACCGCCGCCGCGACCACGGGGGGCTCGTCTTCATCGACCTGCGTGACCGGACCGGGCTCGTCCAGCTCGTCCTCAATCCCGACGAGTTGGGGGAGGCCTTCAAGCTGGGACATGAGCTCCGCTCGGAGGACGTGCTGAGTGCGAAGGGATCTGTGGTCAAGCGCTCCCCGGAGACCGTCAACAAGGACCTCCCGACGGGCGAAGTCGAGATCCGGGTGACACAGGCCGAGCTGCTCTCCGACGCGGACACGCCGCCCTTCGAGATCGAGTCCTTCTCTGGTGAGGTCAGCGAGGAGACCCGCCTCCGCTATCGCTACCTCGACCTGCGCCGTGACCGGATGAGGGAGGCGATCGAGCTGCGCCACCGGGTCGCCGCCTCGATGCGGGAATTCCTCTCCGGCGAGGGCTTCCTCGAGATCGAGACGCCTGTGCTGACGCGCTCCACGCCGGAGGGCGCACGCGACTTCCTCGTCCCAAGCCGGCTCCAGCGCGGCAACTTCTACGCGCTCCCGCAGTCGCCCCAGCTCTTCAAGCAGCTGTTGATGATCGGGGGCTTCGAGCGGTATTTTCAGATCGCGCGCTGCTTCAGGGATGAGGACCTGCGCGCGGACAGGCAACCGGACTTCACGCAGCTGGACCTCGAAATGTCCTTCGTCGACACCGATGACGTGATCGATCTGAACGAGCGCCTCCTCGCGCACGTTCTTCCGGTTTCCGGGGTAGACGTGGAGTTGCCTATGAAGCGCCTGGCCTACGACGACGCGATCGACCGCTACGGCACGGACAAGCCCGACCTGCGCTTCGGGCTGGAGCTCCGAAACCTGACCGAGGTCTTCCGCGGCTCCGAGTTCAACGCGTTCCGCGCGGCGATTGAGGGCGGCGCGCTGGTGCGGGGGCTGAACGCGGGCAGGCGAGAGATGTCCCGCAGCGATCTCGATGGCCTGGTCGGCGAGGCGACGGAGCTGGGCGCCAAGGGGCTGGTCTGGGCCGCGGTGGAGGCCGATGGCTGGCGCTCCCCGGTCGCCAAGTTCCTCTCGGCCGAGGAGATCAAGGCGGCCAACGAGGCTCTCGACGCCTCGGAGGGCGACATCGTCCTGCTCGTTGCCGACCAGCCGCTCGTCTCCGCCGAGGTTCTCGGCGAGCTGCGACGGCGGCTGGGCGAGCGGCTCGGCCTGATCGATCCGGAGGCGAACGAGCTGGTCTGGATCGTCGACTGGCCCCTGCTCGGCTGGGCGCCGGAAGAGGAGCGCTGGGATCCGCAGAATCACCCGTTCACCTCCCCCGACGGGACCTTCGATCCGGCCGATCCGGGGGCAGCCAGGGCGAAGGCCTACGACGTCGTCTGGAACGGATGGGAGATTGGTGGGGGCTCGATCCGTATCAGCGACCCAAAGGTGCAGCGAGAGGTGTTCGAGGCGATCGGAATCGACGAGCAGGAGGCCGAGGACCGCTTCGGCTTCCTCCTCGACGCGCTGCGCTACGGGGCGCCCCCGCACGGGGGCATCGCCTACGGCCTGGATCGGATGGTGGCGCTGGGACACGGCAGCGACTCGATCCGCGACGTGATCGCTTTCCCCAAGACGGCGTCGGGCGGCGACCCGATGACCGGCGCTCCGGCGCCGGTTGACGAGCGCCAGCTGCGCGATCTGGGGATCTCAATCAGAGGCGGGGGCGGAAAGGGCTAGATCAATGGAAGGGCGGCCTCCCCCCGACGGCGACGATCTGTTCGAGTGGACGGATGCGCCCGCGCGGCCGTCTCCTCCGTCCCGCGAGCCGGGCACCAGCGAGCGTGAGCAGGCCAAGGTGCCGGCCGAGCGACCGGCGACCCCGTCCTCGGAGACCGGCGAGCGCCGCCGGGTCGCGCGCGGGGAGACGGGCGAGTACGAGCGCAGCGGCCGGCGCCCTCCACCGGGACGGCGTGAGCGCCGCCGTGACCTCCCGGCTCGGGTGCGGCGCCGCCAGGACTTCATGATCGGCGGCGGCGTCCTGCTCGTGATCGTCCTGATCATCGTGCTGGTGTCGGGCGGAGGCGGCAGCAGTGAGCAGCCGATCCCGCTGAAGCGACTCGTTGGGCAGACGATCGTCGCGAAGCTCGGGGCGAAGGGACCCGACCAGACCCTGGTGAAGCGCGTGCGCAAGGGCCAGGTCGGCGGCCTGATCGCGTTCGAGAGCGACGGGCAGAAGCTCAAGTCGGACGTCCAGCAGCTCCAGGCGGCGGCGAGCGCGGGCAACAACCCGCCCCTGCTCGTGATGGTCGACCAGGAGGGCGGCGACGTGAAGCGGATCAAGAGCGGCCCGCCCGACATCTCGCCAGCGGACCTCGGCAAGAGCGGCGACGAGGGTCAGTCCAAGGACCAGGGACAGAAGACAGGCTCATTTCTCAGGGGCCTCGGCGTGAACGTCGATCTGGCGCCGGTCCTGGATGTCTCCCAGTCCAACACCGCGGACACCATCAAGAGCCGCACCTTCGGCTCTGACCCGGACACGGTCGCCACGGTCGGCGTCGCGTTCGCGCAGGGGCTCCAGGATGGCGGGGTGGTCGCCACCGCCAAGCACTTCCCGGGGCTCGGGCGGGCCACGGTGAACACCGATGACAACGCGGTGGCGATCGCCGCCACCAGCGACCAGCTGCAGAGCGACCTGAAGCCGTTCCGGGCCGCCATCGACGCCGGGGTGGGGATGATGATGGTTTCGACGGCCAGCTATCCGACCCTCGGTGCCAAGAAGCCCGCCGCGCTTTCCCCGACGATCGTCAAGGGCCTGCTGCGCCGACAGCTCGGCTTCAGCGGCGTCGTGATCACCGACGATCTCGAGGGTCAGGCGATCGCCGGCTCGATCCCTCCGGCGGTGGCCGGCGCGGGAGCATTGAGGGCGGGCGATGACCTTCTGCTGTACGCCAAGAACACGAATACCTCCGCGAAGGCCTTCGGGCAGCTCGTCAAGGAGGTGAAGAGCGGCCAGATCGACCGCTCGATCGTGCAGAGCGCCTACGACCGGATCACCAACTTGAAGGACAGCCCTACTGGGTAGGGTCCGGCCGCAAATCCCCAACTCCTGGGAGGCGAAGGCAGACCGATGAACGATCTCCTCAAACCCGACGACACCCGCGACGCGCTGCGCAAGATCGGAGGGCTGCTGTTCGGCCTGGGCGCGCTGATGATCTACGTCCGGAAGGGCCCGTTGTTTCCGCTGAATCCGAGTCAGTGGGCTGATTTCCCGATGTTCGTGGTGCTCGCGATCCCTGCGGTGGTGCTCTACGGGGCGGTCCTGTCCAGGCCCCGGACGGAGGAGCTGCGTCCGTGGCAGGTCGTCTTCAGCGTCTTCGGGCTGGTCTTCGTGATGCTCGGGCTGATGCAGTTCGTCAACATGGTCGGCGGTACGCCGAACACGGCGCTGAACCTGTTCTGGATCTTCCTGGTGACGGCCGGTCTCGCCTTCTATTCGGGAATCGTCGCCGGGGTCCGCGTTCAGCTCCTGCTCGGGTCGATCGCGCTGATCATCAGCTGGACGGCTCTCTGGGACAAGCTTCTCTCGGGTGGCATCAACGCGCACTGGGGCATCTATCGCGGCCTGCTCGGCCTGATCGCCCTCGGCTTGCTGGCGGGCGGTCTCTACCTGTGGCGGAACAACCCGGGCGGGGACAAGGTCGCCGCCAGCGCGACCACGCCTTCCGGCGACCTCAGCCTCTGGAAGGCATCGGAGCTCCTCACCGGGGCGGGGATCGCGGCGGTGATCGGCTGCGCGCTCGGGATCACGGCGCTGGGCAACCTGAATCCGCTGGGCACCGGCACGCCGCCGATCGAGACCACCAACGTCTGGGACACCCTGCTGCTGCTCGTGTCGCTCGGCCTGGTCGCGGTCGGCTCGCAGATCGGTGTGAGGGGACCGGTGTACATCGGCGCAATCGGGCTCGTGCTCTTCCTCGTGATCGCCGGGCTCGACCTGAACTCGACGCCCCCACACCCGTTCAAGCTCGGCGTCTGGCCGTGGGTCCTGCTCGGCCTCGGGCTGATCGCCCTCGGGCTCAGCTTCACGCGGGAGGCCAGCCTGGGCGACCAGCCTCGGCGCCTTGCGCAGAACCTGAAGGGCAGATAGTCGCGAACGAGGAGCTCGCTCGCCGCTTCCTGGCCGCGCTCAGCGCGTGTGACCAGGTGGCGGTGGGCGAGCTCGTCCATCCCGAGGTCGAAATCCGCACCGAGCGGACCGTTCATCGCGGGACCAAGGCGGCGGTCGCCTGGGCCGGGAAGGCCTTCGACCACCTCATTCGCCGCTACGTCCCGGTCGAGATGGAGGAGGCCGGTGCAGGCCTGCTGGTCCACGCCGAGCTCCAATACGTGTGGCGCGAGAGCGGGGAGGTCGGGGACACCTCGAGGGTCGCGATCGAGCTCGGGATCCGCGACGGGCTGATCTCCTCGTGGCACCTCGAAGACGAGCCGGACACCCATTGAGCGATTGCTAGGGTTGAGTTCAGGCCCGAGCCTGTACGCGAACCGCTCCTTACGTTGACCCAACACAACTGGCTTGGGGGTCGATTTCCGGAGATCCCTCGGGATCCTCGGTAGACCACCACCTATGCGACACGGGTTACCAAGCCGGGGCGGCAGACGGCAGGTTGGAGCCTCTTAGCGGCCACCAGGCCGCACATTTCTGGAGCGAAGGGCGAATCCCGCAGCGACTTATCATGGGCGGCCGCTTGTGGCCGCGACCTGATGGTGAATTCGTGACTCGAGACCTCCTGGAGCAGTATCTCGCCGACGACACCCGCCGTGGGCCCGAGCCCGCCGGCGCCTCCAGCGGCTCGGCCGGTGGCGCTCCGTGCGGGGACCTCGTCCGGGTCTCCCTGCTCGTCCGGGAGGCCACGATCCAGCAGACCACCTTCGATCGCGAGGGCTGCGCCGCAAGCGCGGCCGCTGCCGCCGCTGTCGCCGATCTGGCGGAGGGCGCGTCCGTCCTGGACGCCGCACGGATTGGCGCGGAGGAGATCGAGGCCGAGCTCGGCGGGCTCGCGCCCACCCATCGCCACGCAGCAGTCCTCGCGGCCGATGCACTCCATCGCGCGCTCTCGGCGCTCACCGGATCGGGGGCAGCGCTGACTGAGCGGCCCGCCCAGGGCGAGCGGGTCCTCGTCGCCCTGAGCGGGGGAGTCGACTCAGCCGTGGCGGCTCTTCGCGAACGCGAGGCCGGCCACGACGTCGTCGCGGTCACGCTCAAGCTATGGGCGGACCGGGAGACCGACGGCGAGAAGAGCTGCTGCTCGCCGGAGGCGGTGCTCGGCGCGCGCCGCCTCGCACATTCGCTCGGCCTCCCCCATCTCACCCTGGATCTGGAGGGGGAGTTCCGCGCCGGCGTGGTGGACCCGTTCCTGCGCGGCTATGCAGAGGGGCGCACCCCGAACCCCTGTGTGCTCTGCAACGGAGAGCTGCGGCTCGACGCGATGATCGCCCTCGCCGATCGCCTTGGCGCGACGAAGCTAGCCACCGGTCACTACGCCCGCCTCGCCGACGACGGGCTCGGGCCGCTGCTCAGCGGCGCCGCTGATGGCGCCAAGGACCAGACGTACATGCTGTCGGGCCTGCGGCCGGAATCGCTCGAGCGCCTCCGGTTCCCCCTCGGGGAGCTGACCAAGCCCGAGGTCCGGGAAATCGCTCACCGCGCCGGGCTGGAGGTCGCAGGGCGCTCCGAGAGCCAGGATCTCTGCTTCCTCGCCGGCCAGGGCAAGCGCGAGTTCCTGCGGCGGCATGCGGGTCTCGAGGATCGCTCGGGAGAGGTCGTCGACCGCTCGGGTCGCCGCCTCGGGTTGCACGAGGGCCATCACAACTTCACGGTCGGGCAGAGGCGGGGCCTGAGGGTGGGCGGCGGCGAGCCGCTCTACGTCCTCGAGACCGACGCCGCCGCCAACCGCGTCGTGGCCGGCCCGCGCGACCAGCTCTCGACGCACCGGATTCGCATCCGGGGTACTCGGCTCAACCGTCCCGCGGATCGGGTCGATGGGGTGCGCCTGCGCTACCACTCGCCTCGCCGGGAGTGCCGGGTGGAGGAGAACGGCGGCGACGAGGCGATCGTCTCGCTGACGGAGCCTGTGGACCGAGTCGCACCCGGCCAGGTGGCGTGCCTGCTCGACGGCGACCTGGTCGTGGGCCACGGGACGATCGTCTAGACGCTTCCCTTTCGCGATTGTGGGGAGTAGTTTGGCCCCGCAGCCGACAACCGGAAGAAAAAGGGGATAAGAATGAACTTCGATTCGAGGATCAAGGCCGTGGCCGGAGTTGCGTCGGTGGTCGGCCTGCTCGCCGTCCTTGCGGCGGGCGGCTCTTCAAGCGCCGGCGCGGCTTCGTTGCCGAACTGCACCGTCGCCAACAACCTCGAGGCGATCATCGACGACTCCGGCTCGATGTCGATCACGGACGACAACCGGTTCCGCGTCGACATGGTCAACATCCTGGCCACCCTGAACCCGGACAAGAAAATGGGTGGCGTCGAGTTCGGAAGCGACGCCGTGCCGCTGTTCTTGGCGAATCCGATCGGGCCCAATCTCGGGGTGATCAAGTCCTCGCTGAACGCGGTCCAGGCCGACAACGGAGGCACTGACTATGAGCAGGGGTTCACCGTGGCGAACGGCCAGAACCCGGGCGCCAATGCCCGGATTTTCCTGAGTGATGGGGCGCCGAACTTCGATCCCGATCCCAACGTCTGGAAGAGCCCGAACATCAAGACCTACGTCGTCGGGTTCGGGACCGTGGATCCGACGGTGCTGAGCCAGATCGCGTCGGACACCGGCGGGCCGGCTCCGTTCAACGTCACCAACACCGCCCAGCTCCGGACC
Organism: uncultured Solirubrobacterales bacterium; assembly: GCA_963743575.1. Lineage (GTDB taxonomy): Bacteria > Actinomycetota > Thermoleophilia > Solirubrobacterales > 70-9 > DASUPK01. Next base: position 81,081 of record CAVUQC010000001.1, on the reverse strand, counting down.
GTGGCGGCGATCGTCAACGCCCGGATCAACTGTGAGACCGATCCGATCCAGATCACCAAGACCCTCACGAAGCCGGGCCAGGTGAAGGCCCTCTCGTTCCCAGCAGATGGTGATACGTCGCAGATCGTCACGAGCTGGACGCCAGGATCCAAGATCCAGGTGTTCGGATTCACGCAGGGCGGTGGCGGTCATTCCTCCGCGGTCGCCCAGAGCGCGAAGAAGCACGGCGGTCGGATCAAGGCCAAGCAGACCCGCGGCGCCAGCTACACGGTGATCAACCTCTCGCGCGTCCACAAGGGCCGCGTCAGGTTCAAGATCAAGGCCAAGAAGCTGGCCGGCAAGGTCCAGGTCACCACGGCGATCGTTCCCTAGCGACCACCAGGCCGCTCCACTTTGGAGCGAAGGGCTAAGCCCGAAGCGACTTATGTGGGGCGGCCGCTTGTGGTCGCGATCTGATGGCGAAGCCGTCCTTAGACTGCGGTCGGTGAACACTGAAGAGATCCGCAGCACGTACCTCTCGTTCTTCGAGGAGCGCGGTCATCGGATCGTGCCCTCGGCGTCCCTGGTTCCGTCGGTGGACGACCCGTCCGTGCTCCTCACCACCGCGGGAATGCAGCCCTTCAAGCCGTACTTCCGCGGTGACGCCGAGCCGCCGGCCCCGCGCGTCGCGGACGTTCAGCGCTGCTTCCGAACCGTCGACATCGACGAGGTCGGGAACACCGCCCGCCATCTCACCTTCTTCGAGATGCTCGGTAACTGGAGCTTCGGCGACTACTTCAAGGAGCAGTCGATCGCCTGGGGCTGGGAGCTCTCCACGGAGGGATTCGGATTCGATCCCGAGCTGATCTGGGTGTCGGTCTTCGAGGGCGACGAGGAGCTCGGGCTCGGGCCGGACACGGAGTCGATCGAGATCTGGCGCTCGATCGGCGTGCCCGAGGAGCGCATCGTGGCGCTGCCGCGCTCGGAGAACTTCTGGCAGGGGGGCGACACGGGCCCGTGTGGCCCCTGTTCGGAGATGTACCTCGACCGCGGCTCGGAGTTCGGCCGCTCCGACGACCGGCCCGGCGACGACACCGATCGCTACCTGGAGTACTGGAACCACGTCTTCATGACCTACGACCTGGCCGCCGACGGCTCGCTCAGCGAGCTGCCGATGAAGAGCATCGACACCGGCATGGGGCTGGAGCGCATGGCGGCCGTCCTCCAGGGGGTTGAGTCCGTCTTCGACGTCGACTCGCTGCGGCCGATCGTCGATCTCGCCGAGAAGTTGTCAGGTCGCTCCTACACGCAGGACGTCCCGACGACCCGCGCAATGCGCATACTCGCCGATCACTCTCGGGGCGCCGCGGCGATGATCGCCGACGGCGTGGTCCCGTCGAACGAGGAGCGCGGCTACGTCCTGCGCCGCATCCTGCGCCGCGCGATCCACCGTGGCCGCTCGCTCGGGCTCGAGGCGCCGTTCATGGAGCGCTTCGCTGGAGAAGCGATCGACATCCTCGGGTCTGCCTACCCGGAGCTCGAGGCCGAGCGGGACACGGTGATGCGCTGGGTGAACGATGAGGAGGAGAGCTTCGGCCGCACCCTCGACCGAGGCATGCAGTTGGTGCGGGACCTGATCCGGCACGCCCACGAGGACCGGACCTCCTGGATCGATGCCGAGGACGCGTTCAAGCTCCACGACACCTACGGGTTCCCCTACGACCTCACCAAGGAGCTGCTGGCCGAGGAGGGGCTCTCCGTGGACGACGAGGGATTCGAGGAGCTGATGGAGGAGCAGCGCACCCGCGCCCGGATGGGGACCGCGACCGCCCACGGCTCCGAGGACCATCACGGCGCCGTGCTCAGCTTCGCCTCGGAGGCACCCCCGTCACGCTTCGTCGGCTACGAGAAGCTGCGGGCCGAGACCAGCCTGCTCGCGATTCAGGGGGACAATGGGAAGGCGCTCGTCAAGCTCGAGGAGAGCCCCTTCTATCCCGAGGGTGGCGGCCAGGTCGCCGATGCGGGCGAGGTCCGCTGGGCGGGGGGAAGCGCCAGGGTGGCCGACGTCTACCGGATCGGCGAGGACCAGGCGCTGGAACTGGACACCCAGGGGTCAGACCCCTTCATTAAGGGGTCAGACCCCGGGGGGCTAAGCCCGGGGGTGCGGGTTGAGGCGGAGGTCGACCATGTCGCGCGCTTCGCGACGATGCGAAACCACACGGCCACCCACCTCCTGCACGCGGCTCTGCGCGAGCGGCTCGGGACGCACGTGCGCCAGGCGGGCTCCTCGGTTCGCCCGGACAAGCTTCGCTTCGACTTCACCCATGGAGCCCCGCTGACGGCCGACGAGCTCCGCGACGTCGGCGACCGCGTCAACGAGTGGATCAAGGAGAGCCACTTCGTCCGCGCGCTCGAGATGTCGCGGATGGATGCCGAGCGGCTCGGCGCGATGGCCCTGTTCGGCGAGAAGTACGGGGACTGGGTGCGCATGGTCGAGGTCGAGGACGTCTCACGCGAGCTCTGCGGAGGCACGCACGTCCCGAACACGGCCGAGATCGGCATCTTCGCCATCGCCTCCGAGGGATCGAGCGCAGCGAACGTCCGCCGGATCGAGGCGCTCACCGGCCCGGCTGCGATCGACTGGTTCCGGTCGAGGTCGCGGAGCCTGAGCGAGGTCGGCCGGATCGTCGGCGCCGAGCAGGATCCGGTCGCGGGCGCCCGCCGGCTGGCCGATCGCCTGGCCGAGCTCGAGCAGAGCGCCAAGCAGGCCGGCTCGGCCGACCTCTCCAAGCGGGCCGAGGAGATGGCGGCAACCGGGCAGAGAATCAGCGGCGTGACGGTCTTCGTGGGCAGGGGAGACAACGCCGACCAGCGCTCCTTGCTCGAGCTCGCCGATCGGATCAAGTCGCGCGCTGGGGAGGCGGCGGTGGTGCTCGGCGGCGCGGCCGACGACAAGGTGGCGCTGGTCGCGAGCTTCAGCAAGGAGGTCACCGATCGCGGCATTTCCGCGGCCGACGTGATCCGCGAGGTCGCCCAGATCGTCGGCGGGGGCGGGGGTGGCCGCGAGAACGTCGCCCAGGCGGGGGGACGGGATCCCTCCAAGCTGGATGAGGCGCTCTCGGCTGCTCGAGACGCCATTGAGGCCAAGCTCGCCTCTTAGGCTCGCCTTAACGGAGAACTCTGAAGGGGATGCTTGACGATCCACGTTTACAGGTATAAGACTCCGGTGGGATCCACTCCCGTGTGGGAGACAACTACAAGGAGGAACTCAGGGTGAGCAAGCTTGGAAGGCTGCTTCTGCTGGGATGCATTACCGCGCTGGCGGGGCTGGGATTGGTTGCCTGCGGCGGCGGAAGCAGTGGCGGGGGAGGGTCGAACGGAGGGACGGCCACGGTCCTGATGGGCACCGCGCCGGACTACCTCGATCCACAGGAGGAGTACACGACCCAGGGCGCTGAGCCGACCTGGATCAGCTACACGCCTCTGGTCACGTACAAGCACGAGAACGCGCCGGGCGGCAACGAGCTCATTCCGGGTCTCGCCACCGCGCTGCCGCAGATCTCGCAGGACCAGAAGACCTACACCCTGACCCTTCGCAAGGGCCTCGTCTTCTCGAACGGCCAGCCCGTCAAGGCGAGCGACTTCAAGTGCACGGTCGAGCGCGTGATCAAGGTCAACTGGGGCGGTAAGTCCTTCGTGACCGACAACGTCGCGGGCGCGACCGACTTCGACGAGGGCAAGGCCAACGACATCTCGGGCATCACGACCGATGACGCCACGGGCAAGATCACGATTCAGCTGGCCAAGCCGTATGGCGCGTTCTCGAACGTTCTGGCCTTCCCCGAGATGGGGCTGGTCCCGTGCGGTACGCCGGACCACACCCTGACGACCAACCTGCCTCCGGGCGTCGGGCCGTACATGATCACGGATGTCGTTCCGAACAAGTCCTTCAGCGTGGTCAAGAACCCGAAGTTCGCCGCGCTGAACATCCCGGACATCCCGACTGGGCACCTCGACCGGGTCAACGTCACGATCGAGTCGAACACCCAGACGGCTGCCCAGCAGGTCCTCAACAACCAGGCGGACAACTTCGACGCCGGCGACACGGTGCCTCCGTCGATCGTTCCGCAGATTCAGTCACAGGCAAGCGATCGATTCCAGCCGGTGACGATTCCGTCGACGTTCTATTTCTTCCTGAACGTGCAGATCCCGCCGTTCAACAATGAGCTGGCCCGCCAGGCGGTCAACACCGCCATCGACCGGCCGGCCCTGCAGCGCCTGGCAAGCGGGTTCCTGCAGCCGGAGTGCTTCTTCCTCCCGGAGGGGATCGTCGGGCACCCGGACAGCGCCTGCCCGTACGGCGCGGCGGACGCTCATGGCGACCTCGCCAAGGCCCAGCAGCTGGTGCAGCAGTCGGGCACTGCGGGTCAGAACGTCACCGTCTGGGGCGAGCAGCGCGCGCCGCGGACACAGTACGTGGAGTACTACGCCGACCTGCTGAACAAGATCGGGTACCACGCCACTCCGAAGTTGATTTCGGATACGACGTACTTCCCCACGATCGGGAACGCGAAGACCGCGCCGCAGACGGGATTCGCCGACTGGATTCAGGACTTCCCGAATCCGGCGGACTTCTATCTGCTGCTCGATGCGAACTCGATTCAGCCCGTCAACAATGAGAACTTCGGCAACGTCAACGATCCGTTCATCCAGCAGCAGCTCGCCAAGCTGGAGAACGTCCCGTCGACGCAGCTGGACTCGGTGGCGAGCCAGTGGCAGGCACTGGACGAGTACACCGCCAAGAAGGCGTACGTGGCGGTCTACGGCTCCGAGCAGGTGCCGAAGTTCATGAGCGACCGCATCAACTTCGATGCGGCGCAGGTGCATCCGACATACCTGAACGACTGGAGCACCTGGGAACTGAAGTAAGAGACCGAGAACCGAGATAAAGGAAGATTGGGGCGCGCCAGGGCGCCCCAGGACGAAATGGCAGTAGACCCGACCGCTCCGAGCCCGGGGGTTCCGGCCGCATTAGAGCCGGAGATGCCCCTGGGCTCGAGCGAGGTCCAGGGCGAGGGCGGAGTCGGCCCGTACAAGCTGGCCGCGCGCCGCCTCCGCCGCAACAAGACGGCCCTCGCCTTCGGGGCGATGTTCCTGTTCATCGTGGTCCTCTGCCTGTGCGCGCCGTTGTACGCGAAGCATGTCGCGCACACGACGCCCTCGGCGAACCACATCACGGACACCGTCGGCGGGAAGGACGTCGTCTCGCCGGGAGGGATCCCGACCGGCCCGACGTGGAAGGGCCGCTTCTTACTGGGGGCCGACTCGAACGGCCGTGACGTCGCGGTCCGGTTGCTCTACGGCGGTCGCAACTCGCTGCAGATCGGCTTCATCGCGACCTTCATCAGCTGCTTCTTCGCCACGATCGTCGCCCTGTCCGGCGGCTACTTCCGAGGAGTCCTCGACGGCGTGCTCTCGCGGACGATGGACCTGATCTGGGCCTTCCCGGTGATCCTGCTGGGTATCGCGCTCGGGACGGCGCTCGCCGTCGGCGGGCTCAACTTCGGCTTATTCACCGTCAACGGGGCATCACTCTGGATCCCGGCGATCATCATCGGCGTCGTCTACATCCCCTACATGGCGAAGCCCCTGCGCGGCCAGGTGCTGAGCCTGCGTGAAAAGGAATTCGTCGAGGCGGCGCGCTCCCAGGGAGCGGGGAACTTCCGGATCATGTTCCGCGAGATCCTCCCGAACATCGCGTCGAGCATCATCGTCTTCATCCCCCTGATGATCGCCAACGCGATCCTGCTCGAGGCGGCCCTCTCCTTCCTCGGCGCCGGCGTTCAGGCTCCGAACCCCTCGTGGGGCACGATGATCGGCGACGGCATCCGCCTGATCCCGAGCGCGATGCACCTCACCCTGATCCCCGGAGGAATGCTCGTCCTGGCTGTGCTGGGGATCAACGTCTTCGGTGATGGGGTCCGCGACGCACTCGACCCGCGCGCCGAGGTGCGCATCGAGCACTGATGGCCCGGTTCATCGTCCGCCGGCTGCTTGCCATGTTGGGGGTGCTGTTCGCGATCTCGGTGCTCACCTTCCTGATCTTCCAGGCGATCCCGAACGGCGATCCGGCGGTGCGGCTCGGCGGGCGCACCTCGACGCCGGAGACCCGCGCTGCGATCAGCAAGGACTGGGGGTTCGACAAGCCGATCTACGAGCAGTACTTCATCACCATGGGGAAGGTCTTCGATGGCTCGATCGTCTCCTACCAGCAGCAGATCAACGTCGAGGACGAGATCAAGCGCGACCTGCCGGCGACCCTCTCGCTCGCCATCGGCGCCGGGATCATCTGGCTGGGCTTCGGAATCCTGTTCGGCGTGATCAGCGCCGTGAAGGCCGGTAAGTTCACCGATACGAGCCTCACCGTTCTTGCGCTGATCGGGGTGTCGACTCCCGTCTTCCTGCTCGGTGCGCTCGTCCTCTGGTTATTCGCCTACAAGATCCAGATCTTCCCGGCCGGCGGCTATGTGAAGTTCACCTCCGACCCCTGGGGTTGGTTCACGCACCTGCTCCTGCCCTGGTTCGTGCTGTCGGTGCTCTTCATCGGGTTCTACTCCAGGGTCCTGCGGTCCAACATCCTCGACACCATCAACGAGGACTACGTGCGGACCGCGCGAGCGAAGGGCCTCAGCGAGCGCCGGATCCTGATCCACCACGTGCTCCGCAACTCGCTGATCCCGGTGGTCTCGCTCTTCGGCCTCGACTTCGCCGCCGTGATCGGCGGTGGCGCGATCCTGACCGAGACCGTTTTCAACCTCCAGGGGGTCGGGCAGTACGCCGCCAACTCGATTCAGCAGCTCGATGTGCCGCCCGTGCTCGTGATCACGATGTTCGGCGCATTCTTCGTCGTGGTCCTGAGCGCCGTCGTCGACATCATCTACGCCGTGCTCGACCCCCGGATCAGGCTGAGCGGCTAGGTTCGTCCGATGGCGGGACCACTTCTCGAGATCGAGGACCTGAAGGTCGACTTCGGAACCGACGAGGGCACCGTGCACGCGGTCGGTGGGGTCTCGTTTTCGCTCGAGGCCGGCGAGGTGCTCAGCATCGTCGGGGAGTCCGGTTGCGGCAAGTCGGTCACCGCAATGACGATCCTCGGCCTGACCCGCGGGACGAACTCCCGGATCTCGGGGTCGGTCCGCTACCAGGGCAAGGAGCTCACGACCGCGAGCAACGACGAGCTCGAGACGATCCGGGGCGACCGGATCGCGATGGTCTTTCAGGACCCGATGTCTTCCTTCAATCCAGTCCACAAGATCGGCGACCAGATCGTCGAGGCGATCCAGGCGCACCGAGACCTGGACAAGGCGGCGGCGCGAAAGAAGGCTGTGGAATCCCTGAAGGCCGTCGGCATTCCGGACGCCGAGCGGCGCGCGGATCACTATCCGTTCGAGTTCTCCGGCGGCATGCGCCAGCGGGCGATGATCGCGATGGCGCTGTCGCTCGAGCCTGCGGTTCTGATCGCGGATGAGCCGTCCACGGCCCTCGACGTGACGATCCAGGCACAGATCATCAAGCTGCTCCAGGACCTGAACCAGGAGCAGGGGCTCTCGGTGATCCTGATCACCCATGACCTGGGCGTAGTCGCAGAGATTGCCGACCGCGTGCTGGTGATGTACGCCGGCCAGGTTGTCGAGCAGGGCTCGCTCGACGAGATCTTCTACGACCCGCAGCACCCGTACACGTGGGGTCTGCTCGGGTCGATCGCCCGTCTCGACCAGGACCGGCCGGACCGGCTGCCGCAGATCGGCGGGCAGCCGCCCTCGCTGCTGACACCGCCGCCGGGCTGCCGCTTCGCGCCCCGCTGCCCCCATGCCTTCGGGAAGTGCTCGGAGCCTCCCGAGTTGAAGGAGCGCGTCACCAGGGCCGCCGGCCACGCCGACCGGTGCTGGCTGGACCCGCAGGAGAAGAAGCAGCTCCGCGAGGTGGACGGCCGAATCGGCCTCGAGGCGCCCGAGGTCGTCGCCTGATGGCCAAGGGCGATCCGATCCTCGAGGTCGAGCACCTGGTCAAGCACTTCCCGATCAAGTCGGGGATCTTCTTCGACCGGACGGTGGCGAACGTCAAGGCCGTGGATGACGTCAGCCTCACCCTGCACGAGGGCGAGACGCTGGGACTGGTCGGCGAGTCCGGCTGCGGCAAGTCGACGCTCTGCCGAACGATCCTTCAGCTGCTCGACCCGACCTCTGGCTCGGTCCGATACCGCGGCAACGAGCTCATCGGTCTGTCGCGGAAGAAGCTGGAACCGGTCAGGCGGGAGATCCAGATGATCTTCCAGGACCCCTACGCGTCGCTCAACCCGCGGAAGCGGGTGGGGCAGATCATCGGCGACCCGCTGCAGCTGCATGGCCTCGCCTCCGGAACCCAGCTCCGCCGCGAGGTTCAGCAGCTGATGGACAGGGTGGGCCTTCAGCCCGAGCACTACAACCGCTACCCGCACGAGTTCTCCGGCGGTCAGCGACAGCGGATCGGCATTGCCCGGGCACTCGCCCTGCGGCCCAAGCTGATCATCGCCGATGAGCCCGTGTCCGCCCTCGACGTCTCGATCCAGGCCCAGATCATCAACCTGCTCGAGGATCTCCAGGACGAGTTCAACCTCTCCTACATCTTCGTCGCGCACGACCTCGGCGTCGTCCGCCATGTCTCCGACCGGATCGCGGTCATGTACCTGGGGAAGATCGTCGAGCGTTCGCCGGCGGCGGTGCTCTACGAGCGTCCGATCCATCCGTACTCGGTCGCGTTGCTCTCGGCCGTCCCGATCCCGGACCCGAAGGTGAACGCCGAGCGCAAGCCGATCGTGTTGGAGGGGGACGTGCCGAGCCCCGTCGACCCGCCCTCGGCGTGCCGCTTCCACACGCGCTGCCCCTGGGCGAGCGAGATCTGCTCGGAGAATGAGCCGCCCCTGGCCGACTACGGCTCAGGGCAGGCGGCGGCCTGCCACCACCCGCGGAACGTCGATGCGAGCCAGATCGAGGCCACGGAGGTTGCTCCGGACAGCCCGGAGTCGGCCAGCGACCGGCTGCCCGGCGAGCCGGAGCCCGTAGCGGCGGCTAGCCGATAGCTTCTTGCGGGTGCTCGCCCTCGATTACGGCACCGCCCGCTGCGGTTGTGCGATTTCGGACCCGACCGGGACCCTGGCGCGGCCGCTCGCCGCGGTCGAGCCACCCGACCCCGCGGCGGTCGCCGAGGTCGCTACGAGCGAGGGGGCGGAGCGGGTGATCGTCGGCCTGCCGACCACGCTCAGGGGCGAGGAGGGCGATCAGGCCCGCGTCAGCCGTGCGTTCGCCTCCGAGCTGGCCGAGCTCCTGGATGTTCCCGTGGAGACCTACGACGAGCGGCTGACGACGCGGATGGCCGACCGGAGCGCCCGCGAGGGCGCCCGAGCCGATCGCGACTCGCTCGCCGCCGCCCACCTGCTGGAGAGCTACCTGGCGAGGGAGGGATCGACCTGATGGAGGACCAGGGGGACTGGAACGTCGACACCGAGGGGAACCTCACCCCGCCCGGCGGCGACGGGCTGAAGCCGCCGACCGACGAGTTCGGCCGGGACGACCCGGCCTCCCTCGAGCGCGAGCGCCGGCGCCGCGAGCGCGAGCAGCGCCGCACTAAGTCCAAGAAGCCGCGCAAGGCCGCCGCCCCGCCTCCCGCCGAGCCCCCGCCGGCCGAGGCGCCTCCGGCTCAGGCGAAGCCGGCGAAGGCGCGGCAGAAGCGTGCTCGAACCCGAAAGGCATCCGCGGCCGCGCCGCAGGCGGCCGCCGCTCAGACGGCGGCGCCACAGACGGCGCCGCCACCGGCTGTCCCCAAGGCGCCGAGGAGAACGATCAGGCAGCGCCTCGGCCGGGACGGGGGGGACCCACGGCCGCCGAAGCCACGTGGGACGTATCACCGCCGCCGGTTCCTGGCGCTCGGCCTGGTTCTGGTCGGAGTGCTCGTCGCCTGGTTCTTGATCGCCTTCTTCCAGCCGCCGCCGTTCGACCCGGGCGACGGTTCCGGCGAGGCGATTGTCACTGTGCCCGAGGGCGCCACCGCGAGCGAGGTCTCCGACCTGCTCACCAAGAACGACGTGGTCTCGAACGGGACGCTCTTCGAGTGGCGCCTGAAGCTCTCAGGCAACGAGGACAAGATCCTTCCGGGCCGCTACGTCCTCGCGCACAACATGAGTTACGGGTCGGCGATCGACAAGCTGACCAGCTCGGGCGGCGAGGTGACCGTGACGATCCCGGAGGGCGAGGACCGGGTGCAGACCGCCGCGACGATCAAGGGCCTGGGATTGAGCGGTGACTACCTCGCCGCGAGCAAGAGCTTCAAGGGATTCGATCCGAACAAGTACGGCGCGAAGAACCCGCCGTCGCTCGAGGGATTCCTGTTCCCTGCGACCTACCAGCTTGATCCGGGGTCGAGCGTGGACCAGCTCATCTCGAAGCAGCTCCAGGGATTCCAGGAGAACATCGCGGGCGTGAACCTCTCCTACGCGAAGTCCAAGAACCTGACGGTCTACGACGTCCTCACGATCGCCTCGATGATCGACAAGGAGGTCCAGATCCCCTCCGAGCGCCCACTGGTCGCCGCGGTGATCTACAACCGGCTCCATCGCGGCATGCCGCTGCAGATCGACGCCACCACCCGCTTCGAGTTCCACAACTACACCGGCGACATCACCGAGTCGCAGCTCCAGTCGTCCTCGCCGTACAACACGCGCATCAACGCGGGGCTCCCGCCGACCCCGATCGGCAACCCCGGTCTCGACGCGATCAAGGCGGCTGCGCGCCCCGCCAAGGTCAACTACCTCTACTACGTCCTCAACGGGAACAACAGCGGCCACCACTGCTTCACCGCGAGCGGGGACGAGTTCAACCACCTCGTCGCCGCGTATCAATCCGGCCACGCCACGCCGAACTGCCGGAGTTGAGCCGCGCGTGAACCGGCTCGCCGTCCTTGGGCATCCGGTCTCGCACTCCCGCTCGCCGGCGATGCAGTCCGCCGCACTCGCGGAGCTCGGCCTGGCCGATGAGTGGAGCTATGAGGCCATCGACGTGGAGCCCGCTCGATTCACGGAGCTGGTCCGTTCGCTGCCCGGGGATGGCTTCGTCGGGGTCAACGTGACGATTCCGCACAAGGAGGCGGCCCTGGCGGTGGCGGACGAGGCCTCGCAGGCGGCCGAGGAGATCGGAGCCGCCAACACGCTGAGCTTCGCCGATGGGCGCATCCGGGCGGCGAACACCGACGCGACCGGTCTGCTGGCCGCGCTGCCCGGGCCGGTCGCGGGGAAGAGCGCACTCGTCCTCGGAGCCGGTGGATCGGCTCGCGCGGCAGTCTGGACACTGGCCGGAGAGGGTGCCCTGGTCTCCGTCTGGAACCGGACGGGGGCGCGGGCTGACGAGCTGGTGCGCGATCTCGCGGGCGCGGGCGCCGGTACGCCGGCCGAGGGCCGGCTCGCCCCGGTGACCGCCGAGCAGGCGCGACCCGGGGGCTACGGGCTGATCGTCAACTGCACCGCGATCGGCATGGCTGACGAGGATCCCTTCGAGCAACTCCCGATCGATCCCGAGAGGCTGGGACCCGGTGTGGTCATCGTCGACCTCGTCTACGCGGGCTCGGAGAGCCGCCTCGTGGCGGAGGCGCAGCGCCGCTCGGCGGAGGCGGTCGACGGCCTGGAGGTCCTGGTGCGGCAGGGCGCCGAATCCCTCCGCATCTGGACGGGCTCAGAGCCGGCGCTGGACGTCATGCGCAGCGCAGCCCGCGTTTGACGGCGATGCCCCGGTGCTAATTTTTCGTTAGTGCCACGGTTGAAGCTCATCTCGGGAGGCCTGAGGCTGATCGACGGCGTCGCGAACGGGAGCCCGTCGTCTCCCGCTGGGCGTCTCCCCGACGCCGACGCCTTCGACGCCTATTCGCGAACCGTCTCCGGCGTCGCCGAGAGGCTGACGCCGTCGGTCGCTCATCTGGCCGTCATGCGGCGCACCCGTCGCGGACGGGCCGAGGGGGCCGGTTCCGGGGTCGCGATCTCCTCGGACGGCTACATGCTCACCTCGGCGCACGTGGTGGCGGGTGGGCACCGGGTGAGCGCATCGTTTTCGGATGGCCGGGAGCTGAGTGCCGAGGTGGTCGGCGCCGACCCACTCTCCGATCTTGCCGTGGTCCGTGCCGAGGCGCGCGACCTGGAGACGGCACAGCTTGGCGACGCCGACGACCTCCGCGTTGGTCAGCTCGTCGTCGCGATCGGTAGCCCGATGGGCCTGGCAGGCACGGTGACGGCGGGGGTCGTCTCCGCCCTCGGCCGCTCGCTGCCCACGCGCTCCGGATCGGCCGGGCGCCTGGTCGAGAACGTGATCCAGACCGATGCCGCCCTCAACCCGGGCAACTCCGGCGGCGCGCTGGCCGATGGCCTCGGCCGCGTGGTCGGCATCAACACCGCGGTCGCGGGGATCGGTCTCGGCCTCGCGGTTCCCATCAACGACGCCACCCGGAGGCTGATCTCGGCGCTGATGAAGGAGGGCAGGGTGCGGCGGGCCTACATCGGCATCGTCGGCGGATCCCGGCCACTGCCGCCGAGGATCGCCACGCGACTGGGGCGTGAGAAGGGAATCGAGGTCGTCGAGGTGGTCTCGGGCAGCCCGGCCGCACGGGCGAGGCTCCGCGCCGAGGACCTGATCGTCGAGGTGGACGGCGAGCCGATGGGCGACGTGGGGGACCTCCAGCGCCTGATGGTCGCGGAGCGGATCGGTCAGGGCGTCGAGGTGAAGGTCGTCCGCGACGGCGAACTCCTCCAGGTCGACCTCATCCCCCTGGAGCTCGAGACCTAGCCTTCGAGTTCGAGTTCGAGTTCGAGTTCTGCTTCGGCTTGGCGATCGCCTGCTTGGCGGCCTTCGCGGTCAGGACCTCGATTCGCGCCGCCACCTCGCGGGGCGTGGTGAAGACGACTCCGATGGTCCCGGGCTCACTCGGCAGGAGCTGGAAGAACGCGGGGGCGTTCGGACTGGCCACTCCGATCAGGCCGAAGGTGGGAATCTCGAGCTCCGCCTGGTGCTTGGAGAGCACCTGCAGGGAGAGCTGATCGCCGACGTGGAGCGGCTCGCACCTGGGCTTGCGGTCCTTGCAGACAGGCTTTGCGACAACCGGAACCTTCTTGCCACCGACCATGATCTGAACCGTCAGGGAGCGTTCCGGAGGCGGCTTCGGCGTCGCGGTCTGTGCCGGCTGGGTGGTGGTCGTGCTCGACGTGGTGCCGCCGCGGAGGGCGTGCTGTGGGACCAGGGCCGCAGCGAGCGTCGAGAGCCCGAGCAGGATCAGCATCACGATCAGCAGCCGGCGGGCCGCCATCAGGGGGAGAGGTTCGGGGACACGGGTCTCTCAACGATATGGCCGCCGCGGTCCTCGACGCCTCGCTGGTCATCCTGCTCGGCATCGTCACGGCCAGCGACCTGCGTACGCGGCTGATCCCGAACGGCGCGCTCGCGGGGAACCTGGCGGTGGCCGCCCCGGTCTGCCTGCTCTGGGAGCCCGCCACCATGCCCGAGCGGCTGCTGGCAGGCCTGGCGGCGGGCGGCTTCCTGCTCGGTGCCGCGCTGATCCGCCCAGACGGGATGGGCCTGGGGGACGTGAAGCTCGCCGCGGTGCTCGGCTTCGATCTCGGCGGCCGGGTGGCCGAGGCGATGCTGGTCGCCTTCGCCGCGGGCTCGGCCGCGGGCCTCCTCCTGGTCGCCCGCCACGGCCGCTCGGCCCGGAGCCGGACGATCCCGTTCGCCCCTTTTCTCACCATCGGCACCCTGGTCGCGCTCGCCACGCAACCGTGAGACCGGGGCCGCGAGCCCGCTCCATTTACGCTCCCCCGCGTGGCCTTGAGATTCACAACGGCAGGCGAGTCCCATGGACCGGGCCTGGTAGCGATCGTCGAGGGTCTGCCCGCCGGCCTCGAGCTCGACCGCGAGGCGCTCGACCGCGACATGGCGCGCCGCCAGCTCGGGCATGGCCGCGGCGGCCGGATGAAGATCGAGAGCGACACGGTCGAGATTCGCTCGGGTCTCCGCCACGGGCGCACCCTGGGCAGCCCGATCGCAGTCCTGGTGGCCAACCGCGACTACCCGAACTGGGACGAGCGGATGAATCCCTGGCCCGTCGACGCCGAGATCGAGGAGTCACATCTGCCGCGACCCGGCCATGCGGACCTCGCCGGAGCACAGAAATACGGCTTCAGCGACGTCCGCAACGTCCTGGAGCGCGCCAGCGCGCGGGAGACGGCCGCGAGGGTCGCCGCGGGCACGATCGCAAAGGGCTTCCTGACCGCGGTCGGGGTGAGCGTCTTCAGTCACGTGATCCAGATTGCCTCCGTGAGCGCGCCGGAGCGCGATGACCTCTCTCCCGAAGACTTCGAGGCGGTGGACGAGTCACCGGTGCGCTGCCTCGATGCCGCCACCTCCGAGACGATGGTGGCCGAGATCGACCGGCTGCGGAAGGAGAACGAGTCGCTCGGTGGCAAGTTCGAGGTGCGCGCCTTCGGGCTCTTGCCCGGGCTCGGCTCGTACGCATCCTGGAGCGAGAAGCTCGACGGCCGGCTCGCCCAGGCGGTCTGCTCGATCCAGTCGGTGAAGGGCGTTTCGCTCGGCGAGGCGTGGGACGTCGCCGGCAGGCCCGGCTCGGAGGCCCATGACGAGATCTTCCACTCGAAGGAGCGCGGCTGGTTCCGGGAGACGAACCGTGCCGGTGGCCTCGAGGGCGGGATGACCAATGGCGAGCCGCTGGTGGTCCAGGCGGCGATCAAGCCGATCTCGACCATGACGCAGCCGCTTCGCTCGGTCGACACCGAGACGAAGGAGCCGGCCCAGGCCATGAGGGAGAGAACCGATTCGACCGTGGTTCCGGCCGCGGCCGTGGTCGCCGAGGCGATGGTGGCGCTGGTGCTGGCCGGCGCCTACCGCGAGAAGTTCGGCGGCGATCACATCGACGACGTCCTCGCGTCCATCTCCGCGTACCGGGAGCGGATCGGATGGCTCCGGTAGCAGCGCACCACGGGATCGTCCTCATCGGGTTCATGGCCGCTGGCAAGACCAGGGCGGCGCACGCCGTCGCGGAACGGCTCGGGCTCGGGGTGACCGACACCGATGACCTGCTCGAGGGCGAGCTGGGTGAGTCGATCTCGGCCTTCTTCGATCGCGAGGGCGAGGTGGAGTTCCGCCGCCGCGAGGAGCGCCTCGTGGTCTCGGTGCTGGACGCCCTCTCAGGACAGGTGGGCGGGCCATCGTCCGTGGTGGCCCTCGGCGGTGGCGCCATCGAGAGCGACGCCGTGCGCCGTGCCCTCGGCGCCCACATGCCCGTCTGGTGCGACGTCGACGAGGAGATCGCCTGGGAGCGAGCCTCGGGCTCCGACCGGCCGCTGGCCGTCGACCGCGGGGCGTTCGCCGAGCGCTTCGCGAGCCGCCGCCCGCTGTACGAGTCGCTGGCCCGCGCCATCCTGCCGTCGGCCGCGCAAGACGCGGCAGGGCCCGCTGCACCATGGCTCGCCGCGATGCAGGGCACTCCCGGCACGCGGATGGTCTGGGCCGAGTCGGAGAGCGGCTCCTATCCGGCCATCGTTGGCGAGGGAGCGATCGGCCTGCTGGACGACGCCCGTGAGGCGCTTCCGGACGCCCTGCCGGCGAGGACGTTCTGCGTAGCCGACGACGAGGCGCTGCGGCACCACCGCTCGCTGTTGCCACGGACCGAGGAGGTGCTGGGCGTTCAGGGCGCCGAGACCTCAAAGACGATCGCCGAGGCCGAGCGGATCCTCGGCGAGCTGTCCTCGGCCGGCGCGAACCGGGACGACTGCGTGCTGGCCTTCGGCGGCGGCGTGGTCGGGGACCTCGCCGGTTTCTGCGCCGCCACCTACCAGCGGGGCGTTCCGCTGGTGCAGGCACCCACGACCCTGGTCGCCCAGGTCGACTCCGCGTACGGCGGCAAGACCGGCGTCGACTTGCCCCAGGCGAAGAACTACGTGGGGGCGTACCACATGCCCACCGCGGTGCTGGCCGATCCGGCCACCCTGGCGACCCTGTCGCACGAGGAGCTCGCGGCTGGCTTCGTCGAAGTCGTCAAGACCGCGCTGATCGCCGCCGAACCGCTCTGGTCCCGGGTGAGGCAGATCGAGTCTCTCGATCCCGCGGCACTGACCGACGTGGTCTTTGCCTGCGCGCGCACCAAGATCGATGTCGTGGCCTCCGACGAAAGAGACTCAGGACAGCGGATGGTCCTCAACCTCGGCCACACGATCGGTCACGCCATCGAGGCCGAGACCTCGTACAAGCGCTACCGCCACGGGGAGGCCGTCGGTCTCGGCCTGCTCGCGGTGCTCCGGCTCTCGGACGCGGATCGGCTGCGCGACGAGGTCGAAGGCCTGCTCGCCTCCCATGGCCTGCCCGTCTCGCTCGACCCCTCGGTCAGCACCGATGGGGTGATGGAGGCGATGGGGCGGGACAAGAAGCAGACGCGCGAGGGGCTTGGGTTCGTACTCCTCTCGGAGCCGGGCGAGCCACGCTGGGGACAGCAGGTGGAGGCGGATAGGGTCCGGGCGGTGGTGGAGGAATTGAAGTGAGCGGGGGCGTCACCCGCAACCGCGTCGAGGTGATGCACGGGGTCAACCTCGACATGCTGGGCAGTCGGGACCACGACATCTACGGGGACTTCACGCTCCCCGAGCTCGAGGTGCGGGTGAAGCGCTTCGCACGGGATCTCGACCTGGAGGCGGCCTTCTTCCAGAGCAACTCGGAGGGTGAGTTCGTCGAGCACCTGCACCGGCTGCCCGAGCGGGCCGATGCCGCGTTGATCAACGCCGGTGCATGGACCCACTACTCGTGGGCGATCAGGGACGCGCTCGACCTGACCCGCATCCCGACCGTGGAGGTCCACATCTCCGACATCTCCAAGCGGGAGGAGTGGCGCCAGAATTCCGTCTTCGAGGGCCTCGACCTGATCATCGGCCAGATCTACGGCAAGGGCCCGGACGGATACCGCGAGGCCCTGGAGCTGATCGCCGAGAGGCTCGAGCTGTGACGCGCGGGGAATCCCTCGCGGGCTTGGTGGCCGAGAAGGAGCTGGGCCAGCTCTTCATCTCGGATCTGGTCAACGTCCGCTACCTGACGGGGTTCACGGGCACCAATGGAGCGTGCCTGATCGGCGGCGACGAGCTCATCTTCTTCACCGACTTCCGATACACCGAGCGCGCCAAGGACGAGGTCGCTCCGGAATGGGAGCGCCCGGACGCCGAGCGCGAGCTGATCCCGCAGATCGTGGGGCGCATGAAGGGCCGGGTCGGCTTCGAGGACGCGAAGCTCAGCGTCCGCCAGCTGGCCCGTCTGGAGGCCGCGGCGGGGGACGACGTGGAGTTCGTCCCTGCGGGGGATCTGGTCGAGCAGCTCCGGGCCGTCAAGGAGCCCGGCGAGCTCGAGCGGATCGCGGCCGCCGCGAAGCTGGCCGACGAGGTCTACGAGTGGACGCTCGAGCGTGGCCTCGCGGGCCACACCGAGCGCGACGTCGCTCGGGCCGTCCAGGCGCGCATCCGTGAGCTCGGCGCCGAGCCGTCGTTCCCGCCGATCGTCGCGGCGGGTGAGAACGGTGCGCTGCCGCATGCCGAGCCCGGCGAGCGCGAGATCGGCTTCGGGGAGCTGATCGTCTACGACATGGGCGCCCTGCTCGACGGCTATTGCTCGGACTGCACGCGGACCTTCGCGACCGGTGACCCCGGGGAAGAGGCGCGCGAGGTCTACGAGCTGGTGCTGCGGGCGCAGCTGGCCTCTCTCGAGGCGGTGCGCCCGGCGGCGGCCGGGAAGGAGGTCGACGCGGTGGCGCGCGAGCTGATCGAGGAGGCCGGCCATGGCGACCACTTCGGCCACGGACTCGGGCACGGCGTCGGCCTGGAGGTGCACGAGGGGCCGCGGCTCGCCACCACCTCCGAGGACGAGGTCTTCGAAGGAAACGTCGTCACGGTCGAGCCGGGCATCTATCTGCCCGGGAAGTTCGGCGTCCGCATCGAGGACCTGGTCGTCGTGACGGCGGACGGCTACCGCAACCTGAGCGGCCTGCCCAAGGATCTCCAGATCGTCGACTGAGCGACGTGCCGGCCATGGGGGAGAGGGTGCTCTATGGCCGGATGCTCGCGAACCTGATCGGCTCGTGGACCCGCATCGCGGATGGCACGGAGGGAGCGTCGATCAACCGGCTTCCAGATGTCGTAATGGCGCTCTTCCCTGAGGGCCCGGAGCGAGCCTTCTACAACAACGCCGTGCTGGCACGGGATCTCGACGCCGGGGCGGCGGAAGCAGCAGCCGCAGCGGCGCTGCAGGCGTACGACGCCGCCGGTGTGGATCGCTTCGCGATCTGGGCGCACGAGTCGGAGCAGGCGGCCCTCGCCGCTCTCGATGGCCTTGGTCTCCGAGTGGACACCACCACTCTTGCGATGTCGATGTCGCTGGAGGACGTGGTCGTCGCGGCTCCGGAGATCGACCTGGCGCCGCCGGACTGGAGCGAATACCTGCGAATCATCGAGGTGCCGGACGGAGTGCTGGCCGGCGTCGATCCGGGCGCCTTCCACGTGATCATCGGGCGGATCGAGGGCGAGAGCGCCAGCGCGTCGATGTCCTACGACCATGACGGCGATTGCGGCATCTACAACCTCGGCACCCTCGCGTTCGCAAGGCGCCGCGGGCTCGGCACAGCCGTGACGGCTCTGCATCTCCACCGCGCTCGCGAGCGCGGCTGCGCGACCGCCAGCCTGCAGTCGACCGAGATGGCGGAGGGGGTCTACGCCGCGGTCGGGTTCCGAAGTCTGGGCCGGTTCATCGAGTACGCGAAATGAGCCTTCGACATTGGGCTACCGCGTCGGACTAAAGCCTCCGCGTCTCATCCAGAGCGGCGGTGCCCGGAGTTTTGGTGAGTTGTTCAGGCATTTCCGGAAGAACTCACCAGAGCCCACCGAAAGCTCTCTTTCCAGGCAAAGTGGTAGTCCTGCTCAGCCGATGAGAAGCGACCCGCGGTCCTACGCCGTGGCCGGCGCCTCGATCGGCCCCGAGACGGGCTCGCCCCCGCGCCTGATCCAGCCGCCCAGCAGCGGGAAGATCAGCGTCGAGATGATCGCGGCGCCGACCAGGCCCGCGGCGGTCGAGGTTTCCATATGCCCGGCGTCAATCGCGAGGGTGGTGATCGCGACGACCAGAGGCAGCTCGGTCGCACAGTAGACCGCGAGCGCGAAGCGGTCGCGGAGCACGAGCTCGCTGCGGTAGAGCAGGAGCGCCGGGATTCCGCGGACGATGAGGAAGAGGCCGACGAACATCGGCACCTTGAGCATCGCCGAGGCGCTGGAGGTGAGCGCGTCGAGATCGAACGCCATTCCGCTGGAGACGAAGAAGAAGGGGATCAGCAGGCCGTAGCCCACGGCGGTCAGCTTCGAGTCGAAGACGGAGACCTCCCGGCCGCGGAGGGCGACGCGGGTGATCATTCCCGCCACGAACCCGCCGAGGAGAAGGTCGAGGCCGAGCTGCGCGGCCAGCGCGACGAGGCTGAAGACGAGCACTACGGCGAGGCGCACGGCGAGCTGGCTCGAAGTCTCGAAGGTCTTCTCGACCAGTGGCCAGCCGCGCCAGGCGGACCGAACCGCCAGGAGGCCGGTGATCACGGCCAGCACGATGAAGAGAATGAGGATCACCGCTTCGTGCAGCGGGTGCCCGGTGGAGAGGATCAGGGTGACGAGGAGGATCGGGCCGAACTCCCCGATCGCTCCGGCGCCGAGCAGGTAGGTCCCGAAGGTGGTCTTCATCTCTCCGGCGTCGCTCAGGATCGGGATCAGGGTGCCGATCGCGGTGGTCGCCATCGCCGAGCCCGTGTAGAGGAAGGAGAGGATGATCCCGGCGGCCGCCAGCGCGCCCCCGACGCCGTAGGCGAGGATCAGCGAGATGCCCCAGCCGACCACGGCGAGCTCGAGCGAGCGTCCCTTGATCCGGTCGAAGTCGATCTCGTAGCCGGCGAAGAAGAAGAGCATCCCGAGCCCCAGGTCGCCGAGCAGCGACGTCGTGGGGTCGAGCCTGGCGATGTCGAGCCCCTGAGGGCCGATCAGGATCCCGAGCAGGAGCTCCAGCACCACAACGGGGAGGGCGACCCGCGGCGACGCGGCCAGCACAATCACGGCGGCAAGGGCCGCGGCGATCACCATGACGAGGGCCGAGGTTTCGTCGACGCCGGCGGCCACCGTCGCAGCGGTTGGGAGCTGAGGCATCAGCCGGACTTTAAGAGCAGGGTCGGCCCGATCCGACCCGACCCGGCCCCGCGCTCTGTCCCTGCCTCTAGCGGTGCTTCTTGTGGTGCTTCTTCTTGTGGCAGCCGCGCTTCTTGTGCTTCTTGGCCTCGGCGGCCCGCTTGTGCCCCTTCTTGTGCTTCCGCTTCTTGCACTGGGCCCTGGAACCGGCATTTCCCGAGCCGGGATTTCCCGAGCCGGGATTTCCCGAGTCGGGCAGCGTCAGCGGAGCCGGCTGGTTCTGGGAGGCCACGTAGTCGCGGCAGGGCTCGCCACGGAGGCCCGGGCAGGGCGGAAGTCCGGTCGTGGTGTCGACGCCCGGGACGACCGGAAGCTCGAGCTTCGACGGCATCGAGCCGCCGTAGCCGATGGCGACATTCGCCTGCGAGGAGGGATCGGCCTCGGCAAAGGCCCAGATCGGCTGGTCGCCGTTCGGCGCGCTGATTCTGACTCGGATGCGCGAGCCGGCCCGGTACATGTGGCCCTCGTAGTAGAGCGGGATGGTCACGGGAACGAACTGGTCCGAGGGCATGTCCGCGAAGTCCTCCTGGCGCAGGCTCTGGACGGGCTCGAGCTCGGTGCTCTTGGCGTCGTCGAGCTTGCGGGCTCTGGTGCGGAGCCAGCCACCCTGCACGAAGGTCTCCTTGCCATCCGGCCGGACCTCGCTCACGGTGGCCTGGAGATCGACGTTGGGCGTTGAGGAGCGGACCCAGAGATCGACTCGCCCGGCGCCGATGACGGCGGTGTTCTGGTCGAGCGGCTCAGTCAGGTAGGAGGCGGAGGTTCCCGCCGGATCCTGACTCCACTGATAGGGCGGAGTGGCTGTCCAGAGGCCGTTGGCGCCCGAGCCCGTGTCGCCGGTGAAGTCGGTGGCGGGGCGCGCATGCGAGTCCCAGGTGAAGCCATCGGCCGCGGGGCTCCCCGGGGAGTTGTCGGCGAGTGCGCCGCCGGCTCCGAGGTACCAGGAGCGGGCCTGGGTGCCGGGGATCGGGAAGCCGGAGAAGGACTGCTCGAAGGCCGGATACGGCCATCCCGGGTTCGATGAGTTCCCCGCGCCGTTGTCGAAGAGGACGCGAACCGATGGCAGGGCTTCGAATGCCGACTGCGCTCCGCTCAGGGTCAGTTGTGTCTGGATCGGGTCGGCCGGGAGGGTCGCCACGGGCGGCAATCCGCCGGGGCCCTGGATTCCCCAGATCGTCTGCATCGCAATCGGCCAGCTCGCCTGGACGATCGGTTCGAAGAGGCTCGCCCCCGGGGCCTGTTGGGCGACGTAGATCGAGAGGAAGTCATAGAGGCGGTTGTACGTCTCGGGATCGAGCGAGTCGGTGTGGACCCCGTTCGTGTAGGTGAACCACTTCTTTTCGGTCCCCGACATGTGCTCGGCCAGGGTCGGGCAGTGGCCGCCTGTCTGCTCGTCCGTCCACTGGCACGCCATGAAGGTCGGGACGTTGATCTTGTTGACGAAGGTCGTGGGGGAGAGTGGGTCGGCGACGTCGGGCACGTAGTGATCGTTTGCTCGGATCTTCGCCAGCAGGTCGCTCGCTTCCGGATGCAGGTCCTGGTTCGCCTGACAGGTCGTGTCCCCGTCGGCGATTCGCTGAACCGCGTACGGCTGTGCTCCGTTGTTCGGGTCGCTCGGATCGGCCGCCTTGGCCTGGTCCTGGCGCTCGTTGGCCCAGTCGACGGCGAAGCCGGTGTTCAGGACCCCGCCGGGATACAGCGTCGTCTGGGTCTGGTCGATCACCGACAGCGGCGAGATCGCGGCCAGGTCGGGCGGCTGCGTCTGGGCCGTGAACAGCTGGCTGATGCCGCCGTACGAGATGCCGAGCATCCCGACCTTGCCGTGGGCGACCCAAGGCTGATGGGCGACCGTCTCGACCACGTCATAGCCGTCCAGGTTCTGCAGCGGCTCGAAGAAGTCGAAAGCGCCGCCGGAGCAGCCGGTGCCGCGCATGTTGACGTCGACGACCGTGAAGCCCATCAGGTTGGCGAGAGCCTGGATGCCGCTGACCGGGCCCGCGGGATTCGCGTAGCCGTAGCCCGAGTACTCGACCAAGGTCGGCGAGGGGGTGAGAGAGCTGGGCGGTGGTGCGGCGGCGGTTATCGCGTTGGCGAGAGCGGCAGGCAGCGGAAGGGCGTTGGCGACGTCCGTGGGGGGATGGACGTCATAGGCGAGCTTCGTGCCGTCGCGCATCGTCATGTAGCCGTAGCCGTGGGTGAGAAGCGTCTGGTTGTAGATGGAGGGATCGGGAGGCGCGGCCGACGTACCCGCCTGGATCGGGTCCTGCGTCACCGTCAGCGGGTCCGAGGTCTCCGCGCCGGACTGCACCGTGTAGCCGGTGCCGGGGCTGACGTCGCGGAAGAGCGCCCCTCCGCGGGAGTTGGCGTTCCTCGTCTGGACGACGCCGTCGGAGGAATCGAGGAGGGAGATCGCTGCGTTCGGGCTCAGGCCGGTGACGTCCACCTGCTCGGTGCTGCCGCGGGCGTCGAAGCTGGCAGCCGAGGCGCTGCTCGCGAACGCGAGGGCAATGATCGCCGCCACCAGCCAACTCCCCATCCCTAATATTCGGTACATAGCCCGGCCACTCAAGCACACCGCGGCCGGTCATGTCGCAGTTCCCCGCGCTAGCGGCCGGCGGGGAAGGCTGTGCCGTGCCGGATCTCGGCCCGGCCCTCGCCATAGCCCCGGGTCTCGATCGCGACGACGGTCCAGAGCAGAACGGCGACGATCGCGAGGATCGCCAGGGCGGGCAGCTCCGTGGCGGCGGGTAGCAGTGCGACCAGGACGACCGCGAGCGCGAGGCGCCGCCAGTTCACGGTCCTCACGTGGCGGAGGCGAAAGGCGACCAAGCCGAGCAGATAGAGCCCGACTCCGGCCAGCAGCGCGAACGCCGGCACGAGCTCGAGCGCATCGTCAACGTTGCTCAGCGTCTTCTTGAGGCCGAGCGCGGCGAGGACGATGCCGGCCACCATCGGGAAATGGAGGTACGAGTAGGAGTCCCGGGCGAGCTCGTTTCGGACCTTTCCCTCCGGCGCATCGGCCAGCCGCCTGGCCGAGACGAGTGCGACCACATCGAAGTACATCCACCAGAGCGCCGCGGCGATGGCGATTCCCAAAACGGCCGCCGCGGCGATCCCCCAGGTCATCTCGGCGCCGGCCCCGACCCCGATCGCGACGATCGACTCGCCGAGGGCGATGATCACGATCAGGCCGTGGCGCTCGGCGAAGTGGCCGGGCACCAGATGCCAGCCCTCTGAGCCGAACACGTACGGCTCGCCCATGTCGAGGATCAGGGCGAGCCCCCAGACCGCGGCTCGCAGGCCCGGATCGAGAAACGCGCCCACGATGAGGAGGCTCACGCCGACGGCGGTGCCCACGCCGAGGCCGAGCGTCGCCCGGTGAAAACTCGGATCGTCGCGACTGGCGATCAGGAGGAGGGTGATCTGTGCGAAGCGCACCGCCGCGTAGGCGAGGGCGAACTCCAGCGCGAGGCCGTCGAACGACTGCGGCTCGCAGATCGCCGCGATCAGGAAGGCGGCCATGGCGGCGAACAGCACCAGCCTGACGCCGCCCTCCTCGGGATCGAGCACGCTGGTGAGCCAGGCGTAGCCGACCCACGACCACCACAGCAGCGCCAGGATCAGCATGCCGCGGCCGATGCCGGTCCAGGTCGGCTCGTGCGACATCAGCGTCGTGCACTGCGTGATCGCCAGGACGAAGACGAGATCGAAGAAGAGCTCGAGCGGCATGACCCGCTCGCCCTCGCGGAAGGTGGCCCGCAGCCGGGTGGAGCGGGTTCTCGTCAACCGCCGCCGTAGGCGACGACCAGATCGGTGAGAACACCGGCGGCGAAGCCGAAGGACAGCATCAGCAACCCGAGCTCCCGATGGCCGTAGCGGCGCATCCCGTGCCAGATCTCACCGATCACATATGTGATCGCGCCACCGGCGACCGCATAGAACACGAGCTCGAGCGGATCCGACGTGACGTTGTAGCCGACCATCGCCCCGATGAAGGTGGGGCCGCCGCCGATCAGCCCGACCAGGGCCAGCCATCTCCATGATGGCTTGACGTCCCCGAGCGGGCCGATGATCCCGAAGCCTTCGGTCGCGTTGTGCAACGCGAAGCCGATGATCAGGACCGTCGCCAGGCCGATCTCGCCGGTCCCGGCCGAGACGCCTATCGCGAGGCCCTCGGCGAAGTTGTGAACTCCGATCGCGGCGGCGATGATCAGGCTCGTCTGCAGCGCCCGGGCGCGAGCGGCGCTGGCCTCCAGGGCGACCTCCTGCTCGGTCATGACTGCGGCGTCCGTCGCCCCGCCGGCGATCGGCGGGTGAATCGGAGCGCTCGCCCGCATCCGCCGCTCGAGGATGCCGAGGCCGGCGCTGCCGAGCGCGAAGCCCCCGACGAGCAACAGGGCGAGCAACGCGGCGTGACCGATGCTGCCGGTGCCGTCCTTGTATGCAGACACCGCATCCTCCGCGATCGCAAATCCATGCGAGAGGACGTCCACGAGCAGGAACACCAGGATTCCCACCGAGAACATCGCCAGGGCGACCCGGGACTTGGAGCTCAGGAGCTGGAGCCGGCCGATGGGCAGGCCGAGGTAGATGGTGAAGCCGGCGAGAGCTCCGAGCAAGACTGTTTCCGCGAACGACACTGGTCTCCTGAGGTCGATTAGGGCGCCCTAACAGCGGCCGCGAAACGATACCACGCAGACGGCCGCGCGCCGCCTACTCCTCGGCGGTCTTGGCCCGCGGGGATGTCGCTTTGGAGCGGGCGCGCAGCTGGCGCACCAGGAGGAACGCGGCGACGAGCACCACGGCGGCGACCGCCACGTAATCGGCGTAGCGGAATTGGTGATGGAAGCTCTCCCAGCTGCCACCGAGCGCCCAGCCGGCGGCCGCGAATCCGAAGCACCAGATGGCCGAGCCAGCCAATGTCAGAGGGAAGTAGACCGGCATCGGCGTGCGAAACACGCCGGCGGGAATCGAGATGAAGGAGCGGACCACCGGGGTGATCCGCCCGAGGAACACCGCCCGAGCTCCGAAGCGGTCAAACCATCGCTCGGCCCGCTCCAGCGTTTCGGGGCTGATGTGAAAAAGGCGGCCGTGGCGCTCGAGCAGCTGCCGACCACCGGAGCGCCCGATGGCCCAGCCGATCAGGGCTCCGGCCAGGTAGCCGAGGGTCCCGGCGAGCGCGAGGGCGATGTAGCTCTCGAGGCCGTCCTGCAGGTTCATCCCGAACAGCGAGGCCTGCTGGTCGGCGATCGCGCCGGCGGCGAGGACGCCCGCGTAGAGCATGATCAGCTCGCCGCCCACTGGCAGCAGGGCGTCCACAGCCATGAGGGCAAAGACGGCGTAGACGCCGTTCTGCCCGATCCAGTCGGTGATCGTGGTTGTGATGCTCGCCAGCGGCACCGGCGCATTGTGCTTGCCGGATGCCCGTTTTCCGGCCTCTTCGGGAAACCGTTCAGGCTTCGTTCAGACGTGCGCGTCTCGGTTAGGGTCATGCGCATGGGACGCTTGGGCAAGGGGTGGTTTGTCGCAGCGCTCGCCGCCGGCTGCCTCTTGGCCCCGAGCGGCGCCTCCGCCGCCGGCAGCGTCTCCGTCGCGGGCAACCAGCTGGTGGACGGCGCCAAGCCGATTCGCCTGATCGGGGTGAACCGGTCCGGCTCCGAGTACGCGTGCGCGGGGCCGGTCGGCGGTGGCGGCTTCG
Organism: uncultured Solirubrobacterales bacterium; assembly: GCA_963743575.1. Classification (GTDB taxonomy): domain Bacteria; phylum Actinomycetota; class Thermoleophilia; order Solirubrobacterales; family 70-9; genus DASUPK01. The sequence goes on along the minus strand of CAVUQC010000001.1, from coordinate 55,072 downwards.
GCTACGGGATCTTCCAGGGACCGGTCAGCAACCGCACCATCAAGGCGATGCTCGGGTGGCGCATCAACGCGGTCGCGCTTCCTCTCAACGAAGCGTGCTGGCTTGGCGGGTACGCGCCCATCAGTTCCCGCTTCAGCGGCGCTGCGTACCGAGCGGCGATTCTCGACTACGTGAGCCGCCTCAACGCGCGGGGGATCATCGTCGTCCTGCGCCTGTCGGGTGCGGCGCCGGGCGCCGGTGCTTACGGGATCGAGCACGAGGGCAACCGACGAGATCCCGATGGCCGATGCCGATCACGCGCTCGATTTCTGGCGCTCGGTCGCGACCACCTTCAGGGACAACCACCAGGTCATCTTCCACGCCTTCGACGAGCCCAACGGAATCGACTGGCCCTGCGCCCTGAACGGCTGCGCCGTCAACGACGCCCCGCAGGGCAAGCCCCGGTTCGGTGGCTACACGGCATCCGGGCACCAGGCGATCGTCGACGCGATCCGCTCGACCGGGGCCACCCAGCCCATCGACATCTCCGGAATCGACTTCGCCGGCAGGCTCGATCAGTGGGAGCAGTTCATGCCGGCAGATCCGCTCAACCAGCTCGTGGTCGGCTTCAACACCTTCGACTACAGCAAGAACTTCGCCTCCTCCAAGCCGGAACTGGCGCAGCTCGCGAGCCTCCACCCGGTGCTGATCGGCGGCTTCGGGGACACCAACTGCACCTCTCGCTTCAGCAACAAGCTGATGAAGTTCGCCGACGGGAGCGGCATCTCATATCTGGCGTGGACCTGGAACGCCGTCCAGGACTACGGCGGCTGCTCCAACGCCCTGCTCGACTCCGGGCGGAAGGGCAAGGTGTCTCGCGCCTATCTTCGCGGACTGCCGAGCGGCTTCGGCCGCGGTGTCCGCGCCCATTTCCGGAAGGTCAAGGCCAGCAAGCGATTCTGAGCCGGACGGCTAGCCTTCCGGGCCATGATCAGTACCAACCAGTTCAAGAACGGCACCCACATCGAGGTGGACGGCACGATCTTCCGGATCGTCGAGTTCCAGCACGTCAAGCCCGGCAAGGGGGGCGCATTCGTGCGCTCGAAGCTGAAGCGGGTCGACGACGGCGCGGTGATCGACAGGACCTTCAAGGCAGGCGAGAAGTTCCGGCCGGTCCGCACCGAGAACCGCAAGATGCAGTTCCTCTACGACTCGGGCGAGGCCGCTGTCTTCATGGACAACCAGAACTACGACCAGGTCGAGATCCCGAAGTCGATCGTCGGTGATGCCCTGAAGTGGGTGCCGCCCAACTCCGACGTCGAGCTTCTCTTCGTCGACGAGAGCCCGGCTGGGGCACAGGCGCCGAGCGCCGTGGACCTCGCGATCACGCAGACCGACCCCGGTCTGAAGGGCGACACCGCCTCGGGCGGCGGCACGAAGCCCGCGACCCTCGAGACGGGCGTGACGATCCAGGTGCCGCTCTTCATCGAGGAGGGCGAGCGGGTGCGCGTCGATACCCGCAGCGGCGAGTACGTGTCGCGCGCGTAGTCTGAGGTCGTGAAGCGCAGCGACCAGCGGCGAGACGCGGTCTTCGCCCTCTACCAGCACGAGGTCACCGGAAGGCCCCTCGACGAGCTGCTCGGGGACGCCAAGCCCTTTTCGATTGAGCTCGCCACTGCGGTCGACCAACATCGCCCCGAGCTGGACGAGATGATCTCCAGCCACTCGAAGGGATGGGCGCTCGATCGAATCGCGCCGCTGGAGCGCAGCATCCTGCGCACCGCGCTGTACGAAGCGCTTCACGCCGACGACGTGCCCGCCGAGGTCGCGATCGACGAGGCCGTCGAGCTCACCAAGGAGTACTGCGGGACCGATGCGCCTGGCTTCGTCAACGGCGTGCTCGGCGCCGCCCTCTCCGAGCATCTCCCCAGCTAGACATCTAGCATCGCGCGCGATGGAAGGCGAATCGACCGGCGGCGGCGTCGAGGATCTCGAGCGCATCACCGCACGCCTGGAGCAGCTGGCGGCGCAGCTGGAGGGGGACGTGGACGATGAGCACGCCGCGACGCTCGTCCGCGAGGCCTCCGAGCTCGCCTCCCAGGCGGGGCGCGCGGTCGAGGGCGCGCTGCGCGGCACCTCTGGTGCCTCCCCCGGGGACTGAGGACGAAGTTGAGCGAGTACCCCGACGACCTTCGGGAGCTGGTCGATACCTATCTGAAGCGCCTGAGCTTCTCCGAGACGCCCTCCACCGCGGGGCTGGCCGAGGCGATGCGCTACTCCCTGCTGGCCGGCGGGAAGCGGATCCGGCCGGTGCTGTCGCTGGCGACGGCCCGCGCGATCGGCCTCGACCCCGAGAGCGTGCTCCCGGCGGCCGCCACGATCGAGTTGATTCACACCTACTCGCTGATCCACGACGACCTACCCGCGATGGACGACGACGAGCTCCGCCGGGGAATGCCGACCTCGCACGTCAAATTCGGCGAGAACGTCGCGATCCTGGCCGGCGATGGGCTCTTCGCCGAGGCGATGCGGCTGTTCGCCCTGAAGCAGGAGGGGAAGCCCGGCGCAGTCCTCACGGCGCTCGGCGAGCTCGTCTCCGCCACCGGAGTCGCAGGCATGGTGGGCGGCCAGTACATAGACGTCACAGAGTTCGAGGAGGGTCACCCTGGCGCTGGAGGCTCGGTCGACGCGGAGCTCCTCCGGGAGATGCACTTCCTCAAGACTGGGCGATTGATCGCATCCAGCGTGGGCGTCGTATTGGCCTTGGGTGAGACGCCAGAAGGTGAGACAATTCCGTACCGCCGTTTCGCCGATGAGCTCGGCGTGCTTTTCCAGATCGTCGACGACATTCTCGACGTGACCGGATCTGACGAAGAGCTCGGCAAGCCGAGCGGTAGCGACGAGAGGCACGGAAAGCTCACATACGCCAGCGCGTTCGGCCTCGACCGGGCACGCGAGCTAGCCTCTCAGAGCCACCGAAAGGCTCGGGAAGCGCTCGCCGAGACGGACGCGAAGACCGATGACCTCGCTCGGATCACGGACTTCATCCACACCAGGCACACGTAATGGCCAACCAAGACGACGCCAAAACCGGGCAGCGGCTGCTTGACTCGATCGACTCGCCGGCCGACCTGAGGAAGCTCTCCGACGAGGATCTCCAGCGGGTCTCGCAGGAGGTGCGCGAGCTGATCATCGACACGATCGGCGAGATCGGCGGCCACTTCGGCGCGAACCTCGGCACCTGCGAGCTGACCGTCGCCCTGCACAGCCTGCTCGATTCGCCCACGGACAAAATCCTCTGGGACGTCGGCCACCAGGCCTATCCGCACAAGATCCTCACGGGCCGCAGGGAGCAACTCGGCACGATTCGGCAGTACGAGGGGCTGGCGCCGTTCTGCTCGGTCTTCGAGTCCGAGCACGACATCATGGGTGCCGGCCACGCCTCGACCTCGATCGGCTACGGCGTCGGCCTCAAGGAGGCGATGCTCAAGGGGATCGGTCAGGACGGCAAGGTCGTCGCCGTGATCGGCGACGGCGCCCTGACCGGCGGCGTCGCCTACGAGGCCCTCCATCACGCGGGTGGCCTCCAGACGCCGATGGTGATCGTGCTCAACGACAACGGCATGTCGATCTCGCCCAACGTCGGCGCCCTCTCCCGCTACTTCCAGCGCGTGCGCCTGAAGCCGGGCCTCTACCAGGCCCGATCCACGACCGAGGAGCGGCTCACCCAGCTGCCGCTCGGCCTCGGCCGGCGCATCGAGCGGCTCGGCCCTGAGGTCAAGGCTGCGATCAAGGCGTACTGGGCGCCCGGCCTCTTCTTCGAGGAGCTCGACCTCGCCTACATGGGCGTGATCGACGGCCACGACGTGGCGGCCCTGCGGCAGGCGCTCTCCCAGGCGCTGGAGGCCGACCGGCCGGTGGTCGTTCACATCCACACCGTCAAGGGCAAGGGCTTCGGACCGGCGGAGGAGGGCGGCCTTGAGGGAATGGAGAAGTGGCACGCCGCCAAGCCGGGATCGATCGTCGACGGCAAGCCGGCCGAAAAGAAGCCCGTCGTCCCGGTCTCGGAGAGCGACTCGCCGGAGAAGATCGAGAAGCTGGAGAAGCCGCCTCCCAAGGCGCCGCCGCAGTACACCGCGGTCTTCGCGGACGCGCTCGTCGAGGAGGCGAAGCGGGATCCGCGAGTGATCGGCATCACCGCCGCGATGGCCGGGGGCACCGGCCTCAACAAGCTCCAGGACGAGCTTCCGGAGCAGTACTACGACGTCGGCATCGCCGAGCAGGACGCCGTCCTCTTCGCCTCCGGTCTCGCGATCCAGGGCGCCAAGCCCGTCTGCGCGATCTACTCGACCTTCCTCCAGCGCGCCTTCGATCAGCTCGTCCACGACGTCTGCCTGCAGAAGCTGAACGTCGTCTTCGCGATGGACCGCGCTGGCCTGGTCGGCGACGACGGCCCCACGCACCACGGCTTTATCGACATCTCCTACTTCCGCCAGCTGCCGAACGTCGTGGTGATGGCGCCCCGCGACGAGGCGATGCTCGTCCACATGCTGCGCACCTCACTGTCCTACGACGACGGCCCGATCGCGTTCCGCTATCCGCGCGGTGCGGCCGAGGGCGCCCCGATGCCGGACGCGCCGAAGGAGATCGAGATCGGCAGGGGGGAGATGCTGCTGCCGGGCGAGCGCGTTGCGATCCTCGGATACGGCTACGGCGTCCAGGTCGGCCTCCGCGCCGCGGAGATTCTCCGCGGCAAGGGCCTCGAACCGACGGTCGCCGACGCCCGTTTCGCCAAGCCGCTCGATGGAGACCTGATCGAGAAGCTGGCGGCCGACCACGACCTGCTCGTCACCATCGAGGAGAACGTTCTTCCGGGCGGCTTCGGCTCAGGCGTGCTCGAGCATCTCGAGGACGCCTTCGCCGATGGGTCAGAGCGCGCGCACGTCCTGCGTGTCGGCCTGCCGGACCGCTATGTCACGCACGGCAAGCCGGCGCTGCTCCGCGAGGAGGTCGGCTTCACAGGCGAGGCGGTCGCCGAGCGGGTGCTCGCCGCCCTGGGCACGCGCGAGACCATCTTCGGATAGCGCCTCGGCCGAGCCTACACCCGGGTTCGTTTCACATCGCATTCACTCGGGTACCCTCGCCGTGTCGGCGAGAAGCTCTTGCACAGCGCGCCGAGCAGGGGGACAGGGCAGGCAGATCGGATGGATCCGGTCCGCCCCAGCAAGTCCAAGCCCTGGAGGAGAGCGCGCAAGATGGCCTATCTCAGATGTCCCAACTGCGGTCTGACCATGTTCGACCGCAATCCCCTGACTTCGCCCCGGCACTGTCCCCGCTGCGCACGGCGCAACGGAGCCTCGATCGAACTCGAGCGGATCTCGAGGGCAGAGGGTGCCGCCGCCGCCTCGCTGCTCGGCGCCCGCCGGAGTGTTGCGCCCGATGCCTCGACTCGCATAGGATCGCCTTCAATCGATCGTTAGGCGGCTGGCCTGTGGGGAGCCTGGGGCGCCAGCCGATGGGAGAAAGGCGTTCATGAGAAACCGAATTGCGCTCGTCGTATCCGTGATGCTGATCGGAGGACTGCTGGCCAGCCTGACGACATCGGCTTCGGCCGGTCCCGGCGATCCGGGCGCTTCGGCGGCCAAGAAGAAGAAGAAGAAGAAGAAGGTCTGCCCGGCGGGGACCCACAAGGTCACCGTCAAGAAGAAGAACGGCAAGAAAAAGAAGAAGTGCGTGGCGGACACCCCGCCGGTGACCACTCCCCCGGCGACGACGGTGACGCTGACGATCAGCCCGGCCAACTTCACCTACCCGGACACCCAGCACGGTGACCAGAGCGCCCCTCAGGCGTTCACCGTCACCAACACGGGCACCACGACCAGCGGTGTCCCCGCGGCCTCCATCACCGAGGTCAACAACCCGATTCCGGGCGATCCTCCTGGCTTTGCGGTTACCACGAACACCTGCACGGTGGCACTGCTCCCCGCGGGTACCTGCACGGTCAGCGTTCAGTTTCAGCCCACCAGCAACGCCAATCCCCAGCCATACACCTCAGTGCTCCACGTGACCGCGACGCCCGGCGGCGACGCACAGGCGGCGCTTACGGGCACCGGGAACTGATTCAGGCGCTCGCCGATAGCCGAGCAGCGGGATGCGGCGCAGGCGTCGAATGCCGCCAGCACGCGCGGAGCCAGCGCGATCGCCGCGACGTCGAAGAGGACGTAGGCCCCCGCGATCCCGCTCGGTGGGTTGCCGGCGGGAAGAGGCGTCCCCGGAGTGGTCGCCGCCCAATGCCAGGCGCCGACCGAGGTGCCATAGATCTCGAGGAAGCCGACCATCAGGAAGACGCCCGCGTAGAGGGTCGCGGACCGTCCGCGGAGCAGCACGCAGATCAGGAGCGCGCCGGTGATCGCGCCGAGCGCGTCCGTGCGGCCGAGCAGGACCAATCCGGCGATGCCCCAGGCCGCCACCAGGCCGATCACCGCCCAGAGGAAGGCTCGTGCGTGACGGCGAACCGGCGCCGACTGGCTGATGCGAAGTCCGGCAAGGAAGACGAGTCCGTGACCCGGCGGGACGAAGGCGGGAAGGTTCTCGAGCCGGTAGGTGTAGGCGCCGATCACGATCGAGCCCAGAACCTCGGCGCAGGTGGCGACCAGCACCACGAGCAGCGCCCTCGCGCGGTCCTCGCGGTCGAGGAAGGCGCAGGACGCGATCAGGATGCCCCAGGTCGCCGCCCCCAGCAGGAGCTGCTCGTCGGCCGTGGCGAAATGGTCCAGCGCCAGGAAGGTGGCGATCACGCACGCGACCAGGGCTGCGAACGGCAGCGGTGTGGTCAGCGGGTGGTTGGCGGCTTTCCCCATCTGCTGGAAGTGGATCCCCGGTGATTGGATCATCCGCGCCCTGCGCGTGTCAAATGCGAAACTGCCGCCGTGATCGAGAGGCCGATATTCGTGGTTGCGCCGCCGCGATCGGGAGGCACGGCGCTCTTCCGCTCGCTCGCCCGCGCGCCAGGCGTGTTCAGCGCATCCGCGCCGATCCTCGACGGCATCTTCGAGCTCAAGCCCGAGAACCGCGAGTGGGACAGCAACAGGCTGAGCGCCGCGGACATCCAGCCGCGCGCAGTCGAAGACCTGCGCGGCGCCCTGAAGAGCAACCTGGTCGACAGCTCGGGCAACCGGCCGGGAATAGATGCATTCGGCCTGCGCTGGGTGGACGGCCAGCCGCGCAATGCGCTTCGGGTCGCCTTCCTGGCGGGAGTCGCGCCCGACTCCCAGTTCGTCTACATCCACCGCGACCCCACCGAGACCATCCCGGCCATGCTGCGGGTCTGGGAGAGTGGCCGCCGCGTCAGCTACGCGGAGCTGCCGGGATGGGAGGGCCGACCCTGGTCGCTCCCCCTGGTGCCGGGTTGGCGCGAGCTCGCCGGGCGTCCGCTTCCGGAGATCGTCACCGAGCAGTGGCTTCGGCTCACCGGGACGCTTCTCGACGACCTCGAGGCGCTGCCGCCGGAGCGCTGGTGCGTCACCGACTTCAAGACGCTTCTCAACGATCCTCAGCGCGAGCTCGAGCGGATCTGCGAGTTCGTGGCTTTCGAGGCCTCCGAGAACGTCACCCGGCCCCTTCGCTCGCTCCGTGACCAGCTGGCGGTCTCGGGAGATAAGGATGCGGAGGAGACGCCGGAGGAGGTTCGCGAGCTCCTGCCGCTGACCGAGCGGCTCGCGGAGCGATCGAAGGAGCTGCTCGCCCGGCCCACGACCCCGCCGCGGAGCGCCAAGTGGTCGGCGCCGGCGGACTCGCCGCTGCGCAGCGTCTACACGCAGACCTTCCCGGAGTTCCTCAACCAGCTCGGCAGCTCGCTGCTGGTCTCCACCTACCAGACCGGCAAGCTGATCTGCGCCCGTCACGACGCCGGCCAGCTCAATACACACTTCCGGGACTTCCCCCGCCCGATGGGCCTCGCGGTGGCTCCGGGCCGAATCGCGATTGGTACCCGCGCCGAGGTGCTCGACTACCGGAACTTCCCGGCCGTGGCGCCCAAGGTCGAGCCGCAGGGGAAGCACGACGCGTGCTTTCTGCCGCGGAACAAGCATTTCACCGGGGACATCCGGATCCACGAGATCGAATTCGCCCAGGGGGAGCTCTGGATGGTGGCGACGAACTTCTCCTGCCTGGCCACGCTCGACGCGGAGCACAGCTTCGTGCCGCGCTGGAAGCCGCCCTTCATCTCGCAGCTCACCTCGGAGGATCGCTGCCACCTGAACGGCCTCTGTGTCATCGACGATGAGCCCCGCTACGTGACGGCGCTCGGCGAGACGGACGTCGCGGGCGGCTGGCGCGAGACCAAGGCGAGCGGGGGAGTCCTGATCGACATCGAGAGCGGCGAGACGGTGCTGCGGGGCCTCTCGATGCCGCACTCCCCGCGCTGGCACGACGGGCGCATGTGGGTGCTCGAGTCCGGCAAGGGGACGATCTCCGTCGCCGACCTCGAGACTGGCGCGGTCGAGACTGTCGCCGAGCTCCCCGGATTCACCCGCGGCCTGTTCTTCGCCGGGGGACTCGCCTTCGTCGGCCTCTCACAGGTGCGGGAAACGGCGACCTTCGGCGGGCTGCCCCTGATGGAGCGGTTGGACGAGCGGCTCTGCGGCGTCTGGGCCGTCAACCCTGAGACCGGGCAGATCGCCGGCTTCCTGCGCTTCGAGGAGCTGGTTCAGGAGGTCTTCGACGTCAAGCTGCTGCCGGGGATTCGCTTCCCGGAGATAGCCGAGGAGGGCTCGGACGCGTCCATCAATTCGTTCGTCCTTCCGGAGGCCGTCGTCTCGTAGCTTTCCGCCCTGGGCGTGGCTAGGGTTGGCGCCGTGGAGGGGACCACGCAGCCGCTCGATCGAGGCACCTGGCTGGCGCTGATCGCCATGGGCTTCGCGGTGTTCGTGATCGCGAACGACTTCTCCGCGATCAACGTCGCGATCCCCCAGATCGAGCACGACTTCAAGACGGACGTGACGACCGCGCAGTGGGTCGTCAACGCCTACGCCCTGACCTTCGGGGTCCTGATCGTCACGGGCGGCCGGATCGCCGATCTGTTCGGCCGCCGGAGCTCATTCTTCATCGGCTCCGCGATCTTCGCCTTCTTCTCCGTCCTGGGCGGCGCGGCGCAGAGCGAGGCCTGGCTGATCGCGACCCGGGTCGCGATGGGCGTCGGCGGCGCACTGATGTGGCCGGCGATTCTCGGGATGACGTACGCCGCCCTGCCCGAGGAGCGTGCGGGCCTCGCCGGCGGCTTCATCCTCGGCGCCGCCGGGATCGGCAATGCGGCCGGCCCACTGATCGGTGGCGCGCTCACCGACCTGCTCAGTTGGCGCTGGATCTTCTTCCTCAACCTGCCGGTCGCCGCATTCGCGGTGTTCGTCACGATGCGCGAGATCAAGGCGGACCATCCCGAGCCGGAGGACACTCGGATGGACTACGCGGGCATCGTCACCGTCTCGGTGGGGCTGGTATCGCTTCTGCTCGCCTTCGATCAGGTGATCGACTGGGGCTGGGGGGACCCGCGGATCATCGCGCTGCTCGCCCTCTCTGTCGCCTTGCTCGTGGGCTTCGTCGTCGCCGAGCGCCGCGCCGGTGACCATGCGCTCGTCCCGCCCGACGTGATGCGAAACCGTGATTTCGCCTACACCTGCGGGGCGATCCTGATGATGTCGGCGGTCTTCTTCGCGTCGATGCTCTATCTGCCGCAGCTGATGATCAACGTGCTCGGCTACTCGCCGATCGGCGCGGGCGCCGGGATGCTGCCGATGATGGCGACCTTCGCCGCGGTCTCCTTCGCCGCGGGGAATCTCTACAACCGCTTCGGGGCGAAACCGCTGCTGATCGTGGGCTCAGCATGCATCGCCCTCGGCCCGGCGCTGATCGCCCTCCTGGCCGACAAGGAGACGCTCGGCGCGCTGGTTCCCGGGATGGCTGTGCTGGGCGTGGGGATCGGGCTCTTCTACCCGACCGCCACCACGGTCGGGGTCACGGCGGTGGATGAGGCGCGGCGCAGCCTGGCCGGGGCGATCATCTACATGTTCCAGATTGCGGGCGGCTCGGTCGGCCTGGGGCTGACCACCACCGTCTTCATCGGCGCCAGCGACCGCGCCCAGAGCGGCAGCGGGTTCATCGACGGGATCCAGACCGCCTTCACGCTGGATGCCGCCATCGCCGTGGGCGGTTTCCTGATCGCGGCGTTCCTGATTCAGGGCCGAGTGCATGCGCCGCACCTGCGGCGCCTGTTGCTCGCCGGCCACTCACCGCGAGGCCACGGCCCCTAGGGACCGGTCAGTTGGGGCCTGGGCCGCCACGGCCAGCAGCGTCTTCATCAGTGTGCTCATCAATTCCCTCCTTGGGTGGACGTCGTGGCCGCAGCTTGGACGGCGCGCTGAAGAAGATGCCCAGGGACGGGGAATCGGCAGGCAAGGAGACGGTTAAGCCTTGGTAGGCCAGGCCGAAAAGATCCGTGGGGTGGCGGAGTACCCTGGAGGGTGAGCATTCGCCCGACGGCTCCCCCTCTTCCCTCGCGCGAATCCATCCAGAGGGTCGGAAGGTGGAGTGGATATGGCCGAGACGAGCGTCAAGCCCGCTGTCGATTGGACCTGCGCGCGCTGCCAGGTGACCGTCAGCTGGATGGCCGATGTGGAGCGGCCGGAGCTGCCGGCGACCTGGAGCCTGGAGGACGATGAGCTCTACTGCCTCGCCTGCCGGCGGGAGCGGGCGGGTGAGGCGGCGCTGGCCGCCATCGACGAGCCGACCTCGGCCCAGGAGCGAGGGAAGATCGAGTCGCGCGCCCGGATCGAGTTCGAGATGAAGCGGCGCCCCGAGCAGGAGGACAGCCGGATCGCCAAGGCATGTCGCACCTCGATCAAGGCGGTGCAGCAGGCGCGGGTCCGCCTCGGGATGCAATCCCGGCGACCTGCCTGAATCGGCCCATCGGGGGGCGGATCACCGGTTCCGAAGGGGAGGCCTGCTACCGTGATCCACGTCGGGTCGACCACTTGGGTCCCCGAGAGGTTCCGTTTCCTCCCTCATTGCGCTCCGAATGCGCCGTTAGTTGGGGTCACAGGATCTCCAACGCAACGCACATAAGGAGTAGCAACACATGTCATCCGAATCATTCGCCGATCTCGGCGTGTCTCGCCCAGTCCTGGGCGCACTCGCTGAGCGCGGCATCAAAGAACCATTTGCGGTGCAGAGGCTTTGCATCGCTGACGTCCTCAAAGGCGAGGACGTCCTCGTCCAGTCTCCGACCGGATCGGGCAAGACATTCGCCTTCGGCATCCCGATCGTCGAGCGGATCCAGGCCGACGCGCGCCGCCCCGCGGCCCTCGTTCTGGCGCCCACCCGCGAGCTTGCAGAGCAGATCGTCGATGAGCTTCGGTCGATCGCTCATTCACGCGCACTGAAGATCGCGCCCGTCTTCGGCGGTGTGGGAATCCCGGCACAGGCGAATAAGGCGGCGCAGGCCCACATCGTCGTGGCGACCCCGGGTCGCCTCGAGGACCTGCTCGACCGCGGCGCCTTCAACCTCAAGCAGATCTCGATCCTCGTCCTCGACGAGGCCGACCGGATGCTCGACATGGGCTTCAAGCCCGCCGTCGACCGGATCGTGAAGAAGATGCCGGCGGATCGCCAGACGCTGTTCTTCTCGGCGACGCTCGAGGGAGCCGCAGGCAAGCTGGCCGCGGCGTACACACATGACGCGAAACGTCACGTCCATGCGCCCAAGGTCGAGAAGGCAGCGACCACGCACCGGTTCCTCCACATCAGCCACGACGCCAAGGTCGATGCGCTGGTTAACGAGCTCCGTGAGGAGCGTGGCCGGACCCTGGTCTTCGTCCGGACCAAGCGCGGGGCGGATCGCCTCGTCAAGAAGCTCGGCAACCAGAAGGTCAGGGCGGTTGCCATGCACGGGAACAAGTCCCAGAGTCAGCGCCGCCGGGCCCTCGCCGACTTCGAGCTCGGCAAGATCGACACCCTGGTCGCCACCGATGTCGCCTCGCGCGGCATCGACGTCGATGAGATCACCCACGTGATCAACTTCGACGCTCCCGAAGACCGCGACACCTACGTTCACCGCACCGGCCGCACCGGCCGCGCGGGCGCCTCGGGTCTCGCCGCCAGCTTCGTCCTGCCCGATCAGCATCACGAGATGCGAAAGATTGCGACGGACCTCGGCCTTCACCGTGAATTCAGTGAAGGCCCCGGATTCGAGCACGCCGCTCGCCAACACTCCGGCAACGGATCAGCGAGCGGCAAGAGCTTCAAGGGCAACGGGCGAGGCAAGCGCAAGGGCGAGCACTCCGGCAACGGAGGCCCGCGGACCTACAGCGCGCGTCCGCCGCGCAACCGCCGGCGACGCAACCGTTCCCGGGCGAAGGCGGCCTAGTCAGGCAGGGCGGCGGGTGGTAGCGTCACCCGCACGCCCGGTTCGGCCTCAGGGGGCTAGGGAGAAACCGATGGCAACTCAGAAGCGTGTTGCGCCGATCGTCTTTTTCGTGCTCGCTTTTTCCGTGGGCGGCCTGGGCCTTGCCCAGGCCAGCCCCCAGCCGTCGGCTCATGCCGCGAAAAAGGGCAAGAAGAAGAACCACGTGCTCAGCGTGGACTACAAGACCAGCCCTGTGAGCGTCACCGACGAGCCCTCCGCGAACACCGTGGAGTTCTCCGATGACGCCAAGCTCGTGGGCAGGCCGTTCGGGAACCGGAAGGCGCACCTGGATGAGACCTCCCTGGTGACGTACAACCAGCCCCAGCCCAGCTCGGACTTCAGCGGCACGGAGCACACCACCTTCAACGCTGTCTTCTTCAGCGGTGACGGCGGCTCGTTCAAGGGCTACTACGACTACTCACTCGACTCGAACGGCAACGCGACCGGTCCCATCACCGGCGTGATCACCGGCGGCGGCGGGGGGTACAAGGGCGCGAAGGGCAGCTTCCAGGTACAGAATCTCGTCGCCTTCCATCCCGAGAGCGTCCAGTACCGGGCGCACTGGCAGGGCTCGATCCGCTACTAGGCCCTCCTGGGGGCAATGGGTAGCGAGCCGAAGGGCGGGTACACCTGCGATGGGCGTTGTCGGCTGCGCGGGGCCTGGGCAGGGACCCGCTGCGCGGAACGGCGCCCTCCGCCCCGATCGGCATGGAGCGCCGTCGTGGGCGGAAAACCAGGAATCGTCAGGTCAGGAGCTGAGGCCGGATCCGGAGGCGGCCTGCGCATCCCAGTGAACACCGGAGACCGCGCAGTCCACTCCGAAGGAGGTGCCCTTGCTGCGGGAAAAGGTTCCCGAGGCATGGTCGCCCTGGATCGCACCCTCGACCTGGGTGACTCCACCTGTCTGGAGGGTGCTGTCGAACGAGAAGGACCCGTTCTGGATCGGGGCGGCCGCCAGCCCGATCGAGTTGGAGCGCGTCACGCCATCGGCGCAGGGCGCGCGCCACTGGAAGGTCAGCCGCACGACCATGTTCGGGGTCGTCGTGAACACGAACGGCAGACCCTGCTCGGTCGTCCCCGTGTAGGTGGCCGTCCCTGAGGCGCCCGGAGCCCGAACGGTCACGGTCGGCGCAACGACCGTCGTGGTGGTATCGCCGAGGCCGGCACAGCCCGTGAGGATCGACCCGGCGAGCAGCAGGGCCGTCCACGCGACCGCCCCACGATGTCGTCTGTGAGCCATGACGGCTCCATCGGCCGGCCGCGACCGCAGCCGAATCAGACATTCGTTGGGCTAGTCGACCTCTTCGACCGGAAGGCCGGCCTCCTGCCACGCGGCGAAGCCGCCCGCGACCTCGGCAGCCCCCCGGCGCAGGGTCGCCCTCGAGCGGATGGCGTGTTGGCAGAGGTAGATGGCACCAGGCCCCTCAGGGCTGACGATGTGCTTGGCGAGCGATACCGGTCTCGCGCCGGGCGGAGCTCCGTGGCGACGACGCTCGATCCCGGTCCTCAGATCAAGAATCTCCGCGAAGCCGAGCTGGACGGCGCCCCACGCCGCGTCGGGCTCCATAGATCGCACCACTGCATGAGATCCCTCCACCACGGTCAATTTACCGCGACGGCGCTCATTGCCTTGACATGCTCCCTCGCCGTTGAGAGTGTCGAACGGTTGGGCATCCGTTCTGGCGACGAAGGGGAAGCATGACTCGCAAGACTGCCTTGGTGTTCGGATTGGCCGCTGCGCTCGCTCTTGGAGCCGCAAGTTCAGCCTGGGCCGGCACGCTTGATCAGCAGCAAACCGACTTCAGCGTGGGAACGGGCACCATTGATTCGGGCGAAACACCCGCCCAGACCTTCACAGCGGGCCTCAGCGGTGGAATCGACCAGGTAGATCTCCATCTCGAATCCCACGGCCCCACGACTCCGGTGACCGTCGAGATTCGAGACACCTCAGCCGGCGCCCCGGGAGCCACGGTGCTCGCCGCCCAGAGCATTCCGGCCTCCAGCATCCCTGCGGCCGCCTCTTGGGTGACGGTCAACTTCGCCACGCCGGCACCCGTGACGGCGGGAAGCCGGTACGCCGTGCTCGCCTACAGCTCGCCGATCTCGATGCCTCAACATTACGAGTGGGGTTACGGCGGGGACGTCTACGCGGGTGGGAGGTTCACCTACGCGACCAGCTCACCGCCCTCCACCCCCTGGACCACCGGGTCGACCAACGACCTTGCGTTCAAGACCTACGTGGCGCCGCCGCAGGCCACCACCACCACCCCCGCGAAGAAGAAGTGCAAGAAGCACAAGAAGCACCGCGCGGCTTCGGCCAAGAAGCACTGCAAGAAGAAGAAGCACTAGGTCCCTGCGGCAGCCACCACAACCGCAGGGTGTACCCGTCACCGCTCCAGGAGGAAGAGAAAGGTGGTCAGGCCGATCGCAGTAACGGCCAGCAGGATGAGGTCGAAGGTGTCCATACCCTCTCCCCGGTAAGCGCCCGTCCAGAGCGCTGGGTTACGGCTCGGCCGGAGTCAGAAAGCGAAACGACCCTCCGAAGAGGGCCGTTTCTGGGGTACTACAGGGAGGAGAGATATGTGTGTTGTCTGTGGGAGGTAGCCGGTGTCAGGCTCCGAGCGGACGACTGAACCGCGTTGAAGCGGTCAGCGCCATATGCGCGGAGCCGAATCCGACCAAAAAGACTGTTGCGACCAAATCTCCTGCGATCCCCGCTACGACTCCGACAGCGATGGTGGCGGCGGCCAGTATGTAGTCGAGTCCCGCGTGGGCGCTCAGCGGCACGTTCCCGCGCTGCGCGTCGCCGTACACCGAGGTGGCGAGGCCCAGCAGGAGAACACCGAGAGCGATGCTCAGGGCACCCGCGAGGGGCGTGAAGCCGAGCGCGAAGGGCGCCACCATCAGAATGGGGGCGGCGGCCACCTCGACTGCGGCGTGCACGTGAATCGGGATTGCCCTGAACAGAGTCATCACGAAAACCACGATACGAACGTATGTGCGATTCGTGTGTGAGCGCGGTCACACGCCGTGCATGGCATCGGACTACCGCTCAGGCGAACCCCTCCCAGGTACGGTTGGCGCATGCCCCGTCGCCGCGCCGACACACTGCTCGCCGAGCGCGGGCTGGCGCCTTCGCGGACCGCGGCGGCGGCGTGCGTACGCGCCGGCCGGGTTCGGCTCGGACGGGATGGAGCGTCCGTGGAGAAGCCGAGCGAGCTCGTCGACGAGAAGGCCGAGCTGGTGGTCGAGGAGGGCGAGGAGTTCGTCTCGCGTGGGGGGATAAAGCTGAAGAACGCCCTCGATGAGCTGCGGGTGGAGGTCGATGGCCGCCGCTGCCTGGATGTCGGCGCCTCGACCGGGGGGTTCACCGACTGCCTGCTCCAACGCGGCGCCGCGACGGTGATCGCGGTTGACGTCGGCTACGGACAGCTCGATTGGAAGCTGCGGCAGGACCCGCGGGTTCTGGTGATGGAGAGGATCAACGCGCGTGCGCTCGGCAATTCGTATCTGCCCTTTCGACCCGATCTGATCACGGTGGACGTCTCCTTCATCTCGCTGGCGATGCTGATCGCGCCGATCGTCGCCACGGCGAACGAGGAGTTCGACCTGCTGGGCCTGGTCAAGCCCCAGTTCGAGCTCGGCAAGGAGAAGGTGGGGAAGGGCGGCGTCGTCAGGGACGCCGCCGACCGCCGCGAGGCGATCCACAAGGTGGCGAAGTCCGTCGAGAAGGAGAATCTGGTTGTGCGCGGACTCGCCTCATCGGGACTGCCCGGTCCCAAAGGGAATCGCGAGACCTTCGTCTGGGCGTCGCGGAGCGGCGATCCCGTCGATCTCGATGCCGCGCTGGAGAAGGTTGAGCCATGACCCGCGCGATGCTGATCACCCACACGCATCCGGAGGCCGCCTCGGAGGCGGTCGTCGCTACCGCGAAGGCAGCGAGGGAAGCCGGGGTCGAGCTGATCTGCACGCCCGACGAGCACGACAAGCACGGCCGCTTCGCCGAGGGCATCGTCCGGGTCGACGACGGTGAGAAGCCGGACGTCTGCCTCGTGCTCGGCGGAGACGGGAGCATTCTCTATGCGCTCCGCCGGTTCGCCGGAACGGGTGTGCCGGTCTTCGGCATCAACTTCGGCACGGTCGGCTTCCTCGCCGCCGTCGAGCGGGAGGAGCTTCAGGACGGACTGCGGCGCGCCTTCACCGGCGACTTCGAGGCGATGGACCTGCCGGCGCTGATGGTCGATCTGCCGGTGGAGATGCCGGTCGCCCTCAACGACGTGAGCTTCGTCCGGGAACCGCATGGGCGGGTGGCGGAGCTCTCCTACTCGATCGGGGACGAGGAGGTGGGGAGCGTCCGCTGCGACGGGCTCGTGGCGGCCACCCCGGCCGGGTCAACCGGCTACAACCTCGCGAACGCGGGCCCGATCCTCGCCTGGGGAGTGAAGGGATACGTCGTCAGCTTCATCGCGCCGCACACGCTCTCGGCGCGCGCGCTGGTCGTCGCACCGGACGATGCGCTCCAGGTGATGAATGCGACCGGGCGCGAGCCGGTCGAGATCTCACTCGACGGCGAGGCCGCCGGGGAGCTGGCGCCGGGCGATGCGCTCGAGATCCGCTTTCAGGAGGGAGTCAGCTGCCTCGCGCAGGTGCCGGGAGCGAGCTTCTATCAGCGGATCCGGGAGAAGTTCGGGAAGCTCGCGTAGCGGCCACCAGGCCGCTCCATTTCGGAGCGAAGGGCGAAGCCCGTAGCGACTTATGTGGGGCGGCCGCCTGTGGCCGCGATTTGATGGCGAAGCCCGTTTTGTCAGACTGCAGGTAATGGCACGTAAGTGGTGGAGCTTGCTCGCGGTCTGCCTGGCGACGTTCATGTTGCTGCTGGACATCACCGTCGTCAACGTCGCGCTGCCGAAGATCCAGCAGGACCTGCATACGGATTTGACCGGGTTGCAGTGGGTGGTCGATGCCTACACGCTGACGCTTTCAGCCTTCACGTTGACCATGGGCACACTTGCCGATCGCTTCGGGCGGCGGCGCCTGTTCCTGATCGGAGTGGGCCTGTTCACGCTGGCGTCGCTGCTCTGCGGGCTCGCGTCCGACGTAACGGTTCTGCACATCGCGCGTGGCCTCCAGGGCATCGGTGGCGCGGCGATGTTCGCCACCTCGCTGGCGCTGATCGCCCAGGAGTTCCAGGGCGCCGAGCGCGGCACCGCGATCGCCGCCTGGGGCGCGACGATCGGGGGCGCGGTCGCGGTCGGCCCGCTGGTCGGTGGGGCGCTCACCGACGGATTCGGCTGGGAGTGGATCTTCTTCGTCAACGTCCCGATCGGGATCGGGACCGTGATCCTGGCCCGGACCCAGGCCGGGGAGTCGCGCGATCCCAACGCGAAGCGCCTCGACTGGGCGGGGCTGGTCACCTTCTCGGGCGGGCTCTTCGCGCTGATCTTCGGCCTGCTGCGCGGCAACGCCGAGGGCTGGGGGAGCGCGTTGATCGTCGGCTCTCTCGGGGCCGCGGTCCTCCTGCTCATCGCCTTCGTGTTCTTCGAATGGCGCCAGGACCACGCGATGTTCGATCTCAGCCTGTTCCGCAAGCCCGCCTTCTCGGGCGTCTCCTACGGCACCTTCGCGATCGGCGCCGGGATGTTCTCGATGTTCCTCTACATCACGATCTACATGCAGAGTGTGATCGGGATGACGCCGCTCCAGGCCGGCGTCCGCTTCCTGCCGCTGACCCTGTTCGCGTTCATCGTCCCGCTCGTCACCCGAACGCTGGTCGCCAGGGTCCCGGCACGCGTGCCCCTGACGATCGGGCTGACCATGGTGGGTATCGGGCTCCTGCTGATGCGCGGCGCCAAGCCCGACTCGGAGTGGACCACCCTGCTCGCCGGCTTCATGGTCAGCGGCTTCGGCATCGGGCTCTGCAACCCGTCGATCGCTTCGACCGCCCTCGGCGTGGTGCCCGCGGCGCGCGCTGGGATGGCGTCGGGGATCAACAACACGATGCGCATCGCCGGTGTCGCGACCGGGATCGCCGCTCTCGGGGCGGTCTTCCAGAGCAAGATCTCCGACGAGATCGGCAAGCTCCTTCCACAGGCACCGAGCGGCTTCGCCGACGGCGTGGCGGCCAGCGGCACAGCTGCGGCGAACCAGGCACCGCCGCAGTTCCGCGACCAGGCCGCACACGCGGCCGGGGTTGCGTTCACCGACGCGTTCAACGACATCCTCCTGATCGGCGCCCTGATCCTCTTCAGCGGCGCGCTCGCCGTCGTCGTCCTTGTCCGCCAGAGGGACTTCATCCCGCACGGTGCGCCGCCGGAGAGCGCCCCGGCGGGCGAGGATGCGAAGGAGGCCGTCGCGGCGTAGCCGGGAGGTGCGTTGCAGAGGGGCGAATCTGTCTTCGTCTCTCGCTAGAACGAGGGGCGATGCTTCTTGAGCTCCGGATCGAGAACCTGCTCCTGATCGAACGCGCCGAGCTGCGGCTGGGGCCCGGGCTGAATGCGATCACCGGTGAGACGGGAGCGGGCAAGACGATCCTGGCCCATTCCTTCGACCTGCTGATGGGCGGCAAGGCGCGTTCCCACATCGTCCGGCCCGGAGCGGCCGAGGCCTATGTCGAGGGGGTGTTCGAGATCCCCGAGGGGCTGCTCGACGATCCGGAGCTCGCCGAGATCCGGGAGCGGCTGCCGGAGGACGCAACCGAGGTGGCCATCGGGCGCCGGGTCTCCGCAAGCGGGCGGACGAGCGCGTTTCTCGCCGGTCGCTCCGCGTCGGCCCCGGAGTTGCAGGCCCTGGGCTCGCGGCTGCTCGCCTTCTACGGACAGCACGAGCACCGCAAGCTGACGCTGTCCGGCGCCCAGCTCGAGACGCTGGACGGCTTCGCCGGCGAGGAGCACCTCGAGCGGCGCTGGGCCTATCGGGAGGCGCACGCCGAGGTGGTTCGGGTCGAGCGAGAGCTGGCTCGGATCCGGGACCGGGAGGGCGCCCGCGAGCGAGATCTCGACATCCTCCGGTTCGAGCTGGAGGAGATCGAGGCCGCGGAGCCCGACCCTGACGAGGAGGCGGAGCTCGCTTCCGAACGGGAGCGGCTGCGACACGCGGAGTCGTTGCGGACGGCGGCTGCCGAGGCCCTCGCCGCATTGACCGGCGACAGTGAAGGCGCCGCCGCCGAGGCGATGGGGACCGCGGAATCCGCCCTCGCGGGACAGGAGGGTGTCGACGTCGAGCTCGACAGGCTCGCGGAGACCGCCAGGGGGCTTCGGATGGAGGCGCAGGAGCTGGCGGGCGAGCTGCGCAGCTACGCCGAGCGGATCGAGGCCGAGCCGGGCCGCCTCGAGCAGGTCGAGGAGCGACTCGACGCACTCGACCGGCTGAGGCGGAAGCACGGGGGCACGGTCGAATCGGTCTTGGCCCACGCCGAGCACTGCCGCACGGAGATCGACTCGATCGAGGGGACGGAGGAGGCGACGGACCGCCTCGAGGGTGAGCTGGCGGCGGCCCAGCGCAAGCGGACCGACCTCGGCGGGCGGCTGAGCGAGGTGCGCGCCAAGGCTGCGCGTCGGCTGGAGAAGAGCGTGGCCAAGGAGCTCGACCAGCTCGCGATGGCCGGTGCGAAGCTGGAAGTGAGCCTTGAGCCCCATTCAGAGGGATTCGGGGCGTTGGGACAAGAACGGGTGACGTTCCAGGTCGCGACCAACCCGGGAATGCCGGTCTCGCCCCTGCGCGATGCGGCCTCCGGCGGCGAGCTCTCCAGGGTGATGCTCGCCCTGGCCGGCCAGGGAGCGCGAGGCGGGGCCGCGACCTACGTCTTCGACGAGATCGACGCCGGGATCGGCGGGAATATCGCCAAGGCGGTCGGCGAGCGCCTGCGGAGTCTCGGGGACGAGCGCCAGGTGCTCTGCATCACCCATCTGCCGCACGTCGCCTCGATGGCCGAAAGCCACTTTCGGATCGAGAAGAGCGTGAACGGTGGCCAGGCGAGGGCGCGGGTCGAGAGGGTGGACGGCGAGGGGCTCGTCGCCGAGATCGTCCGGATGCTCGGCGGGGACGACGGTGACGAGGCGGCCGATCGGCACGCGCGCGAATTGCTTCGCGCAGCCTGAGCGCTCCGGGCTGCATAGGCTCTGCCGATGGCCGTCGCCGTTCCAAGCGTCGTCGCCGGGACCGCCCGGGTCGGCCCGCGCACCAAGGAGCTCGTGGGGCGGCTCGCACCCGGCGAGATCGCGGTGATCGACCACGCCAACGTGGATCGGGTCGCGGCCCAGGAGCTGGTCGCGGCAAGCCCAGCGGCCGTCGTCAACGCGTCCCCATCTGCCGACGGGACGCACCCCAACCTCGGGCCTCTCATCCTGACCCGAGCGGGGATCCCGCTGATCGATGCGGACGCCGGGGTGCTCGAGCTGGTCCGTGACGGCGATCCCCTCGAGATCGACGGCGGGGAGATCCGCGTCGCCGGCACCTCGGTGGCCGGAGGGACCGCGCTCGACGCCGACGATCTGCAGGCGCTGCTCGAGGAGGGGCGAGGCCGCTCCGTGGATCTTCTCCGTGAGTTCGCACAGAACACTCTCGAGCACGTGCGGGACGAGGCGGAAGGATTCCTCTCGCTCGGAGAGCTTCCCGAGCCACGGACGAACTTTCGTGGCCGCGACGCCCTGATCGTCGTCCGCGGCGGGGATCACGTCCGTGACCTCGATGCTCTCGCGGGCTACGTCGAGCGCCGCATGCCCGTTCTGATCGGCGTGGACGGCGGTGCCGACGCGCTGCTCGACCGAGGCCTGCCTCCTGATCTGATCGTCGGCGACATGGACTCCGCCGGTGAGGCCGCCCTGCGGAGCGGGGCGGAGCTGGTGGTCCAGGGATATCCCGGCGGAGGAGCGCCCGGCGCCGCGCGTCTCGAGAGGCTCGGGCTTCCGCATTCGATCGTCGCCGCTCCCGGCACGAGCCAGGACCTCGCCCTGCTGATGGCCTACGAGCACGGGGCGGAGCTGCTGGTGAGCGTCGGCACTCCGCAGTCGCTGGTCGAGTTCCTCGGCAAGGGCAGGGCGGGGATGTCGTCGACGTTCCTGGCCCGCCTGCTCGTGGGGGACGCCCTGGTCGACGCGAGCGGCGTCGGCCGGCTGCTCCCCGGCGCCTCCCGGCCGGCTTGACCCGGCGACCCAACTACCGCGGCGCGCTGGTCTTCTTTCCTCTCGGCCTGCCGATCCTCGCGGCCGGGCTGATCGTGGGCGGGCTCGCCGGCATGGACGCGGACCGCTGGATCGCCTACGTGGCCGGCGTATCGGTGCTGGGGCTCGTCGACGACCTGTTCGGCGAGGGAGGCCCGCGGGGAGTGCGCGGTCACGGCGCGGCGCTGGCTGCCGGGCGGCCCTCGACGGGTGCGCTCAAGGCGCTCGGGACGATCGCGCTAGCGGCCTGGGCGGCCCCGGGAGAGGGGGCGCCCTATCTCGTTGACCTGGGGGTGCTGGCCCTGACTCCCCACGTGGCCAACCTGATCGACCTGCGACCGGGAAGGACCGAGAAGGCGGCCGCTCTGGCTCTCGCGGGACTCGCCGCCATCGCCGGGTCAGCGGCGCCGCTCGCGCCCATCTGGCCGTTCGCGGTCGCGGTCGCGGCCGGGGCGCTGATCACCCTGCGGGAGAGGGCGATGCTCGGCGACAGCGGGGCGAGCCTGATCGGCGCGATGGTCGGAGTCGTCTCCGTCGCCGCTCTCGGTGCGGCCGGGACGGCGATCGCGCTCGTGGCCCTGATCGCGATCTCGCTCTATGGGGAGTTTCGCTCGATCGCCACGACAATCGAGCGGGTTCCGCTGTTCGACCGACTAGACTCGCTCGGCAGAGTCAATTGAGCCAACCGAAGCCCAGCGACACCCGATTTCTCTTCGTGACAGGCGGTGTCGTCTCGTCCCTCGGCAAGGGCATCGCCTCCGCCTCACTCGGCCGTCTCCTCGTCTCCCGCGGCTTCCGGGTCCAGCTCCAGAAGCTCGATCCCTACATCAACGTCGACCCGGGGACGATGAGCCCGTTCCAGCACGGCGAGGTCTTCGTCACCGAGGACGGTGCCGAGACCGATCTGGATCTCGGCCACTACGAGCGGTTCACGGACGAGAACACCTCCCGCGCCTCCAACTTCACGGCCGGCGGCGTCTACAACAGCGTGATCCGACGCGAGCGCCGCGGCGACTACCTCGGCGGAACCGTCCAGGTGATCCCGCACATCACCGACGAGATCAAGAACCGGATCCTGATCGTCGCCGAGTCGCAGGCGGTGGATTTCGTGATCACCGAGATCGGCGGCACGGTCGGCGACATCGAGTCGCTTCCGTTTCTCGAGGCCATCCGCCAGCTCTACACCGACATGGGGCCGAAGCGCTGCATGTTCATTCACCTCACGCTGGTGCCCTACATCGGGCACGCCGGCGAGATGAAGACCAAGCCCACCCAGCATTCGGTCAACGAGCTGCGCCGGATCGGCGTCCAGCCCCACGCGCTGCTCTGCCGTTCCGAGCAGGGGCTCGACCGCGAGATCCGGAAGAAGATCGCCCTCTTCGCCAGCCTCCCCGAGGACGCGGTGATCTCGGCCCGCGACGTGGACAACGTCTACAAGGTGCCGCTGGTGCTTCGGGCCGAGGGCGCCGACGATCTGATCCTCGACCACTTCGGGATCGAGTCCGAGACGCCGGACCTGGCCGAGTGGGAGGAGCTGATCAAACGCGCCGACGCATCGCGCGAGCGGAAGGTGAAGATCGCCCTCGTCGGCAAGTACGTCCAGCTCGAGGACGCCTACAAGTCTGTGATCGAGGCCCTCACCCACGGCGGCTGGCAGCACGGGGTGGAGGTCGACACGCAACTGGTCTCCGCGGAGGACATCGACGAGACCCAACTTGAGGACGTCGACGGGATCCTGATCCCCGGCGGCTTCGGCGAGCGCGGGATCGAGGGCAAGGTCGAGGCCGCGCGGATCGCCCGCGAGAACGGCATCCCCTATCTGGGGATCTGCCTCGGAATGCAGATCGCGGTCGTGGAGTTCGCGAGAAACGTCTGCGGGATGGATGGCGCGAACTCGGCCGAGTTCGATCCGGAGACTCCCTTCCCGGTGGTCGACCTGCTGCCCGAGCAGAAAGAGGTCTCGGATCTCGGCGGGACGATGCGGCTCGGCGCCGACCCGGTGAAGCTCCACGAGGGGACCCAGGCGCGCGACATCTTCGACGAGCCCGTGATCTACAAGCGCCACCGCCACCGTTATGAGGTCAACAACATGCTCCGCAAGCGGCTGGAGGAGGAGGGGCTTGTGGCGAGCGGGACCTCGCCTGACGATCGCCTCGTCGAGGTGATCGAGCTTCCGGGACACCCCTTCTTCGTCGCTTCGCAGTTCCACCCCGAGTTCAACTCCCGCCCGACCCGCCCCGAGCCGCTCTTCCGCGACTTCGTCGGTGCCGCGGCGAAGCGGGCAGCGGAGCGCCCGGACGCGTCCGAGACCGCCGAGGCGGAGACGGTCGCCGAGGAGTCCGAGGACGTCAGCGTCCGCCGCTCGGCCTAGATGGTCGCCAGCACGACCAGGGCGACCAGGAAGATCGTGGTGGCGACCGAGAACGCCCCGATTTTGATCCGCCAGTGCGAGCTGATTCCGGCGACGCCGAAGAGGAAGAGTGAGGTGGCCAGGATCACCTCCGCCAGCGTGTACTGCGATGCCTTCTCCTGGTGGCCCTCGGCATCCTCGACCTCTTGGGTCGAACTCAGCTCGAGAGCGCGACCGGCTGGAGTTCTGAGCCCCACGGTGGTGGCCGACAGCAGGCGCTGGGTGGCCTGGTGGAAGTCCACCTCCGCCTTGTGCTCCTGGTGCTCATTGAGATAGACGGCGCTGGCGATCACGACGGCGGCAAGTCCGAGCGCGATCGCGATGATGATCTCGAGCCTTGCCTCCCACGCGGGCGACGGCGAGTCCGAGGAGTGCCGGACGGGGTGCTCGTGGTGTTCGAGCTGCGTCGGTCTGCGTGACACGACCGTCTTCTATCAGCGCCGGGTGACGTCGCCCGGGTGCGCTGACTAGCCTGTCGCGCGTGAACGCGGAGGACCAGCGGATGCTCGAGCGCTTCGCTCGCCTCTGCGAGATCGCGAGTCCGACCGGTCAGGAGCGCGAGGTCGCCGACGCGGTCCTCGACGAGTTGCGCGGGTTCGGGGTCGACATCACCGAGGATGGGTCGGCGGTCCCGGCCGAGGCCGCCGCGGGCAATCTGATTGCCCGGGTCCCCGGGACAGGAGAGGGGTGGGTCTCGTTCTTCGCCCATCTCGACACGGTTCCCCACGACGGCCCGATCGAGGTCGTCCGCGAGAACGGGCGCTTCACGACCCGCGGCGACACGATTCTCGGCGCGGACAACAAGGCGGCGGTCACCGTGGTGATGGAGCTGGCCGCACGGCACGCGGCGAATCCGGGCCCGCTGGGCCTGGAGATCGTATTCACCGTCGCCGAGGAGGACGGGCTGCGCGGCGCCAGGGAGCTCGACATCACGCTCCTTCGCGCTCCCTTCGGTTACGTGCTCGATCACGCGACGCCAATCGGGGAGGTGATAGTGGCGGCGCCGACCTACAAGCGGCTGATCGCGGACTTCACCGGCCAGGAGGCTCATGCCGGCATCAACCCGGAGGATGGACACAGCGCGATCGCGGCGGCGGCAGCGGCGGTGGCAGAGATGAAGCTCGGCCGGCTCGACGAGGAGACCACCGCGAACGTTGGCATCATCGAGGGCGGGACGGCGTCGAACGTCGTCGCCGGGCACTGCCGAATCCTCGGCGAGGCGCGCAGCGTCGACGGCGAGAAGGCGGCAACGAAGATCGGCGAAATGGTGGACGCGTGCACCTGGGCCGCGGGCGCCCAGGGCTGCGACGTTGACGCGCAGGTGATCGAGATGTTCCGCGGCTACCGACTCGATCCCAAGTCCGATGCGGTGCGGATCGCCTCGGATGCGCTGAGGCGAACGGGCCGGGAGCCGGAGCTTGTCGCCACCGGAGGAGGGAGCGATGCGAATGCTCTGGTCGCATCCGGCTATGACGCCGTGCTGCTGGCCAACGGCACCGAGGCGAACCACACGCCGCAGGAGTCGGTCACGGAAGGCGCGATCGTGGAGATGCTCGCCGTATGCGAGGCGGCGCTCGACGAGGCCGCGAAGGTGGCTGCGACGGCAGACGGGGGATAGACGGTGTTGAAGCTCCGCCGGGGAGTCGTCACGGAGGTGGATCCGCTTCGGGTTCGGGTCGGGGACGAGGAGCGGGCGGCGTGGGCCGACGAGTCCCTCGTCGGAGAGATCCGAAAGGGCGATGAGCTGATCCTGAACACCGAGGCGCAGGACCTCGGGCTGGGCTCGGGGGGATTCGACGTCGTGCACGTGAACCTGACCCGCGGCCTGAATCACCCGGGGGCTGACGACGCTGCGGCCATGAAGCTGAACTACACGTCGCTGCAGCACCCGGTGGACCCGGTCGAGACCCGGGAACACCGAGGTCCTCTCCGGCGGATCCCCGTGCTGGTGCTCTCGCTTCATGGGCAGCTGGCGCCCGCGGCCTGGGCCGCAGGACGCGCGGCCCCGGTACAGCAGGTCGGCTACGTCCAGACCCCAGGGGGCTCCCTTCCCGGCGCGCTCTCGAAGGACGTCGTCGAGCTGCGTCGCACGGAGTTGCTCTCCGGCCACATCACGGCTGGCCCGACGTATGGCGGGGAGCATGAGGCGATCACCGTGATCGGAGCGCTTCAGGCCGCCGCCGGCCCGCTCGGCTGGGACGCCGTGATTGCCGGACCGGGGCCTGGGATCGTCGGGTCCGAATCTGAGCTCGGGCACGGGGGGATGGAGGCTCTCGAAACCGCGCACGCCTCGCTGATCCTCGGTCACGAGACGCTGCTCGCGCCCCGGATGTCGAGCGCCGATCCGCGTCCTCGCCACCGCGGCCTGAGCCACCACACCGCGACCGTGCTGCGAATCCTGCTCGGCAACGTGCGGGTGCCCGCGCCTGCGCGGAGGCAGTCGCCGTTGCCCCGCCTCCGAAAGGACGAATCGCTTGACGAGCTGCGCCGGGTGTGCGGCGATCGCCACGAGATCTGGCCGCGGGAGGCGCCGGTGGACGAGTACGCGGAGAGCGGACTCCCGGCGACACACATGGGCCGCGGGATCGGCGAGGACCGTCTCTTCTTCGCGGCGGCGCTGGCCGCGGGTGACGCGCTCGCGGCCGCGACGGTGGCGGAGGTGGCCCCATGAGCGACGAGCGCCTTCAGAAGGTGGGAGGGAAGCTTGTCCATCGCGGCCCGATCGCCTCGGTGCGGATGGAGACCTTCCAGTACGAGGACGGCAGCCGCTCCACGCGGCAGGTGGTCGTCCATCCCGGAGCCGTCTGCGTGATCCCCCACGACGGACGCACCCTCTATATGGTCGAGCAGCCCCGCGAGGCGGTCGACGAGCCCGCGCTGCTGGAGCTCCCCGCGGGCAAGCTGGACGTCGAGGGGGAGACGCCCCTCGAGTGCGCCCAGCGGGAGCTGGCCGAGGAGATCAGCAAGGCCGCCGGCGACTGGCGCGAGCTGAAGAGCTTCTACACGAGCCCCGGTTGGACCAACGAGCGCCTCTGGCTGTTTCTCGCCACGGAGCTCTACGACGTGGAGGGCGAGCAGACACCGGAGGAGCGGATCGAGCTGGTCGAGATCCCGCTCAGCGACCTCGATACCGCCATCGAGAGGTGTGAGGACGCCAAGTCGCTGATCGGGCTGCTCATGCTGAAGGAGCTGATCTAGGCAGGGACGGGCCGGCCGCCGCGGAAGTAATCCGTATGGCCACGATCGCGCCTGAAAGGCCTGCCCAGACGCAGCCGTCGGAGCGCTACGAGGCGCTGGTCCTCGACTTCCTCGCCCACCTCGAATTCGAGCGGGGGCTCTCGCGCAACACGCTCGCCGCCTACCGCACCGACCTGCTCCAGTTCGGGCGCTTCCTGGCTGAGCGGGACCGGGATGCGACCGCCGCCGAGCCCTCGGATCTTTCCGACTTCCTGGCCGACGTCGCAAAGGGCGACGGCAACGGGCGGGCTCCATGCTCGACCGCGACCGTGAACCGCAAGGCGGCCTGCCTGCGCTCCTTCTATCGGCACCTGCGCCGGGAAGAGGAGGTCGAGGACGATCCAGCGGCGAAGCTGGAGACGCCGCGGCGCGGCAAGAAGCTTCCGGAGGTCCTGAGCTACGGCGAGGTGCAGCGGCTGCTCGCCCAGCCCCGCGGCGATGACGCGGTGACGGTTCGGGACCGCGCGCTGCTCGAAATCATGTACGCGTCCGGATTGCGTGCCTCCGAGACCATCTCCCTGGAGATCTCAGATGTGGACCTCGAGCACGGGATCGTCCGGGCGCGGGGCAAGGGATCAAAGGAGCGCCTGGTGCCCGTCGGGGGCAAGGCGATCGCGGCGGTCCGCGTTTATCTGCGAGGCGCCCGGCCCGAGCTCGTGCGCTCGAACGACGAGCGCAAGCTGTTCGTCAACTTCCGCGGTGGGCCGCTCACCCGCCAGGGTCTCTACAAGATCGTGCTGCGGCACGCCCAGTCCGCCGGGCTCGGCGACCGGATGAGCCCTCACACCCTGCGCCATTCCTTCGCGACTCACCTGCTCTCTGGCGGCTGTGATCTGCGCTCGGTTCAGGAGATGCTCGGCCATGCGGATCTCTCGACGACCCAGCTCTACACGCACCTCTCGGGCGAGGAGCTGAAGGAGGCCTACTTCAAGGCCCACCCAAGGGCGCATCTGCCTCAGTAGCGTCTAGGCCATGCCCGAGCTGCCCGAGGTGGAGACGGTTCGCCGCCAGCTCGAGCCTGAGCTGGTCGGTAAGCGGATCTTGGCGGCGACCGTGCTCGATGAGCGCCTGACGCGCCCGGAGTCGCCGAGTGCACTGGAGAACGCCGTGGCCGGCAGGGAGGTGACCGCCGTCGCCCGCCGCGGGAAGTACCTGCTGGTCGGCCTGGAGGGCGGTCGCACACTGGCCATGCACCTGCGGATGACGGGCAACCTCCTCCTGCGGGACTCAGAGCAGGGCGAGACCGCTGACCTGATGAAGAGCGAACGGCTGGGCGGCCCGCGCCTCTACGAGGCAGCGCCGGAGCCCCGTCACGTTCGCGCGCGCTTCGAGCTCGACGATGGGCGCACCCTCGTCTTCACGGATGTGAGGCGCTTCGGGCAGGCCGTTGTGCTCGATGCCGGTGATCAGCTGGACGACTTCTTCGCGAGCCGGCTGGGCGTCGAGCCTCTCTCCGGTGAGCTCACGCCGCAGCGACTGCTGGAGCTGGCGAAGGACCGCAAGGCGCCGCTCAAGTCGTTTCTGCTGACCCAGACGCGGGTCGCGGGGATCGGGAACATCTACGCCGACGAGGCCCTCTGGCGGGCGAGGCTTCATCCGCTCTCCCCGGCGGGATCGATGAAGCTCGAGCATGCCGAGCGATTGGTCGAGGGGATCGTCGGGGCGCTCGAGGCGGGTCTCGACCACGGTGGGGCGAGCATCGACGACTACCGCGATGCGCGCGGCGAGCGCGGCTCGATGCAGGACGAGTTCCTGGTCCACACCCGTGAGGGAGAGGTCTGTCTGCGCGACGACGGGGGCGTGATCCAGCGAATCGTGGTCACGGGGCGATCGACC
This sequence comes from uncultured Solirubrobacterales bacterium, assembly GCA_963743575.1. GTDB lineage: Bacteria > Actinomycetota > Thermoleophilia > Solirubrobacterales > 70-9 > DASUPK01. The sequence continues at coordinate 25,995 of CAVUQC010000001.1, read as the reverse complement.
TACTACTGCCCGGTGTGCCAGGAGCGTCTGCGCAAGAGGCCACGGCGAAAGAAGGCGTCCGCGCGGAAGGCACGGAGCGCATGAGCGATCCGGTCCCACTCCCGGCGGGATTCGTCGTCGGGCACTGGTCCGATCAGGTTGGCGGGACGGGGTGCACGGTCGTGATCCCTCCGCCGGAGACGCCCGGCGGCGTCTGCGTGCACGGCGGCGGGCCGGGCACGCGGGAGACCGACACCCTACGGCCGCTCGCCAACGCCAACGAGGCCAACGCGATCCTGATCACCGGAGGCAGCGCCTTTGGGCTGGCGGCCGCCGACGGCGTCGTCCGCTGGCTCGAGGATCACGACCGCGGCTACTTCACTCCCTACGGGCGGGTCCCGCTGGTGCCCGCGGCGGTGATCTACGACCTCCCATCGGGTGAGGGGAAGGTCCGGCCGGGTCCGGATCAGGGCTACGCGGCGTGCGAGGCGGCGGACGAGGGGATCCCGGAGCGCGGGGCGGTGGGCGCCGGGACGGGAGCCACCGTCGGCAAGCTGCTCGGTCGGGATCGGGCACGACAAGGCGGCGTCGGCTATACGGCGCTCGTCACCGGGACCGGTCATACGGTGGCCGCCATCGCCACCGTGAATGCGGCTGGGGACGTGATCGACGAAGACGGGTCGGTCCTGGCCGGCCCGCGCGGGGAGGAGGGTGAGGAGCTCCGGGGTGCCGAGCTGATCGCCGCGATGGAGCAGCCGCCCGAGTTCCGGGTCCCGGAGGGGAACTCGACGCCGGTCGTGGTCTGCACCGACGCCGCGCTCGACAAGCGGCAGTGTTCGATCGTCGCCCGCGCCGCGACTGCCGGCATGGGCCGAGCGATCGATCCGGTCTTCACGCCGGTCGACGGTGACGTGGTCTTTTGCCTCGCGTCGGGTCGAGGCGAGCCGGACCAGTTCGCACCGTTCCAGATCGGGGCGGCGGCCGCGACCGTGACGGCCGCCGCAATCCGGGACGCGGTGCGGCACCCAAGGGGTCAGACCCCTTAACACAAGGGGTCAGACCCCTTAACACGTCCGGGGTATTCGGCAGCGTTGGTGGGCCATGCCCGGGAACTTCAAGACCGAGGCGGTCGTGCTGCGGAGCATCCGCTACGGCGAGGCCGACCGGATCGTTCATCTCTACTCCGCGACGCGCGGGCGGATCGGGGCGATCGCGAAGGGGTCGCGGCGGCCGAAGTCACGGTTCGGCGGGCGGCTCGAGCCGTTCTTTCGCCTGAACCTCGTCCTCTATGAGGGGCGGGGCGATCTCTTCACCGTGACCGGCGCCTCCACGGTCGATGGCCATGGGACGCTGCGCTCCAACGGGCCGGCGCTCGGATCGGCGGGGCGGGCCTGCGACGCGGTGCTGCGCCTGCTCGACTCGGGCGAGCCGAATGACGCCGCGTACAACCTGCTCTGCAATTACCTGGGGCTGCTCGACGCACACCCAGAGTCGGCCAGCGCTCCAGGGGCAGCCCTGGCCTTTCGCCTCAAGCTGGCCCTTGCCGCCGGCTTCTCACCGGAGCTGGCGAGCTGCGCCAGCTGCGGGGAGGCCGATCACCTGGCCGCCTTCTCCGGCTCCGCAGGCGGGGTGGTCTGCGCGAGTTGCGAGGGCGGCGGCTTCGCGTTCAGCGAGGAGGCACACCGGTTCATGGTCGATGCGCTGGCCCGCCCGCTGTCTGAGGCGCCCGAGGCCGAGCGCCGCGTCGCCGCACAGGCCGACCGCGCGATCACGGAGACGCTGGAGCACCACGCGCACGTTCACCTGCGGGCCGCCGCCTAGGGGTTTGACGTAGCTCACAGCCTGAGGGAGGATGGCCGCAGGGAGTCCAAAGGGGAGCATCTGCGTAACGCCGGACCGTCCGTCCTCCGGCGCAAGAGAGGGAAGGATGAAGAAGCTACTCAGGCGGCCGTCCCCCGCGACGGTGATCGCCGTCATCGCGTTGATCGTGGCTCTTGGAGGCACCGCAGTCGCAGGCGGGGTGCTGAACAAGAAGAAGGTCAACACCATCATCACCAACCGCGCGCCCGGTCTTTCGGTCGCGAGCGCCAAGAGCGCCGAGGGGCTCAGCAGCGGCAGCTTCCAGGTTCAGGAAGGGATCGATTCGTTCGTGGCCGCCGGGACATCGACGGTCTCGCACCCCACGGGCTTCGTGACGCTGGCGGGCAACACCTCGAATCAGTTCTTCTATGCGCCGCTCACCGTGCCGAGCATCGTGCAGGGACGACCGGTCCAGCTCGACAGCGTTGTCCTCTGCTACGCGGCCGACTCAACCGCGACCCTGGACCAGGTGGAGGTGCCGAAGATCACCAACGCAACCGGGACTTCCAGCGTCGCATATCCCGTTTTTGACTCCACCAACCGGACCGACGCGGCCTGTCGGACCTACGCGCCGGCGTCGCCCGTGACCGTGGGGCCCGACGACTCGCTCGAGTTCGTCGTCGAGGCCCAGTTCACCGGAGCGTCCTCATCAGTGTCACGCGGCTGACGGCGAACATGAGCACCTGACCAGCCACTCCCGGCGGCGATTTCAGCTGGGCGGGCGGTACATCCGCTCCGTGACGCGGAGCTTGATTCCCTTGGGCGCCTTGCCGACACGCATGAACCAGGGGAAGAAGCGCCCGGTGACGACGGATCGCTTCTTGGCGTCGTAGGCGCGGAGCGCGTCCTTCACGCATTGCTCGGCGCTGATCATGCCGGGCGGTAGCGGGGTGTCCTCCGTGTGGCCGGCGACCTCCTGCCACTCCGTCTTCACCGGGCCAGGGTTGACCACCGTCAGCGTCACGCCGCTCCTTCGCAGCTCCATCCAGAGGGCCTCCATGAAGGAGATGGCGAAGGCCTTGGTGGCGCCGTAGGTCGCCTCGTAGGGGAGAGGTTGCATGCCTGCGGTGCTCGCAACGGTGATCACTCCGCCCCGGCCGCGCTCGACCATTCCCGGGGCGAAGGCGTGGGTGAGCGTGACGATCGCCTCGCAGTTGACTCGGACCATCTCGGCCTCACGTTTGGGATCGAGGTCCAGAACGCGGCCTCGGAGGCCGAAGCCCGCGTTGTTGACCAGCAGACCGACCTGAAGGCCGTGTTGCTCCACCTTGGCCGCGAGCTCGTCGGCCTCGGTGGCGAGGTCGCACTCGATCGGCGTGGCCTTCGTCGGCAGATCCTCGGCGAGCTTCTCGAGTCGGTCCTTCCGGCGGGCGACCAGGATCAGCTCGTAGCCCCGCGCCGCCAGCTGGCGAGCGAATTCCTCGCCGATGCCCGATGATGCTCCTGTGATCAGCGCGGTCTCGGCCACGCCGCGGAGCCTATAGTCAGGCGACGAGGGTGGCAGAGCAGACAAAGTACGTGTACGACTTCTCTGAAGGGTCTCGTGAGATGCGCGACCTGCTCGGAGGCAAGGGAGCCAACCTCGCTGAGATGACGCAGGTGCTCGGTGCCGACCGTGTGCCCGCTGGGTTCACGGTTTCGACGGAGGCCTGTGTCGCCTACATGGACGCGGGAGGGGAGAAACCCTCGGGTCTCGACGCTCAGGTGGATGAGGCCCTCGAGCGGCTCGAGAGTCTGGCCGGACGCAGCCTCGGCGATGCCGAGGATCCGCTGCTGGTCTCGGTCCGCTCCGGAGCGAGGGTCTCGATGCCCGGCATGCTCGACACCGTTCTCAACCTCGGCCTCAACGACCGCTCCGTGGCGGGCCTCGCGCAGAGGACCGGTGACGAGCGCTTCGCGCGCGACTCCTACCGCAGGCTCGTCCAGATGTTCGGCAACGTCGTCCGGGGAATTTCGGGCGATCACTACGAGGATGCAATCGCGGAGGTGAAGACGGCGCGTGGGGTCGAGCTCGACACCGACCTCGACATCGATGACCTGAAGGGGCTCACCAACCGGTTTCGCGAGATCTACCGGGAGGAGACCGGAGACGAGTTCCCCGAGGATCCGCGCGCGCAACTCGATGCCTCGATTCAGGCGGTCTTCCGCTCCTGGAACGGGCACCGTGCGGTCGAGTACCGCCGGCTGAACGGGATCCCGGAGCGGTGGGGAACCGCGGTCAACGTCCAGCAGATGGTCTTCGGCAACCGCGGTGAGGACTCGGGCTCCGGGGTGGCCTTCACGCGCGACGAGATCACGGGGGCGCCCCAGCCCTCCGGCGATTTCCTCGTCAATGCGCAGGGTGAGGACGTTGTCTCCGGAGTGCGGAACACGCAGGGTCTCGACGAGATGGCGGAGCTCTTGCCCGAGGCCCACCGGGAGCTGATCGACGCCCTGCGGACTCTCGAGCGCCACTTCAAGGACATGCAGGACGTCGAGTTCACCGTGGAGCAGGGGCGCCTCTATCTGCTTCAGACCCGCAACGCGAAGCGGCCGGCCCAGGCGGCCGTCCGGTTCGTCGTCGATGCGGTCGGCGAGGGCCTGCTCGAGCCCGGGCCGGCGCTGCTCACGATCGACGCCGGGAAGCTCGACGCGCTGCTCCATCCGACCTTCGATCCGGCGCGCGATTACGACGTTCTGGCTCGAGGGGTGGCGGCCTCACCAGGGGCCGCCAAGGGCGCGATCGTGTTCACGGCGGCCGAGGCTGTCGAGCGCGGAGGAGCCGGCGACGACGTGATCCTGGTCAGGCCGTTCACGGAGGCCGAGGATGTGGCGGGGTTCGCCGCCGCGCGCGGAATCCTGACGTCGGAGGGAGGCAAGGCTTCGCATGCGGCGCTGGTCGCGCGCGGCATGGGCCGGCCCTGTGTTTGCGGCGCGTCTGACCTCGACATCGATCTGAGTCGTGGACTGGTGAGCGTGAACGGCCACGAGCTCCGGGGAGGGCAGGCGATCGCGATCGATGGGTCCACCGGGGCGATCACCCTGGACGACGTTCCGCTGGTGACTCCGGAGATCACGGAGGAGTTCAACACCGTGCTCGGTTGGGCCGATGAGCTGCGCCAGCTGGACGTGCGGGCCAACGCCGACGCGCCGGCCGATGCCGCCCGGGCCCGGTCGTTCGGCGCCCAGGGCATCGGCCTCTGCCGCACGGAGCACATGTTCTTCGGCGCCGACCGCGACCGGCTGGTGAAGGACATGTTCGTCGCCGCGGAGGAGTGGCGGCGCGCACATGTGGAACAGGGCCGGCTCCTGGTCGGCCACGACGCGCCGCCCACGCCGGTGGACGATCGGTTCCGCTCCGCTCTCGCGTCCCTGCAGGAGCTGCAGAGGGCGGACTTCGAGGGGATCTTCCGGGAGATGACGGGCCTGCCGGTGACGATCCGCCTGCTCGACCCGCCCCTCCACGAGTTCCTGCCGGTGGAGCACTTCCAGAAGGAGCTGGATGAGCTTGAGAGCAAGGGCGGCGCGGAGGAGGAGATCGAACGCGCCCGCCAGAGGCTCGCGCTCGTGCATGACCTGCACGAAGCAAATCCGATGCTGGGAACGCGCGGCTCGCGGCTCGCGATCCTCTATCCGCCGATCTACGAGATGCAGGTGCGGGCGATCATCCAGGCCGCGGCCGCCGTCGGGGCGGATCAGGAGAAGCCGCACGTCGAGATCATGCTCCCGCTGATCGCGTACGAGACCGAGCTGGAGCACGTGCGGGAGATCCTGGTCAGGGCCGCGAACGCCGCACAGGAGGAGGTCGGGCACGAGGTTCCGTACTCGGTTGGGACGATGCTCGAGCTTCCGCGTGCCTGCCTGATCGCGGAGCGGGTCGCCAAGCACGCCGACTTCTTCAGCTTCGGGACCAACGATCTGACGCAGACGACGATCGGGCTCTCCCGGGACGACGTCGAGGGCCGGTTCATCGGCGCGTATCTCGGCCAGGGGATCCTCGACCAGAGCCCCTTCGAGACCATCGACGAGCCCGGGGTCGGCGAGCTCGTTCGCATGGGCGTTGCCCGGGGGCGTGAGGGGAACCCCGACATCCATCTCGGGATCTGCGGCGAGCATGGTGGCGATCCGCAGAGCGTGGCCTTCTTCCATCACAGCGGCCTGGACTACGTGAGCTGCTCGCCGTACCGGGTGCCGATCGCCCGCGTCGCCGCGGCTCAGGCCGCTGCGGCTGACAACATCGAAGGGTGAGCGCGAGACGAATCGAAACGGCTCCCGAGGGCACCGGTGCCTTCGAGGAGCGCATCCGTGCATCGGAGTCCGAGTTCCTGTGGGAGCTCGCCACGCCGTCCTATCCGGCGCATCGCCGCGAGCCCGAGCCGGACAGCCCGGTGCGGACGCCGTTCCAGCGCGACCGTGACCGGATCGTGCATTCGAAGGCGTTTCGCCGGCTCAAGCACAAGACCCAGGTCTTCGTGGCGCCGGAGGGCGATCACTACCGCACCCGCCTCACCCACACGCTCGAGGCCTGCTTCATCTCGCGGACGGTCGCTCGGGCGCTGGGGCTGAACGAGGACCTGACCGAGGCGATCGGGCTGGGGCACGACCTCGGGCATCCGCCGTTCGGCCACATCGGAGAGGAGGTGCTCGATGAGGCACTGCGTGAGCACGGCATGCGGTTCCGCCACAACGAGCACTCGCTGCGCGTGGTGGACGAGCTGGAGGGCGACGGGCGGGGCCTCAACCTGACGGAGCAGGTGCGCGACGGGATCCTCAACCACACCGGGCCGCAGAAGCCGGTGACGCTGGAGGGGCGGGTGGTGCGGATCGTCGACCGAGTGGCGTACATCAACCACGACATCGACGACGCCCTGCGGGCCGGGATCATCGAGGAGGCAGATCTGCCCTCCGATCAGATCGAGCTGCTCGGGGAGACGGGGGCGCAGCGGATCGACCGGCTCGTTCAGGACATGGTGGGGCGCTCGCGCGCGGAGGGAGACATCGCGCAGAGCGATGAGGTAGGCGGGGCGATGCTGCGGCTGCGGAAGTTCATGTTCGAGCGGGTCTATCTGGGGGAGGAGGCGCGCGCGGAGCAGGAGAGGGCGAGGATCGCGCTGCGGACTCTCTTCGACCACTACCTGGCGAACATCGGCGAGGTGCCGGCGACGGACCCGGATGCAGGTCCGGTGCAGCGGGTGACCGACTACATCGCCGGAATGACCGACCGTTTCTGCCTCAGCACCTACGAGGCGCTGGTTGCGCGGAAGTAGATTGGGTCGATGGCGAAGTTCACGGACGAGAGCAAGGACCGGGTCAAGGAGGCCGCGGACATCCTCGAGATCGTCTCGGCCTACACGGATCTTCAGCAGAGGGGGCAGGACTTCTGGGGCAATTGCCCGTTCCACGACGAGCGGACGCCCTCGTTCAAGGTGAACCCGCGGGACAAGCTCTACTACTGCTTCGGATGCGAGGCGAGCGGCGATGTCTTCCGGTTCGTCGAGGAGAAGGAGGGGCTGACCTTCCCCGAGGCCGTGGAGTCGCTGGGGGAGCGCTACGGCGTCGAGATCGAGAGGGAGAACGAGGATCCGCAGGCCGAGGAGAGGCGACGCCGCAAGGCGCGGCTTTGGGAGCTGCTCGAGCGGACCGCGAAGTTCTACGAACGCTACCTGTGGGATTCGCCGAAGGCTGGGAAGGCGCGGGAGTATCTGAAGCAGAGGGGGCTGAGCGAGGATGTGTTGCGGAGGTTCGGGGTGGGGATGGCGCCGAGCGCCTGGGACCAGGTTCTGACCGGGAGCCAGCGGGCGGGGTTCAAGCTCGATGAGCTGCTCGCCGCGGGCCTCATCCAGAAGGGGCGGCAGGGCGGCTACTACGACCGCTTCCGAAGCCGGATCACCTTCCCCATCCGCGACCACCGCGGGCGGGTGCTCGGGTTCGGCGCCAGGGCGCTGAGCCCGGACTCAAAGCCGAAGTACCTGAACTCGCCCGAGGGCGAGCTGTACCGGAAGAGCCACACGCTCTACGGAATCGATCGCGCGCGCGGGCCGATAGCGAAGGCGCGGAGGGCGATCGTGGTGGAGGGCTACACCGATGTGCTGGCCCTGCACCAGGCCGGGGTCGAGGAGGCGGTCGCGATCATGGGGACGGCGATCACGCCTGAGCAGGTGACGATGCTCGCCGGACAGACCGAGTCGGTGGTGCTGGCGCTCGACGCAGACCGGGCCGGCGCGGACGCGATGATCCGAGCGCAGAAGGTGGCGGGCGGAAAGAGCCTCGAGCTCCGCGTTGCCGCCATGCCAGAGGGCGAGGACCCGGCCGACATGCTCAAGGACGGCTCGGAGGAGCGGTTCATGAAGCTGGTGGATGACGCGATCGACCTGCCGAGCTTCCGGGTGGACGTGGCGCTCGGGCGGGGCGACCTCGGTTCCGTCACGGGGCGGGAGCGGGTGCTGGAGGAGGTCGGCCCGGTGCTGAAGGCGATGGGGGAGACGGCTCTCGGGTTCGATGAGTTGGTTCGCAAGGTGGCGGACCGGCTCGACACCGATGCCAGCCTGGTCCTGGCGCGGGTGCGCTCTGCGCCCGAGGCAAGCGCGGCCCCGGCCGGCGATGACGCGAACGGCGCCAAGCCGGCGAAGCCGGTCGCGGTGTCGCTGACGCCGCGCGAGACACGCGAGCGGGCGCTGCTGGCGATGTGCATCGCTCAGCCGGAGGCGGGGCAGGGATTCATCGACCGGCTGACCGACGACCACCTCTCGCCGTCGGGGCGGCCGGCGCTCGCCTGGCTGCGGACCCATCTGGCGGACCCGATGGAGGGTCTGCCTCGGGACGACGCGGCGCTCACCTCCCTGATCACCGAGCTGGTGATGCGGGCGGAGAGCGAGCCGGCGTCGGAGAGCGCGATGCAGCTCAACTTCGACCTGCTCGAGCAGCAGCGCCTGGAGGACGGCATCGCGGCGGCGCAGAAGGCGGGCGACTACGAGGTCAGCACGCGCCTGGCGGGCGAGCGTGCTCAGCTCACGGACCGAATCGCTCACGCCGGCGTCGTGTCCTAAGGTTTCCCCAGCCGATCCGGGGTAGCTCAATCGGTAGAGCACTCGGCTGTTAACCGAGTTGTTGTGGGTTCGAGTCCCACCCCCGGAGCTGATTGATCGAGACTAAGAACGAGCCGGCGAAAGCCGGCTCTTCGCTTTTCGGGCCGCCTCTTCCACCAGCCCCGCGGCGGCCACCGCACCGTCATGGGCCTCCGACCACTCGGCCACGGCGAGGGCGCGCCCTCGGAAATGTGCCTCCGTGAGGAGCCGCCTGGTCGCCAGCCTCACCCCTCGTTCCGAGAGCAGGCGCCGCGGGATCGAGAGGCCGGTCCCGGACCACGCCACCCGTGCCGCGTTCTCTCCCATGTCCCCGACCGAGGGACAGACCAGCAGGGGCTTCCCGGCCGCAAGCGCCGTCGCGACGGTCCCGTGCCCGCCGTGGCAGATCACCACGTCCGCGGCCGGCATCGCCTGCGAATAGAGCAGCCAGTCGACCAGCTTCGCGTTGGCGGGGACTTCGATGGGCCGCTCCGGCCGGTGCCTGTTGGTCGTGGCCAGTACGCGCACCGGCTCCTCGGCCAGCGCTGCCAGCGCTGCCCGGAGCAGCTCGCACTCCGGATCCTGCGCCGTACTGGGAGCGATCACGACCAAGGGCTCGTCGCCCGCCGGAATGGCGATCTCCTCGCCCGGCACCTCGAACAACAGCGGCCCGGTCACCCGCACGTGCGCCGGCCACTCGCGCGGGTACTCCAACTGGGGGTACGTCCCAACGAGCGCCAGCAGCTCGCTGATCCCGCCATGAAACCGCTCGACCGGGGGGAGTCCCAGCCGCCCCCTCGTCTCGTTGAGCTCGTCCCGCCCTCGGCGCAGCCCCATGTCAAGCAGCGGCGCCGTCGCCCGCCAGGCCGTTCGCCCGAAGCCGGTTCGCGGCGGGCGCAGCCCGAGCGAGTACAGCGGCATCCCGGGCTGCTGCACCGGATAGACGTGGGGGATCAGGGTGGCGTGCGGTACACCCGCCACCTCGGCCGCGAGCGTCGGGGCCAGGGTGAGGATGTCGCTCACCACCAGATCCGGCTCGAACCCCTCCATCAACCGAGCCAGCGCCCGCGCCGCGGCCGCCGCTGTCTGCCCGTCCGGCGTGTCCGGGCCCGGCGGCGGAAACACCGTGTACTCCTGCGCCCCGGTGAAGCCCAGCCCCTGGCCCTCTACGGCTTCCCGCCACCGCTCCCAGGTCTCGACCAGTACCTCGTGGCCGCGCCGCGACAGCTCCCGCGCGAGCGCGATGGCCGGAAAGGCATGGCCCGGATCGCCGAACGCAGCGACCAGCAGCCTCATCCGTGAATCTGAACGGCCCATTGCGCGGACCCTAGGGCGTCACCGCCATCCTTTGATCCATGGCCAAGCGACGCAACAACTCCCAGCGCCTCCGCAACTCGGTGGCGGCCCTGCCGAACACCACCAAGGAGGCCATGCTCCGGGGCATTCGCACCAACCGAGTCATCGTCGGGGCCTACACAGACAAGCGCGGCGGCGTCTGCCCGATGCTCGCGGCTCACCGAAACGGCGGGCGCACCAACTTCGGAACCTTCGCTCGCGCCTGGGACGCGTTCACCGCCGCCAACCAGCGCAAGCCCCGCCGCGCCTCGCGCCGCGAGGTTCGGGCGCTGGAGGGTTACCTCGAGCTGGCCCTGCTCCGCGAGGGCGTCCACGGCGCGGAGCCGCTCCCCGAGCGGCCCCTCCGCGAGGAGGTGCGCGACGTTCAGGCCTCTCGCCGAAGGCGTGCGGCGGCCGCAGCGAACGAGACATCCGAGGTCTCGGTGGAGGACGTCCTCGCCACGGCGTACGCCGAGCATGTGCACGAGGAGGACCGGCGGACCGAGCCCGCCGGAGACGAGAACCGGGAAACGATCCCGCACGGCTAACTTGCGCCCGTGCCACGGGCGCCCTCGAACCAGCCATCCATCTCCGTCATCGTCCCCGTCCGGGACGGCGAGTCCACCATCGCCGGCTGCATCGACGCGATCCTGGCCGCGGAATACCCGGCGGACCGGCGCGAGATCCTGATCATCGACAACGGCTCGACCGACCGCACCGCGTCCCTGATCAAGGCCCGTCCGGTCCGCTACCTCTACGAGCCGGCGCCCGGCGTCTCCAACGCACGCAACCGAGGCATCGCCGAGAGCAGCGGCGAGATCCTCTCCTTCATAGATGCCGATTGCCTGGTCGAGCCCCAGTGGCTCACCGAGCTCGCCCGCCCCTTCGAGGACCCTGAGGTCGGCGCCGTCGCCGGAGACCTCCAGCACGCTCAGGCCACCACGGCGGCCGAGCGCCAGGCCGCTCGCCTGCTTGGCAACTGGCAGCAGTTCGCCTTCAACTCCAACCCCGCCTACCCGATCACCGCCAACGCCGCCTACCGCCGTGAGGTGATTGACCGCATCGGGCCCTTCGACCCGCACATGACCCGCGCCCAGGATGTCGAGCTCGGCCTCCGTTTCCAGGAGCGATCAGGCCGCCGTCTCGCGTATGCCGAGCACGCCACGGCGAAGCACCGAAACCGCAACACCCAGCTCGGATTCTTCCGCCAGCAGCTCGGCTGGGCCTACGGCGCCGGCCTGGTGGGAGCCAAGTTCGAGGCGATGGGCGGACACCCGGTCAACCCACCCCGCATTCGCGAGATCGGGAGAACCGCCCGCGGCCTCGGCATCGTGCTGGCCGCGAAGGCCCGGGGCAGGGGGGAGACACGCTGGATCGAGGACGCCTGGTTCGACCTGATGCGACAGGTCGCCTGGTGGGTGGGCGCGCGCGTCGGCCTGCGCAAGGGCAGCAGGATCTGGCAGAGCTCCTAGCCCAGTTCGGGCGTGTCCATGGTGTCGCCGGGGCGCAGGAACACGATCTCGGGAACGAGGCAGTTCGGTGAGGTGCGGAGCAGGAACCTCACCGCCTCGCCAATGTCCTCGGGCCGGATCATCGCCTCCGCCGAAACCTGCCCCTTGACGAACTCCGTCATCGGCGTGTCGACGAAGGCGGGGGCGAAGGCCGTCACCTGGACCCCTGAGCCGGCGATCTCCTTCTGGGTCGCCTGGGAGAAGCCGATCACCGCGGCCTTCGTGGCGGAATAAACCGACAGCCACGGCTGGCCGGCTTTTCCGGAAACGGAGGCGGTGTTGACGATCAGCGCCTTGCCGTGCTCGGCACCCGCCTCTTTCAGCATCGGCAGGCACTCGCGCGTCATCAGGACGACGGCGCGGAGGTTCACGCCGAGCTGCATGTCGACGAACTTGGTGGTCAGCGCGTCCATCGCCTCGCCGATCCCGACCCCCGCGTTGTTGATCATCACGTCGAGGCGGCCGTAGCGCTCCCTGTGAGCCACGACGAGTGCCGTCAGGCTCTCTTCGTCGGCCATGTTCGCCGGCACGCTCTGCACTTCCAGCCCGCCGGAGCGCAGATCCTCGACCGCCGCCTCGAGCTTGTCCGGGCGCCGTGCCGAAACGGTCAGCCCGTAGCCGTCCTCGCCCAGCATCCGGGCGATGGCCAACCCGATCCCGCTCGAACCACCAGTGATCAGCGCCGCCTTTTCCGCCACAGTCTCCTCCTCTTTAGGGATGCCTCAATCGCGACGGGCACCCTACTCCGTACCCCATCTACGATGCCGCCCGTGTCCCGCAAGCCCATCGCCGTTGCCGCTGCCGTACTCGCCCTCGCCCTCGTCGCGGGCTGCGGCGGCTCGGACAACGGCACCGGCAGCCGCAGCCGCCCGGCGCCGCGTGCGGCGATCTTCCCCTCGGCGAAGGGCAAGACCCTCCGCCAGGTCGTGCTCGCCTCCCACGCCGCCCAGGGCCCCGTCGCATCCCCGGCGGCCGCCTACTTTCACGTCGGCACCAACCGTTTCCCCTTCGGAGTCTTCACCACAGCACATGACCCGATCACCGACGCCCAGGTCGCGGTCTACGCCGCCCCCGGCAGGGGAGTGGACGGCAAGGCGATCGGTCCCTTCCCAGCGAGGATCGAGGACCTGACCACCAAGCCCGCATTCAGAGCCAAGACCACCGCCGACGACCCGAGCGCAGCGCAGGTCGTCTACATCTCCGACATCCCGCTCAACAAGCCCGGCCCCTGGGCGTTTGCGGCGCTGCTCAAGGACGGCGGCTCCTACCAGTACAGCCTCATGCCCACGCCGAACCCGGTCGGGGACTTCCCGATGCCGAACGTCGGCCAGCCCGTTCCCGCCATTCACACGCTGACCGCGGGACAGGTCTCGAATATCGGCCAGATCGATACCCGCGTCCCACCGGATGACATGCACTCCGATGACTTCGCGAACGTCGTCGGCAAGAAGCCGGTCGTGCTGCTCTTCGCGACCCCCGCCCTCTGCCAGAGCCGGGTCTGTGGGCCGGTCACCGACATCACCGAGCAGGTGAAGCAGGAGTTCGGCGACAAGGTCGCCTTCATTCACCAGGAGATCTACAACAACAACAACATCAACGACGGGCCTCGCCCACAGATGCGCGCCTTCAATCTCCTGACCGAGCCGTGGGCCTACGTGATCGACCGCAACGGGAACGTCAGCTCGGTCCTGCAGGGCCCCTTCAGCGTCCAGGAACTCGAGGCCGCGGTCCGGAACGTCGCCGGCTAGCCGCAGCGCTCCCCGCTTCAAGGGGGTAGAACTAAGGGCATGGGGGACGACGAGCTCCTCAACATGCTTGCTACCGAGGCCGATCGGCGGACGCCGACGATCATCGCCGGCCTCGAAAGTCTCGTGTCCTCCGGCGAGAAGGACCCGACCCGCATCGAGGAGCTCCGGGTCGAGGTGCACGGCCTGAAGGGCGCGGCCCTGGTCGTCGGCCAGGATCGGCTCGCCGACGTGGCCAAGGGGATGGAGCAGTTCCTCGCCGGCTGCGTGGACACCGGGCTGATCCAGCCCGGCGCCGCGGCGGCGCTGATCGCCGGCGCCAGCGCGTTCAACGAGGGCGCCCAGGCCGCAGCCGAGGGCGTCGCCGAGCCGTCATCCGTCGGCGAGTCCCTGGCCGCGCTCGGCTAGTCGGCCTGGTGGAGGGCGAAGGAGATCGCCCCGAGCACCATCGCTCCCATCACCAGCCAAGCGGGCACCAGCCACGCGGCGATCTCAGCGACCCGCAGCGCCGTCCGCCGGTAAACCGGCGCGAGCAGCGCGACCATGCTGGCGACGAAGACGACGCCCGCGCTGATGATCACCGGCGCCGCGACCAGCGTCCGCGCGGGAGCATCGATCCGGTGGTCAAGGTCGCGCCCCAGCTGGGAGTTGAGGAGCGCCACGATCCCGACGATCACGATCGACCCAAAGAGCGCGCCGAGCAGCGGCCAGGTGAACGTCGTCGCCTCGGGTTCCTCCTCGAGCCGAGCCATGAAAACGAATCTACCCTGGCCTGTACGCTCGCCCGCGAGCGGGCCGGTAGCTCAGCTGGTCAGAGCAGCGGACTCATAATCCGTCGGTCCCTGGTTCGAGTCCACCCCGGCCCATGAGCGGAACTGATCCTGCGCTATTCCCGTAGTCCAGCGGCTTCGAGAGCCTCGGCGGGGTTGGAATAGAAGCTGAGCTTCGAGACCTTGCTACTGGTCAGCTCGAAGAGGACCCACCAGTCCTCCTCCACCCGGACGCCGCTGTTTCTCCCCTGCGCTATCTGGATGAGCCGAACCAGGACCTGCTCGCCCAGATCGGTGAACTGCTGGGGGAGCATCTGCCACTCGCTGAAATCCTCCGTCCAGTCGGCGACTGCGCCGCGGAAAACCCGCCTTGCCGTGAAGGGTCGCTCCGTCCGGCTCAGGGCGGTAGGTGATGACGTTGTCGCTGAACAGATCGAGCATCGCCTCGGGTCCGCCTCGCTGGAAGGCTTCGAAGCCACGGCGGACAACCTCCACGTTCTCCTTCGACATCGCCCACGCAGTATCGCGACCATCCGGGCTCCACGGTCGTGTCAGGACGCTGACATCGTCCATCCCGATCCGGGCGTGGGCGTCCGGAGGCCGGGCCGGCGAGCGAAACCGTCATGGCGCCCCTCTGTTGAGTTGGGTGACAGTGAAAGACAGCCAGGGAACGAGGATTGGTATGCGTAAGCATAAGTTTCTGATCGGAGCCACGCTCGGCGTGCTCGGGGCACTCATCGTCTCGGCGACCGCCTTCGCGGGTGCTCCCACCGGTCAGACCCTGCAGACGACGCTCTCGCCGGCCAAGCAGGATAAGAAGGCATTCGGCCCCGCGTCTCTCCACAACGTGATCGGCACTACGTACAGCGATTTCAGCTCCTCTCCGTCGGCCAAGGAGACCAAGTTCACGTTCAACAAGGACATCAAGTTCGTGAACGGCAGGCTGCCCGCCTGCTCGGTGGCGACCCTCAACACCGCCGCCACCACCACGGCCGTCAATGCGGCCTGCGGGGCGAGCGTCGTCGGTACGGGTTCTGACGAGGTCAACAACAAGACGGGCGCGTTCACCAGCCCGAATCCCGTGATGCTGGTGAGCGGCGGTCCGACGACCCTGTACGTCTGGACCCGCATCGCGGGGGCCCTGACACTGGTCCTGAACGGTCAGTACAACGCGAAAGCCCACACGCTGGACGTGACAGGGCTGCCCAATACGCCGGGCACCGACCTGACTCTCTTCGACACGTTCCAGAGCAAGGTCAGGACCGGGAAGAAGAAGGTCAAGGTCCACGGCAAGAAGAGGGTCCAGAAGCTGTTCTACGTGATGGCTCGCTGCGGGAAGAAGAGGAAGTGGGTGGTCAGCGAGACCACGACGTTCTACAACGGCCAGCAGATCACGGCGAGGTCGACCCAGAAGTGCAAGCAGAAGGGGTCCAAGAAGAAGAAGAAGAAGTAACAGGCACTCCTTCAATCCGTTGGGAAGCAGAGGGCGGTCCCTTGGGCCGCCCTCTCTGTGATTCGAGCCTTCTGCGGACCGGAACAAGGAGGCCAACGCCGCCGTACTCCAGGGCCTGCTCGCAAGCCGTCAGGCGGCGACCCCACAGCCGCAGCCTGTCGATCGGGACGCCCAGCTCGAGCGACTCGCCAGATTAAAGGAGCAGGGAGACCTGAGCGACGCCGAATACGAGCAGGCCCGCCAGAACCTGGAGAACGGCTGAGCGTCACACGTCTGGGGGAGTCCCCAGAACAACGGTGGCATAGGAGTAGGGTCCGCCCACGCCGGTCAACTGGCTGCCCGTTACATCAAAAAGAGGGGATTGAGCATGGATTTCAAGCTCGAGGTCGTTGTGATTCCGGTCTCCGACGTGGATCGCGCGAAGGCTTACTACGAGGGCCTCGGATGGCGATTGGATGCGGATTTCCCCATCAGCGAGAGCTTCCGAGTCGTCCAGTTGACCCCTCCCGGCTCCGCCTGCTCGATCCAGTTCGGTGTCGGGCTCACCGCCGCTGATCCCGGCTCGGCTCAGACGACCTACCTGATCGTTTCGGACATCGACGAGGCTCGAGCCGAGCTGATCGACAAGGGGGCCGACGTGGGTGAGGTGTTCCATCGCGCCGAAGGCGAGGAGGTGAGCGGACCCGATCCCGATCGCGCCACCTACGGCTCATTCGCCCGCTTCAGCGATCCGGACGGAAATACATGGCTGCTTCAGGAGATCACCGAGCGCCTGCCCGGGCGCGAATAGGCAAGCGAGAGGAGACAGCATGGACGTCGAGACCCTGGCAGGACTATTGCGAGAGGCCGAGGAGCACCACGGGCCCTTCGAGGCTGAGGCCCCGAAGCACCACTGGTCGGGCTTCTATGCCGCCTACATCGTCGCCCGCGAGGACGGGCGAACGCCTGATGAGGCGGACGCGGACGCCCGCAAGTACATGGAGGGTGTCCTGGCCGAGGGGGGAGGGGAGTGAGTTACGACTACGACGCCATCGTCATGGGCGCCGGATCGCCGGGTGAGCACTGCGCCGGGCGCCTGGTCGAGGGCGGGCTCAAGGTCGCCGTCGCCGAGCGCGAGCTGGTCGGAGGCGAATGCTCCTATTGGGCCTGCATCCCATCGAAGACGCTGCTCCGCCCCGGGGAGGCGCTCGCCGAGGCGCGGGATGCGCCGGGGGCCGCCGAGGCGATCACCGGGCAGCTCGACCCCTCCGCCGCGTTCGCCTGGCGCGACTTCCAGGTCTCCGACCACACCGACGACGGCCAGGTCAAGTGGCTGGACAGCGAGGGGATCGATCTGTTGCGGGGGGAGGCCCGGTTCACCGGGTCGAACACCGTCGCGGTCGGCGACACCGAGAAGACGGCCGAGCACGTCGTCGTCGCCACAGGCGCCGATCCGTTCATTCCTCCGATTGATGGCCTGCGTGACCTGGATGGGATCTGGACCAACCGCGAGGCAACGGCTGCGACGGAGGTACCGAAGCGCATGATCATTCTCGGCGCCGGCCCGGTCGGGGTCGAGATGGGCCAGGCGTTTCGGCGCATGGGGGCAGAGGTGGTGCTGGTCGAGGGAATGGATCACGTGCTGCCCAACGAGCCGAAGCCGCTCGGCGAGGCTCTGGGCGAGGCGCTGACCGACGATGGCATCGAGCTTCACTTCGGGCAGCTGGCCGAGGCGGTCACGAAGGAGGGTGGGGAGTTCGTCGTCTCCTTCGGCGAGAGGGAGGACCTGCGAGGCGACTGCCTGCTGGTGGCCACCGGCAGGCGGCCCCGGGTGGACGGCATCGGCCTGGACACGGTCGGAATCGAACCGGGCAAACAGGGGATCGAGGTCGACTCGCACATGCGGGCCGGCGAGAACGTCTGGGCGATCGGCGACGTGACCGGCATCTGGCCGCTCACCTATGTCGGCAAGTATCAGGGCCGGATCGCCGCCGACAACATCCTGGGCGGCTCGCGCGAGGCGAACTACTCGGCGGTGCCCCGCGTCACCTTCACCGACCCGCAGGCGGCCTCCGTCGGCGAGGCCGAGGGAAAGCACGAGGCGACCGTCCAGATGGCAGCGGTCTCGCGCACCTCGACCTATACACGCGCCTACGACAAGCACCCGGGCTTCATGACCCTGATCTCCGACGGAGAGCGAATCACCGGCGCGCACGCGCTCGGCCCGGAGGCCGGCGAATGGCTCCAGCAGGCGACGGTGGCGATCCGTGCGCAGATCACGCTCGCGGTGATGAACGACGTGATCCAGCCGTTCCCCACCTTCTCCGAGGCTTTCCTGGACACCCTGATGCAGCTGACCGCCAAGGCCGCTCGCTAGGCTGAATCGACGATGCCCGCCTGCACCCATCTCGATCAGATCGAGGTCACCCAGCTTCCCGAGTCGGTCGAGCTGGAAGGGCGGCGCCGCCGCTTCGCGTCGTCGCGAGAGTCGTGCGCCTGCGAGCGGAACACCCCGACGAGCGGCGTGCCGCGCTCGAGCGCCCCGACCAGTTGATCGACCGTGCGGGTCAGCGCGGGCAGGCCGATCGTCGACGCGCAGCGGGTCGAGCGCATCGGGCAAAGGGGTTCCGGTGTTGACCTCGGCGACGACGCGGCCGAACTCGCGCGCGAGCTCACCGTTGCCGGCGCGCGAGACCCGGCGCAGCGCATCCAGGATCCCTTCGCCCGCCGACAGCGCCAGCGCCAGGAACTCCAGAACGGTCGGCAGCTCGGTCGCGATGCGCCGCTGCCGTGCGCGAGCGCGCGGCGCGCCAGCAATTGGTCCGGAGCGATCAGAGACCGGCGGCCGCGCCGAACGCGACGATCGCGGCCAGCAGCAGACCGGATGCCGCGGCAGACATGGGCGACGAAGGCCGCGACCACCACACCGGCAGCGACCCCGGCGACCCCGGCCATGAGTTGCCGCGAACGGAAGCTATCGACGCTGACTCGCGACCCCGCCTGCCGCAGTCGCCGCGCGACCGCGTCGTCGCCCCCGAACACACTGCGCCAGAACCCGCCGAGCCGTGAGCCGCCCAGGGCGCTCCGAACGCGAGCACGACGAGGCGGGTTCGGCCGGACGGCGCCGCGGCATCGGTGCGAGCCTCGGACGAGACATCGACCAGGTAGTGAGCCATGCGGCGGCTGAGCCGTGGGGCGGCCGACGCGCGGAAGAGCGCCACCAGGGTCCAGAGCCCCAGTCCCAGCGCGATCCCGACCGGGATCGCGAGTCCGACGAGGGGCTCACGCGAACCACCGCGGTTCCTCGGGCAGCCGACCCAAGCGCGATCATCAGCCGGTAGGCGACCACCGTGACACCGAAACCCGACGCCGAGCAGAGTGAGCCCGCCGGCGAGTTGTAGGCGGCCGCCGCCTCGGGGCGGGAGCCCAGCAGCAACAGCACCACCCACGGCGCAGCGACCCCGAGCCGAGCTGCGTTGACCACCCACGACTGCCGCGCCTCGACCTCGGCACGCACGGCGGCCTCCTCTCGCAGGGCCGCGGCGAGTGCGCGCAGCACCGCGGGCAGTTCGGTGCCACCGACCTCGCGCGACATGCGGAGGGTCTCGACGATGCGATCGGCGACCGGATCGGCGAGTCGAGCCTTGAGCTCGTCGAGCGCCGGGCCGAGCAGTCCCCGTCGCGACGACGGTGCGGCCGAAGTCGCGGAACGCCGCGCGCGTCTCGGCGGGACCGACCTCGGCCAGACCCGCGACGGCATCCCCGATCGACCGTCCCGATCGCACCGCCGACACCAGGTGATCGACGAGGTCGGGCCACGCAGGCACGCATCAGCCGCCGCCGGGATCGACCCGCGCGCCGTCACGATCGTCGACGGGAGCAGCCCCGCCGACCACACCCGCCACCAGCGCCACGGCGACCACGGGCACGATCGCGACCGACCACCCCGGCCGAGAGCCGCTCCCCCGGCGGCACTCACGACGACGAACACCGCCGGCGGCACCCGATCGAAGCCCGCCCGCGCGAGCCATGCCGCGCATCCGTTCGGCCGACGCCCGGCTCGCGACGCGCCCTGGCGCCACGGCGCGGCCACAGCCGCGGCGACACGACCAGCGGCAGTCCCGCGCCGAGCATCAGCCCGAGAGCAGGTCATGCGACCGCCTCGACCGCGCGACCCGGAACTTGCCCAACCGCGCCGGCGTCTGCACCGGTTGCCTGCAGGCGTCCCGCCACGCAACTCGAACAGCCGGGTCGCCTCGATCGTGCCCGCGACCACCTCCCCGGTCGGCGCGACGATCTCGACCACGCGCCGATGTCCGCTGCGCTGCAGCTCGGCGTGCACGACGATGTCGATGCTCGACGCCACGGTCGGCAGCACGAACGATGAGTCGATGTTCCGCCCGGCCAGCAGCGGCAGCGTCGCGAGCTTGGCCAGGGCATCACGGCGCTGTTGGCGTGGATCGAGCACATGCCCGGCAGCCCGCTGTTCAGCGCGATGAGCAGGTCGAGCGATTCGGCCTCGCGCACCTCGCCCGACGATCAGCCGGTCGGGTCGCATCCGCAGCGCCTCTTTGATCAGCCGGCGAAGCGTCACCTCGCCGGTGCCCTCGAGGCTGGGCTGGCGGCACTGCAGTCCGACCCAGTCGGGCGCCGACAAGGCGAGCTCGAACGTCTCCTCGACGGTGACGACCCGCTCGCGTCGGCGGCGCCGACCCGAGCAGCGCCCCGAGCATCGTCGTCTTGCCGCTCTGCGTCGCCCCCGACACCAGGATGTTGAGGCCGCTGCGCACGCACAGGTCGAGAAACTCGGCGGCCAGCTGGGGCAGCGAACCGAGCGCGCACCAGGTCGCTCAGCCCCCGCATCCCGGATCGGAACTTGCGGATGTTGACCGCCCAGTGCCGCCCGCGTGATGTCGGGAATGACGACGTGCAGACGCGAGCCGTCGGGCAGCGACGCGTCGACGAACGGCGTCGACAGATCGACCCGGCGGCCCGTGGACTGCAGCATGCGCTCGACCAAGTCGCGCACCTGCTGCTCGGTGAGGGTCAGCGGCACGCGCTGCGAGATGCCGTCTCGTGCGACGAACACCCGGTCCGGGGCGTTGATCCAGATCTCTTCGATGCTCGGGTCGTCGAGCATCGGCTGCAGCGCGCCGAACCCGGTCAGCGCCGCGACGACCTGGCGGGTGACTGCGACCTCGTCGGTGAGAAGGGGCTGGGACCCCCCGAGCGCACGTTCGCTGTACCGCCGCACCTCGTCGCGCACGTACCGCTCGACGAGGGCCGCATCACTCGCCAGGTCGACGCCGTCGCCGCGAACGCGCTCGCGCACGGCGTCGGCGATACGGGCGGTCGGGCTGGTCACCCGAGCGATAGTGCCGGATGCCACGCGTGCCGCCCGGGACTATCCACAACCCCGACTAGCCGTCGATGACGAACTCCACCGGAACGCGCACCAGGTCCCGGTCGAGAGACCCTGCCCGCCGTTGTGCCGGGTGAAGTACACGTACGCCTGCAGGTCGGTCGTCGTGAAGTCCGGGTCGGTGCTGTCGGGATCGACCAGCGAGGGGTACAGCACCGACATGTCGCGACCCGAGTCGCCCACCGTCCACGGCAGCGGCATCTCGGCCAACAATTCGCGATGTGTCCAGTGCACCAGGTCTCCGAGAACGCGTAGTAGAAACCCCACACCTCCCGTCCGTCGAGGGAATCGGCACTCAGACCCAGAAGCACATAGCGATCGAGCACCGTGTTGTAGGTGACGCTCTCGACGATTTGCGCACCGATCTCGTCGCGGGCCAGTGGCGCACATTGCTCGCCCTCGTCCGCCCCTTTCAGGATCGGCGAATTCCCTCGAATCCCTCACCTTCCCAGTAGCGCCACGCAGCCGGGTCGCCGATTTCGTCGGTACGCAGCAGGCACACCCACTGCTGATGGGTGCCGTATCGGCTGGCGTCTGCGAAGAGGTAGAGCGCGCCGTCGCGTCCTTCGATCAGATTGCTGGGGGTCCGGAGGCCGAACGGTCCCTTCCCCGCTTTGAACGGCTGCGGCATGCCCGCCAGGTAGTGGCCGGCGGAGCGACGGCCGGCGCGAAGTGGGCGCCACCATCGGTCGACGACATGAGCGTGAGAGAGGTATCGAGGCAGTCGGCGTACTGCTTGGTCGGGCACACGCCGAAGTGGGTGTGCCCCCGGTATTCGTGATGCACCACGGCGTAGATCGTGTCGCCGTCGGTGTGTGTCGCTGCGATCCAGCTGGAGTCGAGGTAGTGCGCCGGGTCGGCATCGAACGCGGATTTCAGAATCGGCGTGCAGTCGACAGCGAGATCATCGAGAGTCGATCCGGTCATCCGATAGTTGACCGTTGGCTGAGGATCAGGTTGACCGCGCCCGTCCCCTCCCCGGAAGGCGCGCGCCGCGAGGTCCGGGATAGTTTTCGGCTCACAGGCGTCGGCCGACCAGTCGAACACCACCTCTTCGTCGCCCGCGACCTGGAGCCGGGCGGAGGTATCGGGCGCGGGCGTGGGGTCTGGTGCGAACGAGTCGGCGGTCTGCGGCGGGGCGGGGGCAGCGCCTGCGCACCCGGAGAGGGTGAGCAGCGCGGCGGCGCCGATGGTGACGCCAGCGAGGGCTAGGCGATGCACCCGACCCATGGTCGGCTCGGTGCATGCGTTCGTCAACTATCCGCCGATCGCGGCCGGTTCGGCCCCGAGCGCCAGCAGCCGTTCCCGGATGCCGCCCGCGCGATCGCATAGCCCCGCGTCGTGTGGTGCAACAGCGATCCGATGTTCGCGGCGTCGAGCATCGCCGTGATCTCGAACGCCAACGCTTCGGCGCCGTCGGAGCGACCGCGATTCCCGGCACTCGGGCTCCGCCATTCGCGTACGGCACGGGTCAGGAATGTCGAGCCACTCCTCGTCGATCGATACCAGCAGATCGCGGGCCGCATCGTCTTTCGCCGACGCTCCGCTCGACGGCGCGGAAGAAGCATCCACCCGCAAACACCCGGCTCTCGGAATAGTCCAGCCACGCTCGACGACCGCCACAGCCGGGCGAGCCCGTGCGGCGCGCGAGCGCGGGAGCGATCACGGCATCGATGAAGATCTCGCGTGCCGCCTCGATCGTCGCGAGCTGCAGGTCGAGCTTCGAGCCGAACAGCGTCGCGACGTTGCTCTTGCTGACCCCCAGCTCGGTCGCGAGGCTGCCGAGCGTGAGGCTGTCGAGTCCGCTGAGCGACGCCTGGTCGACTGCGAGACGCAGGATCGCGCGACGGGACGCGTCGCCGCGCTGGCGGCGTCCGTCCGGCGATCACGTCTGCGACATCCTGGATAGCCGCCTAGACAATACGAACGGTCGTGTGTATATTAACCCCATGTCGCCCCAGCCTCCACCATCCCGATCGTTTCGTGCGCTCCGTGTACTCGATCGCGTCGCCCCGCCCCTCGCCGTCGAGGCCGCGTACTCGCTCTGGGTGCGGCCCGGCAGCGCAAGGCGGTGCATCCGACCGAGGCGGCCGGTGATGGATGACGCGGAGCGCTGATCGATCACGGTGCGAGGTCATCGCGTCGCCGTCTATCGCTGGGGTCCCGGTCCGAGCGCCGTGCTGCTCGTGCACGGCTGGCAGAGCCGCGCGTCAGCGTTCGCCCCGCTGGTGCGCGAGCTGCGGGAGGCCGGGCGCCCGATCGTCGCGTTCGACGCCCCCGGCAACGGTCTCTCGGGCGGACGCCACACCGACGTGCGCGATTACGCTGCGATCATCGGCGAGCTGGCCGCGCGACGGGTTCGAGGCGATCGTCGCCCACTCGTTCGGGACTCCGGCGACGGCGCAGGCGATCCGGAGCGGTATCCGGGTGGCGCGACTCGTCACCGTCAACGGGGCCGCCGACTTCGAGTACCTGCTGCGCGTTTCGCGAGCACCCTCGGCCTGCGGCCTTCGGAGCTGCTGGCCGTACGGAAGCGGACCGAGCGGAGGCTGTTCCGTGGCGTGCCGACGACATCTGGAGCGCCTACTCGGCGACACGCGGCGCTGCCGGCCGAGCTGCCGTGGCTGGTGATCCACGACGAGGACGACGACGTATCGAGCTCGCCCAGGCCCGACGCACTTGTGGCAGCCCACCCGGCATCCCCTCGCTCCTTTCACGCAGGGGCTCGGACACAACCGTCCGTTGCGTGACGACGTGGTGCTGGACCGGATCACCGCCTTTCGGCGCGGTGGCCGCGCTTTAGACTGAGACCGCTCGCGGGAGTGGTGAAATGGTAGACACGCAGGATTTAGGTTCCTGTGCCGAGAGGCGTGTGGGTTCGAGTCCCACCTTCCGCACCGTTAGGCCCCCGCCGCGTCCGGCAACAGCCGGGCGTGGCAGGGTTCCGGCGGCGGTCGGGTTGGGCCGGGATTCGGGTTGGCCCATCGGGTCGGCGCGGCGTTCGGGTCGGCGCGGCGTTCGGGTTAGGCCCTCGTCCGGGTCCCCGCCGCGTTCGGGTTAAGGCGTACGCCCGATTCCGAACGCGCTGACGACCCTCATCGGCGGCCGACGCCCAGGGGCCCTGCGGCCGTGGCAGGCAGGTCGGCCCACAAAAGCGAAGCACCCCCGGCGCGGATCAGGGTATTCGCCGGGGGTGCTTCGATGCTTAGCGGTAACCAGCCGCTCTCGACAACATATTCGGAGCAGGACGCGTTTTGGGTAGGGCCCCGCACAACTTTTTTTGCCGTAAGGGATTACCGCGCCGCGAACTCTGTTAGATTTCGGTTCACCGAAAGATCTTGGCCGACCGAAAGCCCTGCCGTATGTCCCTGTCGACGCAGACACCGCCCGGCCCCGCGCAACGACGCGGGCGCGGGCTGCTTCCGCTGCTCGGCCCGGCGATGGTCGCCGGGGTCGCGTATCTCGACCCGGGCAACGTCGCGAGCAACGCCAGCGCCGGAGCCGGTACGGCTACCTGCTGGTCTGGGTCGTCGTGGTGGCCAATGCGATGGCGTGGCTGATCCAGTACCTCTCGGCGAAGCTCGGGTTCAGCACCGGCGAGAGCCTGCCCGGCATCCTCGGCTCAGCGGTTCAGCGCCGCGGCGCCGCTACGCGTATCTGGGTGCAGGCCGAGCTCGTCGCGATGGCGACCGACGTCGCCGAGGTGATCGGCGGCGCGATCGCGCTGCACCTGCTGTTCGATCTGCCGTTGCTGGTCGGCGGGCTGATCACCGGCATCGATCTCGATGCTGCTGCTGCTTCTGCACAGCCGGCGCGGCTCGCGGTCTTCGAGTCGCGTCATCATCGGCCTGGTGGTGATCATCGCCGTCGGATTCTGCGCGGCATCTTCTTCGCCCCGCTCGACCCGGCCGCCGCGCCGGCGGACTGGTGCCGCGCTTCACCGACTCGGGATCGGTGCTGCTGGCGGCATCCATCATGGGCGCGACCGTCATGCCGCACGCGATCTACGCGCACTCGGCGCTGACCCGCGACCGCTTCGGCGGGTCGAGGAAGGCGCCGGAGCGCCGTCGCGTGCTGCGGGCCACCCGCATCGACGTCACCGTCGCGCTGGCGGTCGCCGGCACGGTCAACGTCGTGATCCTGCTCCTCGCGGCCGTCGACGCTGCAGGGCGTCGATGGCACCAACACCCTCGAGGGGGCGCACGCCGCGATCGGCGCGGCCTCGGCCCGGTCGTCGCGACGCTGTTCGCGGTCGGCCTGCTGGCATCCGGGCTCGCGTCGACTCGGTCGGCGCCTACGCCGGGGCCGAGATCATGCACGGGCTGCTGCACGTCCGAGTCCCGCTGCTGGTGCGCCGGATGGTCACGCTGATTCCGGCGCTCGTCATCCTCTCATCGGATTCGACCCGACGCTGCGCCCTGGTGCTCAGCCAGGTGGTGCTGAGCTTCGGCATCCCGTTCGCGCTGATCCCGCTGGTGCGACTCACGTCGCTGAAGCAGCTGCTGGGCGAGTCGGCGAACCGCTGGTGGACGACGGTTCTCGCGGCGATCGCGGCGGTGCTGCTGATCGCGCTCAACGCGACGTTGCTGGTGCTGGTGATCTCTGGCGGCTAACCAGAAGACCGGCCCGGGTCAGGGGTTGTTCTGCTCGAAGATCGGTGCGATCGCTTCGTCGTCGGTGAGGACGGGTGGCTGTGCCCTCCTGATTGGCCCTACGCGCCTTCATCCACTGGCGGATGGCGTGGTACGCCGTCGGGACGACCGCACAGGCGACAGCCAAAGAGCAGGATCAGGTCGATGTAGTCGGTCACGAACTGCCGACAGCGGCGGGATGAAACCGAGCAGGAACCCCGCGAACGTCAGGCCGCTGCCCCAGATGAGCGCGCCGACCGCGTTGTA